>LN874933.1 GCA_001282665.1 Clostridiales bacterium mt11
TAAGACCAGCTATTAAAAGTCAAGAAATAATTTAATTTATTTTGCCTTTGTGATTATAGAATTTCTGTCAGAACCCGTCAAGGGGAAAAGCATCCCTTGACAGAACCTTCCATAAATTCTTATGTAAAATTAGGCAAAACAAATAGTCCTAAATATAGAGAAAAAATTTAGGTTCGAAAAGCAGGTTAGTTTTTGGTAATTCTACTTAATATTAGGCATATAAGGTTTGTTATCACGGAGAACAGCAAAAATAATATTACACATTTTTCTAGCAACAGCCCCAATAGCAGTTAAATGATGTTTTCCTCTTGCCCTAAGTGATTGATAATATACCGATAGAGCGGGATCTTTAAATGCTGCAACAGTAGCAGCTAACCAAATTGCCCTGCGAAGATAAGGTGAGCCACGTTTAGAAATCTTGGTCTGTGTACCTACAAAATTACCAGACTGTTTTACGGCTACATCAAGACCTGCATAGGCAACAAGTTGGGGGGCAGATTCAAAACGGGAAATATCACCAATTTCCCCGATAATAATAGCACCAAGAACGTCACCAATACCTGTAATAGTAGTAATAACTGAATTGTTTTGATGAAGGAGTGTCGAAATTTCAGTTTCAAGTTCTTTTAGCTGTTCTTCGATAAAATTTATTTGGGAAATAATTTGCTTAATTTGAAATGCAAATGCATCTTTTGCAAAGTTAACACCAAAAGTATTAGTAGCGGATTCTTGTACTTCAGAAGCTTTTGAAATACCAAAACGTCCTCTACTAGCTTTAGATAGAAGCTTGGAAAGAGTTTCTGTATCTATAGACAACATATCCTCTGGAGTAGGATATTTAGAGAGTAATTCCCTAGAAGTTACTCCAAAGGTATCAGAAAAAAGCTTAGAGTATTCAGGGAAAACTTGATCCAAAAGAGCAATACACTTACGTTTCCAATCAGAACACTCATCTACTAAAGCAAGACGATATCTGGATAATTGGCGTAAGGCCATAATGTCCTCGTCAGCTAAAGAAGTAGTGGAAAATTCACCGAAACGCATAATTTGAGCAATGATAAAGGAATCTTTAGAGTCATTTTTAGTTTGCCTAATATACATTTTTCGAAATGCATCCGATTGAATGGGGTTAATGACATTTACAGTAAACCCAAGGTCCAATAGATAAGAATAAAGGCTAACCCAATAATGACCAGTAGCTTCCATACCAATAGTGGTATTGGAAGTATCAGCTTCAAATTTTTCAAGTAAGGCAATTAACTTATCGCAACCTACTTGAGAGTTTGAAAAAGATATACTTTTATCAAGAAGTTTACCATTAGAATCAATGATAGAAGCTTCGTGGTTTTGTTTAGCAATATCAATACCAACATAAAACATAAAATCACCAGCTTTTAATATATTTACAGATAAAGTCTAGGGCCTCTCTACTTTACAACAATACAACCTCGTTAGATATTCAGTAACTAGGTACTATCCAGCTCATTCGCATATAGATGTAAAGAAGAGGCGTAACTCTTAGTTAGGAAGACAACGCTTCAAGGAGGGATACTACGACCTCTATCTGTACAATTATTATCTCATAAGAACAGTGAGATAGAAAAGAGAAATAAAGTTAAGTAAAGTTATTTTAACTTTAACTATATTATACGAGGAGG
>LN874934.1 GCA_001282665.1 Clostridiales bacterium mt11
ACAGCTCTCATAAGCTAATCTTTATAATTTTATCCAATTATTGACTGGATTATCCCATTTAAAACCCTAAAAAAGACTAGGCCCAAAAGACCCAGTCTTTCTCAATTATGCAAGAATTTTAGTTACAACTCCAGAACCTACTGTTCTTCCACCTTCACGAATGGAGAATCTTAATCCTTCTTCTATAGCTATTGGTGTGATTAGTTCAATTGTAAATTTTGCATTGTCTCCTGGCATTACCATTTCTACTCCTTCAGCTAATTGGATATCTCCTGTTACGTCTGTTGTTCTAAAGTAGAATTGTGGTCTATAGCCATTGAAGAATGGAGTATGTCTTCCACCTTCTTCTTTTGTTAGTACATATACTTCTGCTTCAAATTTTGTATGTGGGGTTATACTTCCTGGTTTTGCTAATACTTGCCCTCTTTCGATTTCTGTTCTTTGTACTCCTCTTAATAATGCTCCTATATTATCTCCCGCTTGAGCTTCATCTAGGATCTTTCTAAACATTTCTACTCCTGTTACTACTACGCTTCTTGATGCTTCCATCATTCCTACTATTTCTACGTTGTCTCCTGTTTTTACTACTCCTCTTTCTACTCTTCCTGTTGCTACTGTTCCTCTTCCTGTTATACTGAATACGTCTTCTACTGGCATCAAGAATGGTTTGTCTGTATCTCTTTCTGGCGCTGGAATATCTTTATCTACTGCTTCCATCAATTCTACTATCTTATCTCCCCATGGTCCGTCTGGTTCTTCTATTGCTTTTAATGCTGATCCTACTATTATGCTTGTGTTATCTCCATCGAAGTCATATTCTGATAATAGTTCTCTTACTTCCATTTCTACTAATTCTATTAATTCGTCGTCATCTACCATGTCTGCTTTGTTTAAGAATACTACTATCTTTGGTACTCCAACGTTTCTTGATAACAATATATGTTCTCTTGTTTGTGGCATTGGTCCGTCTGCTGCTGATACTACTAATATTGCTCCGTCCATTTGTGCTGCTCCTGTTATCATGTTCTTTACATAGTCAGCATGGCCTGGGCAGTCTACGTGTGCGTAGTGACGGTTTGCTGTCTCATATTCTACGTGAGATGTTGATATTGTTATTCCTCTTTCTCTTTCTTCTGGTGCTTTATCTATGTTGTCATAGCTCATTATTTGACCTGAGCCAAATCTCTTGTTTAATACTGATGTTATTGCTGCTGTTAATGTTGTTTTACCATGGTCTACGTGACCTATTGTTCCTATATTTACGTGTGGTTTGGTTCTCTCAAAATGCGCTTTACCCATTTCTT
>LN874935.1 GCA_001282665.1 Clostridiales bacterium mt11
TAACCTAATGTGCTAGTAAATCTTAAACTGGATAAGATTATCAATTATTTTTTAGAAAAAAGGATACCCCTTAAGAAAATGATTTGGATATATTATCCGAATATAAGTTCTTTAATGTGTCCTAGATTTATGTTATTACCTAATATCTTATTAATGCTGTAACAGAGGTTATGAGCTAAAATCTTTGTTCTAAGCCTTGTAATAAGACCCAATAAAGATTTTGATAAGACTTTATTGATATTTAGTTGCTCCGTTAATTGTGAAAAAGTGGTTTCAATTCGTCTTCTAAGTTTAAAAATATGTTGACGAAGCCATTTAGGATGAGGGTTTTTAGTATTATCTCTTTTCATAAATATCAGCTGAATTCCTTTTTCAGTTTTTAAATCTGGAGATAAATACTTATTGATATACCCTTTATCACCTAGAATAGTTATATGATTATAACTCTCAACTAACTCCCATACAGCTTCTCTATCATCAATATTGGCTGGAGCAAGGACGAAATCTGTAACATAACCATCTACTGTAGTAAGAACATGTAGCTTGAAACCATAATAGGTTTCTTTTTTAGAAGCACAGTATCCATAAGCTGCATCAACTTTAAAGGATTTGTGAAAATGTGCTCTACCAAACTTGCATACAGGAATAGGAATACTATCTATAATTCTAGTCGATTGCTCTCGGTATCCTAAAATATAAGTAAGTTGTTTACGGATTCCATCAATCACTGCGTGTAAGGCTCTACGAGTTCTGTTAAATCTAGTTCTGTCACAGAACTTTGGGAACAAATCCTTTAAATTCTTTCTGCAGAACCCTAACCAAGCTTTTTCTGAATCAATGGTTAAGAGTTCACCAACGATACTAATGGTAATTATTTCACTATCACTTAGGATAGCATCCTTGATATTT
>LN874936.1 GCA_001282665.1 Clostridiales bacterium mt11
TATTGATTCTTTTTAAGCACCTCTAATGGCTTTTAGTATCTGTCGTTGCCAAGTTCTTCTTCCATCATTTATATAGGGTATATTGTCTATGGTTTCTGCTGATGCTGTTCTTAGTTTCTTCTTTACTACCTTTTTTTCTAACTCTATTATTCTATTTTCCTTTTGCCTTTCTCCTTTTTTCTTACTTAGTAATTCGTATATATCACCACCATTTGCTTTATATACTCTTAAGCGAGCCATTTGATCTGCTCCTACCAAACTCCAACCTAATGGCCTTGAGCTTAATCTAGAGGATAATATATGGCTTATATGACCTTCTGCACTACAACCTATATATTCTTCCTCATAACCCCTCATTATTGAGTCCCAATGGTTTAATATATATCTTTTACTGTCCTTCACTGCTTCTTTCTTGGTCTGTGATTCTGTTTCTTCTATTATGAAGTTTAGTAATTCTTTTACATGGTCTTTATTACGGTTATTTATATAGCTCCATAATACTTCTATTGTATGAGGCATATGTGCTGTTGCTTTTCTTACATACTTGGATAAATGAAAGTAATCTAGTACGTGTTTACTTCCTTTAATCCAGTTTAGCCCTTCTTTTATCCAGCTTGCTCCATCTCCTGAGATATATATCTTTTCTACCTTATCCATTTCATATGCTTCTTCTAGATAATTAGCAACTTCTAGCCATAATTCTTCACTATTTTTTAATGAGCCTGTAAAGTATTTTTTATTTATTAATTCATATCTTCCTTTTGATTTGTATTTCTTGCCTTCATGGACATAGATTAATTTTATTTCTTTATTTTTCCCATTTTGCAATGCTACATGGTCTTCGTCTGCTTCTATATAGATTGTTTTTACTTGTTTCTTTTTAGTTGGCAATTTCGCTTCGTCATTTTCTACTTCTCCTAGCTTTCTTATGGTGTTCATTACTGTTTGTTTTGTTACTTGTACATTACTTGAGGTTCTTTTACCTGATTTCTCATAGGATGTTTCTATAGCTTCTTTTATTAATTCCGATTCGTATGAAAGATCCATTCTTTCATATGGATATATTCCTACTAGTTCATCTGAAAGATATCTATAGCTGCCATCTTTTTTACTTTTGTAATATGTCCTTAGATAATTTACTTCTCCAAATATTGTAATTAAAGTTTTTTCGTCATTTCTTCTTTGTATGTAATATTCCTTTTTCCTACTACTAGATTCTCTTATTATTTCATCTAGCATCTCTAAGGCTTCTTTTACTATCATTGCTCCTATTTCATCCAATGATTTTTTAGTATTTATTATGAATCTTGATATATCCCTGCTATTTAACATCAAATCCTCTATATTATTATTGAAATCTCTAGTGATTTTTTCTATAATTTCGTGTATAATTGTATTCATAAGAATAGCCTCCTTTATTATGATTTTTGTTTTTGACACTTCTATCATAACATATGGGGCTATTCTTTTTTGTATTTTTTCCTACAATTATTTTACACTAACATAA
>LN874937.1 GCA_001282665.1 Clostridiales bacterium mt11
TAAATTGAACATTGAAAACTACACAGTAAATTATATATCTGGTCAAGCTAATAAGGGCATAGGGTGAATGCCTTGGCACCAAGAGCCGAAGAAGGACGGGATAAGCACCGAAATGCCTCGGGGAGCTGCAAATAGGCTTTGATCCGGGGGTATCCGAATGGGGAAACCCACTTGATTAAACATCAAGTATCATCTACTGAATACATAGGTAGATGAGGGAACACCAGGGGAACTGAAACATCTAAGTACTCTGAGGAAGAGAAAGAAAAATCGATTCCCTCAGTAGCGGCGAGCGAAGGGGGAAGAGCCCAAACCAGTATTCGTACTGGGGTTGAGGACACAACACAAAAGGAAGATTTGAGTAGTCAAAGAGTCTGGAAAGGCTCACCATAGAAGGTGAAAGTCCTGTAGACGAAACTTAAAAAATCCAAGTTGTGATCCAGAGTACCACGGGACACGAGAAATCCTGTGGGAAGCAGGGAGGACCACCTCCCAAGGCTAAATACTACTTGGTGACCGATAGTGAAGAAGTACCGTGAGGGAAAGGTGAAAAGAACCCCGGGAGGGGAGTGAAATAGAACCTGAAACCCTATGCCTACAAGCAGTGGAAGCTCATTATTAGAGTAACCGCGTACTTTTTGTAGAACGGGCCAGCGAGTTATGGTATGCAGCAAGGTTAAATACTTAAGGTATGAAGCCGTAGGGAAACCAAGTCTTAATAGGGCGTCAAGTTGTATGCTATAGACCCGAAACCGGGTGACCTACCCATGGGCAGAGTGAAGTTGAAGTAAAATTCAATGGAGGCTCGAACCGTATAATGTTTAAAAATTATCGGATGACCTGTGGGTAGGGGTGAAAAGCCAATCGAACTCGGAGATAGCTGGTTCTCCTCGAAATAGCTTTAGGGCTAGCCTCGAGAAAGTGAAATGGAGGTAGAGCACTGAATGGTCTAGGGGCACACAAGTGTTACCAAAACCTATCAAACTCCGAATGCCATATTCATGATTCTCGGGAGTCAGACTATGTGGGATAAGCTTCATAGTCGAAAGGGAAAGAGCCCAGACCACCAGCTAAGGTCCCTAAATCCAAATTAAGTGGCAAAGGATGTAAGATTACACAGACAACCAGGATGTTGGCTTAGAAGCAGCCATACATTCAAAGAGTGCGTAATAGCTCACTGGTCGAGTGATTTTGCGCCAAAGATTTCCGGGGCTCAAATTTGGTACCGAAGCTGTGGACTCGAAAGAGTGGTAGAGGAGCGTTCTGTACGGATAGAAGCTATACCGAAAGGAGTGGTGGACTGTACAGAAGCGAGAATGCTGGCATGAGTAGCGAAAAGGTAAGTGAGAATCTTACCCGTCGAAAGCCTAAGGTTTCCTGAGGAAGGCTCGTCCACTCAGGGTTAGTCGGGGCCTAAGCTCAGGCAGAAATGCGTAGGCGATGGATAACAGGTTGAGATTCCTGTACTACCTATATGCGTTTAAGAGATGGGGTGACGCAGGAGGATAGGCTGAGCGCACCGTTGGTTGAGTGCGTCCAAGCAAGTAGGAAGTGGAAATAGGCAAATCCGTTTTCACAATTCCAAGATGTGATGGGGAGCGAAAAATAAGTAGTGAAGCAGCTGACTCCACACTGCCAAGAAAAGCCTCTATCGAGTATATAGGTACCCGTACCGCAAACCGACACAGGTAGGCGAGAAGAGAATTCTAAGACGCGCGGAAGAACCTTTGTTAAGGAACTCGGCAAAATAGCCCCGTAACTTCGGGAGAAGGGGTGCCAATCAAGGTGAAGCTTTAACAGCGTAAGCTGAGATTGGCCGCAGTGAATAGGCCCAAGCGACTGTTTACCAAAAACATAAGTCTCTGCTAAGTTGAAAGACGAAGTATAGGGGCTGACACCTGCCCGGTGCTGGAAGGTTAAGGGAAAGAGTTAGCTGAAAAGCGAAGCTTAGAACTTAAGCCCCAGTAAACGGCGGCCGTAACTATAACGGTCCTAAGGTAGCGAAATTCCTTGTCGGGTAAGTTCCGACCCGCACGAAAGGTGTAACGACTTGGGCACTGTCTCAACAAAGGATCCGGTGAAATTGTAGTACACGTGAAGATGCGTGTTACCCGCGACAGGACGGAAAGACCCCGTGGAGCTTTACTGTAGGCTGACATTGGATTTTGGTATTACATGTACAGGATAGGTGGGAGACGTGGAAACATGGGCGCCAGTCTGTGTGGAGTCACCCTTGGGATACCACTCTTGTAATGCTGAAATTCTAACCATAGGCTTTGAAACAAGTCTTGGGACACTGTCAGTTGGGCAGTTTGACTGGGGCGGTCGCCTCCTAAAAGGTAACGGAGGCGCTCAAAGGTTCCCTCAGCACGGTCGGAAATCGTGCGAAGAGTGCAAAGGCAGAAGGGAGCTTGACTGCGACACCAACAAGTGGAGCAGGAACGAAAGTTGGACTTAGTGATCCGGTGGTTCCGAGTGGAAGGGCCATCGCTCAACGGATAAAAGCTACCCCGGGGATAACAGGCTTATCTCCCCCAAGAGTCCACATCGACGGGGAGGTTTGGCACCTCGATGTCGGCTCGTCTCATCCTGGGGCTGGAGAAGGTCCCAAGGGTTGGGCTGTTCGCCCATTAAAGAGGCACGCGAGCTGGGTTCAGAACGTCGTGAGACAGTTCGGTCCCTATCCGTCGTGGGCGTAGGAAATTTGAGAGGAGCTGTCCTTAGTACGAGAGGACCGGGATGGACAGACCACTGGTGTATCAGTTGTTTCGCCAGAAGCACAGCTGAGTAGCTATGTCTGGAAGGGATAAGTGCTGAAGGCATCTAAGCACGAAGCCCCCCTCAAGATTAGATTTCCCACCATAATAGGTTAAGACTCCAAGTAGACTACTTGGTTGATAGGTCGCAGGTATAAGAGTAGCAATACTTTAAGCTAAGCGATACTAATAAGTCGAGGGCTTGACCAG
>LN874939.1 GCA_001282665.1 Clostridiales bacterium mt11
AAAGGTAGGGAAAGTTAGGTATCATTCATTTAATCTTACTTCATAAGGACTTTGATTTTTAAGAACAGCATAAATAATATTGCATAGTTTTCTTGAAACAGCTCCAACACAGGTAAGATGATGCTTACCTTCACCCCGTTTCTTAAGATAATAGGCATTTAAAACAGGATCATTAAATGAAGCTACTAAAGCAGCTTGAAATAGTGCCTTCCTTAAATAAGGAGATCCTCTTTTACTCATAACGGTATGAGTAGCCTGGAATTCACCAGAACTACTAACGACAGCATCTATACCTGCATAAGCAACAAGTTTTCTTGGAGAGTCAAATTTATCAATATCACCAATTTCTCCAAGAATAGTAGCTCCGATTATGTTCCCAATACCTGGAATAGTAGTAACTGGAGAATCAATCAAGGACATAAGCCTATTGATTTCATTTTCTGTATCTTGAACTTGAGATTCAATAAAGTTCATTTGCTGAATAAGAGCCTTTAATTGAAAGGTAAAGCTATCTTTACTGAAGGTAATTCCAAAAGAGTTTTCAGCTTTAGATTTAATTAACTCAGCTTTGATATCTCCCAATTTTTTACGACTTAATTTATTAATCAATTCAGCTAAAGAGTCAGTAGATATGTCCTCAAAGTCAATGGGAGACGAGAATTGTAGTAAAAGTTCTTTAGAGGTTTTACCAAAAACATTAGAAAAAATAGATTGATATTCAGGAAATACTTGGTCAAGAACACTGATTACCTTTCTCTTCAAGTCAGCAATAGATTGAACGAGATAAGAACGAAAACGGGTTAAATTTCTAAGTGAAAATATATCCTCATGGGAAAGAGATGTTTCCACGAAGGAGCCATAACGAATGAGATCAGCAATTAATAAAGAATCAATACTATCAGTTTTTCTCTTGCGAATTTCGGTTCCTTTACGCCAACCATCTGTTTGAATAGGATTAATTACATGAATAGTGAACCCATTATCATAAAGAAAAGAATATAAAGCTAACCAGTAGTGACCAGTTGCTTCCATGCCTATAACAAAGTCAGAGACATTGTGAGAAAAAGAGTTTAATTTGGAAAGCAAAGCTTCTCCTCCATCAGAAGTATTGGAGAAAGAAAAAGCTTTAAAAAAAGTCTTTCCATTCTCATTGATTAGGGAAGCAACGTGATTATTTTTAGCAATATCAATTCCTAAATACAACATAAATAGCACCTCATAAAGAAATATTTTAGATTGTGAGTCCGCTCTACTAATAAGCGTTACTACCTTGTTGTATATTCGGAGAGAAGCTAAAAAGCAACCAACATCCAACTCATTCGTAAACTGCTTATTAGAGAAAGGTATCAGTCTTTCAATTACGAGTTCAAAGACTCAAGGATGATTCGATAATCCTCTCAATCTAATAATACAATTATCTCTGATTTTAAGAGATAAATAAAGAAAGGTTTATAGGTTTCCCTATTTAATAACCTAAATATATTATACAAGGATGATTT
>LN874940.1 GCA_001282665.1 Clostridiales bacterium mt11
AAAATCATACTTAACATAGATTTTATTTAAAACTAGGATACTTTTCCTAGCTCTAGGGTATTTGATTCTCTATATTCGATTGGTGAAATATACCCCAAAGAACCATGAATCCTTAGGTTATTATACCAATATACATACTCTGCTAATTCTAATTGTAACTGTTCTAAGGTCTCGAATTTTCTTTGATATATGAATTCTGTCTTTAATATTTTATTGGTAGCCTCACTAACTGCATTATCGTAGGGATTCCCTCTATTACTTAAGGATCTTTCTATAGCAAAAGTATTTAAAATGCTATCTATTCGTGCGTTATCATATTCATTACCACGATCTGAATGAAAAATCTCGATATCTTTTAGAGAGTATTTACATCTTAAGAGAGCTGTTTCTATGAGCTTAGCATCTTTCTTAGTCCCAGCCGCATAACCAATAATCTCTCTATTGTATAAATCTATTAGAGTGCATACATAGTTCTAATTACCAGCTACCCTTACATAGGTTAAATCACTTACTGCTACCTCTAGTTTATTTCTGTTATCAAAGTTTCTATCTACTATATTTGGAATAGGTGATTCATTGCAATTAGCAGTATGAACCTTATATTGAGCTACTGTGTAATTGGATACTAGGCTACTCTCCTTCATAATTCTAGAGATCCTTTTTTTAGAAACCTTATAGCCTAATTTTTCTAATTCTACTTTGATTTTTCTCGTTCCATAGTTATTTCGGCTACGTCTAAAGATATCTTTAATGTGGTTTACAATTATTGATTCTTCAGTGCAAGGAACAGAATCCTTTTTATTTAAATGGTAATAAACCAAACTCCTTTGGACCTTAAAAGTTCACACATTGCACTAATACTGTATTTCTCTCTATTAGAAATGATAAGGTCTACTTTTTGCCTAGTAGTAGTGCTGCCTGCTTTAAGATATCATTCTCCATTTCCAGTTGTTTTACTTTCTTTCTAAGCTCTATTAATTCTCTATCTTCTTCAGTTCTATTTTCTTCTATATTAAAAGACTGGGAATTATTATATCTCATTACCCATGTTCTGATAGTAGGGGCAGCTACACCATATTCATCAGCAAGGCTTCTATAGCTGTGATTTCCTTGGTTATAGATCTTTACTAACTGTCTTTTAAAATCTTCATCATAACGTTTCCTGGTCATTAAAATCTCCTCCTGATTTTATTGTACCATGTTAAGTAAAGATCTGTCCTATTAAGTGTAACCTATCCAA
>LN874941.1 GCA_001282665.1 Clostridiales bacterium mt11
TAGTTAGTTGCAGAATATAAATTCAAAACTATCCACAGAAATTAGCTTTAAATTATCAAAAACATTGAGATATTAACAAAAAAAGAGCATAGGAAAATAAAGGTTTAGCCTAACCTTTTAAAATTAATATTTAGATGATTGAGATTAAGCAATCAAAGATTTAATAGCAAGCGGATTGTCATAATTTTTAGTCTTAAATATAAGTATAAAAGCAATTAATTGAGAAATACAAGCAAGTAAAATATCTGATTTTAAAGATACTGTATTTCTAATTCTTGATGATTTAATTTGAATGAAATTTTTAATTTGGCAAATGGATCTTTCGCAAATAGTTTTAAGTCTATATAACTTTTGCCATTTCAAACTATCACGAGGGATAGAAGAATTAAATCGATAATTATGATGTATAGTAATTTGCTTGATTCGTCCGCATTTTGAACTGGTACATGGATTTTTACAATTTAATATATAGCTGAGCTTACCTTTAACATTAATTTTCTTAGCCATTGGACATATATATTTTATTCTATCAGCTCTACCTTTTTCACGAGTGATTCCGTCATAAACCATAGATAAAGAAGAATCGTATGGGCAAAGGGGAACTCCTACCTCATTAAATCCAGATTGAGGTAAATTAGGTGAATTACGTGGATTTAATGCGATTATAGGCATGATGTTGTTTTGATGAAGGTAAGCATAATTATCATCGGCATCAAAACCTGCATCACCTAAGAAATATTTATATGAGAAGTTAGGATGCAGTTGAAAATAAGTTTCAAGAGAAGAAATCAAAGATTTAGCATCGTAATTATCCTTAATAACTTGAGGTCTTAAATCTTTTTCTAGATTGTTGTCGGCATCATAGAAATTAACATATCTAACAACACCAAGGGCATTAGTAGATATAATACATTTTTGAAAGTATCCAAAATGTCCATTAAGGTAAGCAAGCTTAGCATCAGGGTTAGAAGAAGCAGATTTAGGCATTTGACTTTGAGCATATTTTTCAACATCAAAAGTTGAATTAGGATTATCCTTAATAATTAACTTAGAATATGCTTTAGCTTTTTTAAGTTGAGATTGATAAAACTTAGGATTATTCTCAGTAACATAAGCTTCAAATCCAGTAGTATCAGTAATTAAAACAGAAGCTAAAAATGGATTGATTTCCTTAGAAACTTCCTCAGTTACATCAACTAGATTATTAAATAAATCATTAAGATTATCAAGAAAATTTAATTTAAATCTAGAGAACTGAGATTTATCAGGTATCTTTAAGAAACCACAGAACTTACGAATTTCTGATGATATATGTAGTAATGAAATTAGTAGGTCAATAGAAGGAATAGACAAAATATTTTTAAGAATAAAAGCAGATAACATAGATTCTAAAGAGAAATCTCTTTTTCTACCAAAATGAGAATAATATTTCTGATAGAAAGAAAATGGGATAAAATCACTAATATTAATGAATTGGTTTAATAAATCAAGTAAATTACTTTGATTTTGATTATAAAACTTATCAAAATCAGTAGAAATATCGCAAAAGTTTAATTGTTTAGCTGAAACTGGCATAGGATTCTCCTTTCTTTGAGTTATGCACACTTTATCAATGTATATATACCCAAAAATGGGGGGAATCCAGCCATTTCAATATATTAAATTGCAGTGTTTATGCGAGTTGTAGAGTTCTGCAACGAGCTA
>LN874942.1 GCA_001282665.1 Clostridiales bacterium mt11
TGGACCTATGTCAATATAGTAGACACATTTTCTTGAATAATTTTATGCAACCCTCTTAGATTTATCTTCCCACTCTTGAGGAGTGATATAGCCCAAAGAGCTATGTATTCTCTCTCTGTTATACCATGACTCTATATATTCAAATATTGCAAGTCTAGCAGCATCAAAGTCAAAATATTTAACTAGATTAACTTCTTCTTTCTTCAATACTGAGTGAAAGGATTCTATGCAAGCATTGTCATAGGGGTTCCCTTTACCACTAAAGGAATGAGCTATTTTGTGGTCTTTAACATATTCTCCGAATTCATAACTTGTATATTGACTTCCTAAGTCACTATGGAGAATTAGGCCTTCCCCAGGTTTCTGAATTTTATAGGCATTATCTAAAGCTTTTATAGCTAATGTGGTATCTATATTTTTAGACATAGAATATCCAACTATCTTCCTACTATTAAGATCCATAACGGAGGCAAGATAGCACCAACCATCTTTAATGGTATGAATATATGTAATATCAGTTACCCATTTTTGATTAATGGCAGTTGTAGAGAAGTCTCTATTTATTATGTTTTCTCTGCTCTCAATCTTATTTCTTGATGAAAATGGTCTAAACTTCTTACATACTACTGATTTTATGCCTAATTTGTTCATAAGCCTTTGAGTTCTTTTAAGACTTATAAATATGTTTTTACCTTTTAATTTTTCATATATCTTAGGAGCTCCATATCGACATTTACTAGCTTTATATATATTTAGTATTTCTTTTTCTAGAAATCTATTTTCAATGCTCCTTTTACTCTCTTTTTTGTTAAGATGTTTATAATATGAACTTCTAGACACTTTTAAGACTTCACACATTAGTTTTATGTCATGGATATCCTTATTATCAGTAATGAACTTATATATTGAGCTTACTTCTTTGCAAATATGGCCATGGCTTTTTTTAATATTTCGTTTTCCTCTTCTATCCTAGCCATCTTCTTAAGCATGGCTTGATAATCAGCTTGTGTAATTGTTTTATTATTATCTACTGCTATAGGTTCAGCTTTCTTTACCCATGTTAATATAGTGGATTTAGGTAGGCCATATTCACTATTAAGCTCAGCAAGTGTTTTACCGGAATTGTAAAGCTCTACAATGGTATCTTTATATTCTTCTGTATATCTTTTTGACATTCTAGACACTTCCTTCCTTTTCTATATTCTATAGTATTCGGAAAATCGTGTCTACAATATTATACTAACATCA
>LN874943.1 GCA_001282665.1 Clostridiales bacterium mt11
GGTAATGTAAAATAATCTGTGCTTTTAGGAAATAAAAATCTCTTTTCTGGCAAGAATCAAGATAAGATTTAAACCAGAAAGGAGAATTTTTTATGTCAACATTACCAAAGGAAGTTTTAAGAAATATGATTAATGATGGAAATTTAAAAACAGCAGGAGATCTTCATTCTTATCTAAAGTATATGTTTAAAGATGCACTCCAAGAGATGTTAGAGGCAGAATTAGAAATGGAGCTAGGATATTCTAAGGGAGATAAAAAGAATAAAGATACCGATAATAGAAGAAATGGTTATTCAAAAAAGATTGTAAAAACTCAATTTGGTGAGCTACCAATAGAAGTACCAAGAGATAGAGATGGAGAGTTTGAGCCGATTGTAGTGCCTAAACATAAAAGAGATATATCAGGTATAGAAGAGAAAGTAATCTCTCTTTATGGAAGAGGTATGTCAACTAGAGATATTCATGAACAAATAAAAGATATCTATGGAATAGAAATATCTGCAGAAATGGTAAGTAAGATGACTGATAGAATAATACCTCAAATTAGAGAATGGCAAAATAGGCCTTTAAATAAGGTTTATCCATTTGTATTTATGGATGCTATACATTACAAAGTAAGAGAGGATGGGCAGATAAAAAGTAAAGCAGCTTATGTTGTATTAGGAGTTGATTTAGATGGTTTTAAAGATATTCTAGGAATCTGGATAGGAGAAAATGAATCATCTAAATTCTGGCTTGGGGTATTAAATGATATGAAAAATAGAGGGTTAGAGGATGTATTAATATTTAGTATAGATGGACTTACAGGACTTAAAGAGGCAATATTTGCGGCATATCCTAATGCTGAAATACAAAGATGTATAATTCATCAACTAAGAAACTCCTTTAAATATGTAAGTTACAAAGATCTAAGAGAATTCGCTAGCGACTTCAAAAATGTATATAAGGCAATTAATGAAGAAGAAGCTCTTGAGAATTTAAAAGAACTTGAAGAAAAATGGGGTAAAAAGTATCCATATTCCATTAAAAGCTGGGAAATGAACTGGGGTGTGCTTTCTCCATTTTTCAAGTATCCAGAGGAAATTAGAACTGTAATGTACACTACAAACATCATAGAAGGCTTTCACAGACAGCTAAGAAAAGTAACTAAGACTAAAACCATGTTCCCATCAGATGAAGCTCTCCAAAAGATACTTTACCTAGCAAGTCAAAATGCAATGAAGAAATGGTCCAGAAGATATAAAAACTGGGATCTAATATTAAACCAGTTAATCATATTCTTTGACGGAAGAATCGGACCACATCTTTAACATGCCACATCAGTAAGCCTTTTAATCTTAAAATAGGATTTTAATTTTGGGTACACCTATAATAAGATATCTACATTAAGATATAGCTACCCATAATTAAAATTATTGCCAGAACTAATCATTTTAATGCATAAAACAAAATAGTTCCGGCAAAGATAAATACAAGATATTTAATTGTAAGTTTTATCCAGCTTAATATTTCTTGCTAGATTAGAGATGATTAATTCTCTCTAAAACACAAAGTTTTTTACATTCTC
>LN874944.1:0-235242 GCA_001282665.1 Clostridiales bacterium mt11
CTTCACACTGTTAAGTTTTCTAGGTTCATTGTTGTCAGCGGTGTTTCGCAACTGACTTATTAACTATAACAAATTTGAATCTATATGTCAACAACTTTTTTTAAAAATTTTATTTTATTTTTATAAAAAGCATTTATATTTTTTCTGCTGACAAGTTTATATATTACACTGTTTATATCATTTTGTCAACACTATTTTACGATAATGTTTTTTCCATCTCTTTTCTAAACTTTTCTATAACTCTCTTTTCAACCCTAGATACAGTCATTTGAGAGATATTTAACTCTTCAGCAATAGCCATTTGAGTCCTTTTATTAAAATATCTATCTACAAGAATCTTCTTTTCCATATCATTTAACTTTTCCATAGCTCTTAATAAGAAGTCATTGTTTTCTATTCTATTAAAGTATATATCTTCTTCTCCAATGAGTTCTGCCAAATTTATATCCTTATCATCGTTATTAGAGTCATAGGTCAAATCTAAAGATTGTGGCGTATATACCTTACTAGCTTCCATTGCCTCTAGCACTTCTTCTTCTGTAGAATTCAAATGAAGAGCTATATCTTCAACAGTAGGAGAACGTTGAAGCTCTTGGCTCAACGCTACTTTAGCATTATTTATCTTTTTAGATAACTCTTGTATTCTTCTAGGTACTCTTATAGTCCATCCTTTATCCCTAAAATACTTTTTTATCTCTCCTATTATCGTTGGAGTAGCAAAGCTTGAAAACTCAAATCCTTTATCCACATCATATCTATCTATAGCATATATCAGTCCAATACAAGCAACTTGATATATATCATCATAATCTATACCCCTATTAACATATTTTTTTGAAAGAATTTCTGCAATATAAAGATGCCTTTCAATAAGAACTTCTCTTATATTTTGATCTTTAGTTTCTTTGAATTGTCTAAATAGAGTTTTGGTTTCAATTTGATTTATATCCTTTAAATCATTTTTTTCATAATATTTATTTACTTTCATTTCTTACCATCCTCTATATATTTTATCATTTCAACTCCTTCTTCATTAAAGTTAACTTCATCCATTAAAGATTCTATAATCAATATACCTAACTCTATCTCTTTTTGTAAGTCTATTTCATCATCTTTACAAGGAGATACATTGTCCACCTTCATTATCAATCTATTTTCTTCAATTTGAAATTGTATAGTTATTTCATCTGTTTTATCTAAAGCATTTATACAAGCTTCTGATATGGATACTTTTATATCTTCTATATCGTCAATACTCAATCCCATATTGTTGGCTATAGCTGAAGAAGTTAACCTCACCACAGATATATAGTCAGGTTTACTTGCGATGGTAAGTTTTATGATATCTTTTTTCATCTTATTCACTCCTTAATCACGAAAATCTTATCTAGATTTGTTATATCAAATAATTTTCTAATATTAGGCTTTATATTTTCCATATATATTGTATTGTTTTTTTCTTTTACTTTCTTAAGAATACTGATTAAGGCTCCTAATCCTGTACTATCTATATAATCCAAATTTTCACCATTTATTAGAATATCTGCTTCTTTATCCTTTAACATCTGATTTAGTCTATCTTTTAATTTTGGAGATGTATATATGTCAAGCTCTCCTTCTGGTGTTACTATCCAAATGTTTTTTTCTTTATTGAATTCAATATTTATATTTAAAGCCATGTATTTACCCCCTCTTATCCGTTGCCTTAATTTTATAATAAAATCTTTCTAATGTAAAGTAATCTAGTAGGATTTAATTTTCATGAACTAAAAAAGTGTCTCTTACAATTTAGAGACACTTTTTTGATATTATTCTTCTTCTACATACTTTGCTACAGCCATAATTTTATCATCTTCATTATTTATTTTCATTAAAGTAACTCCTTGAGTGCTTCTTCCCATTTCAGAAATATCTCTAGCTTTCAATCTTATTATAATACCCGACATTGATATCATAATTATTTCATCATTTTCATCAATTACTTTGGCAGACACTAATTTTCCAGTTTTCTTCTTTAAATTATAGGTTTTTAATCCTACTCCACCTCTATTTTGTATTCTATATTCATCTAAAGAAGTCCTCTTTCCAAACCCAAATTCAGATACTACTAATAAATCCTTTCCTTCTTCTACTAAATCCATAGCTACAACTATATCATTATCCTTTAATGTTATAGCTTTAACCCCCATAGCATTTCTTCCCATTTCCCTTACATCTTTTTCATTAAATCTAATTGCCATTCCATTGGAAGTTACCACTACCATTTCTCTTTTACCGTTGGTTTTTTTAACTCCTATTAGCTCATCATCTTCCCTTAAGCTAATAGCTATTATTCCATTTTTTCTTATATTTTTAAAATTGTCCAATTTCGTCTTCTTAATTATACCTTGTCTTGTTATCAACACTAGATTGGATTCTGGGTCATAATCTTTTATCGGAATAACCGCATTTACTTTTTCATCTCCTGTTAGGTTAAGTAAATTGATTATAGCTGTTCCTCTTGCTTGCCTTTTACCTTCAGGTATCTCATAAGCTTTTAGCGAATATACCTTACCCTTATTTGTAAAGAAAAGAATAGTGTCATGAGTTGAAGTAATAAATAAATCTTCAACAAAATCCTCTTCCCTTGTAGTAAGTCCAGTAATGCCTTTTCCGCCTCTTCTCTGCGTTTTATAGGTGTCTTCAGGTAATCTCTTTATATATCCAAAATGGGTTAAGGTAATGATTACATCCTCTTCCTCAATCATGTCCTCTATATCTATATCATCAGCTGAAGGCATTATTCTAGTTTTCCTTCTATCACCATATTTTTGTTTGATTTCTATTAATTCATCTTTAATTATTTGATATATTAATCTTTCACTAGATAAAATTTCTTTAAATCTATTTATTTCTTTAATAAGTGCTTCATATTCTTCTTCTAACTTTTCTCTTTCCAATCCTGTTAATCTTCTAAGCCTCATATCCAATATGGCCTGAGCTTGTTTTTCAGAAAGACCGAAATTTTTCATAAGCCTTTCTTTTGCAGTGGATTCTTCCTTTGAACTCCTAATTATGTTTATAACTTCATCTATATTATCTAATGCTATTTTTAAACCTTCTACAATATGGGCTCTTTCCTCTGCCTTGTTTAAATCAAACTGGGTTCTTCTTGTAATTATCTCTTTTTGATGTTCTAGATAGTAAGTTAATATTTGCTTTAAGTTTAATACTTTAGGTTCATCATTTACTAAAGCTAACATGATTATACCAAAGGTTATTTGTAATTGAGTATGTTTATATAGATTATTTAAAACTATATTAGGATTTGCATCTCTTTTTAATTCAATTACTATTCGCATTCCTTCCCTATCGGATTCATCTCTTAAGTCTGAAATGCCTTCAATTTTCTTATCTCTAACTAGCTCTGCTATTTTTTCTATAAGATTAGCTTTATTTACCTGATAAGGTAGTTCAGTTACTACTATTCTACTTCTTCCTCTGTTATTTTCTTCTATTTCAGCAACTGCTCTAATCTTTACCTTTCCTCTTCCAGTTTTAAAAGCATTTTTAATTCCTTCTCTTCCCATTATCATAGCACCTGTTGGAAAATCAGGTCCTTTAATAAACTTCATCAATCCTTCAATATCGGTGTCTGGTTCATCTATTAACATAACCAATCCGTCTATTATCTCTTTTAAATTATGAGGAGGAATATTAGTTGCCATTCCAACAGCTATTCCTGATGAGCCATTTACCAATAAATTTGGAAATCTACTAGGCAGTACTACAGGCTCTTTTAAAGTCTCATCAAAATTAGGTCTGTAATCTATAGTTTCTTTGTTTATATCCCTCAACATTTCAATTGTAAGTTTTGTCATCTTTACTTCTGTATAACGCATAGCTGCAGCACTATCTCCATCTACTGATCCAAAGTTTCCATGACCATCTACTAATGGATATCTAGTGTTAAAATCCTGAGCAAGCCTTACCATCGCATCATAAACAGATGTATCAGAGTGAGGATGATACTTACCTAATACGTCTCCGACTATCCTTGCCGATTTTCTATATTGTTTTTCAGGATTAAGGCCTAATTCATTCATTGCATATAATATTCTCCTATGAACAGGCTTTAAGCCATCTCTAACATCTGGAAGAGCTCTGCTTACTATTACAGACATAGCATAATCAAGATAAGATTTTTTCATTTCTTCTTCAATATTTACTTGTACTATTTTTTTATCCTCATCCATGTTTTTCCTCCTCTAAATATCTAAATTCTTAACTAATTTTGCATTTCTTTGTATAAACTCTCTTCTTGGTTTAACTTTATCTCCCATTAATTTAGTAAATATTTCATCTGCAGCTATTCCATCCTCAATATTTACTTTTAGTAATATTCTTTTTTCAGGATCCATAGTAGTTTCCCAAAGTTGTTCTGGGTTCATCTCTCCAAGACCTTTATATCTTTGAATGGTGTAATTAGATCTACCCATTTCATTAAGCAATCTATCTAATTCTTGATCGCTATAAGCATAATGCTCTGCTTTACCTTTTGATATTTTATATAAAGGTGGTTGTGCAATATATACATGACCATTTTCTAATAACTGCTTCATATACCTATAGAAAAATGTTAATAATAGGGTTCTAATATGAGCACCATCCACGTCCGCATCTGTCATGATTATTATCTTACCATATCTTAACTTTTCAATATCGAATTCACTGCCGATTCCAGTTCCAAAAGCTGTAATCATAGCTCTTATTTCTTCATATCCTAATACTTTATCTAATCTTGCTTTTTCTACGTTCATTATCTTACCCTTTAATGGAAGTATTGCCTGATATACTCTATCTCTCCCCTGTTTTGCACTTCCACCAGCTGAATCCCCTTCGACTATATATACTTCGGTTATTTCCAAATCACTTGATTGACAGTCAGCAAGTTTCCCTGGTAATGTCGTATTATCTAATATGCTTCTTTTTCTCGAAATTTCTCTAGCTTTTCGTGCTGCTTCTCTTGCTCTAGATGCATTGATTGCCTTTTCTAATATTACCTTTCCACTCTTTGGATTTTCTTCAAAATAATTAGTTAAGAAATCATAGGTCAATGATTCTACAATTCCCCTTGTTTCACTATTTCCTAATTTAGTCTTAGTTTGACCTTCAAATTGAGGTTCCATCAATTTTACTGATAGGACAGCAGATAAACCTTCCCTTGCATCATCACCTTGAAGATTCTCATCCTTTTCCTTTAAATATCCATATTTTCTACCGTAATCATTTATAACTCTTGTTAAAGCCGTCCTTAATCCACTTAGATGAGTTCCACCCTCTTGTGTATTTATGTTATTGGCAAAAGTAAATATATTTTCTGAATATCCATCGGTATACTGCATAGCTAATTCCACTACAGTATTATCCTTTTCAGCTTCAAAATAAATTATCTCTTTTTGAATAGGAGTCTTATTTTTGTTTATATATTGAACAAAGGACTTTATTCCACCTTCATAATGAAATTCTTCTTTCTTATTTTTCCTTTTATCTTCTAGGGTAATTTTAATTCCCTTGTTTAAAAATGCCATTTCTCTAAGTCTATATTCTAGTGTTTCAAAGTTAAATTCTACTTCATCAAATATATTCTTATCTGGTTTAAATTGTATAGTTGTACCTGTATGTTTTGAATCTCCAATGACTTCAAGTTCCGTTGTAGGAACACCTTTCTCAAATTTTTGCATATATTCTTTGCCATTTCTCTTTACTGTGGCAATTAACCATTCGGATAGAGCATTTACAACAGAAACACCTACACCATGTAACCCTCCCGATACCTTATACGCAGAATTATTAAATTTTCCACCAGCATGAAGAATTGTAAGAACTGTCTCCACTGTAGATTTTCCAGTTTGAGGATGGGTTTCTACTGGAATACCAGATCCATTATCTTTTACTATTACAGAATTATCTTCATTTATAATTACATTAATAGTATCACAAACTCCAGCTAATGCCTCGTCTATACTATTATCCACTACTTCATATACTAGATGGTGTAATCCACTTGGTCCTGTACTTCCAATATACATTCCTGGTCTTTTTCTAACTGGCTCTAGTCCTGTTAAAACCTGAATTTCATCAGCTGTATATTTTCTTCCATTGTTTTTATCGGCCATTTGTTTCCCTCCAGTCAATTTTCTTTGTACTTACTTCTTTTCTATTAGATAGTGTGGTAGAAGAAATATTAGAGGTATATACAGTATAGTTTTTGTTATACGTTCTATTTTTTCTATCACAAGTTATTATATAGCTTTTTATATCTTGTTCATTTTTATTACGTAATAGCCCATTTTTTATCATATTTTCAATAAATAACTTATTATCTTTTGAGTTATCTACAGTTTTTTTATCTATTATAGCAACTATATCCTTTTTTTGTATAGCTATATTTTCTCCTATATGCAAAAACATTAAATCGACTCCTTCATTGTAGGACTTTACCATCTTCTATATAAAATACTGTCTTATTTTCTTTCTCTAATTCCGTTAAATCCATTATGTCAGTGGCTGTAATTATGGTCTGCATTTCATTAAAAGATTGGACTAAATATTTTCTCCTCTGCTTATCCAACTCAGAAAATACATCGTCTAATAAAAGAACAGGATATACCCCTTTCTCGGCTTTAATCATCTCCACCTCAGATAATTTTATGGACAATACTATAGTTCTTTGTTGACCTTGAGAGGCAAAATTTCTAGCAGTTATATCATTTATTTTTATCTCCATATCATCTCTATGGGGACCAACCTCAGTAGTACCTGTAATTAGATCTTTATTAGCATTTGCTTTTAATTTCTCCAAAAAGTAGTTTTCTATATCATTTTTATTTTTACCTTTAAAATTAACATTAGAAATATAATTTAATTTTAACTCTTCTCCCAAAGTTAAAGCACTATGAATCTCATAAGATTTTTTAGATAATTCCTCTATAAAATCATTTCTTGATATAATAATATCAGTTCCAACTTTCACAAGTTGTAAATCAAATATCTCTAACAAATTTATAATATTGGATTTTGACTTATTGGATTTAAGCAAATTATTTCTTTGAAATAAAATTTTATTATATCTATTTATATTATGTTTATAGACAGGTTTGATTTGTGAAATACTCATATCTAGAAAATTTCTTCTCTCAAAGGGTCCCTCTTTTATGAGTCTTAAGTCATCTGGAGAAAAAACTACTACATTTAATCCGCTATACAATTCCTTAAAACTTTTTAATTCAATTTTATTAACCCTAATCCTTTTTGGCTTATCTCTTTCCATTTTTATTTCTATAAACTTTTGAGTTCTACCAGTTTTAATATTAGCCCCAATATAAGCTTCACCTTTACTTAAATTAATAATTTCTTTATCTCTATTAGTTCTAAAAGATTTACCCGTAGCACACATATATATAGATTCCAGTAAATTAGTCTTCCCTTGAGCATTCTTACCAATAAATATATTCATCTTTTCATTTAATTCTATATTTAAGCTTTTATAATTTCTAAAATTAATAAGCCTAATATTTTCTACATTCAAATAAAGCACCCCTCAGAAACACAAGACTCTTATTCTCATTAAGTAGACTTCCCAAACCTCTAAGGTTTGGGAAGTGCCCATTAATCCTATTATCCTATATATTATATCACAATAAAGGTATCTCTGTCTTTTATTTCTATAATATCACCTTTTTTTATCTTCTTACCTCTTTCTTTTACATTTTTACCATTTACTGAAACCAGGCCGTCGCTAATAATCATTTTACTTTGACCACCAGTTTGAGTAATTCCTGCAAATTTTAACAATTGATCTAATTTAATAATTTCCGTATTTATTTTAACTTCTTTCATAAAAACTCCTTCTCTCATCAATAATCTTCTTGAGCTAACCTAACAGGTAATACTAAATAAGTATAATTTTCATCACCTACTGGTTTGATTATACATGGATTTAAACTCCCCATGAAATTAAGCTCTATTTTCTCTGCATCTATTACCTTTATTCCATCAATAATATATTTAGAATTGAATGCAATATTTACGGCTTCACCTTCATGCTCTGCTGAAATCTTTTCATATACATTTCCTATTTCTGAATTTGATTTAATAACAATTTCATCATCCATCACGTTTAATTTAACCAAGTTAGCCTTTTCTTCTTTTGCTAATAAGGAAGCTCTTTCTAAGCTATCTTGAAATGCTTTTTTATTCACTACTACATTGGTTTTATGCTCTTTTCTTATGATATCTTTATAATTTAAAAACTGACCTTCTAATAATCTTGAGGACACTAAAGTATCGCCTATATTAAATATAATATGGCTTGGTGCTATGATTATAGTAAAATCATCTTCATCATCATCTAGTATTTTATTCAACTCAGACAATGCTCTTCCCGGTATTACCACTTTTACATCTTCATCTGAATTAATTGGAATACTTCTAAGAGCTAATCTATATCCATCTAATGCAACAAAGGAACCAATTCCATTTACTATCTCCAATAAAACACCTGTTAAGATTGGTCTAGTTTCATCCTGAGTTGTAGCAAATACGGTTTGTCTTATAGCAGATTTAAACAAATCCTTAGGCATATTAAACGAAGTTTGGTTAATTATAGTAGGTAATTCAGGATATTCATTAGCTCCATTTCCTAATATATTGAATTCCGAACCTTCACATTTTATATTTATATTATTTTCTTCAACTACTATATTAATCGTTGATTCTGGCAATTTCTTAATTATATCGCCAAATATTCTTGAACTTACAACAATAGAGCCTTCTTCTATAATGTTACAATTAACATAGGTTTCTATTCCTATTTCCAAATCTGTAGCAGTTAACTTTAATTTACCGTTAACTGTTTCTAATAATATACCATCTAAAATTTGTAATGTAGTTCTCGAAGATATACCTTTTTGAACTATATTTATCCTATTAGCTAGATTTTTTTGATCGACTTGTATTCTCAATTGATAAATCCTCCTTTTCTTTTTGTCCATATAGATAAAGATAGAATATACATACTATAGTAGTAATAGTAGTAGGGGCTGTTAATATGTGTATAACCATGTGTAAAACTTAAAATTAAATAATTACGCCATTTAATAAACTGTTAATAATTAAATTATAACTTATGGAGTTATCCCCATTATTAAGTTTGAGTTTAAATCAAAAAGTTATAAACATTTAATATACAGGGATACTAACAATTTTTGTTGATTATTCCCCTTTTATTTCTTTTACTAATTCTTTGATTCTATTTTTAAATTCTTCCGATTCATTAATGTCCGTTTCTATTTTGTCGTAGGCGTGTATTACGGTGGTGTGATCTCTGCCTCCAAATTCATCACCTATTTTAGGTAAAGACAAATCCGTTAATTCCCTTGTTAAGTACATGGCTACTTGCCTTGGATAAGCAATTGCCCTAGTCCTTTTCTTTGAGTTAAAATCATCTATCTTTATTTTAAAATCTTTTGACACCACTTCTTTTATTAAATCTACAGTTATTTCTTTGGGTTTGTTATTAGAGATAATGTCTTTTAAAGCCTCTTCAGCTAAATCTACGGTAACCTTTTTATTAGTTAGTGATGAATAAGCTACTATTCTGATTAATGCTCCTTCTAGCTCTCTAATATTGGATTGTATTTTGGTTGCAATGTATAACATGACATCGTCTGGTACATCTATGTTTTCAACTTTTGCCTTTTTCTTAAGTATTGCAATCCTTGTTTCTAAATCTGGTGGCTGAATATCCGATATCAATCCCCATTCAAATCTAGATCTCAATCTATCCTCTAATGTTGGAATTTCTTTAGGTGGTCTATCACTGGAAATTATTATCTGTTTGTTTGCATCATGTAAAGCATTAAATGTATGGAAGAATTCCTCTTGAGTACTTTCTTTACCAGCTATAAACTGAATATCATCTACTAATAGTACATCTACATTCCTATATTTATTTCTGAATTCATTATTTCTATCATCTCTAATGGAATTAATCAATTCATTTGTGAATTTTTCAGAGGATACGTATACTACCTTTGAGTCAGGACTTTGACTTAATATATAATGTCCAATTGCATGCATTAAGTGAGTTTTGCCTAATCCTACGCCTCCATATATAAATAAAGGGTTGTATGCTTGTGCAGGTGCCTCTGCTACTGCTAAGGAAGCAGCGTGAGCAAATCTATTACTATTGCCAATAACAAAGGTATTAAATGTATATTTAGGATTTAGTTGAGCTCTTTCATTAGAATCCATATTATCCATAGGTATAGATTGTCCAATATTAGAGTTTATTTCTTCTCCAGGAATTGTAAATTGAATAATATACTCTTCACCTGTAACTTGAGTCACTGCATTTTTTATTAGATTCAAATATCTGCCTTCTAAAATACCCTTTGTAAATTCGTTAGGAGCAGCAAGAATAACCCTATCGTCTGTAATAGCAATAGGTTTAATGGTTTTTAGCCAGGTATTAAAACTTACTTCTGTTAATTCTACTTTTATTAAATTCAAAACTTCGTTCCAGATATTATCAAAACTTGAAACCATTTCATAAATCCTCCTACTTTTATTGTAAATTATAGCCATTATATAAGTTTTTATAACGCTTAGGAAAATAAAAATTGATTTATATTAAAAATGTCAACAAAATTATCCACAAAAAAATAAATAATAAAGGTAAATAATTTCATTGAAAATTGGTATAATAAGTGTGGATAAGCTATTAACAATATGTGATTATTTGTGAAAAAGCATAAATAATTCTAAATATCCACAAACTTGTATATAAAATTTATGTGGATAATAAACTGGTTAAATACGAGACTTTGATGGTATAATAAAAAAGAAAAATATATACTTATACACATTCTATCCACAACATGTGCATAAGTTAGATAATTCCCTGTGTAAATTAAATTATCCACATACCTATTTAATAATATCAAAAAAAGCTAATTATATCAACAAAATTATCCACAAGACTAATAGGTTGTTAATAATTCTATTTGTGGATATGGAAGTGTTTAAATTTCTTGACATATAGAGCTCCTATAAATATAATCTATAGTAGTATTTATGTTTTCTTTAGGAAAACTTAATAGATTATCATAGATAGGAATTTTAGAGGGGGTGTAGTTAAATGAAAAGAACTTATCAACCAAAAAAGAGACAAAGAAGTAAAGAACATGGTTTTAGAAAAAGAATGAGTACAAGAGCAGGTAGAGAAGTGCTTAAAAGAAGGAGAAGAAAAGGTAGAAAAAGATTGACAGCATAAGGCCGCAGAAAGGTGGCCTTTTTATTAAATGTTGGATGGATTTTTAATAGTATTTATGAGGAGCATTGCAATGGATAAAGTATACAGGCTAAGGACTAATAAGGATTTTAAAAACGTCTATAAAAGAGGTAAAAACTATTGGAATAGGAATTTGATTTTGTATGTGAAAAATAATGGATTAGAAAATTCTAGAATAGGCTTTTCTATTACTAAAAAGGTTGGAAATAGTGTAGTAAGGAATAAGATTAGGAGAAGAATGAAAGAAGTCTGTAGACTTAATTTTGATAACATAAAAGTAGGATATGATATAATATTTATACCTAAGAAAAACGTAGTAGATATCACGTATTTGGAATTGGAAAGTGCAATGCTTCATCTTTTAAAAAAAGGAAATCTTTTAAAAAGATAAAGGTGAAAATTAATGGCTAAAATAGCTATTTTATTAATAAAATTTTATCAGAAATTTATTTCTAGATATATTTTAGTAGGAAGAAATTGCAGATTTTATCCGACTTGTTCTCAGTATTCTATCGAAGCTTATACAAAGTATGGTTTTATTAAAGGAACTTATTTAAGCATGAGTAGGATTTTAAAATGTCATCCATTTAACGAAGGAGGATATGATCCGCTAAAATGATAGGGGGTTAATAGATGACTGCTTTTTTAGGTAATTTGTTAGGAGGATTATTAAAATTTGTATTTGATATGGTTTCAAGTTTAGGTACAGAACCAGAGAAACTTTCTTATTATGCTGTTGCAATAATAATCACTACCATAATTTTTAAGTTTATTCTCTTACCTATATCTTTGCACCAAAGTAAATCTACAAAGAAAATGAATGAGATACAACCAAAAATAAAAGAAATTCAAAATAAATATAAAAATGACCCACAGACCCAACAGGCTAAGATGATGGAAGTTTATAAGGAAAACAAGTATAATCCTGCCTCTGGGTGTTTAATTCTGCTTATTCAATTTCCAATTATTATTGCCTTTTTTAATGTCTTAAGGGATCCCATAAAGTATGTTTTTAAGGATGCAAGTATATATGCAGCTATTAATAAAACGTTTTTGTGGATTCCTAATTTAGAAAAACCAGATCCTTATTTATGGGGATTACCACTTTTGGCTGGTTTAACTACTTACTTCCAGAGTAAACTTATGTCGGGTAACGTACAAGCTGATCCTCAAGCTGAAGCTACTCAAAAAACTATGAATATATTCCTTCCTTTTATGATATTTTGGGCTGCTAGATCTTTTGCAGCTGGATTGGCCTTGTATTGGGTTGTAGGTAATATATTTCAAATCATTCAGTTAATGATTTCTAATAGGTCTTTGGGTAAAATTAAGGAGGAGACGAAATAGAATGAGGTCCGTTGTGAAGGTTTCAAAAACTGTTGATGGAGCTATTGATGAAGCTTTAAGGGAATTAAGTGTAAAGAAAGATGATGTTCATGTAGAGGTGCTTGAAGAACCTAGTAGGGGACTATTTGGATTGATAGGTACTAAAGATGCTACAGTTAAAGTAACTGTAGTAAACGATCCTGTAGAAGTTGCAGAAAATTTTTTGAATAGAATACTTTCATCCATGAATATTAAAGGCAGTTGTCTAGTAAGGAGAGAGGATGTATCCCTATTTATAGATATAACAAATATAAACTCATCGGATATGGGGATTGTAATTGGTAAAAGGGGAAATACTTTAGATGCTATTCAATACTTATTGAGCCTCGCAGTTAATAAAAATCGAGATGATTATGTAAAGGTAATTGTAGATGTTAAAGGATATAGGAAAAAAAGAGAAGATACGTTGATTAGATTAGCAAACAAGATGGCTGATAAGGCTAAATATAGTAAAAGACCAGTAAGACTGGAACCAATGAATCCTTATGAAAGAAGGATTATTCATTCTGCATTACAACATGTGGATGGTATTACTACTCATAGCGAAGGGGACGATCCTTATAGAAGAGTGGTTATTCAAGCAAAATAATCGTTTAAAACCCAGTGTTCTACTGGGTTTCTCTTTTCTACGGAAAGGCAAGGTGAGAAGATGACTGATACAATTGCAGCTATTTCTACTGCCATGGGAGAATCAGGAATTGGAATTGTAAGATTAAGCGGAAAAGATGCTTTAAATATAGGCAATAGGATATTTAAGGGGAACAAAGGCAATATCTTGGAACAAGCTCAAAACAGAAAATTGAATTATGGGCATATAATAAATCCTAAAAGTGATGAAATAGTAGATGAAGTATTGATTGCTTTTATGAAAGGGCCATATACCTATACTAGAGAAGATATAGTAGAAATATACTGTCATGGTGGAATTATACCAGTAAAAAGGATTTTAGAATTGACATTGGAATATGGTGCTAGATTGGCTGAAAAAGGGGAATTTACTAAGAGAGCATTTTTAAATGGAAGATTGGATTTGTCTCAAGCAGAAGCCGTTATAGATATGATTAAGGCAAAGACAGATAAATCCTTTCAAGTTTCATTAAATCAATTGGAAGGCAGCATATCGGCTAAAGTTAAAAAGATTAGAGATATTTTATTGGAGATGATTGCCCATATTGAAGTGTCTATTGATTTTCCAGATGAAGATGTTGAGAACTTGACTTATGGTGAGTTGGAAATAAAGGCTAAACAGGTAAAAGATGAAATTGATAAGCTTTTGAGTACAGCTGATAGGGGAAAGATACTCAGGGATGGTTTAAATACGGTTATCTTAGGAAAACCTAATGTAGGAAAATCATCTTTATTAAATGCCATATTAAGGGAAAACAGAGCCATAGTTACGGATATACCTGGAACCACTAGAGATATTATCGAAGAATATGTAAATATGGACGGTATTCCTTTGAAAATTGTGGATACAGCAGGTATAAGAACAACTGAAAATTTAGTTGAAAAAATTGGGGTAGATAGAGCTAAAAATATGGTAGACAAGGCTGATTTGATAATTGCAGTATTTGATGCCTCAGAAAGTTTAACTGAAGAGGATTATGAGATTATAGATATAGTAAAAGATAAAAGAGCTATAATTTTATTAAACAAGTTGGATCTACCCAATGAATATGATGAAGATTATCTAAAGAATTTAGTACGTAATAAGGAGATAATAACTACATCCATTGCTACTGGAGTAGGTATAGATAGATTAGAAGAAACGATCAAGGATATGTTTTATTCAGGAGAATTAGATATAGACAGTGATACTATAGTTACAAATATGAGACATAAGGATCAGCTTATAAAGGCTAAAAAGAATATTGAAGATGGACTTGATGGTATTATGTCAAATATGCCTCTGGACTGTGTAGAAGTTGATATAAAGAATTGTTGGGAAAATTTAGGAGAAATTTCTGGTGATACTATTGGAGAGGATATATTGGATAAAATTTTCTCAGAGTTTTGTATAGGTAAATAGTTTATATGACGAGGTGTAAGGTATGAAAGAAACAAAAAAATTTCATGCAGGAGACTATGATGTTATAGTTATTGGTGCTGGTCATGCAGGATGTGAAGCTGCTTTGGCTAGTAGCAGGATGGATATGAAAACATTGATGCTCACTATGAATCTAGATTCCATAGGGGATATGCCCTGTAATCCTAATATTGGAGGAACGGGAAAAGGCCATCTAGTTAGGGAAATAGATGCTTTAGGGGGAGAGATGGCTTTAAATATAGACAAATCTTTTATTCAAAGCAGGATGCTCAATACATCGAAAGGCCCTGCTGTTCATTCTTTAAGAGTTCAAGCAGATAAGAAAAAATATCATACTGAGATGAAAAAAGTATTGGAAAGTCAAAGCAATCTTATTTTAAAGCAAGGTGAAGTGGTAGATATTTTAGTGGAAGGTAATGTGGTAAAAGGGGTGGTAACAAGAACTGGTGCAACTTATTATAGTAAAGTTGTAATACTTGCTACTGGAACCTATTTAAAGGGAAGAATATTTATGGGAGAAGTAAATTATTCTAGCGGACCTGGCGGGTTATCACCTTCAAATCATCTTTCAGATTCTTTAATTAAATTAGGTATTGATTTAAGAAGATTTAAAACAGGAACTCCAGCAAGAGTACATGGAGATACGATAGATTATTCAAAGATGGAAGTTCAACCAGGAGATGAAGAAATAATACCCTTCTCATTTTTGAATATGGATAAAGAGTTTGATATAAAACAAGTACCTTGCTATTTGACATATACAACTACTAAGACCCATGAGGTAATCAGAGAGAACTTATACCGTTCACCTATGTATTCTGGTGAAATTGAGGGAATAGGTCCTAGATACTGTCCTTCTATTGAGGATAAAGTTGTAAGATTTGCCGATAAAGAAAAACATCAGGTCTTTATTGAGCCAGAAGGTCTTAGCACTAAAGAAATGTACGTTCAAGGAGTTAGTTCTACTTTACCTGAAGAAGTCCAATTACAAATGTATAAGACTATTATTGGTTTAGAAAAGGTACAATTTATGAGATCTGCCTATGGCATTGAATACGATTGTATTGATCCAACTATACTTAAAAGAACTTTAGAACATAATAAGATAAAAAATCTATTTTTTGCTGGGCAGATAAATGGTTCTTCAGGTTATGAAGAAGCAGCAGCACAAGGATTAATTGCTGGAATAAATGGAGTTATGAATATAAAAGGTAAGGAGCCTTTTATATTAGATAGATCAGAAGCATATATTGGAGTGTTGATTGATGATTTAGTTACCAAGGGTACTAATGAACCATACAGGATGATGACTTCTAGAGCTGAATATAGATTAACGTTAAGACAGGATAATGCAGATTTAAGGTTAACCCAAAAAGGTTATGATATTGGGCTTGTATCTGAGGAGAGATACCAAAAGGTTATTAAAAAGAAAAAACAGATAGAAACAGAGCTAAAAAGACTGAAGACTATCCAAGTAACACCTACACAAGATACAAATGATTTTTTAATAAGTTTAAATAGTACGCCCTTAAAGACAGCTGTTAGCCTATATGATTTAATTAAAAGACCAGAACTTAATTACGAAATAATAAAGGGATTAGACAAAGACAGAGAAGAATTGCCTAGAGAGATTAGACTTCAAGTTGAAACTCAGATTAAATATGAAGGCTATATAAAAAAACAAATGGCACAAATTGAACATTTTAAAAAATTAGAAGGAAAGAAATTAGACGAAAATCAAGATTATAATGAAATAAAGGGTTTAAGCAATGAAGCTAAACAAAAATTAAATCAAATAAAACCAGATTCTGTAGGTCAAGCTTCAAGGATTTCAGGAATCAGTCCTGCAGATATTAATGTTTTGTTAATCTATTTAGAGCAAAAAAGGAGAAAAGTGAAAGGAGAAGACAATGACTGATGTAAATGCATTAATTGATGGAGCAAAAACATTAGGAATAGATTTGACTAAGGAGAAAGAAAACAAATTTATACTATATAAAGAATTGCTAAAAGAGTGGAATCAAAAGATAAATATTACTTCCATCACAGATAATGTGGAGATAGATATAAAGCATTTTATAGATAGTATAACTCCTTTTACAACAAATCTATTTAATGGAAAAGCTAAAGTAATTGACATAGGCACAGGCGGAGGTTTTCCAGGGATTCCTTTAAAGATTGTTAATGAGGATTTAGATGTAGTATTGTTAGATAGCTTAAATAAAAGGATTACATTTTTAAATGAAGTAATAAGTACTTTAAAACTTGAGGATATTATTGCAATTCATGGTAGAGCTGAAGAATTTGGTAGAGATAAAGATTATAGGGAAAAATATGATATTGCAATTTCAAGAGCGGTAGCTTCATTAAACACCCTTTCTGAATATACACTACCTTTCGTAAAGGTAGGAGGACATTTTATTGCTATGAAGGGTTCTGAAATTGAAGAAGAATTAATAGAGGCAAAAAAGGGAATAGGAATGTTAGGTGGAAAGGTAGTAGATGTAAAAACTTTAATTCTTCCTGAAAGTAATATAGCACATAGTTTGATAATAATAGAAAAAGTAAAGGAAACTCCGACAAAATACCCTAGGGGTGGAGGTAAACCTAAGAAAAAACCATTGTAATTAGAGGAAATTTGACGATAAAAAGTTTGGGCAATATGAAGGAAATAATTTTGTTTTATAGAATATAGAATATAAAGGTTACTATAATGTCTATTGAGAAGAGGGATAATGATGAAAAATATACAACCTGAGATAAAGTATATTCCTATAGGATCAATTAGACCTAATCCGTATCAACCAAGAAAAAATTTTAATAAAAAATCTTTGGAAGAGTTGAGCCAATCTATAAAGTCTTTTGGATTAATTCAGCCTATTAGTGTTAGAAAGTTACAAAATGGTAATTATGAGCTAATTGCTGGAGAAAGAAGATTAAGAGCTTCGGAATTAGCAGAACTTGAGGAAATACCTGCTATTATTGTAGAATATAGAGATAATGAATCGGCCATGATGGCCTTGATTGAAAATTTGCAGAGAGAAGATTTAAATTTTATTGAAGAAGCTGAGGGATATTATAATTTAATAGTTGATCATGGCTTTACTCAACAGCAATTAGCAGAAAAAATGGGAAAAAGTCAATCGACTATAGCAAATAAATTGAGATTGTTAAAGTTGCCAGAGGATATTAAAAAGAAATTATTGGAAAACAATTTAACCGAAAGACATGGACGAGCTCTGTTAAAATTACCAGGTGATGATTTAAAGAGGGAAATACTTGATAAGATAATTAAAAATGAATTAAATGTAAGTAAAACAGAAAATCTAGTTGACGAGATATTAAATGATTTAACTAAAGATGAAAAAAAGGAACAAAAACGGAATGTGCGAGGATTGATAAGTACTAGGATTTATTTAAACACTATTAAAAATGCTTATACAGCAATAAAGGAAAGTGGAGTAGAAGCTGAGTATTTAGAAAAAGATAAAGGTGAATATGTAGAGGTAACTATTAAAATACCTAAGAAATAAAGAAATCCAAAATGTTTCATGTGAAACATTTTGGATTTCTTTATTTATATACTCTTAATAACTAAAGTCACCACTTTCTAGTATTATGTCTATATAAGCAATTAATAGAAAAGATGTCTAAAATAATTATATCACTTAATATGATAAGTAATAACTTATTTTATCAATAGCTATCAAGTATATTCCCCTTTTTATAAATGGAAAGCTGAATCGATAATTACTATTAAAAATATTGGCTTAATAAATATTCTAAGTTATTCTACTTTCTCTATTAGAATTAGACGGATTGAAGAAAATCTGATAGATTATTTGTATTGCAATTTAATTCTAATATAAGGATTTGCTCTGTATATTTTACTCCATTAAAAAGTTCTAAATTTGATTATGCTCCAATTAGGATAATATGAATAATATAAGTATATTTAATAAGTTTATTGAGCATAAATCCACATCCTTTAATTTTACTATTATAAACAATTATATATTTGTATAATCTATTGAGGAAAAAAATATAGAAAGACGGAAGTAAAGCAATTGATAAAGAAAGAGGGGTTAATGGTTTAAAGTCTCCTTAGAATAAAGAATAAGTAGGTAATAGTTGGATTCATTAAAGAAATTGGCTATTATACAATAATTATTCAAGCTAACAAATATTGGATTATGAAAAAGGCTGACAATATAATATAATTTTGTATTAAGAGTCTCAAATAAATGTTTCATGTGAAACATTTATCTAATTATTTTTGAAATAGTTTCATTTTATCCTCTTAATCTGATATTATATAATAAAGAATATAATCATAGGAGTGTAAAAATGGCACGGGTGATTACCATATTTAATCAAAAAGGTGGCGTAGGGAAGACAACGACAGTAATAAATTTAGCCGCGGCACTAGGAAAACTTAATAAAAGAATATTGATTATAGATGTAGATCCTCAAGGCAATGCAACTAGCGGCATTGGAATTGATAAAAACGACTTAAAACTTTCTATTTATGATGCGTTGATTAATGGGATAGATTTAAAAGAAATCTTACAAAAAACTTCTGCAGAGAATGTTGATATTATACCTTCTAATGTTGACCTAGCAGGAGCAGAAATAGAGTTAATAGAGATGAGTAATAGAGAATTAGCTTTGAAAAGTTCCATAGAGAATATAGAGAACAATTATGATTATATTTTAATCGATTGTCCCCCTTCTCTTGGACTATTAAGTATTAACGGTTTATCTGCTTCCAATAGTGTATTAATACCTATACAGTGTGAATATTATGCACTAGAAGGGGTAAGTCAGTTAGTTGATACTATAATGCTTGTAAAGAGAAGTTTAAATCCAGATTTAGATATAGAAGGTGTAGTATTAAGTATGTTTGATGGGAGGACAAATTTATCAATCCAAGTAGTAGATGAGGTGAAAAAATATTTCAAAGGAAAAGTTTATACTTCTATTATACCTCGTAATGTGCGGTTAGCAGAAGCCCCTAGTTATGGTCTGTCAGTTATTGATTATGATCCAAAATCAAAAGGTGCGGAAGCTTATAGTGAATTAGCTGAAGAATTTTTATATTTACAAGAGGAGGGAGTATAATTGGTTTCAAAAAAAAGAGGTCTAGGCAAAGGATTGGCAGCGCTAATACCAGATGAGCCGATAGCAGATTTATTAAATGAGGAAATAGAAAAGGAAACTATATTGAATATTGATCTATCGCTAATAGAACCTAACAAAGATCAGCCTAGACAAGAATTTGAAAAAGATGCTCTAGAAGAGCTTAAGAATTCTATAGAACAATATGGAGTTATACAACCTATAGTAGTCAGAAAAAAAGATGATAAATATGAAATAATTGCGGGAGAAAGAAGATGGAGAGCAGCTAAGTCAGCTAAATTGACTGAAATTCCTTGTATTATAAAGGATGTGGACGATAGACAAGCACAAAAACTTGCGTTAATTGAAAACATACAGAGGGAAAATTTAAATCCAATAGAAGAAGCGTATGCATATAAAGGCTTAATGGAAGACTATGGCTTAACTCAGGAACAAGTTGCAAAAGAAATAGGGAAGAGCAGATCCTATATTGCTAACAGCGTTAGATTATTGAATTTAGACGAAGAAATAGTAGATTATATTTCTAAAGGTCAAATAACTAGTGGTCATGGTAGAGCTTTACTAGGTATAACCAATAAAGCTGAACGTTTAAAAGCTGCTGAATCCATAATAAATAATAAAATAAATGTACGGGATACAGAAAAAATGATAAAAGATGTAAAGGATGTAAGTAAAAAAAGCCCTAAAACTGAAAAGGTTCAAAAAGATCCATTTATTGATGAGATTGAAGAAAATTTGATGATGGCATTAGGTACTAAAGTAAAATTATCGGCTAAGAAAGATGGAGGAAAAATAGAAATTGAATATTATGGGGAAGAAGATTTAGAACGTATTTTAGATATTATTATAACGTAATTATAACTTAGAAATAAATGTTTCACGTGAAACATTTATAAAAAGGAGTGTAATCTATGGAAGTAAATATATACCAAGTTGATGCTTTTTCAACTAAGCCTTTTGGTGGAAATCCAGCAGGAGTTGTACCAGATGCGAGAGAATTATCCGATATAGATATGCAAAACATTGCAAAAGAAATGAACCTTTCAGAAACTGCCTTTATATTTCCAATAGATAAAAATAATTATAAGGTTAGATTTTTTACTCCAGTTCAAGAGGTGGATCTCTGTGGACATGCAACAATTGGTTCTTTTTATACTTTAGCTTATAAAGGTTATTTACCTTCAATATATAGAGGAATAAAAAGAATACACCAGGAAACAAAAGCTGGCAAATTAGCAGTAGAGATATTTTTTAACAACGGAAAAGTCGAAAAGGTAATGATGGAGCAAGCAACTCCTAAGGATTTAGGTACAGTAGAGGATATAGAGTTATTATTAGATTGTTTTAATATAGATAAACAAGATATGGGAATAGAAGATGAGCTTGTACTTCCTAAAATCATTTCTACGGGAGTACCTGATATTATGCTCCCAATAAAGGATAAGTCAATTCTAGATAATTTAAAAGTAGATTTCAATAAATTAGTAGAGATATCTAAAAAATTAAATATATTAGGAGTTCATACCTTCTATTTGCCGAAACTGAATTCAGATAAGGTTTTTACAAGAAATTTTGCTCCAATAGTAGGAATAAATGAAGAAGCAGCTACGGGAACTGCTAATGGAGCACTGATTTATTTTTTAAAAAAAGAAGGATATATAAATAGAGATGAAATAGTATCTATACAAGGTGAATCTTTAAATAGATCAAGTGCTATTCATTGTAAGATTGATGAAAATGGAGGAGAATATACGGTAAAAGTTGGAGGAGGAGCAAGAATAGTTTTAGAAGGAATTATATGTTTTTAAACCAACCTATTTAGGTTGGTTTAAAAATTCTATACTAATTTTAATACTGCTAAAACCATTAAGATTATGCCTGCAAGCCAAGATAGGTTTAGCTTTGACTTTTCAACAAATTTCCTACCTATAAACAAGCCTATCCATATAGCTATCATACCAGAAACTAATGATAATAGTATTACATGAAAATAGTTGACATTTCCTAAGCCAGATCCAAATCCTATTGCTATTGAATCTAAAGATAACGCAATAGCCAAGTATAAAGCTTCCTTTGAACTCAATATCTTTGAATTATCAAAATCAGCTTTAGTTTCATCGATATATATATCAATAATAAACCATATGTTAAATAGTTTAAATTTTACTTTATGGTTAGAATCTGATTTCTTTTCTAGAAAATTTTTAATTAGACTTTCAAAAAGGTAATAAATTCCTAAGGACATTAGAATTATAAAGCTTATAATTATGGTTATATTTGATGGTAATAATTGTTTCAATAGAGATCCAAAAAAAATAGATGCAGCAAGAAACATGGAGCATACTATAGTGATAATCGTCATCGATGTAAATGGTATTTTAATTTTATTTGTTCCATAAGCTATACTAGCAACAAAGGCATCTAAGGATAAAGCTAGCACCAATAATACTGATTCCATAACAAGCACCTCTTTTACTTATAATAACTATTAACATATTATTCTTTAAGCCATTAATTGTTACAGGCTATATGTAAATCTAATAGAGTTTGGTTAAAAAATCATATGGTATAAAGATATAAGTAATATTAATGGATATCCCCATATATAAATATAATAATTAGCCAAAAATTAAATAGACTTTAGGAGGAAATTATGGAATTTTTGTTAGTCTTAATTATATTTATTATTGGTATAATAATGACTGTAAAAGGTGGGGATTTATTTGTAGATGCTTCTATATATATTGCAGAGAAGACGGGGATTTCTTCTGGGATAATAGGTGCTACCATTGTAAGTATTGCTACTACGCTGCCCGAGTTTTTTGTCTCTACAGTAGCTAGTAATGAAGGTTTTTCTGAAATGGCTGTTGGGAATGCTCTTGGATCTTATATATGTAATATTGCTTTTATTATTGGAATATGCTCTTTAATTAAGCCAATAAAAATAAAGGGAACTTTTTTTGGTATTAAAGGTGTGATGATGATAGCATATTTATGCATTTTTTTTGTTATGGCGAAAGATGGTATTATTACATATAGCGAAGGACGGCAATTAATACTATTGATAATCTTGTTTATAATAATAAACATATTTGAGCATAAAAGAGAGAATGTAAATAGTAAAAAGTCCAAGAGAGAACCTGTTAAGAAAAAGGATTTACTCATAAATGGGATTAAGTTCGGAGTAGGAGGATTTTTAATCGTATATGGTGCCCATTTATTGGTAGATAGTGGAGTAAAAATTGCAAATGCATTAAGGATTCCAAAACAAGTGGTTAGTCTAACCTTGCTTGCAATTGGTACTTCCATACCTGAATTTATAACTGCTTTAACGGCCACTGTTAAAAATCAACAGAATATATCCGTAGGAAATATTTTAGGGGCAAATATATTGAATATATCCGTCATTATGGGAGCTTCGGCTTTAGTTAGCGATCAGGGTTTAATGATTTCAAGGCAAACTTTGTTTTTAGATATACCTATGGCTATGCTAGCTGCATTGACTTTTGTAGTTGTTGGATTGTCTAAAGAAAGAATTGGTCGATTTACTGGATTAGTACTATTAGGCTCATATATAGCATATCTTTTCATCATATTCTAATTACAATATTAAAGAAGTTTTTCAAACTGACCTATTTAAAATAAGTCAGTTTTTTATATTGTATGGTAAATGCTGGTTTACTTTAAAGAAGTTTGATTGATATTTATTATTAAGGTATTAAAAACGTAGTAAATACACATAATAATCTAACTATTATGGCATATATTTTTAAAAAAAGACAAAAACTTATAAAGATAAAGACTTTTCTTAATAGACATTTTATGCTATATTATATTTACATCATAATATAAAAAATATGGTAGTAATAAAGGAGGTAGAGTTATGAGTTTTATGGAAGTAGTAGAAATCTTAAATGATAAGCTATGGAACTATATTTTAGTCTATTTATTATTATTTACTGGTCTTTATTATTCTATTAGGCTAAGATTCCCACAAATCCGACAATTAAAAAGGATTAATCAACATGTATTCGGCAATGTATTTAAAAGAGGGGAAAAGGCTGGAGAAGACGGCATGTCATCTTTTCAAGCTCTAGCAACGGCAATAGCTGCTCAGGTAGGAACTGGAAACTTAGCAGGGGTAGCAACAGCCATAGCCTCTGGAGGACCAGGAGCTGTATTTTGGATGTGGATTAGTGCATTCCTAGGCATGGGAACTATATTTAGTGAAGCTGTTTTAGCTCAAAAGTATGCTACTAGGGTGGACGGCGAAGTTACAGGAGGTCCAGCATATTATTTAAGAAAAGGTGTTAATAGTAAATTTTTAGCCGCTTTCTTTGCAGTATCTATCATTATAGCTTTAGGTTTTGTTGGTAACATGGTTCAATCCAATTCTATTGCAGTAGCATTAAATTCCGCTTTCAATGTACCTAATTGGGTAGGTGGAGTATTTGTGGCTATATGTGCAGCTCTCATATTTGTTGGAGGCATGGGTAGAATTGCATCTTTTACTGAATTGATAGTGCCTTTCATGGCAGTTTTATATATTGGTGGTAGTTTAGTAATTGTGGTTTTAAATTATACTCAAATACTTCCAGCACTTAAGACCATATTTGTATCTGCTTTCACAGCCCAAGCTGTAGTGGGAGGAGCAATAGGTGTAACCGTAAAAGAAGCGATGAAGTATGGTATTTCTAGAGGATTATTCTCCAATGAAGCTGGCATGGGTTCTACACCTCATGCTCATGCAGTGGCAAAGGTAGATCATCCAGCAGAGCAAGGCTTAGTTGCTATATTTGGAGTTATATTTGATACGATAATAATATGTACAATAACAGCTCTAATAAACATTATGACTGGTGCACATGAAACTGGTTTAACGGGTATTGAAATGACTCAAACTGCATTTAATATAGGATTAGGAAACTTTGGAACCAAGTTTATAGCAGTTAGTTTATTCTTCTTTGCATTTTCCACTATAATTGGATGGTACTACTTTGGAGAATCAAATATCAAATATCTATTTGGGAAGAAAGGTATCAATATTTATAGAATTATAGTATTGGCCTTTATAGTATTGGGTTCAGTACTTAAAGTTGACGCAGTTTGGGATATAGCAGACTTATTTAATGGGATAATGGTTTTACCTAATATCGTTGGTTTATTGATATTATCACCACAAGCTATTGCTATGTTAAGAGATTATGAAAATAATTTTTTAAGGAATAGAGAATAAGTTTATATTTGATTATAGGATTTATGTATAATATAATTGATTCTAATAGGGCTATCTTTCATTATAAGTAAGATAGAGTCTCTATTAATAATTGATACGGTGGTGGTTTAATGTTAGTGGATAAAAGTGTAAAGGATTATGTTCTTCAGGTTGCATCTAAGGAACCTACTCCAGGAGGAGGAAGTGTAGCAGCTTTAGCTGGCAGCTTAGGTTCAGCATTAACAGCAATGGTAGGCAATTTGACTATTGGCAGAAAAATTTATGAGGAATTAGATGATGATGTTAAAAAGTTGATGGATGAAAATTTTGAAGAGCTGCAAAAGAGTCTAGAAAAACTAAATCATATCGTAGATGAAGATACAAAAGCTTTTGACGGAGTTATGGAAGCTTTTAAATTACCTAAGAATACTGAAGAAGAAAAGAAAAAGAGAACAGCTGCAATACAAGAAGGATATAAAGTAGCATTAGAAGTACCTTTAAGATGTGCTGAAGAATGTTTTAGAGTATTAGAGCTACAAAAAGTATTTGCAGACCACGGCAATGTAAATGCTATTACCGATGTAGGTGTAGGAGCACTTCTTGCAGCTACTGGACTTGAGGGAGCACTTTTAAACGTAAAAATAAATTTGCTTAGTATAAAAGATGAAGATTATAGAAATAAAATGGAGCAAAAGGTAAATCGCTTATTAGAAGAGGGAACCCAGCTAAAAGAAGATTTATTAAAGACCGTATATGCAAGATTAGTATAAAAAAAGAAGCTCATCTGAGCTTCTTTTTTTATACTAACTTTATCATTTATCATCTTTAGGAATATGATATAATTAGGTTATAAAATAATGGAGGTGGAATTAATGACGTATTTTGATAACGCAGCAACATCTTTTCCTAAACCTAATATGGTATACGACTCTATTATGGAAGCTATGAAGGATTATGGAGCTAATCCAGGAAGGTCTGGTCATAAATTGGCACTAAAGATTGGTAGGGGAATTTTTGATACTAGGGAACTAATAGCAAAACTTTTCAATATAAAGAATCCAATGAATATTATATTTACTTTCAACTGTACAGAAAGTTTAAACTTAGGAATTAAAGGTATATTACAAAGAGGGGACCACGTAATAACCACTTCTATGGAGCACAATTCCGTTTTAAGACCTCTAACCGCATTAAAGAAGGATGGTATAGAGACTACCATCGTTAAAGGCGATTTAATGGGAAGAATTGATCCTTTAGATATTGAAAAAAGTATTAAAAAAAATACAAAGCTAATAGTTACAACTCATGTTTCGAATTTAACTGGTACTATTATGCCTATTGAAGCTATAGGGCAAGTTGCCAAGAAACATGGCATATATTATTTAGTAGATGCTGCCCAATCAGCAGGAATATATGATATCGATGTAGAAAAGATGAATATCGATATATTAGCTTTTCCTGGGCATAAAGGACTATTTGGTCCACAAGGTACAGGAGGATTATATATAAAAGATGGGCTGGATTTAAGAGAGATGAAGCAGGGAGGAACAGGTAGCGTATCCCACTTATTGGAACAACCAGATATAAGACCAGATAAATATGAAAGTGGTACGCCAAATGGACCAGGAATTATTGGTCTAGGGTCAGGTATAAAATATATTTTTCAACAAGGAATTGAAAATATAAGAAAACATGAAGAAGAATTGACTAAACATTTTATTGAAGAGGTTATGAAGATTGAAGGTGTGAAGGCCTACGGACCATTGGATATAAATAGCCAAGGAGCAGTAGTGTCAATTAATATTGGTGATGAGGATTCATCTGAAATATCTTATATACTAGATCAAAATTATGATATGGAAGTTAGACCAGGACTACATTGTGCCCCACTTGCACATAAGACAATAGGAACTTTTGAGCAGGGAGTTGTTAGATTTAGTTTTGGACCTTTTAATACCCACGAAGAAATTGAATTGGGAATAAGAGCTATTAAGGAAATATCTAAAGAAATATAGGAAAGGAGAAATATGGATGGAGCAAACTAGAGAACTTATTGCAATATATAATATAGAAATAATTATGGGTTTATTAGTAGCTTTTTTTGTACTATTAGCATTGTATTTAATAGCGGAAATAAGAATATCCAGATTAAAAGAAAGGTATAATGAATTAGTACGAGGTTCAGATGGAATTAATATTGAAGAATTGTTAGTAAAAAATGGATATGAAATAGAGGAAGTTAGAGAACATATCTCTACTTTAGATAGAGAAATAGATAGCTTACAAACAAAAATGACTTTTGCCATTCAAAAAGTAGGGTTTATTAGATATAATGCTTTTGCAGATATGGGTTCTGAACTTAGTTTCTCCATCGCAATCTTGGACAACTTTTTGAATGGCTTTATCCTCACAAGTATTTATGGGAGAGACCAGTCTACTTGTTATGCAAAACCAATAAAAAATGGGAAGTCCGTTTATCCATTATCAACAGAAGAAATGCAAGCTATAGATAGAGCACTAAAGGGAGAAAGCTATCAAAATTCGTTATAAACACGTTATAAACAGGAGGAAATATGAATAAGATACTTTTTATTATTAATCCAGTTGCAGGTGGTGGCAGAGCTAGACATATGAAACTGATTATTGATGATATTATGAAGGATAATGAGATAAAATATGATATCGTTTTAACTACAAAACCTAAGGATGCGACAAATATCTCTAAGGCAGCAATACAAAAGGGATATGATACTTTGGTTGCTGTAGGTGGAGACGGGACGGTAAATGAAGTTGCCATGGGTATATTAGAATCTGGGGCTGGTACATTAGGAATAATTCCAAGTGGAACAGGAAATGATTTAGCTAGAACTTTAGATATACCTTTTGATCCCAAAGAGGCTATAGATATTATAATAAATGGAAGTAAAAAAAAGATAGATGTGGGACTTGTAAATAATAATTTGTTTTTAAATATTGCAAGTATTGGTCTGGATTCAGAAGTGGCTAGGAATACTGAAAAGATTAAGAAAAGGATAAAATCAAAGATAGCTTATATTATAGGGGTTTTAAATACCCTATTTAGTTTTAAAGATAAAAAAATCAAATTAGAAATCGATGATACACCAATGGATAAAAATATATTTTTAGTTGCAGTAGGCAATGGTAAGTACTATGGCGGTGGATTAAAGATATTGCCTATGGCTATTGCAGAAGATGGATATTTTCATGTATGTGTAATTAATAAGGCTTCAAAGATTAAGCTTTTATTTTTATTTCCATCAATCTTTAAGGGAAAGCATATAAAATTTAAAAAGGATGTGGAGATATTTAAAGCTAAAAAGATAAGAATTATAACTGAAGATAAAACGTATCTAAATGTAGATGGGGAAATCTATGATATAGAAAGGGAAACCTTATTTACTATAAATGATGAAAGACTGGCTGTTTTTTGTTAGTAATTAGTAAAAATATCAGTATGAATATTTTATCCTCCTAAGAAATATAATATGAAAAAAATAGGAGGATATTTTTATGGATAAAAATATAGACTCTAAAAAAAGAAATAAGAACAAGAGGAAAATTGAAAATAGAGGGTATATGGTTACAGATATGGAGCTAGGAGATGACATGAATGAAATCATATATATGTATGAAGAAAAAACTTTTCCATATAAAAATTCAAATATAGATGAAGAAAATAAAGATTAGTAAAGTAGCTGTATGGCTACTTTATTTCTTCATTATAGTTATCATTATATATTTTAAATAAAGCCCTATTTATACCTTTAGAAATTATATCTGCCATGGTCATAACAATGTTTAGCCTTGTATTTTGTAATACCATATATTCCATCATACCCCCAACATTTACAATACCAGTAATGCTTATATCTCCAATAAAGGGTAGCTTTTTATTTACACCTAATCCAGGTTTTAGAGGACCTTTTTTAATGTTAATATAACCAATTTGATTTAGATTTCCTAAAGATGCATCTATTGCTAAAACTAGAGATTTTGGATGTTTATTCTCGATTATATTGATAATATTAGATAAGTTTTTTGCATGCACAGGCTCATCTAAGGTGCCAAACAACTGAACTTTTTCATAAGATGATATATAAGGAAATAATTTGTAGCCAACTAAAGGTCCGAGAGAGTCGCCAGTAGATCTATCTGTACCTATACATAAAATAACTAACTCTTCATGGTTTGCTATATTAGACGACAGATATCTAAGTATTAGATTGGAGAAATCTACAATAGCAAAGGGAGAGTTAGCATTAACATAATCCATATTAGTAGGGTTTGCCATATTAAACCTCCTAAATAAAGTAATATTTTGTTACTTCTATTTAATGATTATGAGTAATAGGAGTATAATAGAAGTCTTTCCATAAACAAGAATATAAATACTTAAAATTTGGCTTAATCTGTGAAAAACTATAGGAAATTTAATTATTAAGAATTCTTAACAATTAGAATAATATATGAAAAATGAAATAAATTATTTAGTATAATCGTTGAAATTAGTGGAAGTCAAAGAAAAGGTATATTTAATTGAAATTTGAATAAAATATATTTAGACAGGCTCAATAAGTTGAAAATAATTTTTCCTATGTTATAATAAATTCATGTTATTGCAAATTGGTTACAAAAAGGTAACAAAAGTCTTAAAGATTAGTATATGGTTTTAAGGCTAGTCTAAAAAATAGGGAGGTACTAAAACCATGGATGATCCAAATCACATGGAGCTTAAAAATCCTATTCTACCCATAAAGAATGGTTTATTAAAAAGGGTAAAAGGTTTTAAGAAAATGTTTTCTGACAAGGATAACTTTAAAAAAATTCTTATAGGGCTTATGCTAGTTGTAATAGCGGGATTAGCTTTTACAACATACAAAATTAATGAAGTAAGGACGAGAGCCTTTCTTGTATACTTTGGAAGTGAAGAAATAGGAATAGTTAGAGAACAGGAGAAAGCTTTAGACATATTAAGTGAGATAAAAAGGGATTTGACTAATACATATGACATTGACATAGTATTAAATGATGAAATTAGATTCAAGGACACTCATGCGAAAGATGATTTACTGACATCAATGGATGAAATTAAAGATAGTATTAAATCTAAAATGACCTTTTTAGTAACTGGTTATGTGTTATTAATCGATAACAAGGAAGTAGCTGCTACTAAAACAAAGAAAGATATGGAAGAGATAATAGAGAAAATTAAAAAGCCCTATACAAAAGGCGACGGAGAAAATAGCAGCATAAAGGATGTAAAATTTGTTGAAGATGTAAAAATTGAAAAGAAGAATATACCTTTAAATAAAATAACGAATAAAGATGAGTTGTATCAATATTTACAAACGGGTACAGAAGAAGTAAAAACTCACGTTGTAGAAGTAGGTGAAAGTCTATGGACTATAGCTAAAATCTATGATATGAGCGTAGAGGATTTAATAAAGGCCAATCAAGACAAGAATCCAGAAAAATTGCAAATAGGTGATGAAGTAAAGCTATTGGTACCTAAATCCATGTTAACTGTGGCTACGGTAGAAGAAATTAAGTATACAGAACAAGTTGATTATGAAGTAAAAATTGAATACGATAAAAAAATGTATAAAACCGAAAAAAAGGTAAAGGTAGAAGGCTCTAAAGGTGAGAATGAAGTCTTAGCCAAAGTAACAAAACATAATGGAGTAGTAGTAGATAAGGAAATATTAGATAAAAAGATAATCAAAGAACCTGTTGATGAATTGATTGTAAAAGGTACTAAGGAAGTACCGAAGACAATAGCGACGGGAGCATTTTTGATGCCTACGAGGGGTTCTGTATCTTCTAGGTATGGTATGAGGAATGGAAGAATGCATAAAGGATTGGATATTGCAGCAAGAACTGGAACAGCCATTAAAGCTGCTGATGGCGGCAAGGTTGTTTTTGCTGGAAGAAGAGGAGCCTACGGTAATTTAGTTGAAATAGATCATGGAAATGGATATACAACAAGGTATGGACATTGCAGCAGCATAAATGTTAAAAAAGGCGATAAAGTTTATAAAGGTCAAGTTATAGCCAAGGTAGGTAATACAGGTAGATCTACAGGACCTCATCTTCATTTTGAAGTTATTAAAAATGGTCGTAACCAAAATCCAGCATCTTATGTGAGATAAAGAGGAAGGTTTCCTTCCTCTTTTTTATATGTTTTGATCGAGCAATAATAACACCAATATCAATATCAAAAGGGTTTCAAATAAATCATCATCAAAAAAAGAATTACGTCTTCCTTGTTCCCTTTTCACTTCGTCGGGTTTATCTTTTGAAGATTCAAAGAATAATTTTTGTAAGTTTAATAGTCCTGCGCCTTGATTCTCCCTGGACTGATGCAAATCTACACATGAACCCATTAATTTTTGTTTTATACTTTTAGGAGAAATATTGCCATATTTATTTAATAATAAAGCTGCACTACCAGAAATTAATGGAGTTGCCATAGAGGTACCACTTAAAGCTGTATATCCATCTAATTTAATATTAGATAGAGAATTGATATTTACCCCAGGGGCTACTACATCAGGTTTTACAAGTCCTTCATTTGTAGGTCCTCTACTAGAGAAAGGTGCAATAACATCATCTTTTGGATCTATTGTCCTCTTATCGTCAACTGCTCCTACGGTTATAACATTGGCATTTATGCCTGGAGAAAGAATGGTTTTTTCATTAGGACCACTATTTCCAGCGGCAACAACGACTACAATTCCCCTATTTACAGCCTCTGTTACAGCTTTACACAATGGATCGTCTTTACACGAATTGTTTGCAGGACTTCCTACAGAAAGATTTAATACCTTGGTATTATATTGATCCTTGGTTTCTACAACATATGATATAGCAGCAATTATAGTGGAAGTACTTCCACTGCCTTCACCATCCAATGCTTTTACGGCTAAGATATTGGCTTCAGGAGCTATTCCAGTATATTTTCCCCTAGAAGAATACCCATTTCCTGCTATTATTCCAGAAACGTGCGTTCCGTGACCGTTGTCATCATATGGAGAGTTTTTTTTGTTTATAAAATCTTTAAAACCTATAATTCTATTAGTAGGTCTTGTTAAATCTTGATGAGGGGCTACTCCTGTATCTATAACTGCAATAGTTATTCCTTCCCCTTTATATCCTCTTTCGTGGGGAAACTGGGCTTCTATTGTTGGTGCGGCTATATCAAGCTGAGCGAACACTTTTGAATCAAAGCTAATATATTCTATCTCAGGACTATTGGCTAGTCTATAGATAACATCAGTAGTTAAGTTGCATGCAATTCCATTTATCAGTGGTAAATTAGATCTAACTTTTGTTGAAAGGCTTTTAATCCCATTTTCTATTTCCTTATTATTTTTTGCCAGTTGAACAATTACAGGTAGTTCCTCTTTTGATTGAGACATTATTTTTGCACTCAATATTGGACATATTTTAGAGTTATTCATTCTTCTCATATAACCACCTTCCTTGTTCTATTCTATGCACAGAAAATATAAAATGTGCTTGAAAAGGAAAAAGCCCCTAAGGGCTTTTAGTTATATTTTTTTCTAGTAGCTAGTTTATATACTTCACCTACTGCAAGAGGTAAAAATGAATGCAATAAGATTATTTGCCAATCCATAAAGTTTAGTGGGTAGGTATCAAATATTGGTTGTAAAAGCGGAAGGTATATTACCACAATTAATAATATAAAAGAAAATAGAGTTGCATAGGTTAAAGTCTTATTAGAGAATATGCCTATTTCAAATATAGTATGCCTTTCAGACCTACTAGAATAAGCTCTTAAAAGCTCGGCTGTAATCAAAGTAGCAAAGGTTATAGTCCGTGGAATTATTAGATTATTTTCCCCATAGGTTTTTAGTCCCCATCTATAAGCTAACAATGAACCAATAGCAATAGCTGCACTTTGAAATATTATTGCCCTTATCATTCCTCTATCTAAAATTGGTTCATCTGGATTTCTTGGAGAAATCTTCATTATCTCTGGATCACCTTTTTCAACACCTAAAGCTAGGGCTGGGAAACTATCAGTAACCAAGTTTAACCAAAGTAATTGTATAGGAATAAGAGGTACGGGTAGATTGAATAGTATACTTAAAAATACGATTAATATTTCCCCAATATTGCAAGATAATAGGAAGAATACAAACTTTTTGATATTGCTATATATTATTCTGCCTTCTTCTACTGCTGCTACGATGCTAGCAAAATTATCATCTGTCAATATGACTTCAGCAGTGTTTTTTGCAACATCGGTACCAGTAATACCCATTGCTACTCCAATATCGGCCCTCTTTAAGGCTAAGGCATCATTTACTCCATCGCCAGTCATAGCTGCAATTTCACCATTTGCTTTTAATGCAGATATTATCCTTACCTTATGCTCAGGAGAAACTCTAGCATAGACTCTTTTGTGTTTTACCAATTCCTTTAAATCCTCGTCGGATATATCATCTAATTCTCTACCCATTATAGCTTCATCTTCATGTTCAACCATGCCTAAGTCCTTTGCTATAGCAAAAGCCGTTTCTTTATAGTCACCAGTAATCATTACAGTTTTAATTCCTGCTTCTTTACAATGTTTTATTGCTTCTTTTGCCTCTTCTCTTGGTGGATCTATCATTCCAACTAGGCCTACAAATATCATATTATTTTCAACTATATTTGATGTAATCTCATTAGGTAGATTGTCGTGTTCTCTAAAGGCAAAAGCAAGAACCCTTAAAGCTTCTCTTGAAAAATTGCTATTAATACTTAATATTTCTTTTTTAAGCTCATCTGTAAGAGGCACTATCTCCCCATTTAAGTATATACCCTTGCATCTATTGATTACTATATCTGGGGCACCTTTAGTAAAGGAGGTTAACTTGTTAGGGAAAAAGTCCCTATGAAAAGTTGTCATCATCTTTCTGTCGGAATCAAATGGAATCTCTTCAGTTCTTGGATATCTATTGTTTACTTCATGCCTATAAATACCACCCTTACCTGCCAATGTGATCAAAGAGCCTTCAGTTGGATCTCCTACTATTCTATATCCATCGGGAGTTTCTTCTAATATAGCATCATTACATAAGGCTCCTATGGATATTAATGTATTTAGATTAACTGATTCTTTAGGATCTATGGAGGATTCATTGATGATAAATTCTCCTTCAGGTTCATATCCTGTTCCTGTAACATCAACAATCTTTCCATTAGTATAAGCTTTAACTACAGTCATTTCGTTTTGAGTTAGTGTTCCCGTTTTATCAGAGCAGATAACCGTAGTGCAACCTAAGGTTTCAACTGCAAGTAGTTTCTTCACAATGGCATTTCTTTTAACCATTCTGTTCATGCCTAGGGCTAATACTATGGTAACTATAGCAGGTAAACCTTCGGGTATAGCCGCAACTGCTAAGGATATGGCTACCATGAACATTTCTAATAGATCTCTTCCTTGAAAGATTCCAATAACGAATACTAAAGCACAAACTGCTATACATGCAATACCCAAGTATTTTCCTAATTGATCTAATTTTTTTTGTAAAGGGGTAGTTTCATCTTCAAAAGTTTGAATCATAGTAGCAATTTTACCTATTTCAGTACCATGTCCAGTTTCTACTACTATTCCTTTTCCTCTTCCATAGGTAACAATAGTGCTCATATAGGCCATATTACTTCTATCCCCTAGAGATACCTCTTTATCAAAAGTAGCAGTGCCATTTTTTTCTACAGGAACAGATTCTCCAGTTAAAGAAGCTTCTTCAATTTTTAGATTAGAGGATTCAATCAATCTTAAATCGGCTGGGATAATATCACCAGACTCTAAGACTACTATATCCCCAGGTACTAAAGTATTTGCAGGGACTATAGTTGTAGCACCATCCCTTATTACTTTGGCGTTAGGGGCTGCCATCTTCTTTAAAGCTTCCAATGCTTTCTCAGCTCTACCTTCTTGATATAATCCTAATATCGCATTGATTATCACTATTGCCAATATTACAATGGAATCTGCCTTTTCTCCTACAGCAAAGGAGATAATACTTGATACAATCAGTATGATTACAAGAAAATCATTAAATTGAGCTAATATTTTAGATAATAGACTCTTTTTTTCTTCTTCTTTTAATTCATTATATCCATATTTTTGTAGTCTACTTTCTACATCTTCCTTAAGAAGTCCACTATCAATATCAGTATTTAATTTAGAAACTAGCTCTTCTTTAGATTGCTGATACCATTTCATGAATATCCTTCCTTTCATCTTTTATTTATTATACCACTAAGAATGAGAAATAAATCTTTAAATGTTACTTAATGGAATACATTGAAAAAATCTTTTAAAATTGTTAGAATATATTGTGACAAACAAAAAGACCTTTGTTTAAACTATTATAGTTTAAACAAAGGTCTTGCCACCTAATTGATAATAGGATAGTTAGCCGGGATTACTCCGTATTGACGACTAACTATTTACTAAGCTACTCCCCTTCGTTGCAACTATTATACAATACATACATATTAATTTCAATAGTATATAAAATTAATTGCTCATATTATGTATAAAGGGGGAACAAATATGAGAAAGGTCTTATTATATACGTCTATAGTGATTATTGCCTTTTTCTCTTTTTTCACTGTAAAAGAATATCTACAGGTCTCATTTTATCCACTAATTAAAAATTATGAAAAAAATAAGATATTGAACTCTTTAAAGGATTACAAAACTATTAAGACCGATCATTTTACTATATATTATAAACAAGGCGAAGAAGATATTGCTCAAGTAACAGGGGATATAATGGAAGAACATTATGAAAAGGTATGCTCAGATTTTGATTACTATCCTAAAACAGATACACCTATAATAATATATGATAAAGAAGAAACTTTAATGGATGCGATTAAATTAGAAGGGGATATTCCACCAGTTGGAGTATATTATGGTGGTACATTAAACCTTTTATCACCAAAAGTTTGGATTAAAGAAGTTGACTTAGAAGAATATAAAAAAAGCACCCCTGTGATTCATGAATTTACCCATCTAATAGTAGATGAAAAAACGAGGGGCAATTATCCATTATGGTTAACTGAAGGATTGGCATTATTTATGGAGGAAAAGACCATAGGATTTGAATGGAAAGAAGGAATAGGTGAAACTTCAGATATCTCTCTTGCCGATTTAAATGATAACTTTGATGATATAAAAATAGAAATAGCTTATAGGAAGTCTTTTGAAGTTATAACTTATTTGAATTCTAAATATGAGTTTGACAAGATTAACTTATTATTAGATAATTTAGGCATAGGGAGTAATATGAGCACTTCATTAAAAAAAGTATATAAATTGAATTTAAGTGATATATAAAATTGAATTATAATTAATTATTGTGGAGTGATTTTGTATGGATAAGAAGATATTAGTAGTAGATGATGAAAAGGCCATTGCTGACATTGTAAAGTTTAACTTAGAGAAGGAAGGATATATGGTTGAATTGGCTTATGATGGAGAGGAAGCCATAGAGAAGGTTTATCAGGTATTGCCAGACTTGATAGTTTTGGATATTATGCTTCCTAAAAAAGATGGGTTTCAAGTACTTAAAGAGATTAGAAAAGATTTTAAGGTTCCAGTTCTTATGTTGACTGCAAAAGAAGAGGAAGTAGATAAAGTATTGGGGTTGGAATTAGGAGCAGATGATTATATAACCAAACCTTTTAGTATGAGAGAGTTAGTAGCTAGAGTTAAGGCAAATATAAGAAGGGTTGAATTTTCTAATGGGGATCAAAATAATGACGATATATTGGTAATTGACGATTTACTTATTGATATTAATAAGTATGAAGTAAGAAAAAGGGGACAAGTTATAGATTTAACCTTAAGAGAATTTGAGCTGTTGAAATTTTTGGCTTCCAGTGTGGAGCAAGTGTTTTCAAGAGAACAGCTGTTAGAAGAAGTATGGGGATATGAGTACTATGGGGATATAAGGACAGTAGATGTTACTGTTAGAAGGCTCAGAGAAAAAATAGAGGACAAGGATGGAGAATATAAATATATAATGACTAAAAGAGGGGTAGGATACTACTTCAGGAGGGGCTAATTTATGTTTACAAGTATTAGATGGAAGTTTATCATAGTATATTTTTTACTTGTTTTTATAGCTATGGTAATCGTAGGAGTATTTATAATACAAAGATTTGAAGCACAACAACTGAAAAATAGAACCGATACCATGATTAAACAGATAGAATCTATAATTAGCACTTCTAGTTATCTATCTGAAGATAACTGGGCAGAGGTCAGTGAGGAAATTCAAGATACTTTAGATGAATGGAGATTTGATGGAACTGAAACCCTCTATATTATTTATGATGAAGATATACCTAAGATAATAGCTTCTTCTTATAGCAATCATGACAAAATTAAAGGTCAAAATGCGTTGGTGTATAAATTCTTAGACCCTTCATTAATAACATCTGCATATAACGGAAACGGAAAAAAGTTTGAAGGAATAAAGAGAGATGCAAATGAGAATATTGTATTTAAACATATAGCCTATCCAGTATTGAACGAGGTAGGACAGGTTAAAGGGGTTCTCTATATGACCTCAGATCTTGAAGATGTCTATGTTACTTTAGATGAATCTAAAAAGATATTAACCAGTGCAACTATGTTGGCTTTATTAATAACAGTTGTATTGGGTTTCTTAATAGCAAGTAGTATAACGGGACCTATTAGGGATGTAACGAAAAAGGCTGAGAAAATGGCAAAGGGAGACTTTGATCAGTTTGTTGAAGTAAAATCAGATGATGAAATTGGTCAGCTTGCCAGTATGTTCAACTATTTAACCTTAAAGTTAAAAGATACAATTCAAGAAATAGATCTTGAAAGAAGCAAGTTGGATACCATTTTTAATTATATGGCAGACGGAGTCATAGCTATTGATGTAAATGGTTATATAATCCATGCTAATCCAATAGCTATAGATATTTTAGATTTAGAAGAGACTATAAATGATGAGTTAATAAATAAAAAGGTATTTCCTATGGAAAGCATAAACTTGAACAAAATCGATTATAAAGATTTGGACAGCCTTGAAGGAGACGAAGTAGTAGAGATAAAATCTATTGTTTATAGAATTAGATATGCTCCATTTAGAAATGAAAGAAATGATATTGGCGGAGTAATAATTGTGTTTCAAGATATAACAGAGCAGCATAAATTAGATAATATGAGGAAAGAGTTTGTTGCCAATGTATCCCATGAATTAAAAACACCTATTACTACCATTAAATCATATACGGAAACCTTAATGGGTTTTGATAGTTTAGATGGAGAACTTTCATGTAAGTTTCTGTCCGTAATAGATAACGAATGTGATAGGATGACTAGAATAGTTAGAGATTTACTCCAACTTTCAAATTTAGATTATAATAAGACTAAATGGAAAAAGGTAGAATGTTCTGTGGAAAGCTTGATTAAAGATGTTTGTCTAAAATTAGATTTTGCTTTTAAGGAAAAGAATCAAAACCTTATATTAAACATTGAAGAGAATATTCCAAATATTGTTATAGATAAAGATGGCATAGAACAGGTTATACTAAATATAGTATCAAATGCAATTAAATATACCCCTGATGATGGGGAGATAAGTGTTTTAGCTAAGAAACAAGAGGGTATGCTTATTATAAATGTTAAGGATAATGGTGTAGGTATACCTGAGGAGGATAAGGGTAGGATATTTGAAAGATTTTATAGAGTTGACAAAGGAAGAAGCAGAGAATTAGGAGGAACTGGATTAGGACTATCAATTGCTAAGCAGATAGTAGAAGCCCATGGTGGAGATATAGTGTTAAGGTCTGAATATAAAGTTGGAACAGAGGTAGATATTATACTTCCTATAACTAATTATGTGTAATTCAATCTTAATTAGCCTGTAATACTTTTGTAATATATTTGGTATATAATGAAAATGTCCCATAATATATGGTAAAGGAGGTTAAAAAATATGTGGAAGAAGATATCAGCTGTTTTATTTGTCTTTATAATAATATTATCATTATCTACAAATGGATATGCAGTATCTATGAAAAATGCAAAACCTAAAGTTGATATATCTAAATACCAAGTAAACGTTCCTAAAGAGGATTCTTCATCTTCCAATAAAAAAACGGTTTTAGTATCTGGTAATGCTCCCAAGGATACAAGCATCGTAATCGATCTTTATGGGGCAGTAGATTTAACAGGTGAAAATTATACATTGGCTAAGTTGCCAAAGGATGATGAATATGTTCTCATTTCTAGTCAAACTATTAAATCTGGTCCAGCAGGATTTGGGGAAGAGATAGAATTGATTATGGGAATAAATAAAGTTATCGTTACCTTTAATGTAGATGGTGTTCCTGCTGTAGAAAAAATTATTTACTATTATGAAGCAGAACAATTAGATGAAGCTGTGAACAAATTAAATAAATTACCTGCTGCTAAATAATACAACCATGGATAGAAGGAGATGATTATTATGGATAAAGAAAGGTTAAAGACTTTTCTACTCCTATCTTTGGTATGTATTAGTATATTTTTAACAAGGAAATTATGGATAGAGGTACCATATGAAATTTCGCCTTTTTTTCAAAGAGAAGAGGAAGTATCTGCAAATTATTTGTTTACAGATATGATAAAACCTCATAGATATCTACTAAATTTTGATGAAAAAAATCATACGATATTTTATAATGATGACAATAACAATCTATGGACAAGCACTCGTTCTTCTTTGGTAGATATTTTGTCTTCTAATAGCATTAAGACTGATACCTTATCAAATGAGGAATTTTTAACATATAATGAGAAAAAGTCCATAGTTTTTTATTTTCCTGAAAAGTATAACACCTATATATTAGCTCGTTCTTTAGATGTAACTAAACCAAATAATATTACTGAAAAAATGCCTAAAATTGATAGTATATATTTTTATCTAGGTAGAGAAGAACCTTTTGTAGTATTCAGTGATGGAAGTGAGCACTTAAAAGTTTATAATTTAGGTATAGATATAGGGGCTATAAAAAATCAAGTAAAGGGAATAGAAGAAAGGAAGGATTACACCTATTATTATTCTATGAGAGACAGCATGGGTGTAAACAGTAATGTATATATAACTTATAATATGGCTAGAAATATGCCGCTTATTTATGTTCAAAACGAGTTAAATATTCATAATATCGATGAGATTAGAAGTATAGCGGAAAAGTTTTTTGATAAAGATATTGACTATATAAGAGAAATTATAGAAAATAATGGTTCCATCTTATATGTATACAATCAGAGGGTTCTAAAGATTAATCAAAATGGTCTTTTAGAATATTTTAATCCTCTTGAAGCACCTGTAAAGGAAAGAAATCTTTATATAAGTCTAAATACGGCAGCTGAATTCTTATCTAATCATATTGGAGTTCCGAAGGATTTGTATTTAGCAAAGATTGAGGAAATAGAAGTGGAAGAAAATAAGGGTTATAGACTTACATTTAGATATAGAATAAGGGGAGTTCCTGTAATCTTGGCAAGCGATGTAGTAGAAGACTTTATACAAATAGATGTGTTTAATAAGTATGTTAGGAATTATAAAAGATTTATTAGAAAAGATATGAATATAATAAATGTTAAAAATCAATCAGATGATAATAAAATGTTATCAGCTTTTTATATAATAAATATGAACTATGATTTATTGGAAAGAGGATATATTGAAGATAAAGGTATAGATTTGGAGAATAGTAATGAACCAATAACATCAGATGAAGTTTTATCATCTATTGCAAATATTAGTATAGCGTATCTAGATCCTTGCTTAAAAGATAAAGAAGAATTAATTGGAGTATGGGTTTTACAAACACAAAGTAGATTTTATGCTTTCGATGCATATAGCGGTGAATTGGTATTGGAAAGAAAATAGAGAAGGAGAGTTTGGATGGTGAAAAAGCATGGATTGGTCAAAGGCTAAGACCATATTAATAGTAGCTTTTATTATAACAAATATATTACTAGCTTATGTGGTAATTAATGAGAAACCCGTTGATGAATCAACTATTAAAGACGAATTTGTTGAAGATGTGGTAAGATTATTGAAGGATAAGAATATATCTATTGCCACCCAGATTCCAAAAGAAGTGCCTTATTTAAATACCATGATAGTAGGATATGAAAAGTTAAGTATAAATGAATTAAATAAAAACTTTTTTAATACTACGGGAAATGTAAATGACGATAGAGATGGATTTGGAACATTGGAGAATGGGAATGAATCCGTTGCTGTATTTAATAATAAGCTTATAATATATGAAAACAAAGAGGAAAAGGAAATATATAAGGATTTAAATGAGGAAAAAACCATCCAATTAGCGGAAGAATTTATAAAGAAAAAGGGTTTCGATATCTCTGATATGAAACTTAACTTTATTAAAGAGGATAAGGGAACTTTTTATTTAGAATATTCCAAGGTATACAACGATATATATGTTGAGAAAGCATATACGAATTTACAGATAGATAAAAGAGGAATTAAAAGATTTGAAAGGCAGTGGCTTAAAGTTCGGAATTTAGGAGAAACTAAAATATATATTAACACCGCGCCAAAATCCGTATTAGCTCTCCTTGGTATGGAGGAGGTATATGGTAAAACCATTACAGATATTTCTCTTTGCTATTATTTTGATCCTCAAAAACATGACTATCTAAAAGAGCCAGGAAAAGCAAGGCAAGGAAAAGCAATTCCTGCTTGGAGGATTCAATTTGATGATGGTTATAAAGTCTATATAGATGAATATTAGGGAATAATACTAATCCATTGTGCCAACCCATAGCGTGGTTGGTTTTTTTATTAAATTAGTCTTTTGTTAAAATATATATTATAATAAAGATATTATTAAAATAAGAGTATTGGAGGAAAATAAAATGGGAATAAAATTCTGTTCCCTATCGAGTGGTAGCAGTGGAAATTGCCAATATGTTGAAACAGATAGGACAAGATTATTAATAGATGGAGGATTTAGCGGTAAAAAGATAGAAAATTTATTGTCATCAATAGGAGTTTGCCCCACTACTATTGATTATATATTAGTGACCCATGAGCATATAGATCATATAAAAGGAGTGGGGATTCTTTCTAGAAGGTATGATATTCCTATTATTGCAAATGAAAATACATGGCTTGGTATGAATAAGATCATAGGAGAGATAAAGGCTAAAAATGTTAAGGTAATAGAATCGGATAAGGATTTAGAGCTTAAAGATTTAGGAGTTCATCCATTTAAAATATTTCACGATGCAGCAGAACCAGTTGGATATTGTATATATTATAAAGATATTAAAATAAGTATTATAACTGATACTGGTTGGGTAAATGATAATATAAAGGATAAAATTAAAGGTTCTTCTCTATATTTAATGGAATCGAATCATGATGTAAAGATGCTAAAGGAAGGCAGCTATCCTTGGTATCTAAAGAAGAGGATACTGAGTACAAATGGGCATCTTTCTAATGAAGATGCAGGAAAGGTTTTATCAGAGATTTTATCGGGTAATGGTGAAGTTATACTATTAGCCCATTTAAGCAAAGAAAATAATACCCCATCTCTTGCTCATGAAACCGTAAAGAGATGTATAGAGAGCTTTGGAATAGATGTACATAGAGATATAGCTTTAGAGCTTACTTATAGGGATAGGCCAACTAAAGTATATACCCTATAATGGATAGGAGGAATGGAAAATGTACTATGAAAGACCACCTAAAAGGAGAAGTAGATTTTCTTATTTTGTTGTTGCATTGATTGCAGCAATTGTTGGAGGGATAATTAGTGCATATATTGCACCGGTATATCTTTATGGTAAGGTTATACCTATGCCAGATATATACAAGGGCAAAGTATCTAACGTAGAACAAAAAATAAATATTACCACTAAAGATGATATATCAGCAGTATCGGCAGTAGCTAAAAAGGCTATGAGTTCTGTAGTAGGTATAACTACCGTTCAAGTTCAAAGGGAACTTTTTTGGGAAAGAGAGGTAGAAGGAGTAGGTTCAGGAGTAGTTGTAAATCCTAATGGGTACATACTCACCAATTCTCATGTAGTGGGAGATGGGGAAGCTAAAAGAATTAATGTTTTGTTTGAAAACGGAGATAAGATGCCGGGAAAGGTATTATGGAATGATTCTCTTTTAGATTTAGCAATAGTAAAGGTAGAAGCAAATCAACTGGCTACTGCTGATTTGGGAGATTCGGATTTTTTAGAAGTAGGTCAATTGGCTGTAGCTATTGGTAATCCTCTAGGATTAAATTTCCAGAGGACTGTGACCTCGGGAGTAATATCTGGATTAAATAGGTCTATAAGAGTGGACCAATATAATGTAATAGAAAATCTAATACAAACAGATGCGTCTATAAATCCAGGTAACAGTGGAGGACCACTTTTAAATAATAAAGGAGAGGTAATAGGAATTAATACCGTAAAGATTAGATCCCAAGTTGGAGAAGGTTTAGGTTTCGCAATTCCTATAAATGTGGCAAAGCCTATAATTGATGGGGTAATCAAGCAAGGTGATTTTAAAACCGTATATATAGGATTTACAGGAGAAGAAGTTGAAAAATATGAAAGAAAGATTGGAGTAGAGTTAAATATAGATAAGGGAGTTGTAATATATGAGGTAATTCCCAATTCTCCAGCCAATAAGGCGGGTCTTAAACCTGGAGATGTAATTATAAGGATAGATAATCAAGAAGTTGAAAGCATGATTCAGATTAAAAAGATATTATATAAATATAAAAAGGGCGATAAGGCTAAAATTACAATTATTAGAAATAATAAGGAGATAATCAAAGATATCATATTTTCATATGTAAAATAAAAGCTTATCATAATTATCAAGCTTTTATAAACATAATATTTAATGCACATACTAAAATAAGAATATTTTGCCCCATTAAAATAAATGGAGTTGATAATATGTATGTAGTTTGTAATGAACATTTGGAAAATGCAATAGAGGATTTTGTTGAAACCTATGAACAACCACCAGATATCTACGAATTAGAAAAGGTTTCATTTACCGATTGGGCTAGTCCTCATACCTGTAATTATTGTGATAAAGCACCTAAATATCTAGTAGTGTAAAAGTGAAAAAGGGGGATTAAAATATATTTGTAACCCTAATGTAATCTTAATGTAACTAATTATTTGTATAGCTTATATATACTATATGTATAGGATATATAACATTTAAGGGGGTTATAATGATATGAAAAAGAAAATTGTTGTATTAGGATTGGCTGGTTGTTTAACATTAGGAAGTATTTCATTTGCTTCAGATAGCAAAGATATAGATAATAATACTAAGAATGAAATAGCTACTCCAATCCCTATAAGTAATGAAACAATATTAAACATGATTAAAGTAGAGACAAAGGTGATTACACCGAATATTGATAATGCAAAATTTGAGATAAAGATACCAGTAATTAAGGGGTTAAAAGATTTAGCATATCAAGAACAGCTAAATTATATAATTGAAAATACCACTGAAAAGGATTTAGAGGCATTTAAGGAACAATTAGAAGATATATCTAAATTAAATGTTGAATGGGAACCAGAAATGAATGTAGGTTATGAAGTTAAATCAAATGGTGATATTTTATCTTTTGTAGTTGATTCCTATTTCTTTACAGGTGGGGCTCATGGAAGTTCGAGAAGGGATTACTATAATATAGATATAAATGCTAATAAGGCTGTTGAATTAGCAGGTCTATTCAAAGAAGATAGTAATTTTAAGACTATAATAAATGATGAAATAAATAAACAAATAGACAAACAGATGGCTGAAGAAAAAAGTTCATATTTTAAAGGTGAGGAAGGATTTGTAACCGTAAGGGATGCTCAATCTTTCTATATCGATAAGGATGGCAGTTTAGTAATTACATTCCAACCATATGATATTGCTCCTTGGTCTATGGGACATCCAGAGTTTAAAATCCCAAATGAGATCATAGCACCAATATTAAAAAATGTAAAACCTGTAATCATAAATGGTAGAGAAATAAAACTTAAAAATCCAATGTTTAAATCTGAAAAGGGTACATTGATGATGCCTTTAGCAGAAGTTGCTAGAGAATTGGGCTTTAAAGTAACATGGGATGGAAAGAATAAAATTGCTAAAATTAATAAAGGACCAGTATCAGCAGGTGCCTATATAGGTAAAGACCAATACTATTTTTCAAAAGCTTTAGTCCATTTAGAAGAAGAAGCTAAATTGATAAAAGGAACTACATTTGTACCAGTAAGCTTTATAGATAAAGTAATAAAAGGTGAAAAATCTATTAATTCAGATGGGATATTAAATATTAAATATTAAATTAAAAGCCTTTTCTCTATTAAAGAGGAAGGGCTTATTTGTTGTGTACATTATTTTATGTTTTGGTATAATACTATCTATAGCAATTAAGTTTAAGGAGGTAGAAATGAGATTATTATTAGTTAATGATGATGGAATACATGCAGAGGGAATACAGGTATTAGCAAAGGAACTGGAAAAAGATCATGAGCTAATCATAGTAGCACCTGACGAACAAAAAAGTGCACAAAGCCAAGCAATTACAATATCCAAACCCTTAATAGTAAAAGAAGTTAGATTGAAAGGATTAAAGTCAAAAGCTTATAGTGTATCAGGTACACCAGCAGATTGTGTAAGAGTAGCTCTAGATAAATTAATAGATAAAGATGTAGATATGGTATTATCGGGAATAAATATGGGGCTAAATGCAGGTATGGATATAATGTATTCAGGTACGGTATCGGCTGCTATAGAAGCAAATATGTATAAAATTCCTTCTATGGCTCTTTCAGCAGAATACATAAACGGAAAGATTGATTATGATGTGGCAGCTAAATATGGAAGATATATTTTAGAAAAATCAAAAGATGATTTTATTAAGAATAACATAATATTAAATATTAATACTCCATATCTAGAAGAAGATATTAAGGGAATAAAGGTATGCAAAATTGGTGGAGTTATATATGATTATTATTTTATAGAAGATCAAGGAGATAATGGTGATAAGATATTAAAACTTAAAGGAAGAAGAGATAAAGAAATAGAAGAGGATACGGACAGATTTTATCTATCACAAGGATATGTAACCATAACACCCCTTCACTATGATTTTACCAACTTCAATTTATTACAGAAGGTGGAAAGCTGGATTTAATAAAAAAGTTTTAGACTGTTAGTGTAATTACAAAGTAATTGGGTATTAATATATTGTGAGATTTTGAACATATAAGGGACTGTCCACATGATAAAATGGATAGATAGGAACGTTACAGCTTAATATGGATTAATGGACAAACCTTACATTTTCTAAATCTAAAAATTTTAGAGTATAGGGGGAATTTTGGTGAAATCTTTAAAGGGAACAAGAACAGCTGAAAATCTAATGAAGTCATTTGCAGGAGAATCTCAAGCTAGAACAAGGTATACATACTATGCTTCACAAGCAAGAAAGGAAGGCTATGTACAAATAGCCAATATTTTTTTAGAAACAGCAGAAAACGAAAAAGAACATGCTAAAAGGTTCTTCAAGTTTTTAAATGAAAGTTTATGTGGAGAAGCGGTAGAAATCAACTCATCATATCCTGTAGCTTTAGGAGATACAAAGATAAATTTAGAAGCTGCAGCTAAAGGTGAAAATGAAGAGTGGACAGAGCTTTATCCAGCATTTGCAGATGTTGCTGAAGAAGAAGGATTTCCTCAGATAGCTTATGTATGGAGAGAAATAGCAGAAGTAGAGGAACGTCATGAAATTAGATATAGAAAATTATTAGAAAATGTTGAAAACAACAAGGTATTTGAAAAGGATGAAGAAGTAGAATGGAAATGTAATAACTGTGGATATATTCATAGGGGTAAATCTGCACCTAAAGTATGTCCATCATGTGCACATCCTATAGACTACTTTGAAGTGTTTGTTGAAACTTATTAAAATTAGAGGAAGCTGTAGATACTATTAAGTGTCTACAGCATTTTTATTTTGACCGTTATAATGTATAATGAGGATTAAGAAAACAAAAGGTGAAAAACATGAATATATCTAACAGTGAAAAGTTATATATCTACGAAAGAGATGATAAAAGATGTTTTTATTGTGGAAGGGATTTAAAGTATGGACAGATCACTTTAGATCATTATTATCCTAAAAGTAAGGGTGGAACCAAAGAGATATTCAACTTAGTCTTAAGCTGTAAAAAATGTAACAAATTAAAAGGGAATAAAGTTCCTGTAGATTATGAAACCATTATTATAATGATGTTTAAAAGAGCTTATATTGATGGTATGATAAAGAATAGTATCAATTGGGAATTGGAAGATCAGATTTTAAAAATCAATAGAATAGAATCCATAAAGCCCAATTTTGTTTTTCAAGGTGATAATACACGATTTTATGTAAAAGATAATATTATAAAAAAGGTCATATTTTTAGGAGGAAGAAATGAACATTAAAGTAATCGCAGTAGGTAAGATAAAAGAAAAACATATGGTAGAGGGGATAAAGGAATATTCAAAGCGACTTTCAAGGTATTGCAATTTAGAAATAATAGAAGTAGAAGATGAAAAGGCTCCCGAAAACTTAAGTGAAAAAGAGATAAATATAATAAAAAATAAAGAAGGAAATAGAGTATTATCAAAAATTCCTCTAAATGCATATATAATTTCCTTAGAGATAAAAGGAAAACAACTATCTTCTGAAGAATTAGCAAGAAAAATAGAAGATCTAATGATAGGTGGAATAAATGATGTAGTTTTTATAATTGGAGGTTCTTTAGGTTTATCTGATGAAATAATACAGAAAAGCAATTTTAGGCTGTCTTTTTCTAAGATGACCTTTCCTCATCAATTGATGAGAGTCATACTATTAGAGCAGGTTTATAGAGGATTTAGAATAATGAGGGGAGAACCGTATCATAAGTAGGACAAGCTATGGGTTGTAGGATAATGTTTAAGGGGTTACTATTAATTAGGATTAAATGATATAATGTATATAGGTAGTAAAATACGTCATAATCAAGGAGGAATTTATGAAGAAAATTCAAAGTATGATATATCCTTTTTGGATTATTATATCTTTTTTTATTTCTATTTTCTTAATGATTAAATTATATCCCAATTATATAAATAATGAATTCCCTCTGTTTACAGATTTGACTTTATTATTATTTTTACCAGCATTTTTTATTTTTTCATATTTACTAATACATCTATTAGGCAATATATTGGGAAGTGTAGAAACTATAAATAATAAATTAATATTATTAATACAAACTTTTTTAATCTTCATATCCTTTATTATTTCTCTTAATTTTATGGAGTTTAGTCTAGCTAGTAGAATAATGCTTTCAATTGTTTTTATAATAACTAGTAGTCCACATTTTATAATAACAAAAATTTTATATAGAAAGCATTATAGCCAAATCTAGATTCGCATTATTTAAATTATGTTCATTAATAGATTTAGGTGTAATAAAATATAATTTGGGAGGACTTACCAGGGGAATGGAGCTGGTATTTCAAGCCCTTTACTTCTGTTGGTCTTTTAGTACTAATAACAATTGTTTCTTTCATAATACAAATTGCATCTATAATTATAGTAAAGGCAAGAAAAACTAGTACAAATTCAGACAATGTGTAAAAAATAATGATATAATATATGTAAGTTAATATATCCTAAGATATCTATAAAAGGAAGGAAGTGTTAATAATGAGTCTTATTTCTAAGCTGAATGAGGACCGAAGTCTAAAGATACCAGAAGAAATATTAAAAAAAGCAGGATTGAGACCAGGTGCTGAAATTATATGGCTATATGACGAAGAAACTAGGCAAATCTTATTAATGGAAAAGCCAGATAGTTTTGCAAAAGTTATGAGAGGATTAGGAAAGGAATTATGGAACAATATTGACACTAATGAATATATAAAAGAGGAAAGAGAATCATGGGAATAAACAATAGAGAAACTATATTACTCGACACTAATTGTTTTATATATTATTTTGAAGATAATCATAATTATGCAGATAAATTAGAGAAAATTTTTATAGAGATACAAGATGGTAGAAATGAAGCTTTTATGTCAATAGTATCTTTTATGGAGATATTAGTAAAACCTAAAAAAGATAATAATGTCTTTTTAGAAAATAGGTACAAATTAATATTGTCCAATTACCCAAATCTCTCAATTATTGATGTGGATTATAAAATTGCAGATATAGCATCAAGGCTTAGAGCTAATTATAATATTAAAACTCCAGATGCGATAATTTTAGCTACAGGCATATCTATGAATGTTGATTGCTTTATTACAAATGATATTAAATTAAAAAGTGTATGTAGTCAAGAGAATATAGAAACAATAGCTATAGAAAATATAGGGGATTAACCAGCAGGTTTATTATGTTAGAAAACCTACTGGTTTTTATTTTTATTATATATTTATTACCAAGTAAATTTTGCGAGTAGAGTCGATACGGTGAGCCGTATCATAAGTAACCCTAAAACCAAGTCTAATGGATTTAAACAAAATGATGAAAATATGTTTTATTATGAAAAAGGTATTACCCCTATAGTAAGTGGTTTGGAATGGCTTTTAAAAAGTTGAGATGTTATATTTATAAATTACGAAATAAATATATTTAGTATGATACAATTAAAATAGTAATAAATTCTATGATTAGGAGGAATAGCATGGCTAAATCCAATGATATAGGCTTAATGGATAAAGACAAGTTATTAGAGATTTTCGATTATCTAAATGAACGGCTGAAAGAAAATCAATTACAACTTGAGATAACAATTTATGGTGGTTCTATCATGACTATGGTTTATGACAATAGACCTGCTACTAAAGATATAGATTGTATTTTTAATGAAATAAACTCTAAATTGTTAAAAAACATATTAAACCTTACCCAATTTACTTTTAATCTTTCCGATAATTGGATAAATGAAGATATTAAAGAACCATTAAAATCCCTTTTAAAAGAAGATAAAGAAACATATAAAGTATATTCTAATTTTAAAATATTGAAACCTAAAGCTGAACAATTACTTGCTATGAAAGTACTAGCTGCTAGACCAGAGCCAGCTAAAGATTTTATAGATGCTTATATATTGTGTAAAGATTTGAATATTACTACTAAAACAGAGCTTTTAGATATAGTTTCAGATTATATCTCCCTTACACTTTTAGGAGAGAGACAAATAAATTTCATCAAATATTTAGGAGAGGATTTAGGTTATGATTGGGAATAAATACTTAAAGGATTTATTTGAGTATCCAGATGAGAATACAAGTATAAATCAATTATTAGAATTATTAAAATTTAAAGATATAAAACTTATAAATAGTTTATATGAGCCAATAGATATAGATAGCTGTAATGATGAAGAAATAAAATATTTAATCAAAGTATCAGCCTTAATAGATTACTATTTGCAATTACATGACATAGAGGTTCCTGATTGGTTAAGAGATGAAAGATTAAGATTTGAAAAACCTTATTTTCATTCTAAAAGAATAAGTGATTTTGAGAAAGTGAAATTACAATATATTAATCCTTCTCCCTTTAAGGCAAGAAATGTTTATTTTGATTTGCATAGTATTGAAAGAATTTAATCTAATAAAAATATAATTTTAAAGCAGTAGATTATATTTTTATTAAGTGGGGTGATTAAATGTCACAAAATAACGATAGATTGTTTGATTTTGAATCTGTAGACACAAAAAATATTCATGCTATTTTTTCTAAATACAATAACCAACTTCTAATTCAAAATATAGTTCCGATTGCAGCTGGAATGAGTACAAGTAATTATATGGTTGAAACTAGAAACAAAAAATATTTACTTAAAGTTTATCCTAGAAACAATGACCATAGTGATATTGAAATAGCAGCTTATAAGTACGCTCACAATATTATTAAAGTTCCTGAATTACTATATTTTGATAACAGTAAGATCATAATTGATAATATTTATGCCATTTTTCAATACATTGAGGGATTGACATTAAGAGAATATGTGTCTAAAAATAAAGGTTTTCCAAGCAATATTGCATATGAAATTGGAAGTATGCTTGGATTATTACACAGGAAGGAATACACTTGTACGGCATTATTAAATGCTGATTTATGTATTAAGAATAAAGTAATACAATTTGAAAACCAATATGAATTTTTTCTTGATGGAATGCCAGGAAAGCATTTGAATGAAAAAGTAAAGCGAGATTTAGAATATTTCATAGACGCTAATCACCACTTAATAGAGAGAATATCTGAAAAAAATGTATTTTGTCATGGTGATTTTATACCCTCCAATATTCTTATGGATGTATATGAATCGATATGGTTTATTGATTTTGAGTATTGTTTTTCTGGGCCTTGCTATTATGATATTGGGAAATTTTTTAGAAGCAGAGAGAATTATTCTCAATATATAGATGATAAGATGAAAAATGATTTTGCCAAAGGTTATAATACTATGAATCAAAGAACATTACCTGATGATTGGTATAAGCTATCAAAAATAGCCGATATAGCAGTAATGTTAGCATTGATAAATAGGGAAAACATTCCACGTGATTGGATCGAAGGAATTGAAGAAGAAATCATTAAGACAATGAATCTGCAGTAATTGAGCCTCACGAAATGTGCATAGCTCATAGTGTACAATTTTTTAGCATTATAAAAGCATTAAATTACAAATATAAAGCAAGGAATACAAATAGCTTATACTAATGAGTTTAAGCCTATATTTATTTTAAAGTCTATGTTATATCTGTTATGGTGAGCTATATATAAGTAGTATTTCATTAATTTAAATTTGGATTTATTGGAAACCGTAATAAATTTCAATTAATAGCATAATGTTTACACTAGCTATGGGCATAAGTGAGAATAAGATGTATAATGGCAATTTATATATTTTGTATAATAAGAGGAAAAATATATTTTAAGCATAGGGTTATTACTTATTGGATAGGTGAAATTGTACAAAGATGCAAGATTTGGTGTATTCAGTCATGGCATAATTGCTAACCATACTATGTTTGATAAACAAGTGGAATATTTTAAAATGGTAGGCTTTTCTATAACTTACCACAAAGCATATTAAAGCCTGTTATTTCAAAGAACTTAGGGAATATATTAAGATGCTAAAAAGATTATCTGAAGAAAGGGGGTATTATAATGTTTTATGAGGCAAAGGAAGGGAAGGTAGAGGTTGGTAAAACGGATATGGACTATGTTACTTTTGGTAAGGGGGAAAAGGTTTTTATTCTTATACCAGGATTAGGAGATGGATTAAAGACTGTTAAAGGAACAAAAATATTCCTTGCAAGAATGTATAAACTATTTGCTAAAGAATATAAAGTATATGTTTTTAGTAGAAAAAATCATATTGAAGAAGGCTATTCAACTAGAGATATGGCAGAAGACCAAAAGATTGCTATGGAGAATTTAGGTATAAAAAATGCTTATATAATGGGGATTTCACAAGGAGGAATGATATCTCAATACCTTGCTATTGATTACCCTCAAATGATAGATAAACTTGTTGTAGGAGTATCTGTTTCGAAACAAAATGATATTATGCAGAAAGTTATAAAAAGTTGGATAATTTTGGCTGAAAATAACGACTATAGAAACTTAATTATGGATACTATGGAAAAAACTTTTACAGAAGATAAACTTAAAAAATATAGAGTGTTTTATCCCCTTTTTACAAGGGTTGGGAAACCAAAAAATTTTAAAAGATTTATTATTCAGGCTAATGCATGTCTTAATCATAATACTTATGATGAACTAGATAAAATTAAATGTTCTACTTTAGTAATAGGTGGTGACAGTGATAAAGTTGTAGGAAAAAAAGCAAGTAAGGAAATGGCTGAAAGAATAAATAAAAGTAAGTTGATTATGTATAAAGGTCTTGGACATGGAGCATATGAAGAGGCTAAGGATTTTAACCAGCAAGTACTAAGTTTTCTCATGTCGTAAGAGTTATTAAATAAAAAAAGGACAATCTGTGTGTTATAATGAGAATGTTTAAAAGAATATTCTGAACTGTAGGTGAAGTAATAGGTGTATATTAATTTAGGGGGTTATAATATGGATTGGGGAAAAATCAAAAAAATAGATGCACATATACATATTTTACCTCAGGATAGACGATTGGAACTTATAAAATATCAGGGGGAAGAATGTACATGGGCAAAAGCAGATATAGAAACATATATCGATTTGATGGATGAATACAACATAGATAAGGCTATTTTACAACCTACAAATGATATGTATATGTATTATTCAGCTCATGAAACGAATGAATTTCATGCTGAAATTATAAAAAGATATCCTAATAAATTCATAGCATTGCAGATTAAATCGTATTTTACGAGGTGGAGAAATGAAAAAAGTATTAATAACAATGGGAAAGGTACTTGGATTTTTTGTTTTGTGGGCTATTTTTGTTTCTATGGATTTTTTATATGAACCGTGGTTCATTCATGGGAATCCAGCTGTAACTAGGCTCTGGTGGGAACTAGTACCACTTATCGTGACCATAATTGTTACATTAATATTTGAAAAGGGAATTGAAAGGGGAAAAGTTCATATCCAATTTATTGAACAACCTTTTAGAGATTTTATTTTAGGTATACTTTTAGGAGTTATTTGGCTTGGAATGACTATACTTATTCTAAGATATTTAGGAGTTATACATTTCGATAGTAAAAATGATGTAAGTTATATGTGGATATGGATTATTGCAGCTTTTATAAATGTTGTAATGCAGGAATATTTGATAAGAGGGTATATTTTTCAGGTTTTCAAATCCAACTATAATAGTATAGTAGCAACTATTGTAAGTACCCTTATATTTACAGCATTACATAGAGGAGCTTTTGAGGTTGGAATTATAGCTGTGTTAAATGTTTTAACTATGAGTATTTTTGTATCATTATTGTTGATTTATACTAATGCCTTGATGACACCAATTATTGTACATTTTATTTGGAATGCCGTTGGATGTTTATATCTAGGTGGGGTTTCATTAGCAGATGATTATCCAAATCTTTGGAATTGTACTTTTACGGGAAACAAGTTAATTACAGGAGGAATGGCTAAGATGGAGGGAAGCATTATAGTTTTAGCTATGAACATTATTATAATAATAATTGTTGGGGTTATGATATTTAGAGGTAAATCTTCAGCAGCCTAGCTTTATTAAAATGTCTGGTAAACTATATCACAAATAGAACGGGCTACTATAGATGGAAATGACATTTAAAGGTTGTAAAAACTATAGTAAGTCGTTAATAAATGGTATAACATATATTATCCAAGGTACTGAAAAGTCTATTTTTAGGGAGGAAATCTTATGAAAGTTGTACATATGATAGACGATTTTAATATATTATGTGAAGACATAGAAGAAGCGAGTAAGCTTATTGCTAATACGGAATTTTTAATACATAAAGTTACGGGATAATTTGGCCTAATATTAACACAGGGAAAAATGAGAGAATATTTTACTTGGTCAAACTTAGATAAAAATGATAAATATTATTTATGCAGATATTATGTAGGTATAAAAGTTGTTAAATATATGATGGATATAGGCTATGATTTTGCTAAATTAACCACTATGCCATCAGAAGTTATTTGGGAAAAGTATAGATATTATAAAAGCTTATAGTAATTAACCAAATGCTTAGTATGAATATCTCAAGCTTTTTTTCATAATGTTTAACTTGACATAATTGACAGTAAATAGTAAAATGAAATAAGGGTAATATATTACCTTTATTTCATTTTACTATGGAGGTTTAATATGAAAGAATTAGAAAAGCTACAAAATATTGATAAAAGATATCGTATCTTTGGTATGATATTTTTACTCTCTACTAAACTTGAGACTATTGGAAACACGTTTCTTGGAGAACTTACTACAAAACAATGGTTTCTTATGCTAATACTAACAAACTTTTTTGAAACACCACCAACACTCAGTGAATTGGCTAATAAAATGGGAACATCCCATCAAAATACAAAGCAACTTGCGATTAAACTTCAAGAAAAGAAATTTTTATCTATTCAAAAAGATGAACAAGACAATCGTGTACTCCGAATAGTTCCTACAAAGAAAATTGAAGAATATGTAAAAACACGACAATATAAGGACTATAAATTTATTGAAGACTTTTTTAAAGTGTTAACAAAAAAGGAGATTGAAGAACTTGATGAAATTTTATTTAAATTAATAGATAATATTCGGAATATGGAAGAAATTAGAGAATGAAAAATAAGGTTGTTATTTTAATAATATCTGTATTAATATGTTTACTCGGATTGACATGGTTTACAATGAAAAATAATATAGTTAAGCAGGCGGAAAAAATAGTTATTTCTGATTTGGAGTTATCTAATATAGACGATGGTATTTATATAGGAGAGTATACTCTATCACCAGTTAAGGTCATAGTCCAGATCCACATTTCAAATCATCAAATACATGAAATTAAGATTTTAGAACATCAAAATGGATTTGGAGAAAAAGCAGAAGTAATTACCGACCATATAATTGAAAAACAGAAGTTAAAGGTTGATTCCATTGCAGGAGCAACTGTGAGTAGTAAGGTCATACTTAAAGCAGTAGAGAATGCTTTAAACAAATAGGAATATAAGGAGTGAAAGCATATGAACAATATAGCTATAATGTATAAGTCAAAGTATGGTAGTACTAAAAAATATGCTCAGTGGATAGCCGAAGAAGTTAAGGCAGATTTATTTGAACACTCAGAAATAGAAGTTAAAAAGTTAATGGAATACGATACTATTGTTTATGGTGGCGGATTATATGCAAGTGGAATTGCTGGCATTTCTATCATAACTAAAAACTATGAGATATTAAAAGGAAAAAAAATAATAGTTTTTACAGTAGGGCTTGCTTCAACAGATAAAGAGGAAGTTTTTCTTCCAATAATAGAAAAAAATTTTTCTAAAGAAATGCGTGAAAATATAAGATTTTTTCATTTACGTGGTGGAATTGATTACAATAAGTTGGGGATAATACACAAATCCATGATGGCAATGCTTAAAAATTCAATTTCTAAGAAAAGTCCTGAGGAATTATCTGATGATGATAGAGAATTTTTAGCCACATATGGGAAAAAGGTAGACTTTACAGATAAGAAGACGATAGCATCATTATTATTATTTTTGAAGGATCAAAATTATTAAATGAGAATGAAAAAGTTAATAAAAAACAAAACGATGTGAAGAAAAGCTTATAAAAATGGATTCTACTATTAATTTAATTATTTCTGATTTAAGAAAACATGATATAAAGGAAGGTTTAAAAGAAGGGAGAATTGTATATTTAAGTGTATTTTTAATATTAGAACCACTATACGATTCACTAAAGGAAAGTAAGAAAGAGGGTTAGAACAGTTGAAAGTAGATTATATTAACATATCTAAAGATAACTATAATGTTTTTCATGGTTTACTGGTAAGCTATTATAAGGATGGCGAAGATAAGGATACACCTCAAGATATCATAGATGATTTTATTAAGCAATTATTTGATATGATAGTTAAAAATAAAATACAAGGTAGGTTAATTAGTTCAGATAAAAAAATTATTGGATTTATTATTTGGATGATTGATGAAGAGGGTAGTCCTTATAGTATGATTCCGGGATATGGTACCATTCTCGAAATAGGTTTAATCAAAGATTATAGAAATAAGGGTATTGGAAAAAACATCGTGGAATATGCTGAGAATCAAATGCTTGAAAAAGGAGTTAATGATTTTTACATTACAGTTTATGAACTAGCAAAAATATTCTGGGAAAATTGTGGGTATATAAATACAGGAGAAGTTGCTTTTAATGGACTTTACATATACAAAAAGTTAAAAGAGATAATGAATTAATTTCCTATAAATAAATGGTGGAAGGATGGTAATTGTATGAAATGTCCATATTGTAGTGAAGAAATGAAATTAGGAGTTATATACGGAGATAAATGTTCACTAAAATGGATTTCATTAGAAAAAGATAAAGGACCGTTACTTCAATGGTTTTCAAAAGGAATAAAACTTTCGGATGTATTTGAGAATAATAGTATAGAATCGTTTTTTTGTGAAAATTGCAAAAAGATTATTATTGATGTAGAAGATAAAATTGACTAAAGTAAATTTTGTTGATTTAATTATATAAAATATTAAGTAAAAGTATTTGTAAGGTATTGCTAATAGCTATATGAAGCTAAACAGAGAAGTTATAATTTATATATGACAGAGCATATATGAACTTATTAAATGTTTTTTATATATTCTATAATAATTAAAAAATCTACTTTTCACCTAATAATTCTAATGCTTCATTAGTCATTACCACAATATTGTGCTGAACGTCATATGCGTTTTTTAAATCTTCTTTATTATACCATTTAAGCAGATTGGATTCCCCATATTCTGGCACTGTATCAAAAGATTGTGCAGTTGCATAAAAAACAAAGTCTATATGATAATGTTCTGGACTTATTTCACCTAAAATTTTATACATAGGATTTATTAATAATTTTTCTTCCGCTAATTTGCATGCATTTTTAAGTTGGCTACTTAATGGATTGTATAGATTTATTTTTAATCCTGACTCTTTTTGTGCTTCACGAATACATGCCTCTTCTGGCAATTCATTTAATTCTACATATCCGCCTATAGGGAGTGCTTTTTTAGCCTTTTTATGTAAGTGTAATAATACTTTATCTTTATGTACTATAAATATGGAAACCGTAAAATGTCTATCCATGTTTGTATTTCTCTCCAAGTCTTATATCAAATATTTATCATAAAAGGTTTGCGTATATTATGTAAAGTAAGTAGATAATCATTTAAATTTTTAAATTACATCCAATATAGCATTTAATTTTATTAAGATCAATGTTTCAATTAGATATTCAAATTGAATATCTAATTGAAACACCTTCCTAAATCATAAAACATATAATATTAAAAAGGGCAATGAAAGGAAGGTTAATATGAATAATTACTATAATCCATATCCATCACCTTGCAGCAATAACAATTTAAATAATATGTATAATTATCAAAGTCCTTGTTGGAATAATAACCCAAGTAATTATTTAGATTCTTGTAGACAATGTGTTTACTTAAAAGACTATGGACCAGAGCCATATGTAGTTAATATAGAGGAAGCCGCTAATCAAAATTATAATTATAGATTAGCTTTATGGACTGGCACTCATTTGCAACTTACTTTAATGAGTATCAATGCAAGAGAAGACATAGGTTTAGAGATGCATCCAGATGTGGATCAATTTATACGTATTGAGGAAGGGGAAGGTCTCGTTGTAATGGGAAATAGTAGAAATAATTTGTGGTTCCAAAGGAATGTTTCTGCTGGTTATGTAATATTGATACCTGCAGGTACATGGCACAATTTAATCAATATGGGCTGTACTCCGCTAAAATTATATTCTATTTATGCACCACCTGAACATCCACATGGAACAGTTGAACCAACTAAATAAAATATTGGATTTATATTTATTGCAAAAGCCTTGGTTAGTCTCCTAATCAAGGCTTAAGTCTTTTTATAAAACATATATCAATTGATATTATAATATTATGAGGTTTTAAAGTATTTAAGGAAGGAGATGTTTGTAAATCCCATAGGGATTTACAAAAGGTTATATACAGAAAATTATGATATAATGAAGATACCATTTATTTCAAAGATGGTGATAAAGTGGTACTTGTAAACAAATTATCTTGAAAAATTAAGGAAGGTGGGATATATGGAAATAGAGTTTTATTATTGGGATATGCAATGTCCAATAAACAATGAAATGTTAAAATTACTTAAAAAATATAGTAAATATTTTGATATAACCTCTTATAATATTAAAGATAATTTTGAAATTGCAAAAAAGCAGCGATTATTTTTCCCTACTTTGACCGTTGTGAACGGTGCAGATAGATATTTTAGCCCTATATCAGATAAATTTTTGGACAAACTATTGAATAATAAATTGGTTAAAGAGAAGCCTTTTGTAATAAGCCATGGAAGAGAAAAATATACAGGTGAGATTATACCTTTAACAGAAAAGAACATACAAGTTGCAGGGACATGCACTGGGAGAAATTGCTTTGAAAACTGTTATAAGAAGTTTGAATTTTTGAAGGATTATTGTTTAGATATCTTTGGCTTTCTTAATATGGATGGTAATAAGCTTTTAGGTGGAGTTGAATACGTTCCATCTAAGATAGTTCCCTATGATATCCCAAGGTCTGAAGATATTGCTTTTCTAACATGCACATATATTTCCTCAGATAGATATGATTATAAATCTGCTCCATTTAAAGCTTTAGAAAAATATTTAAAAGATAAATATTCGAAGATCATTGCCATTACTGACGAGGTTGGAACTTTCCCAAATGGTGATTTGAAATGGTTTTTAGATAATGGATTTAAGGATGAAGGAGTCATATCTTATGAGCCAGAGTATTGTAGATTACATTTAGTAAGTAAAAATATTTAATCCATTTTTATTGGGAAACTTTAGTTTTGAATTTTAATTACAGATATATCCAGAGGTGAAAAGGAGTATGAATATTAAACAGTATAAGAGTGAATATAAATTGGCAATAAATGAGCTTATTTCAGATGATAACTTCGTGAGAGAAGATATAATTAAATGCTTAGAACAATTTCCACAGTATGGAATCGTTGTTGAAGATGAAAAAGAAATCATTGCAATAGGAGTATTTACTGGTGCAGATAAAGAAAGTAGTATGACTTTATATGTAAAACCTTCAAGAAGAAAAGTTGAAATCACAATAGTTGGGGGCTTTATTAAATGGCCTTTATTTATTATTTCAACAACTTCCATATTAACCTATGTAGTTTTGGATAGAAAGAAGTTACGTTGTCCTAATTGTAGAGGGTTTGAAAACCTTGATAGATTGATGTATGCTAAGAACCATGTATCTTATTGTAGGCATTGTGGGGTGAGAATCAATATTTCTGAATTATAATAGAGATATATTTATTTATAGAACTATATAATAAGCAGTTTTGGTTTTCACATATCCGTAGTATAATAAATAATAGTTCACTTAAAGTTAGAGGAGGAATTAGATGAAAAAATTAATAGCAATTTGTTGTATAGTTGTTATATTGTTATCTACTGGATGTGGAGCAAATTATATGAGTTCACTATATTCAAAAGATGATAAGATTGCAAGTGATACAAATTCATTTACTTTAGATGAAAAAGAACAATCCATAGACGGACAAGCTTACAATGGTAAATTAAAATTTGAGGGAATGGATACCATATGGAAATATAATGCTGAAGATGATATGGAAATTGAGCTTTCATATCTATTATCAGTAAAAGAAGGTAAGGCAAAATTAGTTTTAATTAATCCAGTAGGGGAATTAGAGACAATTGTTAAAAATGAAGATAATAGTATTCAAGAAGATATGGAAACGATTAAAGTATCTTTAAAAAAGGGTGAAAATAGGATTAAATTAGTTGCAGCAGATAAAGCAAAATTTGAACTTAAACTTAATATAAGTGAAGGTGAACTTAATAATATTGGATTTGATAGATAAGTGAGCATTCATTATAAAGTTAAAAAGTATATAGCAACGAAATGAATAAATCTTATAAAGGAGAAGTATGGCAATGAGTCGAAGTGAACAGGCTATTTTTACAAATATGTGCATGATATATGATGGAGACTATATTTTAGTACAAGATAGATGCAATCCCGATTGGCCTGGAATGACATTTCCTGGTGGTCATGTAGAATATGGTGAATCTTTTGTTGAGTCTGTTAAGCGTGAAGTTTTTGAAGAAACGGGACTTATTATTGAAAATCCTGTTTTATGTGGAGTAAAGCAATTTCAAACAAAGCAGGATGAACGGTATGTTGTTCTGTTTTTTAAAACTAATGAATTTAAAGGGAATTTGAAATCTTCAAAAGAAGGAGATGTATTTTGGATAAAAAAAGAAGACTTGGGACAATATCAGCTTGCTAATGATTTTTTAGATATGTTTAATGTCTTTGAGTCTGATGAATTTAGTGAGTTTTATTACTATAAAGAAGAAGGTAATTTTAAGAAGAAGTTATTATAATGAAATGAAGAATTATATAATTTAAGATTAAAGGCTGCAAAACAAATAGGAGGATTAACAGTGGAAGAAATAATAAAAACCACCTTAGATAACTTAAAACGGAATAATATGGAGGGTTACTTCATTGAAAGTCATGAAGAATTGTTTCCTCTTTTGGATAAATTGATCTTACAAGGGAGTACCATAGGTAGTGGAGATTCTGTTACATTAGAGCAATTGGGAGTATTTGATTTTATTAGAAATGGAAACTATATATTTTATGACAAACATGCAAAAAATTTAGCTTCTATTGAAAAAAGAGAAATTTATATCAAGAACTTTTCAGCAGATAACTTTATTACTGGTTGTAATGCTATAACATCTGATGGGAAGCTAGTCAATATGGATGGGAATGGAAGTAGAGTTGCTCCTATGATATATGGACCAAAACAGGTAATCGTTGTCGTAGGCAAAAATAAAATTGTTAAAGATATAGATGAGGCAGTGAAAAGGGTACGTCAAATTGCAGCTCCTCTTGATGCTAAACGATTAAATAAAGAAACCCCTTGTACTAAATTAGACAGATGCATTGACTGTAAACATCCACAGCGAATTTGTAATAGTTTTGTTGTTATTGCAAGACAATTTGATTGTGAAAGAATAAAGGTGATCATAATAGATGAAGAGCTAGGATATTAAAGGGTATTAAGGATTATTCTAATTCTAAGCTAACTAATGTAATATGAAGGAGCAATAAAACAAATTATTTTTGAGGTGATGAAGTTGAAGTATACCGATAATAAGTTTATCTTGAATACAGTCACTGAAGATTTATTAAAAGATGTTTTAAATATATATGCTACAAATGAAGAATACTTTAAAATTTCAATGAATGAAAAACCTTCAATAGAAACTGTTATTGAAGATAAAAATGATATACCCCCAGGCTCAAATTTACAAAATAAAAATTATAAATTAATATCAATGAATGGTCAATATATTGGCGTTATAGATTATATAATGAATTATCCAGATGGAGATGCAGTATATATAGGATTATTTATGATTCACGGAGATTTTCATAGACAGGGATATGGAAGAGCATTTATTGAGGAGTTTATGTCAAATATGAAAGGTAAAGGATACCTTAGATTAAGGTTAGGTGTGTTAAAGCAAAATAAAAATGGATTTGAGTTTTGGACAAGAATGGGATTTAAAGTAGTAAAAGAAATGTTTAGTACGGTTCATCCTGAAAGGACATGGGAAATTAAAGTTATGGAAAAAATAATTTAAATAAGAGGGAAATATTAGACCAAGAAGGTTTTATAAAAAATAAAGTAATAAATCATAAATATATATTTTATATTTAAAAGAAAAGATACAAATTTATTATCCTACTAACCAAAGCTATGATAAAATACTATTTAATGGTACAGTAACCATATTAGCCATAGAATGTATGTTGTAAAGCAACATATAGGTGTTAGTACCAATTATATAGTAGGGTGGTGATTTACAAATGATAGAAGTAAAATTCTATGAAATAGTCGATGATAGTTTATTAAAATTTGCTGTAATTGCTGCAAAGCACAAGGGAAAATGGGTGTTTTGTAAGCATAAGGAGCGAGATACTTATGAATGTCCAGGAGGACACAGGGAACAGGGTGAAACAATTTTAGAAACTGCTAAAAGAGAGCTTTGGGAAGAAACAGGTGCAAGTCAATTTAATTTAGAAAAAATATGTGTTTATTCTGTTATTAGAGATTTTGAGGAAACATTTGGTATGCTTTACTTTGCTAATATCGAAACATTTGGGAAATTGCCAATGATGGAAATAGAAAAGATAGAATTGTTTGATGGTTTGCCAGAAAAATGGACGTATCCTTTAATACAACCGAAGTTAATAGAAAAAGTACAAACTGTTATTTTTAAAGATGCATCTTTATATCATGTATAATGTAGCGAAGTTAGATATATAGGATTAAGTCATTTAGAACTTAAGAGGTGATTATATTGGAATACGAGGTTAGAAAAGCTCTTATAGAAGATGCTGAATCCTTAGGAAATATTATCGTTGAAAGTTGGAAGGCAGCTTATAGTAATATAATACCTAAAGATGAAATGGCTAAGTTTTTAGATAAGGAAAGAAGGAAAAGGCAGTTTGAAAGATTTATTGAAAATGAAGAAATTATTTTAATTGGAATTTGTGATAATGTTCCTTGTGGTCTCATGTTTGGAAGTAAAGATAATGATGAACAATTATTAGAGTGCGGCTCTATTTACTCAATGTATTTTCTTAAGGAATACTGGGGAAAGGGTTTAGCTACTAAGCTAATGGATTCATTTATAAACATATTGAAAGATGAAGGATGTAAACGGGTTTCACTATGGGTTTATGAGGATAATATTAGAGCAAGAAGGTTTTATGAAAAATGTGGTTTTATATTTGACAGTATTAAAAAGTATAGCCATTTTTCCAATAAGCCTATTGAGTTAAGATATATAAAGGAGATATAATAATAAGAACAGTGGGAAATATGACTATGATTTATAAAAAATCCAACCTTCATCAAGGAAGGTTGGATATATAAATTATAGTCTCCTTTTATATTTTGGCAACATTAGCATCTTCTAGATTACCAATACAATCTATACAGTACAATTGTGATAGATTATAGTTTTTAAATATTCCACGATTATGCTCTGGAATATCTATGTAATCTATATTTTCCATTAAGCTTTCAAAATTTAATAACAATCGTTCTAAATTATTCAAGGTAAGACTAAGGGAAGCATCGACGAGACTAAATGAAAAACATATTCACAATGTTTTAGATCAATATGGAATTAAAGGTAATACTAACATACATTTTATTTAATCGAAGCCTATAAGAGTAGTAGAGTGGTAGGAGGTTTTGATTCAAATATGAATTATAAGTATAATATAGAAAGCTAGGTGAATGATATGCTAAATTTAATAAAACCTCAAAAATTAAATAGAGGGGATAAAGTTGCAACTGTTAGCCTTTCTTGGGGTGGAGCAGGGGATAAAGATTTATTATGGCGTTATGAACAAGGGAAAAAAAGACTAGAAGATGTCTTTGGTCTTGAGGTTGTTGAAATGCCAAATACTTTAAAAGGTACAGAATATATTTATAATCATCCTGAAAAACGAGCAGAGGATTTAATGGAAGCATTTAGTGATAAATCAATTAAGGGAATATTCTCTTGTATTGGTGGAAGCGATAGTGTTAGATTGCTGCCTTATATTGATTTTGAAATCATTAAAAAGAATCCTAAAATTTTTATTGGATATTCAGATAGTACAATTATACACTATATGTGTTTAAAAGCAGGAATTTCAAGCATTTATGGTCCTGCGATAATGGTAGATTTTGCAGAAAATGTGTCTATGTCTGATTATACGGTTAAGTGGTTAAAGAAGACATTGTTTTCAAGTGATATACTTGGGAACATTCCACAGTCAGAGGAATGGACGTCAGAATTTTTACCTTGGGGAATAGAAAATAAATATACTAAGAGGCAGTTTAAATTAAATAATGGATATCAACTTTTACAAGGAGAAAAGACAGTTCAGGGAAGGCTAATTGGTGGTTGTATAGAAGTTGTGGAATTTATCAAAGGTACAGAACTTTTTCCTAAAATGGATGATTTTGATGGCAGTATTTTATTTTTTGAAACATCTGAAGAAAAACCTGCGCCATCTTTTTTTGAATGTTGGCTGAGAAACTACGGTACAATGGGAATTTTACAAAAAATTAATGGTATGGTATTTGGGAAGCCACAAGATGAGATGTACTTTGAAGAATACAAAAATGCTATTATTAAAGTATTAGCTGAATATGGTAGAGAAGATTTACCTGTATTATATAATTTAAGTTTCGGACATTGTGAACCAAAATGCTGTATTCCTTATGGAGCAATGGCAGAGATAAACTGTGAACAGAAGACGTTTTCAATATTAGAATCAGGTGTTGTGGATGTTTTGCAACAATAAGGACTGAGGTGATCTATAAAGAAGTGTTTAGAATCAGTAATAGAAGATTATATAGAAAAGATGAAGAGAGATTACGATATGATTGGTGCTATGTTAACTGGTTCTTATATTACTAGCAATATGAAACCAAATTCTGATATTGATATATTTTTTATCTGGAATAAAGAAAATAAAGTATAGGAGGAAGAGAATTTTACAAAGGTATTGAATTTGAGTACTTTGTATCTCCTAAGTGGAAATATTATGAGAGGCTTAGTATTGATTTAATCTCCCAACAAATATATTCAACTGGGAAATATAGATATAAAAAATTATCAAGTGGTTACAAATTTACAACGAGAATAGGAATATAATATTGTGAGAATAATTTTTATATCTATCTTTAAATAAAAAGTGTATCAATCTTTTATAAGTGAGTGGTTAATCTTTACTTAGCGTTAGCTAAGTTTTTCTTTACAATACTTAAAGCAACTGAAAATATTCCTATTATAAATATAAAAAATGTACGCCTATATAGTATATATTTAGGCGTACCATAAGATTATTTACATAGCCAAGATTCCAAAGTTCTAAATTTCATCTACAAAATGTTTATGTAAGCTGCCTTCTATTTTGACTCCCAATTTTTTTAACGTTTCATCTAAAGCTTTTAATGTAATATACAAATTTTCTTCATGGCAGTTTTCTCCCATATGACCTATCCTTATGACTTTATCTTCTAGAAAATCAAATGCTCCTGCAATCATTATATTGTGCTTCTCTATCATAGATTCGTAGATATCTTTAAAGGATACCCCTTCAGGAACTAACATAGTTGTGACTGTATTTGAATATCCATCTAAAGGATAAAGTTCTAAACCAGATTTTAATATGGCAGCTCTTACAGCTTCTCCAATTTTTTTATGTCTTTCTACATAATCATTTTTTTCTAAAATTCTATCTAATGCACAATTTAACCCATATATATCGCTTATTGGCTGAGTATAAGGAAACCACTTTTTCTCATACCAATTTTCCCATATTGTTAAATTACAATAGAAAGAAGCAATTAGGGTATGTCTATTGAACATGATTTTACGGGCTTTTTCACTTATACTCAAAATAGTCAATCCTGGAGATGCAGATATGCATTTTTGACTTCCTCCTAATACTATATCCATTTGCCATTTATCTACCTCTACTTGTTCTCCTCCTATTGCGGATACTGAATCTACTATAGAAACTATTCCATATTCTTTAAGCAGTGGACATATCCTATCGACAGGATTACTAATCCCTGAAGGAGTTTCACAATGAACCACTGTAGCTAATTTAAAATCATGATCATTTTCTAGAAATTTTTTTAAGTCCTCTACATCAATAGCCCTTCTTCTATCTCCTTCAAAATAAACTACTTCTCCTCCATAGATTTTAACAAAATCTCCAAAGCCTCTTCCAAATATACCATTTTCAATACAAAGAACCCTATCTCCAGGCTCTATAAGAGAGGCACAAGCTGCTTCTAAGCCTAGTATTCCTTCTCCGTTCAATATAAGTACATTTTCTTTAGTATTTAATAATTTTTTAAGTTTGTCACAAGTTTCTCTATAATATTCAAAGAAATTTACATCTAAATCTGGATTGGTTATATTTTTTGCCATAGCCTTTCTGACATCTTCATGAACCTGTGTTGGTCCTGGAGTCATTATAAATGGAATTTTCATATCTATATCCCTCCCATAATTGTACCCATACGTTTTCAAGAGTGTATCTATTTAATTTCATATTACCATTACAGTTTATTTTTGTCAATAAGATGCCAAACACACAGAAGAACCGTCCCCTTGTGTGTTTGGCATGGTATAATCTATTATATAGAGTTAAATATTGTATGAAAGGGGATATTGGAATGAAGTTAATATATAAAGATCTAGGATATAAATATTCTGTGGAATCAATTTCAGAGTTTATAAAGCAAGATGAGTTTTGGAGTGAACCAATTTTTCATTTTTTCCCTGAATTGCTAAAGTTTAAAGGTTCATTTAATAAGAATAGTGATAATAAAGATATAGGTGAAAAGATTTCAGAAACAGTTGGTGAAATGTATAGATCAAGAGAAAAAGAAATACAAAGTAAAGTTATTTCATATCAGAGAAACTGGAATTGTTACGAAAAACTAATTAATGAGCGTTTTTCTTCAATATTTCAATTTGATACTAGTGACGTTTTAAATAATTTAATATGTAATATAACTTTGAATCCCATTAGTCCTAGGTATTTAAAAGAACATGTTTTTGATGTGTTTTATATGAATAGTGATGAAGGGTCGCTAGGTTCTTCATTACATGAAATTGTTCATTATTTATGGTTTTATCTATGGAATAAAAAGTATAAGGATTCATATGAACAATATGAATCACCTAGTCTAATTTGGATTTTAAGCGAAGCCGTGGTAGAGCAAATTTTAAATGATGAAGAGTTGAATAGAATTAACCCGTATCATAAAAGTGGAAATGCCTATCCTTACTTTTATAATATGACTATCTCTGGTAAACTATTATATGATTATCTAAATGAAATATATAAAAACAATTCTATATATGAATTTATGGATAAGAGCTATCAATTTATGATTGAAAATGAAGAAGAAATAAGAAGTCAAGTCTTATAATATTAATTTTGTAATATAAGTAGATTTAAGTATAGTATATAGGTGGTGGCTATACGAAGGAGTTGCCTAAAAGAGAAAATATTAGATTAAAGGATTATGATTATTCACAAGCAGGATATTATTTTATAACTATTGTACTAAGGATAAGCAGAATCTTTTTTGTAATGTATGGGCGGCCACAGGTAGCTCGTTGTTGTATATGAAACCATTTTAAGCAAGACCAGATAGTAGTTTACCTATTAAAAATGCTGCTACAGCTGCTACTCCTCCGACTAATAACATTTCTAATCCAGAGGTAAACCAATTTTTCACAGTTACTTTGACTTTTAATGCACCTAAAACGAATAAGGTTACTCCAGTTAATATTGCTGCTAATATAAAGCTTAAATTACCCATGCCTGATATAAACTTTGATGACACATAAGCTATTAAAGGGATAAATCCAAAAACTAAAAAAGAAAGGAAGGTTACGGCTGCATTTTTTATTGGAGCTTGGTTATCTTCTACAATACCTAGTTCCTCTACCATCATAACGTTAATCCATGTTTCCTTATTTTTTGAAAGTATGTTTGCTATTTTAATCGAATCTTCTTCACTTAAGCCTTTAGATCTATAAATTTCTATAATCTCTTGTTTTTCACCTTCAGGAAAATGTTCTACTTCCCAACTCTCCCTTTCCCTTTCAAGCTGTTGATATTCTATTTCTGCTTTTGTAGATAAATAATCTCCTATTGCCATGGATAAACCATCAGCTATTAGGTTAGCAAATCCCATGATTAGGACTATACCAGTGCTAAGAGATGCACCTGCAACACCTGCGACTACTGCAAATGTTGTAATCGTTCCATCTAAGCCCCCATAAATAAGATTTTTAATATATTTTCCTTCATTTAAACTATGAGGTTCATAATTCTCATTGTGAGCCTTAATTGAAGCTTCAATGTCTCTTTTTTTAAAAGCTTCCTTAGCTTTCTTCAAATTTCTGGAAATCATTAGCATAACCTCCCTAAAATAAATCCTAATGAGTATATTTTACCCACTTGTTTATGGATTAAATATTGTACTAAGTATAATAATCATATTCAGTTGGATTTAAAAATTTTAAAATTTCTAAGACTAGATATTGAGAAAGATAAGCATAAATATTACACATATGGACTAATTGACCATTACACCTATATTAGCTATACTATATGCAAGAATTATATTATGAGGTGATAAATTTGATATTGGGAATTAGCCATATTACTTTTATCGTTAAGAATTTAGAGAAAGCAACAACTTTTTTTGAAGAAATTTTTGAAGCTAGAGGAGTTTATTCTAGTGGAGAGAAACAATTTTCTATATCCAAGGAGAAATTTTTTTTAATAAATGACTTGTGGATTGCAGTTATGGAGGGAGAAGAGATTGAAAAAAACTATAATCATATAGCTTTTAAAATAGATGAATCCGATTATGATATGTATCTTGAAAAAATACAAAACCTTGGATTAGAAATAAAAAGTGGCAGAAAAAGAGTTGAAGGAGAAGGTAATTCAATATACTTTTATGATTATGATAATCATCTTTTTGAACTCCATACAGGGACGTTGGAATCTAGGCTTCTTCGTTATCAGAGAGAAGAAATATAGATAGAAAAAATATTAAATGTGAGGTAGAAGATATGAATATTCTAGTAAGTGCTTGTTTATTAGGGGTCAATTGCAGATATGATGGAAAGGGTAAATTTATAGAACAATTAGATGCTTTAAAGGAAAAGCATCATTTGATTCCCATATGTCCTGAAATATTTGGAGGCTTAGAAACTCCACGACAGCCTGCAGAAAAGATAAAGGATAAGATAATCACTAAAACTGGTAAAGATGTAACTAATAATTATAAAAAAGGTGCTAATGAAGTTTTAAAACTTGCTAAATTTTATGACTGCCAACTTGCAATCCTGAAGGAACGAAGTCCTTCATGCGGATGTGGAAAAATCTATGATGGAACTTTTTCTGGAACGTTGACAGATGGTAATGGCATAACTGCACAATTGTTAATTGAGAATGGAATAGCTGTAATAGGTGAATCACAAATAGAAGCTTTATTATAATAAAGCTTCTATTTGTGATTAAAAGGATGTAAAATTATAGATTATTCAGTACTCTGATGATATAATGTTTTATACTAGATTTGAAAGGGTGATGACAATGAAAAAGAGATATGATTTTTTCAATAAAAGTGTAAGGAGGGGTCACCTTTATTAACCCTCTAAAATTAAATTTGGAGGTTATTTATGTTAGATAACAAAGGTTTTGATCTATGGGCTGATGGATACGATAAAAGTGTTGAGCTAAGTGAAGAGGACAATGAATATCCATTTGCAGGATATAAAGATGTTCTAAATACTATTTATAATATAATTCATAAAAAAGAAAAAGCGAGAATATTGGATATTGGGTTTGGTACAGGAGTATTGACAAAGAAGCTATATGATGATGGATATGAAATATATGGCATTGATTTCTCAGAAAGAATGATAGAAATAGCAAAAGATAAAATGCCTTTGGCTAAGTTAATCCAATATGACTTTTCTAAAGGATTACCAAAAGAAGTAGGAAATATAGAGTTTGATTATATAATAAGCACTTATGCAATGCATCATTTAGAAGATAAGGATAAAGTTGAGTTCATCAATAAATTGAGTGAACAACTTTTCAAAGATGGTGAAATTGTCATTGGAGATGTAGCCTTTGAAACAAGGGAATTACTAGAGCAGTGTAAGATAAAGACTGGTGAATGGGATGATGAGGAAGTTTATTTTGTATTTGATGAATTAGAAGAATTTTTCCCTAAAGATAGTATCACCTTTACACCTATATCTCATTGTGCAGGAATTATTCAGATTAAAAAGACATTTTAGTATGTATTTATGTATTAAAGGAGTGGATAAGATGGTTAGATTGAGAATTCTTCTTCAAATTAGATAATAAAATTTGAGGAGGATAAAATGTATAATATAATAATTAAAGAGGATATTATACCTGATATTGAACAATTATTAGATTTGTATAATGATGTGGAATGGTATGCCTATACCAACGATAAAACAAATTTAAAAAACGCTATTAACAATTCACTTAAAGTATGGACAGCTTGGGATGATGAAAAATTAGTTGGTTTAATTCGTGTAGTAGGTGATGGCTATACAATTATCTATATACAAGATATTTTAATTTTAGAAAGTTATCAAAAGCAAGGTATTGGAAGTCATCTATTAAGGTTGATTTTAGAACATTATAAACCTGTTCGTCAGATTGTCTTGATGACAGACCAAACTGAAAAAACCATTAATTTTTATGAAAAAAATGGAATGATAAAAGTCACTGATTACAATTGCGTTGCTTTTATGAAATAAAATTTAGAATTATATATTGGCTATAAGGGGCTTATTCAAAAGTAGCTTATTTAACTATCTTTGAGTAAGTCCTTATTTTTATTTAAAATATTTATGGAAAGTATACTTGACATCAAATTTATCCTATGGTATATTTATGATGTAAAGTGAGCTTTACAAAAATGAGAAAGAGGTGGGTTTCTTTGTGAGAAATAGATTGGAAGAAGTTAGGAAACAAAAGGGAGTTAATCAGGAAGAGCTTGCTAAAGCTTTGGAGGTTTCAAGGCAAACGATAAGTTCATTAGAAAATGGGCGATATAATCCATCTATTATTTTAGCTTTTAAAATTGCCCGATATTTTGGAATGTCAATTGAAGAAATTTTTATTTATGAGGAGGGAAAATAATGTTATGTAAATCAGTTAGAAACAATGCATTTTGGGTGATGATGGTTATCGTTGGCATTGTAACATTAATATTTAGCGTTACAATTTATAAAAATATTTTAGATGCCCCCCATAATGTGCATATGTTAATGGGTATGTTTACTGGATTAGGCGGTGCATTTACAGTCGTTGGATTTGTTAAGTTAATTCGCCATAAGAGAACTTCAGCTGAAAAGTTAAAGGAAGAGGAAATTGAGTTAAATGATGAGAGGAACATTCAAATATTGAGGATAGCTTATAGTGTTTCAAGTAAGGTGGCAACTATTCTCTTTATACTGATGGCTTTTACTTTTGTTTGGCTTAATTATATAATCCCAGCGCTTATTTCTATAGGAGCAATGTATATACAATTGTTAACATTTCTTATATCACATAGATATTTTAATGGTAATATGTAAAGTGAAGTCATTATCTATATGATAGATTATATCTTAAATGCGATTGATGAAGTTAATAACTTGATATATAATCTAATATAAATAGGAATTGAACGAAAATTATGGGAAATATGAGAGAATTGAAAAGGAGTATATATATGTATATCTATTTTATTATGTATGGATTGTAACAACTTATAAGAGGTCCTCCTTAAAGAAGTATTTTATTCTAGTTTTAAGAATATTTAAAGGAGGAATTAACTATGAAGAGAAGATTAACAAATAATGAATTGTTTAATTATCTAATAGATAAATCAAATGAAAAATTTGAAGGATGGGATTTTTCATATATAGAAAAAACAGGAAGAATGAAAGAGTTTCCATTGAGTTGGAATTATAGAAATAAAGTAATGATGGAAATGTATGGAACTTCTTCCTTACTTGATATGGAAACAGGTGGAGGAGAGTTTTTATCCACTTTAAGTCCACTACCTAAATATACTTATGCTACAGAAGGATATGTGCCTAATATATCTATTGCAAGAAGTAGATTAGAGCCTTTAGGTGTAAGAATATATAAAGTTGAAGATGATGAAGAACTGCCATTTGATGATGAAACTTTTGAACTTGTAATAAATAAACATGGATCCTATTCACCTAAAGAGGTCAGAAGAATTTTAGACAACAATGGTATATTCATTACCCAGCAAGTTGGCGGACTGAATGATAAGGAAATAAATGAAATTTTAGAAGCTTCAGAATTTCAGTTTATTGATTGGAATTTAAAAAAAGCTGTCTCTGAATTAGAAGAAGCAAACTTAAATGTATTTGAACGGAGAGAAGATTTAGTAAAAACAAGATTTTATGACATAGGAGCTATTGCATATTATTTGAAGGCTATACCATGGCAAGTACCAGATTTCACAATAGAAAAATATTTTGATAAGTTGTTAGAAATTCATAATATGATTGAAAATTTAGGTTATATTGATTTTACATGTCATAGGTTTTTCATTATGGCTAATAAATAATAGATTATATCTAAAAGCAGTAGGTTTTACCTCAATAACCTACTGCTTTATTTGAAAATCAATTTTGAATCTGAGGAGGTGATGTTATGGATTATGTTTATCATGGTTCACCTATAGGTCAGTTAGATGTAATAAAGCCTAATGTTTCCACTCACGGGAAGAGTTATGTATATGGAACAAGAGATAAAGCCTTAGGTATGATTTTTTTGCAGAGATGGAATGATTTTATATTTAATGTTGCTTATGGTGACGATAAAAAGCTAGAAATCACGGAGAGATATGAGGGAGCTTTGGAAGAAATTTTTAAAGGGAAATCAGGTTATATCTATAAATTAGATGGGCAAAATTTTTTAGAAGATCGTACTGGATTTGAAGGAGAGGTGGTTTCTGAATTTGAAGCAAAAGTTTTAGAAATAGAAAAGATTGATGATATTCTCGCAAGTCTCTTTAGGTTAGAAAAAGATAATGCAATTCGTATACTCAGATATCCTAATAGACATCCTGATATTCCAATGGATGATTCGGATTTAGTAGAAGAAGCTATTTACTTCTATAAAAAAGGACAAGTCGATATAATTAATTATTGTATAAAAAAACATCCCCATCTTAAGAGTAAATTTAAGGATATAACATAAGGAAGATTTCTCTAAGATTTTAGATTAACCAAAGTATATAATCAAATATACTTTGGTTTTATATTAAATTTAACAATAGCCCCTTTTGGATCATTGTTTTCAGCTCTAATATGTCCTCCATGCTTTTCCACAATGGTTTTAGCTATATACATGCCTAAACCAGAATGTCCTGTGGTAAATGAACGAGATTTGTCTCCCTTATAAAATTTATTGAAGATATTTTTCAAATCCTCATTACTAAACCCCTTTCCTGTATCTATAATGGAAAATACTATTTCTTCATTGTTACATAGAATATTTAGTTTTATATATCCTCCTTTTTCTGTATATCTGATGCTGTTAGATATACAATTATCCAATACTTGCTCTAAGGATTTAATATCAAACCTAGCTATAAAGTTTTTTTCTCTAGAGTCTAGAATATCTATTTTAAATTCTATTCCCTTTTCTTCACATAAAAGTTTATAGTCCTTTTCTTTTAACTTTAAAAAATTTATGATATTTACCTTTATAGGTTCTAAAATAAAGTTAGGGTTTTCAATATTGGATATCTTATTTATGTCGTCTAATAGGATTAAGGCTCTCTCATTATTCCTTTTAATTACTTTTATATAATCTTTTAATTTTTCTTCCTTAACTGTGCCATCTATTATTGCTTCAGAGTAAGTACTTACAATGGTAAGAGGTGTCTTTAAATCATGGGCAATATTTGATATATTTTCCTGTCTCTTTTCTTCTAAATCCCATTGTTTTATAAGGGAATCCTTAAGATTTACTCTCATATCTTCAAAGGCATTGCAGAGTTTTGTAAACTCGTTATTTTCATCGTATTCGATGGTAAAGTCCAGGTCTTGGTTTTTGATTTTCTCTGATGCATCTAGTAGAATGTTTACTGGCTTGTTTATGTCCTTACTCAATTTTTTAGCATATATAAGAGTGAATATTATTATAAATATAAAAGGTAAAAACATCATGGAATTATACAATAGGTATAGGATATTATTATGAGTTTTTTGTGTGCTTATTAATCTATATCCCAATATAACAGCCCCCTTAACATTGCTATTTTCATCTAAAACGGGGATTATTCTAGTGAAAGACTTGCTACCAAAGGATTTAGTAGAGTTTATATTATTAATTAAGTCTCTTTTATCTTCTATTATCTTTTTATCCAGCGTTCCATATAATATATTTCCATCTATGTCTAATACTTGATAGGTTATCCCTTTCTTAGGTATTATCTGTTCCATTTTTCCTTCAAAACCCTTATCTAATATATTATTATGATTTTTATCTATTTTCCTTATGATACCTCCAATCTGTTGTTCATAGTGATTGGCAGGATATCTAACATAAGTAAAGGTTATAAGCCATATATAAAAGGATATTAAAGAGCAAATTAAACTTAAAACTAATATCTTTATAAAGGTTATTATAAACTTTTTCTTAAAGCTTTTATTTCTCATGTTTTATTTCTCCCATTTATAACCTAGTCCCCAGACTGTCTCAATATATCTATTTTCTTTATCGAGAGAACTTATCTTAGACCTAATCTTTTTGATATGTTCTGTAACAGTAGATGAGTCTCCCGATCCATCATATCCCCAAATCTTTTCATATATCTGATCTTTTGAAAATACTTGACCGGGATTTAACGCAAGTAGCTCGACTATTTCAAATTCTTTTTTGGTGAGGTTTATATTTTCATTATTTACCCTTACATTTAAACCCTTTAGATCGATATCCAAGTTTTTAAAATTTATAAGGGCATTATCCTCTTTTTTAACTTTTCTCTTTTCACGCCTTAAATGAGCCTTGACTCTGGAGACTAATTCCTTTAAGCTGAAGGGTTTAGTTATATAATCATCACCGCCAATGGTAAGCCCTTTGATTTTATCCCTTTCATTATCCTTTGCCGATAGAAACAGTATAGGGCAATCTACATTATCTCTTATAAGGTCACAGACGTTGAAACCGTCCATATCTGGCATCATTATATCTAGGATAATAAGGTCTGGTTTTTGTTTAGACATTTCGATTCCATCAATCCCATTATAAGCAGCTAAGACATTATATCCATTAGCTTCTAATGCATCCTTAATAATCATAACCAAATCCTCTTCATCATCTATTACGAGAATAGTCTCCATAGTAGTACCCCTCTCAATTAATATTTTAAATTATAGATTAAAATAGATAATATATACAATATATAAACATGTGCTGGGTAGAATACATAGAATAACTTCTTCATGGATTTACCCTTTTCTCCATTATATAAAAACATGAAGATTACTGCAAAGATACTCATCCATTCATAATAATCTGTAAACATAAGTTTTAGACTTAAAGGTCTTATATATATTAGAGGCAAGCCAACCATCCAAGCTAATACAAATAATCCAAAGGATATAAATTGTAATTTTCTATTTTCACGGAATACATATAATATAATCCCAGTTAAGATTACATATAATCCTCCTTCAACTAAAAATGGAGATGGAAGAAAGCTAGTTATTATTACATAAATGATATTTGCTGTATCTATTGATGTAAATGGAAGAACTAAAAGTTGAAGAATAATGCCTATAGCATAGGTTATTAAAAATGGAGACAATACTAGCCCAATACCTTTAAGTATTTTCTTCTCTTTTATATAGTCTATTCCTTTAAATATTATAATTAAAATTACAAAAGTAGAAAATATACCATTCTCAGGACAAAATCCATCTCCTCTTTGGAGTGGCTCGCAAAACTGAATTATATATTTCATAAGAGTCATAAATATAGACATTAAATAGATTCTTGTGAAATATTTTTTCCTATTGGAAGTATGAGTATATCCTTCTATCATTGTAAATAAAAACAAGTCACCTGACAATCTGCCAATCCATGTAAATGCAATAGGTACTTTACCTGTAAATTCAAAAAAGTAATGGATATGGTCAAGTAGCATAAATATAAGGGCTAAAAATTTAATTTGAAATCCCGTAAGTCCTGTAAAATCCTTTTTACTGTCTTCTAAAGTCATATTAATTCCTCCTCATAAATTCTATATATAATTTAGCATCTAATTATAAAGAATTTATAAAGTTTCTATTAAAACACCAAATAAGTTTATATAATTGAAAATTCAGATTAATTAATGATACAATTAGGATAAGTCAATTTCACTAGGAGGTTAAAATGGGAAAAGAAGCATACGCTATTTGGGTATTAGATGAGAAAACTAATCAAGAGCTAGAGAAAGTCAGAAAAGCTTTAGAGGTATTTGATATTGAATATAACCCTATTTATGGACATATTACATTGGCAAGCTTTATCGATGTTGATGTAGATGAGATCTTAGAATATACTAAAAAGTTTGGACAAGGAAAAAAATCATTTGATATTAATTGTTTAGCAATAGGGATTTTGGCAAGTTATTGTTTAGCTTGTATACCCTCTACTTCAGGAAAGCTATTAAGATACTATGAAGAATATCATCAGCAATTTGATTCCTATTGTAATATATGGACAAGAGCTGATAGTGAACTATGGCTGCCTCATATATCCCTATATTATAGTGAAACAGAAGATTTAGGTCCTATTATTGATGAGATGTCAAAACGATTTACCCAATTTAAAGGTAGAGTTGTGAGATTGGAACTCTCAGTTAGAGATGAAGATGATTTTAATATAATATACTCTCACGACTTAGAATGATATGTAACTTTATTGATGTAATAATAAAATGATGATAAAATCAAATAATAATATGCATAATGATGCGTATTGAGATGAGGGATTGGATATGAGTAATTCTAGTAATATTTATATGAGAAAATATAACACTAGACAAACTCTATACGACTGGGAAAGGGATAATAAGATTCATAAATTGATGATAAATAATAGAAGATATTTAGGTAGTAAGCAAAAATTATTACCTTAAGTATTTGAGGATTTAGTATCTAATATCGATTCCAAATATATATTGGTGTCCTATAATAATATGGCGGAGAAAGGCAGGGGAAGATCTAATGCTAAAATTAATGATGAAGAGATATTAGATTCTCTACAAAGAAGAGGTAATGTAAAGGTATTTGATACCGACTTTAAACACTTTACAATAGGTAAAGCTCAATTAGAAGATCATAAAGAGAAATTGTTCCTATGTAAGTGTAAATAGAGGGGTGAAGTAATATTGATAGACGAACCAAAGGACAAAAAGATATTAAAATCGTCTTTAAATTTTACAGGAGACAAATACAAATTATTGAACTAATTAACTCCTTTATTTCCTAAGAAGATAAATATAATGCTCGATCTTTTTTCTGGTGGAAGCAACGTTGGAGTAAAAAATACAAAGTTCACTATTTAGACTATGATTATAAAAATTCTAACTATCAAAAGAATAAAAATAAGTCATATAAAACTACAGAAGTTTTAATAACCAATTATTAGAATAAAGAGGGCTAGTTATTTTTAGCCCTCTTTATGGCTACATATAATCTGATGTTTCAGAAGGTAATCCCTTTTTCTTTAATCTATTTTCAACCATATCTTTAATTATAGAGTAAATAAGAGCAAATAGAGGAACCCCTATAACCATACCTACCAATCCAAATAATTTACCTGTTACTAACAAGGAAAACAAGATCCAAAATGCTGATATTCCAAGGGATTCACCTAAGATCTTAGGTCCTATAATATTTCCATCTATCTGCTGAATAACTAATATGATCAATAAGAACCACAATGCTTTTATCGGTGAAACGAATAATATTATAAAGAAAGATGGAACAGCTCCAATAAATGGTCCGAAGAATGGGATTATGTTGGTAATTCCTACTATAAACGAAACCAATATGGCATAAGGCATTTTGAAAATCGATAGAACGATAAAAGTAAGTATGCCTATGATAAAGGAATCCAATATTTTACCACTTAAAAATTTTCCAAAGATGTTATTACTTCTATGGGTTAATTCCAAAATCTTATTGGAAATAGATTCAGAAAATAGAGAATAGGTCACTTTCTTGGATAAAGCAAAAAATTTTTCCTTATCAATCAACATATAAATAGAAATGATTAAACCTAAAACTATATTCCAGATGCTTGATGCGATTAACTTTAGTAAATTTCCAATCATAGGAATTAAATTACTTATAAATTTGATGGTATAGTTTACAAAATCATTCCATTTATCTACGGCAATATCGATATATTCATTACCAATATTTAAGTCGCTCATTAAATTTTTAAGAGACTTAGATATATCATTTATATAGTATGGAATGTCATTAGCCAGCCCAACAACACTAGCAGTTAATTGAGGAAATACAAAGGTTAAAAATAAATATAACAATAAAAAAACAGTGGCATATGTAAACAAAATACCTAAACCCCGTTTGGATTTGGGTTTTAAATTTTTAGCAAAATTCAAATTCAATACTTTCGTTTCGTAAAATTTTAAGAAAAAATTTAGAAGATATGCAATTGCAAATCCTATAACAAAAGGATTAAGAATTGATAGGGATTGTCCAACTTTGATTTTAAATGAACTCAACTCTGATACTATAAGGTAAAAGATAATGCTACAACAAATTACTATAAATGAATATATAGCGATTGTGGTGTATTTTATATTCCATTTAACTTTCACTTTAATCCTCCTTACATAAATTTTAATGTTATTTAATATATTTATTATAGCTTTTATAAGACGAAAAGGAAATAGTGAATAATTAATAAACCTAAACTCCTTAAAAATAGTTTATCTATTATTAGGAGTTTAGGTTTATTATGGTTTTAAAATGTAATCATGGTAAAGGACACATCAGATGGAGTTTTGAGAAAAATACCTATAGGAAACAAAAGACCTTAATAAACTAGTCTGGGTTTTAAAATAGGGATATGCTGAAGTCGAACTCTTCAAGCATGGATAAAATAAAAAAACTTAAGGAAATTTAAAATTGACTTAGCGGGAATAAGGGTACTATCTACAAATGTATTTAGTAGGCTTATTGGCGGGAAGGCAAGTCTATAATAATTACTCTAAAATCCGTGGACTAATATTATTCTTCTAAAAAGTCTTTTAATTTTTTACTTCTAGTCGGATGTCTAAGCTTTCTTAGGGCCTTTGCTTCTATTTGTCTAATTCTTTCTCTTGTAACATCAAATACTTTACCTACTTCTTCTAGGGTTCTAGTCCTTCCATCATTTAAGCCAAACCTCAATATGAGTACCTCTTGTTCTCTAGGGTTTAACGATTCTAAAACCTCAAATAGCTGCTCTTTAAGCATAATATGTGTTGTTATCTCATCTGGTGTCTTAATTTGGTCATCCTCTATAAAATCTCCTAAATGACTATCCTCTTCTTCTCCTATAGGTGTTTCTAAGGATATAGGTTTTTGAGCTATTTCCATTATATCTCTGACCTTATCTACTTCCATATCCATAATTTCAGCTATCTCTTCGGGGCTTGGTTCTCTCCCTAAATTCTGTACAAGTTGTCTCTGTATTCTAACGAGTTTATTTATACTTTCAATCATGTGGACTGGTATTCTTATAGTTCTTCCTTGGTCTGCTATGGCCCTTGTAATTGCTTGACGTATCCACCAAGTAGCATAGGTACTAAACTTATAACCTTTTGTATAATCAAATTTTTCTACTGCCTTTATAAGACCTAAGTTGCCTTCTTGAATTAAATCTAAAAAGGACATTCCTCTTCCTATATATTTCTTAGCAATACTAACTACTAGTCTAAGATTTGCTTCTGCAAGTCTCTTTTTTGCATTTTCATCTCCTAATTCTACTCTTTTGGCTAGTTCTACCTCTTCATCCCTTGTAAGAAGAGGTACTTTACCTATCTCCTTTAAATACATTTTGACAGGATCCCCTACATTTATTTCCTGAGGTATAGGTATTTCATCTTCTGTATCTTCTATATGAATATCTTCCTCTTCGGATTTATCATCTATTATATCAATATCCATACTCTCGAAATACTTAAATAGCTCATCTATCTGATGGGAATCTAAATCTATGTCCTCTAAACAATTTGATATCTTTTCATAGGTAAGAGTTCCTTCCTTTTTACCCATGTTGATTAAATTTTTAACTGCTGTAATTTTTTTGTTATCTTTACACTTTTGATTTATTTAAACTCACTCCCCCTAATAAGGCTATTAATATTTTAGTAATTTAAATTTAATCTCCTATATATATCTTATCATATAATGCTTTTTAATGCTTTACTTGCATTTAGATATGTGAGAAAATATATCTAAATGGCAAGTTTAGTATTATAATTAAATAAATTATATTAGTTAGTTGCAGAATATAAATTCAAAACTATCCACAGAAATTAGCTTTAAATTATCAAAAACATTGAGATATTAACAAAAAAAGAGCATAGGAAAATAAAGGTTTAGCCTAACCTTTTAAAATTAATATTTAGATGATTGAGATTAAGCAATCAAAGATTTAATAGCAAGCGGATTGTCATAATTTTTAGTCTTAAATATAAGTATAAAAGCAATTAATTGAGAAATACAAGCAAGTAAAATATCTGATTTTAAAGATACTGTATTTCTAATTCTTGATGATTTAATTTGAATGAAATTTTTAATTTGGCAAATGGATCTTTCGCAAATAGTTTTAAGTCTATATAACTTTTGCCATTTCAAACTATCACGAGGGATAGAAGAATTAAATCGATAATTATGATGTATAGTAATTTGCTTGATTCGTCCGCATTTTGAACTGGTACATGGATTTTTACAATTTAATATATAGCTGAGCTTACCTTTAACATTAATTTTCTTAGCCATTGGACATATATATTTTATTCTATCAGCTCTACCTTTTTCACGAGTGATTCCGTCATAAACCATAGATAAAGAAGAATCGTATGGGCAAAGGGGAACTCCTACCTCATTAAATCCAGATTGAGGTAAATTAGGTGAATTACGTGGATTTAATGCGATTATAGGCATGATGTTGTTTTGATGAAGGTAAGCATAATTATCATCGGCATCAAAACCTGCATCACCTAAGAAATATTTATATGAGAAGTTAGGATGCAGTTGAAAATAAGTTTCAAGAGAAGAAATCAAAGATTTAGCATCGTAATTATCCTTAATAACTTGAGGTCTTAAATCTTTTTCTAGATTGTTGTCGGCATCATAGAAATTAACATATCTAACAACACCAAGGGCATTAGTAGATATAATACATTTTTGAAAGTATCCAAAATGTCCATTAAGGTAAGCAAGCTTAGCATCAGGGTTAGAAGAAGCAGATTTAGGCATTTGACTTTGAGCATATTTTTCAACATCAAAAGTTGAATTAGGATTATCCTTAATAATTAACTTAGAATATGCTTTAGCTTTTTTAAGTTGAGATTGATAAAACTTAGGATTATTCTCAGTAACATAAGCTTCAAATCCAGTAGTATCAGTAATTAAAACAGAAGCTAAAAATGGATTGATTTCCTTAGAAACTTCCTCAGTTACATCAACTAGATTATTAAATAAATCATTAAGATTATCAAGAAAATTTAATTTAAATCTAGAGAACTGAGATTTATCAGGTATCTTTAAGAAACCACAGAACTTACGAATTTCTGATGATATATGTAGTAATGAAATTAGTAGGTCAATAGAAGGAATAGACAAAATATTTTTAAGAATAAAAGCAGATAACATAGATTCTAAAGAGAAATCTCTTTTTCTACCAAAATGAGAATAATATTTCTGATAGAAAGAAAATGGGATAAAATCACTAATATTAATGAATTGGTTTAATAAATCAAGTAAATTACTTTGATTTTGATTATAAAACTTATCAAAATCAGTAGAAATATCGCAAAAGTTTAATTGTTTAGCTGAAACTGGCATAGGATTCTCCTTTCTTTGAGTTATGCACACTTTATCAATGTATATATACCCAAAAATGGGGGGAATCCAGCCATTTCAATATATTAAATTGCAGTGTTTATGCGAGTTGTAGAGTTCTGCAACGAGCTAATAAATTATATAATAAGGGGGATAAATGTAGATGAAAAAAAATTCAAGGTTTTTATCTTTACTGTTAGCTTTTACTATGGTTTTTTCTAGTTTTAGTCTTGTATTTGCCGATGAAGAACAGGCAGCAAAGGATTTAGCAAGTAATTGGGCTGTAGGATATTTAATGGAAGCACAGATTCAAGAGTTAGCAGATGGAGCATACTTTGCAAAGTTTAAAGAAGGTGTTACAAGAGAGGAATTAGCAAACTTTGCAGTTACTTTATATGAAAAGTTTTCAGAAGAAGTTACTCCTATATCACCAAACCCTTTTAAGGATACAGACAACCAAGGAGTTTTGAAAGCACTAACCCTAGGATTGTTTACAGCTGAAGGAGAAGAGTTTTTCCCAGAAGAAAAGGTCAAAAGAGAAGATGTAGCAACTGTAATTTATAATGTAATACATAAATGTGAACCAAATATACTAGGTAGCTCAGAAGATAAGGTTAAAGCTATAGTTTCAAATGGGATACTAAAGGGAAAATCAGCGAATGATTTAGGATTAGATGATATTTGTACGAGAGAAGAGGTACTTTCATTATTTGCCAGAACTTATGACTTTATTGTACATAAGACAGATAGAGCCGCTAAAGGATTTATGTGGGAAGTTTCTAATGGTAAAAATAGTGTGTATGTATTAGGCTCTATACATACCGGAGATTCAAGTATATATCCATTTAGTGAAGGTATTTTAGATGCTTTTGACAATTCCAATGTATTAGCAGTGGAAGCAAATATAGTAGCAGATAAAGAAGGAACTCAATACATGATGGATAAGGCATCATATAGTGGTGATGATACCTTAGAGAAAAATATCTCTGAAGAAACTTATAAGTTATTTGTAGAAACAATTAAATCAGCAGGTCTTAATCCAGAAGATTATGTAAAGTTTAAACCTTGGTTTGCTGCACTTTTGGTTCAAAATTTAGCTACTTTAGAATCTTCTTTAGATCCAACCTTAGGAATAGATTATAATTTAATAATCAAAGCTATGTTTGGAGGTAAGGACATTATGGAAATAGAAGGCATCAAGTTCCAAACAGATTTATTTGATTCTATGCCTAAAGAGATTCAAGAAAACTTTTTAAGATCTTCAATAGATGAGAAAGATACTAAAGACACAAATACTTCAGGAGAGCTAGTAAAATATATGTTGGAGCTCTGGAAAAAGGGGGACATGGTTGAATTTGAAAAGATTATGTCTCAAGCTAGTTTAGAAATGGATGGTGAGTTCGGTAATATATTCCTTAATGAAAGAAATAAAAACATGGTAGATAAGGTTGAAGAATTTTTAAATAGTGAAGATGGAAAAAGTTATTTCGTAGTAGTAGGGGCAGGACATCTAACAGGAGATACTGGAATAATAAATGCATTAAAGGATAAGGGATATACGGTTAAACAAATAATTAAATAAGTAAAACATAAAGGACGTTTTTTTGTTTAGTGTCAAACAAAAAACCGTCCTTGTTGTTTTACAAATATTATAATCTTATCTTTTTGCAATAAAATTTTAAATAATATGTAATGAAATTGAAAGTTGTACGTATTAACATATGAGAAAGAAGATTTGGATCATACTAAATATTACTTAGCTAAGTAAATCGTTGAAAAGGGAGGTCTTAAAAAGGTGCAGGGAATTGCATTAGTGGATATTTTGGATAAAAAGGAAGTTCGAGAGGATATATATGAAGCAAAAGATTTTACTTATATTTTTAAAACCTACTATAGTAGAGTTTATAACTATATATATTATAGAGTTAACTGTCATTATACGGCAGAAGATTTAACAAGCCAAGTATTTGAAAAAGTTATGCTTAAAATAGACACATACTCTGAAACCAAATCTCCTTTTGAAGTATGGTTATTTGCTATAGCTAGAAATTCTGTAAGCGATTATTTCAGGAGTTTAAAGAAATATAAATTCATTTCTATAGATACTATTAAGGAATTGATATCGAAGAAAAAAACTCCAGAAAATATACTAGAGATATCAGAAACTAATAGTGAACTTTTAAATGCATTAAATATTTTAGATACAAGAGAGAGAAATATTGTAGCCCTTAAATTTGGAGCTGAGCTGAAAAATAAGGAGATAGCAGAAGTATTAGATCTTACTGAAAATAATGTTGGGGTAATCCTCTATCGTACAATGAAAAAGTTAAAAAAGGAATTGGAAAGAGGGGATAAATATGAGTAAAAAGAGTATTGAGGATAGGTTTACTATGGAGATGGATGCTTATTTCAATGGAATAGAAAGGCAAAACAAATCAGAATCAGAAGAATATAATGAGCTTCTAGAAATAGGTAAAGCTTTAGCTGACAATGATTTCAGCAGGAATAGCAATAAAGAAGAGGTATTTGACAAGACTTTAAGAAATATTAGTAAATATAGAGGAGAGGATACTGTGAAAAAATCAAATAAATCTAAACGTTTAACTACTAAGGTGGCATCCTTTGCATTGATAGCTGTATTAGGTGTTTCTATAATGCAAACATCATTCGCACAGGAAGCAGTGGGAAAAGTATTAAAGACTATATCTCTTGGACATATAACAATCTTTGAATATATTGTAGAATCAGAGTCACATCCTATTCCTGATAAATTAAAAGGTAAGCTATTTGATAAAGATGGAAATCCAATAGAAGAATTTTCAAAATCAAATGTATATACTGCTGATGGAGAAGAAATTGCTTATATTGATTACGAAACTGGAAAAATAACCACAATTTCTGAAGCAGAAAGGATGAAAAAAGAACAGAATTTAATAGTTAAAGATACTAATAAATTAAATGACTATACTTGTTTTAATGTCATACTTCCTAGCTATCTACCAGAAGGATACGAATTTGACAGGGCAGAGTTCTATAAAGGTGAAGATGGTATTGTAGAAAATAGTAAATATATATCACTATTCTTTACCAATAAGGAAACAGGAAAAGAGATATATATGCATCAGAGATTTGCTGATGAAGAAACTGGATATGAAACAGGTGGAATTAAGATTGAAGAAGTAAAGATCAATGGCGTAGATGCTGTTTTGTATGATAACAGCAATCTCGATTGGGAAGCTAATGGTGTTCTTTATGGAATATCAACAAGAGGAGAAGTTACCAGAAGTGAATTAATAAAGATTGCAGAATCCGTTAAATAAGGATTTAATTGGGCAGTCATTTAAAACAAAGAATCTCAAATTTGAGGTTCTTTGTTTTATTTTTGACTTAAAATATATACAAAGTTTGATGAAATAGTAGGAGATAAAACTGCTATCTATATTTCACATAGACTTTCTTCCTGTAGGTTTTGTGATGATATAGCGGTTTTCCATGAAGGTAAAATAATTCAGCGAGGAAGCCATGATAATTTATTAGAAGAAGAGCATGGTAAATACTATGAATTATGGAATGCTCAAGCTAAGTACTATGTTTCATAGCAAAAGAGGTCAAGTATAAAAACTTAAGGTTATTGACTGAATATTTGTGATACAATATAGACGTATATTATAAAATATTTTAAATAATGGGTGAGATTATGGATGATTTATTAAAGGAGCATATTAATAAATTTTTGGAACAGGCAGAGGAAATGTGTAATATAAACTTTGCTTATATCTTTGGATCCTATGCAAGAGGAGAAGAAAATATTAATAGTGATATAGATAGAGTATTTCCTAGTGGAGATTTTATAGCATGGGCTGATCAACCATTTTCTGTTGTTTTATATGATTACGAATATGATACTTCTTTTCCAAGAATACATGCAAAATATATTAATGGGCGCTATGAAGTAGAAACTGGTGGAGGAGACTTTACGTATTATTGCACACTTTCCAATACAAATAAAGGCGTTCCCATGACTAACGCAATCTACAAATCAATTCCACATTGGTGGCATAATAATTAAATATGGAAATAAAACTACAGTGATGATTTGAATTTCAAATCATCACTGTAGTTTTACTAGAATATATTTTAATATAAAAACTATTCTCTTTTCTATCTTATTCAGTATAATTATCGAAATAACCTTGTATATATACAAATGGTGTACCTTTATCTCCACTTCCTGAAGTTAAATCTGAAAGAGAACCTATAAGGTCTGTAAGCTTTCTTGGAGTAGTACCTTGTGTTTCCATAGTGCCTACAAGGTCTGACTCCTTATTTTTAATGCATTCAGAAATAGCTTTCTTTAGCTCTTCTCCCTTTAAGTCAGTGAATTTATTATCAGCAAGGTATTTTAGTTTTAATTCATTAGGTGTACCTTCAAGGCCTTTAGTATATCCTGGAGATACAATAGGGTCAGCTAATTCCCAAATCTTACCTACTGGGTCTTTAAAAGCACCATCACCATAAATCATAACTTCAACAGTTTTTCCAGTCTTTTCTTTAAGTATAGTTTGTATCTTGTCAACAATTGGTTGACAGTCTCTTGGGAAAAGCTTGATGCTTTTTTCTGTTGCCTTATTTGAGCCTAAAAGTCCATAGGATTCGTTATAGCCGCTGCCTTCAATAGGTCTGGTTAAAATGTCATCAAGGCTATAAATTTTTTCCCCACCATTTGATTTTAATATTTTTTTCGTTCTAAATCTAGTATGAATATCACAGGCAAGAACGTTTTTTGTGTAGTTTAATATGGTCTTAGGATCATTTGAGAAGATTATTTCGCATTCAGTGTTATAATTTTCGATTATAGATTTATAATACTCGATATAGTCAACACCAGTAAAAGGATGTTTATTGTATCCAAAAAGTTTTCTAAATTCATTTTCTGTCAAAGTATCTGTCCAAGGGTTAACACCTTTTTTATCAAGTTGATCTACAGTTACTAGCTGATTGCCTACCTCATCAGATGGATATTGAAGCATCAATACGATCTTTTTAGCTCCTTTTGCAATACCATGGAGGCAAGTAGCAAAACGATTACGGCTTAGAATAGGGAATATGACTCCAATAGTATCTTCTCCAAATTTTAAGTTTACATCTTTAGCAATGTCATCAATACTTGCATAGTTCCCTTGAGTACGAGCCACTGTGGATTCGGTTATAGTAACGATATCTTTGTCATTGATATTAAAACCTTCTAGTTGTGAAGCTTTTAGTACCGTATCTACAACGATATCTACTATATCATCCCCTTCTTTCAAAATTGGAGCACGAAGACCTCTGATAACAGTTCCAACTATTCTTTCCATTCTAATCTCCCCTTAAATTTATTTTGAGAGGATTTCTTATCCTTTCACTTGTAATATACACTATATTATGATATAAGTAAAATAAATATATATAATATTAGATATAAGGAGTGCTTATATGTCTGTTAAATTGGATTTGTATAAAATTTTTTGTGAAGTAGCTAAATGTGAAAGTTTTTCTAAAGCTGCAAAATCACTCTATATGACACAGCCAGCCGTAAGCCAAGCAATCTTGCTGCTTGAAGGGGAGCTGGAGATAAGGCTTTTTACTAGAACACCTAGAGGAGTAGTTCTTACAAATGAAGGTGAGATTCTATATGAGTATGTAAATTCAGCTATTAATCTAATCAATGTAGGAGAGACAAAATTAATGGAATCTAAAAATTTAATGTCAGGAGAATTGAGGATAGGAGTTGGAGATACCATTTCCCGATATTTTTTGCTGCCCTTCTTAGAAAGGTTTCATAGGCTATATCCAAATATCAAGCTGAAAATCATAAATCGCACAACATTAGAACTGTGCAGCCTTTTAAAATCTGGTGAGGTGGATATTGGAATATGCAATTTACCCATTGAAGAACCACCCTTAGAAGTAATAGAGTTGATAGACATTCATGATGTATTCGTCTGTGGAGAAAAATATAAGGATAAAATTACTACCCCTTTAAGTTTTGAGGAGATGACAAACTTTCCATTGATATTACTCGAACCCAAGTCAAATTCAAGACAGTATGTAGAAGGATATATATTATCAAAAGGAGTTAAAATTGAGCCAGAAATTGAACTCGGCTCCCATGATTTATTATTGGAGTTTGCAAAGATCAATCTAGGTATATCTTGTGTTATTAGGGAATTTTCCAAGGAATACTTACGGGATAAAACATTATATGAGATAAAACTAGCTGAAGAAATACCAAAAAGAAGTATTGGAGTATGTTTCTTAAAGAGTGTATCCCTATCCCCTGCTGCTACAAAATTTATTGAGGATTTGGAAGATAGATAAAGGGATGTAGAAATTAATCTAGATTTATTATACAATTTAACTATAGAATAGAAAAAGGATGGGTTTAATGAAAAATATTGCTGGTAAATCTAATTGTTATTTTATACATTCGATTGTTATAGAGTTAATCTCTATTTTAATAGATATTTTTGATGAAAAGAAGGATTATAACAAGATCTTTGATATCTATACGGAAGATTATATTGATAATCTACAAGGAGAGTATAGGTTCTTAAGAGAAATAATAAAATCTCTTCCTTTCCACGGTTATGAAATACTAGAGTTTCTTTTGATTAATAAAGGTTTTAATGATATTAATGCTTTTAAAAATTATATATTTAGTCTAGAGGATGAAGAGTTTTTTTATATTTTCTATGGAAAATATATAGATAAGGATTTGATAAAATCAGCATTAAAAGATGATGAAAGTCTAAATAAACTATATTCAGACCACAATTATATAAGTACCAACTATTTAGCTTTAAAAAGCTTGTTTGTCAATAAAGATTTATTTCTAAAGGAGTTCTTTACTGCCATAGAAAGTTTATATACGGAAGGATTTATAAAGGAATACGAAAGGATAAAGGTTGAAATTTATAAAGAATTACCAAAGATAGAAAATTCTCTTTTAAATCTGGAGCCATTGGAATTATCTCAAAAAATTATGGGAAAAACCTTTAGAAACAGAGGTCTCTATAGAGATTATATTTTTATTCCAAGTTATTTTATAAATGTAAAGGCCATAAGGTTTTTTGGAGAGGATCAAATATTGATCTATTCACTTTATCATAGAGATTTTACTAAAAAAGATGTAATAGATATCTTAAAGACGATATCAGATGAAACTAGATTTGAAATCATTGAATTATTATCTAAAGAAGGTCCCATGATGGGAAAGGATTTAGCTAGTAGATTGAACCTCTCAACACCAACTATCTCTCATCATATGGATAAATTAAAGGAAGCTGGTTTTATAAATGAAGAACGGGTGAAAAATTCTAAGTATTATAGTATAAACTATAATTCCATGGATAAGTTTATAAACAATCTGTCATCTAGATTTAAGAAGAATAAAGACTGCTAAAGTATAGAAATACATTTACTTTTAGCAGTCTTTATTTTTTATATTCCATTCCTATTGACAAAAAAATATATATAGCTTACAATACAAACATCTAATTAGATATAAGTCTAATTAATAAAAATTTGAGCATAAGGGGGTTATGGAATGGGCGTAGCTATAGAAGTAAATGATTTAAAGAGAAACTATGAGGGTACTTTAGGAATGACAAAGAAAAAAACCATTAAAGCTTTAACGGGTATATCCTTTACTGTAGATGAGGGTGAGATATTTGGATTGCTAGGGCCTAATGGGGCAGGAAAAACTACTACTATTAAAATATTAACTACTCTTTTGGCTCCAACTTCTGGAGAAGCAAAAATATTTGGCTATGATTGTTTTGGACAGGAGAAATTTATAAGGGATAAGATAAATTTTATATTTGGAGGTGAAAGGGGATTATATTGGAGGCTTTCAGCTTATGAAAATCTTCAATATTTTGGAGATATATATAAAATCCCAGCTAAAGTTTTAAAGGAACGTATACCTAAGTTAATAAAGTTAGTAGATTTAGAGGGAAGGGAAAATGAAAAGGTAGAGAGTTTTTCTAAAGGCATGAAACAAAGGCTTCAAATAGCGCGAGGATTAATAAATGATCCGAAGGTATTATTTTTAGATGAACCTACTATTGGATTAGACCCCATTGGGGCTAAGGATTTAAGAAATATTATATTGAAGCTTAAAGGGGAAGGAAAGACTATTCTTTTAACTACTCATTATATGCAAGAAGCAGATGAGCTATGTGATAGAATTGCTATAATCAATAATGGAGAACTAGTCGATATAGATACTCCTAAACAATTAAAGATTAGACACCTTAAAGATAAAAATGCCCCCCTTGAAGATGTGTATATTAAGCTTATAGGAGGGAATAAAATTGCTTAATTTAAAAGTTATACTATCTACTTTTAAACTTCATCTATCCCAATCCTTTTCTAGAGTTACTTTTAGATTTTGTATAATAGTACAGCCTTTAATATATACTTTTATATTTTATATGATGTATAAAGATTCATCCTATGCTAATTATGCAAATTATATTATCTTAGGCAGTGGACTTACGAGTTTATGGAGTTCTATTTGTTTTTCTTCGGCAGGAGATATAGAGAGGGAAAGGTATATGGGAACTTTAGAAAATTTGGTTTCTAGTCCTTCAAAATTTACCACCATAGTTTTAGGAAAGGTTTTAGCCAATACTCTTTTAGGATTAACGGGGATGGCATTAAGTCTAATATTTACTAGGGTGTTCTTTAATGGTTCTTTACATATAGAACATGGTTTTTTATTTTTTATAAGTTTCATTTTAATGATATTTTCCTTCGTATGTATAGCCTTAGTTATTGCTCCAATATTTACTCTTTCTAAAAATGCCAGAGCATTGATGAATTGTCTAGAGTATCCAATATTTATTTTATGTGGCTTTGTATTTCCTATAACTCTATTACCAAGATTTATAAGGCCTTTAAGTTATATATTATCCCCTACTTGGACGGTGAAGATATTGAGGGAAAGTTCCTTAGGAATTGATAATTTTTCTATATTCTATAGAGAGATGTTTATTCTATTTTGTATATCTATGGTTTATCTTATAATCAGCAAAGTTTTATTTTCAAGGATAGATAAACGTACGAGAATTAAAGCAACTTTGGGGGTGAGTTAGTTGGATAATCTTAAAAGATTTTATAGAAATGGATTATATTCGTTTAAAGGATTATATGGATTTTTAAGACCTGAGATATATGTATTTGTAAAGATTATAAATCCAATATTTCAAGTATTATTTTTCTCTTTAGTGGCTAGACACGCCTATGGAAGTGTAGATATTACTCCATTTGTCATAGGAAATGCCTTCGTCCTTTGTATGTATAATGCTTTCTTTGGAGTAGGGACTAATTTGATTTCTGAGAGAAGCTTAGGTACATTAAAAATTTTAATAGTTTCTCCAGCTGATAAATTTAAACTATTTGTATCAAAATCTGTATTCCATATATTAGATGGCATGGTAACTGTATTTATAGGACTGTTAACAGGGATCGTTTTCTTTAATATAAGAGTACCCTTACATTCCATACCTTGTTTTTTATTATCACTAATTGTGGCTATATTTACGGCTTGCTCCATGGGATTACTCATTGGGAGTATAGGGCTTATAACGAGGGATATAAACTTACTATTAAATGTGTCCTGTATGCTGCTAATGAGCTTAAGTGGCGTTAATTTTCCTACAGAAAAACTTCCAATTTTGCTTAAGAATATAAGCAATATATTACCCTTAACCAATGCATTAAAGGCTTCTAAACTACTCATCAATTCAATCACTATACCTTACGTGGATATAAACATGTATATATTAAAAGAATTTGTACTTGGTATATTATACTGCATTGTTGCTTATATAACTTTAATTATAATGGAGAGGTTGGCTAAGAATAAAGCAACGCTAGACATTTGTTAGTGATAAAGTAATATTGATAACTAATAATAATTATAATACAATGATTTTAATAAGCAGTATAGTTTACGCATGGGAATGGTGAAGAGAATGAAAAAGATATTATTAGTAGAAGATGATCCTTTATTAAATCAAACTTTATCCTTTCATTTAACAACGGAAGGATATGAAGTAATCTCTTCCTATAATCTAGTTTCTACGGAAGATTATTTTTCAAAAGACAATTTTGATTTGATTATATTGGATATAAATCTTCCTGATGGGAGCGGTTTTGACTTATGCAGAATTTGGAGGGGTAGAACAATAGCACCTATTATATTTTTAACTGCAAAGGATATGGAAAGTGATATATTAAAGGGCTATGAATTAGGGGCGGATGATTATATTACAAAACCATTTCATGTAAGTGTATTTCTTAAAAAAGTAGGGGTATTATTAAAAGATTCTAATAAAAAGAATGTAGAACATATTTATGATGATGGAAATTTGTTTTTAAATTTCACCAAGCGAAAGGCTATGCTGCAAGGGAAAAGCTTTGAATTGACTACAGGAGAATTCAATCTATTATATTTATTTGTTATGAATTATAAAAGGGTACTTACTAGAAACTTATTATTGGAAAAGCTATGGGATGGGAACGGAAAATATGTAGATGAAAGTGCCTTAACTATGATGATTAGCCGAATTCGATCTAAAATTGACACCAAGGATAAAAAATATATCAAGACAATTTACGGAATGGGTTATCAATGGGTAGGAGATGCCTATGAAGAATAAGGGTCTTTATGAAGTAATGAGTTTAATAATCATAGGGGTTATATACCATGTTTTTTTAATCTACTATTTTTATAATATAAGGTTACTGGTATTTTCCCTAGTTGTTTATTTTACTATCCTATTGGTCTATTATTATAATAAGAAAAAAACTATTAATAGATATATGGATTTTATCAATATTTTAAATAATTCCCTAACCTATTTAATCAATAAAGATTATGAAAAGGTTAGCAAACTACAAACCTTAGATGAAACCTTCGATTCAAAAGTAAATCAAAAGATACTTAGAATATCGGAAATTTGGCAGAAGGAATCTTTACAAGGATTAAAGGAAAGGGAAAATCTACAGAGCCTAATTTCAGATGTTTCTCATCAAGTAAAAACTCCTATAACCAACTTGAATATGCTGCAATCGGCTTTAGCTAAAGGATGTATATCCAAAGAAGAGAAGGAAAAGATATTGAAGCTTATGGAAGGACAGTTGGATAAAATAGATTTCTTGTTGGAATCCATGATTAAATCATCGAGATTAGAAACGGGATTGATTCAATTGAATAAGGTTCCATTAAACTTATTTGATACTATTGCACATGCTATAGCAGGTATTGGAGTAAAGGCGGAAAAGAAGAACATAGAAATTATCGTTGACTGTCCGCAAGACTATACTTTAGCCCATGATAAGAAATGGACAGTAGAAGCATTATTCAACATATTGGAAAATGCAGTTAAGTACTCTCCTCATAATACAAAGATAGAAATTAAGGTGGAAATATGGGAGATGTATACGAAGATTGATATTATAGATGAGGGCATAGGTATTCCAGAAAAGGATTTTGGAAAGGTGTTTCAAAGATTTTTTAGAGAAGAAAGTAGTTACGACAAGGAAGGAGTAGGAATTGGACTCTATTTATCACGAGAAATAATTCAAAAGCAAGGGGGGTATATAAAGGTATCCTCAATTATTGAAGAAGGTTCTACTTTTTCTGTTTTTTTGTCTAATAATTAGATGACTATATTCAATACCAATTCTAACGAAGAAGTTAGAATTGGTATTGTTTTTTTAAATAAAAGATGTTTTCTGTTATATTTCTGTTAGGTTTACTTGATAAAGTTGTATTGAGAAAGGGAGGAAAGTGGAATGAATATATTAGAAGCCATTGATTTAAAAAAGTACTATGGAGAGAAACCTAATATTGTAAAAGCTTTAGATGGAGTAAACCTAACTGTAGGGGAGGGTGAATTTCTCGCAATTGTAGGAACTTCAGGATCAGGAAAATCTACCTTGCTAAATATGCTAGGAGGTTTAGATAATCCTACCTCAGGAAAGGTCATTGTAACTGGAAAGGATATTTCTCAATTGTCCAATGAAGAATTAACTATTTTTAGAAGAAGAAATGTAGGATTTGTATTTCAAAATTATAATTTAGTACCTATGTTAAATCTTTATGAAAACATCGTTTTACCATTGGATTTAGATGGCGAAATGATTGATGAAGAATACATAGAAGAAGTAATTGAACTATTACATTTAGAAGATAAAAAGCGAAGGTTTCCTAACTATTTATCAGGCGGAGAACAACAAAGAGGAGCAATAGCAAGGGCTTTAGCAACTAAGCCGACTATCATCTTAGCAGATGAACCAACAGGAAATTTAGATAGCAAAACCAGCGCCGAGGTTTTAGGTTTATTAAAAAGAACAAGTAAACTATTTAATCAAACCATTGTAATGATTACTCATAACAATGAAATTGCCCAATTATCGGATCGCATAGTCCGAATTGAAGACGGAAGAATTTCAAATAGATAGGGGGAAGGGCTATGATAGCAAATAATAATGGAAAAGTTATAAAAAAGTTAGCCGATAGAAGTGTGAAATTTAATAAGACAAGAAATATTTTTATATTAATAACCATCATATTATCTGTTTCCCTATTAGGTGTTATGTCCCTTACTCAATCGGCTAGGCATCAGAAAACAAAAAGACAGTTGGATATGATGCAGCATGTTATATATGAGAATGTAAATCAAGAGCAGATTAGTAGATTAAAGGTTTCTGATGAAATGGACTTCTTATCTCCAGCAAAGTTTGGGCAAAGTTTCAAGTTACAGAACAAGATGATTCGTCCAGTTTATTTTGAAAAGGATACAAAGAGTATAAAGACAAAAACCATAGCAGAAGGAAATTATCCAGAAAAATCAAATGAGATTGTAGTGGATAAACCTATGTTAAAATTATTTCCTAATGTAAAGAATATAGGAGACTCTATAAAGATAAAGTTTTTAAATGGCAGTGAAGAAGAATTTGTAATTAGCGGCTTTTATGAGGAAGAAAATGAGAATTTCAGCATCTATACAATTTTATTTTCTAAGGAATATTCGGAAAACGGGGAGCAGTTAAAAGACGTACCCTATGTTGCACTTTGTAAGATAAAAGATGCGCATATGATGTCAAAAGATGAGTTCTTAAATACCATAATAAAGGTTGGAAGAGATGCAGGGATTGAAAGAAAAGATATAAATCCAAATAACTTCTTTGCAGATTCATTGACTATTTCAAAAGAAAATATTTTAGTCATAATATTAGTATCTCTAGGGATTCTATTTGTTAGTGTATTAGTCGTATACAGTATATTCTATATTTCAGTTTTAGAAAATGTTCAAAGATTTGGGCAGCTCAGAACCATAGGAACTTCGGAGAAACAGATTAAGTCTATTGTAATGAGGGAAGGAGAAATCATGTTTTCTAGGGGAACGCCTATAGGACTTCTGATATCTTGGGGAATTTCTTATTGGATTATTCCAGAAGGATGGAGCTGGAGATCCACTATTATTTTAAGTTTGATCATAGCAATTGCTGAATTCATAACCATAATCATATCGGTTAAAAGACCGGCCAGTATAGCTTCTTCTATTTCACCTGTTGAGGCATCAAGGTTTTCAGTATATAAGGGAAAAGGGTTAAAGGAAACTAAGAAGTTACACAGGAGATTATCCCCTCTTTCTATAGCCAGAATTAGTATAAAAAGGAATAAGAAGAAATCCTTTTTAACTTTAGTTTCTCTCGGTATAGGTGGAGCTTTATTTCTCATGAGTACAACTTTGATAGCATCTATTTCTTTAGAAGAATATTCAAGGCAAGGGCTGTATGAACAGGGAGAATACATTATTTCATTTGATTATAATGCAGTGCAAACTATTGAAAATGGATTAACAGGAGTTCAATTAAAAAATCCAATGAATGAAGATTTGATAAAAAGAATAGAATCAATACCCGAGATTAATAAGGTTGCCAAGTTTAGTAAGACATCTGTTAAATTTGACTATAAAGATGTAGCCAATAGGAAAGATTCACTTTCAGCATTTACTAGAGAAGATATTGATACAATAAATAAAACATTGGCAGAAGGAAATTTTAATTATGATGATATGATAAAAAATGATGAAATCCTTATAGCATATAATGAAGTTGCCGAAGAAATCTATGGATGGAAATTTGATATTGGAGACAAGGTAAGCCTAAGATACTTTGATGGAAGTAAAGAAGTCCAAAGAACATTTAATGTCATAGGAGCTATAGAGAAACCCAGCAATGTCACATATAATTCTGGCTGGTTTATGCTTCCAATAGAAAAGCTAGAACGATTATTTCCAGGTATTAATACAACAGCTACATTGGTGATATCCATAAATGACTTTGACAGGGATGGGGATAAAGTAGAAGAAAATCTTAAAAATATAATAGAAGAAAATCCCTTGCTTGAAATGGATACATTAAAACAAAATATAATAGAAGATAAACAATCATTTGATTTAATAAATAAAGTAATAGTAGGATTGAGTAGTTTTATCATTTTATTTAGCCTAATCAATTTAATCAATACAATAATAACTAATATTATCTCAAGAAAAAGAGAATTCGCAATGCTCCAATCCATTGGATTAAGCAATAAACAATTAGTAAGAATGATACAATTTGAAGGATTAGGCTTATCTATTGGAAATTTGATAATAACCCTGATATTTGGCACAGCATTGGGCTATGGGTTAATAAAAGTGTTGCAGAGTGTCGGAGCAACCTACCTTCATTATCATTTCCCAATAGGGTACTTTATAATTTATATTTTTATTATTGCTATGGTATCTGTGGTGGTTTCTAGCATTTTAATAAGATTATTTCAAAAGGAAAGCTTGGTCTCAAGATTGCATCAAGTTGATTAAATGAGCCATTGGTGACAAGGAGGAAAGTTCTATTTTTAAATTATATGTGGAAGTTTCCTCCAATTGATCTAAAGAAAAGTTTCTTTAATTTTTATTTATATTCCATTAATAAACCATTTAGTTGGCAGCATAAATGTCCAAGGTGCTGTAACAATAGCAATTGTGAGTGCAATTTTAAACCTTAAAGCTTTCTCTTCAATGAGGTTTCTAAAAGAATATTTATAGTTAAATAGAAATATAAATATGGCTGACACTGCTATTGATCCCAATATTATTATTACTGCTAAAGGCTCACTAAAAGGATCATAACAAATTGCCGATGTTAATTCATGAGGTAAGCCAAATCTCGTTCCAAATAACCCTAATACAAATAATATTCCAGCACCTATAATATCGGATAAAAAGCCATAACCCCAAATTTTCAATATACTTTTCTTGTAAAAGGTCTTCAAATTAAATCCTGAATCTACTAATTTGTATACAGAAAAACAAATTAGTATTACCAATGAATCGACAATATAGTTACCAATAAGGGTCAAGAATATAATTGGCGGAAAAAATAATAAAAACCAGAGGGGGAATATTATATTATACAATTTTATTGATCTTTTCATGTATACAGCTCCCTTTTAAATTTATTTTTATTGAAAATACTTAAATATAATCATATTCTATTATAATATATCCTCAATTACAAAAAGTTTTTTGGTATCTGAAAAAAATATTAAATATATAGTAGAAGAGTCTTGTTCTTTTTTTGTATAATAACTATATTTAGAAGTGAAATCAGGTCTATTTTCCTTAGGAACATTTAGTATATCTAGATTTTTATTTACAGCCGATTCTATTGCTGTATTTTTACCATTTTTCCAATTTGAAAAATAGTCTATACGTATATATTCAAACACATGGTATCTCCAGCCATCACCGTGAAAACTTGAGCCACTATCCGTTGAATAAATTTCCTTATATGGCCTTGGTAATTTAATGGACCAATTCATATATATAATTTTAGTATATGGTCTATTTATATAAACAAACATAAGTCCACCAGCTAAAATTATTGCTAAGAAAATGCTAATAGAAAACTTAAACCCTTTTTCCATTTTAAACTCCTCCTTTTGAGTATTCTAAAATGTCATTAGGTTGGCAATCCAATACTTAACATATTTTCCCCTTAGCTAACATAATATCTAAATTTACCTTAATTGTTATACTTACACCCTATATCATCAAATCATTTCTTTTCGTATATATTATACTATCCTATTTTATGTAATACAATATATGTTTATTGTTTATCGATAAAAAATAATGGGTAGCTGGATTAGAAATACTATTTTTCAACGTAATTCTTTTATGGCTAGTTGGTATGAAAGGTTTTTAAAGAATTTAAAAAATATATTGACAACATTACTTTATTATATTAATATATTACCATGATAAATTGGAATAAAAGCTTCGATGAGAAATAGTAAAGATATATTTCTTTTACAGAGAGTTCCCGTTTGGTGAGAGGGGCATTTGAATATATTTTGAACACATCTCTGAGCTAGACACCGAAACCTATTAGGTAGTAGACTGTCTTCGGATTACCTGCACCCGTTATAGTGCTAGAGTATAAACATATATTTGTCGTACTCGATAAGGTTGATACTGTGAGGTATTGATAAATGGAGATGGGACCACGGAGTAATACTCTCGTTCTCTAGTGTAATGCTAGAGGCGAGAGTTTTTTTATTTCTAACCTTTAAATTCAAATAAAAGGAGAGATATTAAATGAAAAGAAAAGACTATCTTGTTATTTTATTATTTGTATTAGTTTTAATTATTGGTAATTTAACAGGCTGCTCAAAGAAGCCTACATTGAGGGAAGATTCTTATGAAAATTTAACGGAAAAGGGTTATATAGTAATGGGCTTAGATGATACCTTTGCCCCTATGGGATTTAGGGACAGCAAAGGTAATTTGATAGGTTTTGATGTAGATTTAGCAACAGAAGTATTTAAACGAATTGGATTTAAAGTAAAGTTCCAACCCATAGATTGGTCTATGAAGGAAACTGAATTGAGTTTAGGCAATATTGATGTTATTTGGAATGGATACTCCATTACTAAAGAAAGGGAGAAAAAGGTTGCATTCACTAAAGATTATTTAGAAAATAAACAGATTATAATTACATTGGCAGATTCTAATATAGATAGTAAGAACGATTTAAGGGACAAGAAAGTAGCAGTTCAAAATGGATCCAGCTCCCTTGAGGCTATAAATAAAGAGCCTATAGTAGTAGAAAGCTTTCAAGGAAGAGAGCCTGTATTATTTGATACAAACTATGAAGCTTTTATGGACTTAGAAGCAGGAAGAGTAGATGCAGTGGTGTCTGATGAAGTCATAGCAAGATATTATATCAATCAGAAAAATTCTAATGAATATAAAATACTAGAAGAAAATTTTGGAGAAGAAAAATATGGCATAGGTCTTAGAAAAGAAGATAAAAAATTATTAGATAAAATAAATAATATTCTAGATGAAATGAAAACAGATGGCTCTTATGAAAATATATATAAAAAATGGTTCGGAAAAAATCAATAAAGGGATGATACTATGATTAGATATATATACATTCTATTGCCATCTATGTTTGATGGACTTGTTACAACTTTAAAAGTATTTTCTATAACCTTTATATTGTCTTTTCCATTGGGAATCATTATTTCTATGGGGAGATTGTCCAAGGTAAAAATTGTTTCTAAGATAACGGAACTCTATATTTGGGTAATGAGGGGCACACCTTTGATGTTGCAGATAGTATTTGTATTTTTCGGATTGCCCATAGTTGGCATAACTTTTAATAGGTTTACTGCTGTACTCGTAGCATTTATATTAAATTATGGGGCATATTTTGGAGAGATATTTAGAGGAGGCATAGAATCTATTGATAAAGGACAATATGAAGCAGCCTATGCATTAGGTTTAACTCCTTATAAGACATTTATATGGATAATACTACCTCAAATGTTCAAGATAGTACTACCCTCTATTGCTAATGAGGTGATTACTTTGGCTAAAGATACATCATTGGTTTATGTAGTAGGAATTGGGGAACTATTGAGAGCTGGAAAGATTGCATCAAATAGAGATGTTTCTTTAATACCATTGGCTTTGGTAGGGCTAATTTATTTATTACTAACTGCAATATTAACTAGAGCCTTTAATAGAATAGAAAGGTCCTACTCTTATTATGAATGAGAAAAGAAAATAGATATTTTACTACTTGATGCGTACTACCCATGACGATTTACTAAAATTAAAGACTGCGTATAATTAATATGAGAGAGGCATAGGGTAGATTTTACAGTAAGCTGGGACTAAAGCTATTGTATATAAAATATAATTTTCACAGTAGAAGATAATATAGAAAACTTTCCTTAATATGGATAATAGTGTATTGACTTAAGGGAGAAGATATATTATCTTATTCATATGATATGGTAGACTTAACTATATAAAAGACTTATGTAATAATTAAAAATATCATAAGGAAGGTGAATATATGGATAATAATATAGGGCAAGAGTTTATTGAGAAAACAAAATATAAATATTTAGACGAATCAGACCAAGAGAAAGAATTACCCCAGCCACCTTTAGAAATGGAATATGATAAGGATAAAATATTAATAGATCTTCCATCAATAGAGGATATAAAAGTTAAAGATATAAGTTTAAGAGAGGCTATAAAATCAAGAAGGAGTTTAAGGAAATATGCTGATAAAGCTTTAACCATAGAGGAACTATCCTATCTTTTATGGTGTACCCAAGGGGTTATGAAGATTACTTCTCGACCAGCAACTCTAAGGAATGTACCTTCCGCAGGAGCAAGGCACTCCTTTGAAACTTATCTACTTATAAACAAAGTAGAAGGAATAAGACCGGGATTGTATAGATATTTAGCCATTGAACATAAATTAATAGAAGTAAATATGGAAGCTAATATAGCTGAAAGGGTAACCGAGAGCTGTGGAAATCAAATTTTCATAAAGAATAGTGCAGTAACCTTCATTTGGAGTACGGTAATCTATAGGATGAAGTGGAGATATGGAGAAAGAGGATATAGATATATCCATTTAGATGCAGGTCATGTATGTCAAAATCTATACTTAGCCTCCCAATCCATAGATAGTGGAGTCTGTGCAATTGCAGCTTTTGATGATGATGAGATAAATAAATTACTTAATTTAGATGGAGAAGAGCAGTTTGTAGTATATCTTGCAACTGTAGGAAAGAAGAATATATTGTAAAACGTTCATAAAAGCTATCTTAAAATGAAATTTTAAGATAGCTTTTATTTTATCAAAACCATTGACTTTATATTCTACATAGCGTAAAATCAAATCAATACTACATAATGTAGAATGTGAGGAGTGATTTAATTTGAATATAGTTAAGATTTCAGATGCAGAATATGAAATAATGGAAATCATTTGGGATATTGGCGGAGAAGTTACAACAGCAGACATAATAGACAGATTAGGTAAGGATAATCCATGGAAACATACTACTATACTTACCTTAGCTAAACGTCTAGTAGATAAAAATGTATTAAAGGTAAGAAAAGAGAGTAGGGTTAATTATTATTCTCCTACTATAAGTAAGGATGAATACAAATCCTATCAAGCTGATGATTTTATAGAAGATATGTATGATGGAAGCATAAAATCTTTAGTAGCTTCACTATATAATAATAAAAAAATAGACAAAGAAGATATAGAAGAATTAAAGGACTGGATTAGGAGGGTATGATATGGAAGTTTTAAGCACTATATTTAATATGTCCATTACTGGAAGCATTATATTTTTACTGTTTTTCCTTATAAAGCCCTTGACGAAAAAGAACTTTAATTCATCTTGGCATTATAAAATGGCCATTACAATTTTAATCTTTTTCGTTTTACCAATAGGAAGTTTTATAGAAATTCCTATAAGACCAATCTCTAACATTTCTCCAATAGAAATTCAAGAACCTAAGAATTTAGACAATATAATTGAGGATGTAAAAGATATGCAGAAAACAAAGGATATTGAAGAACAGCAATATGAATATGAAACAAAACATGGAAGTCCTACAACAATGGAAAGCGGAAATAATAAGGGGCTTAATATTGATTTTTATAGAGATACAATTTTATATGTTTGGATAGTAGGCATGGTTGTCTTATTTTTATTAAAAATAATACCATATATAAGGTTTAAATCAGTCATTCTGAAAAACAGTTTAGAAGTTCATGATAAAGAGGTTCTAGATTTATTTAATCTATATAAGGAAAAATTAAGTATAAATAGTAATATATCATTAAAAGTTTGGGAACACATCGGTTCACCAATGTTAATAGGCATATTTAATCCTATTATATTAATTCCAAATATATATGAAGATGATAAAGCATTAGAGATGATATTTTTACATGAATTAAACCATTATAAGAGAAAAGATATTATGATGAAAGCTTTTGGGTTTATTATAAATATTATTCACTGGTTTAATCCAATAGTTTATATATTATTAAAAGATATGGATATGTACTGTGAATACTCCATAGATGAAAAAGTAGTAGACAGGATGAATATTGATGATAGAAAATATTATGGTGAAACTATTTTGAAATTAATGGATAATTCAATTGAAAGGAAAAACACTTTGACAACAGCTATGGGTTCTAGTGGGAAGAAATTAAAATCTAGACTTGAAAATATGCTATTTTTTAAGAAGAATTCTAAAGGTAGATTCATCCTTTCTTTATTCGTAGTAGTTTTAATATTGTTTTCTGGATTTACCATAGCTTGTAATGTTATCCCTACTAAGGCATTAAAAGAGAATGATTCTTTTATAGTATATATCAAAGATGATGGATTATATTTTTCCTATTTAGATCATGAGAAGGAGACTAAAATTCAAGAAGGAGAAGAGTTTAGCTATCCTGTCATTTCAAAATCTGGAAATTATATAGCCTATACACATAAAGATAACCTCTATATATATGATATAAAGAATAAGAAGTATGAAAAAGTAGCAGATAAAATGGATTCCTATTATACTTCTTATGATTGGATAGATGATACCACTATAGTGTATGCTACTGAAAAACCAGGCTTTGTAATATTTGATGTATCAACTAAAGATAAAGTGGAACATTTAGATGAATACTACTATGCTAATTTTAAAGCATCTAATAAAGATAATGTTTATGGTATACAGATGAGCAAGTGGACTACAGAAGAAGGAGACTTTTCTACTAATGATGGTATCGTAGAGATAAGCCTAAAAGAGTATGATTCAAAAAACAGGACATTTTCAACAAATATAATTGTAGGAGGACGAAAATCCACTGATGATATGATAGGATACAATCCTATTCTATGGGAGATAACAGAAGATGGAAGGTATGTCTATATTATGGAGAAACCTGCCTCAGGTTCACTAAGTACAGATGGAATAGGTATAGGAGTATATGATGTGGATAAAAAGACACATACAGAGTTTAATGATATAACTACCTTACCTTATAAAGATCATTTGTCCTTAAATCCAAAGTATAATAATCTAATCGGTCTAATTGAAGGCGGTTATAGGGAAATGATTTTAAATAAAGAAGTTGTTTTATTAGATATAAATAAAGATAAAACATATAAAACCATTAAATTCATGGATAAGGATTTAGTTGCTATGACTCCAAGCTTTACAGTAGATGGTAAAAAGTTGTTGTACTCGGCAACTAAAAATTTAGAGGATTCTTGGAAAGCTGACTTTAATAAAGCATATGAGGATTGGGAAAACCAACCCCACAGTATCTATGAATATGATTTAGAAACTTCAAAGACTAAGAAAATAACAGAAGGAGATCATTTTGATTTCATGCCTATAAGCATATCTAAAGATGAAATATTATTCAGTAGATATAAGGGTAATGGATACCATCGTTTAATAAGGTTGGCTAATGGAGAAGAAAAGATATTGGCAGACAATATCATTATTGACTATGAACGTGAAGGAGGAATCTTTGGATTTTATGGGCATTTGGAAACAGAAAAGGGTATAGATATATTTTTAAATGAGAAGAAGAGAAACCTTAAAAGTAAGGAAAATAATAAAAGCGTTAGCATAGAGTATAAATTGTATCAGTTGAGAGGAACTAAAATAGGTAATAATTCAGGAGTTGGCAACATACTTGGACTTCTAAAATTTCCAGAGGATTTAGAACCAAATGGAATTGAATTATTTACTAGAAAAGAGCCTTATGGGCTGCAAGTTAATTTTAAGGGAAGTACAGATGTACAAAAGAAGTATATTGCTATGAACTCCGATGAAGTATGGAAATCTCAGTCCTTGATTTTATTCTCGCTTATCGATAATTTAGACTATATTAAATACGCCGTAGATGATGGTAAAGAGAATATTGTTGTATCCAATATAGACAGAGAATACGCTGATAGCATAACAACATCAGTACTTGATTATAAGACTTCAGAACTAACTGAGAGTAACAAAATTTTTAAAGAATTTTATGATGTTTTTAACGGAGCTAATAAGTTGGAAGATTAAGGTATATTTAATGTTGAAAAATGGGTAGAAAATTGAAAATATAGGATTTTAATATCATAGTAAAATCCAGAGGGATAGCATAAATAATCATTAATTCCTCTGGATTTTTTTATTCATCTACTCCAAACTTCAGTTTATAATAATATATGGCTAGCTGGGTTCTATCTCGAAGGGATAATTTCTCCAGCATGTTAGAAATATAATTTCTAACAGTTCCTTCACTTAAATAAAGCCTTTCAGCAATTTCCTTATTATTTAGTCCTTCCGCCACCAAAAGCAAAATATCAAATTCTCTATCAGATAGTTCCAAGTCTATATCCTTTTCGGTATACCTTTTAATATTTTTCACAATTTTTGAATCAAATACTAAATTTCCAGAGTGGACTGCATTTATAGCAGGAAAGATCCCTTTAATATTTTGTTTTAATATATAGCCTTTACAGCCTAATGAGAGAGCCGATAGGATATATTCATCATCTTGAAAGGTGGTAAGGAGTAAAATTTTAGCATAAGGGTCAGCTTTTAAAATCTCTTTTGAGGCTTCTATTCCGTTCATTTCTTCCATCCTTATATCCATAAGTATCAAATCGGGTTTATGTCTATTATAAAGTTTTATGGCTTGGGGGCCATCATAGCCAACAGCTAATATATCTATCCCATTAGCATTTATAATGGTCTTTAAGGATTCTACCACCAATGGGTCGTCATCTATAATTATAATATTCATGCTCATCATCCTTGTATAATATATTTAGGTTATTAAATAGGGAAACCTATAAACCTTTCTTTATTTATCTCTTAAAATCAGAGATAATTGTATTATTAGATTGAGAGGATTATCGAATCATCCTTGAGTCTTTGAACTCGTAATTGAAAGACTGATACCTTTCTCTAATAAGCAGTTTACGAATGAGTTGGATGTTGGTTGCTTTTTAGCTTCTCTCCGAATATACAACAAGGTAGTAACGCTTATTAGTAGAGCGGACTCACAATCTAAAATATTTCTTTATGAGGTGCTATTTATGTTGTATTTAGGAATTGATATTGCTAAAAATAATCACGTTGCTTCCCTAATCAATGAGAATGGAAAGACTTTTTTTAAAGCTTTTTCTTTCTCCAATACTTCTGATGGAGGAGAAGCTTTGCTTTCCAAATTAAACTCTTTTTCTCACAATGTCTCTGACTTTGTTATAGGCATGGAAGCAACTGGTCACTACTGGTTAGCTTTATATTCTTTTCTTTATGATAATGGGTTCACTATTCATGTAATTAATCCTATTCAAACAGATGGTTGGCGTAAAGGAACCGAAATTCGCAAGAGAAAAACTGATAGTATTGATTCTTTATTAATTGCTGATCTCATTCGTTATGGCTCCTTCGTGGAAACATCTCTTTCCCATGAGGATATATTTTCACTTAGAAATTTAACCCGTTTTCGTTCTTATCTCGTTCAATCTATTGCTGACTTGAAGAGAAAGGTAATCAGTGTTCTTGACCAAGTATTTCCTGAATATCAATCTATTTTTTCTAATGTTTTTGGTAAAACATCTAAAGAACTTTTACTACAATTCTCGTCTCTCATTGATTTTGAGGACATATCTACTGACTCTTTAGCCGAATTGATTAATAAATTAAGTCGTAAAAAATTGGGAGATATCAAAGCTGAGTTAATTAAATCTAAAGCTGAAAACTCTTTTGGAATTACCTTCAGTAAAGATAGCTTTACCTTTCAATTAAAGGCTCTTATTCAGCAAATGAACTTTATTGAATCTCAAGTTCAAGATACAGAAAATGAAATCAATAGGCTTATGTCCTTGATTGATTCTCCAGTTACTACTATTCCAGGTATTGGGAACATAATCGGAGCTACTATTCTTGGAGAAATTGGTGATATTGATAAATTTGACTCTCCAAGAAAACTTGTTGCTTATGCAGGTATAGATGCTGTCGTTAGTAGTTCTGGTGAATTCCAGGCTACTCATACCGTTATGAGTAAAAGAGGATCTCCTTATTTAAGGAAGGCACTATTTCAAGCTGCTTTAGTAGCTTCATTTAATGATCCTGTTTTAAATGCCTATTATCTTAAGAAACGGGGTGAAGGTAAGCATCATCTTACCTGTGTTGGAGCTGTTTCAAGAAAACTATGCAATATTATTTATGCTGTTCTTAAAAATCAAAGTCCTTATGAAGTAAGATTAAATGAATGATACCTAACTTTCCCTACCTTTTTAAAACTTGTTATTTACAAGTCTTATTTGTTGTGTTCATTTTAATATCAAAATTTTAAAATTTATTTTAATTTATTGATTGACTTTTTATAGTTGGTCTTTCATTAAGGTTAGATGGATATTAAAACCTTCATCAAATTTATAATTCAAAAAACCATTATATTTATTCCCTATTTCCTTCATGGAAGTAAGACCTATACCCTTAGTCGATAGAATAGCTTCTTCATCAAAATTACTTCCGTTATCTTTAATTATTATGGAATAAAATTTAGGATGTTCCAGTAAGCTTATTTTTAAGTTCGTAGCATTGGAATGTTTGGTACAGTTGGTTATAGCCTCCTTTATGACGGATAGGATGTCGAATTTTAGATTGTAGTTTAAGTCTCCCTCAACTTTATAGATTAACTCTACATCAATAGTGGGGATTTCCATACATAGTTTTTCAATTTGATTTTCTAAATCTAAAGATTCATTATATAGATTATGTATATTACTCCTAATATCGTCCATTCCATTTTTTAAGGTTTTTTGAAGTACATTTAAACTTTTAATCACATTTTTTTCCGTTGAAACTACTTTTAAAGCTTCTACTTGCAGAATACTGCTGCTTATAACGTGACCTATGGAATCGTGAAGCTCTCTTGCAATTCGATTCCTCTCTGTGAGTATGGCGATATGAATATTTTTTTCCTTATCTATTTTTAATTGTTTATTATATTTTTCTAAATAGAGAGTATCTTCCTTTAATTCATCTCGTACTATCTTGTTTTCATCTAAAATGAGTCTGTGTTTCTTGGTCATAACTGAAAAATAAACTGATGTAATACATATGAATAGGTTGGGTACGTAGATGTCCATTAGGATTAGAGGTAAAATAAATATAATATAGCCTCCAAAATCCAAATACATATTGTATAAAATCAAAGGCATATAAAGGATAAATGGACTATAGAAAAAACACATCATTATAAATGAAATATAAAGGATTGCCTTTATCCTTTTATTACCTAATAGATCTAAACTTAAGGAAATGATAATACTTATGAGAAAATATAGTGCTAAGTTTTCATGGGGTTTTATTTTATATGTGTTGTAAAGACAAAACATTGTAATAAAGAACTTTTCCAAAAGTATTCTCATAGAGTTCCTCCTGATAAAATCTAAAGTTTTCCATATTTTAATTATACTAATATTGATTGGGAAATACAATTTAATCTAATGACAAATGTCATACTGCATTATAACTTTGTGCACTACAAGGGATATAGTAAAAAATATATAATGATATTAAGATTAAACATGGGAGTGATATAGATGGTAGTAGAAGTGAATAATTTAGTAAAAAGGTATAGGGAGTTGATTGCCCTTGATCACTTTAACATGAAGGTAGAAGAAGGGGAGATATTGGGACTTTTAGGGCCTAATGGCTGTGGGAAAACCACAGCTATAAATTGTATATTATCTCTATTAAATTTTGATAAGGGAGAGATTAAAATATTTGGAGAGAATATGACTCCAAATTCCTATGATATTAAAAGAAAGATAGGATTAGTGCCTCAAGAGGTTTCAATTTTTGAGAATTTAACTGTAAAGGAAAATATAGATTATTTTTGTGGACTATATGTAGAGGATAAGAAAAAGAGAAAACAATATGTAGAAGAAGCTATAGAGTTTGTAGGATTAAAGGATTATACCAAATTTTATCCTAAAAAATTAAGCGGTGGACTAAAAAGAAGACTAAATATAGCCTGTGGAATAGCCCATAGACCTAAGTTAATCTTTTTAGATGAACCTACAGTTGCAGTAGATGCTCAAAGTAGAAACTTCATATTAAATGGAATAAAGAAGTTAAACAGCGAGGGCAGCACTGTCATATACACAACCCATTATTTAGAAGAGGCAGAAATGCTCTGCAAGAGGATCATAATTATGGATAATGGCAAAAACTTAGTTTCTGGAACAAAAGAGGAACTAAAATCCATGATAAGTACGTCAGAAAAGATAGTGGTTGGATTTTCAGCCATTGAGCCTGAAACAGCTCAGAAGATGAAAGAGATACCTCATGTAATTGGCATTGAAAAAGATGAAGAAGATTATACGATTAAATTTGAAAATGGGTTCAATAACTTGGCTAAACTTGTAGAATTTATAGAAAAAAACAATCTTACCTATACAAAGCTCTATAGTCAGCTGCCTTCACTAAATGATGTGTTCCTAGAACTCACAGGAAAGGAGCTGAGGGATTAATATGAAGGGGGTATTTAGAAATTGTGTATATCAAGGTAAAAACTTATTTAGAGATTTTGGGTTTTCTTTTTGGAATTTAATATATCCTTTGATCTTAGCAATATTTTTTAATATAGCATTTAGTGGAATGATAGATATGAAAATTGAAAATATAGATGTGGGAATAAAAAAGGGAAACCCTATTGAATACGTGCTAGATGAAATTGAATTTATAAATGTCCATGAAATAACAGATGGTGAGGTATCAAAAAAGTTAGAGAATGAAGAAATCTATGGTTTTATAGATGATGACTTAAATCTATTGGTAAAAAAGTCTGGAATAAATCAAACGGTGATTAAGGAAGTAATAGAGCAGGTAAAGCAGATGAATAAGTTGAATAGACCTATTGAAAATTATGACTTTGAAGTGGATTATGTAATAGATAGAAATCAAAAAGCTAATTCAATAATCGTTATTTTTTATTCACTAATTGTTATGTTTTCTATCTTTGGAGTTTCTGCTGGTATTGTAACCGTTAGTTTAGCTCAAGCTAATTTATCCAATATAGGGGCTAGAATCAGCATTACTCCACTTAAAAAGCAGAACTTTTTATTAGCCGGGGTTATAGTTGCTCTACTGCTAAACTTAGCCTCAAATGTCATACTGCTTATTTTTATGAAATACGTACTTAAAATTGGATTATTTAATGAAATAAAATACAGTACTATTTTTATAATAATTGGAAATTTATTTGGAATATGTCTTGGAATATTTATTGGTGCCTCCAATAAACAAAGTATGAATACCAAGATTTTAATGGGCGTTGTTAGTACATTGGTTTTATCCTTTCTATCTGGAATGATGGGACCTGCAATTAAAACGATGGTGGATAAACACGTACCTATTATAAATAGAATAAATCCAGTATCTATAATAAGCAACAATCTATATAGGATAAATCTTTTAGGAAGCACAAAAAGTGTAAATGAAGGAATTTTAATATTATCTATCTATTGTGTAGTTTTAATTTCTATATCCTATATATTCTTGAGGAGGAAAAACTATGACAGTATATAAATATTTTATAAAAATAGCATTGAAAAATAAATGGACTATTATTATGTATATTGCTATATTCTTTAGTTTATCTATAATAAATGGAGCTAATGTTACTCAGAGAGAAACTAGCTTTATGGGAACTAGATTGACTATTGGACTAGTGGATAATAACGATAGTGAACTATCCAATAGTTTAAAGGATTACTTAGAAAAAAATAATGATATAGTAGATACAAAAGATGATGAAGATTATATAAAGGAACAGATACTTTTAGAAGAAGCAGATGCCATAATAGTAATCCCAGAGGACTTTGATGAGAAAGTGATAGATAAGAAAGAATCCATTCAAATATATAATGATGATAGAAAGATAGAATCCTTACAAATACAAAATCAGGTGAATAAATTTCTTATGTTTGCTAATGCCACTTATAAAGATGGAAGGTTTAATTTAGAGGGTGTGAGTTTAGCGTTAGCTGAAAAGGCAAAGGTTGAGATAATTGGAGATAGCAGTAAAATAAAAAATGGCGGTATTAACGAATGGTTCAAAACCTATTATAATTTTACAGGCTACGTAATTATTGCTATGTATATTGCCATAATAGGTATTGTAATGGCTGATTTTACAGATGAAGATATCGACACCAGGGTGAAAATATCCTCAAAGAAGTTTTTAAAGTTTAATACGGAGATGTATTTAGGACAGCTCACCGTAGTAATTATGATTACGTTGATATTTATTTTAGGAAGCATCGTACTTAAGGGGAAATATATTGGAGAGATCAATTTTAATAAATATGTAATCAATACAATTGTATTTTCATTCTCAATATTATGTCTTACATTTTTGATAAATAATCTTACTAAAAATAAGTTAGTTATAAATGGAATGTCTACGGTTCTATCATTAGGCACTTCATTTATATCGGGAGTAATGGTGCCTCAAGAATTTTTAGGGGAGAAGACTTTGGCCATGGCAAAGTTTTTTCCAAATTATTATTTTGTAAAACTAAATGGAAAGACCGTCAATTCTTTTTCAGAAATGAGATTTGAAATATCCATGCAATTGTTATTCGCTATAGCTTTTTTATTGACGGGATTATATTTTTCAAAGGCACATAAACAGTAGAAAAACAGAAAGGGGATTACTTGTTTGATTTTCAAACAAATAATCCCCTAACACTTATTAATCGATTACCTCTTCAAAGGGTTCCAATATTTCATAATGTCCCATTAAGCTTTCAGCTTTTTCTCCATCTATTAGAAATTGTACTTTTTCTACATTATCCAATTCTATAAGAGTCTTAATTATTTGGTTTAATGTAAAAGTTTCTTCCATAGAGCCTCCATGAAGACCTTCTCCTGCAAAGTTTACATAAGCTGTACCGTCTGTTACTTTAACATCTAGTAGTTTAACATCTGGAGGAATTACCGTGTCTAGTTTATCGTCCTCTGGACCTTTTATCAACTCTTTTATAATGGCTTCTTCAAGGGGTATATCCTTATATTCAATAACCCTTTTTTCTCCAATAAGCTTCTCTAAACTTTCGTCTCCTGTCTCAATATATTCTCCATTTGCAAAATAAAGGGTTACTTCCTTTTTATCAATTTCTTCGTTAGGTTCTACTGGTTCATTTTCATCTTCTCCAATAATATTACTATCTACTGGCTTTTTAGTATCATTGCAGGCAGTAAGGCTAAAGATGAGAACAACCATTAGAAAAACAGCAATATATCTTTTTTTCATCATATACACTTCCTTTCTTCATCTAATACCATTATACGAAAAGAGATTTAAAGCTAAACTAATAGATGTTAATAATTATAATCTATTTCATTATATCATTTCAAATTATTTTTTCCCACAATTGATTTTTAAAAAAGCCATGATGTATAATATATAATATATAGTTGTTAAAATCTAATTTAAAGGAGTAAGTTAAATGAAACTAATAAATAAGGGAAAGACAAAGGATGTTTATGAACTAGAGGACGGAAATTATCTTTTAAAATTTAAAGATGATGTAACGGGAGAAAATGGAGTATTCGATCCTGGGGCTAATACAGTGGGACTGACCATTGAAGGGGCAGGTAAGTCTGGTCTTAAATTGACAAAGTTCTTCTTTGAAATATTAAAAAAAGATGGAATACCTACTCACTATATAGATGCCGACATAGAGAATACATCTATGACCGTAAAGCCTGCAAAAGTATTTGGCAATGGATTAGAGGTAATCTGCCGTTACAGGGCTGTAGGAAGTTTTCTTCGCAGATACGGAATGTATGCAGAAGACGGACAACCTTTAGATGCTTTTGTTGAAATTACTTTAAAAGATGATGAACGTAAAGATCCACCTATTACTGAAGATGCTCTTGATATGTTGGGAATACTCAATAAGGAAGAATACAAGACATTAAAGGAGCTCACTGTAAAGATTAGCAATATAATAAAGAGAGAATTAGCTAAAAAAGGGATTGAGTTATACGATATTAAATTGGAATTTGGTAGGGTTGGAGAAAATAACCAAGTTGCTTTAATTGATGAAATATCTGGTGGGAATATGAGAGCTTATAAAGATGGTGTATATATAGAGCCATTGAAATTAGAAAGATTAATGTTAGAAGATTAATTTTATTTTAGATAATTTGATACAAAAAAGATGGCAGTAGTTAATTATGCCATCTTTTTTGTATCATTGAAAATATCCTTTAAAAAAAGATAACTTTGTTCACTTTTTACTCTTACTGCGATATAATTATATTAATCAATATAAAAATAGGAGGTAAGAATATGCGAAAATTTTCAATCATAACACTAATCTTAGCACTATCAATAGCATTTACAGGATGTACTAACAATGAGGTAAAGCTTTATAACGCTTTAATGAAATCTCAGGATATTGTTTCAATGGAAAGTGATACAAATGTAAAATTTACCCTAGAGGGTGAAGGATTTTCAAAAGAAGATCAACAAAAGTTTGAAGAAGTAACTAATATGTTGAAGGATTCAGATATTAAACTTCATCAGAAGATGATACAAAATAAAGAAAAAACATCAGCTAGAGTTGAAATGAACACAGGTTTAAATTTTGGTGGTGTCAATACGGATATGAAGATTTGGGTAGACACTGATGTATCTGAGGATACACCTAAAATGATAGAGGTAATAAAGATGCCATCAATTTTAATGGGTCAAATATCTCCAGAGGATAACAGTAAAGAATACATAGTTTATGACTTTGAAGATATTATGAATCAAGGACAAGGTGGGGTTGACTTTAAACAGTTAATGAACTTTAGTAAGGAAATGCAGCCTAAAATCATAAAATTTATGAAAGATTATCATAAAAACTTCAATCCAGGATTTGAAATAGCAAGCTATAAAGGAATGAGAACTGTAGATGGAAGTAAACTATCCATATATAAAGCTAAATTAGATGATAAAGCTTTTAAAAAATTAATAAGATATACGGTAAACAATAGTATGGACGATGAGAATACTATAAAGTTTATTGAAGAATATATGAATGCATTAATGGGATTTGCACAGATGCCAAATGTAGAAAAGGAATCAGCAAAAGGGGAAGTAAGTAAAGATATAGAAAAACTAAAAGAAAATATGCCAGAGCTTAAAAAGAAATTTAATGAGTTTATGGATACTTTCAAAGACGTAAAAGTATTAGGAGAAGATGGTATTGTCATAGAATACGGTGTGAATGATGAAGGATATATGGTTTATGAAAATGGCAAAATGGATTTAAATATAGATTTAAAAGCTATTGCAAAGGCAATGGAAAAGGATGCTTTGGCTGAAAATGCAGGAGTATTAAAGTTAGGAATAGACTATGAAACAAAGATTTATAATATCAATGAAGATGTAAAAATTGATATGCCAGAAGTAAATGAAAAGAATTCAATAAACTATATGGATCTTTTAAATCAAAGTATAGATAAAGGGATACAAGAGAAACCAATAGAATCAAATAAGTAAAGATTTCCTAATGATTATAGCGGTGTAGCATTTGAGTCGTTCAATGTTACACCGTTTATTTATTTAATTGTATGTGATAGAATTAAATAAATATCAATAGAAAGGGGATGGAATAGATGAGGTTACATGATTCTCCAGTAATAACCATACGAAATTTAGAAAAGAGTTTCGGTACGAAAAAGGTATTGCAGGGGATAAATTTAGATGTTTATAAAGGACAGATTATAGGCTACATAGGCCCTAATGGTGCTGGTAAGAGTACAACAGTTAAAATAATGTTAGGGCTAATCGGGGAATATGCTGGAGATATAGAGATTTTAGGTGAAAATATACGGGGTGGAAGTGTGGAATATAAGAGGAAGATAGGATATATTCCTGAAACGGCAGAATTATACGATAACTTAACGGCAAGGGAGTATTTAACTTTTATAGGTGAATTATATGGTCTAGATTACGATGAAGCTGATATAAAAGCAGAGAAGTTAATGGAACTATTTGGGTTAAAAGGTGTATATAATTCAAGAATATCATCTTATTCAAAGGGTATGAGACAAAAGGTGCTTATAGTATCCAGCCTGTTAAACAATCCAGATATTTTATTTTTAGATGAACCCTTAAGTGGTATGGATGCTAATAGTGTCATGATTTTTAAAGAGGTATTAGCTGAACTAGCTTCACAAGGAAAAACTATATTTTATTCTTCTCATATAATGGAGGTAGTGGAGAAGATAAGCAGTAGGATAATCCTCATTAATCATGGGCAAATTGTGGCAGATGGGTCTTTTGAGCAATTGAAAGAAAAGTCTATGGAGGGATCATTAGAAGAGATATTTAATGATCTTACAGGATTCAAAGATCATAAAGAGATTGCAGAAAAATTTGTATCCATAGTCCAAGGGGTGTAGGCATATGAAGGATTTTAAAATATTAAAGTTTTTGGATAAATTTAAAGGATTGTTTGAAAGGCTTGGAATAGACTATTTAACTATGAGAAAGATTCTTCAAGTTAAATTCACTTTAGATGGCAGAAGGGTTCCTACAGTGTTGATGAATGATACATCTAAAAAGAAAAAAGAGGAATCAAATAGTTTTTCAAAATCTTTATTCTTCTATATGTTAATTGGATTGGTTTTAATACCTTTTGTTATTTATGACAAAAATTATCTATTTCAAATGAGCTTTTTATTTGGAATATTGATGTTTATGATGATGACTACTCTAATTTCAGATTTTTCATCGGTACTTTTGGATTTGAAGGATAAGGATATAATTCTTTCAAAGCCAGTAGATGGTAAAACATTAAGTATGGCAAAGATTATACATATAATGATCTATATGATGTATATAACCTTTTCTTTTACAGGACCTGCTTTGATTGTATCCCTATTTAGACAGGGACCCTTGTTTTTTATAATATTTTTAGTAGAGATAATCCTTATGGATTTATTCATAATAGCTTTAACTGCTCTTTTATACCTATTGATACTTAAGTTTTTCGATGGGGAGAAGCTAAAGGATATTATAAATTATGTTCAAATACTATTGACTATAGTTTTAACGGTAGGATATCAGCTTATAGGTAGATTGTTTAATTTTAGTGATATCTTCGATGTAAAATTTAACCCAAGATGGTGGCAGCATTTAATATTTCCTATATGGTTTGGAGGGCCTTTTGAGTTAATATTGAAAAACAATTATAATCTCCACATAATATCCTTTTCACTTTTAGCATTGATAATTCCTATATTGTCCATAATCATATATACAAAACTTATGCCTTCTTTTGAAAGTAATCTGCAAAAGCTAAATGACAGCAGTGGAAATGTTAAGGATAAGAGTAGGGGATATAGCTATCGAATGTCAAAGATAGTCTGTAGGACCAAAGAAGAAAAAACTTTCTTTAGATTCGCTACCAATATGATGAAAAATGAAAGGGAATTTAAACTAAGAGTATATCCGTCCCTAGGATTTTCTCTAATATTTCCGTTCATATTTTTATTAGCAAAGCTAAAGGATAATGGATTAGAATATGCAGCTACAGGAAAAATATATTTTACCATATACTTTATAGCTTTTATGATTCCTACTATAATTATGAATATAGGATATTCAGGCAACCATAAAGGAGCATGGATATATAAGACTATGCCATTAAAGGATGCATCATCTATATATAAGGGAACTGTAAAAGCTTTGATGATAAACTTTTTACTTCCCTTATATATTTTGCAGAGTATAGTATTTATACTTATTTTAAAAAGTAAAATACTTATCCATTTAGTAGTGATATTTCTAAGCATATCATTATATGCTGTTGTTTGTTTTAAGCTTATGAAGAAGAAACTTCCTTTTTCACAAGCCTTTGGAGTAGCCAATCAAAGTGAAGGGCTTATCGTGATACCACTATTTTTAATTATGGCAGTTTTGGCGGGAATTCACTATGGTTCTACAAAATTCATCCATGGGCCATATGTCTATATAATAATTCTAATTGTAGCAAATATATTTCTATGGAACAAAGGGTTTAATATACCTATGGAAAGCATAGAAGAATAGTTGACTATTATAGTATAAAAAAAGGCTACATCAATATTTGCAAAATCAGATTATATATTTTATTTCTATAATCATTGAAATGAAATATATTTTAGTCTATAATGTAAATATAGAAAGATATAGGAGGTTGAATATATGGCAAATGTTGACTTTTTAAAAGAAAGCTATTTAAATTCTTTAGAAGAAAGAAAAAAGGAGCTTAGATTATCCATTGAAAAATTACAAGATGAGGAACGAAGAGATGAAGCAAATTTAGATAAGATAAGACTTAATGTAGTAGATATATTTTCGAAGATGTTCAATTTAAGCAAAAGTGATGATCCCAAAATATTAAAGGAAAAATATCTAGGATATTTTGAAAAGATAACATCACCTTGGTATGATAATAGGGAAAAGGCTTTAAGATTTGGGAAGGAAAAAGAAGCTATAATAGAGGAAATTAAGATTAAGGAAGTAGAAGAGTTAAAAGATAGGTTCAATTCATGTTATTCAAGCATGAATAACGAGTAGGAGGAATATTAGTGGATTCAATAGAGATTTTCAAATGCTTATCAGATAAATCTAGATTAGGGATAATAAATAGTTTAATGGAGGAACCTATGTATGTAGAACTATTGACGGAAAGATTAGGCTTATCAGCTTCAACGGTATCCTTTCATCTAAAAAAGCTAATGGATGCAGGTATAGTTTCCTCAGAGAAAGAACAATACTATACTATTTACAGTCTAAATGAAAAATTTTTATCTTTAACTTTAGGGGAATTGGTCAAAGATGATAGGAAAGAACATGAAATTTTAAAACAAAGGGAAGAAAAATACAGGCAAAAAGTTATAGATTCATTTTTCTCCTATGACAAATTAAAGGAAATTCCAGTACAACACAAGAAAAGGAAAATCATATTAGAAAAAATAGTAGAAAACTTTGATAAAAATAGAAAATATACGGAGAAGGAAGTAAACATCATAATTGCAGATTTCCATGATGATTTCTGCACCATAAGAAGGGATTTAATAGGGTTTGGGCTTATGGAAAGAAAGGACGGTATGTATTGGAGAAAGTAGCCTATTTAGGCTTCTTCTCCGTACATAATGATTATAAATTCTAAACCTTCATCTTCATGAGTATAGAAGCTATGAGAGATATTCTTTGGTATATAATAGGCATCTCCATCCTCAAATAGATATTCTTTGCCTCCAATTTTAACCTGTCCTTTTCCCCTTATAGCTATGACTAGGGTTGGAAAAGGGTTTGTTTGCTGGTTTTCTTTTTCATTTATAATCATACCTTTTTCAATTCCATACCATCCAGTTCTAAGTCCCTTATCATAGATCATGGGTATAGCATAACCTCCATGAACGATTCTAGCATATTCCTTGCCTAATTTTATTTTTTCAGGTTCATCTATTGTGAAATATCTAAATATAAAAGTTAAAGGATTAATATCCTTTGGTATTTTATCAAAGTTTATAAAATCCAATGGAGTAGAATCATTCCAATAGGCTCTTCCCATAGCTGTCATTGCAGCCATCTTTTTAGTGTATATCTTGCTTAGAGTCTCAGCATCTGTGATAAAGCTAAATTCATCTTTGTATGGTTTTTGTTCACATATTTCAAAAGTTGCATCTTTTTTAATATGTATTGTGAACCAATTGTCGTCCACTTTAAAACCGAAATTGAATTCTACTAAATTTTGTGTTTTTTTAATATAGGATCTGGTAAAATCATTTAGTATTGATATAGGGCTATTTGATTTTTCACTCATTTTCTTAACCTCCAATAATAAATATTGTAATAACAAAGTTAAAGACCTAGACTCCATAATTCTTGTAGTATATCATTAGATTTTTTTGATATTTCTTCTATCAACTTTTTATTATCTACCTCCTTTTCCATAACATGAACCATAATGTCGTGTTGTAGCCACATAGTTATAGCTAAAATCATAGACATATTCTTTGTCCAAACACCCGTACTAGTGTTTTCTTTTATTTGAGCAAGTAGACATTCATTAGTGTCCTTTACGATGCTAAACCAACGTCCATGAACAGATATCTGCTGCTTTTGAATAGAAGTTATAGAGTGAAAAAATTGTTGGTTTAAACCTAAATCATAATCTCCAAATTCGAGAGCAAACACTTTAATTTTTCTATCTTCAGCTAATTGTAAGTGTTCTTTTATAGGCAATAATTCAGTTTTAAATCCAGTAATTAATATACTTTTGTTGGCTTCTGCACACATTTCTTTTACCCGTAAAAAGATTTGTTCATGGCTGCTTATGTTTATGAAAGGATTTTCCTCTTGAGGACGTTCTAATCTTTCAAAATCTTCATTTAGATGAGAAATAATCTTATTGATTTTAGTTTTATGTCTAGAGAGTAGTAATTTATATGGTAGAGGTTGATATAGTTGTTTATCAAGTTCATTATTTATTAGGACTACACCTTTTTCAACTAGCCCTTCTAAAACTTCATAAATTTTACCTCTTGGTACTTGGGAGTATTTAGATAATTCGTATCCTGTAGAGTTTGGATGACTAACTAATGCCATATAAACTTTTGCTTCATATGAGGTAAAACCTATTTTTTGCAAACCTTCAACTGTATTCATAATATCCTCCTTATTTTCTAACAATGTATTATAAAATAACTATTAAATTTAGTATACCCTATAGTAGTTACTAAATCAATGGGATTAATAATATATAATAAAATAAGATTTGAGATTTTTATAATGTTTTGTTTATAATATATTTAAAGGTTTATTTGAGAATTTTGAAAGAAGGAGATTATTATGTCTAAAATAAAAACCAATGCAATGCGTATTCTTGATAATCATAATATTGAATATAATGTAATTACCTATGATAATAAAGACGGCAAGATAGATGGGATTTCCGTTGCAAACAAAATAGGAAAAAATCCAAAGAGCGTATTTAAAACCCTAGTAGCTCAAGGCAATAGCGGGGATATCTATGTGTTTGTAATTCCAGTAATGGAGGAATTAGACCTTAAAAAGGCAGCAAAGGTATGTGGAGAGAAGAAGATAGAGATGATCCATGTAAAGGATATAAATAAACACACTGGATATATACGAGGAGGCTGTTCGCCCATAGGGATGAAAAAAGATTATCCTACCTTTATAGATAATTCTGCATTGGAATTAGAAACTATAATAGTGAGTGGAGGTAAAATAGGAGTTCAAATTGAACTAAAAGTAGAAGATTTAAATAAGGTTATCAATAGTTCATTATCTGAAATAGTAAAATAGTCTATTTTTTAATAGACTATTTTATTTTTTAGATTAGCTTAAATGGGTATAAGATATTAGACGATTAAAACATATATATATTACTAATAAGGAAAATTATTGGAGGGGAGATTGGAAAAAGTGAGCCATAGAAATCAAGTAAATGAAATAGTTAATTATTTTAAAGACAATGAAAAGGATAAAGAGGATTTTAAAATAGGTATAGAGTTGGAACATTTTGTAATAGATAAAGATACTCTACAAACAATTTCTTATTATGGGGAAGGAGGAGTAGAGGATACATTAAAGGAACTGGAATCCAATGGCTGGGAGGGCAGCTATGAAGGAGAATATTTGTTAGGGTTAAATAATGCCAATAAGGTAATAACATTAGAACCTGGAAGTCAATTGGAGCTTAGCATAAAACCTCAAAAGGATATAAAGGATATAGAAAAAGAGTATTTTCAATTTTTAACGGAGATAATCCCTATTTTAAATAGGAAAAACCAAGGTTTAATTGCAGTAGGGTATCAACCTGAAACCAAAATTGATGACATTAAAATACTACCTAAAAAGCGATACGATTATATGTTTGAATATTTTAAGGATAAGGGAAGCCATGCTCACAATATGATGAAAGGAACGGCTTCACTACAATTAGCCTTTGATTATAGCTCAGAAGAAGATTATATTAAAAAGTTTAAAACAGCATCTGCACTATCCCCAGTGGTATATGCCATGTTTGAAAATGCCTTGTATTTTGAAGGACAAAAGTGGAATAAACACAATTTAAGGTCTTTTATATGGGAAAATTGTGATAAGGATAGATCCGGCATAGTAAAGGGTACTTTTGATGAGGACTTTGGATATGAAAAATATGCAGAATATATATTAAATGGTCCGCCAATTTTTATCGATAATGGGAGAGGTGTCTATTCTACAGGAGATAAAAGATATAAAGAGATATTTAATCCAGAGGATTATAGTTTAGAAGAATTAGAACATGTTTTAACTATGTTTTTTCCTGATGTAAGGACGAAAAAATATGTAGAAATAAGGATGATGGATGCAGTACCTTATCCATTGAATTTTTCTGCAATAGCCCTATGGAAGGGAATTTTATACGATGAAAATAATTTGAATATGGTATATGAATATATAAAGGATATAAGCCAAGAAGATGTAGATAGAGCTAAAGATGATATTATAGATAAGGGTTTAGATGGAAAGCTAAGAGATAAATCAATATACGAAATAGGCAAATGGCTCATAGATATTTCTAAAAATGGACTTAAAAATGGTGAAAAGGAATATCTAAAATATCTAGATGAGATGATAGTTGATAAAAAGAATCCTTATGAGTTAATTAAGAATAGAGAAGTTAAAGGAAAGAAAGAAGCACTTAGCTGGTGCATACTAAATAATTTATTTGAGGTGAATTAATATGGACGGATTGAGTCTAACTAGAGAATACATTGATATAATCGAAAAAAATCCAAAAAGATATTATGAAGACTATAAAAAAACAGTAGAAAAGGCAGCCAATTCTAATGCAAAATACAAGGGAAAACCCATACCTTTTTTATATCAGCCAATGTTTTTTACTGAGGAGGATATTGACCTTTTCAAAAAGGTAGGAAAGATTTTAATGTCTATAACCAATAAAGTTACAAATAAGTATTTAGAATCTCCTCAATATAGGAAAAAATTCAAATATCCTAAACTGCTAGAAGAGCTTATATTGATGGATCCAGGATACGATATAAATATTCCCATAGGAAGGTTTGATCTATTTTATGGGGGAAAGGATAAGTATAAATTTATTGAAATAAATACAGATGGTACTTCAGGAATGAATGAGGACAATATATTTTCTGATATTTTATTGGAATCCGAATCCATGAAGATAATGAAGGAAAGATATGATATTTCCTATTTTGAATTGATAAATAGTTGGGTAGAAGAATTTATAAAGATATATGATAAATTTAACAATAAAGTTGATAAACCTAATATAGCCATTGTAGACTTTAAGGAAAGTGGAATAATAGCAGAGTTTGAAACCTTTAAAAGAGCTTTCATTGAAAAAGGCTATAATGCCGTTATTGCAGACCCAAGGGATTTAAAATATAGGGATAAAAAGCTATATTATAAGGATATGAAAATTGACCTTATATATAGAAGAATAGTTACCGCAGAATTTATAGAGAAATCCAGTGAGATACCTGATTTAATAGAGGCGTATAAAGATGGAAGTGTTTGTTCAATAGGTTCCCTTAGATCTCAGATAATGCACAATAAGATTATATTTAAAATACTCCATGATGAAGAAACATTAGCCTTTTTATCAGAGGAAGAAAGGGAGCTTATAAGAAACCACATCCCTATTACTGAGGAGTTTAGCGGAGATGAAAAGATATATGAGAAGGTTTTAAAGAATAAAGACAAATATATAATAAAACCTATAGATTCTTTTGCTTCCCAAGGAGTCAGTGCTGGTAGAGACTTTTCCAATGAGGAATGGGAAGAGATATTGACTAAATGTTGGAACAAGGACTATTTATTCCAAGAGTTTATTGACCCTTTTACACGACCTTTTGTACAGTTTGAAGATGGAGAACTTAAGGTTAGAGATTTCAATCTAAATATAGGAGTTTTAATGTACAATGAAAAATTTTCAGGAGTTTATACTAGAATAAGCAGAGGAAATATTATATTTGGAAGGGAAGAGTATTTCACTGTCCCTAATATGCTAATAGAATAAATGGGCATGTATTTAATATAGAAATATTTAGTCAAAAAATTAACAATCTTATGGAAGATGAAACAGAAAAATGGGTTAAATGCAAAATAATAGTATATTAGCTAAATTATAATGGATATGAAAAGAAATACGTTTAATAATATTATTTTATTTAAAGGATATGTTTATTAAACGTATTTTTTTGCAGGTTAATTATGTAAAAAAATAGGAAATCGTTGTTATTGACAAATTTAGCGAAATACATTAGTATTAAGTTAATAATAAATTTACATTGTTATGTAAAAAACGAAGAATAAGACTTAGAAAGAATAAGATCATTTATAGAAAAAAGACAGCATAAATATTAAATTAGCTGTCTATTTTAAATTATATGACGAAAAGGGAGGGTCTAAATATGGAGTTTATATTCGATTGGGAAGCAAATGAGGAAAAAGTCAAAGAATTCAAAATCTTTATGAAAGAGAACAAAGGAAAAAAAGGAGCATTGATGGCTATATTACATGAAGCTCAGGATCTATTTGGTTATCTTCCCACAGAAATACAAGAAATGATATCAGAAGAACTTAGAATTCCTTTATCTGAGATCTATGGAGTAGCTACTTTTTATTCTCAATTTTCATTAGTGCCTAAGGGAGAGTATAGAATTGGAGTGTGCTTAGGTACAGCCTGTTACGTAAAAGGTTCTCAAGAGGTATTAGATAAAGTTGAAGAATTGTTAGGAATAAGCGTTGGACAAACTACACCCGATAGAAAGTTTTCAATTAGTGCAACTAGATGCCTAGGAGCTTGTGGATTAGCTCCTGTAATGGTTATAAATGAGGATGTCTATGGCAGGTTAACTGCAAAGGATGTAGAGGAAATATTAAACAAATATAGGTAATTTGGAGGTGGCAAAGTGAAAACTGTTCAGGAATTAAATAAAATAAAAGAAGAAACATTAGCTAATATTGAATTAAGACGAACAGAGCAAAAAGATATAGTAGATGGACAAAGAGAGATGGGACTTCATCCTACCCATGTTTTAGTCTGTGGAGGAACTGGGTGCCACTCTTCTAATGGAGATAAGATTAGAGAACTATTAGTAGAAAAGGTAAAGGAAAAGGGATTGGATAAGGATATAAAAATAGTATTAACAGGATGTTTTGGATTGTGTGAATCTGGTCCAAATATAGTAATATATCCTGAAGGAATTTTTTATAGCCATGTTAAATTAGAAGACGTAGATGAAATAGTTGAGGAACACTTTGAGAAAGGTAATATAGTTAAAAGGTTATTGTTTAAGGAATCCTATGAAGAAGGGATAATTAAACCTGTAAATGAAGTCAACTTTTATAAAAAACAAACTAGAGTAGCTTTGAGAAACTGTGGAATTATAAATCCTGAAGATATAAACGAATACATTGCCTTTGATGGATATCAGGCTTTGACAAAGGTTGTAATGGAAATGAGCCAAGAAGAGGTAATTGAATTTGTTAAAGCCTCCAATCTAAGGGGAAGAGGGGGAGCGGGTTTCCCAACAGGACGTAAATGGGAAGAAGCATATAAATATCCAGCGGATCAAAAATATATCATATGTAATGCAGATGAAGGAGACCCGGGAGCATTTATGGACAGGTCCATCTTGGAAGGAGATCCTCATTCGGTATTAGAAGCTATGGCTATTGCAGGATATGCAGTAGGTGCAGATCAAGGATATATCTATGTAAGAGCCGAGTACCCTATAGCTGTCCATAGACTTCAAGTAGCTATAGAGCAGGCGAAAGAGATGGGCGTACTAGGGAAGAAGATATTTGGTACGGATTTTAGTTTTGATATAGAGTTAAGACTTGGTGCGGGAGCTTTTGTATGTGGAGAAGGGACTGCATTAATGGAATCTATAGAAGGTAGAAGGGGAATGCCAAGAACTAAGATTCATAGGACTGCTCATAAAGGGTTATGGGGAAAGCCTACTATTATAAATAATGTGGAAACCTTTGCAAACATTCCAGTTATATTCCAAAAAGGGGTTGAATGGTTTAGAGGCATAGGTACTGAAAAATCCCCAGGGACTAAAGTATTTGCATTAGGTGGTAAGGTTAAAAATACAGGCCTTGTAGAAATACCTATGGGAGTTACATTAAGGGATATAATATTTGATATAGGTGGAGGAATACCTAACGGCAGGGAGTTTAAGGCTATTCAAACGGGAGGCCCATCAGGAGGTTGCATACCTACTGAATATTTAGATACTCCTGTAGATTTTGAGTCCTTAGGAGAACTAGGCTCTATTATGGGTTCTGGCGGAATGGTAGTAATGGATGAGAATAATTGTATGGTTGATATTGCTAGATTTTTCTTAGATTTTACTGTAGAAGAATCATGTGGCAAATGTGTTCCTTGTAGAGAGGGGACAAAGAGGATGTTGGAGATATTAGAACGAATAACCAAAGGGGAGGGAACTCCTGAAGATATAGAAAGGCTGGAATCCCTATCTGAAACTATAACTACAGCATCTCTATGTGGTCTAGGACAAACAGCTGCAAATCCTGTAATATCCACGTTAAAATATTTTAGAGATGAATATGAAGCCCATATCAATGATAAAAAATGTCCAGGAGGTACTTGCCAGTCACTTCTACAATTCTTTATTACAGATGCTTGTATAGGATGTACAAAATGTGCTAGGAATTGCCCTGTTTCATGTATAAGTGGGAAGGTAAAGGAAAGACATGTTATTGATACTGAAAAGTGTATAAAATGTGGAACATGTATGGAAGCGTGTCCAGTTCATGCAGTAGTGAAGAAATAGAAATAGGGGGATTATTATGGAAAATGTAACTCTTATGATAGATGGTAAAAAGGTAACTGTGCCTCATGATTACAGCGTTATCCAAGCAGCTAAAAAGTTAGGCATAGATATTCCTGCTCTATGCTACGATCCAAGTTTGGAAGTAGTAGGGGCTTGTAGATTGTGTTTAGTGGAAATTGAAGGCAGTAGAAAATTACAAACCTCCTGTTCCACGAAAGTCAAGGAGGGCATGGTAGTTCAGACGGAAACTGAAAAGGTAGTAAGATTGAGAAGGGAAATATTACAACTTCTTTTAGATAATCATCCTAACGATTGCTTAACCTGTCAAAAGGCAGGGGAATGTTTGCTTCAGAGATATGCCTATAGATATGATGTAAAATTTAGAGAACATGATGGTGCTAGAAAGACAAGTCTTATGGATACATCTAGCCCATATATTTTAAAAGATGATAGTAAGTGTATTCTATGTGGTAAATGTGTTAGGACTTGCAGTCAAGTTTATGATAGAAAGGTTCTCTCTTTTGCAGGCAGAGGATTTGAAACGAGGATAGTAGCCGATGCAGATTTCACTTTAGAAGAGTCCACCTGTGTATCCTGTAATAGGTGTGTTACCGTTTGCCCAGTAGGTGCTCTTATAGATAAAAGGCTTCTAGGAAAGACTAGAGTTTGGGATGGTGAAATCAAAGGAGTTAAATGTAAGGCCTGTGACTATGGTTGCAACTTTGAGGTATTATCTAAAAATGGAAAAAATATTGCTGTAAGAGCTAAGTCTCCTACGGAAGGAAGACCTCTATGCCTAAAGGGAAGGATGACTACGGAGTTATTATATTTAGACAATCCAGAAACCCCTTACAAAAAAGAGAATAGAAAATTCAAAGAAACTGCTTGGAAAGAAGCATTAGGCTTAGAAGGTGTATTAGAGAAGATATTAGTTGAAGATGATAAAAAGTAAAGTAGGAGTTGAAGGACTATGGTTGAAGTAACGGTAAATGGCATAAAGCATCGAGTAGATGATAATATTACTGTACTTGAAGTTTGTAGGAGTTTAGGAATAGATATTCCCACTTTATGCTATGATGATAGATTGGAACCGTATGCAGCCTGTAGGCTATGTGTAGTTGAAGTAAAAGGTAAGCATAATCTTATGACTTCATGTTCACTTAAAGTAGCAGATGGAATGGTCATCGAGACCCATAGCGAGAAGGTTATGAAGGCTAGAAGGGATATATTAGACCTTTTGTTTTCTAATCATACTGATGACTGTCTTACTTGTGAAAAATCTGGGAGTTGCCGCCTACAGGACTATTGTTTTGAATATGGCATCGAAAAAGGCTCTTTTTTTGGGGCTAAGAAGGATTATCCTATAGACGATTCTAACCATTTTTATACCTATGATCCTAATAAATGTATACTGTGTGGTAGATGTGTTAGGGTTTGTTCTGAGCTTCAATGCACTGGGGCTATTGGCTTGGAAAATAGAGGTTTTGATACTAAAGTAGTTACACCTTTTGATATGGGATTGGCAAAATCAAAATGTGTATCCTGTGGAAATTGTGTAGCAGTATGTCCAGTAGGAGCTTTAATGCCAAAGAGAAAAGAAAGATTTAGGAATTGGGAAATAAAGAAGGTTAAAACTACTTGCTCATACTGCGGTGTAGGCTGCCAAATGGAATTATTGGTTAAGGGAGAAAAGGTAGTAGGTGTGGAACCTATTAAGGCAGCAGCAAACGGTGGACTTCTATGTGTTAAAGGAAGGTTTGCGTATCCATTCATAAATCATTCAGATAGATTAAAAACACCTCTTATAAAAAGAGATGGAAAGTTTGAAGAGGCTACTTGGGAAAAAGCCTATAGGCTTATAACTGATAAGATAGATAACATTAAAGAAGAGCATGGTTCTGATGCATTTGCTGGTTTAACATCTGCTAGATGTACCAATGAAGAAAATTATTTATTCCAAAAGATGTTTAGAGCCGTTATAGGGACTAATAACGTAGATCACTGTGCACGCCTCTGACATGCTTCAACGGTTGCAGGTCTTGCAACTACATTAGGAAGCGGTGCTATGACTAATAGTATAGGTGAGATACTAGATACGGATGTTATATTTGTAATAGGATCAAATACTACGGAAAACCATCCAGTAATAGGAACTCATATGAAAAGGGCTATTAAAAAGGGTGCAAAGCTTATAGTAGCAGATCCTAGAAGGATTGAATTAGCAGATTATGCAGATGTATTTCTTCAAATAAAACCAGGAACAAATATTGCCTTATTAAATGGTATGATGAATGTAATAATTGAGAATGGACTCCATGATAAAAAATATATAGATGAGAGAACGGAAAATTTCGAAGAATTGGCAAAGACTGTAAAGCCGTATACACCTGAAAGGGTAGCTGAAATATGTGAAGTAAATAAAGAAGATATAATAAAAGCAGCTCTGATATATGGAGAAGCGGATAAAGCAGGAATATATTATGCTATGGGTATAACTCAGCATACTACAGGAACTCACTCTGTAATGAGCGTATCCAATTTAAGTTTACTATGTGGGAATATAGGTAAGGAATCAGCAGGAGTAAATCCTTTGAGAGGTCAAAATAATGTTCAAGGAGCCTGTGATATGGGAGGGCTTCCATCGGATTTTCCTGGTTATCAAAAGGTATTTAAATCAGAAGTTATAGAAAAATTTGAAAGAGCATGGAAAACTAAATTGCCAACGAAAGTAGGATTAACTGTTCCTGAAATTCTTGATAAGGCAGAAGAGGGAAATATTAAGTTTCTTTATATAATGGGAGAGAACCCTATGGTATCTGATCCAGATATAAACCATGTGAAGAAAGCTTTAAGGAATCTTGATTTCTTAGTAGTTCAGGATATATTTTTAACTGAAACTGCAGAATTAGCTGATGTAGTTTTGCCAGCAGCTTCCTTTGCAGAAAAAGATGGTACATTTACCAATACGGAAAGAAGAGTTCAGAGGGTAAGGAAAGCTATAAACCCTGTTGGAGATGCTAAACCAGATTGGCAGATATTGATGGAGCTAAGCAATAGATTAGGATATAATAAAAAGTATTTACATCCTTCTGAAATAATGGAGGAGATTGGAATGGTTACTCCCCAATACGCTGGAATAATCTATGATAGATTAGAAGAAGAGGGAATACAATGGCCTTGCCCAGATGTAAACCATCCAGGGACAAAGTTCCTTCATGAGAAGGCTATATCAAGAGGCAGAGGATTGTTTATGCCAGTGGATCATAGAGAAAGTGCAGAAACTCCTGATATAGAATATCCATTTATATTTACTACGGGTAGAATACTTTATCATTATCACACTAGAACTATGACAGGAAGGGTAGAAGGATTAAATAAGATATCCTCTAAATCTTATGTTGAGATAAATGAAACTACTGCAAATAAATTGGGTATATCCAATGGTGAAAGGGTTAAATTATCTTCAAGACGAGGTGAAATAATAACATTGGCTAAAATCACTGATATAATAGATGAAAATGTATTATTTATGCCTTTCCATTTTGCAGATGGTGCAGCTAATTACCTTACAAGCACAAGCCTAGATTCCATAGCAAAAATTCCAGAACTTAAGGTAGCTGCTGTAAAAATCGAAAAATTAGGAAGTTGAATCTATGGAAAAGTATAAATCTTTTGTGGGAGGGTTGAAATGTTCAAAGTAGGAATAATTACAGCTAGTGATAAGGGAGCTTCAGGAGATAGAGAAGACATAAGTGGTAAAGTAATAAAAGAAACCATAGAGCTAAAAGGTTATAACCTTGAAAGAGCAGTAGCAGTTCCAGATGAGGAAGAAATGCTCTTAAAGGAAATGATGTATATGGCAGATGAATTGAAGGTAGATTTAATATTGACTACTGGAGGAACGGGATTTAGTAAAAGAGACGTAACCCCAGAGGCAACTATGAAAGCTTGTGATAGAATGGCTAATGGTATTGCTGAGGCTATGAGGTATTATAGTCTTAGCATTACCCCTAGAGCAATGCTGTCAAGGGCTGTATCTGGGATAAGGGGACAGACTCTTATAATAAATCTTCCTGGAAGTCCAAAGGCCGTTAGAGAATCTTTAGAATATGCAATTGATAGTATCCATCATGGGCTAGAAATACTCACTGGAAAAGCAAGTGAATGTGCTAGATAGAGGTGATAGGTATGAAGATGTTTGGGACTGCTGTTATTTTAGCAGGTGGAAAAAGCACTCGAATGGGTTTTGATAAACAATTATTGAAAATAAATGAGAGAAGACTTATAGATAATTTAAGGAAAAAGTTAGGTGGACAGTTTGATGAAATAATAGTGGTAACCAATAAGTCTGAGTACTATTTAGGTTTTAGCGATAAGATAACCAAGGATATAATAGTTGGCAAAGGTCCATTATCTGGTATACATGCTGGGTTAACAGTGGCCTCAAGCTTATATGTATATTTTGTAGCATGTGATATGCCTAATATCAATATGAAATATATTGGATATATGCAAAGAGAAATGAAGAATTTAAATATTAAGGCCTGCGTAACTAGATTTGGACAATGGATTGAACCTTTTAATGCTTTTTATTCAAAGGATATGATAGGAGATATAGAAAAGCATCTATTGATGAATCAAAGGTCTGTTAATTCCCTATTGAGTAAATTGCCAGTACATTATATAGAAGAGGCAAAGGCTAGGGAATTTAGTCCTAATTGGGATATGTTTTTAAACTTAAATACTAGAGAGGACTTAAATGATTTTTTAAAAAATATAAATAATAGCAATTGAGGAAGATATCATGGATAATACTAAAAAAGTAGATATTTTTAGAGTAAAAGGTGGTGAAGTATTTCAGGAAGAAGATATAGTAATACTAGAATATCCTTTTACTATCTTTATAGATGATAAGGAGATTATCACCTTGCTGTGCAGCCCTAATTCCCTTGAATATTTGGCTGTGGGTTTTATCTATTCTGAAGGATTTATAAACTCCTTATCGGATATTGGAAGCATTAGAATAGATGAAGATAAAGGAATTGGCTATGTCTATTTAAATGAAATGAATAAGTTTAGTGAAAAGTTTAGGGGAAAAAGAACTATTACTTCTGGCTGTGGAAAAGGGACAGTTTTCTATAATGTTGTAGATTCCTTTAAATCTAAGAAAATTGAATACAAATTACCTATAAAAGTAGAAAGCATTAAAAACCTTGTAAGGGAATTTAATAGAAAATCCCAGCTATTTATAAACACTGGCGGGGTTCATAGTTGTGCATTATGTACTGATAATGATATAATGATATTTGAAGAAGATATTGGCAGGCATAATGCACTAGATAAGGTATTTGGAAAAGCTCTATTAGAAGACATAGATACAAGGGACAAAATAGTTTTAACCAGTGGAAGGATATCTTCTGAAATACTCATTAAAGTTGCTAAAAGACAGGTGCCAGTTATAGTATCTAGGTCTGCACCTACTAGTCTTTCGGTAGAAATGGCTAAGGAGTTAGGTATTACCCTTATAGGTTTTGCAAGGGGAGAAAAAATGAATATCTATAACGATTTTCCGAGCTTAATCGTCTAAAGTGTTTACCATGAAGGTTAAGTCATTGGGTAGAAGGAGAAATCCTTTTGCCTCCCGTGTTTGGAAAGGAAGATAAAATAGGTTTTATATAATATATTTGTTATGTAAAGCAGTCCTTTCTGGGCTGCTTTTTATTTTATACCAATAGGATGCAAGGGTATCCATTTAAATTGGCAGAAATTATTTTAAATAAAGAGGAGGATATATTATGAAAAGGTTTGTAGCATTATCATTAAGTATTCTGCTTGTATTAACTTTGTTAGTAGGTTGTGCACCAAAGGAAGCTAATGAAGATGTACAAAAACCAAATGAAGATGATAACGTGGCAGAAGAACCAAAGGGTAGTATAATACTATCAACTACTACTAGCACCCAAGATAGTGGATTGCTTGACTATCTATTACCAAAATTTGAAAAAGAAACAGGTATAGAAGTAAAAGTAATAGCTGTAGGTACAGGTAAAGCATTACAAATGGGTAAAGATGGAGAAGCTGATATCCTTTTAGTTCATGCAAAAGAATCAGAAGAAGAATTTATTGCAGAAGGTCATGGGTTAGAGAGACATGATGTAATGTATAACGATTTCATCCTTGTAGGCTCAAAGGATGATCCGTTAAAACTTAAAGAAAATTCACCAAATGATATATTAGAAGGACTGAAATCCATAGCTGAAAGCCAAACAAAATTTGTTTCTAGAGGGGACGATTCTGGAACTCATAAGAAGGAACTTTCCATATGGAAAGAAGCAGGGATAGAGCCAAAAGGAGAATGGTATATTTCAGCTGGTTCTGGTATGGCTGATGTGTTAAAAATTGCTGACGAAAAAGGAGCATATACTATTACTGACAGAGCTACTTATTTAAGCATGAAAGATACATTGGAATTAGATATAATAATAGAAGGAGACGAGAACTTATTCAATCAATATGGTATAATACCAGTAAATCCAGACAAAAATGATAAGATAAATGCAGAAGGTGCTAAGACATTTATGGATTGGATATTATCGGAAGACACACAAAATTTAATAGGAGAATTTGGTGTAGAAGAATTTGGGATGCCTTTATTTGTACCAAATGCTAAATAGATAGCATATAAGAATGAATTTTAAGCTGCATATTTTATCCTGTAAAAACATATGGAAATATGCAGCTTATGCTTTAGGTGGTGATGACTTATGGATTATATACATGAGGGATTCAAGGAAGCAATTCGACTGCTTACAAGTTTTGATAAGGAGGTATACGGTATAATCTCCTTATCTCTATTTGTGTCTACTATGTCGACTGTAATAGCTTCTTTAATTTTTATACCTTTAGGAATATATTTGGGTATAAGGGACTTTAAGGGAAAAAGACTTTTTTCACGACTTCTTTATACCTTTATGAGTATACCTTCAGTTATAGTTGGTCTAGTAGTGGCTATAATACTATCGCGAAGGGGACCTTTAGGTCATTTGGATCTTCTATATACTCCAAAGGCTATGATAATTGCTCAAACTTTACTGGTGACACCATTGATATTAGGGCTTACCTATAGTCTTTCTAAAAATAGAGGTAAAGTAATAGAGAGAATTGGAAAAACCTTAGGAGCAGGAATGTTTGATATTATCATTTTAACCATGAGAGAACTCAGAGTAGATTTATTGGTTAATGTGGTGACTGCTTTTTCTAGGGCTATTTCAGAAGTAGGGGCAGTTATGATAGTAGGAGGAAATATTAAAGGCCATACTAGAGTAATTACTACGACTATTTCCATGATGAATTCTATGGGGGATTACCCAATGGCTATCGCTTTAGGAATAGTTTTATTGATCATATCATTTGTAATAAATAGCATAATATACTCATACAGTGGGGAGGATTAATATGGAAGTCTCCATTAAAAATTTAACAAAATCATATTCTAATAAACTGGTTTTAGATATAGATCAATTAACTATGGAAAAAGGAAAGATAACTGGAATTATAGGGCCTAACGGCTCTGGAAAAAGCACTTTATTAAATATAGTAGCAGGATTGGACAAGGAATTTTTAGGAATTGTGGAATATGACAAGCAATTAATCACTAGAGAAATTTATAAAGAGATGACTTTAGTGACACAAAAGCCTTATCTTTTTAGAAGAAAAGTATATGAAAATATAGAATATCCTTTAAAAGTGAGGAAAGTAAAAAAGGCAGAGATGAAAAGAAAGGTTAAAGATATAATCGAAAGATTTGAAATCGGGGAGCTTAAAGATAAAAAAGCTAATCTACTTTCAGGAGGAGAATCTCAAAAGGTTAGTTTAGCTAGAGCATTAGTATTTGAACCAAGACTATTATTATTAGACGAACCTACATCAAATATAGACCCAGAATCTATAAAGATAATGGAACGAGAAATACTTAAATTCAACAGGGAAATTAAGGGTACTGTTTTAATAGTTACCCATAATATAGAGCAATCTAAGCGATTGTGCGATAACATTGTTTATCTTGAAGAAGGAAAGGTAGGTTTTTAGTTATGGATTTTTTCAATGTGGTTTCCGTTCAGGAAGCTAGAGATAGGGTAATGGAAAATTTTAAGAACTACGAATTTGAAGTAGAAAAAGTACCTCTATTGGAATGTAGCAATAGGATTTTAGCTGAAGATATATATTCAAACATAGATGTTCCAGAGTTTAATCGTTCAACAGTAGATGGATTTGCAATAAAGAGTAAAGATAGTTATGGTGCCAGTGAGTCCATACCAAGTCTATTTAATATTGTAGGAGAAGTTCACATGGGTAAGGTTAGTGAATATCATATTGAATCAGGACAAGCAATATACGTTCCCACTGGAGGGATGATTCCAGAAGGGGCAGATGGAGTAGTAATGATAGAATATACGGAGAAACTTGACGAATCCAATTTGATGGTATACAAATCTATATCTTTCAATGAAAACATGATATTAAAAGGTGACGATATAAAGATTGGAGAATTAGCTTTAGAAAAAGGAACAAGGATAACTCCAGAGGTAATGGGAGTCTTAGCGGCTTTAGGAATGAATCAAGTTAAGGTATATGGAAAGCCTAAATTTTATATTATTTCAACGGGAGATGAGATAATAGATTTAGATGAGAAACTTGAATTGGGAAAGATTAGAGATATAAATAGCTATGCCCTATATTCTCTCATAATAAGATTAGGAGGAGATGTAGTAGGTAAGAATATTGTAAAGGATGATTATGAGCTTTTAAGGACAGAAGTAGAAAAAGCGGTAGAGGTTTCAGATATAGTCCTTATCTCAGGGGGAAGCTCTGTAGGGACTAGGGATTATACCAATAAGGTGATCGATTCTTTCAAAGGAAAAGGAGTTTTTGTCCATGGCATCTCCATTAAACCGGGGAAACCTACAATCATAGGTGAAGGAGAAGGAAAGTTAATATTTGGACTTCCGGGTCATCCCGTATCCTCCATTATAGTATTTAAAGCAGTTGTTGAAAGTTTTATTAAAGGTAAGATGAATATTAGAGATTTTTCACCTAAGACAAAGGCTATAATAGATTTCAATTTTCCTTCAGCCTCAGGCAAAGAAACCTATCAAATGGTAAAGCTAAAAGAAAAAGATGGAAAGGTTTATGCAATTCCCAGTTTTGGGAAATCAGGTATGATTACTTTACTTTCTAATTCAGATGGATATATAGTAATTAAATCTTTTGAAGAAGGAGTATATAAAGGAGAAGAAAGGGATGTCTTTTTATTATAACCACACAAGGGGACGGTTCTCCTGTGTGAAAGAAAGGTAGGATGAAAATGAAAAAGGTTAAAAGAAACACCTACATAGATAATATAGACGTAGATGAGGCTAGAAAAAGATACTATGAAAAGCTAAATATCAAATCCAAATGGGAAGAGTTAGATGTAATAAACTCTTTAGGTAGAGTAACTTTCGAGCCTCAATATGCGAAGGTTTCATCACCTAATTACAATGCGGCAGCTATGGATGGCATTTTAGTAAAATCATCTTCTACTGTAGGTGCAACGGAAGTTAATCCTAAAGTTTTAGAAGAAGGTAAAGATTATATATATATAAACACTGGTAATGTGGTGATAGAGCCTTATGATTCTGTCATAATGATTGAAGATGTAATAGAGATAGAAAATGGGAAGATACAAATATTAAAAGCTGCTCATCCTTGGCAGCATATAAGACCTATAGGAGAAGATATAGTAGCGACGGAAATGATAATTCCATCTAAACATAAGATACGGCCTATTGACATAGGAGCATTGCTGTCTGGAGGAATAGACAAGGTCAAGGTACATAAAAAACCTCAAGTGGGAATTCTACCTACAGGTACGGAAATTATAGAAAATGTAGAGGATTTAGAAAAGGGTAAGATTATAGATTCTAACTCTAGGGTATTTGAAGCATTGGTATTGGAAAGCGGTGGTACTCCCAATAGGTATAGTCCTGTTAAAGATGATTATGAGCTATTAAAGGAAAGGGTACTAAAGGGAGTAGATGAAAACGATGTTTTGATAATAGGTGCAGGTTCATCAGCTGGCTCTAAGGATTATACGGTAAAGGTGATTGAAGAGTTAGGCGAAGTAATAATCCATGGAGTGGCATTGAAACCAGGAAAACCTACAATTTTAGGTATAATAAAGGGAAAACCTGTAGTAGGTATACCAGGATATCCAGTATCTGCTTATTTAGTATTTGAGACATTTGTTAAACCTTTAATATTAAACTTTATAGGTCTTAAAGAAGAGAAGGATTTATTTGTGAAAGCTATTACATCGAAAAAGATGGTATCTTCATTGAAAAACAGGGAATTAGTAAGAGTTAATCTTGGATTTGTAGGGGATAAGCTTATATCTACACCCTTATCTGGAGGGGCAGGAGTAACCATGAGTTTGGTTAAAGCAGATGGAATAGCTCTTATACCGCAATCCTTAGAAGGAGTAGAGGCCGGTAGTGCTGTAGATGTAAAGCTTTTAAAGCCTTTAAATGAAATAAAGGAAACTTTGGTTTCCATAGGGAGTCATGACATAATAATGGATATATTAGGGGATATGATAAAATTAACTTCAAGTCATGTAGGAAGCATGGGAGGAATCCTTGCCATGAGAAGAGGCGAATGTCATATATCACCAATTCATTTGTTAGACTTAGAAACTGGAGAATATAATACTTCTTATGTTAAAAAATATTTCCCAGGACAAAAAATGGTTCTTATAAAGGGAGTTAAAAGACATCAAGGCTTTATAGTAAAAAAAGGGAATCCCAAGGGGATAAAGGATTTTACTGATCTGACAAGGGGAGATGTTACGTATGTAAATAGGCAAAGGGGAGCGGGAACTAGAATACTTTTAGACTATCATTTGAATAAAGAAAATGTAGATTCATCAAATATAAAGGGCTATGATAGAGAGATGACTACCCATATGGCAGTAGCTACAGCTGTAGAAACAGATTCTGCTACTACAGGACTAGGTATATATTCAGCAGCAAAAGCTTTGGATTTAGATTTTATCAATGTAGCTTTTGAAGACTATGATTTTTTAGTACCCTTAGAGCTACTGGAAGATGAAAGGGTTAAGGAATTTATAAAAACTTTAAAATCCAAGGAATTTAAGAAAAGAGTAAATAGTCTTGGAGGATATGGATTTGAAAATACAGGGGAGATTATTATAGTTGAGTGATTAAGGAAACCTCTATGTTAAAATAGAGGTTTTTGCTATTCGTACCGTTTTTCCTACCATTCGTACCATATTAAACAAAATTAAGTATAAATATGGTATATTATTTAGTAAATGAAGTTAAATTTTATGGAGGGTTCATATGTTACATAAATTGGCGGAAGATATAAGCTTTTATTTGATAACCAATAAGATAATAGATATAGAAGATAGGGATATTTACATATATGGTTTAGAGCTGCTTATCTCCACTCTGCTTACATCTATTAGCATATTGATTTTAGGTTTTTTTATAGGGGAATTTATTTCTGCAATAGTATATTTATTAGTTTACTTTCTTTTAAAATCCTATACAGGGGGATACCACGCAAAACATTATTATGAATGCTACATCTATTCCATATTATTTTATATCATCTTAGTAATTATAAAGAATGTAACCTTAGCTGTTTATCAACCAATCTTTGGACTGCTTTCATTAATTTTTTCTGTAATAATCATATTTAAATTTGCTCCAGTTGAAAACAAGAACAATCCAAAAACTAAAGAGGAGATTATTAAAAATAAGAAAATAGCTAGAAGGAGAATATTAATTCTAAGTATAGCTACAATTTTAGGCTACATAGTAAAAGTTGAACTAATAGATTTATGGTTTATGATAGCCATAACAGAATTTTCAATAGCATATTCAATACTAAAACAAAGATTTTTAGAAAGGAGGGAAAATAATGAAAAACACAAAGATAAAAGTATTAGAGAACATTGCTAAATTATCAAAGAAGACAGCTACAATGGCAGAAGGAAAACAGTCTATATTCTTATCATACGAACCAAAGAGACCAGTGAAGAAGTAAGATAAGTATGGGGATGTGTGGGTGTTGTGATTTATAATATTTAATTTAAGTACAAAACCTCCAGTATCAACTTGGGAGGTTTTTGTATTGTTCTCATATACAATTTATGGTAATCTGGAAGTATAGATATCTAAAAAGGATGAGATCAATGATATATATTGGTATTTGTGATGATGATAGACGTTTTTTAGATTATATTGAGAATAAAATAGAGGAAAACTTAAAAATAAAAAATATATCTTTTAAAACATATAGATTTACAAAGGGAATGGATTTGTTGAAGGCTTATGATAAAGGGGACAAGCCTTTTGATATTATCTTCCTAGATATAGACATGCCTAAGATAGACGGTATAGAAGTAGCCCATAGCATTAGAAAAAAAGATGAGGAAACTATACTGATATTTCTAACTTGTATGGAGGACAAGGTATATGAAACCTTTAAATACAACACCTTTAGATTTATTAGAAAAAGTCGTATAGATTTAGAGCTACAAGAAGCATTAGAAAGTTCTTTGGAAAAATTACAAGATGAAAAGCATATATTTAGAATCTCAAATGGAGATTTAGCTCTATATATCAGCGATATACTCTATTTTGAATTTATAGATAGAACTGTATGTATTAGGACTTTTGATAAAGTATATAAGACTACTATTAGAAGATTTAAGGATATTGAAGATATATTTCAGACTAAGGGGTTTATCTTAATACATAGAAGTTGTATGGTAAATGTCAATTATATAAAAAGCGTGGGTAACTTGGATATAACTTTGGATAATGATGAAAAGTTACCTGTTAGTAGGTATAAGATAGAAGAGGTAAAGAAAAATTTTATTAAAGTAGCAAGGAGAGGATAAGGATGCCTCAATCAACGATATGGCTTATATATGAATATATTTTATGCTTAATAGAAGTTTTTCTTTTCTATGATTTTTTAAATTTGATGTTAAAGAGAAATAGGAAAGTGCAGAATGGTTATTATTATCTATCTATAATATTGTTATCTATTCTTATTTTTGTACTTACGGAAATTAAAATATATTCTATGCTAAGAATTGGTTTGATTTATATACTATTTCTATTTCTAGCTAAAAGATTATTTAAAGGAAATATAAAAGAAAAGTTTTTTTTTGTTACTATGTTTTATTTTTTCTTAATATTTACAGATGTTCTAACAGCCAATATCTTAAGCTATTTTATTGGTAAAGATATTAAAAATACTGTAGTAAATCAAACTTGGGCAAGGGTACTGTTTTCTCAAATTTCTAAAATATTGTTTTTTATAATCCTAAGATTGGTAAAAAACAACTATAGAGAAAGAGAACCGGATATTCCTATGGACTATTGGTATTGGATATTGTTTGTATATTTAATATCTGGTTTAAACTTATTGATCGTATTCAAAATGGGTTTAATTCTAAACGACTTAAATATAAATATTCAATATTTAACGATAGCTATTAGCCTAGGCTCATTGATGATAGTTATAATAACCTACTATATATTTATGAAATTAAATGGCTTTTATAAGGAGAGAAATAATTATAGAATAGTAGAAATAAAAAATGAAATGCTCCAAAAGGAAGTGGAAGAAAAGGAAAGGATATATGAAGGGGTTAGAAAGCTTCACCATGATTTTAAGAATCATATTATTTGTTTAGAAAATTTATTAAAAGAGGAAAAGTTTAAATCGGCTAATGAATATATTGATAGTTTAAAAGATGAAGTAGTTAAAACTTATACATGGGTTAAAACTGGAAATGATGCAGTAGATGCTATATTAAATCAAAAGAGTTCAGAGGGAACTAAGAAGAATATAGGAATAAATATGAAGGTAAACGTTCCAAGAGATATAAATATTAAGCCATTGGATTTGTGTACAATTCTAGGAAATGCCTTAGATAATAGTATAGAAGTAAATGAAAAGATAGAGGATATACATAAAAGAAATATAAACCTAAAGATAAATCCATATAAGGATTATCTATTTATAGAGATATCAAATCCCACGTTATTTAATCCAATAGATGAAGAAGGAAAACTTAAAACTACAAAGAAGGATAAGGAAAACCATGGATTTGGTATGAAGAGTATAAAGTCAGTAGTGGAAAAATATAATGGAATATTGAACTATGAATATGATGAGGGAGAATTTATATTGAGTATAATGTTACCTATAAAGCAAAAAGTTAGATTTTAAAATCTAACTTTTTGCTTTATAGGGTATGATATAATAAAAATAATATCAATAGTTTGGGTTATAGATTTTATAAACTAATGAAGAAGGTGATTAGATGTGAAGGATTCTTATGGAAGAAATATAAATTATCTTCGTATATCTGTAACGGATTTGTGCAATTTAAGGTGTAAGTATTGTATGCCAGAAGAAGGCGTATATAAAGTTCAACATGGAGATATTCTATCCATAGAGGAGATAGAAAAAATTGCAAAAGCCTTTGTACATTTAGGTGTTAATAAGATTCGATTAACTGGAGGGGAGCCCCTTGTACGAAAGGGGATAGTCAATATCGTTGAAAAAGTGGGGTCTTTAGATGGAATAAAGGATTTAGCTATGACTACAAATGGCATATTACTAAAAAAATATGCTGGTGATTTAAAGACAGCAGGTCTTAACAGAGTAAATATATCCTTAGATACCTTAAAGGCAGAAAAGTATGCTTATATCACAAGAGGTGATAAGCTTAAGGATGTACTAGAGGGTATAGAGGAAGCAAAAAAGGTAGGGCTTACTCCAGTTAAGATAAATACCGTCTTAATTGGCGGGTTCAACGAAGATGAAATAGAAGATTTTGTTAGATTGACGGAAAAAGAAGAAGTAGACGTTAGATTTATAGAATTAATGCCTATAGGTGAAGCTATAGATTTGGAATCTGAATACTATGTATCCAATCAATTAGTATTGAATAAGGTACCTGAACTGATTAGAACGGAAATACAAGATATATCTTCACCCGCAGTTTATTATAAATTACCCAATGGGAAGGGGAAAGTAGGTATAATAAACCCAATATCCTGTAAATTTTGCGAATATTGTAACAGGGTTAGACTTACAGCTCGGGGCAAGTTGAAATTATGTCTTCATTCCAATGAGGAAATAGACTTAAAAAATGCTTTAATAAAAGGTGAAGATATAGAGAAGATAATAATAGATGCTATAATGAAAAAACCAGAGTCTCATAAATTGGAATCAGGAGAGTATGTTAAGAAGAAAATGTATCAAATAGGGGGTTAAATATGAAATTTACACACTTTAATGAAGCTGGCAGAGCCCATATGGTAGAAGTAGGGGACAAAGAGAATACGAAAAGAGTCGCCGTGGCTAGAGGAAAGATACGAATGAAAGAAGAAACCGTAGAGATGATAAAGGAAGGTTTAATTAAAAAAGGAGATGTTCTGTCAGTAGCACAGGTGGGAGGAATAATGGGAGCTAAAAAGACCAGTGAGTTAATACCTATGTGTCACAATATATTCTTAGCTGGTGCCGACATTAGATTTAAAATATTAGAAGACGGCATAGAAATAGAGTCAGAAGTAAAAACCACTGGGAAAACTGGAGTAGAAATGGAAGCCTTAACAGCTGTTTCAGTAGCAGCATTAACTATATATGATATGTGTAAAGCGGTAGATAAGGGTATGATAATTGAGGATATTAAACTAATAAAAAAGTCTGGCGGTAAATCAGGAGAATATATTAGAAAAGAAAATTAATGGGGGAAGGTATTATAATGAATAAAATTGGTAAAGTCTTAGATATAAATATATCTGAAGAGAAAGGCGTAATTAAGAAACCCATAAGGGAAGGGGTTTTCATTGAAGATTTTGGATTGGAAAAGGATGCTCATGCAGGCAAGTGGCATAGACAGGTAAGCCTTCTAGGAATTGAAAGCTTTAGAAAGATGGAAGAATTAGGGGTAGTGGGGCTAGAACATGGAATGTTTGCAGAAAACATTACGACAGAAGGTATAATATTATATGAACTTCCTATAGGTACCAAGCTCAAAATTGGAGAGACCATTCAAGAAGTAACCCAGATAGGGAAAGAATGTCATACAGGATGTGCCATTGCTAAACAGGTAGGGAAATGTATTATGCCTAAAGAGGGTATATTTACAAAGGTGATAAAAGGTGGAGTTGTAAAATCGGGAGATACTATTGAGGTGCTTTAATATATGGATAGATATATCATAATTGGCGAAGTAGCGGCCATATATCTACAAGATAATAAGGAAAAGTCTAGGCAATTAATTGGAGAAGGATATTTTAAAAAAGATTTAGGATTAGTAGGGGACATACATTCTAAGGGTGGTAAGAGACAAGTTTCTATATTTACTGAGGAAGGTAGAATGGAAATTTTATCATCAGATTTTAGAGGGCTTTGTATTGAAAGATTTCATGAAAACATAAGGGTAAAAAACCTTAATGTAGATATGCTAAGATTAGGTTCAAAGATAATCATAGGAGATACTATCCAAGAAGTTTCAGAGATAGGTAAATCCTGTTTTTCTGAGTGTAATCTCATCAAGGAAGGAAAAACATGTCCTCTATCTAAAGAGGTTATCTTTACAAGGGTTATAAAAGGAGGAAATATAAAGATAGGTGATTTTATGAAAATAGAAAAGGAACTTATCTTTGGCGATGAACATTATAGATATATTAATGATATTATCAATTTCATACCAATGGGAATAATTATTTCAGATTTAGAGGGTAATATAAAAATTGTCAATAAACAGGTATTGAATATGTTTGGATACGGTTTTGATGAAATGAAGGGAATGAAGGTAGCAAGGCTCTTTAGGGGGTGGGCTATTGTAAAAAATCGGGTATTATCTAAACACAATTTTGTCGACGAAGAAGTTTTTGTAAATGCTAAAACAAATAAATTGAGATTTAATTTATCTGCATATCCTCTATTTGATAATAACGGGAAAGTAATGGATATAGTCTATATATTTAATGAGTTTAAAAAGGAAAGAAAGCTTGCAAATAAGATTATGGGAAGACAAGCCATATATACCTTTGACAAGATAATAGGGGAAAGTAAGGAGTTTAAAAAAATAATAGAGTTTTCAAAGAAGATAGCTGATAGTAAATCTACAATACTCATTACTGGAGAATCAGGAACGGGGAAAGAAGTATTCGCCCAATCCATACACAATTATGGCAATAGGCGTGAAGAACCTTTTGTAGCTATTAATAGTGGTGCTATACCTAAAAATCTAATAGAATCAGAATTGTTTGGTTATGTAGAAGGTGCTTTTACTGGTGCAAAAAAAGGAGGACAACCTGGAAAATTTGAGATTGCACATGGAGGTACTATATTTTTAGATGAAATAGGAGAGATGCCTTATGATATGCAAACTAGACTGTTGAGGGTAATAGAAGAAGGCGTTGTATCGAGGATTGGTGGTACGGATCAGAAGGTTGTAGATGTAAGGATAATAGCAGCTAGTAATAAAGACTTGAGAGAAGAAGTTAAAAAAGGTAATTTTAGAGAAGATCTATTTTATAGGCTTAATGTTTTACCTATAGAACTTCCTCCCCTACGGGAAAGAAAAGAAGACATTCCTTTATTGATGGATTATTTTATGAAAAAGATATCAAAGAGATTAAATAAAAGAGAAATTCCTATAGGAGAGGAGCAAATGCAGGAACTAATGAATTATGAATGGCCGGGTAATGTAAGGGAATTAGAAAATTTCGTAGAATTAATGATAAACATGGAATATATGTCGTTTAAAGTAGTAACTAGTAATTTAAAGATGGATAAAAATAAGTATGAAGAGTTAGAAGACGAAGAACTATCCTTGGAATATATAGAAAAAAATCATATAATCAAGGTTTTAAGAAAATATTATGGCAATATAACCCATTCAGCGGAAGCTCTTGGTATTGGTAGAAATACCCTCTATAGAAAAATAGAAAAGTATAAAATTGACTGTTCTGAATTTGAACAGAGTTCCACTATGGAACAGTCATAATGAAAATAAAATGTCCTATAATAGAACATTGAAAATAGAAGCCTTGATATCAAGGCTTTTATTTATTGGCATAAAATGTGCATTAATATATGTATATTAAGGAAAGTTGATTTTAAATATAAAGGAGGATTACCGCTATGGATGGATATATGGGCAAAGTTTTAAGGATAAATCTAACCAATAGAAGCGTTAAAGTAGAATCTTTGGATTTGGAAGTAGCTCAAAAATATTTAGGATCAAGAGGGCTTGGAGTAAAAGTTATGATGGATGAAGTTCCTGCTAATGTAGAGCCATTAAGTGAGGAAAACAAGCTGATAATTGCTACAGGAGCATTGACGGGAGCACCTGTACCAACTAGTGGAAGGTATATGGTTATTACTAAATCACCTTTAACAGGAGCTATAGCTATTGCTAATTCTGGTGGACAGTGGGGAGCAAAGTTTAAGGCTACAGGCCACGATGCTATAATATTTGAAGGAAAGGCTGATAGACCAGTATACCTTTATATTGAAGACGACAAAGTGGAGGTTAGGGATGCTCTTCATCTTTGGGGAAAGACTGCTGGTGAAACAACAGAAGCCATTGAAAAGGAATTAGAAGGGGTTAAGGTTCTCTGCATAGGACCAGCAGGAGAAAAGCTGTCACCAATGGCTGCCATAATGAACGATATAGATAGAGCAGCTGGACGTGGTGGTGTAGGAGCAGTTATGGGATACAAAAACCTTAAAGCAGTAGTCGTTAAAGGAACAAATAGAATCAATATATTTGACGAAGAAAGAACTAAGAAGGTATCTCAAGAGAAAATTAAGATCCTTAGAGAAGATCCAGTAGCTGGTGGTGGGCTGCCAACCTATGGTAGTGCTGTTTTAGTAAATATTATCAATGAAAATGGTGTAATGCCAGTTAGGAACTTCCAAGAATCCTATACCGATAAAGCGGATCTAATATCTGGAGAAACTATGACTGAAAAACATCTTGTAAGGAAAAATCCTTGCTTTAGATGCCCAATAGCCTGTGGTAGAATAGTTAAATTAGCTGATGGTACACCTGTTGGTGGACCTGAATATGAAACCGTATGGTCCTTTGGAGCTGACTGTGATGTTTATGATTACGATGCGATAAATGAATGTAATATGCTCTGCAACGAATATGGACTAGACACTATTTCAACTGGGGCAACTATAGCAGCAGCTATGGAGCTTTATGAAAAAGGATATATTAAAGATGAGGAAATAAAGGAAGATGGATTAAGTCTAAAGTGGGGAGATGCAGAAGCAGTAGTAGGTTGGACAAAGAAAATAGCATTAAGGGAAGGTTTCGGGGATAAATTAGCTAATGGCTCCTATAGGTTAGCAGAATCATATGGTGTTCCAGAAATATCTATGACCGTTAAAAAACAAGAACTTCCTGCATATGATCCAAGGGGAGTTCAGGGACATGGGATCACCTATGCTGTAAACAACAGAGGCGGCTGCCATATTAAAGGATATATGATAAATCCTGAAATATTAGGTTATCCAGAAAAGTTAGATAGACTGTCCTTAGAAGGGAAAGCAGCTTATGCTAAGACTTTCCATGACTTAACTGCTGTTATAGATTCTATAGGGCTTTGTGTATTTAGTACCTTTGGATTAGGTTTGTCTGATTATGTAGATATGTACAATGCAGTGTGTGGAGATATATATGATGATGAAACATTATTGGAAGCAGGAGAGAGAGTTTGGAATTTAGAGAAATTATTTAATCTAAGGGAAGGTATAGATAGCTCTCATGACAAACTTCCAAAGAGATTAGTAGAAGACCCCGTAGTAAATGGACCTACAAAAGGCCATGTACATCACCTCGATAAATTGCTTCCTGAATATTATGAAGTAAGAGGTTGGGATGAAAAGGGAATACCAACTGAAGAAACATTAAAAAGATTGGGACTTGAAGAGTATAAAGAATATATAAACTCTTAGTAAAAAGGTGACAGGGGAAATCCCCTGCCGCCTTTTATTAACTTGATAAGGGGACGGGGATACTGCCATGTTATTGTAAAAATTTCATAGTAGATTGCTATTCTTATACTATATACTAACAGTAGGAGGAGGTGGGATATTTGATTAAAGTTGAAGTTAGGTTATTCGCTTATTTCAGAGAAGGAAGAGAAAAGAAACAAATCATGGAATTGGAAGAAGGAAGGACTATTTCTCATATAATAAAAGTATTAGATATAGATGAAAAGGAAGTAAGTATAGCCTTGCTCAATGGAATGGATGGTTCTTTTGATAGGAAACTTAAAGATGGAGATATAGTAGCTTTGTTTCCACCAGTTGGAGGTGGTTAGTCTGATTATTAAATCAGACTATTTTTTACCCTATTTCAAATTGAAGGCTAATATAGAAAATATCTATATATAGGTAGTTGATTATAGATAATATCTATTGGAAATACAAAGCAATAAGATATAATATTAACAATGTAGCGATAATCTTTAAAAGATAAATAATAGTATATCAAGGAGGATTTTCATGAAACGACGAATTAGTTTACTTTTATGTATTGTTTTAGTATTTGCAATAGCTATAACTGGATGCAATAAGCAGGAGCCAGCCCCTTCAAAAGAAGGCGAAAAAGTTGCAGAAGACAGTAAAGAGTTTAAAGCTCAAATGACATTTAACGGTTCATCTACTTTAGCACCTGTAATGTCAGCTATAGCGACAGATTTTATCGAAGAATACACTACTTGGGATAAAGTAGATTCAAAATTCCCTGAAGAAAATATAGCTATATATGTTTCAGCAGGTGGATCTGGTGCTGGTGTTAAAGCAGTTCTAGAAGGAACTAGTGATTTTGGTATGCTAGCAAGAGAAATAAAAGATGAAGAAAAAGAAAAGATTGGAGATATGAAGGACTTTACCCTTGGTATAGATGCATTAACTATATCCATTAATCCAGAAAATCCATTATATAAAATAAAAGATGATTTAAGTACAGAAGAAATAAAGAAGATATTCTCGGGAGAATATAAATACTGGGATGACGTAGATAATAGTCTTGAACATAAAGAGATAGTCGTAGTGATAAGAGATTTAGGCGGTGGAGCTCATGAAGTATTCCAAAAGAGCATAATGGGTGATACCCAAGTTAGAGAAGATGCTATACAAGCTCCTTCTATGGGTGCTCTAGTGACTAAGGTGATAGAAAACAAGGATGCTATAGGGTATGCTTCTTTTGGAATGGTCAACCAAAATGAAGGGAAACTTATTCCTCTAAAAGTTGATGGAGTTGAACCAACAAAGGAAAATATAGCAAATCGTTCATATAAGATTTCTAGGCCACTTATAGTAGTTAAGAAAGGTAAATTAACACCGGAACAACAAGCATTTATGGATTTAGTCATTTCAGAAAAAGGATCAGAAATTATTGAAAAGATGGGCTTTGTGCCAGTTAATTAAATTCAGGGGCTTTTGCCCTTGAATTTTTTTGAGGTGATTTTGTGAGAAACATTGGAGAGAAGATTTTCAAATTTATGATGAAGCTTTTAACTTTATTTTCTATGCTGCTTCTTGCTTTTATAGTAATATTCATATTTAAGGAGGGTTTTGCCTTTTTTAAAGAGGTTTCCATATTTAAATTTATCTCAGGGAAGACTTGGAATCCTTTAGGTTCTCCGGATAAGCTGTCAATATTTCCTATAATATTGGGTACCATCTATGTATCTTTTATAGGTATCTTAATTGCATTACCTATAGGAGTAGGTTCTGCTGTGGTTCTATCAAGCTATACAGATGAAAATATGAAAAGGGTTATAAGGGGAATAGTAGATGTACTAGCAGGAATTCCCTCTGTAGTATATGGCTTCATCGGACTATTGGTATTGGTAAAATTTTTTGAAGTGAAATTTTCTTTTGCCTCAGGAGAATCTGTATTAGCTGGTGGTATAATCCTTTCTATAATGATGCTTCCATATATTATATCTACCTGTGAAGAATCTATGGAAAAAGTATATAGAGAATATGCTCAATATTCTAATGCTTTGGGAGTTTCAAAATCCTATATGATTCGAAAAATAGTACTGCCAGAAAGTAGAAGGAGTATTCTAGCTAGTATAGTTTTAGCCCTAGGTAGAGGAATGGGGGAAACTATGGCAGTTATGATGGTCATAGGAAATGCCCCAATAATGCCTAAACTATTTAGGAAATGTCAAACTATTCCTTCCCTTATTGCTCTTGAGATGGGAATGGCAGAGGTGGGAAGTTTACATTATCATTCTCTCTTTGCATCGGGATTTATACTTATGCTCATGTTATTTATAATAAATACATTTTTGTATTTTATTAAGAAAAGGATGAATGTTTAAATGGATATAAGGACTGATAAGAATGGGTGAAAAAATAAGAGACTTATTGTTTAAAATATGGATTATATTAAGTACTCTAATGGTAGTTACTGTGGTAATATATATATTTGGTTATATCTTTAAAAATGGGATTAGTTCTATAAATAGGGAATTTATATTTCAAGATCCAAAAGGGATGCCTATTGGCTCAGAAGGAGGAGTTTTCCCTGCTATTATAGGAAGCTTATTTCTTATGCTTATATCCTGTATATTTGCAACTGTACTTGCTATTTCAACGGCTATATATACGGTGCTTTATTGTAGATTTAAGAAAATAGAAAGCATAATACATTTAATAGTTCAATGTATGGCAGGAACTCCATCTATAGTATTAGGTCTATTTGGATATACATTATTGGTATTATATTTAAGATTGGGAAGAAGCCTACTTTCAGCAGGTATAACCTTAGGAATTATGATATTTCCATATATTGAGGTAAGGGTAGAAAAAACCATAAAAGAAATTGATAAAAACATTATAGCTTCATCCTATGCCCTTGGAATATCTAAAGCCCATACCATACTTAAGTTGATACTACCCATATGCAAAAAGGATATTATATCTGCAATAACCTTAGCTGGAGGATTTGCTATGGGGGCTACAGCCCCAATAATATTAACTGGTGCAGTAATATTTGCTCCTATACCTAAATCCTTATCCTCACCAGTAATGGCATTGCCTTTCCATCTATATATATTAACAGGGGAAGGGATATCCCTTGAAAGATCCTATGGGACAGCCTTAGTGCTTATAATGATCTTGCTTATAATAAATATCGTATCGGTGGTTTTGAATATAAGAGGAAGGGAGCATAGTTAGATGGATATACTTAAAATAAATGGTCTATCTGTAAGTTATGGGAATAAGAAAGTATTAAAAGATTTATCTATGAATATTATAGAGAACAAAATAACAGCTATAATAGGACCATCTGGCTGTGGAAAATCTACCTTACTTACGACTTTAAATCTTATGATTGAGGAAAATGGAGGAAATTTTACAGGAAAAATATTGTTTAAGGATAAAGATATGTCGTCCTATAAAAAAGATGAAATACGAAGGAGTATAGGCATGGTATTTCAAAAACCTACACCTTTTCCATTTTCAATATATAAAAATTTGACCTATGCTCCTAAATACTATGGCACAAAGGATAAGGTCAAGTTAAATAGTATAGTGGAAGATACACTGAAGAAGGTCGGACTGTTTGATGAAATCAATGATGAAATGAATATGGGAGCTAATAAACTTTCAGGAGGACAGCAGCAGAGGCTCTGCATAGCGAGAGCTCTTACTGTAGAGCCGGAGATCCTGTTGTTAGATGAGCCTTGTTCTGCACTAGATGTGAAAAATACTGCCAATATAGAAGATATGCTTTTAAAGTTCTCTAAAGAGTATACCATAGTAATAGTTACTCATAATCTATCTCAAGCTAAGAGAATATCCGACTATACAGCATTTATATTAGATGGTGAAATAATAGAATATGGGGAAACGGAAGAGATATTCACTAATCCTAAGGATAATAGAACAAAAGAATATATAGAAGGAATATACGGCTAACTTGCCAAGGATGCCAAGGTGCTTGTCCCCTTGGCAAGTTTAAATAGGAGGGGTATTATGCTTACATACGAGATACCGGGTAGAAACAAAATAGAAGTTCAAAGCATCGTATTAGACTATAATGGAACTATAGCAGTAGATGGTAAAATATTAGGGGAGGTAAAGGAGTTATTATCCCAATTAAGTAGATATGCAAACATATACATACTTACTGCCGATACTTATGGGACTGTCGAAAAGGAATGTAGAGATATAGAAGGAAAAGTTTTAACCTTCCCAAAAGAAAATGCAGGAGAGTCAAAGAAAGATATAGTAAAGAAACTCAGTGGAGAGAAAACCCTATGTGTGGGAAATGGATTCAATGATATACCCATGTTTAAAGAATCCATTTTATCCATAGCTGTCATTGAGGGGGAAGGTGCTTCGGGAAAACTATTAGCTTATGCTGATATAGTGACTAGATCTATTATAGATGCTTTAGAAATCATATTGAATGAAAGCAAGATGAAGGCGATCCTTAGAAATTGATTGGGTTTTAAAATAGTGTATGTTTATTTCTTGATAAGGTTTTCATAAAGAGGTAGAATATAAGTTGAGAAATAAATAGAAATGATGGGGGGATATAATGACTAAGATTGCATTTACAGGAGGACTATTAATAGACGGTACTGGTAAAGAGGCAGTAAAAAATTCTTTGGTTCTTGTAGAGGATAAGAAAATCCAATATGCTGGACCAATGATGGAAATTGGGCAAGACTATGAGCAAATAGATATTAGTGGAAAGACTATTATGCCGGGTCTTATTGATACTCATCTTCATTTTAGTGGAAATTTAACTGATGATGATTCGGATTGGGTTCTTGAACCAGTCATTCAAAAGACAATAGTTGCTGTAGCTCAAGCTCGTGAAGCATTAGAACATGGACTTACATCTGTAGGAGAAATTTCTCGTTCAGGTATAGATATTCGAAACATGATTGAAGCAGGTGTAATCCCTGGACCTAGAACCGTTACTTCTGGTCTTGGATTTTGTAGAACGGCAGGACATGGGGATTCTCATAGATTGCCCCTAGAATACAACAATATTTCCCATCCTTGGGCTGAAAGAGTAGATGGACCTTGGGATCTTAGAAAAGCCGTAAGAAAGAGACTGCGTGAAAATCCAGATGCTATTAAAATTTGGTCTACAGGCGGAGGCATATGGAGACACGATGCAAAAGCCGATACACACTATACTATGGAAGAGATTCAAGCAGTTGTTGATGAAGCTAATATGGTGGGATTACCTGTGTGGTCCCATGCTGAAGGATATGAAGGGGCATTGAACTCTTGTAAAGCTGGAGTATCTGTAATAATTCATGGTCAAGAGTTAAACGAACAATGTTTGGAGATCATGAAGGAGAAGGATATCACCTTCTGTCCAACTCTACAGTTCTTTTATGAATGGTTTACCGTATATGAGCCACCATATAGACCAATTCATGATAAATATCCAGGAGAAACAACAGCTGAAAAAGAATTAAACCGTATAATCGATAATCTACAAAATGCCAATAAGAAGGGCATTAGGATCACAGTTGGCTCTGATTCCTTCTGCAGCAGTTTAACTCCTTATGGGAAGTATGCTATTACGGAAATGTATGCCCTAAATAAAGCTGGACTGACTGAGATGGAGGTAATAGTAGCTGCTACTAAAAATGGTGCTGAAATGCTTAGAATAGATGATATTACAGGTACCCTTGAAAAAGGCAAGTTTGCAGATTTGTTAGTTCTTAAAGACAATCCTCTTTACGATATTCACAATATTGATGTAGACAAAATGGAAATTATTATGAAAGAAGGGGAATTTATAAAAAGATAATAAACAAATCCACTATAGCTAATAATGTAGTTATAGTGGATTTATTATTAGAGTAACCTGCGTATATAGAATATATAATAATATTTAATATGTAGAGTTTATAGATTGTATTTAGGGTATCTAAAGAATATAATATAGTAAAGATAAAATGAGGGGATACTATAAATATGAGTTATTTAATGAAATATGTAAAAAGATATAAAAAACAGTTTTTTATAGCCCTTACTTTTGTAGTCTTTGAAACCATGGTAGATTTAATCCAGCCTACTATTATGTCTAAGATAATAGATAAAGGTGTAAGGGAAGGAAATATGGCCTATGTACTTAAACTTGGAGGATTAATGTTTCTAATGACTGCCTTAGGTGCTTTATTTGCAGTCATTAGAAATATAGTTTCCTCTAAAGTATCTCAAAATTTTGGCGCCGACCTACGAGAAGATCTATATATTAAAATACAAGGATTTTCTTTTGATAATGTAGATAAATTTCAGGATGCTTCTCTGATTACGAGATTAACTAATGATGTAAATCAGATGCAGAACTTCTCCCATGGAATGATGAGAATATTTTTTAAAGCGCCTATACTGGGAATAGGTGCTGTAATAATGGCTTTTTTATTAGATCCTAAAATGGCTGTTATACTCCTTGGAATCATTCCAGTAGTTGGAATAATCATATTTTTAAATCTTAAAATCTCCTACCCCATATTCACTAAGATTCAAGTTGCTCTAGATAAAGTCAATGGAGTTATGAGAGAATATCTAGCGGGAATAAGGGTGGTAAAGGCCTTCAATAGATTTGATTACGAAAAATTACGTTTTAAAAGGGTAAATGATGATTTAAAGGATATCACCCTTAAAGGCATGAGAACAATGGTCATATTTAATCCATTAGTATCATTGGTGGTTAATATGGGCATAGTTTTAGTCTTATGGTTTGGAGGATTGCGAGTAAATAATGGAAACATGGAAGTTGGCAAGATTATGGCATTTATCAACTATATTACCCAAGTCCTCTTTTCCCTTACCATAATGACTAGGATATTAAATATGTTCATCAGAGCAAAAGCCTCAGCAGAGAGAATAGGAGAGGTATTTAGTACAGAAGATACCATTTTCGTAAAGGAAGATCCTATATCATTAAAGGATATGAAAGGTGAATTAGAATTTGAAAATGTATATTTTAAATATCACAACAATAGCAGATATGTATTAGAAGATATAGACTTCTCTGTAAAACCTGGGGAGACACTGGCTATTATTGGTTCTACAGGCTCTGGAAAGTCTTCATTAATTAACTTGATACCTAGATTTTATGATCCAACTGGGGGAAAAGTAAAGATTGATGGAGTGGATATAAGAGATTTAGAACTTAACCAGTTAAGAGAAAAAGTTGCTGTAGTTCCTCAGAAGACCATATTATTTACTGGAAGTATAAAGGATAATATTAAATGGGGAGATGAAAATGCCACAGATGAAGAAGTTCAAAGGGTTGCAGAAATAGCACAAGCTCATGATTTCATTACTTCATTTAATGAAGGATACGACACCTATTTAGGACAGGGAGGGGTAAATCTATCCGGAGGTCAAAAACAGAGAATATCCATAGCTAGAGCTTTAATAAAAAAACCGTATATATTGATATTAGATGATAGTACTTCAGCAGTGGATATGATTACTGAAAAGAATATAAAACAAGGGCTTAAAAGCTATTTAAAGAACACCACTACTATATTAATTGCTCAAAGGATAACCTCTGTTATGGATGCGGATAAAATACTGGTAATAGATAGAGGTAAAATAGTATGTATGGGAGTCCACAAGGAATTGATGAAAACCTGCCAAGTATATAAGGATATATATTATTCACAGATTGGAAAGGAGGTCGAAAACTTTGGATCCTAGACAGGGAGGAAGAAGACCTCAAGGTATTTCAGGAGGCAGAGGAGCTATTATGCCTGCTGAAAAAGCAAAAGATGTAAGGTATACATTGAGACGACTATGGGATTTCTTTAAAGAAGAGAAAAAACAGCTTATTATAACCTTCCTATGGATATTGATATCAGGACTTTTAGGTTTAACCGTACCTTTTCTAATCGGTAAAGCCATAGATGCCATATTTCCTGGAATATCTCTTGTTAACTTTGAGAATTTAAAATTTATTGTATTCATATTAATATCGGTATATATATTAGATAACTTACTTGCTTTTTTACAAGAATATATAATTGCTGGAATTTCACAAAGAATAGTTCATACATTGAGAGAAAAGTTGTTTGAAAAGCTTCAATCTTTACCTATTATGTTTTTTGATACTCACACCCATGGGGAGATTATGAGTAGATTATCCAACGATATTGACAATGTAAGTACTACTATATCTCAATCTACTATACAGTTTATGGTATCAATAGTTAATATATTAGGCTCTTTAATTATGATGATATATTTAAGTGGACTAATGACTATAGCAAGTATGATAACCATACCTATGGTGTATTTTTTAACCAAGTTTATAGCCAAAAAGACCAAAGTATTGTTTAAAGACCAACAGGAAATCCTAGGGAAATTAAATGGTCATATTGAAGAATCCATATCGGGAATAAATGTGGTAAAAGCTTTCAATAAAGAAGAAAAATCGATAGATGAATTTAAATTGCAAAATAGTGCATTAAGAGATGTAGGCGTTAAGGCTCAAACTTGGTCTGGATTTATTATGCCTCTTATGAATGTTATAAATAACTTTGGATTTACTGTAATAGCCATATTTGGAGGTAGTTTAGCAGTTAAGGGCATCATCTCCGTAGGGGTAATAGCTAGCTTTATATCCTATTCCAAGCAGTTTTCAAGGCCATTAAATGAACTTGCAAATACCTTTAATACATTACAATCGGGTATAGCAGGAGCTGAAAGGGTTTTTGAGATATTAGATGAACAGGAGGAGGTAAAAGACAGGGAAGATGCCATAGTAATAGATGATGTCAAGGGGAAAGTAGAATTTAAAAATGTAAACTTTCAATATAAAGATGGGGAACCCGTTCTTAAGAATATTTCCTTTAAAGTAGAGTCAGGAACCAATATTGCCTTAGTAGGCCCAACTGGGGCAGGAAAGACCACCATTGTAAACCTATTGACTAGATTTTATGAGGTAAATGATGGGGAGATATTAATAGATGATGTAAATATTAAGGATTATGAAAAGGACAGCTTAAGAAGAATATTTGGTATGGTATTACAAGATACTTATCTTTTCTCTGGTACTATTAAGGAAAATATAAAATATGGAAACTTAAATGCTAATGATGAGGATATAATAAAGGCAGCTACTTTGGCAAGAGCTGATGATTTCATAAATAAGCTTCCTAAAGAATATGAAACTTATATAAATGAAGGTGGAACTAATTTAAGCCAAGGGCAAAGACAATTACTAGCCATATCTAGGGCTATTTTAGCCAATCCATCTATATTAATATTAGATGAAGCCACCAGCTCAGTAGATACAAGAACGGAGTTGAAAATCCAAGAAGCAATGGTAAAGATGATGGAGAATAGAACTACATTTATTATAGCTCATAGACTATCAACCATAAAGGATGCAGATGTGATAATGGTAGTAGATCATGGGGAGATAGTAGAGAAAGGTAGCCATGAAGAATTGTTGGAAAAGCGAGGACATTATTATAATCTATATGAAAGTCAGTTTATAAATATAGAAGTTTCTTAAGATTAAAGAGATGATTTATAATCGGTAGCTAATGCTATCGATTATTTTTATCTAAATATATTGATTAGTTGACTAATCAATATATAAATAAATTAAGTGAAAATAGTATATGTATTGACAATAGTATATTGAAATAGTAATATAAAATATATTGTTAGTCGACTAAGTAAAATGGAGGGATAAATGTGGATACTACAGATAAGGAATCTTTATACCATATTTTTTGGGAGATATTGAGGCTTCATCACTGTCGAGCTCATACCCTTTTAGATGAAATAGGGGTTTACCCTGGGCAACCACCTATGCTATTTGTTTTAAATGAGAAAGATGGTCAAAGTCAAAAAGAATTAGCAGATAGATTGAATCTGACGCCAGCCACTATAACTGTGATGTTAAAAAGGATGGAAAGATCAAATCTTGTAATGAGAAAACAAGATGAAGAGGATCAAAGGATATCAAGAGTATATATTACTGAAGAAGGAAGGGAATTATATAAAAAGACACAACAGGTTATGACAAACCTTAATGATGAATGTTTTGAAAATTTTACAATGGAAGAAAGAGTTATTCTTAGACGATTATTAATGCAGATGAGAGATAATCTTCAAGAAGTAAATAATTTAAAATCCAGACAATAGTAGGAGGAAAGTATGCTAAAACTTATAAAGGAACTTAAACCGTTTACTGTATTAATATTGATCATAGTTGCATTATTATTCATACAGGCTATGGCAGATTTGGCTCTTCCAGATTATATGTCAAATATAGTAAACATAGGAATACAGCAGAATGGAATAGAAAATGCAGTACCTAAGGTAATGAAAGTTAAAGATATGGAAAAGATAAAGCTGTTTTTAAATGAAGGTAAAAGAAACTTAGTGGATAACAGCTATAGGCTAATAGATAGAGAAAGTCTAACGGAAGATGAATATAAAAGATATACTAAGATATATCCTTCCTTAGAAAAAGAGAGTCTATATATTTTAAATACGGATTCAAAGGAAGACATTCACAGCATGAATTCATTTTTGGGGAAAGCTATGGTTATCGTAATGGGTATAGAAAATGGATTGCCCCAAGGCATATCTTCTGAGGGTAATCTAAAAGGGATTTTTGGAAATATACCAGAAGGAGTAGATCCTTTTACCTTGTTAGAAAATTTACCTAAAGAACAATTTGATGCTATGAAAAATCAAATTGACGAGAAGTTTAAAGAGCTACCTGATATCTTAATAACTCAAACCGCAATAAACTATATAAAGACTCAGTATGAATCCATAGGAGTTAATATACAGAAGACTCAATCCAACTATATTTTATATATTGGAGGAATAATGCTTTTAATAGCTCTTTTAGGCATGGTAGCTTCTATAATCGTAGGATTTCTATCCGCTAGGATTTCTGCTGCTTTTGGGAGGAATTTAAGGGATAGAGTATTTACTAAGGTTACAGATTTTTCAAATGCAGAGTTTGATAATTTTTCAACGGCTTCTTTAATAACTAGAAGCACCAATGATATACAACAGATACAGATGTTTGTAATATTGTTTTTGAGAATGGTAGCTTTTGCTCCAATACTTGGAGTGGGAGGAATTATAAGGGCCCTTGATACAAATGTTTCTATGGCTTGGATGGTAGCAGTAGGAGTTGTAGCTGTTCTTATAGTTGTTGTTACTCTTTTTATAGTTGTTATGCCAAAGTTTAAGATGATTCAAAGATTAGTTGATAAGGTTAATCTCGTAATGAGGGAATCCCTTAGCGGAATGTTAGTAATAAGAGCTTTTAACACTCAGAAATTTGAGGAAAATAAATTTGATAAAGCCAATAAAGATTTGACTAATACACATTTATTTGTAACAAGAATAATGAGTTTGATGATGCCCACTATGAATATAATTATGAATGGCATTATCTTACTTATAGTATGGGTAGGAGCTCATGAAATTGATAAAGCTACTATACAAGTGGGAGATATGATGGCATTTATGCAATATGCAATGCAGATAATTATGTCATTCCTTGTGATTTCAATGATTTCGATAATATTACCAAGAGCTAGTGTATCTGCTCAAAGGATAGCTGAGGTATTGGATGAGGAAATATCCATTAAAGAACCTGAAAAACCTAAGGAATTCAATGAGCCTAAGGGATTAATAGAATTTAAAAACGTTAGTTTTAAGTATCCGGGAGCAGAAGAATATGTCCTTAAAGATGTATCCTTCACTGCGAAACCAGGAGAAACTACTGCTTTTATAGGAAGTACAGGAAGCGGTAAATCTACCATAATCAATTTAATTCCAAGGTTTTATGATGTAACGGAAGGAGAAATCCTTTTTGATGGTATAAATATAAAAGATATTAAACTCCATGATTTAAGGGAAAGGATCGGATATGTTCCTCAAAAAAGCATACTATTTACAGGAACTATAGAGAGCAATCTAAAATATGGTAAAAACTTTGAAATTGGCGATGAAGATGTTCTAAAGGCAATAGAAATAGCTCAAGCTAAGGAGTTTATAGATAATGAAGAGAAAGGAATATCATATGAAATAGCTCAAGGAGGCTCTAACGTATCAGGAGGTCAAAAACAAAGATTGTCTATAGCTAGAGCGTTGGCTAAAAGACCAGAGGTATTCATATTTGATGATAGCTTCTCAGCCCTTGATTTTAAGACAGATGCAGCTTTGAGAAAGGCAATTAAAGAAGGAATAAAAGATAGTACGATGTTAATAGTAGCACAGAGAATCAATACAATAATGGATGCAGAAAATATTGTAGTTTTAGATCAAGGAAGAATAGTAGGTATGGGTACTCACAAGGAACTTTTAGATAAATGCACTGTATATAAACAAATTGCTTTATCACAGTTATCGGAGGAGGAACTAGCAATATGAGTGAAAACAATACAAGAAATCAAGGACCAAAAAGGGGTCCAGGTCCTATGGGGGGGATGGGAGGTAATTTTGAGAAGCCCAAAGATTTTAAAGGAACTTTTTCTAAGCTTTTAAATTATCTAAAACCCTATAGATTAAAACTTATTATAGTCATAATATTTGCCGTTGGAAGTACCATTTTTTCAATAATAGGACCAAAGATATTGGGTAAAGCAACTACTTCCATATTTGAAGGATTACTATCTAAAATATCTGGAGTGGAAGGCGGAGGAATAGATTTTGGGTATATAGGACATATAATATCGATTTTAATAGGGCTTTATCTACTATCTGCACTATTTTCCTTTATACAAGGTTTTATAGTGGCAGGAGTAGCGCAGAAGGTATCCTATAATTTAAGAAGAGAAATTTCCCAGAAGATAAATAGACTACCCCTTAAATATTTTGATTCCGTTACTCATGGAGATGTCCTATCGAGGGTTACAAATGATGTGGATACAGTAGGACAATCACTAAATCAGAGTATGAGCCAAATAATAACTTCGGTTACTACTGTAGTAGGTATTTTAATTATGATGGTATCTATATCATGGCAAATGACTGTTGTTGCTCTTTTAACATTACCTATATCCATGTCCTTCGTTATGATTGTAGTAAAGAGATCACAAAGGTATTTTAAGACACAGCAGGAGTCCCTCGGTCAAGTTAATGGACATATAGAAGAAGTATATGGTGGACATAATATAATGAAAGCATTCAATGCTGAAGAAGAGGCAGTAAATAAATTTAGGGCAATTAATACAAAATTATATGACTCCGCTTGGAAAGCTCAATTCTTATCAGGTCTGATGCCTCCTATTATGAATTTTATAGGTAACTTAGGCTATGTGGCAGTTTCAATTTTAGGTGGGTGGCTTTCTATTAGAAAGACTATAGAAGTAGGAGACATTCTTTCCTTTATTCAATATATAAGAAGTTTTAATCATCCTATAGTTCAGGTAGCTCAAATTGGTAATGTACTGCAATCTACAATTGCTGCGGCTGAAAGGGTGTTTGAGTTCTTAGGAGAAGAGGAAGAGACTGAAGAGAATAAAACGCCTGTGAAACTTGAAGAAGTAAAAGGAAGGGTTACTTTTGAAAATATTAAATTTGGATATGATGAGGATAAGACCATAATAAAGAATTTTTCTGGAGATATAAAACCAGGTCAAAAAGTTGCTATAGTTGGACCTACAGGAGCAGGGAAAACCACCATAGTAAAACTTCTTATGAGATTTTATGATTTAGATGAAGGTAGGATACTTATCGACGGTCACGATATAAGGGATCTTACAAGAGAAGATTTAAGAGATAATTTTGGAATGGTACTCCAAGAAACATGGCTTTTCTCTGGTACCATAATGGAAAATATAAGGTATGGAAGATTAGATGCCACAGACGAGGAGGTAATGAAGGCGGCAGATGCTGCTTATGCCCACAGGTTTATACAAACCCTACCCGATGGATATAATATGATCATAAACGAAGAAGCCGATAATATTTCCCAAGGTCAAAAACAGCTTCTTACTATTGCAAGGGCAATACTTTCGGATCCTAAGATACTGATACTCGATGAAGCTACATCTTCTGTGGATACGAGAACAGAAGTCTTAATACAAAAGGCAATGAAAAATCTAATGGAAGGAAGAACTACTTTTATAATTGCCCATAGATTATCAACTATAAGGGATGCAGACCTAATCCTTGTAATGAAAGATGGGGATATTATAGAGCAGGGAAATCATGAAGAACTTCTTAAAAATCATGGTTTCTATTGGGAACTCTATAACAGTCAATTTAATAATTCGGAGGTTTCTTAAAATCGTACAGATGAAAAAATAAATAATTTAAAAGTTGGTAACTAATGTTACCGACTTTTTTTATAGTTAGGATTATAATCTTATATAAAAATAAGGATTTAAAAAGATCTAGGAGGATTAATATGTGTAGGTATTTTGATATAAAAGATAGGGTCTACGATATAACCAAAAAATACCCAGAAACTATAGATGTATTTGTGGCTAATGGATTTAATAAGTTTGCTGATGAGGATATGAGAAAATCAATGGGAAAGATAATTTCCTTGGAAATGGTGCTTAAGAGTAAAAAGCTTGATATAAAGACATTTACTCAAAAACTTATAGAGGTAATAGAGCAAAATAGAAAATCAATAGATGAAACGCTAATATCTCAGACAGAAATTCAAGAGGCAGATATAAGGATTGATGGGATACTTCCTTGTCCTGTAAGAGTACCTCTAATGGAAGCATTTAATAAATGGATGAAGGAAGAAGGAAGTAAACTAGATTTAATCGTTGATTATGAACTTAAATCGGCTTCTGGGGGAGTTGATTGGATAAAGAAGGATATAGAGAAAGCCAAGTCTGAGGAGGATTTATCCGATATATTCATATCGGCAGGATTTGATTTATTCTTTGATGATAAACTAATGGGTAAATATAAATCCAAAGGCATATTTGAAGATATGATGGATTTTGATAGATTAAATGAAGATTTTGATACCGAATATATGAGTTTAATAGACCCGAATAGGGAATATTCAATAATTGGAGCAGTACCAGCAGTATTTCTTGTAAATATTGAGGAACTAAAGGGAAGGGAAATGCCTAGAAGTTGGGAGGATATTTTTAAAAGGGAATTTGAAAATTCTGTGAGCTTGCCTATTGGGGACTTTGATTTGTTCAATGCCATATTATTAAACATATATAAACGATATGGAGAAGAGGGAATTATAAAATTAAGAAAATCCATGTTAAAGGGTATGCATCCTTCTGAGATGGTAAAATCCCATAGAGCAGTGGAAAGACCAGCAATAACTATTATGCCATATTTCTTTACCAAGATGATTAAAAAAGACGGTCCCATGATAGCGGTGTGGCCACAAGATGGAGCCATTATTAGTCCCATATTTTTACTTTCAAAGAGGTCTAAAAAGGATAAACTAAAGCCCTTTGTAGAACTGTTCTCATCAAAGGAAGTAGGAGAAATACTTTCCCACAACGGTAAATTTCCAAGTACCAATCCAGAGGTAGATAACATGATACCAAAAGGGCAAAGATATATGTGGTTAGGCTGGGATTATATTCAGGAAAATGATATAGGAAGATTAATTAAGAGATGTGAGAAGATATTTCATAATTCTATTTAGGAGGGTTAATATGAATTTAGCTACATTTTCAGGTCCTCCTTCATCGGGGAAGACCTCAATTATTTTGAAGGTAATAGAAGCTTTAAAGCAGAGGGATATTACTGTAGGTGTAGTCAAATTTGACTGTCTATATACAGATGATGATATTTTATATGAAAAAGCAGGAGTACCTGTAAAGAAAGGGCTATCAGGTTCCCTTTGTCCAGACCATTATTTTGTATCCAATATTTCAGAAGTGGTAGAATGGGGTATAGATAAAAACTTAGACTTATTGATTACGGAATCTGCTGGACTATGTAATAGATGTTCTCCTTATATAAGGGATATTAAATCTATTTGTGTTATAGATAATCTATCGGGAATAAATACTCCTAAAAAGATAGGACCTATGCTTAAATCAGCGGATATCGTTGTTATCACCAAAGGGGATATAGTATCCCAAGCGGAGAGGGAAGTATTTACATCTAAAGTGAATTCTGTGAATCCAAGGGCAATTACTATGCACATAAATGGTTTAACAGGACAGGGAGCTTTTGAGTTGAGTACTTTAATATATGGTGAAAATGAGGATTTAAAAACGGTGAAAGGAAAAGAGCTAAGATTTCCTATGCCTTCCGCATTATGTTCTTATTGTCTAGGGGAAACAAGGATAGGAGAGGCATATCAGATGGGAAATGTTAGAAAGATGAACTTAGGTGGCGAAGATGATGAATAATATATTGAGTGGAATTACAATAAAGGAGTTAAAAGGAAAATACCCTTTCGTTACGGATTACTTTGATGATAACAAGTTGGATATTCATGGTTATGAAGATATGACATTTGAGAAGTATTTAAACCACTTTACAGAAGAGGAAGTAGAAGAATGGGCTATTGATATTGAAAGATTAGCAAAGAACCTAGTAGAATATATTGATCAAATGATAGAATTTTTAGGGATTAAGGAAGATAAGAGAATAGAGTCTTTAACCATATTAGCAGGAAGGGACAAATCAGGAATTAGAGAAGGGTTTGAAAAGATAACTATAAATAGATCAGAAATCATATCCATAGTAGGACCTACTGGTTCTGGTAAGAGTAGGCTTTTAGCAGACATAGAATGGGCAGCCCATGGAGATACACCAACTGAAAGAACTATATTGATAAACGGAGAAATTCCAGACAAAAAATGGAGGTTTTCTTCAAACAATAGACTGGTAGCTCAACTTTCACAAAATATGAACTTTGTGATGGATTTAACCGTCTATGAGTTTTTAGAACTCCATGCACAGAGTAGAATGGTAGAGAAGCAAAAGGAGATTATTAAAAAAATAATAGAATCAGCTAATGAATTGGCGGGAGAGAAGTTTAAATTGGATACACCGATAACTAGTCTTAGCGGTGGACAGTCTAGGGCATTGATGATAGCGGATACAGCTATATTGAGCTCATCACCTATAGTATTAATAGATGAAATTGAAAATGCAGGTATAGATAGGAAAAAAGCATTAAATTTATTGATAAATAGCAATAAAATAGTTTTAATGGCAACCCATGATCCAACTTTAGCTTTAATAGCAGATAGGCGAATCGTCATAAAAAATGGAGGAATAGTTAAAGTAATGGAAACCAGTAAGGAAGAAAAAGAGGTTTTAGTAGAACTGGAAAAGGTGGATAGGATAATCCAAAACATGAGAAATGATTTAAGAGAAGGTTTGACAATTGACAGCCTCTTAATTTAAATCTTTATAGTGGTAGGAAAGGGTTGTTGGAATGTTCATATTATTCAAGATTGACTTTATATGTTAAATTTAGTATAATTATAGTTAACATATGAGAGAGGGTGTATCGATGATTTTATTTCTTGCTAAGTAATAAATTTTTACATGCACATTATAGCGTCCACAACGGATAGTCTATTTTGTTGTGTCTTTTAGCAAGAAATCTTTTTCGAATATAACATTGGCATTTGAAGATGATTTTATCATCTTTTTTTATACCTTTTTTGCTGAGAGATTCTCTCAGCATTTTTTTATGGAGGTGAATTTAAATGTAGCTAATTTATTGGAAATGAAAACGACTATAAATTGTGAGTGAAGGATAATTATAGCTATAGTCTTCATATATTGTTGAATATTAACTGTATTTTAGATACAATAAAAATAAGTAGTGTATATATATGGGAATTAAGGAGTAGGGAGGGGATTTAGATGGCTGCCATTTTAATTGTTGAAGATGAATTGATGACTGCTAAGGGGTTGGAGGTTATAATAAGTTCAATAGATAGTAAAATAAATGTTACTATAACTGGATATGCTAAAGAAGCCTTAAGTTATGCGAAAAAAAATTATTATGACATGTTTATGCTTGACATTCAGTTACTAGACTATTCGGGACTTGAATTAGCTAAAGAAATAAGGGATATAGATAGATATAAACTAACTCCTATTGTATTTATTACTGCTATTCCAACTAGGGAATTTATGGCGTTTAAAGAAATACATTGTTATGATTATATAGTAAAGCCTTTTAAAGAAGAGAAAATAAAATCTATATTAGAAACCATAATCAATTATGGGATAGTAGAAAAGGAAGTCTATCTAAAATTAAATCAGAAAGAATATTCTTACCTTATAAATCAGGATGAAATTATTTACATTGAATCTCAAAATAGAAAAATATTTATAGCAACAATAAACGAACAGATAGAGTTATGCACATATACTTTAAAACAATTGATGGACAAGTTAAATACTAATTTTGTCCGATGTCATAAGGGATATATAATCAATATGGATTATATTGAAAAAATTGATAAGAGCAATGATGATATTTATTTAAGATATGTAGAATTGCCTATACCGTTAGGTAGAAAATACAAAGACTGTGTAAGAGGTAAAAACTTATGGGATTAATGGGGTTAATTATTATGGCTATGTTTGATATTATAGCTTATATTTTAGTATCAAGAAAGATGATAGGTTATAAGAACGTAGACAAATTTAAGTGGATCTTTTCTTTATTATTATTTTCATTTGTTATGGCTTTATCTAGGCAGTATTTAGTAACTCAATATTATATAGTTATAATAAGCGGTTTCCTTGTATGTACTATGTTTTTTATTCTTTATAGGAAGAGAATAATTGAAATTATATACATGTACTTGTTTAGTACTGTTATTATATTATTGATTCAATTTATCGTGGCTTCTTTGCTTGAATTATTAGGCGGTGACCTAGAATATTCATTTATTAATGGACTTGTTAATCAAAGTATTACATTGATTTTAATTTCCATCATAGTCAAATATATACCGATTAGTATAATGTTTGACTATCTATTTGCTAAAAATAGAGTATTTAAATATTTGCTATTAAATATTTTTGTTATATTGATTTCTGTTTGGTTTTATTGGCTAATTGATATGGATGGCATATTAAATAATATAATAGGTATTTTTATTTTATCTACAGGTATGATATATATTAATCTAATTATGCTAAGAGAAGAAATAAAGAGGGAGCATGAAGAAAAACAAATGAAAATCTATGAAGATTATTTACCAGTTATTGATGAATTGATGGTTAAATTAAGAGCTAAACAACATGAATTTGATAACCACATCCAAGCATTGTATATGCTTGGGTTAACAAATACAAATTACGAAGATTTTATGAGTTCCATGAAAGCTTATATAGATGAATTAAAATATAGTAATGATTTATCAGACTTAATTAAGCTTGATAATAAAATATTAGCAGGCTTTCTATATAGTAAGATAAAAAAAGCTAAGGAAATAGGCGTAGAATTTGAAATCATTATAGAAGATTATGGATTTAGGTCGCAATTAAAGGATTATGAATTGATAGAAGTTGTTGGTAATTTAATAAACAATGGATTTGAAACGGAGGCTGTAGATAACGTTGTTGTACTGAAATTAAAAAAAGAAAAAGATATGGATATTATAGAAATTAGAAACAAGCATCCATATCTAGAATTAGATTATATTACCAAAATGTTTAATAAAGGTTTCTCCACTAAATCTAATATTAGTAGAGGTTATGGTTTATGTAATATTAAAAAGATTGTGAATAGATATAATGAAGAAATAGAAGTATTTAATGAAAAATTTGGTGAAGATAATTATATAGTTTTTAGAATATTATTTAGTGGGAAGTGAACTTTTTATAGAGTTTGGACATTCAGGTTCACCCCATAATAAGAAACAAGCTGTATTAGAAGCTGCTAGTGGTGCTAATGCAATGAGCAATTGACATAATAATTTAAATGGTTTTTTTATGATTGACTTTTTTTGCATAAACTTGAACCCCCTTTCCAACTAACATTTGTAGAGACTGTAATGTTATAACCCATATAGAATTAATAATATATGGGTTTTTATGTGTAAAAACGTATATTAAGAAATGAATACATATTGTTATTACACTTATTAGTTTAAATTGTCGTATTTTTTTATATGAATAATCAGGTCTAGAATTTCCACAGATTGGAGCGAGCGTAATAACAGTAAGTATAGAAAATGCAAATAATGTAATTAGTATAAATTTATTAAGTACAACATAATTTTTTAAAAAAATAGAGGTATAAAAGAAAATTGAGCTAAAGATTATACATCCCTTATATGTACTGAAGTGTAATCCTCCTGTAAATAACCTAATAGTTAATAAAGTTAGAGTTGAATAAATAAAATCATTTATTTTTCCCAGCATTAAAAATAGAATAAATAAAATAATAAACTTTGAAAGGTCACCTATAATAATTTCTAACGAATATTTTACTTTTATACTATCGGGTTCAGACAAGTTAAATTTATTCTTAAAATATTTATGTAGTTTCTTAATAAGAAGCATATTAATCTCCTAAATGTATTTTTAAAAAATTATATCATAAATAATGACTATATTAGTATTAAATCGATAAACGACATTTTAATAGGTATGTATAACAAGTTTTTATTAAAAATGTCGTTCATATCTATATAAATGCTTTTTATCTAAGTCCATTGTTTTATAAAAAGAGGCTTGATAATATTTTCATACAGAGTATCGATGGTAAGTTTAAGGAGTTAAAAGTAGTATATTATAATCCAACTAAACTTACCATGTGTGAAAACATAGTAAGTTCCTATGAAGTTGATGGAGATGATATTAAAAATTATTTTTTAATATCAACATATATTAAGTTAAATGCTGAAATGGTAATTGAATATTATTCATTGAGAGATATATTATTATTGTATTCTTAGCAATAAATATCCTAAGGACACTTAGGATATTGTAAAATAAGTTAACTCGTTTTGTTAGTTAAAAATTACAAATATAAAAACTTCAGCAATTATGTTAACTTATCATTAATACCGAAAAAAATTAAGATAGAAGGATAACATATGCTAGAGTTTTCTAATAAATATTTTACCAAAGAAGTTAAAGATTTAAAAGATTTTATTACAGTTGTTTATATTCTAATTGATAACATTTACCAAGAAATTACTCCAATATACATTAAAGAATATCGCAATATCAAGGATGCTATTCTAAGTGATAGTGAAATAATTACCATTAGTACCATTGGTAAACTACTCACCATTGATTCAGAAAAAGTTTGGTTAGGGTTCTGCAAAAGGAATCTAAGAGATCTATTCCCAAAGTTTTGTGATAGAATTAGATTCAACAGAACTCGTAGAGCCTTACACGCAGTGATTGATGAAATCCGCAAGGAACTTACTAACATTCTAGGATGCTGAGATCAGTTGGCTAGAATTGTAGATAGCATTCCTATTCCTGTATGCAAGTCTGGTACAGCACATTTTCATAAATCTTTTAAGGTTTATGCAACTTATGGATGCTGTGTTTCTAAAAAAGAAACCCATCAAAATATAATTATTCTAGGTGATAAAGGGTATGTCAATAAGTATTTATCTCCAGATTTAGAGATTGAAAAAAATTCAGCTGATATTTATGAGAAGAGATAATGATAAAAATCCTCACCATAAATAGTTTCGCCAATACATTTTTAAACTTAGAAGACGAATTGAAACTACTTTTTCACAATTAACTGAGCAACTAAATATCAATAAGGTCTTAACAAAATCTTTATTAGATCTTATTACGAGGCTTAGAACAAAGATTTTAGCCTATAACCTCTGTTACAGCATCAATCAAATACTAGGTAATAACATAAATCTAGGACACATTAAAGAATTCATATTTGGATAATATATCCAAACCATTTTCTTAGGGGATATTCTTTTTTAAAAAAATAATTGGTAAATTTATCTAGTTCAAGATTTACTAGCACATCAGGTTAAATTTAAAGTATATTGACACTAAATAGATAAATGGTATATTTATAGCGATGAACGGCATATTTTTTAAAAATATGTCGTTCATCTTAATTAGAGTATTGTTTGCCTAAATTTATTGAAAATATTTGAAGAAAGCTTTATAATTCTAGATAATAAATCTTAAAAGTAAATGATGTTTATACATCTAATATAAATATCTATATTATTTCCTATAAACTGAATAAGACATTGTTGATATAAGACTCTATTAAGAGTAAATAGTTTAAACAAGTATTACACAGCAAATTTAATAGACGGCAATCAGTTTTTGATTATTATATTAAAATGGATATTGTTTCATAATAAGAGGTTAATCCGATAATAAAATATTTGGGAGGTATATTAAAGTGGAATTTGATATAAGTTATAAAGGGAAGAAAAATAATATTAATATAGCTAGGTCCGTTGACATAAAGAAAAACATTAAACTTGTTAAAAATAATAGCCTTTATTTTATAATGAATATTGCGAATGGAGCTGTTGTTGCAATTGATTTTGAAATTTATAATAAGTTAGATAATTATTTAAAAGGATTCAAGAAAGTTGATGAAATAAATGAATATGTAGCTAAACTAGAAGAAATGGGATTTTTTGAGAACATTACATATGAGAGGCAAGCATATTTTCATATTACAGATCGTTGTAATCTCAATTGTATAGGGTGTTACTCTGATTTAGGCAATAGAGATAATTTTAAAGATATGAATATTCAGGATATAAAAACAATTTTTCAAGAACTTAAAAAACACAAAGTAGTCCAAATTATATATTCTGGAGGAGAACCGACATTGAGGAAAGACATTTCTAGTATACTTAAAATGGCAAAAGAAGAATTTTGTTTCACTAATATTTTAATAAGCAATGGTAGTAAAAGATTAGGTGAAAATATACTTAAACACTTGGATGTTTTATCCTTATCTATAGATGATTTTAAAAAAGATGTCAATGAATTAGGAAGGAAACTTAATTATGCAAATATTCTTTATAATATAGAAAAGTGTAAGTCCATAGGGGTATCTGTTAGTGGAATAATCACAATACATGAAAAAAATGTGGACAAGATAGCTACTTATTTTGAAATAAGCAAAGAATACGAATTGCCCATATCTTTTAGCATATTTTATCCTACTAGGAAACCTAATAGGGTAGATAATGAATTTATTTTAACTGATGAAGGATTACAAAAAGTAGTGGAATCTTCATTTAGAGAAATGTCCAACACGATAGAAGGAATATTATCGCATGATAATATTTATTGTCGTGATATATGTGAAGGAGGTAGAACTACTATAAGTATTGATTCTTATGGTAATTTAAACCCTTGTCATATGCTTCCAGATATAGTTTTGGGAAATTTATTGGTAGATTCAGAATTTGCATGGGAAAATTTAGAGCATTTTATTGAAAATACCTTTGTTGCTGATGAAGAATGTGACAAATGTCAATTTAAATTCTTTTGTGGTGCTGGATGTAGATCAAGGGCATATTATTATAAATCTTTACAAGCAAAAGATCCTTATTGTTTTATGTATAAATTGTATTATGATAAATTGATATCTGAAATTCCTGGCAATTAACTTTTTTTAATAATCAAAAATGTAGGAGGTGATAATATGTTATTTCTAGGAAAAAAGAAATCTCTACTAGGTTGCATTAATATTTTAGTTGTTAGTGCAGGCTATAGTGGCAAGAAATGGTCACTATAATTATCACAAGATTCAGTCTATACACCAAAAAAAGTGTATAGACTGAATTCTAAAACCAGGAGGAAATATGAGAAATTATATAAATGATATAGAAAAATTTATTGAAAGAAATTTAAATTATTTAATTGTCATGATCTTAACAACTGTCCTAGTAGGCTTTTTACTAAGCTTATTTATTTTATTAAGTAGTATAGTTTATATTGATGACAATTTTAGCTTTTTTATGGGTGAGCTGTCTATACTATTTAGTCTTTGTATAATTCCATACATTTGTTTTAAAAAGTTCATATATAAAAAATTAAGGTTTAGTGAAAAAGTAGTGAACTTAATTACTTGGATAATTGTAGCTATTTTAGGATCCCTAATTTGGTTAGATTTTGAGACATCTTTGCATTTTATGGTTATTGCAATATCTGAAGAAATATTGTTTCGAGAGATATATTATCAATATTTATTAAAAGATGATGAAAGAAATAAGCATCATGTCATTAGTGCAATGTTTCTAGTTTCATTTGTATTTGCAATAATATTACATATAAATGATAATTTTCTCATAAATATACTTGTGAGATTTCCTTTTGGATTGCTATTGTTTGTAATTAGAAACAAGATTAATTTAAAAAGTGCAATACTATTTCACTGGTTGTATGACGTAATTATTACACTGGGGGTATAAAAATTGATAATAACTGCTTTTATATTCAATATCATAACCTATCTTGCTTTATATATGTTAATGCCAAATATAAATATAATTACTTTTTTCTTAAACTGTTATATCTTGCCTGGAATATATAATGGAATTTTATATTTATACTGTTTGACTAAAAAAGAAAAGTATGAGAACTTGAATCTAGTTTTACTTCCAATATTAAGTACAGTTACCTATGCAGTAAGTTCTTTATTTATAGTGAGGACTGGGAAATTTGAGGCATTTATGAAAAGTAATATGGTTAATACAGGCAATATTCATATAAAAATAAATGATAATTTGTTTTCATTTTCACAAATTATTTATATATTTTTATTATACTTTGCATTATTGTATATAATTAAGAAAATCAGAGGTGGGAAAAATGCTAAAGGTGGAAAATATAAAGAAGAGATATAATGACGACGTACCTTATGTGTTAAACAATATTTCCTTTAACATACAACAAGGAGAAATCGTTGGATTAATTGGGAAAAATGGAGAGGGCAAGTCTACATTGCTAAAACTACTTTGTAAATTTTTAAATCCAGATGAAGGTAAAATTTATATTAAAGATAAAGATATATTTGAAAATTATAGTCTTTTAAGAAATGTAGGTATACATTTAGAACCTGTTTTTTTCCCATATTTAACTGCATACGAAAATATGGTTTTTTATTTAAAGGTAAATAATAATGAGAATTATATTTCTCAAATAGATGAGGTTTTAGAACTAGTTGAATTAAAAAAACATAAATATGAAAAACCTAGTTCATTTTCTTTTGGAATGAAACAAAGATTAAGTCTGGCTATTGCTATGCTAGGAGAACCTGAAATATTGATTTTAGATGAACCATTTGTTGGTTTAGATCCCAACGGGATACAGCGTTTCATGAATAATTTAAAATATAGAGTGAAAGAGAAAAGAATAAGTGCAATAATTTCGAGTCATCAACTATATGAATTATCTAGTATTGCAGATAGGATCCTAGTGTTAAATAAGTCTAAAATAGTATATGATGGGACTCCAAATTATAATAGACAAATCAATATTACCTTAGATAGAAATTATGTTGGTAATATAAATGGTGATATTCGTATTGAAGGGAATAAAGTTATAACTGACTATCAGGGGGATAGACTTAATGATTTAATTACGGCTCTAACAAGTGATTATAAAATTATTGAGATAGAGACTAGTAAATCTAATTTAGAAAAATTCTTTTGGGGTGATTAAATGCTAGAGTTAAAGAAAATACTTAAAAGAAAAGATTCCATGATAATGTTAGCTTTATCATTGTGGGCATTAATGCTATCAGTATTAAATGTTATTTTCCCAGATGTATTTTCAATTGAAGCAAATGCAAAAATGGGAGCGTTTGACTTCCTTTACTTGATGATTATAATTCAAGATTTGGTTTTTTTGCCTGTTTTAATTATGGTTTACAGCGCTTCACTTACTTTTTATTCCGAGATTGATAAAAAACAAATTTATATGTATAAAGATACAAATAGAAGAAAGACTCTAAATCAAAAGTATTTGGCTACTTATGGGTTATATTTGATTTATTTAATTTTATATATACTTATATCTATATTAAGTTACTATTTAATAATCAATAAGATGGAATTTGCAAGTGGAACATTTTTTACAATTAAGGAAGACATATTATCTCAATTGTATGAGATTATTCAAGTAGTATTAGGAATTATATTTTATATTAACATAGGAATTTTTTTTGCATTAAGATATCCTTCAGGTGTTTCAATATTCTTAACAACATTATTATATATGTTTTTAAAGATAGCTCCGCTAGTTGAAACGATATCTTATTTAATACCAATAGGCTATAGAAGCATAGAAATAAATACAATTGATGATTTTTGGAAATATATACTGATCTCTTTAATTATTTTTTCTATATATAATATATTTGTTTATGTTATTAACTTTAAAAAATTTAAAAGCATGGAGTTTCGTTAATTATGAAAAGGTATATTTTTAAATATAAAGGACTTCTATTTTTCAGTTTAATATTCACCATAATAAATGCTGCATTAAGTGTAATAATAGCTTTTATTTTAGCAAATATTGTTAATTCTGCTGTAGAGTCAGATATAGAAAAATTGAAAGTTAGTATACTCTTTGCTATGATATATTTTTTATTATGCATAATAGTAGGTCATATAACAAATTATATTTGTGAGAAATTTATATGTAGGGTAATGGTAAATTTCAAAAAAGATTTATTTGTTTCTATAATGAATAGAAATTTTATAGACTTTAATAAATATGATAATGAATATTATCTACAACAACTTACAACTTTAAGTGATGGAATAAATGAAAGTTATGCAAATTCAATTTTTAATATTACATATGGGATAACATTATTAATTCTTTCTATTATATCTATAATAACTATTGATTATAAAATACTGGTTATTGCAATAATTTTGGGATTTATATATTTATTAATAGGAAATACATTTTCCAAAAATATAACCCAATATAAAAGTCAAGTAGTTAATGAGCTGAGTGAGTTTTCTACTACAGTAATGGATTTGTTCCAAGGGATTGATATAAGTAGAAATTATGATAATAAAAATTATGTCTATGGCAGGTTTGATGAATCAAATAAAAAGTTATTAAAATCTATAAAAATATATAATATAAAGTTTCTAAATCTACAAACTTGTAATTTACTTTTAGGACAAGGTCTAATTATAGTGATAATAATCGTATGTTCTCTTCAGGTAATATACAAGAACTTTAAAATAGGAGAACTAATAGCTATTGCACAATTACTAGCAAATATGATTAATCCATTACTGGGATTTGCTGAAATAATTAATGAAATGAAAGCAAATAAAAAAATAAAAGAATCTCTTATTAATTTTATTAAATATGAGAATGATTTTGATGCAAAAAAAATGGCTAAATATAGTTTTGATAATATGATACAAATAAAGGGATTATCTTTTTCATATGCAAATAAAGAAATTTTCCGATCAATTAACTTATGTATAGAAGCTGGGAAAAAGTATGCTATTATAGGGAACAATGGATCGGGGAAAAGTACATTTTTAAAACTTATACTTTCATACTATCATAATTATGAAGGAGAAATATTAATAGATGGAATTAATGTTAAAGACTTATCATCTGATTCTTTCAAAAATTTATTTTCGGTAGTTAATCAGGATTTTCATATATATGACGATACTATAGCAAAAAACATTTGCTTTAATAATAAATTTAAAGAACAGAATCTAATGAATATAATTAATATGTATGAATTAAATCAGCTAAGTATGAATTATGATTTATTTACATATAATGCAAAAAAATTATCAGGAGGAGAGAAGCAAAAAGTTGCTATTGCTAGATCACAGATAGCTAATAAACCTATTATGATTTTTGATGAAATAAACTCAAAATTGGATACAGAAAGTTCTAAAAAAGTATTAGAAGCTATTTTAAAAGATGAATCACTTACAGCTATAGTTGTTACACATAAATTAGGTATTGAAAATTTAGATATGTATGATGTATTTTTAAAAATAGAAGATAAAAAAATAGAAGAGATAAAAATAAGAGAATATTTAAGTTCAAGTTAGACACATAAACTTTTATTAATAAACTTGATAAAGGTTGAGTTTTAAAAACTAAATTTATTTTTTTAGCATTTTATTTTCAAAAATGGCTGACTCCTTTCCTAATAAAAATAGATATATTGCCAATGATGATAATCTCTTTATAATAATGGTAAAAAACTCAAAAGATTTTCTGATGACAACTACTACTCTATAGGCTTTGATTTTTATTAAATAGACTACTGAAGCTATAAGATTTAGACCAAGTTTTGAGTTTTAAGATGAAAATAAGACTATATTATTCATACATATTCTTAATATAGTTGTGATGATTACTCGATTTATTGATAGTTTAGCTTTTGTATCTTCATATATTATTTAAGTAGCTTTTTCAACTTCTAAATTTACCTTCTTTATCTCTTTAACACTTTGCTTCGAATAATGCACTTACAAATCCAGTTCTATCTTTTCCTTGTGATGCTTAAAGTGAAAAATGTATTCTTTATACGATAAAAAATTTAACATTGTAACATATGTTACCAAAATCATGGAGATTATCTATTAAAATATACTCAACGATAAAAATTTAGGGGGTTTGAAATATGGGTATGTTTTGTTATCAATGTCAAGAAACGGCTGGAGGAAAAGGCTGTACAAAAGTAGGGGTATGTGGTAAAGGTGGGGATTTAGCTAACTTACAGGACTTAATGATATATGCTTTGAAGGGGATTTCGGTATTGGGTTTAAAAGCAGATGAAATAGGATATGAGGAGCCTAAATTAGATAGATTTATAATAGAAGGATTGTTCATGACCATAACGAATGCAAACTTTGATAAGGAAAGGTTCTTTCAAAAGATAAGAGAGGCACTTAAGATAAGAGATAAGTTAAAGGAAACTTTAATTGAAAAAGGAGTAGATTCAGGAGAATTAAAGGATACTGCTATATTTACAGTTAATTTAAATGGTGAAATTATCTTTAAAGGAGATAGTAAAGAAGTAGGAGTTTTATCCACGAAAGATGAAGATATTAGGAAACTAAGGAGGATTGACTTTATATGTTAAATTTAGTATAATTATAGTTAACATATGAGAGAGGGTGTATCGATGATTTTATTTCTTGCTAAGTAATAAATTTTTACATGCACATTATAGCGTCCATAATGAATGGTCTATTTTGTTGTGTCTTTTAGCAAGAAATCTTTTTCGAATATAACATTGGCATTTGAAGATGATTTTATCATCTTTTTTTATACCTTTTTTTGCTGAGAGATTCTCTCAGCATTTTTTTATGGAGGTGAGTTCAATGGTTTGGCTAAATTAAATAGTATATTTGAAAGGAGAGATAATTATGTCTATTATTGATATTAAGAATCTTACATTTTGTCATTTAGGAAGTATAACCCCTATATTTGAAGATGTGAATTTACAATTAGATACGGATTGGAAATTAGGCTTTATTGGAAGAAATGGTTATGGAAAGACAACTTTTTTAAATCTATTGATGGGAAAATATAAGTATGAAGGTAGTATTTATTCTTCTATTCCTTTTGAATATTTTCCTTATAAAATTGAGGATAAAGATAAGATTACCATAGATGTAATTAAAGATGTTAAGGGAGAGTTTCCTCTTTGGAAATTGGAAAGAGAACTAAATCTTCTACAGGTAAGTGAAGATGTATTATATCGTAAATTTTCTACCCTTAGTGGTGGAGAGCAGACTAAGATATTATTGGCAACTATGTTCATTGCAGAAGAGGATTTTCTTTTAATCGATGAACCAACCAATCATTTAGATACTTATGGCAGAGGGTTATTAGCAGAGTATTTGAACCAAAAATATGGATTTATAGTGGTATCCCATGATAGAGATTTTCTCAATCATATCATAGATCATGTTTTGTCCATTGAAAAGAATAAAATTGTACTACAGAAAGGAAATTATGATACTTGGCAGCATAATAAGCATTTAGAAGACCAATTTGAATTGGAAGAGAATCAGAAGCTTAGAAAGGAAATTAGAAGGCTTAAGGAATCAGCAAGAGAGAAGGCTATTTGGTCTGATAGAGTGGAGGAAACTAAAATAGGATATGGTCCTACAGACCGAGGATATATTGGTCATATGGCTGCAAAGATGATGAAGCGTTCTAAATCTATTGAGAAGAGATACCAAAGAAATATAGAAGAGAAGGAAAAGCTTTTAAAGAATATTGAACCAATAGAAGAGCTCAAGATCCATTCTCTATGCCATCATTCCCAGCCTATTATAGAAGCTCAAGATTTAGTCATATCTTATGATAAAAAGGAGATATTTGAACCTGTAAATTTTACCTTAAATCAAGGAGAATGTTTAGTTCTCTCGGGTATCAATGGCAGCGGTAAAAGTAGCATTATTAAACTTTTAATAGGGGAAGGTATCGAGTATACTGGCAAAATCTATAAGGGTAATAATCTTATAATTTCCTATGTTCCTCAGAGGTTTGACCATTTGAAAGGAAGTTTATTTCAATATATAGATGATAATAATTTAGATAAGACTCAATTTTTAACCATATTGAGAAAACTTGGATTTAGCAGAGAACAATTTGATAAACCAATGGATAGTTATAGCAACGGTCAGAAGAAGAAGGTTTTAGTGGCAAAATCCATCTGTGAAGAAGCCCATATCTATATTTGGGATGAACCTCTTAATTATATCGATATCATATCTCGAATTCAGTTGGAAAATATGATATTGAAATGTGCTCCTACGATGATAATGGTGGAACATGATAAAAAGTTTATAGAAAATGTGGCGACGGATGTAGTAGAGCTTGTATCGAAAAATAGGATATAAAAAACTCCCAATATGATTTAATCATATTGGGAGAATATTATTTAAGCAGCTTTTTTGGCTTCTATCTCTTGGGATAATAGGTTTTGAATTGACTTTACTTGTTCAGGAGTCAATCCAACCTTTTCAATAAGATATTTTTCAGTAGCTTTTTGAAGGTCTATATCATTTAATTCTTCTATAGTGTCAACTCCTGCAATCATCTTTAAGGAAGTCATGATATTGCTATTGGCAATTCTTTCATATTGTTCGCTATCCTTTTCAACATGATAGTAGTTCATATATGATACCATATAATCTTCTTTTATCTCTTCAGCACTTGCTCCTGACAGTGCTTCAAATAATGCACTTACAAATCCAGCCCTATCCTTTCCTTCATTACAATGAACTAGGAATGGTCCTTCTTTTCCAATTATAAACTCAAGACCATCTTTAAGCTTTGTATTAAAATCATCAGCTGAGAAGTCTACTCCTAAGTTAAGATATACTACTTGACCGTTATCATATAAACTCTTGTAGTAGTTTGATTCAAAATCCTCTTTTGAGAAATATTCTTCTAATTCTTCCTTTGAATCTGCTAAGTTTATTACAGTTTTAATCCCTGCCTCTTCAGCTAGTTTATCTGAGTATGCAGCACGACCTAACATTGGATTTACAGGGGAGCTACTTCTGTAAAGAATTCCTTCTTGGATATTTCCCATAACTACTGGACGGAAGTTTGCAAAAACAGAATCTGATGAATAATCATCTCTATCATTTGTACGAAGTTTATCTATGTTTCTAATCTTATAATCTTCTAGATAACCTGCTTTTTCTGCAATTTTAAAGTTGACTTCTGTACCCTCTGTAACATTATAGGTTTCAGCGAAGTTACCCATATTGATTGCTACAACTATATTTTCAGGTTCCTTATCAGGTACAATTACTTCTTTTTTGTTATCAACATTACTGTATGTATCACCATATGGCATATTAATCAATTTATCCCCAACTTTTACGGTTATAATATCACCGGGTTCAAATCCCATATTTTTAAAGCTTTCAACACTAATATCCGTTGTAATATTTCCATATTTACTTATGGATATAGTTTTTCCATCTATATTGGCTAGATTAGAAATATTTTCAAGTGTTTGAGCTAGTTCTGCTCTAAGCATTTTATCATTAGGACATAATTTATTATTTAGACGACCTTTAATTAATCCTAAATTATAGCAAATACTCATACTCTCCAAATATTCAGGTTGAATATCATCATAATCTTGAGTTCTCTTTATTAAGCTATCATCTTTAGTTGGCATGAATCCTTTGATTTCAATGACCTTAGCTAATAGCTGGGATACTTCTTCTCTAGAAACTTTTTCATCAAATTTAAATAGTTTATCTTGAGAAGCTTCTATAAGTCCATTACTTTCAGCCCATCTTATGGAGTCTTCATATTTTTCTTCTGCAATATTCGTAAAGTTTGTTTCAAATTCTACTTCAGGTTTTCCAATTAAGCTGTGTACCGCTAATAATGCATCTTCCATATTCACTTCATCATATGGTTTAAAACCTTCTGGTTCTTCAGACATAAGTTTTTCATCTATCACAAAACTAACAGCCTCATCAAACCACTTTTTATTTCCAGCTGCTTCTGTTGAAATAGGTACAGCGAATGATAATAGCATTAGAACAGCTAACAATAGAGATATATTTTTTTCCCTTAACATAATAAATTCAGTCCACCTTTCTTTTGTTGGTTTAATATACTTAAATATTAACACAGCCTAATTCTTAAATCAATGTAATACTTAAAGTGGAAAATTTATTCTTTAATATAATAAAAAATTCAATATTGTAACATATGTTACCGAAATTATAGGGATTATCTATTAAAATATACTCAACGATAAAAACTTAGGGGGTTTGAAAGATGGGTATGTTTTGTTATCAATGTCAGGAAACAGCTGGAGGAAAAGGCTGCACAAAAGTAGGGGTATGTGGCAAAACAGCAGATTTAGCTAATTTACAGGACTTAATGATATATGCTCTAAAGGGAATTTCAGTATTAGGGTTAAAAGCAGATGAAATAGGATATGAGGAGCCTAAATTAGATAGATTTATAATAGAAGGATTGTTTATGACAATAACAAATGTAAACTTTGATAATGAAAGGTTCCTTCAAAAGATAAAAGAAGCACTTAAGATGAGAGATGAGTTAAAAGAAGTTTTAATTAAAAAGGGAGTAGATCTAGGAGAATTAAAAGATACTGCTATATTTACAATTAATTCAAATGGTGAAATTACTTTTAAAGGGGATAGTAAAGAAGTAGGAGTTCTATCCACAGAAGATGAAGATATTAGGTCATTAAGAGAATTAATAACATATGGGGTTAAAGGTATGGCAGCTTATGCAGAACACGCAGATAATTTAGGATATTATGACATACAAATAGGTAAATTCATCAGAAGAGCTTTAGCTGCTACTTTAGATGATAGTTTAACCGTAGATGATTTAATTGCACTAACCTTAGAAACTGGTAAATTTGGGGTAAAGACAATGGCATTACTTGATGAAGCAAATACATCAACTTATGGAAATCCAGAAATTACTGAAGTAAATATAGGAGCAGGAAATAACCCAGCTATACTCGTTTCAGGTCATGATTTAAAGGATTTGGAAGAATTACTTGAGCAGACTAAAGGAACTGGAGTAGATGTTTATACCCATGGTGAAATGCTGCCAGCCCATTATTATCCATCGTTTAAGAAATATGACCACTTTGTAGGAAATTATGGGAATGCTTGGTGGAAACAAAGAGAAGAATTTAAAAAATTCAATGGTCCTATACTATTTACGACAAACTGTATAATTCCTCCAAATGAAGTCTATAAGGATAGAGTGTACACTACGGGTTCATCGGGATATCCAGGCTTTAAACATATTCCAGATAGAGTAAATGGAGGGCATAAGGATTTTTCAGGGATAATAGAGCATGCTAAGAGGTTGCCAGCGCCAACTGAAATAGAAAGGGGAAGTATTGTTGGAGGATTTGCCCATGCACAGGTATTTGCTTTAGCTGATAAAGTAGTAGAAGCAGTTAAAACAGGAGCCATTAAAAAATTCTTTGTAATGGCAGGCTGTGATGGTAGAATGAAGAGTAGGAATTACTACACGGAATTTGCAAAAGCTCTTCCAAAGGATACGGTTATATTGACTGCAGGATGTGCTAAATATAAATACAACAAGTTAAACTTAGGTGATATCAATGGGATCCCAAGGGTATTAGATGCAGGTCAATGTAATGACTCCTATTCCTTAGCACTTATAGCTCTTAAACTAAAGGAAATATTTGAATTAAACGATATAAATGAATTGCCAATCGTATACAATATAGCTTGGTATGAACAAAAAGCTGTAATAGTATTGTTAGCATTACTACATTTAGGGGTAAAGAATATCCACTTAGGACCAACACTACCTGCATTTCTTTCACCAAATGTAGCCAATGTATTAGTAGAAAACTTTGGCATTGGAACTATTTCAAATGTTGAAGATGATATAAAGATGTTTATGGAAGCTTAAAAAATCGACCCTTTGCTCTAATGAAGAGCAAAGGGTTTTATGTTTTAAATTAGTTGAGTTGTTTTAGTAGAAAATATTATGACTACTAACTTGTAGTATTATAGAAAAGATTTTTAAAATAATATACAATATAATAAGATTATAAATTTTGTAAGAGAGGATGCAGATAGTGGAAAGATTTATTGAAGTAAATAATATCAATAAAGTTTATAAGATGGGTGAAGTTGAGATAAAGGCTTTAGATAATATATCCTTCTCCATAGATAAGGGGGAGTTTGTGGTAGTAGTAGGACCAAGTGGTGCAGGAAAAAGCACTGTCCTAAATATCTTAGGGGGAATGGATTCTCCAACTAGTGGCGAACTAATTGTCGACAATAACGAAATAAGTGAATATTCATCAAGGGAGTTAACTACTTATAGAAGACATGATATAGGCTTTGTGTTTCAATTTTATAATCTAGTTCAAAATCTAACTGCATTAGAAAATATAGAACTAGCTACAGAAATATGTAAAGACCCTTTTAAACCAGAAATGGTATTGGAACAAGTAGGTCTTGAAAATAGGAGAGATAATTTTCCTAGTCAATTATCAGGAGGAGAACAACAGAGGATAGCCATAGCTAGAGCTCTTGCTAAAAATCCTAAATTACTGTTATGTGATGAACCTACAGGAGCATTGGATTACAATACTGGAAAATCAGTATTGAAACTGTTGCAGGACACCAGTAGAAATAATAATATGACCGTAGTGGTGGTTACACACAACTTAGCCATTGCGCCTATGGCTGATAAGGTGATAAAGATAAAAAATGGCAGAGTTGAGTCAGAAGGAATAAATAAAAATTCTCTTCCTATAGAAAGGATAGAGTGGTAATATGAAAAGTTCCTTATTGAAAGATACATTTAGGGAAATTTCAAATACTCTAGGAAGGTTTTTATCCATATTTGCCATAGTGGCTTTAGGAGTAGGTTTTTTTGCTGGAATAAAGGCTACAGCTCCAGATATGAAGGTTACAGCAGATAAATATTTTGATGATTATCGGTTGATGGATTTGTGGCTTATATCCACTATGGGGTTTAACGAAAAGGATTTAGAGGAGATAAAAAAGGTAGAAGGAATCCAAGGAATATCTCCTAGCTACTCTATAGATGCCATAATAAAGGAGAAGGACAATAGTAAAGTAGTGAAATTAATATCTCTACCTATGGATAAGGTTGGAACTAAGGATGAATCCTATATAAATCGAGTAAGATTAGTAAAAGGGAGATATCCAGAAAAGCCTGGGGAATGTTTAGTGGAAAGTGGAAGTATGACAACGGAATCTCTGCCATTAGGTTCTACCATTAAGTTTTTCTCAGGGACTGATGAGGATATTTCAAAAAGTTTAAAGACGGATGAGTACACTATAGTAGGTTTAGTAGAAAGTCCCTCTTATATTTCTTTTGAAAGAGGTACCAGTACTATTGGCAATGGTAAAATAGATAGTTTTATTATGATTCCTGAAGAGGATTTTTCATTACCCGTCTATACAGACATATATATAACGGTGAAAGAAGCTAGAGATGTTTTAACCTATGATGATGAATATGATAATATATTAACTCCTATTCAAAAGGATTTAGAAGGCATAGGAGAAGTTAGGAAAGAATCTCGATATCAAGAAATAGTAGATGAAGCTAATGAAAAATTAGAAGAAGGTAGAAAGGAATTAAAAGATGGAGAAGAGAAACAGGAAAAAGAACTAAAAGAAGCAGAACAGAAGTTGGTCAATGCAAAGAACCAAATACAAGAAGGGGAAATAGAATTAGCTAATAGAGAAGATGAATTTTACAGAACTACTAATAGAGCAAGAGAAAGGTTAAGAGAAGAAGAGGACAAATTAAAAAAAGGAGAAGTTGAATACTATAAAAACCTTAATTCATTTAACGAGATGAAAGATAAAGGGAATGAGGAGTTAAAAGAAGCAGAGACGAAAATAATTAATGTCGAAAAGGAAATAGAAAAACAAGTAATTGAGTTAAATCAACTTAAATTGAGTTTAGATAGTATACAAGACCCAGAAGAAAAAGCTAAGACATCGGCTATGATTGAAGTTAGTGAAAAGAAAATCGAAGAGACTAAAAAGCAAATTTCCTCATCTAGAATGGAATTAGAAAAGAAGAAACAAGAGCTTATCTCAGGAGAGCAGAAATTAAATGCAGCGAAGAGGACCATAGATGAAGGCAAGGTGAAGTTAGAAGAGGAAAAGAAAAGATTAGAGGACTCTAAAACCAAAGCTCTAGGGGAGTTTGCTAAAGGGCATAGAGAGCTAGATTCATCTAAAAAAGAATATGAAGAAGGATATAAAGAATATTTAAAGGCTAAGAAGGAATCTGATGAGAAAATCCAAGAGGCTAGAGATGAGATAGCCAAAGGGGAAAAGGAGTTAAAGGAGATTGAAAAGCCTAAATGGTATGTAATAAAAAGAAACCAAACTAGAGACTTTATCGACTATGAGATGGCAGCTGATAGAATAGATGCTGTAGCAAAGGTATTTCCCGTATTTTTCTTTGTTATATCCGTATTGGTTTGTTTAACCACTATGACTAGAATGGTGGATGAGCAGAGAACCTATATAGGAAGTCTAAAAGCTATGGGATATAGGAATATCTCTATTGCGTCAAAGTATTTAATTTATGCAGCTATGGCTAGTTTAAGTGGTAGTATAATAGGACTATTAGTAGGGTTTAAAGCTTTTCCAACGGTAATATTCAATGCCTATAGGATAATGTATATAATGCCTCCTGTTATAACGGAGTTCAACACTTATTATGCCGTTGCCTCTACATTGGTAGCTGTTATAGCTACAACCATGGCAGCTTGGATAGCTTGTTACAATGAATTAATAGAAACACCAGCTTTCCTTTTAAGACCTAAAGCTCCTAAACCAGGACAGAGGATTTTTTTAGAACGAATAAATTTTATTTGGTCCAAATTGAAGTTTTCACAGAAGGTTACTGCAAGAAATCTATTTAGATATAAAAGACGTCTATTCATGACTATAATCGGCATAAGCGGATGTACTGCTTTACTTTTAACTGGTTTTGGTCTGAAGGATTCTATAATGTCTATAGCCATTAAACAATTTGATGAAATATATAGATACCAAATGGTCATAGAATTAAAGAATAGTATGAAGGAAGGGAAAAGGCTGGAATTTTTGGATTCACTAAAGGAAGATTCAAGGATAAAGGATTATACTTTAATTAAAGAGCAGGCCATGGATATAGGAAAGGGAGATATAGAAAAAAACGCCAACCTAATAGTATTTGAAAATCCAAATAGGATTCAAGATTTTATTGTTTTAAGAAATCGAATGACAGGAGAAAAGATGTCCCTGTATGAAGATGGAATAATATTGACGGAGAAGATAGCAAAACTTTTAAATGCAGAAATTGGAGATGAAATATATATAAAAGATGAAGATGGCAATAGATTAAATGTAAAGATTACAGGGGTTACAGAGAATTATGCAAATCATTATATCTATATGTCTCCAAAGATGTACGAGAATGTTTTTGGACAAAGGGTAGAATTCCAGAAACTATTGGTAAAGACCATCGGTACGGATAAGGTATTTGAAGATAATCTCTCCAAGGATTTATTAAAAAATCAAGGAATATCTTCTATAAGTTTCATTACAGGTATAAGTAAAAGTTTTAAAGATATGATAGGCAGTTTAAACTATGTAATCATGGTTCTCATATTTTCAGCAGGAGCTTTAGCTTTTGTAGTATTGTATAATCTAACCAATATAAATATAAGTGAGAGGATTAGAGAGATTGCTACAATTAAGGTCCTAGGCTTTTATGATGGGGAAGTTTCCAGATATGTCTATAGGGAGAATATGATCCTTACCATAATGGGTACAATTTTAGGGCTTGTTTTGGGAGTATTTCTCCATAGGTTCATAATTTTCACAACTGAAATAGAGTTTATCATGTTTGGAAGGGAGATAAGGGCTGTAAGCTATGTGTATTCAGCTATTCTTACTATAATATTTGCAGTGTTGGTGAACTTTGTAATGTATTTTAAACTTAAAAAAGTAGATATGGTAGAGTCTTTAAAATCCATAGATTAACCCAGTGGAAAATCCACTGGGTTTTTAAATGGGTATTTCTATGAGGAAGGATACCCCTTTTTCTTCATTTTTAGCCCAGATTTTAGCATCGTGTAAGGATATAATCCTATAGACAATAGCTAATCCAAGACCAAATTCTCCCTTATATCCTTTATTAAATTTATTAAAAAGAGAATCTATGATTTCTGGTTCAATATTCGGTCCATCATTCCAAATGGTGAGAAGGACTGAATTATTTTCCTGTTCACATAAGGTTATACGAATTTGACTATTTGCATAACGTATTTGATTATCCAATAAGTTCTCTAAGACTACTCTCCACTGCTCCATATCTCCATTGATACTTATATGAGATAAGTTCAAATGCCAATCGAGTTCAGGTCTATTCCAAGAGAGTCTTTCCACTACATCCTTAATAAAGTTATCTATGGAAAAGACCTCTTTGGAGATTTCGTGATTAGATAGATAGTCTAGTTTGGTCATATATAATAAATTGCGTACCCGCTTTTCTAATCTCTTTGCTTCTTCATCTATAACCTGTATAGAGCAATCCAAGTCACCTTTTGGATATATGCCATCTCTAATGGCCTGTGTATAGCTGCGAATAACCATAACAGGGGTTTTCAATTCATGGGATACATGCTGTAAAAATGACTGCTGCATTTCATCTTGATAGATTAGCTGATTTCTAAGCTGCTCTATGGACTCCCCTAATCTTCCTATTTCATCTTTTCGATGTAATTCAACAGGTTCATTCCATTCATTGTTTGCAAGCTTTTCAACTCGCTTTTCTAAATTTACTAGCGGACTGGATAGGTATTTAGATAGTCCAATAGCAGGTATCCAGCTTAGTAAGAATACTATAGTCATAATTAGTGCAAGTTTTTTAAACAGAGTTTGGACTAAATCTTCCCTATATGAATCCCACATATAAGAGACTAAAGAGACATCTTGATTTAATGCTTTACCTTTGGTTATAACGTAAAATATCTTTTCATCACCTATTTGCCCTCTATATCTTTGACTATTATTTTTTTGCAATCTTGTTTCCTTTTTTACCTCATTCAAAAACTTCATGGGAAGAGATGATGATATGATTATTTCACTGTCGTCATAAACTATAAAGTGATTGACGGTACGAATATTCTCCAATGCCTGTCGTGGATTCTTTAAAAGTTCTGATTCAAAGATACTGTTAAAGGTTTGACTATCAAAACGATTAAACATTAACCCTTGGGCACTTTCAATGGTAGCATAAATCTCCTTAGTAAAGAAATCCCTTAAAGTCAATGGAAGTATTATGGATAATAATATGGAGATACATAGGGTAATTGTGGCAAATACTATCCAAATTTGAATGGATAAAGGTAAATTTTTCATCTTCATGATTTTATCATCCTATAACCGTATCCATAGAGGGTTTCAATATTTAGTTCGGGCATCTTTTTTCGCAATCTCCTTACTAAGTCGTCTACTACTCTATCCGTTCCAAAGTAATCAGTTCCCCAAATTTTTGAGAGTATCTGTTCCCTAGAAAGTGCCATTCCTTGATTTTTTACAAAATAGATCAAGAGGTCAAACTCCTTAGATGTTAAATCAATCAACTTTTCTTTTAACTTAACTGTTCTACTCTTTTCATCTATATTATAAGGTGGAATGTTTAAATCTAAAGAGCTATCACCATATATGCGATCCAATAGGTTTCGAGTTCTAATGACTAATTCCCTAGGAAGAAAAGGTTTAGATAGATAATCATCGCTGCCTAGTTCTAAACCTAAAACTCTATCTATATCCGCATCTCTTGCAGATATAAAGATTACTGGAATATTTGGAGATGTCAACTTTATTTGCTGTAAAAGTTGGTATCCGTCTATATCTGGAAGCATAATGTCTAGTATCCACAAATCAGGAGGAGTGCTAATTGCTTCTTTCGCATCTTCTCCTGTTAGGAAAGAAGAAATTTGCCAACCTTCCTTTTCTAAATAGGAAGTTAAAACGAGATTTAAATTTTTATCATCTTCTACTAAATAAATCTTAAAAGGCATAAAAATCCTCCTTTACAATATAAGTCAGTATAAATATATTATAACAAATGATATATAGTATTTCATTATTATAGTATGGAACAAAATTAAGGTATCCATATCAAATAATTATGGGAAATTGTGAAAAAAAACTATGATAAATTTCATAACAAAAACATATTCCATCCGTATTCTTTTTACAATTATTTATTATGCTATTAATATAAAATAGATAATATAAGGAGGTAATAATATGGATGATGAAAGAAAAGATGTAGAAAATGTGGATAATGATAATATATACTATGATTCATATGAGGATAAGTACGAAGATAAATTTGTAGGAAATGCTTCGGCTATAGATGATGAAAAATCTGAAGATAAGAAACCAAAAAGAAAAAGATTTCTATCCTACTTTGTTGTAGCTTTAATAGCTTCCCTTATTGGAGGCTTAATGTCCTCATATATTGGATCAAGATTTGTATATGGAGGAAATGCATATAAATCTAGTACGGAAGAATCCTACCCTACTCAAAAGAATTATAATGTAAAAGATGATAATAGTTCTAGTATATCTTTAGCTGCTAAAAAGGCAATGAGTAGTGTAGTAGGTATTACTACAGTAGAGGTTCAAAGATATGGGTTTATGGAACAGGAAGTAGATGGAGTAGGCTCTGGAGTAATAGTAAATAGCAATGGATATATACTTACAAATTCCCATGTTGTTGGAGATGGGAATGCTAAAGAGATAACTGTATTATTTGAAAATGGAGACAAAAAACCTGGTAAAGTGTTATGGTGTGATACGACTTTGGATTTAGCTATGGTAAAGGTAGAAGAAACTAATTTACCAGTAGCTACATTAGGAGATTCTGATAGTTTGGAGGTAGGCGAAACCGCCATAGCTATAGGTAATCCATTAGGACTGGAATTCCAAAGAACTGTAACTTCAGGAATTATCAGTGGACTCCATAGAACCATTAGAGTAGATGAGAGTACTATTATAGAGGATTTAATTCAAACGGATGCCTCTATTAATCCTGGAAATAGTGGAGGACCCTTATTAAACAGTAAAGGTGAAGTAGTAGGCATAAATACAGCTAAAATAAAAACGGCTGAAGGCTTAGGATTTTCTATACCTATAAATATGGCAAAACCAATAATCAATCAAGTAGTTAAAGAAGGAACATATAAGACGGTATTCATTGGAATAACAGGGGTAGATTTGGAATTGTATGAAAGACAATTAGGAGTAGATTTAAAACCTGATAATGGAGTAATCGTACTTGAGGTATCTTCAAATTCCCCTGCAAGTAAAGCAGGGTTACAAAATGGAGATGTAATAACGAAGATTGATGGCAAAGAGATTGTAAATATGAATAATTTAAAGAAGGCTCTTTATAAATATGAAAAGGGAGATAAAGCTAAGTTGGATATTGTTAGAAATGGCAAGGAAATAAAAGTAGAAATAGAATTTAGTAATGTAAGATAGTTTAATATGGTAGCTTGAAAATAGAGAATTAATTAATAATATCTATGCTGAGAATCAGAGCATAGATATTATTAATTTGTCTTAATGAAGGGGTTATCATAAAATTAATATGAATAAAGTTAAGGGGGGAAACATATGACAAAAGAACAGTTAGTAGAAGCAGTTAAAAAAGAGGCTGAGGGATATTTTGAAAGAGGAGAATTTTTTTGTTCAGAATCAGTAGCACATACTATAAATAATTTATTAGGGAAACCTTATGAAGATGATGTTGTGAAAATGGCTTCTGGATTTCCAATTGGTATGGGAAAGTCAGGATGTTTATGTGGAGCAGTAAGTGGAGGACAAATGGCTCTTGGCATGGTATATGGCAGAGCCCATGGAGAATCCATGAATGAGAAGATGTTCCCAATGGCAGCAGAATTACATGACTTTATTAAAAAAGAATATGGCTCAACTTGTTGTAGGGTTATTACTAGACAATGGGCAGGAGACAACTTCCAAAGTCCTGAAAGAAGAAAACACTGCATAGAGATTACTGGAAAGGTAGCAGAATGGGTTGCTGAAAAATTAATAGAAGATGGACAAGTTAAAGTAGATTAAAAAACACTACCAGCTTCAGCTGGTAGTGTTTTTTAGTGGATAGTTTTACTATTTAACGGTTTCTGTTTTGGCAAATAGAAATTTTATATATCTAAATAGTACATAAAGTACCATTATAACCCCTATAAGCTCTTCGAATTTTACAACATATTTTAGTAAGGCTATTGGTTTTCCTGCATTTACTAGGAACCCATTAGTCAATTTAATTGAAATTGCACTGATGACTAATGGGAAAGTAAATGCTGAATAACTTGGGTAAAATGGTAGTTTTAAAAATTTAGGCAATTTAAATAATACACATAATAAGGTTAACTGAGATAAAGCTACTAATAACCAAATTATAAACATATTTTTATCTTGAAATGAATTCATATATCCTGCTAAGCAAAGGCTAGCAGGTGCAGAAAATATTACAATTGTAGGTAGTGCTGGTTCTGGTATCTCTTTGACTTTAAAAACTCTATTGAGAACTATTGGCAATAGTACTAAATAGGCTACGAATCCAAACCAAAATAGAAATTGTCCTATATTTGCTTTATCAAAAGCTGGAGCTGTTACGGATCCTACTACTATTCCTACATAAACGATAAACCAACTTGGAAATACACTTTTAATATTCAAGCTAAATACATATTTCTTTGTAAACCAGACAATCAATATAGCATGGAGAATAAGTCCTATAATCCATATGCCAAATGCCAAAGATGGAGCGAAGGACTTGATATAAGTAGCTATTAGCATAATTCCCATAGAGAAAGCGGGAAAAACACTAGCAACTACAGGATTATCTAAGTTCTTGGCTACTTCTTTAGGATATTTAATAAATTTTATCAATACTAAAAATAAGATGATTGCTGATAATATACCAAAGATATTTCTATATATATTACCATAAGATAATACCAAGTTACCAGCAGCAGCCAAAGCCAACATTAAGGCTACAATGGGTATGGGTAGCTTTTTGATTATTTTATCCATTAAAATCTCTCCTTTCTTCATTAAATTCAAATAAATGACATAGATAGAGTAACATAGAAATATGGATAAATCCAATAGAAATTATCTATAGTAAAAGTTGTATTATAGAAAATTGAATATACTTAGTTGTAGTCTATGGGAGTAAAAGAGGCTGTTTCAAAATTTTATTTTGAAACAGCCTTTAACTTAAAACATAGGCTCATCTACAAGTGATTTAACTATTTTCTCCTTGTTTTCTATATTCCCAATAAATTCAGCAGTATATATAATATCCTCTTGTTTCCAAACATAACATTGCTTTTTGGTTGCCTCTTCTAATCCATCTTTAGATTCTTTTTCATATGTATAAAATTTAGTGCCATCTATTGTCTTCGAGATTACTGAAGGTTCTTGTTCTACTAAGTTATCATAATAAAATGTATTTTTTGTTTGAATAAATTCTATTTTAGGTATAGGGTTGTCACTATCCTTTAAATGAAAGGTAGTGGTAATTGAAGTACTAGAATCCTTTTCTCTCTCATATATGGAATGATATGTCCTAGAAGAAGTAGGAACAAAATTTTCAGGTAGATTTAATGGAAATTTAGGTATAAATCCAATAATCTTTTCAGCTTCTTTTAAGTCCCTTTCATCATATATGCACAGATGGTCTTGAACAGATTTTCTAGCTATATAATTGTCATTCTGTATATCTTCCGTATGCTTTAAAGATGTTATAATTTTGATTACATCATCTTTTTTAGGAAGTTTATCGAGATGGTATTCTTCTTCTAAAGTAGTAGTTCTAAAATAATAATGAAGAGCATACCATATACCTTCATCTTCCCATGCAAAGTATTTATTGACAGTTTCACTGATGGGGACATTCTTAATGTCTTTTGTATTACTTTTTTCAAGTTCTTTAAGATCATCTTCTGTCCACTCAAAAGTCTGTTCAATTACCACATTAGTACCCTCTATGTTGGATAAACTCATTGGTTTTGTATTAAACTTTACAGAGGATTCTATATCCTCATAAGCTACATTGCTCTGCTCTTTTAAATATTTTATAATATCATCTTGAGAAACTAGGAAAGAAAAGTTAGAGGTATGATTATTTTCATATTTTTCAAAGTCTATATATATTACATTGTTCTCATCAAGATTTATATGAAAAAAATTATAGCCTGTAGGGATATAGTCGGGTACCTTAAATTCAAAATCTACAAAATCTATAGCCCTATCTAAACTATTAAATCGCTTAGTAGGAGCATCTAATTCAAATTTTTTGTTTTTATCTTTAAAGCTTGTTGCATTTGTTAAGGTAGTAGCTCCAAGCACTATAAAGAGTACCACCGATATGATGGATATTTTATATGAGCCTTTTTTAAACATCTTTATCATTGAAATTCTCCTTTCAATTTGATTTTTGTTTTCGTAGAAGCTTGTAGAAAGTATTTTTTTATGATTATGATTTGAAATGATTTGAGAAAGCTTTATAATGGTCATCCCATATGGGATAGATTCATTTTCTCCAAGAATTTCAAGTACATGATTATCACATGCTGCTTCTCTATCGGCTTTCATCTCCTTCATTATGAGCCATACTATGGGATTAAACCAATGAATAATGGTAGCTATGATTCCCAGTAAGTTGTAAAATAAGTCCTTCCTCTTATAATGAGCCATTTCATGTAAGGATATATGTAGTAGTTGCTGGTCATTTACTGTGTTTAAAATGTTCTTAGGAATATAAATTTTAGGATTTAAAAATCCATATATAAAGGGGGCTTCAAAGGTACTGTCAGAGTAAACTAAAATCTTTTTATTTAAACTTAGCTTTTCTTTACATACATTCAAAATCCTAATAATATTTGAATTGCTGATTTCAACAAAAGAATTGCTTTCCTTGTTGAATCTCAAAGCAGCAATGCAAATAAATATGCACATAGATAAAATACCTATTAGCCATATATATGAGCATATACCAATTAGATAGCCTTCTTCTTTCAGAAATAATCTTTGCTTATTAGGTCGTGAAGGATTTTCTTCTGAAAGTTTACTTGTATTTATATCATTTTCTTCTTTATACTTTAATCGTAAGTTAAGCTCATCTTTACCTTCATCTATCTCACAAGTTGGATATTTAGAGTTGAAGGAAATATATGATGCTGGATTTATAGTTTTTTGAGGGAAGAGATTGAATAAGCTTAAATTACTTTCTGGCACAAAGGGCATTAAAAGTCTAATCAATACTAGAAACCATAGGGCATGAATAAATCTAGGACTAAGTTTATTTTTAAAAATGTTTTTAATCAAAAGAACGATCAGTACAATAATTATAGACGTCAATGAAGAATATAAAATCCGTAGAAAAGCTTTCTCCAATATATTCATATTGATTACTCCTTTTTCTTCTGTTCTAAAATCTTTTGCAGATTTTGAATCTCTTTATCTGATAGCTTTTCTTCCTCTAGAAATTTTGAAAAAAGCATACCCAAAGCTCCATCGTAGACTTTTTCAAGAAAAAATTTGTTTTCTTTCTTTACATATTCATTATAAGAAATCAAAGGATAGTAAAGATAACTTCTTCCTGACTTTTCAAACCTTATGGCTTGTTTGTTAAGAAGCCTATTGATAAAGGTTTTAATGGTTTGGTTAGACCAGCTTACCTTATCCCCTAGTAGGGATGTGATTTCATTAGCAGATAGGGGGCTGGTTTTCCATAGGAGTTTCATGATTTCTAATTCGGATTCAGATATACTTGGAATATTTTTCACTTAATACACCTCCATACAAATTATTGTTTACAAGTGTAAATCTTATTATATAGTTTACATATGTAAACAGTATTTGTCAATAACTATTGATAAAATGTATTATATTTACGACCTTTGTTAAGCTATTATAAAATGGATATTTTTTAATCTATTTAATCTGTTTAAAACCTGCTATAATGATTTTATATATCAGTTGATTAGGAGTGAGTAATGATGAAAGTAATGATTGTTGGCGCTGGTAAACTAGGATACAAGCTAGCAGAATTAATGGACAACGAGGATATCGAGGTGACACTGATAGATACTAACCTTAAGACTTTAGAGAGGATAAACGATCACTTAGATGTACTAACTGTAGCCGCTAATGGTATACAGATTGGAACTTTAAAAGAGCTGGATATTCAGACCTATGATTTACTTGTAGCAGCAACAAATAGTGATGAGACCAATACTTTAATATGCTCTTTAGCAAAGAAATTAAAGTGCAAAAGAACCATAGCAAGGATTAGAAATCCAGAGTTTACGGAACAATTGGATTTTGTGAAAAATGAAATGGGAATTGATCATATTATAAATCCTGATTTAACGACTGCAATTGAAATAGAAAGATATCTATTAAAGAGCTATAACTTTTATTCAGATGATTTTGCAAAGGGAAAGGTTTCAATGGTGGATTTTCATATAGGGGATATAGACGGTTTTGTAGGAAAGAGGATTATGGATTTAGAATGCTTAGAAGGATTACTTATTACAGCTATATCTAGAGAAGGAGATTTAATAATTCCTAATGGTTCTACAAGTTTAATGAGGGATGATGTAATCCATGTTATAGGTAAGGGTAGAAATATAAACCGATTAGGTGAAAGGCTTAAAGTCAATATGGATAAGAAGCGTACTAAAAAAGCCATGATTTTAGGTGGAGGTAAAATTGGATATTATCTTGCTCAGAGACTAGAATCATCAAATGTAAGCGTAACCATAGTAGAAAAGGATAAAAGTAGATGTGAATATCTATCAGAAAGGCTTAAACATACTTTAATTATCCACGGTGATGGAACGGATATAAATCTTTTAGAGGAGGAAGATTTAGCACTTCAAGATGCTTTTATAGGGGCGACTGGTTATGATGAACAAAATCTTTTAATGGCTTTAGTAGCTAAACAACTAGGAGTAAATAAGACTATTGCTAAGATAAGTAGACCAAACTATATCAATATAATAGATAAATTAGACATAGATATAGCTTTAAATCCTATCAACATTACCGCTAGCGATATTTTAAGGTTTATAAGAGGGGGAAAAGTTGTATCCGTTTCCTTGCTTTTAGGAGGTCAAGGAGAGGTAACAGAGATAATTGCAACTGAGGATTTGCCCATAGTTGGTAAGCCAATATCTAAATTAGGACTGCCAAAAGGTATTATAATTGGAGCAATTGTTCATAAACAAGAAGTGATTATTCCAAATGGAGACACTATTATCCATCCTAGGGATAGAATTGTAGTATTTTCTTTAACATCGGATACTTCATCTTTCAAGAAGATTATTAGACCAGCTAGGGGAGGGATATTTAATGAATTATGGGGCAGTCATTAAAGTACTAGGGAATTTGCTTATAGTAGAAGCAGGACTTATGATTCCTTCCTTCTTAGTAGCATTGAATTATAATCAGCCCGATAAAAGGGATTTTTTAATCAGTATTTTGATAACGGGTATTGTAGGGTTTGTCATGAGTAAAGGCTTTAAATACAAAAAAGGAATAAAGGCAAAGGAAGGATTATCTATAGTTGCATTTGGATGGATTTTGGCATCCTTTTTTGGCTCTTTGCCTTTTGTTTTATCGGGAAGCATCCCCTCTTGGGTAGATGCGTTTTTTGAAACCGTATCTGGGTTTACCACTACGGGAGCTACGGTAGTTGACAATGTGGAAGCTCTTCCTATGGGAATACTATTTTGGAGATCTTTTACCCATTGGATTGGAGGTATGGGTATATTGGTGTTTACTATTGCCATTTTACCTACTTTAGGGGTAGGAGGGTTTCAAATATTTAAAGTTGAAAGCCCTGGACCTAAACCAGATAGGATTGTGCCAAGGGTTAGAGATACAGCCAAGATTTTATATACAACGTATGTAATAATGACCATTCTTGAAATAGCTTTATTGTTATTTGGAGGTATGCCATTATTTGATTCAGCGGTTAATACCTTTGGTACAGTAGGTACTGGTGGTTTCGCCATCAAAAATGCAAGCATAGGGGCTTATGATAGTACCTATATACATTTGATAATAGCTACATTTATGATGTTATCGGGAATAAACTTTTCCCTATATTATCTGTTGTTTAAGGGGAAATGGAATGAAGTCATAAAAGATGGGGAATTGAGGTTATATTTGGGTATAATATTAACGGCTGTTATTTTAATAGCATTGAATATAAACAAAAGTATATATCACAATATAGGATTATCCTTAAGGGATTCCTTTTTTCAAGTAAGCTCAATTATAACCACCACAGGATATGCTACAACAGATTTTGATAAATGGCCTACTTTTAGTAAAATAATATTATTTATACTTATGTTTGTTGGTGGTTGTGCTGGCTCAACAGGAGGAGGAATTACCAGCATAAGGATATTGGTACTTTTAAAGTTGATTAAAAGAGAGATATCTAAGATATTCCATCCAAGAGCAGTTATTCCTGTAAAGGTAGGAGGCAAAATAGTTCCCGATGATACGGTTAGAAGCATAGCTAGTTTTTTTGTTTTATATATTATTATATTTACTATAGGAACTATGATTATTTCCTTAGAAGGAATTGATTTTGAATCCTCTGCAGGAGCAGTAGCTGCAACTCTTGGAAACATTGGACCAGGACTTGGACTTGTAGGACCAGCTAGGACTTATAGTCAATTTAGTCATTGGGGAAAACTATTGTTATCCCTACTTATGCTATTAGGTAGACTTGAATTATTTACTATAATTGCATTATTAGCACCTAGTACATGGAATAAGGAAATACTATCAAAAAATATATAGAGATTTGGGGGGATTAGATGAAGCTAATTTCTTGGAATGTTAATGGACTTAGAGCTTGTGTCAAAAAGGGCTTTTTAGAATATTTCAAAGAAGTCGATGCAGATATATTCTGTATTCAAGAGACTAAACTACAAGAGGGACAAATAGATTTAAGTTTAAAGGATTATCATGATTATTGGAATTATGCAGAGAAGAAAGGATATTCGGGAACTGCTGTATTTACTAAGGACAAGCCCTTATCTGTAAGATATGGGTTGGGAATCCATGAACACGACAATGAAGGAAGGGTTATAACATTAGAATATGAAAACTTCTATCTAGTAAATGTGTATACACCAAACTCTCAAAGAGAGCTTACTAGACTTGATTATAGAATGACTTGGGAAGACGATTTTAGAAATTATTTAAAGGAGTTAGACTCCATTAAACCTATTATTTTATGCGGAGATTTGAATGTGGCACATAAGGAGATAGATTTAAAGAATCCATCAACCAATAGAAAGAGTGCGGGATTTACCGATGAAGAACGGGATAAGATGACGGAATTGTTGGAATCAGGCTTTATAGATAGCTTTAGATATTTTTATCCAGATAAAGAAGAGGCGTACACTTGGTGGTCATATATTACAAAAGCTCGAGAAAGAAACGCTGGCTGGAGGATTGACTATTTTATAGTATCGGAAAGATTTAAAGATGAATTAAAAGATGTCCAAATCCATTCAGAGATAATGGGAAGCGACCATTGTCCAGTGGTATTAGAAATTAAATAGTAGAAAAATTTTTTATAAAATATTAGGTTTTAAAAGAAGCAGTAGATTTTTGTAGAAAAAATCTACTGATTTTAATATTTTAAAAAAGTTAATTATATTGGGATTTTTACTAAGGCTAAATCGTGTTATATATAGGAGGTGAACCATGGAGATTTCGTATCAAGTGTCAGAAGAAAAATTTAAAGAAATTTATCAAAGAAATGTAGATAGAGTTTATCGGATATCCCTACTATATCTAAAAAACTCATCAGAAGCAGAAGATGCAACACAAGATATTTTTATAAAATTCTTAGAGAAACCAATAGGTTTCAATGATTATGACCATGAAAAAGCTTGGTTTATAGTTGTTTCAAAAAATTATTGTAAGGATGCTCTAAAGTGTTGGTGGAAATCACGGAGAATAGATATTGAATCTCTACCTGAAATTTCTTATAAGGAAGAAGAATCTAATGTAATGGATATGTTTGAAGTGCTTTTATCTCTACCTAAAAAGTATAAGATTGTTATGTATCTTTATTACTATGAAGAATATTCTATAAGGCAAATTTCAGATATATTAAATCGTAAAGAAAGTACAATTCAAACTCAACTTTCAAGGGGAAGAGATATATTGAAACAAAAATTAGGAGGGATAAATAATGGATCAGAAAAACCTAAAGAAGGCTTTTGAGATTTTGAACCCAACGAAGGAGCAAGAAGAAAGAATCTTCAACTATATTGTTAATCAAGGGAAAAGTAAACGTAAACCCTTTAAACCTTTTGTTCCAGTTATTATAGGTTTAATAATAGTCATCAGTATTACTGCTTATGGAATTAATTATTCTTATGAAGAATTTTCAAATAAAGTTTATCAGTGGGCTATGTCAGAAGAAGCTAATGATATCAATATATCTACCTATAGCGAAGGGTATGTAATTACGGCAAATTCTATATACGGAGATAGTTACAATGTTTATATTGTTTATACCCTTGCAAGGGCTGATGGTAAGAAGCTAAGAATACGAGGAGAGGAAGGAAGGACAAGTTTTGGGTTTGGTGAAATTGAACAATACATAGTGGAAGACATAGCAAATCCGTCTGAAAGTATGTTAACCAGAAGTAGCTTTTATGCCCTAAATGATGATAATTCTGATGATAATAAGGTTCAATTTTTAATGAAATATGAAAACATACATTGGCCTATTGATAATAAAGATAAATATGGGAGTTTACAAGGAAAGAATCTACATGTTAAATTTGAGAAGATGGGTATAGGATTTATGGATTTATTTAATAAAGGAAGTTGGGAAATGACAATACCATTAGATTACAAAAATATGGGAAGGGAATATAAGATTAATCAAGAGTTTTCCTATAATGGAGGGACTGCACGTCTAGATGCTATTAGCTATTCACCTTTAGATATTATACTTTATTTTAGTAGTGATGATGGCTGTTTGGAGAATTTTACATTACAATCCTTTGAAGGAGATGAATATTTAAAGATAAAGTTATCAGATGGCAGTTATATAATAGAAGGAGAAGCCAGTGCTGGAGTAGATGGCGAAGGTAGAAGTGCGTACAAACACATATCCCTATTAGAAAATGGACCTATTAAATCAGGGGATATTTCATCTATTATTTTAGGAGATGTGGAAGTTCCAATATTATTTGAAGATTAATATGGTATGATAGAATCACTAGAGATGGAAAGTCTTTTCCCTAGTGATTTTATATTGTATCAGGTGGTGAGTATATTGGAGTTAAATAGGAAAATATTAAAAATTGGCTTGAGTTTGATTGGATTATCGTTAATTTTCACTATAGGGTTTTCCTTAAATTATAGATTAAAGAATCCTGTATTTTTAAAGATGTATGTTGAAGAAAGTTTTCCTACTAAAGACTTAGATATAATAGATGATTTTCAACTTAAATATATAACCAATGTATATGACGATAGAAGAGTTGTAAGTATTCAATTTGAAGAAGAGCCAAATATTAAAGCTGCGGTTTCTCATTCGGGTGATAGTGGATTTTCATTTTTCAATGAAGATCAAAGAGGAGATAGATATGGAAGATATATCATTCATACTATATATCTTAATTTAGATTTGAATAGTATGGACAGAGAGTTTTATGAAATTGAACTTAACAATGCTAAAGTAAAATTCGATGATGGAAGTATATTGGATACAGAATTAGGACGAATAATAATCTATAAGGATAAAGATAAAAGGAATAGTATAATAGAGAATATCAGTTCTAGCAGTTCCTCTGATGGTACATCATCGTCTAAGCAAGAGCTTAAAGGAAATATAAGATTATTGAAGATAGACTCTCCTTTAATAGAGGATTTAAAGAAAGGCTTTGATATCTCTATAGGAGATACTGATTATAGAAATATTTCAGGAATTGAATATGAGAAGGGACAACCATTAAATATACATACTAAATTTAAACCTCAAAAAGATATAGTGGAAGAATATACAGCCTATAACATAAGACCTAAGCTGTATTATGAAGATGAAAAAGGAAATACATCCTATATTCGTATATACAATATAAACCATATTCCCTATAGTTTTGATTCAAAAGGGATATTTAATTATTTAAAGGCAAGGGGTGTGTTTTAATATGTATAGGGGATATAATAAAATATTTTGGGGGATTTTCATAATAACATTCAATATAAAATTAGGAGTACTTAAGATATTACCATCTTTTATAGGATTTGTGATTGTATCAAGGGGAATAGATTCCTTATATGAGGAATCTCATATAGAGACATTTAATAGAGCTAAAATCTTTGCAGCTATTATAACGATTACAATTGCTACGGGAGAACTTATGGAATTTTTATCAATTGATTTAATAAAAACACTTCTGTTAAATGAAGTTTGGATAGTTTTTAATTCCATTATAGAAGTTCTCATGTTTTATAAATACTTTGAAGGTTCAATTGAATACTTCCATGTTAATGATAATGAGAGTTTAGCTGAAGAGAATATAAAAAAGTTAAGGCTTTATATTATAGTTTCAATTATGGGCATTATATTTTTAAATTTTGCACTTATATTCAATATAGAATCTGTAATTACTATATCAGCTATTATGATAATTGTTTTGCGTATCTACTTGATGGTATCAACTTATAGGTTTAGAAATACATTTACTGAATAATTTTAAACTTAGTATTTTATATAAATGAGAGAGCTAATGGGAAATACTTCTTAATTAGCTTTTTTATTTTATACAGTTATCTTGGAAATTTTAAATTCTTGATAGATTTGGACTTTGTTTTACGAAGTATTAGGTGAAGACATTAATATCTACATGTAGAAATTCAGACAAAGAGAAGGTGGTGCCATTGAAAATAACAGAAGAGAATTTTATCCATGAGATGAAGAAAGGGAATGAGAAAGCCTTAGAATATGTTATAGACAACTATGCTTGGATTCTAAAAACGGTTTTAAAAAAGCATCTATTCTATATCATGGATTACTATGATGAATGTATGAATGATTGCTTACTTGCTATTTGGGAGAATATTAACTACTATAATCCTAAAAAATCTAGCTTTAAAAACTGGGTAGGGGGAATTGCAAAATATAAATCTATTGATTATACGAGGAAATATTTAAAGGGTTTAGAAGATGAAAATATAGAAGACGTAAGTATACCCGTAGAAGATAGTTCTATAAAGGAAGTTTTAGAAGATGAAATCAGCAAAGAGACTGAAAAGATGCTTAGCAGTTTATCGAAAGAAGATAGGGAAATCTTCAAAAAACTTTATTTTGAAGATAAGGACATGGATGAGATATCTATAGATACAGGACTTAGCAAATCCATTCTCTATAATAGGATTTCAAGAGGTAAAAAGAAGATGCGAGATGAAATAAAGATTAAAGGAGGTTATAAAAATGAAGGAATCTAATAACATCTATGAACTATTAAATGAAATGGATTTTAATATTGAAGATTATGAAAAAGAGGAGTTGAATGATATAGAAAAGCAAAATTTGAAAAAAGCCTTTAGAAACAGTGCAAAGAAGAAGTTTAATCTTAAAAAGTTTGGTTCTATTGCAGCTGTATTGGTATTGTCTATAGGAGTTTTAAGTCAAACGGATTTTGGGAAAAATGTTTATGCTGCTGCGGAGTCCAAAGTTTCAGAAATATCTTATTCTATAGGAAAAGCTTTGGGTATTGAAAGAAATATTGAACCCTATGCTAATGTGGTAGGTAAGGTGAAGGAGGATAATGGTATAGAGGTTAAGTTAGAACAAGTAATTATAGATAAGGATACATTAACCTTTAATGCTGTTTTTAATACTACAAAGCCTGTAGAGGGAGCATCTTTTGAAAATATAGATTTCTTTATAAATGGTAAGAGGGTAAACTATTCCTTAGGGAGCGGAAGTTCTGGTCCTTTAGATGATACAAATACCTTGTTTTATTCCTTGTGTCATTATACATTTAAAGGAATTGAACAAATGGAAGATATAGAAATAAAATTAGTATTAAAAGATCTGCATTATTATATAGGAGAATCTAAAGACATTGAAGAGACTGAAAAAGGTAAATGGGAATTTGAATTTACTGCCAATGGTAAGGAATTGGCTTTGGAGACTAAATCATCTTCCATTGATTACACTTTTAATATAGACAATCAAAGGTATAAACTTAATGAGCTAGAATACAATCCTGTCAGACAGACTATTAAAGGAAAACGTGAAATCGTTGGAGAATATAAAGATAGCCATCGTATTGAACTAAGAGGACATGATAATTTGGGCAATGAGATAATATTTTTTATAAAGTCAGCAACTCAAGATGAAGTCATATTTTCATACGAAAGAAATTATGGTTTTTTAGGGGACTGGTCTGATGAAATTACATTCATCACTTTAGCCCCAGTTACTTGGGACTCTGTAGATTATAAACAAATTGGAGAAGAGTTTACAATATACATAGATAAATAAAATAGTATAGATTTATGAAATCAATGAACTAAGGGGATACCTTGTTCATTGATTTTTATTTTCCTTGTATGTCCCTAATGTTTTTAAGTAATATGGATATGGTTCCATCTGGGTTGTTTAAAAATTCTATCTTATTTCCATTGGTTAAATAGGATGTAGGTACTTTTATCTCTATTCCATCATCGGTTACCAATTTTTGAGTTCTAGGGATTTTTTTATCTAGGTTTTCGTCCACTTCTATGACTTTTTCCGTCAATCCTCTTCTTTCTATTTCTTCTTCATATATATTTTGAAGTTCTAAATTGTTTTGAAATGCTTTGGTTTTGACATGTTCTATATCTATAGAACCGCTGTCCTCTACACTTTCCACTAGGGCATTTTTTACCTCTGCCATCTTTTTTATATCATTCTCATAATAATCCTTTACTATCTTTTTGGATACTTTATTTACGATATCTATCTTTTCTTTATCGGATAGGATATTATCGGATTTTAATAGATATTTGGATATATAAAATTCTTTCTCTCCATCTATTTCATATTTTTGTTCTTTTAACAATATGGAGTAATCCCTTAAGTTGATGATTATACATTCATCTATCTTTTGATTTTCATTAGGTAGAGCTGTCTTTTGTTTTACAACGGTATTAATCCTATTATCATTTGATTCGTCTACATAATGAATATAGGAGGATTTATAATTCAATATAAAAAACCCTAAGTACCTTTCTCCATCTCTGTGAAATAAAGAGCAGATTAAATCACATGGAGGTATTGTAGCATTTTCAGCCATGATTTTATATATTAAGTGAGAAAATTCTTTTGTCTTCTCCACAAAGCTATAGCTATTTTCTGAAATAGCCATACACAAGTTTTTTACTGCATTTACTTCATCACTAAAGTAAGCTTTTTTAACATTGACATCGTTAAAAATCTTTTCTATGTGAGTTGTCATAAATTCCATTATATCTCCACTATAGGGATGCTCTCTTTCTGATAATATAGGCATACCTATAGAATTATCTAAAATATGGAGTATCATCTTTTCTATATTTATTCCATTCATTTAAATTTCTCTCCTTTTGCAGATTTATATATTAATTATAACTGGTGTAGTGGAAGAAAGTAAACAACAAATAATAACAGATTATTCATGCAATTTCCTTGACCAGTATATTTTATATTGTTATACTATAATTACCATAATAAAAGAGGGGAATATCTTAATGATAATTTACTAATCTGTATTAGCTAGACAGCTAAATAGGCGAATAGAAGTGATTAAGAAGTAATCACTGTTTTTTATTATGTTTTTGCCCTATGGATTAGTAATATTATATTTTGATACAAACTGTCGCTGTTTTTAGCAGGAGTTTTAATATATTTTGTTATGAAATCCATCCGGCAAATTTAAGGAGGGATTTTTTGTTGTTATTAAAAGGTATAGATATTAGTAAAAGTTATGGGGATAGATTGTTGATACATTTTCCACAGCTTATGATATATGAAGGGGAACACATTGGTCTAACGGGATTAAATGGTTCGGGTAAGACTACATTATTGAAAATTTTAATGGGTGAAATAGAGCCAGATGAAGGCTTCATTGAAAGAAAATGTACAATTAGCTATTTTTCTCAGTTGGAAACTAAAGAGAGAAGATATAATGGCAATGGGGAACTTTTAAGCCAGTGGAAGGTATCAGAAAAGTTTAATCAAGATAATTTAAGTGGAGGAGAAGAGACGAGGGTACGCTTGGCACAAACCCTTAGCCAAAATGCTCATATCCTATTTTTAGATGAGCCTACGAGTAATTTAGATATAGATGGTATACAATTATTAAAAGAACAGCTGAAGGAAGTGTCTACTTTCGTTTTAATAAGCCATGATAGAAATTTGCTAGATGCTCTATGTAATCGTATAATTGAAATAAGAGATAAGAAATTGTATTTCTATATGGGCAACTACTCTGAATACCAAAGTATAAAAGATGAAAACATAAGAAGACAATGGAGAGAATATGAAAACTATATAGATGAAAAGAACAGGCTAGAGGACATCTATAGAGCTAAAAAGCAAGATGCAGTAAAGCTTGGGAAAAAAACTATATATAAAAATCCTAGTGATGCAAAGGTAAAGAATCTCCTTTCTAAAAGAAAGATAGATACAAAACAGAAAAATGCAGAACGTTTAGCTAAAAGCGTTCTCTCTAGAATTGAACATTTAGACAAAAAAGAGAAACCTATAAAGGAAGCTATAATTAGACCAGATTTCCAACTTACAAATCCACCTAAAAATAAGATCGTCATAAGGGGATATGGAATGGACTTTTCCTATGGAAGACATGAAATATTTAAGGAAGCTGAATTTGCCATTCCAAATGGGGCAAAGGTTGGAATAGTAGGTAAAAATGGTTCAGGTAAGACTACTCTATTGGACTTAATAGTAAATGAACAGGCGGGAATACGTAATGTACCTAAGGCAAAGATTGGCTATTTTCATCAAAACTTTGAAAATATAGATTTTAACAAAACGGTATTTGAAAATATAATGTCTAATTCAGTACAAAATGAAACCATATCAAGAAATATACTGTCAAGGATGTTATTTTCTACTGAAGATTTAAAAAAGACAGCTGCTGTTCTAAGCGGTGGGGAAAGGATAAAGTTAGCATTAGCTAAATTATTTGTTTCAGATTGTAATATATTATTATTAGATGAGCCTACAAATTATTTAGATATACCATCCATAGAAAGTCTTCAAAATATGTTAAAATTATTTGAAGGGACTATATTATTTGTTTCACATGATAGAACACTTATCGACATGGTAGCTACGGATTTATTGATGATTGAGGAAGGTAAAATCAAATTGTTCCACGGTAATTTATCTAGTTTTATTCAACATAAAAAAAGTAAAAGAGAAAATAAGCCTAATCAAATGGAGATTTTATCCTGTGAAATGAAATTAGCTCAGATTGCTAATAGAATGGTGAAATTCCCTGATGAAAAACAAGAATTGGAAATAGAATATAAAAAGGCATTGGAAAGATTAGAAAAAATTAAGCTGAAAGGATGTTAAAATGAGTAAAATTTTAGTATTAGCTGAAAAACCCTCTGTGGCTAGGGATATAGCAAGGGTTTTAAAATGCAATAAAAAAGCAAATGGATACTTAGAAGGAGATAAATATATTGTAACTTGGGCATTAGGGCATTTGGTAACCATAGCTGATCCTGAGGATTATGATAAAAAATATAAGGAATGGAGAATGGAAGACTTACCGATGCTGCCTTCCTATTTGAAGCTTATGGTAATTAAACAGAGCAGCAAACAGTTTTATACCGTTAAGAAACAGATGGAACGAAAGGATGTATCTGAAATCATAATTGCTACAGATGCAGGTAGAGAAGGTGAGCTTGTTGCAAGGTGGATTATAGAAAAGGCAGGTATAAAAAAGCCTATAAAAAGACTTTGGATTTCTTCTGTTACGGATAAATCCATAAGGGATGGCTTCAATAATTTAAAAGATGGTAGAGCTTACGAGAACCTATATGAATCGGCAGTGGCTAGAGCAGAGGCGGATTGGGTAGTGGGCATCAATGCTACTCGTGCTTTGACGGTTAAATATAATGCTCAACTTTCGTGTGGTAGAGTTCAAACTCCAACCCTTGCCATGATTCTTCATAGAGAAGAAGAGATTAAAAACTTTAAAGAAAAGGAGTACTATGGGATAGTAGCTACCTTTAATAATTGTAAATTAACATGGCAAGATAAGGATAATAATGATACAAAGACCTTCCATAAGGATAAAATTGATAAAATAATTGCTTCTATAAAAGGAAAAGATGGGAAGGTCATAGACATAGATAAAGTTAATAAAAAAAGTTTTTCTCCAAATCTATATGATTTAACGGAACTTCAAAGGGATGCAAATAGAATATTCGGCTATTCTGCAAAAGAAACCCTTTCTATTATGCAGAGATTGTATGAAAGACATAAGATATTAACTTATCCTAGAACCGACTCTAGGTATATAACCAATGATATAGTTGATACTCTAGGGGATAGGGTTAAGGCTTGTAATATAGGTCCTTATAGTAAGATGGCTTCTGAAATATTAAGAAAGCCTATAAAAGGGAATAAGTCTTTTGTAGATAATAGCAAGGTGTCAGATCACCATGCCATTATTCCAACAGAAGAAAGGGTAATTTTAAGTGAATTAAATGATAATGAAAGAAAGATTTACGATTTAGTGGTGAAACGGTTTTTGGCAGTATTGTGCCCTCCATTTGAATATGAGCAAACCACTGTAAAGGTAAAGATAGGTGATGAAAACTTTGTTGCCAAGGGTAAGAGGACGATAAAATTAGGCTGGAAGGAAGTCTATGCCAAGGATTATGAAGACGATGAAGAAGTTTTTGAGCAGAAATTGCCAGTAATAAATAAAGGAGATACTTTAAAGATTTCTTCTGTAGATAAAACTATAGGGAAGACTAAACCGCCAGCACCTTTCAATGAGGGAACCCTATTATCGGCTATGGAAAACCCAACGAAATATATGGCAGGGGAGAGCAAGACTCTAATTAAAATAATTGGTGAAACAGGTGGTATAGGTACTGTAGCTACAAGAGCAGATATTATCGATAAACTGTTTAATACCTTTTTAATAGAAAAGAGAGGTAAGGATATATTCATCACCTCCAAAGGTAAACAACTTTTAGACCTAGTACCAGAAGATTTAAAATCACCAGCTTTAACTGCTGAATGGGAACAAAAATTAGGGAATATTGCTAAGGGAAAATTAAATAGAAAGAATTTTATAAATGAAATGAAGGAATATTCAAAGGCTATCGTTAAGGAGATAAAGAATAGCGATGAAGTATTTAGACATGATAATTTGACAAGGGTCAAATGTCCTGAATGTGGTAAATATATGCTTGAAGTAAAAGGCAAGAGGGGTAAGATGTATATATGTCAGGATAGGGAATGCGGCTATAGGAAAAATATTTCAAAGACAACTAATGCCCGATGCCCTAAATGTCATAAAAGGTTAGAGTTAAGAGGTGAAGGAGAAGGTCAAATATTTATTTGTAGCTGTGGATATAGGGAGAAACTATCCTCATTTAATGAGAGAAAGGCAAAAGAGAATAGTGGAGTTTCTAAAAAATATGTATCAAAATATTTAAAGGAACAGAATAAGGCGAAAGATGAACCCATAAATACTGAGTTAGCGGATGCACTTTCTAAACTTAAGTTGAAATAATATAAGGTCATGGCGGCAATAGCCATGACCTTAGTCTTTATATCTTAGATACTTTCATGTTCATTACTAAATATCTATTGTTGGAAAGTGGGTTTACGGTATCCTTGCTTACTCCAACGAAGGAGTCTCCAAACATTTCAAATACATTTGAAGATATATTTAGTTCAGGTAATCGTCCTATAAACTTTTCACCATCGAATAGATATGCCAATTGAACAGGGGCACCAAAGTTTCCTTCTGGTGTAAAATCTCCACCTGAAGTAACAATTACAAAAACACCCATTTGGCCTCCTAGTAATTCTTTTATGGTTTTTTCTGATTCTTTAACTTTCAACCTTGGAGTTCCTAGAGAAGGCATACTATCATATTCTCCACCTGCACATCCAGTTAAAGGTAGATTGTATTTGTGGGCGGTTTTCTTATCCGTATATGGAGATTTAATCACTCCATTTTCAATAAGAGCATATCTATAATTTTCATTTATAACTCCTTCTTTATCGAAGAAAGGTACTATAAGATCATTAGGATTATTGGTCTGATATAGAGTGAAGTTTTCGTTAAATATTTTTTTACCCATTTTATCGCTTAATAAAGAGCTTTCAGTACCAAAATTATTTCCATTTAAAGCTTGAATGAGTTTGATAAAAGGTAGAGATTCATCTGAAGCAAAGATTACTGGTAATTTTCCTTCCTTTGGAAGTTCTACTTTATTTTTATAGGCATTGCATGTTTTATTTATGTCTTCAATTACAAGATCTCGATTATAGTGCCTCCCTTCAAATGTTATAAATCCGTCCATTATATTGATAGATGTTTTTTCTTTGAATATTAATCCTAAGATAATGCATCTGTCCCTATAACGCAGGTCAAGACCATTGTCATTTTGAAGATTAAATTCAGCATCTATAAGATATAATTTGTTTGAAAAGTAAAATTCAGGCTGTTCCTTTCTAATTATGCTCAATAGTTCATCAAATTCATCTACTAATTTATCTTTATTAATTATTTCCGATGTAAAATCTTCCTCTTTTTTAAAATTTCCTTCAGGTTTATATTCATAAGGTATTTTATTATTTAATCCATCTATTGCTCTTTTTTCTAGTTCAGCTTCATCGTATTTTCCTAGGGTACCAACATAGCCGATGTATCCATCTTTATATATTCTTAAGCCTGTTTTTTCAATATCTTTTTGTCTAATGGAATCTATTTTAGTTTGAGTTACATTAATGGTTGTTTCTTTAATCCTTTCAATATATTTTTCCTTTATCATATATATCCCCCTCTCTATTGAACGTTAAGATTTTTTACTCTAACATAAGGACCACCAAAGCTTACGGTTAGAGGATATTGTTCCATTTTGCCACACCCACCGAATACAGAAGGGACTAGTTCAAGTTCATTGGACAATCCATCTATTTCCCCTAAGGTATTCATAACATTGCCAGATACTACTGAAATATTTACTGGTTCTGCAATTTTTCCGTCCTTTATATAATAGGCAAGGGATGGTGCCATTGTAAATGTAGACATCCCAGAGCCATGCTTGATGGTTTTAATGTATATTCCCTCTTCAACTTCTGAGAATAGTTCATCTTTTGATTTATCTCCAGTTTCTATATATGTGGTGGTCATTCTTACGATAGGTTCAAATTCAAAGTTAATTGCTCTAGCATTGCCAGTTAAGTCTTCATCTAGATATTTAGCTGTAGTGCTGTTATGAAGTCTGCCACTTAGTATTCCATCTTTGATAAGGTAAGTTTTTTCTGCCTTTGTACCCTCATCATCGAAAGGTACATATCCACTACCTGCTATATTACCATCATCTACAATGGAAAGGATGTCCGAGCCTACTTTTTTACCTATGGACCATTCTTTTCTCATGGTTTCGTCGCCAACCATAAAGTCAGCTTCACTTTTATGGCCAAAGCTTTCATGAGCAAATATTCCCGCAGCTAAAGGAGATAGTATAACGGTATATTTGTCAGGTTCAATAGGTTTAGAATTAAATAGGAAATTTTCACATTCTCCAATATAAAGTTTAAGTTCATCTAATGGGGCATTTAGCTTATCAAATGTATCTGAGGTTTTTTGATAGTTTTCAGAGAGTCTCTTTTCACCATTTACAAAGTTCATCCCTATGGAAAACCCAACAAGTTGGGTGTCAAAGGTGATTTCTGTTCCTTTACTGGAATAAAATTCTTTAACCACTTTTTTATCTACATAGATTGTTTTCCAACTCTTTATTAAATCATTGGATTCTAGGATAGGAAAATATTTTTTGAGCAGGTCATGCTTTTTTCCAATTTCAACTTTAGCTATACTGTCCTCTTCAAATTTTATAAGGCTTCCTTTATTAACTTGTAGCTTTTTTATAATAGGATTGTCATAGATATTTTCATTAGGATTTGCATAGGAAGCTAGTGTATTTATTTCATCTTGGATGTTTTCTATATTCGATGTAGAGCCATAATACCATCTTTCCCCATCAAACAATCTAATAAAAGCTGCCTTGTAGCTCCTATTCTTAGATTCTTCAACTTCGCCTAAGGTGTAGACAACTTTAGTTTCATATACATCTTCTATACGCACATCCGTATAAAGATGCTGTGGAAATTTAAACATTAGATTACCCCCTTTATAAAATAATGGAATGGCTTTTAAGCTTTTCCAAACAAAAAAACCATTCCTAATGCTCAAAGCAATTATTTCATAAGTTTAACTAGAGTACCAAATAGATCTTTATTTTCTGTTATCTTATTTTCATTACCCAATACACATAAATAATCTTCTTTCATAGTACCATCAAGAAGTGGTGCAAAAGCGTTAATATCTTCAAGTTTGGTGTTCAATACTTCATCCCTTGTTTTTTGTACCATATCTTGACTAATATTTGAGATATATCTTTTAGTTGCTATTAGTCCCTTCATATGAGGAGTCATGGCTGGGTCAAGGCGACTTATAGTTCCTATAATATATGTTGTTAGTTCAGTTTTATCTAAGTTTAAGTTTTTAATATAGCTAGCCATATTATCATAGGAATCTAAGGTTTCCTTAAGATTAGGATCACGATAGGAAAAAGTGGCCATATACCCTGTTCTATCAAAGAATATACCTGCACCATAAGCTCCACCCTGTGCTCTAATCCTATTATGAAGATAATCTCCATTTAATATGGTGGCTAGAACTCTCATATTATCATTATAATCGTAGCCTAATCGTTTAAAATTATAGCCTTTGGAAACGTATTGAACATTGGCAGATGAAAGTATTCCCTCATTTAATTTCTCCAAAGAAAAATTATATTTTTTAGATTCTACTTTTTCTGGATTAAGATTGTCGGTTATAATTTTCAAATTATCTTTAGCAAAGGAGAAATCCTTCCTATCTCCTGTAAAGCTTATGATTAAGTTGTTTAAATTAAATATTTCATTATAGACCTTATTTAGATTAGCCATGATTTCTTGACTATTATCATCAAAATTCTTTAGTATATCAGAAACAAACCAGTAAAAATCCAATCCATTTAGTTTTTCCATATATTTTTTAGATGATGAAAAATAGGAACCAACTCTTCTAGAAGTTACAACACTGCCCATGCTGAATATGGACATTTCTATTCTTGACTTCATCTGTTGTATTAACTCTTTGACTCTTTTTTCGTCCTCTATTTTAGATTCCGTAAGCAATACATTTATAAGTTTCATTAAATTAAGAGTATTATCCCCTATGGCTTTACCTTCGATGATGAACTTAGGATAATAAACTTCATCATTATCTTTTTCTATAAACACATTGGTACTAAAGTTGATACCTCCAGTATTTACATATATTTCATTTGAAAGGTCGGAATAGGAATAAGTCTCAGTATCCACCTTCCCTATAATTCCTGCTAGTAAATTAGTGTATGGGATTAGCTCTTCATCCACTACACTGTTATCAAAGTAGAAGTCTACATAGGAGATCTTACTTGTGAAGATATCATGGAAAAGGATTGTAATATCTCCATCTTTAATTATTTCCTGTGGCATTATTTCTGCCTTAGGCTCTACATCTGATAGTGAAAGTTTAGGAATTGTAGCCTTAGCTTCTTCTGTATCATCTGATAGCTGCATTTCTTTAAGCTGTTCATTTTCTTCAATTAGTTTTTTAATCTCCTCTTTAGTAAGAGAATTTTTGTATTCTAATAATTCTTTTTCTATCTTCTTATCCTTTTCTTCTCCTAATCCCTTTTTGGGATTTATAATCACTAAAGAGCTGTGAGGATTATCTATGATTCTTTCCTTGATGAAGTTTTCAAAATAGCCAGTATCTATATTCTTTCTAAGATGCTTTATAGTTTTATCATATTCAAGATGGGTTGTAGGACTACTATCGTAAAGCCAACTGTCTAAAGATTGAATATTATAAATAAGCCCTTTAGTTGGGAAATTACTAGCTTCACGTAGATTGTATTCAACGATATTGATACAAGCCTCTATTAACTTTTTATCAATTCCCTCGTTAACCAATTTATTTAAGGTATCAAATATTACATTTTGAAATTTTTCTTTATTATCTATAGAGGTATTCTTTGCAGCAATGCCAAAGCTAGACTGTATTCCGTCACTTTCTATAGGGAATATATCTTCACCAATTCCAGCATCGATTAATGCCTTTTTAACTGGTGCTGCTGAAGATTCTATTAACAGCTGATTTAATATGCTAGCCATTAAGTGGATTTCTGGATCAGTTTTTTCTCCTAATACAAAATTTAGACTTAAATAAGTACGATTTTCATCGGATTCATCCTTAGAAATTGGATAGTATCCTTCAAGTTCACTTCTTGATGTAAGAGGTTTTTGAAGGTCTATATGGGAATCTATATCGATCTTATCAAAGTTAGATAGATAATTTTCATCTATAAATTTAAGTTGTTTTTCAATATCTCCATTGCCATAAAGATATATGTAGCTATTTGAAGGATGATAAAATCTTTTATGAAAATCTAAAAATGCTTCAGGAGTAAGTTCTGGAATCACATCGGGATTTCCACCAGAAGAATGTTGGTAACAGGTATTTGGATACAGTGATCTATCTATATTTTCCATTAAAATTCTCTCTGGGGATGAATAAGCTCCCTGCATTTCATTGTAAACTACACCTTTGTACTTTATAGCTTCATCTTCATTAAACAGCTCATGATGCCAGCCCTCTTGCATAAATATCTTAGGATCGTTATAGATGGCTGGATGAAGAACCGCATCTAAATATACATCCATTAGGTTGAAGAAATCCTTTTCATTTCTACTAGCTATAGGATATAATGTTTTATCGCTAAAGGTCATAGCATTTATAAAGGTTTGTAATGAGCCTTTTACCATATCCATAAATGGTTCCTTAGTTGTATATTTTCTAGAGCCAGATAGAACGCAGTGTTCTATTATGTGAGGTACACCGGTACTATCTGATGGTGGTGTTCTAAATCCTATGGAAAAAACCTTGTTGTCATCGTCATTTTCTAAATGTAATAATCTTGCACCAGATTTTTCATGGCTAAATAGCCTTGCAACTGATTGTATTTCGTCGATATTATACTCTTTAATAAGTCTAAATCCAGAGTAAATTTTATTAACTTCAAAATTCATAATATTACCTCCTTAAAAATATTTTAAATTTGTTATAAGTTAAGGATATACCATATAACCTAATTTTACTAGAAAGAATCAATAAAAGTAAAGGGACTTATAGGAATATTTTAAATAATCTAATATTTAAAATGGAACTAAACTAATTCCTTTTAATTTTATTCAAGGATATTGGAATGAATATTTTATTGTTGTCGGTTTTTTGGTCGTTAAACATACTTAGTGCATAATCCCTTACAAAGTTTGGAGCAGATTTTTGCAATATATCAAACCCTTCTGAATTAAATATATGGTGCAGAGCTTCATTTCTAAATCCAGCAAAATAATTTAAGTTCAATATGGAAATAGTTTTAGAAATTGCCTTCATTTCTTCATCAGAATACTTGGATATCTCTAGTAGGGAATCATAATATTTATCATAAGACCTTCTTTGGAAGAAATCCCTTGAATACTTTTTAAAATTAATTAAGTTTTCATCTGTAATTTTATTTTCTTTTACCCAACCTGCCATATCTATCCTACTTGTCCTATAATCATAGCCCTTATCGGGTTGAAACTTGAGGATTCCATACTGATTAGGGTATGCAGTTATACAAGAGGTTGCAATATCGTAGATGGTTTTATCATTTTTTTTATAGGATTTAATATCCTGTAAATGTATATGGCCGGTTAAAACTATTTCTACTCCAGCGTTTTGAAGTACTTTTATGACTTCTTCATTGTTTTCTATTGTAAAATTTTCATTTATTACATCACTATGGTCTATTAAGCTGTGATGCATTACCGCTACAAGCTGTGCATCATTTTCTTTTGCTAAATTGGAACACTCACCTATCCACTCAATAGTTTTAGAGGAAATTTCTCCGCCCATAACTGGAGCATCCCTCAATTTATTTCGCTTATATATGGCTGAGTCGAGCATTAACAACCAAATGTCTTCTGATGGTGTTGCGAGATAGCTTAAAGAATATTTATCTCGAGATATAGCATCTTTATACCCAAAAGGTGCATATATATCTGCAAATTCTTCACTGGTTATAGAGTCTATTTTAATCAATTGATCCCCTAAATAATTTCTTGCCCAAGGATTTTCTATATCGTGATTTCCCGGGATGACAAATACAAAAGTACCTGACTTTTGAATGGTTTTTAGCTTTTTAGCAAGCTCTATATGACTTTCTTTTTCTCCATTACCAGTTAGATCTCCAGTGATGATTAGAATATCTGGATTTTTATTTTTTATATCCCTAGTAAAGGCATCGATTATTTCGCCAGAGTAATTGAGTAGCTTTCCATCACCAGTAGTGAGGAATCGGTTAAATGCCTTTCCGTCATCATAGGTTTCTTTAGATAGATGATGGGGATCTGAAGCAATGAAGAAAGTTATATCCTCTCCAGATTTGATTCGGCAATTTATAGTAGAACATTTTAAATTATCAGCACATCCAGTTAAGTTCATTGTAAATACAAAGGACATGAGTATTAGAAATATTCTTTTAATATCCATAGGTCTCACCATCCTCACCATATTATAGAAAATAAATCATTATTTTCTTATTGATATAATTGTATCATATTTTAATCTGCAATACTTAAATATATGCACTGGTTTAGAATGAATAACCATATAAAAATGTTATAATAGACCCATAGGAGGATTAAGTATGGATATTTACAGTACATTAAAAGATTACTTTGGATACGATGAGTTTAAAAAGGGACAAGAAAAGTTAATAAAGGGTATTCTTGATGGAAAAGATGTTTTAGGGGTAATGCCTACTGGAGGAGGTAAATCCCTTTGCTATCAATTACCAGGAATTTTATTAGAAGGGATAACTATAGTGATTTCACCTTTAATATCCCTTATGAAAGATCAAGTGGATTCACTAAATGAAATGGGTATATCAGGAACCTATATAAATAGCACTCTTGACCAGAAAGAACTCTCTATGAGGATAGATGAGATAAAGAAGAATAGATATAAAATAGTATATGTAGCTCCAGAAAGGTTAAATACATATTTGTTTTTAAATTTAGTAAAGGAAATAAAGGTTTCAATGGTTGCCGTAGATGAGGCCCATTGTATAAGCCAATGGGGTCATGATTTTAGACCAAGTTATCTTGAAATACCCAAGTTTATTAACCGTTTTGGAAATAGACCTGTTGTTTCTGCATATACAGCTACAGCCACCAAGGAGATTGTAGAGGAAATAAAAGGGTTGATTGGATTAAAGAATCCTCTAGTGTCTATAATCGGTTTCGATAGACCAAATTTATTTTATCAAGTGGTAAAGACAAGCAATAAATTCGACTACCTAAACGATTACTTGGAGAATAACTTTAATGAAAAGTCTGGAATAATCTACTGTGCAACGAGAAAGACTGTAGAATCCTTAACGGAAAGGTTGAATAGGCAAGGAATATCTGCTGTAGCATATCATGGAGGGATGGCAGATGATACACGTCAAAAAAATCAAGATGATTTTATATTTAATAGGATTAGGATAATTATAGCTACCAATGCTTTTGGCTTGGGTATAGACAAGCCAGATGTAAGATTTGTTATACATTACAATATGCCTAAGAATATGGAAGCCTATTATCAAGAGGCTGGAAGAGCTGGTAGAGATGGTGAACCCAGCGATTGTATACTTCTCTATTCTCCAGCAGATATTGTAAAACAAAAGTTTATGATACAAAATAGTACCCTTTCCCCTGAAAGGGAAACCATGATGTATACGAATCTTCAATACCTAGTGGACTACTGTAATACTAATGATTGTTTGAGAAATACCATATTAAAATATTTTGGGGAGGAAATAGAAGAGGATAACTGTAATAATTGTGGTAACTGTCTAAGTAAATCGGAGATGGTGGATATTACCATAGAAGCACAAAAAATTTTATCCTGTATATATAGAGTACAGGAAAGATATGGAATGACTATGATAATACAGGTTTTAAGAGGTTCGCAGAATAAAAAGATTTTGGGATTGGGATTAGATAATCTATCTACCTATGGCATTATGAAGGAATATAGTGAACCTGTTTTAAAGGAGATAATCATGACTTTAGTATCTATGGATTATATTCACATGACAGCAGATAAATATCCTGTTTTAAAGCTAACCCCTTCTTCCCTTCCAGTATTGAAGGGGGAAGTGAAGGTTTATCATAAAAAGGATTTGTTGGAGACGATAAAAGAAAGGAAGACATTAGATTTAAAACATATAGACCTTAATTATGATAGGGACTTATTTGAAGATTTAAGGGAATTGAGATATAGATTGTCCCAAGAAAAGGGTTTGGCACCATTTATGATATTCCATGATTCTACTCTAAAGGAAATGGCTACATATTTTCCACAAGACAAGGAGAGCTTTTTAGAGATAAAAGGGGTAGGTTTAAAGAGGTATGAAAGCTATGGTGAAGAATTTATTAAAATTATAAAAAGTTATGTTGAAGAAAATGAAATAGATACTTCTAAAATTAAAAAGGTAGAAATAGAAAACACCATAAAAAGAGAGGACTCGGATAGATATCAGTTGACATATAATTGTTATCTTAGAGGGCTATCTTTAACTGAAATAGCAGATAAAAGAAACTTTACTGTAAACACCATAATTAAGCATCTAGAAAAATGTGAAGAAAGTGGACAAACTGTAGATTGGTCAAAATTTATAGATGATCCTAGTAAAGAAGAAAGGATATTAGCTGCTATAGATGAAGTAGGATTAGAAAAGCTTAAACCTATCAAAAAGATTTTGCCTGAGGAGATAAGCTATGAAGATATTCGGATTACCATAATGAAAAATGGATTAAAATAAGAATGGTGAGGCACCTAAATACCCCACCATTTCTATTTTATATTTACAGTGAAATCTCTTCTTGTAATTTTTCTACTACCTCTTCCAATTCTAGTGGTCTCGATGCTTTAACTAAGACGATGGATTTAGGCTCTATTACTTTTTTTAACTTTTCAACTAATTGAGATTTATTTGTACAGTGTATTATCCTATCTTTTTCAAAATTTGGTTTAGCCATCTTACCAATATATTGGGCTAGAGGACCAATGGTAAATAGGTATTCAACTTCATTAGGATCTATTTTTAACCCAATTTCCTCATGCATCTTTACTTCTTCTTCGCCTAATCCTAGCATATCTCCAAGGACTACAATTTTTTGTTTATATTGCTTCATATTATAAATGGTATTCAATGCCGCTAAAACGCTAGAAGGATTTGATTTGTATGAATCATTTAATATGGTGAACCCTTCTGCATAAACTAGCTCATTTCTCATGCCAGTTTTTTCAATATGATTTAGACCTTCCTGTATGGATTCAGAAGATATATTAAAGTACTTAGCCACTGTAATAGCAGCTGTAGCATTAAATATATTATGAGAACCTAACATTGGAAGATAATAATTTTCTGAATTAGGGGATTTAAATTTAAAGGATATACCATTTTCATCTACTATACCTAATTCACATTGATAATCGTTAAATTCCATCGTTCCATAGGTTAATATTTTCTGTCCTATATCAAGTTTTTCCACATGCTTTTTTAATATAGGATCATCTCCCCAATATATAAACAATCCATCGGGATTTAACCCTTCTAGGATTTCTAACTTCGCCTTTGCTATATTATCCTTGGTCTTTAAACCTTCCAAGTGAGCCTCTCCAATGTTTGTAATTATAGATATATCTGGTTTAGCAATGGAGGTTAATAAGGATATCTGTCCAAAATTATCAGTACCCATTTCAATAACTGCCATTTCAGTATTCTCATCTAAATCTAAAATGGTAAGTGGAGTACCAATATGATTGTTTAGATTGCCCATAGTCTTTTTAGTCCTATATTTGGTATTCAATAGGCTGGCTAAGATATCCTTTGTAGAGGTTTTTCCATTGCTCCCCGTTATTCCTATTACTTTGATATCCAATTGACTGCGGTATTCTTTAGCTAATAACTGAAGAGCATGAAGAGTATCATCTACAATAATAAATGGAAAATCTAAATTGGGAACAGGCTCGTCTTTAGACCACAATGCTGCGGTAGCTCCTTTGCCTATCACCTGTTCTATAAATTTATGCCCATTGAAATTTTCCCCTATCAGTGGAATGAACAATTGGCCTTTATTAACTTGCCTAGAGTCAGTAGAAACTCCTTCAATATATTTTTTTTCATGTTCTACTTTTAATCCAGAACCTTGAACCATTCTCTCCACATCTTTTAGGCTGCGTTTTATCATTCAATACACCTCGTCATCACTAAGGATTTTTTTTGTTCATATCTTTGTAAGGATAGTTGGATTAATTTTTCGATTAGTTCAGCATAAGTAGTACCATCAGTAGCTCCCCACAAAACTGGAGTCATACTTACTGATGTAAATCCAGGCATGGTATTTACTTCATTTACATATATTTCGTTATCATCTGTAACAAATATATCAACTCTTGCAAGACCACAGCAGTTGAGAACTTTAAAGGCTTTAACTGCAGTTTCACGAACTTTATCCATTACTTCAGGCTCTAGTCTTGCTGGTATAACTGGAATAATTTTACCATCTATATATTTTGCATTATAGTCAAAGAAAGGTCTTTCCATAATGAACTCGCCAGGTACGGAAGCTTTTGGATCATCATTACCTACTACAGAGGTCTGCATTTCCCTGCCTACTATTTCTTCTTCTATGACTATCTTACAATCATAGGTAAAAGCTTCTTTAAAGGATTTTTCAAGTTCTTTTCTATTTTCAGCCTTGGATATACCAACACTTGAACCTGAATTAGCAGGTTTAACATAGCAAGGGTATCCAATTTCCTTTTCTACTTTTTCATAGGCTTTTTCCTTATCTTCTCTCCATATGTGGGATTTAATGGAGGTATATTTTGCTTGAGGAATGCCGTGCTTTGCAAATAGATCATTGGTTATCTCCTTGTCCATTCCTATTGAAGATGATAATACTCCGTTGCCTACATAGGGAATATTTAATAGTTCTAAAAGGCCTTGAATAGTTCCATCTTCTCCATTTGTCCCATGTAAAGCTGGGAATACTATATTTTTTTCTCCATCTTTAAAATTGTTAGTTAGGAATTCTCCTATGGAATTGGCTATAGTGTTTGAAGAGGTGGTTTGAAGTTCTTCTATATTTTTTATCTCTTTTTCCAACAGACCTAAGTTGCACCAAACACCTTCTTTTGTGATGAATACTGGATAAACATTATATATATCTTTGTTCAAAGCGTTCATTATGGCTGAAGCAGATTTTAGCGATACTTCATGCTCAACCGATTTTCCTCCATAAAGTACATAGATATTTGTTTTCATATATTTCTCCTCCTATTAAAGATTAACCATTAAATATACAATCTATCAGGTAAAATTCGTTATGTATGGGAACACTGTAATTTATATTCATACATTGGTGAATCTTATCTTACAAAATATTAAAAACACATGACCTAGTATAAGATATCTTTTATCTATACATGAAAAATGCTATCATATTAAAACTCAATAATCAATATTTATTTGTTTCTATAATATTATATTATATACAGGAAAAGATATGTTAACCAATAAACGGTTTTAATCATATATATGTAATAGAGGTTAAATATGAATATACTTTCATAATAAAAAATAGTCATAAATTTATCAAGGATAGGTAATTTTCTATTGTAAATAGGTCTTAAAAGTGTTATTATTATCGTAAATTTAAAAGATTTAAACTATTTCAACATTCCTTTCTAGGAATTTAATGTGAAAAGTTTAAAATCTTTAATCTCTAAAAAGGAGGAATGTTGAAATGGCAGACAAAACAATAACTTGTAAGGATTGTGGAAAGGAATTTGTATTTACTGAAGGGGAGCAAGCTTTCTACAAGGAAAAAGGATTTGAAAATGAACCACAAAGGTGTCCAGAATGTAGAAAGAAAAGAAAACAAAAAAATGACAGAAGAAATTTTAGAAAATAATATTAAAGAGGGCTGTCTCAAAATAGGAATTTGAGGCAGTTTTTTATGTAAAAAATGACATCATAAGCTGTCTATTACTATTAATTATTCATCTAAAAATATTGAAAAAGGACTGTAGCATTTTGTTCCAAGCTTAATATAATATTGTAAGACCAATACTCAAGGAGTATTATCTAATATTATATAAAGGAGCATGCTATATGAGCGATAATTGTAATTGTAATATGTCAAGAAAAAGTTGTTATATTATCCCAGATGATTGTAAAGAACATAAATCTGTTAGATTTAGATGCCATAATCTCCAGAAGAAACCGATGCCATGTCCACCAAGGCCATGTCCACCATGTCCATGTCCTCCTGAACCACCATGTCCATGTCCATGCACATGTCCAACTGGACCAACGGGGCCAACAGGACCTACTGGGCCAACTGGACCAACAGGACCAACGGGAGCTACTGGAGCTGTTGGATTAATGGGACCTAGAGGGCTAATGGGACCTCAAGGGCTTCAAGGACCAACTGGAGCAACAGGGGCTCAAGGAATCCAAGGGCTTCAAGGACCTATCGGGCCAACCGGGGCAACAGGAGCTCAGGGAATCCAAGGGCTTCAAGGACCTATAGGACCAACTGGGGCAACAGGAGCTCAGGGAATCCAAGGGCTTCAAGGACCTATCGGACCAACGGGAGCAACAGGGGCAGCAGGAATTCAAGGGCTTGAAGGACCTATTGGACCAACTGGGCCAACAGGACCGGCGGGACCTGTTGGAGCAAGTGGAGCTACTGGACCTGCTTTAACAGAAACATCTGCATTTGCAGCTAATACTCAAGGCCAATTGATAAGCGTTGTATTATTAGGAACTCTAATTCCATTACCAGATGCTCAAACTTTAGATAGCATTACAGCAGATGGTACTAATACAGTATTTACAGTTCCTGAAGATGGAAGATATTTTATATCCTATAATATTAACCTTACTGCAGGACTTTTACTTGGTGCACGACTCTTGATAAATGGTAGTCCTAATTTGGCCTCTGAAATTAATCCAGTTCTTACTCTTTCAAGCTTCAATAATTCAATTATTACTCCACTGACAGCTGGAAGTACTGTATCATTACAACTATTTGGCTTATTAGGAATAGCAACATTACAAAATGGTGCTGGTGCTAATTTATCAATAATTAAACTTGACAGTAATTTAGTTTAATAAAATATTAATTAGAAAAAATTAAATAAGTAAAAGGCTACTGGCTATTTCCCAGCAGCCTTTTATATTTAAATCATTTTGTCTTGGACTTTTGTATAAATTAATGTAATATAAAATATAGGGAGAGGATAATGATGAATATAAATAGTGTTGAAGTTGCGAAAGCGGCTATTAAGTTAGCAGTATCAACTAGGGAAGAAGAAAAGTCTATAATAGAGGAACTTGAAAAGAAAGGTATGAAGGCTACAGCTGTTGATATTGGTGGAGATTTGATCAATTCTATACCCAAAATCATAGAGAGGGCTTTAGTTGCTTCAAAGAAGACGGGAGTTATAAAGGATACCCATATTTATGAAGGAGCAGTGGCAGGAGCTGCGAAGGATGCCATAAGTCAAGTAGATGCAAAGGCATTAGGGCTTAATTTTGGTGGCAAACTAGGCATAGCTAGATCTGGTGAACATTTGGTGGTATGTTTATTTATAAGCATAGGACTTCTTCACTTAAATGATTTAGCAATAGCCGTAGGGCATAGATCCATTCCAATAATAGATTAAAATATTATTGACATTTGTCTGAAAACTTATTATAATCGTATCATATATTTTTATAGTAGGTAGCTATAGAGCTAAAGGTAGATAGGTAGGTTAGTAGTTATCCTTTGCCCTTCAAGTGAAGTTAGGGATAAGGATAAAGGTAGTAAAATTAAAAATATGAATATTAGGAGGATGGTAGCATGGTAGGAAAAAAACACCTTACCAGTCTAAGTAGATGCTTAGGCTTTATTTTGTTATTTGTAAATGTCTTATCTTTAAGTGGATGTTCATCTCAAAATTCCAACGAAATGATTAAAGTAGGTATTAGTCAGATTATTGAAAATCCCGTTTTAGATTTAGCAAGGGATGGATTTGTTGATGCTTTAAAGGAGAAGGGTTATGAAGATGGTAAAAATATTAAAATTGATACCCAATATGCTCAAGGGGATATAGCGCTAACTACTACAATAGCCCAAAATTTTGTTTCTCAAAATAAGGATTTAATCTTTGCAATATCTACTCCATCGGCTCAGTCAGCTCTACAATCTACTAAAGAAATACCCATTTTGTTTACAGCTGTAACGGATCCCATATCAGCTGGATTAGTAAAAAATATGGATTCTCCTGAGGGGAATATTTCGGGAACTACTGATTTAGTACCTATAGAAGGGAAACTCCAATTGGGAAAGATGTTTTATCCAAATGCGAAAAAAGTGGGAGTAATCTATAATACCAGCGAAATAAACTCTCAAATTCAAATAGAATTAGCCAAAGAGGCTGCTAAATCCGTAGGACTTGAAATAGTAGAAATTCCAGTTACAAATTCTTCGGATATTGAACCAGCCCTTAGTGGAAAAATAAGGAGTGTAGATTTTTTATTTCTTCCATCGGACAATCTAATAGCTTCTAGTATGTCTATAATCACAAAGATTGCTGTAGACAATAAAATAGGAACCATTGGCGTAGATGAGCCTATGGTAAAAAGCGGAGCATTAGCATGTGAAGGGTTGGATTACTATAAGCTTGGATATGAAACAGGGCTTATGGCAGTGGATATAATTAATGGAAAAGAAATAAATGATATCCCTGTTTCTGGTGTCAAGGAAACTGAGCTTATTATAAATAAGGATATAGCTAATAAATTAGGAATCACCTTACCTGAACATTTAGTTGAGAAAGCCACAATAGTTGGGGGGGATAACTAATTATGAACAGTTTTATATCAGGTATTTTGGGGCAGGGACTAATATTTTCCATTGCAGTTATGGGAATCTATATAACGTATAAAATTCTTAAATTTTCAGATTTATCAGCTGATGGTAGTTTTACTTTAGGAGCTAGTGTATCTGCTATATTAATAACCAAGGGGATGAATCCTTTTATCTCGTTAGGATTTTCAATGTTAGCAGGGGCTATGGCAGGTATAACAACGGGTTTACTCAGTGCTAAACTTAGAATACAGGATATGCTTTCAAGTATATTGGTTATGGTGGGACTTTACTCCATTAATCTTAGAATAATGGGTAAGGCAAATCTTCCACTACTCAATCAGGAAAGCATATTTACAGATAGAAATATATTGTTAATGGTATTTATTATTGCCAATATTTGTGCAGTATTCTTTACACTATTTTTTAAAACCAAAGTAGGATATTTGTTAAAAGGCATAGGGGATAATGAAAATATGATTACATCTCTAGGAGTCAATACAGGAAATATAAAGATATTTGCTCTTTCCCTTTCTAATGCATTTATAGCCTTGTCTGGAGGTATATTTGCTCAATATCAAGGTTATAGTGATATAAATATGGGGACAGGAACTATGATAATGGGGCTGGCTTCAATTATTATTGGACATAATGTATTTGGGAAGATAAGCTTTTCCAACTCGAGTATCTTCTGTATAATAGGTACATTACTATATAGGACTAGCATTGCTTTCAGCTTAAAAGTCGGATTCAATCCTAGCGATTTAAAATTGATTAGTTCAATCATTGTGATAGTTGCCCTTTCTATTGGTAATAGCAAGGAACTGTTGGTTGGTATAAAAAAGAGAAGCTATCAAGGAAAAGAAATTAAATGCCCTTCAAGGTTAAAGGAAGCAGGTGGTAGAAATGCTTAAGCTTCTAAATATATCAAAGACTTTTAATAAGGGCAGTATTAATGAAGAAAGGGTATTTGACAATCTTTCTATGGATATAGAAAAAGATGATTTTATATGTGTTTTAGGCAGCAATGGAGCAGGTAAATCTACTCTTTTAAACATTATTTCTGGAAAGGTTAAAATAGATGAAGGAAGGATAATACTCAACGGTATAGATATTACAATGGATGAAGAATATGAGAGATGCAGACGGATATCTAGGATATTCCAAGATCCATCTTTAGGTACCAATCCATCCATGAGTATATATGAAAATTTATCCATGGCTAAAAATAAAGGAAAAAGCTTTGGATTATCTTTTCTAATGGATAAGAAGGATGAAGAGCATTTTAAGGAAATATTAGAAGTTTTATGTTTAGGATTAGAGAATAAACTAGATACTTTAGTTTCTCAGCTATCAGGGGGTCAAAGGCAGTCTCTTGCTTTAATCATGGCAGTCCTTAGTGAACCTGAATTACTGCTGCTTGATGAACATACAGCAGCATTGGATCCTAAAACCAGCGAAATCATTATGGATATTACGGAGAAAGTAGTAAAGAAAAAAGGACTGCCAACTATTATGGTAACCCATAATATAGATCATGCCCTCAAGTATGGCAATAGACTAATCATGCTTCATAGGGGAAATAAATTAATAGATATCTCTGGCAATGTAAAGAATTCCTTAACGAAAGAAGAGCTATTAGGATTGTTTAAGGATATCAGTGATAAGAGTTTATTTAGTTAAAATAAAAACCCAAAGGGATATTTTCAATCCCTTTGGGTTTTTAAATCTTCTTTAACATTTTTAACATTTCCCATCTTACAATTCCCTTCAAAAAAAGCGTTCTCATGCACAATAAGATTTAAAACTTCTACATCTCCAATTAGTTTTCCTGTAGGAAGAAGGGTTAATTTCGCATTTGACTTGATGTTACCATTTACAGTTCCAGATAAGGAAATATCGTCACAGGATATGTTTCCTTTTATATTGCCTGTTTCGCCTATGATTATGTCACCTTTGTAATCTACATCTCCCTCAATGACACCATCAATCCTAAGATTTCCTTTACCCTCAACTCTACCTATTATTCTTATGTTTTCACCGATTAAAGAATCAATATCGAGAGTTTTTTCCACTTTCTTTCCAAACAAGACTCTAACCTCCCAAGTGTTTTATTTAAGTACTCTTAATGGATCTATGGGTTCGCCATCTTTATGTATCTCAAAGTGTAGATGAGGACCTGTACTTCTACCAGTGCTGCCCATTTTCCCAATTATCTGTCCTTTATCTACCTTGTCTCCTACATCGACTAGTAGCGTTTGATTATGACCGTATAGAGTTTCATATCCATAGCCATGTTTAATGATGATTACTTTACCATAACCATTTTTGGTACCTGAAAAGGTTACTACACCTTTACCTGCAGCTAGAATATTGGTTCCAGATGAATTTGCTATATCGATTCCCTGATGGAATCCTATGCCTCTGCCAAAGGGATTTTTTCTGCTACCGAAATTAGATGTAAATTTACCCTTAGCTGGCCATAAATCTGGTATATGTTCTAGGTATTCAAATCTCTCTTCAAGGTCTTGGATAAAGATTTCTAATTCCCTTTCCTTATCTTCTAAAGTCTCTTTTAATGCAGCCATTCCATCTTTAGGATCCAAAGTTTCAGGTTTGATTTCTCTACTTATATTTCCTCCTCTAGAGGGACTTTTTATACCTGCCATTTTTTCTAATTTCCTCTGTAATTTATCTATTTCTTCTAATTTGTCTTCAACTTCATTGGTTTTTTGACGCAATTCTTCAGTTTGAGATTTTAACTTTGATAATTCTATTTCTTTGTTTTTATTTTCTTCTTCTAGATTATTTATTTCAGAAATCTTTTTATGATATTCTTGTTTTAAATTTGAGTTAGACGAAGAAATACTATTAAGAATGATAAAAAATGTTGCAGCTATTGTCAATACAGATGTAATTGTAGCTTTAGGTACCCAACTAGGAATGGTAATTCTCTTTACCTTTTTAGTATGAGGGATTATCATTATGCAGATTTTAGAATCATGTTTTTTGTCCATATCTGTATTTCAACCTCTTTCTAAAAACTATATTCCAGAAATACCATATTGTACTATTCTATATTGGTTTTAAAAATCCTTCTTTTATTTTCAATAAAGTGGGTTAGCCTATTTTATTTGCTAAGTTTATAAATTGTTCAATATCTTTTTCAACCAATTTTAAAGATGATTTAAAGAAATCTTCTGAATGGACATCTATTCCCATTATCTTAGCGACATCTACTATATTGTTTTTACCAGTAGCGCAGAGGAACTTATCGTATTCTTTTACAAAAGCATCTTTGTCTTTTAAATATTCTACATATAATCCCTTAGAAAATAAAAGTCCAAAGGCATATGGAAAGTTATAGAAGTTTCGTTCACCGTAATAATAATGGGGTTTGTTTATCCACATATAGGGATGTAAATAATCATGGTCTAGACCATTTCCAAAAGCCTTTTTCTGTGCAACGAGCATTATTTCATTTAGCTCATTTACGGAAAGAGCATGGCTTTCCCTTCTTTTGAACAATTCCTTTTCAAATAGAAATCTACTATATATATCCACTATGACTTGTCCTGCATCCGAAATAGAGGATTCCAAAATACTAAATTTTTCTTTATCACTAGCTTCTCTTAAAGCTGTATTCATTACGATGGTTTCACAAAATATAGAAGCCGTTTCAGCTATAGGCATAGGATACCGGCTGTTTAAAATAGTTTCGTCTTTAAGACATAATCCATGATATCCATGACCTAGTTCATGAGCTAATGTGATTACATTGCTAAAGCTTTCATTAAAACTGGTAAGAATTCTAGATTCTTTAATAGCATGCAAGTTAGAACAAAAGGCTCCTCCTCTTTTACCTTCCCTTGGTTCTGCATCTATCCATCTTTTTTCAAAAGCGTTATCTGCAAAATTGGCTAATCTATCACTAAAGGTTCTAAAGTTTTCTACTACATATTTTCTAGCTTCATCATAGGTGTAAGTTTTATCCATCTCACCTATTGGAGCATGAATATCATAGAAAGGAAGTCCATTTTTATGACCTAAAATTTCACCTTTTTTTCTATAATATTTGTGGAATATAGGAAGGCTTTCCTCGATAGCCTTTAACATAGTGTTTAGAGTTTCTTCATCCATTCTAGATGTTACTAAAGTCTGTTCTAATGGAGAATTATATCCTCTCATTTGGGAAATTGTGATTACCTCACCCTTTATTCCATTTAAACAAGCGGCAGAGGATTCTTCAATTTTTTTATAGGCTTTTAACTCTGATATATATGCTGTTTTTCTCACCTCTTGGTCCTTGTTATGTGCCATGTTTCTAATTATAGGTAATGGAAGTTGTTTTAGATTACCATCTAGTTCAATATCCACCAACAATGTAGAAGTCAGTATGTTCTGTAGTTTGGACCAAGCTTTAGAGCCTGTGTGGCTCATCTTAGAAGCTAATATTTCTTCCTTTTCACTTAATGAGTACTTAGTACTCTCCTTGATTTCATTTAGATAAAAGCTATGCTCTTTACAAATTTTAGAGGATTCAATTATTTTCTCTAAATCATCCAAGGAACCAATAAAGTTCTCAAATTGAACGGAAGGTTTTGTAATTTCCGAATATTTTATTTGTAACTTATCCATATATTGTAGAGCTATTTCATTTTTAGCTTCTACGCTTAAAGTTAATCTAGGATAAGCCATTAACTTTGAAGATAATTGGGATAATGCTATGCTTCTCTTTAGGTATTCTTCTGTTTTGTATACAGGATTATCAGATGTTTTAAGGTTCTCATCTGCCCATTGTATAAAATTTTCTATCTCCTTATTAAATCTTGCCATATCAGAGATAAATTCCTCTGATTCAAAAGAAGTATAAAGCTCATCTAAACTCCATCTCATATTCATACCAATCCCTCCTTTATAATTGTATACAATACTATAATATCTTTAAAATACTAATGATTCAACAATAATATTTAGGTACACGAAATAATTATTTGAGATTTGATTGAATATCTTCTTTAACTATTTCATCTAATATTTTAGCTGCACTCAATATTACATTTTTACAGCCTATATCTTCTTTTTTATATTTCCTTTTTAACTCATCACATTTAAGACTATCCATTTCCATTTCATATCTCTCAAATAGCTTTTTTGATAAAATCTTGATTTTATCATCTTCGTGGGCTATATCTTCTACATATTTACTACTAAGAGCCATAACTGCTCCAGTTAATGCACCACATACGGATTCTATTCCCATTCCTCCACCAAATCCTGCGGATAGCTTTAATGCTTCTTTGTTTAAGTTTAAGCCATAGACTTCATTAGCACCATATAATATCTTCTCAGCACAATTATAATTTTCATCTTCTCCAAAACCACTTTTAATTAAATCGTATAGCAAATATATCCCTCCTATTTAACATAATTCAGCATTTAAAAGTATATCATAAAATTATTGATATATTATATTATTTAAGCAGTAAATATGGTGGTTAAATTAAAACCATCATTCTATATTCAAAGAATAGGTAAATTAATTGTTTTTTGTTTCCTTAAATTACATAATTAAATTTAGTTATAAATTAAGGCTATAATATTTAATAAATATATGACAATAATATCCCCAAAGTGCTTACATATTTATATATAAACAATCTTATTATTAAAATATTTTCCTTGCAAATAAGCCATATTATATATATACTTAATTAGCAGACAAATAAGGAAGGATGTATTAAATTAATGGAAAAATTAAGATTTGAAGATATAAATCTTTCAAAGGAGATTCAAAAAGCGGTTTCAGATATGGGATTCGAAGAGATGTCTCCAATTCAATCTGAATCAATACCCAGTATGATAGAGGGATTAGATATAATTGGGCAAGCACAGACAGGGACAGGTAAGACTGCTGCTTTTGGAATACCCATTATTGAAATGTGTAACGGAAAGGATAGATCATTACAAGCTATAGTTCTATGTCCAACTAGAGAACTTTCTATTCAAGTAGCAGAGGAGATAAAAAGATTATCAAAATACAAAAAAGACATCTTCGTTTTACCTGTCTATGGGGGTCAGCCTATTAACAGACAGATAAATGCACTAAAGAAAGGGGTTCAAATTGTAGTTGGAACTCCTGGAAGGGTAATAGACCATATTAGAAGGAAAACCCTTAAGCTTGAAAATATCAAGATAGTAGTATTAGATGAAGCAGATGAAATGTTTGATATGGGATTCAGGGATGATATAGAATTGATTATGAATCATATGCCTGAAGAGAGGCAAACTGTGTTTTTCTCAGCTACGATGCCTAATGAGATAGTCAAGTTTGCAAAGAAATATCAAAATGACCCTAAGATAATCAAGGTGGTTCATAAGGAATTAACCGTACCTAAAGTAGAACAATATTATTTTGAATTAAAAGAGAATATGAAAACTGAAATACTCTGTAGGCTTATAGATATATATAATCCTAAACTCTCCATAGTATTTTGTAATACCAAGAAAAAGGTTGATGAATTGACTATTGAGCTGCAGGGAAGAGGTTACTTTGTAGATGGGCTTCATGGTGATTTAAGACAGCCTCAAAGGGATAAAGTAATGTCAAAGTTTAGAACTGGTAATATTGACATACTTGTAGCTACCGATGTAGCTGCAAGAGGTCTTGATGTTGATGATGTGGATATAGTATTTAATTACGATATACCTCATGATGAAGAATATTATGTTCATAGAATTGGTAGAACTGCTAGAGCAGGTAGAGAAGGAATGGCTTTTAGTCTTGTATCAGGTAGGGATATATATAGGATTAAGGACATACAAAGATATACAAAGACTAAGATAGCTAGAAAGAATTTACCAACATTAAAAGATATGGAAGAAAAACAAACAGATATCCTTTTGGAAAAGATAAAAGAAGAAGTAGATAAAGGCGAATTAGATAGATACGAGAAGATGATTAACAGTCTACTAGATGAAGATTATACTTCCTTTGATGTAGCATCAGCTCTTTTAAAGTTTTATCTAATAAATAGTAAGTTAGATAGTCATCAAGAACTAGATGCAGTAGACAATGGAGGAAATATAGGGTTTAAGGGGGCCATGACAAGGGTATATATCAATACAGGTAAACGAAAAGGTGTAAGCCCAAGACATATATTAGGGGCCGTATTGAATGAAACGGGTTTACCAAGGAAAACTGTAGGCAATATTGATATGTATGATAAGTTTACTTTTGTAGAGATTCCTGAAGAATATGTTGATAAAGTAATTAGAGGATTAGACAATAAGAGGATAAAAGGAACTAAAGTAAAAGTTGAAAGAGCAAATCCAAAGAATAGATAATAGATAAAAATTGGGATGTTTTATAAGAAACTATAAAATATTTTGTGTAAACTGTATAAAAAATACTCTTCTTTCTTAATAATTGAAATAGATAAATAATCAATAATTACAAAGAAGAGTATTTCTATGTCAAGAGCTGTTAAGAAATTATTGAAAGATTATGTTAATCAGCAAAATTATTCTACGTTTGATGGTAGTTTTAATGCCATGAAAGAAATGCTCAGGGATTTTTTGAGAACGTTTTAGAAGCAGAAATGAAGTCCTATCCTGATTATGACATAAATCATATATCTCAAAGAAATACTACAATACAGAAGAAGTGTGAATTTTAGTCTAAAATATAATCTGAAAATCAATAACATTGAAGAAAAAGTTATTGATTTTGCGCTTATGAAATGACCACTAGTAATATATCTGAGCAAATAAAGAATCTATATGGTGTTGATAAACCAGCCAAATTGACATTAAATGTAACTAACAGAATTACTCTAATAGTTATAAAGTGCTAAAATAGCTCTCTTGAAAAAGTATATGCTCATTTATCTTCATATATACTATTCATTATAAGATTTATGAGGATAAGCAAATCTTAGAAAAAGTAACGTGCAATATTCGATGTAAATATAGATGGTGAATAAGAAGTTCTTAGAATATAGAGTGGAACAAATAAAAGTAACAAGTTTTGGATATTCATATTAAATATTTTGAGTAGATATACCTAATGTATTTAAAAAAGTAATATCTGTAATATATCCATTTGCTAAAATATAAAGATGTATAATTTATTAAATAAGAAGAAGTATGAATTATATTCCATTAGTCGAATATGTAATAAAACCATAATTAATCAGAAACTGATTAATTATGGTTTTAAAGGTTTATCTTTATAGTATGAGAAGTTTAGACTATTTTAATAAACCATCTTATATTAAATGACACGATTGGAAGTAAAATGAAAAGTAATAATATAATTGTTCTTGTTTTTATTTTTCTTATGATATTTTCGCTTCTTACTAGTTATAGATTAATTTTATTATAAAATATTATTATAAATATATAACTTGAGTAGCTATATCTAATAAACTAGGATCATGAGTTATCATAAAAATAATTTTATTTGCTTTTATTTCTTTAAGATACTTAATAAAATATTCTCGAGATTCTTCATCTAATGCTGCTGTGGGTTCGTCTAATAATATATATGATGGGGAATTAATAAATGCCCTCATTATTCCTAACTTTTGTTTCTGACCACCTGAAAAATTTGTCCCATTATCATTCACCATAGAAGAGAATCCAAGCAAAGATTTAGTTATAAAATTATAAATAGGTAAAACATGAGTTAATTTATTTATATTAAGTTCCTTTTTAAATTCTCTCCCTAGATAAATATTATTTTCTATTGAATCCCTAAATAAAAATGTATCTTGTGTTAATACTCCTAAATTATTTATAAAACTTTTTTCATCTATTTCTTCTATAGGTATATCGTTAATTAATATTTCTCCTGCATTAGGTTTATAAAGTCCTGATAGTAAGTTAAGTAAAGTGGTTTTACCCTTGCCATTATTACCTGAAATTATTATTAGCTCACCTTTATTAGCTTCTATATAAATATTATCTAAAATATTATTTTGACCATCAAAAGAAAAAGATATATTTTTAACATGTATAGAATTTATACTTTTAATAATTGATTTACGTTTTGCTTTGTGGGATTCATTTGGTTCTATAATCATTTCATCTTTAGTATATATTTCAAAATATCTTTTAAAACCAACAAAATTTTTCTGAATTTCAACATTTAATTTACTCAAAGCCCCTATTGGTTCATAAATCATGTTCATATATGAGGCAAAGGCAATTATATCTCCAGCACTAGCTTTCTGATTAATAACCAATGTACTACCATAGTATAAAAAAATCATGTAGGGTATCATCTTTATAACAGATAAAATGTTGTTACTAATTAGTTCAGTATATGTTAATTTATAACTATCTTTTATATATTCATTTGTAGATTTTTTAAATCTATTATAAGCATATTTATAAATATTATAGATTTTTATAGTATATATGGAGCGTACATTTTCTTGAAGAATATTAATCATTTTTCCTTGAGATGTTAATACCCATCTGGTATACTCCCTGAATTTTTTATTAAAAAAAGAAAATAATAATAGTAGTAAAGGTATAGTTGATAATGACAATAGTGTCATTTTAATATCAAATGATATCATTATCAATAATATAGCAATAAATGAATATAATTGTGCTATAATGCTCATTAAATTACTAGTAAATAAATTAAGAACTTGCCTAGTTTCATTCATAATTTTATTTAATATGTCACCAGGTTTATTTTCGTAAAAAAACAAAATATCCTTCTCTTGAATTTTATTATATAAATTACACTGTAGATCTAATAGTAAATTATTGTTAAGTTTTGTACAGATTATAGTTTGAAACGAACTGATACATAGTGTTATTACAAACATTCCTAATTTTAAAACAATGAAAATATATAAGTACGATATATTTTTTTTATTTAATACATCGTCTATAAAAATCTTTGATAAATAAGGAGATAATAATTTTAAGGAAACTTGTATAATTCCTATAAAGAAAATAAGAATTTGAATTCCTATATAAGGCTTTATAGTGTTCCAATAAAAACGAAAATAATCTTTAAGCTGCCTCACTTTAATAACCTCTTTATTTTGTAACTTTATCTAAATTATAATGTTTAGTTTTTGATTTATAATTAAGTATATTTAGTAAATCTTCCTTTAAAGTATATTTATATTCTATGCATCTATCTTGATTTTCTAAACGCCTTAAAGGACATCCTCCCATACATATTGGAAGAAATTTGCATTCTCTGCATTTTTCATCATTAGTAGGATCATACATCGTATATAAATATTTATTAAATAAATATTTTTCATCTATAATAGAATCTTTATCAGATAATAAATTTCCTATGGCTTTAGATTTTATGCCTACATCCTCCCAACACTTATATATATTTCCATCTGAAGCTATTACCATAGCTGATATAGAATCAGCACCACAAAAATTAGATTTAAGTATAGGATATAAAAGCCCTTCCTTCCTTTTTTTACAAACACTTTCTATACGGTGAAATTCACTCGAGTTAAAGCATACCTTCTCCTCATCAATTTTATTATTAGGTGCTACCATAGCTAGGCGATAATTTAGAATATCATATAAACCTTCTTTTTTTAATATATTTTCTAATTCATCTACATAGAGATAGTTTTGTTTACTTATATTCATTCTAATGTATACAATGTTTTTTATTATGTCTTTGCTTTTTTTCAAATTATTTATTATCTTATCAAAAGTAGGACTTCCATCATGTAGTATCCTTGTCTTATTATGAGTTTCTGCTGGGCCATCCAGAGTTACTTGTATAGAATTCACTTTGAAATCATTTATTACTTCTTCCATAATATTTCTATCTAAAAAATAGCCATTCGTAATTATCTTAGCAGTATATTTTATATTATTTTTACTACAAATATCAATAAATTTATTACTTAAATACCTTATACACTCTAATGCAAGTAAAGGTTCACCACCATACCATACTATATGTAAATGTTTTATATCCTTTTTTCTTAATTCTATAAATTCAACAATCTTGTTTTGTATTTCAGTAGACATATTACCAGGTTTATCAGCCTGTTCAAAACAATAGGGACAAGCAAAATTACATTTTAATGTTGGAGCTATTGTCAATATTAGCCTGTTCCTATCATACCTATCAAGGTACATTCTTTCTTTTAATATTTCTAATTCATCAATATCCTTACTAACTAAAAATCCACCATATAAAAATTTAGATATTTCTTCTTCACTTAAAAAACTATAATACCCGTTTAGATATTTCTCATATCTTTCGTATAAATCCCTTTCTATTGTACAAAGGGCATTTGTACGTGAATTATAACAAACCATATTATTATTTCCATGTTCAAAAAAGAAATTATATCTAGATTGTTTCATTATACTTCCCCTTTCTTTATTAATTTTATTTAAATTAAATATCTAGCTATCTATAAATTAACTGTATAAGCCTTTAAAAAAATATAAAATAAATTTTATATTTGATATATAAACATATTAATAGATAAAGCTATATTACCAATCTAACCACCAACAGCCCTTCCAGGGATTAGGATCAATATCATTTGAAGCAGTATCCTCATAGCATTCAAAACAATATTGTTCTTGATTACAGCTCCATATTTGAGGTCCTATAGTATTTTCAGGTTCAACAATGAATTTCATATTATAATATCCTCCTTTTAAATATTGTATTTTAAAACAAACGATTCATAAAATATGAATTTTAACATTAGCTATAGATAGCTAGATATCTTAGGCTTATCTACTTTGAAATAATGTAATGTTATCTAGAATCTTATATAGCTTTTAAAATTTCTTATCTAAATTCCAGTATATAATATTTAAAATGACTATTAGAATTTTGCGTTTATTTTTAGAATTTTACATTATATAAGAATATTCTAACGCCAATGACAAAGATTGTCAACTAAGTTGTAATTATGCAGGTGGTTTTTGTTATATTTTTAAATAATTGTTATATAGGATTAGCCTTTTACAGGTAAATTTAAAGATATAATAAGAAAATCAGTAATAATTTATAAAAACTAGATGATTATAGAAGATAACTTGTAAGAGAAATTTGAAAATGGTAATTTATAGCGTTATATAGATTTTATTGTGAGATGGAAAATTAGAAATAGTTATAGATAGATAAGTTTAAAAATTAATAATTTTATTAGAAGATTATATATTTACAATAGGATAAAAAAATTGCCCATTTCAGTGGCACTGATGATATTATCTCTTATGCTGAATTACTTATTTCTATTGTGAAGCTTCTCCTGTAGGGTTTCAGCTATGGTAATTTACTCTATTTTAAATTTTGGTTTTATCTTGGACAATTATAACACTATGCTTGAATTGTTCTCAATAATATTCAATAAGCCAGCAGTTTTTAGAGGTTTCTTGCCGTTCGAGTTTTCTATTTGAATTAGAATAGGTACTATTTAAAAAACTTAGATTCATTTCTTCAATGATATTATGTGCCATAAAATTTAATTATTAACATGAAAATTATTGGAGAAGTTAAAGCTAAAAAATATTTGTATTTGTTGATTTTTCCTTTATAATTACCTAGATTTTGTACAAATGAAAAACTAGTTTTTTCAAAAATATGACAGTGAAATTTTAGAATAAAATTCCACATATTGGCTTAAAAATCAAGCTTAATATGTTGTAAGGATATGGTAAATTGAAATTGTGTATCAAAATAAAAGGTAAACATTGCTTTACCACATATGGAAAATTATTCTACTAGATTCTATGGTGTAAAGTTATCACAAAAAACTTAATTGGATATATCGAGGTTCCCTTAATGCATTGGTAATAAGTCTTGCTAAATGAGTAATTGCTGGAATTTGGACCTCTATTCCTTCAGAGGTCCTTTTTACAAATCCTCTAATATTTCCAAGCTTTTTGATCATAACCCTTACACCTACATTTTCTAGTTCTGTACCTGCTAGAATGGTTGATTTGAAACAGCTTATCAGGTTATGGGTTATAAACACTAGCCATAG
>LN874944.1:235521-485733 GCA_001282665.1 Clostridiales bacterium mt11
ATCCTATGGCTATAGACATAATTATTGTAATAAGTTTTTGATAAACAGAGTAATTTACTTTTTTCATTTTCAACTTAAAATCCTCTAAGGGTTTAAAAAAGTTGATTTTTAAACCAAAGTTCATGACAGCAGCAAGCCATGTGGAAGTAGTTTCTTCTTTACATTTAGCCTGAGAAAAGGTAACATTATTCATAGGATAATACCTGCCTNTTCTCCTGAACTCATTTGGTTTCTTGATATATTAGTTATAAGCAGAGAGTATGTGATTTTACCACTTTTAGAAAGGGTTTGAACAATAATCTTTCTTAAACCTATTTCTTCTGGCAACTCATATACCCAAACTGAATTATCAGCTTGAGTATATTCAGAGTATGGTATATTCTTTGCCAAGTTTGCTGCAGATTTTGTAGAATATCCCTTTGTAATAAACTTTAATCCTTTAATATTCATTAGTTTTTCAATATTCTCCATAGAACCAAAACCACTATCAGTTCTTAAAGTTAAATTTTCATTATGAAGCTGATTCTGATATTTTGATAAAATATCATTTATTAATTCATCATAATGCTCTGTACAATGAGTGTTGCCAGAATCAAGTTTCATAGCAATGGTTTCTGAGGTTTCACCTGTGAAAGCTACAGATAACTGATAGCCCCTTTGATTTTTCTTCTTGGCAAAATAACCTTTATCAGCAAGTTCATAGGTTTTACCGTTGGCTATTAAACCTGATTGGTCGATATCTACGACTAACATCTTGGTTGATGAGATAGAGCTACTATTATCAATTAATGTTTTATGATGAATATCTTCGAGTTGTTTGATGCTATCATTATCCATACGAGTTAAAAGTTCATTAATTTGAGATTGGTCTGGAATTTTATCCATACCAAACATATTCGCTGCTAAAGTCTCTGGGGCGAGTTTTTCGTTAATATCTTTCATATACTCGCATCCTATGGCTATAGACATAATTATTGTAATAAGTTTTTGATAAACAGAGTAATTTACTTTTTTCATTGTCAACTTAAAATCCTCCAATGGTTTAAAAAAATTGATCTTTAGACCAAAGTTCATGACAGCAGCAAGCCATGTGGAAGTAGTTTCTTCTTTACATTTAGCCTGAGAAAAGGTAACATTATTCATAGGGATAATACCTGCCTTTCTTTAATTTTTTATGGATAAAAAAATTATACTTCATGGCGTGGTATTATCCTCTAGTTATTTTTTGGAAATATATATGGCAGGTTATTGAAATTCAAGCTGTTTTGTTTGTACGAAACTTAGGTAATTAACTTTAGTGTGATTATTTATGATAAAATAATTATAAAAAAGCAGGTCTTAAAGTGTATACACTTTAAGACCTGCTTTTTTACGAGCCGTTTTTTTGAAACAGTTACATTTTTTATTTTTGTCTTTACCATCTTTCATCATAGGTTCTTTCTATACAAAATATGCCAATATATAGGATATGATCAATAAAGGTATAGCATATATAAAAAATACTTTATTTGACCACTGATCCTTATAGTGTTCGTTGCAAAATTCATGAAATTCCATAATATCTTCATTATGAGCATAATCAGAGTTCATCTTTTCATCTATAGTTTTTCCCTTTGTACCTTTTATCTGCCTTCTCCTATATCTGTGATAGCTAATTAGCTTAAAGAAGCCTACATTGCGTACATAGAATGCAAGAGCTATAAGGAAATATATTAATCCTATGATGAAAAATCCGTTGGATAAATTTAAAATTAATGGTAACTGTCTATTAATGAAAGTATATATGAGTGTAAAGACTATGGTTATGATTCCTAGTATTTTCATTTTTCCTCCTCAGGTATTTTTGCAAAGTATAAACCTATCTTATATTATAATGGGTTATGCTTAAAATTAAAACACCAAATGCATTAATCAAGATAATTCTATGGGAAAACGCTTTAAATTTTTAGTGCGACACATCAGTAAAATTTTACGACATATAGCGATAAAAATGGACAAAAACGCAATTATCAAAATAAAAATAAATAATCAAAATGAAGAATAAATATGCAGAAACGTGAATTGATAGATTATTCACATATAGTCATTGAGTAAACTATATTAAAAAAAGACAAACATGACAATAACCTTGAAATGTAACATTATTTAAAAGTGAAAATACATTAAAGATTGTGAATATTTTAAAGTTTGACTTATAATCATAAAATATGATAGCATAAAAGAAATATATCTAATAGTCATGTAAATTAGCTAATTGTGCCATGTTATTATTCTAATTAAAGTTTTGAAAATATTTAAAAAACTGCATAATGTCATCATGAAATAAGTCATATTTATACATTAAAGTGGTTGTGGAGAGACGCAATAAATCAACGTAAAAATTAGCGAAAAAGTTAAGCATTGATTATTAGATATGGTTATCAGGCTTTAAGCTAACATTAGACATCTTAGTGTTAAGGTGCTAGTGGAATTAGCAAAAATATAACAATAGGGGGAGTTATTATGAAAAGATCAAAGAAACTGCTATTACTTATCCTGGTTTTAGCTATGACTATGTCAATATTGGCAACAGGATGTGGTAAGGGTAAAGATGTTAGCAATGAAAATGAAGGAAAAGAAGTTGCTGAAGAAAAAAATGAATCAACTGGTCCAAAAGTTCTGAGACTTGCAGGAATGCCTGCAAAAACTTTCAATCCTCATACGTCTGATTCTGCTGAGGATACCATACTAATAGGTTATATCTATGGCGCACCATTAGAATTAATTTACGATGCAGAAAAGGACAGCGTTGAGTTTGTTCCAAATCATGCAGAAGCGCTACCAACAACTGAAGATAATAAGGTATGGACTTTTAAGTTTAAAGATAATCTTAAATGGACAGACGGTACACCGATAACAGCTAAAGACTATGAATATTCCTATAAGATGCTACTAGATAATAAACTAGCTAACCGTAATGCATATATATTTTGGGACAGCATTCCAGTGGTAAATGCAGAAGAATACTTCAAAGGTGAAGTAGAATGGGATGAAGTTGGAATTAAAGCATTAGACGATAAAACATTGGAGATTACATTGGATACTGCAATGCCTGAAATAGATGTTTATAGTACATTTCAAGGTGGTGGAGCTACATCACCAGTACACAAGGAATTATATGAAGCTGGTATGAATGCAGAAAGAACAGAGACTACCTATGCAACTACTTTAGAAACAGTTCCATCTTGTGGAACTTATAAGCTTACTGAATGGGTTAGAGACCAACACAGGGTATTTGAAAAGAACGAAGATTCCGTATTAGCAGATGTTTATAAACCAGATAGAATAGAAAGTAGAGTTATATCAGAGTCTTCAACAAGACTACAATTATTTGAAAATGGTGAATTGGATACAGCAGTAGTAAGCGGTAGTGAATATGACAAATATTCAGAAGATCCAAGAGTAGTATTCCAAGAAAGAAACGCTGTATGGGGATTCTTCATAAACAGTACATCTGAAAAGAATCCTATACTTCAAAACAATGATTTAAGAAAGGCTTTATTCTATGGTATAGATAGAGATAAGATTTCAAAAGGTGTATTTAAGGTATATAAATCAACACCATATTATATCTCCTCTATTCCTATGGTAGATTATAAAAATGGAGTAAAATATTGTGATACAGAAGAAGCAAAAGCAATTAGACCAGAAGGCGCTGGATTCGATGCAGATTTAGCTAAAGAATATTTTGAAAAAGCTTATGAGGCTAATGGAAACAAAAAAATTGAAATTGAAATAGTATACTTTGAAGCTCAAGAGACTATGAAGAGAATGACAGAAGTAGCTGAAGAAGAATATGAAAACTTATTTGGAAAAGATAAACTAGATATTAAATTAAGAGCTATGCCACCTCAAGCAGCTTATGATGCTTATAGAGATGGAGACTATGATATGGGTATAGGTGCATATACTCAAGATGCATTTAATCCATGGGGAACTATGATTGTATGGACTACTAATTTCCCAAATAAAGCTCATAGATTTGAAAATAAAGAATTTGACAAACTATATGAGAGAACAACTCAAGGAGATCTATTACTAGATCCAGAAGGAAGAATAAAAGCATTAGCTGAGATGGAAAGCATGTTATTAGATTATGTACCACAAGTGCCTATATTCCAAAATGATAACGCTCAAATATTTGCAGATAGAATTAAGATACCAACTAATGGTAAATATATGCCAGTTGTTGGATTTGCAATGCTACAAGCAGATATAGTAGACTAATATTTGAAAGCATAGATGAAATACAATCAAGTGCTCACCTTTTAGAGCACTTGATTGTATACTATGCGTATGGCAATTATTTATTTTAATTGAGAGGAGTAATAGGCTTATGCTTAGATATGTAACGCAAAGATTAATAGCCATGGCTATTACATTGTTTTTAATAATCAGTATTTCCTTTTTTATTATACATTCTATGCCTGGAAGTATTGTTGACGATCCAATGTTACCACAAGATGTTAAGCTAGCTATAGAAAACAAATATCATTTAAATGATCCTCTACCAGTGCAGTATGGATATTTTCTGAAAGACTTTTTATCTTTTGACTTTGGAACATCGATAAAGGTTCAACCTAGAGTGCCAGTGTTTAATATTATAAAGGCAAAACTTCCTATAACTTTACAGGTTAATATATTTTCACTTATACTTACTATACCAATCGGTATTGTACTCGGAATTATAGCAGCACTTAAGAAAAACACAATGGCAGACCATATAATATCCGTTATGGTTATATTCTTTATATCGGTGCCGTCTTTTGTTTTTGCAGCATTACTACAGTATTTTATTGCCTTTAAGCTGGGATGGGCTTCTATATTAATATCAACGGAAGCTACTTTGACTTGGACAAAGTTTAAATCTATGATTTTACCTATTTTAGCATTATCCTTTAGTGGAATTGCTACCATTACTAGATATATGCGTTCAGAATTGTGTGAAGCTTTGAACTCTGAATATATGCTTTTAGCTAAGACTAAGGGATTATCTCAAGTTCAAGCAACTGTAAGACATGCTATCCGTAACTCCTTCATTCCCCTTGCAAATATTATTATACCTATGTTCTTTGGTATATTAGGGGGAGCTATGGTTATAGAAAATATATTTGGTATACCTGGATTAGGGCAATTATCCGTTAGCTCTATAAATGCTTTGGACCATCCATTGACCATTGCTACTTTGTTCTTTTATTCATTAATTGGTCTAGTCAGTATATTGATAGTGGATCTTTCCTATGGCATTATTGACCCTCGAATTCGTATAGGAGGTAAGAAATAATGGATGATATAAAGGATATGAAAATAAACGAAATAAACAAAGAAGATTTTGAATTTGTTCAATTAGAGGACAATATTAAAGACGAGAAAATTCAAGGAGAGGCAATTGGATTTTTTAAAGATGCTATGCTTCGTTTTAAAAAGAACAAAGCTTCAATTGTAGCAGGCTGGGTAATCCTTATAATAATATTTATGGCTATTTTGGGTCCAAGCATGAATAAATATACTTATAGAGAACAACATGTTGATTGGGCTTTGCTGCCACCAAGAGTTCCCAAATTGGAGAAGATGGGTATGTTTGATGGGACCAAGATAATGGAAGTAAGAAAGGAAAATTTAGACGGAAAATATGCAGGTAGTGTAGTAGAAATATTAGAAGAGTATGATAAAGAATACAATGGCGTAAAAGTTCCAATGGTAAAGGCTAAAGTCAATCTATATAAATTAAAAGGTGCAGAAGATGTATATTTTTGGCTAGGAACTGATTCCATAGGTAGGGATATGTGGACTAGGCTTTGGAGAGGTTCTAGGGTATCCTTAATGATAGGTATTTTAGCTGTTTTAATCAATATGTTTATCGGAGTAGTCTACGGTTCTATCTCGGGATATTATGGTGGATGGGTAGACATGGTAATGCAGAGGATTATAGAGATAATAGGAGGAATTCCTAGTCTAGTGCTTATAATTTTATTTGTAATGTATTTAGGTTCAGGGATTGTACCTTTTATTTTAGCTATGATTCTTACTGGTTGGATAGGCATGAGCCGTATGATAAGGGCACAGTTCTATAAATATAAAGGGCAAGAATATGTATTAGCTTCAAGAACTATGGGAGCTAGAGATAGGCTTCTTATATTTAGACACATTTTACCAAATGCTATAGGCCCAATTATTACTCAAGCAACTTTAGCTGTACCAGGTGCTATATTTACTGAATCCTTCCTATCCTATTTAGGACTAGGAATAGGGGCTCCAGAACCATCTATCGGTGTATTACTTGCTGAAGGTCAAAAAGTGTTATTGGATCATCCACACTTAACCTTGTTTCCAGCCATAATTATATCCTTGTTGATGCTATCTTTTAACTTGTTTGGAAACGGTTTAAGGGATGCCTTTGACCCAACATTAAGAGGACAAGAATAGAAGGAGGTTGTTGTTATGGAAAATCGAGAAAAAGTACTTCAAATAAAAGACCTATATATAACTTTCAACACCTTTTCTGGGAAAGTCCATGCGGTTAGAGGTGTTAACTTTGATCTATACAAAGGAGAGACATTAGCTATTGTTGGTGAATCAGGATCGGGAAAGTCAGTTACCAACAAGACTATAATGGGGATTTTATCAAAAAATGCCAATATTGAAAGTGGAGAAATCTTATACAATGGTAAGGATTTAACTAAATTTAATGATAAACAATTTACAAAGATAAGGGGTTCTGAAATATCCATGATATTTCAAGATCCAATGTCATCCCTTGATCCAGTAATGAAGATAGGGAAACAGATTACAGAAGCAATGCTCGTAAAAGATAATATTAGTAAAGAGGAAGCCAAGAAGAAGGCCATAAATTTAATGGCAGCAGTAGGTATTCCAGAACCAGAAAAGAGATTTGAGCAATATCCATTTCAGTTTTCAGGAGGGATGAGACAGAGAATAGTTATAGCTATAGCTCTTGCTTGTGATCCTGATATATTGATATGTGATGAGCCTACTACTGCATTAGATGTTACTATTCAAGCACAGATTTTAGATTTAATAAAGAAAATACAAGAAGAACGTAATATTTCAGTAATATTTATTACTCACGATTTAGGAGTAGTTGCAAATGTAGCCGATAGAGTAGCGGTTATGTATGCAGGAAAGATTGTTGAAACTGGAACAGTTGATGAAATATTCTATGATCCTCAACATCCATATACCTGGAGCTTATTGGCATCTATGCCAGATTTAGATACGGATGCATCAGATGAGCTATTGGTAATACCGGGTACGCCACCTAATATGATATATCCTCCAAAAGGGGATGCTTTTGCTCCAAGGAATAGATATGCTATGAAAATAGATTTTGAGAAAGAACCACCAATGTTTAAGCTAAGTGATACTCATTATGCAGCTACTTGGCTGCTTCATCCAGATGCTCCAAAGGTTGAAAGACCTGAAGCCCTAATGAGGCGTATAGAGAATAAAAAGGGAAAGGCAGGTGGCAAATAGTGAGTAATAGAATACCAGTTTTAGAGGTTAAAAATTTACAACAGCATTTTGTTAGTGGACGTGGCAAGAATAGAGTAGTTGTAAAAGCTGTAGATGATATTAGTTTTAGCATATATAAAGGGGAAACCTTTGGACTTGTAGGGGAATCTGGTTGTGGTAAGACTACTACTGGACGAACCATAATAAGACTATACGAACCTACAGGTGGGGAAGTATATTTTAATGGAAAACTTATATCGGGGAAGTTGACAAAAGAAGAAAAACGAGAAGTAACTCGAGGAATTCAAATGATATTTCAGGATCCTATCGCTTCATTAAATCCAAGAATGACTGTAAAAGAGATTATCGGTGAAGGATTGAAAATAAATAAATTATGTGATAATGAAGAACAGATGATGAAGATGATTTATAATATTTTAGAAACCGTTGGGTTAACCTCAGAACATGCTAACCGCTATCCTCATGAGTTTTCTGGAGGGCAGAGACAGCGTATTGGTATTGCAAGAGCGTTAATTACCAACCCGGATTTGGTAATTGCAGATGAGCCTATATCTGCATTAGATGTATCTATACAGGCTCAAGTATTGAATCTATTAAATAAATTAAAAGAACAACTTGGATTAACGGTACTATTTATAGCTCATGATTTGTCCGTTGTAAAATATTTTTCCAATAGAATAGGTGTAATGTATAATGGAAGGATAGTTGAATTAGCAGAGTCAGATGAATTGTATAAATACCCAATTCATCCCTATACTAAATCTTTGCTTTCAGCTATACCACTACCTGATCCAAACTATGAAAGACATAGAAAGCGTATTTACTATGATCCAGGTATTCATAATTATGACGAAGAAAAACCAGAATTGGTTGAAATTAGACCAAAACATTTTATATATGCATCAAAATCTGAAGTTGAAAAATATAAAAAGGAAATAGATTAAATTAAAGACCATATTATCTTAAGATAATATGGTTTTTAATAATTTATAAATATTTTAAACTCTCTTTTTCTCAATTTATATAAAGAAATTTGAAAAATCCTAGGCTAAGGATATAAATTTAATAAAAAGGGTACTAATATAAAAGAACGGAAATGTATAGCATAAATACTTTCCCTTAAACAGCAAATATTATTTTTGCTGTTTTTTATATTCTTCTAAATATTGATCTAGGTCAAAGAATTAAATATTATTAGGTTTTATAATGAGTGTAGAATGTAAAATAAAAAATAGAGGAGGACTTATTATGATAACAAAAACCTATCAATTAGAAACCTTAACATGTCCATCTTGCATGGCAAAGATCCAAGGAGTATTAAAAAAGACTAAAGGTGTAAAGGAAGCAGAAGTACTATTTAATACAAGTAAAGCAAAAGTTACTTTTGATGAATTAGTTGTAGAATCTAAGGATATTAAAAACACCATTGAAAGACTAGGATTTAAGGTTTTAGGAGAAAAATAATGGTTTTTCAGGGGGGAGTATAGTGCGAATTAGCAAAGGTAATAGAATAGCATTGTCTGGAATATTCATTATAATATCTTTCATTTTAAAAAATACTACTTTAGATGTAATGATAGCAAATATATTTATGGTTAATGCAGCAATTGTATCAGGATTTCCTATTGTAAAAAGTGCCTTTTCTGCATTAAGGTATGGGATAGTTGGAATAGATGCATTAGTAACTTTAGCTGTAATAGGAGCATTGATTATAGGAGAATACTGGGAGGCAGCTGCTGTTACTTTCCTATTTATGTTAGGAGAGTATCTAGAATCTAAAACCTTAGAGAAAACCAGATCTTCTATAAAGGCTTTATTAGACTTAGCACCAAATGTATCAAGGGTAGTAAGAGATGGAACAGAGATGGAAATTTCTCCAGATAAGGTGGTTAAAGGAGATATAGTAATAGTAAAACCAGGAGAAAAAATATCAGTAGACGGAACTGTAGTAGAGGGAAATGCTTATATAAATCAGTCTACCATTACAGGAGAATCTATACCAGTTGATAAAGGACTTGAGGATACCGTTTATTCAGGAACCATAATTGAATCGGGATATTTAAAGATAAGAGCTGATAGAGTTGGAGATGATACTACTTTTGCTAGAATACTTGAGATGGTAGAGGAAGCTCAGGATAAAAAGGCTAAGACTCAGAAGTTTTTAGAAGTCTTTTCTAAATACTATACTCCTTCAATCATAATACTTGCTATATTATTATTCTTCTTCTCAAAGGATATAGTTTTATCTCTTACACTATTGGTAATAGCTTGTCCAGGAGCTTTAGTTATATCTACTCCAGTTTCTATAGTAGCTGGCATTGGAAATGGAGCCAAACATGGAGTTCTTATTAAAGGTGGAGAGATAATGGAAAAGCTAGGAAAAATAGAGGTATTAGCCTTTGATAAGACGGGGACCTTGACGGAAGGAAAGCCTAAAGTAACTAGAATAAAAACTTTTAGTATGGAAGAAGATGAACTATTGAAGATAGCTGCTATTGGAGAAACTTACTCAGAACATCCGTTGTCACGAGCTATTAAATCACTAGCAGAGGAAAGATTTGGTTCATTAAATGAGACTCCTGAGGAATCAGAAATTATCATAGGGGAAGGCTTAAAGGTAAAAATTAAAGACAAGGAATATCTAATAGGAAATAGAAAGCTATTGTTAGGAAATGATATAGATATAACGGAAGAAGAACTTTATGTAAGGTCAGAAGAAGATCAGGGGCAGACAGTAATATTTGTTTCCGATTTAAAAAATATGTTAGGAGTTATATCCATAGCAGATACGGTAAGAGAAGATGCAAAAAAACTTATTAAAAATTTAAAAAATCAAGGTATAAAAAAGGTAGTAATGTTGACAGGGGATAACGAAAGAGCAGCAGCTCAGATATCAAAAGAATTAGGAATTGATGAATATTACCCAGAGCTAATACCAGAGAAGAAAGTAGAAAGATTAGAAATGCTGCAAAGAGAATTTGGACCTACAGCTATGGTAGGAGATGGAGTTAATGATGCTCCTGCATTGGCATTAGCAGATTTGGGTATTGCCATAGGTGGGGCTAGTACCAATGTAGCTATGGAAACCGCAGATGTAGTATTAATGTCTGATGAGATAAAGAAACTATCTTATGCTATAGGTCTAAGTCGTGCGACAGTAAAAAATATGAAACAAAATATATCTTTTGCTATAATAGTAGCAGGTACACTTATAGTAGGAGTATTGAGCAAAGTAGTATTTCTATCAGCAGGAATGCTTATCCATGAATTAAGTGTGCTATTGGTGATTATAAATGCAGTAAGACTTCTAAGGTATGGAGATAAGGGAAAAAGTAAAGTTTAAGTTTCCATATAATAGGGGGCGAATTTATGGATTCTAGTCATAAAGCAGGTAAAAAAAATAAGACATGTATAGAGATGGTTCCTATATTTAACACTTTAACTTATGAAGAGATGATGGAAGTAGCTACGATTACAAATAGTAGAGAATATAAAAAAGGTGAAATGATATATGTAGCTGGAGATAGAGGAGAGAAGTTATTTGTAATTCATAAGGGTAGGGTTAAAATGACAAGGTTTTCTAGTTCAGGAAAGGAACAGGTAATCAGGGTTTTAGGGCAAGGAGATTTTATGGGAGAACTTTCCCTTTTTGTCCACCAACCATTGACGGATAATGCAGAGACTCTAGAAGATACTACTGTATGTATCATAGATGGAGAAAAACTAAAAGGGCTAATGGCAAAATACCCTACCATAGCCCTTAAAGTGTTGGAAGAAGTAAGTGAAAGACTTGATAGAGCTGAAAACTTAATTGAACACTTAGGAATTCATGATGTGGAAACTAGAATTGCAAGAACTCTATTAGACTTAGCTAATGATAGGGGAGAAGTTGTTCTCAAGATGAGTAAAGGGGATTTGGCTTCTCATATAGGTATGAGCCAAGAAACATTGAGTAGAAAGTTATCCTATTTTCAGGATAGGGGTTTGATAAAACTAGTAGGTCATAGAAGAATTATTATATTAGATAGGAAAGGTCTAAAAACACTTATTTAAAATATTATATATTGTTTATTTATTTTTAGGTGGATATATAATAGATATTAAAATTAAGATATAGTAGCAGTTATAAAAGCACTGGGTAGATAGATCATAGTGTTTCCTTATCCTATTTATATTTCATTAAGGGTATGCTCAATTTTTCTGCTAATACCAATTGAGTTTCCATAACTGATATTTTTTAGGCTAAGATTTTTTGTATAGTTTTAACTTCCTCTATGGTTTTATTTGTGGGAAGTTTTTTTATTACCTCTTTTAATATCTACTGACTATGTTTTTTATTGTTAATTAATCTGTTGACATTACCCATATTAGAAGTGTTTAGTATTTATAGTGAATTAAAGAGTTGTTCTTTGATTTATACTGTTGATTGATAGCGTTCCTTGGCTTTATTCTCTAATGATAAGTTATAATAGGATTATATAAAAGGATAAAGGATGATTTTATGTGGGGAGATAAAAGGTATCATACATTAAATTATGAATTAAGAAAAATATTTGGGCAGAAGGTCATGAAACTTTCCCTAGATGGGGGATTTACCTGTCCTAATAGGGATGGAACTATTGGGGATAAAGGGTGTATTTTCTGTGGGGAAGAAGGTTCCGGAGAGTTTGCTGGCTGTAGATATTTAAGTATCAAAGAACAGATTGAAGAGCAAAAAGAGCTTTTATCAAAGAAATGGAATACGGATAAGTATATTGCTTACTTTCAGAATTTCACCAATACCTATTCTTCATATGACGATTTAAGGGAGAAATATTATGCTGCTATTTCCGAGGAAGGAGTAGTATCATTGGCTATTGCTACAAGACCAGATTGTCTATCTGATGAAGTTATGGATTTATTAACGGAAATAAATGAAAAAACATTTTTGTGGGTAGAGCTAGGGCTTCAAACGATCCATGAAAGTTCAGCTAAATTTATTAGACGTGGATATCCATTGGAAATCTATAATAAGGCAGTAGAAAAATTGAAGGAAAGGAATATAAAAGTTGTCACTCATTTAATATTTGGATTGCCTGATGAATCCAAAGAAGATATTTTAGAGTCTGTAAAATACGTGGGAAATACTAATACTTGGGGAGTTAAATTTCATTTATTATATATCCAAAAGGAAACGGATTTATATAGATATTATATAAAAAAGCCATTTCCTATTTTCACTAGGGAAGAGTATATTTCATTGGTGGTAGATGGTTTAGAACTACTCCCAGTGGAGATGGTGGTTCATAGATTAACAGGGGATGGAAAAAAGGAACTATTATATAAACCTAGATGGAGTTTAGATAAATTAAGGGTATTATCAGGAATAGATAGAGAGATGAAGATAAGGAGCTCTTATCAAGGATTGAAATTTCAATCTATATAATTACCCTATAGATAAGAAAAGGAAAATAATTTTTTAACACCTATTAACTTCTAAGCATAATATATAGTGCAGATAAATATAAGAAGGAAAGGTGAATAATATGAGCAGAAATTATAATATAGAACAAACATGTCCTGCGGGAAGCTTTGCTTATACAATAAGATCAGGAGATACATTGTATCTATTAGCTAGTAGATTTAATACCACTGTGGAAGCAATTATAGCAATAAATCCTAGAATTAATCCAAACAATTTACAAGTAGGCCAAAGTATATGTATACCAGGGGCAACACCACCGCCTCAACCAAGCTGTCCAAATGGAACTTTATATACCGTAAGAGCTGGAGATACTTTCTTTAGACTTAGCCAACAATTTGGAGTATCAGTCGATGCTCTAATGAGAGCTAATCCAGGGGTTGACCCAACCAGACTCCAAATAGGTCAAATTATTTGTATACCAAGTGTTGTACCTCCAATGCCACCTTGTCAAAATGGATTTTACTACACAATAAAAGCAGGAGATACTTTATTTGCTCTTAGTCAACAATTTGGCGTATCTGTGCAGGATATAATTAATGCTAACCCAGGGATAGATCCAAGCAGGCTTCAAATAGGGCAGACCATATGTATACCAAGACCTGTTACTCCAACACCTCCATGTTCAAATGGATTTTATTATGCTATAAGATCAGGAGATACTCTATTTAGAATTAGCCAACAATTTAGTGTATCAGTTGATGCTATAATGAGAGCAAATCCAGGTATAGATCCAAATAGACTTCAAATAGGGCAAATCATATGTATACCCACTTTCTAGTTAGAAACTTATAAGGAGCTTAAATGCTCCTTTTTTTCTTAAAGTATTTTTAACAACTATTACCCCTTTTGCATAATATATATTGCATAGAATTATATAAAAGAAAGGTGGTTAATATGAACGGTAATCATGAAATTGAAGGAAAATGTCCTTCCGGGAGTTTTGCTTATACAATTAAATCAGGGGATACTCTATTTCAGTTGGCTCGTAAATACAATACAACTGTAGCAGCTATTATTGCCATCAATCCAGGGATAGATCCAAATAATTTGAAGATAGGTCAAGTAATTTGCATACCAAAAGCCGCACCAACACCATCATGTCCAAATGGAACTTTGTATACTATAAAATGTGGAGATACTTTATTTGAGCTTAGTAAGAAATTTAATGTTTCAGTAGAGGCAATAATAAAAGCTAATCCAGGGATAGAGCCAGAAAATTTACAAATAGGTCAAGTAATTTGTATACCAGGAAAATCGCCAACACCTCCAGTACCAAGCTGTCCAAATGGATTTCTATATACTATAAGGTCAGGGGACACTTTATTCTTCCTTAGTCAAAGATTCAATGTCTCAGTACAGGCGATAATAAAAGCCAATCCAGGAATAGAGCCAGAAAATTTACAAATAGGTCAAGTAATTTGTATACCACAAGTAACACCTCCAGTACCAAGTTGTCCAAACGGATTTCTATATACTATAAGGTCAGGGGACACTTTATTCTTCCTTAGTCAAAGATTTAATGTTTCAGTTGAAGCAATAATGAATGCAAATCCAGGTATAGATCCAAACAATTTACAGATAGGTCAAGTAATTTGTATACCACAAGTAACACCTCCAGTACCAAGTTGTCCAAATGGATTTTTATATACCATTAGGTCTGGAGATACTCTATTCGCCCTTAGCCAAAGATTTAATGTTTCAGTACAGGCAATAATAAATGCCAATCCGGGAATAAATCCAGAGAATTTACAAATAGGGCAGGTAATATGTATACCGCAAGTGTCGTCAGTTCCACCGACACCACCAGCACCACCAGTGCCACCGACTCCAAGCTGTCCAAACGGATTTTTATACACTATAAGGTGTGGGGATACTCTATTTGCTCTTAGTCAAAGATTTAACGTTCCAGTGCAAGCAATAATAAATGCCAATCCAGGGATAGATCCAAACAATTTAATAGTAGGGCAAGTAATTTGTATACCACAGATGGCACCACCAATGCCGCCTTGCCCAAATGGATTCTACTATACTATTATGGCAGGAGATACTTTGTTTTTCCTTAGTCAAAAATTCAATGTACCTGTACAGGATATAATAAATGCAAATCCAGGAATAGATCCAAACAATTTACAAATTGGTCAGGTAATTTGTATACCAAGAAGATGTGTTGTTTATTGTTACTAAACCATAAGAAGAGATTATATTAAAAACTAAGTTTAAAAGAAAAGAGAAAATCCAAAAGCCCAATGATTCGGGCTTTTGGATTTTAATATGGTGGGCGATATTGGATTTGAACCAACGATCTCCACGATGTCAACGTGGCGCTCTAACCAGCTGAACCAATCGCCCTTATATACTATAGATAATATTATAGCATTAGATACACAAGCTTTCAAGGTAAATTGGTATGCATATAACAAAAGTTGATTTTATTGTATATATATATTTGGTTTTAGTGTATAATTGTAGTAATTATTAATATAATAGACGGAATTTAAAATAGATGAAATAAGGAAAGGGTGAGAAGGATAGATGATAATGAAAGAATTTATGATTTATTAGAGAAGATATATATTGAACTTCAAGGAACGAAAGGAGAAGTCGGCGGTTTAAAGGAAGAAGTAAGTAAGTAGCCTAAAAGGAGAAGTTAATGGCTTAAAGAAGGAGATTAGTGGTTTAAAAGAAGAAGTCAGCGGACTAAAAAATAGGGTTACAGTTATCGAAGAGGATCACGGCAGAAAGTTGGAGACCTTGTTCGATGGGTATGAACAAAACTCTGAAAAATTAGATAGAATTGAAGTTAAAGTATCTAAGCATGAGGAATTTATTTTAAGACGAGTGAGATAGATACAAATAGGAGGTTTTTTATGGATAAGTTTACATTACTTAAAGAGGAGTCTTTATTACTTATAATTGATATCCAAGAGAGATTAGTTCCTGCTATGAAGTATGGGGAACAGGTTATTAAAAACACCAATGTTTTAATTTCAACAGCTAAAGAGATGGACATGCCAATAATAGTTACGGAGCAATATCCAAGAGGACTAGGACAGACGGTGTCTGAAATAAATGATCGGTTAGAAAATGTCTTAAAATTTGAAAAAACTTTATTTACCGCTTGTACAGAGCAAGTAGTTGATGCTTTAAAAGCAACTGGTAGAAAGAAGATAATTATAACTGGTATGGAAGCCCATGTTTGCGTATTTCAAACTGCAAGGGATTTAATTGGTCTGGGATATGAAGTGTTTATAGTATCTGATGGAGTGTCTTCGAGGCATAAGGAAAATTATAGAAATGGATTAGAACTAATGAAGAATATGGGAGCAGTGGTTACAAATACTGAAACCGTGTTCTTTGATTTGATGAAGGAGGCGAGTATACCTGAATTTAAAGTATTATCAAAATTGATTAAATAGGATTATAAAAACTTCCTAGTGCTTTAGGAAGTTTTTATGATATTTTTTATAACAAGGATATTAGTACTATACTAAATGCAATAAATAAAAATATACTTATTATTAGAGGTTTGTTGAATATTTTTTCATCAGAAGTTTCCTCTTTCTTACTGAAATCTATATTATTGATCTTAGCCAGTAGCCTAATAAGGGTATGGACAACCAAAATAGAAAATACAATAGACATAATAATAGTAAAAAGACTAGGATTAGATGCATAGTCTACATTAGGATTTGGCGGATATAAATAGTCTATAAATATGGGAAAGCTATTATTTATAAAGTGAATAATCATTCCAGCATATATGGAATTGGTTGCAAATACTAGGTAACTTGCCACAAATCCAGCAACAAAAGTATGGAAAAATTGGAAAGAGTTTAAATGAAGCATTCCAAACATAAATCCATTCATTATAGCAGCTACAAACCTACTTTTGTATCTATACCCATCCAATATAATACCTCTCATCAATGTTTCTTCTAGTATAGCAGGGGTAATAGCGGTAAAAATGAGATTACCTATAAATGTAGAATTAGAGTCTTCCGCTATGATATTCGCTATAGTGTTTCCAAATAGTTTAGTATATATGTTAATTATGGTTACTATAATGGGCAGCATACAAGTCCAAACAGCAATTATAATTATTATACTTTTTAGGTTCAACAAATTTGGTTTTAAAATTCTTTCACCATGCTCTTTATTGATAAATAGATAGATACTAATTGGAATCAAAAGGGATACATATTGGTAAGCATTAAAAGGTATAGGAAAAAATTGTACTAATATTGACCATATGAGTACACCCAAATAAAAGAAATTTATTTTATAAATTGTACGACCTTGTCTTAAAACTTTACCTTCCATAGATGCCTCCTTTTAACCTAATATAAATATTATACATGAAAAATTTGTTTTCTCCAACAGATGTATAAATATATAATAATAGAATGAATAAATTAGTATTATTGATAGAAGAATTTGTTAAAGTTTTAGCTAATTATAGAGCTTTATGGGCCATTTGAAATATTTGTAATTTACCACCGATTATGCTATAATTCATTTAATCTAATGAATTATGTAAATCAAATTGCGTTTTTGTTGTATAGAATAATACAAGGGGGTAGGCAGCTAGACTGCAAAAATATGACTAAAATACATTTAGGTTTAGATGTAGGTTCTACTACTGTTAAATTGGTAGCTTTAAATTCTTCTTATAATCTTATATATAACACTTATCAGAGACACTACTCCGATGTTAGGAATAGCGTGAAGGAAGTAATATTAGATGCCTATAAAAAATTCAAAAATGAAAAGATAACCATTATGGTTACTGGCTCTGGAGGACTTTCCGTTCAGAAATGGTTGGATATTCCTTTTATACAGGAAGTTGTTGCCTCGACAACTGGTATAAGAAGGTTTATTCCAGAGACAGATGTAGCTATTGAACTAGGAGGAGAAGACGCAAAGATCACTTACTTTGATGGAAATGTTGAACAGAGGATGAATAGTATATGTGCTGGAGGAACTGGTGCATTTATAGATCAAATGGCTTCTTTAATTGAAACCGATGCTCAAGGACTAAACCAATTAGCAAATAAGCACAAGGTCATCTATCCCATAGCCTCTAGGTGTGGGGTGTTTGCTAAAACGGATATTCAATCTTTAATAAATCAAGGAGCATTAAAGGAGGACATAGCAGCTTCTGTATTTCAATCTGTGGTAAACCAGACCATATCAACTCTTGCTTGTGGTAGACCTATTAAAGGAAAGGTAGCTTTTCTAGGTGGACCTCTCCATTTTTTATCTGGATTAAGGGAAAGATATATAGAGACTTTGGAATTAGAAGATGATGAAGTAATATTTCCTGAGAATTCTCAATTATTTGTAGCTATAGGTGCAGCAGTTGCTTCAACAGAGGAGAAAGTATTGAGATTTGAGGAACTGAAAGATAGATTAATGGATTTCAACAAGCCTATTGAATCAGAGATTAAGAAGATTAGACCATTATTTATGGATGAGAATGAATTGGAACAATTTAGAAGAGAGCATAAAACTCAAAAGATGTCATATAAGGATATAAGTACCCATAGAGGGAAGGCTTTTTTAGGAATTGATGCAGGTTCTACTACTACTAAAGCTGTTTTAATAGATGAAGATAATAATATTCTTTTTTCCTACTATGGCAACAATAAGGGGAAACCTTTAGATTTAGTGGTTCAAATAATTAAGGAATTGTATAATCAACTTCCTAATGGCGAAAGGATTACTTACTCTGCAGTTACTGGTTATGGGGAGGACTTTATTAAAGCTGCATTAAATATAGATGTAGGGGAAGTAGAGACTATGGCTCATTATAAAGCAGCTCAGTTTTTCCAACCAAAGGTGGATTTTATCCTAGATATTGGCGGACAGGACATGAAATGTATGAAAATAAAAGATGGAGTAATCGATAGTATACTTTTAAATGAAGCATGTTCTTCAGGTTGTGGTTCATTTTTGGAAACCTTTGCTCATTCATTAAATATGTCTGTAGAGGACTTTTTAAATGAAGGACTATTGGCTAAAAATCCAGTAGATTTAGGCTCTCGCTGTACTGTTTTTATGAATTCTAAAGTAAAGCAGGCTCAAAAGGAAGGAGCTACAGTTGGAGATATTGCAGCAGGTCTTTCTTATTCTGTAATTAGAAATGCTATTCAAAAAGTAATTAAGATAAGAGATCCAGAAGAATTAGGTGAAAATATAGTAGTCCAAGGGGGAACTTTTTATGGAGATGCAGTTCTTAGGAGTTTTGAGTTGGTTTCTGGTAGAAAGGTAGTAAGACCAGACATTACAGGACTAATGGGTGCTTTAGGGGCAGCATTAATAGCTAAGGAAAGATACTCTGAAGAGAAAGAGTCCACTATACTTTTAAAAGATGAGTTAGAAAGCTTTACCTATGAGAGTAAAAGAAGCCAATGTAATGGGTGTGGAAACAAATGTCTATTAACTATAAATATATTTTCTGATGGTAAGAGGTATATAACGGGAAATAGATGTGAGAAAGGTGCAGGAATGGAAAGTCATTCTAAGAATATTCCAAACCTATTCGATTATAAGTATAGACGAACTTTTGATTATACTCCTTTGGCAGAAGATGAAGCTAAGAGAGGTACAGTTGGGATACCTAGGGTTTTAAATATCTATGAAAATTATCCTTTTTGGCATACATTTTTTACTGACTTGGGATTTAGAGTGGTTTTATCTACTAAATCCACTAGGCAAGTTTATGAAAAGGGGATTGGCTCTATACCTAGTGAGACTGCATGCTATCCAGCTAAGATTTCCCATGGACATATTATGGATCTTATAGAAAAGAATATCAAATTTATATTTTATCCTGCGGTATTTTATGAGCATAAAGAAGATGAAGAAGTAGATAACCATGTAAATTGTCCTGTGGTAATAGGTTATTCCGAGGTAATAAAGCATAATGTAGAAGAATTAAAAGAAAAAGATATATTATTTTTAAATCCATTTATAAATTTTGATGATAGGGAAGGACTTAAGAAGAGACTAAAAAACGTCCTAAAGGATTTATCTATACCTTATAAAGAAATTAAAAAGGCTGTTGATAAAGCTTGGGATGAGATGATAGCTTATAAACATGATATAGAAAAAAAGGGAGAAGAAACCCTGAAGATCATGGAAGAAAAGAAAATCAAGGGTATAGTTTTAGCAGGGAGGCCTTATCATATCGATCCAGAGATTAACCATGGCATACCTGAATTGATAACTTCTTTGGGTATAGCTGTTTTAACGGAGGATTCCATAGCTCATTTAGAAAAAACTCATAGACCTTTAAGGGTTTTGGACCAATGGGTATACCATTCTAGATTATATAGAGCAGCATCCTTTGTAGCTAAAGAGCCTAATTTAGAGCTTATACAATTGAACTCCTTTGGATGTGGATTAGATGCGGTTACGACGGATCAAGTAGAGGAAATACTCCATGCTTATGAGAAAATATATACCGTTCTTAAAATAGATGAGGTAAGTAATTTAGGAGCTGTAAAGATTAGGGTGAGATCTTTAAATGCTGCATTAGATGAAAGGGAAAAGAAAGGATTTAAATTAGAAAGAAAAGTTAAATTAGAAGAAAGGATAATATTTACCAAGGAAATGAGGGAAAAACATACCATATTAGTACCTCAAATGGCACCTATTCATTTTTGCCTATTAGAAAAAGCCTTGAATACTTGTGGATATAATTTAGAGTTTTTACCATCGGTAGATATAAAAGCTATTGATGAAGGGCTTAAATATGTAAATAATGATGCTTGTTATCCTTCAATAATTACAGTAGGTCAATTTATAACTGCATTAAAATCGGGTAAATACGATTTGAATAATACCTCTGTATTGATGAGCCAAACAGGGGGGGTATGCAGAGCATCTAACTATATTGGTTTTATAAGGAAAGCCTTAAAGGATGCAGGGTTTGGAAACATACCAGTTATTGCTGTATCTGCCCAAGGTATAGAGACCAATCCAGGCTTTACCTATTCTGTAGAAATGGGTAGAAAGGGAGTAATGGCTGTTTTATATGGAGATCTCCTTATGAGATTACTATATAGAGTAAGACCTTATGAGAAGATAAAAGGCTCTGCAAATTTATTATGTGAAAATTGGATGGAAAAGTGTATTGAAGCAGTCCAAGTAGGAGATAAAAAGGAATTTGAAGAAAATGTCTTTAATATTGTAAAAGACTTTGATGAATTGGAAATACATGAAGATGTAGTTAAGCCTAGAGTAGGAATAGTTGGAGAGATTTTAGTAAAATATCATCCTACAGCTAATAATGATATAGTAAGTATTTTAGAAAAAGAGGGGGCAGAAGCAGTTGTTTCCGATTTAACGGATTTTCTACTATATTGTTGCTACAATGCCACTTATAAATATAAATACCTATCGAAGGGAGTTTTACCTAAAATAGGCGGAGATATAGCTATAAAGTATATTGAACATTATAGAAAGCCCATAAGAAAAGCTTTAAGGGATAGTAAAAGATTCCATGAGCCTATGACCATCTATGAATTGGTGAAGGAAGCAGAGGAACTAGTATCCATAGGTAACCAATACGGAGAAGGTTGGTTATTAACAGCTGAAATGTTGGAGTTAATCAACAATGAAGCAGAAAATATTGTATGTGTTCAACCTTTTGGTTGTCTTCCAAATCATATAACTGGCAAAGGGATGATAAAGATAATTAGGGAGAAATATCCAAAGGCTAATATAGTTCCTATTGACTACGATCCAGGTGCCAGCGAAGTAAATCAATTAAATAGATTGAAGCTAATGCTTTCAAAAGCTTATGACAATATAGAAGAAAAAAAGGAATCATCGTTAAAAGCCTATGATGTAGAAAATTAAACTTAAATTTTTTGCTCAGAATGATCGTTTATTGTTCTGAGCTTGTCTTTTGAGTAGCCCCCTAATTAAGATATTCTCTTTGCTACGATGAAATATAACGTGAGGTTTAAATTGAAAATTGCTTTTGTAACTCATTTGTAACGACTTTTATTTGATAAGTTGATATATTTAATATATAAATTTATTGGAAAGGCTTATAATAGTTTTTATCATTAGGTATAATAAGGTAAGAAATAAAAAGCGAAAGAGGTAATGATATGAGAAAAAAATATATAGCCCTATTTTTTATTGTTGGCATAATTTTACTTGTATCTCTTGCAGGGTGTAAATCAAAAAAGCCAGAAGAAAGTAATGAAAAACCTGTTGGTAAAGTAGATGAAGAATCAGCAACTATAGTTGAAGATAATAAAGAAAAGATAATGCAGGATTTTAGAAATATGGTTAAAAGCGGTAATGAACCTATGATATTGGTAAAGTTTATAGATGAAAATGTTGGAAAAGTGCAACAGGAAGATGTTGTAGAGATGGTTAGGGATTTAGAAGAAGTTCAAGAACGGTATTTAGAAAAGTATACGGATCAATTATTTATGGAGGATTATCAAGTAGAGTTAATAAGTCTATCCGATATTAATGAGTCCAATAAACAGCAAGATAAAGATGAAACCCATGATAGTCTGTTTTTTGATGATAGCAAGATAAAAGAGATAAAGAATGGCAATTTAAAAGAGCTAATGGAGAAAATAATAAAAGGAAAATATAAATTAATAAATATGGAGGGTTCTTTTTATCCAATTGTAGATTATGAAGCATTGAAAGCCTATAATAAATACCTATCAGATGAGATGAAAGATTATATAGATATTAAATCAATGGATTCCAATGTTCCAACAATATTAGATGCTGAATTGTTAATATCATTTGATGAATTAGGGGAAAGACTTATAAGGACAGAAAACCATATTATAAAGTACCCAGAAGGTATAAAATACGAAGAATTGCTAAGACTTTATGGAGTCTACTTAAGATTTTATCTGGAAGGTTCAGATAATACTCCTATATATGATGAAGAAACTAAATTAATAAAAGATGAAGTTTTATCTAACTATAAAAAAACAGCAAATATAAAAAATACTGTAACATCTGAGATAGTAAGTAAATATATAGATATTATAAAAGATAACGAAAACATTATTGATAACAATGTGTTTTCTAATATAACACAGCTTTATAATGATGCTATAGGCACATTAGAAGAGCATAAATAAGCCCACCATTGGCATAGTTCTAACCCCTTTTAAATAATAGAGCTATGCCACATTTTTGAATAATTTTTCAAAAAGTAGTATAATATTATTATAAGCTATTGCAAATAAAAAAATTGGGAGGATTGGGATTATTGTAACCGACAGTGAAGAACCACATAATAATAACTATGATTTTGCTATTTATCTAAAAAAAGATACGGGGTTATCTCATGAGTATTATCCTTATACTAAGGAATTCCATTTTAATATTTGTAAATTGATAAATGGTAAAGAAGAAATAGTAGGAGAACTAACGGGACATTTTTTCAACTTGTCAATTTTAAGCAAAGATAAAAAGAGAGATGAATTAATTTCATTGCTCCACTACTATGATGAAGAAACCTTTGATATATGTAGAAGTTTAGTTAAAGAAACATCTTGTCTTAAAAAACAAGGGAAAAACATATACCATTTAGATCGATTTTATATTTATCCTAAATATAGGGGAAAGGGTACAGGAAAAATAATTTTAGATGAATTTATAAGGAATGTTTCAAATTATGTTCAAGATGACATAAGATATATAGGGCTCTTTCCGGATCCGATTACGGATGATATTGAATTCGATTCTAAGGAGGATATGGATAGGAACAAAAGGAAAGTTTTGGTGAAAAATTTAAAGAAATTTTATTCTTCATTAGGATTTGTTGAAATGAAAGTCAACCCAGAGTATATGTATTTAGATTTGAATAAATTAAAGTGGACTAAAAAAAGATTATCTAATAGTTTAAAATTGAGTTAAAACCAGCCATTGGCTGGTTTTTTACCTATTAACAAATGATTCTAATAGAAGTATTTGTTAATTTTCCATGTTATTGGTATAATATATATGAGTATATATTTAGGGGGTATTTTGATGAAAAAGGTATTGTTACTATTAGCAGAAGGATTTGAAGAGGTAGAGGCCCTTACGACGGTAGATTATTTGAGAAGGATGGACATAATAGTAGATATTTGCTCCATAATGGGTGAAAGAACCGTAGAGGGAGTTCATAGAATAGCTGTTACATCAGATAAAGTATTAGATGAAATTAAAAATATTAAGAACTATGATGGATTGATTATTCCAGGAGGAATGCCTGGTGCTACTAATTTAAGAGATAATGATAGGGTAATCGAACTAGTAAAGGAATTTAATGAAGAAAAAAAGTTCATAGGAGCCATATGTGCAGGTCCCATTGTATTGCAAAGGGCAGGTATATTAAAGGATAAGAAAGTAACTTCCTATCCAGGATTTAATAATGATTTAAAGGAAGGAATATATAAGGAGTGCTTAGTAGTACAAGATGGTAATATTATAACTGCAAGAGGGCCAGCGGTAGCTGTTTATTTTGCATTGAAATTAGTAGAAAACTTGGTGGGAGAAAAAAGAGTAGAAGAACTAAAAAAGGATATACTATTGGACATGGTGGAAGATTCACTGATAAGATAGTTTGAAATAAGGAGCATATTCAAAAGGGGCGAGGTTTTCGCCTCTCTTTTAATTTTAAAATAGGAGGATAATATGAAACTAGATAGAAACTTTTATAGTAGAGATACATTGACGGTGGCAAAGGAATTGCTAGGTAAAACTTTGGTACATAAGATAGATGGAAAGGTATTAAAAGGAAAGATTGTTGAAACGGAAGCCTATTTAGGAGTTATAGATAAAGCGGCTCATTCCTATGGTGGTAAGAGAACTAAGAGGGTAGAAACTATGTATGGATTGCCAGGGACAGCCTATGTTTATTTAATATATGGAATGTACTATTGTTTCAATATAGTCACAAAAGAGGAGGGAATACCGGAAGCAGTTCTTATAAGAGCTATAGAGCCATTAGAAGGCATAGATGATATGGCATTAAATCGATTTGGAAAGACCTATGAAGAATTGGATAATTACCAAAAAAACAACTTAACCAATGGACCAGGTAAATTATCCATGGCTTTGAGTATCGATAAGACGTTGGATAAGGAGGATTTATGTAAGGATATTTTATATTTAGAAGATAAAAAGGATAATTTTAACATCATAGAAACCACTAGAATAGGAATAGATTATGCAGAAGAAGCTAAGGATTTTCCCTATAGATTTTATATAGATGGAAATAGGTATGTATCTGTGATAAAAAAATTTGAAAAGTTAGAATGAGAGGAGTATTATAAATAAGGGGTGAAATATCATGCAAATGTTAATTATTGTTTTAAATAAAATTAATAAATTAGATGATCTATTAATGGAGTTTACCAACAATGGTATTAGAGGAGGGACTATTATAGATAGCATGGGTATGGTTAGAGCTTTAGCTGATGAACACTCTGATATGCCCTTATTTGGCTCATTAAAGATGATCCTCAATGAGAATAGACCGTTTAATAAAACTATTTTTATGGTATTAAAAGATGAGAAGGTTTCTATTGCCATGGAATGTGTAAGAAATGTAGTTGGCAATATAAATGAAGAGGGTACAGGAATTATGTTTACAGTTCCAGTAAATCAAGTAGAAGGCTTAACAAAGTAAAGGAGATGTAACAATATAAGATGAACATATTATTTTATATAGCTATCATATTATTGGCAGGAATAGTTTCAGCTAAGATACTAGGGAAGGTTAAATTGCCAAATGTAACAGGATATCTTATAGCTGGTTTAATAATTGGACCTTCAATTTTAAGAATAATACCTAAAGGAGTTGTAGGTAAACTCTCGATTATATCGGAAGTAGCTTTAGCCTTTATAGCTTATGCTATAGGAAGCGAATTTAATATAAATCATCTAAAAAAGATGAGTAAGGGAATTATTTTAATAACTTTTTTACAAGCATTGATGGCAATGTTTTGCGTAACATTGGCTATGATATTTATATTTAGGGAGCCAATTGAGTTTAGTTTAGTATTAGGAGCTATAGGTGCAGCAACTGCTCCAGCGGCTACTCTAATGGTAGTTAGACAATACGATGCGAAGGGACCGTTGGTAGACACCCTCTTGCCAGTTGTAGCTATGGACGATGCAGTATGTATAATGGCTTTTGGTGTAGCTACTACTATAGCTAAAACTTTAATAAATAATTCTAAAGCAATTTCCGTAGTCAATTTAATCTTACTTCCTTTAGTAGAAATCGTTAGTGCATTAGCATTAGGTCTATTTATGGGAATATTGCTAATTTTGATATCCAAAAGGATAAAAGGAGAAGATGAACTTTTAACTATAATTATTGCAGTTATATTTGCTACAGCAGCAATATCCATAAGATTTAATCTATCGTCCCTTCTTGCTTGCATGATGGTAGGAGCTACTCTTACAAATATGGTTCCAAACAACAAAAGGATTTTCACCACTATAGAAAAATTTACTCCACCTATATATATTGCGTTTTTTACCATAGCAGGAGTTGAATTAGACCTCTCTATACTAAAAGACGTTGGAGTAATTGGAATCTTTTATGTAATATTCAGGGTAATAGGAAAAGTCTTTGGTGCATATTTAGGGGCAAAGATATCCCATGCTCCAGATACCATAAGGAAATATTTGGGTTATACTTTAATACCGCAGGCGGGAGTGGCTATTGGATTATCCATGATTGCCCAAAACATCTTACCTGATCCCTATGGAGCCCAAATAAGGAGTATTGTTCTTGCAGGAACTGTAATATATGAGCTAATTGGACCTTTAGCTACTAAAAATGCATTAATCAGAGCAGGAGAAATAAAAGTAGGCTAGCATAGCCTACTTTTATTGTAACCTTATTGTAATTGCAAAACTTCTCCATATCTAGTACTATATAAATTATATAGCTTGTACACATTGGAGGTAATGAAATGAAGAAAAATTTTTGGGCTACGTTTTTAATAGCGTTAGTATGTTTTTCAGCTTTATTTGCTGGAATGGGTCATTTTATGTCAAATGAAGGTTCCATTACATCTACGGGAGACGAGGAGAAGTTAGAAGCAGAAGAAAAATTAAAAGACAAGGACGAAATGATATTTTTACTTATGGGTGTAGATGATGAATATGATACTGGTGGTGTAAAAGCGTTAAAAGAGAAGAGAAAGAAGTCAGAAGATAGATATATAAAGACAGGATATAGGTCTGATACTATGATCCTTTGTAAGTATAACTTTGAGACTGGTGAAATAGCCATGCTATCCATTCCAAGGGATACAAAGACCAATATAAGGGGAAGAAAAAATCAAGAGAAGATTAACCATGCTCATTCCTATGGTGGACCTTATTTAGCAATAGATGCTGTAAGGGACTTGTTAAAGATAGATTTGGAATACTATGTAACGGTAGATTATTTAGCAGTTAAGGAGATAGTAGAAGCTATTGGAGGAGTAGATATAGATGTACCACGAGATATGAAGTATAAGGATGTAGTCGCTAAGCCGCCATTAATAATAGATATAAAGAAAGGACAACAAAACTTAAATGGAGATAAAGCTATAGAATATTTAAGGTTTAGAAGTTATCCAGAAGGCGATTTAGGTAGAGTAGAAGCTCAGCAGTTGTTCATGAAGGAATTCATCAAACAGACCTTTAAGCTCAAAAATTTTACTATTCCCAAATTATATAAGATGGCAAAAGCTTATTATGATTATGTAGATACCAATATACCTATGAGTATAGCTTTAAGGGGCATAGATAGTATTAAGGATGTAGACTTTGATAATATTAGAGCAGTTAGATTGCCTGGGGAAGGTAGAAATACTAAACCATCCTACTTTATATGCTATGAAGAAGAAACAAAGGAATTAGTTAAAGAGATGTTCAGTAACTTTTTGTTAGATTAATAAAGAGAGGATTCCATGAAAAAAGATATAAGAAGAGATAGAAAAAAAGAGCATATAGAGTATTATTTAAAATCCACATCTAAGAATAAAACACTATTTGAAGATGTATATATAGAACATATTTCACTACCAGAGCTAAATTTAGATGAAATTGATACTAAGACCACCTTTTTAGATAAAATTATTGAATATCCAATAATGATAAACGCTATTACGGGAGGAACGGAATTTTCCCGGGAAATAAATAGAGATTTGTCAAATATAGCAAAAGAATACCATATCCCCATAGCAGTAGGTTCCCAAACTATAGCATTAAAGGACAAAAAAAGTCATGAATCCTTTAAAATTGTAAGGGATATAGTAGGAAAAGAAGGAGTAGTAATAGCCAATTTAAATGCCAGTGCATCTTTAGATGAAGTTAAATATGCTATGGATATATTAGATGCAGATGGTATCCAGCTTCATTTAAATCCAGCTCAAGAGTTGGTGATGAAAGAGGGAGATAGGAACTTTAAGGGGATTTTAGATAATATCCAAAACATCGTATCTCACATGGAAAAGCCTGTAATCATAAAAGAAGTAGGCTTTGGTATAGCTAAGGAAGTAGCTGAAATGTTGTATAATGTAGGAGTAAAATATATAGATGTTTCAGGTATAGGAGGCACTAATTTTATAGAGATAGAGGATAGGCGAAATGATCAAATAGATTTTAGTGATATATACTGTTGGGGTATACCCACTGCCCTTAGTTTAATCCAATGTCGCTCTGTATCAGAGGATATAATCTTAATATCTAGCGGAGGAATTAAAACTAGCATAGATATAATAAAATCTCTATGTATAGGAGGAGATTTAGTAGGTATATCTGGGGAGATCTTAAGGCTTTTAATAGAAGGCGGATATGATAGGGCAGATAAATATATAAAGGAGTTAATGTATAAGTTTAAGATATTGGTGTTATTAACGGGAAATAAAAATATAGAAGAATTAAAGAAGACTCCCTATAAGGTAAAGGGGGAACTTAAGGATTTATTATAGATAAAAGGGTCATACGATATTGAGTATGGCCTTTTAATTAAATAATTAATATATGGGTAGGTGATGATATTGAAAGAAAAGATTTTAATGATTCTTAAACAAAATAAAGATGAATTCCTTTCAGGTGAGAAGATTAGTGATGAATTTGGTGTAAGCCGTTCTGCTATATGGAAGTATATGAATGTATTAAAGGAAGAAGGATATGAAATAGAATCTATTCCTAGGAAGGGCTATAGACTCATATCTTCACCAGATATACTCACATATGAGGAAATAGAAGAGTATTTAACTACTGGATTTATTGGCAGAAATATATACTACTTTGATAGCATCTCCTCTACAAATATAAAAGCTAAAGAGATTGCTATGGAGAATGAAGAGGGAACCATTATAATTGCAGAGGAACAGACTAAGGGTAAGGGAAGGTTAGGCAGAAATTGGACTTCACCTAAAGGTAAAGGAATATGGATGAGTATAATATTAAAGCCAAAGGTTGATCCTATAAAAGTTGCCAAGATAACCTTAATAGGAGCAGCAGCTGTAAATCAAGGATTAAAAGATATTGGTATAAACTCATATATAAAATGGCCTAATGATATTGTAATTGATGGCAAAAAGGTATGTGGCATACTTACGGAAATGAGCTGCGAATTAAATATGATAAACTACTGCATCATGGGAATGGGGATAAATGCTAATCTAAATGAAAGTGATTTTGATGAGGAATTATCTAAAAAAGCCACTTCTTTAAAAAGCATTACGGGAAATAATGTGGATAGGAAAAAACTATTGGCATGTATTTTAAATCGCTTTGAGGAACTGTATATACCTTTTAAGGAAAGAGGAGATATAGCAAAGACCATTGAAATATCAAGAGAAAGATCCATCTTAATTGGAAAAAGGGTACGAATAATCAGAGGAGAATTGGAAAGAATGGGAACTGTAGTGGATATAGATGAAGAAGGACAGTTAATAGTTAAATATGACGATGGTAGAGTAGAAGAAGTATTTTCTGGGGAAGTCTCTGTACGTGGAATGGAAGGATATATATAATAGGTAATTATCACTAAAAGCATAGAAAATTGTAGAATATTGTTAATAATATGATAGAATATACCTTGTAAATTTACAAAAGACGAATAACCTAGAATAGTGGTGAATAATGTTGGAGAGTAAACATCTTTGTCTAACAGAAAATTTGGTGGGTGAAATTTTAATTGAGGATGTTTTTGATGATGAAGGCAATATAATAATGAGTAAGAATTCAGTAATTAATGAGTATGCCTTTCAGACCCTATTAAAAACAAAAGTTGACAAGGTTAAAATCTATCCATCTATAAAAGAGAACTTTACTGTTTCAAGAAATAAGCCTGAACTATGTTATAAGGAAAGTATTATAGAAATGCAGAAAATAATGGCTAGGTTAGCAACAGGGGAAGGGATTTCCCTTAATAGACTAGATATGGTTTCTAGTTCTTTATCTTTAGAAATAAATAAGAACAACCAAATAATTGGGAATATAGGAAGGATTAAGGATAAGGATGAGTACACATATAATCATAGCATCAATGTAGCAATATATTCTGCATTTATAGGAAAACTAATAGGACTAGACGAAGAAGAAAATATAGAATTAATTCAAGCTTCTTTACTTCATGACATTGGTAAATCCAAAGTTCCAAAAGAGATATTGAATAAAAAAGGAAGATTAACAGAAGAAGAGTTTATAATAGTTAAAAAACACACAACCGATGGTTATATAATGTCAAAGAGAATATCCTGTCTTACAGAAGATGTTAGAGAAGCTATTCTTTATCACCATGAAAGGGAGGATGGAAGCGGTTATCCCCACGGAGTCAAAGGGCATAAAATAAACATATATGCAAAGATAATATCCATAGCTGATGTGTATGATGCGCTGACATCTGAGCGGGTTTATAAGGATAAGAGCAGTCCCTTTGATGCTATAAAGGAATTTTATAGAATGGGTATTCAAAAATTTAGTAGACCAATTTTGGCTATATTCTTTAAGAACGTAGTACAATTTTACGTTAATTGTAGAGTGAAGTTAAATGATGGAACCATAGGCAAAATTGAATTTGTTCATCCCCAAAATATTACTGGGCCTATAGTCAATGTAGAAGGTAATTACATCAATCTATCTCAAGATAATTCTTTAAAAATTGAAGAAATAGTAGAATAAAAACCAATAGATATATCTATTGGTTTTTATGTTGTACTTACCCTTTTAAGGACTTTTGTTGCTACTAAAGACGATAATATGGCCTTTAATAGATCGCCAGGCAAAAATATTAAACAGCCAGTCTTTATAGCTACAGAAAGAGGAACGGCTTTCCCCATGACATTATTCAATATTATATACATATAAGGCAGTCCAAATAAGTAGATGACAAAAGTTCCCATTAAGGTAGCCATGAATATCCTTTTAAAATCTATAGTTTCTCCATTATGAGCAATCTTTCCTATTATAAAAGCAGCAAATGCAAATCCAATTAAAAATCCAAAGCTAGGTTTAAGTATTGCTTGAGGGCCTCCTGAAAAGTTAGAAAATATCCTTACACCAGAAAGACCTAATAATATATAGACTATTTGAGATAGACTACCTAATTTTGGACCAAGCAAAAGTCCAGCTAATATGGCAAACATGCTCTGTAGGGTAATAGGCACATCACCTAAAGGTATGCTTAAAAAAGCCCCTATGGCAGTTAATGCTGTAAACAATGATACCAATATCATTTCCTTTGTAGATATTTTCATAAAATCCCTCCTATATGTAAACTGAAAAAATAATTAAGTAGACAATAAGATTGTAAACAATTTTTTGTTTATTGTCAACTATAAAAAAAAATTAGTTGACAAATTAAAATACTATTGACAAATAAAAAGATAAAATATATACTGTTAATGAACAGTATGAACAGTATATACTCAATGAACACTGTGGATATTAAGATTAGGAGGATTGCTATGAAGATTATAGTATCTAATTCTTCAAAGGAACCTATATATGAACAGATATCCAATCAAATAAAGGGAATGATATTAAAAGGAGAGCTAAACGAAGGAGATTTACTTCCTTCCATTAGGGGATTAGCAAGAGATCTTCAAATATCTGTTATCACTACTAAAAGGGCCTATGATGAATTAGAAGGTGAGGGTTTTATAGAGACCATGCAAGGGAAAGGCTCCTTTGTAGCCGGACAAAATAAGGAGCTTATGCGAGAGAAAAAACTCAAGATTATAGAGGAAAGATTGTTTGAAGTAGTAGAAGAAAGCAAATTATTAGGATTATCTTACGAAGAAGTTCAAGAGATGTTAAGAATTTTATTTGAGGAGGTATAGACATGGATTATATATTGGAAGTCAATAATTTGAGAAAAGAATTTAAAAATTTTACCTTAGACGATATAAGCTTTAAATTGGAACCAGGATTCATAATGGGATTTATTGGACCTAATGGAGCAGGAAAATCTACTACTATAAAGCTTATAATGAATTTACTCAAAAAGAATGGTGGAGAAATTAAGGTATTTGGTAAGGATAATATAAAGTATGAGAAGGAAATAAAGGATAGGATAGGCTTTGTATATGATGAAAACTACTATTATGAGGATCTAACCATTAATCAAATGAAAAGTATAGTAGCTTCCTTCTACTCAAGATGGAATGACGATCAGTTTAACCATTATATTAAAGAATTCGATTTGAATCCAAAGGCGAAGATAAAGACTCTATCCAAAGGGATGAAGATGAAGTTTTCACTAGCCATAGCTTTATCTCATAATGCAGATCTTATAGTAATGGATGAACCTACATCAGGACTTGACCCAGTCTTTAGAAGGGAAATATTGGATATCCTATATAATATAATTCAAGATGACAGTAAGAGTATATTCTTCTCTACCCACATAACTACTGATTTAGAGAAGATTGCAGACTATATAACCTTTATAAATAAAGGAAAGGTAGTATTCTCTAAACCCAAGGATGAAATTTTAGAAAACTTTGTCATAGTGAAAGGCGGTACAGAGCTTTTGAATAGGGATACTAAAAAGGAATTTATAGGCTTAAGGGAAACTAAAGTTGGATTTGAAGGTTTAGTAGATAATAGAGATAAGGTAAATAGAATATTTGGCAGCAAAGTATTAATAGAAAAAGCAAGCTTAGAAGATATTATGGTCTATAGTGTAAGGGGGTAAGGATATGATTGGAATTATAAAGAGAGATTTAACGGTTATGTTTTCCAATAAGCGAGATAGATTTTTTATGTTACTTTATATACCTTTTTTAATATTTATAATAGACTCGTATGAGCCAAAGTGGTTGTACTTTGCCATAATAATAGCATATACCTATGTTTTATCAATTACGTCTTTTTCTTATGATGTTAGTGGTAAATCTAAATATGTCTTAAACTCTCTGCCTATTAATGCAAAGGAGATAGTTTTATATAAGTATTTATCTACATTTGTGTATTTTGCTATAACTATTGTGTATGTTGGGGGCTATTTGTGGATAATTAACGCTTTAAAAATAAAACCTGTGGATTATTTTAATTTGGAGATGATAGTTAAAGCTCTTCCGGTAATAATGATTTCGACATCTATAGTTTTTCCAGCATATTTTAGGTTTGAGCCTAAGATTGCACAAATAATTCATATGATAGTATTTATGTCACTTTTTGTTGGATTGGCAAACTTAAATTCAGTAGGGATTGATTCTTTAGCCTATCATATGAGATTTTTACGAGGAACAAGCGGATTAGTTGTAGTTATAGGATTATATATTCTATCTTTAATATTATCGATGAAACTTTATCAAAATAGGGATTTATAATGAGGTGATAATGTGTTGAGCTTAGTAAAAAAGGATTTAAAGCTATTGAGGAAAATGAATATATTTATATTACTTTATGTATTATTTATTTGTGCTATGGGAGTTTTCATGCCTAAGAATCCAGCAGCAGATATTATATATATTCTAGGGATGATTACATTGATATTCACTTCAATTATATATACCAATGGATATGATGATAAATATAAAAGTGAAATAGTTCTCAACAGTTTCCCAATTGATAGGCGAAACATCGTTAGAGGAAAGTATGCATCTTTAATTATATATATATTATTAGCTTGTGGTGGTGTATTGATATTTACAAGGATTGTTGAGCTAGTAGCTGCTGGAACAAGCGGTGAAAGTGCTAATATATGGAATGCCATTTTAGCTATGAGTATATCTTTAATATTCTATTCCATATACTATCCATTCTATTTTAAAGTTGGAGAAGGCATAAGGAGTTTTAACACAGTATTGTGGGTACTAATGTTTGTATGTCCATCTATTATAACCAAGTTAATGAAGAGATGGGAGAGTACAGGTCAATTAGAAAAGATATTGAGTATGGATATAAATAAAATAAGTATATATTTATTGGTATTTTCTTTAGTTATATTCTATATATCGCTGCAAATATCTAAAATTATATACTCAAAAAAGGAATTTTAAGAGAAGCTAAGGACGGTTCTAAACATAAAAGAATCGTCCTTAATACTTTTAAATAAATAATTGGATATCTGATTCTAGGGCATCCTTTAAGTATTCCTCTGCCGTAATTATATCTACCTCTTTAATCAATTCATCTTCCTTGAATCCCATAACTTCACAGGAAAGTTTGCAGGCTTTAATGGACACATTCTTTTTAATGGCTCCATTTAAGAAGTCGCTTAGTGTAGGAGTGTCGGTTTCTTCCATCATTTCAACCAACATCTTTTTCCCTATCCCTGCAAAGTTCATCTTGGATAATGGGAGTTCATCTATATTTCTTGGAGTCATATTTGCGAACATCTTTTCATAAGTGGTTTTATCTTCTTCGGACATGCTATTTGGATCCCTTATTAGAAGAAGCCCCCAAAACGCAAAGAACATGGTTACGTCTATACCCATCTCTCTAGCAGAATTGGCTAGGATTAAAGCAGCTAAGGCTTTATCGTATTCACCACTAAACATCAATATATTCATTTTCTTATTCACAAGAAACCCTCCTTCCTACTTATTTTAAGTAGAAAGGAGGGTTTCTATACTTCAAATCATAATATTTTGTATTGTTTCCAATTTGGTTTAATAGTTCCAATAATACATTTATCTCATCATAATCATTGTATAGACCGAAGCTCACTCTAACGGTACCAGGTCTAAGTAAATTTTCATCTTTTTTATATTTTTCCATTTCTTCTAAAGAAATATGGAGTAGTTTTTGGATATAGGGCTGAGCACAGAAACAACCATTTCTAACAGCAATACCTCCTTCTAAGGAAAGAGCTGTTGCAACGGTTCCATGATATAATCCTTCAATATTAAAGGATATAATGGATACCTTATTTTCTACATCCCCATCATCATATAAGATTATATTAGGTATACTTTTTATCCTTTCATAGGTATATTTGGTCAAATCCCTTTCATAATTAGCCACTTTATTCATATCTATTCTTTTCAACGTATCAATGCTTTGAATTAGAGCCACCACTCCTAAAAGGTTAGGTGTTCCTGCCTCTTCTTTTTGAGGAGGGTCATCCCATATGACTTCTTTTGAAGTTACTAACCTTACGGTACCTCCACCTATATGGTCTGAAATGCCATTTTTAAATGTATCCTTAGGGGCTATTAGTACTCCAGTGCCAAAAGGAGCATACATCTTATGGGCAGAGAAGACGATATAATCGATATGCTCTGGGTGGTCTATAGGTTTCATATCTACTGGATGATGAGGAACTAGCTGAGCTCCATCTACTAGTATTTTACATCCATATCTATGGGCAATTCTGGCTATTTTATGTATTGGGTTTAAATATCCCGTTACATTAGAGGCACCAGTTACTGCTAATAGCTTTACTTTTCCATTGTATTTTTTTAAAAGATATTCTAAATGATCTAAGGACAATCTTCCGTGTTCATCTACTTCTACATAATCCATATTGTATTTATATCTCCAAGGCAAATCGTTGGAATGATGCTCCATATAGGTAGAAAGAACTATACCATTCTTTATTTCATCCTTGAGCCTGTAGGAGAGTTTATTTATAGCCTCTGTTGCATTTTTAACAAATATTACTGTATGAAATTCAGGATCTCCTTTGACAAAATCTAATACAATATCTCTAGCTCCTTCATAAAACTGAGAGGATATAATGGATTTATACCCTGTTCCCCTGTGGACGGAAGAATAGTAGGGGGCGAAGCTATTTATTCTATTCATTACAGAGAAAAAAGGAGGAGTAGTAGCGGCATTATCAAAATTTATACAGGGCACTTTACTTCCATCTGCTAAGGGAATTAAATTATTTATTCCATAAACTAAGGATTTATACATAAAATCACCTATATTATAGTTAGTAATATCATTATATCGTCGAGAAACAAAAAGGTTACTGAAAATAGGTAGTAAATGTAGGGAAACTTATATTATAATGGATATATAAAGACAATATTAGGAGGCACGACATGAAAAATAAAAAAAGCTTATATGCAGATTTATCTTTATTATTAGTTGCGATCATATGGGGAAGTGGATTTGTAGTCACAAAGAGTACGCTAGACCATATTACCCCATATTATATGTTATCATACCGATTTATGATATCTTTTTTATTGATGGGAATAGTATTTTTTAAAAGGTTTAAAAAAGCTAAACTAGAAGATTTTAAGGCAGGATTTTTAATAGGTATATTCCTATTTGGAGGATTTGCTACTCAAACGGTAGGATTAAATTATACTACAGTAGGCAAACAAGCGTTTATCACTGCCACAAATGTGGTAATGGTACCTTTTATATATTGGGGAATCAGTAAAAAGAAACCAGGTATTTACGAAGTGGTATCTGCACTTCTGTGCTTTATTGGAATAGGAATATTGAGTTTTGAAAATAGTTTAAGGATGGGATATGGTGAATTTTTAACCTTAATATGTGCAATGTTTTTTGCTCTTCATATATCAGCTATTGGCTATTATTCCAAAAAACATGATCCAGTAGTGTTATCTATAATTCAAATGCTTGTAGCAGGTATACTGTCAATTATATTTGCACTAATATTTGAACCTAAAGCTTCTAACATTTCAAATGAAGCCATATCTTCTATACTATATTTAAGTATATTCAGCACTTTAATAGCATTTCTGCTTCAAAATGTAGCCCAAAAATATACTACTTCAACTCACACAGCTATAATATTGAGTTTAGAAGCTGTATTTGGAGGATTAATGTCCTTAATATTTCTAAAGGAACCTTTTACAACTAAATTTTTAATAGGTTGTATTGCAATATTTATATCTATCATTACTACTGAAACTAAGTGGGAGTTTTTAAAAAAAGAAAAAAACGAACTCACTTAAAATTAATAGGGGGGATTAATGTGAAGGAAAAAGGATTCGCAACAAAAGCTGTTCATGGAGGATATGTAAAGAATGAAGTTGGTGCTTTAGCAACTCCAATCTATCAAACATCAACCTTTATATTTGATTCAGCTCAACAAGGAGGTAGAAGATTTGCTCTAGAGGAGGAAGGCTACATATATAGCCGACTTGGTAACCCAACTAATACTCAAGTGGAAGAAAAGGTAGCTTTACTTGAAAATGCTGAAGCTTGTGTGTCCATGGCTTCAGGGATAGGTGCTATAACCTCTTGTCTTTGGACTGCTTTAAAAGAAGGTGATCATGTAGTTGCAGCTGAAACCCTATATGGTTGTACTTTTGCATATTTAAATCATGGATTACAAAGATTTGGTGTAGAAGTAACTTTCGTAGATACCAAGGATCCAGAAAATATTAGAAGAGCAATTAAGGATAGTACAAGGGTAGTCTATCTAGAAACTCCAGCTAACCCAACTTTGGATATAACTGATATTGAAGCAATATCCAATATTGCTCATGAAAAAGAAGATTGTTTGGTAGTAGTAGATAATACATTTTGTACTCCTTATCTACAGAGACCTTTAGATTTAGGGGCAGATGTGGTAGTACATTCAGCCACTAAATATTTAAACGGTCATGGTGATGTAATTGCTGGATTTGTATGTGGGAAGAAAGAATTTATCGATGAAGTTAGATTATTTGGTATAAAGGATATGACAGGAGCATGTTTAGGTCCTTTTGAGGCATTTTTAATCAATAGAGGTTTAAAAACCTTGGAGATTAGAATGGATAGGCATTGTGAAAACGCTCTCAAAGTAGCGCGATTTTTAGAATCCCATCCTGCTGTAGAAAAGGTTTATTATCCAGGACTTGAAAGTTTCCCTCAATATGAATTAGCTAAGAGGCAGATGAAATTACCTGGAGCCATGATATCCTTTGAAATAAAGGGAGGTGTCTATGAAGGCATAAACCTTATGAATACCGTAAAACTATGTACATTAGCAGTTAGTCTAGGAGATGCGGAAACCTTAATTCAACATCCTGCGTCTATGACACATTCTCCATATACCCCTGAAGAAAGAGAAGCTTCAGGTATATCAGATGGATTGATTAGATTATCCGTAGGTCTGGAAACAGTAGAGGATATAATATATGATTTGAAAATAGCATTGGATAATATAATGTAATAAAGTACACCTTCCTATATTTACTAGTAGGAAGGTTCTTATTTAAAATTATTAAAGTTTAGGTGATGGAATGAAGAAATATAAAAAAATCTTTATTGGTTCTTTAATAGTGGGTTTGTCATCTTTAATGTATATTGATTTTTATATAAGCAATTTTAAATTTTCCTTTGCAGGGGTTGTATTTCCCTTCTTAATTTTAATATATGATGAGTTTAACCCTATATTATTTGGTTTCACCTCAGGTATTTCATTGCTATCGTGTAGAGGATTATTCTATGGGCTTTTTCGAGGATTATTAGGGACAACCTTTTGTTATACCATGCCAGAAACCATTTTTTATATAGTATATGGAATTATATTTTACATTATTAAAAGAAATGTTCAGACGATAACTTACAGTAAGTTATTCATTATATCAGTTTTTAATGATCTTTTTTCAAATATGGTAGAAGTTTATATTAGAATTGGGAATAGCTTATTTACTACCAATTATGAAATAATGAAGGTTTTGTTTTTAGTTGCGTTAGTTAGAGCTGGATTGGTATGGTTGCTAATAATGGGGTATAAGTATCATAAGCTTTTTCTCGTTAAGGAGGAGCATGATAAAAGATATAAAAATCTCCTATGGTTAACCTCTAGACTTAAGACGGAAATATATTGGATGGAAAAAAATATGGATCATATTGAAAAGATAATGTCCGATGCCTATGAACTCTTTTTAAACATTAAGGATGATGATAATAGAGAAAACTGGGCTAATGAAGCATTGGAAATAGCAAAAGATGTCCATGAAATAAAAAAAGAATATGGTATGGTAGTAGCTGGAATAGAAGAGATAATGGAGAATAGATTAGATAATACGGGTATGTATTTTTCAGAGTTAATCCTAATATTAGAGGAAACCATAACAAGAGAGATAAAAGGTCAAGGGAAAAACATTTCAGTTCAATATGACGCAGGGAAAAATTTTTATACGGAAAAGCACTATTATTTAATGTCAATTTTAAGAAATATTATATCCAATGCTGTAGATGCTATTGAAGATCAAGGAACTATTAAGTTTGTCCATCATATAGAAGGAAGCATCCATCTTTTTATAATTTCGGATAGTGGATGTGGAATTAAAGATGAAGATCTACCCCATATTTTTTCTCCTGGATATTCTACAAAGATTGACTATAGTACAGGTCAAGTAAATAGAGGATTAGGACTTACCCTTATACAAAATATTCTTCGAGTTCAATTAAAGGGTGATATAAAGGTGGAATCAAAAGAAGGAAGAGGCACTACTTTTGAGATATCTATTCCAACAAGGGAATTGGAGGGATTAGATGAATGAAAATATTTATACTGGATGATGATAAAAACGTCATCCGCATATTAAAAAAGATAGTTGAAGACAGGGAATTAGGTAGATTAATAGGAGAAGAAAGTGATGGCAAAAAAGGTCTAGAAAGGATTAAAGCCACCGTGCCAGATATAATATTAATAGATTTGTTGATGCCTGAAATAGATGGTTTAACTATAATAAGAAAATTAAAAGATGAGTTTCCAAGTATGGAATTCATAATGATATCTCAGGTATCATCAAAGAATATGGTGGAAAAAGCCTATCGATATGGTGTAGAATATTACATATATAAACCAATAAATGCAATAGAAGTTGAAGCTATAATTAGGAAGGTAATAGAACGGATTGAGGTAAATAAAAGTATTTCAAAGATTCAGGAAATATTTAATAACAAACCTGAGAAGGAATTGGTGAAGTTAGAAGGTTATTGTGAACAATGTATCAATGGTGTGCTAATAAAACTAGGTGTTATAAGTGAAAAGGGCAGTGAAGATATTATAAATGTAAGTAATTATATGATGCATAAAGGGATAAATTTAAATGATGTAACCATAAGGGAATTATGCAGCCATTTTACAGATAATCCTAAATCCATGGAACAGAGGATGAGGCGAACTATCGGTATAGCTATGTCAAATATAGCAAACTTAGGTGTTGAAGACTATATGAATGAAATATTTTTGGAGTATTCCAATAGCCTTTTCAATTTTGAACAGGTAAGAAGAGAGATGGAATTTATTCGAGGGAAAAGTGAAAGGGGAGGTTCCGTAAATATAAAAAAATTTTTAGTGGGATTAATATCATATTGTGAAAGTTTAAACAATTAAAAATATTCTGAAAACTTGTGAATTTTTGTGTAGTTTTTTGAAGTCCATACTATATACTCTTATTAATATAAAATAGGAGGTATGAGTATGGACTCATTTATGAAGATCAATGATGTAATCCATAGTTTTGTATGGGGACCAGTAATGCTGGTATTGTTACTAGGAACAGGAATTTATTTGACTATACGTACTAATTTTATGTCCATTAAAAGGTTAGGATATATTTTGAAGAACACATTATTTAAGATGTTTGAAAAAGAGCAGGTAGGCGAAGGCGAAATTACAGCTTTTCAAGCGGTAGCCACAGCTCTTGCTGCTACAGTGGGTACTGGGAATATTGCTGGCGTTGCTACGGCTATAGCCGTTGGAGGTCCTGGGGCGATATTTTGGATGTGGCTATCTGCTTTATTTGGAATGACCACTAAGTTTGCAGAAGTTGTACTTAGCATTGAATATAGGGAAAAGACTGAGGACGGTCGTTTTATTGGAGGACCGATGCATTATATTGCAAATGGATTGAATTTAAAATGGCTAGCTAATATATTTGCTATATTTGCAGCATTGGCGGCATTTGGTATAGGCAATATGGTCCAATCTAATTCAGTAGCTGATTCTCTTAAAGTAACCTTTGGAGCTAATAAATGGGCTGTAGGTGTTATACTAGCTTTTTTAGTAGCAATAGTTATGTTTGGTGGACTTAAGAGGATAGCTAATGTGACTGAAAGATTGGTGCCATTTATGGCAGCATTCTATGTTATAGGCGGTTTAGTAATAATTATCATGAATATAAAAATTATACCTGAGGCTTTTAGGCTAATATTTAGAGGAGCATTTTCAAAAACTGCTGCAGCTGGTGGATTTGCAGGCTCCACCATAGTTTTAGCCTCGAGAATGGGTATTGCCCGTGGAGTATTTTCTAATGAAGCTGGTCTTGGTAGTGCTCCAATAGCCCATGCAGCAGCTACTACGGATCATCCCGTACGCCAAGGATTATGGGGAGTATTTGAAGTATTCATGGATACGATAATAGTATGTACGATAACGGCGTTGGTAATTATGGTAACGGGTGTATGGAATTCTGGAGAAACTGGAGCTGCATTGACTACTATGGCATTTAATTATTCACTGCCGAAAGTTGGTGGATATATAGTATCGATAGGCATATTACTATTTGCATTTTCCACTATATTGAGTTGGTCCTATTATGGAGAACGTTCTGCGGAGTTTCTCTTCGGGACTAAGATCATCATTCCATATAGGATAATATGGATACCCTTTATCGTTGTAGGTGCTGTGGGAGGACTGGAAACCCTTTGGGATATAGCAGATACACTAAATGGATTGATGGCTATTCCAAATCTAATAGGAATATTAGGTTTAAGTGGAGTTGTAATTGGTCTTACCAAGGATTTCTTTAAAACAAAGTATGTAGAAGAGCTTGAAACAAAGAATGCAACTATAAAAGAATAAAAACAAATAAAGGGGCTGTTTCAAAATAAATAGTCCTTAATAAAAGAAAAAGAGTTCAAAGGGCGGTTGATCTTTGAACTCTTTTTTAGTATGCTTTATCTGACATTAAATTACATACTAAAATCAATCATAAATCAAAAAATACAACTAACTTTTAGTTTTGATTTGCTAATAATTTTGATACTTAGTTGTCAACTTTGATATAGAAACAGCCTCTTTATTTATTTGGTTTTATCACTTCTGTATTTTTCCATAACTCCAGCAAATATATCAGCGGTGCAAGGAGGAGTATAGGTAATAGCATTTGCACCTGCTTCTATAGTTTTAAGTATGGATTCGTCTGTAGGTCCTCCAGTTGCAATTATAGGTAGTTCTTTACCATATTCATCACGAATCCTTTTTACTATTTCAGCTGTTTGTGGACCGCCAGATATGTTTAAAATTCTAGCACCTGCATCTAATTTCCCCTTGTAATCATCCCGTTCAGTTACCACAGTTGCGATTATTGGAATATCGATCCTATTATACATCTTACTAATTACTTCGTTAGATGTAGGAGCATTTACTACGACTCCATAAGCACCCATCAATTCTGCTTGAAGAGCAATATCAACGGATCTCTTACCAGTGGTAAGCCCTCCTCCAACTCCTGCAAAAACTGGAACAGGGGCTACTTCTAGTATAGCTTGAGTAATAGACAATTGGGGTGTAAAGGGATAGACTGCAATGATAGAGTTAGCATTTGTATTCTTTATAATAGCCACATCTGTAGAAAATAAGAGGGATTTGATTCTAGTACCTAGTATCTTAATACCGCTTGCTTTATATATTACTTGTGGGGCTTCAATTATGCGAGATCTTAATTGGGATTTTACTTCAGGAATATATTTTTCTTTTTCCATTTTCCAACCTCCTCTTTATTAGATACTATTCATATATTGTGTTTTATCGTTATTATATACCCAATATAAATAATAATGAATCATTAATTTAAAAATAAAGAAAAAATCACCAGGATAGCTAGAAAATGAGCTAAATGGCAATGAATCCTTTTATATATATTGTAACTATAGTATAATAAGATTATTACTTAAAAATATTGTAGATTAAATGTAGAAGGAGGACATCGTCATATGAGAGGATTAGAAGGACTAGGTGCTCTGTGGGAAACCATGAGAAGCATTCTCCCTCTAACTGTTATACTTGCCCTTTTCCAAATAGTTGTATTAAGAAAGCCTATTGATAATACTAAAGAATTTGCCATAGGATTTCTACTTAGCGTATTTGGACTTCATTTTTTCTTAAAAGGGGTATCTATGAGTCTTCTTCCATTGGGGGATTCAGTAGGAAAAAATTTAGTAGTGTTAGAGCGTAAATGGGTTATTGTTGTTATAGCTTTTATAATAGGATATTTTGGTACTCTTGTAGAACCAGCTCTGAAAGCTTTAGCTTTAGAAGTAGAGGAAATATCAGTAGGAGCTATACCTCATAAGGTATTGATTCATACTGTTGCTATTGGGTTTGGACTTGGGATGGGTATAGGTATACTTAAGATACTAAATGATATATCCTATATTAAGATTATAGTACCTTTATTTATTATAATAATCGTCCTAATATTTTTAGCACCTGAAGAGTTTGTATCTATTGCAATGGATTCAGCGAGTGCAACGACAGGACCAGTAAATATTCCGCTTAATATGGCATTGGCAATAGGATTGACCAAGATAATAGACACTGCAGATCCACTTTTGTCTGGATTTGGAATAGTTGGGCTGACGTCTATTGGAGCAGTAATTTCAGTATTAACCTTGGGCATTTTGACCAAGATATAAGGAAGGAGGAATATTATGGTCGATATAAAATGTATAGTTGCCATTGTTGAAAGGGGAAAAGCCGATAAAATTGTGAGTAGAGCAAAAAAGGTAGGGGCTAAGGGAGCCACTATTCTCTATGGAAGAGGTACAGGGCAAAGCGAAGCTTTAAGGTTTTTAAACATCCATATAGAAGCTTCTAAGGAAATCATAATAATACTTACTGAGATGGATAAATATAAATCAATATATGAAGCCATTATTGAAGCGGGAAGACTAAAAGAGCCTGGAACTGGTATTATATTTACCTTACCAGTATCTAACTTAATGGGATTACATCATAGGGAACTGTTTGATGAATAGAGTATATATTTAAAAGTTAATATGAAACATAGTAAATACCTAAATAGTAAGATAATATTATAAAAGGGTAAATGCAAAAATCTCCTATATATGTTAATATAGAATATGTAACATATAATTAGGAGGTTTTTTTATGGGGTAAATGAGAAATTGTTTGCAGAAGGAAAAGTAGGAAAAGTCTTATTAAAGTTTTCAATACCATCTATAGTCGCCTTATTAGTAAATGAACTGTATAATATGGTAGATACTCTATTCGTAGGTAGAGCCATAGGAGGAAATGCTATAGGAGCATTAGTAGTAGTTTTTCCTATTCAAAGAATAGTAGCAGCTATTAGTATGATGTTAGCTATAGGTTCATCTACTTTTGTAGCTCGAAAAAATGGGGAAAAGGATTATAAGGGTATAGCCGATGTTGCTAAAAATGGAATAACATTGGCATTTGCTATAATGATACCGTTGAATCTATTGGTATATCTATTTAGGGATAATATATTGACTATGTTAGGAGCAAGTGATAATATTCTCCCCTATGCTCATGATTATTTATCTATCATCATATTTGGCAGTCTGTTCATATGTATGACTACTGTAATGGGATATATAATGATGGCTTTGGGAAACAGAAGGGTAACATTAACGAGTACATCTTTAGGAGCAATCCTAAATATTATCATAGATTATATTTTAGTTATTAAATTTCCTTATGGGATAAAAGGAGCAGCAATAGCAACTGTATTTTCACAATTTATAGGATTTTTATATGCAGCTTATAAATTTAGAAATGTAAGTAAGACCTTCAATTTATCGCTAGGTCTTGATTTTAAGAGGGAAATAATAGTTGGAATAATAAGCGTAGGCTTTTCAGCTTTTATTGTTGAAGCAGAAGATGGGATACTTCTTGCAATACTCAACAATTTATTATTAAATCACGTAGGAGATACAGGAGTAATTATACTGGGAATCATATCTAAGGTATCTATGTTCATGTTCATTACAATGCTTGGAATTGGCTCAGCTATGCAGCCTATAGCAGCTTATAATTTAGGAGCTAAAAACTATAAAAGGCTTAAGAAGGTAGTAAAGGAAACTGTAATATTTGCTTTTATTACATCGGCAGCTTTATGGTTAGGAACTGTTGTGTTCGCGGAACAAATTATTTCATTATTTGTGCGAGAAAGAGATTTGATTATAGAATCAGCTAAGGCCTTTAGAGTAATGGTAGCTGTATTCCCTCTATTGAGCATATATTATGTAACCATATATTATTATCAATCCTTAGGAAGGGCTAGAGCATCCTTTTTAGTATCTATATTTAGGCAGATAATAGTGATGCTGCCTATATCCTTGGTATTGGTAAAAATATTTGATTTAGGTGCTTTGGGAGTTTGGCTATCCTATCCTACAGCAGATTTTATATCGGGTATATCATCTATATTTATGATGAAAAGAGCATTTGATAAGCTTAATGATAAGGTAGAAGAACATGAACTGAATTCCATGGATAAGGATTATTCTATGGACTACTATGAAGATGAAGTCTTAGGAAAAGATACAATATAATAAAATAAATTGAAATATCCAAATATAAAATTATATTTGGATATTTTTTTGAACCAATATGATACAATAAAATATAAATAGCTATTTTAGTGTTTTTTGTAGAATAATGTCCTAATATAGGAGGTGACTTTTTGAGTAATGAGTTTAAATTAGAGAATGCTTATTTAGATAAGGGTCTAATTCATAATACTGATCAATCAGTAGGTTTTACATTAAAAATTGAAGCAAGGATAGAAAAAAATGATATTAAATGCTATATAGAAAATGCTGATGATGATTATTGTAGATATGTAAAGGTTGAAAAAGATAAAATTATTGGTGCTAATATTGATGATATAAATGATGAGTTTAGGGATATATATTACCAGCTAATATACTATCTATTTCAAAACGAAACAAGGGATATTTTTAATCTGTATGTAAAGAAGGATAATGGAATAGTAGAAGTATTAGAAATAGAAAAAGATTATATATACAGTAATAAAAAAGAATTTTATCAGATTATGACCTGTGTTTTGGAACGAAACTCTAAATTTTTAAGGGTATTCATTATAGTTAGAGATTTTAGCAAGGAAATAGATGCTATCAGCGAAATAAATAAAGTATTAGAAATTAAAAATTACAATGATAAAATTATGAATATATCTGGAGTAGTTTCAAATTTAGCTCATTCTTGGAGGCAGCCTTTAAATAGTTTAAATTTTTCTATTATAAATCTTATAGATGAAATTGACAATAATACAGGAGATAATAAATTAGTACGGGAATATTATTCTGAGGTATGGCAGATTCTTAAGAGTCTTTCTTGCAAGGTTGAAAAGTTTAAAACTTTTTTTGAAATGGATTATGAAAAGAAGCATTTCAATGTTAGTAAATATTTAAATTTAGTTTTTGAAATTATGGAAGAAAAAATAAAGAAAGAGAACATTAAAATTAATGTAAACATCGAAGATGATTTGGATAAATATGGTTCACCAAATGAATTTGTACAAATAATGTATTGTGTATTTTTTGATATTATTGAATGTTGTAATATGATTTTGGATACATATGATAGGATATTAAGTATTGATGTAAATAATGATGAAACACATATGATTATCGATATAAAAATTATATTTAATAGGGAAAAGTATGGTGATTTTAAGCTAGCTTTAAAACATATGTCTGTTTTTAATAATATTATACATGAACATATGAATGGTAGTATTGATTTAATTAATAATAAAGTAGAAAATAAGGTTAAGATTAGTTTTCTTTTAGATAGATAAGGAGGGGTCACATGGAAGACATAAATGTATTAAAAAACATAAAGGTTCTTTATGTAGAAGATGAACCTATTACAAGAAAGCAAGTTTGCAGATTTTTAAGTAAAAGGGTAGGTAAAGTGATTGAAGCAGAAAATGGAAAAGATGGAATCAAAAAATTTATTGAGTATAAGCCGGATATTATTATAACGGATTTAATAATGCCTTATATGGATGGAATAGAGATGATGAAAGAATTAAGGACAGAAGGTTTTAATTGCCCATTCATTATAACATCTGCTTTATCCGATTCTAGTACTATTTTAGAAACAGTAGATTTGAAAATAGAGAAATACATGATAAAACCAATTGATGTGGATATGTTAGTTAAAAATTTAACCCAAATAGCTGTTAATATCTTGGAGGAGAGAGAAGGTTTAATGGCTTTTAAAAATGGGTTAATATTAACAGAAGATATGAAAAGCAAATTGGAGGTTGAGATTAGAAATTTATATTCTAAATATTTAAAAAAGATTACTGGTAAAGGTGCGAAACTTATTAAAGTATTTATAAATGGAAAAGAGATAGAAATCTTTTCTAAGGAGAATCTCACTATTTTAGAGGAAAGTTTATTAGCTATAGGACACCATCATAAGAGTATCGAAGTAGTTAGAAAAATAATTTATGATAATACCATAAATGAAGTTGAAGGACAAATATCAAAGTTAATAGATAGAAAAGTAGTTGTAAAAGAGATGGAAATATGTCCAAAGGAAAGTTTTGAAAGAATATTGTTAGAAATTGTATAAAAAAATTGACTAAAATTTATAATTGTGATATATTTATTTTAATTTGATAGTTGATTAATAATACTTAAATTTGAATAATAAGTGCAGATATATTTATATAAGCTGTATTTATGGGAAACATATATAAATTTTACAATTGATTATGGAGCAGCTATTTAAGGCAAATGGGATATTTGCAAATAAAATAGTCCATAATAAAAGTTTTAAAACTTTTATTATGGACTATTTTATTTTTTGAAAAGGAGTGAGAAAAGTGGATTATAGGAGATGGAGAGAAGAAGAGATTGAATATTTAATTGAAAATTATAATGTTAAGTCCATTGAAGAGATAGGAAATTTCTTAAAAAGAACTCCAAATTCTATATATAAAAAAGCAAAACGTTTAAAATTAACAAAAACTATGAATAAATGGTCTTTGAGTGAAACCAATTATTTAATAGAAAAGTGGGGAGTGCAAACTCCAGATAAGATAGCTAAACAATTAAATCGAAGTGAAGTTTCTATTAAAAAGAAAGCTATAGAGCTTAATCTTGGACCATCAAGAATAGGAAATGGCAATTATTTAACGACAGGTGATATTGGGTATCTATTAAATAAGAATCCAAACTTAATATATAGATGGGTTAGAGATGGACATATAAGAGCAAGGAAATTTGGAGAGAAAAATATATTTCAAGTAGATCCAGAAGATTTTATATTGTTTTTAAAGGAAAATCCTGAAAGATGGGATTCTAATAAAGCAAGGGTGGATTTGATCAAATGCTATATTCATAAATCTTATGAATTACCTATATGGTTTAAAGAAAAGGTGGACAATGATAGGAAAGTTACAAATGATAATTAAAGTTGTATTAGATTATATGAGGAGATGGTAAAATGAAACTAAATTTAGCTAAAAAAATTACATTATTTGTAGCTATTTTAATACTAGTAGTTTCCGCAGGATTAGGTTATACAGTATTAAAGATTAGTTCTAAGATCATAGTAAGTGAAAGCGAGGAAGCTTTATTGAACCTTGCAGAAGAAGGTGCTAAACATATTGAAGCAGTTATAAGTAAGGATTTAAATACTCTTCAAGAATTAGCTAATAGGGATAGAACAAAAACTATGGATTGGGATATTCAGCGAGAATCCTTAAAGGGAGATATAGGAAGATTAGGGTATTTAGATATGGCAGTTGTAACCTTAGATGGAACAGCTCATTATATACTAAGTGGAGAAACTACAGATTTGAGCAACAGAGATTACATAAAGAAAGCCTTTAAAGGGGAGATGAGTATCTCTGATGTACTGACAAGTGAAGTAGAAAATAAAGCTGTTGTTATAGAGTCAGTACCTATTCAAAAGGATGGAAAAATTGTGGGAGCTTTGATTGGTAGGCGAGATAGTACAGCCTTAAGTGATATAATTGACGATATAGGATTTGGAGAAAATGGTTATGCCTATATTATGGGAGCAGATGGAACAATTTATGCCCATCCTGATAGAGACAATGTAATGTATCAAAGAAATGTACTAGAGGATGCAGAAAATGATGGAGATTTTAAAAATTGGGGACTAGCTTTAAAAAAACTAGGGATTGGCAACAAAGGAACTATTCGCTATGAGCTATTAGGTTCTGAAAGATATATAGGGGTAGTTCCTATGGCAAGTACTGGCTGGATGGTAGGTGTAGGAGCGTATAAAGAGGATATCTTAGGTGGACTTAATAAATTAGAAAGTAGTGTTATTATAGGCTCTGTTACATTTATGATATTTGGTATATTAATAGCAATGTATTTAGGAAAATCTATTTCAAGACCAATTGTAGATTTATCTAAGATCATTGAGAAGACATCTAATTATGATATAAGCATAGATGAAGATAGTAGAACTATGAAATATACTAAGAGAAGAGATGAGATAGGTACTATTTCTAATTCCCTATTAACTATGAAGAAAAGTTTACTAAGCCTTATTCAAAATATATCAGAGTCATCACAACAAGTGGCTTCTTCTTCTGAAGAATTAACTGCAACTAGTCAACAATCGTCAATGGCAGCTGAGGAGGTAGCTAGGGCCATAGAGGAAATAGCCAAAGGGGCAAGTAATCAAGCAAAGGATACAGAGGAAGGAGCACTATATGTTGAAGAATTGGGCAATAGAATATCTAGGAATCAAGAAGATATAAGAAATCTATATAATAGTGCAGAGAAGGTAAATATACTAAAAGATGAAGGAGTAGAAACTATAAAAGATTTAGTACAAAAGACGGAAGTTGGAAGCCAAGCAATTAAGGAGATAAGTAATATCATATTAAATACAAATGAAAGTGCTGAAAAAATAGAAAATGCAAGTTTAATGATAAAGGATATTGCAGAACAGACTAATTTATTAGCCTTAAATGCTGCAATAGAAGCAGCTAGAGCAGGAGAATCGGGAAGGGGATTTTCCGTTGTAGCAGAAGAAATAAGAAAATTAGCAGAGGAATCAAATAACTTTACAGAGGAAATTGTTAAAATTATTAAGGAATTAACGGATAAAACAATTTATGCCGTTGAGACTATGAAGAGGGTTGATGAAGTAACTAGCTCCCAAGGCAAGAGTGTAGAATTAACAAATGCTAAGTTTGAGGGAATTGCTAACTCTATTGAAGATATGAAGAAGCTAATGGAATCCATTCACCAATCAGGAGGGGAAATGGAAGCTAAAAAAGATGAAATAGTTAGTGTAATACAAAACTTATCAGCTATTTCCCAAGAGAATGCAGCTGGGACAGAAGAAGCCTCTGCATCTGTTGAAGAACAAACTTCATCTATAGAGGAAATCGCAAGTGCATCTGAATCCTTGGCACAGCTTGCAGATGAAATGCAAGGAATCGTTTCAAGATTTAAATATTAATAGAGATTAGATAATTGTATTATGTAAGTTAAACTTGGGCAAGAGATGTATAACTCTTGCCTAAGTTTATTTTTAAAATAAAATATCTATTGAAAAAGTGTAGCTAAAGTGTTATCCTATACATAGATACAGTTAGGAAAAACTTTACAACTGTACCCATACATAACTATTAAGTAGAGGAGGTATTTTTGATGGGAAAAAACGACTTAAAACTACTAGTAAGATATGCAGTGCTTATAGCCTTAACGGTAGTGATGACTATGGTAATACACATACCTACCATTGGCACTAATGGGTATTTGAATTTAGGAGATATGGTAGTGTTCTTAGCAGCTATTATACTAGGGAAAAAGGGTGGATTTATTGTAGGCGGATTTGGTTCAGCAATGGCAGATTTGTTTTTAGGTTATACTCATTATGCACCTATTACACTTATAGTAAAAGGATTAGAAGGTTTCATAGCAGCAAGTTTATTGGAAACAAAGATTGGTAATGATAAACCTATATTTGCTACATCTATAGCTGGTGTATTTATGGCTTTTGGATACTTTATACCAGAAATATTTATGTACGGAAAGGGAGCCGTAGCATCTATTCCAGGGAATATTATGCAAGGGCTGTTGGGAGCAGTATCTTCGGTAATATTATATGCAGCATTGAGAAAAACTAAGGCGGTTAGTTAAAAGACGGAATCATATTAAATACTAGGAAAAAACACCATCTGGTAATCTATCCAGATGGTGTTTTTGATTAAAATGCCCAGTTTCCGTTTTCAAATATTTGAACTTTTTCGCCGTCTTTAGTCTCTCCAATTATGCTTAAATCCTTAGAGCCAACCATAAAATCCACATGGGTTAAGGAATCGTTTACTCCAGCTTTTTCTAATTCTTCATCGGTCATATTTTCTCCACCCTCTATATTTGTAGGATAAGCTTTACCAAATGCAAGATGGCAGGAAGCATTTTCATCAAATAGAGTATTTAAGAAAATAATATTTGAATTGGATATGGGAGAATCGTAAGGTACTAATGCTACTTCTCCTAGATGCTTTGCACCTTCATCTAATGCAAATAGGTCTTTTAGCACTTCATATCCTCTCTCAGCTTCAAAGTCTACAACTTTTCCATCTTTAAATTTCAATTTAAAATCATCAATTAAATTTCCACCATAGTTTAATGGTTTTGTACTATATACTACTCCATTGACACCAGTCCTTAATGGCATGGTGAAAACTTCTTCTGTAGGCATATTGGCAACAAAGAATATACCTTTAGAGTTGTAGTCTCCTCCACCAGCCCAAATATGACCTTCTGGCAGTTCTATTTCTAAATCGGTACCATTAGAGGATTTATAGTAAAGCTTTTTAAACTTCTTTTCATTTAAGAACTTTACCTTCTCCTCTGTATTCTTAACATGGTCTTCCCAAGCCTTAATTGGATCTTCTAAATCCATACGGGTAGCTTTAAATATAGCATCCCATAATTTTTCCATAGCTTCTTCCTCTGATACATCTGGAAAAACCCTCTTTGCCCATCCTTTAGTTGGAATAGATACTACACACCAAGAATTTATATTGTTCATAGTATACTTTCTAAATTTCTTCAATGCCGTAGAAGCTGCTTTATTGTTAGCTGCAATTTTCTTAGGGTCAATTTCTTTTAATAGCTCTGGATCCTCAGAATATATGGATAAATAGCCTGCTCCATCTTTAGCAAATTCCTCTAAACCATCAGCATACCATTTTGGGAAGTTTTCAAATACTTCCATAGGAGCATTTTCGTATTTTAGTTTAGTTAAAGTTTCATCATTCCAGTTAACGTGAACTTGCTTAGCACCAGCAGCGTAAGCATGCTTAGCTACTAATCTAACAAACTCAGCCCCTTCAACAGGAGAATTGATAACCAATGGTTGACCTTTTTGTAGATTGATGCCTACTTTAACGCAGAGCTTAGCATATTCATCTAGCATATGATTAAAATTTTTCATGTGAATCACCTCGATTATATATTTAAGTATAGTTTATATGAAATATATGGGATTGTAAACGTATACTTTTAACTTATTATTTTATGAGATATGTAGTTTTTTGAATAAAAGTAGTATTTCTTTGTAAAATTAATGAATAAAAAGGAAGCAAGGAGAGGATTTAGAGGAAATATGTAGAAGTAATATAGCATAATTAACTACTAAGGTATAAGGATAATTGTATAGTTAAAATTGAGATATATAGAAAGGAAGATTATAATGTCCAGAGTATCCAATGCGCTCTATATGTATATGTTGCTTCAAAGTAGAAATATTATGAAGGTCGGAGAAATAGCAGAGATTTTAGAAGTAACCCCTAGGATGGTACATGAATATAGAAATGATTTAGGAAAAGTAGGTATATACATAGGTTCAAAACGAGGTAGAAATGGAGGGTATTATTTGGAAAGCACTCTTAACTTAAAAGGTTTAGGAATCACTGAAGAAGAGTTAGACGCATTGAAGATGGCAAATGAAATAATAAGAAGTGGCAACTATCCATATTCAAATGAGTTCGAAATTTTTTCAAGTAAGATACTTAATGCTAATAAGGATTTTGACCATGTTTCATATTATAGCAAAGATATATTGAAACCTATCTATATGAAGGAGAAGGAGAGAGAAATATGGATAGATATTAATAAAGCCATCATAGGTAAAAAGAAAATAAAAATGAGGTATAGTTCTATAGGGGAGGGTGAAAAAAAGCAAAAATCAAAATTGCGGACAGTTCACCCCTATGGAACTTTTGATTATGAAGGAGCTATATATTTTTATGGATATTGTGAATTGAGAAAGGACATAAGATTTTTTAAGTTATCTAGAATTGATGATTATAAAATATTAGATAAGAAATTTACTATTAATATTAAATATAATCTAAAAGAAATCATTAATAAATCCTTTGGAATATATGATGATGAACCTATGGATTTAAAACTAAAAATATATTATCCCATGAGCCAAATAGTAAAAGAAAAGCAGTATTCTATGGCTCAAATTATAAAGGAAATAGATGAAGAAACTATATATTTTGAAGCTAAGATGAAAGGCTATAAGGAGATAAAGTCTTGGGTAATGAGCATGGGAAGTTGTGCAGAAGTCATTAAACCTATTAAGCTTAAGGAAGATATTTTAGATGAAGTTGGGAAAGTGATAGATTTATATAGAAAAAAGTAAGAATATCATATTAATTATACATTATGTTTCATATTTGTTTGATAGAATTATAGTAAGATTCAAGATAAATACTTTATTTATTCTACTGTAGTTCTATTAAAAAGTAACTTTATGCAATATAAATATAAGTTTACATTCCATTTAAATTGGTTCTATTAAGATTTATCATGTAAATATATTATACCCTAAATTTTCTATAAAATAAGTAAAAGGTGGATATTTGGTATTTGTATAAGGAGAAAAGTTTTGGAAACAATACATTATAAATATAATGGATAAACATATTATATAAATTATGACTATAAAGGAGGTGATAATTTATATGACTTTTATAGTTAGATTATTAAAACAAAAAATATTATATATTTCCATAAGTATAAATTTATATATGGGATAAAAACAAAATCTTGAATGATATTAAATAGATAACTATATAAAGTTGTAATATTGATTTAATATTACAGCTTTACATAAAATAAATATTTACGTAAGGAGGTGAGACTATGAGGTTTAATGTAGAGTTATTGTTAGATCAAGAATCTATACCAAAGGATAAAAATAGGATAATTCTTTCATTATTAAAGTACAACTTTAGTTCTTATGATAAAGAGTACTATTCAGAAATTTATGAAGAAGGAAAGAACAGGACAAAGGATTTTACGTTTTCACTTTATATGAGGAATTGCACATTTCTTAGAGAAGAGATAATGATACCAGACAAGAAGATAATTTTAAATTTTTCCACTTATAGCGCTGAAGAAGGTATCATATTTTACAACTCTTTCTTAAGAAATAAAGGAATGAAGTATCCAATAAAAAATAATGTTATGAAAATAAATAGGATAAACTTAGTTAAAGAAAAGACTATTTGTACTGATGAGGCAATTTATAAAGCTATGAGTCCAATAGTCGCTAGAAGTCATTCAGGTGATAATAACAAAACATGGTATCATTCATTGACTTCTAAAGAAGGACAAGAGGTGTTTATGAATAATTTGAAGTATCAACTTAAAGATGCCTTTGGTGAAGATAGGATATTGGACTTTGAAGAACTAGAAATAGAAGTATTACATAACAAAGAAGTTAAAGTAAAAAATTATGGAATTGAAGTAGTAGGAAATGTATGTAGATTAAAGATCAAAGGTAAACCATATATCCTGGATTATTTGTATAAAGCAGGCATAGGGAGTCAGAAGAGTAGTGGGTTCGGTATGGTTGATTTAGTGTAAGGAGGTGAGATGTTGGAAGATAAAATACGACTAGAGATGAGTGATTGGTTATATAATTCTGGATTAGTAGGATTATATAATATTTTGAAGGAATCAGAAGATGATGTTTTAGCTAAAGAGCATTATATTGAATTTAGCCTTTTATCACTCAATGATTTTGAGGAAAAGTATTTCAATTATTTTATTAACAAGTATAAAAAAAGTTTATCTTGGTACAAGATAACTTCCTATGAAGATTTAATAGAACATTATGAAGAAAATGATTTTAAGGATTTTGATGAAGATAGTTTAAAAAGGTTAAATGATTATATAAAAGATACAGTAAAGTATTACTTAAAAAGTAATAGTTATAAAGCAGCTTATGATTTAATTGACAGTGATATGGATATTTTATCATTGGAAAAGAAATTATCCATCATTAAAATTAAGAAAAATGAAAGTATAGAGGATATAATTCCTCAAGTAAAAGATATATTTGAAATATTAAAATTAGTAATTGATTATTGTAAAAGTGAAAATGGGAGAAAATATTTAGCAGGAAAAAACGTTATATATACCATAATTAGAAATGCCTGGGATGGAATTTGCTTTTTAAATCCTCAAACTAAAGAGAAAGATATGTATATTGACTATAAGAATTATTTTGTTAATCCTGTTGAAGAATACACATCTTTAGATAAATCAAAACTTAAATATAATTGTTTTGTATGTAATAGAGAGATGAAGGACTTTAAAAACGATTTAAGCTTTTTAAAAGAAACGGGATTTGATGTTAGTAGAAAGTCTTCTCATGTATGGGACTTTAATAATGATGTTGCAATTTGTTCAATATGTAAGTTAGTTTATTCCTGTGTTCCAGCAGGAATCGCCTATGTATTTAACAAGGGATTATATATTAATGATAATTCTAGTATGAGAAATGCAATTAGAATCAACAATAAAGTAAAAGATGAAATTCTTAAGGAACATGAGATAAAATCATCTCTTACTTATAGAGCTTTAGTCAATTCTATACAGGAACAATTTAATGATAAAGTAAAATATGAATTAGCAGATATTCAAGTAGTCAGGTTTGAAGATGAAAAATATCGATTCAATATATTATCTAGAAAATCTCTTCAAGTTATAAATGATTCAAGAAATGATTTGAACAAGTTAATTAAATGTGGTTTTAAAGAGGTGAACACTTATTTTAATATTTATGATTTAGTTATAGATAGTCTATTAAACAATCAAAATTTATTTATATTGATTCATAAGCTGTTAGTTTATAAACTATCTATTCCTAAAAATTGTAAATTCAATACTTCACATGTGGTTAGAATGTTAAATATAAACTTTAGATTTTTGAAGGGGGTAGGGTATATGGAGAAATTAGAAAAGTATATTATTCGAGAGGGCAATGAATCTGGTCGTTCTTTGAAGAAAAATTATAGAGATAAAAAAGCGGAGAATAAGTTAAATGGTATAGCTTACAGACTATTGAATGCACTGAAGACTAATAATAAGGATATGTTTATGGATACCATATTAAATTGTTATCTATATGTACAAAAGGAAGTACCAGCGATATTTTTAAGTGCTATGAGAGATGATTCAGCGTTTAAAACTATTGGCTATGCTTTTGTTACAGGTTTAATAGAGGGAAAAGAAGATAAAAATATGGAGGGGATAAATAATGAAAAATAAAATGTTACCTAAGGGATTATCCATATCTATTATATTTGAGGCAGAAAGTGCGAATTATGGTGAAGCAGTCGGAAATGTGGCTTCTCTTAAAAAGTTAGTAAGAAATAAAGGAGATCAATATACTTATATTTCTAGGCAAGCCATTAGATACAATATTTGTGAGCAGCTTGGGGAAGAAATAGCTCCAGTAAAAGCTGAAGGCAGTGGAGATAAAAAGGTAATTCAATTTAGTGAAGAGGCAACTATTGATAAGTATCCTGAAATAGATTTTTTTGGATATTTGAAAACTGAAAAGAATACAGGAGGGAAAAAACGTTCAGCTAAGGTAAGATTGTCTAATGCAATCTCCTTAGAAACTTTTAAAGGAGATTTAGACTTTTTAACTAATAAGGGATTGGCAGATAGATTAAATGAAAATATGAATATAGCCCAGTCAGAAATTCATAGATCCTATTATAGATATACCATAACAGCTGATTTAGAGGAAATAGGAATAGATGAAGTATATGATATCGAAATAGATAATGATGAGAAAGTAAGAAGAGTAAATCGACTATTAGATACTGTTTCAATGCTATACAGGGATATTAGAGGAAGAAGGGAGGATTTAAAACCTTTATTTGCCATAGGAGGATTATATGATATTAAAAATCCCGTTTTCCAAAATGTATTAGATGTAAAGGACAATAGAGTCGTTGTTAGTCAAATTGAAGGAGTTCTATTTGAAAATATTAAAAAGGATACCTACTGTGGACTGATAGAAGGAAAATTTGCAAATGACAATGAGATAAAGGAAAGATTAGGAGCTATATCCATGCCAGAATTTTTTAACATTTTAAAAGGAAAGGTAAAGGAATACTATGAAAAAGGCTGTTAGATTAAAGTTATATCAAAATCTAGTTAATTATAAGAAACCAACTAGTTTTCAGTTAAAAGAAACTTATCCCTTGCCTCCCTATTCCACAGTTATAGGTATGGTTCATAACCTTTGTCGATACGAAGAGTATAAGGAAATGGAAGTAAGTATACAAGGAAAGTATTATTCTAAAGTCAATGATTTATTTACTAGATATGAGTTTAAAAATGGAATGAAATATGATAAAACACGACATCAGTTAGAAGTAGGAGAATTTGGTGTTAGTAGGGGAATATCCACTACGGAATTATTGGTAGATGTAGAACTATTGATTCATATCATCCCAAAGGATCAAAATCTAATTGAAGAAATAGAGAGGGCATTTTTATATCCAGTAGAGTATCCTTCTCTAGGTAGAAGAGAGGATTTAGTCATAATAGAAGAGGTCAAGGTTGTAGATGTTGAGGAAAGAATGCTAACTCAGGATATTGAATTGAAACAAGATCAGACTGCATATGTACCAGTAAGTTTAATAGAAGATGAATCTATATTATTATTAGGACCTGAAGCAGGAATAAAAAATAGGGGAACAAGATATAAGTTAACTAAAGATTATAAACTTGTAGACTATGGAAATAAACGGTCTCCTAAAGTATTTAGAAAGTGGAACAAAATAGATGTTATACATACATCGGGCATTATTGCAGTTGAGTACGAAAATATTTTAATAGATGAAGATGAAAATGTTGTGTTTGCTATTTAAATTATTGGAGGGATTATATTGAATAAATATTTAGCCAAATCTAATCCTCAAGAAACGATTCAAGAGCATACAGATAATTTAATTAAAAATTATAATTTATTAAAGAATGTATATCCTAATCTAGAAATAGATTGGGATATACTATACCTTGCTTGTCTATATCATGACTTGGGAAAGATGAATTTTAAATTTCAACAAAAAATTGAATATGGGAAAAGATTCAAGGATGAAGTTCCTCATGGGATATTGAGTTTAGCTTTTTTAAATACAAGGAAATTGAAGAATAAGGGTTATAACGATGAACAGATTAAAACGTTGGCTCATTCTATAGCTTATCATCACGATAGAGATTTTAATTATGATAATGAATTAATTACTGATGAAATAGAATTGCTCAAAGATGAAATTGGAAATTTTAAATATAATAAAATTGAAGATATACATGTTAAGAAAATAAGTGGCAAATATTTTCGCAATGACAGGATTTATGAAGAAGATGATGAGGAAACTTTCTTGAAATATATTATGATAAAAGGACTTCTAAATAGGATAGACTATGCTGCTAGTGGATATATAGATGTTGAAAATAAAAACAACTTTTTGATTTGTAGTTTAGATAATTTGATGAAAAATTGGAAACAGGAAAAACCAGAAACAAGCTGGAATGAACTACAAAAGTATATGTTAGATAATCAAGATAAAAATGTTATCGTAATAGCACAAACTGGAATGGGTAAAACAGAAGCAGGATTATTGTGGATAGGAGATAATAAAGGATTCTTTACTCTTCCTTTAAAAACAGCTATAAATTCAATATATGATAGAGTTGCTAATGGCATTGTAAAGGATGATTTTGAAAAAAGAGTGGGATTATTACATTCAGATACCTATAGCAAATATTTAAATATAGATTCATCAGAGGACATTGATATTGATGAGTACTTCAATAAGACAAAACAATTATCCTTACCTCTTACCATATGTACCCTAGATCAAATATTTGACTTCGTTTATAGATATAGAGGATTTGAATCTAAATTAGCGACATTAGCCTATTCGAAAGTTGTAATAGATGAAATACAAATGTATTCACCTGATTTATTAGCCTATTTGATTATAGGACTATCATATATAAATAAAGTAGGAGGTAAATTTGCTATATTAACAGCAACCTTACCAAATATAGTATTAGATCTTTTAAAAGAAGAGGGAATAGCATTTTCTATGCCAGAAAAGCCATTTATAGATGAGAGCTTTAATAGACATAGTGTAAAGGTGATAGAAGATCAGATAAACATAGAACATGTTTTAGATTTATACAATAACAACAAGGTATTGGTAATTTGTAATACTGTAAGAAAGGCTCAAGAAATTTATAAGGATTTAAAAGAAAAGGGAATAGAGAATGTAAATTTATTCCATAGTGGATTTATTAAAGAACATAGACGAGAAAAAGAAACGCAGATATTGGAAATGGGAAAGAAAGATTCTACGGATTCTGGTATATGGGTTGCAACACAAGTAGTGGAAGCCTCTTTGGATATTGACTTTGATATACTTATCACAGAATTATCCGATATAAATGGACTTTTTCAAAGGATGGGAAGATGCTATAGAAAAAGAAGTTTTGATAAGGAAGGCTATAATTGTTATGTGTTTAATGGTGGAGATAAAAAATGTAGCGGAGTCGGATATGTAGTTGATAAAGAAATATTTAATCTATCAAAAAAGTTCTTAAAAGGAATAAATGGCATATTAACAGAGAAAAACAAGGTAAATTTAATAGAGGCACTTTATACTACTGAGAATTTGAAAGATACGGATTACTATGAGTCTATAAAAAACAATATTAATTATGTTAAGAGTATAGAGGATTTTGAAAAATCTAAGTCTGAAGTCAAAGAAATGTTTAGAAATATTAACACTATAACAGTTATCCCAAAAGAAATATATGACAGAAAACATGAAGAAATAATGGAGAGTGTAAATATAATTTCTCAATCCTATGATAAGAATTTATCTCAAGATGAAAGGAAAAAAGTGAGACAAGCCAAAGTATTAGCTAGAAATAGATTGATGGATTTTACTGTAAGTGTTCAGTATTATTTGACTGAGGGAAATATTATAGACAATATAAAATTAAATAGAAATGAATTTTTGCCAATACTAAATTGTAACTATTCAAAAGATCTGGGCATTGAAGTTATAAAGAATAAAAAAGGAGAAACGTCACCAGAAAGTAGAAGTTTTTAAAAATATTATATGTAAGCAATGTCCAAGATTCCTATAGTTATAAAAGAAGGGGATACCATGAAAAAGATAACAGGAGTAATGGTTTATTATTATTTTGTCTGTAAGAGAAAATTATGGTATTTTTCAAATGATTTAAATATGGAATTTAACAGTGAATTAGTTGGTATGGGTAAGTTAATAGATGAGATATCCTATAATAGAGAAAAGAAAAATATATTGATCGATGAATCCATAAATGTAGATTTCTTAAAGGATTGGAAAGTCATCCATGAAGTAAAGAAATCTAGAAAAATAGATGAGGCAGCAAAATGGCAGTTAAAATATTATATATGGGTGCTTAGAAATAAAGGAGTAGATATTGAAAAGGGGATACTAGATTATCCCCTTTTAAGAAAAAGAGAGGAAATATTTTTAGATAAAAAAGAACAGGAAGAATTACAGCTTATCTTATCAGATGTAGAAAAGATTATATCATTGCAATTACCACCTAATAAAATTAATAAAGGAATTTGTAAGAAATGTGCATATTATGAGCTTTGTTATATTTAAAGGGGAGATAAAATGGGAGAAACCTTTTATATTTTTGCAGATGGAGATTTAAGAAGAAAGGATAACAATGTTATAGTTACAAATCTAGAAGGAGATTCTAAAAATCTTAAGGCAGAAGTGACAGATGAGATATATATTTTTGGTGAAGTCAGTATGAATACTAAAGTGCTAAATTTTTTATCTCAAAAAAGTATAATTATGCATGTGTTTAATTATTATGGATTCTATAGTGGTAGTTTTTATCCACGGGAAACCAATATAAGTGGCTATTTGTTAGTTCAGCAAGCTAAATCTTATGATAATGAAAATAGGAGGCTATCTTTAGCAAAAGAGATATTAAGAACTTCATCTTATAATATATACAGGAACTTAAGATATTATAATGGTAGAGGATTAGATTTAAATGAACCCATGAAAGAAATTCAGAGTTTAAGCGATAGATTAGAATATGGTAATAGTATAAATGAAATTATGGGTATAGAAGGTAACATAAGAAAAAAATATTATTCCACGTGGAATGATATAATTAAGCAAGATATAAATTTTGAAAAAAGAGTAAAAAGGCCACCAGATAATATGATAAATACTTTGATTTCATTTGTTAATAGTTTAATATATACGACTGTATTAAGCGAAATATATAAAACACAATTAAATCCGACAATAAGCTTTTTACATGAACCTGGAACAAAGAGATTTTCTTTATGCTTGGATATAGCAGAGATATTTAAACCTCTTATAGGAGATAGGATGATATTTTCTATGCTTAATAAAAATCAAATAACTGAAGAGGATTTTGAGAGAAAGTCAAATTTTTTATATTTAAAAGAACCAGGAAAGAAGAAAATACTTATGGAATATGATAATAGACTTAACCAAATAATATTTCATAAGGAATTGGGTAGGGATGTATCTTACAGATATCTTATGAGATTAGAATGCTATAAGTTAATAAAAGATATTATAGGAGAAAAAGAATATAGTGGATTTAAAATTTGGTGGTGAACAAATTTATGTATATAATATTAATGTATGATATAACTATGGATAAAAAGGGGGCAAATGTAGCAAGAAATGTATTTAAAATATGTAAAAAATATTTAACCCATATTCAAAAGTCTGCATTTGAAGGAAACTTAACAGAATTAAACTATATGAAATTAAAATCAGAACTAAATGTCTATATTAGAAAAGATACAGATTCTTTAATTGTATTCAAGGGTAGAAGTGAAAAATGGCTGCAGAAAGAATTTTTAGGAATTGTTGATGATAAAACATCTAATTTTTTTTAATTTTGTCTTTGTCCACCTATAGTAATGCTAAAAATCATGGGGATAGACAATTGTGATAGGTTTAATGCCTATAGAGCAAATATGCGAATAATTTTAGTAATATGGTAAAGCTGAAGTTAATAGAAACACTCCATAGACAGAAACCTAAAGTAAAGAGCAGGCAGATCAATGCTTAGGGAGGCAAGCCTTTTAATAGAACTACAGTAGAATGTAAATTTATCTGGAGAGCAATTAAAAGAGTTAGAAAGTATTCTTTTAATAGAACTACAGTAGAATGTAAATTAGAACAGGTATACTAACAAAGTTTGCTAGAGGTACTTTTAATAGAACTACAGTAGAATGTAAATGTACCAGCGGTAAATGATACAGGATATGTGAATTCTTTCTTTTAATAGAACTACAGTAGAATGTAAATAGAGGAAGGAAAAGGATTATATCTTTACAGTAACATCTTTTAATAGAACTACAGTAGAATGTAAATTCTGTATGACGGATATGTAAAGGAAGATGACAATTCTTTTAATAGAACTACAGTAGAATGTAAATTCTTTTTGCAAGGTCTTGTTTAGTTAGAAGTTTGTCCCTTTTAATAGAACTACAGTAGAATGTAAATGTGTATACATATTCTCTAGAATAGTCTATAGCTTTGCTTTTAATAGAACTACAGTAGAATGTAAATCATTGTAACCTTTAACCCCATGATAGTGAGTAGTGCTTTTAATAGAACTACAGTAGAATGTAAATATTTAAAAAAGCATAAAGAAAACTATAGAAGGCAAAGCTTTTAATAGAACTACAGTAGAATGTAAATAAAAAATAAAAACAGGCTAAACAAACTAAGCAAACAACTTTTAATAGAACTACAGTAGAATGTAAATTAAAATCCTTCATAGAATTGGCTATGTGAGTTTGCCTTTTAATAGAACTACAGTAGAATGTAAATAAGGAAAACAAAAGGCAACGACGAGAGTATGGCTAACTTTTAATAGAACTACAGTAGAATGTAAATTACGAAGAATTAAGAGGATTAAACTGTATAGGTGCCTTTTAATAGAACTACAGTAGAATGTAAATTTTTTATTCATTCCTTCTATTAGCTTATATGCAATTCTTTTAATAGAACTACAGTAGAATGTAAATTCCTATATACCAGAACGCATTCCAAATAATGAGATACTTTTAATAGAACTACAGTAGAATGTAAATATTTATTTTAGGTGTGGAGGTTGTAGCTCCTGTTACTTTTAATAGAACTACAGTAGAATGTAAATATTTTTTCAGCTATTTTCTGTGATAGTATCCAGCACTTTTAATAGAACTACAGTAGAATGTAAATTTGTCTAAAAGTATCTCGGTTTCGGGTATTTCTTCTCTTTTAATAGAACTACAGTAGAATGTAAATTAATGAATGTAACCATTCCCAAAACAGCGACTATCATCTTTTAATAGAACTACAGTAGAATGTAAATACCATTCCCAAAACAGCGACTATCATTATTACTTGCTTTTAATAGAACTACAGTAGAATGTAAATACAGTAGCATCGGGACAACTTTACGGTGATGGTACACTTTTAATAGAACTACAGTAGAATGTAAATCAAGATCAGCCTGGAGTGTCCGAATATGTATGGCTACTTTTAATAGAACTACAGTAGAATGTAAATCAGAGAGGAAGAATATATTCGCCAGATGGCATTTGCCTTTTAATAGAACTACAGTAGAATGTAAATAGATACTTTTAGACAATGGTGAGAAATCAAGTGTTACTTTTAATAGAACTACAGTAGAATGTAAATTGTTTTACCTCCTTAAAGGTGTACTGACCCGTTGCCTTTTAATAGAACTACAGTAGAATGTAAATTTCGCAAAATTCATCAAGCTCTTTTTCATCTATTGCCTTTTAATAGAACTACAGTAGAATGTAAATGTTGTAGAATTTGAAGATACCTACAACAATGGAATACTTTTAATAGAACTACAGTAGAATGTAAATAGCTTTTATTGTGACTTACACCAATACACCAGTGTAGCTTTTAATAGAACTACAGTAGAATGTAAATAAGAAAATGGGTTCTTAGCAATAGCAAAAGCAAGGGCTTTTAATAGAACTACAGTAGAATGTAAATCAAATTTAACTGTGAATATTGATTTGTATTCAATTGAACTTTTAATAGAACTACAGTAGAATGTAAATTTTTTCACTGATTCCGAATTGCTGAGATATTAATTTTACTTTTAATAGAACTACAGTAGAATGTAAATTAGCTCAAAATGCTACCAATGCAGTAATAGGGTCAGCTTTTAATAGAACTACAGTAGAATGTAAATTCTGTATAGTCAATGCTATACACCCTGCCATCCTCACTTTTAATAGAACTACAGTAGAATGTAAATTTTAATTCGTTTGTTTTCTTTTTATAATCAGCTATACTTTTAATAGAACTACAGTAGAATGTAAATAAGGTAGAGAAAAGACTTAGGGAAGCTCTTACAAAACTTTTAATAGAACTACAGTAGAATGTAAATTTGTAAATAAGGGTAGAGATGCAGATGCTACAATGACTTTTAATAGAACTACAGTAGAATGTAAATTTATATAAAACAAACACTAATGTTTGTATAAAGCATCTTTTAATAGAACTACAGTAGAATGTAAATAAGAATTTCTCAGTAGTGAAGGGTAAAATGCTTGAACTTTTAATAGAACTACAGTAGAATGTAAATATGTATATATGAAGAATATGACGAAGAATTGGATTTCTTTTAATAGAACTACAGTAGAATGTAAATTTCGATTATACTACCAGCCGCCTATAGATTCTCACTTTTAATAGAACTACAGTAGAATGTAAATGAAACCAGAGCCGATGACAGTGGTGAAATATGGAAGCTTTTAATAGAACTACAGTAGAATGTAAATACCTACTAATTATATTTGCATCTACTTTAAGCCGTTCTTTTAATAGAACTACAGTAGAATGTAAATTAAAAAGTTAATACATAGTAGATTATAGGGTTTAACTCTTTTAATAGAACTACAGTAGAATGTAAATTGCTATAGTAGGACTTTATGAAATGTCAGCTATAGGCTTTTAATAGAACTACAGTAGAATGTAAATAAATATGGGTACTAGCTAATAAAAAAGAATCTGCAAACTTTTAATAGAACTACAGTAGAATGTAAATATGCTTATTGCTGGATACTATCACAGAAAATAGCTGCTTTTAATAGAACTACAGTAGAATGTAAATGAATATAAATAAATCAATTTAAACACCCTCTATTCAACTTTTAATAGAACTACAGTAGAATGTAAATTTTTATTTACACAATCTTGAATAATTTACATTCTACCTTTTAATAGAACTACAGTAGAATGTAAATTATCAAATTTACGTGGTAGGTCTCGGCTAAGTGAAGCTTTTAATAGAACTACAGTAGAATGTAAATTTTAACCCTTTTTGGTGTGCCAAATCCAATAGACCCCTTTTAATAGAACTACAGTAGAATGTAAATTTCTTTACAGGTAGTCTATATTCTTCTAGGTCCCCTACTTTTAATAGAACTACAGTAGAATGTAAATCTTCCCATGTCTAGCATTCCAAAATCCTCTTGAAGTCTTTTAATAGAACTACAGTAGAATGTAAATTTCCTTCTCAGGAACTACCTTCCCTTTCCTATTGCCTTTTAATAGAACTACAGTAGAATGTAAATTAAGTATTCCAAGTTGTTTCTACATTCTCATGGCCCTTTTAATAGAACTACAGTAGAATGTAAATTGCGTAGGTTGGTGGCTTGAGAGCTTTAAGAGGAAGACTTTTAATAGAACTACAGTAGAATGTAAATTTTTCCACCTTCTTTAAATGAAATAATATACTGCCACTTTTAATAGAACTACAGTAGAATGTAAATGACAAAGTTTCTGAATGCTTGTACGAATCCCTGTACTTTTAATAGAACTACAGTAGAATGTAAATCCTCTCTGCTAGTTTGTATTCCGAAGTAATAAAGCTACCTTTTAATAGAACTACAGTAGAATGTAAATTTTGATGCTATCATCTCCTAAGTTTTACTCTAAAAGCTTTTAATAGAACTACAGTAGAATGTAAATTTTCATCGCGATTAGGAACTCTGCCTAATTCTCTATCTTTTAATAGAACTACAGTAGAATGTAAATCGAAATGGAACAAGCCTTAACAGAAAAAGAAGAACCCTTTTAATAGAACTACAGTAGAATGTAAATCTTTACATACCTCCTAAGCTATTCTTTGTAAATGTTCTTTTAATAGAACTACAGTAGAATGTAAATATCAAACAATCTTTATTACGATTATGGCTGCAATACCTTTTAATAGAACTACAGTAGAATGTAAATGGTTATACCTAGCAAACTGGCAACCTCTTCTTGTTTTACTTTTAATAGAACTACAGTAGAATGTAAATAAAAGAGGTATGAGGAAATAAACTCAACCTCTTATGGCTTTTAATAGAACTACAGTAGAATGTAAATTTTCGTGGAATCTATTTATATATGTTGCTGTAAATACTTTTAATAGAACTACAGTAGAATGTAAATGATATAAAAGAAAGGACAAAAGCAGCGGAGTTAATACTTTTAATAGAACTACAGTAGAATGTAAATGAAAACCTAGAAATCCAGATGGTTCAATATATTCTACCTTTTAATAGAACTACAGTAGAATGTAAATATATCTCTTATAATACTTAGTACGATATTAAATGCCTTTTAATAGAACTACAGTAGAATGTAAATTAAGTAGCATTGGTAGCAGTTTCAAGAATTTTGCTCACTTTTAATAGAACTACAGTAGAATGTAAATAGGCTAAAAGCCTTCAAAAATATAAAAAAGAGGTACTTTTAATAGAACTACAGTAGAATGTAAATTTACCAAAATGTCCTTGAGGGGTTACAAAGATTTGGCTTTTAATAGAACTACAGTAGAATGTAAATCATAACAAAAGGTGCCACAAAATCTGTAAAAATAACCTTTTAATAGAACTACAGTAGAATGTAAATAAATACTATTAATGCTATGAAATATGCATTAGAGGACTTTTAATAGAACTACAGTAGAATGTAAATTGGCATATTCGTTAGTCAATACATCAAAAGTAATAGCTTTTAATAGAACTACAGTAGAATGTAAATGGGTCTGATGCAGATAAATGGATGCCAAATATGATGCTTTTAATAGAACTACAGTAGAATGTAAATTTCGGATACGATTATATTAAAGGAAAAGATATGTTAGCTTTTAATAGAACTACAGTAGAATGTAAATTTTTTAACTTGTCCTGGTTAAAAAGAATGTTTAGTAACTTTTAATAGAACTACAGTAGAATGTAAATGGTTCTGGTGAGTCTACAGATGTGGCAGATTTAGAACTTTTAATAGAACTACAGTAGAATGTAAATGATATTAGAACTTAATTTTACTGAAGAACATAATTCCTTTTAATAGAACTACAGTAGAATGTAAATTGTAGAGATATTTTTATTATGTCTAGCTGATCATCCTCCTTTTAATAGAACTACAGTAGAATGTAAATGAGATTGATGTAGATGGAATATCAAGAAAAGTTGTGCTTTTAATAGAACTACAGTAGAATGTAAATTGGATATGTTTTTTCTGTTGGTCATACTATTATGAACTTTTAATAGAACTACAGTAGAATGTAAATTATAGCACCTCCAAAATTGATATAAAAAAAGAACCCCTTTTAATAGAACTACAGTAGAATGTAAATGGAGAAGATGGTGTAGAGGAAGTATTAATATTTGACTTTTAATAGAACTACAGTAGAATGTAAATAAAGGAGGGATAACATGGCTACAGCTACACAGGTAACTTTTAATAGAACTACAGTAGAATGTAAATACAGATTATGTAGTAGACTATGAAGAAATAAGCAACTTTTAATAGAACTACAGTAGAATGTAAATATTTTTAGCCATGTACGGCACCAAGGAAATAGGAACCTTTTAATAGAACTACAGTAGAATGTAAATAGAATTCACATAGAGGTTAAAAGAGTAGAACGGTTACTTTTAATAGAACTACAGTAGAATGTAAATTGTATTCATCAATGTATGGATGGTAATCCTGCCTCCCTTTTAATAGAACTACAGTAGAATGTAAATTTTTTATAAAATCTTTATCCATTTCCTTTTGAAGTTCTTTTAATAGAACTACAGTAGAATGTAAATTTGTTTACCCTCTATATATCGTTTTGTTATAACTTCCTTTTAATAGAACTACAGTAGAATGTAAATATCTTATAGACATGATTATTGAAGGGTTTACCATTTACTTTTAATAGAACTACAGTAGAATGTAAATATGTATATTTTTGCCTAATGGATTTGAAGAGGGGTTCTTTTAATAGAACTACAGTAGAATGTAAATTGTATTCCACCACTATATCCATACTCGCCTCCTAATACCTTTTAATAGAACTACAGTAGAATGTAAATTTCCACATTTTATCCATTGTAGTCCTGACAGTTTCACTTTTAATAGAACTACAGTAGAATGTAAATAAGGCTATATTAGATGTTATCAGGTATATTCCATATCTTTTAATAGAACTACAGTAGAATGTAAATTTATTATGATAAATATTTACCACCTATAGATATAGACTTTTAATAGAACTACAGTAGAATGTAAATTTGTTTAATGTGCTAATGAGCTTATTCGTAGAAGTCCTTTTAATAGAACTACAGTAGAATGTAAATCAATTAGGACAATACCAAGTTTCCATATTAACTATCTTTTAATAGAACTACAGTAGAATGTAAATAAATATAAATTCACTCTTCCTTCCATATTATTCCCCCTTTTAATAGAACTACAGTAGAATGTAAATCCTACTAGTTTAAATCCATCTTACTATTGGCTCGCCCTTTTAATAGAACTACAGTAGAATGTAAATCGCAATATAGAGATAATGAATAAATGTATTGAAATAGCTTTTAATAGAACTACAGTAGAATGTAAATTTTTTTAATACGCAAGGCTTAATTCTCATGTCATTAACTTTTAATAGAACTACAGTAGAATGTAAATATGAAAAATTTGACAATATAATTACTAATCCACCATCTTTTAATAGAACTACAGTAGAATGTAAATTTCAGTAAATCTGCATATTTAAATAACTCTGGATATCTTTTAATAGAACTACAGTAGAATGTAAATAAAAACCTTGTAGTGTTGTTGAAACACACGTTATACTTTTAATAGAACTACAGTAGAATGTAAATATGTAAAAGTTAGTGAATTAAGAGAGGCTGTAAAACTTTTAATAGAACTACAGTAGAATGTAAATCCATATCTATCTATAATTTCTACTAGTGCAAAGTTTCTTTTAATAGAACTACAGTAGAATGTAAATTTTGAAGGCTATGCCGAATCAGACCAAAAATTTTTACTTTTAATAGAACTACAGTAGAATGTAAATAAGAATCACATACAAAAAGAACTAGCAGGTTTAGTTCTTTTAATAGAACTACAGTAGAATGTAAATCTCATTTGGTGTGGACGTACATGTAACACGTCCCATCTTTTAATAGAACTACAGTAGAATGTAAATTTTAATAAGGCTCTTTTTTCTATTTTATCATTTTAACTTTTAATAGAACTACAGTAGAATGTAAATGTTAATATTTCAGATAATTTACTAGGTATATCTTTTACTTTTAATAGAACTACAGTAGAATGTAAATATACAACCTATCGATATAATCACTATCAAATGTATACTTTTAATAGAACTACAGTAGAATGTAAATTCATATCATCAACATTATTAAAATATTCAGTACCTACCTTTTAATAGAACTACAGTAGAATGTAAATTTAAATATCTGTGCTCTTTAGTAATAAATCCAAAAGTTCTTTTAATAGAACTACAGTAGAATGTAAATAGACTTATAGGTACAATAACATTCTAAGGAGGTGAACTTTTAATAGAACTACAGTAGAATGTAAATGAAAGAGTATTGTCAGCACAGCAGACAAAAGACTTTCTTTTAATAGAACTACAGTAGAATGTAAATTGCCACTCATGAAATGGGATTCGGTTTCCCGGTATACTTTTAATAGAACTACAGTAGAATGTAAATTTTTGTATGTTTAAAATGCCTGACGGAGGTTGGATACTTTTAATAGAACTACAGTAGAATGTAAATTCGTCAAATTTAATCATTTCTAATTTTACTAATGTCTTTTAATAGAACTACAGTAGAATGTAAATCATTTAGATATTAAATGCTTGGCTATAGGTTCAGCCTTTTAATAGAACTACAGTAGAATGTAAATCTAGTTGAATTTAAGTAGTCTATGATCTTCTTCTTTGCTTTTAATAGAACTACAGTAGAATGTAAATCTTTATACGGTATCCCTGTTGTAGGAAACTGGCTTGCTTTTAATAGAACTACAGTAGAATGTAAATTCCTTTATTTTCGGATAGGTAGAGTTTTATTTCTACCTTTTAATAGAACTACAGTAGAATGTAAATCTTGTTATTTAATGCTGCTGGATTTTTTAAAGCGTGCTTTTAATAGAACTACAGTAGAATGTAAATTAGCTTAAAGTTGATTTTTAGCAATCGTGATAGTGTCTTTTAATAGAACTACAGTAGAATGTAAATATACTAGAATACAAGAAGCGTATGCAGGGATTACAACTTTTAATAGAACTACAGTAGAATGTAAATGCCGACTAAAAAATAAATATATAAATATATGTATACTTTTAATAGAACTACAGTAGAATGTAAATGTATTAAACCCTTTTTCGAGTAGTTTACCCAATGGACTTTTAATAGAACTACAGTAGAATGTAAATGAATTCAACTACTGCTAAGTCAAATCTAGATGTATCCTTTTAATAGAACTACAGTAGAATGTAAATCCCTGTAGCCTCCAAATATGCTCTCATGGATTGATACTTTTAATAGAACTACAGTAGAATGTAAATCTAATACACTTCACGGGATGCCTTGTATTGGACCTATGTCAATATAGTAGACACATTTTCTTGAATAATTTTATGCAACCCTCTTAGATTTATCTTCCCACTCTTGAGGAGTGATATAGCCCAAAGAGCTATGTATTCTCTCTCTGTTATACCATGACTCTATATATTCAAATATTGCAAGTCTAGCAGCATCAAAGTCAAAATATTTAACTAGATTAACTTCTTCTTTCTTCAATACTGAGTGAAAGGATTCTATGCAAGCATTGTCATAGGGGTTCCCTTTACCACTAAAGGAATGAGCTATTTTGTGGTCTTTAACATATTCTCCGAATTCATAACTTGTATATTGACTTCCTAAGTCACTATGGAGAATTAGGCCTTCCCCAGGTTTCTGAATTTTATAGGCATTATCTAAAGCTTTTATAGCTAATGTGGTATCTATATTTTTAGACATAGAATATCCAACTATCTTCCTACTATTAAGATCCATAACGGAGGCAAGATAGCACCAACCATCTTTAATGGTATGAATATATGTAATATCAGTTACCCATTTTTGATTAATGGCAGTTGTAGAGAAGTCTCTATTTATTATGTTTTCTCTGCTCTCAATCTTATTTCTTGATGAAAATGGTCTAAACTTCTTACATACTACTGATTTTATGCCTAATTTGTTCATAAGCCTTTGAGTTCTTTTAAGACTTATAAATATGTTTTTACCTTTTAATTTTTCATATATCTTAGGAGCTCCATATCGACATTTACTAGCTTTATATATATTTAGTATTTCTTTTTCTAGAAATCTATTTTCAATGCTCCTTTTACTCTCTTTTTTGTTAAGATGTTTATAATATGAACTTCTAGACACTTTTAAGACTTCACACATTAGTTTTATGTCATGGATATCCTTATTATCAGTAATGAACTTATATATTGAGCTTACTTCTTTGCAAATATGGCCATGGCTTTTTTTAATATTTCGTTTTCCTCTTCTATCCTAGCCATCTTCTTAAGCATGGCTTGATAATCAGCTTGTGTAATTGTTTTATTATTATCTACTGCTATAGGTTCAGCTTTCTTTACCCATGTTAATATAGTGGATTTAGGTAGGCCATATTCACTATTAAGCTCAGCAAGTGTTTTACCGGAATTGTAAAGCTCTACAATGGTATCTTTATATTCTTCTGTATATCTTTTTGACATTCTAGACACTTCCTTCCTTTTCTATATTCTATAGTATTCGGAAAATCGTGTCTACAATATTATACTAACATCATATTGCATTTTACTTTTAATAGAACTACAGTAGAATGTAAATAATACTTAAATAGTGCATAGCACAGCCCAAATGAACCTTTTAATAGAACTACAGTAGAATGTAAATTTGTTTTTGCCATAATGAGGTATCCAAATCGCATCCCTTTTAATAGAACTACAGTAGAATGTAAATGCAAATCTAAACTTATTTGCTTTCATTAGAGCTTTACTTTTAATAGAACTACAGTAGAATGTAAATTCTATTGTTTTTACTCTCCACATTATTTGGCCTGTAACTTTTAATAGAACTACAGTAGAATGTAAATTTGTAATTGCCGTACTTCTAGCAAGTCCAAAATCTCCTTTTAATAGAACTACAGTAGAATGTAAATTCCTTGTTCTATGTGATTAGCACGTCTTGCAGTAAACTTTTAATAGAACTACAGTAGAATGTAAATTCGTGAGTATAGGACATATATATCAAGAAAAAATAGCTTTTAATAGAACTACAGTAGAATGTAAATCTGCCTAAAGCAGGAAGGGAGTAGAGTAGACCAGATCTTTTAATAGAACTACAGTAGAATGTAAATTTCTATAATACCACGATACCCTCTACTTTTACACCTTCTTTTAATAGAACTACAGTAGAATGTAAATATTTCATGAAGTATTTGATAGGATAGGTCATTTTAAACTTTTAATAGAACTACAGTAGAATGTAAATCAGCTTCCCTGTGTCAAAGTCTCTATAGTATTCCACTCTTTTAATAGAACTACAGTAGAATGTAAATCTTGATAAATCTAATGCAGATGTTAGTTGGCTTAAAGCTTTTAATAGAACTACAGTAGAATGTAAATGTAATTCCATTGACACGGTTCCCACCTCCTTTACACTTTTAATAGAACTACAGTAGAATGTAAATCAAAATAGAGAGAGGGTTTTTATTGTAAGTATTAGACTTTTAATAGAACTACAGTAGAATGTAAATTTATTTTATATTTACTATCTACTTATAATACTATCACTTTTAATAGAACTACAGTAGAATGTAAATGTTATACCATAAGAGATGAGTAGAGCAGATTAATTTCTTTTAATAGAACTACAGTAGAATGTAAATGTCTTATAAGCTGAAGATACAAGCCCAATAACAACTCTTTTAATAGAACTACAGTAGAATGTAAATGTTTTTAACCTAATTTCATGTACATAATAATCAATAACTTTTAATAGAACTACAGTAGAATGTAAATACTTATCCCTATAGCTAGCACCTGCTGGTCTTATTGCTTTTAATAGAACTACAGTAGAATGTAAATTCTTTTATTTTATTTGCCTCTAGTAAACAATCACCCCTTTTAATAGAACTACAGTAGAATGTAAATTTGCAAAGCTAAACTGTAAACTTTAGAGTAAATATTTCTTTTAATAGAACTACAGTAGAATGTAAATTAATCATGACAGGCGTTGATGAGTGGAAGATAATGACTTTTAATAGAACTACAGTAGAATGTAAATAGATTAAAAAATAATCAAGTAAATTGGGATAATATGCTTTTAATAGAACTACAGTAGAATGTAAATGTTTTTATTGTGTCAGCGCCTCTAATAGAAAATTCTCTTTTAATAGAACTACAGTAGAATGTAAATTTCTTTGGTCTTACTATAAACTCTGTAGGGTCTTCTCTTTTAATAGAACTACAGTAGAATGTAAATTTTTTAGTTTTTGTTGGTTTAGACTTAGAATTCTTACTTTTAATAGAACTACAGTAGAATGTAAATATGAAAGAGTAGATGACTTAGAAAATGAAATTGCTGCTTTTAATAGAACTACAGTAGAATGTAAATAAGCCTAAGTTCACCAGACTCAGTATAGAGAAATTTATCTTTTAATAGAACTACAGTAGAATGTAAATAGATGACGCTACAACATATAAACTAAACAATGATTACTTTTAATAGAACTACAGTAGAATGTAAATTTTAATCACCTTTTTCTTCTAACATGATTTTCTAAACCTTTTAATAGAACTACAGTAGAATGTAAATATGGTGCCAGAAGGTATTATTAACTAAGAGATATAAACACTTTTAATAGAACTACAGTAGAATGTAAATTCATCAAATTGATAAAGATTCTCTTCCTTTCCAGAACTTTTAATAGAACTACAGTAGAATGTAAATTTCAGTTTCAGCACCAAGCCGTTTAGCCTCATCTTTCTTTTAATAGAACTACAGTAGAATGTAAATTAATTTCAAAGGACTTAAATCCTGTGATAACTTGCCCTTTTAATAGAACTACAGTAGAATGTAAATACTATTTAACATAATTGAACTTCTAACTTTTACATCCCTTTTAATAGAACTACAGTAGAATGTAAATCATTATACCATAGCAGGGGTACGAAGGGCATGAAAAACTTTTAATAGAACTACAGTAGAATGTAAATTTATTCAATAGATGGGTGTGAGGAGCCTTCCCATAACTTTTAATAGAACTACAGTAGAATGTAAATCAAGACATTAGAACTAAAATAATGGAATTAAGAAGACTTTTAATAGAACTACAGTAGAATGTAAATTATGTCAATCTATCTACTTGATCAGATGATTCTTCCTTTTAATAGAACTACAGTAGAATGTAAATCCTTTTCTAAGTTCTTCTGCTCTTTCTTCTTTATCTGCTTTTAATAGAACTACAGTAGAATGTAAATAAAGATAGGCAACCCACAACCCAACAATCCTCAAGTCTTTTAATAGAACTACAGTAGAATGTAAATCAAGCAATGGAAGATTCAATAGCCGCTGCATTTGGACTTTTAATAGAACTACAGTAGAATGTAAATTCATCTATCATTTTCTTTAAAGCCATATTTCTAATCCTTTTAATAGAACTACAGTAGAATGTAAATATCCAGGACCATAATTCAATTTAATAAAGTAAAGGCACTTTTAATAGAACTACAGTAGAATGTAAATAATAATAGAACTTTATTTCCTCGGCGGAAACCTTCACTTTTAATAGAACTACAGTAGAATGTAAATGTTAGAAACAAAAATGTTTAAGTTTAAAGTAAAACTTTTAATAGAACTACAGTAGAATGTAAATGATTATCTGGTAGTATTTAGAAAGTGGGCAGAAGATCTTTTAATAGAACTACAGTAGAATGTAAATATTTGTATGAAACATTGCTTTAACGAATGTGAATATCTTTTAATAGAACTACAGTAGAATGTAAATGAACACTTTGCTGCAATGCTTCTCTTTCTGTAGGATCTTTTAATAGAACTACAGTAGAATGTAAATGTATTAAAAGAATTATCTAAGGGGGCTTGTTAATATGCTTTTAATAGAACTACAGTAGAATGTAAATATCAAAGGAACAGTTAACATTGCTAGGAACATAAACTTTTAATAGAACTACAGTAGAATGTAAATAAAAGGCAGGTGAGAAGATGGCAAAGAGTAATTTTACTTTTAATAGAACTACAGTAGAATGTAAATTGGATTCCCTGTGGTCCTCTATCGCCTTTTTCTCCTTTCTTTTAATAGAACTACAGTAGAATGTAAATGAAGGAAAACCTGAAAACAAAATTGACGGAGTAGTACTTTTAATAGAACTACAGTAGAATGTAAATTTTCTTTTAAGCTCTTTCTTTAGCAATTCGCACCTATCTTTTAATAGAACTACAGTAGAATGTAAATGAATAAAATTAGATTGTTAAGATTACGGTTTTAACTTTTAATAGAACTACAGTAGAATGTAAATTTTTCTTTAGAGGGTATTTGGATTAACTCTGTTTCTCTTTTAATAGAACTACAGTAGAATGTAAATAATACAGATGAAATGGTAATCAGAAGTTTTAGTATGCTTTTAATAGAACTACAGTAGAATGTAAATCACTATGGCAAGAATACAGGACAACCTAATAGTAAACTTTTAATAGAACTACAGTAGAATGTAAATTAGATATCTAAGGTTGCGCCAGTTCCGTAATTACTTGCTTTTAATAGAACTACAGTAGAATGTAAATAATTGTCCAGATATGCAAAAGCCTATAGAGGCAGCAACTTTTAATAGAACTACAGTAGAATGTAAATGTTAAACCCTTCTGGTGTGCTAAATCTAGCAATCCATCCTTTTAATAGAACTACAGTAGAATGTAAATCAATCACCCCTTCATCATCAAAGCCTAATTGGATCATCCTTTTAATAGAACTACAGTAGAATGTAAATTTCTTCTTTACTTGATTGATTGATTATAATATTACCCTTTTAATAGAACTACAGTAGAATGTAAATTATTTAGAAAATGAAATAAAAGAGGAAACAAAACTACTTTTAATAGAACTACAGTAGAATGTAAATATGGAAGATATATTACAGATCAGAGATAGAAGGTGTCCTTTTAATAGAACTACAGTAGAATGTAAATGTTTACAAGTGTAGGAAGGTTAGATGGATACAATGGCTTTTAATAGAACTACAGTAGAATGTAAATTATGTAGTAGGTGGATTAGGAGGATTAGCGAGTGTCTTTTAATAGAACTACAGTAGAATGTAAATCAATTATAAGTTCCATAATACCACGCCATGCGTAACCTTTTAATAGAACTACAGTAGAATGTAAATTCTAATAGATAGCTTGCCTTTGTGTGTGCCTTCTTTTCTTTTAATAGAACTACAGTAGAATGTAAATTCTATTGTCTTTTCTTTTACATCTTTGCTAAATAGCACTTTTAATAGAACTACAGTAGAATGTAAATCGTTTTTGGAACTCTCTATGATGGGTCTTGTAATGCCTTTTAATAGAACTACAGTAGAATGTAAATCCGAAATAGGACACATTATACTTGAAGACATACAAAGACTTTTAATAGAACTACAGTAGAATGTAAATGTTATTAAAGGAGTAAAGACTGGTAGTATCTGTTCCCTTTTAATAGAACTACAGTAGAATGTAAATTTCTTCTATTCTTGCCTTCTCCTGCTGCGCTAATTGCTTTTAATAGAACTACAGTAGAATGTAAATTTACCTCACCACCTCTATTAATTCATCTAGCTTATTGCTTTTAATAGAACTACAGTAGAATGTAAATCCTTTTATCGTTGAGGGAATCGTTATTGAAGATGGTCTTTTAATAGAACTACAGTAGAATGTAAATAGAGGCTAGGGATTTAGTTAAACATACATATGTAGACTTTTAATAGAACTACAGTAGAATGTAAATTAGTATTCGTAAATCCCTTTTCCTCTGCTAGTTTTACTTTTAATAGAACTACAGTAGAATGTAAATTAAGTTCGGCAACAGTTTCATAATCGAATCCATTTGCTTTTAATAGAACTACAGTAGAATGTAAATAACTTTTCAACTAATAGCCCTAATATTTTTCTATACCTTTTAATAGAACTACAGTAGAATGTAAATTTTGCTGATAGAATAAGCAAAGGTTTTATGCTAAAACTTTTAATAGAACTACAGTAGAATGTAAATGTGTTTTGTTTTTTGTTATCATTGTATTTTAATTTTCTTTTAATAGAACTACAGTAGAATGTAAATTAGTAATTTAAGACTTTATTTTGTAAAAATTCCAACTTTTAATAGAACTACAGTAGAATGTAAATTCATTTTGATCCTTGTTTACTTTATATCTATTTTTTCTTTTAATAGAACTACAGTAGAATGTAAATTCTCAAGATTAGAGGTAATTCAAGTTAATGAGGATCTTTTAATAGAACTACAGTAGAATGTAAATACAAGTTAACCTTGTTTTAGGTGAAGTAGATAGTTTGACTTTTAATAGAACTACAGTAGAATGTAAATCATTCTGTTTCTCTAGTCCCTCTTTTTCTTTCTTTACTTTTAATAGAACTACAGTAGAATGTAAATGGTAAAATATATCTCTCGGATCAATATTTAATTTATCTTTTAATAGAACTACAGTAGAATGTAAATGAGTTCCAATCACCTGAGTTCCCATCTCCTGAGTTCCTTTTAATAGAACTACAGTAGAATGTAAATGCAGATTATTTTAACATAATTATAGAAAATCCAATCACTTTTAATAGAACTACAGTAGAATGTAAATTAATGAGGTATCCACACAGCGTCCACCTCTGACAAGCTTTTAATAGAACTACAGTAGAATGTAAATGTAACAGTAGATTTTCAAGAAAAAATAAAAGAAAACTTTTAATAGAACTACAGTAGAATGTAAATTATTAAATCTCCTTTCTTTTCATTTGAAAATTTTTTCTTTTAATAGAACTACAGTAGAATGTAAATGTAATTTTCATATGCAAATTTTTGTTCTTCCACTGTCCTTTTAATAGAACTACAGTAGAATGTAAATCTGACATAGGCAATGGCAGCGTTAATGCTTACCCTCCTTTTAATAGAACTACAGTAGAATGTAAATATAATAAATCTCTTTGTCTTTTTTTCTCTTGAATCTCGCTTTTAATAGAACTACAGTAGAATGTAAATTTTTTTATATGCCCCAAAGCTAACGCCAAGATAATTCTTTTAATAGAACTACAGTAGAATGTAAATAGACAAAAACAAAAAATAGTAAATAAATATATAGAACTTTTAATAGAACTACAGTAGAATGTAAATACTATTGCTACGGTTTGTATTAATACAGGGTTCATGCTTTTAATAGAACTACAGTAGAATGTAAATGTAGTAGCTAGAAACAGCCCTACTATTGCTACGGTTTCTTTTAATAGAACTACAGTAGAATGTAAATTTATATGAACAGGCTTGATTTTGCTTAATTTCATATCTTTTAATAGAACTACAGTAGAATGTAAATCCTATTCAAACTCTTCTAGTTCATCATCATCCTCGACTTTTAATAGAACTACAGTAGAATGTAAATTAGTAATTAGAATGGCAGATACATACTTAGTTGGTTCTTTTAATAGAACTACAGTAGAATGTAAATCTAGATTTAGGGGTAGGAGTAACATTGAGGTTTTTTTAGCTTTTAATAGAACTACAGTAGAATGTAAATCAATGTCTAGTATAGGTCCAGTTGCTTTGGGAATAGCCTTTTAATAGAACTACAGTAGAATGTAAATAAAAAACGACCTTCTTTATGCCAACGTGTAAACCTACTTTTAATAGAACTACAGTAGAATGTAAATCAATTATTAACCCTCGATCTTTTCATTATTTTATGACTTTTAATAGAACTACAGTAGAATGTAAATTAAACTTTCTCCTTTTCTTCCCTTCCAGTTATTATCCTTTTAATAGAACTACAGTAGAATGTAAATTTCTAAGGCTTTCATTCTATCTTCTAGCTTTACGCTTCTTTTAATAGAACTACAGTAGAATGTAAATAAATTTGAAGAATGGATAAGAGATGGGCTTATAACTGCTTTTAATAGAACTACAGTAGAATGTAAATATAGCCTCAACCTCAGCTACCTTATTTTTACTATCCTTTTAATAGAACTACAGTAGAATGTAAATTCTTCTATGCTTGCATTTATGTTGCTTATATCATTGCTTTTAATAGAACTACAGTAGAATGTAAATATCCTATGAACCCTGTCTTCTGACTGTGCCCTGGTACTTTTAATAGAACTACAGTAGAATGTAAATAGATTAAAAATCTTGGTTTTCTTTTAAAAAACATTTCTTTTAATAGAACTACAGTAGAATGTAAATGTGATAACAAAAGAGTTATCCGATTTTCTTAAAACAACTTTTAATAGAACTACAGTAGAATGTAAATACAATTTTACCTAGTAAAGGATTTACTCGAAGAAGTCTTTTAATAGAACTACAGTAGAATGTAAATGCCGATAAAATACCTTGCAATATTCCGCTTAATATTCTTTTAATAGAACTACAGTAGAATGTAAATATGCTTGAAACATCTAGTTGCATTTGCCAATTCTGCCTTTTAATAGAACTACAGTAGAATGTAAATTTAGAATGTTTTTGGGGAGGGGAATTAAAGGGGTAGCTTTTAATAGAACTACAGTAGAATGTAAATAGCTCATGGGCTAAAGAGTCGTGGAATTGGTGTGTACTTTTAATAGAACTACAGTAGAATGTAAATTCCAGTTACTTTGAAATAAATTTACTTCCGTTTGCCTTTTAATAGAACTACAGTAGAATGTAAATCTCTATGATATGCTGTTCATCCATTCCGTCTAGCTCTTTTAATAGAACTACAGTAGAATGTAAATCTTTGTCCTTTAAATCTTCTATTTTCTCTATTGTGTACTTTTAATAGAACTACAGTAGAATGTAAATGGATTTGCGTAGGGATAGGAATTTAACCAAATAACACTTTTAATAGAACTACAGTAGAATGTAAATAGAGGACTCCAAGCTAGCACCGTATAGATATAGATTCCTTTTAATAGAACTACAGTAGAATGTAAATATAGGAGGATAATCCAAGGAAGTGATTAAATGTTTACTTTTAATAGAACTACAGTAGAATGTAAATAGATTTCAGATGACAGATTACAAAGCGGACGAACGCCTTTTAATAGAACTACAGTAGAATGTAAATGAAACCATTATGGTTAATAGGCAAACAGGAGGAGCACTTTTAATAGAACTACAGTAGAATGTAAATTTAATTAAGCGAGCTATCACTGTTTATTGTAAAGCTCTTTTAATAGAACTACAGTAGAATGTAAATGTCATATCTAAAAACTTCAAAGTCAAAGAATAAAATCTTTTAATAGAACTACAGTAGAATGTAAATAAAGTACCAGATATGGAAGGTGTGGAAGAGAATTATCTTTTAATAGAACTACAGTAGAATGTAAATAGGTTCTATCTGCTAGACAAGGTAAAGTGCTTTTTCTTTTAATAGAACTACAGTAGAATGTAAATAGCGTTTCAGCTGCTACTGTTAATTCTTCTCTTATTCTTTTAATAGAACTACAGTAGAATGTAAATAGATAAAAAATCATATTCAATCATTAACGCTGGGTACTTTTAATAGAACTACAGTAGAATGTAAATTTAGTAAGCCTCCAATCTTAATTGTGATTTTGTTAACTTTTAATAGAACTACAGTAGAATGTAAATAATATACTATACCAGGTAAGTGATCCTGAAGGAGATACTTTTAATAGAACTACAGTAGAATGTAAATTTACCTCAGTTTGATTAGTTCCATTTTCAAGTGGTACTTTTAATAGAACTACAGTAGAATGTAAATTAATCTATTTGAAATATAGTCTTTATAATCAAATTGTCTTTTAATAGAACTACAGTAGAATGTAAATTATGTTTCTGGATTAGTTGAGAACATAGTTCCTTCCTTTTAATAGAACTACAGTAGAATGTAAATTTGAATTGGTCGACTTCCTCATACCAAATATATTTACTTTTAATAGAACTACAGTAGAATGTAAATTTTGTTTAAATGCTGAGTGAATACCCCTCTTTGGTATCTTTTAATAGAACTACAGTAGAATGTAAATAGACATTTTCCTTACCTTCATGGAGCCGCTAAGACCTTTTAATAGAACTACAGTAGAATGTAAATTATATTTACGCTATCGACGATATTATCAATTAACCCTTTTAATAGAACTACAGTAGAATGTAAATTTGAAATACATTCTCGTTACAGAATGCAGAACAGGACTTTTAATAGAACTACAGTAGAATGTAAATTCATATGTTGAGTTAGTTAATGATTTATTTACATCACTTTTAATAGAACTACAGTAGAATGTAAATTAATTTCAATTGGATCTCCTTCAAATTCTTCAACTTGCTTTTAATAGAACTACAGTAGAATGTAAATGTTAAAGTAATCTCTTGAGACCCATATACCCCTTTCTTTTAATAGAACTACAGTAGAATGTAAATACTTTCAGCCCATACGCTAATGTAATCTTTATAATCCTTTTAATAGAACTACAGTAGAATGTAAATGATGATCTAACTGAGATATTAGCATGATTTATTTTACTTTTAATAGAACTACAGTAGAATGTAAATTTAGTAAGCCTCCAATCTTAATTGTGATTTTGTTAACTTTTAATAGAACTACAGTAGAATGTAAATAATATACTATACCAGGTAAGTGATCCTGAAGGAGATACTTTTAATAGAACTACAGTAGAATGTAAATAAAAATATAAAGAACTTCATCAAAATATGTAAATTACTTTTAATAGAACTACAGTAGAATGTAAAGTTTTTTAATACAGGCTCCAACGGACTCATTCCATGCTTTTAATAGAACTACAGTAGAATGTAAATTCTCTTCTTGTTGCTTCGGATCATCTGCCCCAGCTCCCTTTTAATAGAACTACAGTAGAATACAATTATTTTATCATTATTATATAAACAATTTACTCACGTTTATTAACTTTACACATGATATTTTCACTTAGTTTATCGTTAGCATAATATTGATAGATTTTTTCTATATGACAAATATTTTAATATATTATATACTAAGTTTATACAATCTAGATGAGATTAAATGGGCATGATAATATACTTGGTAAACTCTTATGCTGAATGTTATGATAATATCTTATGGAAGGATGTTGAGTTATGAATGATTATAATTTTGATAATATTATAGATAGAAAAGGGACAGGTTGTAAAAAGTGGGATATGATTAGTAAAGATTATGGGGATGATGTAATACCTTTATGGATTGCTGATATGGACTTTGAAATTCCTTATGAAATCTCAGAGTCTATTAAAAAAAGAGCAGACCATCCAATACTCGGATATACAATGGCTCCAGATACATATTATGAGGCTGTTATAGATTGGTTTAAGAAAATACACAATTGGGTTATAGAAAAGGAATATATTCAATTTACACCAGGAGTAGTTCCTGGAATCAATGCTATTATTAGTACCTTTACTAAACCTGGTGATGATGTAATTATCCAAACTCCAGTATATCATCCTTTTGCAAGACTTATAAAAAATAATGGATGTAATGTAGTTGAAAATCCGTTAAAGTTAGAAGACGGATATTATTCTATGGATTTTGATAACTTAGAAGAAGTCATTACAAAAAGAACAAGATTATTAATACTATGTAGTCCACATAACCCTATTGGTAGGGTATGGAAAAGAGAAGAATTAGAGAAATTAGGTGAAATTTGTGTTGAAAATGAGATTTTAGTTGTGTCAGATGAAATTCATGCTGATATAGTATATCCTCCAAATGAACATATAGTTTTTTCTAATATAAATCAAAGGTTAGCAAATAACTCTATTATTTGTACAGCACCAAATAAGACATTTAATATTGCTGGCTTACAAACTGCGAATATAGTAATTCAAAATGAAAAGTTACGTAATGAATTTGAAATACAATTAGAAAAACTTTGTATCCCAGGAGGTACAATATTTGGAATAATAGCTCAAGAAACTGCTTATCGTAATGGAGAGAGCTGGTATAAAGAGTTAATCAAATATTTAAATGAAAATGTAGATTATGTAGTTAAGTTTTTTGAAACGAGGATTCCTAAAATTAAAGTAAAAAAACCTGAAGGTACTTATCTATTATGGTTAGATTGTTCAGCTTTAAATATGAATGAAGAAGAACTAGTGGACTTTTTTATTAAAGATTGTAAGGTTTTATTAAACGAAGGTAGTATATTTGGTAAAGGTTATGAGTTATTCCAGAGGATGAACGTAGCGACTAGTAGAAAGGTTTTACAAGAAGCTTTAGAAAGAATTGAGACAGAAGTTAATAAACTTTAAAATTGGTAGAGAAAAAGATAAATAAAAAGCTATTATCTATATAATTAGATAATGGCTTTTTGGTTTTTAAGGTATAATGTTATTAGTAAGATTAATGGAAATATTTTAAAAGGATTGATAGTATGTCTAAACAAGTTAAAGTATCTGTAAGGAATTTAGTTGAATTTGTTCTTCGTTCAGGGGATATAGATAATACCTTTATGAGTACAGTTAGAGCAGTAGAGGGAACAAAAGCTCATAAAAAGGTTCAAAATTCTTATGGAGATGAATATGCCTCAGAGGTTACCCTTAAACATACCTTAAACTATGAAGGCTTTACCATAGAAGTGGAGGGCAGGGCTGATGGCATATTAAAAGAAGAAGATATAATAGTAGATGAAATCAAAAGTACGACAAAACCCCTTGAAGAAATTGATGAAGATTATAATATGCTTCACTGGGCTCAAGGAAAATGTTATGGATATATGTACGCCTACGAAAATGGAATAGAAAAAATAGGAATCCAACTTACTTATTATAATATCGACACAGAAGAAATAAAAAAGTTTATAAAGTACTATACTTTTAAAGAATTGGAAGAATTTTTCTTATTTCTAATTGAAAAATACTTAAAATGGTCAAATAGGACTTTTGACTGGCAAGAAATAAGGGATACTTCTATAAAGGGACTAAAATTTCCTTTTAAAAGCTATAGGAAAGGACAAAGAGAACTAGCCGTTTCGGTTTATCAGGCTATTCTTCATGATAAAAACCTTTTTACACAAGCGCCAACAGGAATAGGGAAGACCATATCTACTATGTTTCCAGCCGTAAAGGCTATTGGTGAAGGGATTACCTCTAAGATTTTTTATTTAACAGCAAAAACCATTACTAGAGAGGTAGCATTAAATTCCATAGAACAGATGGAAAAACACGGTTTGCGAATAAAATCCATTGTAATAACTGCTAAGGAAAAGATATGTCTAAATGAGGAGGTAAAATGTAATCCAAAAGATTGCCCCTTTGCTAAAGGACATTTTGATAGGGTAAACGATGCTATAATGGATGTTTTGGATAAAGAAGATATAATCACTAGAGAAACTGTAATAGAATATGCAAAACTTCATAAGGTATGTCCATTTGAATTTTCTTTAGATTTAAGTTTATGGAGTGATGTCATTATATGTGATTATAATTATGTATTTGATCCATATATAAATTTGAAGAGGTTTTTCAATGAAAGCGGAAATGACTACGTATTTTTAATAGATGAAGCACACAATTTAGTAGAACGTTCTAGAGATATGTTTTCTGCTGAAATTATGAAAGAGCCATTTTTGAAATATAAGAGATTATTTAAAGATGATTACCCATATCTTTCAAAGAGCTTTAACAAATGTAATAATATGATGAATAAAATAAGAAGAGAATATGCTAATAACGCTTTTTATTATCAAAGAGATGAAATTTTGGAGATATATCCTCCTATAAGGAATCTTATAAAGGAATTAGAAGATTGGCTTTTAAAACAAAAAGAACATGAAAATCATGACGAGGTATTAGAATTTTATTTTGATTTATTGAGATTTATTAGAATATCTGATTTCTATGATGAAAGATATGTAACCTATGTTGAAGAAAAGGATAAGGATTTAATCATAAAATTATTTTGTGTAGATACTTCTTATCTTTTAAGCGAAACTTTAGAGAGGGGAAAGTCAGCCATATTTTTTTCTGCCACATTGACACCGTTAGATTATTATCGAAATATATTGGGAGGAGATAAGGAAGATTATATTATTAGATTTCCTTCCCCTTTTCCCAAAGATAATCTATGCCTTTTAATTGAAGATGTAGTTTCTACTAAGTATAAAGATAGACAGAATACATATTTAGATGTAGTAGAATATATTGAAGAATTTATCTCATTAAAAAAGGGAAATTATTTTGTTTTCTTTCCTTCATATAAGTATATGGAAGATGTATATATACATTTTTTAGATAGAAATCCAGAAGTTAAAACTATTATACAAGAAAATTCCATGAAGGAAAAAGAACGAGAAGATTTTTTAAATAACTTTAGTATGGATGGAGAATATACCATGGTTGCCTTTGCGGTTTTAGGAGGGGTTTTTTCTGAAGGTATTGATTTAATAGGAGATAGATTAATAGGTGCAGTTATAGTAGGAGTAGGATTGCCTATGATCTGCCCTGAAAGAAATATTATTAGAGAATATTTTCAAGAAAAAAATGGTCTTGGATATGAATACGCTTATATGTATCCAGGAATGAATAAGGTACTTCAAGCAGCTGGTAGAGTTATTAGGAGCGAGAAGGATAGAGGAGCATTGTTACTTATAGATGAAAGATTTGGCAGTATAAAGTATAGAAGGCTATATCCAAAGGAGTGGATCCATTATAAAAGGGTAAGAAATTTAAGTATAATGCAAAAAAATTTAAAAAAGTTTTGGAATTATGAAAATAGCTATTGATTTCTAAATAGTTCCATGGTATTATATAACAATGATATTTCAATATGCTAATACTTTCCAAGGAGGTTTATAAAAATGATGAAAATAATATATTTAATACTATTAAGAAAATTATATACGTTAAACAATATTAAAAACCTGCGGAAAGTTATGGTAAACTTTTGTGTCATATAATATATGTGTATAAGCCACAGCAGGGCTGTGGCTTTTTTGATGCCAATTTTATATTTGATAAAAATATTATATAATTTAGTTTAAAAAACCGCAGGAAATCCTGCGGTTTTTGTATATAAAAATTTGAAAGGAGGATAGAATGATGAGATTTACAAAGAAAATTAATTATCTAGTTTTTTTATACGGAGGTGATTTTATATGGATATTTACTTAATGTTTTTATATGGATTCTTTAAATCCCAAAAATATAGTGCTTTAGATGAGTATTATAATATGGAATATAGAAGGATAAAAAAGGTTTCAGAATTCGACAATCTTTATAAATATCTTAGATAGTTATTACAAAGTCCTATATTATATAGGGCTTTGTTTTATGTATTTTACCAAAAATAAATATAGGTTTACTTTAGAAGATATTACTCAAACCATAAACTTGAATTTCCCTTATTTTTTTATAAAAATACTGGTATAATAATTTGGAAGGAGTTGAGTTTATGGCAAGAAAAAAGAAAATAGTTGAATTTGAAATAACAGATACCATTTTTCCAAATAAATCTATAGGTAGATATGAAGACAAAACTATTATATGTAAAGGTGGAATAAAGGGACAAAAAGTAAGGGTGGTTTTAGGAAGAAAAAAAAATGATTATATAGAGGGAAAAATATTAGAAGTGTTGGAGAAATCTCCAACGGAAACTGAAATAGGTTGTCCCCATCATCTTGCTTGTGGAGGCTGTACTTATCAAAGTTTAACTTATGATAGAGAATTAAAATTAAAAGAAAGTCAGATATTATCTCTATTTGAAAGAGAGGGCATAGAGAAATTTAATTATTTAGGGATAGAAAAAAGCCCAAATATAGAAGGATATAGGAACAAAATGGAATATACTTTTGGAGATGAGGAAAAGGATGGACCTTTGTCTTTAGGACTTCATAGGAAAGGAAGGTTTTATGAAGTAGTCGAAGTAACTCAATGTAATATTGTGGATAGGGATTTCACTATAATACTAAAAGAAGTTTTGAATTATTTTAAAGAAAAGAAAATCCCTCATTATAATAAACGAAATCACATAGGGGTGTTAAGACATCTAGTAGTTAGAAAGGCATTGACCACAGGAGAAATTATAATCAATTTAGTTACTAGTTCTCAAGGTGAAATAGATACAGATGAGTTTAAAAATAGATTAATTAATTGTAAAGAAATTAAAGGAAATATTGTAGGTATATTTTATACTAAGAATGATAGTTTATCCGATGCCATTAAAGTAGACGAATTAAATTTAATTTATGGCAGGGGTTATGTTATAGAAGAGATACTAGGATTGAAGTTTAAAATATCCCCATTCTCATTTTTCCAAACTAATACATTTGGTGCTGAAACATTATACTCAATAGTAAGAGATTTTGTTGGGAATGAGAAAAATAATATAGTATACGATCTATACTCAGGAACAGGAACTATAGCTCAAATACTATCCCCATTTTGCGAGAAAGTAATAGGTATAGAAATTGTAGAAGAAGCAGTGGAGAATGCTCGTGAAAATGCTAAGTTAAATGGTCTTGATAATGTAGAGTTTATTGCAGGGGATGTTTTAAAAGAAGTAAATAATTTAAAAGAAACTCCAGATTTAATAATTATAGACCCTCCAAGAGATGGAATCCATCCAAAAGCTATAAATAAGATAATCGACTTTAATCCAAAAAACCTCGTATATGTATCCTGTAACCCTATAACTCTAGTTAGAGATTTAAAGGTATTCATAGAAAGAGGATATAAGATAGAAAAGGTAAAATGTATGGATATGTTTCCTAGGACGGTGCACGTTGAGTGCGTGGTATTGATGTCAAGGGTTGAAAATTAAAATATAGATAAAGCATTGATATATAAGGGTTTTCAAGCATCATCACTAATGCAGAGTTCTTTTATACTCCGAACTAATCTTGAAAACCCTTATTTTTGTTGTTTGAGGGAACAAGTCTGAAATTAGTGGAATTTTAAGGTTGAGTATATAAGTTAGATGAAAAGTGGGGTTGTGTAGGCTAGATGGATATTGGATTGATAGGAACGCATTCTCAATTATCGGTATCATAAATCTAAACAAAAAGCCTAATCGGGATTTTATTTACTTGAAAAAACAATGCTCTCATGTTATAATTATATTAGTGAATGGAGGTATGAGCATGCATGGAGGAAATAGAAAAGGTGCAGGTAGAAAAAGTAGCATAGATAAAAAACAGCCTGTAACGATTTACTTAAATAGTAAAGATAAGAAATTTATTAAAGAGGCACCATTACCTGATTGTACGAGTTTTTCTCAGAAATGCAGAAAACTACTTGAAATGGGTATAGATAAATTAGAGTCAGAACTTGAACGGGGAGCAAATGAAATAACTTTTGTTGATTTATTTAGTGGGTTAGGTGGGATGCGAATAGGATTTGAGCAAGCACTAAGCGAATTTGGTTTAAAAGGTAAGTGTGTATTTTCAAGCGATATCAAACCTTCTGCAATTAAATCATATAAATTTAATTTTGGAGAAAACCCAGAATGTGATATAACAAAAGTTAATCCAACAAATTTGCCTAATTTTGACTTCTTATTAGCTGGCTTTCCCTGTCAGGCTTTTTCTCAAGCGGGATTAGGGTTAGGGTTTCAAGATACTAGAGGAACACTTTTTTTTGATATTGCTAAGATCTTATTAGCAAAAAAACCTATTGGATTTGTATTAGAAAATGTAGAGGGTCTTGTACATCATGATAAAGGAAGGACATTTAAGATAATACGCAAGACATTAGAAGAATTGGGCTACTCTATCCAAGCGAAAGTGTTAAATGGTAAGGATTTTGGACTAGCACAGTCTAGAAATAGAATCTATATTATTGGACTTAGAGGTATGAAAGTAAAAGAGTTAGCAGGATTCAGTAAGAAAACATCTGTATTAAGAGATATTATAGATGAATCTACACCTCCTATACAAACAGAATTCACCAAAAAACTACTATCACATTACAAAATAGATGAATTATATGGGAAAGCTATAAAAGACAAACGTGGCGGTAGCAACAATATCCATAGTTGGGATATTGGATTAAAAGGCGAGGTAAGTAAAGAACAAAAAGAACTTCTAGAATTGTTGTTAAGACAAAGGAGAAATAAGAAATGGGCAGATATAATAGGTATAAAATGGATGGATGGTATGCCTCTAACAGAAGATATGATATTTTCATTTTATCCACATCCTAAGTTACATGCGTTATTGGATGATTTAGTTGCGAAAGGATATCTTACTTATGAACATCCGAAACAACTAATTAATAATAGGAGAGTAGCGGATACTTCATTAGAAAAAGGATATAACATCGTTACTGGAAAACTTTCATTTGAATTTACCAAAATTCTTTGCCCCGACAGTGTTACACCGACAATAGTTGCAACGGATGTTCATAAGCTTGCAGTACCTGTTAATGGTGGAATTCGTACTTTAACTATTAATGAAGGTCTTAAATTGTTTGGTTTTCCAGATGATTATCGACTTGACTTTATGAAAGAAAGTGAAGCATTTGATTTACTTGGTAATACTGTTTGTGTTCCTGTTATAAAAGCTGTATCGATAAAACTATTAGAATCATATTTTGAATCTATTAATAATTTAGAGAAAAAAGAAGTGGGGTTCATGTAAGAACCACCACTTCTTTTAATATGAAAGTACTTTTTCGAGCCATTCATCTGGTGAAAAAGGTATGGTAGTATTTGTAAAAATATCAAAAGTGTTTTTGACAGCATATATAAATTCATTTTTGTTATTAAAACTGTTGTTTTCATTACGTGCGAAGTTAAAAGGACGCATCGCATAAGGTTGGCCACGTTTTACTTGTAAACCAATAGGATATTTTCTTGAGGGGGAAGTGATTTCCCATATATGTTTTAAGTACACTTTTTTTACAGTAAATCCTTGCGAAAAGCCATCATCCATTGGCTCATAACCTAATATGAAATAATGAGCATCTAATTTCCCAGGGCTTTTATATGTTGTATCTAGAAAACTTGAAAAGTTTGCTAGGTCAAACGCGGGTGAATTGTTATAATTCCAGGCTTTAACTTCAACATCATAACTAGTATCTTCAAAATTGGCTACAAAGTCTGGGAATGATTGAGTGTTATCTCCAGGTCTTATATCAACACCTAAATGTTGAAACCAATTAGGCAACCATTCTTGTAAGCAATTGCCTATAACATCGTTTCCCGAATAAACATGAGTTTTATTAGCAAAATTAATTGTAATTGTTCCGTGTTGGCCCTCAAGCTTTTTTTTAGTTATTAGAAACAGTTCTTCTATATTTTTGATTTTCATAAATTCCTCCTAAAATTATTCCTTTTCTATCTCCATAATATCTTCAAGCTCACAATCAAGTGCCTTGCATATTTTAAGTAATACCTCTGTGGTGATATTATCACCTCTTCCAAGCTTGGCCATTGAAGCAGTGCTAATACCAGATATTTCTATTAAGTCTTTCTTTTTCATGTCTCTATCAATAAGAAGTTTCCAGAGCTTTTTATAACTTATTGACATATTATCACCTCGCTTAATGAATAATTGTATCACAAAAAGAAAAACGACACAAATTTAATTTACAAGCACATAATATGTGTTTATTGTGATAAATATTTATTATGCTATAATTTACATATAGACTATTGCGAAAAATAAAAATATAGACTCTCATATTAAAAGGAGGTGTTGATAGTGCGATGGGATAAAGCAGGTGTTCCCCATAAGGGGTGGCAGTATATAGGTGTGGAGGATTTAGGAGAATATGTGGAAGCTGGAGAACCCATAAATTATGAACAATGCGAGATGTGTGGCAATGAAAAGATTCGATATGTACATCTATTAGAACATCCAGATTATCATGGAGAGATACGTGTGGGGTGTGTATGTGCATCTAATATGATAGATGATTATATTGACCCTAAGGAATCTGAAAGAGAACTGAGAAATCGAGCTAATCGGAGAAAGAATTTTATGAAGCAAGGGTGGCGTTTTAAATCAGATACAGGTAACTATACCCTTCGATATAAGGGCAACTATATTACCATTATGAAAAGTAAGTTTAATTCTAATTGGGGTGTTATCTTTAAAGGTAAGCAACTATGGAAATATAATGGAAGGAGAATTACTGATCTTCATACTGCAAAAGCTGTGGCATTTAATTTGTTTGATGAATTATATGAGTCTCATGAGCAAATACAGCCACATTGGGATGGTGAACGTTGGGTTTATTATTAATATTGCTATTTTAAATTAATCGTTATTGTAGGATGGGAGGATTATTTATGGCGAATACTCGATCATTTACAGAATACGTGGCAAAGACTTTTGACAATCAATTCTGGGCAGCAGCCGAGACGTATCTTGATGAAAATATAGAATCATTAGATATAGAATTATACAGAATCCGTAAAGCTGGAGAACCAGAAATTGCTGATGTTAAGGTTGAACATGTATGGGTTGATGATTTGCCAGAAATGAAAATCCAGTTTGATGTGGCTTTGTCAGTTACATTTGAAATCCCTGAAGCAGATTATCACTATGATGATTCGGAGGAGAAGACAATATGGCTAATGGTACGTTGTTCTGGTGATATTGGATGTAATCTAGAAGACTTTAATATTTTTGAAGTATCTTCATATACAGGAAAAAACCGTGCCAAAAATCCTTTAGATGATTCCCTTGTTCCTTATATCCCTTATGAAAAGCTAGATGAAGTGGCTACAGCATTTCTTGAAGAATATTATCCCGAGGCTCTTAAGATAACTCAATATGGACAAGACCCTATTTGGGTTGACCCTAATATTCTTACTGAGAGATTAGGGTTAACAATAAAAAACCAGCGAATAAGAGAAGATTCATCAGTATTTGGTCAGATTTACTTTGTAGATACTGAAGCTGAAATGTATGATTCAAAAATTCAAAGCAATGTAACTATGCAGATTGAAGGGAAAACTATTGTAGTCGATCCCTATATGTACTTGCTTAGAAATCTAGGTTCTGTTAATAATACAATAATACATGAGTGTGTCCACTGGGTAAAACACAGAAAAGTATTTGAACTGGAAAAACTATATAATGAAACAGCCTCTCATATAAGCTGTGAAGTAAAAGGTGGGGCAATTTCAACAGTATCAAAAAAATCTACAGAGTGGATGGAAAAGCAAGCTAACCAATTGACCCCACGGATACAAATGCCAGCAGAACCCTTTAGGATAAAGGCCAATCAATATATAGCAAAATTTATGCGTGAATCAAATGCGAGGCATACAGTAGATGTGATGGAGCAAGTTATCACAGCATTAGAGACTAGCTTTGCAGTATCTAAGCAAGCAGCTAAGATTAGGCTTGTAGAGTTAGGTTTCGAAGAAGCTATCGGTACATACACATATCTTGATGGTCATTATGTAAAACCTCATGGTTTTCGCAAAGGAGCAATTAAGATAAATCAGACTTTTTCTTTAAGTGCTCAAGATGCAGCCATTGAAAGATTTGTTAATCCTGAACTTCGTGCCTTAACCGCTAATGGTGATTATCTTTTTGTAGATAATCATTTTGTATATAATGCACCACTTTATGTAGAGTACGATGAAAATGGAAGATTAGCTTTAACAGGGTATGCTCGTTCTCATATGGATGAATGTTGTCTCGTTTTTGACATGAGAATCACTAGCAAAATTGAGAACATTTATCATACGGCATGTTTCTTAAATCGTGAAGCAAGCGATATTACATTTGAAATAAAATATCATAATGGCTACCAAAATGCTCCGCAGGAAAGACAAATAGCCATGAGAAAAAAGCAACAGGAAGAATATATTGAGATTCGCAAAAAAATGACGGATGACCCAGAACAATGTATGCAATTGCTTCTTGATTGGAGAAAGATGTCATATACTGATTTAGGCTTGGAAATAGACCGTGATCCAAAAACAATAAGTCGTACAGTTAAAGGTTTAACATCACCAAAGGTAGAAACGGCCGCCCTTATATGCTTTGGACTTCGTCTGCCACCAATTATCAGTGAAAAGCTTATGTCTGTACTACAATGCCCATTAAATCATTTGAATACTGATCACCAATGGATTAATGAAGCTTTACATATTAAATATCCCGAACCTTTATGGGCAGTTCAAGAATATCTTTCACAATATGGAGTAGAAATTTAAAAATTATTTTATGAAAAACGGACATGGGATGTCCTTTTTAGTAGATTTTCATAAACAGACCTTTATTTTATTAAGGGTCTGTTTTTTATGTCGCAAACATCAAACTCATACTAGCGAATTGAAACATAATTCAATACATAAACACATATTGACGTATAGGTAAAATTATGATATTATATTGAAAAAGTAGTAGAAAGGAGTGAGTGGAAATGACGGAAGAGTTTAATAAAAAGATAATGTTAGACAACATTTCTTTCCTTTTAAATGAATCTGGGAAGAAAATAGGCGAGCTAGAAACAGAAGCAGGTGTAAGTACTGGATATATTTCGAGAATAAGTAAGGACGAGAAAACTAAACCAGGGATAGAATTTATTATGAAAGTCGCTGAGTCTTTAAATACTAGTATAGATACCTTATTAAAAGTAGAACTTGGAGAAATGACACCTACTGAGCGATATCTTGTATCTTTCCTTGAGAAATTAAACAAAGATACTTTGGATGATAAGCTAGATTGGAACATTGAATCTGCAGATGAATTAAAGCGAGTAGAAACAGATATGAACGGTTATGTAGACCATCCTCTTTTAAGCTACGAAACTTTTTATGAAGAAAGTGAATGCGAGTATCCAGAAGAGGTTTCTAGAGTTGTTTTTATATCAAAATCATTTGACTGTAGAACGGCAATTAATGGTGATTGTTTTAACCTACGTTTAAAAAATAATTCATATCTCTATATAATGAATATAAGTAAGAGTGTCCACAATGTTAATGATTCGGATGCTTTTGCTAAGGAAATTTGGATGTACACACCTGGAGTAGGTGCGAGCTATTTATGTAGTAATAAAGATGTGTCGCCATTAGCGCTATTGGTAGAGAATCTATATCTAACAGTAAGTGAACGTACGAAACACCCGAGGATAAAAAATGAACTTAAGTATATCATTGATTCATTTATGGAAGATGACATAAGTGATGATGAAGAAGAACTTCCATTTTAATTAGGAGGGAGATGCATGATAAAACAACCCATTAGAGATTTAAGTACTTCTAAACCAGTGCCACCACGATTTTGTGATGTGGTTGTCGATGGTGATAAAGTTTACTTAGAACAAAAAATCAGTAAAAACAAATATGTAACAATTCATTGGGATGATATCGTTCATCAAGTAGAATCGGTTATAGAAAGAAGTAAAGTAAGATAATAAAGAGAAATTACCGCAATCTGCCCCGTAACCAATCGAGGAGCAAACAGCCGGAGTTATCTATAAAGCCTAAGAAAAGGCAGAATAGATAGCTCCGGTTTTTTGTTTTTATGGGACATAGCGTGTCCATTTTCAAAAAAATATTCGTGATATATCTATTAGTAAGCAAGTCCTAAAGACTTCTAAATAAAAATTCAAAGTCCGAGATGGCCATCAGGACGGAGGATGCATAAAGAATTTTAAATATAGCGATAAAGGCTGTATTTAGAAGGAAATGCACCCACCGTTACTTCGTGTACCTATTTTTAGGAACTAGTAGCCTGTGGCCATCTTCATAATAGATTCTTTTTGCATCCTTCCGTCAAGTTTCGGACGGAAAGGATGAAAGATGAAATTAAAAATAAGATTTGATAAGTATTTTCAGTCTATTGAGTTAAATGAAAAAGAAACTGAGGAAATGTGGATCAGCTTATCAATAGAAGAAGAGTATGACTCACAAGAAGAAAAAGAAAAACTAATTCAAGAAAAATTTAATGAAGAGTTTAATAAGCCTGAGTTTAATAATTGGAGAAAACACAATAGACGAATTTCTATGCCAGAGATGCCCTTTAGAAAAGACGATCAGGAGCAAGACCTTACGGACCATATGGACTATATTCCTGATTACACAGATTTAGAAAATCGAGACAGAAAAGCTGACTATGAATTTTACTGTGAACTACTTCGCAAGAACTTAACTACCAAGCAAGCAGAAGCTTTCATAGCTGTGCATCTTGACGGAGTACCAGCAAATGAGTACGCAGATAGCGTTGGCACTAGTAAAAGCAATATATCTCATCATTTAGCTGCAGCAAAAAAGAAATTAAAAAAGATTTTTCCAAACACCTCAACTTTCCCCTCTTCTCTTGGCTTATAAGTAGGGGCTAGAAATTAAAGCTCTCAGAAAGAGGTGAAACCTATGAAGCATAATTTAAAAATTAGTGTTTCAAAAAAACCTCAAGATGGAGGAATAGTATCCTGTCGGAATATCACCATTAGAGAACGACTTTTTCGTTTCTTCTTAGGTGAAAAACAGAAAATTACTATTCTAGTTCCTGGGGATACGGTACAGGAACTTGCCATTAGTGAGGCAAAGGAAGGAGGGGTGAAGCATGAGCAAAATAAAGCTACTTCTTGATGTGGTTTCAGATATGCGTTCGCTTGCAGATAGTATAGAGGTTGTTGCAAATGCAATAACCAGTGGTGATAGCGAGAATGTAGAGATAACCGCTACAAAAGTAAAAGAGGCAAAGCCAAAGAAGATTACTTTAGAAGAAGTTAGAGGAGTACTGGCTAAGAAGAGTCAAGCAGGTCTAACTTCTGAAGTAAGAGATTTAATTAAGAAGTATGGTGGTGAAAAGTTAAGCGAAGTTGATCCTAGCCACTATGGTTCCTTACTAGAAGATGCGGAGGTGTTAGGTAATGGGTAAACACGCAATACTTTCAGCATCTGGAGCACATAGATGGTTAGAATGTACGCCTGCAGCTAGGCTTGAGTTAGAGTTTAAAGACCAAGAGTCAACTGCAGCTGCACAGGGCACTGCGGCCCATAACCTTTGTGAGCATAAGCTTAAAAAGGCACTCCATATAAGAAGTAAAAGACCAGTTTCAGAGTTTAATGATGATGAAATGGAAGAACACAGTGATGCTTATGTGGAGTATGTCTTAGAGCAACTTGAGGAAGTGAAGAAGAATTGTAAAGATCCACTAGTATTAATAGAAGAAAGATTGGATTTTTCCTGCTATGTTCCAGAAGGATTTGGTACGGCAGATACAATAATCATCGGTGATAAGAATCTGCATATAATTGACATGAAATACGGGCAAGGAATACTTGTATATGCAGAAGACAATCCACAGATGAAACTATATGCCTTGGGAGCTTTAGCATCTTATGAAAGTTTATATGACATTGAGGAAGTGACAATGCACATTTTCCAACCTAGAAGAGAGAATGTTAGTGCCTGGACTATTTCAGTAGATGAACTCAAAAAGTGGGCAGAAAATGATTTAAAGGTTAAAGCTAAAATGGCCTTTGAAGGTAAGGGTGAATATATTCCTGGTGACTGGTGTACTTTTTGCCGAGTTGCAGTTAAATGTAGAGCAAGAGCAGATGAAAAACTAAGACTAGCACAGTCAGAATTTAAACTCCCACCTCTACTTACAGATAATGAGATAGAAGAAATTTTATCCAAACTATCGGACCTTACTAAGTGGGCAAATGATATTGTGGCCTATGCTACAGATGCTGCAATCAATCATGGTAAGGAGTGGAGTGGCTTTAAAGTAGTTGAGGGTCGATCCAACCGTAAATATAAAGATGAAGATAAGGTAGCAGAAGTAGCTAAAGCCAATGGTTATAAGGACATATATCGAACCAGTCTTATTACTCTTACAGAAATGGAAAAACTCATGGGTAAACAAAAATTTAAGGATATACTAGGTGACTTTATTATCAAACCGCCTGGTAAGCCTACCCTAGTTCCATTATCAGATAAAAGACAAGCCTTAAATGTATCAAGTGCGAAAACTGAATTTAATAAAATTATGGAGGTATAAGAATATGATTAATCAAAGCAAAACAAAAGTTATTACAGGTGTAGATACCAGACTAAGTTACTTCAATGGATGGGAACCAGTATCCATAAATGGCGGAGCAGAAAGGTATAGCGTGTCGGTCTTAATCCCAAAAACTGATACAGAAACAATTAACGCTATCCATGCGGCGGTGGATGCAGCTATTGAAGAAGGACTTCATAAGTTCGGAGGAAAGAAGCCTAATAAGGCGGCTATAAAGCTACCCCTTAGAGATGGAGATGCGGAGCGAGACGATGAAGCTTATAAGGGGCATTATTTTGTAAATGCAAATAGTATGACTGCTCCTCAAATTGTGGACAAAGCTGTAAGACCAATTTTAGATAGAAGTGAAGTTTATAGTGGTTGCTACGCAAGGGTATCTCTTAATTTCTATGCTTTTAACTCTAATGGAAACAAGGGAGTGGCATGTGGACTTGGAAACATTCAAAAGATTAAGGATGGTGAACCTCTTGGTGGTAGAACTAATGCAGCTGATGAATTTACCACAATAGAAGATGATGATTTCTTAGCATAAAAGTTAAAGCAAAATTATAAATAAGGTGGTGGTGTGTGCTACCACCTTATTTATATTGGAAAGGACGGAAATAGATGAAATCTATTTCAATAGATATAGAAACTTACTCAAGTATTAACCTAGGGAAATCTGGGGTTTATCGCTATGCCGAGAATGATGATTTTGAAATACTATTATTTGCTTATTCGGTAGATGGTGGAGAAGTAAAGGTTGTAGATTTAGCCAATGGAGAGAAAATCCCTAGAGGCATTACAGATGCCCTTAAAGATGATGAAATTATCAAATGGGCCTTTAATGCCATGTTTGAAAGGGTGTGCCTCTCTAAGTTTCTAGGCTTAGAAACAGGCAAATATTTAAATCCTTCATCCTGGAGGTGCTCCATGGTTTGGTCTGCCTATATGGGTCTACCTCTTTCCCTTGAAAGTGTAGGTGCAGTACTAGGTTTAGAAAAACAAAAATTGACGGAAGGTAAAGATCTAATAAGATATTTTTGCATACCCTGTAATCCAACAAAAACAAATGGTGGAAGAGCTCGTAACTTTCCAAAACATGATAGTGATAGGTGGCAGAGGTTTAAAGAATACAATGCCCGTGATGTAGAAACTGAGATGTTAATTCAAGAAAAACTATTTAAATTTCCAGTGCCTGATTTTATTTGGAAAGAGTATGAGATGGATCAAATAATAAATGACCGTGGGATTGCCATAGATATGGATTTTGTAAAGCAAGCTGTTTATATAGATGGGATTTCTAGTGAAAAACTAATGGCTGTTATGCAGGATATTACCAAACTAGAAAACCCTAACTCGGTGCAACAGATGAAAGGGTGGCTTTTAGAAAATGGAATAGAAACAGAGAGTCTAGGTAAGAAAGCAGTTGCAAAACTTCTGGAAAGTGCCAAGGAGCCTTATAAAACAGTATTGGAACTTAGACAAAAGCTTGCTAAATCTTCTATAAAGAAATATGCAGCAATGGAAAATGCAGTATGTGGTGATGGACGGGCAAGGGGGATGTTTCAATTCTATGGTGCTAATAGAACAGGCAGGTTTTCAGGAAGGCTTATTCAATTACAAAACCTACCTCAAAACCATATGAAAGATCTAGGAGAAGCTCGGTCACTAGTTAGAAGTAAAAATACTGAGGCCTTAGAATTACTCTATGAAGATGTTCCAGATACATTATCCCAGCTTATTCGCACCTCATTTATACCTAAAAAAGATAAAAAGTTTATTGTTGCAGATTTTTCAGCTATTGAAGCTAGGGTTATTGCATGGCTAGCAAATGAAAAATGGAGAATAGATGTATTTGCAGATGGCGGAGATATATACTGTGCTTCAGCTTCACAGATGTTTAATATTCCAGTAGAGAAAAATGGGATAAATGGACACCTTAGACAAAAAGGTAAAATCGCAGAACTAGCACTTGGTTATGGCGGTAGCATAGGAGCTTTAAAATCTATGGGGGCCTTGGACATGGGTCTTAAAGAGGAAGAATTACAGCCTCTGGTATATGCCTGGCGACAATCAAATCCAAATATTACTAAGCTTTGGTGGGATGTTGACAGAGCAGCAAAGAACTGTGTTAAGGAAAAAATCCCTACTGAAACTCATGGAATAAAATTCATTTATCAAAGTGGAATGCTTTTTATTGTTTTACCATCAGGTAGAAAGCTTGCCTATGTGAAGCCTAGAATGGGCGAAAATAAATTTGGTGGAGAGGCTGTGACCTATGAAGGGGTCGGCGGAACTAAAAAATGGGAACGAATAGAAAGCTATGGACCAAAATTTGTAGAGAATATTGTTCAGGGGATTAGTCGTGATATTTTGTGTCATGCAATGAAATCATTAAAAGATTACTATATTGTGGCCCATGTCCATGATGAAATAATAATAGAAGCAAACATGGATGCATCGCTTTCTCAGGTTTGTGAGGAGATGGCAAAAACACCTAGCTGGGCAAAGGGTTTATTATTAGGTGCAGATGGATTTGAGTGTCTGTTTTATCAAAAAGATTAAAATAAATTTTATAAAAGCTCAACTTTCCCTTCCTCCTGTGGCTATTAAGTAGAGGCACTTACCTCTAAATAAAATCACAGGAGGTTTTTTTATGAAAGAACTGATACCTAAAGACAAATATGGTGTGTTTGCTGACACCAATGATACAGCAAGAGTAGATAGTCTTTTTGTAGCAGAGTTTTTTGAAAAACAACACAAACACGTCCTGCGGGATATATCTAGAATTACTGAGCCCAAATCTGGGCTGAGTGAAGAATTTATTAAAACTAATTTTAAAGCTGGTTTATATAAGGATTCTACTGGAAGAAAGCTACCTTGTTATTTTATGACCAGAGATGGTTTCACTATGTTAGTGATGGGATACACAGGACCAAAAGCTATGAGATTCAAGGAAATCTACATCAGAAGATTTAATGAGATGGAGCAGTTTATCAAAACTCTTGTATCTGCTAGAAAAGAATTCCCCTTGCTTACAGATAATATCAAGCTACTTCATGAAAATCCAAAACCATATCATTTTAGTAATGAATGCGACATGTTAAATCGAATTGTAACAGGTATGTCTGCTAAACAATTTAGAATAGCCAACGGGATAGAAAAAGGAAAAAGTATCCGTCCATATCTATCAGAATCACAAATTAAGATGTTAGAAACATTACAAAAGGTAGATGTTGGACTTTTGGTAGCTGTTCCAGAATATCAGCAGCGAAAGCGTTATTTAGAGTGGTACAAAATGAAAATTGAAAACAGCGAGGAGGTTAACTAGGGTGACAAAAAAGATTAGTAAGTTTAATGCTGAGGGTTATCATGATCCCACTCCCCATGAAGCTTTAACAAATATTTCAAAGGAAGAAAAGAAATCTAAGTTTAGACCATTAGTATATATAGCTTCCCCTTTCTCAGGAGATATGAAAAGAAATGCGGAAAAGGCTAGAGGTTATTGTAGACTGGCAGTTTCTAAAGGCTATATTCCACTAGCACCGCATCTTCATTACCCTCAATTTATGGATGATGAGGACAAGGAAGAAAGAGAACTGGGTCTGTTCTTCGGCCTTGTTCTCTTGGGAAAATGTAATGAAATGTGGGTCTTTAATAAAATTTCAGCTGGTGTAGCCAAGGAGATAGCTAAGGCAAAAAAGCGTGGTATGCCTATTAAATATTTCAACGATAGGTGCGAGGAGGTCGATGGTCTATGAAAATTGCTATAGGTAATAGTCGCATGGATAAAAAGTGGAAAAACAAAGATATTTCATGGACTGACTTCTGTGCCAGAGTAAAAACAACACAAAGAACAACTGAGACCATTGAAGAATATAGAAAAATGAAAAAAGGCATGCAGGATGATATTAAAGACGTGGGCGGTTTTGTTGGAGGATATTTAAAAGGAGGCAGACGGAAAAAAGGCAATGTCTTATGTCGGTCTATACTTACTCTTGATATGGATTATGGCACTCCTGATATTTGGGACCAGATTACTATGTTCTTTGATTTTAAATGTCTTGTCTATTCTACCCATAGACATACTCCAGAGAATCCAAGACTTAGACTTATTATTCCACTTTCCCGTGAAATAAGTGAAGAAGAATATGCAGCTGTGGGTAGGATGGTTGCAAAAGAAATAGGAATAGACCTCTTTGATGATACAACCTATGAAGCACATCGTCTTATGTATTGGCCTTCAACCTCTTCAAATGGAGAGTTTGTATTTAAAGAACAAGATGGAGATTTATTAAATCCAGATGACTTTCTTTCAAAATATATAGATTGGAGGGATACTTCAACTTGGCCAGTATCGAGTAGGCAATCTGAAATTGTAAAAAGAACTGTAAAAGAGCAAGCGGATCCTTTATTGAAAGAGGGTATTGTAGGAACCTTCTGTCGTGCTTATGGAATTCGTGATGCAATTAAGAAATTTCTAGATGCAGTTTATGAGCCATCTGCCTTAGAAGGACGCTATGACTATATTCCAGCGGATAGTAGTGCTGGAGTAATAATTTATGATGATAAATTTGCATATAGTCATCATGCTACAGATCCTGCTAGTGGTCTACTACTTAATGCCTTTGACCTTGTTAGAATTCATAGATTTGGCTCTTTAGATGATAGGGTCTCTACAACCACATCCCCAGGAAGGATGCCTTCATTTAAAGCTATGTCAGAGTTTGTCATAAAAGATGAACTGGTAAAGGCTGAGTTTGTAAAAGAAAGACAAGCACAAGCCAAAGAAGAATTTAGCGATGAAGACTGGCAGACTTCTTTAGAACTAGATAGACAAGGAAAGATAAAAGACACCTTGGATAATTTTGTTTTAATCATAAGGCATGATGATGGCCTACAGCATATAGCTTTTAACTGCCATCGAGACGGGATTGATGCTAAAGGAGGCCTTCCTTGGGAGCAGATAAAAGGTGGCTGGAATGATTCTGATAACGCCTTGCTTAAAGTTTATCTAAGTAATAAATATGGAGTTTATTCACCTACGAAAACTAAGGATGCAATTCTAGCAGTTGCAACGGAAAGAGCCTACCATCCTATAAAGGATTTTTTAGAATCGCTTCCAAAATGGGATGGTATTAATCGAGTAGAAAATCTGTTAGTAGACTATTTTGGAGCTGCTGACAATTCCTATACAAGAGCAGTTATAAGGAAAACTATGGTAGCTGCAGTGGCTCGTATCTATAAACCTGGGACTAAATTTGATAGTGTTCTTATTTTAAATGGTCCTCAAGGAATAGGAAAATCAACCTTCTTTGCAAAGCTCGCAGGTGACTGGTTTTCCGATAGTTTAACTCTTACTGATATGAAGGATAAAGCAGGCCCTGAGAAATTACAAGGCTACTGGATGTTAGAGCTTGGAGAGTTAGCTGGAATGAGAAAGACAGATGTGGAAGTTGTAAAGTCTTTTATTTCTAGATCAGATGATAAGTATCGTGCAAGCTATGGAGTAAATGTGGAAAGTCATCCAAGGCAATGTGTAATTGTTGGTTCTACAAATGCTGAAAGTGGATTTTTACGTGATATTACAGGAAACAGAAGGTTCTGGCCTGTACGAATTTCTGGTGATAGCAAGAAAAAAGCATGGCAGATGGCTAAGGAAGAAATTCAGCAGATTTGGGCAGAAACTCTTGTCTTATATAAAAAGGGAGAAAAGCTTTATCTTGAAGGTAATGATGTAGCTTGGGCAACAACTGAACAAGCTGACGCTATGGAAACGGATGAAAGAGAGGGTCTTGTTAGAACATATTTAGATACTCTTTTGCCAGAAGATTGGGATGAGATGTCATTATACGAGCGTAGGAATTTCCTCGGCGGTAGCGAGTTTGGTGGCGAAAGTCGTGTAGGTACTGTAAAACGGAAGTTGGTCTGCAATATGGAAATTTGGTGTGAGTGTTTTGGAAAAGATGCATCATCGATGAAGATAGCGGATTCTTATGCCATTGGTGCAATTATGAGAAAGATTCCTGGTTGGGACAAGTATACAGGGAACAAGAACGGAGTTGTTACCTTTCCTGTCTATGGAAGACAACGAGCATATGCAAGAGATAATGAACAAGAAAAGTTGTAGCATAAGTTGTTACAAAACTTGTTCACTCTTAAACATTGATGGAATAAGGGAATAGGACGGTTGGGAACAAGTGTAACAAGAACTATCTATATAATAAGAAATTATATAAATAAAGAATAGTAGCCTGTGCATATACACATACACGCACGTGTAGGAAAAATGGTTAAAAGTTGTTTTCTTGTTCCTAGCCTTTTTATAGGAGGTTTCTATGTTAGAAAAATGTATAGAAAAAAAGTTAGTACAAGCAGTAAAAAACATGGGAGGCATGGCAGCCAAATTTGTAAGTCCAGGTTTAGATGGGGTGCCTGACAGAATAGTTTTACTTCCAAATGGAAAGATGGCCTTTGTTGAATTAAAAGCTAAAGGAAAAAAACTCAGACCACTTCAAAGAAGGAGAATAAAGCAGTTAAGGAATCTAGGTTTTCCATGCTATGTGGTAGATGATACAGAGCAGATTGGAGGGGTTATTGATGAAATATTATCCTCATGATTACCAAACCTATGCAACTAATTTTATTTTAGAAAACTCTATAGCTGCTATTTTTCTAGAAATGGGACTTGGCAAAAGTGTTATAACCTTAACTGCAATACTTGATTTATGCCTTGATAGTTTTGAAGTTGGTAAAGTATTAGTTATTGCACCGCTTAGAGTTGCAAGAGATACATGGCCAGCTGAAATAAATAAATGGGAGCATTTAAAAGATTTAGATTTTGCAGTAGCTATAGGAACAGAAAAAGAAAGATTATCAGCCTTAAAAACACCTGCAAGTGTTTATTTAATAAACAGGGAAAATGTAGACTGGTTGATAAATAAAAGTGGCCTACCTTTTGATTATGACATGGTTGTAATTGATGAGTTATCGTCTTTTAAATCCCACACAGCAAAAAGATTCAAGAGTCTACTAAAAGTAAGACCTAAAATTAAGCGAATAGTTGGACTTACAGGAACACCTTCAAGTAATGGGCTTATGGATTTGTGGGCAGAGTTTCGGATCTTAGACATGGGAAAAAGACTAGGAAGGTATATAAGCCACTACCGAAGTGCTTTCTTTCAGCCTGATAAGAGAAATCAACATATGATATTTTCTTATAAACCACTATTTGGAGCTGAAAAGGAAATATATGAATTAATTTCTGATATCACCATTTCTATGAAGTCAGTGGATTTTCTTCAAATGCCAAAATGCTTAATAAATGAAGTACCTGTAGGCCTTAGTGTAAATGAACATTTAATATATGACGGCTTTAGAAAAGAAATGGTTATTGAACTAGCCAATGAGGAAATAGATGCGGTAAATGCAGCGGTTCTTTCCAGTAAGTTATTACAGATGTCAAATGGAGCAGTCTATGACGAAGATAAAAAGGTTCACTTTATTCATAATCGTAAGCTTGATGCACTAGAGGATTTAATTGAAGGAGCAAATGGAAAACCCGTACTTATTGCATATTGGTATAAGCATGATCTAGAACGGATAAAAGAGAGATTTACAGTAAGAGAAATCAAGACTTCAAAGGATATAAAAGAGTGGAACCATGGAGAAATTCCTGTAGCAGTAATTCATCCAGCTTCAGCGGGGCATGGACTCAATTTACAAAGTGGGGGGTCAACTATTATTTGGTTTAGTTTGACTTGGTCCTTAGAACTTTACCAGCAAACAAATGCAAGGCTATGGAGACAAGGTCAAAATGAAACGGTTGTAATCCACCACATTATTACTAAAGGAACTATTGATGAGGATGTTATGAAAGCATTGAAACGAAAAGAAAAAACACAAGAAGATCTTATAGATGCAGTAAAAGCAAACTTAAGCAGAAGGAGGAGAGCGGGATGAATAAAAAATATGAAGATTTGGCTAATGCCATTGTTCTAACAGCAGTTAAGGATTACCGTGCTGCACTTAGAAAACTAAATAAACATCCACGAAATCAAGCTGCTTTAAATACAAAAGAAGAAGTTGAACGTTTCTTTCATTCTAGCTGGTATAAACTTCTTACCAACCTTGACCCAGATATGCTTATAAAACAACTGAATGAGGAGGTAGCATCATGAACGCAAAAGATTATTTAAATAAAGCTTATCGTCTAGACCAAAGAATTAATAGTAAGCTTGAGCAAGTGGAGTCTTTAAATGCACTCGCTACTAAAGCCACTTCTACCCTATCCGATATGCCAAGAAGTCCTAACAGAGCTACCTCCAAAATGGCAGATGCTATAGATAAAATTATTGACCTTCAAGCTGAAATCAATAAAGACATTGATACGCTTATCGATTTGAAAACTGAAATTGTAGCTCTTATAAAGAAAGTAAAGAACCAGGAGTATCAAACCTTACTTGAGAAACGATACCTTTGCTTCGAAACTTGGGAGCAGATTGCAGTTGATATGGATTATAGCATTCAGCATATTTATAGACTTAGGGACAGAGCTTTAGCAGAAACAACCACTCTTTTGAAAAATGATAGGAAATGTTAGTAGATGTTCATAGACTTACTTGATACTATTAAGATAGAAAAACTTTAAACCTTCACAGAAAATCTGTGGAGGTTTTTCCATGCCCAAAAAGGAGGTGCTAGAATGCCAAGGAAACCTAAGAGTCCTTGTTCTTATCCTGGCTGTCCCAAGCTTACTGATGATAGGTACTGTGAAAAACATAAGCGGTTAACAAATAAAAACTATAACAAGTACCAAAGAGATCCTAAGTCCAACAAAAGATACGGCAGAGCTTGGAAACGAATCAGGGACAGATACGTCAAAGAGTATCCCCTTTGTGAGGAATGTAAGAAATACGGAAAGCTTACTCCTGTGGAGGAAGTGCATCACATCGTACCACTGTCCAAAGGTGGTGGCAATGAATTTAGCAATCTTATGAGCTTATGCAAGTCTTGTCACTCAAGCATCACAGCTAAAAGTGGTGAGCGGTGGGGGTAGTAAATCTCTAAAACTTTCATAAGCGGACAGCGGCGTGGGGCATCGTGTAAAAAAATGCAGTTTCAAAGGGGGTAATAGGGCAAGTGGAAAGTGAGGTGTTTTAATATATGGCCAAGGACGGCACTAATAGAGGTGGTGCTCGCATAGGAGCAGGAGCCAAAAAGAAGGCATTGACTGAAAAAATAGCTGAAGGTAATCCTGGTGGAAGACCTCTTACAGTTATGGAATTTCAGAACACCTCAGACTTAAAAGGTGAAGAAATGCCAGAGCCAAATAAAATGTTAGAGGCAGTCCAAAAAGATGGAAAGACTTTAGTTGCTGGAGAAGTCTATAAAGATACATGGAAATGGCTACATGAAAGAGGTTGTTCCTCCCTCGTCTCACCTCAGCTTTTAGAAAGATATGCTATGAGTGTTGCAAGATGGATTCAATGCGAAGAGGCGATCACTGAATATGGTTTTTTAGCAAAACATCCTACTACAGGAAATGCTATTCAAAGTCCATATGTTGCAATGGGACAAAATTATATGACTCAAACAAATAGACTGTGGTTTGAGATATTTCAAATCGTAAAAGAAAACTCTCTATCAGAATACACAGGAAACAATCCTCAAGATAATGTAATGGAAAGGCTACTTACTGCTCGCAAAGGTAAATAAATAATTGGAGGTAGAAATGAAAAGACAATTAACAGCTGAAAGTGTGTGTATCGGTCACCCAGATAAGCTATGCGATTTAATCGCTGATAATATTTTAGATGCTGCTTTTAGAAAAGATAAAGCTTCTAGAGTAGCTTGTGAAGTTATGGCGACCAAAGGAAAAATTATCGTGGCGGGCGAAATCACCTGTAGCGAGAAATTAGATATTAGATACATTGTTAGGCAAACTCTAAAGGAAGTTGGATATAATCCACTTAAATTTTTAATATATGTATATGTACAAAAACAAAGTACCGATATAAAGGCTGGAGTTGATAATGCTCTAGAAATGCGAAGTGGCACAGACGATCCTTATAACTTAATCGGTGCTGGTGATCAAGGAACTATGTATGGCTATGCTACAAATGAAACTAGAGAAATGCTCCCTCTCCCTCTTGTTTTATCCCATAGAATAACTAAAAGGTTAGATAAAGCAAGAAAGGATAAATTAATAAAAGGGATATTTCCAGATGGTAAGGCACAGGTTACTGTAGAATATGATGGTGATAAACCAGTAAGAGTTAAAACTATAGTTATATCTATTCATCATCATAAAGATAAATCCTATGATGAATTAAAAAGAGAGATTTTAACCTTTGTCCTACTACCTACTTTTGAAGATTTTCCTTTTGATGTGGATACTGAAATTCTTATCAATCCTTCTGGTAGATTTGTTATTGGTGGACCAAGTGCTGATACAGGTTTAACAGGCAGAAAACTAATGGTGGATACCTATGGAGGACTTACATCCCACGGTGGTGGTGCTCTTTGTGGCAAAGACCCGACCAAGGTAGATAGAAGTGGTGCTTATATGGCTAGATATATAGCAAAACATATTGTATGGAGCGATTTTGCAGATAAATGCGAGGTCGCTCTTTCTTATGCCATTGGAAAAGCAAATCCAGTGGCTTTTTCTATTAATACCTTTGGAACAGGTAAAGTATCAGATGAAGTATTAACCCTTGCTGCAAAAGATGTCTTTAATTTAAAACCTGCAGCAATTATTGAAAACCTAAGGCTTAGAGATATCCATTATTCTGACACAGCTACTTATGGTCACTTTAATTCCTCTCTCCTTCCTTGGGAAGATGTAAATAGATATGACGAGTTTAAAAAGGCGGTGAAAAAATATGAAGATAGAAAAGATTAAAATTGAAAAGCTTAATCCTGCCGAGTACAACCCAAGGAAGGATTTAAAACCTGGAGACCCCGAGTATGAAAAGTTGAAAAACTCTATTCTTACCTTTGGATATGTTGAGCCAGTTCTTTGGAATAAAAGGACGGGCAATATTATAGGTGGCCATCAAAGATATAAAGTTCTAGTAGAGCTTGGCGAAAAAGAAATTGATTGTGTCGTTGTAGATATGGATAGTGAAAATGAAAAGGCATTAAATATTGCTCTTAATAAAGTCAGCGGTGATTGGGATAAAGATAAACTAATGCTTTTAATCGAAGATTTGCAAGGAGTAGACTTTGATGTCTCCCTTACTGGTTTTGACTCTGCTGAACTTGATGATCTATTTAAAGATTCTCTAAAGGACAATATTAAAGAAGATGATTTTGATGTTGAAGAAGAACTTAAAAAACCAGCCATTTCAAAGTTAGGAGATTTGTGGTTGCTTGGCGAACACAGACTTATCTGTGGCGATAGTACTAACCCTAAAACCTATGAAGATTTAATGGATGGAAAGTTGGCTAATTTAACGATTACTGACCCTCCCTATAATGTAAATTATGAAGGTACTGCTGGAAAAATTAAAAATGACAATATGGGAAACCAGGCCTTCTACGACTTCCTCCTTGCTTCCTTTCAAGGAATGGAAACTGTTATGGCTAAGGACGCATCCATTTATGTATTCCATGCAGATACTGAAGGCTTAAACTTTAGAAAGGCATTCTCTGATGCGGGCTTTTATCTTTCAGGTACTTGTATATGGAAAAAGCAATCCTTAGTTTTAGGTCGCTCCCCTTACCAATGGCAACATGAACCCGTTCTCTTCGGCTGGAAAAAGAAAGGCAAGCATAACTGGTACTCTGACAGAAAACAAACCACTATTTGGGAATTTGAAAAGCCTAAAAAGAACAAGGATCATCCAACAATGAAACCTGTGGCACTTGTAGCTTATCCTATATTAAACTCAAGCTTAACTAACTGTATTGTCCTTGACCCTTTTGGCGGTTCGGGAAGTACACTAATTGCCTGTGAACAAACAGATAGAATTTGCCATATGATTGAGCTTGATGAAAAATACACGGATGTTATTGTGAAACGTTATATTGAACAAGTTGGTAACTCTGATGGTGTGTTTCTTTTAAGAGATGGTGTCGAATATTCGTATAAAGATGTCGAAGGTGTTTCAGATGAAGAAGAATAAGGAATTAACCTTCATAGACTTCTTTGCAGGAGTTGGAGGCTTTAGACTAGGCTTTGAACAGGCAGGTTTAAGATGTATTGGCTTTTGTGAAAATGATAAATTTGCTCTTAAATCTTATAAAGCCATGTTTGATACAAAGGGGGAATGGCATAAAGATGACATCAACACAATCAAATCAGAAGAAATCCCATATGCAGATATTTGGTGTGGAGGAACACCTTGTCAAGATGTTTCAATTGCAGGGATGCGAAAAGGATTATCTGGAGACCGAAGTGGTCTCTTTTTTAAATTCATTGAACTCCTCAAGGGCAAAGGTGAAAAAGATAAACCCACATTCATTATCCTTGAAAATGTTAAAGGACTTTTATCTAGTAACAGAGGATTTGATTTTACAGAATATCTCTATCAAATTTCCCAAGCTGGGTATGATGCAATCTGGCAAGTGCTTAACTCTAAAGACTTTGGAGTCCCCCAAAACAGAGAAAGGGTATTCCTTATCGGACATCTTAGAAGCCGAGGTAGACGAGAAATATTACCTATCCAAGGAGAAAACTCTGCAACTCTTAAAAAAGTTATAGGCGGTTGCCAAGGAGAAAGGGTTTATGACCCTAAAGGAATATCCTGTACTCTTACAGGCTGTGGTGGTGGAGGTGGCGGAAAAACAGGTCTTTACTATGTTGGGAATGTAAACCCTAGTGGTCGTGGGATGAACGGGAATGTGTATTCATCAAAAGGTCTTGCTCCTACTGTCACTACTAACAAAGGAGAAGGAAGTAAAATATTAATTGACCAGTCCCATAAGAAACCTAAACTAACTAACATAGCTAGATGTATCACATCAAGATATACTGCTGGAATAGTAAATAGATCTGCATCTAATAGTGCTGTTCTTGAGGCAAGGGCTGTTCTTACTCCTGAAAGAATAAACAAAAGACAAAATGGTCGCAGGATGAAAGAAACTGGTGAGCCTATGTTTACTTTAACCAGTGGAGATAGGCACGGTGTTGCAATTAAGGAAGCTACAACAAAAGGTTTTGCTGAGGCTCATGTAGGCGATAGCATAAACTTATCCTTCCCTAATAGTAAAACAAGAAGAGGTCGTGTGGGAAAAGAAATAGCCCAAACTTTAGATACTAGCTGTGAACAAGGGACCTTAACTGAAAATCTTAGAATTAGAAGGCTTACTCCAAGGGAATGTTTTAGACTCCAAGGATTCCCTGATTCTCTTTTTGATAAAGCTAGAAAAGTTAATTCTGATGCACAACTATATAAGCAAGCTGGAAATGCTGTTACTGTAAATGTTGCTTATGAAATTGCTGAAACTATTAAAAATTCAGCTTACAAATAAACCTTCAAGAATATCCGAAATATAACTTGCATAATACATGCTTTTGAGTGATGTATAGACCTACTACATTACTTGGAGGTATTAAATATGGATAGAAAAGAAAAAGTCAAAATTCTGGGAAAACATCTAGGAATAAAGCCTAAATATCTAGGAGTTCCAAGCTTTGCTTATGAAATTGGAGATTTTACCATTACAAGGGACGGCACAATAATTAATAAGGCAGGTGATGAAATGAAATTTGATGAAATACTAAATTCTTCAGAAGAAACCACGGAGACTGAATTTGATTCTATTGAGATATCCTTCCCCATGGAAGGTCACGATGAGAGAACTATTAAAAACCTTCTAAACATGATTTATAGCAAACAGTCACTTATTAAAAAGGTTTTTGACTGCTCTGAAAATATAGTGGAAAAAGAGTTAATTGATGAAATCTCTACTCTTGAATCCTTGAGTGAAATACTAACAACTATTAACAAGAAAAATTGTAAAGGCATTGATTTTAACGATGAAAAAATAACCTTCAATTTCATAAACGGAGACATTCAAACTTCATCAGAATTTCTAAGCCTATTAATTAAAAAAGCTAAAGAACTGCAATATACTTCTTCAAAGCCAATTGAAACAGACAATGATAAATATACTTTTAGAACATGGCTTATAAGACTTGGAATGATTGGTCCAGAATACAAAGCCCACAGAAAGACACTCCTTTCAAGTCTTACTGGCAGTTCTGCATTTAGAAATGGGCTACCAGCCAATAAGGAGGTCAAATAACCATGAAAGAAATACACAGAGAAATATTAGAAAGACTTAAAAAGGAGTTTCCTAGTGGCACAAGAGTTGCTCTTGTAAAAATGGACGACCCCTACTCTACATTAAAAACTGGTGATAAAGGAACAGTTACGGGAGTTGATGATATTGGTACAATTCATGTTAACTGGGATAAAGGAAGTTCTCTTGGCATAGCTTTTGGCAAAGATATCTGCAGAAAAATTACAGAATAAAATAGGCTTAAACCCTTGATAATATTGTGTTTATTCTGAAAATAGTACTTGCTATTCATCCCCTTCTGAGTGATATATGTATGTAACAAAAAACACACTGAAAGGGGATAAACCATGCTTACAAGAAACTTTGGAATTGAAATTGAGCTTACAGGAATCACTAGGGAAAAGGCAGCACGAACCTTAGCTACACATTTAGAAGGAATCATACAAAAACAAGGCCGTAACTACAAAGTAGTAGAGCCTAGCGGTAGAATTTGGGAAGTTGTTTATGACGGAAGTATAAAGTGTCAAAGGAAAATAAATGGACAAAAAGCTTCAGCAGGCAATGAATATAGCGTAGAAATAGTTAGCCCAATCTTAACCTATGAAAGAGACATTAAAAGCCTTCAAGAAATGGTTAGGAAAATTAGGAAAGCTGGAGGTTTTACTAACAAAACTACAGGGATACATATCCACCTTGATGGCGAGGAACATACTCCAAGAAGCCTTAGAAACTTCCTAAACATTATATACTCAAGAAATGACCTGCTCTACACTAGCCTTGAGATAGAAAGAGAAAGAATGAGATATTGCAAGAAAATGGATAAGAGCTTAGTTCAAAAAATGAATAAGAAAAAACCAACAACCTTTAAAGGAATCGAGGATATTTGGTACGAAGGCTACTATCAAAGCAGGGATAGACATTATCACGACAGCAGGTACCACTTCCTAAACCTTCACAGCTTTTTTAACGGAGTAGGAACAGTTGAACTTAGAGGTTTTAATGGAACACTACACGCTGGGAAAATAAGAACCTATATCCTTTTAAGCCTAGCCATGAACCGACAAGCATTAACACAAAAAAGTGCCAGTAGCAAAAAGCCACAGATTGAAAACCCAAAATTCGCAATGAGAACCTGGCTTAACAGAATCGGCTTTATTGGTGAAGAATTTAAAAACCCAAGAGAGCACCTATGCAAACACTTAGAAGGTTCTGCAGCTTGGAGGTTTCGAGAATCCGCCTAGATAGGCGGTTACTTAAAGCCACGAGGGGTAAATCCCCTCTTAAGCTGGTAGAAGGGTATGAAAGTACCTACTTCAAATAAAAAGCCAACACAGGCGAAACTGTGGCAAGAGAAAGGAAGATTTAGAATGGATAAAAAACTTTATGTAGCTTACGGTTCGAATTTAAACCTACCCCAAATGGCAAACAGATGCCCAACTGCAAAACTTGTAGGAGCTAGTGAACTTAAGGGTTTCAAACTTTTATTTAGAGGTGGTCACGGTAGTGCAGTTGCTACTGTTGAACCTTCTAAAGATAGTAAAGTCCCAGTACTTATCTGGGAAATCACTGCAACCGATGAAAAAGCCCTTGATAGATATGAAGGTTATCCTTTCCTCTATCGAAAGGAAAATGTCAAAGTAAAGCTAAACGGAAGAAATGTAAAAGCAATGGCCTATATTATGAATGAAGGTAAAGCTCTCGGTCAGCCTAGTATGTACTATTATTCAGTTATCTATGATGGGTATAAGGCACAAAACTTTGATATAGAAACACTTCGTACCGCTTTAGAAGATTCTGTAGAAAGGGCTGGAACTACCAATGACCGAGAAGATTAAGGAGCAAATATTATCAATTAGAGATAGTGGAGTTACCAATATGTTTGATATTAATAGAGTTCAATACGAAGCCAATGAGCGAAAGTTTTATGAACTAGTTATTTTCCTAGAGGATCATAAAGCTGAATATGTACACTTTATAATGACTGGAGAGTTTAAGAAATAATTCCTACTCTATTTTATAATTGAAAACTTGTTTTTAAGGACTATTCATATTGATAGTCCTTTTTATTTTAGAAAGGAGGCGGTGTTAATTAGAAAACTAAAAATTTATAAGCCAACTAAATTCATGGCCAAAGATTCAGTATATGATGAAGATGCCGCTGATTATGCTGTTTCATTTATTCAAGCACTTACCCACACTAAAGGCAGATGGGCAGGAAAACAGTTTGAATTAATAGACTGGCAAGAGCAAATTATAAGAGACATATTTGGAACTATAAAACCTAATGGTTACCGCCAATTTAATACAGCTTATGTTGAGATTCCAAAGAAGATGGGAAAATCAGAACTTGCTGCAGCTATTGCTCTCCTTCTCACCTGTGGTGATGGCGAAGAACGAGCTGAAGTTTATGGTTGTGCTGCAGACAGAAATCAAGCTTCTATTGTTTTTAATGTTGCAGCCGATATGGTTAGAATGTGTCCTCCCTTAGCTAAAAGGGTTAAAATTTTAGATTCTATGAAAAGATTAATCTATCAGCCGACAGGAAGTGTCTATCAAGTCCTCTCTGCTGATGTGAAAAATAAACATGGCTTTAATACCCATGGAGTTGTATTCGATGAACTTCATACTCAGCCTAATAGAAAACTTTATGATGTTATGACTAAAGGAAGTGGTGATGCTAGAACCCAGCCACTTTATTTTCTTATTACCACTGCTGGAGATAATCAAAATAGCATCTGCTGGGAGGTTCATCAAAAAGCTGTTGATTTACTTGAAGGAAGAAAAACTGACCCTACATTTTACCCTGTTATCTATGGAGCTGATATGGATGATGATTGGACAGACCCAGAGGTTTGGAAAAAAGCGAATCCTTCCCTTGGAATTACTGTCACTATGGATAAGGTTAAAGCAGCTTTTGAATCAGCTAGGCAAAATCCTGCTGAAGAAAATAGCTTTAGGCAATTGAGACTAAATCAATGGGTAAAACAAGCAGTACGTTGGATGCCTATGGACAAATGGGATGCCTGTGCATTTAAAGTTGACCCCGATGATTTAAAAGGTAGAGTTTGTTATGGCGGCCTTGACCTATCTTCTTCTACTGACATCACTGCTTTTGTTTTAGTATTTCCACCTGTTGATGAAGATGATAGATACAGTATCCTTCCATACTTTTGGATACCAGAAGAAAATATCGATCTCCGAGTTAGAAGGGATCATGTTAATTATGATTTATGGGAAAGGCAAGGTTTTATTAAAACTACCGATGGTAATGTTGTTCACTACGGTTTTATAGAATCTTTTATAGAAGAACTAGGGATGGATTATAACATTAGAGAAATCGCCTTTGACCGCTGGGGTGCTGTTCAGATGACTCAGAACTTAGAAGGTATGGGTTTTACAGTTGTTCCCTTTGGTCAAGGCTTTAAAGATATGAGTCCTCCAACTAAAGAATTAATGAAACTTACCTTAGAAGAGAAATTAGCCCATGGTGGCCATCCTGTCCTTCGTTGGATGATGGATAATATATTCGTTAGAACTGACCCTGCTGGAAACATTAAGCCTGACAAAGAAAAGTCCAGTGAGAAAATTGATGGTGCAGTTGCAACTATAATGGCACTTGATAGAGCTTTGAGAAATGATGGTGTAAGTACGGGTAGTGTATATGATGAGAGAGGGATATTGGTGTTTTAATATTGTAAATAATATGCTATACTTATATCTAACTACTGCTAGTTGCATATCAGTAGATTAATATGCAGTTGACAATTGACGATTGACAATTAAAAGATAGATCCTTCATTTCATTCAGGATGATAACCATAGTATGTTGTTATTCTGAGCAGAGTGAAAAATCTAGACCCCAAAGCTAGACGTAGACAATTGTCAACTGTCCATTGTCAATTGTCAATTATTAAGACGCATCATTTATATAAGGTTTATCTTTTTATATGGAGGTATTTATGGTTATAGAAAAAATTATTGAAGAAATGAAAGAAGTATTTAAAGAAATTCCCTTTGGAATAGATCATACTATGAAGGTATTGAAAAATGCAGAAGATATAATGAAGGGTGAAAATATCCAAGAAGAAGAAAAAGAATTGATTAGAATTGTCGCTATACTCCATGATATTGGTGCTGTTGAAGCCCAGAAGAAGTATGGTTCTATAGATGGTGTATATCAAGAAAAAGAGGGACCAGCAGTAGCACGAAAGATATTAGAAAATGTAGGTTATAACAAAAATATTGATAGGATATGCTTTATAATAGGCAATCATCATACTCCTTCTAAAATTGATGGAATTGATTTTCAAATACAGTGGGAAGCAGATTTATTAGAAAATATGACAGTAATGGATAAAGAAAAGCAACAGCAGGAAATAAGAAAATGTATTGAAGAAAATTTTAAAACAAAGACAGGGAAAGAAATTGCATACAATCGTTTTATTTTAGAATATATGTAATTGATAAGCATTATTGTTTGCGCATTGAGGAGGCTTGTATGACTAATAATAGACACATTGATTCTTATAAAAGATTTTATATCCAGGTTGCTCTATACATATAACACCTTCTTTTTATTTTCAACATGTGGTGTATGTGGACATTAGTAAGAGGGCTGAGGAGTTCTTTGATGATATTCACAATATTTTAGCTTATATAAACAGTAATAAGAAATATAAGCAGTCTGCATATGTTCAATTTATTCACGAGGATTATACAAAACCACTTTCCATAAGAGAGGAAAAAATATATAATAGAGAAAGATATTAATAATGATTTTAAAGATATTCTTAAAAGAGATAGCAGTACAAAGAAAGGTATGAAAAAGACCAGTAAAGGATTAGAATATACAGATAGTAAATGCTATTTTGTATTTAAAAAGAACAAGTAGGAATGAGGAATTATTATGAAAGAAAATAAATATGACAATGATGATTTTTTTGAGAAATACAGTAATATGGGTCGTTCAAGAAACGGACTTGAAGGTGCTGGGGAGTGGCATGAACTTAAAATTATGTTACCTGATTTTAAAGATAAAAGAGTTTTAGATTTAGGCTGCGGATTTGGATGGCACTGCCGCTATGCTGTAGAAAATGGTGCAAAGTCAGTAATCGGAGTTGATATTTCACAAAAGATGTTAAATGAGGCAAAGAATAAAACGAAATATGAGAATATTGAATATATCTGTATGGCAATGGAGGATATTGATTTTCTTGAGGAATCCTTTGATATTGTTATCAGTTCCCTTGCCCTTCACTATATTAAGTCCTTTGAGGATATATTAGATAGAATATATAAATGTCTTTCGAAGGGTGGAGATTTTGTATTTTCTGTAGAACATCCTATTTTTACTGCTAAGGGTCTTCAGGATTGGCATTATGATGGTAATGGTAATATTCTACATTGGCCAGTTGACCATTATTTCACAGAAGGCATTCGTGATGCAAAATTTTTAGGAGAGGAAGTTATAAAATATCACAGAACACTTACTACATACTTAAATGTTCTTATAAAAAAAGGATTTGAAATTACAGGGGTTGTTGAACCAAAGCCAGCAGAAGATATGCTTAATACAGTACCTGGAATGTCGGATGAACTACGTCGACCAATGATGCTGCTAGTATCGGCTAGAAAAAGGTGATATTTAGAATAAAATGAATACTGAGGTGAGTGCTATGATGGTAGAAAATATTTTAAATAAAATTAGTAGAGAATTAGAAGGTATACCAGGAATTGTAGGAGTAGTTTTAGGTGGTTCAAGGGCAAGAGGGACTCATAATGAAAAATCTGATATAGACATTGGAATATACTATGATGAATCAGAAGGTTTTGATATTAAAGAATTAAACAAGATTGCAAAAAAATTAGATGATGAACATAGAGAAGATTTAATTACATCTTTAGGGGAATGGGGTCCTTGGATTAATGGTGGAGGCTGGCTTGTAGTTCAAGGGTATCATGTGGATTTTATATTTCGTGATATAAAAAGAGTATCACAGGTTATAGATGATTGTTTAGAAGGAAAAGTTACGACTCATTATCATACAGGCCATCCCCATGCATATTTGAATGCGATGTATATGGGTGAGATTTCCATTTGTAAAATACTAGTTGATCCTAAGGGAAAAATTTCAGAATTGCAATCCAAGACCATTCCATATCCTCAAACTTTAAAAGATACAATAGTACAATATTTTATGTTTGAAGCCTCTTTTTCCTTGATGTTTGTTGAGGACAATATTGATAAGGATGACATTTATTATGTATGTGGACATTGTTTCAGAAGTATTTCTTGTTTAAATCAAGTTATATTTGCTTTAAATGAAGAGTACTGCATTAATGAGAAAAAGGCTGTTAAAATGATAGATGGCTTTAATATAAAGCCTAAGGATTACAAAAATAGAATAGATGAGATTATTACATTACTTTCTACTGATGTAGATACTGCAAGAAAAGGGTTAAATATGCTTAGGAAACTTGTTTCTGAAACAGAAATGCTTCTTAATTAAGTCTAGTTTCTACATGTTTTTTATTGCGTAATAGTAGAAAAATATGAACTAAGTATTTATTAGTATGAGAATATAAGTGATTCATTAAAAATGAGATGTTTTATATAGTCTTATAAGTAAATACAGGTTAAGTATGTACTATCCAGTGTTAATAATGATAATATATCAAAAGTTGAGTAAATGAGGGAGTATGAAAAATGATTTATAGCGAACTATTGAAACAACAACAAGAGCTTCAGATTGAGTCTAAAGAGATATTAACGGAATTGAAACTTAATGACCTGCTATCGCCAGTTGGGGAACCAGTTCAAGTTGGTAGTTCAGCTCTCGGATTAATGGTTTGGAGGGACATAGACATCACAGTGGTATGTTCCGAGCTCAATATTAATGCTATAGCTCAAATAGCATCTAAATTAATTACTTACAAAGGTATGCGAGAGGTTAAATTTATCAATGATTCTGGCATTTTTAACAATAGCTCTGATTACCCCGATGGACTGTACCTCGGGCTTAAGTATAAATCGCTAAAAGGAATGGATTGGAAATTGGACATCTGGTTCGTTGATCAACCAGAAAAACAACCTGACCTTATGCATATTAAGATTATACCTGAACAGCTCACTCCAGAATTGAGAGAATCAATTCTAACAATTAAAAGTATCTGGGTTATGAAGGATGAATATGGCAAAACGGTGAGAAGTTATGACATCTACACGGCAGTACTATACGATAATGTGCGGACACCATATCAGTTTCAAGAATGGTTAAGAAGCAAATCTAAAATATAGTAAAAATATAATAAAAATATTTCAAGAAATTCAGAGTTCTATCATTTAACGCAACAACTGAAAAAACGAATAATTTACATGAACACCCCATTATCCATAAATTGAATCCTGCGGTATTTTTGTGTCACATTTTTTATAAAATACGACATATCTATAAATTTAGGTGACATTTGAGCGGACGGATGACTTATAATCCGTAAAAGGAGAAAAACAAATGTTTAAACAATGGAAGGGATTCTTATTAGGAACTATTTTTACTTTAATAATCATGGCATTGACTTGTACTGTTTTTGCTGCTGTGACAGGCACAAGTATAACTGTATGCTATGACAACATAAAAATTCTTTTAAATGGTAAAGAAATAGAAATAAGATATGCTAATGGGCATAAAGTAGAACCGTTTAGTTATAATGGTACGACATATGTGCCAATTCGAGGAGTTGCGGAGTCATTTAATAAGATTGTTGAGTGGGATGAAGATTCGAAACAAGTTATAATATATGATACTGAAATTGATAAGTTTTGGGATACTTTAGTTAATATACCAGAAAACTACACAGGACTTGATATATATTGGAAACATATAGATAATGATATTATGGAGAAAACAGATTATTTCATTGAAAAATATGGTGTAGATGTATTGTTTAAAGGATTAAAATCAACGAATGTGTATAGTCAATATTACTGTATAAATAGGCTTGTTGAGTATTATAATTATGATGATATAAGAATTCATGCAATAGCAGAAATTACACCTTTTTTGAGCAATACGAACAATACAATTAAGCATGGTGCAGAATTTGCCATAAGTGTGCTGAGTAAAAAATTTGATAGTCCATATATAGTGAACGGTATTGACGGTATTAAGGTTTTTGCACTTTTTAACGATTATTCCGACTATGGAAGTTATAATGAATTATGGATAATTAAGAATGATAAGCTATCAAAGCTTTATTCTTTTACAGAGTCGCAAACATATATTGATATGACTGAAACAATTGAAGTTTCCCCAGATAATGATAAAATAGCAGTACAAACATCTACCAGAAGAAGTAACTCACTCAATATTATTGATTTAAACAATGAAAAGGCAAGTCCTGAAATCATGAAATTAGCTATAGAAAGGGTAGCAATGGATAATAAAAATTACAGTAATACTTATCCAGATGGACAATACAGCTGGTGTGGCAACCTAAAATGGATCGACAATAATACAGTAGAGTTTGAAGCAAACCTTGCTTATAATTATATGGAAATAATTGAACACGTAATTGTAAAATATAATGTTCTAGATAATTCTTTAGAATATATAAGATTATATTGAGAGTATAGTTCTGATGACGAATAGTGGTTCGGAGAAAAAAGTAAGGTATGACCACAATATATTAAAAGACTAAATCGTGATATTGAGGGAGCAAAGAAAACAAAGTGATAACTATAATACCATGAATAATTATAATAATGCTTACAGACAGGGGAAGGCAGCTTTAAAGCCAACTAAGTTTACTTTCCAGTTGAACAGGTGTCAGGCACATTGTTTACTGTATTTGGAATAGGGGTAATCGCATTAACATTATTGGCATACAGTGATATTCTTTATCAAAAATATCAGATAGTTCAAAGGGAAGCTAAGCGAGATAAATATATACTTTATCATAATAAGCAAATTTAAAATATCAACAGCATTGAGATATAAAGAGTCTTGGTGCTGTAGTTTTATGCTAAATTATGGGATGACTAAAAAGGGACTACTAATATTTTTGAAAAGTTCGAAAAATATGAATCTGAATTGAACTCTTAAGGATGTAAAGAATTAGTAGCACATCAGAAATCTTTAAAACCATGCTCTAAGGGAGATAGCTATTGCCTTAGAATGTCAGATTGATTATATTGTCAACTTAATCATGATTTAATATAAGTATAACAAATATAATACAATACCTTTGAAACATGCTTTCTATGTAGTTACAGTATACTATCCTACCCTTAAAGTGAGGAAACTCAGGTTTCGAGATGGGAATTGTCATGGATTTTTTCATAACTTTTTGGTATGGTTACTTCATTGTAAGAACGAGATAAATCGAAACTTGAAATCGATAATTCCTAAAGAGGCTAGAGGTAGTGATGAAAGAAAAAATGACAATAGGCGAGTTCGCTAAATTAAAAAATATAACGGCAGAGACTTTACGGCACTATGACAGATGCCATTTATTAAGACCAGAATATATTGACGAAAAAACTGGATATCGTTTTTACTCTATTTTTCAGTTTGAAAAGCTTTCAACGATTTTAGAATTACGACAGCTTGGAATGAGCCTTTCAGAAATCAAAGATTTTCATATAAAATCAGCCATCTGAAAACTTTTCTAAATTCTGAGTATTTGAACCAAAATGATTCTAAAAACATTCCAGAAAGAAAAGCTTTATTGTGGAAAAAGGGTTTAAATAGTGGGATGGAGGTTGAGTATGGGTATGCTGAACTCGAACAGTATTTAAAAGAATTCGCACCAATATTTGCAGAAAACAGATATGGGCTCAGAACAATTCTGAATAAGTCAAATGACTGGGAATCCTATCTGATTTTATTTGTGGATAAAAATTTGCCTTTATCTGATTATAGCACCGTAGATATTATAAAAATTCCTGGTGGATTATATGCTACCACTTTGTGTCAAGGAACGGAAGATGATGCAGTCCAACATATAAAAAATATGAAAAGTGAATTAGAGAGCAAAGGTTATAAGATTTCTGGCGACATTATTCAAATTGTACAGATCGACCTTTCTGTTACAGGCACAGTGGAGTCGTTATTGTATGAAATTCAAATTCCAATCAAAAGCCTTTGACTTTTGTGTTACACAAAGCTTTATAATATCTCCTGTGATTGTGTTTACAGGAGGTATTATTATGAGTGAGAACATTTTATTAAAAGAAAAAATACCTAAACTATATCTGAAGTTTGTTATTCCTGCCATTATAGCTATGGTTTTGGAAGGGGTTCAGGGAATAGTGGATGGTATTTTTTGGGTAACTTCGTAGGTGTAAATGCCATGGCAAGCGTAAATATTGCCAATGCTTATTTACAAATTATTATTGGAAGTAGCATAGGGACTATGAGTTCTCTTGGTCGTGCTTTAGGAGGAGGCAATGTTAAAAAAGCAAAGGACATCTTCAAATCTGCTATTATTGCACTTGGAGTTATATCGGTTACCATTTTATTAATCGGTTTCTTTTTTTCTAATGGAATTGCTCTTTTTCTTGGAGCAAACGATGTATTGCTTTTAGATACTAGCAGATATATCCAAACTATTGCTTTGTTTGTTCCGATTATATCCTTTAAGATATTATTTGGTTTTATAGGAAGATTAATTGAAAAACCACAGCTATACTTGAGGGGAACCATAAGCTGTCTAATTTCTAATATGGTTTTAAATTTTATATCCATTAAAATTTTAGGACTTGGTATAGTTGGTGCCGCTGCTGCTACTGGAGTTGCTTATCTGATAGGATTAATTGTTGTAATTAAACCAATATTATCTAAAAAAACTATTATCAATATCTATGATGGAAAGTTTTGTTGGAATGAATTTAAGAATTTAGCTTTTAATGGCTTTTCTGAAGGAGTAACATATATTGCAAACGTATTGACATTATTCTTACTTAACAGGTCTTTTATGAAGTTTGCAGGAGAAAGTGGGGTTGCTGCATTTACAATAATTAATTATATTGGAAATTTTGTTACACTGATTATGTTTGGAATATCCGACGGAATCAGTCCAATTATAAGCAGTAATTATGGTGCAGGTAAAATGCAGAGGATACGGAAAACTTTGCATACTGCGGTAATAGTCAATTTGGTAATCGGTATTGGACTTTTTTCAGTATTTAACCTGTTTAGTGAAAATTTGATTCGTATCTTTGTCAATGATAACAAACCAGTTATAGATATGGCGGCAAGTGGAGCTAAAATATATGGATTATGCTTTTTATTAAGTGGATTCAATATAATTCAATCTGGTTATCATACAGCATTGGGAAATGCTGTTGCTTCCATTATAATAGCTTCAAGCAGAGGAATTATTTTTATTGCAATAGGTCTTATGATTTTTTCGATTTTTTGGGAAATAGATGGAGTTTGGTTCACGCTTCCATTTGTAGAGATAATGACATTTATATGTTGTCTGATTATTTTATTCCGCCAAAAGAAACAAGGGAAATCTTTCATATGTGCACCTTTTATGTTGACAAACAGAAAAATCAAATAAGCACTACTAGACTTAGAGGCTGTGAAAACATATCTACCCTTTTCTACACCAAGGTAATCTCAATATGTTCTAATGTGCATAAAAGCGAATTTGGAGTTTGGTTTTCTTTCTATTAAATTGAGAAACTTTTTTAAGTTGAAATATGACTAGCATAAATTAATGAGATAACTTATTCTATGAATGCTTGTTTGATAAAAGAGTATTGGTCTTTACTTAATGAAGATCTTTCAAGCAGACAAATTATGTTAATGAATTTAGTGAAAAAAATCAAGATTATCAATAGGTCAACTAGCTGAATTGATGAATGTTACTTCAGGTGCTTTAAGTCATATTGTATCTAAATTAGAAAAAGAGAAATATCTATTAAGGACAATTAATCTTAGCAATAGGAGAGAAATAACTGGATAGTTGGGTGAGCAAGGACACAATTACTATTCAAAAGAAGAGGAATTGTCAAGAGAAGAAATGAAAGGAGAGTAATATTAAAAAGATTTTTTGATGAAATTGAATCTAAAAAACTAATTAATGGAACTGCTTTAGTAGCTAAGGATGGTGAAATATTATATAAAGGAGCTTTTGGTGAGTATGAAAAAAATATCTTTTTACCTGTTGGAATGAAAGATACTGAAGTATTTTGCCAAAGGTTAACTGGACAAGCTATGGATAACTATGCATATGGTTATGTTTTCGATGTGTATAAAGGTAAATATGTTTTGCCAGATGAATTCCCTGAAACAGACTTTGTTATTTATCTCAATGGGATTGTTGGAGATGGAGCGATTCATTCCGCAGTTGAAGATCTTTATCTGCTTGACCGAGCATTGAGAAATGGGATACTTATTGATGAGACCTTATTGAAGGAAGCCTATTCTCCAGCCTCTCCAAGATTTGAGACTTCTTTTAAATATGAATTTGGATGGATTTTAGAGGAGGAAAAGAAAAAGGGGAAGATTGTGTGGCATAGCGGTGGTTGGCCAGGTTATGCTACATACTTTAAAAGATACATTGATAATGATCTAGTGATTATTTTTCTAATAAACAAAGAACAGGACTTCGATTTTGAACAATCTATTATAGAATCAATTGAAAATATACTTTTTGATGAGCCATATGAGACTTCTAAAGCATTAGAATTCCAAAAAAGCAAAAATACTACATCCTGAGATTTTAGACAGATATGTTGGCAAGTATAGATTAGAAGAGCATAATGAACTGATTGTAAAGTTTATAATGAAAGATAAGCGGTTATTCATTGAAATGCCCGGATCGATGAAACTAGAAATGTACGCATCCTCAGATAATGAGTTTTTCCTTCGTTCTTTATCAGTAACAATTAATTTTGCAAATGATGGAGCTAATTATTATTTGACTATTAATGAAGGTGGTGACTCTCAAACTGCTAAGCGTATTTAAAAAATGAAAATTAGTATTGACTATCATTCAAAGTCTTAAGTAGATATTGAATATCAATATACAGGGATTAGTTTTTATGGTACTAATGGAAAGGAGTATGATCAATTATGTATAGAAATTATTTTATTAGTCAAAATGAACAAAATTTTTATCCAGAATATGCATGTGGAATTGCTTGTCTTTCTATGTTATTAAAATATCATCAGATAACTGGTTACGAAAGCTTTGAAAAACTTGCTATTGAATTAAATTTTAATGTTTCACCAGAAGAAAAAGGATATGATAGTGATGATATGAAGTGTGGAACTTTCCCTGAAGATATATTAAGATATCTTGTTAAAAATAACATCAATTTCAGAATGTCCTTCTATGAAGATGAATGGAAAGAAGCTCTAAAAAAGTCTCCAATTATGGTAATGATGACTGGTAATGAAGAAGAATTTGGTCTTAGGAATAGTCATTGGGTTTTATTAATGAAGAGAGATAAAGATTTTTTTACCTATCTTGATCCATATGAAACGCTGATATCAAATAATTACGTGAAACATATTTGGTTAGGTGATTTTCAAAAATATTATACGGGAATAGCTTGTCAAATAATCATATAAAATTACTTTTTTCTTTAGGAATTATTATAGAAAGTCAATCATGATGTATACTTGATACTGAAATTAAATATATACCTAATAAATTATCTTATTACAAAAAAATATAGTTGAAATATTTTGATGAAATATATACAATAAAGAAAAGTGCCTAAAGAATAAGGTGACCCTAAAAGTTAAACTTTTTTCAGAGTAGATATTGAAATAGATTTCTACCCTGATATTTATCTTTTATTGATAAAATATTAAGAAAATTAAAATTTTTATAGGAGGGATTTGATATGGGAAGAGTTGAAGGAAAGGTTGCATTAATCATTGGTGCAACTTCTGGTATTGGAAAGGCAACTGCTGCACTATTAGCTAAAGAAGGTGCACAAGTTATCTTTACTGGCAGACGTGAAGATGTTGGTAAAAAGGTTGAAGAAGAAATTGCTTTACAAGGTGGACAAGTTGAATTTTTCAGATGTGATGCAACCGATGAAGAGGAATGCAAGGCTTTGGTTGACTATGTAGTTGAAAAATATGATAGAATTGATATTCTACACAATAACGCAGGTGTTCTTATTGACGCAGATTTCTTGAATATTGATCTGAAGAATAATTTTGATCGAACAATGAATACAAACTTGAGAAGCCAAATTGCCATGATGCAATTAGTACTCCCAGTTATGCTAAAACAAGGCAAGGGTTCTGTAATTAATACAGCATCAGTTGGTGGTATCGTAACGATGCCGATGAATATTCCTTACTCAGCATCTAAGGCTGCAACCATCCATATTACCCGTACATTAGCTAAAACTTATGCGAAAGATGGCATTCGTTTTAACGCTGTATGCCCAGGCTTAACTTATTCTGAAATGGTTGAACCAGGTAATGATTTTGATAAAGCCGTATTGCCAGGTGTTCCTATGGGACGTGGGGCACAACCAGAAGAAATTGCAAACGGAATTCTTTTCTTAGCAAGTGATGAATCTTCATATTTTACGGGACAAGCATTAGTCATTGACGGAGGTTTATCCTTAGCGTAGTTTTTGAATCACCTGTTCTTGTATTGAGTTTACTATGAGAACAGGTGACTTTTTAATGGCCTTATTCATAAAGTACTACCTTTGATAGATAATTTTGAAGAGTATATAAACTTCACTTTTAATAAAGCAAAGAAGGTTAAAGGGTTTGGAAATTTTTTAATTAAATATTGCTGTTTTTTATTTCCCTTGAAAGTAAAATTGGGAATTTTTGCATGGGAAAGCTTAATATAAAGTAATGAACCGGGACAGTATTGAAGCAATAGGATAAATAGAACATGTTACGATTCCCTTTATCTATTTAATGTATTATCAAGACATGGTTTTGAAAGAATTGATTTTGAACTAATCACGTTAAAACCATCACACTGTTTGTGAAGTAGGATTGGAAATATTTTATGGCTGAGAGTATAATTTTGATGACGTATTGTGGTGGTAAATAGAAAAATAGGATATGACAACAACATATAGTGGCTGAAGGACAAATATTGGGTCAAAAATATAGATGACATTGGAAAAATGGGAAAAGTAGGTTGATAAGTGAATGGTTGAATAATATCCTATAGATGAACACAAAAGTGGAATAATTTATGGTACAAAGTGGAATGAGGATAATATGAATTATCTAATCTTGCTAAATAATTTTATTTAGATTTGTAGATTTACAGATGAGATGTACACTGGTTTGAGAAATACATATACAAAAGAAATAGCATTTGGACGAATAAATATCCTATTATTTCTTCAAATAATGGGATACTATATGGAGCTATTTAGTATTGGGATTAGACCATGAAAAGATTTTACCACCAAGGGGTACTAGATATTCACCAAATCATTGTTGTACTCTCAAGGCATTGTGAGTCTATTGCGTTGTTTAGGAAACAGACTTATAATATGGTTTGGAGGATATAACTATAAAATCATTGGAGAAAATCAAGTTATTAGTTGAGAAACCCAGCATATTTGTTGTTAAAAAAGAATATAAATGATAGCCTCTACTATAGATAATATAATAAACCTAATTTGCATAAATTATCAGTATATGCTATAATCGAACTTAATATTTACAATTGAAAAATAAATCATATCGCTGAATTCTTAAATGAAGCGGGGGACCCAATCTTCGGGGGTGTATCCATTTTTGGAGGGGTAGAACCCTTTAGCCCTAACCCGACAGCTAACCTCGTAAGCGTATAAAGGGGAGTAATGTTCTGCTTATTAGAACTATGGAACTCCATGGTTCTTTTTTGTACCTAAAATTAAGTTCACATAATAAGAACTAACTCATTAGCGAAATCAAAGATTGTTAATGGTTCTTAGGAACCTTGTTGTTTTATAATATTTATGAGCTTAATTATTCCCTTAATTGATTTTTCAATTATAAAAAAGGGGAAGGTGTTGAATTGTGAGAAAGTTTTTCAGTATAATTCTATTATTCATATTAGTAATTACATCTACTGTTGTCTATTCAGAAAAAGTAACAACAAAGGAAATAGCCTTTGCAGACGTTGGTTGGGATAGTGTGAAGTTCCACAATGCAGTAGCAGGACTGATAGCAGAACAAATCTTTGGGTACAAATGGAGAGAAATTCCTGGATCGACTACTGTATTACACGAAGGATTACTTAAAGGTGAAATAGATGTCCATATGGAAGAGTGGACAGACAACCTAGTCACTTATGAGAAGGATTTAAATGAAGGCAAATTTAAAGATTTAGGAGTAAATTTTGATGATAATGATCAAGGCTTTTATGTTCCAAGATATGTAATTGAAGGGGATGCTGAAAGAGGAATTAAGCCAATGGCTCCTGATTTAAAATATGTATGGGATTTAAAGAAATATCCCGATTTATTTCCTGATGCAGAAATAAAGGGTATGGGTAGAGTTTATGGTGCAATTCCCGGTTGGGAAGTTGATGAGATTATCCATAATAAATATCTACATTATAATCTAGACGAAAACTTTGTGTATTTTAGGCCAGGTTCAGATGCAGCTATATCGTCAGCTTTAACTTCAGCTTACGAAAAGGGTGAACCAATAGTTGCATATTATTGGGAACCAACTTGGCTCATGGGTAAATATGATTTTGTATTATTGAAAGATAAACCCTTTGATGTTAACACATATATAGAAGGGAAAACTGAACTACCTTCTGTAAAAGTAAATATAGGAGTAAGTAATAGATTTTATGAACAAAATCCTGAGATGATTGAATTCCTTACGAAGTATAAGACTTCCAGTGCTTTAACCTCAGAGGCTCTAGCACATATGCAAGAAACTGGTGATAATTATATAGAAACAGCAAAATGGTTTTTAAAGCAGCATGATGAATTGATAGACCAGTGGCTAAGTCCAAGTGATGCACAAAAGATTAGAGCCTATTTAAGTACAAATCAAAAGGTCAAAACATCAAATTGGCTAACAGATTTTCCATTTAAGATACCTTTAAATGTTAATGACATAGATACTTCAGTTAGAAATTTTAGTGTAAGATATGATTCGTTTTTTAGTAAAATAAGATTATTCTTAGGTAATTTAGTAAATGCAATCTATAAGGTGTTAGATTGCATACCTTGGTTTATATCCTTAATATTAGTATTCTTAGCAGGTTGGAAAACGAGTAGAAAGATTGGGAAAGGAATACTATATACAGGTTTACTATCTCTTATAGGAGCTTTAGGGCTGTGGAATTTTATGAATGAAACATTATCTATAGTTATAGCTTCAGTTATAATTTCATTGTCACTAGGCTTTCCATTAGGAATAATCATTTCAACCAGTGAAAGGGCAAATCGAATAATTCGACCAGTATTAGACACAATGCAGACAATGCCAGTATTTGTATATCTAATTCCAGCTTTATTATTCTTTGGTTTAGGTAAACCGCCTGCGGTAATAGCAACAACAATTTATGCTATAGTACCAATTATTAGACTTACAAGTCATGGAATTAGACAAATTGACAAGGAAGTAGTAGAAGCATCCTTATCCTTTGGTTCCACTAGATTACAATCCCTAATAAAGGTACAAATACCACAAGCTTTACCAACAATAATGACTGGAGTAAACCAAACCCTTATGATGGCCATGTCCATGGTTGTTACAACTTCCATGATTGGAGCTACTGGTCTAGGTATGGAAGTTCTAATAAGTGTTAACCGAGTAGAAATAGGTAGAGGACTAGTATCCGGTACTGCGGTTGTAATTATTGCAGTCTTATTAGATAGAATAACCCAAGGCTTTATCAATGGTAGGGAGGTAAGCCTAGATGAAGAATAATAATATTTTACGCATTAAAAACTTGAGTAAATTATATGGTGTAGAAAAAAGTAGAGCATTTAAAATGAAAAGATCAGGAGCATCTAAGGATGAGGTCTATAAAAAAACTGGGGTAACTGTGGCACTTTGGGATGTAACCTTGAATGTAAAAAAAGGAGAGATATTTGTAATAATAGGTTTATCAGGCTCTGGTAAATCAACATTAGTTAGATGTTTTAATATGTTAAATAAACCTAGTTCAGGAGAAATCTTATTTAGTGATAAGGATATAAGTAAATTTAATAAAAAGGAATTAAATGAATATAGAAGAAATAATATCGCTATGGTATTTCAAAACTTTGGACTTATGTCTCACAGGGATGTTTTAGGGAATGTAGAATATGGTCTTGAAATTAAGGGAGTATCCAAAGATGAACGTCAAGCTAAAGCAAAAGAAATGATTTCTATGGTATGCTTGGAAGGTTTGGAGAATGAACCTATATCAAGCCTCTCAGGAGGTATGAAACAAAGAGTAGGATTGGCAAGGGCTCTAGCTAATGATCCTGATATACTCTTAATGGATGAACCATTTTCTGCGTTAGATCCTTTAGTTAGAAAGGATATGCAGTTTGAACTTTTATCTATTCAAAAGAAGTTAGATAAGACCATAATATTTATAACGCACGATATTAATGAAGCCTTTAAATTAGGTGATAGGGTAGCAATAATGCGTGATGGAGAATTGATTCAACTTGATACTCCAGAGATGATATCTGAGCATCCAGCAAATGATTATGTAAGACAATTTATAAATGATGCAGATAAAACTCAGGTAATTAGTGTTAAAAATGTAATGGCTACTCCAAATAGTATTGTTCGTAGAACAGATAGTCTAAATTATGCTATAAATATCATGAGAACCAATAAGGTTTCTAGTGCTTATGTTGTTGGAGATAAGATGAAATTATTAGGAATAGTTACAATTGATGATGCTGTACGAGCTAGAAATGAAAGGTTATCATTATCAGATGTAATTATAGAAAATATAATGACCACAGTACCAGATACATTATTACATGATATAATCCCTATGGCTGTAGAGACTAGATATCCTATAGCTGTAATAGATAATGATGGAAGCCTAAAGGGTATATTATCCAAGGCTGATGTATTATCATCCATGTTGTAATAAGGCAGGTGTCAATTCTAGCCTATATTAACAATAAATATTTTCTATGAGATAATAGCTTTTATGAAGTAATAGAAAATGTTGTATATATTGTTTCAAAATAGAGAGTTTTTATTAAAACCTAATGGGTTTACAGGAGAATTAAATCCTTATGAAATAAAAAGAATTATAATTCTTCTTTGAGTGAAATGTATTATATGTAAATAAAAACTAGATAGATTGATAAGTCCACTAAGGCTAAGGAATAAATATTTTGCTATTCCCAAATTTTGAAACGCTGGATGTGTTTGGATCAGTGGAAATTTTAGGACATATTGATGAATACCATTTGCGATTTATTTCCGTAAACGGCGGTATTATCCAAAGTAAACAAGGAACAGATATTTTTACTGAGCCTGTAAACGAAGTAGATTATTCTGGTGTTTTATTGATTCCTGGCGGTCAGGGCACTAGACTTCTCGTCAATGATCATAATTTTATTCATATGCTCAACCAGATTGCTTCTCAGTCAACATATTGTCTCACAGTATGTACAGGTTCTGCCCTTTTGGCAAAAACCGGGTTATTAGACGGGCGAAGGGCAACTTCAAATAAAAGAGCATTCGATTGGGTAAAGTCTGTAAACTCAAACATAGGCTGGATTACTGGCGGGAGATGGGTTGTAGATGGAAAATTCTATACTTCATCTGGCGTATCAGCGGGGATGGATATGTCTCTTGGATTCATTAATGATAGGTTTGGAAAAGAAATTGCGGATGAAACTGCAAATGCCATAGAGTATGTTTGGAATTCAGATAAAGATAACGATTTGTTCGCTCGATAGCGAATCGACTTCTAAATATGTTCCGCACCATATTAATACTACATCTTTTCAAGGCATGTGGGAAGTATAATTTTGTGACGTATTACAGTGACAAAGGCGAAAGATGGGCTAAATCGTTTTTTAATAACTGTTTTTGAGTAAATTATAGATGATACAAGAAAATTTGAGTTATGAAAGTGTAAAATATGAAATTACTTTTAAAATGTCATAAGAGATCCTCTTTATTACAATGGAAAGTTTATATAGCTAAAATAAGCTATTAGCCGCTTAAGCACAAGAAAATTTCTTGTGCTTACATTTTTTAAGATGAACTATATATTTGTCCATTGCAGTTCGCTATGCATAGCATAGTCAGCTAAAACTTCTTTTGTAACTTGACTACATTGTTACTATGGGATATAATCAATATTGTTAATATTTGCGGGGGGACTACATAGTAGTTGAGAAGGTAAAACCTGACCCTTTGAACCTGTTGGTTAATACCGACGTAGGGAAGCAAATCACATACGAAATTTGTATATGATTAAGGTGCTTCTCCGTATAGAGAAGCACCTTTTATTATTTAATATAAGATTATTAAGTATAAAAATGAATATAATTAACATTTGCGGGGGGACTATGAATAGTTGAGAAGGTAAAACCTGACCCTTTGAACCTGTTGGTTAATACCAACGTAGGGAAGCAAATCACATACGAAATTTGTATATGATTAGGGTGCTTCTCCGTATAGAGAAGTACCCTAATTTATTATATAAAGGAAAAAAGGAGGAGTTTCAATGAAAAAGGTACTTAGTATTGCTGGATCAGATTGCAGTGGAGGTGCTGGAATACAAGCTGATTTAAAGACATTTTCTGCACATGGAGTGTTTGGAATGAGTGTGATTGTTTCAGTAGTAGCAGAAAATACAAGCCGTGTTATCGATATACAGGATATTACCCCAGATATGATTGAGAAGCAGATTGATGCCGTATTTGAAGATATGGAAGTTGATGCCGTTAAAATTGGTATGCTGTCTACACAATCTTGTATGGAAGCAGTAGTAAAAAAATTGGAGCAATATAAACCATACAATGTTGTAATTGATCCTGTCATGTATGCAAAAAATGGTTGCCCTCTTATGAATCCTAATTCCATAGACACGTTAATCAAAATTGTACTACCCTATGCCGACTTACTTACACCCAATATTCCAGAGGCTGAAAAGATATCAAATATTAAGATAAGCAGTACGGAAGATATGAAGACAGCAGCAAAGCTTATTTATGATATAGGGTGCAAAAACGTTCTTGTCAAAGGTGGTCATGCTATTGGGGAGGCACTGGATATTCTATATGATGGTAAAGAGTTTTATTATTTTGAAACCCAGCGTATAAATACAAAAAATACTCATGGGACAGGATGTACTTTCTCTTCGGCTATTGCTTCTAATCTTGCCCTTGGTATGACTATGTCTATTGCTGTAGATAAGGCTAAGAAATATATTACAACAGCAATTGAGCATTCATTAAATATAGGTAAAGGTAATGGACCAACACATCATTTTTATGATTTATATAAGAATGGTTTAAATGTTAAGAAAAGTGAAGGGGATTTATAATGAAAGAAGAAAATCAAAGGGTATCTACTTTTAGTCAAATATTATTATGGTTTGGTGCTGCAGTATCAATTGCTGAAATTATGACAGGGGCTTTACTTGCTCCTTTGGGATTGATTCAGGGTATTTGGGCAATTATTCTTGGACATGTAATCGGAGGAGCTATTCTTTTTCCAGCAGGACTCATCGGGGCGAAAAGTGGTCTTTCTTCTGCTGAATCTGTTCATATTTCTTTTGGAAAATATGGTTCATTTGGGTTTTCGTTGGTTAACATATTACAGCTTATTGGTTGGACTGCAATTATGATTATTAACGGAGCAAAGGCACTTGATGGAATTACAATTCATCTTTGGAGCTACCAGAATGAAAAGTTATGGTGCATAGTTATTGGTTTGCTTATTTGTATTTGGGTGGTAATCAGTATTAAAAGCCTATCAAAATTAAACACTGTGGTAATGTCAGTCTTATTCATATTTACACTTATCCTTGGCTTTACAGTTTTTAAAAATACTGATATAGCAGTTGCCGTAGAAGAAACCATGAGTTTTGGTACAGCAGTTGAACTGAATGTAGCTATGTGCCTTTCTTGGCTGCCTCTTATTTCTGATTATACAAGAAGGTTGGACAAAAAAATCACAGGTACTTTGTGGAGTGTTATAAGCTATTTTATTAGTAGTACGATAATGTTTATAATTGGACTTGGTGCGGCAATTTATACTGGGACATCGGATATTACAAGTATACTAATGTCTGCAGGACTTGGTTTGATCGCTCTAGTAATTGTTCTATTCTCTACGGTTACCACTACATTTCTTGATGTTTATTCAGCAGGAGTAAGTGCAGCCAATTTAAATAAGAAAGTGAATGAAAAGTTTGCCGCTGTCATTGCATGTGTTATAGGTGTATTACTTGCTATGTTTGTTCCTATCAGTCAATATGAGAATTTTTTATATCTTATTGGTTCTATATTCGCGCCCTTATTTGCCATCTTGTTTGTAGACTATTTTTTGTTTCATAAAACAGATATAAATCCTAGCCATTCTCATATTGTTAAAAACATGATTTTGTGGGTCATAGGATTTATAGTTTATCGTTTGCTTATGTCTTATAACTTCATAATTGGAATTACACTACCTGTAATGGGGATGATGAGTGCTGTATGTTTTACTATAAATAAAAGAAAGGTTGGAAATGCTAATGAATAATTTAATTAATGCTTGTACGGACTTACTTTGTGAAGTTAGAGAAAAATCTCCATTAATTCATAACATTACTAATTATGTAACGGTAAATGATTGTGCAAATGCAATTCTAGCAATTGGGGCGTCTCCTATTATGGCAGATGATGCTAAAGAAGTAGAAGAAATTGTTTCAATATCCTCTGCCCTTGTGATTAATATAGGGACCTTAAACCAACGGACTATTACTTCTATGATTATGGCAGGGAAAAGAGCTAATGAGCTTAATATCCCTGTAATTCTAGATCCTGTTGGTGCAGGTGCTTCCATACTACGAAATAAAACAATACAGGAAATTCTCTCACAGGTAAAAATAAATGTAATTTGCGGGAATTTATCAGAGGTTTCCTTTTTAGCAGGATTAAAGGTTTCTACAAAGGGAGTTGATACTGCAAAAGTAGATGAAAAAAATGATGCAGTGGTTATTGCCAAATTAGTAGCTAATAAATACTCTTGTGTTGTAGGAATTACAGGAAAGGTAGATATTATATCAGATGGGATTAGAGTTGCCAAAATAGCCAATGGTCATAAACTTCTATCTAGAGTAACTGGCACAGGCTGTATGACTTCTGCACTTATAGGTAGTTTCTGTAGTGTAACAAATGATTATTATATGGCTACAGTTATAGGAATTGCTACAATGGGAATTTCCGGTGAGATTGCATTTGAAAAAACAGGAATAATAGGAACAGGTAGCTTCCACATTAGTATTATTGATGCTTTATCGAATATGAATAGCACATGTTTTTTAGAAAGGGCGAAAATAGATGAAACCAAAAATTGATTATACACTTTATCTTGTAACAGATAGAGAAATTATGAGTACAGAAAAACTGGAAACTGCTGTGGAACAAGCTATCTTAGGTGGTTGTACGGTAGTACAATTAAGAGAAAAGAATTGTTCATCTCTGGAATTCTTTGAAATAGCTATAAAGATAAAGGAGATTACAGATAGATACAATATTCCTTTAATTATTAATGACCGAATTGATATAGCACTAGCAGTTGATGCTACAGGTGTACACATTGGTCAGAGTGATATACCAGCAAAAATTGCAAGGAAACTGATAGGGGATAATAAAATCCTTGGTGTGTCTGCATCTAATTTTGAAGAAGCAATAATGGCTTATAAAGACGATGCAGATTATCTTGGAGTTGGAGCAATGTTTAGTACAGGCACGAAAACAGATGCAAGATTTACATCTATTGATGAACTTATAAAGATAAGGGAAAATATCCCCCTTCCTATTGTGGTAATCGGAGGAATTAATAAGACTACAATACCAAAATTTCAAGGTATAGATATCAATGGGCTTGCAGTTGTATCAGCTATTATTTCACAGCCAGATATAAGAGCAGCAGTACAGAATCTAAAAAGCATATTTAAGTAAAAAATATTGATGAATGATTTGAGAGTTATGGTAATTTTAGACTGAATATCTTATAAGAAAGACTGTGTTTTAAATAGACATTGTTCATAAATATATTTACGTAGGACATTTGCTAACGTAACAGTAATAAAGGGTTCATTTACTTATGGTATATCATGTTGTCATTTTTGGAACACAACTCAACACAACATCCGTAGCCAACACATTTATTGATGATCAATATTTGGTTTTATAATTAATTAGATGACAATTTTGTTAGATATAATGTAAATTTGAAAGAGAAATCAATTTAAAGATTTCTCTTATTTTTTTAATATATATATGAACGTAATAAACATAGTTTAAATTTTTTTCTAATAAAAATTAATAATTTCTTAAGAAACTATTAAGATAAAAAAAGATTGAAGTTTTATAATGAGGTTATAAATAAAAAATGAAATTATAAAGCAGTAATTTTTTTTTATATTTCGTTGTAAGTAATGGAGTTGATTTTAAGATACTAATATTAAATTGGCAAAGGAAGATGATTTATGAAAAAGGTATTGATATTTACAGCTTCCATAGGTGGAGGACATAATGAAGTTGCTTCATGTTTAGAGAAACAGTTTGTTAAACATGGTTTTATAGTAAAAAAGTTTGATGCACTATCAGAATCAAATAAGAGTTTAGATATTTTGGTTTCATATTCATATAAAATTTTAATTGATAAATTTCCTAAGATATATGGAGATCTATACAATATTAGCAATAAAGAGAAGACTAATAAATTAATTACTAGACTATTTTTAAAAGTTTGTAAGAATAATATTTATAATATAATTTTTAAAGAGAAACCTGATTTAATCATTTCAACTCATTGTTTTGCAGTAGGTGTAATAGGATATTTGAAGAAGAAGGGTCTAATAGATATACCTTTTATTTCTGTAGTGACAGACTATGAGGCTCATCAAACTTATGTAAATAAAAATGTAGATGCTTATATTGTTGGAAATGATCATATAGCTCAAACATTGGAAGGACAAGCTATACCCAAAGATAAAATATTTCAATATGGAATACCTATCAAAACTGAATTTTTAAATAGCCAAAAGACAATTCCAATCAAGAAAAAGCCATTTCAAATTTTACTTATGGCAGGAAGTTTAGGGCATAAAGATATGGCAAAGGTATTGAAATCTATCGTCGATATGAAAGGCAACTATCAGATTTCAGTAGTTTGTGGAAAGAATGAAGAATTGAGGGAAAATATACAGAATGAGTATTGTGATTTAATAAGGGATAACAAAATTTTACTTTATGGTTTTACAAATAATATGCCAAATATTATGGAAAACTCAGATATAATTATAACAAAACCGGGAGGATTAACTGTTTCAGAAGCAATAGCAAAGAGATTACCTATGATTATACCTTATTATATACCAGGTCATGAGAAGCAAAATTTAGATTTTCTGACTGAAAACGGGTTGGCTATTTATGTAGATAAAATAAATAGGATTAAAGATTTAATAGAATTTGTAATGGAGAATCCTGAAGAACTAAAATATATTAAGAAAAACATGGATAGTATGTTCAATAGATTTTGTCCTGATAATATTGTTTATCTTGGTGAGAATTTAATAGAACAATATAATTATGAAATGGCTGTTGGAAATGGATTCTAAAATAGATATATTGATTTTAACAGCTGGTTTTGGTACAGGACATTTGTCTGCATCTTTAGGGATTAAAGAACATATACAAAGAACAAATGCATCAATAAATATAGAAATCATAGATATTTTTCAGGTATTAGTACCTAGGCTGTCAAAGATAATGTACAAAGGCTATAATATTTTAGTTAGGAAAAACCCAAGATTGTATAATTATTTTCATTATAAGGATAATGAAAAATCAGGATCTAACAGTATTGTTTCTAATAGGTATATTTTGTCTATGTTGAATAATTATATTTTAGATATTGATCCCAAGCTTATTATTTCAACATTTCCAGTAGTATCACAATATATTTCTAAAATAAAGAGGATATATGGACTTTCAATTCCTTTTATCACTTGTATTACGGATGTAGTCAGTGGTTGGGAATGGATAAGTTTAGATTGTTCTAAATACTTTGTTGCTACAGAAGACGTGAAAAATCGTATGCTGAATATGGGTATAGGTGAGGAAAATATTGTTGTAACAGGTATTCCAATCAGAGAAGAATTTTTGAAAGGCTCAAAAGATCTATCTAATTTCTCACTGTCAAAAGAAGATGTGATTTTAATGATCATGGGAGGGGGTATGGGATTGATACCAGAGGAAAAAGAACTATATCAGTGGTTAAATAGTTTAGGTAATCTCAAAACTCTAGTGTTAACAGGAAGGAACAGTCATTTATTTAATTCTATTTCGGAGTGGAGGTTGGAAAACATTGTACCTCTTAAATATACTAATGAAGTGGCTCAAATCATGTTACAATCAGATTTATTAATAACTAAGGCAGGAGGAATTACAGTATTTGAAGCTATTGCTTCGGATTTACCTCTCATTATATATAAGTCAGAACTAGGACAAGAACTGGAAAATGTGCAGTTTATTTTAGAAAAATCAATAGGTGAAATTGCAGCTAATATGGATGATTTGCAGGGTATTATTACAGAATTCCTTAATAATAGAGACAAAATTGTTGAGTATAAATACAGAATGGAAGAGCTTAAAAGTCATATAGATATGAAAAGCTTAGCTGAAGAATCTATTAAATTAATGAAGAATTTTTAGTAGGGGATGGTTTGGTGAAAATTTATGAAATATTGGTATTATTAGTTTTTATAGTATTTTTGTACGATTTCTTGCCTAGCTTTTGGTATAGATATTGTTCATCTTCTATAAAGAGAAAGTTTAATAATGAGGGTGGTATTTTTCTAACATTTGATGATGGTCCCAATCCCAACTATACATTAGAAGTATTGGAATTGCTTAAAAAATATGATGTTAAAGCGACATTTTTTGTAGTAGCAGAAAAGGCAGAAAAATACAAAGATATAGTTGACAGAATAGCGGAAGAAGGACATATATTAGCTATACATTCATATAGTCATAAAAGTGCATGGCTATCTACTCCATGGCAAACGAATAGAGATCTTAAAAATTCTGTTTTAGTTCTTGAAAAGCTAGGTCATGAGGTAAAATATTTCAGACCACCATGGGGTGTATTCAATCTATTTACTCAATATTATTCCAAGAAGAATGGCTTACAGACTATATTTTGGTCCATAATCACTAGAGATTGGGATCCCAATGCTACAGTAGATAGCACAGTTCATAGGATTCTTGAAAGTGTACACCAAGGAAGTATAATAGTTCTACATGATAGCAATCATAAATTTGATGAGGACAATGGTGCTCCAAAACATACAATAGAAGCTTTGAAGATTATTTTACCAACTTTGAAAGAAAGAGGGTTTTGTTTTAAAACCATAGAAGAAGGTATGGAAATGGAGAAAGCAGGTACAAATATATGAAAAAGATAGTAAATTATATTGTATTGATAGGCTTAATAGTATTGACAATATGCCTACTAGTTCATAACAATGATCTTTCTAAATTTCCGCAACTAATAGCAGGTACAAATAAATTCTTTCTAGTATTAGCCTTTTTGTCTATGGTATTGTTTTGGTTATCTGATGCTTATATAATTCATAAGATGAAAAAGACTTTGAATATTGAGAGCCATTTTAATTCGTCTATAAAACTTGCTATGATTGGGCAATACTATAGTGCTATTACACCATTTGCTACTGGTGGACAACCTGCACAAATATATTGCTTGGTAAATGAAGGGGTTCAAGTGGGGGCTGCTTCTTCATTGATGATAACTAAACTTTTAATATACCAAATTGTAGTCACATTTTATTCAATATTTATGTTTAGTATTAAATTTAACTTTTTATTAAAAAGAGCAAAGCTTTCTTTTCCATTTGTAGTGTTAGGATGCTTATCTAATTTCATTATAGTTCTACTAATATTAGGGCTTTTTTATAATGAGAAACTGATTAGAAAAATATTTTCTAAACTATTTATACTTGGTAATAAACTGAATCTTATAAAAGATATTGAGAAATCAGAAGACAAATTGAATATGCATCTTTTAGATTATAAGATTAGTGTAAATAATTTAAAAAAAGATAAGATAACTACTTTAGTGCTCATTATAGCTACTTTTGTTCAGTTGACATTTTATTTTTCAATAACTTATTTTGTATATTTATCACTTGGGCTTACTAAAATCCGTTATTTAGATATTATTGCAATCCAATCATTGCATTATATGGCAGTTTCTCTTATGCCTACACCTGGTACTGTAGGTGCTGCTGAAGGTGGATTTTATGTATTGTACAATAGTATTTTTCCTAAGAATATTTTAACTTTTGCAATGGTACTTTGGAGATTTATAGATTATTATTTTGGAATCTTAGTTGGTGGACTTGTGGCATTATTTGACTTCATGAGTCGAAAGAAAAACTAGAGAACGTTAAAATTTTAAGTAGCAGAGTTGATTTTGGGGGTCGCTTTTTCAATGCAGGTTGAAGGTAAAAAAGTACTAGGCTATCCTTTAAAATAGTCCAGTACAGATTCCTCTTATTAGCTTGCAGTAGATATTTACTTGATGGCAATACAAAAAAGTGCTTATTTTGTGGAGTACCAATTTAATAGATCTTGATAATTTCCACAATAATGAAAAAGATTGCCAGCTTTATTTGTACCAATAACCGTTAATCCTAATTTATTTAGAATTCCGTTAGATTTATGATTGAACTTGTGTGCATATGCTTCAACAAAAATAACATTTAAATGAAGATTTGAAATAACATATCCATACAAATCTCTAAAGATATTGTTTGTACCCTGATAACTAGGAATTATTTGAATTTCTTCCATGACAAATGTATCAGCATTTGTGTAATATTGAAAAAAGCCTATAACATTATCACTATCAGTTTCTATTATAAGGATGATATGATGATTTGATTTTTTAAATCCCTCACTAACCGCTTTATACCACGTCGTATAATCATCTTCTCTTGTATTTCCTATTGGGGCAATTTTTGACATATTGTCATCAAGTATTGTAAAAAGTTTATTGGAATATTTCTCGAACTTACATTTTGGAAGATAAGAAAATTTAATCAAAACAATACCTCCAGTACGAAATATAAATAATCCTAATCAGTTTTCAGATATCTGAAAACTCTAAATTTATTAAAGCTATATGTATATAACTAACCTAAACGCAGTAGATGTATATGCTGCTAAAGAGCATATTGTACCATGCAAAAAGCAACAGGTCAACGAAGTGAAAAGAACACGCAAGAATGATCACCTTGTCTGTAGGGGTTATAGCATCGTTGGTATACTAAGATGTCGTCTATGTCTATAATCAAGAAGTTTTTATTACGGGGATACAGAGATAATTAAAATTGGGGAATTAGTAATTCCAAATACTGAATTTACACTAGATTTAAAAAAAGCGGAAAATCTTTTCATAAAATCATCAAACATGACGCGAATTAAATTATTTGTTATCATGGAAGTATATTTATGTCTTAAGTCAGTTACCTATGAAGATATTTTACCACCAAGGAAGGGGTATCTTTTTTATATTTTCAAGGTAGATATATAAACTGTTATGAAACTAAATAAAAATAGTAAAAGTAAGGAGAATCGAGTATGAATAAAGAGATAAGGTTCGTATCATCTTATAGTGGAGGGAAGGACGGTACACTTGCACTATATCGGGCTATAAAGAGTGGTTGTGAGCCAGTAATCTTACTGACTACTTATAATGAAAGTGCTGGTCGTTCATGGTTTCATGGGGTACCAGTAGAAGTTTTAAATAAAGTTTCCGAGCTTATAGATATTCCTTTAGAGCTTGTAAAGACGGGACCCGAAGATGATTATGCTAAAGATTTTGAAAAGGCTTTGTTAAAATTTAAATCTAATGATATCAATGCCTGTGTTTTTGGTGACATTGATATACAAGATCATTATGACTGGTGTGATTCTCGCTGTAAAGCTGCTGGAATTGAAAGTATATTTCCACTTTGGAATGAAAGTAGAGAAGAATTGGTTTATGAATTTATAGAAAGTGGTTTTAAAGCTGTCATAACTATTGTAGATTCATCTAGGTTGAGTGAAAGATTTCTAGGAAGGACTTTAACAAAAGAACTTATGGCAGAAATTGTAGCTGAAGGTGCAGATATTTGTGGAGAAGAAGGAGAATACCACACCTTTGTATATGATGGACCACTCTTTAAAGAACCTGTAAACTTTAAATTTGATGAAATAATAAGAAATGGCAATTATTCAATATTGCCTCTTTCGTTAGAATAAAAATATAGGTTAATAGCAACGTATAGTGGTACTGTTCATAAGTAAAAGAAGACTAAATCCAGAAGTTGCTTTTTAAATATGTTTTGTTTCTAGCGTTAGGGGTAAGAGATGAAAAGTTAGAGTTTTTAATTATAGGTTGAAATAAGGATAATTAATAGTGGAGGTGAAAAGGTGGATAAACAAACATACTATGAATTAGAACAGTATATGCTATCATGTATGAATGATAGTGCCCATGATAAAGAGCACATTTATCGTGTTCTATATGTTGCTTTAGATATTGCTAAGCATGAAGAAGATGTCGACTATGATGTTTTAATTGCCTCTTGTTTGTTACATGATATCGGTAGAAAACAACAATCCAAACAGCCTTCAATTTGCCATGCACAGGTTGGCAGTGAGAAAGCATATAAATTCTTAATTGAGTGTAATTGGAGTGATGAAAAGGCACAGCATGTTAAAGATTGCATATTAACCCATAGGTTTCGTTCAAATAATCCTCCACAAACTTTGGAATCAAAAATACTTTTTGATGCTGATAAAATTGATGCGATGGGAACCATTGGTATAGCTCGCACACTGATTTATAATGGACAAGTCTCGGAGCCTCTATATACTTTATTAGATGATGGAACTATTTCTGATGGTAGCAACGATATAAGACCATCTTTTTTTAAAGAATATAAGTATAAACTTGAAAAGGTATATAACAATTTTTACACTACAAGAGGAAAGGAAATTGCATTGGAAAGACAATCTTCAGCAATCGATTTTTTTGAAAACTTACTTTTAGAAGTTAAATTATCTTATCAAAGGGGCTTATTTGAATTTGATAAGATAATACATAGATAATATCATCTTATAATTCTTGTGTGTTATATATAAAACATTTTTAACAATGATTTATCTAATTTAAGCAACATCTTTTTATATCCTTAAAGTATGTGGAAATTTTACTTTTATTAACTATATAATACTATATTCCAGACAAAACACATAAAAAGGAAGGATTCTATTGATTCTTTCATCAATAAAATCCTTCCTTTAACTATCATTTTGAGAGCTTAAAATAACTAAAGATTATATTAATTAATTTACTATTTTATAAATTTATTCAAAATATGATAAGAAAACTTCTGCGTTAGTAGTTCTTGCTTCCTTTGTTTTATGATCAAAGGATACACTCATATAGACTTTATTTATTTCAAAGGATATGGTGGCAACAATTCCATCTTCATCTTTAAATTCTTCAAGGTCCTGTATTTTCCCTTCGAATGCTTTTTCTACATCTTCTACCTGCATTCCTTTTATATCGATACCCTCTATTAAAATATTGTCTGTATTATAACTTGCACTACTTGAAGGATCTTTATATTTTATTTCATATTCATTAACGATACATTCTTCAAGAGGAATAGTATCCTTTGTATTGTTTAGAAAGCTTACCATACCTACTATGTTATTATCTTTGCTTATATATGCGGCTACATCGTAAGACATAGCTGGCATCGTTTCTCCTGCGATATCTTGTTTTAAGCTTTTATCTAATGTTACCTTATATCCTGCATCTATAAAAGTTTGTAATGTTGATTCTCCAAGCAAAATCTCTAAACCATCTATACTTATATGTAATGGCTCAAAACGATGCTTTTGAGTACCACATCCCGTAATTGAAATTGTTAAAAGTATACTTAGTAAAATTATTACTATTTTCTTTGTTTTAAACATGAAATTATCTCCTTTTTTAAAATTGTACTGTGAACTTTAATATTTAGATATTTTGCTGCTCAAAGTGTTTTCAACTATCATCATACTGGGTCATAGGAAAAAAATCAAGAATATTATTAATAGGTTGTTAGTCTAAATAAAAAGGTTTGATTGGAGTAGAAACCTTCATTCTTTAAGACTTCTTAAATCGATTAATTCAACTAATTGGATAGTATAGTAGACAAATAGTCAATAGGAATAGTATGTAGTTCAGCTTATAATATAATAAATAAGAATTAACTAAAAATAAGGGATTGAATTTAATAAATCAATTGGAAATTAGAAAAAAGATCAGACATTTAAGAAAAGAAAATGGTGTAACTCAAGATGAATTAGCTCAATACCTTAGGATAACTACACAAGCTATTTCTAAGTGGGGAAATCAAATTTCTAGCCTAAAAAACACTTGTTTTTTTATCAATAGGTTTTTATTTCATAGAATATGGGTATAAGAATAGATGGTATCCTGTATCTTGATTTCTAGGAATGGAAAATTTTCAGTATAACAATCAGCAGGGAAAAGCATATAAATTAAAAAAGTCCCCTATACTTATATATCTAAAAATTCTAGATAATAAATTATATTATAGTTAAATATGGCAATATAACTATAAAACATGGTAGAATATTATTTGACCTATGGTTGAAATAATAGGTATTTTATTATACAGAAAGGGTGACATATATGGGTAAAGATATAGATTTTAATGGTCTTATAAGAGAAGTGGGGAAATGTTGTTTAACGGAGGAGTATTGTGGGACTTGCTGTAAGGAAGAATGTTTTATAGGATATTGTCAACAATGTTTAGTGACTTGTCTAAAGAATCAAGATGAGTTCATAGATAATGGAGTGGAAAACATTCCTTTTGAAGATACAAAGATATTTGATGAAGAATCCATAATTTCAGCTATTGCTTTTGTTCTTAAACAATGTAAGAGTTGCCAATTGTATCATGATGATGATTGCATTATAAATATTCTTAGAAGTTCTTTAGAAGTGGCTCTAATAGGGGAACATTTAGATTATAATGGAAGCAATTTCTTATATTTATCTGATTTACAATCTAAAAACAAAGATATTGCTCAAAGGGTATATGATACCTTTAAGTCATTATAAATAAAGAGGAGGATTTTAATGGATAAAATTGAATTAGTAACAGAACACAAAATAGGAGAGGGGAAAGGAACTCCCCTAGAGAGGATTATAAAACAAAATTTCAATGGTGAAACCAGTGAAACGGGTATATACTTAGCGATGGCTCGCCAAGCTCAAAGACAAGGTTATGGCGAAATTGCAGAAATTTTAAAAGTTATAGCTTGGGAAGAAGCAGAACATGCCTCTCATTTTGCTGAAATGAATGGAATGATTCAAGATGATATATTTGCAAATATAAGACAAATGTTAGAAGGGGAAGTATTTGCAAATAAGAATAAAAAAGAAGCGGCAGATGAAGCAGAAAAATTAGGATTAGAATCTATAAGGGATTATTTCAATGAATCAGCTAAAGATGAAGGACGTCATGCTCGTATATTAGAGGGAATATTAAAGAGATATAATAAATAGCTATTATAATTAAGTTTTTATTGGATTTTGGGTAGCTTTGGTATTATTTATTTTTTAGGGTGTTGGCATAGTTAATATCAGCTACCCATTTTTTATTTATTTTTATAATTGTAAATCTACTTTATAGAATTTTTTATTAGGATATGAAAAGATAACTTTGAAATATATTGATAGTATGGGAATTATCGATTATAAAAAAACTCATTTTGGATAAAGCCTATTTTAAGCTTTATCCAAATGAGTTTTTGTTAATTATATTCTAGACATTGGATTTTATAATCCAGATTGTATATCTTCTATCATCGTCATTGTTCCAGTTAACCCACCAGAAGCTACATACCAAATTTGTGAACTAAGATATACTATCTTATCATTTTTATAAGCTGTTGTTTGTTTTATGATATCATTATCGAAAACTTGCTCTGCTGATGTACTGCCACCTGTAGTAGCAGCTCTATCGATAACAAAAATATATTCAGGATCTTTTTCTAATATATATTCAAAAGTAACTTTATCACCATGATTGTTTACTTTTATGTCTTTATCTATAGGTACGAACCCAAATTCCCCGTGTATAATACCAAATCTAGAGCCTTCACCATAAACACTTATGGCACCATCATTGGCCATGACTATTAGAGCATTTTTCTCATCCTCAGTAACAGCTTTATTCAAATTTTTAATAGATTCATTGATGGCAGCAAGTTCTTTTTCTACTGTCTCTTCTTTTTCAAATATTTCACCTAAAAGTTTCACATTATGAGTAAATGAATCCATATAATTAGCACCATCAATATTTAAAAATATAGTGGGAGCTATTTTAGCAAGTTCATCATACACTTCACTTTGTCTAGCAGATACAAAGATTACATCTGGTTCAAGTTCAAATATCTTTTCAAAATTAGGTTCAAATAGCGTTCCTACATCTGCATATTTCTCATCATTAAATTTATCAAGAAAAGTTGGAATATTAGATTTTGGAAGTCCAATAATCTCTACTCCAAGTTTATCTAAAGAATCTAAAGTAGCATAATCAAATACAATTACTTTTTTAGGATTTTTATCGATAACTACCTCTCCTAATTCATGGGTAATAGTTATAGTTGATGGCTCTTCAGTGTTTTTATTTTCTCCAGAATCAACTACAACATCCTCAGCATCTTTTTTAGAGTTGCACGCAGTAAGAGCTAATGAAGTAATAAGCACTAATACTAAAATAAATAAACTTTTTGTTTTTTTCATATTTTCACCTCGTAATATTATTTAATAATAGACACATATTCTGTAGTCTTCTATATTTTGGATACTAAATTCCATATCATATATTTCTTCTAATACACTTTTAGTTATAATCTCATTAACCACCCCCTCTTTAGCTATTTTGCCATCATTTAAAGCTATAATATAATCAGAATAGCATGAGGCAAAATTAATATCATGTATAACTATAACAACTGTTTTACCTAGGTCATCTGCCAGCTGTCTTAGTATTTTCATAATATCTACAGAATGTTTCATATCTAGGTTATTAAGAGGTTCATCTAGAAGAATATACTCTGTATTTTGAGCTATTACCATGGCTATATAAGCTCTTTGTCTTTGACCTCCGCTAAGTTCATCTAGATATTTATCTTGAATATCATTGAGAGCCATGTAATTTAAGGCATCATCAACATATCTCCAGTCTTCAGAAGTCAATTTTCCTTTAGAATAGGGAAAACGACCAAAACTAACTAACTCTCTAACAGTAAGTCTTATATTAATATGGTTAGTTTGTTTTAATATGGAAACTTTTTTAGCAAGTTCATCGTTATTCCATTGACTAATTTCTTTACCGTCAATAAATACTTCTCCTTGATTTTTACTTATTATTCGACTAATTATAGATAATAAAGTGCTTTTTCCTGCTCCATTTGGTCCTATAAATGAGGTAATTTTTCCTTTTTCAATTTTAACACTTACATTATCTACTACGTTTTTATTACCATATTGTTTAACTACATTTTTTATTTCTATCATATTTTACTCTCCTTTAATAATAGATATATGAAATAAGTACCACCGATGAAGTTAATGATTACCGATATAGGAATACTAAAGTTTGCTACTCTTTCAGCAAAGAGCTGCCCTCCTACAAGGGCAATAGAGCTAATTAACATAGAACCTATAATTAGATATCTGTGTTTATAAGTCTTAAAAAATTCTCTAGTAATATTCACAACCAATAATCCCAGAAAGGTTATAGGTCCAACTAAAGCTGTAGATATAGATACCAATATAGAGATGACTATAAGCATCTTTTTCACAGTCTTATCGTAATCCACACCTAGATTAATAGCATTATCTCTACCTAGGGAAAGAACATCTAAAGCATTTAAATTTTTGAATGTATATATTATTGCTAAAAGTATTCCTCCTAAGGAAATCCATAGAATATTTGTATTTATATTGTTAAAGCTAGCAAACATCTTATCTTGAACAATCATAAATTCACTTGGATCAATTAGTGCCTGCATGAAGGAAGATAAGCTTTGAAAGAAAGTTCCACATACTAATCCAAGAAGTAGAAGGAAGAATATATCAGTACCCTCTTTCTTAAATAAGATTTTAAATAATATAATAGAGAAAATAACCATAAAACCTACAGACAATATGAAATTAAAATGACTCCCTATTTTGGCAAGATTACTTGAGCCAAAGACAAATACAATAAAAGTTTGGAAAAATATATATAAGGAATCTAAACCTAATACGCTAGGGGTCAGTATATTGTTGTTAGTTATAGTTTGAAATATCATAGAGGAAAATGCTATAGAGCTTCCAGTCAATACAATGGCAATTATCTTTGGTATGCGGCGAGAAAGAGCATACTGCCAATTTTTATTATTCAATCCTACAACAAGAAACAATGCAATCAGAATCAAAAGCAATATTGAAAGAAAGTATATTTTTCTTTTAAAATTCATTATGTATTCCTCCTAATAAGCAAATAAATAAAGATGAAACTTCCTAAGATTCCAGCAGTAAGTCCAATAGTTATTTCATAGGGATAGATTATTATTCTACCTAATATATCACAAAAGAGAAGGAATACAGATCCAAATAAAGCCGTTGGAATAATATTTTTCTTTAGATTATCTCCTTGATACATAGTAACTATATTAGGTATTATCAGCCCTAAAAATGGAATTTTTCCTACAGTAATTACTACTACAGAAGTTGTTAAAGCTACAATACTAATACCTATGCTTACAACTTTGTTGTAATCTAGTCCTAGATTAATTGAAAAATCTTCACCCATTCCTGCTAGAGTAAATTTATTTGCATATAGAAAAGCAATAAAAACAAGAGGAATGCTTATATATAAAAGTTCATATCTTCCCTTAATAGTCATAGAAAAATCTCCCTGTAACCAAGAGGAAATATTTTGTACAAGATCGTATTTATATGCTAAAAAAGTTGATATAGAATCGATTATACTTCCGAGCATAATACCTAATAAAGGTACAATAACAGCATTTTTATATTTTATTTTCTTCAAAATTATCATGAATAAAAAGCTTCCGCATAATGCAAAGATGAAGGAGATTATCATCTTAGTGAATACACTGACAGTGGAAAATAATATAAGAGAAACTAAAATACCAAGTTTAGCAGAATCTATAGTAGCAGCAGTAGTTGGAGATACAAATTTATTTTGAGTTATTTGCTGCATTATAAGACCGCTTATGCTCATTCCCATTCCTGCCACAATAATACTGATAAGTCGAGGAAATCTACTTAAAAATAATATTTGGATTTTATCATAGTTTAAATAAAGAATATCAGAAAGGGATATTTCCTTAACTCCAATAAATATAGAAACTATAGATAAGAGGATTAATACCAACACTAAGTAACCTTTTTTCATAATGCCTCCTTGATAACTTTATTGATTGAATATATTGATAAATATTGATATAATAACTAATATAATTAAGAATGATAATCATTATCAATTATAAACATTCTAGCAACTATTGGACTGCAAATCTTAACTATATTTACTTTTTTATAACTATATTTAGATCATTTAGATGAAAGGAAGGTATTTTTATGAGTACGAATAATATTAACCATAACAAAATATATAGTTTTCACGTACGGAAAGCCATAGATTTTACTAAAAAAAACTATAGGGAACCCCTAAGTTTAGATATAATATCGGAATTTTTAGGTTTAAATAAATGCTATTTTTGTAACTTGTTCAAGAAAGAAACAGGTAAAACATATTCAAATTATGTTAATGAAATTAGAATAGAAAATAGTAAAAAGTTATTATGTCATACGGACTTATCCATATTGGAAGTTGCACTGTCTGTAGGATATAATAATCAAAATTATTATACTATGGCTTTTAAACGACTTATTGGAACTACACCTCTTAAATATAGAAATAACTTGCAGCATGTAAAATCAAAGGAGCTACGTTAAACAAAATATATTTTTCTTTGACAATATATATGATATTCTATATCTAGAGGTTGGTTTATAATCATAAAAATTGTGAATTTAAGTTATTCATATTTTAAGGGGGTATATGGATTTGGAAAATCTACTATTGAAACCACGTACACTTGAACATGTAAAGGTTTTTTGGGAAAAATCTCAGGACCAAGAAATAGATAAGATGTTTCCATTTAACAGGAATACATTAGATGATGCAATTAAATTGTATGAAGAATCATTAAAACCCAATTCAAGAAGTTTTGGAAAAGTTATTAGTATAGATGGTAAATATATAGGAGATATTTGGTGTTATGGGATAGATGAGGTTGATGCGAAGCAAGCATTCATAAGTATAGTCATATTTGATAAAACATATTGGGGCAAGGGAATTGGAAAACATACAATAGAACAATTTTGTCAACTTGTATTTGGAATATATGACATTAATAAGTTATGTGCATTTACTTATAAAGATAATAAAAGGTCTATAGCTGTCTTAGAAAATGCAGGATTTAAAAAGATTGAGGAATTTGAAGAAGATGATGTGCTTTCATGTTATTATGAATTATTACGATTATAAAAAAGTTTATAAATATTTAAAGCAGACTATTGTTTATATGAATTGTTTCTTCGAGTTCTGTGCACTGTGGAAATTACTTGTAATTTATACATAATTAGTATGATAATATAAAGTTAAGCTTATAGTATGGATATATATGGGAAGTAAATATAAGAATTGTAATCATGTTTATAATAAGGAGGATTATAAAATGGCTATAATTTTGCAAACGAAATATACTTTGAGCATAGGAGAATTAATAATTGAGTCAGCTAAAATTGAAGAAGCAGAAAGAATAATTTCATTTATTAAAGAAGTTGAAAACGAAACTGAATTTTTAATGAGAGAACCTGGAGAATTTGATATGAGTATAGAAGATGAAATAAAGTTTATTGAAAGTAAAATAAATAATGATAAGGAAATTTTTCTTACTGCAAAGATTAATGGAGATATTGTAGGAACATTGGGTTTTTCCACTAGTCCTTTAAAAAGATATCAACATAGAGGTCAGTTTGGAATATCAATATTAAAGAAATTCTGGAATTATGGTATAGGAAGTAAATTAATAGAAACGATGATAAATTGGGCAGACAGTAATAATTTCTTAAAAATTTGTCTTGAGGTAGATTCCAATAATGAAAAGGCTATAAAATTATACCAAAAGTTTGGATTTAAACAAGAAGGATTTTTAAAGTTTGATAAATACTTGGGAAAAGGAGTATATGTAGATTCTATTATTATGTCAAGAATTAATATGCATAATTTCAATGAATAAATTTATATAAGAGATATGTAGTAAACTTAAAATGAAAATAGACAAAAATCGGTTCAAAAAGTATGTTTTGAGGATTATAAAGAGAAAAAGATGAATACTTTTAAAATGGAGATATTGATAATACTACTATTGCAAAGCATTTTCTTAAGAAGTTTGGTATAAGATGATAAAGGAACAACAAGTTAACCAGTTTTGTTATGGGAAAAACCATATAGAATTAAAAAATTTAAAGGGAGGTCGAAATATTAACAAAAGTTATAGATATATTTCGACTTCCCTTTATTTTATACGATATTATTGTGCATCATTTATCAACATTCCTAAAGGTATAAATAAATAGCTTAGTATTAAAGCTGCTGCTATCGTACCCGTATCATTAAAGAGAAAGATAGCCAATCCACCAAATAAGATTACGATAAACCCTTTAAACAAATTCGGATAGCTTTCATGGGCTTTTGTTAAAAATTCATTTTTACGTCTATATAATAAAACCATTAATAAAACTTGTAAAAATAAAATTATATTCCAAGAAGCATGGATTAAATTCCAAAAGAGTTGACCTAATTTGGAACCAATTATTTCAAATAATTTACTCCAACCGCCTGTTACTAAAGATTCCAATGCCTTCCCTGCATGAGTAGGGTTTGGATTAAATAGTGCATCTAATGCAGCCACTCCCATAATTCCTATAACGACTCCAATGCCTATAATCATTAGCTTTTTAAAGGAAATTTTCTTATCGAAGATTGTCATTAGAGCTAGTAAAGTAATCAACATGGCTGATAGCGTTCCCCCCATATTAGCGCCGAAAAAAGGACTGAGGGCTACTATTACCAAAGACATATAAATAGCTGTAAATATGGCCATAATAGGCTTGTTAATTTTATATAGATGAAATAATGAAAAAATAGCTAATAAAGTAGAACCTAACAATATACCCATATAATCATTACCTATTCCATAGAACCTACCGCCTGCTATGGCATCAGATCCTAATGGAGAAATAATCATCAATTTTTCTATAAAATAAATGTCTATTAAGAGCAATATACTAGTTGCAAATCCTAAGACGGTCATGGTCATTAATTTTTCACTAAATAGTTTATTTAAAATATAGGCTATAATAAAAGCACCGCCAAATACATAGAAAAGATCGAAGATTATGGATTTATAGCCAAATAGTGAAACTGTCATCATCGTTAAAGGTACCGCCATTACTGTCAAACTTAAATAGTTAAGAATTTTTTTAGGAATTCCATTCCATTTTGTAAACCTAGGTAAATAAAATCCAACTAATGCTATACCTACTAAAACAATAAAAGTCCAATGAAAAATACTGCGATATTTCCTTAAATATAAAAATTTTGCTTGATTATCAAGTAGAACCTGTGTAGGATTCTCATTGCTTATTATTTGCATTGGTTCCCCAATAAAGCTTTTAGGTTCAGTAATTCCAAAAAAATTAAGGATAGTAGGTGCAAAATCGAAATTGGTAACCAATCCTTCCCTACGAGTTGTACTTGAGATTAAGAGCCCCTTTTCTGTATTAGTACCCGACATAATTACAGGAGTCAATCCAAAGTTGCCTTGATTTACCATTTCCCTTGAAGGATTAGGAGCTATAACCATAAATAAGGTTTTTTCCAGGTCAACTTTTTTAATAACTTCACCAAGGAATGAATCAGCTCTCTCAATAGCGTTAATTTTCTGTTCTTCCCTGATAAGGTCTGTAGTCAATCGGTCTGTTCTTTGTATCCTTCCAGTATCTCCATAATCTATAAATAGCATATCTACATTGGGTAAAATACGGTCTACTTCTTCTAATAATCTTTTTTGATCTAACTTGATTCCCCCTAAAACATTAGGATCAGCAGTTAATAAATTGGAGCCTATAGAACCAAAAGGAATTACACCATTTTCATCCATAGCTAACATGGTGACTTCTCTAGCTGGTGTATTCAAATCACTATTTCCTGCAATCCCAACTACAATACCTTTTTCCTTAGCAATTTTCCCTAGAAGTCCAACTTGATTGTTAGGGGTGACATCTAAAGCCGTTCTTTCAATATCTCCAATGGCAACATTTATTATCTCACCATCTGGAGGGGTTTTGCCCGTATATAATCTATAAAGATCACTTGCTTTGATATCTTCGGATACTGAGTTATAGTCTAATAGTGGATAAAATTCGTTCCTTCCGAAAGCTAATCCACCTTGAGTTGATGCTAACGTTCTTACACCCATACCCAAGCTAAGATAGACACTTCCTCTATTGGCTAAACTGGACTTTGCTCGCGTATTCATAAGGGCTATAGCTCCGCTTTCTAATAGCATTTCCATATTTGGAGTATTGCTATTAAGTAATTCCTCTAAACTTACCTCATCTAATACTAATATAATGGCTTTTTTGTCTTCGATTCCATTGGAAGTGGCTTCCGATTTAGAAATTGGTATACCTAAAACTAAACATACCGCTAAAACTAAACTCAATGTATATTTAAAGATAGTTTTACAACTTCTTTGCAATTTAATGTTCCTCCCTTAAAGTAATTTCCATAAGACAACCTAATAGGTTAAAATGAAAATTAACATGATAGTTAAGGCTATAGCCCTTATTTTAAGATTATTGTCTTTAAAGTTATCTAGATTTCAGCTTGCTTATATTAAGATAAAAAAATATCTTGAATCTAATAAATCAAGACATTCATTTTCGCCTTATAATCTTCTAGAATCATTTGAACAACTTAAATATAGATTCATATTAGCACAAAATAATTCACATTTCAACTTATTATTTATAATTAGAGTTTCTCCATTTTTGATAAAATTAAAAACCAATTTATAAAAAATATTTATGGAACAAAACCTATATAAGCATTTGTAAAGATTATGAAATATTATACCAAGTTTATCCTCATTATTATGAGGCCTCTTTTAGGAAATGTTGATTTTTTAATCTATTGAAATAACTCAATATTAATATAGTTCTTGACATAAAAATTTTATTCAATTAGGCTTATGGTATGGGTTGACGTCGACTCCTAAAATAAAAATAGGAGAGTGAAAATATGTATCATTCAAGATGGAAAGACAGCCATTATGAAGCAGGACTGCATTATGGAAATATACTATATAAAAAAGGAATTAATCCTATGAACAACATAGCTATAAATGATGAAAGAAAAGAATTTGCGTTAAAGTGTCTACCAATTTATGAGAAATTCTATCCGGAAATAGTTGAAGAGATAAGGGGTATGGCAGATGGATTACAAATTGATTATATGGATATAGCAAGCTTTCTTTTTACTATGTATTGTTTCGTATTCCATAATAAATGTTCCTGTTTAGCCTTTTCTTATAAGGGAAAAACCGTCTTTGCTCGAAATAGTGATTTTATTGTGAGTATAGAAAAATTATGTGATAGTGCTTATTATAGGCTTAAAGGGGCTTATTCATTTATTGGAAATACAACTGCATGGACGGAAATGGAAGATGGCATCAATGAATATGGACTGGCAGTTGGTCTGACTTTTATTTATCCCATAGAAATAAAGCCCGGATTTAATGCGGGAATGCTTGTTAGATATATTTTAGAGAAATGTAAAACCACAGAGGAAGCTATTCGAGTATTGAAAAAACTTCCTATTGCTTCACCACAAACCATTACATTGGCAGACAAAGCTGGAAATATTGTAGTTGTTGAATGTAATTGCCATAGGGTTGTTGTCTTAGCTCCAAAACAAGGAAAAAACTATGTTTTTACAACTAATCATTTTGTATCCGAGGAAATGGGAAAATATCAAGTTGAAGGTGTTGATGACGCACATTCTCATGAAAGATATGAAACATTAGTAAAGGCATTTGCAAACAACAAAGATTATTCTTTAGATTTTGCAAGAAATCTTTTGTCTGGACAGATGGGATTCATGTGTCAATATGACCGTAAGAAAGGGCTCGATACCGTTTGGTCGTCAATATATGATTTAACCGAGGGTACAGTTTTGAGAGTTGAAGGAAATCCTTCAAGAAAAGCATTTAAACAGGATAATAGACTTAAATTCATAAGATGAAAAATTTAGAGTAGAAAAATACAAAGTCATTAAATTAAAATCTTGATGACTCTGTATCTTTCTACAATTAATGAAAATACAGTATGGTTTGGATAACTGTATCTGTTTAATATGATATCAAAAAAAGTGAGGTATAGCTGAAAATAGTCGGTATGTATTATGGAGAGTGAAGTTAAATTCACAAAAGTGAGTACTCGCTATTATTTTGTATTAGTTCAAAACAAGATCGTTAAAAAATATCAAAGTTTAAGTTGAAGTTATTGTAAGTCTTTTAGTAAAATTATCAGATAATATAATATCAGTTTTAGATGTGTCTGAAAAATTATATAAAGCTAAGGATAAGATAATAACATCCATGAGTGAAATAGTAGAAGGAGTAGAGAAAACTTCTGCTATTACCTAAGAAGCAACGGTTTATGCTGAAGAACAAACTAATATGACAAAAGGAGTGTTAGACTTATCAACTGATTTGAATAATATATCTGGGAATCTAAAAGAGGCAGTTAATAGTTTTAAAATTTAATATAAATAAACAAGAAAAAGATGTATTAAAATAAAAACTTGATATAGCTTTTTTTATACAATTAAAAATAGGAAAAGCATAAATAAATAGCTAAAATATAAAGTTAATTTGAATTAATAATAAGATTTCCTATACTATTAATATAGGTAGTATAATAAGAGCATATTAAAAGATAAAAAATCATATAAAATTTGGAGGGAGCTATGGTATTTCAAAGTGCTGCAATTATAATTTTAGTAAGCTTTTATGCCATTTATATTGGGAAAATGATAAGTCAGAGAAAAAGGGGTATTCAGACAGACCAAATTGCTAGAGGGAAAAAAGAAAGGAAGTTAATGCTGGTTGAAATTTTCATGAAGATTGCAACATATAGTATTGTAATTATTGAAATCATAAGTATACTTATGAATACTACAAATATGCCAAATGGGATTAGGATTATTGGAATATGCTTTGGGATAATAGGAGTTATAATTTTTGGACTAGCTGTATTTACAATGGAAGATAGCTGGAGGGCAGGAATTCCAGAAAATGATAAGACCACAATTGTAACTCAAGGAATATACAGCTTAAGTAGAAATCCTGCATTTTTAGGATTTGATTTAGTTTATATAGGTATATTGTGTGCATTTTTTAATTGGATACTTTTTTTCTTTACAATACTTTCAATTCTTATGTTGCATCTACAGATCTTACAAGAGGAAAGGTTCTTGCCAACAGTATTTGGTGATGATTATATAGAATATTCCAGAAAGGTATGCAGGTATATAGGAAGAAAATGAAAACAACTTTTTAATTTAATATTAATAGGTAATATAGACTGTCTTAATATTTTGAGACAGTCTATATTATAATCAATACGATGAATCTGTATATTTTTTGTATATATTATTAAAGAATATATTACTATAATAACTACAAGAACAATATACTAACCAATAAAACTTTATTTAACTTTTTGAGTCAAATACATCTGTTTAAAATCTAATATTTTGGACAAATTAATCTTTATTTAGTACTATTATATATATAATAGACATAGTGATGTCGTATATAAAAGTGGGGTGAAGAAATGCCTAGAGAATATAGTTTAGATAAAAACTCAGAAATTCCTTTATATTCTCAATTAAAAAGTGATATTATAGCTAGGATTAATAGTGGAGAATATGAAGCTGGATATAAATTGCCTTCTGAAAAAGAACTGATGAATTTATTTGATGTCAGTAGAACAACTGTAAGACAGGCAGTGGATATATTGGTAAGAGAAGGTTACTTGGAAATTAAACGTGGAGTAGGAACTTTCGTTAAGAAGCAGAAAAAATACAACATTTGGGAATTGGAAGAATTAAGAAGTTTTGAAGATGAGGCTCTTAGGCAAGGGCTAGAAACTAGAACAGAAGAGTTAAATGTGAATATAGTAGACTTAAATGGAGAACTAAGCAACATATTTGGAGATAAATATGATAAGTTTTATAGATTAATTAGACTTAGGTATTTAGAAGATGAGCCATCGGTATTAGTAGATACCTATGTTCCCTATGATATAGCACCAGATTTAGGTAAGTATAATTTTTCAGAAGTATCCTTATTTGCCACATTAAAAAAAGATTATAATGTAATAATAAATTATGCTAAAAAAACTTTTAGAGCAATAAATGCAAGTAAAAACGATGCTGAACTTTTAAAGATAAAAGAAGGAACAGCTATACAATTAGTTAAAACTATAACATATAATGATTTAGATGAGCCTTTTGAGTACTCTATTTCCAGAGATAGAGGAGATATGACTAGATTTAGTGCAATTCTGAAATATAAAAGTTAATATGTTTATGATAGAAGTCTTTACTGCCTTTACTTTATAGTAAAGGTTTTTTTATGTATAAAAGTCTTGACAAAAAATCTAGATATAATATAATAAAAATAGACATCACGACATAGTGACGTCGTAAGGAGGTAAAAAAATGAGACTAAAAGATAAAGTAGCTGTAATCACAGGTGGCGGCAGCGGTATAGGAGAAGGTATATGTTTAGAATTAGCTAAACAAGGGGCAAAAGTAGCTGTAACAGATGTAAATATAGAAGGAGCAGAGAGAGTAGCTAATGCTATTAAGGAAAACGATGGCATTGCTAAAGCCTATAGATTAGATGTTACAAATATGGAGAACATCAAAGAAGTAGGTAATTTAGTTAAGAAGGAGTTTGGATTAGTTGATATTTGGGTTAATAGTGCAGGCATATCTATAATAACTCCTTTTTTTGAACATACTGAAGAAATTTGGGACATGACGATGAACATCAATCTAAAGGGGCAATTTTTATGCTGTAAAGAAGCTATTAGTCAGATGTTAGAAAATGGTGGTGGAAGCATTATAAACATGTCCTCTCAATCAGGTAAAGTGGGGACAAATAATTATCAGGCATACTGTGCTAGTAAGTTTGGAGTAATAGGATTGACTCAGTCTCTTTCTAAAGAATTTGCTAAAGAAGGAATTAAAGTAAATGCAATTTGTCCAGGTGTAGTTAATACTCCTATGTGGGAGAAACAAGCAGCTGATTATGGAAAAAAGAGAAATTTAAAGGAAGATGAAGTAATGGATTACTTTAGAGGAAAGATTCCAGCTCATCGAATAGGAACAGTAGAAGACATAGCTAAATTAGTAGTATTTTTATCAACATCAGATTCAGACTATATAACAGGTCAGGCATTAAATGTTAATGGTGGAGATTATATGGCTTAATTTTTATTAAATAATGGAAGGAGGAAGGTTAATGGATATTAAGGTAAAAATACAGAAATTCGGAGGCTTCCTAGCGGGAATGGTAATTCCAAATATAGGAGCTTTTATAGCATGGGGACTTATAACAGCTTTTTTTATCCCTACTGGATGGTTTCCAAATGAACAATTAGGAAGTATGGTTCAACCAATGATAAGATTTTTACTACCTATATTAATAGCATTTACAGGTGGTAAAATGATTCATGGTCAAAGAGGAGGAGTAGCAGGGGCTGTTGCTACAATGGGTGCTATAGTAGGTTCAGATATACCTATGTTTATGGCAGCTATGATTTTAGGACCATTGGGAGCTTTTTGTATTAAAAAGATAGATGAGTTTTTAGAAGGTAAGGTAAAATCAGGTTTTGAAATGTTAATCAGTAACTTTACCATAGGAATTTTAGGTATGGTATTGGCTATATTTTCATTTAAAATAATAGGACCTATAATAAATTCAGCAACAAATGTAGCTGTAGCAGGAATAAATGCAATTATAAAGGCTAAGCTATTGCCATTATTAGCAGTTATTATAGAACCAGCAAAAGTTATATTCTTAAATAATGCTATAGATCAAGGAATTTTTGTTCCATTAGGTGTTCAAGATATAGCAAAACATGGGCAGACCATATTCTTTATGTTAGTATCAAGTCCAGCACCAGGAGCAGGAATACTATTAGCATATTCAATGTTTGGAAAAGGAAATAGTAAAAAGTCAGCACCATCAGCATTATTAATTGAATTTATTGGAGGTATCCATGAAGTTTACTTCCCATATGTATTGATGAAACCAGTTATGTTTTTAGCAGTAATATTTGGAGGTATAGCTCAGGCATTCATTTGGAATCTAGTTGGAGCAGGATTGGCAGGGTATCCTCATCCAGGCAGTATAGTATCATTTTTAGTAATGCTACCTAAAGGTGGATTTATTAAAGTTATGTTAGGTATATTAGCAGGTATATTAGGCTCTTTCTCATTAGCATCATTCTTCTTAAAGGCAGATAAAAGTGAAGAAGATGAAGAAATGGGATTAAGTGATGAAATAAATGATATGCTAGGCTTAGAAAAAGAAGATTCTGTTTTATTGACAGAAGATATAGATACTATAGTATTTGCTTGTGATGCAGGTATAGGCTCCAGTGCTATGGGAGCAGGTATTCTAAGAAATAAGATAAAGGAAATAGGTCTTAATATAAAAGTAGAAAATTATGCAGTAGATAATGTACCAGAAGGAATAAAATTAGTAGTTTGCCATAAGAATTTATATGATAGAGCAAGAAAAAATCTTCCAAAGGCAAAGATTAGGACAGTAGAATCCTTTTTAAATGATCCAGCTTATGATATCCTTATAGAAGATCTTAAGAAGGGAGAAGTTAAATAATGAATATAGGTAAGGATATTTTGTATTTTGATCTACCTAAAATGAAGAAGAAAGAGGCCATTAAACTAGCAGGAGAAAAGTTATTAGAACATGGATTAATAGAGCCAGAATATATAGATTCTATGTTAGAAAAGGAAAAAACAGATCAAACGTATATAGGAAATAATGTAGCAATTCCTCATGGGACATTAGATGGAAAGAAATACGTTAAGAAATCTGGAATAGTTATATTACATTTTAAAGATAGTATAGATTATAGTGGAAATGATGTAAACCTTATCATAGGAATAGCTGGTTCAGATGAAGAACATTTAGAGATATTGTCTGAAATAGCCATAAAACTTTCTTCAGAAGAAAAGGTAAATAGCTTAATAAATGCGGATTCTCCAGAAGAATTTATAGATATATTTAAAAATTGAGTAAGAAAAATAATCATTTCTCAATAAGGTATACGAATTATTACTTTGAATTTTAAATCTATGGTAATAAAATATAGAGTCAGAAGGTTTTTCCTCTGGCTCTTTTTATTTTTACTCCCCAGTATATGGAGATGATAACAGTGTTGGGAAAGGCGAACATGTGGGATGAGGTATATAAAGCTATTATTTATTGAGACTTAAGTTTTTGAAGTCGTTTTTGTAGTTGTTCAATCTGTTCGTTGATATCATGGATTGACTCATCGGTATTATTTTTAGAATCTTGAGCTTGTTTTTGGGCAGCTATAGTTAACATGATGCTTCCAATGGAAACAATTAAGTTTCCCACTACGTTTAGCTCATCAATGGATAGATCATCAGTTAATATTATCGAAATAATAGCTATAATTCCTACCACTTGACATGGGTTCATTGAAGTTAAGCATGACATTGTATTCACCTCACTTTATGATATGCTATTTTTAAGAAAAGGTACATAAAAATATATATGTTATTACTTATTAATAAAATCAACAAAGCTGATTCCTGTAAAATACGAGAATCAGCTTTGTGTCATATAGAAATCTCTAACCTATTTCGTTATCTGCCACCGGCAGAAGGCTTACTAGTTCATTTAGAAAAATAGCCTTTTTCATCGGGAACTCAGTAATTAACTTCACCTGTATTGCGATTGATTATAATATATTCTTCTCCACTTGAAAAGTTATTTGTGTCCATACTATCACCTCACTTTTACAATTTAATTATTGTATTATCTTCATGAGTATAAAGTCATTAGAAGCTATAAGCTATTAAATTTCCAGAACTTGATGCTAATACTTTTGAAATTAACTTCTTAAATTATGTTTTTAAAATTGACTTTATGAAATATTTAATAGCTATTTAAAACTAGTTTGTTCATATTATAGAAAAATATAATATATTTTTAAGGTATTATAAGAAAAGTCTATAGTAAATGTCTTTTAGTTTTTCAGATGGAGTAGTTTCTGCATATACTTTTTTTCTTTGGTTTTATCCATTTCATTCAAAAAGATTAAATTATTATGAAAATGCGTACTAAATTTTTAGGTTGTAATCATATATCTAAAATAAAGGAAAGAATACTTAAAGATATAGAAGCAGTAGATATTTATTTAATTCAAAAAATTCAAAAGTATATTGCATTATATTTAAAATATGATATGATAATAATCAATAGAAAACGTTTACTATTCGACAAGAAGTGCTATTATTTTTTAAATCAATAGAAAACGTTTTCTATATTAGGTTGATTTTTAACATTTATACTTTAATATTATTAGACAATGAATATCAAGGGAGGAAAGTAATGGCAAAGTCAAGAGATTGGGACAAACTAGATGTGTTACATCGTAATAGATTAAATAGCAGGGCATATTTCATATCTTATGATGATATGGATTCAGCTCTATCTTTTGAAAGGGGAAGGGCGAAAAGATTTAAGCTTCTCAATGGAATGTGGAAATTTCAATATTCAGATTCTCCAGAGGAATCACCCGAAAACTTTTATGAAGAAAATTTTGATGTAAATAGTTGGGATGATATTAGAGTCCCTGGGAATTGGCAATTGCAGGGATATGGTTATCCTCATTACACAGATTTAATATATCCATTTCCAGTAGATCCACCAAAGGTTCCCTCAGAAAACCCAACTGCTTGTTATAGAAGGGATTTCTTTATACCAGAGAATTGGGATGGGCTTCAGGTATTACTTAGATTTGAAGGCGTAGATAGTGGATTTCACCTTTGGGTCAATGGTAAGGAAGTTGGCTATAGTCAAGGAAGTAGAATACCTTCAGAATTTGATATTACTCCATATATAAATGTTGGTGAAAACATTTTAGCTGTAAGGGTTTATCAATGGACCGATGGCAGCTATTTAGAAGATCAGGATATGTGGTGGCTAAGTGGTATATTTAGAGATGTAGCATTAATTGCTAGAGACAATGTTCATATTGAGGATCTTTTTATAAAGACTGATTTAGATGAGAATTATGAAGATGGAATATTAAATATAGAAACCGTATTAGAAAATATTGATGATGATGCTAAGGATAAATACAAATTAGAGTACATATTACAGAACGAAAATTCATTAGAGGTAAAAGAAATAGTAACGGATATAAATTTAGCATCAAATTCTAAAGATATAGTTAAAACAGAGATACCTGTAAGTAGACCTAACAAATGGTCTGCAGAGGCTCCATACTTATACGATTTAATTATAATTTTAAAGGATAATCTTGATAAAGTTTTAGAAATTGTGCCTATGAAAGTGGGCTTTAGAACTATAAAAGTAGAAGATGGTAACTTCCTTGTAAATGGCGTACCTATAATGTTAAAAGGTGTTAATCGCCATGAAGTACATCCTGATTTAGGAAGAGCTGTTCCTTTCCATGCCATGGAAGAGGACGTAATATTGATGAAAAGACACAATATAAATGCAGTTCGTACTGCTCATTATCCAAATCATCCAAGATTTTATGAACTTTGCGATAAGTATGGATTATATGTTATAGATGAGGCAGATTTAGAGTGTCATGGATTTGAATTACTAGGAGATATTGGGCAAATAAGCAAAGATCCAAAATGGGAAAAGGCTTATATCGATAGAATGGAGAGAATGGTTGAAAGAGACAAAAATCACCCTTCTATTATAATGTGGTCTTTAGGAAACGAATCAGGATTTGGACCTAACTTTAAAGCTATGGCAGATTGGTGTCACCATAGGGACGATACTAGATTGGTGCATTATGAAGGGGATTTTAATGTAGAAGTAGCAGATGTGGTAAGTACTATGTATTCTTCACACCAAAGAATGGAGGAACATGGTAAAAAAGAAAATATGGACAAACCTCATATTCTTTGTGAGTATGCCCATGCTATGGGAAATGGACCTGGCGGACTTAAAGAGTATTGGGATATATTCTATAAGTACAAAAGGCTACAGGGTGGCTTTGTATGGGAATGGGTAGACCATGGTCTTAGAAGATATACAGAAGATGGTAAGGAATATTTTGCCTACGGAGGAGATTTTGGAGATGAGCCAAATAATTCAAACTTTTGTTGCGATGGTTTATTGATGCCAGATAGAACTCCTACACCGGGTTTACTAGAATATAAAAAGATAATAGAACCTATAAAAGCAGAAGAGGTAGATTTAGACAAAGGACAAATTAAGGTTAAGAATATATACGATTTTATATCATTAGATCATGTAAATTTACATTGGAATATTTCAGCTGATGGCAAAAAGCTTCAAAGTGGAATATTACAGCTGCCTAACATTGAATCTGGTAAAAGTGAAATCATTACAATACCTATTGATTTTAATAAGAAATATAAAACTAAAACGGATTTATGGTTAAATATTCAATTTACATTAGCTAAAGATACTGATTGGGCTGATAAAGGTCATGTAATTACATGGAGTCAATTTAAATTACAAGACAATTATTCTAGAGAAAGCTTTAACTTAGAAAAATATATACCTAGCTTAACTACTGAAGAAGATTATAAATTTATAACCATTGAAGGACATGATTTTAAACTCATATTTAATAAAACTAAAGGACAGATTTGCAGTTGTAGTTATGAAGGTGTAGATGTTTTAACTAAGGGTCCAAAGTTAAATCTTTGGAGAGCCCCTATAGATAATGATATGTATACAATTAAGCATTGGAAGGAGAAGGGGATTCATCAAATACAGCATAGAATTGACAGTATAGAAACTGAGATATGTGAAAAACAAGTAAATATAAATGTAAAAGCTCTTGTTTCTCCGCCAAATGGTGATTGGGCTATAGAATGTGAATATATCTATAAGATATATGGAAATGGCTATATAGATTTATCCATAAAGGGAAACCCAAGAGGAAAACTTCCAGAATCCTTCCCTAAAGTTGGATTACAGATGGAATTACCAAGTGAAATGTCAAGGATAAAATGGTACGGGAGAGGACCAGGAGAATCCTATATTGATAGTAAAGAAGCCAATGTATATGGTCTATATGATAGTACTGTAGACAAATTATACACCCCATATGTATATCCTCAAGACAATGGAAACAGAACCGATGTAAAATGGGTTGCACTTACTGATGAAAGGGGTATGGGTTTTATAGTTATTGCTAAGGATAATCTCAACTTTAGTGCTCATTACTATACTACAGAGGATATAGAAAAGGCTAAACATCAAATAGATCTTTGTAAGAGGGATTTTATAACATTAAACATTGATTACAGACATCATGGGCTTGGCAGCAACAGTTGTGGACCGGTGCCATTGGAACATCATAGTTTGAAACCAAGTAGTTTTGAATTCAATATAGCTTATAAACTTTGTTATGAAGGAGAAGACTTTTAAACCATTGACCTTAATTGTAGTATAAAAATTTATAGTGCAATTAAATATAAAATAGGAGGGTTATATTTATGAAAGGTAAAAGGGTATTGTCACTTATTCTTGTTGCTGTACTCGTAATGTTGGGTACGGCTGGTTGTAAGAAAGATGGAACTTCTACATCAGGCAATGATGTGGAAGAAGGTACAGATGGAAAAGTTACAATTAAGTATTGGGTTCCTTTTGCTTCAAATCAATATATACAAAGTCTAAATGAAAGTGAAATGTACAAAGAACTAGAAGAAAGGACTGGGGTTCATGTAGATTTCACTCATCCTGCAGAAGGAGAGGAAATGGAGCAGTTTAATCTTATGTTAAATTCAAAGGAATTGCCAGATGTTATTCAAAGTTATGCTGATTATTATAAGGGCGGTGTAGAAAAGGGCATAAAAGATGGGGTTTATCTAAGACTTAATGAATTAATTGATGAACATGCACCTAATTTTAAAAAATTGTTAGAGGAAGATCCAGAGTTGGCAAGACAGATTATGACAGATGAGGGAGATATCTATGCATTCCCAGTAGTTAGTATAGATACAGATGAACCTGCATGGTGGGGACCAGTTTTTCGTGGCGATTGGCTTGAAGAACTTGATTTAGAAATACCTACTACTTTAGATGAATGGTATAATGTCTTAACTCAATTTAAGGAAAAGAAAAATGCTAAGGCACCATTGGTATTTAGTTCAAGAGGTATAGACCCATATGGAACTATCATAAGTGCTTTTGATATTGGAGAGAGTTTTTACAAGAAAGATAATGTTGTAAAATATGGACCTATAGAGCCAGAGTTTAAGGAATATCTTACTACTATGAATAAATGGTACAATGAGGGTTTAATAGATAAGGATTTCCCTACAAGGGATAGTAATGGAAAAGCTACATTAATTACTTCAGGAGATACTGGAGCATATATTACTGAATACTCACTGGTAGACAAATATCAGGCAGCAATTGCAGCAACTGATCCTAAGGCAAAATTTGTAGCTGCTGTACAGCCATCATTAAAAGCTGGTGAAAATGTAAACTATAGAGTAACTAATGAAAGAAATGGTGGTTATGAAGCTGTTATAACAAGTTCATGTAAGAACCCAGAAGCCGTAGTTAAATGGTTTGACTATGCATATAGTGAAGATGGTTTTATGCTATTTAATTATGGTATAGAAGGCAAGAGTTATAATATGGTAGACGGTAAACCACAATTTACCGAGCTTATGACAGATAATCCAGAGGGATTAGATTTTTGGACGGTATGTAATAAATACAAATTAGATATAGGACCATATTTAAGAGATTATAAGGCAGTACCGGGTTTTACGGATATTGATTTAGATTGTATGGAACAATGGACTAAGGCAGGAACTGAAAATGTGTTACCTCCAATTAAGTTAACTCCAGAAGAAAGAGAAACCTATTCAGATATTATGAGTGATGTATCAACTTTTAAAGACGAAATGATATTGAAGTTCATAGTAGGAGAGTTGCCTTTAAGTGAATTTGATAATTATGTAGAACAAATTGAGGCATTAGGAATAGAAAAAGTAATAGATATTCATCAAGATGCACTTGATAGATATAACAACAGAAAAACTAATTAGTTAGTTTAGAATTCTAGGGGGCTATGCCTCCTAAGAATTCATAAAAACTCAAATGGAAGGAGTTATATTATGGAGAGTACAGAACAAATTTCTGCAAGACCAGATAATAAGAAAAAGAAAACAAAATGGGAAATATTAAAAAAGGATATTAAAAAGAATAAATGCATATATTTAATGGCAATACCCATGATAGTATATTTCATATTATTTCACTATATGCCCATGTATGGAATTCTTATTGGATTTAAGGACTTTAACCCAAGGTTAGGTATATGGAAAAGCCCGTGGGTTGGATTAAAACATTTTAAAACTTTCTTTAGTAGTATTTATTTTAAGAGGACAATAAAGAATACAGCATTACTTAGTTTTTATTCTTTATTGTGGGGATTTCCAGCCTCTATCGTTTTGGCATTGTTACTAAATGAAATAAAGAATAAAAAGTTTAAAAACTGTGTGCAGACAATCACGTATCTACCACATTTTATATCATTAGTGGTAATATGTGGATTAATTGTAGATTTTACTTCAACAGATGGTTTGATAAATTCAATATTATCAAATTTCGGGATAGAACCTGCAAATTGGCTTGCAAAACCAGAATGGTTTAGAACTATTTATATAGGTTCAGGACTGTGGCAGAGCATTGGTTGGGACAGTATAATATTTCTTGCAGCTCTTTCAGGAATTAATCCTTCCTTATATGAGGCAGCTAAAATTGATGGAGCAGGAAGATGGAAACAAATGATCCATGTTACCTTACCCGCTTTAGCTCCCACTATTATTGTAATGTTTATTCTTAATATTGGCGGACTTATGAATGTAGGGTCGCAGAAAGTTATTTTATTATATAATCCGTTAACATGGGAAACTTCCGATGTTATATCGAGTTATGTATATAGAAAAGGGTTACAGGGGGCTGAATATAGTTTTAGTACAGCGGTAGGTCTTTTCGAATCTCTAATTGGATTTATTTTACTTATAGTTGCTAATAAATTAAGTAAGAAGATAACTGAAGAAAGCTTATGGTAGGAGTGATATAATGTTTAAAAAAATTTCGGGTGGTAAGGTTTTTGATGTATTTAATGTAATATTAATGGTTGTACTTATGATTGTATGTATATATCCTATGTTATATGTATTGTTTGCTTCTTTAAGCGATCCACATCTTTTAATGCAGCACAAGGGGCTTTTGTATAAACCTCTAGGATTCACTTTACAAGGGTATTCATTAGTTTTTCAAAATCCAAGTATTATGAAGGGGTTTTTAAATACGCTTTTTTATGTTGTTGTAGGAACCATAATAAGTGTAATTTTAACAGCAATGTCTGCTTATGTCCTTGCACAAGATGATCTATTACTTAAAAAACCTTTAATGCTAATGGTTACGGTAACGATGTTCTTTAGTGGAGGTTTGATTCCATTTTTCTTACAGATACAGCGGCTAGGTTTAAGGAATACGAGATGGGCTCTTATTTTCCCAACTGCAATATCTGCATGGAGTGTCATTGTACTCAGAACAGCATTTAAAAAGGTACCAAAGAGTCTTATAGAATCTGCTAAAATAGATGGTGCTAATGATTTTACTATTTTATTTAAAATAGTTCTTCCCGTTTGTAAAGCAACTATGGCAGTTATGGTATTATTATATGCTGTAGGACAATGGAATTCATGGTTTAATGCATTAATCTTTTTAGACGATAGATCAAAATATCCATTGCAGCTTATTTTACGTGAGATACTTATCTCCAATGATATGAGGGAGATGATGAATCTTCCAAGGGGCTCAGCCCAGTTTATCCAAGCGGATGCATATAAGGCATTAATTAAATATAGTACCATAGTTATTTCTACATTGCCGATTATATGTATCTATCCATTTATACAAAAATATTTTGTTAAGGGAAGTATGATGGGTTCATTAAAAGAATAAAAATAGGAGTATTTTTAAATATATTATACAGGAGAGCTAATATGAAACTATCTATAAGAACAATTGCTAGTTTATTTACATGTTTATTCATATCGGCCAACTTAGTAGGCTGTAGTAAAAAAAATTCTTTAAGTTCTAAAGGCATTAGATATAAGTTTAAAGATTTAATAGATGTAAAAGGGGTTCCCATAAAAGCAGTACCTAATGACACCTACGAGATAAATCCATTTTCTGATATGGGAGCATGGCATGCATATCATCTTCCAGGAATAGATGATAAAGAATATTATGGTGGATTTACAGGTCCATTGTATATTGCACAGGAATATGGAAGATGGTTAAGTAAATCCTTTAATATCATAAAGATATACGATAAACAAAGGGAAAAAGAAATTAAATTAGCCGATTGTAAGGATTTGGATTTATCATATTATCCAGGATTATTAGTTCAAAGATATGATATGGAGGATTTCATTTTAAATCTAGAACTTAGGTTTGTTACAAATAGAACAGCTCTTGTAACTACTAAGATTAAAAATAAGACTGATAGAGAATTAAATTTAAAACTTAATTGGGAAGGTGAATTATTAAAGGATTTTGAGCCTAATAATAGCGAGATATTGGATATTAGGTTAGAAGCTAGTACCAATGGGGTAAAGGTTAAATTTCCAGATGTAGATGATACATGGAATGTTTTTACTTCAAAGGAAATGGAATATGAACTATTATATCCTTTTGAAGTGAAAACTAAGATTAATGGTGATAAATACATCATTGAAATAGAGGATATATCTATAAAACCTAAAAAAGAATATATCTTAAATACAGCCAATACCTATACCTTCACTAAGGATGAAAAAGATAAGGAAAATGAAAAGGTAAAGGATATATTTAAAAACCCATCAAAGTATATTGAAGACAATGATTTAAGATGGGAAAATTATCTTGCAAACTCTCTAAAGGGTGAAAATCGAGATTATGATAGATTGGCTGTAAAGACGGTGGAGACTTTGACAACCAACTGGAGGAGTTCTGCAGGAGAGATAAAAAAGGATGGGATTACTCCTTCAATGTCCTATAAATGGTTTAATGGAATGTGGGCATGGGATTCATGGAAACAAGCAGTAGCAGTTACGAACTTTGCTCCAGAGTTGGCTAAGGAAAATATTAGGGCAATTTTTGACTATCAAAGGGAAGACGGGATGATTATAGATGCTATCTTCTATAATAAAAGTAGATACAATTATTTTGGGGAAAAGGGTGGAAATTGGAATGAGCGGAATTCAAAACCACCACTTGCATCATGGGCAGTATGGGAGGTCTATGAATCGACAAAAGATAAAGAATTTCTTAAAGAGATGTATCCTAAACTTGTTAAATATCATGATTGGTGGTATATAGCTAGAGATAATGACAAAAACGGAATAGCTGAGTATGGAGGCTCTGTAGACCCTTTAAATAATACAGAGGAAGAAATGATATTAGCTGCGGCTTGGGAAAGTGGAATGGATAATGCAATTAGGTTTGATACAGATTATGGGGTTAAGGTAATGGAGAATATAGATGAAAATGGACGGCTTGTTGGCTATTCTATTAATCAGGAATCTGTAGATTTAAATTCTTATCTCTATGCAGAAAAAAAGTATTTAGGGAAAATTGCAGAGATATTAAATAAAACTTCTGATGTAGATAGATACGAGAGAGAGGCGGAATACGTCAAAGACTTTATACAAAAAAATATGTTTGATAGAGAGACAGGCTTTTTTTATGATATAGATATTTTAACCAAAAAGCCCCTTATAAATAGAGGGAAAGGAATAGAAGGGGTTATTCCTCTCTGGGCAGAAGTAGCATCAAAAGAGCAAGCGGAGATGGTAAAGGATATTTTAATTGATGAGGATAAATTTAATACTAAAGTTCCATTTCCAACGGCATCAAAAGATAATCCAAGATACAATAGCGAAGTATATTGGAGGGGGCCAGTTTGGCTAGATCAGGCATATTTTGCAATCAAGGCTTTAGATAAAAATGGATATAAAGATGAAGCCAATAAATTAGCAAAGAAGATAGTTGAAAATATTGAAGGTGCTATGATCGATGGAGAAGTCATAAGAGAAAATTATAATTCTGAGAATGGTGAAGGGCTTCACTGTACTAATTTTAGTTGGTCTGCTGGGATGTTATATTTGTTGTGTAAGGAGTATTTAATGCAGTAAATTATGTATTGTAAAAAGAAGGTTTAGGAGGCGATTAAATGGCAAATGTAGTACTAAAAAATATCAGCAAAGTTTATTCAGATGATGTTTTGGCTGTTGATAATGTTAACCTTAATATAGCGGATAAGGAATTTTTAGTTCTAGTAGGACCCTCTGGATGTGGTAAGTCAACTACCTTAAGAATGATCGCAGGTCTTGAGGAAATAACATCTGGAGAACTTTATATAGGAGATACACTTTGTAATGATATTGAACCTAAAGATAGGGATATAGCCATGGTATTCCAAAATTATGCACTATATCCTCATATGACGGTATATGAAAACATGGCTTTTAGTTTGAAGATGAGAAAGATATCAAAGAAAGAAATAAAGGAAAGAGTTGAAAATGCAGCAAAGATATTGGATATTGAAAAATATTTGGATAGAAAACCTAAAGCATTATCTGGTGGGCAAAGACAAAGGGTTGCATTAGGTAGAGCTATCGTTAGAAATCCGGAAGTTTTTTTAATGGACGAACCTCTATCCAATTTAGATGCTAAACTTAGAGTGCAAATGAGAGCTGAGATTTTAAAATTGCATAAAAAATTAAATACAACTTTTATTTATGTTACTCACGATCAAACAGAAGCCATGACTATGGGAGATAGAATCGTCGTTATGAAAGATGGAGTTATTCAACAGGTAGATTCACCACGCAATATATATAAAAATCCTGTAAATTTATTTGTTGCAGGATTTATAGGAAATCCTCCAATGAATTTTATAGAAAGTAAGATAATTCAAGAAAATAATAAACTATATATTTCATTTAGTGATGTAAAACTTGAAATCCCAGAGGATAAAGCTAAACTTATTCGGGATAAAGATTACATCAACAAGGAAGTAATTTTTGGTATAAGACCAGAACACATTAGTGATGACTCAAGTTTTATTAAATCAAATCAAAATGCTCAGTTAACTGCTAAGGTTGATGTTGTAGAAAATACGGGTTCCATGGCAAATTTATATCTCATATATGATGATAAAAACTTTATTGCAAGTATTGATTCTTCAGTTAATGTAGGTATGAGAGATAGTATAAATTTGGCAATGGATATGGATAAGATGTATATTTTTGATAAGGAAACTGAATCCAATATACTGCAATAGTAGGAAAATGGGGTGCAAATATGACTATTACTATACGCGATGTGGCGGAAAAAGCAGGGGTTTCTATTGCCACCGTATCTAGGGTGATAAATAATAATTATCCTGTAAAGGATGAAACAAGAAAAAAGATAGAAGAAGCTATTGAGGAATTAGGATATGTACCAAACGAAATAGCTAGAAGTCTAATACTTAAAAGTACATCTAATGTAGGAATTATTGTGCCAGGTATTACTAATCTCTTTTTTCCCACAATAGTAGAGGAAATAAATAGAGTATTGGTAAATAAGGGATTTACAATGTCCTTATACAGTACCCAAGGAGATTCAATGATGGAAAAGCTGGTAATAGATAGTGTAATCTCCAGAAACATGGATGGAATAATAGCTATAGACCCATCAATGGAAAACTTAGATAATAATTATTTTACAAATATAAGTAAAAAAGTTCCCACCATCATCATCAATGGAAATACAAATAAATATGATTGCAATTTTATTTCCTATGATGAAGAAGTGGGGACTAGGGAAGCCTTTCAATATTTGTTAGACTTAGGTCATAGGGAAATTAGTTTTGTTCGTGGGGATAGAAGTTTATCTTATGATTTAAAGGAAAAGTTATATAGACAATTTGTAATAGAAAATAATTTGAAGTATGAAAATATAATATCCGTAGGTGATGGTAATAGTCTACAAGTAGTTGAAAAAACAGAAAGAATATTTGAAACAATTTTAAAAGCTAAAAATATAGGTACAGCTATTTTTGCATGTAATGATCTAATGGCAGTAGGGGTGATAAATGCTTGTAACAAATTTAAAATCAAAGTTCCAGACGATATATCTGTAATTGGCTTTGATAATACACTGCTTTCAAATATAACTCATCCCAAGATTACGACTATAGATTTAAATACGAAAAAAATAGCTGAGCTTGCAGCATTAGAATTGATTGATATGATAAAAGGAAAATATACCATAGTTGAAAAGAATGTTTATGATAGTAAATTAATAATTAGAGAAAGTTGTAGTAAAAGAAAATAAATAGGTGGTCGTATTAAAATGGTTAAAATAAGCAAGGGAATGCATCTAAATATGGATGCAATAATAATGGAAACTAATTATTTACAAATTAAGTTAATACCTGAAGTAGGCTTTAAAATGGCCTCATTTAAATATATTCCAAAAGATAAGGAATTGCTTTTTCAACCAGAAAAAGGGGAATATAGTATACCCCATTATGGGGCATCATTTGAAAACTATGATACTTCGGGATTGGATGAAATGATACCTACTATAGATAGTTGTAATTATAAAGGAAATACACTGCCAGACCATGGAGAAGTATGGAGCATACCTTGGGATGTTGAAGTTGTAAATAATGCTGTAAAAGGGAAAGCCAAGTTAAAATCTTTACCTTTAAATTTCTACAAAGCCCTTACCTTTGAAAGTGAAAATGTTTTAAAAGTAGAATATAAGGTTGAAAACCTATCTAATGAAAATATAGATTTTTTATGGGCATTACATGGTTTAAATGTATTTGATGATGAAACCAAAATTTTAATGCCTAAAGAGGCGAAAAGTATAATAAATGTCCATGAAAATGATGTTCTTGGAAGGATGGAAGAAAGAAATTCATTCCCATTTGCTAAAATTAAAGATGGAAATTTAATAGATTTAACTTTGCTTAAAAATTATAAGGATAATAGAGCTTATAAATACTATTTCTTAGATACCATAAATGATGGTGAGGTAGGGCTATATTATCCAAATGAAAATATAATCTATAATATAAAATATGATCCTAAAAAAGTACCATATTTAGGTATCTGGATAACTAAAGGTGGATTTAAAGGAGAATATAATTGTGCTATTGAACCTTCAACAGGTTATTATGATTCCTTAGAATTAGCTGTTCAAAACAATAAAGTAACAAATATTGGACCATATAAGGAATTTTGTTGGACTATATATATGGAAGTTAAGGAGGCGAGTACATGGCAGAATTAAGGTGGAATCCATTGTTAAAAGATTGGACAATGGTAGCATCTCATAGACAAAATAGACCTGAAATGCCTAAGGACTGGTGCCCTTTTTGTCCCGATTCTGGAAGGGTTCCTAAAAATTATGATGTATATAAATATGATAATGATTTTCCTGCCTTATCTCAAGAACCGCCAGAACCTGATAAGGTAGGAAGTGATTTTTATAAAACAAAATCGGCATATGGAAAATGTGAAGTAGTGCTATATTCGCCTAAACATAATGCTTTAATATGGGAATTGGATTTACCTCATCTAAGAAAGCTAATTGATTTGTGGTGTGAAAGATATATAGCACTTTCTAAAGATGAAAAGATTAAATATATTTTTCCCTTTGAAAATAGAGGACAAGAGGTAGGGGTTAGTATGCCTCATCCCCATGGACAAATATATGCTTACTCAGTTATGCCATTAAAGTTACAATTGGAGTTAAATTCATGTAGAGAATACTATGAAGAAAAAAACGAATGTTTAATATGTAAAATGAATATAGAAGAAAAGGAGTTTAAGGAAAGGATAATTATAGAAAACGAGGATTTTTTATGTTACCTTCCTTTTTTTACAGACTATCCTTTCGGAGTATTTATAGTTTCTAAGTCACATAAAAGTAAAATGATAGATTTTACAGAAAGGGAAAAAGACAATCTTGCTAAGATTTTAAAAGAAATAACAGGTACTTTTGATGCACTTTATGATAGAACTTTTCCCTATATGATGGCAATTCACCAAGCACCTGTTAATTCTCCTGAATATGGGGATTATAATGAATATTTTCATTTTCATATTGAATTCTATCCTCCTTTAAGATCAGCAGATAGAATAAAATATAATGCATCTTCGGAAACTGGAGCATGGGCCAATTGCAATCCAAGAAGTGTAGAGGATACAGCTATAGAACTCAGAAAGGCATATGAAAAGTTTTCTAGAAATAATAGTTGATGAAGGTGAGGAGTTGTTTAAATGAATTTATCTAATTTAGCAGAAAAATTTTATGACATTTATGGGTATAAAGGGAAGAAGTTCTTTTTCTCTCCTAGTAGGATAAATTTAATCGGAGAACATATTGACTATAATGGAGGATATGTTTTACCTTGTGCTATTGAATTAGGTACTTATGGATGTGTACAAAAAAGAGATGATAATCTTATAAGACTTGCTTCGGGGAATTTTGATTTGAGAGTAGAAACGGATATCAATGATTTAAGATATGAAGCTAAACATGGCTGGGGCAACTATCCAAAAGGAGTTATTCATTTTATGAAAGAGAGTGGATATGGGGTTTCGGGAATGGATATCCTAGTATGGGGAAATATTCCCAATGGAGCTGGGCTTTCTTCCTCTGCTTCTTTAGAATTGTTAATAGCAGAGATGATCAATAATCTATTTAATGATGGACAAATATCTAAATTAGAGTTGGTAAAACATTGTCAAAAGGCTGAAAATGATTTTATCGGTGTTAAATGTGGTATAATGGATCAATTTGCAGTAGCTATGGGAAAGGCCAATAAGGCTATTCTATTAGACTGCAATAGCCTTGACTCCAAGTATATAAGCATGAATCTTAAGGATTATAAATTAATAATAATGAATACCAATAAAAGAAGGGAATTAAACTCATCGAAATATAATGAAAGAAGAAGTGAATGTGAAGAGGCATTAGACATACTTAAAAAATATAAGGATATAAACAATCTATGCCAAATCACAGTAGAAGAATATGAAAAAATAGAAAAATATATTGATAAAAAAGAAATTGCAAATAGAGCTCACCATGTAATTTATGAAAATCAAAGGGTTGGGGAAGCCTGTAAATTTTTAGAAGGTGGACATGTATCTAAATTGGGGCAAGTTTTTGTTGAATCCCATAATTCCTTAAGGGACTTATATGAAGTAACAGGAATTGAATTAGATACTTTAGTAGAAAGTGCATTAGAACATGGTGAATGTATAGGTGCAAGAATGACAGGTGCTGGGTTTGGAGGCTGTGCTATAGCCCTTGTCAAGAATACTGCTGTAGATGATTTTATGAATAAAGTTGGAGATAAGTATAAAAGAAAAGTTGGAAAAGAAGCAGATTTTTATTTAACAGATATAGGAGACGGAATTAGAGAAATAGATGCTATTATCTAAAACTATTGTGAGGTGGTTTGTGTGGCAGTACTAGTCACTGGTGGTGCAGGTTATATTGGAAGCCATACTGTAATGGCTTTATTGGAAAAAGGCAAGGATGTAATTATTGTAGACAATTTGGTAAAAGGACATGAGTTTGCTATTAAAGGCAATAAGTTTTATTGTGGAGATCTTAGAGACGGAGAGTTCTTAGACAAGGTATTTAAAGAAAATGAAATAGAAGAAATCGTCCACTTTGCTGCCTATTCATTAGTTGGAGAAAGCATGAAAGATCCAATAGGCTATTTTAACAATAATGTAGGTGGGACTATTAGCCTTTTAAATTGCATGAAAAAACATGGAGTAAAAAATATAGTTTTCTCTTCTACAGCTGCAGTATATGGTGAGCCTAGAAATATTCCCATATTAGAAGATGATGATACTACTCCAACAAATCCCTATGGTGAGAGTAAATTAGCCATTGAGAAATTGCTTAAATGGGCTAGCGATGCTGGAGATATAAACTATATTGCTCTTAGATATTTTAATGCTGCTGGTGCTTATGAAAGTGGGACATTAGGAGAATACCATAATCCTGAAACCCATCTAATACCTATAGTGTTGGAAACAGCGTTAGGCAAAAGAGACAAGATGATTATTTTTGGCGATGATTACGATACACCTGATGGAACCTGTATTAGAGATTATATACATGTTATGGATTTGGCCACAGCTCATCTATTGGCGCTAGATAAATTGAATAGAGATGGAAAAAGCGGAGTATATAATTTAGGAAATGGTTTAGGCTTTTCAGTAAATGAAGTCATTAATAAAGCTAAAGAGATAACTGGACGAGATATCCCCGTAGAAATGGGAGATAGAAGGGTAGGTGATCCAGCTATATTGATAGCATCTTCTGAAAAGGCACAAAAGGAATTGGGTTGGGAACCAAAATTCAATGATTTAGATAAAATTATTGAAGATGCTTGGAAATGGTCTAAATTTTTGTTTAATAAGCTTGACCAAAAGTAGACTTTATAGTATCCTTTTATAAGATGGGGTTTTGGCGAAGTTGGGATCGCGCCTGACTGGCAGTCAGGAGACCAGGGGTTCGAATCCCCTAAGCTCCACCAAAAGGAAAGGCTAGAACAATAGGGTTCTAGCCTATTTTAATAAAAAGAATCTCACCTTTTTCTAGGTGGGATTTTTTTTATTAAACAGATTAATATAGTTTATATCCATATTAAAATTATAAACCTTTTATATTGTTTTTCATATTATATTATAGGGATAAACCATCTAATGAACTGTCATAAAACAAAGTACAGAACAAGTTTCTATATTTACAGAAATTAGACTCTTTATATTAAAATGTTGAGAGATATCACAAATATAAGTATAGAAAGGAGGTTTAAAATGTCATATATGTATTATGATTGTGGAAACGGAACAAATTATAATTGCTGGAATAGATCAAGATGTTGTCCTCGTCCTAAGAAAGATGATAACTGTATGTTTAAAATAATTATAAGATGTCCATCTGGATCAACTTGTCCAACTTGTCCAACAGGACCTACTGGACCTACAGGACCAACGGGCCCCACTGGACCAACAGGATCTGGAATAACTGCATTTGCATCTGTTCACAATTCATCTGACCAAGAGGTGTTTTTACCAGCAGGTGGAGTGTATACCCCTACACTCGATGCTGTATCAGCCGCAAATAATGTCACAACTACGCCTACTGGTGTCACAATTCAACAGTCAGGCTTATACAGAGTTGGATATAATACTAGCTTATCTATTTCAAACAATCCATCTTTTGTACAAACGTTTGTAACATTAAATGGAGTAAACCTCAGCCAAACTCGTGCTGCTGCAAATACTCAACCTAGTGATGTGACTAATCTTTCAAGCTCCACGTTAATATGTTTGCCTGCAGGTTCTCAACTAGGATTATCTGCTACTACCAGTTCGCCAGGTGATATATATATCCCTGCAAATGGTACAGTACTTGAAGTAGTAAGAGTTGGAGATTGTTAACCTTAAAAATTAACCAGTTAGCGAACAGCTCCACTGCCTTAAAGGTAGTGGAGCTGCATTTGATTTGTTATAAATTAAGTTGAAAATATTAAATATGCCAATATGATATTGGAAGGAAATTTAAGCTAGGATAAACATATAATATATTAAGGCTATTACTCATAATGACTTAATCCATGGAGAATAGACCTACGAAAAGACACGTTTCAATTTTGAAGCGTGTCTTATATATAATCCTAAATATTCTTTTAAAGCTTTTCGGAGGAGCTAGAAGGAATTTAAAAAATGGAATAGATTATATTTAAGTCATGTTTTTTAGAAAATGTAGGATACAAAGTGGATTGGAAGAATAATATTATAGTAGTCGAAGATAAAGGGGGTGAACAATATGTATAATAATTTTATGACATCTGAAATGCTTACAACTTTTGTGGGGTTAGTCGCTGCAGTGAGTATTATAGTTCAATTCACAAAAGGTATCGTAAAAAAGAATCTTGGTGATGGCTGGGTAAGGATATATGCATTTATAATAGCTTTGATTTTGACATTTTTATTTGCTAGATGTGGCACAGGTGTAAAAGGAATAATACTGACAATAATTAACGCTATTTTAATTTCTATAGCAAGTATGGGAGCATATGAGAGCATAGTGGATCCAAAGGCACAGAAAAAGAGAATTAAATAGATAAATTCCCCCTTTACTTAGAACTAATGTTCCTATATACTTAATGTAAGGGGGGAATATTTGTGCTAAATGAAATAGAATTAATTAAAAATAAAATTAAAGCTAAAAATCCGTTGGAGATAGGTGAAATAGCCAAATATTTAAGTATAGAAGAAAGAATAATAAAAAATATATTTGTAATGTATGAAGCATTTGGAAGGAAATCAGTAGAAAGTATTACCTTATCTAATGAGGAAATAGATAATATTATTAAACTAAAATACCCCAATGTAATCTTCTTAAATAAGGAGTATTAAAATAAATTACTTAAAAGATGTTATGACGGTTATACAAATGAAAAGGATATGGATATACGTCAATATCCTTTTTTTAAATCGATTATATTGATTAATTCTTCTCCGTCTATATATCTTTTCATATTTTTATAAGCTATTTCATACCTTCTTCTGCCATTCATCTCAGAAGCCCAAGAATTATGAGGTGATATGATTACATTATCTAATTCCCATAGAGTATTATCTTTAGGAAGTGGTTCTACTTCAAATACATCTAATGCAGCTTTTTTAACCTTACCAGATTTTAAATTTTTAATTAGAGCTTTTTCTTCTATAATACTACCTCGGGCTATATTTACTAGATAAGTTTCATCTTTCATCTTATCAAAAATTTTTTCGTTGATAAGATGGTGAGTTTTTTCAGTATAAGGAGCCGCTATTATTAATACATCGCATTTAGCAATTACTTCCTCTATTGTATCTATTCTGAAGCATTGGTGAAAATACTTTGCATCTTTTCCACTAGAATTGATTCCAATTATATTTACGCCAAAGGCTTCTAATCTTTTAGCAGTTTCTTGAGCGATAGACCCAGTACCAATAAATCCTACAGTTTTATCATAAAGCTCTAAAATAGAGGTATCCGCTTTCCATATTTTTTTATTCTGCTTATGATAAAATTCTCTACTATTTTTATACATCTCAAGTATTTTTAGTACGATCCATTCAGCTATAGGGATGCTGTATCCTCCTCTGTTGTTGGTAAGGATGATTCCCTGATTTAACACCTTATCCACTGGAACTTGGTTTATGCCTGCACTTAGAAGTTGAATCCATTTAAGATTGTTAAATTTACTAATATCAATTTTATCAAAAGGGTTGAAACATACTAATAGATCCACATCTTTTATTTCATCGGAAAAACTTAAGTCTCTTTCGTCCTTAAAAATAATCTTATGTCCTAAATTCTCAAGATTTTTAAATTCTTCATCTTTATATTTATAAGTAATAAGTGCTTTCAAAAAGATTTCCCTCCTCTGTTTTCTTTAGGTATATAATACCCAATCGTTAGAGGAGATAACTAAATATTTAGATTTACGGCATTACCTTAAAAATCCAATCGACTAGATCTATACAAAGGTCAGATGTAGTGTCATTTATATCTAAAAGAGGATTTAATTCAACTAAGTCCATGGATTTTACTAGATTTGTAGCTAATAATTTCTTAAGAATCCCTTTTATATCATCTACATTAAACCCGTTATCTACGGGGGTTCCAGTTCCTGGTACTAGGGATTTATCTAGTACATCAATATCAAAACTTAAATGTATTCCATCAACATTGGAAGATTTAATCTTGTTTAATACTTGCTCTATGGTGTTATCTATTCCTATTCTTCTAACATGATCCATAGTGTATAAGTTTAAACTTAGCTCTTGGGCAAGTTGAATCTCACCCTTATCCAAATCTCTTGCACCAATTATATATACATTTTGGGGTTTAACCTTTGCTCCATCATAATAAACATTGATTAAAGAAGGCTCTCCTTTACCTAAAGCTGCAGATAAAGGCATGCCATGAGCATTAGATGAAGGGGAGGTTTCATAGGTGTTAATATCACCATGGGCGTCTATCCATATGACGGCTAAATTATCATGAAATCTACTAGCTCCTGAGATACTGCCTATACCTAGAGAATGGTCTCCGCCAATTACAAGAGGGAAGTTCTTTGAACATAAAGCACTGTAAACCAATTGAGCAAGACTATTGTTCATATCAACAATAGGTTTTAAATACTTAATCTTCTTATGATGGGTGTACTTCTCGGATGCAGGAATTTCAGGAATATATATATTACCAAGATCATAAACTGTATTTTTATGTTTTTTTATAGCATTTAAGATTCCTTTATCACGTAGTTTGTTTGGTCCATGTTGAGCACCATCCCTATCACAACCATACATAATGGGTACTCCTATTAAACTTATATCCATTTTATAACCCCCTATTGAATGTTTAAATATACAATAAATGAATATTTAATCATGTATATCTATTATATCATTTAATAAAGGTAGGACAAGGAAATGTTTTAATTATTTCATCAATACGAAATATATTAAATAATCAGATTATATCAAAAAAGTGGGGTATATTATTAAATAGATAAGGGGAGGGGTTATATGGAAAGAAGGAAAGAGGAAATATTAAGGACACACAATTTTAGATTTGCATGTAAGGAATTTGATTCAACAAAAAAGGTTTTAGAGGAAGATTTAAAATTTATATTAGAGGTGGGAAGGTTATCTCCTAGTTCATTTGGATTTGAGCCTTGGAAATTTCTTGTCATAGAAAAAGAAGAATTAAAAGAGAAGTTATTACCTATAACTTGGGGAATACAGAGGCAGATGCCTACATTAAGTCGTTTGGTAATAATATTGGCACGTAAAAAGAAAGATATGATATATAGTTCAGATTATATAAAATATATGGTAGAAGATATTCATAATATCCATGGAGATTTGGCAGATATGAGAATAGAAAGATATAGAAAATTCCAAGAGGAGGATTTTAAGCTGTTAGATATGGATAGGATCATATTCGATTGGGCCATAATGCAGACCTATATTGCCTTAGGGAACATGGTGACTGCGGCAGCAGAAATAGGTATAGATTCTTGCCCTATTGAAGGATTTCATAGAGAAAAATTAGAAGAGCTTTTAGAAAAAGAGGGTATAATAGATAGAGAACAGTTTGGGGTTTCTTGCATGGTAGCTTTTGGATATAGAAAGGAAAATCCAAAAAGGTCAAAGACAAGAAAACCTATAGAAGAAGTAGTAGAGTGGATTAGATAATAAAGGGAGGAAATTTAAATGAAGAGGATTGCTATACTTATAGAAAATTTATTTGATGAAAGAGAGCTTATGTATCCTTATTATAGGCTCATGGAAGAAGGATATGAAGTCCACCTAGTTGGCTCAGAAAAGGATAAGGTATATACAAGTAAAAGTAATTTTACACAGATAAGTACCCATTCTTCTAAGGAAATAAAAGCTGAGGACTACGATGGAGTAGTAATACCTGGAGGATTTTCTCCAGACTTTATGAGAAGAAATCAATATACAATAGATTTTGTTAAAGAAATGGATAAGCTAAGAAAACCTATAGCTGCTATATGTCATGGACCTTGGATGATGGCTTCTTGTTGTGATTTAAAAGATAAAAAGGTAACTGGATTTTATTCAATAAAAGACGATTTAATCAATGCAGGTGCAAAATATGTAGATGAAGAAGTAGTAATAGATGGGAATCTAATAACATCACGAACTCCTAAAGATTTACCAGTGTTTTTAAAAACTATAATTGAAAAAATAGGCTAGAAAATGATTAGTCCTTGAAATCAATATACTCTTATCTTACAATAGACATATTAATAGTAAAGAGGTGGATTATGGCAAAATATTATTATGCTGTTGGAGAAGGTAGGAAGATAGGAGTATATGAGACTTGGGCGGAATGTGAATCTCAAGTTAAGGGTTATTCAGGGGCCTTATATAAGAAGTTTTCTACTTATGAAGAAGCCGTAGATTTCATAAATGGTGTAGAAAAGGCTGATGAGGAAAAAGAAATATCCATGTTGGAAAACCATGAGATGATTGCATATGTAGATGGTAGTTTTGATAAGAATAATAGATACTATAGTTATGGTGTAGTTATATTTACAAAGGAAGGAAAGAACACTTATTCACAAAAACAAAATGATGAAAATATGGTTGATATGAGAAATGTTGCAGGAGAAATAGGAGGGGCTATGTTTGCTATGGAAGAGGCCTCAGCAAATGGAAAGGATATATTATATCTGTATTATGATTATATGGGTATAGAAAAGTGGGCTACCGGAGAGTGGAAAGCTAACAAATATGGAACAAAAAAATATAAAGAATATTATGATTCCATAAAGGACAGATTAAAGGTAGTATTTATCAAGGTTAAAGCCCATACTGGGGATGAATATAATGAAGAAGCGGATAAATTGGCAAAACAAGCTCTTGGCATAAAAAGTTAAAAAATCTCTAATTATGAGTTTATATAAACTCATAATTAGAGATTTTTAGTACCCCATCTTATCGCTTAAGGAATCATCATTCTCTATCCAATCACTGACATGTATTATTCTGTAGTCATCCTTAGTATCTCTTACTATAACTTTTTGGATTCCAGCATTGATAATTAGCCTCTTACACATGGAGCAGGAGTTGGCTTGTTTTACTAACCTACCACTTTTTACATCTATTCCCACTAAATAAAGGGTGCTGTCAATCATGTCCCTTCGAGAAGCAGATATAATACAATTAGCTTCAGCATGGACAGACCTACAAAGCTCATATCTAGTCCCTCTAGGTATATTTAACTGTTCTCTTCGGCAAAATCCTAGGTCAGAACAGTTTTTTCTACCTCTAGGTGATCCTGTATATCCAGTAGATATTATTTCATCATTTTTAACTATTATTGCACCGAAATTTCGTCTTAAGCATGTCCCCCTTTTAAGTACGGTTTCAGCTATATCAAGATAGTAATTTATTTTATCTCGTCTTTCCATATGTAACCTCCTATAATACTTATGGTAATAATTAAATATTATATTATCATATTTTTTTAATTTTAAACAGATTGCTAAAATGTAAAAATATACATTATATAGCTAAATACAATTTTGTATAATATAATATAATTATTGGAAGCTTTAAATAGTAGATATAGATTGAGGTGAAAGATAGAATATGAAATATTTAATTAGAGAAAAAATATTTACTTTTGCAGATAGGTTTAGAATAGAAGATGAAAACGGACACTCTCAATATGAGGTAGTAGGAAAGATATTGTCTTTAGGAAATAAGCTTAATATATATGATATGAGTGGCAGAGAAGTTATCCATATTGAGGAAAAAATACTTAGATTTTTACCTGAGTACATGATATTTAGAGAAGGAAATCTAATTGGAAAGATTAAAAAGGAATTAACGTTTTTTAGACCTAAATTTTATATAGAAAGCTCCTACGGACATTTTACTTTAGGTGGAGATATATTTCACCATAATTTTAATATATTAAGAAATGGGAAAAATATTGCTTGGATTAATAAAAAGTGGATATCCCTTTCGGATGCCTATGGAGTTGAAATATTAGACGAAGAGGATCAGGCATTTATATTGGCAATTGTCATAGTATTAGATCAAATATTTTATGATGGGAACAAAAATAATGGTTAAGAATTTTATCTTCTAAAGACAAATTGGACTATCTTTAGGATTTTAAAGTTAGGGGAGGGACATTAGTGAACTTATTTAGTATACAAGATTCGGTTCAAGAGGTGGCAGAAGCTATTTTGGCAGTATTAAATGTAGATGTAACTATTGTAGATAGGGATTTGAATCGAGTAGCGGCTACAGGAAAGTATAAAGAGCTAATTGGCAAAAAAATTCCTAAAAATTGTTCCTTTGAATCAATAGCTAGAAAAAAGAAACCAGAATTTATCGACAAGCCAAATACAAGTGAGAAGTGTTTGGGATGTAGTTCAAAAGGCAGCTGTTCGGAGATGGCAACTATAGGTTATCCAATAATTAGTAATGGAGAACTATTGGGAGTTATAGGGCTTATAGCTTTTAATATAGAACAGAAGAGAAGGATATATGAAGATTACAATTCTTTGATCGTATTTTTAAGTAAACTAGGGGATCTATTAGCAGGAAATTTAAAATATACTAACACCATAACTGAATTGACTATACAAAGCGAAGAAACCAAGATGATTATTGATGGATTAGGAAATGGAATTATATGTACTGATAAGCAGGGAAAGATAAAATTTATTAACTCTAAAACAGAAGACTATTTAAAAGTCGATAGAAAAGATTTAGTCGATAAATTGATATCTGAAACCATATTAGGATTAAGTTTAGATATCAAAGCTCAAGCCCCTGTTGAAAAAAAGCTAACCATAAACGGTCAAAGGAAAAGTTTTATAATAAGAAAAATACCAGTAACGATACAAGGTGAAACCGTAAGCAATATAATTGAAATCCATAAAACCTCCAATATGGTAAGAAATGCATATAAATTAATAGGAGGAGAAAATAGTATTACTTTTGAACATATAATAGGAGATAGCCCTAAGATGATGGAAGTAAAAGATGTAGCTAGAGAAGTAGCAGCAAGCAAATCTACAGTTTTATTACGAGGAGAAAGTGGTACAGGTAAAGAATTATTCGCTAGGGCTATTCACAACTCCAGTGGGAGAAATAAGTTTCCCTTTATAGCTATAAACTGTGCTTCTATTCCAGATAATCTACTAGAAAGCGAATTGTTTGGGTATGAAGGCGGAGCATTTACAGGAGCAAAGAGAGAAGGGCAAATGGGTAAGTTTGAATTAGCTAATGGAGGAACTCTATTTTTAGATGAAATAGGGGATTTACCTATACATTTGCAGCCTAAACTTTTAAGGGTGCTGCAAGATGAAGCATTTATGAGGGTAGGAGGCAAGGAACTGATTACCATTGATTTTAGATTAATAGCTGCCACTAATAGAAATTTGGAACAGATGATATTAGATGGGGAATTTAGAGAGGATCTATACTATAGATTAAATGTAATACCTATTCATATCCCTCCCTTAAGGGATAGACTAGATGATATGGAAGAGCTAAGCCAATATCAACTTAAAAAATATTGTCTAAAATTAGGAAAAGGGGTAAAGTTTTTTTCAAAAGAGGTAAAGGAAACATTTAATAGATATAATTGGCCTGGGAATGTAAGGGAGCTAGAAAATGTAGTAGAGTATCTAGTAAACGTAGTAAGAGGAGAGGAAATAACCTTTGAAAGTTTGCCTTACAATATGAAAGAATACATAAAAGATAACACTGAGATAGAGGATAATACTGAGAAGCTAAAGGATATATTAGGTAGATATGAGAAAAAAGTATTGGAATCCTATTTAAAGACCTATGGAAATACTACAGAGGACAAAGAAAAGATATCATCAATTCTAGATATCAATTTGTCTACTCTATATAGGAAACTCAATAAATATAATTTGCAATAATGCGAATTAATTCTCAAAAATGATAAAACCATTATATATGGCTATAGATAACTACTACCATTAAAAATATATTGAGTAAGAGGATAATTTGCATTTATAAGAATTATAATGTTTTTCAAAAAAGTTTTAATCTATTATTTCTTGTTAAATACTTATCTATAGGGTATAAGCTTTAAAGGAGAGAATTGGCATGTTCTTTGCAACATAATATAAGTAAATATGTCTAATTAGAAAGGTGTTGCTAAAATGGAACATGAGGAAATGATAAGGAATTTATTGACAATGGTGAAACGGGATACGGTGCCTGCTCTAGGATGCACTGAACCTGTCGCTGTAGCATATGCAGGATCAGTAGCAAATAAATATTTAACAGGAACAATAGATAATATGCTTATAAGAGTAAGTAAAAATATATTTAAAAATGGTAAGTCCGTTATAATTCCTGGCACGAATGAATGGGGATTAGACCTAGCAGGTGCTTTAGGGATTATAGGAGGTAATTCAGAGGATGGCTTTATGGTTTTAAGAAATGTAGATAATAATATTATTGAAGTTGCTCATAATATGATACGTGAAGAAAAGGTTAAAGTAGAATATGTGGAAAATGTTCCAGATGTATATGTAGACATAATAGTAAATAGCTCTGTAGAACAAATAGAAGTAGAATTAAAGGATAGTCACACCCATATAGAATGGGTTAAAGTAGATGGAGAGATTGTCTATGAGAATAGAATAAGTAGTAAGGATAAAATATCGACAGATTTTCTAAAGGATATGACCTTTAAGGAGCTTAGAGAAGTATGTGAAATTATACCCCTAAATCAGCTAATGTTTATTGAAGAAGGAATTGAAATGAACAAAAGAGCTGCTGAAAGAGGAATAGATGAAGACAAGGGTTTAAGGATAGGTTCTACCCTTAAGAAGCTTCAATGGGATGGAAAAGTATCCAAGGATGCTTCCACTCAAGCAAGAATTTTAACTGCTGCTTCTGCGGATATTAGGATGGGAGGCGGAGATTGTCCCATAATGACTAGCGGTGGTAGTGGTAATCAAGGATTAGGTGTAGTACTTCCTATTACAGTAGTAGCAGAAGAAAATAATATTTCTAGAGAAAGATTGATTAGAGCTGTATTTTTTGCCCATGTAATAAATAGATATGTTAAGATGTACACTGGAAAATTATCAGCTATGTGTGGTTGTGCCATCGCAGCTGGAATCGGAGCTAGCGCAGGTATTTCTTGGATACTAGGAGGGAACGATGAGCAAATCACTGGAGCATGTCAAAACATGTTATCCAATTTAACGGGTATGATATGTGATGGAGCTAAGGAAACTTGTGCATTTAAATTGTCTACTTCTGCGGGAGAAGCTGTACTAGCTGCATACCTAGCTAATGAGGGCATTATCGTTAGACCAAATGTAGGGATAATTGGGAACTCCATAGAGGATACGATAAAAAACGTGGGAATTTTGTGCAGGGATGGACTTAATCATGCAGATACGGTAATTGTTGATATAATTAAGTAAACGGTTTAAAATTACGTTCATAAAAAACTAGTCAATCCTGTAGAATATGGTCTAATCTACTAAAGGCTAATAATATATAAATAGAGAGGATTGACAAGGGGGATCTTTATGAAAAAAATCTTAGTATCTTTATTAATTTTGACTTTATTTCTGCCTAGTACTTTTATCAATGGCGAAGAAGTGGATACAAAGGATACTATAACCATATCCATAGTTGGAGATGTTCTTATGGACGGCTATGTTAGATCTCAAATAAACAAGAATGGATATGGTTATCCGTGGGAAAAAGTAAAAGATTATTTTCACGAGGATAATTTAACCATAGCTAATTTAGAAACTAGCATTACTACAAGAGGTAAAAAGTGGCCAAATAAACAATTTAACTTTAGATCTCATCCCCAAAATTTTAAATATATGAAAGAATCGGGAATAGACGTGATAACCATTGCAAATAATCATATTTTAGATTATAGTGATCAAGGCTTTTTAGATACATTAGATCATTTAGAAAAAAATCAAATACCTTATGCTGGTGGAGGTAGAAATAGGAAGGAGGCATTACAAGGCATTACTATTGAAGTAGAAGATTTAAAGATAGGTATACTAGCCTTTTCTAGAGTGATTCCCGATGTAAAGTGGTATGCTACTGATAAAAGGGCTGGAATTGTAGGAGCTTATGATGGTTATACTCAGGATATGATGAAAAGAATAAAGGAAATGAAAGAAGAAACGGATATTATAGTTCTTTCTATTCATTGGGGAGTTGAAAGGAGCACCGAACCAAGAAAACAAGAAATGAACTTAGCTAAAGCTGCTATAGATGCAGGTGTAGACGTTGTAATGGGACATCATCCTCATGTATTACAAGGTATAGAAATATACAGTGGGAAACCAATATTTTATAGTTTAGGTAATTTTGTCTTTGGCGGAAGGGATAAAATGACCAGGACTACAATGGTAGGACAAATAAATATAAGGGACAGAAAAGTTGATAGTGTGAAAATCATACCATGTAATATAGTAAATGGTAGACCAATTCCCGTTGAAGGAATGGAAAAAGATGAAGCCATTAATTATATCAATAGTCTATCCAAGGCTTTTAAAGTATCTTTTGATAAAGATGGAATTATGAATTTAATGAGGGATAAAATTTAAAAGAGGTGGGAGTAAATGTACGGATTAGTCTTAGAAGGTGGGGGAGCTAAAGGAGCTTATCATATAGGAGTCTATAAGGCATTAATAGATGAAGGCATAGAGATAAAGGGTGTAGCTGGTACCTCTGTAGGAGCTCTAAATGGAGCTATGATCGTTCAAGGTGATTATGAGAAGGCTTATGAAATGTGGTATGATATGTCTTATTCTAAGGTAATAGATGCTAATGATGAAGAAATAGAAAAATTAAAACAGAGAAAGTTAGGCAGAGAAGATATTTACTTATTAGCAGAAAAAATTAAAGGAGTTTTTTCTGAAAAGGGATTAGATGTAACACCTCTAAAGAATTTGTTGACAGAATTAATAGACGAAGAAAAGATTAGAAATTCTGGTAAAGACTTTGGAATAGTTACGGTATCCTTAACGGACTTACGTCCTGTAGAGTTATACATTGAAGATATAGCTACAGGTAAGTTGGTAGAATATTTAATGGCTAGTGCTTATTTCCCTATATTTAAGAGGGAGAAAATAGATGGGAAAAGATATATTGATGGAGGTATATACAATAATTTGCCTGTAAACTTGCTGAAAGATAAAGGATATAAGAATTTAATACTTGTAAGAACTCATGGAGTAGGGCATGTAAAAAAAGTTGATTTGAAGGGATTAAATACTATTATGATTTCTCCAAATGAGGATTTAGGAAAAACCTTGGATTTTGATGGAGATACTGCAAGGTATAATCTTAAACTTGGATATTATGATGGGATAAAAGCTTTACGAGGCTTGAAAGGATACAGTTATTATATTGAGCCTACTAAAGATGAAGATTATTTTGTAGATTATCTATTGAATTTAGAAGAAGATGATATATTAAGGTTAGAAAAAACTTTTAGGTTAGATTCGAGTACGAGCAAAAGAGCATTGTTTGAATTTATTATGCCTAAACTATCCAGCGTCTTAGGTGTGAAAAGAGAGGCTGATTATGAAGATGTATTTTTTACTCTATTAGAAAAATTGGCTGAGCTTTATGGGATAGAAAGGTTCTACATATATAATTATGATGAATTATTGGATTTAGTAAAAGATAAGTTAAAGAATGAAATAGATAAGGAAACGGGAATGATAGATAAGATAATAGAGAAGGTCGACTTATTATCTTTTTTTGGAAGGGAAGATATAATAAAGGAAGTAGGAAAAATAATATTATAGATTTACCTATTGAGAATCAAAAATTTTCTAAAAACTAGTTGCTATTTTTTAGAATTGGAGGTATAATAGATTGTAACCTTAATTCATCAGTAAAGTAGTTTAGTTTAAATTTTTATGTAGCAATTAAAAATGGTTAGAGAAATAAGATTTATATAGATTATGATAATCTCCAAATCTTTATTTCTTGTAAACAGTCTGGGAATTAAAGGAAATAAAAATTTGGAGGTATTTAGAATGACTAACGGTACAGTAAAATGGTTTAACTCAGAAAAAGGATTTGGATTTATTCAAACTGAAGAAGGTACAGATGTATTTGTACATTTTTCACAAATCAACAAAGAAGGATTCAAGACTTTAGAAGAAGGCGAAGCAGTTACTTTTAACGTAGTAGAAGGTGCAAAAGGCCCTCAAGCTGAAGAAGTAACACCTGTTAAATAGTTTAATAAGAAATCAAAACCCTAAGGATTTTAACCCTTAGGGTTTTATTTATGTTAAAAATAGGTATTTAATATGATAATAATAATCATAATCATATGAAAATATGTTTAAAAGATTATAATGTGGATATAAATAAATTGACTACAAAAGATTATAAATTTTAATAGGAGGTATAAAATGGAGAGATTAGTAGGTAGAAAAGCACCTGAGTTTACTATGAACGCTTGTAAAGGAGATGGAAGTGGATTTACACAAGTAAGTCTAAAAGATTATGAAGGAAAATGGTTAGTAATGTTTTTCTATCCATTAGATTTTACTTTTGTTTGTCCAACAGAAATCACATCTTATAGTAAGAGGGTAGAAGAATTTAATAAGGAAGGTGCAGAAGTATTATCTGTATCTACAGACAGTGAGTATTCTCATCAAGCTTGGATAAACTCTAGCTTAGGAAAAGTTAACTTCCCTATGGCATCGGATAGAACTAAAAAGGTAGCCAATGACTTTGGTATCCTTTTAGAAGATGAGGGAGTAGCTTTAAGAGGATTATTCATAATAGATCCAGAAGGTATAGTTAGATACTCTGTAATTCATGACAACAATATAGGTAGATCAGTAGATGAAACATTAAGAGTACTAAAAGCACTAAAGACAGGTGGACTTTGTCCAGTTGATTGGAATGAAGGAGACGATTTATTATAATACAAAGGTTTAAAAGCGGTCAGTATTGACCGCTTTATTTTTTATAATTTAGTGATGAATATGAATTTATCCAATAAGATTTTCATATGTTGAATATAGTAAGTAGGGGGAAATGATTATGGTTGATATTAAAAATATCATAGAAAAAGTAATTAACAGAGTCCCTAAGCCTATGGATGTAAAATATAGGTATTCAGTTTTACTGCCAATGATAAATAATGATGGTCAGTGGGAATTAATTTATGAGGTGAGAGCTAAAAATTTGAATAGGCAGCCAGGGGAGATATCTTTTCCCGGTGGAGAAGTGGAGGAATGGGAAACGTATAGGGAAGCCGCTATTAGAGAAACTGTAGAGGAACTTAATATAAATGAAGATAATATTGATGTAATAGGGGAGTTGGATTATTTTGTTTCATATCATAATTCAACTATCCATTCATTTTTAGCCACAATTAATGGTATAAATGTGGATAAGATTGAACCGAATAAAGGAGAAGTGGACCACATATTCACAGTACCCGTAGATTTTTTTATGAAGAATGAACCAAAAATCTATTATTTAGATTTACATACATCTATCAGTAAGGACTTCCCTTATAATTTAATACCAAATGGAGAAAATTATAATTGGCAGAAAGGCAAACATTCAGTATACTTTTATAGGTATAAGGATTATGTAATATGGGGTTATACGGCAAAGATGACTAAGCATTTCATTGATATAGTAAAAAGCCGCTAAATTTATTTAGTGGCTCTTTCAATTCTAATTATCTTTCTTCTATAATTTTATTGTTTATAATGTTATCTTCACCCAAATGTTTTAAATCTTTAATAAGAAATATTGCAGTAAGTATGGATGCAGCTAAATCTGATACAGGACCTGCTGCCCATACGCCAGTAAGTCCGAGTAATTTTGGCAGTATGATTAAAGTAGGTATTAGTATTAAAACCTGCCTAGAAAGACCTAATAAAGCTGCTTGCTTGGGTTTACCTGTAGCTTGAAAATAGTTGGAACTAACTATCTGAAAGCCTATAATAGGTAGTGTAATCAAATTTATCCTAAGTGCTTTAACTCCAACTTCCATAATATCAGTATCGTGTTTTAGGAATAATCCAAATAATTTATGGGGTATAGTTTGAGTAGCTATAAAGCCTATAACTACTACTGAAGTTGCAGCTATTATGGCTTTAATTAAAGCTTCTTTAACTCTATCATATTTTTCAGCCCCATAGTTGAATCCTATTATGGGCTGAACACCCTGATTTATACCAAATATAGGCATAAGAATTAACATGGTTATACTTTGGATTACTCCCATACTGGATATAGCCACATCGCCCCCATAGGTATTTAGACTGTTGTTTAATAATACAGTCACCATACTAGATGCAAGCTGCATGCTAAATGGAGCAAAACCAACGGAGAAAATATCCTTGACTATACTCTTTTTTAATCTCATATTTTCTTTTTTTAGTTTTAACATACTTTTATTACCAAGAAAGTAGCTAAGAACCCATATAGCGGATACTGCCTGAGAAATAATAGTTGCCAGAGCTGCTCCCTCTATACCCATATTAAATATGAATATGAAAATATAGTCTAATATTATATTAAGCACTGCCCCTATGAGCATTGTACCCATAGCAGCTTGAGGATTACCTTCCCCTCTAATGAAGTTGTTCATGCCAAAACCTATACCTTGGAAAGGAGCGCCAATCAGTATTATAAACATATACGCTATAGAATATGGTAGGATAGTATCGCTAGCACCAAAGACTTTAAGTAAAGGTTCTATAAAAAACAGACCTGAAATACTCAAAGTTAAGGAAATAATAAAAAGTAGTACAAGAGAATTTCCAAGTATTACTTCAGCTTCATCCTTTTTGCCTTGACCTAGCCTTATGGAAGCTAAGGCATTTCCACCTATACCTACTAACATACTGAATGCCATAAGTATTAAAGAAACAGGTGAGCCAACAAATATGGCACCAATGCCTATACTGCCGACTCCTTTACCTATAAATATTCTATCTACTATATTATATAAAGCATTAACTAGCATACCCACTACAGCAGGTATGGAAAATTTTATGATGAGTTGTCCTATGGGATCTTCACCTAAAATCTTTGATCGTTCGTTTTGTTTATCCATTAACATCCCTCACTTCCTCTAATATATCTACTATGGATTTTAAGCTATTACTAAACTCTACGATTTTTTCTTCAGGAATTGTACTAAAAAGCTCTTCTATCTGTTTTAAAAATTTTTTCTCTTGATTTAGATAGTATATTTCGCCTTTTTTAGTCAATTGAATCCAAATTTTTCGCTTATCCTTTGGATCATCTTTCCTATACACCAATTCCATATTCTCCATAGAATTAATTAGAGTAGTAATGCTACCCTTTTCCATATCCATACATTTACCTAATACAGTAGGAGTAACTTTTTTTATTCTACCAATTAACATAATAGCTTTTATTTGGTTTTTGGTACAATTATATTCATCCTTTGATTCACATTTAAAAGCTGGTGTAAACAATCTATGGAATAAGGACATAAACTTAATTAAATTATGTTTTATATCCTCTATAGAATCATACACAGTAGTATCACCTCAAACAAAAAATAGTTAGAAATCTAACTATTAGATTTCTAACTATTAATTATATCAATTTATATTTAAATGTCAAGAACTAGTTTGTGAACATTTGAGTCCAGTAAGTTGTTCCATTTTTAACTACATAGCCAACTCCAATTTTACCGAAGCTTCGATTCATTATGTTTGCTCTATGACCTGATGAATTCATCCATCCATTCATTACAGCCTGAGCTCCTGAATATCCTTTTGCTATATTTTCTCCTGCAGTAGTATATTTAATACCAAAGCTTTTCATCATGGCAAAAGGATCTCCATAAGTAGGGGATGTGTGGCTAAAATAGTTTTTATCTGCCATGTCTTGTGATTTAATCCTAGCAACCTTTGAAAGTTCTGCACTATAAGTTAATGGAGCTAGTCCTTCTTTTTGTCTCTCTATATTTACTAGTCTTACTACTTCCTGTTCAATGGAAGAGTTAGTTTCTGAATTTGTGTCAGGTTTAGTGTCAGGTTTAGTATCTGGTTTAGTATCTGGTTTTGTATTGTTATTATTGTCGTCCTTATTGTCTACATTTGTGTCTGGTTTTTTATTATTATCACAATTCCAGGACCAATTGTTATCACACCAATTGCTAGGTAAATATTTACTAATTGCATTTACATTTGAATTTTTATTTGAGTAATTGCAATTGATAGTATATCCTTTAGTGGATGTACAATTTTTTGACTCCTTAGGACAGGAACTTTGAGCATGTCCTACAGATGATGCTAATAACATAGTTGCAGCTAATGAAACCAATACTTTTTTACCATTTTTTCTCATTTTATATTCCTCCTTAAAGTTTAAATTCAATCTGTCCCCCTTTCAAATTTCAAAATTAAATTTTTTAAAAGTATAACATTAAAATTTTATAACATAAAGGCTCAATTGATGGAAGGTTAACATAATATTGGCATCCCCTTATAATACATGGTAAAAGTAGATTTATTTCAATAAAAAAGTCCTGCCTTAGCAGGACTCCTATTTAACCTTATTTAATTCGTATTTGATGGTATACTTTTTTACCTTTTCTAATCAATAATTTTCCATCTTTAAAATCGTCTAATTTTATGATTTTATTTATATCTTCAACTTTTTCATCGTCTATAGTAATTCCACCTTGTTCTACAAGTCTTCTACCCTCGCTATTGGATTTGGTAAGTTTTACATCTTTTAATAGATCTAATATACCTATGCCTTTTTCAAAGGTGGATTTTTTTAATTCCGTAAAGGGTATAGAATCTCCAGATTTATCCCCTTCAAATAGAGCTCTTGAAGCTTCTTGTGCCTTTATAGCTTCTTTTTCACCATGAACCATCTTTGTAACTTCAAATGCAAGGACTTCTTTAGCTTTATTGATTTCAGCACCTTGTAGGCTGCCAAGTCTTTTAACTTCATCCATTGGTAAGAATGTCAAAAGACTTAAAAATTTCTCTACATCTCTATCGTCTGAATTTCGTAGGTATTGATAAAATTCATAAGGTGAAGTTTTTTCAGGATCTAACCAAATAGTACCTGCTGCTGTCTTACCCATTTTAATTCCTGATGCAGTGGATAGAAGTTTAAAGGTCATAGCATATACCTTATCATTTTCTAGTCTTCTAACTAATTCATATCCTCCAAGTATATTTGACCATTGATCGCTTCCTCCGACTTCAAGACGACAGTTGTAATCTCTATATAGTTTTAGGTAATCGTAGGATTGCATTAACATGTAACTAAATTCAAAGAAAGTTAATCCTTCTTCCAATCTGTTCTTGTAGCAATCGAAGGTAAGCATCCTATTGACTGAAAAATGGACACCAACTTCTCTCATGAATTCTAAGAAATTTAATTCCATTAACCAATCTGCATTGTTAACTATTATGGCTTTGTCATCATCAAAGTCAATAAATCTTGATAATTGTTCCTTAAATTTTGAAGCATTATGATCGATTGTTTCCTTTGTAAGCATTTTTCTCATATCAGTTCTACCTGATGGATCTCCAACCATGGTAGTACCGCCGCCTAATAAGGCTATCGGTCTATGTCCTGCCTTTTGCATATGCATCATCACCATTATTTGAATAAAATGGCCTAGAGTTAAACTATCTGCAGTAGCGTCAAATCCCACATAAAAGGTAACTGATTCCTTGCCTAAAAGTTCTCTAAGTTCGTCTTCATAAGTCGATTGGTCTATATAACCTCTTTCTTGTAATATGTCATATACATTTGTCATATTTATCCCTCCTCAAAAATATGTTTAAAAAATTTTCCATATAAAAAAAGGGATATCTTCTCGTAAAAGGACGAGAAGACACCCCGTGGTACCACCTTAATTTGCAAATAGCCTCTAATCACTTAACGTGTGATATCCGCAATAGTTTCCTATTGAAACTCAGAATCCGTAATTCACTCTATTATTAGGTTATAGACCTCTCACCTTTTGTCTATTCTCTGTATTTTAACCATAAAAGAGCTACTAAATTCATCATAGTATGATCTTAATTTTATTAGTATATTAATATATAAAAGAAACATTGTCAAGGGGAAAAAAAGAGGACTAAACTAGTCCTCTATAGTTAATTCAGCGCTGTTTTCCCACAATCCGTGGATATTGCAATAGCTTGAGACAAAAATTGTGCCTGATTTTTCAGCTTTAAATTTAACTGTTACATCTGGTTCAGTAAAAATACCAGCTTCACCATGAGCTGAAAAATCATAAGTACCTAGTTCGATTGGGAATTTACTTCCCTCAGGATGAAAATACACTTTAATCCAAGAAATATGATGTTCTAATGTATTTGGATGTGCGATTTCCTCACCAATATTTACTTTTAATTCAATAACTTCGTCTTTTTTAGCTTTTTCAGGAGCATGGATTACAGGTACGTGTTTTTCACCTTTCCAATCCCCACTTTGATATAATGAACTTAAATTTTTCATATATAAACCCTCCTTATTAATTTTCTTAACTTTATGTTTATAATTTGTACTCGTAAAGATATATACCCAAATATTTTAAATAATACACATTAATAAAGTAATATTTCAATTTTTTAGGTATAATAAATATATGAATACTATATAAAAGGGAAATCAACGTATACAGCTAAGAATTATAAAATTAAATTTTAAATTCACTAAAATACAGAATCAATGTGAAAAGAAAGGAAGAATTATATGGGACAAATTGAATTAATTGCAACATCTACCTTTGGATTAGAGGCAGTAGTAAAAAGAGAATTATTAAATCTAGGATATACCGATTTAGTAGTAGAAAATGGTAAGGTTACCTTTAAGGGGACAGAAAGAGATATCCCCATTGCAAATTTATGGCTTAGGTCTGCAGATAGAGTACTCCTCAAGATGGGAGAATTTAAAGCGACTACCTTTGAAGAGCTATTTGAAAAGACAAATGCTCTTCCTTGGGATGAATGGATTACAGAAGATGGAGAGTTTATTGTAGAAGGGAAGTCTGTAGATTCTAAGCTATTTAGTATCTCCGACTCTCAAGCCATAGTCAAGAAAGCTGTAGTTGAAAAATTAAAGACTAAATATAAGACAGAGTGGTTTAAGGAGACGGGAGCTAAATTTACCATTGAAGTTTCAATATTAAAGGACATAGCAACATTAACGATAGATACCTCTGGAGCAGGATTGCATAAGAGAGGATATAGGGTAGAAAGTGTAGAAGCACCATTAAAGGAAACCTTAGCAGCTGCATTAATTCAGTTAAGCTATTGGAATAAGGATAGATTATTATTAGATCCTTTTTGTGGTTCTGGTACTATTCCTATTGAAGCGGCTATGATAGGAAAAAATATAGCCCCAGGTCTTAATAGGAATTTTGCTTCAGAAGGATGGCCTAGAGTTGAAAAGGAATATTGGAATGATGTAAGAAGAGAAGCTTGGGATTTAATGCTTAAAGATTATAAATTAAACATTATTGGTTCAGATATAGATAAAAGGGCTATAAGGGCAGCTAAAGAAAATGCAGAGAGCATAGGATTGGAAGAGGATATAAAATTTATAACTAAAGATTTTAGAGATATAGAATTTAAAGATGAATATGGAGTTATCATATGTAATCCCCCTTACGGTGAAAGGATAGGAGAAAAGGGAGAAGTGTATAGATTATATAAAGATATGGGAAAGGCTTTTAAAAATTTAGATACTTATTCCATATATGTTTTAACCTCTAATGAAGACTTTGAGTCCCTATATGGTAAAAGGGCTGATAGGAAGAGAAAGCTCTATAATGGTAGAATAAAGGTAGATTATTATCAATATTATGGACCAAGACCTCCAAAAAAATAGTAGGATATAGCTCCTTTAAGGGTATAATCCCATTAAGGAGGGGATTGTATGAACATCTATACTAAGACAGGGGATAAGGGAAGTACTAGTTTATTTGATAACAAAAGAGTCTCAAAGGATGACATTAGAGTGGAGAGCTATGGAACCATTGATGAATTGGTGTCTTTTCTAGGTCTTACTAAGAACTATATAGATGATAAAGAAATATATAATTTAATAGTGGAGATTCAAAATAAACTATTTACTGTGGCAGCTAATTTGGCAACTGAAGATAAGACAAAAGTAAAATATCATATTAAAGAAGAGGACATTAAATTGTTAGAGGATAATATAGATGAATACATGGGTAGATTAAATAATCCAACTGGTTTTATAATACCTGGTTCTGGTAAAAGGTCAGGATATCTTCATGTATGCCGTACTATTTGTAGGAGGGCAGAAAGAAGAATAATCACCTTAGGAAACCACTCGGAAGTGGATCCTTTGGTGATTAAGTATGTAAATAGATTATCAGATTTGATATATTCTTTGGCAAGATATCTTGAAGAAGAGGAAATAAAGGTACAGTTTAAAGCTTGATGTGTTCTACCATTTTGTTTAATTCATTGGCTATATTAGATAAATTTTCAATAGAAGAAGTTATTTCTTCCATAGATGCAAGGTTAGTTTCTACAGAAGCAGCACTGGTTTCAGATGCTGCTGTTGTTTCTTCTGAAATAGCAGATATTTCTGAAGCCCTTTCTAATATATATTCACTATTGTTTCGTACTTCTTTTGCAGCTTCAGTAATTTCTATAATTGAGATATTGATTTGATCGATATAAATCAATAGATCATCAAAAGATTGCTTTGTAGAAGTAGCGATGCTTACGCTTTCATGGACAATACCGCTTACTTCATCAATACTATTTACTGCGGAAGTACTGCTATTAGTAACATTAGATGTAATAGAGGATATTTCTCCAGAATAAGTATGAGTAGCATCGGCAAGTTTTCTAATCTCTTCTGCAACAACGGCAAATCCTCTACCTGCTTCTCCAGCTCTTGCAGCCTCAATAGCAGCATTTAATGCTAGTAAGTTGGTTTGTTCTGCAATTTCATTTATTATCACTACAATATTGTCAATATTTTTTATTTCATCATTTAATTCTTCAATAATATTTGATGTATCCTTTGTAGTGTTTTCTATTAAATTTACCATATTAATGATTTTATCAATATCTTTATTACCTTTTTCAGCAGATTTAGCCATGACTACTGATAATTCAGTAGCTTGTTTAGAGTAATTCTCTGTATCTCCAGAGAGATTATTTAGATTAGAGATAGCCTCGCTTAGTTCTGTTATATTTCTCGAAGTATCTTCTGAACCTTTAGCAATTTCATTTACACTTATTGCGATGTTTTCAACGGAATTTGTAGTATCTTCAATAACTAAAGATAAATTTTTAGTATTTTCAGCTAGAATATCTGAGTTTTTTCTAACTCCTGTAGCCATTTTTTTGCTATTAGCCACTATTTTATTTAGCGAATCGTTAACATAGAGGATTTCATCCATACTTTTAATTTCCTTAAGAGATGAATAATCTCCTTGAGCCATTTTATCAATATATGCAGATGCCCTATTTAAAGATTTAACAAATATTTTGTCAAATAAAACATAGACTATTAAGCCTATTATCAGCATATTTATTAAGGCGGAAATGATAATCGCAATTTTGGGACTTACATTTAAATCCAATTCAATAGCGCTAAATATAGAATTTGATATTATGATACTTGAAAAGATTATTAAGAAAGTTAAAACTAAAAATTTAATTTTTAAATTTTTGAAGTTTTTTTGTGTAGCTTTCTTTTTTAGCACAAAATGACCTCCTTTATTATATTGAAATATTATATATATAATACTACATATTTCCTTTTATGTTAATATGAAATGCGGAAATTTTGCGGAATTTTGTAGATTTTAGGCTAAAAGTAATGTATTTAAATAATATGTAGTATATAAATCTAATTTTATCATAGATATTATCAATTGAAATACTATTCTTAAAATATTAATAGTAAGGATTGGAGAATGATAAAAGGGTAAAATAGGGATAGATTTTTTAAGATAAAAAAATATAAAATTAGGATATAAGCCGTAGTAAAAAGCTTTGTGTTTTAATAGCTGTTATGATATTATTATAAAAAAGTACCTAATATTTTTAGTAGGTGATGGTATGCTTAGGAGAGAAGAGGTAAGTTTTTTTAAAGGAATTGGAACAGAATATAGTGTATTAAACTATCATGTTCTTGAAAGCATGGCAGATTGGGTTAGAGTAATAGATGATGATGGTACTATAATTTATGTAAATAAATCTATGAAGAATTCATTAGGAGATGATTTACTAGGGAAGAAATGCTATGAGGTTTTTGGAAAAACTGAACCCTGTGGTTTTTGTATTTCTAAAAGGAGCATTGAAACCAAAGAAACGATTCAAAAAGAAGAAATTATTAATGAAAAGTATTTTTCTGTAAAAAGTTCTCCCGTTTTGGATAACAAAGGTAATGCTATAGCTGCTGTAGAGGTATTTAGAGATGTAACTAGGGAAAGAAAACTGGAATTAGAGCTTATTGAAAGAAATAAGAAGATGAGTAAGGATTTATTGTTTGCTAAAAGGCTTCAGCGTAGGATATTGCCTAAAAAGGGCATATATAATACTCTAAAAATAGATCACTTGTATGAACCTTCAGAGGTTTTAAGTGGAGATATGTTCGATGTCTATTATATAGATGAAGAAAACATAGGAATATATATTTGTGATGTAGTAGGTCATGGAGTAACTGCATCCATGATGACCATGTTTGTTAGACAGACTATGAGGGCGATAAAAGATGATATTTTAAGTCCTGCTAAGGCTTTGACGGAACTTCACAAGAGGTTTGTTACTTTGAATTTAGGAGTAGATAAGTACTTTACTATTTTTTATGGTGTATATAATACTAAAAATAGTCATTTTAAATATGCAAATGCAGGTCACAACTGTATCCCCATTAAATTTAACTCTGAGGAGTTGTCTTTACTAAAGACGAGTGGCTTTCCTATATCTTTAATATTTAATGAAATATATTATGAAGAAAACGACATCACATTAAATAAAGGTGACGAGATACTATTTTATACCGATGGAATAACGGAAATAAAAAATATTGAGGGAAAAGAATTTGGAGTAGAAGGCGTAGTCGATGTTATCAGAGATAATAAAGATAATGTATTAAAATCTATTGTAGACAATGTAGAAAGTTTTAGATGGGGAGAACAAGAAGATGACTATGCAATGGTTTTAATGGAAGTATTGGTCTAATAAAAAGTCTCAGAGGGGAATTTCTGAGACTTTTTTATATATCATCATAGAATGAGTATTTAATGATATAATAGTTACTATATTATTAAATTTATGGAGGTCTTGATTTATGGATAAGATTACTTTTGATTATTCAAATAGTTTTATTAAGGAACATGAGATAGAAGATATGAAATCTTTAGTACATATTTCTCATGAATTACTTCATAGCAACAAGGGAGCAGGCAGCGACTTTACGGGGTGGGTAAATTTGCCTAAGGATTATAATAAGGAACAATTTATGGAGATCAAAAAGTCAGCTGAAAGGATAAGGGATAATTCTGATGTATTTATTGTAATAGGAATTGGAGGTTCCTATCTAGGGGCTAGGGCATGTATAGAGGCTTTGAATCACAATTTTTATAATTCATTACCAAAAGAGAAAAGGAATGGACCAGAAATTTATTTTGTAGGAAACAATATAAGCAGCAGTTATATATTGGATTTAATCGATTTAATAGAGGATAAGGATATTAGTATAAATGTAATATCAAAATCTGGAACTACTACAGAACCTGCTTTGGCTTTTAGACTATTTAAGGAATATATAGAAAATAAATATGGAAAAGAAAAATCAAAAGAAAGAATATATGTCACTACAGATAAATCCAGAGGAGCTTTACGAGAGTTAGCGGAAAAACAAGGGTATACGTCTTTTATTATACCCGATGATGTAGGAGGCAGATACTCCATATTTACACCTGTAGGCTTACTGCCAATAGCTGTCTCTGGTATAGATATTGATAGATTAATGGAAGGTGCATTTAACGGTATGGTTGAATATGCTTCTGATGATATAGATGTAAATATATGCTATCAATACGCTCTATTAAGAAATATATTATATAATAAGGGAAAAGACATAGAAATCCTTGTTAACTATGAGCCTTCCTTACATTATTGTTCTGAATGGTGGAAGCAGCTATTTGGTGAATCTGAAGGTAAAGATGGAAAAGGAATATATCCTGCTTCAGCTGATTTTACTACGGATCTTCATTCTCTAGGACAGTTAATTCAAGATGGTAAAAGAAATCTATTTGAAACTACTATAAATATAGAGAATCCAAATATGGATATGGAAATAAAAGAAGATAAAGATAATCTCGATGGACTTAACTTTCTAGGAGGTAAAACTATAGATTTTGTAAACAAGAAAGCCTTTGAAGGTACATTGATGGCTCATACTAATGGAGGAGTACCTAATTTAGTAATAAATGTGCCTAAATTAGATGAATATTATTTTGGAAATTTAATCTACTTCTTTGAAAAAGCCTGTGCCATATCAGGATATTTATTAGGAGTAAATCCTTTTAATCAACCGGGGGTAGAAGAATATAAAAAGAATATGTTTAAACTTTTAGGTAAACCAGGGTACAACTAATGGGATAAAAGATTTAATTATGTTAGTAAGGATTGAGTTCTATGCATATATGGGACTCAATCCTTTTTTAAAATATATTAAAATTAGAAAATTGTTAATAATTAGACGAACTATTGTTGTTTTATAATATAAAATTTGATAAAATATGGTTAAGTTAACTGAATTTTAAATTGGGAGGGATATTATGAAATTTGAAAACATAATATTCAAACAAGATGACAAAGTAGGAATCTTATCAATTAACCGACCTAAAGCTCTAAATGCATTAAATTCTCAAGTTTTAGAAGAATTAGATGAAGCTATTGATATGATAAAAAAGAACGAAGAAATACATATACTTATAATTACTGGAGAAGGACGAGCTTTTGTTGCTGGTGCAGATATTTCTCAAATGAAGGACATGAATTTATTTGAAGCTAGGCGATTTGCAGAAAAGGGATTAGGCCTTTTCAGAAAAATAGAATTAATGGAGAAACCTGTTATTGCTGCTGTAAATGGGTTTGCTCTAGGCGGTGGATGTGAATTATCCATGTGCTGTGATATCAGAATAGCATCTTATAAAGCTAAATTTGGGCAGCCAGAGGTAGGGCTTGGAATAATTCCAGGATTTGCAGGGACTCAAAGACTTTCTCGTCTAGTTGGGTTAGGAAGAGCAAAGGAGTTAATATTTACTTCAGATATGATAGATGCAGAGGAAGCCTATAGAATAGGCTTGGTAAACAAGGTAGTTCCAGCCGAAGAACTAATGGATGAAGCTTTAGTCATGGCTAATAAAATTATATCTAAGGGACAGATTGCAGTGAGGTTTGCAAAGACAGCTATGAACATTGGAATAGAAACTGATATTGAAACTGGTATGAACATAGAAAAAGATTTATTTGGATTATGCTTCGCAACTATGGATCAAAAAGAAGGTATGGAAGCGTTTTTAGAAAAACGCAAGCCAAACTATAAATTAAGATAAATTTTGGAGGTGCTCATATGAACAAGATTGGCATATTAGGAAGGGGAACTATGGCTTCTGGAATAGTTCAAGTTTTTTGTGAGAAGGATTATGATGTGGTAATGTGGGTCAGAGATGTAGATCTATCTAATCCAAGGGGAAGCTTAAAAGTAGTCGAAAAAAACTTAGATAGGCTAGTTAAAAAGGAAAAGATTACTCAAGAGCATAAAGAAAATGTATTAAAAAGAGTTCAAATAACTACTGATTATGAAGATTTAAAAGATTGTGATTTAGTAATTGAGGCTATATCAGAAGATATGAATATAAAGAAGGAAACATTTAAGAAATTAGATGAATTATGTAAAGAGAATACAATCTTAGCTACTAATACTTCCTCCTTATCCATAACAGAAATAGCATCTACTACGAATAGACCTGATAAAGTAATAGGCATGCATTTTTTCAATCCAGTTCCTGTGATGAAATTAGTTGAAGTAATAAAGGGAATTGCAACTTCCGAAGCAACAAAAGATACTATAATAGAATTGTCTAAAGGCTTAGGTAAAACCCCTGTAGAAGTTGAAGAAGCTCCAGGATTCGTAGTAAATAGGATATTAATTCCTATGATAAATGAAGCCGTAGGGATATTAGGAGATGGAGTGGCAACTGCTGAGGATATAGATGAAGCTATGAAATTAGGTGCCAACCATCCTATGGGACCATTAGCTTTAGCAGATTTAATTGGTCTTGATGTTTGCCTAGCTATTATGGATGTATTATATACTGAATTTGGAGATTCAAAATATAGGGCTCACCCACTTTTAAGAAAGATGGTCAGAGGAGGACTTCTAGGAAGAAAAACCAATAGAGGATTCTACGATTATTCCAGATAAAATACATGAATTAGCTATTTTAATTATATAAAAAAGTACATAATGGACACAATATATAAAAATATCTATTGTGGAAGGTGGCTATTAGATGAAAACTTTTTGGAAAGTTTTTATTGTGTCCATTGTATTTTTTTCTATTGCTATTGTATTAGGTTCTTACTCTTATTTAAAAGTACATGAACACAATCTTTATTCTAATATTAACAATGAAGGGTTTGAAGAAGAAAAAACTAAGGATAATATTTTTAGATGGAAAGGTGAAAAAGATGAGAAGACAGCAGAAAACAAGACCTATAGCTCTTTACCAGAAGCGTTTAAGGATAATGATAGGATTAATATAATCTTATTGGGTATGGAAGATATAAGGACTGATACTATAATGCTTGCTTCTTTTGATCAGAATACTAAAAAAGTCGATATAATTTCTATACCAAGAGATACCTATGTTCATAGGAGAGGATATGAGCAGGCTGAACAGAGAAAGATAAATGCTATATATGGAGAGCATGGTGTAGATGGGGTTAAGAAAGCAGTATCCCATATACTAGAAGGTATTCCTATCCATCACTATGTAATGGTGGATTATGAAGGAGTGGAAAACATTATAGACTCTATAGGAGGAGTAGAAGTTGTAGTTCCTTTCCATATGAGATATAGGGATCCTACCGGAGATCCTCCTTTGAATATAAATATTAAAGAAGGAAAACAGGTTTTAGATGGAAAGAAATCTTTAGAATTTTTAAGATATAGGAAAGGAAATAACAATAAAGGTGGCTATATAGATGGAGATTTAGGTAGGATTAAAGCTCAGCAACAGTTTCTCCAATCCTTTTTAAGAAAAACCTTATCTTATAGGTTCCCAGTAGTTATAAAGAAAAGTTTTGATTATGTAAAAACGGATATGAAACTTACAGAAGCTTTAGCTTATTCCACTAAGGCTATAGGTATTAAAGATGAGGATTTTACATTTATAACATTGCCGGGGGAAGGAGAATTTAAGCGAATAAACGGGAAATTATTATCTTATTTTACATACGATGCGCTACAAACTAAAAGACTATTAGAGAAGATTTATAAAGTAAATCCCCCTAAATATTAGGGGGTTATATAGCTTCCTTCTCTTTACTTTCTAACATTGCTTCTCCAATAGCATATACGTTTCCTGCTCCCATAGTAACGATTATATCACCTTTTTTAGCATTTTCTAATAAGTAGCTTTCTATACTTTCGAATGAGGACATGTATTTTGCATCTACCCCATTCTTTACCAGTGCATCTACTAAATCTGTAGAATGAATTAGTCCAGTATCTTTTTCTCGGGCTGCATATATATCGGGTATTATTACTTTATCCGCATCTGAAAAGGATTCAGCAAATTTTTTTAATAATATTTTTGTCCTCGTATAGGTATGAGGTTGAAAAACTACCCATATATTGCTTTCAGTTGAGTTTTTTAAAGCTTGTAATGACGCCTTAATTTCTGTTGGATTATGAGCATAATCATCAACAATCTTTACACCATTTATTAGTCCTTTTACTTCTAATCTTCTATGAGTTCCTTTATATTTACCAATAGATTCTAGAATGGTTTCAATGGGAACATTTAATATATGTGTAGCTGCAATACTAGCTAATGCGTTGTAAACATTATGAATTCCCATAACGCCTAATTTTACTGGATAAAGAGATTCTCCCTTTATATTGAGCATAAAGGTTGGATATCCTTCAGCGTCAAAAGAAATATTTTCAGCCGAATAATCAGCCCTATTGTTAATTCCAAAGGTTATGATATTTGCATTAGTACTCTTTATTATCTTTTTAGAGTTAATATCATCGATATTTATAATTAAATGTCCATTATCTTGAATGTTTTTCCCATAATTGACGAAAGTATCTACAATATGGTCTATATTTTTAAAATAATCTAAATGATCTTCATCCATATTTAAAATGATTGCTATGTTTGGATAGTATTTCAAAATATTTCCTTTATATTCGCAAGCTTCTGTCAATAGATATTCCTTGGTACCTAATTTTACATTTCCTCCAATTTCATCTAAATGTCCTCCAAGTAGAATTGTTGGGTTCAAGATAGAATGGTTTAAGATGGTAGCTACCATACTGGTAGTTGTGGTTTTCCCATGAGTCCCAGATACTGCAATAGAGTGGTTATAATTCTTCATAAGAGCACCTAGAAATGTAGCTCTATCAACGGTTGTTATATTATTATTTATAGATTCTAATAATTCTTCATTATCTTTTGAAATGGCGTCTGTATACACTACTAAATCCGCATCTTTAATATTGTCTTTACTGTGATTTATGTATATATCAGCACCTAATGTTTTCAATCTTTCAACAATATAGCTATTGTTTGCATCAGAACCAGAAACTTTATATCCTTCTGTTAACAAAATTTCTGCTAAACCACTCATACTAATTCCACCAATACCAATAAAGTGTACGTGAGAGTATTTATGGTCATTTATGCAAAATGTAAACATAAACTTACCTCCTATGTTGTTCAAATTCAGTATTACTTCTTTTATTATTACCAAGTTACGTATTAATATTATTTTATTCTATTTAGTTTTTTTTGTCACTGCTTGATTATATCATATTACTATAATAATAAAAAGGCAATATAGACACGATCTTGAATTATTTATGAAAAAAGTATATTAAAGGTAAAACATTATAAAAATATTTTTTATATAAAATTACAAATTTTAGATGAAATATTGGATAAATAAAACAAAAAAAGTAAAATACTTTTCAAAATAAGAAGGATTTTTTAAAAATATAGAGAATATAGTGAATATTTAATAATATTATTTTCAATTTGGACTTCCATGGAAGGTGGTGAATTTATCAGTGAAAGTAACTGACGTAAGAATTAGAAAGGTTCAGGAAGAGGGGAAGATGAAGGCAATAGTATCTGTAACCTTTGATGATGAGTTTGTTGTTCACGACATAAAAATTATTGAAGGACAAAATGGATTGTTTATTGCAATGCCTAGCAGGAAAATGGCAGATGGTGAATTTAGAGATATTGCTCATCCAATTAATGCTGAAACAAGAAAAAAGATACAAGATGCAATTTTTGAAGAATATGAAAAAATTATAATATCTGAGTAATTAAGGGCCGAGGGGCCCTTTTTACTTTTTAAAATATTGAATATTGTATAAATGATACTTTTTCTGTCTATAAACACAGGTAAGATGGAATAGGACAAATTTGGTAATATGAAGATTATTGAGAAATAATATAATTTATATGGACTTATAGACAAAATAGGTTAAAATATTATTTGGATAGATAATTACAAAACGAGGTGTTAATATGAATATTTCTATTATATTGGCGGCAGGTGAAGGAACAAGGATGAAATCCAAATTGCCAAAGGTATTGCATAAGGTATGTGGAAAACCAATATTGGAGTATGTAATAAATGCCAGTAAAAACGCTGATGTAGAAAAGAATTATTGTATAGTTGGTCATGGCGGAGAAATGGTAAAAGAAGCACTTAAAGACTCCCAAGTTGTTTTCAAAACTCAACCGATTGGTGAAGACTATCCCTATGGTACAGGCTATGCAGCTATGCAAGCAATAGACCATATAGAGGATGATAGTACTGTAGTCATATTATATGCAGATACCCCTTTAATAACCGATAGGACAATACAAAAACTGATGGAATATCATAAGGAAAATAAATATGATGGAACAGTTTTGACAGCTTATTTAGATGATCCTACGGGATATGGTAGAATCGTTAGAGATGGTGAAGGTCATATACTTAAAATCGTTGAGCATAAAGATGCCACAGAGGAAGAAATAAAAATAAAGGAAATCAATTCAGGGATATATTGTTTTAATGGAAGACTTTTAAAATATGCTCTAGGTAAGATTGATAATGATAATGCTCAAGGTGAATACTATATAACAGATGTGATTAAAATTTTAAAAGAAGAAGGTCACAAAGTAGGAGCTTATTTAATAGAGGATTCAGTGGAGATACATGGTATGAATTCTAGAGTAGAGTTGGCATTTTGTGAAAAGGTAATGAGGAGAAGGATCAATGAAAGCTATATGATGGAAGGGGTTACTATCATCAATCCAGAAAATACCTATATAGAAAAGGGTGTTAAGATTGGAATAGATAGTATAATATATCCGGGGACAATAATTACTGGAGATACGGTTATTGGAGAAGACTGTATAGTTGGAGAAAATTCTAGAATAGAGAACAGTAAAATAGGAGATAAAGTGGAGATATATTCATCAACTATTACAGAAAGCACAGTAGACGATGAATGTCATATAGGGCCATATGCTCATCTTCGACCTAATAGTCATTTGGGTAGAAATATAAAGATCGGCAATTTTGTTGAAGTTAAAAATTCTACAATTGGAAATAATTCTAAGGCAGGACATTTAGCATATATAGGGGATGCAGATGTGGGCAAAAATGTAAACATAGGCTGTGGTGCAATATTTGTGAATTATAATGGTCGTTCGAAATTTAGAAGTGTAGTTGAGGATAATGCGTTTATCGGAAGTAATTGTAACTTAGTAGCGCCTGTAGTTGTAAAAGAATGGGGATATATAGCAGCCGGTTCAACTATTACTGATGAAGTAGAAAAAGGAAGCTTATCTATTGCTAGAGCAAAACAGGTAAATAAAAAAGGATGGGTAGATAAAAAAGGCTTTAATAAGGATAAATAAACTATAGGAGGAATTTAAATATGGACTTACGTAGAGGTAGCATTAAGGTGTTTTCAGGAAATGCTAATAGGGAGTTGGCAAAAAGTATATGTAAGGAGTTAGAAGTCCCTTTTGGACGATGTGAAGTGGGACAATTTAGTGATGGGGAGATATTTGTAAACATTGATGAAACCGTTAGAGGCTGTGATGTGTTTATTATACAACCTACTTGCTCTCCAGTAAATGACAATCTAATGGAAGTTTTAATACTTATAGATGCTTTTAAAAGAGCATCAGCAGGGCGAATAAATGCTGTAATCCCTTATTATGGTTATGCAAGGCAGGATAGAAAAACTAAAGCAAGAGAACCTATTACAGCAAAATTAGTTGCAGATTTATTGACTGTAGCTGGAATAGATAGAGTTGTAAGTATGGATTTACATGCTGGACAAATTCAAGGATATTTTGATCTTCCTGTAGACCATTTATCTGGAGTTCCAATTCTTGCAGAGTATTTTAAAGGTATTGTAGATAGAGAAACTGTCATAGTTTCACCAGATTTAGGAGGAGTAACTAGGGCAAGAAATTTTGCCAATCTATTAGATTTACCAATAGCAATAATTGAAAAGAGAAGACCTAAAGCAAATGTTTCAGAGGTTATGAATGTAATAGGAGATATTGAAGGTAAAAATGTTGTAATAGTAGATGATATAATAGATACTGCTGGAACCATTACTAAAGCAGCTCAAGTCCTAAAGAACTTTGGAGCTAAATCCGTTTACGCTTGTGCTACTCATCCAGTATTATCAGGACCTGCGGTGGAGAGAATACAAGATTCCGTAATTGAAAAGTTTATAATAACAGATACTATTCCTTTAGAAGAAGATAAGAAAATTGATAAAATAGAAGTAGTAAGTGTAGCTCCAACATTTGCTGAAGCAATAAGAAGAATTCATGAAAACGAATCTGTAAGTATATTGTTTGATTAGTACAAGGGGTGATAGATTGTTTGTAGTAATAGGATTAGGAAACCCTGGCAAGGAGTATACTAATACAAGACATAATGTTGGTTTTGATACAATAGACTTATTAGCAAGTAGGAATAATATCAAAATAAATAAGATAAAGTTTAAATCGGTGTATGGAGAAGGATATATTGGAGGGGAAAAGATTATACTTTTAAAACCTCAAACCTATATGAACAATAGCGGTATGGCAGTATTGGATTTATATAATTTCTATAAGCTACCTATGGAAAACATGATAGTCATAGTTGATGATATAGATATAGAGTTTGGGACCATAAGGGTAAAAAAGAAGGGTAGTGCTGGAACCCATAATGGTTTAAAGTCTATAATTTATCATTTAAAAGGTGATGATTTTCCTAGAGTGAAGATTGGCATAGGAAAGAAAAAAGAAGGACAAGACTTAGCAGATTTTGTTTTAAGTAAGTTTTCCAAATATGAAAGAATGGATATAGAAACTGCGGTGCAAGATGCTGCATTAGCTGTAGAGACTATAATAAGATATGATATTAATAAGGCAATGAATGATTTTAATTCAAAAGGGGATAGAGCCCAGGAATAATTCCTGGGCTTAAAACCTATGTCGAGGGAGCTGATTATATGCAAAATATGTTTATAGACCCATTAAAGAATTTAGCTTCTTATGATAAGTTAACGAAGGATATAGATAAGAAAATAAGTCCTATATCTACTCATGGTATTATAGATGAGAATATTGGACATATGGTCTATGGACTAAATCAACATATGGATAAGCAGATTTTGATCATCACCTATGATGAAATAAAGGCTAAAAAGATATATGAAGATATTAAAAATTTCGATGAAAGTATAGTGGAATTATATCCTACAAAAGAAGTATTATTTTATAAAGTGGATGCCATTAGCTCTGAGAGAACTAATGAAAGACTTAAAGTCCTCTCACGATTGATGTTAGGAGAATCTATAATTGTTATTGCCCATATAGAGAGTGTACTAAATAAGCTTATAGAACCAAATCTATTTAAAGAACAAATAATTAAAATTGGTTTAGGTGATAAGGTAGAATTAAATGAATTAGCTGAAAAGCTTATATCCTGTGGATATGAAAGGGAAAGTATGGTAGAAGGGGTAGGACAATTTAGCATAAGGGGTGGAATAATTGATTTCTTTTCAGCTAACAATGAAAGCCCCTATAGAATAGAGCTTTTTGATGATGAAGTAGATTCTATTAGGACTTTTGATATAGGAACCCAAAGGTCATTAAAAACCATTGAATCCATTTATATATCTCCAATTAAGGAGATATTCGTCTTAGAAGATTATAGAGACGATATCATTAAAAATATGGAAAAAGATTTGAGACGATGTACTAAAGGGCTAGAAGAAGGCTCTAAAACAAGAGAAAATATGGAAGAAAAGTTTAATGAGTACCTTATGGAGTTAAAAGAAAATCTTCATATTCCAAATATAGATATGATTGTGCCATATATACCTAAAAGGTATTTATCAAATATATTAGGCTATTTTAAAGATGATTCCATAGTCTTTATAGATGAGCCAAAGAGAGTAGAGGAAAGAGTAAAGAGCATTAGAGAGCAGTTTTTACTTAAGTATTCTGATGTTTTAGAGGCTGGAGAAGTGCTTTCTTCCCATGAGGAGATTAACTATGAATATATAGACGTAATAGATGATATAAAGAAAAAAATATGTATAGCTAATACTGCATTGCTTAAACATGATTCAATATTTAGTCCGAAGTCCATTTTAACTTTCTCATCAAAGTCCATGCATTCTTATCATAATAAAATGGATCTCCTAAAAGAAGAATTAGAGCATTATAAATATAGAGGTTATAAGGTAATCATCTTTTCTGGAACGGAAGAAAGGGGAAGAAGATTACAGGAAACCTTGATGGATTTAGGTCTTGTATGCAGCTATGTAGAAGATGGAAATCGAGACATTAAATCCAGTCAAATATTTATAACCCTTGGAAGTATAAATAGAGGATTTGAGTATTCTAATATTAAATTTGCTATCATTTCAGAAGGGGAAGTGTTTAGTTCCTTTAAGGAAAAAGGTAGAAAGGCAAAAAAACAATCTAAAGGAGAGACAATTAATTTTTCCGATTTAAATATAGGAGATTTTGTAGTTCATGAAAATCATGGTATTGGACAATATAAGGGAATTGAACAATTAAATATTCAAGGTATAAAAAAAGATTATCTAACGGTCAGTTATAGGGGCAATGATAAATTATATGTACCCATAGATCAAATGAATTTAATTCAAAAATATATCGGAGCTGATGCTGTTAAGCCTAAGGTCAATAGACTTAGCAGTCCAGAGTGGGCTAGAACAAAGCAGAGGGCAAAAAAAGCTGTAGAGGATATGGCTAAAGATTTATTAGAGTTATATGCAAAAAGAGAAAGCTTAGAAGGATATGCTTTTTCCAAGGACACCATATGGCAAACACAATTTGAAGACTTATTTCCATATGAAGAAACGGAGGCACAAATTAGAACCATAGAAGAGATAAAAAGGGATATGGAAAATAAAAAGCCTATGGATAGATTGTTGTGTGGGGATGTAGGATATGGGAAAACAGAAGTAGCTTTAAGAGCTGCTTTTAAAGCAATAATGGATGGAAAACAAGTAGCTTTTCTTGTACCTACAACCATATTAGCTCAGCAACACTATAACACCATCGTTGAAAGGTTTAGATCCTTCCCTATAACTGCTGCTATGCTAAGCAGATTTAGAACGGCTGGAGAACAAAAAAACACCCTAGATGGGATTAGGAAAGGAACTGTAGATATTGTTGTTGGTACCCACAGACTTTTGTCCAAAGATATAATCTTTAAAGATTTAGGTCTACTTATAGTAGATGAGGAACAGAGATTTGGCGTTAAGCATAAGGAAAGATTGAAAAAATTGAAAGAGAATGTAGATGTTCTTACACTTACGGCTACGCCTATTCCTAGAACTCTTCATATGTCCCTTATAGGTATTAGGGATATGAGTGTAATAGATGAGCCTCCAGAAGAAAGATACCCTGTACAAACTTATGTAGTAGAGTTTAATGAGCAGATGACACGGGAAGCTATATTAAAGGAGATACAAAGAGGTGGTCAAGTATATTTTGTTTATAACAGGGTTGAAACTATAGATAAGATAGCTTTAAAATTGAAGCAGTTAGTTCCAGAAGCTAATATTGCAGTAGGACATGGGCAAATGAGTGAAAGGGAACTAGAAAAGGTTATGATGGGTTTTATCTCCAATGAATATAATGTTCTTGTTTGTACAACTATTATAGAAACAGGACTTGATATACCCAATGTAAACACCATGATCATATATAATGCGGATAAAATGGGGTTATCCCAGCTATATCAGTTAAGAGGCAGAGTTGGGAGAACCAATAGGATTGCCTACGCATATTTTACCTATGAAAAGGATAAAGCCTTAACAGAAGTAGCAGAAAAGAGATTAAGAGCTATAAAAGATTTTACTGAATTTGGTTCTGGATTTAAAATAGCTATGAGAGATTTAGAGATAAGGGGAGCAGGAAATCTTTTAGGATTAGAACAGCATGGTCATATTGAAGCTGTAGGATATGACCTATATGTTAAATTTTTAAATGAAACTATTAAAAAGCTCAAAGGGGAAAATTTTGAAGAAGCTGTTAACACTACAATAGATTTAAATGTAGATGGATATATACCATCAAGATATATTGAAGATGAAGAACAGAAGATTGAAGTTTACAAAAAAATCGCAGCTATAAGGGATGTAGATGATTATAGAGAATTGGTTGACGAATTAATTGATAGATTTGGAGATATTCCTAAAGAAGTTGAAAATCTAATAGATATTTCTTATATTAAAAACAATGCAGGACATTGTCATATAAACAATATCCTTCAATCGGGAAACATGATCATATTGGAATTTAGTTCTATGGATCGTATCTCTCCAGATTTGATACATTATTTATCGAAAGAATATAAGAGGAAACTTTCTTTCGATCTATCCAATACCCCTTCATTTAAATATAGATTTGGGGCTGAATTGCTCTCTGAGTTAAAGGAATTAATAGAAAAAATTAGTGGTTTCCATAATGCGAAAAATAATATATAATGTTATTTAGATATACTAAATAGAGAGGATGTTATAATTGTTTAAGCTGAATAGGAAGTTTTTAATTGTAGTAATAATGGTTAGTATAATGTCTTTGACTATTTCAGGCTGTGGGAAAAAAGAAAAGGATATTGTAGCCAAAGTCAATGGTGAGGCGATAACGCAAGAAGAGTTTAACCAAGAATTTGATATAACCAAGAAAATGTATCAAAAGCAATTAGGAGAAGATATATTATCCCAAGAAACGGAAGATAATAAAACTTACGAAGAAGTATTGAAAGAGAACATACTTGATATGTTAATAAATGAAAAGATAATTGCTAAGGAAATGGATAAATTGAATATAAAAGTAACTGATGAGGAAGTTAACGAGGCAATTAAAACCTATTATATCGATGAATTAGGTGGAGAGGAAAAGTATAAAGAATTTTTAGAGAGCAATGGATTTACAGAGGATTTCTTTAAAAGGAATATAAAGAAAGCAATGATGTATGAAAAGCATAGAGAAGATTTCTTAAATAAAACCAAATTATCTGAAGATGAAATTAAAAAATATTTTGAAGCTAATAAGGATTCATTGATAAAAGTCAGAATTAGTCATATATTGGTTAAAACAGAAGAAGAAGGTAAAAAGATACTTAAAAGGCTTAAGAATGGTGAAGATTTTCACAGCTTAGCAGTGACTCAATCTATGGATTCTCAATCAGCAGCTCAAGGTGGAGATTTAGGTTATTATACTAGAGGAAATATGGTTAAAGAATTTAAAGAACTTGAAAATGTAGCCTTTACATTGAAAGTTGGAGAAATAAGTGATCTAGTCAAAACCGATTTAGGATACCATGTTATATTAGTAGAGGATAGAAAAGACAGTTATGAGGAATTAAAAGATGATATCGTCCAAAAATTGAAAGATGAAAAATATCTTAAAAAGATATCTGAGTTGAGGGATAAAGCCGATATAAAGGTATATATGGAAGATGATAAAAACAAATCAAAAGACAAATAATATGAATGACTAATGGAGAACCTTTGTAAAAAATTACAAAGGTTTTTCTAGTTAATGCAAATACTTTAACTTAAGATTACCATAAATGTATAAAAAATTCCTATTAGTAAAATAATAAATACACAATAAAATTTTCTTAAGGAGGGAAAAAATGAAGGCTACAGGAATAGTTAGACGTATTGACGATTTAGGTAGGGTTGTTATACCTAAAGAGATTAGAAGAACCTTGAGAATAAGAGAAGGTGATCCATTAGAAATATTTACTGATAGAGAAGGAGAAGTAATACTTAAAAAATATTCACCCATTGGAGAATTAAATGAATTTGCAAATGAATATTGTGAATCCTTATATGAAACTACTAACTATACTGCTATTATCTCCGATAGGGATACTATAATTGCTGTTGCTGGAGGCTCTAAGAAGGAATATCTTGAAAAAAAAGTGAGCCCAGAATTGGAAAAGATTATGGAATCAAGGAACACTTATGTAACAAGAGATAACAATAAGCCTATAAAACTTTTCTATGAAGATGCAAATCAAGATGCATACACAGCTCAAGTAATAGCACCAGTAGTAATGCAAGGAGACCCAATAGGCACTGTAATCCTTTTATCAAAGGAAACAGATGCTACAATGGGAGAAGTGGAAATGAAATTAGTGGAAATTGCAGCAGGATTTTTATCAAAACAGATGGAGAGTTAAGAAGAAGCCTACCGATTATGGTAGGCTATACTATTTTTTGCATTTAATCACATGAGCTTTCAATGTTATAATGAAATAGCATATCCATTGGAGTATGCTATTTTGTTTTATTTGTTATAATACTATATTATAATAAATATATTTTTGATATAATAGGTTTAGTTTTGATTAATCAATAGGGGGAGAAATGATGAGTAAAGACAATTTTTTGAAGGGAGCAGCTATTCTTGGTATTGCAGGAGCAATTGTGAAGATATTAGGGGCATTTTATAGAATACCCCTTGGCAATATAATAAAATCAGAAGGAATGGGATATTATCAGACAGCCTATCCTCTTTATGTATTATTGTTAACCATATCAACGGCTGGATTTCCAGTAGCAATAGCAAAGCTGGTTTCAGAAAAAAGGGCATTAGGAGACCATAATGGAGCCCATCGAGTGTTTAAAGTTGCTTTTTTAGGACTATTATTAGCTGGAATACTTACATCGCTATTCGTCTTTCTAAATGCTAAGAATATCGTTGGAGCTTTAGGAAATGAAAATGCATATTATTCACTTATTGCATTAGTACCAGCACTGTTCTTTGTGCCTATTATGGCTGCTTTTAGAGGTTATTTTCAAGGAATGGAAGCTATGACTCCAACTGCTGTATCTCAAATTGTAGAGCAACTTTTTAGAGTTATAGTAGGTCTGTTTTTAACCTATTATCTATTAGATAGGGGAACGCCTATAGCAGCAGGAGGGGCATCTTTTGGAGGCTCTATGGGTGCTATGGCTGGAGCTATTGTGATGATTTCGATATATCTTTCTAAAAGAAAAGAGATAGGAGAAGAAATAAAGACCAATTTAAACGAAGCAGATGAACCAGTTAGTAAGATTGTAAAGGATTTGCTTGCTATAGCAATCCCCATAACTATAGGTTCAGCTATTGTACCAATAATGGATACAATAGATGCAGCTTTTGTACTTAAAAGGCTTCAAAGGGTTGGTTTTAATTCCTTAGAAGCCAACAATCTGTATGGAGAGCTTAAAGGGTTAGCTCAAACCTTAATAAATTTACCTCAGGTTTTTTCTATGGCTTTAGCTATATCTTTGGTACCAGCTATATCGGGAGCAAATGCTAAAAAAAATTATGGAGAGGTTAAAAACATTACATCTTCAGGTATAAGGGTAACTCTACTTATAGGACTTCCTTGTGCCTTTGGACTTTTTATTTTAGCAAAACCTATTATTAGGCTCTTATATTTTAAGAATACAATGGAAACATTAAATAGTGCAGGAGAAATACTAGCCATACTCTCATTTGGAGTTGTATTTTTAACTTTAGTTCAATCCTTTACCGCTATTTTACAAGGATTAGGTAAGCCATTAGTGCCAGTGGTTAATTTAGCCATAGGTGCAGCAGTTAAAGTATTTTTAACCTACACTTTAACAGGTATAAGGAGTATTAATGTAAAAGGGGCAGCTATATCTACTGTAATAGCATATCTTATTGCAGCATTACTCGATTTAATAGCTGTTCGTAAGTATACTAGGTTGAAGTTTGATGTAAAAGAGATATTTGTAAAACCATTTATATCTTCTGTAGGGATGGCTGTAGTTGCAAAACTAATTCATATTGTTTTTATTAATGTTATTGGGGATAGACTATCTACTATAATTGCAATAATTATTGCAGCTATGACCTATTTTATACTACTTATAATTACAGGTTCTTTAACTTATGAAGATTTTAATCTATTGCCACATGGAGATAAGATAGCAAATAAACTTATAAAAATGAAGCTGTTAAAAAGATAGAAAAAATATAAAGGGGTAATAAAAATGGGTAAAATATATATCTTAGGCTTAGGACCAGGGGATGTTAATTCACTAACATTAGGAGTAGTAGATAGGATTAAGAGTGGGGATAAAAACTTTTTAAGGACGGAAAAGCACCCATCAGTAAAATATTTCAAAGATAATGATATAGCCTATGAATCCTATGACTACGTATATGAAAAAGAAGAAGAGTTTATAGATGTATATGGGCATATTGTAGATGATTTAATTGAAAAGGCTAAGGAGAATAAAATAATTAATTATTTAGTTCCAGGGAATCCTATGGTTGCTGAAAAGACTGTAGAAATCTTATTGCAAAAAGAGGATGAGAATTTAGAAATTGAATTATTGACAGGGATAAGTTTCATAGAACCTGTCATTGAATTAGTTAAGAAGGATCCTATAACTGGACTAAAAATAATGGATGGAATAGATTTCCACATTAAAGATATAGATATAAATCTTGATTGTATAATAACTCAAGTGTATAATAGGAGAGTCGCTTCTGATATAAAGCTAGTACTCTCAGATGTATATGGAGATAAGTATGAAATTTATCTAATAAACAATGCAGGAGTTAAAGGAAAAGAAGAAATTTATAAAATTCCTATCTTTGAATTGGATAGATTTGATAACATTGGCTCATTGACTAGTATATATATTCCCAAAGTGGATAAAATAACTAAAAAAATATACGATGTATCCGATATAATATATACGATGGATATCTTAAGGGGTGAGGAAGGCTGCCCTTGGGATAGAGAACAGACTCATAAATCCATCAGAGAGTCAGTAATTGAAGAAGCGTACGAGGTAGCAGATGCTATTGATAGAGATGATGTAGATGGCTTAGTTGAGGAGTTAGGGGATCTTTTTTTACAGATAATTTTTCATTGTCAAATTGGATTAGAAGAAGGAGATTTCAACTTTTATAATGTTACAACTGAGCTAAATAAGAAACTAATTTATCGGCACCCTCATGTTTTTAAAGAAAAAAAAGTAGAAAAATATGATGAAGTAGTATATAATTGGAATAAACTAAAGTTTGAAGATAGGAATATTTCTACTTACACTGATATACTGAGGGATACACCCAGACTTCCTTCTTTGATGAGAAGCTTCAAAGTTCAAGAAAGAGCCAATAAAATTGGATTTGATTGGGATAGTGTAGATGGAGCCTTGGATAAAGTAAAGGAAGAATACCAAGAAGTAATAGAATCAATCGATGACATTGAAGGTGGTGATGTGTACAAAACAGAAGAAGAACTGGGAGATTTATTGTTTGCTGTAGTGAATGTATGTAGATTTCTTAATGTAAATCCTGAGGTTGCACTGAACAGAACAGTGAATAAGTTTATTGACAGATTTGAGATTATGGAAATGAAAAGCAGACAAATTGGGAAAAAGCTAGAAGATATGACCTTGGAAGAAATGGATATACTATGGAATGAAGCAAAGCTACATAAAAATTAATAATATGATAAAAACTATAGCAAAATAAGAAGGATTTTTCAAATCAGTATCGAATAAGCTTAATAGAGCTAATACACTATGATAAGAGGAGGAATTAATAATGAATAAAGCTGAATTAGTTGCTAGTATGGCAGAAAAAAGTAATTTAACTAAAAAGGATGCAGAAAGTGCATTAAACGCATTTATGAAGGTTGTAGAGGAAACTTTAGCAGGTGGAGACAAAGTACAATTAGTTGGATTTGGAACTTTTGAAGTAAGAGATAGAAAAGCAAGAGAAGGTAGAAATCCAAGAAATCCAGAAGAAGTTATCCAAATACCAGCATCCAAAGCTCCTGTATTTAAAGCAGGTAAAGCATTAAAAGAAACTGTAAACAAATAAAAATCAGGTCGTTGACCTGATTTTTTTTAATTGTATGATGAGCCTAGAAGTATTTAATTAGTTTTTGTATATTTTCATATTCATTGATATAATGGATATAAATTGCTTATCGATTCTTTAGGGGGGATTTTTTTGAGGATTGACAAATATTTAAAAAACTCAAGGATAATTAAAAGAAGAACTGTAGCTAAAGAAGCTTGTGAACAGGGAAGGGTATTTATTAACGAAAGATTAGCAAAACCTGGAGATGAGGTTAAAGTAGGAGATGTAATTCAGGTTAACTTTGGTACAGGCTCAATGAAAGTAGAAGTTTTAAATGTCAGTGACAATGTAAGAAAAGACTGTGCAGAAGAACTATATAAAATCATAGAATGATAAAGGCTTTGTTCTAAAAGCCTTTTTTTATTCATAAATATTAATAAGTAGAGGGTAGGGGGGATATAAATGAGTGAAAACAGGATTAGCTTTAAGAATCAAAATATCCTTATAGAAGACAGAAATAGAGTTAATATAACAGGTGTAGAGCAAGTAGAGAGCTTTAATGATAATACGATAGTTCTTAAAACAGTTAAAGGAGGTATGGTAATCAAAGGAGAAGGGCTTAATATTGGAAAACTAAACTTAGATGACGGAAACGTAAAAATAGACGGAATTATAAATGGAATTCTCTACAATGATAAGGATTCTTCCCAAAAAGGGAATATAATTGGTAAAATATTTAAATAACGTGGAGCGATCAACATGGATACTAATATAAAAATACAATTTTATATTTTTTTAACATCACTCTATGGAGGATTAATAGCAGGACTGGCCTATGACATCTATAGGGTAACTAGATATTATTTTAAGCCAAAGAAAGTAGTTACCCTTATAGAAGATTTCTTTTTCTGGGTAGGAATTGCATTAATATTTTTCTATATACTCAATAAGAGCAATTGGGCGGAATTAAGAGGGTATATATTTATAGGATTTTTTGGAGGGGGAATTATATACTTAAAAATAATAAGTAAGTTTTTATTTCCATCATTAATAAAGTTTTTAAATGGTTTAGGTTTTATATTTAAAAAGATTATTAATGCCATTATTTTGCCTTGTAAATGTATAAAAAAAGGACTATCACCTAAATTTAGAAAGCTTAAAAAGATGAGTAGAGTCCCCAAAGAAGCTGTAGGTGAAATGAAAAGATATAAGAAGATTATTTCCAAAAAAAAATAAAGGATTTTTAAAATTCATGTAGAATAGGTAAATTAGGTGGTGTTGTCATGAATAAGAAGAGAAAGAAAAAGAGAGGGTTTAGATTAAAACATTTATTGCTTTTGCTTATAATATTTGGGCTTGGTAAAACTTTAATTAGTCAAAGGATTATGATGAAAGATTTGACTGAGAAAAAATTAGAAAAGGAAAAGGAAGTAGCTCAATTGGAAAAGGAAATTGAAGAATTAGATGGAGAAATTAAGGATAAAGATTCCTTGGAATTTGTAGAAAAGGTAGCAAGAGAAGACTTAAGGATGGTTAAACCTAGAGAGATTATATATATAGATAAAAACAAAGATAAGAACCATTTTAAGAACTTTAGAAAGAAGTAGAATACATTGACAATAAAAGCATTCTAATATATACTAAATAAAGAATATATATTATAAGGAGGAATTGTTTATTTATGCCCGTAACTGTTGGAAAAGTAGTTGAGGGCACAGTCACAGGTATTACAAATTTTGGTGCATTTGTTCAATTACCAGAAGGAGAAAGTGGATTAGTGCATATTTCGGAAATATCTGATGACTATGTAGAAAAGGTAGCCGACTACTTGAAAAAAGACCAAAGAGTTAAAGTGAAGATATTATCAATATCTAAGGAAGGTAAGATAAGCCTTTCCATTAGACAAGCTAAACCTAAAACCAATAATCCTGTAGAGATTGACTGGAATAAAACTGATGAAAAACAAAAGTATATGTCTTTTGAAGATAAGCTTTCTAAATTTTTGAAAGATAGTAATGAAAAACAAGATCAATTAAAAACTAGGGAAGGCAGAAAAGGACCTGGACAAAAATATAGGGGAAGAAGTATGGACTTATAAAACCGGAGTATTCCGGTTTTTTTATAACCCACAAACTTACTTTAATACTAAATTAACTTAATAGTTTTTAAAAAAAGGCTTTCTTGACTGAGTAATAATTCAGTGAAAGCCTTTTTTGTTTTCTTCACATTATACTTACTTATACTTAATCTTAGATTAGATGACTTAGAAAATAGCCATCTACAAGTTTTATACAAAATTATACATCATATATATTTATATTTTCTCATGGCTATAAAGCCCATTCTAACCTATTTAAAACCTTTATGTTTCCTTACTTTAGGAGAATAAATAATAGAACATATAAATGATTTATGTCAAAAATTTCTCATATTTATACAAGAAGTATTGACAAAATAATCTTTTTTAATTTGTTAGTATGAGTTTAGAAGAATAACGAATAGGGAGGAATGAAAGATGCTAAAAGCAGAATTTATTTTACCAAAGGGGAAAAGACTGAATAAAATGTTTAGTTTTGATGTAAGTTATATCCTACCTATTATTTTAGCTTTTTTTATTGGTAGGGCTAGTATTATCGATAAGTTGACACCATTTGGTATATCTTTTATAGCTGCATATATTCTTGTGGGGAAGGCTAATATATATGTATTCTTTTCCGTAATATTAGGTATACTCACTTTTCATGGTTTTAAAGGGATGGACTATTGTATAGCAGCTACTATTATTATCTTATTATTTAATAAATCTATAATGATACAAGGACTTTCCCTTATAAAATCATCAATAACATCTGGTATAATCCTTGTATTGACTAAATTCATGTTCTTATTTATATTTAAAGACTTTTTTCTTTATGACTTATTTATAATTATATTTGAAGGTTTGGTAGTATTTACTCTGACCTATATTTTTTCTCATAGTCTCTCTACAGAATCCATAGGGAAAACATATACAAATGAGAAGATAATATGCACATTTATAACTTTATCTTTGATGCTTTCGGGTTTTCACAATCTTTCAATATTTGGTGCTTCTATAAAAAATATTATTAGCATTTTATTTATACTTTACTTTGGATTTTCTGAAGGAGCTTTTATAGGAGGTACAGTGGGTATCACATTAGGCATGATATCATATATCTCTCAGCCAGAGATGCCCTTTATTCTATCCATATATGGATTAGCTGGAATGCTTTCAGGGGTTTTTAAAGACTTAGGAAAAACAGGATCTATTTTAGGATTTTTATTGGGAAATGGAATCATAAGTTTTTATATAAATGGATATGGGACGAGCTTTTTCAATTTAAAAGAATTAATCATATCTATAACCCTTTTTATATTCTTATATAAGCCATTAAATGATTATTTTTCAGGATATATGGATATTGCAGTAGGAAGGATTAAGGAAAAGGCATATTCTCATAGAAAAGATGAAATGACTGTAAAGAGGTTAAACGAAATATCTAGAGTGTTTAAAGAATTAGGAGAAACATTTAAAGACTCGGTAGAATCTAAAAATATTAACGATGTAGGAGAAGTATATGAATTGATCGACGATGTTGCTAATTCCTTGTGTTCTAATTGTGCAATGAAAAAATTTTGTTGGGAGGAAGGATTTTATACTACCTATTATTCCATGTTTAATATGGTAAGCTTAATGGAAGACAACAAGCAGTTAACTGATGATAATATACCCTCACCCATTAAGGATTATTGTATAAATAAGGATGAGCTTAAGAAAGAAATTCAAAGATATTTTGATATATTTAAGCTAAACAATATGTGGGAGAAAAAGATTCTTGAAAACAGGCTATTAGTTTCTGAGCAGTTAGGAGGTGTAGCCAATATAATAGAAGATATCACTAAGGATATATATATAAATCCTATTTTTAAAGAGGATATAGAGGAAATAATATTATCTAATTTAAAAAACAACAGAGTAGATGCAATAGATGTCACAGTAGCGGAATTAGAGCAAGAACAGGAAAAAATCGAAATATATGTAGAAGTTGATAAGGCATATAAAGATCAAAACAATCAAGAAAATATTAGAAAGATAGTTTCCGATACTGTGGGAATGCCTTTAAAGGGGAATTTTACCTTAGGTCAGTGTAACAAGGACAGACAAAGATTTAAACTCATCAAGAGTAATAGATATAATGCTCTAACTAAAGTATCTAAAAAGGCTAATGATTTCAATGAGGTTTCAGGGGATAACTATACTTTTGGAGAAGGAGAAAACAGCTACTTTGCTGCTTTGAGCGATGGCATGGGAGTTGGCAAAAAAGCTAATAATGAAAGCAGCATAGCTATTAATCTATTAGAAGGATTTTTAGAAGCTAAATTCGATAGGGAATTGACGTTAAAGACCATCAATTCAATTCTTATGTTAAAGTCCAACGATGAAATATTTACAACTCTTGATATATCCCTATTGGATCTATACTCTGGTAAGCTACAAATAATTAAAACTGGTGCACCAGCTACATTTATAAGGAAAAAGGATAGAGTAGAGGTAATCAATTCTCAGTCTTTACCTGTAGGAATTTTAAAAGATGTGGATTTTAATGTCTATGAGGAATACTTAGAGGATGGAGATATTATAATAATGATGTCTGATGGTGTATTAGAAGCCAATGAAGAAGCTGACAATGCGGAGGTTTGGATGAAAGATGTAATTGCAGGAATAGACTGCTTAAATCCACAGACCATTGCAGATGATATTTTAAGTGTAGCCGTAGACATTAGTAATAATAATCCTAAAGATGATATGACCGTATTGGTAACAAAGGTTTGGAAAACAACATAAAGCTCTATATGGAACTATAGTATGTATATAATTTATATATTTGTCAATAATCCGTGTAAAATCTATGGGAGTGATACTTATGTTAAAGCAAATTATACTCATATCAGATGGACAGTCTAATGTTGGTTCTAATCCAGTTAGTATTGCTGAATTAGCATCAAATAAAGGCATTGTTGTAAGCACTATAGGGATTATTGACAGTAGCAATAATAAAACACCAATATTTGAGTTGGAGAGTATTGCAGAAACGGGTGGAGGAATATGTGAATTGACGGATTTGCATAGGCTTTCTGAAACTCTAAGCAGGGTTACTATGAAATCTGTATATGGAACAATAGAAGAAGTAGTAAACAATGAATTGAAAGAAATGATGGACATGGATATAAAAGAACTTAAGCCTAGTGAAAGGAATAAAGTTATAAATATGATAGATAAAATAGGCGATGAGATCCATTTAAAATGTTTAATACTTTTAGATGTTAGTGGGAGTATGAAAAGAAAAATTAATATAGCAAGAAAAAGTATATTTGAGCTGTTAATGTTCTTAGAAGAAAGAAGCGGAGAAAATCAAATAGGAGTTATGGCATTTCCAGGCAAAGATGAATACTGTGAATTGCTATGTGACTTTACAACCAATATAGATGAATTGAAGAGTAAAATTGAAATTATAGAAGTAGGTGGCACGACCCCTACAGGTCCAGCTATTGAAGAGGCTATCAGAATATTTGAAGAAGAGACACACAAATATTCTATAAACGAATATATGGTTTAGGTGATTAAATGGTCATCAAAGGTAAATGGAATAATAAGAAGTACAAATTAATAAAATTAATTGGCTCTGGAAACTTTGGTAAAGTGTATAAGGCAATAGATAGTAGAAAAAAAGTAATAGCAATTAAGATTTCTAAGGATCTACTATCTATTACCAACGAGTATAATGCCATGGTAAAATTAAAAAATATGCCCTTCGTTCCTAAAGTATATGATTTTGATGATTTAGAATGGGGCGGTGAAGTATGCCACTTTATTGTAATGGACTATATTCATGGAGAGAATTTGAAGGAAATCGATACTAAAAGAAAACTAAATCCTCAAATAATATTTAAATTAGGGGAAGTACTCATAAATATATTGAGGGAAATAGATGAAACTGGGTATAAGTATACCGATATCAAATTGGAAAATATAATATTGGATAAAAGAGGGAATGTATATTTTGTAGATTTTGGTTGTTTAGTGGAAAAGGGAAAACCTACAAAGGAATATACCCCGCCTTACAATATAAATTCTTGGAATATAAATTTTAAATATGATTATGAAATAAGCACATTATTTAGTGTAACTATGATTATGGTATCCTTAATAGGAAAAAAGGAGTTTAATCCATTGATATGTAGTTTAGAACAGGTTATAGTTAAAATCAATGATTTACCATTAAAGAATAGAGAAAAACAATTCTTGATAGATGGATTAAAAGGAAAGTTTAAAAACTTTAATGAATATAAAAATTCTCTTTCTTCGTTGATTAAAGGGAAAAAGAGCTATAATGGTTTAAGCAAAATTGACTATATATTGGCAGTAAGTATAGTCAGTTTTGTTTTTGTTATTATTATTGGAATAAAATCTATACTTTCATGATGGACTAGGATAGGATATAATTGTATTTATAAAGAAAATAGGTGATGTTTATGAAGGAAAAAGTACTAAAGGTCATAAGAGAAAACAATTTAATAGAAGATGGTAATCAAATAGTAATTGGTGTTTCGGGAGGACCAGATTCTATGGCACTTCTCTATGTCCTATTGGATATAAGTAAGGAGATAGATTTCAATATCCACATAGCCCACATCAATCATGGAGTAAGGGGTGAAGAAGCTTTAGAAGATGAGAAGTTTGTGGAAAACTTAGCTAAAAAATTAAATTTGCCATATCACTCTAAGACTGTTAATATGAATGAGTATGCTAAAAAAGAGAAGCTTTCATCAGAGGAGGCAGGAAGAAAGTTAAGATATGATTTCTTTAGAGAGATATTATCCAATATAGGTGGAGGAAGGATTGCAGTAGCCCATAATAAAAATGATCAAGCGGAAACACTTTTAATGCGATTCTTTAGGGGAACAGGTATAGATGGGTTAAAGGGAATGGAATATATAAATGGAGATATTATAAGGCCTATTTTGGGTATAGAAAGAAAGGAAATAGAAAAGTATTTATTGGATAGAAATATTGAAAGTAGACTTGATAAAACCAATTTAGAAACTATATACAATAGGAATAAAATACGGCTTGAGCTAATACCCTATATAGAAAAAAATTTTAATCCCAATATTATTGACACTTTATGGAGGACAGCCAATCTTATTTCTACTGAGAGCAATTTTTTAGAGGAATATAGCCAAAAAGTTTACACGGAATTAGTGAAAAAAAAGTCAAACAATAGTATAATCTTAGATGGAGGGCTATTCCTTAAAGAATATAAAGGTATTCAACAGAGAATTATAAGGAATTGTATCTTAGATATAAATGGGAACTTACAAGGTTTTACTGAAAGACATATCTCAGATGTACTAACATTATTTTTAGAAAGGGGGACAGGTAAGAGTATTGACTTAATTGATGATATTGTAGCTAAGACAAGCTATGAGGACTTTATAATTGAGAAGAGGAAAGATATTAACATTAAAGATTTCTTTCATAAAATGAAACTTGAAGGTATTACATATATAAGTGAATTTGATTATAAATTTATAACAAGACTGATTCCTATTGAGAAAGTGGATATAAATAAAAAAGATAGGTTTATTAAATATTTTGATTATGATAAAATAAAAGGCAGCTTATATATTAGGAATAGAAAAGATGGGGATCGTTTTGTGCCATATGGGATGCAAGGCAGCAAAAAGATAAAGGATTATTTTATTGATGAGAAGATTCCTAAAGAAGAAAGAGACAAAATTCCGTTAATAACCGATGAGAAAAATATTTTATGGGTAGTTGGCTATAGGATCAGTGATCTATATAAGATAACAGACAATACAGAAAATGTACTACTAATTAATTTTATGAAATAATTGAGCATTTAAGGAGGATTACAATGATGGAGGATATTGTAAAGGAGATATTGGTAACACCAGAAGAAATAGATGCAAAGGTAAAAGAATTAGGAAAACAAATAACTGAAGATTATAGTGGTAAAAATTTAATGTTAGTGGGTATATTAAAAGGGGCAGTTATATTTATGGCAGAACTTGCTAAAAATATTGATATGCCAGTTTTGATGGATTTTATGGCAGTATCTAGTTATGGAAAATCATCTACATCAACAGGAGTAGTGAGAATCATAAAGGATTTAGACTGTAGCATAGAAGGTAAGGATATACTAATAGTTGAAGATATCATAGATACTGGTCTTACACTATCTTATCTAACTGATAATTTGAAAAAAAGAGGAGCAAAGAGTGTTAAGATTTGTACTCTTTTAGATAAACCTGATAGAAGAAAAGCTGATGTTCCAGTAGACTATAGAGGATTTACTATTCCTGATGAATTCGTGGTAGGTTTTGGGCTTGATTATGCTGAACAGTATAGAAACCTTCCTTATGTGGCAGCTTTAAAGGAAGAAGTCTATAGTTAATCTATCGATGTAAAAATATTGTTTTTTGGCATGGAATATGCTATAATCTGAGAATATAATGTTGATTTTGGACAGAAGGGAGGACTTGGATTGAGAAAATTTTTTAGAGGCACAAGTCTTTACTTGCTTTTACTCGTCATAATAATCTTTGTAGTAACTATGCTTGGTAAAGATGTAGAACCAGTTAAGGAAATGGATGTAACTGAGCTTGTAAGTCACTTGGAAAAAAATGATGTAGAAAGCATTGTAACAATAGGCAGCAATACGTTGAAAGGAAAGCTAAAAGATAGTACTCAATTTACTGTTATATTGCCTGATCAAATTAAGTATACTTTTTATTCAGATTACTTGAAAGATAAAGTAGATAGCAAACAGATATCTTATAGAGGAGAGCTTGAACCAGCTACTCCATGGTTTATAGAGATGTTGCCTACAATTTTTACCATATTAATATTTATTGTACTTTGGTTTGTCCTTATGCAGCAATCTCAAGGTGGAGGCAACAGGGTTATGTCGTTTGGGAAGAGTAAAGCCCGAATGCATAAAGAGGAAGATGGAGATACCATTACATTTAGCGATGTTGCAGGTTTAGAAGAAGAAAAAGAAGAGCTTAAGGAAATAGTGGATTTCTTAAAAAGTCCAAGAAAATATATTGAAATAGGTGCTAGAATTCCTAAAGGAGTATTACTAGTAGGACCACCAGGAACAGGTAAAACTTATTTAAGTAAGGCAGTAGCAGGAGAAGCAGGAGTACCATTTTTCAGTATTTCAGGCTCTGACTTCGTTGAAATGTTTGTTGGAGTAGGTGCAAGTAGAGTTAGAGATTTGTTTGAACAAGCTAAGAAAAATGCACCTTGTATAATATTTATAGATGAAATAGATGCAGTAGGAAGAAGAAGAGGAGCAGGACTTGGTGGAGGTCATGATGAAAGGGAACAAACTTTAAATCAACTTTTAGTTGAGATGGATGGTTTTGGTACCAATGAAGGAATAATTGTCATGGCGGCAACTAATAGACCTGATATCCTTGATCCAGCTATTTTAAGACCAGGTAGATTTGATAGACAGATATATGTAGGTTTACCAGATATAAAAGCTAGGGAAGAAATCCTTAAAGTTCATACTAGAAATAAACCTTTAGCTGAAGATGTAGACTTAAAGGTTGTTGCAAAGAGAACTCCGGGATTTTCACCAGCAGATTTAGAGAACTTAACTAATGAAGCTGCATTACTCACAGCAAGAAAGAATCTAAAGAAGATACCGATGGAAATTATAGATGAAGCTTCTATAAAGGTAGTTGCCGGACCAGAAAAGAAGAGTAAGGTTATTAGTGAACAGGAAAGAAAACTTACTGCTTATCATGAAGCAGGTCATGCAATTACATCAAGACTTCTTCCAAGCCAAGATCCAGTTCATATGGTAACCATCATTCCGAGGGGAATGGCTGGTGGATTTACAGCATATTTGCCAGAAGAAGACAGATACTATATGACTAAGAAGCAGATGGAAGATGAATTGGTCAGCCTATTGGGTGGTAGAGTAGCAGAAGCGTTAGTTTTAGAGGATATAAGTACAGGAGCCCAAAATGATATTGAAAGGGCAACTAAAATAGCAAGAAGAATGGTTACTCATTATGGTATGAGTGATAAATTAGGTCCAATGACTTATGGTACTGATGAAGAAGAAGTATTTGTTGGAAGGGACTTTGGAAGGACAAGAAACTATAGTGAAGATGTAGCAGCAGCTATAGATGGAGAGATGAGAGGATTAATCGATAGGGCTTATAACAAAGCTGAAAAACTATTAAAAGAAAATATCAACACTCTTCATAGGGTAGCAGAAGCCCTTCTTGAAAAAGAAACCCTTGATGGACAGGAATTTGAACAGATATTTGCAGGAGCATAGAATATTAGGTAGCTAAATTTAATTAGCTACCTTTTTTATATGAAAATTTAAAGAGAATAAAATAAATGAAATCTAGTATTAATGATTTTCACCGTTATTAATATTGGATTTTTTATTTTGGTGTGAAATAGAATAAGGAATATAGCTTAGTAAATATTCAATTTAAATACAGAAAGGATAAAGTATCAATTAATGGTTTAACTTTATCGTATATAAGGGTGCTATTATATGTGATAAAGTTAGATTGAAGTCAAATTCCAAAGTAAACCGTATTTAATAGATGATTTTCAAAAAAAGTCGAATATTTTTGCAGATTTTGCAATATTTATTTCATTTTAAAAATATATTGAAATTAATGTTGCAAAACCTATGGTGTTATTACTATAATAGATATTGGATAGAGATATTTATGGTGATTAAAGATTTCCAATATAAGGAGGTTAAGGAATATGTTTGATGATAAGAAGCTAGAGGAAATCAAAATATCGAAAGAAAAGTGGAGGGAAGAAAAGGTAGAAAAAGCTATTAGTAGATTTCCAGAGAGAAAAGAAGTATTTAAAACAGGCTCTAATTTAGAAGTAGATAGGTTATATACACCAGAAGATGTTAAGGATACGGATTATAATGAAAAGTTAGGATTCCCAGGCCAATATCCATTTACTAGAGGCGTTCAGCCAACAATGTATAGAGGCAGACTATGGACTATGAGACAATATGCTGGGTTTGCTACAGCAGAGGAATCCAATAAAAGATATAAATATTTATTAGAACAAGGACAAACAGGTCTTAGTGTTGCATTTGATTTACCTACTCAAATAGGATATGATTCGGACCACAGTTTAAGTGAAGGAGAAGTAGGAAAAGTTGGAGTTGCCATAGATTCTTTAAGGGATATGGAAATATTATTTGATGGAATACCTTTAGATAAGGTAAGTACTTCTATGACTATTAATGCACCTGCAAGCGTTTTATTAGCTATGTATATTGCTGTAGCAGAAGGGCAGGGAGTATCAAAAGATAAATTAAGAGGAACCATTCAAAATGATATATTAAAAGAATATATAGCTAGGGGAACCTACATATTCCCACCAGCACCATCTATGAGACTTATCACCAATATATTTGAATATTGTTCAAAAGAAGTGCCTAAATGGAACACCATAAGTATTAGCGGTTATCATATAAGAGAAGCAGGATGTACAGCAGCTCAAGAAGTAGCTTTTACTTTAGCAGATGGAATTGCCTATGTAGAAGCAGCTATAAAAGCAGGATTAGATGTAGACGACTTTGCACCAAGGTTATCCTTCTTCTTCAATGCACATAACGATTTATTAGAAGAAGTAGCAAAATATAGGGCGGCAAGAAGACTATGGGCTAAAATCATGAAAGAAAGATTTAATGCAAAAAAGGAAAAATCCATGATGTTAAAATTCCATACTCAAACGGCAGGCTCAACATTAACAGCCCAGCAACCAGATAACAATATCATTAGGGTAACAATCCAAACATTAGCAGCTGTACTTGGAGGCACTCAATCCCTACATACTAATTCAAGAGATGAGGCTTTAGCATTACCAACAGAAGAGTCAGTGCGTATTGCCCTAAGGACTCAACAAATAGTAGCCCATGAATCTGGAGTAACAGAAACCATAGATCCATTAGCTGGTTCCTATTATATAGAGAGTTTAACAGATAGAATTGAAGAAGAAGCTGTAAAATATATTGAAAAAATTGATGAGCTAGGTGGGGCACCAAAGGCAATAGAGAGAGGATATATTCAAAAAGAAATTCAAAATTCTGCATATAGTTATCAAATGGAAATAGAATCCCAAGAGAGAATCGTTGTAGGGATGAATAAATTCCAAATAGAAGAAGAACATCACAAGGATATATTAAGAGTAGACCCTGAAGTCGAAAGATTACAAAAAGAAAAGATTAGAACTTTAAAAGAAGAGAGAAATAATGAAGAAGTAGAAGATAGACTAAAAAAATTAAAAGCCGCAGCAGGAACCGAAGAGAATTTAATGCCATATATATTAGAAGCAGTAAAGGTATATGCAACATTAGGTGAAATCTGTGGAGTATTAAGAGAAGTTTTCGGTGAATATGAACAATCTGTAATACTTTAACAATTGTCAACTGTCAATTGAATAAGAGGGAGGTTAATAAAATGGAGAAACCAATAAGGGTTTTGGTAGCAAAACCAGGATTAGATGGTCATGATAGAGGAGCTAAAGTTATTGCAAGATCATTAAGAGATGCGGGAATGGAGGTAATCTATACAGGGCTTAGACAAACACCGGAGCAAATAGTATCAGCTGCAATTCAAGAAGACGTAGATGTAGTAGCTATGAGTATTTTATCTGGTGCCCATAATCATCTATTCCCAAAAGTGGTAAATTTGCTTAGAGAAGAAGGCGTGGATGATATGTTAATCATTGGAGGCGGAGTAATACCTGAAGAAGATATACCTAAATTAAAAGAAGCAGGGGTGGAAGAAATATTTACCCCAGGGACTTCAACTTCAGAAGTTGTAGAATATATTAAAGGTCATTTAAAAAGATAGTACAGGTGGTGCTTTAATTGAACATAGAAGAAAGACTTCTAAAAGGTGACAAAAGAGCATGTGCTAGACTTATAACGATGCTTGAAAACGATGATAGGAAAGCCATAGATATAATAAAAAAACTATATAATCATACCGGCAACGCATATGTAATAGGGATTACAGGACCTCCTGGTAGTGGAAAGAGTACCCTTACAGACAGATTGACGAAAGAGCTTAGAAAAAAGGGCAAAAAGGTGGGCATTATAGCTATAGACCCAACTAGTCCCTTTACAGGAGGGGCTATTTTAGGGGACAGGATCCGTATGAACGATTTATCCTTAGATAAGGATGTATTTATAAGAAGCATGGGAACTCGTGGCTCCTTAGGAGGAATGTCTAAATCCACTTGGGGTGCTATAAAGGTTTTAGATATATGCGGTGCTGACTATATATTTGTAGAAACGGTAGGAGTAGGACAATCGGAAGTTGATATTGTAAAGACTGCTGATACGGTACTGATGGTTATGGTGCCAAATTTAGGTGATGATATACAAGCCATAAAAGCTGGAATAATGGAAATCGCAGATATATTCGCCATAAACAAATCGGATTTAGATGGGGCAGATAAGACTCAATTGGAAATAGAGATGAACCTAGATTTAAACGACAAAAAGGACTACAGACCTCCTGTAGTGCAAGTATCTGCTAGTAATAATAAAGGTATGGATAAATTAGTTGATAAACTACTTGAACATAAAAAGTATTTAGAAGAAACAGATGAGCTTATAGATAGAAGAAAGAGGAATACAAAGCTTGAGATAATAAAGCTAGTTGAAGAAGAATTGATGAATTTAATATTAAATAAAGCATTAGAAGAAAATCTATTAGATAATTTATCTAAAGAAATTATACTAAAGAGATTAGACCCTTATTCTGCCAAGGACAAGGTATTAGAACTTATAAAATAATGGGAGGTGTTGATATGGTAAGGAAGGTTGACCATATAGGAATAGCAGTTAAAGATTTAGATGAAACGCTAAAATTTTATGAGGATGTACTTGGTATTAAATGTGTAAGTACAGAGGTAGTGGAAGAACAAAAAGTAAAAGTAGCATTTTTACCAATTGGAGACACAGAAGTAGAGTTATTGGAATCAACAGAAGAAGATGGTCCTATATCCAAATTCATAGAAAAAAGAGGAGAAGGAATCCAACATATAGCATATAGGGTTGATGATATAGAAAAAGCTATAAAGGAATTGAAAGAAAAAGGAATAAGATTGATAGATGAAAAACCAAGATATGGTGCAGGGGGAGCAAGAATTGCCTTTTTACATCCAAAATCAACTTTTGGAGTTTTAATAGAGCTTTGTGAAAGGTAATAAAGGACTTAAAAAGGAGGGTAAAAATGAAGGAAAAAGTTGAAAAACTCCTAGAAACCAAAAAAGCAATAGAACTTGGTGGAGGAGAAAAAAGAATTGAAAAGCAGCACGAAAAAAAGAAATTAACTGCAAGAGAAAGAATCAATCTGTTATTGGATGAAGACAGCTTCATAGAAATGGATGCCTTTGTAAAGCATAGATGTACAAATTTTGGCATGGAGAACACAGAAGCAGCAGCTGATGGAGTTGTAACAGGCTATGGTACAGTAGAAGGAAGATTGGTATTTGTATATGCTCAAGATTTTACAGTATTGGGCGGTTCCCTTGGAGAGATGCATGCAGCTAAAATATGCAAAGTCCAAGAAATGGCATTAAAGATGGGGGCACCAATTGTAGGAATTAATGACTCAGGAGGTGCAAGGATTCAAGAGGGAGTAGATGCGTTATCAGGCTATGGGAAGATATTTTACAGAAATACTTTAGCTTCAGGAGTTATACCACAGATATCAGTAATTATGGGACCATGTGCAGGAGGAGCAGTATATTCACCAGCTTTAACGGACTTTATATTTATGGTTGATAAAACAAGTCAAATGTTTATTACTGGACCTCAGGTAATAAAGACAGTAACTGGAGAAGATGTAACTCAGGAGGAATTAGGAGGAGCCAATACTCATAATAAGATATCTGGAGTAGCCCATTTTATTGATAAAACAGAAGAAGAATGTATACAAAGAATAAGAACTTTACTAGGCTATCTACCTTCTAATAATTTAGAAACATCTCCAATTTATGAATGTATTGATAATATAAACAGAGTAGATGAAAGTTTAAATGAATTAGTACCAGTAAATCCAAATAAACCTTATGATATGAAGGAAATAGTAAAATTACTGGCAGATGATGGAGAATTCTTTGAAGTACAACCCTACTATGCAGAAAATATAATAACAGGATACATAAGATTAAATGGAAAAACTATAGGAGTAGTTGGAAATCAACCAAAGGTATTAGCTGGATGCTTGGATATAAATGCATCGGATAAAGCAGGTAGATTTATAAGAACTTGTGATGCTTTCAATATACCATTGCTTAATTTAGTAGATGTACCTGGATTTTTACCAGGAACAGACCAAGAATATGGCGGAATAATAAGACATGGGGCGAAGATGCTTTATGCATATAGTGAAGCTACAGTACCAAAAGTAACTTTAATAGTTAGAAAAGCTTACGGTGGAGCATATCTTGCAATGTGCAGTAAAGATTTAGGAGCAGATCAAGTATTTGCATGGCCAAATGCAGAAATTGCAGTAATGGGACCAGATGGAGCGGCTAATATCATATTTAAAAACGATATTAAAAACTCCAGCAATCCAATAGAAACAAGACATGAAAAAATAGAAGAGTATAGAGATACAGTAGCAAATCCATATATAGCAGCCCAGAGAGGATTTGTAGATGATGTAATAGTGCCAAGTATCACAAGACCAAGATTGATATCTGCATTTGATATGCTCGAAAGTAAAAGGGAAACCAATCCTTCTAAGAAACATGGCAATTTACCAGTATAAAAGGGGTGATAAACTTGGGTAGCAGTGTATCTTTTGGAGACAGTTTAATTATTACAGTATTCAGCATGGTAACTGTATTTGTAGCTCTTTATGTAATTTCACTCTTAATTGACCTTTTAAGAGTAGCTGTAGATAAGGGTGAAAATAATAAGGAAAAAAATAACACAAATACTCATGAACCTAAAAAAGTGGAAAAGGAACATCAACCAACAGTTGAAGAAAATGTAGACGATGAAGAGTTAATAGCGGTAATATCTGCGGCTATAGCTGCGAGTTTGGGAGTAGCTGTTCCTGAAGTAAATATAAAAAGCATTAAAAGAGTTCCACAGACTGCTCCTCTATGGGCGGAAATGGGTAGAAGAGAGCAGATTTTAAGTAAGACAAATAGATAAATATCATTAGGAGGGAAAAAAATGAGGAAATTTAAAATAAATGTAAACGGGAATCAATATGAAGTTGAAGTTGAAGAAGTAACAAGCGGTGCTCAGCCATCACCAGCAGTTAAACCAGCACCAAAGGCAACTCCAGCACCAAAGGCAGCGCCACAACCAAAACCAGTAGAGGAAAAGAAAGAAGTAATGGTATCTGAAGGAGAAGAAGCAATAGAAGCTCCAATGCCAGGAACAATTCTTAGCATAAATGTAAAAGAAGGAGATATGGTTAAATCAGGACAGATACTACTTATACTTGAAGCAATGAAGATGGAAAATGAAATCCTTGCTCCAAGAGATGGAAAGGTAGTAAGCATTGGAACTACAAAAGGTGCATCTGTAAATACTGGAGAAACGTTAGTTGTAATAGAATAATCATAAACGAAAGGAAGGTAAGTTAAATGCTTATAGATATATTAAAGGACTTTTTACAGAGCACTGGATTTGCTGTAATTACCGGTGGACAAGTTCTTATGCTTCTAATATCTTTTGTCCTTCTTTACCTTGCTATTAAGAAGGAATTTGAACCCCTTCTTTTAGTACCGATTGCCTTTGGAATGTTACTTGCGAACCTTCCGTTAGCAGGGCTAATGAAAGAACCTGTAATTGAAATTATAAAGGACCCGCAAACGGGAAAATTGGTATCGGAAACAAAAGAATTGGGAGGATTACTATACTACCTATATCAAGGAGTAAAACTTGGCATATATCCACCTTTAATCTTCTTAGGAGTGGGAGCTATGACGGACTTTGGACCTCTAATAGCTAACCCAAGAAGTATATTACTTGGAGCAGCGGCTCAATTTGGTATATTTTTTACCTTCATTGGAGCAATAGCTTTAGGATTTACTGGACCAGAGGCTGCGAGCATTGGTATTATTGGAGGAGCAGATGGACCTACGGCTTTATATCTAACCAGCCAATTAGCGCCACATTTATTAGGACCAATAGCGGTAGCGGCATATTCCTATATGGCTTTAGTGCCTATAATACAGCCACCAATCATGAAAGCTCTAACCACTAAAGAGGAAAGAGAAATAGTAATGGAACAATTGCGTCCTGTTTCCAAGAAGGAAAAAATAATATTCCCAATAATGATTACGGTATTAGTAACATTACTATTGCCTTCAGCAGGACCATTAGTTGGGATGCTTATGTTTGGAAATTTAATAAGGGAATCCGGTGTAGTAGAAAGATTATCCCAGACAGCTCAAAATGAGCTTGTAAATATAATCACTATATTTTTGGGGACTACAGTAGGAGCAACGGCAAATGCAGAAACTTTCCTATCACCTAATACTTTAAAGATAATAGTATTAGGATTAATAGCATTTTCTATAGGAACAGCAACGGGAGTGTTGTTCGGTAAGATAATGTGTAAAGCAACAGGAGGAAAGGTAAATCCATTAATCGGTTCCGCAGGGGTATCAGCGGTGCCAATGGCAGCAAGGGTGTCCCAAAAAGTAGGGCAAGAAGCAAATCCAAGAAACTTTTTACTTATGCATGCTATGGGACCAAATGTAGCAGGAGTTATTGGTTCTGCTGTAGCAGCGGGATTATTGCTAATGTTCTTCGGAAGTTAATAATAATTAATATGACAGGGAGTCATTTGTAGATGCCTCTCTGTCATATTCTATATAAAAATAAAAGCATTGAAAAAAGAATCAAAAATAACTATAATAGTTATATGAAATTTGCTAGCATCTTTAAATAAGAGCTGGACATGTGTAGTAAGGATTTAAAATAAAAAACGACTGGTATCCATATGGAACTAGAACGGAGGGATGATTGTGATTAAAGAAAAAAAGGTATTAAGTATTAAGAAGATGGCTATTGTAGGCGTACTAGGAGGTATTTCTATAGTATTGGGTATGACTCCTTTAGGTTTTATACCCGTTGGACCAACTAGAGCAACCATAATGCACATACCTGTAATAATTGGAGCTATAATGGAAGGACCATTAGTTGGAGGTCTAATAGGTCTAATATTTGGACTATTTAGTATATTTCAAGCTATAACCAATCCAACCCCTGTATCCTTTGTGTTTTTAGATCCTGTAGTTTCAATATTGCCTAGGGTGCTAATTGGAGTTGTATCTTACTATGTATATAAGTGGTCAAAAAATATAGGGGAGAAAAAGACTATTTGGATTTTAAATTCAATATATGGGGCTATAATTGCCTATTTGACCTATGGTATTTATGTAAATATTAAGGATTCACAGAGTATATGGCTTGTGTTAATGAATATAGGGTTAATAGGTGCAACTATAGCTTTGGCAAGCTACGGAAAGAAAAAATTTAGAGATAAGGCTATAGATGTTATTATGTCTGCAGCAGTAGGTACCTTAACTAATACAGTAGGAGTTTTGTCTAGTATATATTTTATACATGGAGAGAAATTTGTAAAGAGCTTAGGACAAAATCCAGAGATGGCAAGGAAGATTATATTTGGTATTGGAGTAGCTAACGGTATACCAGAGATGATAATTGGAATAATAGTAGTTGCTAATGTGATAGCAGCATTAAAATATAAGTAGAGTAGATTGGAAGGTGGAAAAATGTTATTAGTAATAGATGTAGGTAACACAAATATTGTATTTGGAGTATATCAAGGAGATAAATTATTATATGATTGGAGAATAGCTACGGAGAAGGACAGAACTTCAGATGAATACGGTCTATTGTTTGAACAAATTTTTAAATATCACGGTCTTTGTCCTAAAGATGTAGAAGATGTAATTATTTCATCAGTGGTACCTACATTGATGCATACATTATCCGCTATGAGTACAAAATATTTTAGCAGAGAACCTATAATTGTAGGGCCTGGTGTAAAAACTGGTATGAATATAAGATATGATAATCCAAGAGAGGTAGGAGCCGACAGGATTGTAAACGCAGTAGCAGGATATGAAAAATATGGTGGGCCCCTTATAATTGTGGATTTTGGTACAGCCATAACATTTTGTGCTATTTCTAAAGGTGGAGACTATTTGGGAGGAGCAATAACACCGGGAATAAAAATTTCCAGTGAGGCATTGTTTCTAAGAACTGCAAAGTTACCCAAAGTTGAATTATTAAAGCCTGAGACGGTAATAGCAAAAAATACAGTTAATAGTATCCAAGCTGGACTGGTTTATGGTTATATTGGACTAGTAGATTATATTATTGAAAGAATGATAAAAGAAATGGAAGATGAAGGAGAGGTTAAAACAGTACTTGCAACTGGGGGATTCTCATCTCTAATTGCCAGTGAAAGCAAATATATTAATGAAATTGATAAGTTATTGACTCTTGACGGACTTCGTATAATATATGAGAGGAATAAGTAGCCACTTGGCTACTTTTTCTAGATATAAGAGGTGAATAGATGAAAATAGGAAATTTAATATTGGAAAATAATATTTTTTTAGCCCCTATGGCAGGAGTTACAGATAAAACTTTTAGAATAATCTGTAGGGAAATGGGAGCAGGTTTAGTATTTTCTGAAATGGTAAGCAGCAAAGGATTATACTATGGAGATAATAATACAGATGAACTGACGGATATAGATCTGAGGGAAAGACCTACTGCTTTACAGATATTTGGTTCAGATCCTAATATAATGGCAGAAGTAGTTAAAAAATATATTAATCCTAGAAATGATATTGATATACTAGATATCAACATGGGATGTCCTGCACCTAAGATTGTAAAAAATGGAGATGGTTCCGCTCTACTTAAAAATCCGCCATTAGCTAGAAATATATTAAGGGAGATAGTAAAGGTTTCTAAAAAACCTGTAACCTTAAAGATTAGAATGGGCTGGGATCCTAATAGTATAAATGGGCTAGATATTGCCAAAATTGCTGAAGATGAGGGAATTGCTGCATTAACTGTTCATGGGCGTACTAGAGATATGTTTTATTCAGGAGAGGCAGATTGGGATTTTATTAAAAGTATAAAAGAATCTATAGATATTCCCGTAATAGGAAATGGAGATATATTTGAACCTATAGATGCAATAAAGATGATGGATTATACAGGTTGTGATGGAGTAGCTATAGGTCGTGGAGCAATGGGCAATCCTTGGATATTTAAGAGAATAGGATTCTTAATGGAAGGAAAAGATGATTATAAACCCACTCCTGAAGAGAAGATTAATATGGCTATAAAACATCTAAATATGATATGTAGCATAAAGGGAGAAAAGGTAGGAGTAAGGGAGATGAGGAAGCATATAGCTTGGTATTTAAAGGGGATGACAAATTCCAACGTGGTAAAGAATGTTATAAACACTATAAGCAATAAAGATGATATGGAAGAAGTTCTATCTAAATATCTAATAGATATGAATGCCTTTAAAACAAAATAGTAATACCTTATATTCAATATTCATATAATACATTAACCTAATGTGCTAGTAAATCTTAAACTGGATAAGATTATCAATTATTTTTTAGAAAAAAGGATACCCCTTAAGAAAATGATTTGGATATATTATCCGAATATAAGTTCTTTAATGTGTCCTAGATTTATGTTATTACCTAATATCTTATTAATGCTGTAACAGAGGTTATGAGCTAAAATCTTTGTTCTAAGCCTTGTAATAAGACCCAATAAAGATTTTGATAAGACTTTATTGATATTTAGTTGCTCCGTTAATTGTGAAAAAGTGGTTTCAATTCGTCTTCTAAGTTTAAAAATATGTTGACGAAGCCATTTAGGATGAGGGTTTTTAGTATTATCTCTTTTCATAAATATCAGCTGAATTCCTTTTTCAGTTTTTAAATCTGGAGATAAATACTTATTGATATACCCTTTATCACCTAGAATAGTTATATGATTATAACTCTCAACTAACTCCCATACAGCTTCTCTATCATCAATATTGGCTGGAGCAAGGACGAAATCTGTAACATAACCATCTACTGTAGTAAGAACATGTAGCTTGAAACCATAATAGGTTTCTTTTTTAGAAGCACAGTATCCATAAGCTGCATCAACTTTAAAGGATTTGTGAAAATGTGCTCTACCAAACTTGCATACAGGAATAGGAATACTATCTATAATTCTAGTCGATTGCTCTCGGTATCCTAAAATATAAGTAAGTTGTTTACGGATTCCATCAATCACTGCGTGTAAGGCTCTACGAGTTCTGTTAAATCTAGTTCTGTCACAGAACTTTGGGAACAAATCCTTTAAATTCTTTCTGCAGAACCCTAACCAAGCTTTTTCTGAATCAATGGTTAAGAGTTCACCAACGATACTAATGGTAATTATTTCACTATCACTTAGGATAGCATCCTTGATATTTCGACGTTCCTTAATATGTGCTGGAGTAGTCTCCTGGTAAATATCGTCAATTAGGATATAAATGACTGTAATAAAGTCTTTTAAATCAGTAATTTCTTTGATAGAATATTTATTAGTAAACTCTAGCATATGTTATCCTCCTATCTTGATTGGTTGTCAATGATAGGTTAACATAATTGCTGGAGTTTTTTATCTTGTAATTTTTGCTATTAATTTTAATTAAATTAACTAGCACAATAGATTACATTACTATATAGTTAAAGGAGGGTTTCTATTGGGTTTCTTTATATAGTAGGGGAGAATAAATATTATGATCACTATAGAAAGGGGTTTTTAAAAATCATCCCTAAAAAGATGATATCCGTCATAAAACCTAAGATTTTAGATACCATCTATAAGAATAGTGGAGAAGAAATAGGAAAAGTTGGAGGCATCATTTTAAATAGTGCCAGTATGGAGAAAGAGGGGATGGTAGAGAAATTTGTCTCTGGTATAGAGAAGATTAAAGATGATAGTATAGATACTTTAATAATAGAGGAATTATCTTCATTAAACAGAGATGATATACAATTTATTCAAAAAAAGACTAAATTAAAGGTGCTTGATGGTAAAAGCGTTCTAATCTTTTTCTTACCTATAGTACTAAATAAAATCTACAATGAATTAGAAAAGGACTTAAAAGCTCAAGAAGTTTTAATAATTGGGGATGTAGAAGAAATCACAAAGGAAGTCATAGAAGTTCTATATAAAGAGGTAAGGTTTGTAACTTTAGTAGGTGATGATGAAAATAGTATAGAAAATATTTCTAAATATATATTAGAAAAAACCGGTCTATCTCTTTTTACTCCTAAAAACATAGATAAAATATTGACAAACTATTCAATAATCATTAATCTTAAAGATGATGGCTATATAGATATAAACAAGGTTAAAAAAGAAGCTATAGTTTTTGATTTTAGTACTAGTAAACAACTATACAAGACCATTAGAAATAAGAGAAGACCGATAATTATTGATGACTTTATATTTGAAATAGATATTCAAACCAAATGGATGGGAGACTTAGTTCCTTCTTGTCTGTATGAATATTTCTGTCGATTTGATATAAGGGATTTAAAAGGATTATTAGCTAATGGAAATGTAAATAATATTGAGGATTTTATAAATTATGGAATAAGAAATAAGGGGAGACTGTAAGTACTTGACAATAAGACTTCACTTGATTATAATAATCTGCATATATAGGTAGTTATTTTCCTATTAATCCGTTTAAAAGGCAAATGTAAGCCAAATATTTGATAAAAGGAGAGAGTCACATGGCTGAAAGGGATGTATTCCTAACATTAGAGGGGTTAAAAAAACTTGAAAATGAATTAGACGAATTGAGAACTGTTAAAAGGAAAGAGGTTGCAGAAAGGATTAAACAAGCTTTAGCCTTTGGAGATATAAGTGAGAATTCGGAATATGATCAAGCAAAAAATGAGCAGGCTCAGTTAGAAGAAAGAATAGCAAAGTTAGAAATGATACTTAGAAATGCTAAGCTAATAGATGATGAAGATATTACAACTGATGTAGTAAGTATAGGATCTAAGGTTATTGTAAAAGACCTTGAATATGATGAGGAAATGGAATATACCATAGTAGGTTCTGCTGAGGCAGACCCTTATGAAGGGAAGATTTCTAATGAATCCCCTGTAGGAAGTGCTTTATTGGGAAAAGAAAAAGAAGAAATTGTAGAAGTACACGTACCAGATGGAATTATTAAATATCAAATTCTAAGCATTACTAGATAAGAGGAGGTATAAACATATAATGTCAGGAACGGAAGAAAACCTTAATGAAATGCTCGTGATGAGAAGAGATAAGCTAGAAGAATTAACAGAGATGGGGAAAAACCCTTTTCTTATAGAAAAATATGACTATACTCATCATAGTGAAACTATAAAGGAAGAGTTCGAAGAACTAGAGGAGAAAGAAGTATCGGTTGCAGGAAGAATAATGTCTAGAAGAGGTCACGGTAAAGTCTGTTTTATGGACATTCAAGATAGCAAAGGGAAAATACAAATTTTTGTCAAGATGAATGCTATAGGAGAAGAAGCTTATAAAAATCTTGGACTTTTAGATCTTGGGGATATTATTGGAGTTAAGGGAGAAGTATTTAAAACTAAAACAGGAGAAGTTTCTATTAGAGCAAAGGAGATTGTTTTATTATCTAAATCATTACAAATATTACCTGAAAAGTTTCATGGATTGAAAGATCAGGATTTAAGATATAGGCAAAGATATGTGGACTTAATAGTTAATCCAGAAGTAAAGGAAACATTTATATTGAGGTCTAAGATAATAAAAGCAGTTAGAGAATATTTAGATGATAGAGAATTCCTAGAAGTAGATACACCTATTTTAAATACCATTGCAGGAGGAGCAAATGCAAGACCATTTATAACTCACCATAATACCTTAGACATAGATATGTATTTAAGGATTGCTAATGAATTATACTTAAAAAGACTTATTGTAGGTGGATTTGAAAAAGTATATGAAATGGGAAGAATGTTTAGAAACGAAGGTATGAGTTATAAACATAATCCAGAATTTACAAATATTGAGTTATATCAAGCTTATGCAGATTATGAAGATATGATGGTATTGACTGAGGAATTAATAGCTTATGTAGCAGAAAAAACTTTAGGCGGAACTAAGATTAATTATCAAGGAAAAGAAATTGACCTAACTCCACCATGGAGAAGGATAACCATGATAGATGCTATAAAGGAATATGCTGGTGTTGACTTCAACACCATAGATACAGACGAAGAAGCTGTGGAAATTGCTAAAGCTAAAGGGTTAGAAGTTAAGGCTGGTATGAAGAGAGGAAATGTAATTAGTGAGATGTTTGAGGAATTTTGTGAACAGCATTTAGTTCAACCTACTTTTGTAACTCAGCATCCTGTGGAAATATCACCTTTAGCAAAGAGAAATGCAGAGGATCCAAGATTGACCAACAGGTTTGAAGCTTTTATAAATACTTGGGAAATTGCCAATGCATTTAGTGAGTTAAACGATCCTATAGATCAAAAGGAGAGATTTTTGGAACAAGCAAGGCAAAGGGAAGAGGGAGATGCAGAAGCTCATATGATGGATATGGACTTTGTCAATGCTCTAGAAGTAGGATTGCCACCAACAGGAGGTCTAGGAATAGGTATAGATAGACTTATAATAATATTGACTGATCAACCAACGATTAGAGATGTAATCCTATTCCCAACTATGAAACCTATAAATGAAGAAGAATAAAAAGTGAGTCAAGGAGTCCTTGGACTCGCTTTTTTTCATATATTTTACAGAAGAAACAGGAGGGTATTATGAAAAAAATACTACATATTATCTCTCAATACCCAGGGAAAACTGGAAGCGGAATATATTTAAAGGAATTGATAAGAGAGGGAAATAAAAAAGGGTATACACAAGGACTAGTAGCTGCTTTTTCTAAAGGAGAGGAAAATATAGACCTAAATATATCTAATAAATTTTTCTATCCAGTATTGTTTAACACAGAAAGAATGCCATTTCCTATAGTTGGTATGAGTGATGTAATGCCTTATGAGACTACTAAATATGATGATATGACCAGTGAAATGTTAGATAAATGGAAGCGAGGGTTTACAGAAGCAATTAAAAAGGGGGTAGATGATTTTAAGCCAGACATTATAATTTCTCATCATCTTTGGTTATTGACATCATTAACCAAGAAGATTGCTCCAGATATTAAAGTTATATCAATATGTCATGGAACGGATATAGTACAATTTCAAAAGTGTCCCCAATATCGACAGTATGTAGTAGAAGGTTGTGGACAAGTGGACTTGATTTTATCATTAAATCAAGAACAAAGGGAAATTATCCACAATTTATATTCTATACCTAAGGAGAAGATTGCAATTATAGGGGGAGGTTACAATGATGACATTTTTTATCCTCCAACTGAGAAATTAAAGGATAATAGGATTAGACTTATATATGCAGGAAAGATAAGTTTTTCTAAAGGGGTACTATCTCTTATAAAAGCTTATAATATGATGGATGTTGATAGAGATGAAATAGAACTTTTAATCGTTGGCTCAGGGATAGGAGAGGAAGAGAAGGCTATAAGAGAAGCAAGTGATAACAGCAGACTAAAAGTTAAATTTTTAGGAGAATTATCTCAAGAAAAATTAGGACAAATGTTTAGGCAAAATCATATATTTATACTTCCATCATTTTATGAAGGGCTATCTCTAGTAACTATAGAAGCTTTAGCCAGTGGTTTGATGGTAGTAGCTACAGCAATACCCGGACTTAAAAGTTTTTTAGGAGATGAGATAAATAACAGTGGTATAATCCAATATGTAGATTTGCCTAAAGTGGATGGTTTAAATATTCCATTGAAAGAAGAGTTATTTCTCTATGAAAGAAGATTAAAGGAAGGAATGGAAAGACAAATTAAACGTTTAAAGCAGGGGTATGCTATGAATGAGAATATTAAAAGTAAAATAGATAAATTATCTTGGAGTAATATCTATAACAAAATAGAAAAATATTTTTAATTTACCCATTAAAGGTATATGCTATAATATATTTAACTTGATATTTGGAGGAATCAATATGTATACTTTAGATGAACTTCAATCGATTGTAAAGAAGTGTCATAGATGTCCCCTGTCAAAGGCGAGGACCAACGTGGTATTTGGAGAAGGATCTGAAAAGGCTACTATTATGTTTATAGGAGAAGGTCCAGGATATAACGAGGATAAAATGGGAAGACCTTTTGTGGGAAGAGCAGGAGAACTCTTAGATAGGATGATAGAAGCTATTGGATTTAAAAGGGAGGATGTATATATAGCTAATGTGGTTAAATGTAGACCCCCTAATAACAGAGATCCTTTAGAGGAAGAGAGTGAAATCTGTATAGAATTTTTAAGATGGCAGGTAAAAATTGTTGATCCAGATATAATAGTATGTTTAGGAAGAATAGCAGCAAAGAGTATAATCCATAAGGATTTTAGAATTACACAAAATCGAGGGATTTGGTACAATAAGGGAAAGTTTAATATAATGGCTACATATCATCCAGCAGCTCTTTTGAGAGATGAGAGTAAAAAAAGAGATGCATGGGAAGACTTTAAAAGTATAAAAAGGAAATATGAAGAATTAAATGAAGATATGAAAGGCTGATAAAGTGAAATTAAAAAGTTTAAAATCATTAAATGATAGAATAATAGGAGAATATCCAGACGAAAAGATGATTACCGGACATGGAAATATAGATAGCCCTATCATGTTAATTGGAGAAGCACCTGGAGCTAAGGAGATAGAACTTGGTAAGCCTTTTGTAGGGCAAGCTGGGAAAAACTTTGAAGAATTTTTACAGGTATTAAATATTAATAGGGAAGATGTATATGTAACCAATACGGTAAAATACAGACCTACTAAAACAAATCCTAAGACGGGAGGACTATCTAATAGAACACCTACCTCAAAAGAGATAGATAATTTTAGAGATTATCTATATGAAGAAATCAATATAGTGAATCCTAAAATAATAGTTACCTTGGGGAACACACCACTTAAATGTATCTTTAATGAAGATTTAAAAATAGGTAAGCTTCATGGAAGGTCATTAAAAAAGGAGATTGGAGGCAGAGAATATAGTATTTTTCCTCTATATCATCCAGCAGCCATAATATATAGACGAGAGTTAAAGGCAGTATATATGGATGATTTGATGGAATTAAAAAAAATAATAGAAAAACTTTAGAAAAACTATTGACTTTCTTTAATAAACAGTGTAATATATAAACTTGTCAGCTCCAAGTAGTTCAACGAAAGGAAATAAAAAAACAACAAAAAAGATAAAAAAAGTTGTTGACATCAGTTGAAATATTTGATATAGTAGAGAAGTTGACAGCAAAACTTTGAACCTTTTAAACTAAACAGTGCGAAAAACTTTGAGCAAGTTTTTTAGTAAATATAAACAGGCAAACTTTTATATGAGAGTTTGATCCTGGCTCAGGACGAACGCTGGCGGCGTGCCTAACACATGCAAGTCGAGCGAAGTGCTTATTAGGAAATCTTCGGATGGAATGATAAGTATCTTAGCGGCGGATGGGTGAGTAACGCGTGAGGAACCTGCCTTCTACAAGGGGATAGCCTCGGGAAACCGGGATTAATACCCTATGATACTTCTTAATCGCATGATTTTGAAGTTAAAGCGTTAGCGGTAGAAGATGGTCTCGCGTCCCATTAGCTAGTTGGTGAGGTAACGGCTCACCAAGGCTACGATGGGTAGCCGGCTTGAGAGAGTGAACGGCCACACTGGAACTGAGACACGGTCCAGACTCCTACGGGAGGCAGCAGTGGGGAATATTGCACAATGGAGGAAACTCTGATGCAGCGACGCCGCGTGAGCGATGAAGGCCTTCGGGTCGTAAAGCTCTGTCCTAAGGGACGATAATGACGGTACCTTAGGAGGAAGCCCCGGCTAACTACGTGCCAGCAGCCGCGGTAATACGTAGGGGGCGAGCGTTGTCCGGATTTACTGGGCGTAAAGGGTACGCAGGCGGTCATGTAAGTCAGATGTGAAAGATCACGGCTTAACCGTGGTAAGCATTTGAAACTGCGTGGCTTGAGTTAAGGAGAGGAAAGTGGAATTCCTGGTGTAGCGGTGAAATGCGTAGATATCAGGAGGAATACCAGTGGCGAAGGCGGCTTTCTGGACTTATACTGACGCTGAGGTACGAAAGCGTGGGGAGCAAACAGGATTAGATACCCTGGTAGTCCACGCTGTAAACGATGAGTGCTAGGTGTCGGGGGTCAAACCTCGGTGCCGCAGTTAACACATTAAGCACTCCGCCTGGGGAGTACGTTCGCAAGAATGAAACTCAAAGGAATTGACGGGGACCCGCACAAGCAGCGGAGCATGTGGTTTAATTCGATGCAACGCGAAGAACCTTACCAGGACTTGACATCCCTCGGACCGAATTAGAGATAATTCTTTCCCTTCGGGGACTGAGGAGACAGGTGGTGCATGGTTGTCGTCAGCTCGTGTCGTGAGATGTTGGGTTAAGTCCCGCAACGAGCGCAACCCTTGCCTTTAGTTGCCAACAGTTCGGCTGTGCACTCTAGAGGGACTGCCGATGATAAATCGGAGGAAGGTGGGGATGACGTCAAATCATCATGCCCTTTATGTCCTGGGCTACACACGTGCTACAATGGTCGGTACAGAGGGCAGCAACTTAGCGATAAGAAGCTAATCCCTTAAAGCCGATCTCAGTTCGGATTGCAGGCTGCAACTCGCCTGCATGAAGCCGGAGTTGCTAGTAATCGTGGATCAGAATGCCACGGTGAATGCGTTCCCGGGTCTTGTACACACCGCCCGTCACACCATGGGAGTTAGCAATGCCCGAAGCCAGTGAGCTAACCGTAAGGAGGCAACTGTCGAAGGTAGGGCCAATGACTGGGGTGAAGTCGTAACAAGGTAGCCGTATCGGAAGGTGCGGCTGGATCACCTCCTTTCTAAGGAGTAAAGTATTTTCGCACTGAATGGGCTTGTAGCTCAGGTGGTTAGAGCGCACGCCTGATAAGCGTGAGGTCGATGGTTCGAGTCCATCCAGGCCCACCAAGGTTTAAACAATGCATTAACAAATTCATTTGAAAAATGCCGTAAGGCTTAAATTGAACATTGAAAACTACACAGTAAATTATATATCTGGTCAAGCTA
>LN874945.1 GCA_001282665.1 Clostridiales bacterium mt11
TTACATATTAAAAGCTCTATTTCGTAGGTCGAAGTAGGGCTTTTTCATTTGTAATAAATGCGAATATATTGTATAATTATGTAGTTAGGAACGAGGTGATAAAAGTGAATTATGAGGCTTCAAAATCTGAAAAGCATAAATTTAATGTACTTTTACAAGGGATATTAACTGCTCTTATAATAATCTTATTGAGTTTTTTGATAATGGCTATAACTTTTGTTTTTTCTAGTGCATCGCTAAACTTGCCTTTGTTTAAATCCTATTTTACTAGTATTGGGCTTATGTTGATGAATATAATTCCCATTCTTATATTTATGATTTTTGTTTATATCTTATTTAATAGATTGTGGTTAAGCTTTGCTTTAACAAGTTTTTTATTTGTTACCATGTCTATAATCAATAAGTTTAAATTGACCTATAGAGATGATCCTTTTTCATTTATTGATATAAGACTTATAAGCGAATCTATGACAATGGCTGAGGAATATAAGATAACTTTAAGCCCCAATATGATAAAGCTGATTTTAGTATTGATTGCAATTACCGTATTTTTAAAGATATTTTTTGCATATAAAATAGATTCTAAAAAGCTTAGGTTATCATTGTTAATCGTTTTAAGCATTGTAAGTGTATTTGTTTTTAAGGATATTTATTTTAATTCAGAAACCTATAATAGTTTAGGAGATAAAAGTTTAATAAATATATGGTCTAAGCCCCAACAGTTTCAATCCAAAGGATTTGTATATCCATTTATATATAGTATCACAGATGCTAAAGATACTGAACTAGAAGGGTATGATGAAGAAAAAGCCACATTAAGTTTATCTAAAAAAGAGTATCATAATATTCCTAAAGATGAAAAAGTAAATATAGTTGCTGTTATGCTAGAGTCCTATAATGATTTTTCTAAATTTGACAGTATAGAAATAGATCCAGAGGTATATAAAAATTTTCATCAGATACAAAGGGAATCCATTCATGGAAATTTGGTAACTAATATATTTGGTGGAGATACCATTAAAACAGAAAGAAGCTTTATTACTGGATATAGTTCTCATCCAAAGTATTTTAAAAAGACCAATTCTTTTGTATGGTATTTTAATGAACAAGGCTATAGAACGGAAGCTATGCATCCTATTTATGGCTGGTTTTATAATAGACGTAATATCAATGAATATTTAGGCTATGATAGCTTTGATTATTATGAAAATAAATACCAAGAAATACAGGAAGCATTTTTTGATGATATGCACTTTTTTGACTATATAATAGAAGGTTATGAAAATAGCAAGGATAAAAAAGAGCCCTATTTTAATTTTTCTGTAACCTATCAAAATCACGGTCCCTATTCTACAGAAAAATATACGGATATAGAATATTTAAAGAAAAAAGCTAACTATGATGATGCTAATTACAATATTATAAATAATTATTTATCAGGGGTTAGTAGAACGGATAAGGCCTTAAAGAAGTTAATAGATTATTTTAGGAATGAAAAAGAACCAACAATCGTAATATTATTTGGAGATCATAATCCTTGGCTTGGAAAAGATGCTGCAGGCTATGAAATGATGGATATAGATTTAGATTTTTCTAATGTGGAAGGTTTCTTAAATTATTATGAAACTCCATATATTATATGGGGAAACGATGCAGCAAAGACTAAGTTTAACAAATCCTTTGTAAAGAAGGGTAATGATATAAGTCCAAACTTTTTAATGGCAGAGCTTTTTGAATATCTTGGCTGGGGAGGAAATGAATATATGCAGTATATCATGGATGTAAAAAAATATTTTGATGTAAACCATGAGGTTTACTTTAAAGAAAATGGAGAATATACTGAGGAATTATCTCCTGCAAGTAAAAAGATATATGAAGATTTTATAAATGTAGAATACTATTATAGCCATAATTTTAAAGAAAATAAAGCTAAGGCAGACTCTTAATCTGCCTTAGCTTTATTTAATAAGAAAAGCATTAACGATAAGGTTTATATATTTCATGGTCTTTTCTAAAGCTTCATCATATTCCATTTTACCTTTTATTACTTTTAATAATATTCCTTCATGTAAAAGGGTAGTCATTTCATTAAGAGATTCAGCATCTTTATCTCTTATAAAACCTTCCTTAACACACTCATTTACGGTCATCATACCTCTTTTATATATATTATGTTTTAGCAGCATATTAGAAATGTCTTTAGTCTGACTTCCAAGTTCTTCAGGAAATAGTTTATAGTATTCTATTACATAATCTTCTAAATCCTTATCTAAATCAGGAAAAAATATTGCATAGTATATTTCTGGTTTTTTATATGAAAAATGACAAAAACATTCCCATACTTTTAAAAATCTATCTAAAGCATTATCCGCATCCTTTAAATATTTTGGCAAGGCAAGAGTATAGTCTTTTATATATCTCATGGCAGCAAAGAAAATCAAATGATCTAGATTTTCAAAATAATTATATATAGTAGCACTGTTATAACCAGCTTTTTTAGCTACCTTTCGTATTGTGACTTTCTTAATACCTTCTTCTTCTAAAATTTCATGGGCTGCGTTAATAAAATAGGTCATAGTTCTTTTCCTTTGAAGTTCTTTTCTATTCATCTATTTCACCTGCCTTTTTCATACTCACATTTCATACTCACAACTCTATGGTATCATATCATAAGATTACACAGTAGACAATAATCGATAAAAAAATAACATAATCGTGATTGAAATATAATCATGATTATGTTATCATACAATTAAAGATATTTATAATATTTAATTTAGTATTAAAAATATCTATAATGATGAAGGGAGTGTAGAGTATGAAACTTGAGTTGGGTAATTTTTATGTCAAAGATATAGCTTTTGGTGAGAAAACTTCTTATTTAAATGGGCTGTTGACAATTAATAAGGAAGAGGCATTAAATGTTGTAAAAGAAGATGAGAATATAACTGTCGCAGATTTGTTTATAGTAAAACCAGGGGATAATGTAAGGTTAATACCGGTAAAAGAAGCAATAGAGCCAAGGGTTAGAGTTGAAGGAGGTCCAATATTTCCAGGAGTAACAGGGGATTTAATGCAATCAGGTAATGGCAGGACACTAGCTCTTAAAGATTGTAGTGTACTAGTAGTAGGCAAGCATTGGGGAGGATTTCAAGACGGACTTATAGATATGAGTGGAGAAGGAGCAAAGTATACTTACTATTCCCAATTGAAGAATATTGTTTTAGTAGCTGATACAAATGAAGAGTTTGAAAAAAGAGAGCAACAAAAGAAAAATAAAGCTTTAAGATGGGCTGGAATGAGATTAGCAGAATATATTGGATCTTGTGTAAAAGATTTAGAACCTGAAGAATTAGAAACTTTTGAATTAGAGCCTATAACAAAACGTTCAAGTGAAGTAAACGATTTACCATCTGTTGTATTAGTACTTCAACCACAATCTCAGATGGAAGAATTGGGATATAACGATTTAATATATGGATGGGATTCTAATAGAATGTTACCAACCTTTATGCATCCAAATGAAGTTTTAGATGGAGCAATAATATCTGGAAGTTTTATGCCTTGTTCATCTAAATGGTCGACTTATGATTTTCAGAACTTTCCCATGATTAGAAGATTGTATGAAGAACATGGAAAGACTTTAAACTTCTTAGGAATAATAATGTCCAATTTAAATGTTGCATTAGACCAAAAAGAAAGAGCAGCGTTACTTGTGGCTCAAATGGCTAAATCACTAGGGGCAGATAGTGCCATTGTGGCAGAAGAGGGCTATGGTAATCCCGATGCAGATTTTATAGCATGTATTGTAGCTTTAGAAGATGTAGGAGTTAAAACTATAGGGTTGACTAATGAATGTACTGGTAGAGATGGAGCATCTCAACCATTGGTTACCTTAGATTCTAAAGCCAATGCTATTGTATCTTGTGGAGATGTATCTCAGTTAATAGAACTTCCTCCAATGGAAACTGTATTAGGAGAATTAGAGTCCTTGGGAAGAGATGGATTTGCAGGTGGATGGGCTGGAGATGAAATACTAGGGCCATCAGTTAGAGAAGATGGTTCCATAATAATGGAGAATAATTCTATGTTCTGTGGAGATCAAGTTGTTGGTTGGTCGATTAAAACGGTAAAAGAATTTTAAGGAGGTGTACTAATGAAAAAGGCTATACTTTATATAAATCAATTCTTTGGTCAAATTGGAGGGGAAGAAAAAGCAGACTTTCCTCCTGAAATAAAAGAAGGTCTTGTAGGACCAGCAATGGAATTAAATAAACAATTAGGAGAAGATATTGAAGTTACTCATACAATCATCTGTGGTGACAATTTCATGGGTTCAAATACTGATGAAGCAGTAGAAACCATATTAAAGTATTTAGAAGATAAGGAGTTTGATATATTCTTTGCAGGACCTGCATTTAGAGCAGGTAGATATGGTAGTGCTTGTGGTCATATAGGAAAAGCAGTAAAAGAAAAGTTTAAAGTTCCTGTTATAACTTCAATGAATGAAGAAAATCCAGGAGTAGAAATGTTCCATAAGGATCTATATATCTTTAAAGGTGGAGCAAGTGCAGCTGCTATGAGAAAAGACATCAAGAAGATGACGGATTTTGCCAAGAAAATATTAAATGGAGAAGAACTTTTATCGGCTGAAGAAGAAGGCTATTATGGAAGAGGAATAAGACGTCAAGTTTGGTTAAAACAGCCTGTTACTGCAGCTGATAGAGTTATAGATATGCTGCTAAAGAAAGTACACGGTGAACCTTTTGAAACAGAATTACCAATACCTAAACAAGATATGGTTCCTATAGCGGAATCTATAAAGGACTTATCCAGTGCAAAAATAGCTATAGTTACAACAGGAGGCATAGTTCCTATAGATAATCCAGATAAAATACAATCTGCTTCAGCAACTAGATGGGGTAAATATAACATATCCAATTTAGATAGATTAGAAAGTGGAGCGTATAAAACTATCCATGCTGGATTTGACCCTGCTGCTGCAAATGCAGATCCAAATGTTATAGTTCCATTAGATGCTATGAGAGCTTACGAAAAAGAAGGGAAAATAGGAAAGGTTCATGATTACTTTTATTCTACTGTTGGGACAGGCACTACTCAAGGAGAAGCTGCTAGAATGGGTAGAGAAATAGTAGCTGATTTAAAAGAAGCAAATGTTGATGGTGTTATATTAGTGTCAACCTGAGGTACATGTACACGTTGCGGTGCAACTATAGTAAAAGAAATTGAAAAGACTGGTATGCCTATAGTACAAATGGCTAATTTAATTCCTGTTGCTAAAACTGTAGGCTCTAATAAGATGGTTCCTACCATATCAATACCATATCCATTAGGAGATCCAAGTACATCAAAAGATGAACAATGGAAATTAAGGTATTATAGGGTTGGAGTGGCATTAGAAGCACTGACTATGGATGTTAAGGAGCAGACTGTATTTAAGGTTAGAATATAGTTTGTAAAATAAGAGGGTGATGAAATTATCACCCTTTTTTAAAAATAGTTGGAAATTAGCATTTTAACTATATATAATTAGGAGGGAGAAAAGTGAACAATAAAAAAGGAAAAAATAATACTGTTTTCTATATATCTCTTATTATATCTGTGTTAGTGGTTCTATGGGGTATAGTAGCAAAGACAAGTTTTGCAAACTTTGCAAATACACTTCTCGATTTTTTGACCACTAATTTTGGATGGTCTTATTTAATATCCATGTTGGTATTTGTAATATTTGCCATCATTTTAGCTTTTAGTAAATATGGAAATATAAAATTAGGAGCTGATGATTCTAAACCCGAGTATAGTAACGCTTCATGGTTTGCTATGTTATTTGGAGCTGGTATGGGTATAGGACTTGTATTTTGGGGAGTAGCTGAGCCAATTTCCCATTTTGTAAATCCACCAGGATTAGAACCTGGAAGTGTAGAAGCTGCAAACTTTGCAATGAAATCATCTTTTATGCATTGGGGTTTTCATCCTTGGGCAAATTATAGCATTATAGGACTTGCATTAGCTTATTTTCAATTTAGAAAGGATAAACCTGGTCTTATAAGCAGTATATTTATACCTCTACTTGGGGAGGAAAAGGTAAATGGACCTATTGGTAAATTAATAGATATACTTGCAGTTTTTGCTACAGTAGCAGGAGTAGCTACATCTTTAGGATTGGGAACTTTACAGATTAATAGCGGATTGAACTATTTGTTTAATGTACCTGAAACAAGATTGATTCAAGTAGGTATAATCGTTGTTATCACCGTTTTATTTATTTGGACTGCAGTAAGTGGTATAGATAAAGGTATTAAAATTCTTGGAGATATAAATTTGTATTTGGCATTTTTGCTATTAGGGCTTGTTATAATATTGGGGCCAACGCTTAAAATAATAAATACTTTTACAAATGGGGTAGGTCAATATATTAATGACTTTATAAGGGATAGTTTGAGTATAAATGTTTTCGGTGATAATAGTTGGCTAAATGGATGGAGAATATTTTATTGGGCATGGTGGATAGCATGGGCACCTTTTGTAGGTACTTTTATAGCTCGTATATCTAAAGGAAGGACTATTAGAGAATTTATAGGAGGAGTTATACTAGCACCAGCATTGGCATCTATTATTTGGTTTTCAGCTTTCGGAACTATGGGAGTAAACTTAATAGATAAAGTTGGACTAGAGGGTCTATCCATGGCTGCTAAGGCGCCGGAAACAGCTTTATTTCAAGTATTTAATTATTATCCTTTAAGTTCTATATTGTCATTAATTACAGTAGTTTTATTGAGTACATTTTTTATTACCTCTGCTAACTCAGCTACCTTTGTACTGGGAATGCTTACTTCAGAAGGAAATTTAAATCCAAGTAATAATAAGAAAATACTTTGGGGAGTAGTACAATCTCTTCTTGCCACATCTTTATTACTTTCAGGAGGGCTAGAAGCATTACAAACAGCTTCTGTAGCAGCTGCATTTCCTTTTATATTTGTAATGCTATTTGCGATAGTGTCCCTTATGAAAGCACTTAGAGAAGAAAAGATATAGCATTTAATATCATATTCAAACTATAAAAAAACTCTATTTGAATCTTAATAGAGTTTTTTATAGCTTATATCGTATTATTACGCTGCCACCTTTTCAATAGAATATAAGCTGTAGAAGAATTCCTTTTTGTCCATAAGCTCATTAAAGCTTCCCTCTTCGATTATTTCTCCATCTTCTAAAACCACTATCCTATCATATTTTTTAAGCAGTTCAGAATTTAATTTATGGGTGACTACAAGGCTGGTTAATCCTTCAATATCCAATAGAGAATTTTCTATTTCAAAGGAGGTTTCAGCATCTAAACTTGCTGTAGCTTCATCCAATAGGACAATAGGGGTATTTTTAATTAAAGCTCTAGCAATAGAAATCCTTTGCTTTTCTCCACCAGATAGATTGGAGCCGTTTTCTCCTACACTTGATTTTTTACCCTTTGAGAGATTTTCTATTAATCCATTAAGACCTGAAAGTCTAATGGCATTATCTATTTCCTCATCTGAATACTCCCCATAGAGGGCTATATTGGATTCTATGCTATCGTCAAACATGAATACATTTTGCTGTATAATGGACATCATTTCATATATGGAGGATAGCTTTATATTCTTAATATCCATTCCATCGATTAAAATATTTCCATCATAATCATCATAATACCTTAAAATTAGCCTTAATAAAGTAGACTTTCCACTGCCGGATCTTCCTACGATGGCAATCTTTTCGCCTTTGTTAATGTCTAAATCCACATTTTTAAGTATTTCTCTTTCTTCATTATAGGAGAAGGAAAGGTTTTTAAGTTCGATAGATTTATTGAAGCTATTCTTTATTACACCAGTATCTACATGATTATTTTCATTGATAATCTTCTCTATTTTTTCATTTACAGGTTTAATCCCCTTTATCTTATTTACTATTACAGAAAAGTTGAGTATAGGACCTACTATGTAATTCATAAGCTGTACTGAAGCAAGCATTCCTCCTGTGGTAAACTTTCCTTGTAATACTAGGTAAGTTCCAAGACCTAAAGGTACGAAGAATACCATTATACCAAAGAATTCGGAAAGACAATTTACCATAGCTTCCATTTTAGTAGAACTATATTTTTTGTTCTCTACCATGTTATTCGATTTGTTAAAATCCTCTTTTGTTTTTTCCTCTATGTTAGAACTCTTTATCACTTCAAAACCTGTAAATATATCTTTAATCTTTGTTGTAAATGAACTTAAGCTGTTGGAATATTCAATTTTCCTTTTGCCAGTTTCCTTTTGAAATATTATAGGAATAAAAAGGGGTATAAAGCCTATGGCGAATACTACAATTGCTATGTATATATTCAACTTAAATATTGCATAGGTTCCTAGAACAAATACTGATATATATTGAAAACTATTTAAAATGTTGGTGAAATAATCTTGCTCGATTAAATTGGTATCATTGTTTATGGCTGAAATATAATCTGCGGTATTTTGAGAGCTGAAAGATGATATATCTTTGGATAAGATGCTGCTAAAAATATCCTTTTTTAACGAGGACATAGAATTTTTAATAAATAATCCTCTAGAAATTTTAATTAGATATGAAAATATAGTACTTAGCACCATAAATATTATTCCAGCATATAGAGCTTTTCTAAAACCTAAACTGTTTCCACTAACGCTTATATCTACGATATTGCCAAGAATAAAAGCAAAATATACGCTTGCAGCAGAATTAAGTACTGCAAATAATAGGTTCATGAAAAACAATAATTTAGATTTAAATAGATATTTTTTCATCTGAAACCTCCTTTTGAATTAATATTTAAATAAAACATATCATTAATTTCAAATAAAATCAATATAAAAGTTAAAAATATTAAAAAATAAATTTAAAATATTAATTATTTTAATAAAATAAGTTTTGTTATAGGATAAGCCCTCATTTTAATATTAATTATTGGAAGGAGGGGTATGATGAAAAAGGATTGGATTAAGATTACATCTATATATGTAGGAACTGTGATTGGTGCAGGTTTTGCTTCAGGAAGGGAGATTGTAGAATTTTTTGGGGTATATGGAGTTAAAGGTATATGGGGCATGTTTATAACTGGTATATTATTCTCATTAGTAGGTAGTTTACTATTGGTAAAGGTATACGACAATAAAATAACAGGATTTGATGAATTGGTATCTACTATATTTGGCAAAAAAGTTGGATTTGTTATAGATACGATAATCACTTTTTCATTATATACAGGATTTAGCATTATGATATCAGGATCTGGTGCTATTTTTAAAGAGGAATTAGGACTTTCATACAATATAGGAATTTTAATAATGGTGGTTTTAAGTTTTATAGTCTTTCTATTTAGTTTAGAAGGACTGTCCTTTGTAAATTCTATATTGGTTCCTTTGCTTATTATAGGAATTATATTCACATCTTTTTATTTGAATATAAGAGAAGGATATAATTTTTCTAATATAGAAGGGGCTACTCTCACAAGAAAAGGAAATTTTATAACATCTTCTCTTCTGTATTTAGGCTCAAATTGTTTAATCGTATTAGTAGTATTTTCATCTCTACTGCCTATGATAGATAATAGGAGAACCGCTGTTTTAGGAGGTTTAACTGGAGGAATTATTCTTGGTATTCTTGGAATATCCATTTTAACTTCTATGCTTATATATTACAATGAAGTATCAAGCTTAGATATTCCCATGTTAAAGATATGTGGCTATATAGGAGATAGTTATAGGAAATTTTATGCTGTTATTATGTGGATTGCTATGTTTACCACTGCATTAGCTAATGGATTTGGTTTTATGAATAGAATATCTAAAGAAAAAAACAAAATCTTAAGTACAGCTATATTTTGTATTTTAGCTATTCCATTAGCTAAAATGGGGTTTTCTAATTTAGTCGGAGTACTGTATCCCATATTTGGATTTATTGGGGTTATGATGATGGTATTTGTCCTATCAAAGTAGCAAAGATTAATCCTTTTATGTTAGTGTAAAATAATTGTAGGAAAAAATACAAAAAAGAATAGCCCCATATGTTATGATAGAAGTGTCAAAAACAAAAATCATAATAAAGGAGGCTATTCTTATGAATACAATTATACACGAAATTATAGAAAAAATCACTAGAGATTTCAATAATAATATAGAGGATTTGATGTTAAATAGCAGGGATATATCAAGATTCATAATAAATACTAAAAAATCATTGGATGAAATAGGAGCAATGATAGTAAAAGAAGCCTTAGAGATGCTAGATGAAATAATAAGAGAATCTAGTAGTAGGAAAAAGGAATATTACATACAAAGAAGAAATGACGAAAAAACTTTAATTACAATATTTGGAGAAGTAAATTATCTAAGGACATATTACAAAAGTAAAAAAGATGGCAGCTATAGATATCTTTCAGATGAACTAGTAGGAATATATCCATATGAAAGAATGGATCTTTCATACGAATCGGAATTAATAAAAGAAGCTATAGAAACATCCTATGAGAAATCAGGTAAAAGAACCTCAAGTAATGTACAAGTAACAAAACAAACAGTAATGAACACCATAAGAAAGCTAGGAGAAGTAGAAAATGACGAAGCGAAATTGCCAACTAAAAAGAAACAAGTAAAAACAATCTATATAGAAGCAGACGAAGACCATGTAGCATTGCAAAATGGGAAAAATAAAGAAATAAAATTAATCTATGTCCATGAAGGCAAGAAATACAAATCAAAAGGAAGATATGAATTAATAAATAAAAAATACTTTACAGGCTCATTAAAAAATAGTGAAGAATTATGGCTAGAAGTTGCTAATTATCTAGAAGAAGCATATGAAATGGATAAGGTAGAAAAGATATATATCTCAGGAGATGGAGCAAGCTGGATAAAAGAAGGGCTAAACTGGATTAAAGGAAGTAAACACGTACTAGATTACTTTCATTTATCCAAGTATGTAAGAAAAGCAACAGCACATATGCCTCATACAATAGAAGTATTATGGAGCTATATAAATAACCGTAATAAAGACCATGTAAAAGAATTACTAAACTTCATAATAGAAGAAACAGAATCACAGACCAAGAAAGAAGCAGTGAAGGACAGTAAAAGATATATATTAAACCATTGGGACTCAATAATGAGGGGTTATGAGGAAGAATATATAGGTTGTAGTGCAGAAGGTCATATAAGCCATATATTATCCTCTAGATTAAGCTCAAGGCCATTAGGTTGGAGTTTGGTAGGAGCAGATCAAATGGCTCGCTTAAGAGTATATAAAGCAAATGGTGGTGATATATACGAATTACTAAGTAAGAAAAAAGGAGAAAGGCAAAAGGAAAATAGAATAATAGAGTTAGAAAAAAAGGTAGTAAAGAAGAAACTAAGAACAGCATCAGCAGAAACCATAGACAATATACCCTATATAAATGATGGAAGAAGAACTTGGCAACGACAGATACTAAAAGCCATTAGAGGTGCTTAAAAAGAATCAATATACATCTTTAAGCATATTGATTATAAGAGGTATAATTACAGTAGATAGCAATATGAAAATACAATTTTTGGCCATTTAAAATGCAATTTTTAATTGTAATTGCCAGCACAATTTCTTATCTTATCAATGAATTAGTCATTCGATAGCTTTTTCCTGTAAATATTAGCATATGTGAGTGGTGTACTAGCCTATCTACTATTGCAGCTGTCAGCTTTTCATCAAATAAAAACCCTTTCCATTTGCCAAACTCTATGTTTATCGTTATGATAATACTTTTAGTCTCATAGCAGATTGAGATAATGTCAAATAGGAGCCTTGCTCCTTTTTGATGAAGGGGAAGATATCCCCATTCATCAAGGATTAGTAGATCAGCTTGATTAATCTTCTTGTAAATTGAGGATATTTTCTTTGGTTCATCTGATTCTAGTAGGATATATCTCCATGAGACTACTAGATAGTCTTAATTTCTTTTGATATTTACTTATCTCTTCTCTCATCTTTCTACACCCCTAAATAACATGTCATATTGGTGGATATCAACTTCATATGGTGGTAAATCAGTAGGATAGTATATTGGGCTTTCAAAGAGATTACAGTCTTCTTTTAGCCTATCATAGATCCTTTTGGCAGTATGCCTTTGTTTATGGTGTCTAAACTTATCTTCAGTAAGCCATTTGTTGATGATAGGCTTAAAACATTTGACTTATTAGACCTTTTAACCTTGTGCTTTTTTGGATTAAAGTCATCTTGTTCTATATATTTTTTTACTGTACGATAATTCTTTTCGGTCATTCTGCAAATTTCGGAAATAGATTTTCCTTCCAAAAAGTATAAATCTTGGATATAATTTATTTGAGTAATTGTCAGCACATCCTTTCCTCCCCTACTAAGTTTCCTCACTTAATAGGGTATAATTTTAGGATTGTACTGGCAATTACTTTTGTATTTTTGATGACCATTTATTGCATTTTTATTTTACCAAATACACAGTGTATCCAACAGATTGGTATAATTGTATATTCTGTGGAATGGATATTCGAACCCTGCACCAAATTTCTGTTATCTCATGTTCTTTGGCATAATTTTCAAGCCATGATAGAATAGATTTGGCTATTCCTCTCCTTCTTGCTTCAAGACAGACTGAAAGTCGAAAGAAGCATAGAGATTTTTCACCAAATTTAAATCTTACAGTACCAAGAGGAACATTTATCAGAAAGCAAAGCAATGCTTTTTCAGAACCATTTCCTAATGCCTCTTCTATGGAGCTTATAGTTTCATTAAGTGTACCTGATGGAACATCAATATTTCTATACTCCTCAAAGACTGATAACATTATTTCATGAATTAAAAGAGCATCTTCTACATTTGCTAATCGAATCACGAAATCCTCCCTCTAAATTTTTGTGACGAGTTGTGGATTGATTAATTTTATAATATCTGACTTTAGTATATAAAATATTAATTTGAATGGAAATATTAGCAATGTTATAATTTCAAGTGTTGTCGAACATTGTCATATTTATAAATTAATTAAGTTAGAGAGGAGGAGATTTTTTATTCAATTAAATTTAGTAGTCACCTGGAGTAAAACTGATTCTACCCATAACGTTGAATATATCAAAATGATTAACATAGCAAATGATATATTTATTGATGGAATGAAGAATTAGAGAAGTAATAAAATTGAAAACTAGTTTTATCATTTGGAGGAATAAAATTGATAGAAATCAAAGGATTATCTAAATCTTATGGAGATATAAAAGTACTTGATAACATAAGTTTAGAAATAAAAGAAGGAGAAATATATGGACTTGTAGGTCGAAGTGGTGCTGGTAAGTCAACTCTTTTGAGATGTATTAACAGATTAGAGGATTTTCAATCAGGAAGTCTTAAAGTTGATGGAGTTGAAGTAAGAGATCTAGAGGGGATTGAACTAAGAAAATTTAGAAAAAACATTGGGATGATTTTTCAACATTTTTCTTTGATGCAACGAAAAACTGTATATGAAAATATTGCTCTTCCAATGGAAAGTTGGGGATATGATAAGGATGAAATTGACAAGAAAGTTAAAGAATTAGCAGAGGTAGTAGAAATTGGAGATAAGTTGAATTCAAAACCAAGAGAACTTAGCGGTGGACAGCAACAAAGAGTAGCTATTGCTAGAGCATTATCATTAGATCCTAAGATTCTTTTGTCTGATGAAGCAACTTCTGCATTAGACCCAAAAACAACAGATTCAATTTTATCACTATTGAAAAGAATTAATAGAGATCTTGGCATTACAATAGTAATTGTTGCCCATCAGATGTCAGTAATAAAACAAGTTTGTGATAAAGTAACTGTGTTGGATCATGGAAATATGGTATTAGATGGAAAAGTAGAAGATGTGTTTGTATATAAACGAGATGAATTAAATGAGATTCTTGGAGGAGGAAATAAATTAGTACTCCCAAGCAGTGGTGTTAATATTAGAATTATTGTTCCCGAAGAGGAAAAATCAAATAGAATAATTTCACGTCTAGCACAAACACTTAACATTGATTTTTCTATTCCTGCAGCCAATATTGAACAATTTAAAGATCGCGTAGTAGCATTATTTGTTATTAATATTGCTAGTGAAAACCTAAATAAAGTAACTGAATTTCTCGATAATCAAAAGGTTACTTGGGAGGTTGTAGAAAATGAATAGAGATCCAATGGAACTGATTTCTAAAATTGTAATACCTGCGTTTTGGGATACTTTGTATATGGTAGCAATAGCTACTATTGTTTCTGCTGTAATAGGTTTTTTCATTGGCATAATTCTCTATGTGACAGATAAAGATGGATTGAGACCGAATGTTAGTTTATATAAAGTTTTGGATATTGTTGTAAACACGATAAGGTCATTTCCATTTATTATACTTGTTGTTTCAATTATTCCAATTACTAGGGCAATTGTTGGAACTTCTATTGGAAAAAATGCAGCAATTGTACCTTTGGTCTTTGCGGGATCGCCTTTTATTTCAAGATTAATTGAAGGTAGTTTAAAGGATGTTGATAAGGGTTTAGTAGAAGCTGCGAAATCTTTTGGCCTATCCGATACTCAAATTATCTTTAAGGTAATGATAAAAGAAGCTGTTCCTACTATTATAAACAATATAACTTTTGCTACAGTTGCAATTTTAGGTACTACAGCTATGGCTGGTACAGTTGGAGCAGGAGGACTGGGAGCAACAGCAATAACTTATGGTTATCAAAATTTCAATGATACTATAATGTATGGAATAGTAGTTATTTTGATTATCTTAGTACAACTAATTCAATTGGTTGGGCGTAAAATTTATAGGAAAAAAATATAAGGTTTTAGGAGGAAGAAAAAATGAAGAAAGTTATTAAGATTATTTTATTAGCTTTGATGAGTTTGATGCTTTTATCAGCTTGTAGTACAAATTCAAAGAAGGTTGATGAAAAAGACAAAGGTGAAAAGAATAAAATAATGTTAGGTGTTAGAGCAGATGGCCTCGATATGGCTGAAGCAATAAGAAAAGATGTTGAAGAAGCTGGGTATGAACTAGAAGTTATTACATTTGAAGATAGTATTCAACCAAATGTTGCACTTGGAGAAGGAGGTATAGATGTGAACTGGTTTCAACATAAGCCATATTTAGATAGTTATAACGCTAGTAATGGGACAGATTTTGTAATGGCAGAACCATATACTCACTATCCTATTTTTGCTATGTATTCTGAAAAGTATGATTCAATAGAAGAAATTCCTAATGGTGCAAAAATAGGCTTGTGTAATGATAGAGCAAATCAGACTAGAGGATTAAAAGCATTGCAGGATTTTGGATTAATAAAATTTGATGAAACTATTGATGAACCAACTATTTATGACATAGTAGAGAATCCACATAATTTTGAATTTATAGAAGCTGAGATGAGTGTGCTACCAAGATCTCTTCCTGATTTAGATGCAATAGTTCTTGCAGGTGCGCATATGAATAATGCAGGATTTGATGCTTCGACCTACATAGCAGAATCTAAAGATGGGCCAAGCTATCCATTAGGATTTGTAACCAGAAAAGAAGATGCTGAGGCACAATGGCTAAAGGATTTGGTAGAATGTGCTACTAATAGCGATAGTTTGAGGAATTATTACAAAGAGGAAGGGTCACTTATTCCTTTGTTATAGCAAACGAAAATCTAAAAAGATAGAATGCTGTTGCACCTAATGAAATCATATATTTTGCATAAAACAATATCAGTTCAAATTTTTGAACTGATATTGTTTTATAAAGCAAGTTTATTAACATATATAAATTTTATCAATAAGAATTGTTCTGTTATTTACATATTCAATTTTATTAAAAATACCGTTGTGATAAAATTTAACGGAAGGAAGAAAAATTGAGAACTAGGAACGGGATATAAGAGTGAATGGGGGTATTATTATGGATTATAGTGAACTAAAGCTTAAAATGAAAGAAGTAAAACCAGAAATGACACCATCTGAAAGGATGAAGAAGTATTTAGCAGGGGAAGAAGTAGACCATATTCCATATAGCTTGATTTCATTTTATGAGGCCTTGTCTGAAATATACGGATATACCACCAGCCAATTGAACTCTGATTTTAATATATTTGCAGAAATTATTGAAAGAGCGAGAGAAGATTTTGGTTTAGAAGGGGTTAATATAGGCCTAAGACTACGAGCTATGGGAGCAGCTATGGGGTCAACCCTTAACTATCCAGAGCATGGTATTGATCGTATAGAAGAACATATTTTGCAGGATTACAATGATTGGGACAAAATGGTTGAAATAGACCCATATAATAACAGAGTTTTGACACCAATGCTGGAAAAAGCAGCTAAGGTGAGAGAAAGATTCCCTGACATGTCCATAAGTACAGGTGTTGCAGGTCCAATATCTACTGCAATCGCTATCCGTCCTATTGAGAAAGTTCTAAGAGATACAAGAAAGAATCCAGAGAAACTAAAAGAGTTAATTGCCCTTGCTGTAGATAATTCCTTAAAATGGGTGGAAGCTTTTACTAATGAATTTGGACCAGGTATAGTTTCCATATCAGATCCTGTTACATGTACAGATATTTTAAGTCTAAAGCAATTTGAGGAGTTCTCTTTTCCAGAGCTTAAGCGACTTATATTAGGAATTAAAGAGATTACAGGTTTGAAACCTTCTTTACACATTTGTGGACATACTAAAGGCATATGGGATTATTTAAAAGGATTAGAAATATCTTCTTTCAGTGTAGACAACTGTGAAGACCTCGGAGAAACAAGTGAAACTTTAGGAGATACAATGACTATTGTGGGAAATGTTCCACCAGTAGAAATTTTAAGAAATGGGACAATTGATGATGTCATAGAAAGTGTGAAAGAATGTATCCAGAAGGCTGCTAAATCACCAAAGGGATATATTATTTCTAGTGGATGCCAAGTGCCTTTAGGGACACCAAAGGAAAACCTAGAAGCATATGTTTATGCAGTAAGAACATATGGCAGAAACGCCAAAATTGGTGAAATGCCTTTGGGAATGATGTAAAGAATTAATAATTCTCTAGATTAAGTTTATTAGAAAATTAGGAGGTATAATAAATGGCAAGATTAAAGGAAGAATTATTAAAAGAATTATCAGATTGTGTCTTTGAAATGGAAGATGAAAAGGTTATAAGTGTAGCACAAGAATATATAGATACCGGATATGATCCACTAGAAGGTATTACAGAAGGATTAGTTGATGGAATGAATAGGGCTGGAGTAATGTATGAAGAAGAGGAATACTTTATAACTGATTTATTAATCTGTTCAGATGCCATGTATAATGGATTAAATATATTAAAGCCCCATTTACCTCAAAATAAACTTGAAGGAGAAAAGACTTATAAATGTGTCATAGGAGTTGTTGAAGGCGATACTCATGATATAGGGAAGAATCTAGTAAGAATCATGTTGGAAACTGCTGGTTTTGAAATTTATGATTTAGGACGAGATGTACCTTTAAGAAATTTCATTGATAAAGCCAAAGAAGTAGATGCTGACCTTATCTGTTTATCAACTTTAATGACGACTACTATGCCTGGCATGAAAAAAGTAGTTGAGATGCTTAAAGAAGAGAATATGTATGGAAAAGTAAAAGTAATGATAGGCGGTGGCCCTGTATCCCAAGCATACTGCGATAAAATCGAAGCTCATGGTTATTCACCTAATGCAGTAGAAGCTGTTAAACTAGCAAAGTCATTAGTCGGTATGGGTATTCCAGCGAAATAAAAGGAGGTTTTGAGATTGAACTCAAGAGAAAGGCTTCTTTCTGTATTGAAGGGAAATAAAGTAGATAGACTACCTTGTATTTGCCCTGGTGGAATGATGAATATGATTATAACTGAATTAATGGAAAGAACAGGGATCATGTGGCCAGATGCTCATATAGATGCGAATAAAATGGCAGACCTTGCAGCAGCTGTATATGAATATGGGATGTTTGAAAACTATGGAGTTCCATTCTGCATGACTATTGAAGCAGAAGCTATGGGTGCAGGTATTGATATGGGTTCAAAAATATTCGAACCCCATGTTGTCGATTATGTTATTGATTCTGTGTCTGAATATAATAAACTAAAGGCATTAGATGTAAATAGTGGAAGGGCTAAGGTAACTATAGATGCCATTTCAATTTTAAATAATAAGGGAGGTGGAGTACCTATAGTCGGTAATCTTTCAGGCCCTATTAGTGTAGCTTCATCACTTATGGAACCGGTAATATATTACAAAGAGTTGAGAAGAAAAAAAGAAGATGCACATAAATTCATGGAGTTTGTTACAAATCAAATTATTGAATTTGGCCAAGCTCAAGTAAAAGCAGGAGCAGATGTAATTGCCATATCTGATCCAAGCGGTACTGGTGAAATATTAGGTCCAAAATACTTTGAAGAATATGCAGTTAAATACATTAATATGCTAATAGATGGCATTAGAGAAGTTGACGAAAATTTTCCTATAATTGTTCATATATGTGGTCAAATGCGTAGTGTATATTCTGAAATAAGAGAATTAAAAGCAGATGCCTTTAGTTTCGATGCAGTTGTTAGCATAAAGGAAATAAGAAAGTATATGGAAGATAAAATTTTAATGGGCAATATAAGTTCATTTGCTCTTGAGTCTTCTGACGAAGAAAAGATTAAGAAAATGACTGAAAATGCAATTAATAGTGGTATAAATATTGTTTCCCCTGCTTGTGGACTTGGGACACAATCACCAATGAAAAATATCCAAGCTATATTAAAAACTGTTAAAAGTAAAAATTAACAATAAGGAGGAAATATGACCGTAAAAATAGACATTATCTCTGGCTTTTTAGGAGCAGGAAAAACAACTATGATTAAAAAATTATTAGATGCAGATGTATTAGGTAATAGAATTGCCATAATAGAAAATGAATTTGGAGATATTAGTATAGATTCTAATAGACTAGAGGAATCGGGTGTTGAAATAAAAGAAATATCCTCAGGGTGTATTTGTTGTACACTTTCGGGAGATTTTCAAAAAGCAATTAAGGAACTCATTAAGGAACATAATCCCAATAGAATTATAATTGAACCAACTGGAGTAGGAAGATTGACTGACATAATCTCTATAATTAATGTGATTAAAGAATCTGAGGATATTGAATTAAATATGGCTATGACAATAGTGGATGTATTGGAATTTGAAGATTTTATTGATGTTTTTGGGGATTTCTTTATAGATCAAATCCAATATGCAAATATTATTGCTATTAGTAAAACTCAATTAACTGATGAACTTAGAGTTAATAGTGTAATAGGGTCTATTAGGAAAATAAACTCTAATGCTAATATAATTGCCACACCATGGGATGAATTGGAAGCTAGGGATATTTTAGATGTTGTAAAATCAAGTATATTAAATGAGGATACTTGTTTGTATGATGGTCATTGTTGTAATCATGGCCATTATCATGACCATAACCATGAAGATGATTCAGCTAATACTTTTGACTATTATTCTTTTGAAACAATGAAAATATATAGTCATGAAGAGTTAGCTTATATTTTAAGTTCCTTAAAGAATCCAATTTATGGGAAGGTTTTAAGGGCTAAAGGTTTTCTTTTAGATGCTGATAGGAAGTGGGTTGATTTTGATTTTACACCTAGTAATTATGATATTCGAAAAGGAAGAGTGAAAACCATAGGTCAAGTTGCAGTTATAGGAAAGGATTTAAATATAAATTCCATTAGGAATTTATTTGATTAAACTTCTAGAAAGGTTGATAAGATGGCAGATATATTTAAATGTATAGGAAATGAAGTAGAAGCGGTACCTGATAGTGTTTTACAAGGTTTAAATCTCTCCTTTGAAGAATTAAATAGGTATGATTCTAACATTGTTAATTTGTCAAAAACTTTAAAAGAGTATAAAGGTAGTCAATTTTGCAGATTACCCTTTTGTCATACTTTAGAAGCTGAAACCTTTGGATCTAAAGTGGTTTTTGACCATATATATGGTAATAGAATTGGAGAATATGCTATAAATGATATAGATTCAATATGTGATTTAAAGGATTTTGACTTAAAGAAAGGAAGAATTGCCGAAGTTTTAAAGGCTATAAGCATATTAAAGGATGAGGGAGAAAATGTATTTCTTGAAATAACTGGTCCTTTCACCATAGGAACATCAATTATTAATAGTGAACTGTTTTTTAAGGCCATTAGAAAGGATAGAGAAAAGGTTTTAGAATTATTAAAAATAATTGAGGATAATGTAGTGGACTTCATTCTGGAAGGGATAAATTCAGGAGCAGACATAATTTCTTTTGCTGATCCTGCGGGAACTTTAGATATAGTTGGGCCAAAGATTTATAAGGACTTATCTGGGAAATCAGCTTATAATATTTTAAAGAGAGTTGAAGATAAATTAGGTGATTCAATGGTTCATCTATGCGGTAAAACCTCTTCTTCTCTTGAATCTATAGGACTTTTAGAAACTGAAAAGGTAATGGTGGAAGGGCAAGATTATTTTGGAAAGATATTGAACATAAAAAATAAAAGAAAAGATATAAAAATCTTAGGTCATTGGTGCTTAAAAACAAAGGCAATAACTAATGAGTTGACAATTTGCAAACTTATTTAAAAAACGAAAGGAAGTATGCAATGCCAAAAGTAAGTTTTGCTAAAGAAAATATATGTATTGAAGTTGAAAAAAATACAATTTTACTGGATGCTATTAGAAAAGCTAATCTAAACATTGAAACACCTTGTAATGGCATGGGATTTTGCGGAAAATGTAAGATAATAGCTAAAGGACAATTATCTGAACCAACGGATAGGGAAGAAAAGATTATCAATGGGGAAAAGAATGAACGACTATCATGTATGGCGGAAATTTTAGGTGATGTAGAAGTAGAATTAATAGAAAAACAAAAAGTGTTAAAGACAATTAATAAGGGTTTTAGTATTGACGTAGAAATTGATAGTCCTGTTAGACTAGTAAAGCTTCCTGAGATAAACAGGTCAAGTTCTGTTCCATATGTTGACGATATAGGGTATAAAGTTAGCTCACCAGATTTATATAGAAAGATTGCTTTTATTGAAGAAGGTAGTTTTAAAGAAATTTGGGGTGTAGTTTTTGAGGATAAGCTATTGGATATTTGTACTTATAAGAAGGATATATTAGGCTTAGCCATAGATATTGGAACTACAGGCGTTTCATATTATCTAGTTGATTTATCCAACGGAGAAATAGTTAAGAACCTATCCTCTTTAAATCCTCAGACCCAGTATGGTGGAGATGTAATAACAAGGATTACATATTGTATGGAAAACTCATCAGGCGCTGTTAAACTTCAGGAGTTAATAGTAGATGAAATAAATAATGCAATTAATAAAATTGTTGATAATTATTATAGTATTAATGATATTTATCATATTGCTATTGCGGCAAATACCACAATGATACATTTGTTATTGGGAATAAACCCTAGATCATTAGCAGTATCACCATATAGATCAGTATTTTTAGATTGTCAAAGTATTAAAGCAAGGGATATATCAATTAAGGCCAATGATGAAGCATTGCTAACCATAATTCCATCTGCTTCATCCTATGTAGGTGGGGACATAGTATCAGGTATTATGGCTTCAGGTTTTCAAAATAATAAAAAAGCTGTGTATATAGATATTGGTACAAATGGCGAACTTGCAGCATTAAGGGATGGAAAGATAATATGTACTTCTACTGCTGCAGGACCAGCGTTGGAAGGTATGAATATTGAATGTGGATGCCGTGCAGAAGATGGAGCTATAGAAAGATTTGATATTGATGAAGAATATAATATTCATTATTCAACAATAGGAAATTCTAAAGCAATAGGAATTTGTGGTAGTGGCCTTATAGATGTAGCTGGAGCATTGGTAAGAAGAGGCATTATAATGAAATCTGGCAGATGGAATAAGAATATATATCCTAAGTTAGCTGAAAGACTAGTGGATAAGAAATTCTATATAACTGATGATGTGTATATTTCTCAAAAGGATATAAGACAAATTCAATTAGCAAAGGGAGCTATAGCAGCTGGTGTAACAATGATGTTAGACCAAATAGGATTAGGTATTGAAGATATACCATTGATTTACATAGCTGGAGCTTTTGGTTATCATATAAATCCAAATAATATAAAGGAAATAGGATTGATACCTAAAGGCTTTAACGGAGATATAAAGTTCTTAGGAAATACTTCACTAGAAGGTGCAAGGCTTGCTTTGATTAATGCTGACTGCTATAAAATGGTGTATGATATAAAGGAAAACATGGAAGTACTAGAGTTGTCCTTAAAAGAAAACTTTCAGGATGTTTTCGTATCTCATCTAAATTTCTAGAATAGGTGGTAAAATGGTGATAGATAAATTGAAATGTATCGGTGAGGACGAAAAATCAATAACTGATGGAATTCTGGAAGATTTAAACTTGCTTTCTGTCATACTGTAGAAGCTGAAGCTTTTAGTTAAAAAGTTGTTTTTGAACTATAGGTTTGGTAATAGAATTACAGGATATGTAATTAATGATATAAATTTGTTTGAGTATATGGAATTATATTTTAGAGCCTATAAAAAAGGGTCTTGATATAATCTCCTATGCAGATTCTGTTGAGCCAATGGATATAGTTGAGTAGAGCTTTTTTAAAGAATTTACTCTAAACTTACACCTGTAAATTCATCATGGTTGGTTATGTTAGTGTAAAATAATTGTAGGAAAAAATACAAAAAAGAATAGCCCCATATGTTATGATAGAAGTGTCAAAAACAAAAATCATAATAAAGGAGGCTATTCTTATGAATACAATTATACACGAAATTATAGAAAAAATCACTAGAGATTTCAATAATAATATAGAGGATTTGATGTTAAATAGCAGGGATATATCAAGATTCATAATAAATACTAAAAAATCATTGGATGAAATAGGAGCAATGATAGTAAAAGAAGCCTTAGAGATGCTAGATGAAATAATAAGAGAATCTAGTAGTAGGAAAAAGGAATATTACATACAAAGAAGAAATGACGAAAAAACTTTAATTACAATATTTGGAGAAGTAAATTATCTAAGGACATATTACAAAAGTAAAAAAGATGGCAGCTATAGATATCTTTCAGATGAACTAGTAGGAATATATCCATATGAAAGAATGGATCTTTCATACGAATCGGAATTAATAAAAGAAGCTATAGAAACATCCTATGAGAAATCAGGTAAAAGAACCTCAAGTAATGTACAAGTAACAAAACAAACAGTAATGAACACCATAAGAAAGCTAGGAGAAGTAGAAAATGACGAAGCGAAATTGCCAACTAAAAAGAAACAAGTAAAAACAATCTATATAGAAGCAGACGAAGACCATGTAGCATTGCAAAATGGGAAAAATAAAGAAATAAAATTAATCTATGTCCATGAAGGCAAGAAATACAAATCAAAAGGAAGATATGAATTAATAAATAAAAAATACTTTACAGGCTCATTAAAAAATAGTGAAGAATTATGGCTAGAAGTTGCTAATTATCTAGAAGAAGCATATGAAATGGATAAGGTAGAAAAGATATATATCTCAGGAGATGGAGCAAGCTGGATAAAAGAAGGGCTAAACTGGATTAAAGGAAGTAAACACGTACTAGATTACTTTCATTTATCCAAGTATGTAAGAAAAGCAACAGCACATATGCCTCATACAATAGAAGTATTATGGAGCTATATAAATAACCGTAATAAAGACCATGTAAAAGAATTACTAAACTTCATAATAGAAGAAACAGAATCACAGACCAAGAAAGAAGCAGTGAAGGACAGTAAAAGATATATATTAAACCATTGGGACTCAATAATGAGGGGTTATGAGGAAGAATATATAGGTTGTAGTGCAGAAGGTCATATAAGCCATATATTATCCTCTAGATTAAGCTCAAGGCCATTAGGTTGGAGTTTGGTAGGAGCAGATCAAATGGCTCGCTTAAGAGTATATAAAGCAAATGGTGGTGATATATACGAATTACTAAGTAAGAAAAAAGGAGAAAGGCAAAAGGAAAATAGAATAATAGAGTTAGAAAAAAAGGTAGTAAAGAAGAAACTAAGAACAGCATCAGCAGAAACCATAGACAATATACCCTATATAAATGATGGAAGAAGAACTTGGCAACGACAGATACTAAAAGCCATTAGAGGTGCTTAAAAAGAATCAATAGTAGGTAACAAACAAATTTAAATATAGAAAGAGCTATAATGAATAATAAAATAAAATGTTATAGCTTAATTTAGTGACCCCAAAAACAAATAGCTTATAAAAAAATTGGTGAAACAAGCAACTATGCACTTTTCATAAAATATGGGGAAATTTAAAAAAATTTTCCTACAGTAACTTGACACTATCATCCTTTTATAAAATTGAAGATAAGCTATCACTTTTCTGTTATACTAATATTGATGATATAAAATTATAAACATTAGGAGTTGATATTGTGCCTTACATAAGCATAAAGGATAAAGATATCTATTATAAACAATGTGGTACAGGAGAACCAGTTGTTTTTTTAAGTGGGGTTATGATGTCTACTAATAGCTGGTCCCCATTTATAAAAACAGTATCCCAAAATTATAATATGATAATGGTAGACCTATTAGATCAAGGTAAGTCTCATGACGGTGAAGATGAATACACTGTAGAAACCCAAGCTCAGATTCTTCAAATTTTTCTAGATAAGCTTAACTTGGGAAAGGTTAGTTTAATGGGCATGTCCTATGGGGGAAAAGTAGCTCAAGTTTTTGCCTTAAATTATCAAGATAGAGTTAAGTCCTTAATATTATCCAATACAGATAGCTATACTACAAATTTTATGAAGGATATAGCAAAAAGCTGGGATTATGCAGCAGTTAATCTTAATGGTGATATGTTTTCTACTATCACAATGCCTTATATGTATTCATATGGTTATTATGAAGAGAACTATGATGATATTTTAATTAAACAAAAGGTATTGTCTAAGGTTTTAAATGAAAAGTGGTATCAAAGACTTGAGAGGAATTTGAATAGTGCACAGGACTATAATATCCTTGATAGAATTGAAAATATTAAAGTTCCTACTTTAATCATAAGTTCAGAGTTTGATATTATAACTCCTTTAAGATATCAACAGTTAATTCATGAAAGAATAGAAGGATCTAAATGGGCCATCATAAAGGGGACAGGTCATGCAGCCATGTATGAAAAGCCCGATGAATATATATCTATAATAATGAAATTTTTAAAAGAAACTATTGGTAAATAAGGCTTATTGGAGCTATATCCTATACATTACAATATATACTTATACAAAGGGTAAATATTTGTTGTTATCCACCTTATACCATTTTTTCAAGCAATTTTCAATAATTCTCGTACCATTAACTATTTCCTCATGGGATACGGCTCCGAAACTTAGTCTTATATAATTAGAATATGTTTTATTATCGATGAAAAATATTTTGCCAGGTACTATGGCTACATTATTTTTTTCACATTCATTATATAAGTCGATGGAATCTATCTCTTTCGGCAGTTGAAGCCATATACTAAGCCCACCTTTTGGTTCAACAAAGAAAATACCATATTTTTTTAATTTATTTAGTTCCTCAACCATAATATTATATTTTTCTGTATATACTTTTTTTATAGTCATAATGTGGTTTTTCCAATAACCCTTTCTTAAGTATAGATCAAAGGCTCTTTGTAAAAAACCTGAAGAGGAAATATCAGTAGTATGTTTAGCTTTAACAATATCCTTAAATAGCTTCTTAGGCACTGTCATAAATCCTATCCTTACTCCAGGCATAAATATCTTTGAAAAAGATTTTATATATATGACATGATCTAAATTATCCATAGATTTTAATGGCAGCTTTTTATCTTCATCGTAATTTAAATCCGTTAAGAAATCATCTTCAATGATATAAAAGTTATGATTTCTACTAAGGTTGATTAGTTCCCTTTTCTTATTCTCACTGTAGGAATAAGTAGTGGGACTTTGATAATTTGTCATCATATATAGGAATTTAGGATTGTACATCTTAATATTTTTATTTAAAACCTCTAAATTAATCCCATCCTTTTCCATGGGAATCCCTATTATTTTAGCTCCTCTGGATTGAAAAGCAGCTATAGCACCAGAATAGGTAGGGTTTTCTACAAATATATAATCACCTTGGGAAATTAAAGTTTTGGCTATAATATCTATTCCTTGCTGACCTCCTGAAATTACCTGAATATGGTCTTCATCAACGGTCATATTATAATTTTCATATAAAAAGTTGGATATGGACTCTCTAAAAGGCTCATATCCATTTATTTCTGGATATAGAAAGGCATTACCCTTATCTCTATCTAAAACTTCAATTAGGGCCTGTTTAAACTCCTCAATAGGAAATATTTCAGGAGTAGGGGATACAGAAGCAAAATTGATGCTATTTCTTGATATAGGAAGAACTCCTCCCACCATTAGTTCAATATCTCCATCTTCCATATAAGGAATCTCCATATTATATCTAGGTCTTTTAACATAGGTTCCACTTCCCTTTATAGAATAGACATATCCCTCTTGTTCGAGAAGTTTATAAGCATTTACAACGGTAATATTGTTTACTTCTAGTTTTTTTGATAAACTTCTAATAGAAGAAAGTTTTTCTCCTTCTTTTAATTCTTCTTTTTCAATCATGTTTTTAATGCTTTCATAGAGTTGTATATATAAAGGGGTGTTTAAATCTTTATTTATTAACATATTTATAACCTCCATTTTAAATGTATCGATACATTTATTATATCAAATTTTTAATTTTCTACAATAACTAGGAGGATTTTTAAACAATCTAAAGAATTATATAGATAATTGATAGGATTAGATTTAACAGTAAAATCAACATGATTATAGCAATGATGAGGTGGTATTATGGATGAAGCTCAAAAGAAAAAAAGCAAAGGACTAAAATTTACTATTATTATATTAATAGTAGTTATGCTGTTCTTTTCAAAGGAAGAAAATCAAAAAAAAGCTATAGATTTTATTAAAGCCGCTAAAACCACCAACAGGACTTTGAGTTTAGTAAGGTCTATTCCAATGGAAGGAGGAATAGGTGATTTAGCTTTTTATGAAAATGGTATAATGGTATGGAAGGATAAAAAGTTAACTAGATTTAAAATAGATGGCTCTAAGGAATGGGAAAAGGAATTTAATTATGATAAACCTATGGTAGCATTTGGAGAAGATAATATATATGTCTATGAAAAGCCTACAGGAGATATTTATTTTTTAAATGGCTCAGGAGAAACTATACATAAGGCGCAGGTCAATGCCAATATTATGAATATAGTTGAAGACTTTGAGAATATTTTAGTCCATATTAAAGAAAATGATATGGAGTGTATAGACATATTTAATAGAGAAGGAAATATAATAGAAAATGCTGCAATTGAGGAGGGCAATATTCTTACCTATTCCATGAATAGAGATGGTGTTACCTATGCCATATCAACTTTAAATTTAAAAGGTGATAACCTAAAATCTGAAGTTCAGATATTTAAAATAAGTGGAGAATCCTTATTTACTACTGAGATTGATGATGAAATTGTTCTATATTCAAACTTTATAGACAAAGATAAACTTGTAGTTATGACGGATAAGTCCTTATATTTACTAGATGATGGAAATATTTCATGGGAAAAACAGATTCAATTAATAAAGGATATATATATTGATAATGAGAGGATAAATATATTGCATGGAAATAGTTTAGAAACTATTTCCATAGATGGAAAGACAGAAGAAAAATATGCATTTACAGAAGGATACAACAAGATTATCCCCTATGATAGATATATGGTATTGTATGGAGATGAATATATATTAGGATTGAGAAATGGAAAAGAAGCATTTAAATATAAAGGTGAGGAAACTATATTAAAGGTGGTAGAGGGAAAACAGAATCTATTTGTAATTTATGAGAATAGAATAGAACTACTATCTTTATAAGATTAAATATGGGGTTTGGTGGTCTTTATGAACTGGTTAGACATGATAATGATTTTCATATTGATTTATGTTATGATAAAAGGACTTAGATTAGGCCTTGTGTCATCAATATTCAACATAATACAGGTTATACTATCAGTAATAATTACTAAAAAATACTATCCTATTGTTAATGGGTATATAATTAATAATTCTAAGGTGTATAATATATTCAAAGGTATAGTTGAATTCATTTTAAAGGTATTGTTTTATTCAAAAGCTAAGGAACAAACTAATCTTATTTCTGATTTAATTTCAAAGGGACTGTTAAGAATAATCATTAGTCTGTTTTCAATAATATTGGTATTTTGGCTAGCAAATATATTGATGAATTTAATTTTAGGATTTTTTTCTTCACTTTTGAAAGCACCAGTACTTAAACAGTTAAACAAAGTTGGAGGTATCATCTTCGGATTAATAGAGGGATTATTCATCGTTTATTTGTTGAATTTAGTTTTATCTCCTATAGCTTTAACTTTCCCAGAAACTTTTATTGGGAAAGGTGTATTAAATTCTTTGATTTTTGACTATTTGAAAGATATAGGTTTAATGCTAAATCTTTATTCCATTAAAAGTTTTATCTAAATAGGAGGGATACTATGAGGAAGAATAATTACTTTTTTGGTCTGCTGTTGGTGTTGATTGGGGTTCTATTTCTATTATTGAATTTAAGGGTGTTAAGTTTTGATTGGCTATTGTTTATATTGTCCGTAGGGTTTATTATAAGCTATTTTATACAAGGTCATATTGGCTATTTAATATCGGGCTTAACCTTGTTAGCCATTTCTCTAGTTTCATTATTGAATGAATATGCATTTCCTGGAGTAAATATTAAAGGATTTTTATTCTTATGGGCATTTGGAATTGTATCCTTAGTGCTATATGTAAGACAGAGATCGAAGGCTTTTCTCATATTTGGGCTAATACTGCCTGCATTAGGAACATATAATTTAATCGAAGAATTAGCCTATGGAGATGTAAGCTGGACATTATATTTATTGTTTGGGATTGCTTTCTATATTATTTATATTGTAGGATATAGTAAGTCAGGAATAGAATGGCCTAAGCATTTATCATTAATAATGGTAGTTATTTCTATATTATTCCTACTATCATCTAAAACTACGGTGAAATTTGGATTTTGGAAATTTATTTCATATTTATGGCCTATATTATTGATAGGAATAGGAGTAAAGATAATTTACAATATGATAAAAATAAAAGAATAATCCCTTTAATTGGGATTATTCTACTATTACCTCTACTTTTTCTCCACTTTCACTTTCTACATCTACTAACTTTCCAGAAGCTCCATCTTTTATGGCTTCAAATATCTCCTTAAAATCTTTTTCATCAAGGCCAGTATTCTTTAACTCTGGAGAGAATTTATTGGCCATCTTTAACCCTACATTTACTAAGGATATAGGTATGGTCACATTTACCTTGGTATTGTCATCAGGATCAAATACCCTTACTTTCATCCACTTAGCATTTTTATTTTCTATATAGGATTTTTCACTATCCTCAAGAGCATCCAATAGACTAATGCCTTCCTCACTAGTGATCTTTCCTTCCTCTACCATTTTAAGTATTTGTAATCTTTCTTCTTTCAAATCTCCCATTTTATCCCTCCTACCATAATTTTATAGAGCCATTTGAAGTGGAAGCAGTAAATACAAGATGTTCTTTCGATTCATCAAAATCGATACTATGAGCAATAATCTTTTTTTTACCTACATTCACCTGCTTATTAACCCTATATACTAAATTTGGAACTTCTAGACTAATATTTCCTATAGATGTTTCTAAGTCAAAATAGCTGTCTTTTTCAATTTCACCAATTTCTGCATCTATTGATCCGTTAGAAGTGGAGAGTTTTAATTCATTAATTTTATCTAAATCTAGACTTTCTAAAATAATTTTCCCATTAGAAGTGGCTAGTTTGATTTCTTTTCCACCTATATCTTGAGCTTCTATAGTACTATTAGAAGTAGTAGCATAAATAGAATCTGCTATTATATTTGATAATATAATTCTACCATTATGAGTTAATACTTTTAAATTATCACTATCTATATCTTCTAATATTATTCTAGAATTTGTACTAATAGCTTCAATTAATGGAGCTGAAATGCTGCTTAAATTAATTCTGCCATTCTTAGTTCCTAAAATAACTTCTTCAGCGGAAATATCTTTTACTGAAACGGAGCCATTAGAAGTATTACATTGAAGTTTATTTACTTTAAACTCATCAATTTCAATGTTGCCATTAGAAGTATTTAGATGGATTTCATCATAGGACTTGTTAGGTAAGTATACGTTTAGGCCTATTATTATATTATTATTAAATTTAGGAATAAATACAAGCCTATTTCCTTCTTCATAAAGGTCATAAAAATCATCAATATTATCTAATAAACCATTTTTATATTTACAGTCAATCTTGATAAAAACATGATCTTTATCCCAATTTTGAAGGGAAATACCTCCATTAACTGATTTAAAATCGATGATAGGGCATTCCAAATGGGAAATGTTTTTTTCTACGCTTGTGTTTATAGTTTCATATCCAACTAAAAAGCTTCCATGAGAGCCCTTTTCTTTCATCTCACGAAACATTCCTGATATTTTATTGCCTAAATCCACGCTAAAATTTTCAACTTTTTTGCCTTGTTCTTTAAGTATTTTTTCAAGTCCTTCAACTTTTTCTTTGGTTTTATCCATATCGATAATCTTTTCTTTTTTATCTTCAGTTGTTTCGTCTGAGGTTAAGGATTCTGCATCTTCCAATGCCTCTAAAAGTTTTATTGCATCTTCACTGGTAATTTTACCTTCTTCTAACATGGATAAGATCATCATTCTCTCTTCTTTCACTTCAATTCCCCCTATTCTTCACCTTTTAGAAGTTTAATTGCTTCTTCAGAAGAAATATCTCCTTTACTTAATTTTTCTAACACTTCCTTTTTATTTACTTTAGATTCAGTATATTTAGGACTATATCCTAAAGCTGCTATTACATCTTCAAGTTTATTTCTAACAGTAGGATAAGAAATACCTAATTCTTTTTCAATTTCTTTGATATTTCCTCTATTCTTAATGAATACCTCTACAAAATTTTTTTGCTCATTTGAAAGCTTACAGAACTTACATAAAGAAAAGTCCCCTTCAATATTGGTGTAACAGTGATTACAACTTAGTCTAGTTACTTCTAACTCTTCTCCACATACAGGACATCTTCCTAGTACTTCTTTTTTCATATTTACACCTTCCTTTTATTAAAGAACTGATATCTTAACTATGGTTCCATCTCCATCTTTTATGTCAACTAAATTAAAAGTGCCATATTGTCTCATTTCTTTAAATATCATTTTTAAATCTTTACTTAAGTCTTTATTATTTATTAATTCTAAACTCGTTTTTGTATCTTCATCTAAATCTAACCTATTAGAAAATCTTGAAACTATAGAACATATACCAAAAGACGTACTAAGTAAAAAGTCTAATAACCAAAATGGTATTGCTGGAATTTTTATAGATTTATTTTCATCTTTATCAACTACTATTATTTTTAACCTAGAGGCTTTTTTTCTAAATACATTAGGGTGAGTTTCAATATTTCTAATCAAATTGACTGCTTCTTCAGAGTTTATCTCTCCTCTATCTAGTCTATAGAGAATGTCTTGAATACTATCTTTCAAAAAAATCGCCTCCTAAGTAATAGTAATATATTTTTATAGGGTATAATAAATGGTAAATAGTTAAATATGTTTATGGTCTTCTTTAATACTATAATAGTATTAAAACTTAAATATGTCAATATTAAAATTAAAAATGTTAATATATTAATTAAAAATATTAATCTAAGGGATATCTTTATAAAATTCATTATGTTTTATATAGACGTATAGATTTAATTTATACTTGTAGATATAAGTATAGAATATATCCATAGGATAGCTTTGTAAAAAAATAGTATAATATAGTTATATAAATATTTGGGAGGTTATAAAAATGAATATAGAAGTAGATGCAAGGGGACAAGCTTGTCCAAAACCAGTAATTATGACTAAGAAGGAGTTGGATAAGGCAGAGAGTGGTATTATTACCACTATTGTTGACAATGAAGTGGCAAAAGAAAATGTTTCAAAATTAGCAAGTAGCTTAGGTTATGAGTATAAAGTTGACAAAGTAAGTGATAATGAGTACTATATTCACATAACTAAGGGAGAAGTTAGTGACGAAGCCAATGTATGTATTCCAGATACATTTAAGGATATGACCATAGCTTTTTCTTCTAATACTATGGGAAAAGGCTCTGAAGAATTAGGAAAAATCCTTATAAAATCTTTTATATATACATTAACAGAAGCAACGCCTTATCCTTCAACGCTAGTATTTTTTAATGGAGGAGTACATTTAACCTGTGAAGGCTCAGAAGTATTAGAAGACCTTAAAAAATTGGAACAAGAAGGAGTAGAAATTCTTTCCTGCGGTACTTGCTTAGATTTCTTTGAAAAGAAGGATAAGCTTAAAGTTGGCGGCATTACCAATATGTATGTAATATATGAAAAATTAAAAAATCCAATGAATACTGTAACTATAGGATAGGAGTATGTTATAATGAAAGATAGGCAGTTTGGAGTTATTACATTTAAATCTACTCATCATGCTATAAAAGCTGAATCCATATTTAAAAATGAAGATATTGAATTTAGAACTATTCCAACTCCTAGAGAGGTAACCCATAGCTGTGGATTGGCTATTAAATTTGATTTAAAGGATACGGAATTAGCAAAGAGGATAGTAGAGGAAAATCAATTGGATATTGAAGGCTTTTTTAAAGTTATAAAGACAAGTGAAGAAAATAGGGCTGAAAAGCTTAATTGATTTGAGGGGAAATATATGGGTAGGGTATTAAACTTTATTGAAAAGTTCTTTAAGACTACAGATGGAAAACTAAATATCCTTGGTAAGGGAATAAAGATAATCATAATATTTGTAATAATTAAGATACTGATTAAGATTACCTATATTATCATCGATAGAGCAGTTTATAAAAGAAAAAAGAGTATATTTTCTGTAGATGAAAAAAAGGTTAATACCCTAACCGGTGTACTTAAAAATATTGTAAAATATATATTTTATTTTATTGGCATAGTGATGGTATTAGATATGTTCAACATCAATACCTCTTCTATTTTAGCAACGGCAGGAATTGGAGGATTGGCAATAGGTTTTGGTGCTCAATCTTTAGTTAAGGATATAATAACGGGATTTTTTATATTGTTTGAAGACCAATTTTCAGTAGGGGATTATATTAAGGTTGGAGAATTTGAAGGTATAGTGGAAGAACTAGGAGTTAGGGTAACTAAATTAAGGGATTTTTCAGGAGAACTCCATATTATTCCCAACAGCAACATTGGAGCAGTAACCAACAAGACCAGAGGTGCTATGAGAGCCCTCGTAAAGGTAAGCATTGCTTATGAAGAGGATATAGATCATGTAATTAAAGTTTTAGATGAGGTATGTAAGGAAGTAAAAAAAACGAATAAAACCATAGTAGAAGGACCTACTATATTAGGGATTAGTGATTTAGGAGAATATGGTGTGGATTTAACCATAGTGGCAAAGACTAATCCTATGGATCAATGGGAAGTAGAGAGAGAACTTAGGAAGAAGATAAAAGAAGCTTTTGATAGAGAGAATATAGAAATACCTTATCCAAAACGGATAATATTTGACAATAAATCTTAGGGGGGATTTTATGATATTGAAGTATGAAGTTGGCGATGTAATAACTTTAAAAAAAGGTCATCCTTGCGGAGAGAATAGATGGGAAATTTTACGAACAGGGGTAGACATTAAATTAAAATGTCTAGGCTGTGATAGACAAATTTGGATATCTAGGATTGATTTCGAAAAACGAGTCAGAAAGATTTTAATAGATGGCAAGTGGGTCAGTATAGTGAATTATAAAGGAAAAAATGATGAAGAATAGGAAAGCTATTTTCTGGACTAATTAACACCAGAAGATAGCTTTTATTATGGGTAAATTTAAATTTAGTAATTTAGATGCATTGCTATTATTTAAAGTTTTTATTATAATCAATGGGTTGTCGACGAAAATTTTATATTTAATATAGATATAAAATAATTACTAACTCAAGGAGGAATAAAATGTTTAAGAAAAGATCTTTATTAATTTTACTGCTTTTATTTTGCTTTATTCTCACCGCTTGTAGTTCTACAGGCGAGCCAGCAGACGAACCAGCTAATACATCTACTGAAGTCAGTAATTCTGAAGCTGATATTGAAAGAAAGGTTACAGCTAAACAAAATGTATATATCAATTTAGGAAATTTTATTACAGGAACTTATTATGATAGAATTCTTAATACATATTTTAGTAGTTTTGGTACAGAAGAATTTGTTAAACCATCAAGTGCACCTTTTGTAAATTCTGTTGCACAGCATGAGCTTGAATTAATTGATGAGGCTTTAGAAACTTCCAAAGAAAAACCTTATATCGAGGGTTTTGATGAAGCAGTACAGGACCTAGTGCCAAAGATGAAAAACTTAATCGGTGTTATGGAAGAAGCCCATACATATTATAAGCAAAAAGATCATGTAGATGATGACTATGCTAAAGGGGCAGAATATCATGATCAAATAGTTTCAATATATTTTAATGACTTTTATCCATCTCTTGAAATATTCTTCAGTTATATGGATAAATTAGCTGAAAGTCAGCGGGAAAAAGATATGCAGTTGCTAGTAGAAAATGATTTTTTGATACGATACCATATGCTTGATGTATTATATAAATCTCAAGATATTCAATCTATAATATATGATCAAGGAATTAGTTCAGAAAATGTATTAGAATTAAATGTTGATTTAATTAAAGAAGACTATAAAGCATTAATTGAATCTATAAATAAACTTAAAGAGTACTCAAAAGATAGTAAACGAATGGAAGCTGAAGGCTTTGTTTCAGATCAGTTGGAGCAATATATAAGCTATGTAGGTGATGTTAAAGCTACCGTTACTGAAATAATGGAAAGAGTTAATAAGAAAGAGCCTGTTTCTGAATTTGATATTAAGAATAATTTTACATCTACTACATCAGGAACTCCTGAAAAACTTGATTCCAGAATAAGTGTCTTAATTGACTATTATAATTCCTATATTACACAATAAGCACTATTTAAATCATGACTGCTCACAAAATGGGTGGTCATGATTTCTTTATAGATAAATTAAGAAAAAATCCATAGGTTAACCTATGGATTTTTTAAATATATGATTTTCAATCATAAAGTTAAAAGACTCTGCATAAGATTGATAGTGGAATCTCAAAAAATATAGTTAAAAATTTAAGACAAGCTACATAACGATGAAAGAGGGTGATTGGTGAAAAACTAAATTAATATTTTAAATATTAATTTACTGCTTGGGGGTAGAATAATGTACTTTAATGAACATAAATTAGAAGTTATAAAAGAACTTATGACTGATGAAAATCAGGGATTAAACCAAAGGGAAGTAAAAATAAGACAAGAAAAATATGGTCCAAATGAATTTTCAAAGGATAATAAAGGTTCTCCATGGGATGGCCTTTTTGATCCTATGATGGTTATCCTTTTAGTTTCAGCTATTATCAGTTTATTGATTGGTGAATATGGGGATGCAATTGGTATAATATTGGCCATAATACTGGGTACTACCATAGGACTTGTAACTGAAGATCGGTCTAAAAAGGCGGCGGAAGCATTATCTAAGATGGCAGAAAATATCTCCGTTAAATGTATACGGGATGGAGAAATAACCATCGTATTAAAAAATGACCTAGTTCCCGGAGATATTGTCTTACTTGAAACAGGTGATATGGTTCCAGCTGATGGTAGGTTACTAGAATCTATAGAGTTAAAAGTCCGAGAGGATATATTAACTGGGGAATCAGATGATGTAGATAAATATGCTGATGAGATAGTTTCAATAAGAACAGTTGATGCAAATGGAAATATAATAATTCAAGAACCTATACCCGCAAAACAAATTAATATGGTATTTGGAGGTACTTTCATAGCCTATGGTAGAGGGAAGATAGTGGTAACATCTATTGGAGATTCTACTCAAATGGGGAAGATTTCTCAAAGTCTATATGATAGCGACACCAATCAAACACCATTACAAATTAAACTAGCTCAATTAGGAAAAAATATAGCTAAAATATCCAGTTCTGTAGCAGGTCTATTGTTGATATTTATGATTACTAAGATGGTATTAAAAGACTCTCTTTATATAGACACTTCAGGTATAGTTCCATTTTTAAATTCAATTGAGCCCATTAAAAGTGCTTTCGTTGTTTGTGTGGCTCTTATGGTAGCAGCTGTTCCTGAAGGACTTCCAACGATGGTAAACATGACCCTCGGAATTACAATGCAGAAAATGGCTAAGATAAATGCTTTGGTTACAAAGAAAGAGGCTTGTGAAACCATAGGTTCAGTTTCGGTTATTTGCTCTGACAAGACAGGGACTTTAACTGAAAATAAGATGACTGTAGAAAGCGTATTTATGAATGGGCAATTTGTTAAAAAATATGATTCCAATGAAAGCTATTTTATAGATAACTGTATTATAAATTCAACAGCAGACATAGCTTACGAAGATAATCAGTGGCAATATATGGGCAGTGCTACTGAATGTGCCCTACTAGTTTATCTAAAGGACAAAGAATATTATAATTATCGTAAGGGGAAAAATATAATACACCAAATTCCTTTTACATCAAAGACTAAAAGGATGGATACGGTTATAAAAGAAGATGAAAACTATATTCTTTTATCAAAAGGAGCACCAGAAATTATATTAGATTCTTGTGGTTATGAATATATTGATGGACAGGTTAAGAAACTCACCCAAGAAAGAAAAAGGTTTATTACTCAACAGATAGAAAGTCTACAAGTTCACGCTATGAGAGTGTTGGGATTTGCTTATAAAAATATAAATGCAGCTTCTAGAGAAGTAGCTGTAACTATTGATGATAGTATGAAAAAGGCAACTGCGAATAATAGTAATTTTGAAAAGAATTTAATATTCACAGGATTTGTAGGTATTAAAGATCCTTTAAGGCCCGATGTAAAATCTTCTATTGATATTGCTAAAAGTGCCGGTGTTGCTACTAAGATGTTAACTGGTGATAATATTAACACTGCTGTAGCTATAGGAAATGAACTAGGACTATTAAATAACAACAATAGAGCAGTGGAATCAAGTTATATAGATACTCTTTCTTTTAAGGCATTAAAAGAAGAAATAAACACCATATCTATTGTAGCTAGATCGACACCAGAAACTAAAATGCGAATAGTTGAAGCTCTTCAGGATAATGGAGAAGTTGTTGCTGTTACCGGTGATGGTATAAATGATGCTCCTGCATTAGCAAAAGCTGATGTTGGAATAGCTATGGGAATATCCGGTACAGAAGTTGCTAAAAAGGCTGCCAGTATAATCTTGACAGATGATAGCTTCAGCACTATAGTGAAAGGAATCCAATGGGGTAGAGGAATATATGAAAATTTTCAAAGGTTTGTTCAATTTCAAATCACCGTTAATATTGTAGCCTTTTTTATAGCAATATTATCTCAAATAATGGGACAAGAAATGCCTTTTACCACTATACAGCTGTTATGGGTGAATATAATAATGGATGGTCCTCCTGCATTGTCTTTAGGTTTAGAACCTGTTAGGGAAAATGTGTTGAAACGGAAACCTATTAAAAAGGATGATAGTATAATAACCAAAACCATGTTTAAATCAATACTCTTCAATGCCATAATTATTACTTCCCTGTTATTAGTACAGATGTTTTTTAATCCATTAGGGGTAGCTTTACCTACAGCTAGTAGTAATCCTAGATTTGTAGCCAATGAGATGGAAACATCACTATTTGCTTTATTTGCCTTTAGCTCCTTATTTAATGCCTTTAACTGTAGGGAATTTGGACTAAAAAGTATAATTCCTAATTTTACAAAGAATAGTATTGCAATAAAAGTTATATTTGGTACTGGATGTGCTCAAATAATTTTAATGGAATTATATAATAATTTTTTCAATACAGTACATTTAAGCTTTATCCTATGGATAAAAATTATATTTATGGCTTCCTCTGTCATTTGGATTAATGAAATTATAAAGTTTATAGGAAGGTTTATTATAAATAAAGAGACTATAGATAAAAAGAATCCCCCATATTTTTAATATGGGGGATTCTTTTTAATCTTTATCTTATGTAAATTGTACTTAAATATTAGACAATTTTACTTTTTAATAGTAAACTATAATTGATAGTATTTATTTGCACTGCTTAGGAAAACGTTTTTTCTAAAAAATAGGGGGTGTCTTTATGACTTTAAATTATGCTAAGCGTATGGACAATATTAAAGCATCTGAAATTAGGGAGTTATTAAAATTAACTCAAAAACCAGAAGTTATTTCCTTTGCTGGAGGGCTGCCAGCACCAGAACTTTTTCCTATTGAGGAATTAAAAAGGATTTCAAAAGAAGTCTTAGAGGAGAATGGAACAGCTGCACTTCAATACGGTCCTACAGAAGGATATGGACCATTGAGGGAAAAGATTGCCGAAAGAATGGCAAAGGTCCATGTAGATATTAGCCCAAATGATATTCTTGTTACTAGTGGTTCACAACAAGGGTTAGATTTTTCTGCAAAGATATTTATCAACCCAGGAGATATAATCATCTGTGAAAGCCCAAGCTATTTAGGTGCTATCAATGCTTTTAAAGCCTATGAACCTAAATTCATAGAAATTGAAACTGATGATGAAGGTATGATTATGGAAGAGTTGGAGGAAGCACTTAAGAACAATGACAATGTTAAGTTTATATATGTCATTCCAGATTTCCAAAATCCATCAGGAAAGACTTGGTCTACAGATAGAAGAAAAAGATTAGTAGAACTAGCAAACAGATATAATATAGCCATTGTAGAAGATAACCCTTATGGAGAATTGAGATTTGAAGGAGAAATACTTCCAGCGGTTAAACATTATGACACTGAAGGAAGGGTAATATTTTTAGGAACATTTTCAAAGATATTTTGCCCAGGGCTTAGATTAGGATGGGTAGTTGCAGATAAAGAAGTATTAAATAAATTTATCATGGTTAAACAAGGAGCAGATTTACAATCCAGTACTATTTCTCAAATGGAAGTAGCAAAGTTTTTAGAAACTTACGATATAGAAAAGCATATTGAAAAGATAAAAGATGTATACAGAAAAAGAAGAGATTTAATGATGAAAACCATGGAAGAAGAATTTCCTAAGGAAGTTAAATTTACTTATCCTAACGGAGGATTGTTTACTTGGGTAGTACTTCCTGAAAACATAAATGCAAGAGAATTAGCTGTAAAAGCATTAGAAAATAACGTTGCTTTTGTACCAGGCGGTTCCTTCTTCCCTAATGGAGGTAATGAAAACACATTTAGGATGAACTATTCAAACATGGATGAGGAAAGAATAGTTGAAGGTGTAAAAAGACTTGGTGTCGCTATAAAGGAAATGATGGGTGATACTATAAAGGAAACTATATAAGCATGATTAAAAGCCTCTCAAATTTTGAGAGGCTTTTTAAAACCAAGTAAAAAGGAGTAAATGCGAGTATAATTAAAAAAACCTTGAATCCTATATATATTAATGATATAATTCTATAGGTATATCCTTGCTCTATTAAATTAGAGCCGTTAGTCCAAAAGGAGGTGAAATACATGAGAAAATATGAAGGTGTTTTTATCTTTGTGCCAAGTCTTGAAGAAGAAAATAGAAATCAACTATTAGATAGACTTAAAGGTATTATCGAAGCAGATGGTACTATTACAAACGTTGATGAGTGGGGAATGAGAAAATTAGCTTACGAAATCAATGATTTGACTGAAGGATATTATATAATAGTTAACTTTGAATCTACCCCTGAAACTGTTGGGGAATTAGATAGAGTTTGCAAGATTTCTGACAGCATAATGAGACATATGATAGTTAGAGAAGATGAATAAATCTTAAGGTGGTGTTTTGGTTGAATAATGTTGTGCTAATTGGAAGACTTACGAGGGATCCAGAATTAAGGTATATACCTAATACAGGTACTCCAGTATCTACTTTTAGTTTGGCGGTAGATAAGCAGCTTTCTAAGGATAAAAAACAAGAATTTGAAAGTAAAGGACAACCAACAGCCGACTTTATAAACATTGTCGTATGGGGAAAACAGGCAGAAAACTGTGCTAATTATCTAGTTAAGGGAAGGCTTACTGCTGTTCAAGGAAGACTTCAATCTAGGTCTTATGACGCTAAAGATGGTACACGAAGGTTTATAACTGAAGTTGTAGCAGAAAGAGTTCAGTTTTTAGAATGGGGAAACGATAATAATTCAAACTTTGGCGGCTCAAATCTAGACTTCCCAGGCATAGATGGCTTCGAACCCGTAGACGATGACAATATTCCATTCTAAGAAGGAGGGAAAGACGGTGCAAAGAAGATTTAAACCAAGAAAAAGAGTTTGTAGTTTTTGTGCAGACAAATCAGATCATATAGATTATAAAGATATAAATAAATTAAAAAAATATGTTACTGAAAGAGGAAAAATTCTTCCAAGAAGAATCTCTGGTAACTGTGCAAAACATCAAAGAGAATTAACAACAGCTATAAAAAAAGCAAGACAAATAGCACTACTACCATATAGTGCAGACTAAGAGAGGAATAACCTCTCTTTTTTGTTTGACAGATAATATTTTACTTTGTATTATCTTAATAAGACTATTATTTAAAATGGATATATAAAAAGGGTGAAAATATGATTGATAAAAAAGATATGGATATAATAAAAAACCTTAGGACTATCGAATGGCTTAAGAGTGAAATATTGACTTCCGTAGCTAATCTTTATGAATTATTGGCTAGAGGAGAGGATAATATAAAAGAGGATATAGAAGATATAACTTCTAATATTATTCTTTTGTCCTATTTGTTGGGGAAAAGGTTAGGATTAAATTATGAGGATATAAACTCTAATCTTATAGATAAAATAAAGCTAAACTTAATAGAAGATCATAAGATTGAAAAATGGTATGGAGATTTAAGTGAGCTATTAGAGTTTATAAGGCATAATCAAGGATAGGAGTGAAAATTTTGAAAGTAGATTGGAATAAAGAAAATAAAATTCTCGAGACTATATTGGTGATTGGAATAGCTACTATATTGATGCTTTTAGGAATGTATTATTTGCCCTGGATTATTTTTTTATACCCAATTCCTTTTGTAGTATTAGGGGTTAGATATGGAATAAGCTATAGTATAATTAGTTTAATCGTATCAACGTTTTCAATTGGATTAATGGTTGACAAGGTATCTGGTATATTCATATTTTTAACTTTTACACCCTTAATCATTTCTTTAAACTACACTATTAGAAATAGAAAGAGACCTTTTGAAATTTTATCCATTTCTACATTGGTTTTACTAGCTTCGTTTTTGTTAGTATTAAATATTATGGGAGATATGGGTGGAGTCAGCGTTATCAATCAAATGGAAGAGCTTTTTACTCAAGTGTTAAATAGCCAGATAGAAGTATTAAAGCAAATGGATTTATCTCAATATCAAGTTTTAAAGATGAAAGATTTACTAGAGAATGCCTATAACTATATCCTTCTAATAATACCTTCTATAGTGATGATATTTTCACTAATTACAGCATATTTAAATTATTTTATATCCTCCCTATTACTTAGAAAATTAGGGTATGGCATAGTATTTATTCCTAAGTTCTCAAAATTCAAATTGCCTAATAATATTTTAGTAGGGACTGGAATCATGTTTTTAGGTGCTTTTTTGATTAGGAGTTTGAAACTGTTTTATTATGAAACCATATTTTTAAATATTACAGTACTTGTATCTTTTATGTTTTTTACACAAGGTTTATCCGTAATAGATTATCGGCTTGTTAATAAGAAAATAAGGACAATTCCAAGAGTTTTAATTATCATGTTTTTTACAGTATTATTGCCCTTGGGATGGATAATCTCATTTATTGGAGTATTAGATGCAATATTTGATTTTAGGAAATTTGGGAAAAGTGCTTAAATCCTAATAGGAGGATTAATATGGATCATAAAAATTTATTTAAATGGAAAGATACAAAGATATATTTAATAATTATCGGATGCCTTATAGCTATAATCGCTTTTTATCAACCAGTTTTAGCATTGATTTGTGCTATAGCATTGGCTTATTTGATATATCACTATATTAAGACCATAAGTGATAAGGAAAGGGAATGGACTAAATATATTGAAGGATTAGCAGAAGAATTTGAATCTGCAACGAAACATGCAGTATTTAATATGCCTTTTCCATTGGTAATGTTAGAAGTAGATGGTACCATATCTTGGTATAATACTAGGTTTTTAGATATGTTAGATGAAAAAGATATATTAAATAAAAAAATAGATGAGTTAGTGCCTAAATTAAAGGTAGAGGATATATTAAAAAATGACGATAAAGCCCCCTTAGATATAAAATATAATACTAAATATTATAAAGTATATTATAATATAGTTGACAGTAAAAAAACTATCAATACAAAGGGAAATATAATCATGTTGTATTGGGTTGATAATACTGGTGAAGTCATTTTAAGCCAAAAATATGAGGAAGAAAGACCGACGGTTTGTCTAGCCTATATAGATAATTATGATGAGGTGAAAAGTACTACATCTGAAGTAAATAGACCATTGGTATTAGCTGAAATTGATAAGACCATTAACACTTATGCAAGTATAAATAATGGCTTTGTAAGAAAATATGAAAATGATAAGTATTTATTAATATTTGAAAATAAGAATCTAAGGTTAATACAAAATAAAAAGTTTGATATACTAGACCAGATTAGAGTTATTGATAATGGAAACACCATACCTATAACATTGAGTATGGGAGTAGGAGTAAATGGTGAGAATCCTAATGAAACCTATGAATATGCAAAGGCTGCAATAGATATTGCATTGGGAAGAGGTGGAGACCAAGCAGTAGTTAAAGAAAATAATAACTTAAGCTTTTATGGAGGCAAAACCAAAGCTATTGAAAAAAGAAATAAAGTTAAATCCAGAGTTATATCCCATGCTTTAAGACAACTTATAGATCAATCAGATGAAGTGTTTGTAATGGGGCATAAAATTGCAGATATGGACTCCTTTGGAGCCAGTGTAGGCATAATTAGAGCAGCTAAAAGCAGAAATAAAAAAGGATATCTGGTATTAAGAGGAGTGAATCCCTCTATTAGGAATATTTATGATAGAATGAAACTAGAGGAACCTGAATATCTGGATTCCATTATTACTCCAGAAGAAGCAATTCAAATGGTAGATGGATCTTCTCTTTTAGTCGTAGTAGATAATCATAAGCCGAGCTTTACGGAAGCTCCAGAGCTTTTAGATTTAACTGATAAGATTGTATTAATTGACCATCATAGAAGAGGAGCAGAATTTATTGAGGATCCGGTACTTATCTATTTAGAACCTTATGCTTCTTCTACCTGTGAGCTGGTTACAGAGATACTCTATTATATGTCTGAAAAAATGGATATGACGAAATTTGAAGCTGATTCCCTATTGGCAGGTATAACGGTGGATACTAAGAATTTTACCTTCCAAACTGGAGTAAGAACTTTTGAGGCAGCCTCAATACTTAAAAGAGCAGGTGCAGATACTACCAGCGTTAAACAATTATTTAAAGACGATTTCACAACATTTTTGTATAAGGCAGAAGTGGTTAAAAATTCTAGGATTGTATTTGAGAAAGTTGCCATTGGTAAATTTGAAAGGGATATGGAAGATTCCCTTCTAATAGCGGCTCAAGGTGCCAATGATCTATTAGATATAAATGGAGTTGAAGCATCTTTTGTACTAACCTTATCTGATGGGAAAGTCCATATAAGTGGTAGGTCTTTAGGGAGTATATCTGTTCAATTGATATTAGAAAAGTTAGGTGGAGGAGGTCATCTAACTAGTGCAGGAACCCAATTGGAAGGAGTTTCTATAGAACAGGCAGAAAAGATACTTATTGATGCTATAGATGAATACTTTAGGGAAGGTGATAATAAATGAAAATAATTTTATTAAAAGATGTAAAAGGATTAGGTAAAGAGGGAGAATTAGTTAATGCTAAGGATGGATATGCAAGAAACTTTTTATTTCCGAAGAATTTAGCTGTAGAGGCAACGCCTGCAAACCTTAAAAAATGGGAAGAAAGAAAAAAGGTTGAACAAGCAAAAGAAAAGGAAGAATATGAAAGAGCTATAAAGATGAAGGAAAAAATTGAATCATTGAGTTTGGAGTTAAAAGGTAAAGCAGGTGAAGGTGGTAGATTATTTGGTTCTATTACATCTAAAGATATTTCCGAAGCTTTAGCTAAACAACATAATGTAAAAATTGATAAGAGAAAGATAGATTTAAAGGACAATATTAAATCTCTTGGTACAACTAATGTAGAAGTAAAGGTCTATCCAGAAGTATCTGCTAGACTAACTGTAAAGATAACAGAAGAATAATGGGGTGGTTAAAATAGAAGCTCATGCAATAGGAAGAATTCCCCCTTATAGCTTAGAAGCAGAGCAGTCTGTATTAGGGGCTATGATTATCAATAAGGAAGCTATAAATACAGCTGTAGAACAATTGCATCCTGAAGATTTTTATAAAGAAGCCAATAAGGAGATATTTGAAGCTATAATCGAATTATTCAATAAGAATGAACCGGTAGACATCATTACATTATCGGAAGAATTGAAAAGAAGAGGAAACTTAGAGAATATTGGTGGAGTTACATATCTCGCTGAATTATCAGGAGGTGTAGCTATAACATCCAATGTAAAATATTATTGTGATATTGTTGAAGAAAAATCCATATTAAGACGTTTAATAAAATCTTGTGATGAAGTGATGGCGAAGAGCTATGAAAGTAGCGAAGAAGTGGGTAGTATTATAGAGCAAGCAGAAAAGAATATATTTGATATTACTCAAGGTAGGCACAAGAATGGTTTTTCCCCTATAAAAGAGGTGCTATTAGATAGTTTTTCAAGAATAGAGGAAATGGCAGCAAATCAAGGGGCATTAACAGGGCTTACTACTGGTTTTATAGATATCGACAATAAACTTTCTGGTATGCAGAAGTCTGACCTTATCCTATTAGCTGCAAGACCATCTATGGGTAAGACAGCTTTAGGGATAAATATTGCTCTCAACTCTGCCGTCAAAGGGGATGCCAGTGTAGCAGTGTTTTCCTTGGAAATGTCTAAAGAGCAATTGGTACAAAGGATGATCAGCTCTGTATCTCATGTAGATTTACAGAAGATAATCAGCGGAAGGCTTAATGAAGACGAATGGCTTAAGATAATCAATGCTATGTCTCCATTATCTCAAGCTAAGATATTTATCGATGATACAGCGGGTATATCTTTAATGGAGATGAAAGCAAAATGTAGAAGATTAAAAATCGAAAAAGGACTGGATTTAATAGTCATAGATTATCTACAATTGATGCAAGCTGAAAGTAGACACGAAAGTAGACAGCAGGAGATATCTGCTATATCCAGAGGACTTAAAGCTTTAGCCAAGGAAATGGAATGTCCAGTAATTGCCTTATCCCAACTTTCAAGAGCTCCAGAACTTAGGTCAGATCATAGACCTATACTTTCGGATTTAAGAGAGTCTGGTGCTATAGAACAAGATGCTGATGTGGTTTTATTCCTCTATAGAGATGAATATTATAATGAGGATTCGGAGAAGAAGAATATTGGAGAAGTAATAATTGCAAAACACAGGAATGGACCAACAGGGACTGTAGAGTTGGTATGGAAAGGTGAGTTTACTAAGTTCCTAAATAAAGAGAACATTAGGGAGTAGTTAAAAGATGTTATAATTGGGTAAGTATAGGGAGAAGCATTATGGTTAATAAGGAGGCTTTAAAGTGGATAATAAAACTTTAACAGTAAATGATACGGTAAAATGGATTGGTATTTTAGATCCCGGTCTTATAACTTTTGATGTGGTAATGGAAACTAAATATGGTACAACTTATAATTCATATTTTATCGATGCGGACAAAAAAGCTATTATAGAAACGTCAAAGGAAAGCTTTAAGGACACATACCTTAACAAGGTTAAATCTGTAGTAGACTATGATGATATAGAATATATAGTTCTTAATCATACCGAACCAGATCATTCAAGTAATTTAACACATTTATTGGACTTAGCCCCAAATGCAACAGTAGTAGGTACTAGATCTGCTATTAACTTTCTAAAGCATATGGTAGATAAAGAGTTCAAATCTATGATCGTATCAGATGGAGATGAACTAAGCTTGGGAAATAAAACTCTTAAATTTATATCTGCACCATTTTTACATTGGCCAGATACTATGTACACTTATCTTGTAGAAGATAAAACACTATTTACCTGCGATTCTTTTGGCTGTCATTTTTGTGATGAGAGAATGTTTGATGATATGGTAGATAATTTTGATGGTGCCTTTGAATATTATTTTAATGTAATATTAAAACCCTTTAGCAACTATATGTTAGAGGCCATAGATAAAATAAGGGGATTAGATATAGATGTAATCTGCCCAGGACATGGTCCAATATTAAGGTCCAATTGGAAGAAATATGTGGATTGGTCTGAGAAAATGGCTAGAGGAGCAGAAGAAAAGCAGGGGAGGTATAAAGTATTCATTCCTTATGTATCTGCTTATGGAAACACTAGAAAAATTGGAGAAAAAATAGCAGAAGGAATACAGATGGCAGGGGATATCGATGTAGAGCTAATGGATATAGAAATGGTAGATGCTAATGTGTTAGAAGAAAAGGTTGAAAAGAGTACAGCCATAATAGTGGGCTCCCCAACTATCAATCAAAACACCCTATTTCCAATATACACTCTACTCTCAGTAATAAATCCTATTAGAAACAGGGGCAAATTATCAGGAGCTTTTGGTTCTTATGGCTGGAGTGGCGAAGCGGTGAAGATTATACAAGAAAACCTTAAAAATTTAAAGTTAAAAGTCTATGATGATGGGTTGAAAATTAGTTTCGTTCCTTTTGAGGAATCTTTCCAAAAGGCTATAGAATATGGTAGGGGTTTTGGAGAGAAACTGATAGAAAACGCCAAGTAAAAACCATTACTTCGAGGATTCACCCTCGAAGTATAATTTTATAATTAGAATCAACTTGATTGATGGATTTTAAAAGAGACTTCCGTAATTTTTTAATTTTAATAGAAGTCTTTTTTATTGATTATTATATCGAAGGAAGGAATTGTAATGGAAATAAGAGGAGATAGAATAAAGATAGCCCCTATTACATTAGAAGATGTCTATGGCATGAGAGAATGGGGGACTCATGAAAACCCTTTGCTATTTGATTATAATTTACCTCCATTAAATGATGAAGAAATAAAGGAATGGTATAGATTTAAAACCATTGGAAACGGAAAAAGATATTATAGCGTTTATAATGAGGAAAATAGATTTATAGGCTATATGGGGATTAAACATATAAGAAGAATATTGAGAGAAGCTACTTTGGGAATAGTATTTGATCCTAATTATATAAACCAAGGTTATGGAACGGAAGGAATTACTACATATTTAGATTATTATTTTAATGAGATGAAGATGAAAATCATGTATTTAGAAGTAGCTAAGTTTAATAAAAGGGCAATACGTTGTTATGAAAAAAGCGGATTTGAGATAATAGACTTATACTTAGACGAATTTTTTGACCAAAATATAGACTTAAATAATCCATATTTTCTACGGGAAAAATCTTCTTTTGTAATAAGGAATGGAAAGATATATAATTATATTTACAAAATGAAGATAGATAGAAGAATATATTTAAAAGAGAGGGGATAGAAATATTGGACATAAAATTAGGCCAACTATTGAGCAGTTTATCCTATGCTCTCGATATAGCAGAGAATAGGTATTATGGACATTCGAGACGTACAGCTTATATAGCCCATTCCATTGCTAAGGAAATTAAGCTAAAGGAAGAAGATATAGTAGATATATATTATGCCTCATTAATTCACGATATAGGCATGGCGGGATATTTATCTAATAATAGCGTTATGGATATTCATTACCATAATGGTTTGAAGAAAGCACATTGTGATCTTGGATATAAAATACTTGATAAATTGCCTTTAAATAAAGGGATAGAAGAATACATATTATATCATCATGAGGAATGGGAAGGCACAGGACCTTATGGATTAAAGGGTGAGGAGATTCCTTTGGCTTCTCGAATAATCCATTTAGCTGATTATTTTGAACTATTCTTTGTAAGAAAATTAGAAGATAAGGTAGTAGATTATGATATCAATACCATTAATAGATGGTTAAACAAATACAGAAATAAGATGTTTCAAAGTTATCTTTGTGATGCCTTTTTAGAGGTTGCATCTAAAGAAAAGTTTTGGTTGGATTTGAAGCTTATAAATATTAGTCAAGTTCTTAGGATAATCGAACCAGGCAAAAATATAACTATTGATATTCAGGGTCTACAGGATATATCGGAAACTTTCTCCATGTTAATAGATGCTAAAAGTAAGTTTACCTATGAACATTCAAAAGGAATTTCAAATATAACTAGTAACTTTGCTGCCTATTTAGGTTATAATCCATTAATGATAAAGAAACTTACTATAGCTGCAAATTTACACGATATAGGTAAGTTGATTGTACCACTTAGTATACTTGAAAAACCAGATAAATTAACAACCCATGAATTTTCTATCATTAAATCTCATGCTTACTATACAAAGCTAATACTAAAACAGGTGGAAGGAATAGAGGATATTGCTGAATGGGCTGGAAATCATCATGAAAAGTTGAATGGTAAAGGATATCCTGAAAGACTTGATGAAAAAACGTTGACCAAAGAGGATCAATTAATAGCTTTTGCAGATATTTTTCAAGCTTTAACAGAGAATAGACCTTATAGGAAGGGAATGGATCCTAAGAAAGCCATAACTATAATGGAAGATATGACTGAAGGGGGATATATTTGCAGCAGTATGTTGTCCGATTTTAAACAAGTAGTGTTATAGGTAGAGGTGAAGAAATGAATTTTACTATTGAAACCACGGATATGGATTTAGGTGATACGCCTATAGAGAATATTTTTATAAATGATTTTATGCCTATGGCTAATGGAACCTATGTAAAGGTATATCTCCTAGGATATAAATATGCCCATGATAAAGATAATAGTATTGAAGTAGATAACAAAACTATATCTAAGCATTTAGATATACCTTTAACAGATGTATTAAATGCATGGGATTTTTGGGAGAATAAAGGGATAATCGAGAAGATCCCAAATAGTACTGATAACAAGTTTGACTATAAGGTTAAATTTTTGAGTTTAAAGCAACTATATATAAAAAATAATTATAAGCCAATCAACGTTAGTGAAGAAGCTATAACCAATAATTATTCCTGTTCAGTAGAGGATTTAGTAGATGCCAACAGGATACCAGCTATTAACAAAATGTTTAACTCTATAGATTATACTATGAGAAGACAATTGGTACCCAATGAGAAGAAGAAGATACTAGAATGGATACATAACTATAATATGAATCCAGATATTATTGAAAAAGCCTTCTTCTATGCCATAGAAAAAAAGGGCAAGAAGAATATAAATTATGTTGGTGGAATAATAAGAAATTGGTATGATCAAGGCATAACAAATGTGGAAGCTTTACAGGAACACTTAAAGGCTACAGATGAAAAGTATTATAGATACGAACGGGTGATGAAATGCTTAGGTTATGGAAATAGACTGCCTACTGAAGGAGAAATGAAGGTTATAGATAAATGGTTTGAGGAATATAACTTTACAATGGAATTAGTTTTAAGAGGCTGTGAAAACTCTAAAAAAACCTCTAATCCTAGCATTAATTACATAGATGGGGTTCTGTCATCTTGGCATCAAAAAGGTATAAAAGCTGTTGATGAAATAGAAGAGAAGGATAAGCCACCTGAAAAGAAAGGATACAAGGATGGGAAACCAGATAGAAAGTTTAAATCACCTAAAACTAAATTCCATAACTTTGAGCAGAGGACCTCTAATTATTCAGCTGAACAATTAGAGGATATTGCACGCAGAAAGCGTGAAGAATATTATTTTAAAACAAAAGGGGAAGTTAAATGATGTATAGTCAAGTATTAAAGGATATTTTAATGGAATATGAAAAAAAGAGAGACAAAGCCATTTATGAACAGAGGATAAGGACTCAGAAGGTCTATAAAAAAATTCCTAGAATAAAGGCAATAGATAAGGAAATATGGGAAACGGGACTTTCCATATCTAAATCTATCATTGACAACCCAGAAAGCTATAAGGAAAATTTGCAGAAGGTAAGAGAACATATGGAAAAGTTAAAAATGGAAAAAGCTTATCTGCTTACAGAGGGTAATATTCCTTTAGACTATTTAGATATCAAATATGAATGTAAACAATGTGAAGACACGGGATACTTATCTAATGGGGATAAATGCAATTGTTTGAAACAATCCCTTATAAATAAAGCCTATAAGATGTCCAATGTTGAGAGTGTCCTTAAAAAGGAAAACTTTCAGACCTTTAATATAGACATCTTTCCAGATGAGCAATTTGAAGGAGAAAGTATGACTCCAAGGGAAAACATGGTAAATATTTCGAGCATATGCGAAGGATTTGTTAGTAATTTTAATGAAAATAATGAAGAAAACCTACTGTTTTATGGAACTACAGGTTTAGGTAAAACTTTTATGTGCAACTGTATAGCTAAAGCCCTATTAGATAAAAACAAGATTGTAATATATCAGACAGCATTTAAAATATTGGAGATTATAGAAAGACGAAGATTTGGAAGGGATGAAAATAGATTTGATGATTCTCAGTATAGTTTGTTATTCGATGCGGACCTTTTAATCATCGATGATTTAGGTACTGAATTATCTAATTCTTTCACCAATGCTGAGGTTTTTAATATTGTGAATACGAGGCTTATAAATGGGACTAAGACCATAATCTCTACTAATTTAACCCCAAAGGAAATATCCGATACCTACACCGACAGGGTATTTTCAAGAGTACTAGAGAAGTTTATACCACTAAGATTCTACGGCCCAGATTTAAGATACTATAGATGGGAAGTTAAATAAGATGCCTTCAAAGGCATCTTTTTTATATAATAAAAAAGCCACTGTATAATCAGTGGACTCAATAAACTAATTGTGCATTGTTTTTAATTGTCCTTTGTCAACTGTCAATTGACAAATTGGTGACCCCACCGGGATTCGAACCCGGGATACCGCCGTGAAAGGGCGATGTCTTAACCGCTTGACCATGGGGCCATTATTTAGGACAAGTCGATTTTCATTTTACTATATAAAGTAGGATTTGTCAACCATTTGTGGTAAAATAATAATAAGGCTATTTATGTTGAGAAAGGAGAATTATGATGAACGCACAAGAAAGAAGGGAGAAAATCCTAGATAAATTAAATAAAGGCATGAAACCAGTAAAGGGTACAGAACTTTCTAAAGAGTTTGATGTGAGTAGGCAAATAATAGTTCAGGATATTGCCTTATTAAGGGCTAAAGGAGAAGATATATTAGCCACTCCTCAAGGATATATAATACCTAAAGCCTATAAAGAAGATAGGATAACTAAAAAGATAGTTTGTAAACATGAAGGTTATGATGAAATAGAAGATGAATTGAAAACTATAATTGATTTAGGCGGTAAAATAGTAGATGTAATAGTAGAACATCCTCTGTATGGAGAAATAAAAAGTCCCCTTGAAATTAGCTCCAGATTGGATTTACAGGAATTTATGAGCAGTATAAGAAAGACAAAAGCAGAGCCTTTATCTTCCCTTACTGAAGGAATCCATATCCATACTATAGAAGTAGACGATGAAAGGAGTTTTAAAGGAATAGAGAAGGCTCTTACCCAGAAAAAATACTTGATAAATGGAGATTAAGGTGGTATATTTGTATAGTGAGGTGACAAGACACCTGTCTTAACATCACATATAAAATGGAGAAGGGGTGGCTAGATTGGAAAGCAAAAAAACAGAAGTAAAAAGAAAAATTAAAGATTATTTTGTAAAGGTTTTTAATGGAATGGCTCTAGGACTTTTTTCTTCTTTACTAATTGGTCTTATAATAAAACAATTAGGTACTCTTTTAAATATTGAAATGATGGTTAATTTTGGTCAAGTTGCTCAAATGCTTATGGGACCAGCTATAGGGGCAGGAGTTGCTTACAGTGTAGGTGCGCCCCCATTGGGAATTTTCGCTTCAGTAGTAACTGGTGCCATAGGGGCAGGGAGCATTACCTTTGAAGAAGGAGCTGCATTGGTAAAGGTTGGCGAACCAGTAGGAGCTTTTGTTGCGGGTCTATTAGGAGCTGAGTTTTCAAAGATAATAAAGGGGAAGACTAAAGTAGATATTGTGTTAGTTCCACTAAGCACTATTTTGGTAGGTGGATTGGCAGGGAATTATATAGGACCAGTCATATCCTCTTTTATGACATTGATTGGAAATATTATCAATTTGGCTACAGAATTACAGCCTATTCCTATGGGTATAATCATATCCGTAATAATGGGAATCGTATTAACTTTACCTATTAGCAGTGCTGCTTTGGCTATATCACTAGGTCTTAGTGGTTTAGCTGCTGGAGCTAGTACAGTAGGCTGTGCTGCTCAAATGATAGGATTTGCAGTATCCTCCTATAGGGAAAATGGATTTGGAGGATTTATTGCCCAAGGAATAGGCACTTCTATGCTACAGATTCCAAATATAATAAAAAACCCTAGGATATGGATACCTCCTATACTTACCTCTGCTATTCTCGGACCTATTTCCACTACCATATTTAAAATGGAAAGCAATATGATAGGAGCAGGTATGGGAACTAGCGGTTTAGTAGGACAATTTGCAGTAATTGATGTGATGGGACCTTCTTTTAAGACTTTCATCAGCATAGCTCTTATGCACTTCTTACTACCTGGGATTTTATCCTTTGGTATATCGGAATGGATGAGAAATAGGGGATATATAAAACTTGATGATATGAAATTATGATAAAAGTTATAATAAAATGTTATAAGTATACTGTTATGGGTATATATTTATTAGCCAAGAATAGAAACCATTATTCTTGGCAAACTCTTCCACAAAAGATAAATCAATTATCAACAAAAGACAAAATTTCAAAGAACAAAAGAAGAAACACTGATTTTAAGGGTAATCCTAAAATCGGTGTTTTCATTTGATTAAAAATAATAATTGATATATTTTTTAAAACATGGTATACTAATATACAAATTTTATAGGATTAGCTGAGAAGGGAAGTAGTAGATAATGAGGTCCTTTTAGAGAACCAATGGTTGGTGAAAATTGGTAGGGCTGTTATTGAATCCGTCCTGGAGCTATTAATTTTCAAGGGAACCGAAAGGTTAACTAGGGTGGCAACGCGGGAACAACTCTCGTCCCTAATATTTTAGGGACGAGAGTTTTTTATATAAAAATATAGTTTAGGAGTGAGAAAGATGCTTGATATCAGGCGAATAAGGAAAAACCCAGAAGAAGTAGTAAAAGCCTTAGAAAAGAGACACGGTAATTTTCCTATTGATGAGGTATTAAAATTAGATGAAAAAAGAAGAAATATATTAACTGAAGTAGAAGATATGAAGGCTAGACAAAATTCTGTATCAAAGGAAATTCCGAAGTTAAAGAAGGAAGGAAAAGATACAGCCTCATTATTAACGGAGATGAGGGAGTTATCGGATAAAATAAAGGAACTAGATGCAGAGGTAAAAGAAATAGATATTAAATTAAGAGAAAACTTGCTTAAAATTCCAAATACTCCTCATGAATCCGTAGTAGAAGGAAAAGGCGATGAGGACAATGTGGAGATAAGAAAATGGAGTGAACCTACTGAGTTTAATTTTGAACCTAAAGCTCATTGGGATTTAGGTGTGGATTTAAACATTTTAGACTTTGAAAGGGCTTCAAAGTTGACAGGAGCAAGGTTTTCTTTATTTAAAGGATTAGGTGCAAAGCTTGAAAGAGCATTAGTTAATTTTATGCTTGATTTACACACTACTGAACATGGATTTACAGAAATGGCTACACCATTTATGGTAAATAGGGATAGTATGATAGGCACAGGACAGCTACCTAAATTTGAAGAGGATATGTTCCATATTCCTAGTAAGGACTATTTTTTAGTTCCTACTGCAGAAGTTCCTCTTACCAATGTCTATAGGGATGAAATACTAGATGAAGAAATGCTTCCAATCTATTTTACCGCTTATACCCCTTGTTTTAGACAAGAAGCAGGTTCTGCTGGTAGAGATACTAGAGGACTTATTAGGAACCATCAATTTGATAAAGTAGAATTGGTTAAGTTCTCATTACCAGAAAACTCTTATGATGAATTAGATAAGCTTACAAATAGCGCAGAGGAAGTTCTACAGAAATTAGGATTACCCTATAGGGTGGTAATGTTGAGCACTGGAGATTTAGGATTTTCTTCAGCTAAAACTTATGATTTAGAGGTTTGGATGCCAAGCTATGGTAGATACGTGGAGATTTCATCTTGCAGTAATTTTGAAGACTTCCAAGCAAGACGTGCAAATATAAGGTTTAGAAGAAAAGACAATAAAAAGCTAGAGTATGTTCATACATTAAATGGTTCAGGATTAGCTGTAGGCAGGACTTTAGCAGCTATTTTAGAGAATTATCAAGATGAAGATGGCAGTATAGTAATACCAGAGGCTTTAAGACCATATATAGGCGGATTGACAAGAGTAAGTAAATAGAATATGACTTATTATAAAAGACTAATCTTTAAGATTAGTCTTTTTTGTATTGACTAAGGAATTATATTATTTAAATATAGATATATAATAGTAATATAGTAAATTTTAGGAGGTGTTTTATTGAAAAATAGAAGGCGTATATACGTTATTTTAATATTCCTATTGGTATTTACTGTAATGGGATGTAATTTAGGAATAAAGAAATCTTCTACATTAATAACTGATGACTACAATGGAATAGACTTAGATAAAATCGATTACTACAGGATAGAAGTCGATTTTGAGCCTGACAATAGATCCTATTCAGCTAATCAAAAAGTTACCTATGTAAATAACACAAAAGATGAATTAAATGAAATATATTTTCATATATATCCTAATGTATATAAATCCGTAGAAACTGCTCCTATTTTGTTTGACAATACTACAATATCAAAAGAGGAATATGTAACAGGCGATATGGAGATAGAGGATATATCTATAAATAAAAACAAAGCCGATTTTCAAATAAAAGGTATCGGAGGTAGTATTCTAAAAATAAATTTACCAAGTCCTTTAAAACCTAATGAAAAGGCGGAAGTATATTTAAAATATAATGTAGAACTTCCTTTAAATATAGATAGGTTTGGATATGGGAAAAAAGTATTCAATTTTGGTAACTGGTACCCTATAGCCTGTGTATACGATGAATCCGGATGGAACTTAGATCCTTATTATAGTATGGGAGATCCTTTTTACAGCAACACCAGCAATTATCATGTAACTATAACCACACCTAAAGATATAGTAGTTGCAGCTAGTGGCAATATTGTTTCTGAAAGAAGGAAGAAGGATAAAAAGATATATGATATTGAAGGAAAACTCATAAGGGATTTTGCATGGGTAGCTAGTAGTAATTTCATAATAAAGGAAAAAGAAATAGACGGCACGACAGTAAAATTATATGCTTTAGATGATGAACCTACTATGATGGATTTTGCTTCTCAGGTAGGAGTAGATAGTATAAAAATATTTAATAGATTGTTTGGTAAATATCCTTATGGTCAGTACTCCATAGTCATGACTGAATTTCCTACAGGTATGGAGTATCCAAGTATAGTTTTTATAAATAATGAATATTTTAATTCAAATTCCAAGGATTCGTTGGAAAATGTAATCGTCCATGAAACAGCCCATCAATGGTGGTATGGAGTAGTTGGAAATAATCAAATAGATGAAGCATGGTTAGACGAATCCCTTGCTACTTATTCTGAAGTAATCTATATATCTGAAAAATATGGAGAAGGTGAAGGGAAAAATTTTTATAGCTATTCTTGTGAGATGAGTTATGAATATGGGGAACCTCTTTTGACTGGGGACAAAATAGTAAATAAGCCGCTAAGTGAGTTTAAAAGTTGGGAAGAATATGGATTGCTGGTATATGTAAAGGGGGCTATGTTCATAAACGATATAAAAGAGGACTTTGGTATGGAAGCATTATATGATATACTAAATAGATATTATAATACATATAAATTTTATAATGGAACTACAGATGGATTTATTAAAGTTTGTGAAGAGGTAACTGGTACATCATTTGAGAAAAGGGCAGATAAATGGATTTACGATAGAAATTGAAATGTGAGGGTGATTACCCTCAATTTCAATTTAAAACCTTCTATTTCCGCAACCACATCCCATTCCGCCAAAAAGTACTATCAACAATAAGAAGAAAAATAGTAAACTAGAGTTTTCTCCACCACAAAAATTACATCTTTGTAAATCAGCCATACTAAAACCTCCTTTAGTAATTTTGTTTTGCCTAATATAGTATATAGACTTAAATGTGTATTTGTTACTATTAATATTTCAATTTATCTTTCTGTAATTCCAATCTATCAAATTAAGTTAAATGGGGGACAATTGATATGAGAAGGAAACTTGACAGGATTTTATTTTTGTTTTTATTATTTACACTAACATTTAGCAATATAACATTTGCAGCAATAGGAGTTGAAGATGAAGTATCCGCATATTTAATTGGAGATTTTGAAACAGGAGAAATATTGGAAGAATACAATATATATAAGCCTGTAGAAATTGCTAGTATTACTAAATTAATGTCTTATTTAATCGTTATGGAGGATGTGCATAAGGGGATAATCTCCTTAGAAGATATGGTCTACATAGATCAAGATACTGCTAATATTAAAGGTTCTAGTTTAGAATTACAAGAAGGTGAGTCCTTTACAGTGGAGGAACTTTTAAAAGGGGTTTTGGTGGTTTCAGCTAATGATGCTACCTATGCTCTTTCTAAATATATAGCAGGCACAGAAAAATCCTTTGTTGAGAGAATGAACAAAAAGGCTAAAGATATAGGGCTAGAAACTACGGTGTATTTTAACTCCACAGGATTGCCAGAAGGCGATGTACAAAACATGATGAGCCCTAAGGATATATTTGATCTATCCAGATATATAATAAATAGATATCCAGAAATTTTATCCATTACGACTATTCCCTATATAGAAGTACCTAGTAGGAATTACAGAGAGGAAAATACAAATCCTCTGCTAAATGAGATTAAGGGTGTAGATGGACTTAAAACTGGATTTACAAATAAAGCTGGCTATTGTCTAGTGTCTACTATAGAAGTTAATGGAGAGACTACATTGGACGAAGATTTCAGATTAATAGGCATAGTAATGGGAACGAAAAGTGAAGAGAAGAGGAAAGAATTAGGTAAAGCAGTACTCCAATATGGATTAGATAATTATTCTAAAAAGATATTAGCTAATAAAAACATACCAATGGATACTATTTATATACCTAAATCTAAAGATAAGGAAATAGAAGTTTATCCTGAAAGAAATTTTAGTACTATGGCTAAAAGTGGGGATATTTTAGATGTAAATATTATTATTGATGAGGAAATTAAACTTCCATTAAAGGAGTTAGATAAAATAGGGAAGGCATTTATATTAAAAAATGATAAAGTGATAGATGAAATGGATTTAGTAGTTCATCAAGATGTAAAAAAGGAAAGTCTACTCAAGACAATAACTAGAAATATTAGAGAATTTTTATCCTTCTTATTCTCCAAAGTAACGGGAGATAAATGGCTAGGTTGAAAGGAAATATTTGAATTGACAAATATTAAAATTTGATGTAAAATATATCAATGTGGATATCTATTGTGCATCCGTAGCTCAGCAGGATAGAGCAGCGCCCTCCTAAGGCGTGTGTCGGGGGTTCGATTCCTCTCGGGTGCACCATATTTGTTTTGGTGATATATTATGGATGAAAAGTATATGAGACTAGCATTAGAAGAAGCATATAAAGCTTTTAGCACCTATGAAGTACCAGTAGGTGCTGTTATTGTTAATAATGGGAAAGTAATTGGAAGAGGGTATAATAAAAGGGAGACCTTAAAGGACCCAACTGCCCATGCAGAGATGATTGCTATAAAAGAAGCCAGCCAATACTTAGGTGGATGGAGGCTATTAAACTCCATTATGTATGTGACTATAGAGCCTTGTAGCATGTGTGCAGGGGCGATAATCAATTCACGAATAGATAGAGTGGTAATAGGAGCAAAGGACCCTAAGATGGGCTGCTGTGGCTCCATAATCAATTTAGTAGATAATCCTAGTTTCAATCACAGGGTTGATATTACTTTTGGAATATTAGAAGAAGAATGTTCACAAATAATGAAGGATTTTTTTAAAAAGCTCAGAAATAGATAATGGAGAGATGTCCGAGTGGTTGAAGGTGGTGGTCTCGAAAACCATTGTACAGGACATCCTGTACCGAGGGTTCGAATCCCTCTCTCTCCGCCATGATATTTTGTTTATGAGAACAACGCTTGCCGAAATAACAATAGCAAAACACTGTATTGTAGCAAGAACAGAAATGATTTTGTTACAGAGTGAATTTGACAAGTTAATCATAGAAAGTGGTATGAAAATGTCACTGATTGAAAAATTAAAGAAGAATTTATATATAAAAATTGAATATAATTTCACCTAAATTTATTTTGTACGAATCAAACAAAATTTAGCCTTGGACCTATGTCAATATAGTAGACACATTTTCTTGAATAATTTTATGCAACCCTCTTAGATTTATCTTCCCACTCTTGAGGAGTGATATAGCCCAAAGAGCTATGTATTCTCTCTCTGTTATACCATGACTCTATATATTCAAATATTGCAAGTCTAGCAGCATCAAAGTCAAAATATTTAACTAGATTAACTTCTTCTTTCTTCAATACTGAGTGAAAGGATTCTATGCAAGCATTGTCATAGGGGTTCCCTTTACCACTAAAGGAATGAGCTATTTTGTGGTCTTTAACATATTCTCCGAATTCATAACTTGTATATTGACTTCCTAAGTCACTATGGAGAATTAGGCCTTCCCCAGGTTTCTGAATTTTATAGGCATTATCTAAAGCTTTTATAGCTAATGTGGTATCTATATTTTTAGACATAGAATATCCAACTATCTTCCTACTATTAAGATCCATAACGGAGGCAAGATAGCACCAACCATCTTTAATGGTATGAATATATGTAATATCAGTTACCCATTTTTGATTAATGGCAGTTGTAGAGAAGTCTCTATTTATTATGTTTTCTCTGCTCTCAATCTTATTTCTTGATGAAAATGGTCTAAACTTCTTACATACTACTGATTTTATGCCTAATTTGTTCATAAGCCTTTGAGTTCTTTTAAGACTTATAAATATGTTTTTACCTTTTAATTTTTCATATATCTTAGGAGCTCCATATCGACATTTACTAGCTTTATATATATTTAGTATTTCTTTTTCTAGAAATCTATTTTCAATGCTCCTTTTACTCTCTTTTTTGTTAAGATGTTTATAATATGAACTTCTAGACACTTTTAAGACTTCACACATTAGTTTTATGTCATGGATATCCTTATTATCAGTAATGAACTTATATATTGAGCTTACTTCTTTGCAAATATGGCCATGGCTTTTTTTAATATTTCGTTTTCCTCTTCTATCCTAGCCATCTTCTTAAGCATGGCTTGATAATCAGCTTGTGTAATTGTTTTATTATTATCTACTGCTATAGGTTCAGCTTTCTTTACCCATGTTAATATAGTGGATTTAGGTAGGCCATATTCACTATTAAGCTCAGCAAGTGTTTTACCGGAATTGTAAAGCTCTACAATGGTATCTTTATATTCTTCTGTATATCTTTTTGACATTCTAGACACTTCCTTCCTTTTCTATATTCTATAGTATTCGGAAAATCGTGTCTACAATATTATACTAACATCACCTAGCGTATGCTAGGTTTTTTTATTATGTCCAGCATATTACAAAAATTAACATTAGATTTCCATCTATAAATAATTTAAAATGGGAGGTATGAATAATAAGGAGGCAGTTGGATGCGTAATAAGGTATATGAAATAGTCGTAGAATTAACAAAGGATAGTTTAAATGAAAATGCTAATTCTGTATATATAAGTGAGCAATTGAATTTAAGTCGTAATTTAATATTCCAATACTTAAACGAATTGTTTGCAGATGGAAAGCTGGTAAAGATCAACACACGACCTGTAGTTTTCTTTGATATAAAAACAATTGAGAAAATATATGACATTAAATTGATTAAAACTCAATTTAAGTCTAAAAGCGAACTTGATAAGATGTTGGTTGAAAATAGAGTTTATGATTTTGAGAAGTTGATTGGATACAATGAAAGTTTAAGTAATGCAGTAAGTCAGTGTAAGGCAATGATATCCTATCCTCCTAACGGGCTTCCAATATTACTATATGGACCTACGGGAACGGGGAAAAGCTTTATGGCACAATTAATGTATGAGTATGCTGTAAATAAAGGATTAATCTATGAAGATAAGAAGTTTTTAATTTTAAATTGTAGCGATTATGCAAATAATCCAGAATTATTAACGGCAAATTTATTTGGTCATAAAAAGGGAGCTTTTACGGGAGCAGATAAGGATAATCTTGGCTTAATTAAACTTGCAGAAGGTGGAGTATTATTTTTAGATGAGGTTCATTGTCTAAATGCAGAATGTCAGGAGAAGTTGTTTCTATTTATGGATAAAGGAATTTATCATATGGTTGGAGATAATGAAAATTGGTATAAGTCTAATGTACGTCTAATCTTTGCAACTACCGAGAAGCCAAGGGAAGTGTTGTTAAAAACTTTATTAAGACGTATCCCCATGAATATAAAGATACCATCTTTAGAGGAACGTGGGATAAACGAACGTTTACAGCTTATACACCATCTATTTGAAGAAGAAGAGAAAAGAATAGGTAAATCCATCTATATCAGCAATTTGGTATATAATGCCCTTTTAAATTCCAAATTTATTGGAAACATTGGTGGATTAAAAAATATCATCCAAGTAAGCTGTGCAAATGCACTTTTTATATGTAATAGGGACAACAATCGACTGGAAATACATGATTATAATCTACCTAAAGATTTAATCATCATGAATAAAATTGGAAACAAGATGAACATGCACAACAATCAGAAGATGATTCCTATTTGTGATTTGAAAGAATATATAAGCAATGAAAGAGAAATCATAAAATTATACGATTTTATATTATCTAAGTTCAAAGATTATAATTCCAATAAAATGTCTTTAGATCAGTTTTTATGTGAAGATATCTCTCGGATTAATCAATATTATGATTATGTGGTATTTAGTGAGAAAACAGATAATCAATCCAAAAGAGGGTTTATTCAAAATATGCTCCAAAATATATTTGAGATCATATCAAAAAAATATGGTTTCAAATTCAATAATAATGAAATCATTGCAATTTCAAGTTATGTTTACGATTATACACAAAAAACATACGAGCTAAATAATTGGAATAATCTTAATGCTAAAGAGATAAAGAAATTAAATGATTGTTTAAAGGATGTATTGTATCAAGAATATTCTATTGCGTCTGAAGTTATGGAAAGCATCAAAGGAATTTTAGATATAGATTTAGATTTTATGATGATAAATATTATTACATTAAATATAAAGATGATGAATCATGTAGTCAACTTAAACAAGCGTATAGGAGTTATTATTGCCCATGGATATTCTACTGCTAGCAGTATTGCAGATTCTGCTAATAAATTATTAGACCAATATATTTTCGATAGTATTGATATGCCGCTATATGTTTCCACACAGACTATCATAAACAAGCTAAATGATTACCTAAATAAGATAGGAGATTGTGAAGATTTGGTACTCCTTGTAGACATGGGTTCTTTGGAAGAAATATATAAAGGAATAAATGTATCCATTAATTCAAATATTGGAATTATGAACAATATTACAACTAAATTAGCCCTTGAAATTGGGAATGGAATAAAGAATAATATGCCATTAGATGAAATTTTTAGAGAGGCTAGTAAGTTTAGTACATGCAATTACCGTATTATAAACAATCGATCAAGGGAAAAGGTAATCTTATGTTCCTGTGCAAGTGGTTTAGGAACGGCTGAAAAGCTAAAAGAAATAATTGAAAATAGTTTACCTAAGAATATTCCAATTAAGGTATTGACTTATAATTATAATACATTGATTGAAAAGCATTTAAATGATAATTTATTTGAGAAATATTGTGTAGTATGTATAGTTGGAACATTGAATCCAAATATTGAAGGAATTAAGTTTATACCCATTGAGGATTTAATAATGAATCAAACATTGGGTGAATTAAATTATTACTTTGAAGATTATTTGAATCTCGATGAAATAGAAGTTTTTAAGCAAAATATTATAAAGAATTTTAGTCTATCAAATATCGTAAATAACCTTACTATATTAAATCCAAATAAATTGTTGGAATATGTGACATCGGCAATAGATAGATTACAAGAACTACTTCATATCAAATTAAATAATAATACATGTGTTGGATTATATATTCATATTTGCTGTTTAATAGAAAGACTTGTCAAGAGGGAAGCAATTGATAATTATGTAGATATCGAAGAATTTAAAGAAAATCAATTAGAATTTATTAAAGATGTAAAAGAGGCATTTAGCGTCGTCGAAAAATATTATAGCGTCGAAATAACCATAGAAGAGATAGCATATATTTACGATTATATTGAAAATAGCTAGTAAAAAAGCGTGTTGACCTAAAATGAGTAATAGGTTGGCACGCTTTTTGCTTTATATAATTAGTAGATAGGAAGGGGCTGATAACATTTGAGAAGAATAATCTTAGCAACTCATGGAGAATTATCGACAGGTATGCTTAAATCCGTAAAGATGATAGTTGGAGATTTAGCAGATGATATTAAAACTTATAGCTTATATCCTGGTGAAAGCCCAAGTGATTATGCAAAAGAGCTAGAAGAAGAAATACAAAGTCAAGAAGATATGGAATTTATACTAATCACAGATATTAAAGGTGGCAGTGTTCATACAGCACTTATGCAGTTGGTAAAGTATCCTAATGTTAGATTGTTTTCTGGGATGAATATGAATTTAGTATTAGATGTAATCTTCTGTACTCAAGATATTGATAGAGAGAAGAATGATGAGTTACTGGATAATGCTAGAGAAGGCATTACTTCTGTTAGTTTTAATGATGTAAAAAGAACTATAGCTGAAGACTTTTAAAGGAGGGAAATAAAATGACAGATTTTTTTAGTTTATTTAAAAATAAAAAACCAATACTAGGAATGTTACATTTAAAAGGTGATACCAATGATAAGGTATTTGAAATTGCAAAAAAGGAACTCCAAATTTATATAGATAATGGAGTAGATGCAGTAGTAGTAGAAAATTATTTTGGAAATGAACAACATGTTGAAATGATGTTAAAGTATTTACATGAAAACCATCATGATATAGTCTACGGGGTAAATTTATTAGATAATGATGAACTAGGATTTGAATTAGCAAAAAAATATGATGCAAAGTTTATTCAATTGGATTCAGTTGCAGGACATCTACCTGTAGATGAGGATGAAGAATTTCATAAATTCATGATGAAAAATAGGGCTGAATGCAACGCATGTGTTTTAGGTGGAGTTAGATTTAAGTATCAACCTTATAAATCAGGAAGAAGTTTAGAAGAAGACTTAAAGATTGGTATAACTCGTTGTGATGCTATAGTGGTTACTCAAGATGCAACTGGACAGGAAACCTCTATGGAAAAGATCAATGAATTTAGAAGGATTATTGGTGATTTCCCATTAGTAGTTGGTGCAGGGGTGACAAGTGAAAACTGTAAAGCTCAATTTGAAGTTGTAGATGGAGCAGTAGTAGGAAGTTATTTTAAAGATACCTATAAGGATACTGGTGATGTTAGTGGCGAACATGTAAAGGAATTCATGGAAACAGTATCTAAATTAAGATAGAGAAAGATTGGATAAGTATGATTAAGTTATTAAGGGTAGATCATCGTTTATTACATGGACAAGTGGCTTTTTCTTGGACAAAGGATTTGGAAGCAAACTGTATTTTAATTGCAAGTGATACTCTTCCTAAAGATGAATTAAAGATGATGGCTATGAAGATGGCAAAACCAAGTGGAATAAAGTTGGTTATAAAAACCGTTGAAGATTCAATTACTGCACTTAATAGTGGTTCTACCGATAAATATAAGCTATTCATCGTAGTTGAGTCCATCGAAGATGCTTATAGATTAGCTCAAAAAGTAGATGCAATTAAGAGTATTAATTTAGGCGGAATGAAAAATGATCCTAATAAAAAGCAAGTTTCAAAAGCAGTTCACATTGGAGAAGAAGATGTAAAGATGCTTAAAGAATTAGATCAAAAAGGGATTGAACTAGAAATTAGATTAGTACCTAATGATAAAAAGGAAAATATAATGAATTTAATTTAAAAAGGAGGTTAATTGCTATGAGTTCCATGCTTTTTAAAACAGTTATGATAGTGCTAATTGCATTTTTTGGATATATGCACTCTTTTGTGGGAAGTACGATGCATAATAGACCAATTATAATTGCACCATTAGTAGGTCTTGTTTTAGGAGATTTGAAAACTGGTATTATGGTCGGAGCAACATTAGAATTAGTATGGATGGGTGCTTTCCCAATAGGAGCAAGTAACCCTCCAGATATGGTATCTGGTACAATTATTGGAGCAGCATTTGTTATTTCTACAGGACAAGAAGTTGCAGCAGCAGTTGCTTTAGCTGTTCCAATTGCAACTTTAGTATTAATTATTGACAATGCATTTATGACTTTTTTCATTCCTTCACTTTGTGCTAAAGCAGATAAGTATGCACTAAATGGAGATATCAAAGGTGTAGAACGTATGCATATAACGGCTGTTATAGTAACAAAATTGGGCTTATCAATTTTAGTTGGATTAGGATTTTATTTAGGAGTTCCAGTAATAGAAAAGGTATTAAGTTTCATTCCTGAATTTGTTATCGATGGATTAAACGTTGCAACTGGATTATTACCAGCTATTGGATTTGCCATGTTAGCAAGAATGTTAATTTCTAAAAGGACTGTTCTATATTTCTTTTTAGGATTTTTATTAGCAGCTTATTTAAAGGTACCATTGTTAGGTATTGCATTGTTTGGAGTAATAATTGCAATATTAACTGTAACTAGAGAAAATAATGGAGGAGGGATGATAGATGACAACGAATTCTAATGAACAAACGACAATTACTAAAGGCGATATGAGAAAATGTTTTATGCGTTCCTGCACACTGGATGCATCATGGAACTATGAGAGAATGCAAAATTTAGCCTTTGCATATATGATGATTCCAATTATTAGACGTGTATATAAGAGTAAAGAGGATATAAGTAAAGCTCTACAAAGACACTTGGAATTTTTTTCAACTACACCTCATCTTTGTACTCTATTAGTAGGTATTTTGGGAGCTATGGAGGAACAAAATGCTTTAGAAGATGATTTTGATGAATCTTCAATTAATGCTGTTAAAGCTTCATTGATGGGTCCAATGGCTGCCATTGGTGATTCATTAATTTGGGGCACATTGAGGATTATTGCAGCTGGAATTGCTATTTCTTTTTCACAAAATGGAAATATATTAGGACCAATATTATTCTTTTTAATTGTAAACGTTCCATGTTTTGCTTTAAGACATATATGTTTAAAACGAGGATTTAAATTTGGAACTCAATTTTTGAAAACCGTTGGAAGTAGTGGAGTAATGGAAAAGGTAACCCAAGCAGCTTCCATACTTGGATTAATAGTAATTGGTGGAATGGTAGCTTCTATGATATATATTGAAATTCCAATGACTGTTGGTAGTGGAGATTTTGCACAACCTATTCAACAGTATCTAGATGAAATCATGCCAGGACTTTTACCATTGGGTGTATTCGGTATAATGTATTATCTACTTGGTAAAGATGTAAAAACCACAACAATTTTAATTTGTTTAATTATTACTTCAATTATTGGCGTATTTTTTGGTGTTTTATAAAGGCTATTATTAGTAAATTTTTATATTTCAAAAAAGTGGTAGAATATGCCCGACGATTAAAATTAGAGCCTAGCAGATATTAGGCTCTAATTTTTTGTATTTTAAGTATAAAAAGTTATTGATTTTTGGACGCCAATGCGTTAAAGTAATAAAAAGCATAATAATAGCCTTACCAAAGATTGTTAAAATTTGGACTATTCAGAAAATTCCTTGACATTTAATATAAAAAGGGTTATATTCTTAATAAAATGAGGGGGGAATCGAATGAATAGTCAACCAGAAGTCAATAAGAAAGAAGGATTTCAGAGTAGTTTTGGTTTATTAGCTGCAGCTGTAGGTTCAGCAGTAGGACTAGGTAATATATGGAGGTTTCCGTATATTACTGGTTTATATGGAGGAGGAGCATTCTTAGTCGTTTATTTAATCTGTGTTGCAATAATAGGTATTCCCGTTATGACTGCTGAATTTATAATTGGTAGAGAAGGACAAAAGGATGCTATAGGTTCATATAAAAAATTGGCACCAAAGAGCAAATGGTATATATCTGGTGTTCTTGGAGTGGCAGCAGCATTTTTGATTCTTGCATTTTATGGAGTTGTAGCTGGCTGGACTTTAGAATATATAGTAAGTGCAGCAGCTAATAGATTTGCAGGCATGGATGCTTCTCAGGTTGAAAATTATTTTTTAGAATTTATATCTGATCCTATAAGGCCAATTATGTGGCTGGTAGTATTTATGGCAATTACAGCTTATATAGTAGCGGCAGGTATAGAAAAGGGTATTGAAAAGTTTGCTAAAATATTAGTGCCATTATTATTATTTATAATCATAATATTAGATATTAAAGCTGTTACACTGCCAGGTGGGAATATGGGCTTAGAATTTTTATTTAAACCAGATTTTTCAAAGTTGACAAGAGAAGGAGTTTTAGCTGCATTAGGTCATGCGTTTTTCTCTTTAAGTTTAGGTATGGGTATTATGATAACTTATGGTGCATATATTCAAAAAGAAGAAAAGCTAGGTAAGACTGCTTTAAAGGTAAGTATTGCAGATACTTTAATTGCATTGTTAGCAGGTATAGCTATATTTCCAGTAGTATTTGCATTTGGAATTGCCCCTAATAGTGGAGCAGGGTTGGTATTTATCACTTTGCCTAATATATTTGGTCAAATGCCTGGAGGATATTTCTTTTCTATTATGTTCTTTGCATTGCTAGCTTTAGCAGCTTTAACTTCCACTATATCCCTATTAGAGGCAGTAGTAGCTTATGTAATTAAGAGATTTGATATGAAGCGAGTTAAAGCTACTATAATAACTGCAACTCTTATTATAGTATTAGGTATATTTGCATCTTTATCAAATGGTTCTCTATCTGGTTTTACTCTACATGGGTACAATCTATTTGATTTTCTAGATAATGTAACTGCTGATTTCTTCTTACCTATATCAGCTTTTATTAGCTCCATATTTGTTGGCTGGAGATTAGATAAAAAAATAGTAGAAAATCAACTTACTAATAATGGAACTTATCAAGTAAAATATATAAAAGTACTATCTTTCTTATTTAGAATAATATCCCCAGCAGCAATATTGATAGTTTTTCTATCAGGAATATATCAGAGATGGGCATAGTTTAAACTAATGGGACGGATAACATTCCGTCCCGTTTATCTTTCAAAAGAAAGGAGAGATTAAATGGGAAAAAGAGAAAGTTTTAAAAGTAGTTTCGGAGTATTTGCAGCAGCAGTTGGTTCAGCAGTAGGATTAGGTAACATTTGGAGATTCCCTTACATTACTGGTATGAATGGTGGGGCAGCATTTATATTAGTTTATTTAATCTGTGTGGCTATTATTGGATTACCTGTATTATTATCAGAGTTTGTTATAGGAAGAAAAGGAAAAACAAATCCTATTGATTCCTTTAAAAGTCTAGCACCTCAAGGCAAATGGTATATATCTGGTATTTTAGGGATAATGTCGGCATTTTTAATTTTAGCCTTCTATAGCGTAATTGCTGGGTGGACATTAGAATATTTGACAAAAGCCATAGGAAATCAATTTGTAGGAAAAGATGTTGCTGAAATAGGGGCTATGTTTGAAAATTTTATCGCTGATCCTAAAAGGACTATATTTTGGCAATTTATTATTTTAGGACTAACTTGCTATATTGTAGCCAATGGAATAGAAAAAGGTATTGAAAAATATTCCTCTTTTTTAGTTCCAGCATTAATAGTTATTATTATTATTTTAGATATAAGGGCTATCACTTTGCCTGGTGGAAAGATGGGTTTAGATTTCTTATTTAAACCAGACTTTTCAAAAGTGAATGGGAAGGTAATCCTAGATGCATTAGGTCATTCATTTTTCTCTTTAAGTCTAGGAGCAGGGACTATGATTACCTATGGCTCATATATTAAGGGAAATGAAAAGTTGGGCACTTCTGCATTGAGTATTGCCTTAGCAGACACTCTAATTGCTATATTAGCTGGTATAGCTATATTTCCTGTAGTATTTGCCTTTGGTATAGAACCAAATAGCGGACCAGGGTTAGTATTTGTAACTTTACCAAATGTATTTCCTCAAATTTCTGGAGGCTATATATTTGCAGTATTGTTTTTCTTATTATTAACATTGGCTGCCATTACGAGTACTATATCCATGTTAGAAGCTGTAGTATCTTTCGGAATAGATAAATTTAAACTTAGCAGGAAGAAGGCAGCTATTATATCCACTATATTAATATTTATAGTAGGTGTATTTGCCTCATTATCTAATGGTCCTCTTAAAGATATATCATTTTTTGGTAACAACTTCTTAGACTTTTTAGATAAGCTTACTGCCAATTACTTTATGACTATAGGCTCTTTAATAACTATAATATTTGTGGGCTGGAAATTAAATAAAAAGATAATAGAAGAACAGCTTACCAACGGTGGTATGATAGAATCTAACTATATGAGGACCTACTATTTTGTAGCAAGATATATTTCTCCAATAGCCATAATAATTGTATTTTTAGCGAGCATTGGAATATTAGGATAGTAAAAACTGAGCAGAGAATTTTTTCTGCTTAGTTTTTTTATGATGCTTTTTACAAAAGTCCCTATATTTTTGATAGAATAAATGTATGACAAAAATCATTATAAGGAAGGGATAAATATGGAACTATTAAAAGAAACCTTAAAGTCCATATCATCACCAGATGAAGGGGCTAAAGAAGAAGCAAAGAAAAGACTAGATAGTTTAGCAAAACCCATTGGAAGCCTAGGCCAATTAGAAGAAATAGTAATAAAGATGGCTGGCATTACTGGCAATATCCATAACAAAATAGAAAAAAGGAATATTGTAGTTATGTGTGCAGACAATGGAGTAGTAGAAGAAGGAGTAAGTGCTTGCCCTCAAGTATTTACTATGGTTTTAACTGAAAACATGGCGAAAGGCCTTACAGGAGTTTCTGTATTATCCAAGATGACCAATACGGATTTAACTATAGTAGATATAGGATTGAAGGGAGATATATCTCATCCACAAATAATAGACAAAAAAGTAAACTATGGAACTAGTAATTTTACAAAGGGACCAAGTATGACTTATGATGAAGCAGTAAAGGCTATTGAAGCTGGTATAGAAGTAGGAGATAGTCTATTTAAAGAAGGTTACGATATTTTAGGTACTGGAGAGTTAGGAATAGGAAATACTACTACATCTGCAGCAGTACTTAGTGCTTTCACAGGATTTGGTTCTGAAATAACCAGTGGAAAAGGAGCAGGGCTTACAGAGGAACAATATAGATTTAAGCAAGAAACTATAGATAAAGGGTTGGAAATAAATAAGCCAAACAAAGAGGATCCAGTAGATGTAATATCTAAGGTTGGTGGATTTGACATTGCTGGCATGTGCGGATTGTTTTTATCTGCGGCTAAGAATAAAAAACCTATAGTTATAGATGGATTTATATCTTCAGCATCGGCTCTTTGTGCAGTTAAATTAAATCCATTAGTAAAGGAATACATATTCCCTTCTCATCTATCAAAGGAACCAGGAGCCGTATATATGGCTAAGGAATTAGGGCTTACACCTATGCTAAATTTAGAAATGAGATTAGGTGAAGGTTCAGGCTGTCCATTAGCATTCCAAATAATAGATGCAGCCCTATGTATTATGGATAATATGGCAACCTTTGAGGAAGCATCTATCAATAGTGAAGTATTAGTGGACATTAGAGAGGATAAAAATTAAATTAGGTGATAAAATGATAACTTTAGTTACAGGTGGGGCAAGGAGTGGCAAAAGTACCTTTGCAGAGAACCTATATAAAGATAAAAAGGACGTAGTATATATTGCTACATCTAAAGTTTTTGATAAGGAGATGGAAAATAGAGTTAAACACCATAGGGAAAGAAGACCTATTTTTTGGAGAACCTATGAAGGAAATTATAATCTTATAGAGGCAGTAGGAGAAGAGAGAAACTATCTATTAGATTGTATGACTGTTCTTTCATCTAATATCATGTTTGATATGACAAAGGATATGGAATATATCGATGATGATTTACAAAATAGGGTAGAGAATAGAATATATGATGAGTTATATTCCCTTATAAAGGATATCGAGAGCAAGGGATATAATCTAGTACTAGTTACCAATGAAGTGGGATATTCATTAGTGCCAGATAATCATATATGTAGAGTGTTTAGAGATATTCAAGGAAGGGTAAACCAAAGGATAGGGGCTATATCTCATGAGGTTTATTTGGTATGTTGTGGCATACCAGTGAAGATAAAGTGATAGATGGTTTAATATTGGCTATTCAGTTTTTAACGAGGCTGCCTATAAAAAAGCAGGTTGATTTTAACGATAGAAATCTTTCAAAGAGCATTTTCTTTTTTCCATTGGTAGGCATTATTATTGGAGGAATTGGAGGATTAACCTATTGTATATTTGGTTATCTAAATAAAGAAATGGGTTCCTTTTTTGCCGTACTCTCCATGATAATTGTAACAGGAGGTCTACACTTAGATGGATTATCGGATACTGCTGACGGTTTCTATTCCTATAGAGATAAGGAAAGGATACTTGAAATAATGAAGGACAGCAGAATTGGTGCTTTTGGGGTAATAGCTATAATATTGGATATCCTTATGAAATACATTATCCTATCCAGCTTAGAAGGAAATATTCCATTTATATTGGCATTATCCTATGGAAATAGCCGCGTTGTAATATCCTATATAATGTCAGTTAAAAAGGTTAGCAGAAAAAATGGATTAGGGGATATGTTTCATAGCAGTAATCCTCAAAGATATGCTCTATTTGGGGGCATTATATATGTATTAATTCTCATATTATTAGACCCTAAGTATTTAATTCCTTTATTGTTCTCTTTTATAATGGGAGAAATAATTACTAGAGTAACCTATAAGAAGATAGATGGTTTTACGGGAGATGTATATGGAGCGACTATAGAACTAGGTGAAATAGTATCATTAATAACGTTCATGGGGGTGATAAGGTGGATATAATCTTAGTACGCCATGGGGAAACAGAAGAAAATGTACTTAAAAATTTTAGTAGAAAAGATACTCATTTAACGAACAAGGGTAGAAAGCAGATTGAAAAGATAAGACCTTTTGTAGAAAGTCTATCCTTTGATAAGGTATATGTAAGCCCTCTTAATAGAGCTATAGAAACTATGGAGATATTAGGTTTAGATGGGGAAGTGGAAGAAAGGATTAAAGAAGTTGATTTTGGACTATTTGAAGGAAAAACCTATGAAGAGATAAAACAAGAATTCTCAGAGGAAACTAAGATGTGGGCTGAGGACTATATCAACTATGTAACTCCAGAAGGGGAAAGCGTAAAATTAGCCTATAAGAGAATTACATCTTTTTTAGAAGAGATATCCAAAAAAGATAAAGATGTGCTTTTAGTATGCCATGATGGAGCTATAAGAATTGCTTTAAGTTGGATTTTTGACAATGTGGAATACTTTTTTAAATTTAAATCGGAAAATGGTAGCGTCAATATAATAACCGTAAATGAGGATGGATTTAAGTATATTAGTAAGATGAACTATACTGTATAGTTCATCTACAAAAAGGTAAAAACTAAAGAGGAGGATGGGGTATGGAAATTGAATTGTTTTTAGAGACAATCATACCTTATATAACAGGGGCATTAGAAGCAATTGGCGTATTCATCATTACATTAGCTTCAATTAGAGCACTTTTTGGATTTATAAAAGGTGGATTCGATTTTGGCGACGATGAGATAAAATTGGATTTAGCAAAGGCTTTAGCTTTGAGTTTAGAGTTTAAACTAGCAGCTGAAATATTGAAGACCGTAATAGTTAGAACTTTAGATGAATTTTTAATCCTTTCAGCTATAACCATATTAAGGATTATCATAAGTTTTGTAATTCATTGGGAAGTAAAAGAAAAAGAGAAGAAGGCTGAAATGGTAAATTAAAAAGGAGAGAATATATTCTCTCCTTTTTAATTTAAAATATATAGATTGGATAAGAAAAATAAAGGAAGGTCAAGAAAGGTCAAGGTAACTTGAATAGAAAAGAGGTTAACATAATATATGATATTTGAATAATAATGTAATAGGTAGTATATTTATATTGAAGGTCAAAGTAAGTCAAAGTTAATTTTATAGGAGGTTGATATTATGTTTGGAATCACACCTTATAGAGGATGGCAAAGAGAGATGCCAAAAATATTTGAAAGAGATTTTGACAGGATGTTTGATGCTATGTTAGAGGAATTTGGAGATAAATCCTCATATCCATTAAGAGTAGATGTTAAAGAAAATGATGAGGAATACTTAGTAGAAGCTGAGATTCCCGGAGTAAATAAAGATGATATATATGTAGAAATAAATGATGATATTTTAACTATAGCCGTAGAAAGAAAAGAAGAAGTAAACGAAGAAAAAGAAAATTACATTAGACGTGAAAGAAGATTTGGATCCTTCAAAAGATCTTTCAATGTGGAGGATGTAGATCAAGAGAATATAAAGGCTAAATTTGAAAATGGCATATTAAATATAAAATTACCTAAAAGGGAATCAAATCCTCCAAAGAGAAATAGAATCTCTATAGAATAAGTTGTGTAGAGACTTGTCTGTGCTTAGGAACTGACTTTCATTGAGAAGTAGACTCCTAAGCACTTTTTATTTTTGAATATAATCAAGGCACTATATCCATTTAAAGCACTACTTAATAAAGTTAATATATTTATGTATATTTTCAAAATATATACTATATTTTATAAATATTTTTCATTTTATTATAATATCGCCAATATATTTGATATAATGATATATATATATAATGAGAGTATAAAGATAGGAGGAAAGGCACATGAAAAAGCTTTTAACAGGCAACGAGGCTATTGCAAGAGGAGCCTATGAAGCAGGCTGTTTAATAGCCTGTGCTTATCCGGGAACACCAAGTACTGAAATCTTGGAAAACGTTTCCCAATACGAAGAAATACGCTCAGAATGGTCTACAAATGAAAAGGTAGCCTTAGAGGTGGCTAGCGGAGCATCTATTGCTGGAGCTAGATCTTTGGTAGCCATGAAGCATGTAGGATTAAACGTAGCTGCAGACCCAATGTTTACTATGGCATATGAAGGTGTAAATGGTGGACTAGTTATAATAACTGCCGATGAACCCGGTATGCATAGTTCACAAAACGAGCAGGACAACAGACTGTATGCTCCACATGCTAAAGTAGCTATGGTAGAACCAGCAGATAGTAAGGAGTGTAAAGATTTTATTAAACATGCATTTGAAATTAGCGAAACCTATGATACTCCAGTGATATTTAGAGTTACTACAAGGGTTTGTCACAGTAAAGGAATAGTAGAGTTAGAAGAAAGAAAAGAAGCAACTATCAAGGAATATACAAAGGATATTAAAAAGTATATAATGGTTCCTGCTAATTCAAAGGTAAAACATGTAGAAATAGAAAACGAAAGACTTCCAAGGTTAAGAAAATATTCAAATACAACTCCATTAAATAGGATTGAATGGGGAGATAAAAAAGTTGGAATCATCACAAGTGGTATTTCTTATCTTCATGCTAAAGAAGTATTTGGAGATAAGGCATCGTACTTAAAGATTGGATTTAGCTATCCTCTACCTGATAGGTTAATAAGAGAATTTGCAGATGAAGTAGAGACATTGTATATAATTGAAGAAAACGATCCCTATATTGAAAGCTTTGTAAAGGCCATGGGTATAGAATGTATAGGAAAAGAACTTATCCCAATATGTGGAGAACTAAGTCCTGGGATTATTAGACAAGCCATATTAAAAGAAGAAGAAAAAGAAAGCTATGAAGTAGATATCAATGTACCAGCAAGACCTCCTGCATTATGTGCGGGGTGTCCTCATAGGGGAATATTCTATGCGGTAAGTAAGTATAAAGACAAGATAATTTCAACATCGGATATTGGCTGCTATACATTAGGGATGGCACCACCATTAGGCGTAGGGGATATCAGCATATGTATGGGAGCAGGCATAACAGCAGGTATAGGATTTGATAGAGTAAATCAAATGGCAGATAGAGACAAAAAGGTATTTGGATTTATTGGGGACTCAACATTTTTCCATTCAGGTATTACAGGATTAATAGATGCAGTCTATAACGGTACCAATATGGTCATTGTAATATTGGACAATAGAATAACTGCTATGACTGGTCATCAAGAAAATCCAGGTACAGGCAAGAATATAGTAGGTCAAGAAACACCGATGGTGGATATTGAATCCATCGTGAAAGCTGTAGGAGTTAAAGAAGAAAATATTAGGGTGATAGACCCTTATGATTTAGATGAAACCAATAAAGCGGTAAAAGAGGCTTATGAATCGGAAGAGTTATTTGTAATAATTACAAAACAACCTTGTGCACTAATAAAGGATATTCAAAGAGAGAGAAGAGGACTTCATTGTGAAATAGATCAAGATAAATGCAGGAAATGTAAAACTTGTTTGCGAATTGGTTGTCCAGCAATTTCATTTAAGGACAATGTAGTAAGCATAGACAATCAATGTAATGGCTGTACAGTATGTCTTCAAGTTTGTCCATTTAATGCTATAGAATTTAACGGAGAAAGTAGGTGATCCTGTGGTTAAATCTTTACTTTTAGTAGGAGTAGGAGGTCAAGGGACTATCCTTGTATCGAAAATTCTTTCCCAAGGATTGGTTAAGGAAGGATACGATGTTAAGATGTCGGAGATCCATGGAATGTCACAGAGAGGTGGAAGTGTTACTACTCAGATAAGATTTGGTGAAAAGGTATATTCTCCTTCTATAGATAAGGGAGAAGCAGATGTAATAATAGCTTTTGAAAAGTTAGAAGCTGCTAGATATATAAGTCAATTAAGAAAGAGTGGCACACTAATAGTAAACGATGAGGAAATTTATCCATTACCTGTATTATCAGGATTAGCTGAATATCCAGACGGAGTTATAGAATCCCTTAAGAAGAGCGTAGATAATATAAAGGTAATAGAAGCAAAAAAGATTGCAGAAGAATTAGGGGAGGTAAGATCCCAAAATATAGTCATGCTAGGATGCTTAGTAAAAGCATTAGACCTTGAAAATATAGATTGGATAGAGTTGATAAAAGAAAACTTACCAGAGAGGGTTCATGAAGTTAATATAAAAGCTTTTGGAAAAGGGTTAAGCTTATAGACTTCCTTTTTTAAATATGGCAGTAGACAAATCTACTGCCATATTTTTTAAAAAAGATGACTTTATTGGAGTTAGCCTTGTTCATTTTTCAATTATAATATTATATAATTATCTAGGGGGATATTGATGGATAGATTTGTACAATTTAAGGATAAGATAATATCTAATGTATCCAAGGTAATAGTAGGAAAAGAAAAAATAATTGAACTTTTAATAGTATCTTTTTTGTCGGAAGGACATATCTTACTTGAAGATATACCGGGAATGGGTAAAACTATGATGGTAAAAGCTTTTTCTAAAACCTTAGGAATACCTTATAAAAGGATTCAATTTACTCCAGATTTACTGCCTTCGGATATTACGGGAATAAACTATTACAATCAAAGGTCAGAAAATTTCCAATTTAGACAGGGTCCTTTATTTTCAAGTATTGTATTAGCTGATGAGATAAATAGAGCCACACCAAGAACTCAGTCAAGTCTTTTAGAAGCCATGGAGGAAAAACAGATTACAGTAGATGGAGAAACAAGATTTCTTAAAAGACCTTTTATGGTATTAGCCACTCAAAATCCTATAGAATCTTATGGGACTTTTCCTTTGCCAGAAGCTCAATTGGATAGATTTTTTATGAGGATAAGTATAGGGTATCCTAGTAGAGAAGAAGAAAAGCAGATAATAAACAAGAATATAGAGGATCCTTTAAAGAAAATGGAGTGTATTATGGGAATGGAAGAGTTGGAAAATCTATTTGAAAATGTATCTAAAGTTAGCTGCTCTGAAGATGTAATGGACTATATTGTCGATGTTGTATTTGAAACGAGAACTATGGATAATTTACAATTGGGGGTAAGTCCTAGGGGAACTATAGCTCTCTTTAAAGCTTGTCAATCTTATGCTGCTATAAACGGAAGGAATTACATAATACCTGAAGATGTTAAGGCTATGGCACCAAATGTATTAAATCATAGAATTATTGGCAAACAAATGAATAATATGGATAAAAATATAAGTATAATAGAAGAGATACTTAAAAAGGTAAAAGTACCTTTAGAAAGGATTTAAATATGCTTTGGTTCTTTATTATTCTAGTAGCTTTAACATTTATATTTAATTGGCTTACTGTGAAACATGGGTTAGAGGGAGTTAGCTATATAAGAAGCTTGTCTAAAAATATGGTAGAAATAGGGGAAGAATTTGAAATCATAGCAACTATAGAAAATCGAAAATTTTTTCCAGTGGCTTTTTTAAAGATAACAGAAAAATTTCCTTTAAGTTTAAATTACAAAATGAAATCTAATTGTGATAGAATAGGGGATTGTTTCGATCATATTATCACTTTGTTTATTATGCCATATCAAAGGGTAAAAAGAACCTACTCAGTTTCTGGAAGTGAAAGAGGTCATTACATATTTAGAAGTGCAAGGCTAGAGGCTGGAGACTTTATAGGGTTCAAGACCTCTCAGAAAGATGTAGATTATCTACAGGAATTAGTTGTATTGCCTAAGAAAATAGATTTAGATGAAGATTTAATGCCCTTTGGTAATTATTATGGAGATATTTCTGTTATAAGATGGATAATAGATGATCCGCTGATGACTACTGGGATAAGAGAATATACTGGTAATGAACCAGAAAAACATATCCATTGGCCTTCTTCCTTAAAATATAATAGTTTAATGGTAAAAAATTTTGATTTTACTACAGATAACGATGTGAAGATTATTCTGAATGTGGAATGTAGTAAACCTTTTTGGGTAAATGTTGATAAAGATAAAATTGAAGATTGTATTTCCCTATGTAGGGGCTTAGTGGAAGAATTAGAGCATAATAAGATTCCCTATAATTTTATTACTAATTCCTATGGTGAACATAATATGATAGAAAATTTTCATGCAGGAGGAGTTAACTATTATAATAGTACACTAAATGCTTTGGGAAAAGTGTCCTATGGAGTGGCGATCAAATTTGAGGATTTAATAGATGATATTTTTAATAGAAGAGAGAACTTTACTACTTTTATCCTTGTTACTCCTAGAATATTTGATCCCTATATAGAGCCATTGAATAAATTAATAACCAATGGCAATAAGCTTATCCTAATATCCTTGGAAGAAGAAAAATTGGATAAGCTAGATTCGTCAATCATAAAATATATAAGGAGAATTTCATGAAGGGATTAATTTTAATAGAGCTAATAAGTTTAGTTTCTTTTATATTTAGTCTATTGACCTTTGTAGTGCAGAAGGCAACTATAAGTAATTTTATGATTATATTTCTGTGGACTCTTTTAGTATCATATTTGTTAGTCTCACTAAAGAATAAGAATAGAAAGTATTTGTATATTGGGATATTAATGTTTTTACCAGTCATTAGGTACCATACTATCTTAGATATAATATTCTTATCTGTAACCGCTATCTATATATATTATTATATATTTCAATATTTTGGAGAAGTTGGATTTAACTTTATAAAAGGAGATTTTCAAAAAAAACTAATATTTTTTTTAGTCATCATTCTTCTGTCCTTTATTTTAAAGGGTACCTATATGACGAGGCTAAGATATACTACTTTTATGATAATATATTTTATTTCTACAATTATATTTTTGAGGAGTCTAAGACATTTAGAATATGATTCAGATATAAAAAGATTAAATAAAAGTAATTTAAACTATGTTTTATTTATAACTATATTTTCTTTAATATTTAGTATGGATAAGCTAAAGAATGTTCTTTTTATGGGAATAAAGAACTTATATATATTAGTTGTAAATATAATTTTTAAAATACTCTATTGGCCTATGGTATATTTGGTGAATCTAGTAAATTATTTAATAGAATTTATTATAAATTTACAAGCCGAGAATATGACACGTCCATTAGATGAAGGAGCTAATGAAATATTAGATTTTTCAAAATTGGTACAAGAAGATCCAAGTCTTCCTTCTTGGCTTGTAAGCTTGATATCTGTAGTTTCCAAGTTAGCCATCATTATATTTATAATTTTTTTAGTTAAAAGACTTTTTAGGAAAAAGGTATTTAATAGAAGAAAAGAAGGCAAAGCCTATATAGAAGAAAGAGAGTTTATTAGTTTAAATAATAAAGGCAAGAACAGAATACTTATATTTAAACCAAAAGGAGTAAAGGAACAAATAAGATACTATTATAAAAAATATATGATTAAAGCTAAAAAGAAGGGAATAGGCATAGAAGATTGGAATACTAGTTTAGATATAAACATAAAGGCAGAAAAAGTCTTTAACAAAGAGGGAATAGATAGATTAAGGCATATCTATATAGAAACAAGGTATAGTAAAGAAGAAGTAAGTCAAAGTAGGGCACAGGAGATGAAAAGATTATATAAAAGGATATAGTAGGAAAACCCCAGCGGAGAGGATTCTCTCCGTTGGGGTTTGTTTTCTACTTATGTTGTTCAAGTAATTCATTTTTTATATTCCATAATGGTTTGGACAAGTCTACAAAGTACTCATGAGGGCTTTCAAACCTACGGACTTCATCCCATAGGGTGTCAATTTGTTCTTTGCAGTAATCCCTTATTTCATTTATAGGTGGATTATCATAAACACATTCTCCCTTGTCAAATATCTTAACTAATAGTTTCTTGGCATGGAAGTTGGTTAAGGTTTTCCTCTTCCAAGTAAAAAGAGGATGGAATATTTCGTAAGGTTTAGTTTCATCGATTTCTTCATCGTGTAAAGTTACCACATCTGCAATAGCTTTTCCAGTGTTTTTATCAAATAATCTATATAGCTGTTTAAAGCCGGGAGTAGTAATCTTTCCTACATTCTCACTAACTTTAATCTTAGGAATAATTTTTCCATCTCTTTCAACAGCAGTCAATTTATATACACCACCAAAGACGGGTTCTGATCTAGCTGTAATGAGCCTTTCTCCTACACCAAAGGAATCTATTTTTGCTCCTTGAGTTAATAAATCCCTTATTACGTACTCGTCTAAACTGCTAGAAGCTACAATTGGACAATCCTCAAATCCAGCTTCATCTAGCATCTTTCTTGCTTCCTTAGACAGATAGGCAATATCTCCACTATCAATCCTTATGCCTTTAGGTCTGAATCCTCTAGGTATTATTTCTTCATTAAATATTTTGATAGCATTAGGAACTCCAGATTTTAAAACATTGTACGTGTCTACTAATAGTACACAGTTGTCGGGATAAAGTTTAGCATAGGCTCTAAAGGCTTCTAATTCCGTTGGGAAAATTTGAATCCAGCTATGAGCCATAGTGCCTAGTGCAGGAATGTTGAAGTCCCTATCTACAATGGTACAAGCGGTACCAATAGCTCCACCAATATATGCCGCCCTTGCACCTAATATTGCACCTTCATAGCCTTGAGCTCTCCTTGAGCCAAATTCCATGACAGGTCTACCATTAGCAGCTCTAACGATTCTATTAGCTTTTGTTGCAATAAGGGATTGATGATTGACGGTAAGTAAGACCATGGTTTCAATTATTTGAGCTTGAATTATAGGACCTCTCACTATGACTATAGGCTCTCCAGGAAATATTGGAGTCCCTTCAGGGATAGCCCATACATCACATTGGAATTCAAAATTTTTTAGGTATTCTAGAAATTCTTCACTGAATATATTTTTAGATCTAAAATATTCAATATCTTCATCATAAAACTTTAGATGTTTTAGATATCCGATAAGCTGTTCTACTCCAGCCATTATGGCATATCCACCGTTATCAGGAATGGATCTAAAAAACATATCGAAATAGCTAATTTTATCTTTCATACCATTCTCAAAATAACCGCTAGCCATTGTGAATTCATAAAAATCCGCTAACATGGTAAGGTTTTTCTTTTCTTTCCAATCAATATTGGTCATTATCAAAATCTCCTTTTATCTTAATCGTTTAACATGGACATTACATTAATTATATTCCCTAAATAAAGAAAATTCAACATAACATACTAATTTTAAAAATAACTAGTAGGACAAAAAATAATAGACGGAGGGATATCATTCACATTATACCCTCCGTCATATAAAATAGAACCATCTATAGTTATTCCAACCTTTAACATTTGTATTACTTTTAGACTGCAATTCTCTATAACTCTCCTAACTGTCAAATGCCCTACTACTTGAAAAGAACTTGACCTTTATTTTTTACATTAACTCCTTTTTTTATTTTAACTTCTCAAAATTACTAGCTAATTCCGCCCTATAGACGGTTAGTGTTTAATGTTAAATACCAATTTTAGTTCTTGATGAGAACTTATTGTTTTAATAACCATATCAACATCAAGGCTTAGTTTTCGCTATTTTGATATGGTGGCGAATAGGTTGAAAATAACTATTAGTTCTATTTGCTTTGATTATATACCATATTAAAGTACTTGTAAAGTGGTTTTTGGAAAATTCTAAAAATTTCCTAGTCTTATTATGGTATATATTATATATACCCATGTTTATAAAATTAAACATATAAATTTGAAAAGGCAAAGGGAATCCTAGATGGCTCCACTTTGCCTTTCTATGTCATAGAGGAATTACTTCTGTAGTAGTTTTTCTCCTTTTTTCGTAATGCTTATGGTCTTTATAGGAACTTTATTACAAGATTTAGCAAGGGAGCAGCCACTACACTTACAATTACAACTATTTATATTGTTATCTTCTTTGATATAACCCATGCGATTTAGTTGGGAAAAGGCATCTTCTACTAATTGTTCGTCTATTTTAAGCTTTGAAGCTATATCACTTTTAGATATATAGTTTGAATTTTTAATTTCCATTAATACTTCTTTTAACAAAAAATCACCCCCAAGAGATTAACTAAAGCCTAAAAGTTTACCAATCTGAAATACTAAAACTGCTCCTATCCATCCTATTATAAAGGTATATACTACGGTAAATATTGCCCATTTAGATGAATTGGTTTCTTTGTTTATGGTAGCTATAGTTGCAGCACAAGGAGTATACAACAAGGTCATAACCATGAAGGATGCAGCAGATAGGGGAGTAAATGCATTTTGTATTGCAGTTACTAACTCTGTTCCTTCGCCTACACCAGCATACACCATACCTAAAGTAGCTACTACAGCTTCCTTAGCAGCTATACCAGAAAATAGTCCAACAGCTGCCTGCCATGTACCAAATCCAGCAGGTTTAAATATTGGAGCTATGAGCGAACCGATTCCTCCTAATATACTGCCTTTACTATAAGGTTCTACACCGAAAGGTAGTACAGCTAAAACCCATAGTATTGTAACCACAACAAATATAGTAGTTCCAGCTCTTTTTAAGAATCCAGATACATTATCCCACATATTTCTTAAAACATTCCTCAAAGTAGGTAATCTATAAGTAGGAAGCTCCATAATGAAATAAGAAGATTCACCTTTAAATAGAGTTTTACTAAATACTTTACCCATAAATAAGGCTACTACTATTCCTAAAAGATAAAGGGAAAACAAGACGATACCTCCATTATTGGGGAAAAATGCTGCAATAAACATTAAATAAATTGGAATCCTGGCACCACAGGACATAAATGGATTTATTAGAGTAGCAATCATTCTATCTTTTTTGTTTTCTAAAGTTCTAGTTGCCATTACCCCAGGTACATTACAGCCGAAACCCACTATCATGGATATAAAGGTTTTACCTTGTAGTCCTAATGCCCTCATTATATTATCCATTATATAAGCTGCTCTAGCCATATAACCGCTATCCTCTAAAATTCCCATTAGCATATATAAGACTACTATTAATGGAACAAACTCTACAACGGCTCCAACTCCGCTGATGATTCCATCTGTAACAAAGGAGATTATCCAATCGGGAGAATTTATGTTGATCATATAGTTTTCTATAACACCACCTAGGGACTCAATGCCTTTAGCCATAAGACCGCCAAGTAGATCTTCTCCAATAGTAAAGGTCAATTGGAATACTACAAACATAATCAATGCAAATATTGGCAGCCCAAGGTATTTATGAGTAACTACCTTATCGATTTTATCGGTCATAGTCTCTATTGCTTCTTCAGGTCTTTTTACGCTTGAATTTGTAATGCTATTTACAAATTCATATCTCTTATCTATAATCTCTAATTCATAATCCTCAGTATTGTCCTTTATACTATAAAGAGCATCTTTAAGCTCCTTTGAGGAATTTAAATCCTTATTATTCTTCACTAGATCATATATATATTGATCTCCTTCAAGGAGTTTTATAGCAATCCATTGAGATGGATATCCCAAATCTTTATTATTTAAAAATCTTTTTAGTTTCTCTATTTTTCCATCAATATTTTCTCCATAGCTTATATTAGCCTTAAAGTCTACATCTTGTTCAATCAATTCAATAGATTTCTTGATAAGTTCATTTATGCCTTTCCCTTTAGAGGCAATAGTTGGAACAACAGGAGCCCCTAATTTTTTGGAAAGGGAATTGATATCGAATTTAATATCTTTTTCTTCTGCTTCATCTATCATATTTAACGCAACTACAACTTTAGCTCCCATCTCTAACAATTGAGTAGTTAAATATAGATTTCTTTCAATATTGGTGGCATCTATTACGTTGATAACTACGTTTGGATTTCCTTTCAGGATGAAATTCCTTGCAACTATTTCATCTTCTGAAAAGGCTCCTAAACTATAAGTACCAGGTAAATCCACAACATTGTATATTTCTTCATTAAACTTAAAAGTTCCTTCTTTTTTTTCTACAGTAACCCCAGGCCAATTTCCTACGTGTTGGTTAGAACCAGTAAGGACATTAAATAGGGTAGTCTTACCGCTATTAGGGTTACCCACCAAAGCTATGGTATTCAATTTTACATCCCCCTCAATCATATGATAATCATTATCAACAACAGACAAAAAATAATCAACAAATACTAATTATTTACTATGATTTTTTGTGCTAATCCACGACCTATAGCAATCTTATTTCCAGATAGGGAAACTATTATAGGACCTGTGTCATTTTTAACTACTTTAACCTTAGCTCCTGTATAAAAACCCATTTCATACAATCTTCTAGTAGCATATCCACCAGCAGATATTTCTTTAACAGTTCCGTTGTCTCCAGGGTTTAAAAAGGCAAGAGGACTGTTTTTCATAAAAATTCCCCCTTTGTAGATTGAATTTATATTGGAATTTTAAATTAAGTTATTTGATAAAACAATAATATAAATAATCGAAATTGATAATTACTATCAATATGATAATACATTTTTTCTGTAAAATCAATAGCTTGGAATCATATTGTAGATTAAAAAACAAATGTAGAGTAATTTTCTCTACATTTGTTTTTCATATTGAAGGATTATATTCAATTTAACTAAAACCTAGAAGCTTACCAACTTGGAATACTAAAACGGCTCCTATCCATCCTATTACAAAGGTATATACTACGGCAAATACTGCCCATTTAGATGAATTGGTTTCTTTCTTTATGGTACCTATAACAGCAGCACAGGGAGTATACAGCAAGGTCATAACCATAAATGCCATAGCTGTTAAAGGAGTGAAAGCACCTTGGATAGCAGTTATTAACTGTGTACCTTCTTCTACACCAGCATATACCATTCCTAAAGTAGCTACTACAGCTTCTTTAGCTACTATTCCTGCAAAAAGTCCTACAGAAGCTTGCCATGTTCCAAATCCAGCAGGTTTAAATATTGGAGCTATAAATGATCCGATTTTACCTAATATACTAGCCTCACTATAAGGTTCTACACCAAAAGGCAATATAGCTAGTATCCAAAGGGCAGTTACTACTGCAAATATAACGGTTCCAGCTCTTTTTAAGAAACTTGATACTTTATCCCACATATTTCTCAATACATTGCCAATGGATGGCAATCTATAAGGAGGTAATTCCATTACAAAATAGGAGGATTCACCTTTAAATAAGGTTTTACTAAATATTTTACCCATAAGTAATGCTACAGCAATACCTAAGAAATAAAGAGAGAACAGAACAATACCTCCATTATGAGGGAAAAAGGCTGCAATGAAAACTGAATATATTGGAAGCCTAGCTCCACAGGACATAAATGGGTTTATTAGAATAGCAATCATCCTATCCTTTTTACTATCCAAAGTTCTAGTTGCCATTATTCCCGGCACATTACAACCGAAACCTACTAACATGGATATAAAGGTTTTACCGTGTAGTCCTAAAGCTCGCATTATCCTATCCATAACATAAGCTGCTCTAGCCATATAACCGCTATCCTCTAAAATACCCATTAACATATATAAAACCATTATCAATGGAATAAATTCTACAACAGCACCAACTCCACCTATAATTCCATCAGTAATAAAAGCGGTTAACATTTCAGGAGCATTAACTCCTTCAAGAAAAGAACCTACAGCTTCACCTAAGGATTCCATACCTCCTGCTACTAATTCTCCTAATATATCTTGACCAATTGCAAAGGTTAATTGAAACATTACGAACATTATAAGAGCAAAAATGGGTAAACCAAGCCATTTATGTGTAAGTATTTTATCAATCTTATCCGATTTTGTTTCTATGGTTTCTTTAGGTTTTTTGACATTTTTATCTACTGCTTCACTAATAAAATCATATCGTTTATTTACTATCTCTAACTCATAGTCTTCTGTTAGATCTTTTAATCTATTAATATTACTTTTAAATTCGTTGGATTTATTTAATATATTATCATTATTAACTAATTCATATATATATTTATCTCCTTCTAAAAGCTTAATAGCAATCCAATGAGAAGGATAATTTAATTTTGTATTCCCTAATACATTTTTTAAAATTTCAACTTCCTTATCAATGTCCTTTCCATAACTTATATGGGTTTTAGGATTTTCTGAACTGCTCGCCATATTTATTGCCTTTTTTACTAGTTTATCGATACCTTCTTTTTTAGAAGCAACAATAGGTACTACAGGTACTCCTAATTTTTCTGAAAGCTTATCAATATTGATGCTAATATTCCTAGTTTTTGCTTCATCCATCATATTTAAAGCAATTATTACTTTAGCACCCATTTCCATTAACTGAGTAGTTAAATATAGATTTCTTTCAATATTGGTAGCATCTACTACGTTAATAACTACATCAGGGTTTCCTTTGATGATATAATCTCTAGCCACCATCTCATCTTCTGAATAAGCACCAAGACTATAGGTACCAGGCAGATCCACAACTCTGTATGTGTTTCCGTTAAAGTCAAAATTACCTTCCTTTTTTTCTACAGTAACCCCGGGCCAGTTTCCTACATGTTGGTTAGAGCCAGTAAGGGCATTAAACAATGTAGTCTTACCGCTGTTGGGATTACCTACTAAAGCTATAGTACTCAATTAAATTTCTCCCCTTTCCTATCAACTAATAATCATTATCAATAAAAGACCAAAAAAATATTATCAATTATTCACCATAATTTTTTGTGCTAAACCACGACCTAAAGCAATTTTATTTCCCGATAAAGACACTATTAAAGGACCTACGTCATTTTTGACGACTTCAATTTGAGCCCCTGTATTGAAACCCATTTCGTACAATCTTTTAGCTATGGATTCACCACCACATATTTTTTTAACTACCCCTTGACCTCCAGAATTTAAAAGAGCTAATGGTAAACACTCCATAATCATTCTCCTTTCCTTATTCTACGAAAATATTAGACGCTTCATCTTTTCTTAAGGTTAGTTTATAACCCCTTAGTAATATTTCTATAGGATCTCCTAAAGGTGCTTTTCCGATTACTTCAACGGTGATTCCAGGCACTACTCCCATATCCAATAATCTTCTTTTAACGGGAACATCCTTTGATAATTTTTTGATTTTAACCTTTGTGCCTACAGATACGGTATCCAAACTATTCATATGAATCCTCCTTAAATATTTCTACACGATACTGATAATCGTTATCAATATCATAATACATTTATAATATAAAATCAATAGCTTGAAGCAATATATTTAAAAAAAGTTAAAATTTTATTATTGATTTTGGAAAATATATGTTTACAAGGATAAATGGTTGGGGTATAATAATAGCACACCCCCCAGGGGGGTGGGATAAAAGATCGAAGGAGCTGATAAAATGATAAAGAATATTACTATAGATGTAGGGGGTATGACTTGTGCAGCATGTTCTACTAGGGTAGAAAAGGCCTTAAATAAACATAAAGGAGTAGTAAATGCAGTAGTCAATTTACTCCAACAAAAAGCCATAATTGAGTTTGATACGGAAAAGGCTACCGTTGATGAATTGATAAAAGTCATAGAAAAAACGGGTTATGAAGTGCTTTTAGTTAAAAAAAGTTTATTAGTAGAAGGTATGACATGTGCAGCATGCTCTACTAGGGTTGAAAAGGTCTTAAATAAAGTTGAAGGAGTTGTTAAAGCTAACGTTAACTTGTCTACCAATAAGGCAGTAGTTGAATTTCCATCGGGGACAGTAGAAGATGAAGTATTGGTTAAGGCAGTAGAAAAGGCTGGATATAAAGCAGAAATAGAAGTAGAGAGGGATGTTGACAGAGAAAAGAAACTGAGAGAAAAGGAAATAAGGTCTCTTAAAACCTCCTTTATTATTTCAGCAATACTAAGTATACCTTTATTTTCAGCTATGTTTTTCCATATGGCAGGGAATGATAATATACTAACCAATGGATATTTCCAATTATTATTGGCAACTCCTGTCCAATTCATCATTGGATATAGGTTTTATAAAGGAGCCTTTAATTCCTTAAGAGGTGGAGGAGCCAACATGGATGTGCTAGTATCTATGGGAACTTCAGCAGCATATTTTTATAGCTTGTATAATCTTTTGACTGGAGTCCATGAGTACTATTTTGAAGCCTCAGCAGTTATTATTACATTGATACTATTAGGTAAGACATTTGAAGCTGTAGCAAAAGGTAAGACTTCGGAAGCCATTAAAGAACTAATGGGGCTTCAACCTAAAACAGCTAGGGTAATAAAAGATGGAGTAGAACAAGATATTCCAATAGAAAAGGTAGAAATAGATGATATTATAGTAGTTAGACCAGGTGAAAGAATACCAGTAGATGGAATCATAGTAGAGGGGAATTCCTCCATAGATGAGTCCATGATAACGGGAGAGAGTATTCCCATAGATAAGGCTGTAGGAGAAGAGGTAATAGGAGCTACTATAAATAAGTTTGGTTCCTTTAAGTTTAGAGCAACTAAGATAGGTAAGGATACAGTGCTATCCCAAATCATAAAATTGGTAGAGGATGCTCAAGGTTCTAAAGCTCCAGTACAAAGATTGGCAGACAAAATATCTGGTATATTTGTACCTGTTGTATTAGCAATAGCGTTGGTAACCTTCTTAATCTTTTACTTCGTTAAAGGTAGTTTTAATATGGGATTAATCAATGCAGTAGCAGTTCTTGTAATAGCTTGTCCTTGTGCTTTAGGTTTAGCTACACCTACGGCAATTATGGTAGGTACAGGTAAGGGTGCTGAAAATGGAATCCTCATTAAATCTGGGGAACATTTAGAAAGAGCCCATAAGATGGAAGCAATAGTATTTGATAAAACAGGAACTATTACAAAAGGGGAACCAGAGGTCACAGATATAGTAACCTTTAATTCTATAGATAAAAATGAATTATTACGAATAGCAGCTACAGTAGAAAAAGCCTCAGAGCATCCATTAGGTCAATCCATAGTTAGAAAAGGTGAAGAAGAATTATTGAAGATAACAGAACCAGAAACCTTTATGGCTGTACCGGGAAAGGGATTAAAGGCAATGCTAGAAGGAAAAGAAATATATATAGGTAATAGAAAGCTAATGGAGGAAGCAGATGTTGATATAAAGGAATCAGAAAAAGAGTTATTGAGGTTAGAAGGAGAAGGTAAGACTGCCATGATAGTTGGCATAGATGGAAAGGTATCAGGGATAATTGCAGTAGCAGATAAAATCAAAGAAAGTTCCAAAAAAGCCATAGAGGATCTAAAGAATATGGGTCTTGAAGTATATATGATAACTGGTGACAACGAAAGAACAGCTAAGGCTATTGCCAAGGAAGTAGGAATAATCAACGTTTTAGCAGATGTATTGCCTGAAAATAAAGCCGAAGTAGTAGAAAGCATAAAGAAGGAAGGAAAGCAGGTAGGCATGGTAGGAGATGGAATCAATGATGCACCTGCTTTAGCAGCAGCTGATGTAGGATTTGCCATAGGCACAGGAACAGATGTGGCTATGGAAGCAGCTGATATAACCCTTATGAGAGGGGATTTAACCAGTATAGTTACAGCTATAAGGCTTAGCCATAGAACCATGAGAACTATAAAACAAAATCTTTTCTGGGCATTTTTCTATAATTCCATAGGTATACCATTTGCAGCTTTAGGTTTTCTAAATCCAATGGTAGCAGGAGGGGCTATGGCATTTAGCTCAGTATCTGTAGTTACTAATTCGCTTAGACTTAAAAATTTTAAATAAATAGGAGGAAAAAATATGAAAAAGATTATAACAATAAAAGGTATGTCATGTAATCATTGTGTAATGGCAGTAAAGAATGCACTATCAGAAGTAGAAGGAGTATCTAAGGTAGATGTAAAGTTAGAAGATAACAATGCAGTAGTAGAGGGAGAAAACCTAGTAGATAAAATATTGAAGGAAGCAATAGAAGAAGCTGGATATGATGTAGTAGAAATAAATTAGAAATTTGGTGATAATATGAATTCAGGTAAGGAAAAGGCAGCGCAGAAGTTAAAGACTGTAAGAGGTCAAATAGATGGGATAATAAAAATGATAGAGGAGGATAGATATTGTGTAGACATATCCACTCAAATTCTATCAGCAGTTGCCCTTCTTAAAAAGGCTAACATAGACGTATTAAATGCCCATATTCGTTCCTGTGTAAAAGGAGCTATACTAGAAGGAGAAGATGAAGGAGAAGAAAAGATAGAAGAGATAATCAATATAATTGATAAATATATAAAGTAGATTAATATTTTATAAATGACCTCATGTTTTGGCAATATCGCCAAAACGTGAGGTCATTTAGCAAGATAGGGAAGTATCAATTTAATAATATCTTTTATTAAACTGATTTCTTCTTTAGAACAACGAGTTAAAATTAATAATAATTCCTTTAAATCATCATCTGGTGGTAAATTATAATCTTCATCACTAGATTCTAATACGGAAAAATATTTCTCTATTTCTGATCTATAATCGTATGGATTAGAGCCATTCAGTAAGTAATCCACAGATACGTGGAGAGTATCAGCAACTTTGCCCAGAGTATCAACACTCATTTTTCTATCTCCTCTTTCAATTTGTCCTATGTAAAAGGAAGATAATCCAATAAACTCTGCAAACTTTTCCCTTGTTAAATCCAATTTTTCACGTTCCAATCTTATTCTTGCCCCTATCTCTTTAAAATCTAAAATTGTTTTATTATTATTCATTGTGTCACTCTCCTTATGTTAACTGTATTATGTTATCTCTTAGAACTAAATTGGCTTATAGCATAAAATAATAGTTGCCAATTCGAATGAAAAACATTATTCTAATATATAAGGGCATAAATGGGAAAAAAGCCGAGGATCAATTTAGCTAGGAGGGATAATTTGTTAGAAAAGATTAAGAAGACAAGGGAATTATTATATAAGCAGTTGGATTCGAAATCAATTAACTCTAAGGAGGTTTTACAAACAAGCGAAGAGTTGGACAAGCTTATATTAGAGTACTATAGAAATACTGAAATAAATCCTAAAGAAAATGAGGATATTTGAAAGAATAAAAGCTAGTAAACGGATACTAGCTTTTATTGAAATCTTATCTTTTATTTTCCTTGTATTCCAATATGTCACCAGGCTGGCATTCTAATTCTCTACAAATTGCCTCCAGTGTAGAAAATCTTATAGCCTTAGCCTTGTTGTTTTTTAGTATGGATAGATTGGCATTGGTTATACCCACTCTTTCCGCCAATTCTATTAAAGACATCTTTCTCTTTGCCATCATAACATCTAAGTTTACGATAATAGCCATATTATACACTCCTATATAGTTAAGTCATTTTCATCTTTTATTTCAATAGCCAATTTAAGTATCTCACCTAAAATTAAAGCTAAACATCCGAGTATTATATAAATTAAAATCTCCGCATGGATGTTAAAGTTGGATATACCTATTAGTAAGAAACCCTTTTCTGAAGGTAGCTTATTAATACTTTGAATTAATCCAAATAAGAAGATTGATTTGGCAATATTGTTAAATCTTTTTACATTTTTATAATCAAAGGGTTTTTTATCTTCTATTGTTAAAACGATTCTTTTTAAAGAGTACAAGATGTATAAGACTGTTCCTCCGAGGATAAGCCTAAAAATAATATGAAATATGGAAATACTATTTACTGCATTTGATTCTTTATATGATTCAACAGAGAGAAATAATATTGTAATAAATATCAACAAAAAAGATATGTCTATAGTAGTCTTTAAAACTTTTGTTATATTCTTTTTACTCTTCATTTTACTCACTCTCCTTTCATCTATACTTTAAATATATTCTATCATTTATCGTTTGTCAATAAAAAATTATTGAAAAAGAATAAAGCCCTATAAATAAATTCATATGAAAGAACCATAATAATAAATAGGATATTGATTTTTTACATAATAAGGATTATAATAAATACGAAGGTCAAAGAAAGTCAAATTTTCTCCTATTAATATAAAAAGGAGGCAAGCAAATGGAATATAAGGATTATTATAAGATATTAGGAGTAGATAAAAACTCGAGTAATGATGAAATAAAGAAAGCTTATAGAAAACTAGCTAAGAAGTATCATCCTGATCTAAATCCTGATGATAAAGGAGCTCAAGAAAAGTTTAAGGACATCAATGAAGCCTATGAAGTGCTAGGTGATGAGAATAAACGAAAGAAGTATGATACCTTTGGTAATGGATATAATTTTACTAATGGTCAAAATTTTGATCCTTCTCAATATGGATTTGAAGACCTTGGAAATGGATATAGATATACTTATAGTACAGGAGGCGGAGAAGGCTTTAGTGATTTCTTCAATATGTTCTTTGGTGGGGGAGATTTTGATATAAAGGATCTATTTGGAGGAAAAAGAACTAGCAGACAAAAAGCTTATTATGAGCCAGAGCCTCAGAAATATGAAACGGAAATTAATATTACCCTTGAAGAAGGATATAATGGAACTACTAAAACCGTATCCTTTAGAATAGGAAATGAAACCAAATCTTTATCGGTAAAAATACCAAAGGGAATATTGCCTGGGAAAAAAATAAAGATTAAAGGCGAAAAAGCCGGAATTAATGGGAATGTCTATTTAAAGGTAAATATCATTTTACAGGAGAAAGTTAAACTTGAAGGACTGGATATCTATAAACGAGTAGACTTGTTTCCTTGGGATGCAGCTTTAGGTACTAAAATAGTAGTAGATAGCCTAGGAGGAAAGATTAAGGTAGCAGTTCCTTCAAATATGGAAGGCGGTAAGAAGATTAGGGTACCTAGAAGAGGCTATAGGGATATGAAAGGAAATATGGGAGATTTATATATTGAAGTCAATATAGTAAATCCTCCTAATCTAACAGAGGAACAAAAAAGACTTTATGAACAATTGAAAAATGTATCTAAATAGAGTATAAATCAAGAGGTGATAAGAATGGATTTAAATAAATTTACACAAAAAAGTATCGAAGCAGTACAGAATTCTCAAGAATTAGCCATTAAAAATGGTAATCCTCAATTAGAAGAAATCCATATTCACTTTTCTTTAATGAGTCAAGATGAAGGATTGATACCAAAGGTATTATCCTATATGGGTGAGAATACAGAGCTTATTAAAGATGATGTAGAAAGGGAATTAAACAATCTTCCTAAACAATCTGGCGGCGGTACTCTTTATCCTAGTCGAGTTTATACTAAGATACTTTTAAATGCTGAAGATGAAGCTAAAAAGTTTGGAGATGAATATGTAGGAGTAGAACATATCTATATATCTTTATTAAAGGAAAGAGGAATACCCTCAGAAAAAATATTTAAAAGATATAATATAAGCTTACAGAGATTTTTGGAAGCCCTTAAAAAGATTAGAGGCAGCCAAACCATTACGTCGGATAATCCAGAAGCAACGTATAATGTATTAAAAAGGTTTGGAAGGGATTTAACGGAGGAAGCAAGAACAGGAAAGCTAGATCCAGTAATAGGTAGAGATGAAGAGATAAGAAATGCTATCCGAATTCTTTCAAGAAGGACAAAAAACAATCCAGTACTTATAGGAGAACCTGGAGTGGGTAAAACCGCCATAGTAGAAGGATTAGCCCAAAGGATAATCAATGGCGATGTGCCAGAAGGCTTGAAGGATAAAACTATATTTGCTTTGGATATGGGAGCATTAATTGCAGGAGCTAAGTATAGGGGAGAGTTTGAAGAAAGATTAAAGGCAGTATTAAAAGAGATAGAAAAATCCGATGGAAGAATAATAATGTTTATAGATGAAATCCATAATATAGTGGGAGCTGGTAGGACTGAAGGCTCTATGGATGCATCTAATCTATTAAAGCCAATGCTCGCTCGTGGTGAAATACTTTGTATAGGAGCTACTACCTTAGATGAATATAGAAAGTATATAGAAAAGGATGCAGCATTAGAGAGAAGGTTCCAAAAAGTATTAATAGATGAGCCTACAGTAGAAGATACCATATCAATACTTCGAGGAATAAAGGAAAAATATGAAATTCATCATGGTATTAGGATTTCAGATAATGCAGTTATTGCCTGCACAACCCTTTCTGACAGATATATTAGCGATAGATATCTCCCAGATAAGGCTATAGATTTAATGGATGAAGCTTCTGCCATGATAAGAACTGAAATAGATAGTATGCCAGCAGAACTAGACGAAATACGAAGAAGAATATTACAATTGGAAATTGAAAGGGCAGCCCTTAAAAAGGAAACAGATGAAAGCTCTAAATTACGTCTTGATAAAATCGAAAAGGAACTCTCTAATTTAAAGGAAACTTTTGATATTAAAAAGGCAAAATGGGAAGAAGAAAAGAAGGACATCTCTTCCATAAAGGAAATAAAAAAAGAAATAGATAAAACCAAGACGGAAATAGAAGACGCCCAGAGAAGATATGATTTAGAAAAGTTGTCTGAATTAAAATATGGAAAATTGATTGAATTAGAGAAGAAATTAGAAGAAGCCAACCTAAAAAATGAGAAAGAAGATAGAATGTTAAAAGAAGAGGTAACAGAAGAAGAAATAGCAGAGGTAGTATCTAAATGGACTGGAATTCCCGTATCTAAATTGGTAGAAACGGAAAGGGAAAAACTTTTGAAATTGGATACTATCCTTCAAAGAAGGGTTATAGGTCAAGATGAGGCAGTGGAAGCCGTAGTAGATGCAGTAATAAGGGCTAGAGCTGGTATTAAGCCTGTAAATAGACCAGTAGGTTCTTTCATATTCTTAGGACCAACAGGAGTAGGTAAGACGGAGTTAGCAAAAGCATTGACGGAGACCCTATTTGATGATGAAAGGAATATGATAAGGATTGATATGAGTGAATATATGGAAAAATACTCTGTATCTAGACTTATAGGAGCACCTCCTGGATATGTAGGTTATGATGAAGGGGGACAATTAACGGAAGCAGTTAGGAGAAAGCCTTATTCTGTAATACTATTTGATGAAATAGAAAAGGCTCATTCCGATGTATTCAACATACTCCTTCAAGTATTAGATGATGGTAGGCTTACAGATAATCAAGGGAGAACTGTAGACTTTAAAAATACGGTAATCATAATGACCTCTAATATAGGCTCTTCATACTTAATAGAAGGATTGAAGTCTGATGGAGAAATAGATGAGCACACTAGAGAAAAAGTCATGGATGATATGAAGAGAACCTTTAGACCAGAGTTTTTGAATCGTATTGACGAAATAGTAATGTTTAAGCCACTTCAGAGGAATGAGATATTTAAGATAATCGATTTACAGGTAGGGGAAATAGAGGAGAGGTTAAAGGATAGACAGATTACCATTGAATTCACAGAGGAAGCCAAAGAACTAGTGCTAAATAGAGCTTATTCAGTCCAATATGGTGCAAGACCAGTAAAAAGATTTTTACAAAAACATTTGGAAACTGAAATGGGTAGAATGATTATAAAAGGAGATTTAAAGGATAAAGATAAGGTTATTGTTAAAGTAGAAAATAACGATTTTAAAATGGAAATCCAAAGATAAAACTTAGCAAGGGATTTATCCCTTGCTAAGTTTTTAAAGTTTTCCCGACTTAAATATAGAAACCAGTAATAATAGTCCACCTATTCCTGCTCCTATATATCCTCCAATACCCATAGCAGAGATTCCATATATTTTTAGTCCTACATTTGCATTTATAACCAAAGACGAACTCATCAATAGTCCAGCAATAATGATGGCTATTATAAGCCTATTGACCATCCTATTTATTTCATTGAAATTTTCATCCATATTTTTTAATTCTAAATTTAATTTTAGTCTTCCTGACAATCCGCTATTGATTAGTTCTATTGCTTTAGATGATAATTCTAAACTTGATTTAATTGAATTATATAATGACACTGCTATTTCGGTTATATCCATATCCTTGAATTTATTCTTTAGTATCTGCTCTTTGAAATAAGGCATGGCTACGTCCATTATAGTCAATTCATTATCTATCTTAGCTAATACCCCTTGAAGGGTCATCATGCCTTTTACAAGCAAGGTTATATCCTTAGGCATATTTATATTGTTCTTTTTACATATAGCCATGACCTCTTCCAGAATTTGAGGAAGGTCATAATCCTGAATGGATTCATCTATATAGGTATTATACATGAGCTCTATATCGTGATATAGGGTATTTTCGTCTATAGGACCTTTTCTTATGCCAATTCTTAAGATGGATTTGGTCATCAAGTCAATATCTTTTGTAGCAGCTCCTTCTAAAACCTCATTTAATTTTTTTCTCAAATTTATATCTAAGGTTCCCATCAAACCAAAATCGATATATCCTATGGTATTCTTATGTATTAATATATTTCCAGGGTGAGGGTCTGCATGGAAAAAACCATCTTCAAATACCTGTTTGAAATAATTATAAGTCAATTTAGTAGCTATATCATGGGTATCATAGCCTTCTTCTATTAATCTCTTTGTATTATTAATTTTAATTCCATCTATATAATCCATAACTAAAATCTTATCTGTACAGTATTTTTTATAGGCCTTAGGACTTGTTATGAATTTTACATTCTTATTATTCTCTAAGAATATGACTATGTTTTTCATCTCTTCTATAAAATTAAGTTCCTTCTGACAAGCTATACTCAATTCCTCTATTACTTCTTTCATATCTACGACTTCTCCTGTAGCTGTAAAGTTTATGAAAGGAGCAAGCTTTTTAAGTATTTGAATGTCCGATAGCATCTTTTCTCTAACAGATGGTCTTTGAACTTTTACTACAACATCTTCTCCTGTTTTAAGTTTAGCTAAGTAAACTTCTGACAATGAAGCGGAAGCAATAGGAGTTTTGTTAAAACTCATAAATATATCTTCAATGGAGCCGTTTAATTCGGATTCAATAACTTCTTTCATAACATGGAATTCTCCAACGCTGACCTTATCCTGTAATTTTTGAAATTCATCGATATATTCCTTAGGAAGAATATCAGGTCTAGTGGAGAGTATTTGTCCTATTTTTACAAAGGTAGGGCCTAGCTCTTCTATTACTAATCTTAATTCTTTTGAATCCCCTATGCCATTTTTAAGCCCATGTTTTATAGATACAGATACGATTTCCTTAAATCTTTTTTTTGTATAATTATTATCCATAGCAAAAAACACCTTGAAGAATCAAGGTGTTTAAGTCCCCCCATATTAATTATTTTTTTCTAACTCATCGATTCTTTTATTTAAGCTATCTATATCTGCTTTGGTTGCTAGGTTAAGGCTATCTAAATAGTTTTTTATATTATTTTCCACATTAGTAGTATCCTGGGGATTAGGCTTGCTGTTATCAACCACCCTTTTAAGCTCTTCATTTAGTTGTTTGCCTTGTTCTACAGTTATTTTGCCTCTTCCTACTAGGTCGCTTACTAATTCATTAGCTTTTTCATAGGTTAAAGCTAGGCTGCCTACACCTGCGAAAAAAATATTTTTCAAAAGATCTTCCATAACCATCCCTCCTAAAATTTTTTAAAGCTATGTAAGAATATCTAATAGTATGCCCTTAATGTCATCTAGTCGGTTTAGTATTTTAATCCTATTTTTCTCTAAGCCTAAAAAATCTTTTGTCAATTCATCTAATTCATTATCAACCTTCTTTACTAATGAATATACCCTATGTCTGCCTCTTCTATCCAAAGAATTTTCTTTGTAAAAAACATGAGAGTTATTTACGGTAATATCCAAAAATTCTCTTACTAGTTTTTTATATTGAACCAAGTCTTCAATAAATAACTTATCTTGAAGTTTATTAGATTGGGTTTCGATTTGTTCATATAGTACGTTGAGTTGGTCTCTAATCTGTTCTTGTTCAATTTTATTTAATTTATTTTTAAAGGTTTCATGAACTTCCCTATGATGGTCGGTTTTTATATTGTTAACCTGAGGTGTATTATTTATACCAATACTTTCAATCCTTGCCATAAATCCACTCTCCTTTACTCTTCTATTATATACTATCGGCAGAATATATGGAAATATTATATTGGCTTAAAGATTAATCAAAAACCTGTCGATATATCTTATGAAATCTTTATAAGAGGATGATTATATGGAAGCCATAAGTTTAAATAAAAAACAAAATATAATGAATACCTATGGATTGACACCAACCCTTCCCTATGATATAGAAGGGACTTTAGTAGAAAAGAAGGGCAAAGACATTAAGGTTGAAAAAATGGTAGAGGATAAGAAAGTATCCTACTCTTTAAAGCTGAAAGAGGAAATCACCTCAAAATTAGGAGAAATGGTAAAAATAGATAAAGAAAATATACTATCAGTAAAAACTAAGGAAATAGATGAAGAAAAGGAAAAGGAAGAAGAAAACTCTATAAATACGGAAGAAGTAATTAAAAGATTGGACTTAGAGAATACAGAGGAAACTAAAAAGGGAATAGAATATTTGGCAAATAATCAAATTCCAATAACAAAAGAAAATTTAGATTCCTTTTTTATGTCGAAGAAATACTTAAAAGAAATAGTGGAAAATATAGATTTTGATTCCTGTATAAAACTTTTAGATGGAGGTATAGATTTAAAAGAGGATTCTCTACAGAAAATTGCAGAAACCCTAAAGGAAGTAAAAAAAGGCGGAAAGGATATATCCCTTAGAGAACTATTAAAACTCAATAGGAAACTAACATATAAGGAAGCTGAAATCATAGCAAAAGATATATATGGGATAAGGATGGGAAAAGATGTTTACGATAGTATAATAGCATTACATAAAGCCCATATACCAGTAAACAAAGAAAATATTGAAAAGGTAATGGAGGTAGTAGACAAGCTCTATGATTTAAAGGATTATGAAGATGAAGCATTTGTTAAAGCCCTCAAGGAGGATTTACCTTTTAATATTGAAACCCTGTATAAACTTAAATATTCCTACAGTGATGGGAGTATAGAGAAAAATATTACTTCTTCATTATATGAACAGTTTACCGTAGAAAAAGAACAGTCTATGGAAGAATTGCTAGTTATATTAAAAGAATTAAACTTAGAAGAAAGTGAAGGGAATATAAGATTATTAAGAGAATTCCTTTTAAACGAAGTAGAGTTTACAAAGGAAAACTATGAAAAAATATTATATATGAAAGATACCCTAAAGGAATTAATAGATACTTTAGATGAAGAAAACACAGCCCTATTGATGGAGGAAGGAATAGATCCATTAAAGGAGGATATAGCTCATCTAATAGAAAAGGTAAAAGCTCAAGATAGTAATGAAAATATAAGCGGAGACAAAACAAAGGACATAATGAATGATATAGAAAATTTGAAAAGCATTACAGATAGGGATTTGTTGCAGCTAGTTAGAAATGGGAAAGACTTTAAGATAGAAAACTTAAAGGAGATAATGAATACAAATATCCAACTAGGTAAGAAAACAGATGGGAAAACTGTCCAAAAGGCTATAACCATCTCCAATATATTTAATACCTTAGGAGGGTTGGATTCACAAACTATATCTTTTGCAGTAAAAAGATATAACACCATAACTTTAAACAACCTGTATGATTCCCATATGGAGCTTAAAACAGTAGAGGAAGTAGTACAGCCAATAGATAAAACGGAAGAAAGTTTAATTAGGCAGGAATACTTAAATGCCAAGACTAATACTACATTAAATCTAGTAAAGATGAGTATAAATGAAGGCGTAGAATTAGAACATATGGCAATAGAGGAATTAAATGAATATATAGATAAAAAAGTGAATAAACATAAAAAAGCTCAAAACTTGGTAGATGAAATGAAACATCTTCAAGGTAGAGAAGATAGCCTTATACCTGTGGTGATGAAAAATCAATTGAATATGTCCATAAATCAATTAAATAATATTAACTCCATTCTAAATAGGGGTAAAGGAATAGGAAATATATTCGATGATATTCTAAAGGACTCAAAATATAGGCAGGATAAGGATATAAAAGAAGGCATTGAAATCTTGGGAAATAAGATAAGACAATTTTCAACTTCCCTTAAAGAGGGAAAGGATAGAATTAAAGAGGAATATAAAGATATATTGGATAGCTTTAATGATTTAAACAATTCCTTCAACTCCAATGGGAGAAGTAAAGATGAGAATATGGAGAAACTTCAAGAATATTTAAACCTTCAAAACAAATTATCTAAAGATGATTTGGTGTTACAACTACCTATTTGGTCAGACGGTGGATATAAAAATATCAACTTGATAATTCCAAATGTTAAAAGGGGCATAGATAAGAATCATATGATATTCTATTTGAATATGGATATGGAAAACCTAGGAGAAGTAACCTTTAATTTAGAGGTAAAGGGAAATAAAGTTCATATGGATTTTCAAGCTGAAAAGGAAGAAAAGATATTGGATAATAGATATATTTTGGAGGATAGATTAAATACCATTGGCTATATACTAGAAAGAATAGAACCAAATCATAGAACCTAGGTGAGAATATGAAAGTACGTTTGGTTTCAAAAAAACATGTAAAAAAAGCCTATGAAAAGAAAAGTAATGAGCATAAGATGGATTTAAAGGAAGAGCTAGGCATAGGAGATATTGAAAAGGTACCTAAAGAGTTATTTCAAATACTAGGGGAGACCTTATCATTTATAGAAAGTGTAAACAATATGGAGGGAGATAAATATGAGGATAAATAATAATATACCAGCATTAAATACCCATAGAATGTTAGGCATAACCACCAATGGATTGGAGAAAACATTAGAAAAATTGTCATCTGGGAAGAGGATAAACAAAGCAGCTGACGATGCAGCAGGATTAGCTATATCTCAAAAAATGGAAGCTCAAGTAAGGGGACTCAGACAAGCATCAAGAAATGCACTAGATGGTGTATCCTTGTTGCAGACAGCAGAAGGAGCATTAAATGAGGTACACTCAATGCTGCAGAGGATGAGGGAGCTATCAGTACAGGGAGCTAATGGAATATATAAAGAGGATGATTTAGAGGCTATAGTTGATGAAATTGGTCAGTTAAAGGAACAAATTAAAAAGATAGCAGAGGATACGGAGTTTAATGGTATTAAGCTATTAAATGGAGAATCTGAAGAGATAGAATTACAAGTAGGTGCTAATAAAGGTCAATCGATTAAAGTTGAAATGGCAAATATAAGAGAATTGGTACTTGAGATTCCTCAAAAGAAAACGAATTCTGATGATCCTGATAAAACGGATCCTAAGCCTTCCGATCTCGATTTTAACGAAGCAATTACAACATATAATACAGCCATAACCGATGTATCTTCCCAACGTTCTAAACTAGGAGCTTATCAAAATAGATTGGAACACACTATAAGAAATGTAGATAATACAGCAGAAAACCTAACAGCAGCAAAATCTAGAATAGAAGATGCAGATATGGCCCTTGAGATGAGTGAATTTGTAAAATTGAACATACTACAACAAGCAGGAACGGCTATGCTTTCTCAAGCTAATAAGCTACCACAAACTATGCTGCAATTATTGCAATAGGAGTTGATTTAATTGGATATTCTAGAGTTAGAAAAAAGAATTTCCACCACCAATGAAGCAGGGCTTATAGCCATACTATTTGAAAGATTAATAGATAACTTTAATAGATGTATATCGATTATAGATAAGAAGGAATACGACAAGATATATAAGATAAATAACAATTCTAGGGATATATTGGCGGAGCTTTTATTCCAATTTGGTGGAGATGATGAAATCTCTTTAAGTTTACGTGAGATTGATATATACATTAACAAGATTATGACAGAAGGGGAATATAAAAAGGATTCATCTATATTTGAAACATGTATAAATATAATAACTCCTATATGTGAGGCATTTCAAGAATTGGAGATAATAGAAAAACCGAGAGCAGTAACAGGTCTTACCTATGGTAAGAATAATTTAGATGAACATACACTAAAGGGAAATAAAAGTTTTGAAGGCTAAAAAAGCTGTGGAATATTCCACAGCTTAAATTTCTTATGTAGCCGTGCACCCAGCTTTGTCGCTATATCCCAAGCGTTACCTGAACAGTTAACTCAGAATAGGCACCCCCACGGCACACGAAAGGGTCTACTTACCGCTGCTTCCTCCCGGATCTGACGGGGTTCATAGGTTTCCGTTGCGCAGGACCCACTCGTCACTGCCACTTATCCAGGGCAGACCCTGAAATATAAACGCCTAGACTGGGAATTCAATCCTGCTACAGCGGCTTGCAGGTTACAGGGCACCGCTACCTCCCCATCTAGCACGGTAAAATTTTCTAATGGCGGAGAGAGAGGGATTCGAACCCTCGAAACGCTTATCACGTTTACCCGCTTTCCAGGCGAGCGCCTTCAGCCAACTCAGCCACCTCTCCACGACTGTTGCCCCAAAAGATATAAAATATAAATCTTTACAGGATTATATTATACTCAAAATATAGTCATATGTCAACTATTAGTTTAATTTATAATTTATTAGATTTTTTACCTATTCATATGGGGAAAATATTGGAGAGAATGATTAAATTGAATAAAAAATTTATATATAATAATTTAGATGCCTTTAATGATTCATAGCATTAATTAGTGTAATTATTGCCTTCATCTGGTATAATATATATATTAAATAATATGAGGATGGATAATATGTATCAAGCATTGTATAGACGATATAGACCTAAAACTTTCGATGGAGTATTAGGACAAGAACATATAACGACTACATTAAGAAATCAAATAAAAAAGGGAAATATTGGTCATGCCTATTTATTTTCTGGTACTAAGGGTACAGGGAAAACTTCTACTGCAAAGATATTTTCAAGAGCAGTGAACTGTCTAAACCCTATAGATGGAAACCCTTGTAATGAGTGTGAAATATGTAAAGGTATACTAGATGAATCCTTAATGGACGTTATAGAAATGGATGCAGCTAGTAACAATGGTGTAGACGATATAAGGGAACTTAAAGAAAAGGTAATATATCCTCCATCAAAAGCAAAGTATAAGATATATATAATAGATGAGGTTCATATGCTATCAAAAGGAGCATTTAACGCATTGTTAAAGACCTTGGAAGAACCTCCTAAACATTTGATATTCGTATTAGCTACAACGGAAATGGAAAAACTGCCCCAAACTATTCTATCTCGATGTCAAAGGTTTGATTTCAAGAGGATTACTTCAAAAGATATTACTGCTAATATGAAGAATATATGCTCTGAGTTAAGTATACCTGTTGAAGAAAAGGCATTACGGCTAATAGCTAGAAATTCTGATGGAGCTATGAGAGATGCCCTAAGCCTTCTTGACCAATGTATCTCCTATAAAGAAGGAGAGCTAACCTTTGAAGATGCATTAAATATATTAGGAATAGCAAATACCAATTTACTATTTTCTATGGTAGATGATATAAGGGATAAAAATTTAGAAAATGTATTATTTAAAATAGATGAAATTATTCAAAGCGGTAAGGACATCAATCAATTCATAAAGGATTTAATATATCATTTTAGGAATCTATTGATTGTAAAGACTTCAAGGAACCCTGTAGATTTGATTGATATAGATGAAGAAACTATTACCATGTATGTGGAGCAGAGCAAGAATATGTCTTTGGATTTTATTTTAAAAGCTTTGGATATATTAAATAAATCTGAAAATCAAGCTAAATGGGCTACTCAACCAAGAATAATACTTGAAATGGCAACTATAAAACTGGTAAACTTAGAAGCACGGGAAAGTTTAGAGGATAGGGTAAAGAAATTAGAAACTATGATTAGTAGTGGAGAAATTGGCTCATACAAAGAAGTAGAAACTAAAGATGATATAAAAACAAGGAAATCAAAGGAGCCAATCAAAGAATCAAAAGAGGAACTGGAGCCAGAACCAGTCCAAATTGTCGATGATGGGAAAGAATTATCTTTTGAAACCATTAAAGGTGAATGGCAAAAAGTACTAAAGATTATAAAGGATAAAAAGATTAACGTTTATGCTCTATTAATGGAAGGGATACTTATTTCTTATGCAAATAATAATCTCAACATTGGTTATAAAGAGGGTTTTGGTTTTCATAAGGAAGCTATAGCTAAACCAGAGAATAAAGAATTTGTAGAAAAAATTGTGTCATCTTATTTCAATAAAAATATAAATATTAATTTTAGTATGAATGATGAACAGGTAACAGATGAAAAGGAAGAAAAAAAAGAAGATGAAGATACAATCCAAGAAGTAATAGACTTCTTTGGAGAAGATATTGTAGAAATAAAATAACAAATAGGAAGGAGAATTATTAATATGGCAAGAGGTGGATTCCCAGGAATGGGAAACATGGGTAATATGATGAAACAGATGCAAAAGGTTCAAAAGCAAATGGAGGAAATGCAAAAACAGTTGGAAGAAACTGAAGTAGAAGCCAGTGCTGGCGGAGGAGCAGTTACAGCCAAAGTCAATGGTAAAAAGGAACTTCTATCAATTACAATAGATGAATCCGTAGTAGATCCTGAAGATGTAGAAATGCTTCAAGATTTAGTAATAGCAGCAGTAAACGAAGCTTTAAGATCAGCAGAAAATATGATGGCAGAAGAGATGAAAAAGTTAACAGGAGGAATGAATATACCAGGACTGTTCTAAGGAAAGGTTGATGTAAATGGATTACTATGCATTACCTATTGCAAATTTAATTGAACAGTTTTCAAAGCTTCCAGGTATAGGAAGAAAAACTGCTCAAAGACTTGCCTTTTATATTCTTGAAATGGAGCCATTAGAAGCAGAAAAATTAGCTGTCGCAATTACAGAGGCAAAAGAGAAAATTAGGTATTGCAGTATATGCTGCAATTTAACAGATGAAGACCCTTGTTATATATGTAATGATGATAGAAGGGATAAATCCTTAATATGTGTAGTTGAAGGGGCTAAGGATATAATAGCCATGGAAAAGACAAGGGAATTTAAAGGGGTATATCATGTTCTTCATGGAGTCATATCTCCAATGGAAAACAGAGGCCCTGATGAAATAAGGATAAAAGAACTTTTAAATAGAGTATATGAGGGTCAAGTGGAAGAAGTGATACTAGCCATTAATCCTACAGTAGAAGGAGAAGCTACAGCCTTATATATTGCAAAACTATTAAAACCTTTAGGAGTCAAAGTCACAAGAATAGCCCATGGAATACCAGTAGGCGGAGACTTAGAATACTTTGATGAAGTAACATTATCTAAGGCTATGGAAAATAGAAGAGAGCTGTAGGGTAGGGTATTGTCTTGTCTACATCAAATAAAGTCCTATCATTATGTAAAAGGTTGTATAAGTGAAAATAAAGCTGTATCATAAAACATGGTTTATTAGGGATAGCGAATCTCGGTTAAGCCATGTTTTTTTATTAGATTTTTAATTAGAAAAGAAAATAGGGATAGGGCTTAAGGTTAGTAAGGGCAGTGGATTGGAAGAATAAATGGATAAGAAAATAAAGAGGAGAAATGGATAAAACTCTCCTTAAACCTTCTCCCTAAACCCTTAATCCTACAAGTACTTTATTTTCATTTTTCACTCTAAAAATTAATAAATACAAGGACTTTACTTCCGTACGAGAAGGAAAAGTGCAAATAAATGGAAAAATGGAAGAGAATAACGGGTCAGTAGTATCAAGGGTTTGAGAGGTGTCCGTGTAAGGACTTTATTTTAAAAAGGAAAGGAGTTTGTTTGATGAATACATAGTTAGGATTAAGGATTTAGGGGTAAGGAATATAGGAAATAAATTAGTCAGGATATATGGGTTAATTAGTTACTATAAAAAGAAAATAAAGTAGTAGTATTAGAAGGGATGAGGAATCAAGGGAAGTATTGCTAATACAGTGTTTGATTAAGTTTTAAGGTTAAAGGGATATAGAGATTAAAGGTAATTCGTAAAAGGACTTTATTTACTTTTAATATACAGCATGGGGCATTTTTTCTGTTTCTAAAAATGATGTGTTGAAAAATTCTAGAAACAGAAAAGTTATTTTATAATGAAAATAAAGTAGTTATTTTTGAATAGATTTTTAGTTAATAGATTTATAAAGGAAGAATAAATAAAGAGCATTTTAGGTACGTTACGGGAATATAGAGTATATTACGGGAATTTCATGTTAACCATTGGAGTTATAAATTAAGAAAATAGATTAAAAGTGCATTAGTCGGTAGATGAGAATCAACTACTATATAAATAAAGTAGTTTCATTATTTGTTGTTACATATCCTTGGAAATATGGGATTTCCTTTGTATAGTTTGGGTATTTAAATGAAGTAATTTAGATAGTCGATAGATGAGAATCATGTATAAATATCAGCATACATATAGAAGGGGCATATATAAAGGTAAATAACCCTCCCAGCCCCTATTGTATTAATATAAGGAGTCACTAGAGTTTGAATTATCACTTATGTTTAGTTTCAATCTCTTTATGTAACCATAAAGCATTTTGATAATTTCAACTGTTTTAGTATCGAGGATTTCATATTGTTCCTTTGAAATATAATTGTTTTGGAAAGCAGTAAGGAGATGATTCCTTACTTCTCCTGCACTGCCAAGGGCAGTATTCGCATGAAATAATTCTCTTTTAATAAATAACTGCGTATTTCCTTCGGCAATGTTTGCAGAGATGCTGCGTATGGCTCTAACCAATTGGTCTGTTAGTCTATATTGTTCATAATTTGGGAATTCTTTAACCAGTTTTCCTATTTCTTGCTCAAGGATGTTTGCTTTCTGCCATACTTTAAGAGTCCTAAAATCTTTTATGACCAAATTCTCATCCATGAAATTCATCCTTTCAAATTGATTTTTTACATTATACGAAAGGATAGGGATAAGTCAAATTTTAATATTAAAATTTATATAAAACAATTATTGAAAGGTAAAGGATTAAATCATTGTATTAAAAAAGAATTGATATAGTGTATATACTTGTTTCTTAACCCAACAAACTTTTTTCCCTAATGTTCCCTAAAGTAATTTTGGATTCTTGAAAACTTTTATAAATGCCGTGGATTAAAGAATTTGTGCAGAGTTTTGATATGTTTAATAGCCTGTAAAAAGAGAAGTGGTATTTAATATGTTTACTGTTGAACGGCAAATTATTCAATTTCCATTTTTCTATTTTTAAAAAGATAACTATTATAAATAAGGTTAAAATTAGTAACTTTGAAACTTCTATATGTTATAATTATTTTAATACTAATTATTGAGAACAGGGGAGATAAATATGTTGAAAAACTTTTTAGCATGTTTAGTAAAAATAAGGGGAAAAATTTTTCAGAAAGGGATCAAAGTGAATTTTCCAAAGAAGTTGACACAGTATCAATACATAAAATTGACTTGACTACAGACGAAATAGATAATGAAGCCTTTATTATTGATTTTGTAAGTGTTAGAGAAAGTAGTGAAACAATTAAAAAAGCGGAAGTTATGTTCCCTGCTAATAACCAATACATAGTAATAAATGGAGAAAAAACATACTTTGATGCCTATTATGTTAGAGATGAAGGTATGAGCAATGATAACCTATATCATAGAATAGCAACACCAGATTTCAAGTTTTGGGTTCTGCCTAAGGACTATAAAAGATTTATGGCTATAGCAAATTATCGACATGATATGCTTATTGAAAATAGAAGGAAACGTGATGAATTTATTAAGGCTGATATCAATAATTCTTTTGAATATGACCCAATAGATGAAGAGATATACAAGTGCTTCATTGCAAATAAAACTGGAATGTGTGAGGCCATAGGTACATGGGAACAATTTAGGAAAGTTGAAGAACAAATAGCAAAGATATGTAAAGAAAACAACGGGAAATATTTTAAGTCACAGGCTAAAACTGCTAAATTTGCTATTATATTTGATTATTCAAGAAGAACATATTCCAATATAACTAGTTTAAGGGAAAAAGGATATAAAGTAACAACCTTTGAAGCAGCACTTGGATTTTTTGAATTGTCTCATATGTGGAACATAAAAAATATCAAAAAGATGGAAAATGAGCATAAGAGATTTATAAAGGAGAGGTATGGAGATTAAATTACTTTTAGGAACTGGAATAAAAAGTATGAGACTATGGAAAACTAAGGTTTACAAATAATATGGTATATGATATCTTTAGATGTAGGTACTCTAGGATAGGAGTAGTTAATAAACGGATAAAATAGAGGAAGTTATTGCTTAAGTGCGGTTTACTTCCTCTATTTTATTTTTATATAAGTTGTTTTTAGTTTTAAAAGATAAAAATGGTTTTTAGAAACTGTTTCCTTATATGGAAAACTAATAAGAATGAATTATTAGAAATACACCTTTTTATATTAGAAACGAAGTAAATAGATAGGCCTTACATGCCTGATTAGTCAGAAATAGGGGTAGAAATGGTTTTAAGGATTTAGGAGTAAAAAAGTGTTTCTAAAACATAAATAGAACAGGTGTAGAGGAGATTATAGGGTAAAGGGAGTAGAAATCACAGGATAAGTGTTTTGCGAATAATAACAGTGTTGTTCTTTCTTACCCATTATCTTATAAAAAATCTATATAAAAAGGCTTTCTAGCGAGAAAACTGGAAAGCCTTGAAGATTAATTAATCAGTTAGCCATGCATCGAGGTAATCAATCATTTTATCTATGTTAGAATATTTCTCTTGAAATTGTTCAGGTGTTAGTTCAGGCATTTCCCTTGATAGTTGAGTAAGAAGAGCATTTAATTCCCCTAGTAAATCTCTTTCACTGTCATAGTTATACTCATAAACAGTCACTAAAATATCAAAGTAATAGTCCAAATTTTGATATTGAATAGAGTTTTTACCGAAGGCTTTCTCACACTACTTAATAGGGTTTTGACTTCTGATTTTAGATGCTTATTTTTCATAAAAACACTCCTTTCCAACAAGTTTTGCATATGATAAAGATTAATATTTTTGAAAGTCAAGTTTATTCTTTTAAATTTATAATCTTTATTTGTTAAAATGGAATATCATCATCACTGGTGACTGGAGTGGCGTTGTCATCATCCAGAATATCCCTATTAGGGGCTATGCTAGTTGTAGAATGGTGATTTGTTTTTTTAGGGATGTAATCCCATATATCAAAGTTTTTGTTTTTTATTATATTACCTACAATAGCAGCAATCTGCTTTTTGGAGCATTCGCTATCTATTTTCTGGATTAAGTCTATATCAAATTTCTTTTTCAGGTGAAATAGTTGCGCTTTGGAAATGTTTATTAGATTTTCTTCTTGACCATTATCCATATTATTATTGTTATTTTCTTTTATGGCAGTTTCTGTTCCATCAACCTCCTGCACTTCATGATAGTCCTTTGGAAAAAGATTTAAAAGAATTTTTTTTTCTTCTTCATTAAGGGGGTATAATTTCTTCAATACTGTAAGTTGTTTATAATTCATATTTTTTAAATCTACATACTTAGCAAGTATTTCAGCAAAACTGATTACTTGTTTAATATTTCTTGGGTCAATAGATACAATTTCATTTTCAGTGTAGAGGCTTGTCTTTAATAGAGCATTTAAATCTTCGTTGCTTGCAGGAGTAAATGAATATGCTTGTTTTTCCCAGAGGTTAATAAAAAGCCTTAACGTATCATCATCAAGTAGTTTAACGGAACAATCAGTAATATCTTTTCCCAGTTCTTTATAGGTTCTTATAATTCGGACATTCCTAAAACCAAACTGCCAGAGGTGGTAGGCAACTGCAATGCTTTTATTTTGTCCAACTTTATGTTCATCATTATCAAAGAACAAGTTAATGGGCACACCTTTGCCGAAATATTTATCAATTAAGTATATATGGGAATCTGTTAAGTTTGCCTGCCCAGAAGAAATAGCATCATATTCCATACTGGAGAGTTTAATTGCATCTGCTATCCCTTCAGTAATCCATAAGGTTTTAATATTAGTGCTTTTATCCTTCAGTTCATAAAGATTAAATAGAAAGTTTCCAGGCTTATATGGAACGAAATCTCTAAAAGTTGTTCCGCTTTTATTTGTTGTTAAGTTGTTCTGATAGTCGGTAATGTTAAGATATTTATATTGCTTTGGTGCATTTAAATCTGTTTGTCGGCATTGATACCCAACTATTATGCCAGTTTCATGGTCTCTAACAGGAAATAGGACTCTGTTATTTAACATGAAGAAATCGCTGTAATGAAGCTGTTTCTGGCTATCCTTATCCAAATAGATTAGCCCATACTTCATAGCCGTGTCTATATCTATATTGTATTTCTTACTCATGAAATCAGAAAGTTTGTCTGTTGAATTTAATTTATCAATATTTTGAGTAAAGTCACTAATTAGTTTACTATTTTTAGCATTTTGGATTGCTTTATCATAATCGGTAATTCCATTGTCAATTATATTTTGGGCTTTATGATGCCTAATGGTCGTTTCAAGGTCTAATTTGTCCAACATAAGATTAAGATTATTCGTGGAAGTGGGAAGACTGGCTATTGTAGAAGACTTCGATTGATTTTTTTCTATTTTGTTTTGTTTGTCCTGTGACACTATTGTAGTAGAAAGATATTTTTCTGGAAGAAGCCAGACACTATAGTAATCTACATATTTTAGACTATTTGTTTTGCGATAGCGTTCTAGTATTTTATCTTTTAATTTCTGTTCAAAATCAGCGATTGACGTAAATCCTAAATTTAGGTCAACTAAGTTGTTTGCAACAAAAATTTTTGCTTCGTTATAACTGTTTTTTCCAGAGAGATTTTGCATATACATTACAAATTCAAGGTATGTACCACTCTTGCTGCAGGCACTGCAGTGAAAGTTCTTATTCTTATCATTTAGAGATAAAGAAGTAGGGTTGTCTGCCCCAGCATGAAATGGGCATACAAAACGTCCTTTACTATATTTTCCTTTAAGAACGTAAAAGTCTTTTAACTTTGAGGAGGTAAGAGATTCCTGGATTAAAGGTTCGATATCATTTAAATATTGAAATATTAAAACACCTACATCGTGGGATGTTTTTTTAGTAATAATATTATCTAAAGTGCTATTCATAAGTTATTCCTCCATTTCTTAGTTTTTATTGAACGTATTATAGCCAAGAATAAATGAATTTCAAGAGGAACTTTATTTTGTAACAAAAATGTAATAAAAAATTAAGGCTCAAAATTTGACAAACTTAAAAATATGGTTAATATATTATTAATACTTCAAGGTACTTCCGTTCGTTATAACATCAAAACATTGCGAAACACCTTGAAGTTAATGAAGTATGAAGTATTAATGAAATAATCTAAATGTTTTAGTTTTGGTTTAAATGTTGGTTTGAACTGAAGTACTGAATTTAAAAAATAAATTCTTGAAATGCTTTATATTTAGTCCTTAATATACATGCAAAATAGGTAAGGAGGCATATAAGGCATGGATAATATAAAGGTTCTTAAGATTGCAGGAAATAGCAATATCAATGCTGTTGTAGATGCAGCATTTGAAGAGATAAAATAAAATATGGCCGTGAATATTGATTGTATAAGTATAAAGGCTAGTTACCAAGCAGTAAAAGTTTTAATTTTACTAACAGAAAAGTTGGTAAAAATGAGTTGCGAATTTTATATAAGACCTTACTATATAAAGGTAGATACACTAACACAGGAGCATGATATCATAACTAAAACAGCCATACGCTGGACATTAATTGTAAAAAAAAGTGTTTTATCTTATAGCAACTATAAAGATGATGAAATACAAAAACGAATTTTAAGTGTTTATTATAGTTATACAGGAAATAAGAAAGTACCGCAAATAAGGCTACAAGGCAAATGGCTTAAGGAACTTGGCTTTGCAATAGGGGAGAAGATAATTGTTTTACCGAAAAATGGTATCATAGAAATTAAAATTGATTCTGCTGAAAACAATGTTGGGTTAATTAAAAAGGACAATAAAGATTAAATAAGGGCTAAGAATATAAAAATAAAATTGGTACAGGAATACTGGAGTAATTAGAATATGAATTTAAATCTGATACTAGGTTTTTTCATAGCACTTTTTCTCAGATAAACTGCTTACATTTTAAAATGTAAGCAGTTTTTTAATGCTAGATTAAATTGGGTAACTCTTAGTAAAAAAATAAAATTTTTAAAAACACAGGAAAGTAGGACTAAAGACCTATATGAAATTAGTTCTGATAATTTTTTATGTGTTATGCTCAAAAATAGAGGGGCAGGAAAGGAGATGATTCTATGATAAGGATTAGGACACCAAGTACCAAAGAAGTAAAAGAGGCATTTTGCCGAATGCCCCTTTAATAGTGGAAATTTATAAAAATAAATTTGTTAATAGTATTATATCAAAAAGCAAGGGAGAAATGAAATATGAAAAAAATAATTAATCGTAAAGTTTATAATACAGAAACGGCGGAATTATTGGGCAAATACTGGAATGGTCTTGGCAAAGATGACTTCAATTATTTGCACGAAGAATTATATATAACTAAAAAAGGTAATATGTTTCTGTGTTATTCAGGTGGTGCCTTATCAAAGTATGGAGAGTCAGGTTATGGATGTGGATTGGGAACCGAAGGTATTATTCCTTTAGAACCAGGGGAAGCATATGAATGGCTTGAAAAAAATGATTGCAATGAAGTAATTGAGAAGTATTTTGCAGATAAATTAGAAGAAGCATAATAAATTTACTGTAAAAATGGATTGAGAGCATTTTGTGGGAATGGTTGGGTGCTCCGTTATATTGACGAAATTCGGGGCACTTCCAGCATGATAAAAAATGGAAATGTGATTTCAATATTAAAAATAAGAGGAGAGATGTATTATGAGACAATTAGAAATGGTAATTAGTGCTGAAAATAAAAATACAGTAAAGAATAGAACAAGTAAAAGACTAATCAGAGTCAATTATCTCCTATCTGAAGATGGCAGGGAGGCAGAATTGTATAGTGTTGTTAGCAAAGGTATGCTCCAAAGTATTCAAGTTGAAGCAGAGTATGATGAAATTGCATATTTGGAAGAATGTAAATATGATAAAGACTGCTATAATATAGGGTTTTACTGCATTAAAGAATTTATGAATCCAATAGGTGAATTTGAAGTTACTGGCATACCAACAGAATACTACGGTTATGATGAAGGATGTAGATGCTGTACAGGGAATCTAGTCATTAAGTTCTTTAGTAAGCCCATGACATTTGAAGAATTATTATTCTGGGAAAGAAACAGACAAACAAGACTAAAGCAAGACGAAGGAAATACATTGCAAGATTATTATTTGAAGAAGTTTGAATGGAACAAAGAAATGATAAATTGGACAAAAGAATATGGAAGCAATAGTTTAAAGAACCTTTCAAATACAACAAGTCAAGCAGATATTTTATATATATACGAAAGGGCTCAGAGGGAACTGCCAGGTTTTGAAATTATTTCGAGAGAATGGCTTGAGTATAAGGTCCTTAATACAGGAGCAATTAACATACCAAACATTGATGCAATCGGAGCAGAAATTCGGGAGTATAGAAAGCAAGGATATGATGCATCAATTAAAAACTTAATAAATGATGAAGAAGATAAGTTGATTCCTGCAATATTTATTGAAAACTATCTAGGGAAAAACACACTGATGAAGCGTATAGATGAATTAATTTAAAATATAGTAAAGGAAATAAAGAACCCTAGTAAAAGAAAAGCAGAAGGCAGCATTCAGTAAAATGAACCTTCTGTAAGCAAAATATGTAATTAATAAAAATATCTATAACAAATTATACAATAAAAGGAAAGGGGAATATCAATGAGTATGGTTTCAGAAATTATCAATTCAAACGATTATCCTGTAATTATTGTAAGTATATTAAAAAACACTAAAGTTTATAATTTAATAGATAAAGAATACAGTAAAAATAAAATAAATTATGATGAAGTAATATTAAGAAGTAAAATCTTTAAAAATAAAAAATTTAATATGATTCCTGAGTCAATGATAAATTACGGGATAAAACTCACGGGTATATTATTATCTAAAAATGGAGAATGTTTTTTCCGTAAAATACTACAAGAAGGTTGGCCGCAACTTTATTCTTATATCAGGGATTGTAACGAGATTATATATGAGGACGTTGCTAAAATAAAAGAATATGAGGCAGAATTTCTTGGAATGCATTCGTTTTATATTGTTATTTTATTGGGAATGCTGCATGATAAGCAAGTTTCATATAAAACAAATGAAGGCAAGAGTTTTGGAGTAGAATTTGTTAAGTGGCACTTTTCGATAACAGATGATGACATTGATATACACAAATTTAATAAAGTTGCTGAGCATGAATGTACAAGGGTTCTAAAGCAATTAGCCAAAGAAAAAATCTTAGAAAAAAGACTTACCGTAGATAAAAATAAAAATATGTTTATTGCTCTGGCCGGCTTACTTCAAGCCTATGACATTAGTTTTAATGATGAGTTAGGAGATTATTTTGCATCAATGAATTTAAATGATGAGGATAAAGAACTGTTAAATATATATGCAGTCAGTTCCAAATGTCTGCTTGATAATTTTTTAGATAATGATGTTAAAAAAAGAGAGATGCTGGACTTTGTAATATCAGCCAGGTTTCTCCAAGGAATGATAAAAAAATACCAAATTCTATATAAAGCCTATATTGAATTATATAAAAATAATTTAATTGATGGGATTAATTTAAGCAATAAGATTGAGCAGCAAGAGAGAACTAATGAAAAACTTGTATTAGAAAACCAACAATTAAAAGAAGAACTCGCAAAAGTCAAAGCAGACAAAGGAAAATATGAAAAACAAGAGTTAATAGAGACTAAGAGAAAGTATGAGTCAATCATTCAAGATATGAATGAGACGGTAGAGGAATGCAAAGGTGAAAATGAATTCCTAAAGATGATGCTAGAAAGTTTACTTGATGAAAGCCGTTACGTTAATGAAGAGCAGATAACTACTGATGTATTGACTGGTACAAGGGGAGTAATTATAGGCGGAACCCCGCAGTGGCAGCAGCATGTGCGTAAAGTTGTCCCTCATTTTAAATTCATAGAAGCAGAGCAATTAAACTATGATACAAAAATATTAGAAAATGCAGATAAAATATATTTAAATACTGCATATAACTCACATGCATTGTTTTATAAAACAATAAATGCGGCGCGTAAAAATCAGATAAAAGTTGTTTTCCTTAATAGTAATTCAGTTACAACAGGGTTTAGAATACTTGGGCAAAATAGCAGCCAACTTACAGGTGAGCATCTTATAAGTTAAAGAAACTAAAAGTAATAAATGCACTTTCGTAAGAGAATTGCTGCATAGCATTTCTCTTATGAGAGGCTAATAAATGGACTAGATATTATTAAAGGAAATTATTGATTTCATATTTTAATAAAATGAAAATAACTCTAATGAAAACTTGATTATATCTGTTTGATAGATAAAATGTAAAAAATCAAGGTGATTATTTTTATCACACCATCAATTGATATAAAATTATTAACTTCAAACAAAGGAGAGATGTATTATGAACAATATTTTTTCAAAATCTAGTATTTCTTTTATGGTTATTAAAAAACATTTTGAATACAATTCTAATAGAATAGATGATTGTTTCAAAAAGAATGGAAAGTATCCAACATTTACGGTAAAGCCTATATATGATGACTTTAGAAACTATTTACTAAATTTAGGGAATGTACCATATTCTTTGTCTACTCCATATAGGGAAGTTGCAAAATATGCAGGTGAAAATGATAGGGAATATTTAAATAATATTATTAAGAATTATGCTAATATGCGATTAGCAGGTGGCTTTGTAAAATATTTAAACAGCAACAGTGCAGAAAAGGTGCTGGGTAAGTTTTTAGTATATTATGGTGAAGTACTCTCAAACAAGGTTGCTGATTATGATGGAATTAAAAGTGAATACTTCTATAGATTGAATAGTGGAAGACTCAATTTTGTTGACGACAGTGATAGCGATATTGATTTGGTTAATAATTTTATTATTAGAAATAGAAATGAAAAAGATAATGATGGTAAATCAGATTATATTACTACATCTTTCTATTTGGCTGTAAAATTTAAACCAGGACTGATAATAGGAACACAATTGGGCGACTATGTTATTAATAAAGATGATAATAGTAAGCATAAATTTCATATAGATTTATCCAATTTGATGAAAGAAAGAGCACGCAGTATAGAATCTATTTATTACTATACATCTGGCGATATTGAGTTGAAAATGGATAATCATAATATTAAAGAAATTAAAGAGATTGAACCATCATTTCAAAATATAAAAATTAATAGACTTTATTGCTGATAATTGATAAGTAGTCCAAATAAAAGCACACTCCTTAAGAGATGTGCTTTTATTATAACAAATTAATGGTCGATAAAATGCCGTAATTCTGTTGAGGATTATAAAGATATGTCGTAAAATGGAATTAACAGTATTTGGACAAAGGGTGATACCTGTGAAAAAAGAATCTAGAGATGTAAAGAAAATAACAAATGTAGAAGATATAATAGAAGCCCATAAAAGAGCGATAAAATTGGTACCTGTAAATTGGAAGGGCAGAGAATTAAAAATACCTGTTTATTATAGCATGAATGCTGCAATCGCTTATGAAAAAGCCTTTGAAGAAACAGAAAGTTATAGAAAATCATTCTGCACAGTGGTTTTGAAGATAATCAACAATAATAAAAAAGTTATTTACCAAGAAGATGACTTCCCTATTCTTGGTTTAGACGACATAGAGGGTTTATCAGATAATGACTTACAAAAAGTAGGAGAAGAAATAATAAATAGTTCAGACTATTTAAAAGGATTTGCCGAAGAAGTACCTGAGGAAACAGATGACTTCTTCCAAAAATTCTATTTGATACATAAAAAAGAAACAGAAAAGTATAGAGAACATATGAAAAAAGTAGCAGAGCAATTAAAGTCCAAATTAGATTTTGCTGCCTGCTATAAAAACTTACTGCAAGGCATAGAGTTAGTATCAAAACTAAGTAGAATAACAGAAACAGTAAGACCTCCTTTGATTGATATGGCAATATATCAAAACATTATAGGAAATTCAGCGTTGATGGAATTGGCGGCTACTGCAAGTAAGATGGAGAACATGATAGGTACATATATGGAAGTTATTAACCCGATACAAAGGAGTATAAATAAATCGATAATAGAAATGCAGCCTATATTAGCACCAGCAACGAGTATTGTTAATGAAACAATTAAAAACTATTATTCTGAAATAAATGCAATAAGGGATATATTACAGCCAATCAACATGGAATATGTTAAAACGGCATTAGAAAGTCAAGAAGCACTTAGAAATGTCATGAATAGTGGCATTCAGAGCCATATGCAAGTATTTGGAGCAGAATTAAACAAAATACTTAACTTCACACATCATGACAAGTTATTTAATTTTGCAAATGTGCAGCAGGATATCATTGGCAATATAAGACCGTTTTTATTGGAGACACAGCAAATTCTGTTTGCAAGAAAAAATATTAGCGATAACTTAAATAAAAAGGCAAAAACCATGCTCCAATTTGGATGGTGGTTTATTAGTTCCCTTCCCATAGAAATAATAAACTATATTTATAAAAATAAAGAAACTCTAAAGCAGAAAGATGTAGATAAAATAATATCTGACTATTATAAATCTGATGAATGCAGAGAACTTGAAGAGATAATAAACGAATGGAATGAATTAGAGTATTTTAATAAGTGGGAAAATAAGGTTAAAGATGCTTTCTATGCTCATAAATTAGAAATGTATTCTCTATCAGTTCCAGTATGGGCGCTAATGATTGAAGGCATCATTCGGGACTTTATGAGGGGAAATTATGATGTAACGGCATTTAAATTTGGTGCCTTGTATGACAATTTTAAAGAGAAAGCAAAGGAACTAGATGGATTTATTGTTAGTTATGCTTTTAATTGTATGGATTCATTCTATGTCAGATTTAATCCCGAAAAACCAGATGGGGTACATGATTTTAGCAGGCACAAAATATTTCATGGACAGGCTGTTAACTATGACACTGAAATAAATTCATTAAAATTGATGCTGTATTTAGATGAACTATTTTATATGGCATTGTCTTTGAAAAATCCTATTATTGCATAATAAAGGACTAACTATTACATGCCTTTGGCATGTTTCTTTATATATAGCATTGCATCTTATATAAGATGCAATATGCAAAGGAAAACTTAAAAAGATATAGAATATTAAAGTATAGATGATATAATTTGGTATGAGATACTAATACCTAATTTGATAAGCCCGAATTGAAAAATACATAGGAGTGATAAATTTGATTAATTTTCAAGATAAAATTAACTTTATATGGAGTATAGCAGAACTTTTAAGAGGTCCTTATAAAAAAGAACAATACGGGGATGTAGTTCTACCTATGGCTGTACTCAGAAGGTTTGACTGTGTTCTTGCAGCCACTAAAGAGGAAGTACTTAAAAAGTATGAAGCATTAAAGAAGTCAGGGCTCCAAAACGTAGACCCTGTTTTAAATAGGATTTCAAGTCAGGAATTCAATAATACCAGCAAATATGATTTTGAAAAGTTATTAGCAGAGCCAGATAATATCTCAAATAATTTAAGGAATTATATTAATGGTTTTTCTAAGAATGCTAGGGAAATCATAGAGTATTTTGATTTTGATAAGCAGATTACAAAACTTAATGATAATGACCTGCTTTATCTTGTGATATCTGAATTTAATAAAATAGATTTGCATCCCGATGTAGTAAGTAACACAGAAATGGGATACATATTTGAAGAACTGATAAGAAGATTTTCTGAACATGGAGAGGCAGGAGACCACTACACCCCTCGTGAGGTTATAAGGCTCATGGTAAATATTCTCCTAAACGAAGATAATGAGGAACTGACTCAACCAGGGCTTGTTACAACTGTTTACGACTGCTGTGCAGGGACTGGAGGCATGCTTTCAGTTACAGAGCAGCATTTGAAAGAATTAAATCCTGGAATACAAGTAGAATTGTTTGGTCAGGAGATAAATCCCCAATCCTTTAGTATCTGCAAATCCGACATGCTTATAAAAGGGCAAAATGCAGATAACATCATCTTAGGAGACAGTTTTACGGAGGATGGACACAGGGGTACAACTTTTAGGTACATGCTTACTAATCCCCCATTTGGTGTGGAATGGAAAAAAGCAGAGAAATTTATTCTTGAAGAATATGAGAAAGATGGGTTTGATGGCAGATTTGGTGCGGGGCTTCCCAGAATATCTGATGGTTCTCTTTTATTTTTACAGCACCTAATGTCTAAAATGAGGCAAGATGAAAAAGGCAGCCGTATTGCCATTATCTTTAATGGTTCACCATTATTCACTGGAGATGCAGGTTCAGGAGAATCAGAGATAAGGCGATGGATAATTGAAAATGATATGCTGGAAGGGATTATTGCACTGCCCGACCAGTTATTTTATAACACAGGCATTTCTACTTATATTTGGATAGTAACCAACCGTAAGAACAATGACCTAATGAAAGGTCCTGTAAGGACAGGAAAAATACAATTGGTCAATGCAGTAGATTTCTATCAGAAAATGAGAAAGAGCCTTGGAAACAAGAGAAATGAAATCAATGAGGAACAGATAAAAGAAATTACGAGGATATATGGGGATTTTAAAGAAAATGAGTACTGCAAAATTTTTGATAACGAGGATTTTGGATACCAGAAGATAGTAGTGGAGAGACCCTTAAGGCTTAACTTCCAAGTAACTGAAGAGAGAATTAATAATTTATATAATGAAACGGCTTTTAAGAAACTTGCTGAATCCAGGAAGAAAGGCCAAGCAGGGCTTCAAGAAATAGAGGAAGGCAAGAAAACTCAAAGGCAAATAATAGATACCTTACAAACAATGGACGCTAATGTTCTTTATAAAAATAGGGATACCTTTACCAAGGTACTTAAAAAGACTTTTAAAGCAGCAGATATTAATTTGAACAGCCCTCTATTAAAGGCTATATTATCAGCCTTATCTGAAAAGGATGAAACAGCAGACATTTGTGTAGACAATAAGGGTAATCCAGAACCAGATTCAGACTTAAGAGATACTGAGAATGTACCGTTGAAAGAGGATATTCATGAATACTTTGAACGGGAAGTAAAACCTCATGTTCCTGATGCCTGGATAGACGAAAGTAAGACTAAAATCGGATATGAAATACCGTTTACAAGGCACTTTTATAAATATGAGCCTCTAAGACCTTCCGAAGAGATAGCAAAGGAGATTAAGGCACTTGAGGGGAGTATTCAGGAAAGGTTGAGGAAGGTGATGGGGGATGAGTAAGTATAGGAGATATGAGAGGTATAAGGATTCTGGTGTTGAGTGGATAGGGGAGATACCAGAGCATTGGGATATTACAAAATTAGGATATAGAGCAAGAATGATTGTTCCAATGAGAGATAAACCTACAGAATTTAATGGGAATATACCTTGGATTAGAATAGAAGATGTTGATGGCAAATATATTGAAGATTCAAAATCAGAGCAAAGAGTTTCAGAAGAATTAGTTAAGAAAATGAATCTCAAAGTATATCCTATTGGTACTGTTTTATGTACGTGTAGTTGTAATATGGGTACGACGGTTATTGTTAAAAAACCACTAATATCGAATCAAACTTTTATAGGAATAGTACCAATGAAGGATTTAGATTCAACGTTTTTATACTATGCTATGAATGCAAATTCAAAAAGGTTGCAGCACCTTGCTGAAGGGGCAATACAACAATATCTATCGAGGCACGATTTTGAGCATTTAAAATTGGCTTTTCCTGATAAAAAAGAACAAACCGCCATTGCCAATTTTCTTGACCAAAAGACTGCTGAAATAGACGGCTTGATTACTGATAAAGAAAAATTGATTGAATTATTACAGGAAAAGCGGCAGGCGATTATAACTGAGGCTGTTACCAAAGGGCTTAATTCAAGTGTTAGGATGAAGGATTCAGGGATTGAGTGGATAGGGGAGATACCGGAGCATTGGGATATACGAAGAATAAAATATTTATCAAATATAAGAAATGTAAAAGCAAGTGATGGTGACAATGATAAAACTTATGTGGGGCTGGAAAGTATTGAGTCGAAAACCGGAAAGTTATTAACGAATAACAACGATGAACAACAAGCAGTTGGAGAGACAGCGAATATTTTTAGAAAGGGCGATGTATTATTTGGGAAATTAAGACCTTATCTGGCCAAATGTATTGTTGCAGATTTTAATGGGAGATGCACATCGGAACTTCTTGTGTTAAGAACTGCTTCTAATATGTTGCCAGAGTACTTATACTTATTTATGCTGTCGCCGATATTTATTGATGTAGTTAATTCATCAACATATGGAGCAAAAATGCCACGTGCAAGTTGGGATTTTATTGGCAATTTAAAAGTTCCTTTGCCTAATATTAAGGAGCAAGAAGAGATTGTTGAATATTTGATTAAACTGACAAATAATATGGATGATTTAATATCTGATATAAGTACACAAATCCAAAAACTCAAAGAATACCGTCAGTCCCTCATTTGTGAAGCAGTAACAGGTAAAGTTGATGTGAGGGAATTTGAGAATATGAGCGAGGTGATTAATGAATGAATAAGATAACAGCCCATGCGGGGAATATTCGCAATCTGTTAAATAATAAATATACGGTTCAGTATTACCAAAGAGAATATAATTGGGAAACTAAGCAGATTGAAGAATTGATAGAAGACTTAACCAACGAGTTTAATGAGTTCTATAAAGATGAGGATAGGCAGATGGATGTAAGGAATTATGGGGATTACTTTTTAGGTCCCATTATCCTTACAAATGATAATGCAATTATAGATGGACAGCAGAGGTTATCGTTATTAACGTTGCTTCTCATTTACCTAAACAATCTTCAAAAACAGCAGAATTCTTGGCCTAAAGTAAACATTGATAATCTGATTTACTCTGAAATGTATGGCCAAAAGACCTTTTGTATCAATGTACCTGAAAGGGAAGGATGCTTAGCATCTCTGTTTGAGACAGGGGATTATGATACTACCAATGAGCAATCAGAAAGTGTCCTTAACCTTTACAATAGGTATAAAGATATTGAACGGATTTTTCCTGATGAATTAAAAGAAAGTCCTCTTCCAGTATTTATTGAATGGCTAATCGATAATGTATCTTTAGTGCAGATAAGGACTGATTCGGAGCAGGATGCCCATAAGGTTTTTGTAACCATGAATGATAGGGGACTAAGGCTTACTCCTACGGAAATGTTAAAGGGATACCTTCTTTCGGAGATGGATGATAATACTATCAGAAATAAGGCAAATGACTTATGGAAGAACAAAGTCATACAGTTAAAGGAAATTGAAAAGGATGGAGACGCAGACTTCATAAAGAACTGGTTAAGGGCTCAATATGCAGAAACTATCAGAGAAGGTAAGAAAGAAGCAGAAAATAAAGACTTTGATATTATCGGAACAACATTTCACAAATGGGTTCGGGAAAATAAATCTATTGTGGGCTTAAACACCAGCGCAGATTTTGAAAATTTTGTCCTTAAAAATTTCAAAATGTATGCTGATATTTACGTTCGCTTAAAGGAATACTCCCGTAAGTTTCATAAGGATTATGAGCATGTATTTTATAATGCAGATAGAGGGTTTACGCTGCAGTACCAAATTATATTATCTGCTATAAAAAGTGACGATACACAGGATGTTATTAATAAGAAAATTAAAATGGTCTCCTGTTTTATTGACCAGTTTATTTCTATCAGGATTTTTAATTTTAAGACGGTAGATTACTCTTCTATTAAATATACAGTATTCAATATTACAAAAATGATATGGAATAAGGACATACAGGAGTTGGCAGCATTATTAAAAGATTACATAAGTGATATGGGATATACTCTTGATGGAATTGATGGTTTATATTTAAATCAGTTTACAAGAAGGTATATGCTCCATATTCTCTCGAGAATGACCTATTATTTAGAGGAGCAAAGCGGTATCAATAGCAATTTTGCCGATTATGTAAATAGAGAACAAAAAAACCCCTATGATATAGAGCATATTTGGGCTGATGATTACACCCAAGGAAATCATCAAGTTGATTTTTCAACAGAAGAAGAGTTTAAGGACTTTAGAAATAGATTCGGGGGACTATTAATACTTCCTAAAGATAAAAACAGAAATTTGCAGGACATGGAATACAGTAAAAAGGTAATCAAGTATGACAGTGAAAACCTATTGGCTCGAACTTTAAATCAGAACTGTTATCAAAATAATCCGTTATTTTTGCGGTTTATGAATAATACACAGTTACCTTTTAAGCCATATGTTCTATTTAATAAAGTAGAATTTATTGAAAGGCAATCTCTTTATAAAGAGATATGTAAGAAGATATGGGATGTAAATAAAATTGATGTATTAGCAAATAATTAGTAAGGAGTGAGGAAAATGGCTAAAACTCCAGTGGAACTTACAGAAAAGGGCTTTGAAGAATATGTTGAAGAACATCTTTTAAAATCTGGATATGTGAAGGGTAATCCTAACGACTATAACAAAGAGTTTGCCCTTGACACAAAAATCCTATTTGACTTCTTAGAGGATACTCAGCCCAAGAAAATGGAGAGATTAAGAGAAATCTATAAGGACCAGTATCAATTTAAGGTTTTAAGCAGATTAAACCGGGAACTTAATAATCGTGGCATGATTGATGTATTAAGACATGGGATTAAAGATTATGGTGTATACTTAGACCTTGCCTACTTTAAGCCTGCCAGCAAATTAAATGAGAAAACAGTTAAACTTTATGAAAAGAATCGCATATCTGTTACTAGACAAGTACGCTACAGCACTAAAAACGAAAACAGCATTGATATGGTCATTTGTATCAATGGACTTCCAGTTGTTGTACTTGAACTTAAAAATCCTTTCACTGGTCAAACTTATGAAGATGCAATAATTCAATTTAAGAAAGATAGAAGCCCCAATGAACTATTATTCCAGTTCAAGAAAAGAGCCATTGTATTCTTTGCAGTAGATACCGGGGAAGTCTATATGGCTACGAGGCTTTCTGGGGATAAGACTTTCTTCTTACCCTTTAATAAAGGGTGTGATGGAGGAAAGGGAAATCCCGATAATCCTGATGGCCTTAAAACTGCTTATCTTTGGGAAGAGATACTCCAAAAGGATAGCCTGATGGATATATTAAAGAAGTTTGTATTTATAGAGACCCAAGAAAAGAAAGGTATAGACGGAAATATCGTAACCTCAGAAACTATCATATTTCCAAGATATCACCAATTGGATGCAGTAAGAAAAATGGAAGCCGATGCAAAGGAAAAGGGGGTAGGAACAAATTATCTTGTACAGCACAGTGCAGGTTCAGGAAAAACCTACTCTATTTCTTGGCTTGCCCATAGACTTGCGAACCTTCATGATGATGAGGATAATCCTGTATTTGATTCTGTGATTGTTATTACCGACAGAAGGGTTTTGGACAGGCAGTTGCAGGACAGCATTTATCAATTAGAGCATAAACATGGGGTTGTTGAAAAAATAGATAAAGACTCCAATCAATTGGCCGATGCCATTAAGGGTGGGACAAGAATTATTATTTCTACTCTGCAAAAATTCCCATTTATTATTGAAAAGGTTGGGGAGTTAGAAAATCATAACTATGCAGTAATTATCGATGAAGCCCATTCTAGCAGTGCAGGAGAGAATATGGCTTCTTTAAGGGAAGTGCTATCAGTAAGTAGTCTTGAAGAAGCAGCAAAACTAGATGAAGAGTTGGAAGGCAAAGAGTACGACCCAGATGAAGAGATATTAAAGGTCATAAAGAAAAGGGGAAAACAGCCAAATATCAGTTTCTTTGCCTTTACGGCAACGCCTAAAGCAAAGACCCTTGAGATGTTTGGAACCATAGGTGAAGATGGACTACCCCATCCCTTCCATTTATATTTTATGAGACAGGCAATTGAAGAAGGATTCATACTAGATGTACTTCAAAACTATGTTACATATGAAACCTACTTTAAACTGGCAAAGAAAATAGAAGATGACCCTGCTTTTGACAAGGCTAAGGCCACAAAAGCACTTACAAGATATGTTAGTCTTCATCCCCATAACATCGCTCAAAAGACTGAAATCATGGTAGAACACTTTAGAAACGTAACTAGACATAAAATAGGGGGAAGAGCCAAGGCAATGGTTGTGACCAGTTCTAGGCTTCATGCTGTACGCTATAAGCATGCTTTTGATGAATATATCAAAAAGAAAGGCTACAGAGATATGAAAACCTTAGTAGCCTTTTCAGGAACTGTAAAGGATGATGAAGTAGATTATACTGAAAGTGGCATGAACAAATTTAAGGAGTCTGAACTTCCAGACCGCTTTGCCACTGATGAATATCAAGTGCTGTTAGTTGCGGAAAAGTATCAGACAGGCTTTGACCAGCCCCTTTTACATACTATGTATGTAGACAAAAAGTTGTCGGGAGTTAAAGCAGTACAGACTTTATCAAGGCTTAACAGAACCTGCGGGGGAAAAGAGGATACCTTTATCCTCGACTTTGTAAATAAGGCAGAAGATATTCAAGAAGCCTTCAAACCCTACTATCAGGCAACTATCGTAGAAGAAGTGACAGAGCCCAATCTTCTTTATGATATTGAAACGATGCTAAATGCATCTAGCGTGTATTTAAAAGAAGAATTGGATAGGTTTATTCATATATACTTTAAGCCAAAGGATAAAAAGACTTCTAAAGACAGGGCAATATTAAACCATTTGATAGATATAGCCGTAGAAAGGTTTAAAAAGTTGGATGAACAGCACAAAGAGGATTTTAGTAGCCAAGCAACGAAATACATAAGGCTTTATTCCTTCATCCTTCAAATCACTCCTTTCGAGGATGTGGAACTCCATAAGTTATATGTATACTTAACATATCTGCTTAAAAAACTGCCAAAGGAAAAAGGTTTTACTATTCACCTAGCAGATGAAATTGCTTTGGAGTATTATGCTGCAAAAAAGACATTTGAAGGGAGTATTTCTCTAACTTCTGATGATGAAAATGTACCAGTTACACCTGTAAAATTTGCAGGAACAGGGGTAAAAGAAGAACAGGAAGATTATCTTTCAAGTATTATTCAGCGACTTAATAATCGATTTGGAACGGATTTTACAAAAGCCGACCAGTTATCTGTAGAGCAGATTAAAGAGGATTTTACCGCTGATGAGGATTTGGTTCAAAAGGCTAAGACAAATACTATTGATGATTTTAGGTTTGCTTTTGAGAAAGTTTTTATCAATAAAGTTATTGATAGGATGGACCAGAACCAATCCTTCTTTACCCGTGTTTTGGATGATGAGCAGTTCAAGAATGCCCTTATGGAGTATATGTTGGTTGAGACTTATGAGAAGTTAAACAACAGGGCGTAGTTAATTATATAGACGGAAAACCGTACAAAATTACTTTAATAGATAGGGGCGTGGCTATGGGAGGATGTAAAATATCAAAAAAGATTATATATATCGATATTCATAGTTCACGCCTTGAATCTGACATTTTACCGTTACTTAAAAATGAGGTTTTCCATGTTACCTCTGTAGAAAATTTTTGTCAGATATTAAAGGATGGTAAAGTGATTTCAAATGCTGATAAAAAATTTAAGTACTCATACTCACAATCTGAGAATAGTTATGGAAGGAAAAGAGGCTATATTTGTTTATTTGACCTAAGGAATAAAGAAGAAGATATTATTTATGATACTTTAGATAAATATTATTTTTTATATCCGACTCAATTTCAAAATAAAGTTGTTTACTTGATTTTGAAGAAAGAATTATATTGTAATCTCATTGAAAATGGTGCAGCAAGAACTGAAGTAGGTTATAAGGAAGTTTATATACCATATACGGAAGTTTGGTACCCAGATGCAATTCTTCTTGAAAATATAAAGAAGATTATTATTACTAGAATTTATCAATGAGAGGGGGATTATTATATATAAAAATATAAAAGGTAAAAAAGTATTTATAGAAGAGCAACATCAGTATGTTTTAAAGCATTGGATAGATTATTATAAGAGGGAACTATTTCCGCCAGTGCTTATTACACTGGACCAGCATACAGATACTTTACTAGCATTTAGATATTATTGCTGTGACAAATGTGAAAATACAGGACATACTTATGACTTTGATAAAGCCAATCAAATGGCTATTGATATGCTTCAGGATTCTAATATCGATGATTTATCATTTATAAAGAAATTAAACAATGATGAACATATTGATTTTGCTACGAAAAAAGGTATTATATCGAAGGCTTTTGTTATAAGTTTTGAATGTGTTGATGATAAATACGACCCTGAAAATGATAAAATTTACTATATACCTAAAGACTTTTATAATAAGTATTTGGGAATGGCTCAGGATAATAACTATGAACGAATTCTATCGGATAATTGTATTGAAGATGATGATTTATCTATTTGTCTTAATGAGATTCCTGTAGATTATCACCCAAATTACATATTAGATATTGATTTAGATTTTTTTCGAACCGCCAAGTCTATCAATCCCAATAAGAAAGAAGTCTTTTATCATTTGATTCGTCAGGCTAAAATCATAACAATTGCAACGGAGCCAGACTACATAGAAAAAGGTATCACAGCAGATTATTTATTGAGTAAAATACTTTATCATATAGAAGAAGCCATGAAGTAAATGGTTATTACTAAATATAATAAGGACAAGGATGATAATATATGAATTCTTTTTTTATAGAAAACATTATTAAGGAATTTAATTGGGATATTATCACTAGTATGTACGGCAATTCCCATAGTTCTATTATTGGATTTTTGTCAAGCGAATGGATTAAAAAGTCCTCTGACCATTCTGTGTTGGATGGTGCCCCTTCACCTTTTGTAGGTAAGGGAAGAAAAGGGCAAAAGAATGCAGATATCCCATTATGCAAAGGTGATAAACCATTTATAGTAGTTGAGGTTGAAACGTTAGTATCTAAATATTTAGATAAGATAGATTCAATTGCCTCTTATATTGGGAATACAGAAGATTATGACGGGATTAGTTTTGGACTATTAGTTATGCTTAATTATACAAATGGTGGAAACAAGTATAAGCATAATTGGCATGATGTAAAACAATATGCCATAAGTAAAGATATCCCGATTGCATTTGTTTCTATTGAAAAGACAAGGTAGATTTAGGGGATACTGTTTTAGACCATTTAAAAAGAAGGAATGAGTATTATCCGTGGGAAATCAGCAGCATAGATTATTGGGCTTATGGAAGTGATAGAAAGATAATTGAAGGTAATTTATTTAAAAGATATGAAGCATTTATGTATAAAAAAAACGGGAATAAGGATGTTAAAATACAAATTTTAAATGAAGAAATAGAATTAGTAATAAATAAAATGGGACTAAATAAATTTACAGTTCTGGACTTCTATGATTATATAAAAGATAATGAGAAAGATTTGCTGGAACGATTAGATTCAGCCTTCATGAATACTGAGAGCAAGAAAGGATATTCACCTTTAAATTATATAAGCAACCGTTTAGTACATTATTCAAGACAAAATGATTCATTTTTAAGTCCTCACGTTTCTTATGAAAAAGGTAAAGATAAATGTTTTATGAAGGTTTCTGAAAAAGACAAAGAAAGATTTAAAAGCGATTATATTGCAGTTTTTAAATTAAAGGACTAAATAATTAATAACTAAGGAGAAGGTCTATGGAAAGGTGCCAATGGTGCGGTAAAGACTCTAGCGGGTATGGCATGGTAGTTTTAACTATAAAAGAAGATGAGCCATCTCAATCTATATGTGAAGATTGCTACAATAGGTATATGGCAGATATGCTCGGAGTTGAAGACTATAAGGATTTTGAAAAAGAAGCAACTTTTAAAGATTGTGATGGTATAGACCACTGTTTTCAAATAGGAAAGAAGATTCATTCAACAGGTATTTGTTGGGAGGCAGTAGAGTTTATCGAGGTGGATAGAGTAGGGTATTCCTTTGAGGTACATTAGGATTTTGAAGAAGGTTCAAATGATGCCTTAAAGAGGCTTTATAAAAAGATAAGGAAAGGATTATCACAAAAGTTCATAAAAAGAGAAGTATTCCAAGGACATGAACTTATCTCTTTTAAAGACAATCTAGTAGAAGGGCGTATTGAATGGGATGATAGATACGACGATAGAACACCAAAATTTATTATTGATGGACAGGAATATAGCCTAGAAGAAATCGGTAAAATGATGATGTCCTGCGAAGGATGGAATTTTAAATTAGAAATTATAGAACCTACAGAATAAATTATAGTATTTGATTTGAGAGGGGAAAAATGACTACATCTTTTGAACCAATTATTGATAAAAATTGTAAAATACTAATTTTGGGGACTATGCCTAGTGTAATGTCCCTTGAAAAACAACAATATTATGGAAATAAGAGAAATCAGTTTTGGAAGATAATATATGGGCTTTCTAATAAAGAAGTTGAAGAAGATTATGAGAATAGGAAGACATTCTTATTGAACCAACACATTGCTATTTGGGATGTGTTGAAAAGTTGTGATAGAGAAGGAAGCAGTGATTCAAAAATAATTAATCCTGTTTCTAATGATTTTGAAACCTTTTTCAACCAGTATCCTGGCATAAAAACAGTATTTTTTAATGGGAGTAAAGCAGAGGAATTATTTATAAAGTTGGTAATAGGGAAAATGTGTTTTAAGGAAGGTTTATTATTTTATAGACTACCGTCTACCAGCCCTGCAAATGCAATACGATTCAAAGATAAGTTAGAACGGTGGAAGGTTATTTTATCGTATTTAGGATTCATTGATAATAGACAGTAAACATTTATAGTAATAGAACCTTGGTCTGGAATCAAGAATCTTGGTTTCTGTAAAAGAGCATATATTATCATAAGGAATAAGGTTCAAAGAATAAAGGGTAAAAGGGGACAGAAACAATATTTAAATCTAAAATAAATACGTTGCACTAACTAATGATATAACGTAAAATATAGGTATACAGAAGGAGAGCATATTCTCTTATACGGCCAGTATATGCTGGAATAAAACGTGAGGGAGTATGCTTTTTTTGTATTTCAAATAATTGTTTAGGAGGTATGCAATGCTTTCATTTACTGATTTTTCTAATAAGATAATCACGGATTTAAATAAACGTTTTTCTGAAGTAATTATGGAGGGCAACCATCTAGTAGTAAAGTTTGGTCCTACAAGCATGTCTATACCATTCAATACTATGTACAAGGAGTATCAGTCAAGAAAGGATTATATGGAAACTTTAAAATCATATAGTAGAATTTTTAATGATATTTTGAGCCAATATAAATTTAAAATTGATTATAAGAATGTTTATCCTATGCTTAAAAGCAGGGATTTTGGAGAAAGAGAAAATAATATTGAATTTTACAGAGAACAGGCCTTTGCAGATATAGATACACTTTATGTTACAGATACAGGGGAAGTGTTCAGATTTGTATTAAATAGCGACGATGTAGATTTTGAAAAGGTGGAAAAGAGGGTATGGGAAAACTTAAATAAGATGACAAACCCTTTAGTTAAACTGGATAAGATGCTTGATATATTCTGTCTTAAGTATTCTACAGATTATAATTCCACTTTATTACTAAGTGCTACATTACAGAAGCAAATATATAAGAAAGTAGGCCAGGAGTATCTCTTTGCAATTCCTTCATCAACTACGCTTATCGTAGCCAAATTGCGTCATGAATATATAAAAATTATGGAATCACTAATTATGGTAGATAAAGACCCGAATAAGGTCTCAGATAAAGTATATCAATATAAAGATGGGAAATTTGATATTGCATCTGTTTAACAGTATATTAAGAAGTAAAAGGAATAAAGGAAATAGGATAAGGAAACAAGGCTTTGGGGATAAGATTGTATATCCTATAAAGCCTTGTTTTATTAGTATTTTGAGACTTCAGTTTTTACTTTCTTCATAAGAATTCTTATGGCGGAAATGTTGTTAAGTAGTGATTCATATTCGTAAGGTTCTAATTCCTGCTGAATCTGATTTAGATAATGCTCAATTGTTTGGAGATTGGATAGGCAAAAGGTATCATAGTTTTTAGGGTTAAGGAAGTATAGAATTAATATTTGAATCGCTTCGACTATCTCGCCTGAAGCCTTACATCCTATAACGTCCTCTATAATCTGTTTTAGGTAATTCATTTCTAATCTAAGAATTTCCAAACTTATCATTTTAAACACTCCTTCCAAGATTTCCATGATTATAAGGATAAAAGTGTTAAAAATCAAAAAATGAGGATATTTATTTTAAAAAATATGATATAATATATATGTAATCAACAACCGAAGTGTTGACTGCACTTCGGTTGTTGGAGTGTTTTATTGAATTTTATAGGGATATTACTTTTTAAATCGTCTTGGGTGATTTTGCGGTCTACCAAGACGTTTTTCATTATTATCTATTCTTATTTATATTCCTATTTCCATTTCCATATATTGTATTGAAAATTGGCATTAGTAATGTATAATAATATACATGTTATAAGAAAATACAACATTTTTCTTGCTTGATATTATAACTAATAATCTACATATGCAAAGGAGGAAATTTTATGTTAAACAATAAAAAAACAAATTTATTAATTGTTGTTGCTTTTATGTTAACTGTTCTTCTCATACCTTATAAACCTATACTTGCCGATTCGCTAAAATTCATAGATGTAAGAGAAAGGGATTGGTTTCATCAAGATGTAATGGAATTAATAAAACAAGGATTAATTACAGGGTATCCAGATAGAACCTTTAGACCTAATGCTCAAATTCATGTAGACGAGTTTATTAAGATTTTAATCACTTCTATCGACGGAGATATCAAGGTTTCTGAAACTGGTTATTGGGCAGATAGTTATATTAATAAGGCTAAAGAACTTGGAATTATTAAAGATGGGGAATTCAAAGATTATACTAAAAACATTACCCGTGGTGAAATGGCACGAATGATAATAAGAGTTGCGGAATTAAATGGAGATACACAATATAATAACTTGGAAAACTTTAAGTATATTATTCCAGACTATAATAATATTAAGGCAGATTTACAGGATTATGTAACAAAGGCATATGCCAAGGGATTAATTTCAGGTTATGAAGATAAAACATTTGGAGCAAATGATTTTGCTACAAGGGCACAAGCAAGTGCTATTATTATAAGATTAACTGACGAATCCAAAAGACCTCAAGTAGATGCAACGGTAATTCCTAGATTCAAATTGGTTCATAATGAAGTGTGTTCTAATGATGAAAAATATTGGATTGCAGTTGTTAAAGATACGTCGATACCTTTTGGTATATTAAATGAACATATTTGGCAATGGAATAGACCTGAATGTATAAATCATCCTATAAATAGTTATAAACAAGTACTTCCTGATTCTTTGGGAGGTGCTTATACTGATAAATATGACCCTAATAGATATATTTTTATGTCATATTCAAATGATTCAGAGTTAATGAAAAAAGCATATGATTATACTTTTGCAAGTGGAGGAATTTCATATAGTTATTTTGATAAAAAAAATCAAATATCATATTTAGAACCTGTTAAATTAAAAGAAGGGATGGAGATTGAGTATAAAATAAAATTAAGAAAAGTGAAGCCAGAAGTTTTATCTAAGCAAGAAGCAGAGAAGATGACAGGATTAGAAATAGAAGAGTTCGTTAATAATTTAAGAGATAGTGATTTTGATTATTATACAGTTTACCTAAAAGATAAATTAAGAAAATTTGAGCCAGAAAATGGAACACAAAAATTAGAGAATTTATGTAATTAGATTACGGAATGATAGGCAACAAAGGAACAGAGAAACAAAGAGTGGAGTTAAGCGAAGAAAATTATATAATATAAAAAAGTATGTGATATCACATACTTTTTAAGTTTTTAGCATTAATACCATAATATTAAAGAAGCAATAGAAATATCAAAAAAATAAATAATGTATATAAAGAACTAAAAAAGATATTCTTAAATAAAAGTGTTGAGGATTAGCCTTAATAATCATGAAGAATAGAAACGATAAGAATCATATAACAGTAGTTAGATTCTTATCGTTTTTCTTTTTAAAATAAAAGTATAAAAAATTCATGGCATATGTTGATTTTTACTTCTTTTTTTCTATAATACTTATAATTATATTTTTTATAGAGGAAGGGGGTGCAAAATATTGTTTTTTAATAATACAAACAAGAATATAAAGATATCTTTATATCTTATATTTGTGATGTTAATACAGTTTATTGTTCCTATTAGACCAGTACTTGCTGGAAGTTCACAGAGTATACCTTATCTTGAAAATTATGAAAATGGTTTTGGTGGAAAAGGAACACAGCAAGAGCCATATGAAAGTAGATTATGGCCAGACGCATCACATGCAGATTATAAACATAGAGGAACATGATTAAATTAAGTGATGGAAAAAATAATAGGAATTTAGGGAATAAGGATTCAGGGTAGAAAAGTAAGCATAAGTAAATATAATTACATAGTTAAAACAGGAGGAGGTTTATGTATTAAAATTTTAAGAGTATTTTAAGGCTATGAAATCTTAATAGACTTTATTACGAATGCATGAAGTTTCTAAAATTGGACCTGACAAATCTTTTTATGTGCGCTACAATTATTGTAAAAAGCAAAGGGGTTGATTATAAATGAAGAAGAAATTGAATATTATTGTAAATATGACTATACCGACAGTAGCAGCATATTGTATTTTCTTTTTACTATATAATATATTTAAACAACATTTCTATGAATATAGATGGTTGGGGGTAATATCTTTTTTAATAATTACAGGATTTGTTATTAAAGAAAATAAAAAAGAGTGGAAAGAAACAAAACAGCAGGCATAAATGATTATGGGGGAAGAAAGAGGAGAAGGCGGGGCTAAACCTTACTCTATATTTATAAACACTATAAAGGATAAAGGGAGCAGGATAGAAATTATGAAATATGTTATAGTATGTATTACAATTATAACCATTGTTGCAATAATGAGTATTGTGAAAAGAAAATAGTAAATGTAAGATGTAGACTTAAAGGATTTTAAAAGGAACGTTAAGATAGAAAACAGGCATATTTTGCCTGTTTTCTGATTTTAAACTAATGTTTCTATGGCTACTTCCAATTCTTCTCGTCGTGGAATAGTATATACTTGAGCAGTTACATACCCGGAAGCATGACCTGCAAGTTGAGCAACTACAGAGATATCTACACCATTTTTGAGTAGAGTTCTACAAAAGTAGTGTCTAAAGGAATGAACAGTTACGTCATTAATCCCGATGTGTTCACAGTATTTTTTGAAAATTTTCCAGATTCCAGAACGGCTATAAGGAGTCTTACGTTCAGAAATAAAGAGGTTATCATACTCTGTTTTTATATTCTTTCTGATTGCCATCCAATTACTAATTGCAGTCCGAGCATCTTTATGCAGTGGAATATGACGCACTTTATTTTGTTTTCCTATCACTTTTAAATCTCCTTTTCGCTCAGTTATATCAATGTCGGTAATATGAATGTTGATAAGTTCAAAATTTCTAACTCCACATCTGGTGAAAATTTCAAACATAGCAATATGAGACCTATTTCCTCTACGGTATATATGACGGCGTAAGGCACGGTAGGTTTGTTCATCCAAGGACTTAGGCACAGAAGGTGATAGAATCTTTATTTTTTTAATTGTTCTGGCAGGATTATTTTTTATATATTTTTCTCCCTCTAAAAACTCAAAATAACTTTTCAGGCTAGCCAATCTAAGATTAATAGTTGTTTCCTTCAAACACCTCGTTCCCTGTAGATATGAACGCATATCCCTAATATCAATTTCAGTTACTACATCAGGGGCAAAATCTACACCATTAGTTTCTTCAAACCATTTAGCAAATGTCTGCACATGCTGGATATAAGTTTTTATTGTGGAATCAGATTTATCTATGCTCATTAAATATGCAGCAAATTCATCAATATAAAAACTGCTTTCAGTTAATCCCTTATTATCTTCCATCATTAACATCCTTCCATATAATTTTTAATACTATAAAAGATATTGGATAAGTGTTTCAAGAGGGTGATAAAGTTTTGTTTCCAATTTTTTAGGGGATAATGAGCGATTATAAAGGGATTTTTATTTGGTTTTTAAGGGAATTGGAAAAAGAACATAACTTTTGTTGACAAGTTTTATTTCCAGTTAATATAATTTCATACTAGATTGTTATTGGAGTTTTAAAGTACATGTTTTACTGAAAGTATCAATTTTTAATATTATTATTTAGAAACAGTTTAAAAATTAATCTTGTTTTGCTAACTTTTCGAAAGCCTCTTTATTATCTTTAATTACAGTATCCATAAGATTTTCGATTTCTTTTTTATTTTCCTCAGTCGATTTCTCGAACTTCGCTTTTGATTTTTCTACCAAAGTTATTACCTCACTTTATATAATTTTTATTAAATTATACCATAAAACATTTAAGTAAAGATTTTATCCATATATAATTATTAACTATTGTTATTTATTGTATTGTGTCAACAGCACTATTGTAAAGAATGTAAAAGATACTTTTGTTTTGTTGACAGGTTTTGTGGAAAAATTATGAAACTTGTCCTATAATGGATGTAAGTGATAAATATATTTTGCGAGGTTATGATTATGAAACAGTTTCCTGATTTGTATAACTGGTTTGATGTAAGCGAATACTATGAGCATAATAAATGCAGAACAATTGCACTATTATTGAAGGATAACTTAGAAGATGATGATATACAGAGTTTCGTGATTGAATTTGCAAAGTTGATTTGCAGATTACGGTGCAATGGTGAGTTGATGTTGGAGGACAATGGTGAAGATTTATGTTATAAGTTTCAACAGGCAATTGATAATGAAGTTGAATTAGAAGAAAAAGAAAAGAATTACCTTGCGGAATATATTTTTTTCGATGGAATGGTAAGTCAATCTAAGTATGATAAAACAAAGAATTATATTGAATCTTTAGATAGAGACTTATTTAATGGATATTTTGGTGAAGTGTTATTCTATATTGTAAGAGAGCAATATTGTGAAGATGAAAAGATATTGATTGAACCAAATTGTCCAAAAACAAATTCGAAACAATCGGGACTGGATTATGTAGAAATAAGAAAAAATGAAATTGATTATTATTTTATTGTAGGAGAAGTTAAAACTACTGATAATACAATTGGAAACTATCCTGACCAGATTATTGGTTCTTTGATAAAAAGACCTGTACATCTAATACATCAAGAAATAAATGCCTTTAAAGAAAGGACTAAATACATCGGGTCTGAAGATTTAAGAAACTTTATTAATAAGATGCCAATATACTTTATGAGTAAGGACCCTACAGCACATAAAAGATTTGCAGGGGTAATTAATTATGGAAGGAATTCGCCTCCACAACAGACTGTATTTCAGAATTTTCATACTAAATGTGTAAATTATTTGCATGATAGTAGTGAGTGTAGGAGAATAAAATTAATTGGTATCAAAGGAATTAAAAATATCAAAGAAAGAGTGCTGGAAGTGATATGGAAAAACTTATAGATATTAATAAGTTATATCTTTGCTTAAAGGATATCATAAATAATAGAGAAGGAGTGGAAAAGGTTAGAGAAATCATTATTGAACTCCACTTTTATATACAAAAAATCTTACTCAATAAAAAAGAAGTAGATACTATCGACCGAATCTCTATGGAAAATATTTCAATGTATTTACTTTCACTCTTAACTAATGTAACAAGTGAAGAAATGAAAAAATATACCCAAAATTTTTATGTAGAAGGATTAAATATTGCTGGACTTATATTTGAATTGCTTGCTGACGCGGAATCTGAAGACTTTGCAAAAATGTGGCAGTACTTATTTTATTCCTCGGTTTCATATAGTTTATCAGATAAAGAAGCAAGTTCAGCAGTTATAGGGAGAAGATTAAATTCTGTCATTGAAAATGATAAACGTCTTAATTGGGAAGTTGATATTAAAGAGTCATGGAGATATATCTGTCTTACTTTAACTAGAGAATTTAGGACAATTTACAAAGATAGAGATAAATTAGATTTGCCTATTAAATTATCTCGAAATACCATATGGGATTTTCTGAATAGAATTTTAATCCGAAATTCTTGTTACTTTGTTGATGGGATTGATAATAAAATTATATTTGAAGATATACAGGAACTAAAGAACTTTTTGGTTATCCAAGATGATATAGAGACATTATTTTATATGTCATTATTGAGTGAAGTATTATGTAAGATGCACAGTATAAGTGTCTGGACAATACTTTCTCAGGAAAGTTTTTCAAACGAATATATAAAGGTGTTGACAAAGTATGATAGCAAAAATGTATATGAACTTTGGAAGTCTCAATTAGATGCTTTGAGATACAATAATAATGGATTTAATTATCTAAGTGATAACATAGATAGAGTACTTATTTCTATGCCAACAAGTGCAGGAAAAAGTTTTATTGCAGAATTAGCGATAGTAAAGTCATTACAATTAGAGGAAGATAAAGTTTGCATATATGTAACTCCCTCACGAGCGCTTATGTCAGAAGTTGAAAATAATTTGTTTTATAGATTAAGAAAAATTGGATATAATGTAGCATCAGTTTTTGATACTGATGAGAATGAATATGAAAATAACTTATTAAATAATGCTAACGTTCTTGTAGTAACACCTGAAAAATTGGATTTGTTGATGCGGAGACATAAAGAATTTATTGAAAAAATAAATTTAATCATTTTCGATGAATTTCATAAAGTGTCTGATAATAATAGGGGGTGGTTATTAGAAACACTTATAACATGGTTTATGATTAAACAGCAGCAATATAATTTTAAAATTATATTAATGTCGGCTATTGTTAGCAATAGTGAAGAAGTGAACGTTTGGCTTGGAAATGATGAGTTTAAGCCTGTGTTGTCGGAATGGACTCCAAGCAGGAGAGTATATGGGGTTCTAACACCTTACTATGAACAAACTGAGAAAGTAATGATTAGTTCAAATAGGAGACAAGAGTTAATTCCATATAAATTGAATTACAAATATCAAGAAAAGAAAAGGACTGTTTATAACGTATTTATAGATGTCGTCGAAAAACGAAAATCAAATGGAACTTGGAAAAAAGATAATACTAAATCTGATTCTAAATTTGACCGTTGTTTTAAATTCATAAAAACATTAAATAATGGTAAAATTTTGGTTTATTTTTTTACAAAAATAGACTTAGAGCGCTTTATTAAGCGTTCGGATAAGTATATGCCTTTAAAAAGTGATAGTAGAATAAAGTATCTAGAGACATTTTTAGTGAGTCGATTGGGAAATGAACACCCGCTTGTCAAAAGCATTCCATATGGTGTTGCCTATCATCATGGAGATTTACCACTTGAAGTTAGAAAAGAGATAGAAAGGGCATATAAAGCAGGCTTAATAGATATCCTAGCATGTACCACGACACTATCTGATGGAGTTAATTTACCAATAAAAAATTTAATTTTGGGTTCTTTCACATCATATGCAGGACAATACAAATTATCTATTGCAGATTTTAAGAATATAGTAGGCAGGGCTGGAAGAGCCTATATTGATACGGAAGGTAAAATATTTTTAATTTTTCATCCAGAGTATTACTATGATACTGAAAAAAAGAATTACTTTAAGCAACTTGTGTTTTGTGAATCTGAAGAAACAAATGTTTTAAGTTCTATAATTGGAGAGTTTGATAATATATACTCGATTATCGACCAGTTAGAAGAAGTAATAGAAATATCTTTACAGGATATAGAAAAGTCTCTATTGGATTTTGTTGATAGATTGCAGGTTTTTATCTTTAGTTTATATGAAGAGTATATAAACTATATAGATAGTTATGATGATTTATACAAATTTTTAATGAATTCATTATTTGCTCAACAAGCCGATAATGAAGCATTAGATAAGTTCAATAAAATATGTATAAAATATTATGATTTCCTTAGTGAATTAAATAAAAGTACTTTAGAAAAATTTAATAAGACAGGGTTTAGTTTTAGGTCGAATAGTATTTTATTAGAAGTTATTGACGAGATTTCAAAAGATGAGAATGGATTTAATTTTTGTTTACAGACAATTATTACTCCAGAAGTATTTGAAAAAATAATTAAGTTAAAGGAGATTAGCCCCAAACTATATCGCTATAAGGTTGGTCGTAAGAGTGTTTATTATGATATAGACCATTATAATGCTTTTATTAGTTGGATCAGTGGAGATAGTTTTCTTAAAATTCGTGATTCCATATTTTGTGAAGATAGTAATATTTCAAATAGAACTCAGACTTGTGTTAATTATATCAATGACATGTTTTTATATAAATTGCCTTGGGCGTTTAGTTCTCTATACACTTTAGCCAAAGATGATTTGATATGTGCTGATATCATCTTAAAAGACTTACCTGCCAAAGTAAAATATGGAGTAGAAAATTTAGAAGCCGTTAAATTATGCACCCTAGGAATTGAATCTCGAGAATTGGCTAATACATTAGCAGCACTATATGAAAATGATTTATCTATGGACTCTGAATGGACAATAGATAAATGGATTTTAGAAAAAACATTTTACTATCTTGAGAAGAACATAAAAAGAGTAGATGATATTTCTATAAGACAAATTGCAAGAGTTAGAACTAAATTGAGAAATAGAACTTCATTTTTAAGAGATAAAGGTAAAATTATATGTAAGGTAGCAGGATTACAGTTCTATAACTATTTGAATTTATACAGAAATAAAAGTATAAGTAAGAATTCACAATTATTATTAAATTATGAGCCTCAAAATTTATATGATGAATTTGCGATTGAAGTTAAGACATTAAGAGGAGAAAAAATTGGTTATGTTCCTGCTATTTATTCAGAAGAAATATACGAGTATATTCAGGGTGACCATGATTTAAAAGTGGAAATCAATATGTTAACAGAAAAAAGGGTACAAATAAAAATAACGAGTGGCAATTAGGGAAGATGTGAAATATTCTCTAAACCTTGCAGGAGTGTATGTATTGTAATAATTCACTCACGTATCTGCAAGTCAAGATGAAGTTTCGATTTTAGAGATAAAGAATAGAAGTATAATAAATGGAATACTCGCTAATAGACCTAGAGTAAAACGTATTTAATATTCTGTACGATAGTAGGAATGGGAATTTAAAATATATTTTAAAGTATAAGCAGTTTTATGGTCTTAAAAACACTCGATTCTATTGAATACATCTTTATGTTTAAGATTATATAAGATTTTATCTAGATACTATATATTATTGTAAATAAGGATTTTAATGTTTAAAATAAAGTAGTTGTATGATAAAATTAAAGTATACAGTATAATGGTAAATGCCATTGACACAGACATCTAATGAAAGATGTCCTGGAGTCAGTGGCATTTTTTGTGTGCAATTTTAAAGTATTGGAGGTAATTCAATGGCTAAAAGAAGTAATAACTGGGATTCAAACAAATTAAATAGATGGATAAAGGAAGGCAGGGGGCAGGGAGAAGGGGAAAATTATAAACCTTGGTTAACTATTCAAGATTTCCCTAGTATGGGAAGAGTAACAAGGATTTTTGGATGGACAACTAATAGAATTCACCATTTTTTCTCTGATAGTCAGTTGAAATATTTCTACTTACTAGATTGGGAAGAAAGAGTCATTGATATTAGAGAACATTATCCCCTTATAGATTTGGAAGTAGTGTTAGAAGATACATCGGGTTTAAGGCTTGATAAGTTTATAGATAGGAAAACCAAAGAGTCATATATACTTACTACTACATTTTTAATCACACTGCTAAACAATGATGGACAAGAGAGTTATGTTGCAAGAAGTATAAAATATGCATCAGAATTATCTAAAAAAAGTACTATTGAAAAATTAGAGATTGAGAGAAGATATTGGAAAACACAAGGAATAGATTGGGGTATTGTAACTAATAAAGATATTAACTCAGTTCGAGCAAAAAATATAGAATGGGTTCATTCAGCAATGAGTGCTGATAGTAATAATGGATTTTCAAAGGCTGAGTTAAATGATTTGATAGACGGTCTTTTATATAGATTTATCAGTAATAAGTATAACATAAAGAACATTATATCAGGATTCGAAAAAGACTATTCGTTAGACGCTGGAACAGGGCTACTATTATTTAAACATTTAGTTGCAGACAAAAGGATAATTTTAGATATGGATAAGCCTATCAATCTTAGTCAAACAGGGAAATCATTTTACATACCTGAAATAAGCGACAAAGGGGGAAATAATGATGTTAAGGTATACGGTTAATTCTTTACTAGAATGGAAAGACGAGAATGAAAATCCTAGTATAGAGAGGTTGTTGTGGATAGATGATGAAATAGCCTACACAGTAGATGTAAATAAAAACAAAGTCCCTTATATTCGCAGATTAAAGGATATAGAATATGCATTAACTGAAGGTAGAGTAGAAATAAAAGAAGATGACAAATATATTATAGTATTAAAGGAAGAGGATATACCTGAAAAACATAAAGAAATAAGGGATAGGGCTTTGGAAGTAATTAAGGATATGGTAGATAAGGAACCTGATATTTATCAATCTACATTTAGAAGAAGATTAATTACCTAAGTTTCGTACAAACAAAACAACTTGAATTTCAATAACCTGCCATATATATTTCCAAAAAATAACTAGAGGATAATACCACGCCATGAAGTATAATTTTTTTATCCACAAAAAATTAAAGAAAGGCAGGTATTATCCCTATGAATAATGTTACCTTTTCTCAGGCTAAATGTAAAGAAGAAACTACTTCCACATGGCTTGCTGCTGTCATGAACTTTGGTCTAAGGATCAATTTTTTTAAACCATTGGAGGATTTTAAGTTGAAAATGAAAAAAGTAAATTACTCTGTTTATCAAAAACTTATTACAATAATTATGTCTATAGCCATAGGATGCGAGTATATGAAAGATATTAACGAAAAACTCGCCCCAGAGACTTTAGCAGCGAATATGTTTGGTATGGATAAAATTCCAGACCAATCTCAAATTAATGAACTTTTAACTCGTATGGATAATGATAGCATCAAACAACTCGAAGATATTCATCATAAAACATTAATTGATAATAGTAGCTCTATCTCATCAACCAAGATGTTAGTCGTAGATATCGACCAATCAGGTTTAATAGCCAACGGTAAAACCTATGAACTTGCTGATAAAGGTTATTTTGCCAAGAAGAAAAATCAAAGGGGCTATCAGTTATCTGTAGCTTTCACAGGTGAAACCTCAGAAACCATTGCTATGAAACTTGATTCTGGCAACACTCATTGTACAGAGCATTATGATGAATTAATAAATGATATTTTATCAAAATATCAGAATCAGCTTCATAATGAAAATTTAACTTTAAGAACTGATAGTGGTTTTGGTTCTATGGAGAATATTGAAAAACTAATGAATATTAAAGGATTAAAGTTTATTACAAAGGGATATTCTACAAAATCTGCAGCAAACTTGGCAAAGAATATACCATACTCTGAATATACTCAAGCTGATAATTCAGTTTGGGTATATGAGTTACCCGAAGAAATAGGTTTAAGAAAGATTATCGTTCAAACCCTTTCCAAAAGTGGTAAAATCACATACTCTTTGCTCATAACTAATATATCAAGAAACCAAATGAGCTCAGTAGAGGCATTTCATTTTTACAATGAGCGTCAAACTATTGAAGCCTTCTTTAACATGGCTAAGAATGTATACCATATGAAAAATCTTAGAACTACAAAGTTCTATGGTATTTATGCCTTCCTATGGCTAGTGTTTATAACTCATAACCTGATAAGCTGTTTCAAGTCAACCATTCTAGCAGGTACAGAACTAGAAAATGTAGGTGTAAGGGTTATGATCAAAAAGCTTGGAAATATTAGAGGATTTGTAAAAAGAACCTCTAAAGGAATAGAGGTTCAAATTCCAGCAATTACTCATTTAGCAAGACTTATTACCGATGCATTAAGGGAACCTCGGCATATCCAATTAAGTTTTCTGACATAATTTTATGCCATAGAATCTAGTAGAATAATTTTCCATATGTGGTAAAGCAATGTTTACCTTTTATTTTGATACACAATTTTAACTTACCACATTTTTACAACACATTAAAGTTGATTTTTAAACCAATATATGAAGTTTTATTCTAAAATTTCACTGTTATATTTTTGAAAAAACTAGTTTTTCATTTGTACAAAATCTAGGTAGTTATATTATATTCATCATCTTTATCTAGTTCAAAAACTTTAATTACTATTTCTCTGAAATAATTATCTATAAAAACGCTTGCGTCATTTGCATTTAATGACCTAACTGTTTTTCTAAAATTTATAATATTTTCTGTAGTTTTTTCTATATCATTATAATGGGTTAAAACAGGGATAAAAAGTGCAAACTCTTCTTTATTTATACCAACAGGTTTATATCCTTCTTTAGCCCATAGTTCATTTACTTTATTAATTACATGTAATGTAGCAATAAATGGATTGATATTAAAATCTTTATATCCAGATTCGGCAGGATTCGGAAGCTGCCACTTTAAACAATATCGCAAAAATATGTTTTCAAAGTTAGGAGAACCAGATAAAATCTCTCTTCCTAATGGTGTAATAGTAACAGTACCAATTGCTTCTCTTGCTAAAGCCATCCCCATTTTATTTAAATTTCCAACGGCAGTCCTACCACGAAATGCATATATCTGTTCCTGATTATCATACTGTGAATTTTCATAGTGAACCAAATCTAATATTTGTTCAAGTTCTTCATCAGTAAGTTCTTCAGGTTCTTCAAACTTAGTTGTGACGTCGGAAGGTAAACCCATTGGTTTGTAATTTTTTGTTTGAATCAATCTTTTAAAAAATGCGGCTTGAATTTCTTCTGTAAAGACTTCTCCTTCAAACTCTTCAAGTACTCGCAAGAAAGGAATATTCCTTTCTGGATTTCTAATTGTAGTACTTAAACTCCAGCATTTAGGCATGTTTTTATCCCCCTTTAATAATTTGTAATCAACACTTCAATACTCTTATTAGTTTTATCCTTAATCTGATAGTTTGAATTGTTATAACTGTAATTTAGATAATGTATATTATATTTTTTACTCCACTCCTTCAATATATCGTTACTTTTACCTTTATTTTCCAATACATTAGATAAAGCAAATCTAATATCTCTCTTATCTAAAGAATCTAATAAAGTTAATAATTTAATTTCATCAGTTTCAGTCCATAAATTTTGCTCATTGTAAGTGGCGCATGCAATAAGATAAGGCGGGTCAGCATAAACAAAATCACCTTTACCTAATATGGTATAATCGTAATTATTAAAATCCATACATACAAATTCAATATTAATATTGTGTAATCTTTCTATAAAACTTAAAAGATTATTTTTTATACTTTCATTAAAATCTCTTTTCCCTACGGGTATATTAAAATCACCTTTAGCATTGAATCTTATTTGATTATTAAATGAATAAACAATGAGGGTGTAGAGTAGAATATAATATTCTACCCCCTCTTTATCAGTCATTTTATTTAAATAATTTCTTAAATTTAAGAAATTATTTTTATTAACTTTTGCTAATCCATCAGAACTATTAGTATTATAATAATTATAACCATATCTAGAGGTATCACTCAAATTGAATTCATAGATAGTATCTTTGATTTTTGCAATTATAAATTCTGAGTTTAGTTCCTTAAAAAGTTTCATGAGATTTATAATCACATTTAATTTATCTATTGCAATTATTTTATTTGCGTTAACATTAACACCTACATTACATCCACCACAAAATAAATCTACCATTGTATTAATATTATTAGGGAATAAAGGGAGTATTTGACTTAATAATTTAAACTTGCCACCTGTATAGTTAAGTGGTGACTTTATTAATTTACTTTGCATAAAAACAATCTCTCCTTATGTTTTTCTATAGTTGATTTCCCTGTAGTGAAGTATTTATAATCTGTATCAAAGACTTTAACGGTTCCTTTGGATTGTAGTGTTTCAATTATTTCACCATCACTTATTTTAGCATTAGAACGTCCATTACCTTTTTGAGCCATATTATTATAGGATACAATTATATATTTACAATCACAATTATCAATTAAATCTTTAAATACAAAGGGTGCTTTTTTTGTACAATATGCACTTTTAATATCACTTCTATCAACCATTTTTCTTGCTACACCAATAACCTCTGGCTTTTCCCACCTTGCAACATTTTCAAGCAAATGATAAGAGTCAGAATACTGTCGTGAATTATATGGTGTATCAATATATATTATGTCTGCCTTAATTTTTCTTACAAGTAAGTTAGCGTCCTCTTTATAAAACTCATTATTCTTATTATAATTATCTTTAATGCTTGGCAATAGTAATTTAATTGGTGTTGCACCACTATCTATAGTTTTACGAAATGCATCATAGTGTCCACAAGTATTTGCTACTTTGTCCATGGCGTATAATAATGAAGTAATCAAAATGCTTTTTTCTCTATGATTGATAATATCATTATTAGACCATTGTTCGATCGTTTCTCTAATTTCCCCAATTTTTAATGCATTTTTATAACTAAAATATGTATCACCAAAATTTATAGAAAAATAATTATCATTTTCAGGTCTAATGTTATTTAATTGAATAATAAGATTCTTAACTTTTCTTTTATCATATGGTTCATTAGAAAAAAAAGTATGATAGGAAATATAGTTACTATAGAGAATATCATTTACGATAACTTTAGTATTTGCAGCATTAAATGCATCTGCAACTACACCCGTTCCACCAAAAATGTCAGCAAAAGTTGTGTAGGGTTCACATTCCTCTTTTATTACTTTTTTAATTAAGGGTATTAATTTGTACTTACTACCTAAATATCTACGATTATGAATATGAAAAAGTTTGTTTGTTGTGTTTCTATTCAAATTGGCTTCATTATTTTTTTCTTTATTTCTTTCGATGATATCTGAAATTTCATTTATATGTTGTTCTTCCCAAATCCTCCAACCTCGCCAATCAGTATTTGGTTTAGTAATTAGATTACTATTTATCCAGTTGTATAGAGTTTGCCTAGATATGTCAAAATATTCTAATATATCTTTTGTTTGATAGGTTGTTTTCATGTTAATGTTAATCCTCCTTTGCATCTTAGGCATCATATATATTTTACTATTTAGTATATCATATTATCTTTGTAATTTACATAGGTAAAAAATTTTTTATAGTGAGGAAAGGGGCAAGTGTTAACTAATAAACTATAAGAGAAAGAAATAACATTACCGAGCTTAATTAAAATATCAAGAGTCAAACCAAAATATAGATACAAATTTGACAATAAAGGAAATACATGATAAATATAGGATGTGTCTATCTAATATATGGAAATTAAAAGAATATATTTCCATATTACATATATCGATGTATAAGAATATATGACAATCCTTGATATTAAAAAGTTTATAGAATACTTAGAAGTTTATACAACCTCCAATGTGTATGGGAGGTTGTTTAGTTAATAGATATAATAATCCTAATATTTGTGTTGATAAATCTACAGGATTATTCTTAAAAGATAGAATAAAGCTCCACTATTATTATGATAAAAAAATAATAAATTAAGTGAAAAAGTGATCGATATTGATTCATTGCTCTTAAAAAAGTCAATTATATAGTTTCTTAGAGGTAAAATTTAGTGGACAGTAATAGTATTAGACATAATAGAAGGTACAAAAAACTTTTATCATATTCAAAATGATTTAATTAAGAATAATGGGTTATATGAAAAGTTATATAATATTCAATTTAATTAGAGGGAATATATTCATAAATGACTTTCTTTCTTGATTCTTAATACCAAAAAAGAAAGTCCTTTATTTAGTAAGATAAGGAATTGATAATTTTATTAATCTTTCATCAAGGGTGATATAATGGAAAATCAGGATTTATTAAATAAATTAATTGAAAACAGTTGCTGTATTTTTGAGGACAATCTGGTTGGGATATATCTACATGGTTCTATGGCTATGGGGTGCTTTAATCCGATGAAAAGTGATTTAGATATTTTGGTTGTAGTAGAAAATTCAATTACAGACTCACAAAAAAAGAAGTTTATGGATGTTATTATCGTTTTAAACGATAATGGACCAGTCAAGGGAATAGAAGTAAGTATAGTGAGGAGTAAATATTGTAAAAAATTTGTTTATCCGACACCCTTTGATTTACATTTTTCAAATATGCACCTATCATGGTATAAAAGCAATCCTATCGAATATGTTAAAAAAATGAATGGGGTTGACCATGATTTAGCAGCCCATTTTGTTATTATTAAAAAGCGGGGTATTGCTCTATATGGAAAAGAAATTAGTGATGTTTTTGGAGATATACCATCAGAAGCATATTTAGATAGTATTAAGAACGATATTATAAATTCAGAAGATGAAGTAATAGATAATCCTACTTATATTATTTTGAATCTATGTAGGATTTTAGCATATATACAAGATGGATTGGTACTTTCTAAAAAAGAAGGTGGAGAATGGGGGATAAAAAATATTCATAGTAAATATGGAGGATTAATAAAAGAAGCAATTATATGTTATACTTCAGACCAGAATATGATACTGAATTATTCACTGGCAGTGGAATACTGTAAGTATATGAAAGGTAATATAGGATTATAGTAATAATCATAAATATAAGTTTATTATTATGTATGTTAAATGGTGAAGAAAATTGATAAAGAGAATACAGTTATCCAATTGGATCATAGATATAGACATGGAAAAGACAAAAGAATATTATGACAATATATTGGTTGAAGAAGGCTGTAATTGTGCTTACTGCAAGAATTATATAAAGGCTTGTGAATCCTTTTCAAAAGAAGTGTTAGACTTTTATAAGATGTTAGGAATTGACCCTCAAAAAGAAGGAGAGTTTATGGAGTTTGAAGCCCATACTGATGAGCATTTATATATGGGTTTTTATCATTTGGTAGGTGAAATAATTAAAAAACCTAGTGTTGGAATTATGAAGTGGGATGATTTAAGTACTGTCAAAATTGACAATGTAGATTTTACTTTTACTGATGAATTAGACCTTGTACCAGAGAATTTTCCGAAGCCAGTCTTTCAACTAGAATTTGAAGTTATGCTGCCGTGGTTATTAGAAGAATAAGTCGATATACTTTAGGTGTATTGGCTTATTCTTTTTTCTAAAGGAGTTTAAGGTAGAAGCATGATATAAAAAGAACTAAAATATAGACGTAGATATGAGAAATTAAGGAGGGAAAGGTATGTGTACACCTGTTTGTTTTGCATAGCTAAGGCTATTGCAAATAAATAATATAAGAAATGTAATAGCCTTTGAATATCTCTGATAGACAAAGGAGTATAAAATGGGCTATTTAAGAAAATTTGAATATAAGATTATACAAAAAGGTTCATATAAGATCATTCGCAATTGTGCTGGATGTAGATGCAAAACGACCTATATAAGTACAGAAAAGTTTAGAGTAAATGCCAATGGAAAATATTTAGATGTATGGTTGATTTATCAATGTGGAAAATGTAAACATACTTATAATTTAAGTATTTATGAACGAATGAAGGTAACGGATATTCCTAAAGTTGAATATGATAAATTTTTGATTAATGATTTGGAGTTTGCTTTAGATTATGGAAAGGATAGGAAGTTATTTCAGAGGAATAGAGCGGATATTGATTGGGGGAGTATAGATTACTATATAGTTGGAGATGATATAGCATTTAAACGGGGAGATTATATTGAAATATATAATCCTCAGCAATTAAAAATTCGAATAGATAAGGTAATTGCCAATGTATTACAAATTTCAAGGAGTAAAGCTAAATTACTAGAAAGAAATGGAACAATAGAGATAAAATCCAATCATTTAGAATATAAAATAGAAATCTTAGTAAATGGAGAGCTTATATAAATATAGTTTTAAATTAGAAGGTATAAAAAAAATTAACACAGACCATGGATTCTATCGAAGATATTATAAAAACCAACCATATCAAGTTTAAAAAACTTTATGGTTGGTTTTTTTATTTTAAAAAATTTAACTATTAATAAAATCAATATCAACACTATGCTCTATAGATAATCTAAATTTAACTTTTTAATATAAGTTTGTTAAAATATGAATAATATAAGAGGTATGTCGAATTAAGTCGAACTTAATAAGTTACACTTATAGAAGGTATGAGGGAAGTGAGGCAGTGAATGATAAATCTGAAAGAGTTAGTCCGTTTTTAAAAGTGGAAAATATAACAAAGAATTTTGGAAATATAGAAGCTCTTAAAGGAGTTAGTTTGGAGAGCCATTTAGGAGAAGTTTTGGCTATTGTAGGGGATAATGGTGCCGGAAAGTCCACCCTCATTAAAATTATTTCCGGTGTATTTACACAAGATCATGGAGAGATATGGATTAATGGAGAGAAACAAGAGAACTTAAATCCTAAAGTGTGTTTAAGTAAAGGTATTTCAACAGTTTATCAGGACTTAGCATTAGTAAATACCCGCGATGCGGCTTATAATATTTTCCTTGGCAGAGAACCGATGAAAGGTTTATTTATTGACAAGAAGAGAATGTATACTGAATCTAAACAGTTAATTCAAGGTTTAGAAGTCCATATACCTAGTGTAAAAGTTCCTGTAGGAAATTTAAGTGGGGGACAGAGGCAGGGAGTAGCCGTTGCTAGGGCTATCCATCAAGGAGGAAAATTATTAATTTTTGATGAACCAACAGCAGCTATGGGCTTAGTAGAATCTTCAAGAGTATTAAAACTAATTAAAAGGCTTGCAGAAGATGGCTATGGAATAATTATAATCAGTCATAATTTGCAGCAGGTATTTCAAATTGCACATAAAGTATGTGTGATGCGTCAAGGCAGAATCGTAGACATTGTTAAAACTGATGAATTAAATATGAATGATATTGTTTCAATGATCACTGGTGCAGCAGATATTTAATGAAGGAGAAGAATTATGAATAAAGATTTCAAAATTATATTACAGCCACATATGTATAGGATTCTGTTACTTTTTACTCTACTTATTATGATAGTTATTCTCAACTCTATATCTTCACATTTTTTAACGTTAAATAATATAAAAAATATATTGGACCAAGCATCCCTATATATTATTTTATCCATAGGAATGACATTTGTAATTTGTTCTGGAGGAATTGATTTATCAATTGGCTCTGTAATTGCTTTGAGTTCAGTTGTATCAGCCTTTATTATGAAGGCTGATTTTAATGTAACTATTGCCATTATTATGGGATTAGCTGCTGCTATGGGTGTAGGAGCTTTTAATGGGTATATGGTTTCCTTTTTAAAGATAAATCCTTTTATTGTTACATTGAGTACTATGTCTATAATTAGGGGAGCAACATTAGTAATTACAAAAGGAAGACCCATATATGGATTCCCTAAATCATTTACCTATTTAGGCAGTGGCACCGTTGGATTTCTTAACTGTCCAATTATTATAGCTTTTTTTGTTACTTTAATAGGAATAATTCTTTTAGGGAAAACACGATTTGGGAGTTATTCTATTTCTATGGGTTGTAATGAAGAAGCTTTGAGAAGAAATGGAGTTAATACAAATAGATATAAGACATTGATATATATATTATGTGGATTGTGTTCAGGAATAGCTGGACTTATAATTAGTGCTCGATTGAATACAGCAGAGCCTTTGGCAGGAATGGGATATGAAATGGATGCTATTGCTGCTGTTGTACTTGGTGGAACTGATATGCAGGGTGGACGAGGAAGCGTAACTGATACTTTTATTGCTTGTCTTATCTTGGGGGTAATAAATAATGGACTGAGGATTTTGGCTATTTCATCTAATTATCAGCAATTATTAACAGGAATTATTATTTTAATAACGGTAGCATTATCAGAATATAAAGAGAGAAAAAGAACCAAGGTTGGATAGGAATAGAAAAAATAAAAAGGAGATAGTGATATGGAACGAAAAAAAAGGGTACTTTCACTTGGAGCATTAGCTATGGATGTCATAATAGAAACAAAACAATTGCCACGGGAAGATGGATTTGGTTTTGTAGAGTCTGAAAAGCTTGTACCCGGAGGGAGTGCTGCTAATCTTTCTGTAGCTCTGGCTCATTTTGATGTAAAGGCCTATCAAACAGGAAAAATAGGCGATGATAAATATGGAAACGAATTTCGTAGAACATTAGTAGAAGATGGTGTTGATGATAAATTTTTAGTTACTAAAGCAAATGGCTCTACCTTGCATACATTTATCATAACTCAAGGGGCAAAACATTGTATTTTTGCAAATTTAGGAGATTCAGTAACAAATTTGGAGCCAAAGGAACTTCCAGAAAACATATTAGATGAAATAGATGTATTTTATACTGATATGTTTTCATCTCGTGCGTCTATACATTTAGGGAAATTGGCTAAGAAGAAGGGAATACCTGTTTTATATAATATGCAGTGTCCACCAAGCTTTATGGAGAAATGTGGTGTCGATATTGAGGAAATAGAAGAGATGATTGAACTTTCTACAATTTTTTCAAGTGGTCGTGAAAGCTATTTTGAAATTACTGGAGAACATGAATATCAAAAGGGAATACAAAAATTCTATGATAAGTACCATGTTTCCCATGGAGTTATATGTACAGCTGGAGATGAAGGTGCCATATGGTTAGATAATAAGGATTTAATTCATATAGATGCTTATTCTGTAAATGCAGTGGATACAACAGGTGCAGGAGATTCGTTTTTAGCAGGATTAATCTATGCTTACTTTTGTGAAGGGATGAATAAAGAAGATGCTCTTAGATTTGCCTCAGCATCAGCTGCCATAAAGTGTATGCATAAAGGACCAAGGTCAAAAGCTACAGTTAAAGAAGTAAAACAGTTTATTAATTTTGCAAGATAATTGTAGAATTGATATAAAAAAATAAAAATAGGAGGATGAAATGATGAAAATAAAAAAGAAATTTAAAAAAATAAGTTTACTAGCATTTGTATTGATTATGTCTTTATCTATAGGACTAACAGGTTGTGCTAAAAATGATAAAGAACCAGCTAATGTAGAAGAAGAAACATCTAAAGGAAAAGAAAACGAGGTAAAAACTGAAGAAGTAAAAAATAGTGCTATGGAAGAAGCTGAACAAAAATTGCTTCAAGCTTTAGAACCACTACCAGACAAGGATACAGGAGTTAAGTTAGCAGCAATAGAAAGTACTCTTGCAAATTCCTTCTGGATTACAATGCAGGAAGGTTATGAAGATGCTGCAAAGGAATATGGTGTATCTGTAGATGTAATGGCAACTGAAACAGAAACAGATGTAAATGGACAATTAGATATTATGAAGGTCCTTCTATCTAAAGATTACGATGGAATTGCTGTTTCTCCATTAACAGAGCATAATTTAATCCCAGGCATTGTAGAAGCAAATAATAAGGGAGCTAAAGTTGTAGCAGTAGGAAATGGAGTAAATGAAAAGGCATTAGAAGAAGCAAAAGGAAAAATTGAAGCATATATCACTTCTGATTTTAAACAACAAGGAAAAATGGGCGCTGAATTTATAATTGATAAAACAGGTGGTAAAGGAAAAGTAGCTGTTATTGAAGGTATTCCAGGTGCTACCCAGAGTGAAGCTAGAAAAAATGGGGCTATAGAAGCTTTTGAAGCTGCTGGAATGGAAGTATTGCCAGTACAAACAGCAAATTTTGACCGTCAGCAAGCGTATGATTTAACAGCTGCACTTATTGATGCAAATCCAGATATAGTAGGTATTGCATGTGGAAATGATGTTATGGCTTTAGGTGCAGTAGAAGCATTAAAGGTAAAGGATATGAAAGATAAAGTAGTTGTTGCAGGTGTCGACTTTATAGAAGAAGCAAAGACTTCTATTGAGAATGGAGAATTAGATGCTACCGTAGCAATGTCACCTTATCTATTTGGAAAGGCTGGTGTGATTACAGCTCTTAAAGCAATTCAAGGTCATGAATTTAAAGAATCCGTAGTTTGGACACCAATACAATTGATAAGTAAAGAGAACGTAGATACTATGGAAGGCTGGAAGTAATAGGGGGAATGGCAGATTTTATATAATGATGATATTTAATTAAAATCTGCCTTTTTCATTATCTGGAAATCATTTAGGAGGAATATAATATGTATAATAAAATTTTAGGAGGACTTGTTGGTGCCGCGGCGGGTGATGCTATGGGTGCAGCTACTGAAGCTCGAACAAGGGAGCAGATCACAGAACATTTCGGACATGAGGTAACTGATTTTGAAATCCCACCTATGGATACTTTTGCTGCTGGCAGCAAAGCTGGACAAGTAACAGATGATTTTAGTTCGGCGTATTTTATTGCTAAATATATAGTTGATGCAGGTGGTATTGTAACAGAACAGGCCATTAAAAATGCTTTGATAGAGTGGTCTAAGCACTCCATGTTTTTTGATAGATTTGCTGGTCCTACTACTCGTTTAGCAATTTATGAATTTGAAGGTAGAAAAGTTGATCAATCTGGAAAGCAAAAATTAGCAACTCGTCAGGCTACTAATGGTTCTGCTATGCGTATTTCCCCAATAGGGTTGATGAATCCAGGTGCTTTAGACGCAGCCATTAATGAGGCGGCTAAGGTAACTATGCTTACTCATGATAATTATCTTGCTATTTCAGGTGCTTGTGCTGTAGCAGCAGCTGTTAGCAGAGCTATGATGGATGATGCAGATGTATATAATGTAATCCGAGCTGGATTATATGGTGCAGTAGAAGGAGAGAAAATTGGAAAAGAAATAGCTCGTGATGCCGCAGGACCAAGTGTGGTAAAGCGAATGGAAGTGGCAATTGAAATAGGATTTGGAAAGGGAAGTTCCAAGGAAAAATCAATAGATATAGCTGAAAAGATTGGTACAGGTCTTCATGTTTCAGAAACAGTACCATCGGCATTTGGAATATTCGCTGCAAATAACGGTGATGCCATGGGTACAATTATTAATTGTGTTAATGCTGGATATGATACAGATACTCTTGCAACTATAGCAGGAGCAATTGCAGGAACCTTATATGGGTCTCAAGTATTTCCTAGTCACTTTATTCCTATATTGGAAGAGGTAAATGGACTTGATATTAAGGGATTAGCTAAGGGAATAGAAAATGTTTATCATGAAAGACAGTCAATATGTTAGGAGGAAGTATGAATGTATAAAAAAATTCTAGGTGGATTATTAGGAGCTGCTGTAGGTGACGCTATGGGTGCAGCTACAGAACTTAGATCTATTCGTCAGATTCAAGAAACTTTTAATGGTAAGGTAACAGATTTTTGTACACCGCCTGAAGACACCATAGCAAAAGGACGTAAGGCAGGTATGGTCACAGATGCATTTAGTATTCCCTATATATTGATCCAATACAAATTGAAAACTGATGCAGGTTTTTCCACTGAAATGGCACAAAAGGCATTGATGGAATGGGGCTTTCATGAAGAATGGTTTGAACTTTTTGCAGGTATGACTACTAGAAAGGTAATCAATCGATTGAAAGAAGACAGCGATAAAATGAGTGATTGGGCATATGCAGGACATTTAGGCAATAAGCTTTTCAAGGGACATTATTATGCATTGTCAAGTAATGGGGCAGCAACTAAAGCTTTTCCAATGGGACTGTTTAATCCAGGAGATTTAGATAAAGCTATTGATGATACTATAGCTGTAACCATGTCATCCCATGATGATAAATATAGTATCTCCGGTGCTTGTGCTGTAGCAGCAGCAATAAGCAAAGCCATGGAAGAAAAAGTTAATGCATATGATATAGTTCAAGCTGGTTTATATGGTGCAAAGATTGGAGAGGAAAAAGGAGCTAAAGTTGGGCTTCACTATCCAGGGCCTTCTGTACAAAAAAGAATGGATATGGCTATAAACATAGCAGTTAAAGAGGGAACTCCAGATATGATAATGAAGAAATTGGCAGATATTATAGGTAGTGGGCCAGCCATTTCTGAAACAGTTCCTGCTGCTTTTGGTCTATTTATAGCTAACAATGGAAACACTATGGAATCTATTTTTGGCGGAGTCAATATAGGAGATGAAACAAGTGCTATTGCAAGTATTGCTGGTGCCATTGGAGGAACATACAATGGAGCGGATTCTATTACTTCAGGATATCAAGAGGTTATAGAAGAAAAAAATGGAATGGATTTATCTGATATGAGTGACAAGATTTATAAATATATTTCTAAATAATTCGATTTAAATTATGGAGTGACCTTTTCACTTAAACAGATAATTTAATTAAAAATTTATGTGTAATCGGATGCTTGATTTCGATATTTAATCGGAGTTAAGCATCCTGTTTTTTAATGTCTTCGTTTGCTGTGAAAATAAATGTAATCTTTAATCTACTGTATTAAATTTTTTATTGACTTAAATATTAAAGTTTCTATTTACAACAGAATGTGAATCAGCTTGGTAGTGAATATATAATAAATTTTAGTTAAAAGGAAATCATGATATAATTGGTGGGGAGATGAAATGGGGTAGAATGGGGGAGCGTAGATGAAAAAAATGGTTTATATAATTGGACTGATGGTTATTATTTTTGCTTTTTCTGCTTGTGGCAAAACAAATGATGTATTCTATATGGGAGTAAATGCAGAGATTTTAGAAATTAGTGGAGAAGTTCATGGATTTGTTGTTAAGGGTTTAGATGATAATAGTATTTTAGGCGAAAAGTGTTATATAAACTGTGAAGCTCCAGATACATATTTTGTTTATGTTGATAATGATACTGGGAAAACCATTGATTTGAATTTTGACGATTTTATTGTGGGAGATAAGATAACTGTTGATATCCAATCTGTAGAAAATAAATATGCTTTGACTTCCCGTGTTCAATTATTAACCCAAAGAAAATGAGCATAATCTATATTTATTATTCAATGTTTAAAATATTTTACTTTATCTAAATTAAATAATATTATTAAATGGTAGGAGAAATCATGGATAAAATCGTGACCTCTCCTATTTTTATATTCTATCTTATTGAAGAAATTGGTTCATTTAGATAAAATATGAATTAAGCAGATAAATAATTAATTAGGTAGGTGAAGTTTATGAGAAGAAAAGATAGAGAAATGGATAGAGAATTTGGGCTTAGAGTTATAGATAAATCTAGGTATGGAGTTCTTTCAATGGTAGATGAATATAATGAACCCTATGGTGTACCCCTTTCTATTGCAAGAGATGGAGATACCTTATATTTTCATTCAGCTATGGATGGAAGGAAAGTAAGGATATTAGAGAAAAATTCTAAGGTTAGTCTAGTATTTGTAGGAGAAACAAAAATTCCAGAGAATTATTCCAATGAAGAATTAGATAAAATCACAAAAGCTGGATCAAAGATAGGAATACTTAGCAGTAAAGTTTTTACTACTGAATTTGAATCTGCTATTGTAGTAGGAAAAATAAAGTTAGTAGAGGACGAGGAAGAAAAGGTTAAGGCATTGAGATTAATATGTGAAAAATATACCCCTGCAAAGATGGATTATTTTCCTATGGTAGTTAAAGCAGGATTAAAGGGAGTCAATGTATATTCTATAGAAATCGAAGAAATTAAAGCTAAAAGAAAAAAATATGATATATATGGGGAAGAGATGAAATGGGGTAGGATGGAATAATTGGAGGAATTGAGATGCAAGTAAAACAAATTTTAAATATATACTACAAAAATTTATATCAATAGGCTGAATATAAAATATAGGGGGGATTTAGATGCAAGTTAAAATTACGAAAGCTGGAGATTTATTAGATGAAGATGGGCAACTTGCAACTCCAGGATGGGCTACAGATTTAAAATTGAGGTATGACAGAAAGTCTATTAAAGCTCCCAAATTTAAAATTAAAGAATGGGATTATTACTGTATACTTTCCGACAACGGAGGAATTGCAATTACCGTATCCGACAATGGATATGTTGGTTTTATAGGGGCTACAATTTTCGATTTTAATATTCCAAGGGAAATTTCAAATAATATAATACTACCGTTTCCAATGGGCTCTTTAAAACTTCCTTCTTCATCTAAAGAAGGGGATATACATTTTAAAAAAGACAACATTTCATTTAAAATTTCACATGAGAATGAAAAAAGGATTATAGAAATAAATTACCCTAACTTTTCAGGAAACGATGATCTATATGCTTCAATATCCTTACTCCAACCAAAACCTATGGAGTCCATGGTTATTGCTACACCTTTTTCAAAGAATAAACATGCTTTTTACTATAATCAAAAAATAAACTGTATGCCTTCAGAGGGACAAGTAAAACTAGGGAACAATACCATAGACTTTACTCCATCTGAATCCTTTGGTGTTTTAGATTGGGGGAGGGGAGTATGGACATATTCTAATACATGGTATTGGGGTTCAGCTTCAGGTCTTTACGAGGGTATTCCATTTGGGTTTAATATAGGTTATGGATTTGGAGATACGTCGAAGGCAACGGAAAATATGCTCTTCTATAATAATAAAGCCCATAAGTTAGAAGATGTAAAATTTCATATACCTCCAGATGATTTTTTAAAACCGTGGAGTTTCAGCAGTAGCGATAATAGATTTGAAATGGACTTTCAGCCCATAATAGATAGAAATTCCAACTTCAATTTTGGAATCATTAAGTCAATTCAACATCAGGTCTTTGGACTATTTACAGGAAAGGCCGTACTCGATGACGGAAAAAAGATAGATATTGAGAATTTTTTAGGTTTTGCCGAACAGGTAAGCAATAAGTGGTAATTCAAGTATTAGAGAAGGTTATATTTGTTTAACATTAAACAAATATAACCTTCTTATCATGTAATCTAAAAGATGTTCCAAGGATATTCATCGTAGGGTAGAGACGTAAAGGTAGAATTTATTTTCTTAGTGGGTTCTTCAAAGGTTATCTTATGAGCCCACAATGCAATTTGAGTCCAAGTTTTTTTCTTAACAAAGGTTTTATTGTATTTATTATCTCCCCATATAGGAAATCCTCCATTGGAAAGTTGAACTCTTATTTGATGATGGCGTCCCGTTTTTAAAATAATTCTAAGTAGACTTAATATACCGTATTCCTCTGTATCTATCGTTTCTAACACCTCATATTCCAGTATAGCTTGTTTAGCTCCGATGGTATCTTTATCCACTACTTTGCTCATGTTTACAGTTCGTAATTTTTTTAGATAATCCCTTAGTTCTCCCTTAGGGTTTTCAGGTTTACCGCATACTACTGCCATATATTCCTTGTGTAGTTTTCTCTGAGAAACCTGTGTGGAAAGATTTGAATTAGCTTTTTTATTTTTTGCATACACCATGACTCCTCCTACAGGACGATCTAGTCTATGTATAAGACCGAGATATGGTCTATTTATCATACTCATAAGATCTTCATCAGAGGTTTTATCACTTTGACAAGGAACTTTAGGTGGTTTTTCTACTACTAATATATCTTTATTCTCAAAAATAATTTTTATTTCCATACCAAAACCTCCAAAAAATTTACTAGCTAATTATAATATTATCCTTTTAAAAAAGCAATATTATTTATCGTTTTACTAGAAGAGTATTGCAAATTTTATCAAATATCGATTATTTGTATCATAAAATTTGTGGTTATGTTAAAGTTAACAAAGAGGTGCAAATTAGAAGATATCTATATTTAGAAATGAAAAAGAAACTCTGGGATTTTACTACAGAAAAAGTTAAAAAATGTCGATATTGTTATATGTGTTTAATAGATTTTTAAAGGTTTTAGTTAATTGAATTTGCACCTAATAATATCTAAAAAAGGAGGGAGGACATAAGAGGATTAAAGATTTTAATAAAATATTTGGAGGTGCTAAGATGAAGAGCATAAAAACAAAACTAATGGTCTATTTTTTTATTCTACTTTTAACAGCATCTATTTCTACAGGACTTGTTATATCCAAAGGAGCTAATAAAATCCTTACTAAAGAAGCAGAAGAAACACTAATAACTATGGCAACTGAAGGCTCAAAATTTGCAAGGAGTTGTATAGAATCTCAAATGCGAACCTTGGAAACTATTGTATCAATAGAAGATATTCAAGATATGGATTGGGAAATTCAGCAACCTATATTAAAGAGGCAAGTGAAAAATACGGGATTTCTCGATATAGGAATTGTTCATTTAGATGGAATCGTCTATTTTTCAGATGGAACAACTGAAAAATTAGGAGATGAAGAGTACATAAAAAAAGCTTTTAAAGGTGAATCTAATGTATCCGACTTATTGATTGACGGTGCAGCTGGTAAAACTACTCTAATGTATGTAGTTCCTATAAAAAAAGGAGATAAAGTGGTAGGTGCATTAGTAGGTCGTGGTGATGGAGATTACATAAGCGATATTATAGTAGATATAGGGAAAGGTAAGGGAATGTATGCTTATATTGCCAATGGCGAAGGAAGGATAATCGGTCATTCCGATAAAAACATAGTGTTAAGTGGATATAATCCAATTGAGGAAGCAAAAAAAGATGAAAAGTTAGCAGCCTTAGCAGAAAAAAGGCTTATGGAGAAAACTGGAGTTGGTAAATATTTTTTTAATGGCAGTGAAATATATTCTGGATATACACCTATTGAAGGTACTGATTGGATATTTGTTATTAGTAGTGATACATCTAAAATATTAGAAGGTGCTTCAACATTAAGAAGAAAGATTATTATAGATGCAGCGACAAACATAATATGTGCAGTATTTTTTGTATACTTTATAGGTGATTCCTTTACAAGACCAATTATTAAAGGGATAAAACATTCAGAGGAAATAGCTAATTTTGATATATCGCAAAACATTCCTGAGACTTTTATGAAAAGAGAAGACGAAATTGGAATTTTAGCTAAGGCATTACAAGGCATTACAAATAATCTTAGGGATATTATTAGTGAAGTTAACAAATCTTCAGAGCAGGTGGTAGCTACTTCAGAAGAATTGACAGCTACTACTCACGAAGCAGCTATTGCTGCAGGAGAAGTATCAAAAACAGCAGATGAAATATCAAAAGGTGCATTTGACCAAGCCCAACACACAGAGGAAGGTTCTACAAAGGCTATCTTATTAGGAGAGACTATTGAAAAAGAGATTGAATACAAGAGCGATTTAAACAATGCGTCAAACAAGGTAAGGAAAGTCATTAGGGAAGGCTTAGTAGAAATTGAGAATTTATCTAATATAATAGAAGAAAGCAACAATGCAGCAAAAGAAATTCACAATGTAATATTAAGAACAAATGATAGCTCCAATAAGATTGGACAGGCAAGTAATGTAATATCAGATATTGCAGAACAAACCAATTTATTAGCTTTAAATGCAGCCATAGAAGCGGCAAGAGCAGGAGAATCAGGGAGAGGATTTGCAGTTGTAGCAGAGGAAATCAGAAAACTAGCAGAGCAGTCCTCAGCTTCTACAGAAAGTATCAATGAAATAGTTAGTGAATTACAAAATAACACTAAAAATGCTGTAAGAACAATTGAAAGAATATCTGATATAGTTAATGAACAAACAAATAGTGTTGCTAGTAGTAAAGATAAATACATGTTAATATCAGAAGCAATGGAAGATACAGAAAGGGCAGTTAAACAGTTGAATATTTCAGGGGAAAAGATGGAAAATATGAAAAAGGATATACTCTCTACTCTAGAAAATCTCTCTGCTATAGCAGAAGAAAATTCTGCTTCTACTCAACAAGTAACATCATCAATAGAAGAGCAGACTGCTTCTATGGAAGAAATAGCAAATGCTAGTGAAGACCTAGCAACTTTGGCACAGGACCTACAATTGATTATAAGGAAGTTTACAATCTAAGGAAATAGCAGCACCTACGATTTGTATATTTTTATAGATTCTTAGGCAAACTATAAAAAAGAAAGGGGTTTTACATATGCCACTATTAGGAAATCCTTTTGTTGGAAATGTACCAAAACAATTATCTCCTGAGGAGTTGATTCAAGCAATCCGTGTGGATATAGCAGGAGAGTTAGAAGCTATAATAGGATATGAGGCTCATGCTGCATCTACAAATGATGAAAGGGTAAAAAAGGTTTTATACCATATTGCTGATGAAGAAAAACAACATATAGGAGAATTGCTTCAGCTTCTATACATATTAAGTCCTAGCGAAGCAGAAAATGTACAAAAAGGAATACAAGCCGTTCAGCAGCAACAAAATTCCAATTTCCAGCAGCCTATGCAATAATGGGCAGCCCCTCAAAGTTGAGGGGCTTTATTTTTACTTACTAGGGGATAACCTATTGTCGTTAAAACATATAAATTGTCGAAAAGCGTTAAAATATAAACAAATCGAGAGAATTAAAGTATTAATGAGCTTTGACAATATTAATAGAGCAATCTCATATTTTACAAAATTTAATTTTTGTATTATAATCAAAATAATCTTTAATTAAAATTTTTGTAGAATTATGTATATTAATGACTGTTTATGTAGAATAATGTAATATAGCTTAAATATTTATAAAATTTATTTATATTAAAATATTTTTAAAAACCAATTTATTGCAAAGATTATGTATAGCTAACGTTATATATAATCTTTATAATATATGAATATGAGAAAGGGGGCATCTTATAGACAAGCTTATTTGGATTAGGTTTTATAATTTTAAATTACTACAAATTAGGAGGTAGAGGATAAATGGAAATTAAAGTAGATGAAGCTTATATTATGTCTTCTATGAAAGAATTAATCAACACACCAAGTCCTGTTGGATATTTTGAAGAATGTGAGCCACTTTTAGAAAGATATTTTAAAGAATTAGGGGTTGAAGCTACATATGATAATAGACATACTGCCTATATAACTCTTGAGGGAGAAGATACTTCCAAAACAGTATGTGTAGGAGCTCATGTGGATACCATTGGGCTTGTAGTACATCATATTGAAAAAGATGGTTCCCTTAAGGTTAAAAACATTGGAGGCAACAATTTACATAGTTTAGAACATGAAAAGATGTATGTAATAACTCAAGATGGACGTAAATATACAGGTTATTTAACTTGTGTATCCCATTCAGTTCATGTTTTTGATGATGCTAAGACATTACCTCGTGAAGAAGTAAATATGAGGGTATTACTAGATGAAGATGTACAAAGCGATGAAGATGTGTTAAAGCTTGGAATAATGCATGGAGATGTTATATCAGCTGAACCACATTTTGAATATATGGAAAATGGAAGAATAAGAAGTAGATATATTGATGATAAAGCAGCTGTTGCTGCATCCCTTGCAACTATAAAATATCTAAAAGAAAATAATCTTAAACCAAAATATACAACAATGTTTGCATTCCCTTATTACGAAGAACTAGGTTTTGGCGGCTCTTATGTTCCTAAAGAAGTATCAGAATACGTTGCACTTGATATAGGAGTTATTGGACCTGAACACAGAGGAACTGAAAAAGATGTATCCATCGTTTCAAAAGATGTTAAGGGACCATATGACAGAGTTCTTACCAAGAGATTAGTAGAAAAAGCTGAAAAAATTGGAATTAAATATTCTGTAGAAGTTTTTAACCGATATAGCACAGATTCAATGGCTGCATTTGTTGCTGGAAATGATATTGCAGCAGGAGCATTTGGAATGACGGTTTATACCTCACACGGAGTAGAACGCACATTTGATAGCTCTATATTTAATACAGCAAAATTAACAATAGCATATGTATTAGATATTTAAGACTATAACTAAAAATTTATATTCAAATGAAGGGGGCATATAAAATGAATAAGTTCAGTAAAAGGCTAGTAGCATCTTTAGTAGCTGGTGTAATGACCATTTCTCTTAGCGGATGTGGTAAAGAAGCTAAAAATACAGCCGATAATGCAGCAAATGAAAGCGGTATCATTAGAATTGCTTCAAAATCAGATTTAACATCATTAGATCCACATAAGATGAATGATGTTGCTTCAGCACCAGCGGTTAGAAGTATATACGAGACACTTATTAAACTTAATCCTGAAACAAATGAATTTGAGCCATATCTTGCAGAATCCTACGAATATGTTGAAGGTAGTGACAAGGATATAAGATTCAAGTTGCATGAAGGTGTTAAGTTCCATAACGGAAATCCTTTAACATCTGAAGACGTTAAGTTCTCATTAGATAGACAACGTGATTCAGGAAATGTTGGACATCTTGTAGCGATAATAGATGATGTAGAAGTTATAGATGATTTGACATTTATTATTCATTTAAAAGAACCAACTTCTACAATTTTTTCGTCACTATCCCATATGGGCTGTTCAATATTGGATAAAGAATATGTAGAGAAGATGGATGCAGAAGGCAAAAGTCTTGATGAGGCTCCAATAGGAACTGGACCATTTGTATTCGATAGCTGGACTCTTGGAAGTGAATGGTCACTAAAGAAGAATCAAGATTATTGGAATGATAAATTTGAAGCACAATCAGAGGGATTAACTTGTAAAGTTATACCAGAAGAAACTTCAAGGACAGTTGCATTACAGGCAAACGAAATAGATCTTTTGCTAAACGTTCCAAATGTTGATATTCAAAATATAAAAAAGGATGAAAATATTGATTTAGTAGAATATGAATCCACTGCCCTTGAATTTTTAGGATTAAACTGTAGTAAAGAACCATTTAACAATAAGGCACTTAGAGAAGCTGTAGCATATTGTATAAATCGTGACGACATTATACAGGTTCAATTTGATGGACAAGCAGTGCCTTGTTATACATGTATAGGACCTGCAGCTATAGGTTATACAGATGATGTTGAAAAACGTGAATATAATATTGAAAAAGCAAAAGAAAAACTTCAAGAAGCTGGAATGGCAAATGGATTTAGCTTTACAATTTCTACAGTGGGAGATGTCAGAGCTCGTGCTTGTCAAGTTATTCAAGCAGCATGTAAAGAAGCAGGTATAGATGTTCAGATAGAAATGCTTGAAAAGTCAGCATACTACGACAAAATAGGAAATGGAGATCATGAAGCAGCATATACAGGTTGGAATGCAAATGCTGAACCAGATAATACTTATCGTCCTCTTTTCAGTAGTGAAACAGCTGGTAAAGGTGGTTCAAATACTGCTTGTTTTAAGAGTGAAGAAATAGATAAATTAATAGATGAAGGTTCAAAACTTATTGATAATGATGCTAAAGTTAAAAAATATGAAGAAGTAGCTAAAGTTGTGGCAAGAGAGTGTGCTGTAATACCTACATGTTCTGAAAAAGGATATATTGCTAAGAGTAAAAATGTAGATGGAATGGGCATATCTTCAATACAGATGCATGACTTTTTCGGATTACACATTGTTAAATAATATCATATTATTTAACAGGGCATAGGAGGAGAAAAAATGTACAAATATATCATAAAAAGGCTTGTCATGATGGTTCCAGTTATCATAGGAGTTACATTGATAATATTTTTGATAATGGCACTTTCTCCGGGAGATCCAGCAAGATTAGTACTTGGAGATATGGCACCCCAAGAATCTATTGATGCTTGGAGGACGCAGCATGGATTAGATGATCCATTGATGATTAGATACGCTAAATATATGAGGAATATGTTGCGAGGAGATTTGGGGACCTCATATGCAAATGGACGTAGTGTATCTACTGAAATAAGCAGTCGTTTTCCCCTAACATTTAAGCTGGCTGTAGTTGGTATGATCGTTGCGTTATTAATAGCATTACCATTAGGTACAATTTCAGCTATTAAACAATACTCCATTATAGATGGCTTTGCCACTATAATAGGGATGCTTGGAATTGCAATGCCTTCATTTTGGATTGCTTTAATGATGATACTGGTATTTTCCCTTAAATTGGGGTGGCTTCCCTCAGGAGGAATTGGCGGATGGCAGAGTATGGTTATGCCTGCCATATCTATAGGATTTGGCTGTTGTGCAAATATAATGCGTGTTACACGTTCGTCAATGCTTGAAGTTATACGTACGGATTATATACGTACTGCAAAAGCCAAGGGAGTTAAAAAGATGGATATCATTGGCAAGCATGCTCTAAGAAATGTTCTAATTCCCGTAATTACAGTTGCTGGGTTACAGTTTGGTTCCATGATGGGCGGTGCAGTTATAGCGGAAACCGTTTTCGCATGGCCCGGAGTAGGAACATATATGATAAGCAGTATAAAGGCTAAAGATGCACCAGCAGTTATGGGCTCAATTATATGTTTCTGTGTAGCATTTAGTGTTATAAATTTACTAGTTGACTTAATTTATGGCTTTATAGATCCTCGAATTAGAGCTAATTATAATTAGGAGGGTTAATATGAATACCAATAAAAGTACTAAAGTTTTAACAGAATATAAGAAAAAAAGCCTCTGGAGTGAAACTTGGCATCGCCTTAAAAAAAGTAAGCTTGCAATGTTTGGGCTTGTTATATTAGTAGTTTTAATTGTCCTTTCATTAAGTGCAGGTATCATCTACGATTATGATACAGAAGTAATCAAAACCGATTATGCAAATGCACGCCAATGGCCTAGCTCTGAGCATTGGCTTGGCACAGATGAAATGGGTAGAGATGTTTTAGCAAGGTTGATTTATGGTTCAAGAGTTTCTCTAAAGGTTTCAATTATATCTATAAGCATGGCATTAATTACTGGTGGGGCTTTAGGGGCTATAGCAGGATATTATGGCGGAAAAGTCGATAATATAATCATGAGAATTATGGATGTTTTCTTAGCAATTCCTAATATGCTTTTAGCTATTGCAGTCGTTGCATCTTTAGGGCCTAGTGTATTTAACCTCATGTTGGCAATAGCTATTTCAAATGTGCCTCGTTTTGCACGTATAGTAAGAGCAGCTGTACTTGGAGTAAAGGATCAGGAGTTTGTTGAAGCGGCAAGGGCATGTGGTGCTAAAAATTCCAGAATTATTTGTAAGGAAGTATTACCAAACTGTATGGCACCTATTATCGTACAAGGTTCCATAGCAATAGCATCTGCCATACTTGTTATAGCATCCCTTAGTTTTATAGGTCTTGGTGTACAACCTCCTAAACCAGAATGGGGATCAATGCTTGCGGGTGGAAGAACCTATATCCGTGATTCAAATTATCTTACTGTTTTTCCAGGACTTGCTATTGCATTAACTTCACTTGCTATTAATCTATTAGGAGATGGATTGAGGGATGCTCTTGATCCAAAGTTGAAGCGATAGCCACTGATTAATAGTATAAGGGATGAAAGGGAGGTAAAAATGAGTAAAGCAGATTTTGTTCTTAATATTGAAAACTTAGCAGTAAATTATGAAACAGAAGATGGAACCGTAGAAGCGGTAAATGGGATTGATATTAGTCTTAAAAAAGGGAAAACCCTTGGATTGGTAGGAGAAACAGGTGCAGGAAAAACAACTACTGCTTTATCCATATTAAGATTAGTACCAGATCCACCTGGAGTTATAAAGAGCGGAAAAATAGAGCTTGAAGGCAAAAATATATTTGAATATACAGAAAAGGATATGGAACTTATTCGTGGAAATACAGTATCTATGATATTCCAAGATCCTATGACATCTTTAAATCCTGTTTTAACAGTAGGAGATCAAATTGCTGAAGTTATAAAGATACATCAAAATCTTAGCAAAAATGAATCCTATGAGAAAGCTAAAGAGATGCTTGAATTAGTAGGAATACCGGGAGATAGAGCAGGAGAATATCCACATCAATTTTCAGGTGGTATGAAACAACGTGTTATTATTGCTATAGCGCTTGCTTGTAATCCTAAGGTGCTTATAGCAGATGAGCCTACAACAGCTCTTGATGTTACCATTCAAGCACAGGTACTTGAACTTATGAAACAATTAAGGGATAAATATGATACTTCGATGATCTTGATAACCCATGATTTGGGAGTCGTAGCTGAGATTTGTGATGAAGTATCTATAATGTATGCAGGAAGCATTGTGGAACATGGTACATTAGAGGATATATTTGATGATTATCGTCATCCATATACTAAAGGCTTATTTGATTCATTACCTAAGATACAGAATAGGAATGAACCGTTGCGCCCTATACCAGGGCTTGTGCCTGATCCATCTAATTTGCCTACAGGGTGTCCTTTCCATCCAAGATGTGTTCATGCTAAGGAAATCTGTAAGACTAAATTTCCAGAGGTAACCCATATTAGTGATACACATTATGTTGCCTGTCTTGCTTTTGAAAAGGGCAGCGGAGTTAAAATAGACAGGGGGGCAGACCATGAGTGAAATATTGTTAGAAGTTAAAGATTTAAAAAAATATTTTAAAGTTAAAAATGGAATGCTTCATGCAGTAGATGGTTTAAGTTTTAAGATAGAAAAAGGTAAAACGTTAGGTATGGTTGGAGAATCAGGCTGTGGAAAGTCTACATCTGGACGTGCTATTCTTAGGCTTCATGAACCAACATCAGGTGAGGTATTGTTTGAAGGAAGGGATCTGGCAAAGCTTAATAAAGAAGAAATGCGTGATATGAGAAAGGAACTGCAAATTATATTTCAGGATCCATTTGCATCCCTTAATCCAAGAAGAACGGTAAGTGAAATTATTGCAGATCCCCTTAATCTTCATAAGGTATATAAGACCAAAGAAGAAGTTCATAGTAAGGTGTTAGAGCTTATGGAAACTGTTGGACTAGCAGAAAGATTGGTTAATGCCTATCCTCATGAATTAGATGGTGGTAGAAGACAAAGGATTGGAATCGCAAGGGCATTGGCATTGGACCCTAAATTTATAGTCTGTGATGAGCCCGTATCAGCATTGGATGTATCTATACAGGCTCAAATTCTTAACCTTCTTAAACAATTACAAAAAGATAGACAGCTTACGTATATATTTATTACCCATGATCTATCCGTTGTAAACTATTTTGCAGACGATATACTCGTTATGTATTTGGGAAAAATGGTGGAAAAGGCTTCCTCAGAAAAATTGTTTGAAAAGCCTATGCATCCATATACTAAGGCATTGCTTTCTGCAATACCTATTCCAAGTATACACAATCGTCCTAAACGTATATTACTTAAAGGGGAAATTAGTTCTCCTATAAATCCAAAACCAGGATGCAGGTTTGCAGCAAGATGTGAAAGTGCTAAAGATGAATGTTTCAATAAATCACCAGAGTTTTTAGAGATTGAACCAGAACATTTTGTAGCATGTCATCTGTATAAGTAATAAAAAAGATACCAAGGGGGCAGGAACCTTGGCATCTTTTTTTATTCTATAGAGTCGTGAAAACTCCAACATCGAACATGGCTTTTAGAGTGGTTTTAAATCATTACCTTAATTTTACTATAGATAAAGCTTATATTTATATTTTAACTTATGCAAAGTTTCTATATGAACTGGTTTATACTTGACTGCTTTTACAATCTAATGCTATACTTCTCTAGTAATTATGTAATAAATGTTCATATTAAAAAGGAGTGTCACAACGATGAAAAAGGGTTTAAAGCTGAAAGAAATAGTTGTTATAGCTATGATTAGTGTTTTGATGGGGGTAGTATTTATGGGTTTGGATAGTATTTATAAACCTCTTCAAACATTAGCAGGGCCTGTAGGAGGAGATATAATTTATGGATTGTATCTAATTTCTGCTCTTTTGTCCATGTATATTGTAAGAAAACCAGGAGCAGGGCTTGTTGGTTCTCTTTTTACTGGTCTAGTTAATTTGCTTATGGGAAGTCCTTATGGTATTCATATAATTGTAGCTTCGTTTTTACAAGGAGCAGGAGTAGAAATAGCAATGATATTTGGAAGATATAAAAGATATAATTTTTTACAGATGTCATTTGGAGCAATACTCGCTATGATTTTGGTGACTATAAGAGATTATTTTGTATTCGGATTTGCTCTATATGCCAAACTTATACCTGTAATGTTAATTGTTAGAGTTATAAGTGCTATGATATTTGGAGCAGGATTGACTATTGCTATAGGTAAAGGTTTAAATGCCACAGGAGTGTTAAATGAATTTAGAATTTCATCTAAGGATGATTTTTAAAATTGATTGAGATAAAAAACTTGAGTCTTGCGTTTCCAGGGAAAGGCAAGACTTTTGACAATGTAAGCTTTAATATAAAGAAAAATACTATTACCCTTTTAAGTGGTGATAGCGGATGTGGTAAAAGTTCTTTGCTTATGTGTATTGCAAGAGTCATACCTCAAACAATAGAGGGAAATATTACAGGTGAAATAATATATAAAGGTTCAAATATAGAGGATAAAGGCGTTGAAGTGGTTTCGGGCGATATTGGTTATATGTTTCAAGATCCCGATAGTCAGCTCTGTACATTTACTGTAGAGGATGAGATAGCTTTTGGTTTGGAAAATATGAATATTGAGCCTTGTGAGATGGACGGCATAATTGATGAAGTATTGAAGTTGACAGGAATTGAACATTTAAGAAAGAGAGATTTAAGTCAATTGTCTGGAGGAGAAAAACAAAAAGTTGCCCTTTCTTCAATTTTAGCTTTAAATCCAGAGTTCATTCTTATGGATGAGCCTACAGCAAATTTAGATCCAATTTCAACTAAAGAAACTATCGAGCTTATAAGAAGACTCAGAGATGATATGGGTAAGACTATTCTATTGGTAGAGCACAAGGTAAATGAATTTAAGGATATAATTGATGAAGTCATATGTTTTGATGAGAATGGAACGTCTAAGGTAGATAAGGCTGAATTTTTAAAGTCTTATATGGAGAGGTCAAAACTTCCAAGTAGAGTTAAAGTAGATATTGAGGAGGAACCCGTTGTTAGAGTAGAGGATATCTGTTTTTCATATGACAAGGAAACTGATGTATTGAAGAATATAAATTTTTCACTCCATAGAAAAGAAATTGCAGCTATAATAGGTTCCAATGGAGCTGGAAAATCTACCTTATCAAAGATATTGATGGGACTTTTAAAACCTGAAAAAGGTAAGATTGTAGTTAATGATAAAGATATAGCTAAGATGTCTCCTAGAGAAATAGGAGAAAATATGGGGCTTGTATTTCAAAATCCAGAACATCAATTTATTAAAATGACAGTGGAAAAAGAAATGGCATTGAGTTTGGAACTTAAGGGAAAATCACTTCATGAAGTATCTTCTAAAGTGGAGTATTATTTGAATTTATTCCAATTGTCCGAGCATAGACAAATGAATCCTTTTTCCCTTAGTCAAGGGCAAAAAAGGAGACTTAGTACAGCTAGTATGTTGATAAACGGTCAGCCCATTTTGATATTGGATGAGCCTACCTATGGGCAGGATAGAGAAAATTTACAAAAACTTCTTAAATTGTTGTATGAAATAAATGAAAAGGGAGTATCCATATTGATTATCACACATGATATGGATTTAGTATATAGCAGTTGTGATAGCTACATCCATTTAGAACATGGAAGGATTGTAAAACGGGGGAGAGTAGATGAGAATTTTAAAAAGAATTTTGAAAAGGAGATAGACTATGGAGGAAGATAAATTTTTTATAGATGAAATGAATCCTCTTTTTAAGTTTCTTATACTTATAATTGTAACCATAATTGGTTCATTAGATTTTATGCCTTTTGTTTCAAGTACCCTTATTATAAGTGGACTTGTATTGGCTAGCTTGTTTAGCAGTATGAGTATAAAGAGTATATTATCTTCAGTTAAAGCCTTTATAGCCATGTCTATAGGTTTTATGACCATAATTCTCCTCGTAAGGTTTTTTAGTAATGAAAGCTTGCAATTGTTAAATGTACTAGGGTTGGGTTTCAGAATAATACTCATAAGTGTCTATACTACCATATTTGTAAAAACTACTAACCCCGTCGAGTTTGTTATGGTTCTTATCGAATATTTCAAAGTACCAGATAAATTTGGATATGCTTTTTTAACAGCTTATAGATTTTTACCTACTTTCAAAGATGAATTGGAAATTATAAAATATGCACATCAGGTTAGGGGAATCAGTGAAAGTAGAAATCCGTTGGTCAGGGTATGGAGTTCTCAAAGATATATATTGCCTATGCTCGCAAATGCTGTTAGAAAAGGTATAAGAATTTCTATGGCTATGGAAACCAGAGCCTTTGGAAAGTATGATACTAGAACATACTATAGAGAACTGACTATAAGTAAGAAGGAAATATTTGTTTCTTCAGTTTATATTTTATATATAATTATCATATTGCTGTTGTTTCATTTCAATGGTCTAACAAGCTTTAGTATCAATTATGTTTAACTAAAATTATTAGGAAGGATGATATAAATGCCTTTTAAATACGAAAAATTATCTTATGGATTTCCTCAAGATTCTTTTGACAACGATATTATAAGAGAACTTTGTGAAGATTTAGATTGCGCTTTAGACTTAAATAGAAAGCCAGTAGGCATTAAATTGTTTTTTAATGAGGAAGACTACAATGCTGTAGAAATGGAAGAGCCCAGATGTCCTTTGGCATATTGTGTAGTAATAGAAAAAGCCACAAGAGGTAAAAAGTTTAAAGTTAGACTTGAACATTTGAATTGTGATGGAGGTACAACTGCATTGAACTTGGAACCTTCAACTAACCGTATAGAATCAGGAGAAGAGTATTTCTCATATAATCTATATCAAACACCTGCTGCGGCAAGACGAGTAAGAGAAGGGGTTCCTGGTTTATATAGAACTGGAGCTAAAACCTATGGAGTAGCCATTGCTCCTTTGGAAGAATTTGAAATGACTCCAGATGTAGTGATACTTGTAGTGAATCCTTATCAAGTGATGAGGATTCAACAAGGATATGTGTACCATGAAGGTGGAAGAATACTGAATAGCAGTGCATCGATGCAAGCTATGTGTGGTGAAATCACAGTTCAGCCATATTTGACAGGGGAAATAAATTCTTCTCCTCTTTGTCCTAGCACTAGATTTTTAGCAAAGTGGAAAGATGAAGAGATGGCTGTTGGGATTCCTTATGAGAAGTTCAGGAATGTAGTTGAAGGCGTAATAGCAACTATAAGTGCTACGGATACGGAAAAGAAGAAAAAAGAGATAGTAGAAAGATTTAAAGCTAAAAATAAGCATATTGATTTATAAAAAAATGCCAAGGGGACAGGAACCTTGGCATCTTTTTTTATTCTATTGCAATTTCAGTTAACTCAGAAAAAATGGATAGAGTTCTTAAAATGTCTGGATTTATGGATAAGGTTAAATCCTTACAGAAAGGAAAGGAAAGCTTATTGGTTAAATCCGTATATGACGAGGCTATAGAACTATCGGGAGGGGAAACTCAAAAGTTGATACTTGCTAGGGCCTTGTATCGCGATGCGCCTATTATAATACTAGATGAACCAACAGCAGCCTTAGATCCTATAGCTGAGTTTGAGATATATTCAAGATTTAACGAAATGGTGAGTACAAAAACTGCATTCTATATATCTCATAGGCTTTCATCTTGTAGATTCTGTGATGAGATAGCAGTATTTCATAAGGGGAGAATAGTTCAAAAGGGGAATCATGAGGAATTATTGGAGAATGAAGATGGGAAATACTATGAGCTGTGGAATTCACAAGCAGTATACTATAATGATGAAGCAAGTTCATGTTTTTAATAAAGTTTTAGTGTATAATAATGGTATAAGCTAAGATTCCCATTGTTGGGGAATGATAATTTTTAGGAGGTGTTAGCGTGAGTTTTGATTATACATTAAATTTGGCAGATTCTTTAAAGAATATGGCAAAGAGAGGCGCTTTTTTAACCGTTAAAGATAACGACGGAAAAGTCAATACCATGACAATCGGATGGGGAAATGTAGGCTATGAATGGGGTAGACCTGTATTTACAGTATTGGTTAGGGAAAGTAGATATACCTATAAGTTATTAGAAAATGCAGAAGATTTTACGGTATCAATTCCCTTTGATGATAAAATGAATGAAGCTTTAAAATTTTGTGGAAGTAAGTCAGGAAGGGATTTTGATAAGTTTAAGGAATGTAATTTAACTATGCTAGATGGTAAATTAGTTAAATCCCCAGCTATAGGAGATTGTCAGATGATCTATGAGTGTAAAATAGTATATAAGAATCCTATGGATTTTAAGCTCTTAGATGAAGACGTAAAGGATAAATGGTATAAATCAGATGATCGCCACATTATATATTATGGAGAAATAATGAATTGTTATAATCTATGGTAAAAAAACTCTACAAGAAATTGTAGAGTTTTTATTTTAAGGACAACTAAAACATCTTGTAAATCTATATGAGAACTGTTTAGCAATGCCTTCAGCCATTACATCGGCCATTTTAAGAGCTTGAATCTCAATTTCATCATAAACTGATATACTATCCCCATAATTTTTAGTGAGTATATTAACTGCCTCGGATTTAATCAAGGATAGATGTTCATATAGCATGGATTTCCATTCTTCTTCAAACCAATAGGGATTAATACAACCTAAAAAGGCAGCTATTTTATCTGCGTTAGCATACCATCTTTTTTCAGCATCTGCTGCTTTATCATCACCAGCTTTAGCTGCTTTTACCAGTTCCGCAGCAATAACTAGATGATTTTCCAATAAGCCACTAAATTCAGATGCAATTTTACCCCCATAAAATGGCCCTAGTGCCATCTCAAAATCTATTGGATTTCGAAGAAGCCGATTGGTAACAAGCTCTACATCTGGTAAATCAAAGGCAATGCTTATAATAGTCAATCTTGTCCAAACAACGTGTTGTTCCCATAGCATGCGCAGATGATTATACAACTCCAGTTCTCCTTTACTTATGCACCTAGATCTAGAGTGATACATATATCCTGGATATATGTGTATTATTTGCCCTGCTTCCAGACGATTTAGGTCTACTTCTGGATTGAAAAAGCTAATCCCATCAATAGTAGTATTAAATCTATGAGCTAAAGACCAAATTGTATCATAGGGTTGAATTATATACGGAAATGTTCCCTTTGGGAATATATGCATAATTTCACCACCTTGAACCTTTTATATTATATCATTATTTATTAAATAAAATGTTCCATGGAAAATAATATAAGAAAACATAATTTACCCTAATCTAAACTTTTCCTTTAAATTTCTAAGTATCTAAGTAGTAGACAAATGGAATATACACTCAATAACATAAAAAGTATCTTCTCAGCTTTACTGTTTGTTTTAATTGTAATGGGAGAAGATACGCTTGTATTTAAGGGATAAAATATTTTTATTCCCTTTGGAGTAAAAAAATCTGCTACTAGATGTAGTATATATCCTATGATAAAGCCAGAGTATACATTAGATAGCCCATATCTCACTGTAAGTATTCCAACTATCGATGAAGAAGCTAGAAATCCTAATATACTATGGGTAAACCCTCGATGGCTTGATATTCCTATGAGAAATGATACTATCCCTAAAAGTAAGAAGAGTTTACTCTTTTTTAAAAAATATAAATACATAGATAAACCACCTAAGGATAAATAAAACAATACTCTATAGAAGTTATTATTATACAACAATAATTTTTGATTTAATTTTCCCTTAGGATGATCTAAATCAGGAATCAAAGAGCCTATTACAGATGTTAATACTAAAACTAGTTGTTCTTCTAGCGGCTGACCAAAGGATATGGTTAATGCCGCCGAAATTCCTATTGCTACATGGGTTTTTCCTGTCATAAATGCTCCTTTCTAAAGGTTTTCAAATTAGCTACGATTTTTTAAGGACTTTTATATTATAAGATTTTTCGAACATATATTCAAGCTAAATAATAGGTTGTTAAATTCTTTTTAATAGGACTAAAAATTATTGAGTAATATATATTTCAGAGGGTAATAATTATATAGACCTTAAGGAAACATAAACAGTGAATACTGAATTTAATAGAATAATATATTAGTTGAAAGGAGAACTGTATCATGGAAAAAGTAAAATTAGCGATTATATATTATAGTTCCACAGGAACTAACTATCAATTAGCTAGATGGGCTGAAGAAGGCGCTAAGGAAGCTGGTGCAGAGGTAAGAGTATTAAAAGTTAATGAGCTTGCTCCCCAAAGTGCTATTGATTCAAGCCCAGCTTGGAAAGCCACTTCAGAGGCAACAAAGGATGTCCCAATTGTTTCTAATGAAGATCTAGAATGGGCAGATGCTTATATATTTAGTACACCTACACGTTATGGAAATGTATCTTCTCAAATGAAACAATTTATAGATACTACAGGAAAGATTTGGGCTGAAGGGAAATTAGTCAACAAAGTTGTAAGTGCTATGAGTTCTGCAGGTAATGCCCATGGAGGTCAAGAAGCTACTGTTAAGAGCCTTTACACTACTATGATGCACTGGGGTGCAATAATTGTTCCTCCTGGCTATACGGATAAATCGATTTATGTAGCTGGAGGAAACCCATATGGAACTACTGTAACCGTAGATCAACAAGGAAATATGGTAGAAGATGTAAAGGAAGCAGTAAAACATCAAGCTAAACGTACAGTAATGGTTGCAGAATGGATAAAAAAGGGCAGACAATAGTATACTGTATATCTGATAAGAAGAATGAGGATCTTTTATAAATCATAATTAGATCCATAAATTCTTTATTATATAGTATTTACAGTAAGGGGGGATATAGTGAAAAGACATAGTAAGATCATTTTAGCAGTTCTAGTAATTACATCTTTAACCGTATTTTTAACTGCCTGTGGTTCAAAGGATTCTTCAAATGGTGTTGCTTATAAGGATGGAACTTATACAGGTGAAGGTGAAAAACGTGAATTTGGCTACGAGCTTGCAGAAGTTACAGTTAAAGATGGAGAAATAACAGACATCGTACTTAAAAGAATGAATCCAGATGGTACTGAAGTGGATTACGATGAATGGACTGGAGAAGATGATAAACCAAATTTGAAACAATTTAGAGAAGATGTAGCAAAAGAAATGATAGAAAAACAAGATTATGAAGTAGATACAGTTGCTACAGCTACACAAACTGTGGAAGGTTGGAAGGAAGCAGTTAAAAATGCTTTAGAACAAGCTAAATAGTTTAATTTGAAATACCAAAAGCAGTAGAAAACTACTGCTTTTTTTCTTCCACAAATTTTTTAATGACAAATAAACTCCATAAGTGATAAAATATAATCACTGTTCTAATGAGGAGGTGATATAAAGTTAGTTTTGAGGACAGGATAATATAAAGCGCCAGAGCTCACTTGAGCTGACGAGGACATGGTTTATCGAAGTTTCGGCGGGTGCCATGGGGTGAAACTACCATCCTTAAAGCTGTACAAAACCTGTAAGTGATTATAGGGACAAATATAGCTAGGTAGTATAAATCCATGATAGGAGTGATTTTAATGTGTGGTATAGTAGGATATGTTGGAAATAAAAATGCGACGGATATATTGATAGAAGGATTAGAAAAGCTAGAATATAGAGGATATGACTCAGCAGGAGTAGCTGTATTAAAGGAGAAAAATATTGAGCTTAGAAAATATAAAGGAAGACTTTCAGTTCTTAAAGAGAACTTACAAAAAGATAAGATTGAAGGTAATTTAGGGATAGGTCATACTAGATGGGCTACTCATGGAGAGCCTTCAGATATAAATTCTCACCCTCATATGAATTCGGGTAGTGCTATAGCAGTAGTCCATAATGGTATAATTGAAAACTATTTAACTTTAAGGGAAGAACTTATAAACAAAGGATATGAGTTCTTATCGGAAACGGATACAGAGGTTATTCCCCATCTAATAGATTATTATTATACAGGGGATATAGTAGAAACGGTTAAGATAGTCGTATCTAAACTAGAAGGTTCCTATGCTTTAGGAATTATAGATAAAAATAATCCAGATACGATTATTGCAGTAAGAAAAGATAGTCCATTGATTATAGGCATTGGAGAAGGGGAAAATTTTATTGCATCAGATATACCGGCTATTCTAAAATATACTAGGAAAGTTTATATTTTAGAAGATGGAGAAATAGCAGTCATAACTAGAAATAATATAGATATAATGAAAACCGATGGAACTAGGGTAAAAAAGGGAATATATGATGTAAATTGGAATTTAGAAGCAGCAGAAAAAGGCGGTTATGACCATTTTATGCTAAAAGAAATATATGAGCAACCTAAAGCCATTAAAGACACTATATCTCCAAGGTATAAAGATGGAAGCATTAATATAGGAGAATTCGATTTAAGTAAAGAATATATCGACAGTGTAAATAAAATATATATAGTAGCTTGTGGTACAGCTTATCATGCTGGACTGCTTGGGAAAATGTTCATAGAGAAATATGCCAAAATACCTGTAGTGGTAGATGTAGCTTCGGAATTTAGATATGGCAGTCCCTTTATAGATGAAAACACTTTAATGATAGTAGTTAGTCAATCAGGAGAAACAGCAGATACTCTAGCAGCCTTGAGGTTAGCGAAAGAAAGAGGGGCTAAGGTTATGGCAGTAACCAATGTTGTAGGCAGCTCTATATCAAGGGAATCAGATTATGTATTTTATACCTGGGCAGGACCAGAGATTGCAGTAGCTTCAACTAAAGCCTATACAACTCAATTGGTGTCTTTAGCATTAATAGGCATAGATATGGCACTTAAAAAAGGTACTATAGAAGAGACTGAAGCTCATAAGATATTAGAAGAGATTAGAAAATTGCCAAGTCAGGTAGAGTTAGTATTAAAAAATGTAGAGGATATTAAAGATATAGCATCTCATGTATATAAATCTAAAGATGTATTCTTCATTGGAAGAGGAATAGATTATTATGTATCTATGGAGGGTTCTTTAAAGTTAAAGGAAGTATCCTATACTCATTCAGAGGCTATGGCAGCAGGAGAATTAAAACATGGTACATTAGCGCTAATTGATGAAGGCATACCAGTTATAGCTTTAGCAACTCAAGATAAGTTATTTGATAAGATGATAAGTAATATTAAAGAAGTGAAATCCAGAGGGGCTTATGTTATAGCAATAGCTAAGGAAAATAATGAAAAAATAGAAAAAACAGTAGATAAGGTTATATATATATCAGAAGCAATAGATGAACTAACAGCAGTTATATCTGTAGTTCCTCTACAACTATTGGCTTATTATGTAGCATTAAATAGAGGCTGTGATATAGATAAACCAAAGAATTTAGCTAAAAGCGTAACTGTAGAGTAAAATTATAGGTATTAGTATAAAAATCACTATCAGATTTTAATCTGATAGTGATTTTTTATTATTTTCTATTGGTGTAAATCTGATTAGCCTGTTCATCGGGCTTTTCTATGGAAATGTTTCCTTTAGCAGTAGATTTATACCTGCTTACATTAGGATCATCTAAGGTGGCTCCCATATTCTCCATTATCTTTTTTGCCTCATCAGAATTTTTATCATTGGTATCCACAAAAACACAATAATTTATGTCCGTAATTTCTTCAAAGCTGCCCATACCACTAACTATTGGACTAGCTGCAGCCAGTGGAGAAGTATCTACATCTACATCATTTGAGCCAGAGTTTAATACTAGATCTGCAAGACTTCCCCCATCAGAAGTACCAGGCAGATTAGTTTGAACATTTCTATTTCCAATATAGTGATCATTGGCATCTACATAAGAATTTTCAAATCCTGCATCCTTTAGTTTTTCAACTGCTTCATTAGCTTTTTTTATATCTCCAAAATAACCTCGAATTTCCATCCAATTCCTCCAATCAACTAATTTAGTTTGCTTTTATTTAGTATTTGCCTTTTAACAAAATATATGTGGGATAATAGGGATGGTCTTTTTGTCCATTTTTTATATGGCAAAAATTTAATCTATATTTTCCTTATATGAATATATTGAGAAGGATTTAGGCTTAACAATAGGATTTATAAAAAAGAAAATAACCGTTGGGAAGGTTTCCAATAGGACGGAATGTAATTAATACAATTTAAAATACCAAAACTACAATATCATTTTATGGTATGAAGGTTTTGGTATTTTTTTATGCCTTTTTTACAAACAAGTAACCATAATACAAAAAATATAGAAATTTAATAGATTTTATGAAATTAAAATGCCCATTTTGTTCAAGAAACAAATATCCTAATTAGATACTATTAAATTAGTATTAATATATGGTATTTTAAAAACGTTTTTAATAAAACCAAGTTTAAAAGGAAGGAGTTTATTTATGGAAGGATCAAAAGATACAGCTAGTTTAGCAGCAATTCAGGCTAAAAAAGAATTGTCAGAAGGATTTTTCAAAAAAGGAATTTCTATTGCATTATTTTCAGGTCTTACTTATGGACTTTATTCTGCATTCTTAACCCTAGGTATGACCAAAGGTGTTTGGGGTGACTGGTATGGTCCTAATACCGCAGCTCTATCTGCATTTACAATTACATACTTACTGGGTTCCCTTGGTGGCGCAGTAAATGATATTTGTAGTTCTATATGGGCAATGATATTTGCTGCTAAAAATGGCAAATTTGGAGACTTTTTAAGAACTATCAATACTACTCCAGGACGCATGATGATTTTAGCAGCTCTTGCAGGAGGGCCTGTTGCTACAACAGCTTATGTTATAGGTCTTCAAATGGCTGGATCAATGGTTATACCAATTACTGCACTTTGTCCAGCTACAGGTGCTATATTAGCTAGAATTTTATTTAAGCAAAAATTAGACAAACGTATGATTTTAGGTATTTGTATTTGTGTATTAGCTAGTTTTTTAATAGGTAGTACAAGTGTTGGTGGAGATGCACCAAAAGGTATGCTTTTAGGTATTTTTATAGCTTTTATAGCCGCATTAGGCTGGGGATTTGAGGGTTGTGTTGCAGGATATGGTACTTCTATGATTGATTCAGAAATAGGTATTGCAATTCGTCAAACTACTTCAGGACTTGCAAATTTACTAATATTATTACCTATATTTGGGAAAATGGCTGGAAGCGTTAAACTATCCGCTGATTTAGCAGTTCAAGCATTTACAAGTGGTCCTGCAATGATTTGGTTTGCATTAAGTGGACTTTGTGCATTTGTTTCATTTATGACTTGGTATAGAGGAAATAGTATGTGTGGGACAGCTCTAGGAATGGCTTGTAATGCGACCTACTCATTCTGGGGACCGTTTTTCTGTTGGATATTACTAGGAGTAATAAATGGCATGGAAGGTTGGACAATACCTCCTATTGGTTGGATTGCAGCAGTATTGATGACATTTGGTATTTTGGTAATTGCAATGAATCCATTAGATTTATTTAGAAAAAAGGAGGTTAAGTAGTATGAAAAAACCACTTAACTATGCTATTTTAAAACATTTTACAAAAGTAAATGAAGCTTGTGCAGAAGATGTTATTGAGGCATTAAAAGATGAGTATGGAAATTATAAGGCTCTTAATAGAAATGATGTAGTTTCAGCTTTAATGACAGCTGAAGCCAATGGACTTTTAGAAGAAACTAGATTTGAAATGGATAAATCCAATAATTTAAAGATTTACTACCGTGCACATGAAGAAGGTGCAGCAACAATTAATAAATATATTAAAGACTAATGGTAGGAGGGTCGAGAAATGAGATACTACGGTGAAGAGGCACTAGGACTTGTGGAAACTGTAGGCATGGTACCTGCAATTTACGCTGCAGACCAAATGCTAAAGGCTGCTAATGTGGAATTAATATCCTATGAAAATGTAGGCTCCACACTTGTGACAATTATGATAAAAGGCGATGTTGCCGCTGTTAGAGCAGCTGTAGATGCAGGAGCTGCTGCCGCTGATAAAATAGGAAAATTAACAGCACATAATGTCATGCCACGTCCCATTAAACCTGTTGGGGACATTGTTTCAGTACATGATATTGATGCATAGAAATAATATGAGGGAGAGGGAGTGCATATGGCTAATTTTGTAGCTTTAGGTTTAATAGAAACATTTGGTTTAGTTTTTGCTTTAGAAGCTGCTGATGCAATGTGTAAAGCCGCAGATGTAGAATTAATTGGTTACGAAAATGTGGCTTCCGGCTATATTTCTATTTTAGTTGCTGGAGATGTAGGTGCATGTCAAGCAGCAGTAGAAACTGGCGTTAGGGTTGTAGAAGAAATGGGTACTGAAGTTTACAGTTCAGTTGTTATTCCAAGCCCACACCCAGATATAAAAAAGATCACAGACCGCTATTCTTTAGATAAATTACTACCTTAATAAAAAATAAATTAAAATACAGAAAGAGAGGTAATTAATTTGGATATTCGTGAATTTTCAGCTAAGTTTGAACAAGCAACTAAGGATATGTCACCACAAGAGAAACAAGCTTTAATGAAGATGTTTAAGGGTATTTCAGATGAAATTGTAAGAGGAGACAGCGGAAATAGCTGTAGCGTATCTTCTACAAATGATGGTTCTATTCCTAATGGAATGACACCACGTCTAGAAAGATTAAAAGAAAATTATTTAAAACAAGTACCTTCCATTACAATTCATAGAGCTAGGGCGATTACAGAAATTGCTAAAGAAAATCCTGGTATGCCAAAGATTTTATTACGTGCTAAATGTTTCCGTCATTGTTGTGAAACAGCACCATTAGTAATTCAAGATGATGAGTTAATAGTAGGGGCTCCTTGTGGTGCACCTCGTGCTGGAGCTTTTTCTCCTGATATTGCATGGAGATGGTTAGAAGAAGAATTAGATACGATAGCAACTCGTCCTCAAGACCCATTTTATATTTCTGAGGAAGACAAAAAAGTTTTACGTGAAGAAATTTTCCCATTCTGGAAAGGACAATCAGTAGATGAATACTGTGAAGACCAATACAGAGAAGCTGGTGTTTGGGAACTTTCTGGAGAATCCTTTGTTTCAGATTGTTCTTACCATGCTATAAATGGTGGTGGAGACTCTAACCCGGGATATGATGTTATCTTAATGAAAAAAGGAATGCTCGATATCCAAAATGAGGCAAAAGAGCATTTGAAAGAATTAGATTATGCAAATCCTGAAGATTTAGACAAGATTTATTTTTATAAATCCATAATAGATACTACTGAAGGGGTTATGATTTACGCACAAAGAATGTCAGACTATGCAGCTGAATTAGCTAAAAAGGAGACTAATCCTCAACGTAGAAGAGAATTAGAAATGATTTCTGAAGTCAATGCAAAAGTGCCTAAACATAAACCAAGTACTTTCTGGGAAGCGATGCAAGCGGTTTGGACTATTGAATCCTTATTAGTAGTAGAAGAAAACCAAACAGGTATGTCTATTGGGCGTGTTGACCAATATATGTATCCATTCTTCAAAGCTGATATAGAATCAGGTCGCTTAAATCAATATGAAGCATTTGAACTTGCTGGATGTATGTTAATTAAAATGTCAGAAATGATGTGGATAACAAGTGAAGGAAGTTCTAAATTCTTTGCAGGTTATCAACCATTTGTAAATATGTGTGTTGGTGGAGTTACTCGTGATGGTCGTGATGCAACAAATGAATTGACTTATTTATTGATGGATGCAGTTCGTCATGTTAAGGTTTATCAACCATCTTTAGCATGTCGTATTCACAATAAATCACCTAGAGAGTACTTAAAGAAAATCGTAGATGTAGTACGTGCTGGTATGGGATTCCCTGCTTGTCACTTTGACGATACACATATAAAAATGATGTTAGCAAAGGGTGTTTCCATAGAAGATGCTAGAGACTATTGCCTAATGGGCTGTGTAGAACCACAAAAAGCTGGTCGTCTATATCAATGGACTTCTACAGGCTATACTCAATGGCCAATATGTATTGAATTAGTTTTAAATAATGGGGTGCCATTATGGTATAAAAAACAGGTTACTCCAGATTTAGGAGATTTAAGTCAATATAAAACATTTGAAGAATTTGATAAAGCTGTAAAAGAACAAATTAAATATATTACAAAATGGACTAATGTAGCCACTGTTATTTCACAACGTGTACACAGAGAATTGGCTCCAAAGCCATTGATGTCTATAATGTATGAAGGATGTATGGAAAAAGGTAAAGACGTATCCTCTGGTGGAGCAATATATAACTTTGGACCTGGAGTTGTATGGTCAGGTTTAGCAACATATACGGACTCTATGGCGGCCATTAAGAAATTAGTATTTGATGATAGAAAATACACTTTACAACAATTAAATGAAGCATTAAAGGCAGATTTCGTAGGCTATGAAGACATTAGAAGAGATTGTCTAAATGCACCTAAATATGGTAATGACAATGACTATGCAGATTTAATTGCAGCAGATTTAATTAACTTTACAGAAATGGAACATAGAAAATACAAAACTCTATATTCAGTATTAAGCCACGGTACTTTATCTATATCTAACAACACTCCATTTGGACAAATGACAGGTGCAACTGCTGATGGACGTAAAGCTTGGACACCATTATCTGATGGTATCAGTCCAGTTCAAGGTGCAGACGTACATGGACCTACTGCCATTATCAAGTCAGTTTCTAAAATGTCTTGTGACAATATGAATATAGGTATGGTTCATAACTTTAAATTAATGTCAGGTTTACTAGATACACCAGAAGGTGAAGAGGGACTTATTTCCTTAATAAGAACTGCATGTATGCTTGGAAATGGACAAATGCAATTTAACTATTTAGATAATGAAACCCTACTTGATGCACAAAAACATCCAGAAAAATATCGTGACTTGATTGTTCGTGTAGCTGGTTACAGTGCATTCTTCGTAGAACTTTGCAAAGATGTTCAAGACGAAATTATCAGCAGAACAATGTTGACAAATTTATAATATAAATTTATATGCTAGGGGTACTCCCTAGCATATAAAAGGAAGTAAATGGAGGCTAGATGGTATGTATAATACTGATACAGCTATAAATGAGAAAAAAGGATTTATATTTAATATACAAAAATACAATGTATATGATGGGCCTGGTATAAGAACATTGGTATTTTTCAAAGGTTGTCCACTACGATGTGAATGGTGCTCAAATCCCGAAGGCATGGAATCAAAATATAAGGTTATGTTTAAAGAAAATTCATGCTTAAATTGTGGAGCTTGTGCAGCTGTTTGTCCAGTTGGAATACACAGTATGTTAGGTGGAACCCATATTATAAATCGTGATATTGATTGTGTGGGATGCCGTAGGTGTGAAGAAGCCTGTACTGAAAAGGCCATAGCTATTACTGGCGAATATAAAACTGCTTCAGAGCTTTTAGAAATTATAGAAGAAGATAGAATGTTTTACGAAACTTCTGGTGGTGGTGTAACACTAGGTGGTGGTGAAGTATTAATGCAGGCAGACTTTGCTACAGAGTTATTAAAAGTATGTAAACAAAGAGGAATTAATACAGCTATTGAAACCTGTGGTTATGCAAATAAGGAATCTATACTTAAGATTGCTGAATATACAGATTTGTTTCTTTTTGATTTAAAGCATATTGATTCAAACCGCCATCATAAATTAACAGGGGTTTATAATGAATTAATACATGAAAATCTAATAGAACTTTTAAGTAGGGGACATGATGTAAAAATTAGAATGCCAATGCTAAAAGGTATAAATAGTAGTCAAGCTGAAATTGAGGGCATAATCAAATTTTTAATGCCATTTAGGGATTATAAAAATTTTAAAGGCATAGATTTATTGCCTTATCACAAATTAGGAGTAAATAAATACAATCAATTAGGCAAAGATTATCCAATAGAGGGAGATCCAAGTTTAAGTAACGAAGAATTAGATCAAATCGAAAGCTGGATTAAAAAATATGATTTTCCAGTTAAAGTTATAAAACATTAGGAATTAGGGGGGATATTATGGGAGAATTTAATGGAAAGTCTGTACAACGTGTTATAGAGGAATCGGTCCCCGGAAAACAAGTTACCATTGCCCATATTATTGCTTCACCTATGCCAGATATTTATGAACGTTTAGGGATAGACAATAAAGGTGCCATAGGGATTTTAACTATATCACCATTTGAAGCCTCCATTATTGCGGCGGATATTGCTACAAAAACTTCAGATGTAGAAATTGGATTTTTAGATAGATTTACAGGTTCTGTAGTTATTGCAGGAGATGTAGATGCTGTAGAAGAAGCACTTGTTGCAGTAAACAATACATTGAAGGTTTTGATGGATTTTGTCATTGCTCCTATTACGAGAACTTAGAAATGAAGGAAATGTCATGATAAATAAAAAGATAATGGTAATTGGACCTAAAAATTGTGGAAAGACTACTTTGGTCAATGCGTTACATGGTTATGATGGACCTTTAAGGAAAACTCAGGATGTTATTTATGGTAAATATGCAATAGATGTTCCAGCTACCTTTGTAGAAAGTCCGTGGATGCATAAGCATTTAATTACTATTTCACAACAAGCATCCCATCTTTTGATCTTAGTAGATCAATCCAGATGTATAAATGTATATCCACCGAATTTTGCTAAAGTATTTAGATGTCCTGTAATTGGGACAATAAGTAAAGCTGATTTGAATCCAGAAAATGAAGAACGATGTATTAGACAGTTAAAAGATACAGGAATTAATAAGCCCTACTATAAAATTAGTATTCCAACTGGAATCGGAATTAAGGATTTAAAAAAATATTTATTACCTTATCTTAAATAGTTTGTTCTATGGGGGGAATGAGATGGCAAATGAAAATTTAAATTATGAGTTTTGCGATAAATTAATATGTGATTTTGAAAAAGTAATAAAGAAACCTATTACAAAAAAATCTTCTGTATATTATACGGGAATTGATTTAGGGACTGCATGTATAGTATTGGCAGTTTTAGATGAAAATTATAAACCTGTGGCAGGTGCTTATAGATATGCAGACGTAGTTAAAGATGGCATGGTAGTAGATTATATTGGTGCAATTAATATAGTTAAGGAATTAAAACAAGAAATTGAAGAAAAATTAGATACAGAATTAATTTATGGGGCAGTTGCCATACCACCTGGAACAGATGTATTAGATGGTGGAGCAGTTAAAAATGTAATTCAGGCAGCAGGATTTGAGTTAACCAATGTACTAGATGAACCTAATGCAGCAAATAATGTTCTTAAAATAAAAGATGGTGCAGTAGTAGATATTGGCGGAGGAACAACTGGCATCTCCATTTTGAAGAATGGAAAGGTAGTCTATATTGCAGATGAACCTACAGGTGGCACTCATTTTTCCTTAGTAATTTCAGGAGCATATAATATGGCTTTTTCAGAGGCAGAACTATACAAAAGGGATCCTAAAAACAATAAAGAATTATTAATTGTATTAAAACCAGTAGTTGAAAAAATTTCCTCCATTATCAATGAACATATTAAAGGACATGATATAGAATCAATATCCCTTGTAGGCGGAACAGCTTGTTTATCAGGTATAGAGAAGATTATAGAAAAACAAACTGGCATTATAACACATAAACCACAAAACCCTATGTTTGTAACCCCTTTAGGAATAGCTATGGGTTGTACACAGAAAATCCTATAAGGAGGAAATATTTATGAAAATCGAAATTATTAAATCTCCCTCTAAAGGTACTGTGGACATGCTTATGCGTCGAATTGGCAATGGTATTAGCAAGGATATAGTTTCCACCGATGCAGTTGGTCTTGTACAAGGTGCAATAATAGATATGATTTGTGCTACGGATATTGCAGAAAAAGCAGCAGATGTTAAGGTTTTAGATATTCGAGGGAATTGTCCGCAAAATGCCATTATGATAGCTATATTTGGAGACACATCATCTGTAGAATCAGCAATTTCTGCAATAAGATTAGACTTAGAAAAGGAGAAAAATCTATGTTAGTAGCAAGATTAATTGATAGTATATGGGCAACTAAAAAAGCAGAATCCCTAAACGGATTAAAGTTTATGTTAGCAGAAGTAATTAAAGGTAATGACCAAGGACAAAAGCTAATTGTTATAGATACCATAGGTGCAGGGATCGGAGATAAGGTTATAGTCTGTATGGGTTCTTCAGCTCGTAGGATGCTAGGAAATGATGATATACCTATAGATGCAGCAGTTATTGGCATTATCGATGAAGATTGTAAATTTGATGAATAGGGTAGAACTTGGCACTATCTATTAAGGATGTGAAGAAATGAAAAAGTTAATTTGTGCAAAGGATATTGAGATTGCAAAAGAGCAGGGGAAAAAAGTATTTTATATAGATTCTAATACAATAGTCACTCCACTAGCAGAAGATGCAGCTAAAATAAATGAAATAGAAATTTCCACTAGATCAGACAACTCTGAAGTACAAAATATTTCTAAAGATGATATAGATATGGATTTGGTTTATAAAATATTTAAAACCATGATGGATAAAGGACTATTAACTGAAATGTTAGACTTACTTTCAAATAAACCATATGATGCAGAAACTGACTTTGGAGGACTAAAATTAATTCGAGGAAATACTGTAAAGTATAAAAATCTCGAAACTGAAAATCCAAATGCTAAAGTATTTTATCAGGAACTAATTAGTAATAAAGACTCCTCAGTAAACACTGGATTTTTAAATATTGATAATTCTAAGTTTGATTGGGAAGTTACCTGTGAGGAAGTATATTATGTAATAGATGGAAATGTAGTAATCCATATTAATGAAAACATATTTACTGCATATTCAGGAGATGTACTCTATATTCCAACAGGATCGAAAATTACTTTAGCTTCTTCTGATAAGGCCAAATTATTTTACACTACCTATCTAGATAAATAGATATATTAGTTTAAAGATGAGGAGGATTAATATGCAAGCACTTGGATTAATTGAAACAAAAGGATTAGTCCCTGCTATTATAAGTGCAGATGCTATGGTAAAAGCTGCAAATGTCAATCTTTTAGAAAAGACATATGTAGGTGGTGGACTAGTTACAATTACCATAACTGGAGATGTGGGTGCAGTACAAGCGGCAATAGAAGCAGGTAGTGCATCAGTTAAAGATATAAATGAAGTATTATTAATTTCACAACATATGATTCCACGTCCACATGAAGAATTAGAAAACATAGTAATATCTACTATTCCACTAATAGAAAAACAAAATGTGGAGACAAAAAAGAAAGAAGCAGAAGAAAAAGAAGCGGAAGTAGAAGTAGAAGAAGTTGAAGAAAAGGTAGAAGAAACTAATATTAAAAAACCAGAACCTAAAAAACCAAAAAATAAAAAAGATGCAGACAATATATTTGTTGAATATGGTTTAGAAAAAATAATTGAAGTTTTAGATAAATTAAAAGTAGTAGAACTTAGAGATTTAGCCCGAAAATACGATAAATTTGGCATTAAGGGTAGAGATATCTCTAAAGCTGGAAAGAAATTATTAATAGATGAATTTAAAAAATACTATGAAAAAAAGTAATATTTAAAAGCTGATTTTATGGAAAGGACAATGGGGGCGATATGATGGAAAACATTGATTATGATTTACGTTCCATACAAGAAGCAAGAGAACTTGCAAGAAAAGGAAAAGTTGCAGCAAATGAAATTGCTAATTACAATGAGGAACAAATCGATAAAATTTTAAAAAACATGGTGAAAGTAGCAGAAGAAAATAAGGTTTATTTAGCTAAAATGGCTGTAGAAGAAACAGGTTTTGGGAAAGTAGAAGATAAAACTTATAAAAACCATATGGCATCTACAATGGTATATGATGCAATTAAGGATATGAAAACTATAGATATAATAGATGAGGATATAGAAAACAAAATTATTAGCATTGCAGAACCAATGGGTTTAGTAATGGGGATTGTACCTTCTACAAATCCAACATCCACAGCTATATTTAAATCAATAATTGCAATTAAATCCCGTAATGCTATTGTATTTTCACCCCATCCAGCAGCATTAAAATGTACTACGGAAGCTATAAGGCTTATGCATGATGCAGCAGTTGAAGCAGGTGCACCTATAAATATTATAAGCAGCATTGCTACACCTTCTATGGAGGCCACAAATGAATTAATGAGACATAAGGATGTAGCAGTAATCATAGCAACAGGCGGTCCAGGTATGGTAAAGGCAGCTTATAGTTCAGGCAAACCAGCATTAGGTGTTGGGGCAGGAAATTCGCCAGCTTATATTGAAAAAACTGCAAATATAGAAAAGGCGGTTAAGAATATTATTGCTAGTAAGACTTTTGACAATGGTACTATCTGTGCATCAGAACAATCCGTAATTGTAGAAGAATGCAATAAGGATCGAGTAATAGCTGAATTTAAAAAGCATAATTGCTACTTTATGACAGAAGATGAAACTGAAAAAGTTTGCCAATTACTCTTTAAAAATGGTCATGCTATGAATGCTAAATTTGTAGGTAGAACTCCACAGGCTATTGCAGATGCCGCAGGAATATCTATTCCAGAAGGAACTAAGATTTTAATAGGTGAACAAAAGGGAGTTGGCGATGGCTATCCACTATCCTTTGAAAAATTAACTACAGTACTTGCCTTTTATACAGTTAAGGATTGGCATGAGGCCTGTGAATTAAGCTATAAACTTCTTCAAAATGGATTGGGACATACTATGAATATCCACACAGAAGACAGAGATATGGTGATGAAATTTGCTAGAAAACCAGCATCTCGTATCTTAGTTAATACTGGTGGTAGCCAAGGTGGTACTGGAGCTTGTACCGGATTATTACCTTCCTTTACACTAGGTTGTGGAACTTGGGGTGGAAGTTCTGTTTCTGAAAATGTAGGACCAATGCATTTAATAAATATTAAAAAGGTAGCTTATGGAACTAAGGATTGTACTACAGCAGAAGAAGATAATTTAAGTTTAAATCATATAGATTATACTACAAACTGTGGATGTAATTATGAAAGCCCAGCTTTCTATGCATCAAGAAGTGCAGCTCCTAATGAATACAAGAACAAATGTGATGACGATAACCTTATGAAATTAATGTCAGAACTAATGGAAGCGATGAAGGGAGCTAATTAAAATGGGTAAATATGAGGCTATTATGGAACTTTTTCTAGAATTTATTTCTAGTCAAAAAAAAGATGCATATGAAATTCCAGTTGGAGTTTCTAATCGCCATATTCACCTTTCTCAAGAAGATTTAGATACTTTATTTGGCTCAGGATATTCTTTAACAAAGTTAAAAGAATTATCCCAAACTGGTCAATATGCTTGTAAAGAAACAGTGACTATTTGTGGATCAAAGGGTGCTATCGAAAAGGTTAGAATTTTAGGTCCTGTTCGAAGTAAAACACAAGTAGAAGTCTTAGCAGGGGATTCCTTTAAATTAGGACTTTTCCCTCAGACTAGAATGTCAGGAGATTTACAAGGAACTCATGGTATTACACTAATCGGTCCAAAGGGCTCTGTGATGATTAATGAAGGGCTAATAGTTGCTCAAAGACACATTCATATGAACACTAAAGATGCAGAATTCTTTGGGGTTTGCGATGGGCAAATAGTGTCTATTGAAGTCAAGGGTTTGCGTGGTGGAGTTTATAACAATGTGATTATAAGAGCAGATGACAATTCTACACTAGAATGTCATATCGATATAGAAGAGGCAAATGCCATGGGGATTGATGGAAAATCTAAAATTAAAATAATAAAATAGGAGGAAGAAAAATGAAATATGATGCATTAGGAATGATAGAAACAAGAGGTTTAGTAGGTTCCATAGAAGCAGCTGATGCTATGGTAAAAGCTGCAAATGTATATTTAGTTGGTAAAGAATATATAGGTGCAGGACTAGTAACAGTAATGATAAGAGGAGATGTAGGTGCAGTAAAAGCAGCTACAGATGCAGGTGCAGCAGCAGCACAAAGAGTAGGCGAATTAGTTTCAGTTCATGTTATTCCACGTCCACATATGGAAGTAGAAACTATACTTCCTAAAATGGACAAGTAGATATAAAAATAAGGAATAAAGGAGGAAGAAAAAATGAAATATGATGCATTAGGAATGATAGAAACAAAAGGCTTAGTAGGCTCTATAGAAGCAGCTGATGCTATGGTAAAGGCAGCTAATGTATGCTTAGTAGGAAAAGAATATATAGGTGCAGGGTTAGTAACAGTAATGGTAAGAGGAGATGTAGGTGCAGTAAAAGCAGCTACAGATGCAGGTGCAGCAGCAGCACAAAGAGTAGGCGAGTTAGTTTCAGTTCATGTTATTCCACGCCCACATATGGAAGTAGAAACGATACTTCCTAAAGTAGAAAATAAGGATGCAGCACAATAAAAAATAGGGGTAGGAATACCTACCCCCATGAATTATCTTTTAAATCAAAAGCATATTTTCTATAGGTTTGTGGAGTCATATTCATTTGATTGCTAAATACTCTACTAAAATAGGATGGATCTGAAAAGCCACATTCCATGGAGATTCTGTAGGCAGGGAAATCAGTTGTCTCTAACAGCCTACACGCATGCTGAATTTTTAAAGTATTGACATATTCCGAAAAAGAAACACCTATTTCTTTTTTAAAGACTTGGCTAAAATATTTAGGATTCATATATACCACAGAGGCAACCTTTTTTAAAGTCAATTTTTCTTTGAAATGATCTTTAATATATTTTATAGCCTTCTCTATAAAATACTGTTGACATTCACTAGGGCTAATATTTTTATCGCTAGACACTTCTTCAATCTGATCTTTGCATTCTGCCACTTGATCTAACATTCTAAGAAGGAGTTTTCTAAAATCTCTAGGTTTCACAGGTTTTAAGAGATACTCAAAAACATTTAGACTAATGGATTTTTGTGCATAAGAAAAATTCGAACAAGCTGATAGAATGGCAATGCATGCATTTGGGAGAAATTTTCTAATTTCTTCAATAGCAGTTAAACCATCTATTTCTGTAATCATTATATCCATTATAATAATATCTGGTTTATATTGCCTTGCAAGTTTAATAGCTTCAATGCCACTTTCACAGATTAAGACAGCATCTTCCTTTTGAAGTTCTTCAAGCACAATTGATTTTAGAAATTCCTGTTCAATTATTTCATCTTCTACAATTAAGACTATGCTCATCATTATCACCTCACAATTGGTTGTGTGGGAATGGTAATGGCAACAGTACTACCACTATAATCAGATTTTACAATCTCCAAGCCATATTGTTCGCCATAATATTTTTTTAATCGTCTATCTGTATTTCGAAATCCTAGACCAGATTTGTTATCAATTTGTTTTATATTTAACAAAACATCTCTTGGAAAACCATTTCCGTTATCCATAATGAAAATAATAATTTCGCTATGGTATTTTTCTGCATAAATACTTACTTTTCCACCATCTCTTTTTGGAGCAATGCCGTGTATTATGGAATTTTCCACAATAGGCTGTATAACCATATTTAAGATTTTATAAGATTTAACTTCCTCTGGCACATCAATACTATATTCTAGACGATTTTTAAAGCGTGCCTTTTGAATATATAGATATTTTTCAATATTATTAATTTCTGCATCTATTGTATGAAGCTGATTATCTTGCTTTAAATTATAACGTAATAAATCAGATAGACAATAAATAAGTTCTTCTGTTGTATGAGAATTCTCAAAATAAGCTATCCTTGCGATACAATTCAGAGTGTTAAATAAAAAATGGGGATTAACTGCTAAAGACATATTTTTTGCCTCTAAATCTATGATCTTTTTTTCTAGTATCTCTTTTTCAATGGACAGTCTCTCTAAATCACCATGAGAATGACTAATACTTTCATATAAATCAAGTGAAATGTTTTTTGCAATTTGACCGCATAATTGTTCTTGCACTTTAATTTTATTTGAATCTACAGCTACTAGAGAAGCAATGTATTTAGCAATAAGCTCTAAATTTGTATCTCTTTTTTCAAAGGAATGAATATTAATCATATGTTTTTTATATTCATTTTCCTTCAAGTATACCTGCATACCAGCTATATAGCCTAAGGTTTCTTCTTGTACTATAATTGGACAAAGGATATTTTCAAGACCATATTTGCAGGTAAATCGACTTTCACATCCGCTTTTTAATTGACGCATATAGTCAGAGCATACCCTATCTTTTCTTTCTTGGCATAAATGAGTACAAAAATTAGGAGAGGGTATAAGTTCCAGTAAAATATCACCATTTGTATCTAATAAAAATAAAGGAATATCTGATAGGGACAATATGCTACTATAATGGTTATATAAATTTGGAGCTATTAATTTTTTAAGAGGATTATTAGATTTATCCATGCTTACACTACACCTTTTCTAATCCTTTGATATTTCACATTTATCACCATAATTCGACATAAAGCAATTCTCCTTTTATTATAATATAAAATTAAGGTTTTAACAAGCGTAGATATTCTTGACATAGGGCTTACAAGTTTGGGGCATCCCCTAGAAAAATTTAATATTAAGAGTTTGCCCCTATCTATTATCTAAATGATTAATAAATTTTTTGATAGATACCTATTAAATCCTCTTCGGAAGGCTTTCTAGGATTAGTAGGAGTACATCTATCCGATAAAGCTGTCTTGGCCATTTGCTTTATAACAGCTTCAAATTTATACTGCTCAATTCCAAGAGAACCTACATTTTTTTCAACTCCTAGATTTCTTTGGAGCTTCTCTATAGCTTCCATAAGATTAACAACTCCTTCCCGATATGTACGAGCCTGAAGTTGTAAAAGCTTTGCTAATTTTGCATACTTTTTAGCAGCATAAGTATTTGCACTTCCCATAAGTTCTGCATTATATTCTATTACTGGATTTAATAAGATTGCATTGGCACGACCATGAGGAATATGAAAAGTTCCACCCATGGCATGGGCTAAACTATGATTTATTCCAAGACTAGTGTTTGTAAAAGCTATTCCTGCCAAACAAGAAGCATTTTGTACACGATCACGTGCCTGAGAATCTTTAGTATCTTGATAAAGGTTTTCAAGATTTTCAAAGATTAATTTAACAGCCTTTTCACAAAGAGCATCTGTAAAGTCAGTTGCTTTTGTAGAAACATAAGCTTCAATAGCATGAACTAATGCATCGATACCAGTGTCTGCTATAACACGCTGTGGAACATGTTGTATACATGTAGAATCTAATATGGCCATATCTGGGGCTATAAAATCATCTACAATGCATACCTTTTCTTCCCCTGAAGTTATAACTGTGAAGTTTGTTACTTCTGAGCCAGTACCACTTGTAGATGGAATTGCAATAAATAGAGGTTTTTTCATCTCTTTATTTTCTGTATTTCTCATATGCCATGAAAAATACAGAATTCCCTTAGCAGTATCTATGGTAGAACCCCCACCAATTGCAACTAAAACATCAGCACCACTTTCTTCATATAATTTCATTCCTTCTGCAACTACTTCAATTCCCGGATCAGGGCGTACTCCAGTAAAAACAGCTGAACTTATTCCAGCTTTACTTAGATGTTCTATTGTCTTCTGAAGGTATCCTAATTTTTCCATAATGGAATCGGAAACAATAAACGCCCGTGAACCAGTAATGTTTTCTAAAATCTGTATAGAACCCATGTTGAAATAAATATCAGATTTTAGTTTAAACTTATACTCCATAATTTACCCTCCAATTCTATAAATGCTGTATAAAAAAATAATATCATATTAAAGAATGGGCTTATTGTAAATTCATTATTTAGTTTTAGTATTAATGTACTAGAAAAAAGTAGATATTGTACAATATCAGATTTCTTGTACAATATCTACTTTTTCAATATAATTTAATTATTAGCTATGACTGAAGGGTATAAATAAAAAGGGTATGAATATTTTTTGCCAATAATTGATTATTGATTATATTGTTGTTATAATGAATTTTATAGTATAATTTTAGATTATAGATTGGAATGATGTGTGGTGAATTATTTATGAAAATAGAAGATTTAATACAGACAAAACTTCGTCATATCTATAATGACGATAGCATAATATTTGACAAAACTCGATTTGCTGGTGGGCTTACTAATTATAATTACATTATGAATATAAGGGGAACAGAATATGTCATTAGACAGCCAGGAGATATGACACACTTGATGATTGATCGTAAAATCGAAAAGACCAATAATTTAATTGCTTCAGAGATTGGCTTAAACTCTAAATGTGTTTATTTTGATGAAGATACCGGCATTAAGATTAGTATATATATTAAAGACAGCAAAAACATAGGTCAAATTGATCCTTGTTGTATTTCAAATCTAAAGATTGTATCAAACCTTATGAAAAAAATCCATTCTAGTCAAAACCGTTTCCCTAATTTTTTTAATTGGCAGGAGGAATTAAACAAATATGAACAAATAGTTTTGGGACTCAATGGTGCTTTTTTCTCTGATTATGCTAGATTTAAAAAACTATTATTAGATTTTATGGAAGAAAATATTAAGAATACAATTCTCGTTCCGTGTCACAACGATACAGTACCTGAAAATTTTGTTGTAGATAATAATAAAAAAGGCTATCTTATAGACTGGGAATATTCTGGAATGAATGATGCCGCTTGGGATTTAGCTGCATATATAATAGAATCTAGATTGACTGAAGATGCAATTGAATATCTTTTAGTAGATTATTATGGAAAGATACCAGATTCTTCAGAAATATTGAAAATAAAATCCTATATGATGGCACAGGATCTGCTTTGGATGGTTTGGGCCATGATTAGACATTATAGCGGAGGTGATTTTTTAGATTACTGCATTCTTAGATACGAACGCTTTAAGAAAAACATTGGAATGCTAACAAATTTATTAGATTATCCCATGGCTGATATGGTAAAAGAATGAGATAGAAAGTTTCCTGTCTAAATCTACTAAGGATAGTTTAGACAACCATTTTTGTCCCAATTTCAAGAGAACATTAAAACATTTGGTAAAAATTTTAGGATTAAATAAAAATTTGAAACATAGAATAAAGTAGGGTGAAGAATAAACTATCAGAAAACATTCTAGAACAGGGCATTGATTAGGTAGTTAAGGAGTACAATGGGCAAAATGGATCGCTCCTATTGTCCTAAAAATAAGGGTGAGAAGATGAGAAAAAAGCCTAGAATTTATGTATTAAAACTGAATAGAAAAAAGCTATTATTATTTGGTCTTGTAATATTATTGATTTTAATTATGATCTTTTTAAAAAACTCTAAGGTATCTAAAATATTTAGCTATAGAAATAAAGAAACTATTGTAATAGATCCAGGTCATGGCGGTATAGATGGAGGCACTAGTGATAAAGAGGGTTTACTTGAAAAAGATATAAATTTAGATGTGAGTTTAAAACTGAAAAAAGAACTTTTAGTAGAGGGTTACGAGGTAGTAATGACAAGGGAAAGGGATGAATCCCTAGAACATCGCAGCAATATTAATTCTTCTAGGTATAGAAAAGATCTAAATGCAAGGAAAACTATAATTAATGAAAGTGAGCCATTAGCATTTGTCAGCATGCATGTTAATTCTAGTAAAAAAATTGAAGCGAGAGGTATCAAAATATATTATTTTCCTACCTCTATAGAAGGAAAAAGGTTAGCTGAATGTATTGCTAAATCGGTAGATATCAATGTGTATAATAAATTTTTAAAGGATAATAATTTAAGGGCTGAAATTTTACCTGAGGATTATTTTGTATTAAGAGAGACAAAATATCCAGGAGTATTAGTAGAAATAGGATTTATAACGAATCCAGAAGAAAATAAACTTTTACAAGATGAAGAATATAGAGCCAAGGTTGCCTTTGCTGTAAAAAAAGGAATAATTGAATATTTAGGAAAATAAAAGTAAGTCAAAGGTGTGACCCTTGACTTGCTTTTTTATAAATTAAATGCTTGGGCTATTCCAAATATAGCTTTTTCTCTATCCTTAGTGTTTATAGTATAAGAGATCCTAATTTCAGAAGTAGTAACCTGCTTAAATTCAATATCATTATCTGCGAAGATTTTAAATATCTTTGCTGCTACTCCTGATTGAGTTCTCATGCCTAGTCCTACTACTGAAACTTTGGTTATGTCCTCTTGGATATCCACTTTTATTCCCTTCATAGTTATTTTTAATTCCTCAACTAATTTATTTATAAGGGATTTACTATTTTTTGGAGCAGTAAATGAAATATTTACATAGCCATGGACAGGAGCAGTTTGGCTGATCATATCAATATTTATATCCATTTCTGATAATCTCTTGAATATGTTAGAAATATCCTTCGTATTATACAAAACATTATTAATTGTTACCATTAAATCCTCATCGTTTACAGTAAGACCTGTAATTACTTTGGTTTCCATAGATTCATCAAACTCCTTTATATAAGTTCCTATACATTCTCCATTATTCAAAGCTATATAAATAGGTACATTGTATTTACTTCCCATTTCTACAGCTCTTGTTTCTATTACCTTTGCACCTAAACTAGCCATTTCTAGCATCTCCTCATAGCTAATATAATCCAATTTTTTTGCATTAGGATATGCTCTGGGATCTGCCCCATAAATGCCGCAAACATCTGTATATATTTCACAAGGACAATTTAATTTTGCAGCTAAAGCCACGGCTGTAGTATCTGAGCCACCTCTTCCTAAAGTGGTTATATCTCCATTTTCATCTATTCCTTGGAATCCTGCTACTATTACTATTTTTCCTTCATTTAAGTATTTCTTCACATTTTTAATATTGATGTCTAGTATAGGAGCTTTAGTATGCTTATCTCCCGTCTTTATACCTGCTTGAAATCCCGTCAAAGCTATGGAATCATATCCCATTTCTTTTAAGGTCATAGCTAAAAGAGAAGATGTTATTTGTTCTCCTGTGGCTAGAAGCATGTCCAATTCTCTCTTACTGGGATTATCAGAAACTTCCTCTGCCATATTTACAAGTTTATCTGTGGTTTTTCCCATAGCGGAAACTACAGCTGCTATTTGAAATCCAGCATCTTTTCTTTTTGCTAGAAGTTTTGCTACAGATTTAATTTTATCAATAGTTCCTACAGATGTTCCTCCATATTTTTGTACTATTATGGACAATTGAATCACTCCTCTAAATCTAAGATAAATATAAAAAAGCAGTCACAAGTAAAAGAACTCATGACTGCTTTATATATGCAATTTAAAAACAGTATATTTAATCTCTTACCCTGTGTAATATAGCGCTCTATTAGAGGATTGGGCAATCAGCTAATTGCAGTGATGTACCTATTCGATACATCCCCAACAAATGGCTTTAGGGAAAACCACTTGTTTCGGCAGCTACACCTTTCTTATAAATCTAAGACTCCCTAGGTACAATTTATAATACTGATTGTAACTGCAACCTCTATATTACAGTCGATACATATAAAATTGTATTTTCACAAGTATAGCACTATTAAAATATATTGTCAAGATGGACAAGTTTAATTCATAATTTCATAATTCACTTAGATTTAAAAGATAGTTATATATTGAAGTTAAATACATTAGATGGCAAACTAAGGACAAGGTAATCGGAAAAGCAGGGTGTGGTTTGCCACCTCATTTCACAAAAGAAAGGAGGTGGTCGATATGAATACATATCAAGCAATATCTTTAATGATTTCATTTGGTATGTTGTTAATATCGCTAGTCTCCTTGATTATTATCCTAATAAGGGAAATAACTAAGGATAAAAAATAATCACCCTGCACGGCCATGCTAGGTGATTATGTAACAAAACCTATGTGGCAACCGTACCATTGCGGTACCGATTACCTTTAATTGTATTATACCATAATATTACCTAAAGTAAACATTTATAAATTTCTAGTCAATAATTCTTGTCATATCAAATTGGCAATTGATTTTGCTTATTTATATCTGAATGTTTTATTTGCTTTATGATAATATCTTGGTTTATATTACGTATCCCTAGTTTATCCTCTAATATTCTTTCAACGGGGATTGGTTTATATAGATTATGTTCAACTGCTACATTGTAATATTTACTTTGGTCGTATTTTGGAGATAACAATTTCCTGTGAAGATGACCATGGATATTGAATGCCTGTTTTGGAATATATTTAAGGGGCTTATGAGTTAATATAAATTTATGGTTATACACATAAAATTCAATTTTACTGTATACTTTAATATCTTCTGTTTCCAATAGTTTTTTATATCTATATTTATAATCATGATTACCTTTTATAAGTATTTTCTCTCCATTTAGATTGTTTAAGAGATATTTTGAAAAGACCTTATCACCTGCATAAAAGTCCCCTACTATAATGACTAAATCCTTTTTATTTACTTCTTCATTCCAATTTGCCATTAACCTTATCTGCATTTCCTTTACATTTTTAAAGGGTCTATTAGAGAATTCTATTACAAATCTTTGCCCAAAGTGAGTATCGGAAATCAAGTAAATTTTTGTCATGCAGCTATATCCTCCTTAGAATTTCATATATGATTATTTGTTTACATATGAAAGAAAAATATTCACATATAAAGAATAGGAAAATTATGAAATGTAATAGAGCAGACTACATAATATATAGGATAAAAATATAGGAGATTACACCTATTATTATGCTAAATGCAAAGGAGAAGACATCGCTAATATGAGGATGTAGAAAAAAATTTAAGTAGATATTCATTGTAGTAATCATGACTGTAGTGGCTATTATGGGTTTTAAAATCAAATCTTTATATTCCACATTTAACTTAAATATTCTTCTAAGGGAAATAAGATCGAAAATACAGATTACTATTCCAGACAATAAAAATCCAGCAAAGAAACCATTTATACCAAATTTAGGATTACCTACTAAATAGTATATAGCTAATAATTGAATTATCATGCCCACTAGCCTATTTATAGTTGCATTTAACTGTTTGTTCAATCCGTGGAGTATTCCAGAAAAGGTATTCTGTAATGCTAAACATATGGTACCATAACCCATAATATGTATGAATCTACCTACCTCAAGGTCATTATATAAAAAGGTGCCTAAAGGTTGGGAAAAGAAAACATATAGCCCTGTTAATGGAATAGAAAATAACAGAGTTATTTTTATTGAAATTATAACATCGTTTTTTAAACCCGTATAATTCTTTGAAGCCATCCGTTCTGATAAATTAGGTATTAAATTGACTACAAGGGCTGATGTGACTATAAAGGGCAGCATAATCAATGGAGTTGCCATTCCTGTAATTCTTCCAAAAGTTGCAATGGCTTCACTATTTTCATATCCTGCTGCCATAAGCTTGTTAGGGATTAAGATGGTCTTAGCAAATCTCAATATAACGTTTAATAAGCTTGAGATTCCAATGGGTATTGATATATATATAATTTGATTTAAAATACTTAAGCTATTGATTTTAGTGGGTATATACTGGGTATTTTTATCCATGCGAATCTTCATAAATATAAGCCATATTAAATCGAAAACCTCTCCTACGATTATTCCACATATAGCTATAAATACTCCATATATTGGTTTAATGGGATAAACATAATATAGAAAACCTAAGATGATAACGAACCTTGCTATATGCTCAATAATTTGAGAAACACTAGGAATCATTATCATTTTTAATCCATAATAATAACCCCTCAAAATAGAACTAATAGATATAATTAAAACCACTGGGATTAAAAGATATATGGAGAATAGCATGTCTTCATTATTAAACATTCGAGAGGTTATAGTCTTACTAAAAAAGATAAGGACTATACTGAAAATAGTTGAAAGGATTAAGGTCAGTAAAATAGCAAGTCTTAGAATCTTTTTAATAGCAAAATTGTTCTTCTTTGAATTCTCTTCTGCTACCATCTTTGATACTGCTGTAGGGATGCCTCCTGTTGAAACAACTAAGAAAACCATGAGTATAGACATGACCATTTGAAACAATCCCATTCCTTCTGCACCAATAAACTTGGATAACATTACATCATAAATGAAATCAATTATTCCTACGATGAGATTCACCAACACTAACAAAAACGAACCATAAATAAACTCATTATCTTTCAAACAATCACCCCATTGGTTCTTTAAACTTAGACATTTAATATTTATATGCTATAAAAAAACATAAAATGACTTAGTCTAATTGGGGCAAAGTTATCACCTATGCAAGTGGAAGGACTCCGATGACTTGCATATTTCAGGTTTTTGAGGTTTTACCATTTAGATTTTATGGAGTGGGAGTGTGGACGTTGAATATAGAGATCATCGACTACTTAGTATATTTTGCATGGAATATTTTAGATTTATTTAGTATTATTCGCTACCTGAGCCGCTTGTATGGCAAACGGAAAAATAATAAAATGATTTTTCTTACAGTTAGAGTACTTATCATTCTATTTACCATAGTTTCTATGAATTCAGATAAAATTATATAAACCTAACAGCCATTATAAACATGAGTCTTTTCATCTTGCCATTCTATTCTAATAATATTCAAGACAAAGTACTATTCAATCTTATCCTATTAACTATTGCTGGGTTTTGGAAGAGAGTATCTATTCTCCCCGATATGGAAAGTAGTTTTGGATTTTTCCACTAATAGCAATTTATTTAGTTCTATTTAATTTTGTTGGCAAGAGAAGATTTTAAAAAATGGATTTATAATCTGATACTAATTGTTATAAGTCAAGTACTCTAGTAAAATAAAAAAAGTCATTCTGTATTAGCTTCAATTGACTATGCTATTCTATTACTACAGCTGTTCCTGAAGCTGTAACCATTAGCATATTTCCACCTTCGCCTAATACTTCATAATCAACATCTACACCTACTACAGCATTTGCACCCATTTGCATGGCTCTATTTTCCATTTCTCTAATAGCAGCTTCTCTAGCTTCTATTAGTTCTCCTTCATATGAGCCAGATCTACCTCCAAAAAAGTTGGTTAAACTAGCAGCAAAATCTTTAATAAAGTCTACACCCGATACTATTTCACCAAAGACAATTCCTTTATACTCTGTAATCCTTCTCCCTTCAATAGTTGGAGTTGTTGTACTTATCATATTAAAGCCCTCCTCTTTATTTGAATATATCGATAAACTATATCTAAATCACCATTTATTTTATTATAATATACCCTATAAGATGTCTACTTAGACAAAAATTAAGTATAATTAATTATTCTAAATGATTTTTCTATCTTTGTTTATGTGAAATATTGTTTTTAGAGTTTAACCCTTTTATATTTCCTTTTATAAATTTAGCAATTCTTCCTATTGTCACATTATTTACATAATATTGCAAGAATCAATACCAAAAAAACCTTATTTTAGAAAAATGAGTGTTTTCACATTATGCTAAATATTCTTGCGATTATAATTAATTTGTAGTAAAATAAATAACAAGGAGTTATATTATGGTTCTATTTAAAATTTATTCACGTAAAAATTATATTAAGTGAATTAGAAATGATAATAGTACTTTCTCCACAACATTAGTAGTAACAAATAGATAAACCCCATATGTTCTATGGGGAAGTTTTATAAGCTTTTTCAATTAAAGTATAGCTTATTTGTTATATTTTAAGCGAAATACTAAATTTAAAGGGGGAGTATTAAATGAAGAAAAAGAGCATATTACTTTTAAGTATGGCTCTTGTGGTAGTACTACTGTTTACAGGTTGTTCTACTACAACCAGCAAAGGAGAAAAAAAGATTCTTCGTTCTAACAACAGTAGTGAGCCAGGCTCGCTAGACCCAGCATTAGCACAAGGAACACATGAGTCATGGGTTTTAGAGAATGTTTTTGAAGGTCTTATGACATTTGATGAAAAAGGTGAATTGGTTGAAGGTATGGCTGAGGATTACAAAATTTCAGATGATGGATTAACTTATACTTTTACTATTAGAGATGGAGCCAAATGGTCTAATGGTGATCCAGTAACAGCAGAGGACTTTGAATTTACTTGGAAAAGAGCTTTAGACCCTGAAATGGCCGCAGATTATGCTACTATACTCTACTATATTAAAGGTGGAGAAGCCTATAATACAGGAGAAGGTAGTAGAGACGATGTGCAAGTTAAGGCTTTAGATGAGAAAACTTTAGAAGTAACACTGGAATTCCCTACAGCATATTTCCTAGAATTAACTGCATTCTATACTTATTTTCCAGTAAATAAAAAAGTAGTAGAAGCAAATCCAGATTGGGCAAAGAAGCCAGATACTCATATTTCCAATGGACCATTTAAATTAGTTAAATGGGAGCATAATGCTAAATTAGTTTTAGAGAAGAATGATCTGTACTATAATGCGAATAAAATTAAATTAGATGGTATTGATCTAGACATTATAGAAGATCAAAATACAGCTTGGCAAAAATACGACGGAGGAGAATATGATCTTCTAGTAGATATTCCAACGTCAGTAGTTAATCAACTTCAAACAGAAGGAAATAAAGAATTAAGTATAGGTCCTCAAGTAGGAACTTATTATTACAATATGAATCCAGATGTTAAACCACTTAACAATGTAAAGGTAAGAAAGGCTTTATCTATGGCACTTGATAGAGATACCATAGTTAAAGATATAACACAAGGTGGACAAATAGCAGCTGAGGGTGTAGTTCCTTATGGATTGATGGATGAAAACGGTAAAGAATTTAGAAATGGGGTAGGTAGTTTAATCGAGTATAATCCAGAAAAAGCTAAGGAATTATTAGAAGAAGGTTTAGAGGAAGAAGGTATGACTATACAAGATTTCAATAATGCTAAGCTAGTCATCCTTTACAACACTTCAGAATCGCATAAAAAGATAGCTCAAGCTGTTCAGGAGATGTGGAGAACTAAATTAGGTGTTGAAGTAGGTGTTGAAAACGTAGAGTTCCAGGTAAAATTAGATAGAGAGAAAGCAGGAGATTATGATATTTCAAGAGGTGGATGGATAGGAGACTTTATGGATCCTATGACTATGCTTGAATTATGGTGGTCAGAAAGTGCGTTTAATGATGTTAACTATAATAATCCAAAATACGATAAATTACTATTAGAAGCAAAGTCCACAATGGATCAAAAGGTTCGTATGGAAAATTTCAGAGAAGCTGAAAAGATGCTTATGGAAGATATGCCAATACTCTCAGTATATTTCTATACTCAACCTTATGTTACAAAGCCAAATGTGGAAGGTATAGTTAAAGTTCCTATAAGATACCCAGTAATAACTTATGCTGACATAAAGTAATAAATATTTTAGAAAACCAAGTGGTGAGTCTTAGCCACTTGGTTTCTATCCAATATACAGAAAAGGGGAGGCTTGTATGGGTAAATATCTTTTAAAAAGATTAGGAATGGCCATAGTTACTATATGGGCAATCATAACCATTACTTTTGTTTTAATGCATTCTGTTCCTGGTAATCCTTTTGCCAATGAAAATAAAAATATACCTGAAGTAGTATATCAAAACTTAATGAGGAAATATGGATTGGATAAACCTCTTAGTGAACAATATGTAATATATTTAAAAAATATTGCAAGAGGAAATTTTGGCGAATCCATGAAATCCAATGTAGAAACTGTAAACGAAATGATTGCGAGAGGATTTCCCGTTTCTGCAGGTCTAGGGGCTCAGGCTCTCTTAATTGCTTTAATATTCGGTCCAGCATTAGGTGCTATTGCGGCATTACATCAAAATAAAGGACCTGATTACCTTTCTATGATTATTTCTATAATTGGAGTTTCAGTTCCTAGTTTTGTAATGGGATCTTTTTTAATTCAATTCCTAGCCAGAAATGTGCAATGGATACCTATAGGAGGATGGGGAGAGTGGAGACATACTATATTGCCTTCCATTGCATTGGCACTAATGCCCCTAGCCCAAATGTCTAGACTTATGCGTTCTAGTATGCTAGAAATAATGGGACAAGATTATATAAAAACTGCTAAATCTAAAGGGTTATCAAAGGCAACAGTTATTATGAAACATGCTGTTAGAAATGCAATATTGCCTATTGTATCTATGCTAGGTACTACTGTTTCAAATCTTCTAGTAGGTAGTTTTGTTATAGAGAAGATATTCGGTATCCCTGGATTGGGAATGTTCTTCACCACTTCCATATACAATAGAGATTATACATTGATAATGGGAGTAACGGTATTTTATGCTGTTATATTGATTGCTATGTTATTGATTGTGGATATAGCATATATGTTAATTGATCCTAAAATAAGGCTTACTGAGGAGGGACATTAAAATGAAAGTAGATACAATATATACTCAGGAAATGTTTAAAAAGGCTCCTCGAGAATTACGTGATACTGAAAGTATAAGACGCCCTAGCATTAAATATTGGCCAGATGTATGGCGTAGATTAAAGCAAAATAAACTGGCTATGGTAGGTCTTGTACTGCTTATAATTATGGGAATTATGTCTATTATAGGTATTCATATAAGTGAGTTTAAATATTATGAACAAAATTATGATCAAATAAATATAAGACCTAATGGAGAATATTGGTTTGGTACAGATGAATTGGGAAGAGATTTATTTTCTAGAGCTTGGCTTGGAACTAGATATTCATTAATAATTGGACTGTTGGCTGCTTTTATTGATTTAGGTATAGGAGTTATATATGGTGGAATTGCTGGTATGTCTTCTCCACGAGTAGATGCTATTATGATGCGTATAGCAGAGGTTATCTATAGTATTCCCTATATGTTGGTAGTAGTACTTTTGTCAGTAGTATTTTCTACAGCTGGAGCAGGTACATCTATGTTTGTTTTAATCCTTGCTATGACTATAACTGACTGGGTACCAATGGCTAATTTAGTTAGAGGTCAGGTACTTCAATTAAAAGAATCTGAGTATTCAATGGCATCTGAATCTCTAGGTGCTTCTAATGGATGGATACTTAAGAAACATATTGTACCAAATACTATGGGACCTATTTTGGTTACCGTTACTTTAACAATTCCTAGAGCAATATTTGCAGAGGCAACTTTAGGATTTTTAGGATTAGGGTTACAGCCTCCTAAACCAAGTCTTGGAACTTTAGCTAATGATGGATTAGCTGGTATGGCAGTGGGACATTTCTATCAAATTTTGATTCCATCCATATTAATATCTCTTATAATGTTTTCATTTAATGTATTAGGTGATGGTCTAAGAGATGCTATGGATCCAAGATTACGTAAATAGGGAGAGGTGAGAAAATGGAAAAATTGTTAGAAGTAAAAGACTTAAAAGTATCCTTTCAAACCTTTTTTGGAGAGGTTGAAGCAGTAAGAGGTGTTAGTTTTCATGTAAATAAAGGAGAAACAGTTGCACTAGTAGGAGAATCAGGTTGTGGGAAAAGTGTAACAGCAAGTTCCATAATGCAACTTCTTCCTATGCCACCTGCATTCTATAAAGATGGTCAAATTTTGTTTAATGGAGAAGATATAGTTAAAAAAACTGAAAAAGAAATGCAAAGTATTCGTGGAAGCCAAATCGCTATGATATTTCAAGATCCAATGACTTCTCTAAATCCTACTATGAAAGTTGGAAAGCAAATAGTTGAAGGTTTAATAAAACATAACAAACTAACCAAAGCTCAAGCAGAAAAGAGAGCTATAGATATGTTGGAATTAGTATCTGTACCACAGCCTGAAAAGAGAATTAGCCAATATCCTCACGAGTTTTCAGGGGGTATGCGCCAAAGGGTTATGATTGCCCTTGCAATGGTATCTAATCCTCAGTTGTTAATAGCTGATGAACCTACTACTGCCCTTGATGTAACCGTTCAAGCTCAAATACTAGATCTCATGAAAAGTATTCAAAATAAATTAGATACATCTATTATCTTAATTACTCATGATTTAGGTGTAGTAGCTGATATAAGTGACAGGGTTATAGTAATGTATGCTGGACAACTTCTAGAAGAAGGCACTGTAGATGAAATCTTTAAAAATCCAGGTCATCCTTATACTAGGAAACTTTTGGGTAGTGTTCCACGATTAGATATGGATAGGCTTAAGTCCCTACATTCCATTGAAGGAACACCTCCTGATTTATATATACCACCTAAAGGCTGCCCATTTTTCGATAGATGTGATGAGGCAATGGTCATCTGTAAGGATCATATGCCAGATAGAGAATATCACACAAATTCCCATTATAGCTGCTGTTGGCTAAACCATCCAATGGCACAAAGTGCAGTAGAAGGGAGTGAGGCGTAATGGTAGAACCTTTAATTTCAGCAAGAAATATTAAAAAATATTTTAATGTAGGTAAAGGTAAATTGAAAGCAGTAGATGGTATTAGTTTCGATATATATCCTGGAGAGACCTTTGGTTTAGTGGGGGAATCAGGCTGTGGTAAATCTACAGTAGGAAGAACAATCATTAGATTATATGAACCTACAGATGGAGAATTAATATTTGATGGAAAAAATATTTATGAATTGTCTCATAGTGAAATGCGAGAGAAACGTAGGGATTTTCAGATGATATTTCAAGATCCTTATGCTTCGCTAAACCCTAGAATGACCGTAGAGGAAATAGTAGGAGAGCCTTTGGAAATTCACCATATATATAAAAGCTATAAGGAGAGAAGTAATAGAGTAATCCAGTTGTTAAAATTAGTAGGATTAAATGAAGAACATGCACTACGTTTCCCCCATGAATTTTCAGGGGGACAGCGTCAAAGAATTGGGATTGCAAGAGCCCTTGCATTAAACCCAAAGTTTATAGTATGTGATGAACCGATTTCTGCTCTTGATGTATCAATCCAAGCTCAGGTGGTTAACTTATTAAAGGAGTTACAAAAAAAGTTTGGGTTAACCTATTTGTTTATAGCTCATGACCTATCTATGGTTAGATATATATCCGACAGAGTTGGTGTAATGTATTTAGGTCAAATGATGGAGTTGGCTAAATCGGAGGAACTATATATAAATCCTATTCATCCTTATACTATGGCTTTATTATCAGCTATCCCCATACCAGATCCAGATATTCAAAGAGGTAGAAAGAGAATCGTATTAGAGGGTGACGTACCAAGTCCAATTAATCCTAAAGAGGGCTGTAGATTTGTAGATAGATGCAGTCATGCTATACCTAAATGTAATGAAATCACCCCGACATTTGAAGAGATAAAAAAAGACCATTTTATAGCCTGTCATCGAGGCAAAGAATTTGTTAAATAGAGTATAAAAAGACCAGCGAGAGTTGGTCTTTTATTTTTTATAGGATAATAATAAGACAAAGAGGGGATTTTTATTATTTTAGTTAACGTTAAATCATTGACAAATTAGAATAATGGAGTTATTATACTCATATACCCATATGGGCATATGAGTATAATATATTTTAAGGAGGTATATATATGGAAAGTAGAACTAAGTTATATTTACTTACAGGTTTTTTAGGATCGGGGAAAACAACTTTTTTAACTAATGTTCTTAATGATCTATCAGAAAATAAAGTTGCTGTTATAATGAATGAATTTGGTAAGGTAGGCATAGATGGAACCATAATAAAAAAAGAAGGAATGGAACTTGTAGAGATAAATAGAGGCTCCATATTTTGTTCCTGTTTACAGCTTTCCTTTGTTTCTGCATTGATAGATATGGCGGATAGAAATATGGAATATGTATTTGTGGAAAGTTCAGGTTTAGCAGATCCATCAAATATAGGTGATTTTTTGGAAGCTGTAAAGGTAGCTAAAGGCGATGTATATGATTATAGTGGAGCCATTTGTATAGTAGATGGAATGAATTTCCTAGAACAGATAGAAGACATAGAAACTGTAGAAAGACAGCTTAAATTTTGCCATTTAGTAATTTTATCTAAAGTAGATTTAATAGATGATGATAGGATAGAAAAAGTTAAAGAAAAGATTAGAAATATAAATGACAAGGTAGATATAGTAGAATCTATAGATGGAAAAATAGATTATAATTTCTTAGAAAAAAATCTTTTAGAGGAAGGTTGGGTTGGAACAGAGGATACTACTAATACTCCTGAGAATAAACCAAAGACTTTAATTTTAACCTATGATGGAAAATTAACTAAAGATAAACTTACTCAATTTATAGATATTATAAAGGATGATAGCTATAGGATAAAGGGATTCTTCCAACTTGAAGATGGATGGAATCAAGTAGATGTAGTAGGTAATAGGGTGGATTATAAGTTAACTGATAAAGCTGAAGAAAGCTCACAGCTAGTAATCATATCTAAAATAGGACCTCAAATTATAAGACCAATATTTAATGCTTGGGAAAAGATAGTTGGAAAAGAAATGAAGTTAAGATAAAAAGGAGAAATATAATATGGATAAACTATTAAATTATTTCAAAATACTTTCAGATGAAACGAGGCTTAGAATAATAATACTTTTATTTCGCAGGGAGTTTTGTGTATGCCAACTATGTGGAATTACTGGTATATCACAACCCAATGTATCAAAACATCTAGCAAAACTAAGGGATATGGGTTTTGTGAAGGATGAGAGAAAAGAGCAATATACCTTCTATTCTTTAAACATTGAAAACAAATTATTTGAAGATATACTCCAAAGGATAGTTGATAATTTAGAAGATTATCCAATTCTAAAAAGTGATTTAGAAAAAAGCAAAGCAGCAGAAAAGTATATTGAGTTGATGAATAGAAATAAGTAAAATATAGGTGGTGAGTTTGTGAATATATTTAGCTGGTTAAACGATCAATTGTTGAAAATGGAATGGCTTTGGAATCTTGTACGGATATTTATAGAAAAGGTATTTGGATTATCTATAGAAAATAGAGTGGGGGGAAGTATCCATTTTTTCATATATGATACCATAAAGATTTTCATATTATTATCAGTGTTGATATTTATTATATCCTATATACAAAGTTATTTTCCACCGGAGAGAACTAAAAAAATACTTGGTAGATTTAAAGGAATAAAAGGAAACATATTTGGAGCATTATTAGGTACGGTAACGCCATTTTGCAGTTGTTCTAGTATTCCAATTTTTATAGGATTTATTTCTGCAGGGTTACCCCTAGGAGTTACTTTTTCATTTTTAATATCATCACCTTTAGTGGATTTAGCCTCTTTCTTATTATTAGCCTCCTTTTTTGGAGCTAAGATAGCTATAGCTTATGTAGTTGTAGGGCTTATTCTGGCAGTTATTGGGGGGACTATTATTGATAAGCTTGGTATGGAAGAGTATGTTGAAGATTATGTATGGGGAATACAGAATGTGGATATTGAAGCAGGAGAAATGACTAAACAAGAGAGGATATCTTTTGCTAAAGAACAGGTAAAAGATATAGTAAAAAGGGTTTGGATTTATATTTTAATTGGAGTTGGTATAGGTGCTGCCATTCATAACTGGATACCTCAACCAGTTATAGAAAAAATCATAGGTCAGGATAATCCTTTTGCGGTTTTAATAGCCACAATAGTTGGAATTCCTATTTATGCCGATATATTTGGAACCATACCTATAGCAGAGGCTTTAATCAAAAAAGGGGTAGGCTTAGGTACTGTACTATCCTTTATGATGGGAGTAACTACCTTATCTCTTCCATCTATTATAATGTTAAGCCAAGTAGTCAAACAAAAGCTATTAGCTTTATTCATATTTATCGTTACCGTTGGAATAATTATTATTGGATATGCCTTTAATATATTCTCATACATTTTTGTTTAGGATGGTGAAAACGATGGAAATAAAAATACTAGGCACTGGCTGCTCTAAATGTGATAAGTTAGAAAAAAACATAGAGATAGCTTTAAAAGAGTTGAATATACAGGCTAATATAATAAAAGTAGAAAATCTAGCTGAAATAGTGAGTTATGGAGTTATGAGTACCCCTGGACTTGTAATAGATGGGAAAGTAAAGACCATAGGGAAAGTCCCAAGTGTAAAGGATTTGAAGAATATGCTGCAATAATAGGAAAATTCGATATATATTGCCAAAGGTAATTTTATGATATATACTATATTTAGATTTTAAAATTGAATATTATATTTAGGTTCTTTGTATTACAAGGATTAAAAGGGAATCAGGTGAGAATCCTGAGCGGACCGGCCACTGTAAATGGGGAGTGAACTTTTAGCATACCACTGAGATTATTCTTGGGAAGGTGAAAGTAAACTGTAATCCATAAGTCAGGAGACCTGCCTAGATATGTGTAACATTTACCTTCCTGGGTTAAGGTGAGATGTGCGAAAGCTATTTTATTTGTGATGCGTAAAACCATATCTTAACTTCTTAGGAGTTAAGATATTTTTTTATGTAATATTTTATAAAATAAATTAAAGCGGAGGGATCATATGAAGTTTAGAAATGCTTTCCTCTTAACATTATTGACTGTAGCAATTATTATAGGGAGTTTTCAGATTTTTGGCATAGTTAAAAATTATTTTACGCAAGATATAGCGTTGGCAAAATCCAATAATTTAGAGATTGAATATTGGATAGACCCTAATGCAGTGGAAACGGATAATGAAGAAAGCTCAGAATCACTTTTAGCCCAGTTGAGAAAGAGAAAAGTTGAAAATGGAAATCTGTCTAAAATAGAAACACAGGATGTAGAAGATACAGATGTAGTTTCTAAAGATGGTGAAAAATCCTTATGGGAAAAATTATTAGAATCTAGGGAAAAGGATAAGAAGGCTATCCAAAATCCAGTTTTAAAAAAAGTAGAAAAAGATAAAATTGAGGAAGAAAAAAAGGCAGAAGAAGAAATAGTAAATAAGTTTCAAGAAGAAATAAATAAGTCTAGGGAAAGTGCAAAAAAGAGAGCTGAAGAAAATAGTAAAGACAAAGATGAAAATGTAAATAGAGATAAAGATGGCAAACTAACACAAGAAGAGCAGAAAAAAGCTATAGAAAAAGCTAAAAAAGAAAAGGAAAGAAAAGAAAGGGAACAAAAAGAAAAGGATAAAAAAGAAAATATAGTCACCATGCATATTCGCTGTGATACAGCAGTAGCAAAGGGTATGGCAGATGATCCAAAATGGCAGGGAATAGTTCCTCCTAGCGGTGTAATATTGGGAACCACTAGGTTCAAAATAAAAGAAGGGGATACGGTTTTAGATGTACTGAAAATGGCCCAAGAACAATATAAATTTCAGATGAGCTATAGAGGTAATGATGCTTCTGCTTATATAGAAGGTATTAACAATCTATATGAATTTGACGGCGGCCGTTGGAGTGGTTGGATGTACTGTGTAAACGGTTGGTATCCAAATTACGGAGCAGGAGTATATGTACTTAAAGGCGGAGATGTAATTGAATGGAATTATACCTGTGATTTAGGAAAGGACTTAGGGCAAGAGTGGCTTGGAGATTAAAAAGAGGTGGGTTAATGGAGGAATATATAAAGCTAATAGATGTTAGAAAAGAATTTAAGCTAGGAGAAAATATAATAAAGGCAGTAAATGAAATAGACTTATCTATGGGAAAAGGAGATATGCTGAGAATAACTGGACGATCAGGTTCTGGTAAATCAACACTTTTAAATTTAATGGCTGGATTAGAGGAAGCCACTTCTGGAGAAATAATAATCGATGGAAGTCATATTGAGAAAATGAATGAAAGAGAGCGAATTAGATATAGAAGAAAAAATATAGGTTTTATATTTCAATCCTATAATCTGTTGCCCCAATATACAGCTTTAGAAAATGTAGCCCTTCCTTTGATTTTAAGGGGAGTAGACACAAAGAAAAGGGAAGAGATGGCAAAGGAAATCATGGAACAGGTGGGAATATATTCCCATGCTAGTCATAAGCCAAATGAAATGTCTGGTGGTCAACAACAGCGTGTAGGTATAGCAAGGGCATTGGTTACAAGTCCACCAATAGTTTTTGCCGATGAGCCTACAGGAAATTTAGATACAAAAACTAGTGAAGAGGTAATGGAGTTATTGTTAAAGCTTTTTAATAAAAAGAGGACAACCTTTATATTAGTGTCCCATGATGAGGAGACGAAGGATTATATAGAAAAAACTATACATCTAGAAGATGGAGAAATAATAAATTCAAAATTTAGTAAGGGGGAAAACCATTGAAACCATTAAATTATGTTAAAAGAGTATTTGCAGGAATTTTAATATTGGTCTTATTTGTATTTACATGGGATACATCTATTAATTATGCAGCAGATGATGATACAAAAACTACCACTACTAAACAAAATACAGCAGGTCAAGATAAAATTGAAGTAAGTGATAAAAAGGCAATTGTAATAGCGGATACAGGTGCTAAGGCAGTAATTGGTAAGCCGGGAGATAAGGTGCAAATAGAGTTACCTCTAGCAGTTAATAGAGAATATATTCCTAGTTTAAATTATGTACTTAGAAATATAACTATAGAGCCAATAATTCCTACGGAAAGGTCGGAAATAGAAAATTGGCCTTTTGAAATTAAGAATGCCAGCTATATTAAAAGGATAAAGGATATGACCTATAATAGCCGAGCAGATGTATTTTATGATTTTACTATTTCTAAGACAGCACAAAAGGGAATTTATCCAGTGCCATTTTTAGTTAATGCTACTATTTGGAGAAAAGATGATATAAATAGAACTCAGATAAAAGAAGATGTGGAATTTGAATTGTTTACTTATGTAAATATAACAGATGATGGCAGTGAATCTAAAATCACAAATGAAATGGGAGCATTAGGTATAGCCACAGCCGATAAAGATGGTGCTATGTTTCCTGCACCACAGGGGAATGCAGGGGAAAGGATAAAGTTTAAAATTCCAATAATAAATAATGGCGGTACATTAACGGATATAAATATTACTCCTGTAATATCTACTTCATTAGATGAATGGCCCTTTATAGTGGAGGTTGTCAATTATGGCAAGAAAATATCTAAAATGAACCCAGGAGATGTAACTACTTTGGAATACGAATTTAGAATATCCCCAGAAGTTACTTCAGGAGCCAAGCCTATAAATTTTAGGGCTACATATAGAGAAAATGGAGGACTGGAAGAAAGTCTATTTTCAGCCTATATAAACGTAATCAAAGGGAAACTAGAACCAAAAGAACCTGTAGAATTGCCAGATTCCGTACCAAAGCTTATGATAGTTTCCTATACTACAAATCCAGAGGAAATATACTCTGGGGAACCTTTTGAATTAACATTAAAACTCAAAAATACTTCTAAAAATAAAAGTATAAAAAATGCAAGCATTGCCTTGACATTACCAGAAGAAGAATTAATGCCAGATACGGGAAAAAGTGATAGCACCTACATAGACTATTTAGGTCCAGAAAAGACTACAATTAGAACTTTTTATTTGAAAACGCTACCAACGGCAATTAATCCAACTTCTACAATAGTAGCTAATATGGAATATGAAACGACAAAAGTAACCCAAGGTACATACTCTCAAGCCATAGTATTAGAGATAAGACAGGAAGTATTTGTATCCTTGGGAGAACCTACAATCTATGGAGATGACCATGCTAAGGGAGAGCCTATTGCAGTAACTATTCCTATTATAAATAAAGGGAAGGGGAAGATATTTAATCTACAGGTAGATGTAGAGGGAGAAGGTATAGCAATGATAGAGAAGTTCTATGGTGGAGATTTGCTTTCAGCAGCTAAGACAGATGCAGATTTTCAAATAATAGGGACAAGCTCAGGAAAAGTAGAAGGAAATTTTATTATTGCATATGAAGATATAGATGGAGAAGAATATGTGGAAAAGTTACCTTTTCAAGTGGAAATAAAGGACGAAGACTATTTAGGAGGCAAGATTGTAGAAGATGAAATACCTGCAAAAAAAGGGAAAAATAAAGGAGCCATTGTGGGAGGGAGCTTAGGTGCAATAGCTATAATCGGAGGAGGAACCTACTATATGATAAAAAAAGGCAGGATTAAGCTATGATGAGGACCGGGGATTTCTTCCATATGGGTTTTATAAATCTTTGGAGAAGAAAGGTGAGAACAATCTTAACTGCCCTAGCTATGACCGTGGGAGTAGCAGCTATAGTAGTGCTTATATCCATAGGAATAGGCTATGACCAAACCTATAGGGAAACCATAGAGGAGATGGGCAGTTTAACTAAAATAGATGTAATGCCTCCTAGAGAAAAAAAGGGAAAAGTGCCATTGTTAAATGAGAAAGCAGTTTGGTCTTTTAACCAATTAGAAGGAGTAGAGGCAGCAACACCAGTTTTACAGGTGTTTCCCTATTTAAAAAATGGGAAATATGTAACGCCTATTAAACTGTATGGAATAGACATGAATACTGCATCTAGTTTTCAATTGATTCCATTGGAAGGAGAACTGCCTTTAAAGGGTACTAGGATAAGACCACAGATAATGTTAACTGATGATGTCCAAGATTCCTTTGCAGATCCAGAGACTTGGGAAGAGGTAGAGAATGAAGCTATTAAGGAAACTCTACACCCAATGAAATCCAATATTAGAATGTCCTTTGATTATGAATCTTTAATAGGGGAGTACCAAGAAGGGGAAGATGGTAGGGCAATTCTTACAGGAATTAATTATAAAACGGAAATCACAGGGATATGCAGCAATCAAAATCAGAACTATACTACTTCTGGATTCATGGAATATGACAGATTGGAAGAGATTATGAAAGATAATAAGGAATATTTGCCTTCAGTATCGGAAAAAGACGAAGAAGATGAGGAATTAGCTAGACTTCAAACATATGAAATGGTATGGGTAAAAGCCAAAGACACTAACTCTGCTCAAGATGTAATAGACACAATAAAGGCAGCAGGATTTGAAACCTATTCTTTAAACGATATGTTAGAGTCGGTTAAAAGACAGTCTAAGCAGATTCAAGGAATGTTAGCGGCAATAGGTGGGGTAGCCCTGTTAGTAGCAGGAATAGGTACTGCCAATACTATGATGATGTCTATAAATGAAAGAACTAAGGAAATAGGGATATTGAAAGTGCTAGGCAGTGAGTTAACAGATATTTTAAAGATGTTCTTGGTGGAGGCAGTGATAATAGGCATAATAGGAGGAATTGTAGGTTTAGCTCTGAGTTTTGGTCTTCAAAAACTATTGCCTATATTACTTAGTGAGATGGAAGTAAGGTCCATTATCCCACCTTGGTTAGCCATAGGTGGGGTGGTATTTGCAGGTTTAGTTGCAGTAATCAGTGCATTGATACCAGCTGTAAAAGCCATGAAAATAAGCCCACAAGTGGCAATTAGAACGGAATAATTATTTTAAGGGGGTGGTTAGCAGTCATTTGATTAAATGTGACTATAAAAATATTTAATCAGGTAGTCAATAGCCACTGTTAGGAAAAAGTAAATAGAATGGGCTATTTATTAAAAAACAAAATAGCAAAAGGGGGAAAAGAGATGTTTAAGAAATTTAGAAAAAGCAGTAAGATTTTAAGTTTGATATTAGCATTGATTATGGTATTGGGATTGACAAGTACCGTATTCGCAGCAGGGGAAGATCAAATTATTGTTGATACAAGTATACCAAGGGATTTTAGGATAATGGCAGATGGTGGAGAGACTAGCTATAAGACAGTAACTGTAAAACATGCAGAAGGCTCACAGTGGCCAGATGACACTAAATATACAGCTTATCTAAACTTTACTAATTCTTCAATAGATTTAGCTAATGTTAATGTAAAGGTTAGATATGATTCAAACTTATATAATCTAGAAGTTAATGATGAATTAGTAAATGGTTCAAATATAGAAAATATAGATTTTAGTAAGGGATATGTAAACTTTACACTAATTAACATTTTAGATGGTAGAGAATATAGAAACTATCAAATTAATGCTGGTATAGAAGGAACAGATGTTGAATTGTTGGTAACTTTTAATGTTAAAAATGCTACAAACTGGCTTAGGAATGCTTCAAGAGACCATAAAGATTATGAAAAAGTAGAAAATGCGTTACAAGGATTTAGCAAGGCCCAAGCAACTCCAGTAACTGTAAAAGCAGGGGATACTGCAATGGAAGCTTTAGAGAAGGCAGCTGAACAGTTAGATTTAGAACTTGATGGTGCAAATCAAGGATATATTCGACAAATAAATAAAAGAGGTTATTCAGGATTAAGGGAATTTGATATGACAAGTCAGTCAGGTTGGATGTATAAAATAGATGGAATAATGCCAAATGTTGGAGCTTCTCAATGTACGATAAATAGCAGTTTTGAATCAATGGAATGGGGGTTTACATTAAACTGGGGACAAGACTTAGGTGGAGCACCTTGGTAAAATAAAAAACTAGAATAAGGGGAATGGATATTCCATTCCCCTTATATGCCGTAAGAAGGGAGATAAAAAGGTATGATGAAAAGAAATTACAGGTTTTTTATTCTCATTTTAGCTTTAATAATATTGTCTACTGCAACTATGCCTTCTTTTGCGGAATGGACAGGTGTAATTCCAGATTGGTGGGTATATAGATTTGATACTATTTTTTCAAGGGAATATTATGAAGCTTCTGGTGGAGTTATGTCCTATAATTTAACTCATGGAACAAATAATAAACATTCAACTTTGGTTCCAATGAGATTGTCAAATGACCGTAACTATGTGGGGATAGAAAATTCATCTAAATTAAATGATTATAAATTAACTATCAGAGAAGTAAGGAGTGGAAGATATTGGACAGAAGGCATGGGTAATGCTAATGATTATAGGGATCCAGGAAAGTTAGTGCTCGATAATAAAAAACGTGATTATTTTTTGCCCTACAAACATTTTTATGAATTTACATATGATAACGGGAAAAAAACAGATAGAGTACCCGTTTGGATGATGATGATAATTGAAAGAAACCCTGAGGACAGAACTCTAAAAGAGGAGGTTCAAGATTTATGGGATGAATTCATATCAGCCTATGAAGATTTAGATGATTTTTCTAGGGAGATAAAAGAACAGGGACAGCCTAAGAAGCCAGGGGATTATCATCCAATGCATGCTGGATTTATAGATAATATAAAAAGAGAGCTTAATGCTATACTTAATCCAGGCTGGAATGCAGATCCTAGATTGGAGTACGTATATGTCTGGATAGAAAAAATGTACAATCCTAAAACTCTCGATCCCAATTTAAAAAGGGAACAAGTAGAGGCTTTGTTAGATACGTGTTATGAAGCTATGGAGTACGTTGAGTCCCATAGAGTAAATGAACCTGAAATATTAGAAGCAAAATTGGGAAAACATACTGGAATTATTGATAAAAGAAATAATAATGTAAAATTATATATTCCAGAGGATACTAAAATTGAAAAAGATAAATTAGAAATATATACACCAGATTGGGTAAAGGCACAATTTAAATCAGGGGATTTTGAAATAGGTAAATCAGTAGTCTATACAATTCAAGCATTAGATGCTCTTCATGAAAAATATGAAGATGTAAAGGACTATGATGTAAAAGAAGATTGGACTATAGAATTCATAAAAGGAGAATCAAAACAGTTAGTAAATTCAGCAAGGTATATAAGTGAAGATGGGAATAAGATAGAAGCTAGCATTTCAGATGGTGAGATAAATTTTAATATTCCATTTGAGGTTGACTTGACTTCATTTCCATTAGAAATATATCATACGGCAGAAAAACTATTCTATACAGATGAAAATAACGAAGACATTGAACTTAAAGATGGAGATTTAATAGACGTATCAAAACCCATAGATATAAAATTAAAAACTGGAGATAAAGAAAGAATATACAAATTAAATGTAGTATCGAATAAGTCTGATGAAAATCAAATAACATTCTTTAATATTAATAGTTCATCGGGGAAAATAGACCATGATAATGGGGAAATTACAGTAATGCTACCCTTTGAAACGGATATATCTAATTTAAAGCCCAATATTAAAACAAGCTATAGAGCCACTGTTTTACCACAGTCCAATGTAGTTCAGGATTTTTCTAAAGGTTTCGTAGAGTATATAGTAAAATCGGAATCCGGAAAGGAAAAAACATATCAAGTTAAAATAGAAAGAGCAGGTGCTTCTCAAGAAAAGGAAGTTTTGAGTTTTAAAATAGGAACAATAGAGGGCGAGATAAGGGAAAATATAATAGAAATAGAATTACCTCCTAATATAAAGCTTGATAAGATTAAGCCAACTATTGAAGTATCTAAATTTGCAGAAGTTTCTCCTAAAAGTGGAGAAGAAGTTGATTTTTCATCTAAAAAGTTTATATATACAGTTATTGCCCAAGATGGAAGTAAAAAAGAATATATGGTAAACATAGAACAAGAAGGCAGCGGAGGGGAAATAGGCTTTCCGGATGAGGATTTTTATAATAAGCTAATAACTCTTAGAGACAATATATATAAAAGATATAAAGAAGATGCATCAGACGATTGGGAATGGATGAATATAGGATTTTACGAAGGTAGACATAATGGGAAAGAGGTCGCAGCTGGAGTTGCAGAGAAATATGAAGATATTCCTAAGAAGTTTGATATATATAGAAAGATTTCTAGTTTAAATCCTAATAAGCAAACGGATCCAGATAGACTTGTAATGACTTTAACTGCTATGGGGATTGACGCCAGTAACCTTAAAAAGCTCCAAAAAGATGGGAAACCATTTATGATAAAGGGTGAAGAAGTTACAGATTTAGTTGAAAGAATATATAACTTTCCTGCACCTATTGAGGACACAACAGTAAACGATCAAATATTTGGTTTAATAGCATTAGATATGGGGGACTATTCAGTGCCGGCAGATGCAAAGTATTCTAGAGAGTTTATGATTGAATATATTTTAAATCACAAATATGGAACAGATGGTTTCGGTATAGATATGGTAGGAATGTTAATACAATCATTATATCCTTATAGAGATGACCCTATATATGGTGAGAGAGTAAAGAAGAAACTAGATGAAGGACTGGATATAATACTTGGACACAAGACAGTAGAAAAAGTAAATCCTATGAGAGATGACTTCCTTTTTGATGCTTGGGGAGCAGTAAATAGTGAATCTACAGCTCAAGTCATTATAGCACTATGTTCCATGGGAATAGACCCCTATTCAGATATTAGATTTTCTAGAGGAACAGATGACAATATGATAGTTAATTGGATTAATAAATTTGCGACTAGTAATTTAGATGGATTTGGGCATACAAATAATAAAGATAATTTTATGGCTACTTATCAAGGAATGTATGCACTGCAATGGTATATCAATTTTATAGAAAATGGAGGGTCAGGGAATCCATATTCACTATATAAGGATGGTGTGCCTTTTGAATTTGGCAAGGAGTTCAACAAAGAAGCAGAAATTTTTAGATTTGAACTATTAGGAAAAAAAGGACATATAGATGGGGAATCAGGAATCATCAATATCGAACTTCCAGAAGAAACACCAGATGAGGAATTAAAAGATGCAGTACCTATAATAGAAATTTCTGAGGGTGCAGTTGTATCCCCTAAAATGGAGGAAAAACAGGACTTTACCAAAGATGTAGAGTATATGGTAACTGCTGAAGATGGCATAACTGTAAAGAAATATACAGTTAAGATTGAAAAAAAACAAGGGGTAGAGAGCAGTAAAAAAGATATATTAGATGGCAAAGTAATAGGATTTTCAAATGCTCAGTTTAAAATAGATAATCAAAAAGGAACTGTTAATATAGAACTTCCAATAGGAACTGATGTAGATGAATTAAAAAATCTTAAAGTATCATTTGAACATCAAGGAATAAGCATATCTCCAACTGTAGATGAGCCACAGGATTTCTCAAATGGATTAGTTATATACACAGTAATGGCAGAAGATGAAACTTCAAGAGAATATGAAGTTTCAGTTAATATAAAACAAGCAGATCTATTTTGGTTTACTAAATTTGTATTGAGGAGAGTAGAGGGAGAAATAGATAGAGGCAATAGAGAAATAAAATTGAAATTGCCCTATGGAGTGTTTTTGGAGGAAGCTACACCAAATGAGATGAAATATGAACCAATAACGCCAAATACCTCTTTAAGTCCTGGATTAGGCTCATTAAGTAATTTTTCAAATAAAGATGGAACAAAATTATCAATTGAGCCTTACCCTAATCAAGAGGATAGAGTGATTTATACTTTAAAGATAGAAGGCATTTCTCCTTCTGGAAACAGTAAGATTAGGAAATTTTCTGTTCCTGGTGTAGAGACCAATATAAAAGAAAATACCATAGAACTTAAACTTCCAGAGGGTATGGATAAATATGATATTGAAGATTTAGTCCCAAAGATTGAATGGAACGGGAAAACTATAGATCCAGATCCTAAAGGAGATAATAATTCACTAGCCAACTATTATAAAGACTACGTACTGACAGATGAAGATGGCAATGTAAATCTATATACGGTAAAAATAATTGAATCTAATGGTGGGGGTTCCACAGGAGGAGATGGTGAAGATAAAATCAAGGATAAAGATGAAATGAAAATAGAATCCTTTAAGATAAAAAATATAGAAGGGGAAATAGACAACAGTACTGGAAGAATATATATAGAACTTCCCTATGAATTAGATTTACGTAATATATCTCCAATCATTAAAACGTCTAAAGGAAGTACCATATACCCAAGTTTAGGACAAGCATTGGATTTAAGATATTCTAATAAATTTATTTTATCAAATGGAAAGGAATCTAAGGTTTATACTTTGATTATTAGAGTATTAGAACCAAAACCAGCTACAAAACTGTGGAGATATATAGAGGATTATGGTGAAACGGAAGATTATCAAGTTGTATATTAAGCCAAAGAAAAGGAGGAGAGCATGTGGATAAAAGGATATTCAAATTTCTATTAAGTTTTATTATAGTATTTACAATTATATTAAGTACACAATATACTGAAAAAGTATTTGCTGAGAAGATAGATCCTAAAGATTATATCAAAGATATTAAGATTATAGATAATGATGGAAATGCAGAAGATTGGTTTGATGGGTTTAGGATTGAAGATAATAAACTTATTTTAGTGGTAGAAGAAAATAAGATTGATTTATTTTGGAATTGGGAAGATAGTGGTAATTTAGAATGGAAGGATTTAATTATTGAGACTGAGAATATTCAAAAGATAATAGTAAATAACCCAATAAGTTTACCAGCAAACGAGGACTGGGAATTTATTTCTGCCAAAGGTATAAAAAACTTTGAGGCAAAACCAGAAGAATGGAATAAAGGTGTAAATTTCTTAAAATTGGGAGCATATGTAGAAGGAGAATATTGGAACGAATATCAGGCGCTTTTTTCCAAGGATGCTCCTCTAGAATTTACTTTTATATCAGTAGACGGTGAAAGATTTACCCTTGAGTGGGAAGCTATTGGCTACAAAGTGAAAAAGCCTGATAAAGAGGAAATTATAGAAATATCTATAACACCACAGAATAACTATGATGAGACTGCAAAGGCTGGAATTGTAAAAGAAAAAGACGGTGAGGAAACTCTAGTGTATAGTGAGTACTACAAAATAGGAGATACAGTTACGATTAAATCCATAGGTGGAGAGAAAAGTAAATTTAAAGAGTGGTATTCAACAAACTATTATCAAGATCCTCCCAAAGGACATGATCCAAGTAAATATATAATACTTGAGAAATTTATAGGTGATATAAATAAGAATGAACTGACATTTACAGTAGATGAAAAGTTTAAAAATATAAAGAAGAACAGTAGAGGTAAAAATAAATTATCTATAGATGCAAGTTTTAATACATTTAATAAAGTATATATGAATACTGCTCCTGAGAATGAGAAATTAAAGGCAACTGTAGATAGAGATGTGGTTCCAGGTGGGGATCAATTTACAATAGAAGCAAAGTCTGAAGATGAAAATTGGATGTTTGATGAATGGGAATTGTACCCTATAATAACTGGATTTCATACTCTGAATCCTGATGCTAACTTAACAGAGCCAAAATTGACATTGACCATGGAAGATACAAATATTCAAATTAGTGAAGAAAGATTCAAGTTATATGCTACAGCACATTTTAAGGAGAGAGATAAAGAACCAGAAGAAAAACAAAAATACACCATAGACTTCAATACCAATGGTGGAAATGATATGCCATCTGCAGAAGTAAAAGAAGGTCAAGTATTTACTAAATCAGCTGATCCAATAAGGGAAGGATATAAATTTGTAGGCTGGTATAGTGATGAAAAGTTAACTAATAAATTCGACTTTAGTACTGAAATAAAAGCAGATATAACCTTATATGCAAAGTGGGAAGAGGATAAAAATACTCCACCAGTAGGAGAATTTGAAATATTAGATGTTAAATTGCACGATACGTTTGAAGGAAAAGAATGGCTTTTAGAATATAAGATCGAAGATGAAACAATTGCTCTGTTCCTGTTAGGAGGGGATCACCTACAATGGATAGAAGAAAATGATGCTTATCTTGAGGATGTTAAACTAAAAATAAAAACCCACGGGGTAAAGGATATAACATTAGAAAATAAGAATGATAAATATAAAGTGGATAAGAGGATTACCAAATCCTATAATGACTGGGAAGAAGGAATATCATTTCTAGAGTTTGGAACGAAAAATGGAGAAGTTGATATAGAAAATCCACCTACACTTATTTTTCACACTACAAGTGGAGAGGATATCCCATACAAATTAAATTTCAAAGAAGGGGAATTGCCATTTAAAGTAGAAATATCTATAACTCCACAGAATGTTTATGATAAAACTGCTAAAGCAGGAATTATTAAGTATGATGAAAATGAAGAAGAATTTGTTTCATTTGGACATTATGAAATAGGGGATACAGTTACAATCAAAGCCATAGACGGGGAGAAAAGTAAATTTAAAGGATGGTGGTCAGGAGAATATTATCAAAGTCCTCCTGAAGGACATGATCCATCAAAACATATAATACTTGAAGATTTTATAGGAGATATAACTGATAATGAATTGAAATTTACAATAGATGAAAAGTTTAAAAACCTAAAGACCGTAGGTGGCACAAAAGACAAGTTATCTATAAGTGCTAATTTTGATACATCTAGCAAGATATTTATGAATACTGAACCTGAGAATGATAAATTAATTGCAACTATATATAGAGATGTGGTTCCAAAGGGAGAAGAATTTACAATAGAAGCAAAGTCCGAAGATGAAAACTGGGTATTTGATAGATGGGAAATGGATCCTCCAATAACTGGAGATAATACTGCTAATCCTGATGTAAATTTAAAAATGAAGAAACTAACACTAAATATGCCAGATTTAGCAAACCCTCAGGAGATTGAAAAGAGTCATAGATTAAACATAACAGCACATTTTAAGGAGAGAGATAAAGAACCAGGAATTCAGAATATAGAACTAATACAATTAGAAACCAATGAAAACTTGCCAAATAAAATAAGAATTATCACAACTAACAATGAGACTGTAGAAGTAGATGTAAAACGATGGGAAACAGGTAATATAGATTTATCTCAATCAGGAGAATATACTATAAAAGCTGTTATAGACTGGAATTTAGAAGAAAAGGAAATAGATGTCCAAATAGTAGTAAAAGGTGACACAGAAGAGAAACAAAAATATACCATAAATTACAACGCTAATGGTGGCAATGAAATACCTTCTATAGAAGTAGAAGAAGGACAAGTACTTACAAAACCAGTTGACCCGACAAAAGAAGGCTACAGATTTGTAGGCTGGTATATGGATGAAGATTTAATAGAGGGATTTGACTTCAATACTCCCATTACAGAAAATATAGTCCTATATGCTAAATGGGAAAAAGACGAATCCACAGATGAAACCCTTGAAATAACATCTGTAGAATTAGTAAAGGGTGGAAAAATAATATCCAAGGGAGTTATAAAGAATAGAAAAATAACCTTAGAGCTTCCAAAGGGATATGATGAATCCATTATTGGAGGTAATCATTTTCTTAAAATAACTGGTACAGAAGGAGCAAATCTTTCTCAAGATAGAGGATATGACGGTCCTATTGAAGAATGGGATAACGGAAATATATCCAATAGCATTATGGCAGGACAATCTAAAAAATTCACTCTATATAGGGGAGATAATTTTGTAGAATACACTATAGAAATAATAGAGCAAAGAGAACCTACTCTACCAGAAAAAAATGAGTATACCATAACATTCAACACCAATGGTGGAAGTGGTATAAGTTCACAAAAAGTAAAAGAAGATAAAAAAGTATTTAGACCATCAGATCCTACTAAATTAGGTTATAAATTTGTAGGTTGGTATGAAGATTCAAACCTTACAAGAGTATTTGATTTTAATACTTCTATTGTAGAAAATATAATCTTATATGCTAAATGGGAAAAAACGGACAAGCCTACTCCAAAGCCAGAAGAAAAAGGTGAACCTAAAATTACTGGTTTTAGTCTATTAGGAGTAAAAGGGTATATCAACCACAATAAAGAAACCATAGAGGTATATTTACCATTTACCATGGATTTAGATTATTTAGTTCCAGACATCAGCTATGAAGGAGAAGATATTTACCCAAGTATTGGTAAACCTCAAAATTTCAATAGAACTATGTATTATACAGTATCGGGTAATGGATATAGCTCCAAAACCTATAAAGTCTATGTAGATATGCCGCAAGATAGGTACGATAGATATGACAGATATGGTAGATACGATAGGAATACTTACTATGATTTTGAAAATTGGTATAGACCTTCACCAGAAAGCAGTAAAAAGAATAAAGATAATAAGGACTGGTACGAAATAACTCAAGAAATCAAGAAAAAGAGATTAGAAGAGGAAGAGACCCCTTCCTTAACCAGTAAGGAAGTTAAAAAAGCTGCATTAAATGAGGCAGGACGAATTACAGCTCAAAGTGAAAGTGAAAAGAGAGATTTATCTATCAGTCAAGGTAATGACCATATGGAAATAAAATTAAACTCCCTTGGGAAAAGTGATTATATGAAAAATCAAATCAATATTCCAGCAGGGGTATTGACCAATCTCAACGAATTAGGATTTGACTATTTAAAATATAGTACCACTTTAGTTAGAATTAAGATTTTCCCCTTTATGGATAGTGCCGATGGATTATATCTAAATATTAAACCTGCACCAAGTAATATCCAATCTATTTGGAAAAAGACCAAAGGGGCAGGAAGGATGTTTCATATTGAAACCAACTCCACTAAAGCAGGGCTATCCTTTGAAATGAAACTAGATAAAAATCTACCAAGGGAACAGATAAGAGTAGTCAAGTATAACTATATGAAGAGTAAATTTGAAGATATAAACCCAGACAAATGGTCTATAATCAATAGACATGTCCATGTAGAACAAGTTTCAGATGGAATATATGGGATTATGTACGAAAAATAAATAATGAAAAATGAACAACTACAAAGGCTTAAACTATGAAATAGTTAGGCTTTTGTAGTTAATATATATAATGAAAGGAAGAGAAATATGAATTATAAACAGAAGAAGTTGCTTTCTTTAATATTTATTTTAATTCTATCTCTAAATTTAGTTGCCTGTACTAATAGTGTCTTAACAAGTACTGATGTAGACAAGAAAATAGAAGAAACAGCAAATCTTATGCTAGAAACTATAACCAACCCTACAATATCTTCTTTAGCAGGAGAGTGGACAGTATTGTCCTTAGCTAGATCTGATTTAGATATAGATGAGGATTATTTTGAAAGATATTATAACAATGTGGTGGAAATTGTAAAAGAAAAAGAAGGGATATTACATGAGAGAAAATATACGGAATATTCTAGAGTTATACTAGCTTTAACTGCCATAGGTAAAGATCCTACAGATGTAGGAGGATACAATCTGCTGGAAGCATTAGGAGATTATGAAAAGGTTATATATCAGGGGATAAATGGGCCTATCTTTGCTTTAATAGCTTTGGATTCAAAGGATTATGAAATCCCTCAAAATCTGAATGCAGATGTTCAAGGTACTAGGGATATGTATGTAGATTATATTCTGGAAAATCAATTAAAGGATGGTGGTTTTTCCATATTAGGAGAAGAACCAGGGGATCCAGATATAACAGCTATGGCATTGCAAGCTTTATCCAAATATAGGGAAAGACCAGAGGTAGATGGAGCTATAGAAAGAGCTTTAGAATATCTATCTAGTGTTCAATTAGAAGATGGGGGATATTCTAGTTGGGGGGCTGCCAATTCGGAATCCGTAGTACAGGTCATGGTAGCTCTTACAGAATTAGGAATAGACCTAGAAGATGAAAGGTTTGTAAATGATGGTAATACTCTAATAGATAACTTACAGACCTTTTATGTAGATGGTGGAGGCTTTATGCATATAAAAGAAGGAGAAAAGGAAAATGGCGGAGGACAAGCAGGTACAATAGATCCTATGGCTACAGATCAAGGAATGTATGGTCTAGTGGCATATAATAGGTATAAAGAAAACAAAAATAGCTTGTATGATATGACAGATGTAAAATAGCCAAATTAAGGTTAAGGGAGTCCAACTCTAGGTGGTGAGAACATGAAGAATAAAAAAATAAAAATAGCTTTAATAATAGGGATTATGCTAACTGTTTCCTTCTTTTTAAGTGGTAGAGATGAAATAGTCCCTTTAAGTTCAGAACAACTAAAAAATCAGGGCATCAATCAATCTGATGAATTAGTAAAAGAACAGAAAGCTAAAAAGGATAGGATAATAGCAGAAGATAAGGAAAGCAAAGAAAAAAAAGATAAATACTTGACAGATCCAATTCCAGAGGGTAAACCTAAGCCAGTAGAATGGCAGGACGTAAATATAGACAAAGATAAAATCCATATGGTAACTCTATCCGTTACCTGCAAGTCCATATTAAACAATATGGATAAATTTAATGAAGATAAATTAGAGGTATTGCCGGAAGATGGAATAATATATCCAGCTAAAAAGGTGGTATTTTATGAAGGAGAATCCGTATTTGATGTGCTGTTAAGGGAGATGCAGGAGAACGAAATTCATATGGAATTTGAAATGACTCCTATATACAACAGCCATTATATTGCAGGGATCAATAATATATACGAATTTGACTGTGGGGAATTGAGCGGCTGGATGTATAAGGTAAATGATTGGTTTCCCAATTATGGAGTTAGCAGATATCAATTGGAAGATGGAGATGTAGTAGAGTTAATCTATACCTGTGATTTAGGTAGGGACATAGGAGGAGATAGTGCATTAAGGGGGGAAGACTAATGGACAGCTTTTCTAATTATCATCCTATTATAAATTTTATTTATTTTACTTCGGTTATAGTATTTAGCATGTTTTTTATGCATCCCATATTTCAAACTATAGCCATTATTTCAGCTTTTATCTATTCCATCATATTAAATGAGAAAAAGGGGTTAGCTTATATGCTGCCATTACTTATATTTATGGCAATACTAAATCCTCTATTCAACCATGCTGGTAGTACCATTTTATTTTACTTTAAAAATGGTAATCCATTTACATTAGAATCCATGATATATGGTATAGCTTCAGCTGTAATGTTTGTAACGGTAATATTATGGTTTTCCTGTCACAATGAAATAATGACTTCAGATAAGATAATATATCTATTTGGAAGTATAATACCCTCCTTATCTCTTATATTTTCTATGGTTCTAAGGTTTGTTCCAAGATATATAGAACAAATCAAGATAATCTCCAATTCTCAAAAGGCAATTGGGAGGGATATTACCCAAGGAAATATAATTCAAAGGGCTAAAAATGGGCTAAAAATATTATCCATAATGATCACATGGGCATTGGAAAACTCCATAGAAACGGCTGACTCTATGAAGGCAAGGGGCTATGGACTACCTGGTAGAACTAGCTTTTCCATATTTAGGTTTGATAAAAGGGATAAAATAGTTCTTTTGGTTTTATTAATGCTAATTATTATCATATTAATAGGGGCATTTTGGGGAGAAAATACAATCCGATTTTTCCCATCTATAAAATTGCCAAGCATTACGGTATATAGCGTAATTGTATATATGGCATATTTTTTATTATGTATGCTCCCAGTTATCATAAATATTCAGGAGGCAATCAAATGGAGATCTATAAAATCAAAGATTTAAACTTTTCCTATCCAATAACTAAAAAACAAGTATTAAAGGATATAAATCTAAATATAGATAATGGAGAATTCATTACCATATGTGGAAAATCTGGTTCTGGAAAAAGTACTTTAATAAGGCAGTTGAAACCTATACTTACACCTCATGGTAATAGAAGCGGAGAAATCTATTTTAAAAACAATCCCTTAGAAGAAATAGATCAAAGGACGGAGGTACTGGAAATAGGTTTTGTACTTCAAAGTCCAGAGAACCAAATAGTTACGGATAAGGTTTGGCATGAATTGGCATTTGGACTTGAAAGTCTAGGATATGATAATAAGACCATTAGACTTAGGGTAGCAGAAATGGCATCTTATTTTGGTATACATAATTGGTTTCATAAGAAGGTATCGGAGCTTTCTGGAGGACAAAAGCAGATTTTAAATTTAGCTTCTATTATGACCATAGAGCCTTCAGTTTTAATATTAGACGAGCCTACTTCTCAATTAGACCCTATTGCTGCTATGGAATTTTTGGAGATGTTAAAGAGAATAAATAGTGAATTAGGAATTACCATAATCATGACGGAGCATAGACTAGAGGAGGCTATCCCTATATCCGATAGACTAATAGTTTTAGACGATGGAAGTATCATAGCTGATGGTTCACCACAGGAGGTAGGCAAAAAGCTACATAAATTAAATCATCCTATGTTTATGTCCATGACTTCAGCTATGCAAATTTATGCTGAAGTAGAAGGGGACAATCCTTGGCCTATAACGGTAAATGAAGGGCGAAACTGGATAGATAAATTTATGGAAGATAGAAAAGTTTTAAATGACTATTCTAATTTAGAAGCTCCCAATTCAATAGATGATGATATAGTAGTAGAATTAAAGGAATGCTGGTTTAAATACGAAAAAAATCTTCCTAATGTTATAGAGGATTTATCCCTTAAGGTATATAGAGGAGAATTTTATTCCATAGTAGGAGGAAATGGAACGGGAAAGACCACAGCTCTATCTTTAATTAGCGGCATAAGTAAACCCTATAGAGGAAAGGTACTAATCAATGGAAAGGATATCAATAAATTAAGTTATAAAGAAAGGTTTGAAAATAACTTAGGAGTTCTGCCTCAAAATCCCCAGACCCTATTTATAAAAAAGACTGTAGAATTGGATTTATACGAAATGCTCTCCAATACAAGATTGGATAAGGTAGAAAAGGAAACTAAGATTAAAGAGGTAGCGGAAATTACAGAATTAGATGAACTATTAGATATGCATCCTTATGATTTAAGTGGCGGAGAGCAACAAAGGGCTGCCTTAGCTAAGGTATTACTATTAGAACCTCAAATACTATTATTAGATGAACCAACTAAAGGAATGGACAGCCATTTCAAAGAAAAATTTGCAAAGATTCTTAAATCCTTACAAAGACAAGGAGTAAGCATCGTAATGGTATCCCATGATATAGAGTTTTGTGCCAAGTATTCAGATACCACTGCACTATTTTTTGATGGCAATATTATAACTGCAAAGGCTACAAGGGAGTTTTTTGCAGGAAATAGTTTTTATACTACTAAAGCCAATAGGATGATTCGACATATATATCGAGAAGCTATAACCATAGAGGATGTGATAGAGCTATGCGGAAACTACAAAGAGAAAACTCTATAAATAAAAGAACCAAGGTATCAGCCATACTTATATTACTATTAATACCACTTACCATACTATTTGGGATATTTGTTTTAAATGATAGGAAATATTATTTCATATCCCTTTTGATAATTCTTTACACCATTATACCTTTTGCCATGATATTTGAAAGACAAGAGCCGCAAGCTAGGGAGTTGGTAATCATCGCTGTGCTAACAGCCATTGCAGTAGCTGGTAGGGGGGCTTTTTTTATGCTCCAGCAATTTAAGCCTGTAGTAGCCATTGTAATCATCACTGGAGTGTCCCTTGGCCCAGAATCAGGTTTTTTAGTAGGTGTCATGTCTGGATTTGTATCCAATTTCTTTTTTGGTCAAGGGCCTTGGACTCCTTGGCAGATGTTTGGATTTGGAATTATAGGTTTTTTGGCAGGCATACTATATAATAAGGGAATATTAAAGAAGACCAAGGTATCCCTATGTATATTTGGAGGTCTATCTACATTTTTTATATATGGAGCCATTGCAGACCTAGGAAGCCTTTTAATCTTTACTTCCCATTTTTCTTGGAAGGCACTACTGGCAACTTATGCTTCTGGATTGTGGTTCAATGTAGTCCATGCCTTAGCTACGGTGTTCTTTCTATATATACTATCTCAACCTATGCTTGAAAAACTAGACAGAATAAAAATCAAATATGCCCTCATTGACACCACGACCAAATAAATATACAATAATTGTTTCACGTTGAGAAATTTATGGAAATTTAGTAAATTAGTTGATGTGAAAAGACAAAATATGGTATCATGGTATAAAGATACAATTAACTTTTAATTTGTAAAAGGCATATTGTTGATGAAAGGACGGACTAGGAATAAATATATCTATTCCTAGTCTATATAACTTTACGGGATGAGTGAGGAAAATGGGGAAAATATCAATACTAAAAAATTATATAGGTTATGCTTTTAAAATAACTCCATTTTATACGTTTTTTTATCTATTGTTACAGCTTGTAAATCAGTTAATTCCAATGGTTCAAATCATTATAGTTAGTAAATTCATAGATAATATACAAAATGAGATTCTCAACAAGACTATTAGTTCACAGATATTGAAGGAAATTTTATTACTTATCTTTAGTTTTGTATTTTCATACTTGTTAAAATTATTATCTAAGGATATAGAAAACAGATTATCTAAAAAAGCCAACTATGAGTTTGAATTAAGTGTCGTTACTAAGCATAATAGATTATCCTATGCAGTTTTAGAGGAGCCTAAAAACAATGATTTAATTGAAAGGGTTTCAGAAAAATGTGATAGTGCCATTACATCAGGGTTGAATAGTATAGTAGGATTTTTTGATATATCCATAAAGCTTATGGGCATCGTTATTCTCTTAATAAGAAGTAGTATAGGGGTAAGTATAATCGTTTTTGTTATGCTGTTCCTATTATCATTTATTGCTTGTCAAAATGGGGAAAGGGAGTATGATTCATATAAAATAGCTACTCAACGCTATAGACGTGCTAAATCCTATTCTACTATGATGAATTCTCGTGAATATGCTGATGAAAGAAGGCTCTTTAACTATGGTGAACATATAAATAAGATGTGGGAAGAAGAATTTGAATCTGGAAGGAGGACAAGCTTAAAGGCAACACTCGTAAATTTTATACGCATTAAAGGTCTTAGTATAGTTATGACGATTTTATCCTTTGGGATTGGTGCTGTAATGCTGATTCCATTGCATTCAGGAAGACTTACTACAGGTTTATATATAAGTATAGTAACCGAAGTTTTTAATATGGTACATACGATGTCTTGGGCTTTAGCACAGGTGATACAGTCCCTCATATTAATGAAAGATTATATGTTAGATTACTCTAGCTTTTTAGAATTGCCAGAGCTAGATGATATTAAAGAATCCAAGGATATTGACCTAGAGGTTAATACGGTAACCTTTAGAAATGTTTCATTTAAATATCCTAATACTGATAATTGGGCAATTCATGATTTAAATCTTCAGCTGGATAAAGGGAAAACCTATGGATTTGTAGGGGAAAATGGGGCAGGTAAAAGTACGGTTATTAAATTGCTTCTTGGAGTCTATAAAGACTATGAAGGAGAAATTTTAATCAATGATATGGAGCTGAAAGATATTCCTTCCTATGGTAGGTATAAATTCTTTTCAGTAGTATATCAGGATTTTGCACGCTATCAGATATCTGCATTAGATAATATTTTAATTGGAAAAATTGAATCAATTGAAAATGAGGATAATTTTAAAAGTGCAGAAAAAATAATTCAACAAGTAGGACTAACCAAGGCTCTTAATTCATTGCCTAATAAATTGAATACCGAGTTAGGACAGTTAGGAAAACAAGGCCATGACCTATCAGGAGGAGAGTGGCAAAAATTAGCTATTGCAAGGGCTTTATATGGCAATAATCCTATACAGATATTAGACGAGCCAACTTCTTCACTGGATTCAATTATAGAAAAACAAATTTATGATTGTTTTTATAATATATCCTCTGGGAGCATTAAAATAATGATCTCACATCGCTTGGGAGGAATAAAAGACGCTGATGAAATTATAGTCTTTAGTGATGGGAGAGTTGCTGAAAAGGGTAGACATCAAAAACTTTTAGATAAAGAAGGCATCTACACAGAGATGTATGAAAATCAACGGTGGTGGTATGGTGAACAAGAAGAAAGTAAACCTATTACAAGTATTTATTGAGATAATTAAATTATCTCCTATAAAGTTTATTTTGGAATATCTGTTTACAATATTAGATGCTGTTTTTATGGGACTCATTACTATCCAATTAGGGAATGTATTTACAGGTGCAGTTGACTTTTTTAACCATAATGTAAATTGGAAAGATGTAATGAATTCTTTGATTGTATTACTAATTTATAATATTTTAGGACAGGTTTCCAGCGGTATATCATCATATTATGGTGAATTTTATTCTGGATATAGTGTACAATTTTTGATGAAGGAATTGAATAGAAAAATTTCTAAACTTCCATCAATTTGTTTTGAGGATCCAGAGATGATGAATTTAATTAAATCTGCAAGGGTTGGTGCAAGGTCTGTTCGTTCTGTTTTAAATGTTGTAATGGACGTGATATGTCTTTATATCCCGTATTATATAATTATCGGGACGTATCTATATTCGTTAAAACCCATTCTATGTTTTAGTTTGCTATTTGTTTTCTTCCCAGTTTTAATAGGACAAATCATTAAAAGGAAATACTATGGGCAGTTGAAGGAAATTCAAGCACCTTTAAGAAGGAAGAAAGCCATATATAAAAGCTATATTACCGATAGGGGGTATCTTAAGGAAACTCGTTCTTTAAGGGCAGAAAACTATTTTTTCCGATTATTTAAAGGAACCGCTATAAATTACCACGACTTTAATTTTATATTTCATAGAAGAGCAAATAGGATTGATGCAGTAGCACAAATGTTTACTCTATTGGGATATGGCGGCGTGATTTCACTAAGTATTGCAGGGATAGTCAAAGGGGATATTAGGGTTGCATCTTTTTCGGCTATTTATGCTTCATTGTCTAATCTATTTGAATTAATGGAGGAACTTCTTGATTGGAGAATGAACGAGGTTGTAGAGGTTTATGGAGATGTTAGAAAATATATTGAGTTTTTAAATTTTGATATAAAGGATATTCCAGCTGTTAGGTTGGAAAAAGATATTGAAACTGTTGAATTAAAAGATATATCATTTTCATATCCAACAAAGGATGATGTATTAAAGGATATCAATTTAACGCTAAGAAAGGGTGAATCCTTAGCTATAATAGGAGAAAATGGTTCGGGGAAAACCACACTGAGTAGGTTGATATTGGGATTATATAGTCCTAAGGATGGGGAGATATTTTATAATGGAATATCCAACTATAAAATATCTTCTGCCCAAATATATGACAATTCCTCCGCTGTGTTTCAAAACTTTAATCACTATAAGCTTAGCATAGGGGATAATGTTAAAGTTAGTGATTTTACCAAAAAGAATAGCTTAGACGATTTAGTGAAATGTTTAAATTGGGCAGGTATAGATAAAGATAATCCAAAATTTTTTAATGGATTGGACACCATTATGTCTAGGGAATTTGGAGGAATTGAACTATCTGGTGGAGAATGGCAGCGTATTGCAATTGCTAGAGGAGTTTATAAGGAACATGGTATTATCGTATTAGATGAGCCTACTGCGGCAATTGATCCTATACAGGAAAATGAAATATTTATGAAATTTAGGGAATTAAGTAATAATGCTATTAGCATCATTATAACCCATAGACTGGCAGCTATTAAATATTGTACTAAAATTATAGTACTCAACAAAGGAAGAATAGTTGCAGAAGGAACTCATGAAGAGTTATTGGATAGTTCGGCAGAATATAGGAGATTGTGGAAAGCTCAAGCAAGGCTTTATGCAAACTAATATGCACTTATTGACACCAGAACTAAATAAATGTACAATCAAATTAGCATATGCCAATATATTAGGAGAGGGATGAAAAAATGGCTGATTGTAACAATTGCTCATCAAAAGATAATTGTACATCTAAGGATGCTTGTATGATTAAAGATAATCCAAATAGCAATGTTAAAAATATTATAGGGGTTATGAGCGGTAAAGGTGGAGTAGGGAAATCTACGGTTTCCGCTATGATTGCAGAAGAATTGAATAGAAAGGGTTTTAAAGTTGGTATATTAGATGCAGATATTACTGGTCCAAGTATTCCAAGGCTTTTAAAAGTTAGCGATAGAAAAGCCACTGCTAATGAATTTGGGATTATACCAGTGACTACTGAAGATGGTATTAAGGTAGTAAGTCTTAATCTGTTAACGGAAGATGAAAACCAACCCGTTATATGGAGAGGACCTATAATTGCAGGAGTTGTTGAGCAGTTTTGGACCGATGTTCTATGGGGAGAATTAGACTATCTTATAATAGATATGCCACCGGGAACTGGAGATGTGGCTTTAACCGTTATGCAATCCATACCTATATCTAGCATAATCATGGTATCCGTTCCTCAAGATTTAGTTTCTATGATAGTAGCAAAGGCCATAAATATGGTGAAGAAGATGAATATTCCTGTACTTGGAATAGTTGAAAATATGAGCTATATAAATTGCCCTGATTGTGGTAAGAAGATTAGAATATTTGAAAGCGAGAACACTTTAGAGTTTTTAAAGGAAAATGACTTGGAGCTATTAGGAGAACTTCCTATGTGTAAGGATATAGCCAATATATCTCAAGATGGGAATCAAATATTAGATGAAGATATAAAAGAAACCTTTAAAAATATGGGAGAAAAAATAGTAGATGCATTAGATTAGATTCAAGCCTTGGAGGAGTTATATGGCAAGACCAATTAAATGTAGAAAAGTACAATTCCTACCTAAGACTACTCATTTTGTCCCTTTAGACAAAGAAAGAGAAGAGGTAGAAGACATCGTATTAAGAGTAGAAGAACTTGAAGCCATGAGACTAAAGGATATTGAAGGATTAACCCAACAGCAGTGTGCAGATGAAATGAATATATCAAGGCAGACCTTTCAAAATATCATAGACAGTGGAAGGAAAAAAGTAGCCCTAGCGTTGACTAAGGGAAAAGCCATAAATATTAAAGGCGGTAACTATGCTTTAAGTTGTTGCAAGTTTAAATGTAAATCCTGTAATAATACCTATGATATGAACTATATAAAGGATAAGATTATATGTCCTTTCTGTAATTCAAATAAGGTAATCTGTAAAGGTAAAAACAAAAGCTGCAAAGGAATGTGCAGTAAATAAATGGTATAAACCCCCATGATTTTGGAAAAAATAAGAATAATATAAATTATGGGGGTATTATATCATGGGTAGAACGAAGAATTATTATAAGGAAAAAGCTGATAAGATAATCAAGTATGCAAATATACTGTCCCAAAAGTTTAAAACAAATGAAAAGACAGAGGAAGAAGAAATACTAGAGAGCTTGAAAGAAGCCCACAGGGAGTGGAAGAATAAAGAAGAATATTTCCAGTCGGTAACGGATCCAGATTTAGTAGATCATGCTATATATGAATTAGAAGCATCTAAGATAAAATATATTTATCTGCTAAAAAAAGTAAAGGAAACAAATATTGAGTAATATTTACTCAACCTGTCCTCTATTATATAGTATAATAAATATAATAGGAGGGATCACATGGACATTGGAACAATATTGGCTTTTATATTTGGCTTATTCTTACTATATATAATAGGTATGCTTTTGGTAGTTCCCATTAAACTACTCTTAAAATTAATAATAAATGGAGTTATAGGCGGTATTCTATTGCTGATTTTCAATTTAATAGGAGGGTTTATTGGTTTAAAGTTAATCATAAATCCATTGACAGCTATAATAGCAGGTGTATTAGGTATACCGGGAGTAATACTTCTTATAATAATGCAAAATATATTATAATTTTAGTAAAAAATGCTAATCAGTTTGCAAATATTCTATATATCTGATATATATATAATATAAAATAATATTTGAGTGAGGAGGCTTAAGTCATGGCAGCAATTAAAATACAAGTAGAAAAAAGAGCGGGATTGGGAAAAAACAAAGTGGACAAGATTAGAGAAGAAAACTTTGTTCCCGGAGTAATATATGGCAAAGATGAAGAAACAGAACATATTAAAGTTGAAAGACGAATGTTTGAAAAAGTATATAAATCTGCTGGAACCAGTACTTTAATAGACTTAGAATTAGAAGGCAAAACAGCACCAGTATTAATAAAGGAAGTTCAAATGCATCCATTTAAGAACCAATATTTACATGTGGATTTCCAAAAACTTAATATGAATGAAACCGTTAAGTTGACTATTCCTATTACGTTAATTGGTAGAGATAATATTAAACTACAACCTTCTATATTGATGCAACAATTAGATGAAATAGAAATTGAATGTTTACCAAAAGACATACCACAATCTATCGAAGTAGAAGTTTCTGATATTACTTTTGACACTCCAATATTTGTATCCGATCTAGAGATATTCAATAACGAAAATATAACTATATTAAGAGAAGCAGATGATGTAATAGCAAGTTTAGCAGCACCTACTGAAGAAGCAGAAGAAGAGGAAGAAACAGTAGAAGCAGATGATGTGCCAGTAGTAGGAGAAGAATCAGAAGAATAATATTATGATATTTATAAAAACAGGTAAATATTATTTACCTGTTTTTTGTTTGCCATTTTTTCCCCCTTGATTTAGAATATAGCTAAGGAGGAGTGGAGAATGGAACAAATTGTCGAAAAAAAGGATAAGTCAGCAATTAAGGTGTTCTTAGTAGTTATAGGATTTGTCGTAGCTATAGATTTTATAATGTTTTTTATGAGAAGATATGTGAAAATGTTTCCCTATATGAGCAGTTTAATGCCCATACTTTTAGTCATAATAAGCTGCAGCTATATTTTGATAAAGTATTTTTCAAAGTATTTATATACTCTTCAAGGGGAGCAATTAATCTTCTATAGGATTATAGGGAAAAGAAAGTTTGAAATGCTTAGAGTGGATTGTTCAGATCTAATCTCCATAGTTCCGTATGATGAAAAATATAAAGGAGACAAGTATTTATATAACTTTACTTTTGATAAAGATAAAAAAGGAGTATATATTGGGAAATTTAATGGGAACAATAAGGAAACAAGCTTTTTATTTAGCCCCAATGAGAGCATTTTAAAGAAATTAAAAGGATATAAAAAATAAGGAGTGAAAATGATGGGTAAAGTGTTATCTGGATATCTTTCTCCTCATCCTCCTATTATCATTGAAGAAATAGGAATGGGAGAAGAGAAAAAAGCTCAAAAAACTTTAAAAGGCTGTAAAAACCTAGCTAAAGATATAAAGGATAAAAGGCCAAGTACCATTATAATCATAACTCCTCATGGACCACTATTTAGAGATGCTATATCCATATCCTGTGAGGAAAAGTTAAGTGGAGATTTTAGTGGTTTTGGAAACAGAGACTTAAAATTTCAATTTAAAAATCACGTAGAACTTGTAGATAAAATAGTGGATGAATCCCTTAAACAGAATATTATGATTGCAAAGGTTGATAGAGAGTTCGCCGAGGATTATAGTGTAAGTTTAAAATTAGATCACGGCACCTTAGTTCCATTATATTTTGTGGATAAGGAGTATGAAGGATTCAAACTTATCCACATAACTTATGGCTTATTAACACCTATAGATTTATATAGATTTGGTAATATACTTCAAAAAATTGTATTGGAATCGGAAGAAGATGTATCGTTGATTGCTAGTGGCGATTTATCACATAGATTATCCAATGAAGGGCCTTACCCCTATTCCCCTTATGGAGAACAATTTGATAAAAAAATAATCAATCTTTTGGAGCATGGAGATTTTAAATCAATAGCCTCCTTCGATTTAGAGCTTAGTGAAAGGGCAGGAGAATGTGGACTTCGTTCCTTAATGATATTAGCAGGTTTTCTAGATGGATTTAATGTGGAATCAGAAGTTTTATCCTATGAAGGACCTTTTGGGGTAGGTTATTGTAATGCTAAATTTTCGGTATTAGGAAGAGATGAAAGTAAAAAAATCTATAAGGATTTAATTAAGTTACAAAGGGAAAAAATAGAGAATATGAGAAGAGAGGAAGGCGAATACGTAAGACTAGCTAGAAATAGTTTAGAATATTATATGGAACATGGAAAGGTTATGGATGTGCCTAAGGATTTGAGCAAAGATTTATTAAATACCAGACGAGGTGCTTTTGTAACCATAAAAAAGGATGGCTCGCTACGAGGTTGTATAGGTACGATAGAGCCTATACAGAGAACTTTAGCCGAAGAGATAATACAAAATGCTATTAGTGCAGGATTAAGGGATCCTAGATTTGATCCCGTTGATGAAGATGAACTTTCAAGTTTAATATATTCCGTAGATGTGCTAGATTCCCCAGAGCCTATTTCATCAATAGAGGACTTAGATGTATATAAATATGGAGTAATAGTAACCAAAGGATTTAAAAGAGGTTTACTGCTTCCCAACATAGAAGGGGTTGAAACTCCAGAGGAACAAATAAGTATTGCTCTTAAAAAGGCAGGTATAGGGGAATACGAAGATTATACAATGGAACGTTTTAAAGTAATAAGACATTTTTAAGGAGTGGAAAGTATGGAGGCTATGTATTATGAAAAATTAAAAGACAATATGACAAGATGCTATCTATGCCCTCATAATTGTACTATTAGTGAAGGAAATGCAGGAGTATGTAAAGTTAGAAAAAATATAGAAGGCATATTAATTAGTTTAAACTATGGAAAGCATACCTCCTATGCGTATGATGTAATAGAGAAAAAGCCTCTTTATCATTTTTATCCTGGTAGCAGTATTTTTTCCATAGGAAGTTTTGGCTGTAACCTTGCATGTGATTTTTGTCAAAATTGGAAGATTGCCCATCAAGAATCCTTAACCATGGAAATAGAAGATGAGGATATTCTATTGTTAGGAAAATCAAAGGGATCTATTGGCATAGCCTATACATTCAATGAGCCTAGTATATCTTATGAATACGTATATCATATGTCGAGATTAGCTAAAAAAAGAGGTTTAAAAAATGTATTGGTAACCAATGGATATATAAGTGAGGAACCTCTAAAGGAGCTATTACCTTACATTGATGCTGTGAATATAGATTTAAAATCTATGGATTATGATTTTTATAAAAATATCTGTAAAGGCTCTTTAGAACCTGTGTTAAAGACCATCGAAATAGCAATAAAATTTACCCATGTGGAAATCACTACTTTGGTTATAGAAGGGGAAAATAGTAAGCCAGAGGAGATGAATAGATTAGGAGAGTGGATTGCCAGTATAGATTCGAGTATTCCCCTACATCTATCCAAGTATTTTCCTGCTTATAAGATGAAGATACCAGAGACCAAATATGAAGTTTTAGTTGAGGCAAAACAAATAGCAGATGCATATTTAGATTATGTGTATATAGGAAATGTTTGGGGCATAGACAATAATACCTATTGTCCTAGTTGCCATAATGAACTTATTCATAGACATCATGGTGGAGAAATAACGGGTATAAAGGATGGTAGGTGTACTAACTGTGGCAAAAAGCTAAATATTGTGTATTAAATATTATAGTGCCAAGCACAAATTTAGTTTTATTGAATAAATATATAATAATGGGCAACAATCTAAGGAAACTTAAACAAGGAGCTGATAGTATGGATTGTACTATTTGTAGGGAAAAGGACAAGAATGGTATTGAGCTACTTGGAATAAATGTATGTGAGGAATGTCTCGAGGAAATATCAACTATTTCTGTAGATAATGAAAAATACGATTACTATAAAGATGTAATAAAGTTGGTTTTAAAAAATTATATGCACGAAAGGCTAACCCCCGACCCCGTAAAATAAATATGGGGTTTATTTTTTTGTTCATATATTTTATAAACTGATATATAATAGATATATCTTACATTTAGGAGGAGATTTATTTTAATGAAAACACCAATTTTAGATGGTTTAAAGAAGTTAAAAGGTGAAAACAGCGTATCCTTCCATATGCCTGGTCACAAGGGAAAAAATACATTAATAGAATGGGGAGGGTATATCCCCTATGTAGATACTACGGAAGTAACGGGAATGGACAATTTACATGATCCAAGAGGAATTATAAAGGAAAGTCAAGAATTAGCAGCCAAAGCTTTTGGGGCAAAAGAGACCATCTATTCTATTAATGGAACTACTGGCGGCATATACATAGCATTATCCGCAGTAACCAATCCAGGAGATAAAATACTTATTCAGAGAAATTCTCATAAGTCCATGTACAACGGAGCAATTTTAAATAGATTAAATGTAGAATATATGTATCCAAATTATAATAAAAAATACCATGTACTGACGGGTATGGATCCAGATGATATAGAATTAAAGTTAAAGCAGGACGAGTATATTAAAGTAGTAACCATTGTATATCCAAACTACTATGGAGTCTGTTCAGATCTTAAAAGGATAGCAGAAATAGTACACAAATATAATAGAATATTGTTGGTAGATGAAGCTCACGGTAGTCATTTTACATTTTCAGATAAGCTTCCTATGTCCGCCATAGAAGCAGGAGCAGACATAGTAGTTCAAAGCACTCATAAAACTTTACCTAGTTTCACTCAAACTTCTATGATTCATGTAGGTACAGCTCGGGTAGATATAGATAAATTAAGAGATATGTCATCTCTTTATCAAACAACCAGTCCTTCATATCTTTTTATGGCATCCTTAGAAATCGCAAGAGCCTATATGGAAGGAGAAGGAAAAGAAAAATTAGAAGAGAGCATATCATTAGTAGAAGAAACTATAAAATTATTAGAAAAAATAGAAAGGGTTCATTTATTCACAGGAGATGAAGAAGACCATACTATATATGCAAAGGATAACACCAAGATATTATTTAGATTAGATGGTATGACAGGAACAAGAGCAAAGAATATATTAAGAGAAGATTATAATATTCGTTTGGAAATGGCAGATTACTACTATGCCTTAATACTTACTAGTCTTATGAACGAAAAAGAGGACTTTGAAAAATTAGTAGATGCAGTAGAGAGTATGGCTAAGAACACCCCCTACGAAGAAGTAGTACCTGTAAGTATAGAGATGCCAACTCCTAAAATTATTTCACCTATATATGAAGCTTTTTATGGTAATAAAAAGGTCATGGATTTAAGGAAAAGTATTGGCAAAATATCCGCATCTTATGTAATTCCTTATCCACCAGGAATTCCACTTATATGTCCAGGGGAGGAGATTACTAAGGAACTTTGTGAACATATATGGTTTTTAATGGATAAAGGTATAGAAATAGTGGGGCTTATAGGCTATAATAAAGACAAGATAGAAGTTGTAGATTAAGAAAGGAATGACTTTATTGAACGGAATATTTATAACATTAGAGGGCCCAGATGGCTCAGGAAAAAGTACTATTATGGAATTGATAACCGATTATTTTAATAATAAAAATATAGATTTTATTACTACTAGGGAGCCAGGAGGTACAGAAATAGGGGAGAAGATTAGGAACATTGTATTGGATAAAGATAATAAGAATATGGCAGCAGAAACAGAAGCTCTTTTATATGCTGCATCTAGGGGACAGCATGTAGATGAAAAAATTCTTCCAGCTTTAAAAGCAGGAAAAGTGGTCCTCTGCGAAAGATTTGTCCTTTCGTCTTTAGCTTACCAAGGAGTAGGTAGAAGTTTAGGCATAGAAAAGGTAAAGATGATCAACGATTTTGCTATCAAAGGTATAGTACCAGATTTGACATTGTTTTTCCATGTAGATCCAATATCTACTTTGGATAGGAAAACAGAAGAAAAGGGAGGGGATAGACTAGAAAGAGAAGGGTCTCAATTTCATCAAGAAGTATATGAAGGATATATGAAGCTTTTAAAACTATATCCTGAGAATATTGAAATAATAGATGCATCAAAATCTATAGAAGAAGTATTCAATCAAAGTATTTACCATATAGAAAGTATCCTTAAAAAGAGGGAGGAATAAGAATGAAGCTTATAATTGCTATAGTTCAAGATCAAGATGCTCCAAGTTTAATAGACGATCTTACTGAAAAGGAATATAGAGTTACAAAATTGGCTTCTACAGGAGGATTTTTGAAGTCAGGGAATACCACTCTTCTAATGGGAGTAGAAGAAGATTCAGTCCAAGAAGTGATAAATATAATAGAAGATAATTGTAAGACAAGAGAAATCACTACATCATTATTAACTGTGTCCATGCCAGGAGATGCCTATATACCATATCCATTAGAAGTAAAAGTAGGAGGAGCTACTTTATTCATATTAGATGTAGAAAGGCATATTAAGATATAGATAGGGGGTATAATTATGAAACTTATTATTGCAATAGTTCAAGATGAATTCTCAACAAAGGTGATAAAAAGCCTTATGGCACATAAATACGGAACCACTAAACTATCTTCTACAGGAGGATTTTTAAAATCAGGGAATACCACTCTTTTAATAGGCGTAGAGGATAGGAAAGTAGATGAAGTTATAAAAGTAATTGAAGAACAATGTGAAAATAGTAAGGTTCAAAAAAATAAAGATGGAGTAACTGTAGGTGCTGCCAATATATTCATACTAGATATGAATGAGTTTAAGAAGATATAGACTTGGAGGAAATTTAATGGATTTTACCAATATTATAGGTCATGAAAAGATAATAGATAACTTAAAAAAGGCCATAGATAACAATCAAATATCCCACAGCTACCTATTTGAAGGGGAAGAATCCATAGGTAAAAAGATGGTAGCATTATCTCTTGCCAAGACTCTCCTATGTAAAGAAGGAGGTCTTGAGCCTTGTAATAGGTGTAATTCATGTCTGAAATTTGATAACTTTAACCATCCAGATTTTCAGCTAATAGAACCAGAAAAAGATATAATTAAAAAAGAAGAAATTGATGATATGATTAAAAGTATAAACATTGCCCCTTTAGAGAGCAGTAGAAAAATAATCATTATAGATGATAGTCATAAGATGAGGGTGGAGGGACAGAACGGATTATTAAAGACCTTAGAGGAGCCGCCATCCTATATAAATATTATATTAGTAGCCCCTAATAAAAATAATCTTATTCCTACCATTTTATCCAGATGTCAGATAATCCCATTTTATCCTGTGGAAAATAAGAAGATTGAAGATTTATTGGTATCTCAATACAATAAGACAAAAGAAGAAGCTAAATTTATTGCTCATTTTACCAAAGGAAGCGTAGGAAGATCCATCTATATCTCTCAGTCAGAAGATTTTTTCCAAAATAGGGATGAAACCCTTAGTATAATTGATGGTATTATTAATGGGGACAAACTTAAGATATTTAATTCTACGGATTTTTTTGTAAAGAATAAGGATATTTATGAAGAAATTTTAGACATCATTCTTTATTGGTTTAGGGATTTAATCATATATAAAGAAATTGGAGAGTCGGAACTTATAATAAATATGGATAAAATTTCCTTGTTATCAAATCAATCTTTTTTAAATATAGATAAGATTAATGATATAATAGAAAAGATAATTGAAACAAGGAAGAGTATAGAAAGAAATGTCAATTACCAGTTAGCAATAGAAGCTATGCTTTTAAGTATGCAGGAGGTATAAATATTTATGATAACAGTAGTAGGTGTAAGATTTAAAAAAGCAGGAAAGATATATTATTTCGATCCTGATGAACTGGATATAGCTAAGGATGATTATGTCGTAGTAGAAACGGCTAGAGGAATAGAGTTTGGTCATGTAACAGTAGGACCAAAACAAGTAACAGAAGAGGAAATAGTTCCTCCTTTAAAAAAGGTACTTCGAGTAGCAGTGGAAGAAGATTTTACAATACACCAAACCAATAAAGAAAAAGCTGAAGAAGCTTTTGGCATCTGTGAGAAGAAGATAGAAGAACACGGTTTAGATATGAAACTGGTAGATGTAGAATATACTTTTGACAACAATAAGGTTATTTTCTATTTTACTGCCGATGGCAGAGTGGACTTTAGGGAACTGGTAAAAGACTTAGCTGCTATATTTAAAACTAGAATAGAGCTTAGGCAAATTGGTGTAAGAGATGAAGCCAAGATGGTAGGCGGGTTAGGACCTTGTGGCAAACCTGTATGCTGTACTACTTTCTTAGGAGAATTTGAGCCTGTTTCCATAAAGATGGCCAAGGAACAAAGCCTCTCTTTAAATCCTACGAAGATATCAGGTCTTTGTGGTAGGCTCATGTGCTGCTTGAAATATGAGCATGAAGTATATGAAAAATTACTAGAAAAGATGCCTGTAATAGGTACTATAGTAATAACTCCTGAAGGGAGAGGTACAGTAGTGGAGACCTATACACTGTTGGAAATGGTGAAGGTAAAAGTAAGGTTAAAAGATGATACAGAAGATTTATTTAACCATAGAATAGATGAAATAATAATAACAAACGAAAAAGATCCTCAATATGTAAATGAAACAGAGGAAACTCAAAATAAAACGGAGGACGAATTCGTAGATTTGGAATAAATATATTTGATAACCCTTTTATTATTGTAAATTATTTGATAAAATAAAGTAGTATAAAAAGACAACCAACTTTAGGGGGGTGAAACATTTGGCACATATCATAACTGATGCATGTATTTCATGTGGAGCATGTGAAGCTGAATGTCCTGTTGAGGCTATAAGTGCTGGAGATGACAGATACGTTATAGATCCAGACAAATGTATTGACTGCGGTGCTTGCGCTAACGTATGTCCTGTAGATGCACCTCAACCAGAATAATTAAATGAAACTCTAGAAGAGACCCTAATTTCAGGGTCTTTTTTACGACTATATATTTATAATGTGTAGTTAAAGGAGAATAATATGAAAGATATATTAAAGGAAAACGAAAGAGTTGACTATGTTCCGGGAAGTAAGTTGAAGATTATACAGGATAAGACAAGATTTTGTTATGGAATAGATGCCATACTCCTATCAGACTTTGTTAGTATGAAGAATAAAGCCCATATAATGGATTTAGGTACAGGAACGGGAATTATTCCATTGAGGTTATATAATCTTCTACATGATTGTGAAAGAATAGTAGGAGTGGAAATCCAACCTGAAGTTGCAGAGATGGCTAGTAGAAGTATTAAGATGAATAATTTGGAAGATAAGATAGAGATCATAAATATGGATTTAAAAGATATACCCTCTAATTTTAAAAAAGCTACATTTGATGTAATTACCTCAAATCCTCCATATATGAAAAGGGGAAGCGGAATCACAAACCCCGATGAAAGCCTTTCCGTATCTCGCCATGAAATAAGCTGTACTATAGAAGACATAATAGAAGTATCTCAATTTTTATTGAAGGATAGGGGACGACTATACCTAGTTCATAGGCCTAATCGCTTAGTGGATATAATTTGGGCTGCTCGAAAGTATGGTTTAGAACCAAAGACTATTCGTTTTGTCCAATCAAAGGTAGGAGAAAAGCCTAAATTGCTATTATTGGAATGTATAAAAGGAGGAAACGCGGAATTAAAGTTTGAAAAACCACTTATAATATATGATGATAATGGAATATATACTGATGAAATATATGATATTTATGGTATGAATAAGGAGAATGAAAATGAATAAAGGAATTCTTTATATTTGCCCTACTCCTATTGGAAACCTAGAGGATATAACCCTTAGGACTTTAAGAATATTAAAGGAAGTAGATTTAATTGCAGCAGAAGATACTAGGCATACTTTAAAGCTATTGAACCATTATGAAATAAAAAAGCCCCTAATATCCTATCATGAACACAATAAGGTAGTGAAAGGGAATATTTTAATAGAAAAGCTGGAAGACGGAACCAATATAGCTCTTGTTACCGATGCAGGTATGCCGGGCATTTCAGATCCAGGAGAAGACATCATCCGTTTAAGCATCGAAAGTGGAATAAAGGTAATAGCCCTTCCCGGAGCTACTGCTTCCATAACTGCTTTGGTACTTTCTGGGCTTTCAACGGATAAATTTGTCTTTGAAGGATTTCTTCCTTCAAAGAAGAAGGATAGAATAAAGGAATTGGAGAGATTAAAAACTGAAGAAAGGACCATAATCCTATATGAAGGTCCTCATAGAATATTAGCTCTTTTAAAGGATATGGAAGAAGTATTCGAAAATAGGCAAATTTCTATATCTAGAGAACTGACAAAGGTATATGAGGAAACCTTTAGGGGTACTATCAAAGAAGCTTTAAATAAATTTGAAAGTGAAAAACCCATAGGGGAATTTGTGTTGATAGTTAGAGGGGCAGAAATAGCTAAGAAGGATTTATATGAAAATATTACCATAAAAGAACATATAAAATATTATATGGAGGAAGGCTATACTAAAAAGGAAGCTGTAAAAAAGGTAGCACAAGTGAGAGGGATACCTAAGAATTTAGTCTATAAGGAAAGCATAGAGATAAAATAAATACCCGTCCTCAAGGCGGGCATTTAGACTATTTTTTTAATTCTTCTAAACAAGCTGGACAGATGTTTTTTCCCTTGAAAGAAGTAACGTCTTTAGCTTGTCCACAGAAAATACAAGCAGGAGCGTATTTTTTAAGTATTATTTGTTCACCATCAACAAATATTTCTAATGCATCCTTTACTTCTATGTCTAGGTTTCTTCTCAATTCTATAGGTATAACTACTCTACCTAATTCATCTACTTTTCTCACAATTCCTGTTGATTTCATAATCATTCCTCCCATATATTAGTCAAAATCGACTTTTTTCTACAAATTAAAGAATACCATAACTACCAAATAAAGTCAACCCAAAAATGTTAAATATATTCTTTAAACTGTAGATGGAGGTCTGAAAAGGGGTGAAATAATGTATAATATTAATCAAGAGCTAAAGGACAAGATCAGCTATCTAAACGATGTTTTATCGGATAAATATAAAGATGTATTATCCATAGACAAGATGTTTTTTAGAGAATTTATCCAAGAAAAGGTTGGTCCCATAATAAAGATTGAAAAACTTACCAAAGAGGAATTGACTAATTATGCAGAAAAAGGGGGTATAGTAGGGGTCGATGGTTCAAACAATCGAATGGGTGGAGCTTACCCTCATTTTGTCGAAATATATCAAGGTTTGGCTAAATCTACCTTACATAAGGACAAACCCATATATAAAACGGATTTTTATACTCCTCTTTATCCTGAAAAGAAAGAATCCCTATTGGAAGATGAAAGACAAGAAGAAGAATCTATAAGAAAATCTAAGCTTTCAGCCATAGAAGTGGAAGCAGCTTTAGAAGGGATTCGACAGTTTAATCCCTATGCGGTAATAATGGATGGTTCCCTTATTAGATATGATATCGAATGTTTTAATAAATGGATGGAATTGAGAAAGGAATGTGAAGAAAGGGGAATAATCCTTATTGGAGTAATAGAGGATATAAAGACTTCCATTATAGGGGAAGCCTTAAAGAAGGATAAATCTTTAGGGATAAAGGAATCCTTCTATGATAGAGAATTGCTCTATGGTCTTTTAGAATATGGAGAGATGATTGCCATATATGATAAGGTAGCAAAAAAGTCTGAAAAAGGTTTTACTTCTCTATTTATGAGAAGCTCAGGAGCTCCTACTGTAATAGGTATGGACATTTTAGATAGTCAAAGGAACCATCTAGAAGAAATGGCAAGACTAGTATTAACTTTAACCCCTAAGGACAGCAGAGGAGTGCCTCTATGGATAGATATAGTGGATAGTGAAGTAAAAATTCCAGACAAGATGATAAGGGCACTTCTTGAAAGTTACTTAGACAGGGAAATACTTGAAATATTTTTCATATCAGAAAGAGATAAGAGGACTCTTTAGGAGGGATATAATTGAAAGTTGTTGGCATTACTACTCAACAGGAGGTATATATAGGCTCTAAGGATCGAAATTTTAGGATAAATGAGTTTTTAATTATTACAGACCCTTATCAAGGAGATTTAATGGGGGAAGTAGTAGAAGCCCAAACTTATAATAAATATATACCTTTAAGTATGCATGGAGAATTGGCGGATAGTTCCGTAATAGAATCGTTAAAATCCATAGGCTATGATATAGATGAAGATACTATATATATTGCAAAGGTAAGATTATTAAATGAAGCTCTATATCCAGTAGAGACAGGCTCTGATGTAAGGACTCCAGTATTTCATGAAGTAAAAGATTTGATGATAAGATCCTCTACAGATGATGGATTGGTATTGGGCATTATAAAGAATACAGATCAAATGGTAGATGATATGGATGAAGAATTTAAAGATCTATTATATACCTTTGAAAGTGGGGAACTAAAGAAACAACGTGATATTCCCTATATATTTGATATAAGGTCTATGCATCAATACCCCCATATTGGAGTATTTGGAGGTTCTGGTTCTGGTAAGTCCTTTGGACTTAGAGTGGTATTAGAAGAATTGATGAAGCTAGATATTCCTACTATAGTATTAGACCCCCATTTTGAAATGGACTTCAGTCAAATAGGAGATTATTTCCCTAAAGATGAAGTAAAAAGCTATGAGGATAAGTTTAAGTGTTTACAAGTAGGTTTTCATGTAGGGGTTCGCTTTGAAGATTTATCACCTCAAGATATAAAAAACCTATTAGATGCATCTAGTCCCTTAACAGATGCTATGAGTAATGTAGTGGATATACTATTTAAAAGGAATGATTCCTATAATAGCTTTCACAATAGATTGAAGATGCTTGCAGAAGCTCAAGAAGAAGGAACTATGGATAGAATAAACACGAGGATAACAGAAGCTAGTTCCAATTTAGAGAGAGAAGGTTGGCAGAAGAGGAAGGAATTGTATATAAGCTATGACAAGGCTTGTCCTTACAGCTCGGTAAGAGGAATAATATGGCGACTTAATAGATTAGAAAATGAAGGCATATTTAGCAAGGATATAAAACCAATCGAAGAAGGATTACATATGGGGAAACTCATAGTAATTCAAGGAAGTACTAGAATCCTTCAAGTATTTAGCACCTATCTTTTGAACAACTTGTATCATAAGAGAAGGGAATATAAGGATGCCCTATATAAAAAGACTCAAGCTGATTATTTTCCTCCTTTTATAATAGTTACAGATGAGGCTCATAATTTTGCTCCAAAAGGATATGATTCTCCTTCTAAATCCATATTGAAGGAAATATCTCAAGAGGGTAGAAAATACGGTGCATTTTTAATACTGGCTACTCAAAGACCTACATTATTAGATGAAACCATAACAGCCCAATTAAATACTAAGTTCATATTTAGAACAGTAAGAGCATCGGATATACAGACTATAAAGGAAGAAACTGATATTACAGAGGAAGAAGCAAGAAGGCTTCCATACTTAAGAACGGGAGATGTATTTATATCAGAGGCTCTTATGGGAAGAACTATATTTGCTCGAATAAGAGCAGCAGACACCACTAGCCCTCATACGGAAAATCCTTTCGATGAATTAAAAAATAAATCTAAAGAAGACGATGAAAAGTTCTTAACCATTATAAAGGACAAATTGCCTATCAATGGAAACGACTTTATAAATGTAATTAAGGAAATAGAATCCGATACAAAAGTTACCTATACCATCAGCACCTTTGAAGAAAAGCTAGAAGTTTTGGTGGATAAGGGACTACTTAAAAAGGAAAAAACGCCATTCTTTAATGTATACAAATAAACTTAACAGGAGAACAGAAGTATTATCAAGTTTGGTTTAAAAATTATTTGAGATATTATATTGACCTCTTTCATATATTTCATATGAAAGGGGTTTTTTTATGATTAAAACGATATGGTTTTTGATGATATTTGTTGGTATCATCTACGCAGTTTTTACAGGTAATTTGGAGGAGATAAACAATATTATATTGAGAGAGGCAGGAGAAGGGGTTACATTTGCTATAAGCCTTATTGGCATTATGTCCTTTTGGTTGGGGATGATGAATATAGCAGAAAAATCTGGACTCATTAAGAGCATAGCTAAGGGATTTAGACCTATAATAAGGATACTCTTTCCTGAGGTTCCTAAAAATCATCCAGCTGAAAGGTGGATACTTATGAACTTCATAGCCAACATGTTTGGAGTGGGAAATGGAGCCACTGCCTTTGGACTTAAAGCCATGAAGGAATTGGATAGCCTGAATAGCAATAAAAAAAGAGCCACTAATGCTATGGCTATGTTTTTGATTATAAATATGTCATCTTTACAATTAGTACCTTTGACCGTTATAAAGCTTCGATATGATTATGGTTCCAAAGATCCTACAGGGATAATTGGACCAACCATATTAGCTACAACGATGTCCACCATAGTAGCTATAATAATAGGAAAGATATTTGAGGGGGGAAGCAGATGTTAGGGATTATATCTATAGCAATAGTTCCTCTTATGGTTTCAATAATTCTTATTCATGGATATATAAAAGGCATAGATATATATGAAGCCTTCATTGAAGGTGCTTCAGAAGGTTTAAAAACCGTTATAAAAATAATGCCCTATTTAATAGCTATATTCATAGCTGTAGGTATATTTAGAGGTTCTACGGCATTGGATATGTTCATAAGCCTATTAAGTCCTTTGACCAACCTATTAGGTATTCCTAAGGAGATATTGCCTTTAATACTAATTAGACCTATATCTGGTTCTGGGGCATTGGGAGTAGTAAAGGATATTATAAGTTATTATGGACCAGATTCCTTTCCGGGAATAGTAGCCTCAGTGATGATGGGTTCATCGGAAACCATATTTTACACCGTAGCCTTATATTTTGGTTCCATTGGAGTAGAAGATTATAGGCATACCTTAAAAGCAGCTTTATTATCCTATGTAATGTCCATATTTATTACCATATTTATATGTGGAATTTTTATCAATTGACAGCTTATTCAATGGACAATTGATGATTGAAAATTGACAATTATTAGGGTCGAGCTTTGGGGTATTAGCGGGCAACCTTTGGTTGCCCCATTTCAATTGTCTTTTGTCTTTAATTGTCAACTGTCTACTGTCAATTGTCCAAGATGTAGACTTTTACTTTTCTTATACCAAAGTTGTTAGCTTCTTTATTACTATTAAAGAACAAATCAATCCTATTGTTCTTAATAGCACCGCCAGTGTCTTCTGCTACACAGAAACCATAATCTTTGGTACCGTCAAGGCTTTCCACATATAACTTAGTACCTAAAGGTATTACTCTTGGATCTACTGCTACAGCTCCTACTCTTGCTTTAGTACCAGAAGCTGTAAGACCAAAATATTTATCTCCAGGTCTTTTGCCACAGCTTTCATAAGAGTTATCATAAGCAGTAGCTACCATAGTAATAGCTCTTTTATATCTTGTTTTTCCTCTAGAAGACGTGAGTATATTTTTTGTACCCTTCTCCGTTATTTTAGGAATGGGTTCCTTAATCGTTTTTTCCTCAATAATATCTTCTGAGACAAGTTTACCATTTTCAAATACTTTTTTTATCTTTATATTTTTTAAGCCATCTTTTCCTTCTTGAAGGACATTCACAACACCAGTATCAATTTTATCTGATTTTTTAACAATATTTTCGTGGGGAATGGCTTTTTGTATTTCCTCCACAGTTTCTTTAACCTTAAAGACTTGAATTTCCCCTTTGGGTACTGCTTTAGCATTAAGGTCGGGATAAGTATAATCCTTTTCATCTAGTTCCACGTTTAAATCCTTCAATATGTCTTTAACTTTAATATGAACTGATCTTACTTCATTCTTTTCATCACCTATAGCTAGTATATAAGATTTAGGTGTCTTTATAATTATATTCATATTATTTTCTAATTTTGTGTCCAATGGAACGTTTATATATGTCTCTTTATCCAGCGGAATTTCTTCTTTTTTAAGAAGTTCCTCAACTGTATTAGCATAGGAAGTTACCTCTTTTTTCTTATCATCAATAGAGATGGTAACTTCTTTAGCTGAGCACATATATGCTCCTAAAGATAAACTTGCAACTATAGTGAGGACAGTCAAGATTTTAAAGTGGTTAGCCTTTTTGACTGAGAAATTTTCCATAATTTTACCTCCTATATTTTTGGCTGTATAGTATTCTATTCAAAAAGTATTTTTCTGTCAAATGATTTTGTAAATAACTACCATGAAAATGTAAAAAACAGGATAAAACACATCTAAAAATTATTATTTCCTATACTTTTCAATATATTCTTTAAAAATAAAAATAGTATTGAAAAGTAGTATTAATCCATACTCAAAGAAAGGAAATATTTACCTTACACAGACTACTATCATATTTTGCGAAAAACTGTTAAGTTTTTGTAATAATTTAAAAATGCCTCCTAATCTAGAAGGCATTTTTATTCTTTATTTTCTTCATAATAGTATGGATATGATTCATTTATATCTATGGGGTTAATAGGGGTATAGTAGTTCATATCCATCGTATAATCTATAGGCATTGGATAATTTCCACATTGCATCATACATATTCTAACACATTCTCTAAACATAGGATCCATCATAGGACACATTGGCATATTACTATAAGGGTCGGGCATAGGCTGAGGTCTTGGTTGAGGTGTCGGTCTACAGGGATCCATTGGATATAGTGGTGGCACAGCTGGATAATTAATATTATTATTGCCAACATACATTAGAAATCAGCTCCTTTAATTAGTTTAATTTATATCAGTATATGTATATCAGACTATATAGGTGCAATACTTTTATGCTGTGATTTTGTATTATTATATAGATAAATGTTATACAAAAATTTAATATAAATAGTTCAATATTTCCAATTCAATTAGAATAGAAAAAACTTAAAGGAAAAGGTTTTTTTAAAAAAAAGAGGTATAATTATATATAAGGATATAGTAAACATAGGGAGCGTTCATATAATATAAAGTTAAGATAATCTTAAATTGGAAAGTTCAAATAATTTATTATTTCTATTTAATGAGGAGGAAACTCTATGCAATTTGACGAAAGATCCCTAGCTATACTGCAATATTTAAGAGAAAAGGGAGATTTTGTTACCATAAAAACTTTATCTGAAATATTTGGAGTGACGGATAGAACTATAAGATACGATATTGACAAAATTGAAAGAATTCTTGTAAAGAATGGGTTTGAGTATTTGGATAGGGAGTACGGAAAAGGCGTACGCTTGAAGAGTAATAGGAAGTTAGATGGTTTTATAGACAAGTTTGTAAATACGAATACACCCTATAGATATAGCTATTCCAAGGATGAAAGACAAAAAATAATTATATTACAATTACTTCAATCCAATGAGCCAATACAAATAGCAGATTTTGAAGAGATGCTATTTGTATCTAGGAACACTGTATTAAATGAATTAGACATAGTAGAAAAATGGTTAAAGGAGAGAGGTTTAACTCTTATAAGAAAGCCTAGAGTTGGTCTATATATTAAGGGGAGTGAAATAAAAAAGAGAAATACCATAATGGATATTGCCTCAAAAAATATAACTATAGAAGAAATGCTCAACTATATGAACAATAAAATTGCTGTTAATAAGGTTAACAATTTTCAGTTTCAAACTCTCTTCGCAGAAATAGATTTAGACTTTTTAAATGGACTAATAAATTATGCAGAGAATAGTTTAAGTAGAAAGTTTAGTGACGAGGCATATACCAATTTAATAACCCATATTTCAATAATGATAAAAAGGATACAATTAGGTAAAAAAATATATATTCCTGATACCAACTATGAATACATTCAAAATACAGAAGAATATCAAATATCTAAGGAAATGGTGGAGAGGATTGAGAAGAGATTTGGCATTGCTGTACCTAAAGAGGAAGTAGAATATATTGCACTTCATCTATTAGGAGCAAAATCCTTGGAGTCCAGAGATGTAGAAAAAGATGATCTATATAATATTGTTGAAACCATGACTTTAGAAATAGAAGATATGTACAATATAGTATTTACAAACAAAGAAAGGATAATAGAAGATTTAGTAGTTCACTTAAGACCTACTATATATAGAATAAAATTTGGTTTAAAGCTATATAATCCTCTATACGATAACATAGTGAAAAACTATAAAAAATTATTTGATGACACCAAGTTTGTTTTAAGACATTTAGAAAGATATATAGGAAAAGAAATAGGAGAACATGAGGTATCCTATGTTACTTTACATTTTGGAGCAGCACTAAAAAATTCTTCCAATAGGGAAAAGGCAAGACCAAAGGTAATAGTAGTTTGCAGTACTGGTATAGGCACTGCAAAGATGATAGCTACACAGATTAGTGAAAGGTATGATATAGAGATAGTAGATACATTGTCCCTTAGAAGCTTAAAAAACTATAGTGGAGACTATGACTATATAATTAGCACTATAGACATACCTCATTTAGAACCTTCAGAGTATGTAAAGGTCAGTTCATTAATGCTAAAGAAGGATTTTGATGAGCTAGAGAAACATTTTAATCTAATATATGCTAAATCCAGTAAAAATGATGATACTTTAGTTATCAAACTAATGGATATTATAGATAAATATACTCTTATAGAGGATAGGGAAAGACTAGAATATGAACTTTTATACGAGATAAAAGAACATAGAAAATCTATACTTTATGAAAGGAGGACTTATATGTTAAAAGATTTGCTTAAAAGGGATGTAATTGAATTGAATGTTGAATGTAAGGATTGGAAAGAAGCTATAAGGAAGGGAGGACAGAGCTTAATAGATAAAGGATTTATTGAAGCAAGTTATACCGAAGCAATTTTTAAAAGCTTTGAAGAAAATGGACCCTATATGGTTGTAGGACCTGGGATTGTCCTAGCTCATGCACGACCTGAAGATGGAGTTAATAAATTATGTATGAGTTTGATTACTCTAAAAGAAGGAATAAACTTTGGTAATGAAACTAATGATCCAGTAAAGCTTATAATCACTTTCGGAGCAGTAGATAATGAAAGTCATCTAAAAGCTTTATCCCAACTGATGGAATTATTCATGAATAATAACGATATCAATAAAATTATATCTTCAACAACTAAAGATGATGTACTAGATATAATCCATAAATATTCAAATTAATAGATATAGGAAATTTGGAAGGAGGTGAAGGAAGATATGAAAAAGATTTTAGTATGCTGTAGTACTGGTCTTGGTAGTAGTTTCATGATAGAGATGAACATCAAAAAAGTGTTAAAAGAATTAGGAGCAGAGGATATAGAAGTTACTCACTCTGACCTATCATCTGCTTCTGCAACTAGTGCAGATATATTTGTCGGTACTAGAGATATAGCAGATAATTTAAAACCTCTGGGGGATACTATTTCATTAAATAGTATGATTGATATGAATGAACTAAGAGATAAATTAAAATCTATGCTAGAGGAAAAAGGTATGATTTAAAACAAAAATATAAAGGGGGTTATTTAATGTTAAAGTTAATTCTGGATATATTAAGTGTACCTGCAGTTCTAGTTGGGCTAATAGCACTTATTGGATTAATATTACAAAAGAAGTCAGCTTCTGATGTATTAAAAGGTACAATTAAAACCATCCTAGGGTTTCTGGTATTAAGCGGTGGAGCAGGGATTGCAGTAGAAGCCTTAAGTCACTTTGGAGATATGTTTCAACAAGCATTTAATGTACAAGGGGTAGTTCCTCACAATGAGGCAGTAGTTGCTATGGCTTTAGAAACCTACGGGACTAGTACAGCTTTGATAATGGCATTTGGTATGTTGGCTAATATACTTATAGCTAGATATACAAAACTTAAATATATATTTTTAACTGGTCATCATACATTATATATGGCAGCTATGATAGCTGTAATTCTTGCAGTTGCAGGCTTACAAGGAGCCTCTCTTGTAATAGTAGGTTCAATAATACTTGGATTTATTATGGCATTTTTCCCAGCTATTGCTCAGCCAACTATGCGAAAGATTACTGGTACTGATGATGTAGGCTTTGGACATTTTGGTACTACTGCATACGTGTTATCCGCTTGGGTTGGGAAAATAGTAGGCAAGGACTCCGAGTCTACAGAAGAGATTGACTTTCCTCAAGGACTTAGCTTTATGCGTGATAGCTCCGTAGCTATATCCTTAATAATGGGTGTATTTTATATAATAGTTGCTATTGTTGCAGGACCAGAATATATGAACACCTTAAGTGGAGGTCAAAACTATATTTTATTTGCTATATTACAAGCTATAACTTTTGCAGGAGGAGTATATGTAATACTTCAAGGTGTAAGGTTAATATTAGCGGAAATAGTACCTGCATTTAGAGGTATATCAGAAAAATTGGTTCCAGATGCAAAACCAGCTTTGGACTGTCCAGTAGTATTCCCATATGCACCTAATGCTGTGCTAATTGGATTCTTATCCAGCTTTTTAGGTGGAATAGTTGGAATGTTAATATTAATTGGATTAAAAACTACAATAATATTACCTGGAGTTGTTCCCCATTTCTTCTGTGGTGCAACAGCAGGAGTATTTGGTAACGCAACAGGAGGTAAAAGAGGAGCTTTCTGGGGAGCTTTTGCCCATGGACTTTTAATAACATTCTTACCAGTATTGTTGATGCCAGTATTAGGAAATCTAGGGTTTGCGAATACTACCTTTAGCGATGCAGACTTTGGAGTAGTAGGTATCATATTGGGTAATATTGTAAAATTATTTATAAAATAAAAGGTAGATTTTTCTACCTTTTATTTTATCACAATATAGGAGGGTACAATGGATAATAGTAGATTAAAACAATTAAAAAAAACAGCTATTGATATTAGAAAAGATTGTCTAGACATGCAAATAGAAGCAAAGTCTGGGCATCTAGGCGGGGCTTTTTCCGCTGTAGAGATTATGACCTATTTATATTTTGAACTTATGGATATTGATCCCAATAACCCATATAAAGAGGAGAGGGATATATTTATAATGAGTAAGGGACATGCATCTTTAAGCTATTATAGTGTATTAGCTAGAAGAGGATTTTTTCCTGTAGAAGAATTAGCTACCTATAGAAAGATAAACACTAGATTACAAGGGCATACCCATATAGATTCTATACCAGGAGTTGAATGTAGTACAGGTTCTCTAGGACAAGGCTTATCCTTTGGAATTGGAATAGGACTTGGATATAAGAAGAAGGGAATAAAGAACAAGATATATGTCATGTTAGGTGATGGAGAAATTCAAGAAGGTCAGATATGGGAAGCTTTAATGTTAAATGGTTCTCTTCAATTGGACAATGTAATTCCAATTATAGATAATAATAAAATACAATTAGGTGATTACTCTTCAAATGTAGTAGGAAAGTGGCAATTGAAAGAAAAATTAGAAGCATTTAATCATAATGTAATTGAAATAGATGGACATGATTTTAATCAAATAGAAAAGGCATTTAATAATATAAAGCCAAATCAAGCTAATGTAATAATAGCAAATACAGTTAAGGGTAAAGGGGTATCTTTTATGGAAGATAAAATAGAATGGCATTCTAAAAAGATGAATGATGTTGAATACCATAAAGCCCTTGAAGAAATGGAAAGAGAGGAGACTTTAATAGATGGCTAGTTTAAAGGCACCAAGAGACGTATTTGGAGAAGTTTTAGCTATATTAGGAGAGGATAATGAAAAAATATTTGTATTAGATGGAGATTTAGCAGGTGGAACCAAAACTTCATGTTTTGCAGAAAAGTTTCCCCATAGATACTTAAATGTGGGAATAGCTGAACAAAATATGGTAGGCGTAGGGGCAGGATTAGCAAGAGCTGGATTTATACCCATTGTTAGTACATTTGCATGTTTTGCACCAGGAAGAGTCTACGATCAAGTAAGACAATCTGTAGCTTATTCCAATCTCAATGTAAAGATTATGTCTACTCATCCAGGATTGGCTGTAGGACTAGATGGGGCTATACATCAAAGCTTAGATGACATAAGCCTTATGAGGGAATTACCTAATATGGTGGTATTGGCTCCATCAGATGAAATTTCTACTAAGAAGGCTGTAGAAAGGGCTATTTCATATGAAGGGCCAGTCTATGTAAGAATAGGAAGAAAAGAGTGTCCTGTTCATTTTGATGAAAATGTAGAATTTGAAATAGGAAAGGGATATACATTAAGAGATGGAAAGGATATAGCTATAATATCTCACGGTTCTATGGTAGATATATCCTATAGGGCAGCAGAAAAACTAGAAGCAAAGGGAATAAGTGTAAGGGTTATAGAGATGCCAACTATAAAACCTTTAGATGAAGAGATAGTTTTACGTGCAGCAAAGGAGACTAAAGGCATAGTTGTGGCAGAAGACCATTTCAAATATGGTGGACTATATAGTGCCGTATCAGAAGTAGTAGTAGATAAATATCCATGTAAGGTAAAATGTGTTGCAGTAGAAGATACCTTTGGAGAATCTGGAACACCAGAGGAACTATATAAGAAATATGGTTTAACAGAGGAAAATATTATATCCAAAGCTTTAAATATATTGGAAGTATAAGTAAATCTTCTTGACAAAAATAAACTTTTACTGTATATTGTTTAAGTAAATAAGGCATATTAAGTAAAAGTAATGAGGGGAAGAGTAGGTTTAATCTAATCTATAGAGAGCTGGGATTGGTGGAAACTGGCGTTTAAGATTAAATTGAACATGGTCCCTAAACTTTACAGCTGAAATGATTTTAGGCTGTAACGGGAGCATCCGTTATCATATGCAGGGTTATTTATGTAACCTATGGAGGTTTAAATCGCGAGGTTTAAACGAACTAGAGTGGTAACACGAGAATTTGTCTTCGTCTCTATTAAGAGATGAAGACTTTTTTATTTATATAATTTAAGGGATAGGGGATAAAAACAGAAGGAGGGAAATAAATGAAAAAATATTATATTACAACGCCTATATATTATCCAAGTGATAATCTTCACATAGGTCATACTTACACAACTGTTGCAGCAGATACATTAAAGAAATTTAAAAGAGCACAAGGATATGACGTTTATTTGGTGACTGGTTCTGATGAACATGGTCAAAAAATACAAGAAAAGGCTAAGGAATACAACATGGCACCAAAACAATATGTTGACGGAATAGTTAAAGACATAAAGAAACTTTGGAATATGTTAGAAGTCGAATACGATGAATTTATAAGGACTACTGACGAATGCCATGAAAAAGCAGTACAAAAAATATTTGAGAAATTATACAATCAAGGGGATATTTATAAATCCAATTATGAGGGGTTATACTGTACTCCATGTGAAGCTTTCTGGTCAGAAAGCCAATTAATAGACGGAAAATGTCCTGACTGTGGTAGAGATGTCCATTTAGCAAAAGAAGAAGCTTATTTCTTTAAATTATCTAAATATAAGGATAGGATAATAGAGCTTTATAAAGAACGTCCAGACTTTTTACAACCTGAATCAAGGAAGAACGAAATGTTAAATAACTTCCTAAATGAAGGACTTGAAGATTTATGTGTATCGAGAACTAGCTTTGATTGGGGAATAAAAGTACCTTTCGATTCAAAACATGTGGTATATGTATGGATAGATGCTTTGCTTTGCTATATTACAGCTCTAGGATATGGTACTGAAGATGATGAGAAGTTTAAAAAATACTGGCCAGCCAATGTACATCTAGTAGGAAAGGAAATAGTTAGATTTCACACCATAATTTGGCCTGCAGTATTGATGGCGTTAGATATAGACTTACCAGATAAGGTATTTGGTCATGGTTGGATACTCTTTGAAGATGATAAGATGTCAAAATCCAAGGGAAATGTTATATATCCTGAGCCATTAATAGAGCTATATGGAATAGATGCTTTTAGATATTTCTTATTGAGGGAATTTTCCTTTGGTCAAGATGGTTCCTTCTCAAGGGAGAAATTTTTGCAAAGATTAAACTCAGATTTAGCTAACGATTTAGGAAATCTAGTAAGCAGAACCGTTACCATGGTGGAAAAATATAATGGGGGAATACTACCAAAAGCGGTGAAGGAAGATGAAATAGATAAATCATTAATAGAAATAGCTGTAAATGCAGGGACAAAAGTAGAACAAAATATGGATAAATTGAACTATAGTCAAGCATTAGAGGAAATATGGAAATTGGTAAGAAGGACCAATAAATATATCGACGAAACTACACCTTGGGTATTGGCTAAAGAGGAAGATAAGGAAAGATTAGACACCGTATTGTATAATCTAACTGAAAGCATAAGGATTATAGCTATACTTCTAAGTCCATTTATGGAAAGGACATCTAAAGATATATTGAAACAAATAGGCTTGAAACAAGAATTTAGTTGGGAAGAATCAAAATCATGGGGTAAAATAGAATCAGGGACTAAAGTTCAAAGAGGAGAAGTGCTATTCCCAAGATTGGATATAGAGAAGGAATTGGTAAGGCTTAACGAGGCAAACCAGAAATTGATCGAGGAAAGAGGTAATAAAAAAGTGGAAGAAAAGAAAGTAGAATCTGAAGAAGTAGTGGAAGAAATAACTATAGATGATTTTGCAAAAGTTCAATTTAAAGTAGCTGAAATCATAGAAGCTGAAGAGCATCCAAAAGCAGATAAACTTCTTATTTTGCAATTAAAAGTAGGAGAAGAAACAAGGCAAGTGGTATCAGGAATAAAGAAATACTATTCTCCAGAGGATTTAGTTGGGAAAAAAGTAGTTATAGTGGCTAACTTGAAGCCAATAAAACTTAGGGGAGTAGAATCAAAAGGTATGGTTCTTGCGGCTGAAAAAGATGGTAAACTTACCCTTGTATCCACATTAGAAGACATAGAATCAGGAGCCACCATATCATAAGGGGTGAATATATGTTAATAGATAGTCATGCTCATTTAGATGATGATAGATTTGATAAGGATAGAGATAGACTTATTAAATCCTTAAAAGAATCAGGAATAGATTTAGTAATAAATCCCGGTTCGGATTTAGGTTCTAGCATTAAATCGGTGTCTCTATCAGAACAATATGATAATATCTATGCTGCGGTGGGGATTCATCCTCACTCAGCTAAAGAGATGGACGATTCTACAATAGAGGTGTTAAAGTCCTTTACCAATAGAGATAAGGTAGTAGCTATAGGGGAGATTGGATTAGACTATTATTATGATAACTCTCCTAGAGAAATTCAACGTCAAAGATTTATAGAACAGTTAGAGCTAGCTAAGGAAGTGGATTTGCCTGTTATAATCCATACAAGGGAAGCAGCTCAAGAAACCTTTGATATATTAAAGGCAGCTCAAGATGGAAGCCTACGAGGTGTTCTCCACTGTTATTCAGGCAGCGTGGAAATGGCATTGGAATATATAAAGATGGGATTTTATATTTCACTAGGTGGACCTGTAACCTTTAAAAAATCCAAAGTATCTAAGGAAGTAGCTAAGATGGTTCCCGTAGATAGATTATTAATAGAAACAGATTCCCCTTATTTGACTCCAGAACCCTATAGAGGCAAACGAAACGAACCTCTATTGGTAAGATACGTGGCTGGTACCATAGCAGAATTAAGAGGTATCCCCTTTGAAGAATTAGCAAAGTATACCTCAGAAAATGCAAAGAAACTATTTGAAATAATTGACAATTGACAAGGGACAATTAGAAACAAAAACAATTGAAATGGCGAGCTTTGCTCGCCCGAAAAGACCCCAAAGATAGACCCTAACAATTGTCAATTGTCATCTGTCAATTGAAGGAAAAGGGTGATTATATTGATAAAGGAAATCATCGTAGTGGAAGGAAGAGATGACATAGTGGCAGTGAAGAGTGCGGTAGAAGCAGAAGTAATAGCCACAGGAGGTTTTGGATACGATAAGAAATTTATAGAAAATTTAAAGGTGATTGCTGAGAAGAGGGGCATTATAATTTTAACGGATCCAGATTTTGCAGGTGAGCAGATAAGGAAAAGTTTGTGTAAGGAAATTAAAAATTGTAAACATGCATTTTTGCCTCGAAGAAAGGCTTTGAAAAAAGGAGATATAGGAGTAGAAAATGCCACGAAGGAAGATATAATTGAAGCCATTCACAAAGCAAGACCAGTATTTACGGAGAAAAGAGAGGAATTTACCAAAGAGGATTTAATAGAACTAGGATTAATTGGAGAATTAAACTCCCAAAAAAAGAGAGAAAAACTTGGAGATATTCTTGGCATAGGATATGCTAACTCTAAACAATTTTTAAGTAGGCTTAATAGTTTTGGTATAACTAAAGAAGAATTTGTAATTGCACTGGAGAGGATGGAAGAATATGACTGATAAGAGATTGTACTCTCCTAAATATGTAAAGGAGATTCTCAATAGATATGGATTTCAATTTTCAAAGAGTTTAGGTCAGAATTTCCTTATAGATGGAAATATAGTCAGAAAGATTTCTGGGGCAGGGGATATTACAAAAGAAGATTATGTATTAGAAATTGGACCGGGGATAGGAACTTTAACGGAGGAATTAGCTTTAAATGCGAAGAAGGTAGTAGCAGTAGAGCTAGATGAAGCTCTACTTCCAATATTAGATGAAACCCTAAAGGATTATGATAATATAGAAATTATTCACGGAGATATTTTAAAAGTAGATATTCCTAAACTAATAGAAGAAAAATTAGGAGGAGGACCTATAAAAGTAGTGGCAAATCTCCCCTATTATGTTACTACCCCTATAATAGGAAAGCTAATAGAGGAAGATTTGAATATTCATTCCATAATAGTGATGATTCAAAAAGAGGTAGCAGATAGAATTGTAGCACCTCCTAATAACAAACAATATGGTTCCCTTTCCGTATTTGTAAATTTCTATACCAATCCTGAAATAATGGTAAGAGTTCCTAAGACCGTATTTATGCCTCAGCCTAAGGTGGACTCGGCAGTAATCAAATTGACATTGAAGGAGGAATTACCAGAAGTAGATAAGAAAGTATTTTTTAAAGTAGTAAAATCAGCTTTTGGGAAAAGAAGAAAAACCATATTGAATTCATTATCATCTAATGGATTGGGACTTGATAAAGAGACTATAAGAGAAGTATTAGAAAGTTTAGAAATACCCATAGAATCAAGAGCAGAAAACTTAAATATTGAAGATTTTATAAAGATTAGTAAAACATTACCCCCCTTAGACATATATTAATATAAAGATTAAAAAGGGGGGTTCATAATGCCAGGGGAATTTACATACCTTAGAAAATATATTATCTTAAAAAATAACTATACAAATATTGCTAACGTAAACCCAAAAGGTCATGTAAAGGTTGAAGTTAGAGGCTCTAAAGGGATTATAAACTTGAATGTAGAAAACTGTGAATGGGAAACGGACTATAAAGTATATCTTTTAAAAGATATAAATGGTGAGGTTTACGAATACGAGTTAGGCAGAATAATTACCGATGAAAAGGGAAGATCTAGGACAAATCTTGTTCTCAACTTAAGGGGTTTAGAATCTAAAGGCTTTTCAATAGATGAAATAGATGCTATTCTTATAAGGAAGGGTATATCTGTATTATTAGGTGGTTATATTGATAATGATAATGGAGCTATAGATAGGTTCATAAAGAAACTTATATTGGAAAGAAAAGAAGAGACACATATAAAAGTCGAGGAAATAGAAAAAGTAGAGGAAAAAGAGATAGAGATGGAAATAGAAAATGTGGAAGAACCACCAATTGAATCCTCTGAATCCCTATTGATTTCGGAAGAATCGCCTGAAATAATAGACGTAGAAGAAAATGAAGAAATAATTGAATACTTAAAAGAGCCTGAAGAAGTAGATGAATTTATAGAAGAACCTGAAGAAATAATAGAGGATATAGAGGAAATAGAAATAACTGATGAGGAAATACAAATAGTAGATTTACAAGATACAGAAGAGGTTGAAGAGACTTTAGAATATGTGGAAGAATCGTCTGAACAAGTACTTGAACAAGAAGAACAACAGGAATATCAGGAACAAGAAGAACAACAATATCAAGACTATCAATCTTTGGAATATATTAGACGATTAAATCATAAAAATCAGATGACTAATTATATATTGAGTATATTGAGATTTTTCCCTTATGTACAGCCTTTGAGAATGAATCTTCATGGATATAGTTGGTGGAGAATAGAGAACGATGGTACTGATTCCTATAAAGGATTTTTACCTTATTATAATTATTTAATGAGTACAGATTACAAGTATCCTTTTTTAAACAATTCTACTACTTGTTTGAATCTAATTAGGAAATATAATCACTATCTATTTGGTATGTACAAAGAAGGAAGAGAAACTAAATACTATATCTACGGAGTACCAGGAAAATTTGCTGTAGAGGAACATCCATTTAAAGGGATTACGGGATTTAACACTTGGTATGAATCAACTGATGGACTAGGATATTGGATTTTATATATCGATCCTATGACAGGTAAAATAATATATCCTCTAAATCCAATGGTGCCAGCATATTAGACCTTTAAAAATTAAAGAAGGGAGGTATATTGCATATATATTGCAATAAACAAAAGTGAAAAATGATTATGATGAAAAAGAAACTTGCGAAGTAAGTGCTACGGATAAGGCTACCTTAGACATGATTAAGGAAAGCTTATATGAAGAAGAAGTGGTAAATCACCTTGCCCAGGTTTTTAAAGCATTAGCAGATCCTACAAGGCTTAAAATAATATATGTTTTATCAAAATCACCTCTATGCGTATGTGATATTGCAAACTTATTGGACATGACTCAATCAGCTATTTCTCATCATTTAAGGCTTTTAAGAAATTTACGACTTGTAAAGTTTAAAAAAGAAGGGAAGATGGCTATCTATTCATTAGATGATGATCACGTTCTTGAGCTATTTAAACAAGGTATGGACCATGTTAAACACGATTAAAAATGAGGGCTATACAGTTTCCCTCATTTTTTGTTGTTTATCTTCACATTTTCCACATACTACATCAACAGCTTCTGTGATTTTGGCAAGGACGGTAATTTTTCTTTGTCTATCCAATAAGAAGGCCTTTTTTTCACCTTCATTAACGGACGATAAAAAATACACTGGCTTTAAGTTGTTTAAAGCTATAGCTTTTATATCATTACTACAGCTTTCATTTACACATATATCGTATTTATCTATTACCTCATTGAAAACTTGGTCAACTAAAATTTCCATATAATTTTTTAACATTTTAATCAGTCCTTTAGTATGATATGTATAGGTATAACTTCCTATTATTTTAGTACTTTATGACTATTATGTCAACCCATATTTTTTTTTATATTTATTTTTATTGTGATTAATAGATTCAAATAGAGGGTATTATAGAAATAAGAAATGATATTAAAAGTATTGACACACATACCCCTGATGGGTATAATTGATTTTAAAAAGATAATATTTAAGGAGGTAAATATAAATGGCTAATGTAGTAGTTTTTTCTAGTAATACATGTCCATATTGTGTTGCTGCTAAAGAATATTTAGAAGAAAAAGGTGTAAGCTATACTGAAAAAAATATCCAAAAAGATAAGGCTGCAAAAAAAGAATTGATGAGTATGGGACACATGGGTGTTCCCGTAATATTAATTGATGGAGAAGAAGTAGTAGGTTTCGACAAAGATAAAATTGATGATTTGCTTGACAAATAACGTATCATTAAATAAACAATCTCCCCTTTGATATGAGTATCAGAGGGGAGAACTTTTATCTAATTATTTAAAGCTTTTAAGAGCTCATTTACATCTATGCCGTGAACTGCTGCAGCTTCTTCTAAGCTCTCCATTTGGCTTGCTGGGCAACCAACACATCCCAATCCAAATCGTAGTAGCGTATCTATTGATTCAGGCTTATTACGAATTACTTCACCTATTAACATATCCTTAGTAATTTCCATTATGTGTCTCTCCTCCTCACATTTAATCTTTATACTATATTATCATATTCTATATACCCTTTGCACCATAAATATATCATATGTTTAAAATTAAAAAATATTTATTGTAAAATTGCATAAAAAAATATATTATGGACATTCTTATATCAGGAGGTGAGTTAATGGATAATAATGACAACAACAGAGATAGAGAGAGAAATAGGACACATGACGATCGTACAAAGGATTGGGACATAGGAGAGATTCTCATAAGGATATTAGTTACTGCAATAGTCGTGGGAATTGCAGCATTTTTGACACCTGGATTTACTATTAATGGCTTATGGAGCTTAATATTGGCGGCAGTAGTTATAGCCCTACTAGATTATTTGGTACAAAAATTTACTGGAATTAATGCATCGCCTTTTGGTAGGGGTATTACAGGGTTCATAGTAGCCGCAATTATATTATATGCTACCAAGTTTATAGTTCCAGGATTCAATATATCTGTATGGGGAGCAATAATTGGAGCATTAGTTATAGGTATAATAGATGTAATAATACCGGGAAGAGCAATGTAGTATAACCCTCTAACGAAAGTTAGAGGGTTAAAATTTTAATTGACTTATTTTTAAAAATGATATAAAATGATTTAAAATACCTGCAAGGGGTATATAATATATACAAAAATAATTGTGGGAGGAATAGATATGAAGATAGATTTAACTGAAAAAGCTCATGAAGAGCTTAAAAGAGTAATGGAAAATAGAAAAGACAGTAAGCCCTTAAGAATTTATGTTGCAGGCTACGGTTGAGGCGGTCCTTCTTTTGGATTGGCTCTGGATGAGCTTAAAAAAGGCGACACAAAAGAAGAAATTGGTGATTTTACATTTTTAATAGAAGAAGATTTAGTAGAAAATTTTGGTTCATTTACTATAGATTATAGTGATAATTGGATGAGACGGGGATTTAGCGTTATGCCAGATAAAGGGGGAGCATCCTGTTAAAAAGATAGGCAATTGCCTATCTTTTTTTCTTTTTAAATTATAATATTTAATAAATCTTGTATTTTGTGTTACAATAATAAATGAGGTTTTAAAAAAATATATAAATAGGTAAATATTTTTCTTGAAAATTGGGAAACAATCTAATAATCTATAGTTATAGGAATTATTAAATATTAAATTTCCCTAAGGAGAACAAAAGGGGGTGATGATTAGTGGACTCTGGACCTTTACCTAGGTGTAGATTGAAAACGTTAAAATTTAATAAGGAAGAATACCCTAATCATTACCGTGGTTATGGGTTCTTCTAAAGGGGGGTTAACATGGATGAAAGAAGACTTGAAGAATTAATCAAGGAAAAAAAATATGTTACTTTAAAAAAAGAATTAGAAGAGATGAACGAAGTCGATGTAGCTGAATTATTAGAACCCTTAAACATTCATACTTCATTATTGATATTTAGAATGTTACCTAAGGATTTAGCTGTAGATGTATTTGCTCACTTTTCTGTAGAACAACAGAGAAATTTCATTAGTGTAGTGACGGATAAGGAATTAAAAGATATTATAGACGAGCTATTCTTTGATGATATGATTGACATAATAGAAGAAGTACCAGCAAATATTGTAAAGAAAATATTGTTAAACTCAAAAGAAGAAGAAAGAAATTTAATTAACCAATTTTTAAATTATCCGCCTGATTCTGCTGGCAGTATAATGACCATAGAATATGTGGACTTAAAAAAGATGATGACGGTAAAAGATGCTCTAAATCATATTAAAGAAACTGGTCTCGATAAGGAAACAGTATATACATGTTATGTAACTGATAAAAATAGGAAATTAGAAGGCATAGTATCTTTAAGAAAATTGGTTATAAGCGATGAAGATGAAACCATCGAAAGCATAATGAATGAAGATGTAATATATGTACACACCCATGATGATCAGGAAACGGCAGCTGGAATATTTAAAAGGTATGGATTCTTAGCTCTACCTGTAGTAGATAAGGAAGGTAGATTGACAGGTATAATAACCGTTGATGATATAATGGATGTAATAGATCAAGAAACTACTGAGGACTTTCAAAAGATGGCTGCTATGTCTCCATCAGAAGAAAAATATCTAGATACCAATATATTTGTTCTTGCAAAACATAGAATAATATGGCTATTGGTCTTAATGATATCTGCCACCTTTACAGGAGGCATCATACGAAAGTTTGAGGATGTTCTCCAAGCTACAGTAGTTTTAACGGCATTTATACCTATGTTAATGGATACAGGAGGAAATTCAGGCAGCCAATCATCTACATTGATAATTCGTGGATTAGCTTTAGGAGAAATAGAGTTGAAAGATGCAGGAAGGGTCATGTGGAAGGAGTTCCAAATCAGTATAGTTGTAGGAATTACCCTTGCAGTGGTCAATTTCTTTAGAATCTACCTATTTGATAAGGTTGGGTTCTTAATATCTCTTACCGTATCTATTACTTTATTTGTAACCGTTATGGTTTCAAAGGTAATAGGAGGATTATTACCTATGATAGCTAAAAAGGTAAATATTGACCCAGCAATAATGGCAGGACCACTTATTACGACTATAGTAGATGCTTTGAGCTTGATGGTGTATTTTTCAGTAGCATCCTTTCTATTAAATATATAACCTAACAAAAATGTCAGAAACCTCTGACATTTTTTTGTTGATATATTTTCAGTTAAGTATAAAATGAATCTTATAAACTGGAAACTTTTGTTTAATATGATATGAAAGGAAGTTAAAAATGATAAAGCCAAAAGCTTTAAAAATTGGGGATACCCTAGGGGTTATTGCTCCAGCTAGTCCTACAACAGAGGAAAATGTGAGGAAGTCCCATAATAGATTAGTGGAGATGGGATTTAAGGTTAAAATGGGGAAGAGCTGTTATGAGACTTACGGTTATCTTGCCGGTTCGGATAGTTTAAGGGCCAAAGATATTAACAATATGTTTAAGGATGAGGAAGTTGATGGAATCATATGTTTAAGGGGAGGCTATGGAACCCCTCGTATATTGGATTTATTGGATTATGATTTAATCAAAAATAATCCAAAGGTATTTATAGGATATAGCGACATAACTGCCCTACATATTGCAATAATACAGACTTCAAAATTGATAACCTTTCATGGACCAATGGTATCTTCCAATTTAATAGGAGACTTCAGTGATTTTTCAAGGAAAAGTTTATATAATTTTATAATAGAAGGTGAATTTAAAGAAAGCATAAACAATCCAAAAGGAGAAGAAATGGAAATCATAAATGGAGGGGTTGCAGAAGCTGAAATCATAGGCGGAAATCTATCCTTAATCGTTAACACCTTAGGAACGCCTTATGAAATTGACTCCAAAGGAAAGATACTGTTCATTGAAGAAATAAGCGAAGAACCTTATGAGATAGACAGAATGTTTACTCAGCTTAGGTTATCAGGTAAGCTAAAAGGATCAGAGGGTATAATACTTGGAGATTTTAAAAATTGTACATCTGAAACTTCAGAATACGATGATTCACTAACATTAGAACAAGTCATAGAGGATATAATAAAACCAGTGGAAAAGCCAACTATAGCAAATTTAAGAGCAGGTCATTGTGAACCAATGGTAACTATACCCTTTGGAGTAAAAGTAAGGCTAGACGCAAATAGAAGGCAATTAACCTTATTAGAGAAGCCAACGATTTAAGCTATAGATAAAATAAAGGTAGAGGACTTAACTAAGTCCTCTACCTTCGTTCTTAAGTCTATCTAGCTGCTTGATAGATTTTTAATACATCATCTTTTTTTAGATTTTGGAAAAAACCTATGAAACCATTACCTGTAGCAACACATTTTACAGCTAACTCCTCTAATTGTTCTTCTGTTGGATTGATGCCTAATTCCGTAAGGCTTGTCGGCATTCCAATAAGATGGAAGAAGTCTTCCATAGCTTTAATTCCCTTAAGAGCCGTTTCTCCTAAGTCGTGGAAATTCATTTCACATCCCATAACATTAACTGCAAATTGTGCAAAACGAGGTACATTTGATTTATATACATAACGAGCCCAGCTTCCCCAAATAGCACATAAACCTGCACCATGGGCTACATCGAACATACCTCCTAGTTCATGTTCAATCTTATGACATGCAAAATCGCCTACACGACCTGTTCCTGTTAATCCATTGTGGGAAAGACTGCCAGCCCACATTAATTCTGCACGAGCATTATAATCCATTGGATTGTCTAAAGCCTTTACTAAATTTTCACGAACACATACTAATAGTCCTTCTCCTATTCTATCCGTTAATTCCACATGATCTATATTGGTAAAGTATCTTTCCATAGTATGCATCATAATATCAGCACCACCACTAGCTGTTTGATAAGGTGGAAGTGTATAAGTCAATTCAGGATTCATAATTGCAAACTTAGGTCTTGCACAATCATGATTGTAGGAACGTTTTAACATACCTTTTTCAATGGTAATAACTGAAGAATTACTGGTTTCTGAACCGGATGCTGCGATAGTAGGTATACAGCCTACAGGAGCACATTTATCAGTGGTAACTTTTCCTGTATATAAATCTTCTAAATCGAAATCATTAGCAATACCATAAGCTATTGCTTTTGCAGAATCCATAGCACTACCGCCGCCAATGGCTAATATAAAATCTACGCCTTCTCTTTTACACAATTCAACTCCTTGTTTTGCTAACTGTAAACGTGGGTTTGGTACTACTCCTCCTAAGTCTATATACTCAATTCCTGCATCTTCTAGGCTTTCATGGACTCTATTTAAAAGTCCGCTTTTGATTAAATATTTACCTCCCCCTCCAAAATGGATTAAGACCTTATTATATCCTAAGGATTTTATTTCACTGCCTACAAGTTTTTCTGTATCTTTTCCGAATATAACCCTTGTAGGATTATAAAATTGAAAATTAATCATTTCTCTTCCTCCTTATATTGATATTCAGCATTATTTATACACTTCAAATAGAATGTTTTTCTGTTATAATTTTTTATAATAAATGCTTTTAAAATCTACAATTTTTTATTTCATAAGTAAAATTTAACTTTATTATAACTTAAAAGTTATAAATCTAATAATTATAAATTTTCATCATGATAGTGCACTTATTTGTAATACCTAAGAATATAGGTAAACTTTTCATATTTCAATTAGAAAGTTAAATTTGTATTGTCTGTTAGAATAAAATGCAAAACCGCAATTTAACACAAAAAATGATCTTTTTGAACAATTTTATGCTAATATTAGAATCCCAACTATTAGATTAATTTCACTAATATGGTGTAATAAAATGAGTTTACCTGCACTTTAAGGTGACTTATAATGAACTTGTAATAACATGAAAGAAAGGTGATTATATGTTATTATCTCGCGAGAAAAAGATAATAAAGTTGCTCTATGAAGAACCTAGGTACTTTACAACTTATGAAATATCTCTTTTATTAGAGGTAAGTCCAAGGACAGTAAAATCTGATATAAAAGGAATAAATGAAGCTATAAAAAAAGAAGGATGTTATATTGAAACAAAAACCAATTATGGTGTAAGATTAATTTTTAATGAGTCTGGAAAAAAGTTTTTAGAGAAACTTTTGTTTAATGGAAACTATGTGTCCCCTTCTGTACCAGATGTAAGAAAATATTGGGTAGCAAAGATGATATTAGATATGGATGACTTTATATCCATTGAAAGTATATCTGAAACGTTTTTTGTAAGCAAAGGTACTATTGGAAATGATTTAAATGAATTGTTAACTTTCTTTCAGAGTTATGATCTTAAATTAGTAAAGAAAGCAAAATACGGAGTAAAAATTGTTGGAGAAGAAAAACAACTTAGAATAGCTACAGCAGATATTATAAAGAAGCTTTTCAATAATCAGAATAATATTTCAATAGATAGACTGAAAAGGTTTTTTCCAAGAATAGATTTAGACAAGGTGGAAGAAGTTATCAAGTCTGCCGAAGAAAGGTTTTCTTTTATACTATCAGATATTGCGTTTAATGAATTGCTTATACAAATAGCTATAACAATTGATCGTATCAATCAAAACCACAATATTCAGATTGAAAACTACGATTATAAGTTGTTTGAGTATGAAAAAGAATGGGAAATAAACAATTTTATTACTACTAAAATTGAAAAAAGTTTGTCTATTCACTTAGATGAATTTGAAAAAGGGTATATTCTAATCCATTTGTTAGGGGCGAATATACAGTGTGAATTAGATTTACTAGAAGTTGATATGGAATCTTGTGAAGATTTAGATACAGGATTATATGCAGCTATGCTTGAAGCAATAAATGAGACTAGCTTGGCTTTTAACTTTGATTTTATTCATGATGAAAAGTTAATTTCTGCTTTATTTTTACATCTGAAGGCTATGTTTAATCGTTTAAATCATGGAATAAGTATAAATAATCCTTTATTAGATATGTTGAAAAAAAGCCATTTATTTGAATATGAAATGGCAGCTTATTTAATAGACTCTCTGATGGAAAATTACAAATTAAAAATTAACGAAGATGAAATAGGATACGTAGCACTACATATTGCTGCATCAGTAGAAAGGTATAAGATTAAGAACAAATATAAAGAACGTATAAGAGTTATTATTGTTTGTACCACAGGTTTTGGAACTAGTCAATATATGAAGGCTAGAATTCAAGGTTGTTTTCCTTATGTTTTTATTAGAAAGATACTACCCATTAATAAGGCTAAAACAGAAATATCTTCAGATGAAGTTGATTTTGTGTTATCTACAGTTCCTTTGACAATAGATGGTGTAGATGTTATTAATATATCACCTTTGTTAAATGATAAAGACATTAACTTAATTAAAACTAAGATAAACAATATTGATGTAAAAGAAAGAAAGTTTGAATCAAATAAAATAATAAAGCTATTTGTAAATGAGGAAATATCTATATTCAAATGTGATTGTAGAACAAGAAATGAAGTAATACAATTACTAGGCACGAGAATGATAGAGAAGAAATATGTAGATGAAAGTTTTATTTCATCTGTATTTGATAGGGAAAATGTTTCAACAACTGCTATAGGCTCTCTATTAGCTATTCCTCATGCCTTTGAGGGACATGTATTGAAACAAGGAATTGGGATTATGACTTTAAAGAAACCTATTGACTGGGGAGAAAATAAAGTACAAATAATACTGATGTTGAGTATTGATAGTAAAACACAAAACCAATTCGAAGAATTATTTACAGAAGTAGTCAATATTGCAAAACAACCAACCTTAATCAAAGAAATATTAGAAATAGATAATTTTGAGGATCTTGTTAACGTTATTTAGGAGGAAAATATTATGGATTTGTGTTCGTTAATAGACAAACGATTAATCGCATTTAATTTTGATGGAAAAGATAAAGAAGATATTATAAAAAGAATAGCTGAATTGATGTTCAATTCAGATAAGATTACGGATAAGGCTAAATATGTAGAAGGGGTTTTTAAAAGAGAATCAGAGTGTTCGACGGGAATTGGTATGGGAGTAGCTATTCCCCATTGTAGAAGCGAAGTCGTTACAGAACCATGCTTTTCCCTTGTCAAATTAAAAAATGAAGTTGAATGGGATTCTTTTGATGGTAAACTTGTATCCTACGTGATTATGTTAGCTGCTCCTATTGATGCAAACAGTGAGTTTTTAAAACTGTTATCTTCATTATCCTACAATCTAATGGATGATGATTTTAGAGAAAGTTTGATTAACGCTTCAACAATTGAAGAAATAGAATTATTGTTCAAAGAGAAAGGAGAGAATTAATATGTATATTTTAGCCGTTACAAGTTGTCCAGTAGGTATAGCTCATACTTATATGGCAGCAGCAAATCTACAAAAAGCAGCAAAGAAAAGAAATGTGGAGATTAAGATAGAAACTCAAGGTGCTCAAGGATTAGAAAATAAAATTACAGAAGAAGATGTAAAGAGAGCAGATGGAGCAATTATTGCCAGCGATATAAAGATAAAATTCCCAGAACGTTTTGATGATATACCAGTTCTTGAATGTAAAGTTCAAGAAGCAGTAAAAGATGGATTAGGAATACTTGATGAATTATTGGAGGCGATTAGTTAATGGCTGTTATCGAGAGGAAAGCTGGTAAAAAAATATCTAAAACCGAAAAAATTAAATCATCTTTTTTAACAGGTACTTCCTATATGATTCCTGTAATCGTTGCGGGAGGTGTAATTCAAGCTGTTGCAAAGGCAATTGGGGGCTATGATGTTGCCAATAATCCAGATACCTTCGCATACTTGATAAATCAAATTGGAGCTTGTGCATTCTTCTTTGCAGTTCCTGTTCTATGTGCATCTATAGCTTATACTATCGGTGATCGTCCAGCAATTGGACCAGGATTAGCTATTGGTTATCTTGCCAACCAAATTAATGCAGGATTTGTTGGTGGGTTAATTGGAGGATTTGCAGTAGGATACTTGATTGCATGGATAAAAAAATGGAAGGTTCCAAATTGGATGACAGGTATTATGCCTATATTAGTTATTCCAGTTTTCAGTACTCTAATAATAGGGGCCATATTCCAGTTTGTAATCGGTCATCCAATTGCCGCCGCCATGACTGCATTCCAGAATTGGTTAGCATCATTACAAGGAACATCTAAATTCCTTCTTGGTTCCGTAATGGGTACTTGTTGGGGAATAGATTTTGGAGGACCTATTACTAAGACAGCAGCATCTTTTGCTAATGCTTTAAATGCAGATGGAGTTTTTGGGCCTACTGCTGTAAAGATGGCGGCAGGAATGGCTCCACCACTTGGAATGGCTATTGCAGTATTATTAGCAAAGAAAAAGTTTACACAAGGAGACATTGAAAATGGAAAGGTTGCTGTGCCACTAAGCCTTTGTTATATAACGGAAGGAGCTATTCCTTTTTATTTAAATGATCCTATTAGAGTATGGTGTGCAACTATTCCTGGATCAGCAATTGCTGGAGGACTTTCCATGGCATTAAATGTTGAATCCCCAGCTTTACATGGTGGAATATTTGTTGTTCCAATGATGAATAAACCTTTAATATTCTTATTCTGTTTAGGGGTAGGCTCCCTTATAACAGGCGTTATCTATGCATTAATTAAAAAACCAATTGAAGAATATTAATCTTTTAGGAGTAAATTAAATTTTATGATAAATGAAAGGACTTATGAAAATGTATGTATCAATGAAATCTATTTTACAAAACGCTCATGAAGGTAACTATGCAGTAATGGCAATCAACTGTGTAAATATGGAAACAACTAAAGCAATTATAGAAGCAGCAGAGGAAGAACATTCAGCTGTAATTATCAATGTATCTCCACGCCAAATGAAAGCTCATACTCCTGGGGATATTTTAGTATCAATGGTGAAAAGCTTAGCTTTGAAAGCAAGTGTACCTATCGCTTTAAATTTAGATCATGGCGGAGATTACGAAGATTTAGTTAAAGTAATGGAATACGGTTTTTCAAGTGTAATGATAGATGCATCTAAATATCCATTTGAGGAAAATGTAGCACGTACTCAAACTATAGTTAGTATTGCTCATGGAATGGGACTTTCCGTAGAAGGTGAGTTAGGACATGTTGGAATAGCTAATGAAGGGGATAATGCAAAAGAAGATTTATATACTAACCCTAGCCAAGCCAAAGAATTTGTAGAGAGGACGAAAGTGGATTGTTTAGCAGTAGCAATAGGAACAGCTCACGGAAGTTATCCAGATAACTTTACTCCAAAATTAGATTTTAATCGTTTAAAAGAATTAAAAGAAACATTACAAATACCTCTTGCTCTACATGGAGGTTCTGGTGCAGGTGAAGAAAATATTAAAAAGGTGGTTTCTTTAGGAATCAATAAAATCAATGTATGTACTGATGCCTTTAAAGTTGCTAGACAAGCTATGGTAGCTGCAGCCAAAGAAAACCCTAATATCGATTATATGGATATTTGTATGACTGCACAAAATGCAATGAAAGAATTTATTAAAAAATATATGAGATTAATAGGTTCAAGCAATCGCTATACCTTTGAAAAGAGTACAATGGGATATTTAGATTAAATTTTCTTTTAATAAAGAAAAGACATTCTGTATATTGAGATGAAAGCCGGATAATGAATATTACCGGCTTTCATCTATGAACTTTATATGAATAAGATATCTATATTTAATGCTAGGAGAATATGAAATGGATGAACTAAAAAGAGAAAGATTGTTAATGATGATTTCAGGAGCATTTATTATAGCATTTACTGGTTTCCCTCATATGTGGTCAATTTATCAGCCTTATATTATAAAAGAAATTAGGTGGTCAGTTGGACCATCGACAATAAGTTTTTATTTAGCCATTGTATTTTTTGTTGTAGGAAACATTATAGGAGGACGGGTTCAAGATAAGTTTTCTCCTAGAATAGTCATACTTATAGGTGGACTCTTGTTTTCAGGAGGTCTTTTTTTATGTACTACAGTTACATCAAATTTTCCTATGGCTATGTATCTGTATTATGGAATTATGCAGGGTTTTGGTACTGGTGCAGTATATGCTTCAGTGCTTACTTCTGCTCAAAAATGGTTTCCAAATAGAACGGGATTCGCATCAGGAGCCATTATTGCTTCTAATGGTTTAGCAGGGTTCTTTATAGCTCCTTTTAGTAAATATATGCTAAAATCATATGGAGTAAATCCAGCTTTTACTGTTTTTTCTATTATCATTACAGTTGCTTGGATACTAGCTTTTATATTTGTAAAAAATCCTCCCAGTGGATATATGGAAGGCTCTAATTATTTAAAAGTCGTAAGTAAAGAACATAGACAATGTACTACAAAAGAAATGTTAAAAAGTAAAAAATATTATTTACTTGCATTTTCTATGATGTGTTCTTTATTAGCCTATTTTGCTATATCGCCTATATCTCAAATCTTACAGATATCTAGAAATGTACCTGAAAATATTGCAGTAATGGCAATTATGATCGGTTCTTTGGCTAATGCCTCTGCTAGGTTAATTATACCAACATTAAGCGATAAAATAGGGAGAATTAAATGCCTTTTCTTTCTAGTATTTATATCCCTTGTTTCCACAGGTTTACTTATTGTACCCGGTTCTTATACGACAACTGTAGCTATAATAGCCATATATTTTTGCTATGGTGGAATTTTAGGAATCTATCCATCTTTGACTACTGCTTTATTTGGAGCTAAACATGGCGGAGAAAATTATGGATATGTGATGATAGGACTTGGAATAGCTTCCGTATTGTCCCCCATACTTTCAGCCATAATTCCTATGGATTTATTTAATGGGAAAGGATTATTTACCCTTATAGGAATTGTGGAATCTATTAGTATTATATTGGTTAAAAGGTTGGAGAAAGAATTGAATGTTTCTATTTAAAAAAAATGAGGCTCTAAAATTAGAGCCTCATTTTTTATAATATATACTTTTCTAAATCCTCGCTAAACTCCCTTGATACATTTTTAAATTCTACTATACTTTCTGACATCCTTCTTATTTCATCAGTATAGGTAGATACATTGGCACTTACCTCTTGGCTAGAAGCAGAATTTTCTTCCGCAATAGCAGCTAAAGACTCGAAGTGATTTGAAATCTCATTCATAGATAGAGCTTCCTTATTCAATTCATTGACTAATTGAATGATTAAATCGGCAACGTTTTGAATAGTATCTACGTTATGGCTAGTTTCTAAGGATAAATTAGTTAAACTCTTGTTTTCCTTCTCAAGGACTTTGAATTGCTCTTCAGTATCTTTTACAAATTCATCTATTTCCATAACGAAGGATTTTAGTATGTCGTTAATACTTTGAACAGCTTCTTTAGAGCCTTCAGCAAGCTTTCTTATCTCCATAGCTACTACGGTAAAGCCTCTTCCATATTCACCAGCCCTAGAGGCTTCAATACTAGCATTTAATGCTAATAGATTAGTCTGCTCTGCAATCTTTTCTACAGTCTCCACTATTTCTAAAACGTTTTTAGCTCTATCTTGAAGGGTATTTCCCTTTTCCTTTACCTTTGAAAATTCATCTAATACGTTATTTAAACTGTTAGAAGTATACTTTAGATTATTAAATCCTTTCTCTATTTGGGAAACGGCAGCTTCTAAATCCTCCTTTCCCTTGTTTTCCTTGTCTGAAATATGGTTTAAAGATTTTATACTGTTATTTAAACTATAAGAAGCATTTTCTGTTTCTTCAGCTTGGCTTATAGCTCCATAGGCAACTTGTTCTACGACGCTGGTTATTTCATTAGATGTAATGCTCATCTTTTTTGATATCTCATTAAACCTATCGGAGAATACATTTAATTCATCTGTGGTTCCTTTATATCCAACGAAATCCGTCTTTATATTAGCTTTAATATGGTTTAATCTGTTATTTATATCCTCTAGGAAGTCATTAGTTGAGATATTTCTTTCAAAGGATAGGTCTTTTTTCTCTATTTCTTCAATAGAACTAAAGATGCTCTTCATAGGTCTTAAAAGACCTTTTCCTACTATAAAAGGTATTATAAAAGAGAGAACCAAAGCAATAGGAGATAGAATATTTCTGTCAATATAATTTGATAATATGGTTATAGGTATCCCCACCAATAATAAAGAAGCTATACCGATTTTAGCTTCAAAGCTTTTGATAAATCCTAAGGAAAGGAATTTGTTGAGCTTATATGTTTTCTTATTATATATTTCTTGGGGAAAAGTTATAGATACCTTGGTAAAGCCATCTTGTTTCTCTAGTATATCTACTTCGATATCTTCCTTATAATATTTAGAAGCTCCTTCTAACATACCATGAAAATATCCAAACATACCCCTAGGGGACGAATAGGTCATTGTAGCTTTATTTTTGTCTAAAGGTTCTACATTTAAAATTGGAGGTTTAGCTCCAGGAATCCTTTTAGTTACTACCACATGGATATCATACATGGCTTTTAAAAAGGAATATAAATTTTTATACCTAAAAAAAGCAGGATAATCCTTAGCGAAGGTATATATGTTATCTAATCCAATTTGTCTCCAGATTTCATTAGAATCTTTATTTAAACTACTTGCTATGTAATCAACAAAAGCCAATGCTCTACTATCTTCAATGTCTTCTGTAGGAGTAAAAACCTTACTAGGATCGATGCCACTTTGGATCAAGGATTTATTAACTAGATCTTCACCAAATAAGTTCTTACAAGTCTTTATCCAAGCTGATACGATTGTACCTTTCAAAACAATCTCCTCCTTCATATGTACATAATAATTATACCACATTTATCACTTATCAATCTTTTTTTCATAATATGTATTAATAACTATAAATAGGGGGTAGAGTTGTGGATAGTAGTTTCAATATAAAATATTTCGATAAAGATAAAAACAAACAAATGGAATTGCCCCTAGAAAAAATGGTTGGTATGTTATTAGCTTTAGAAATGAATTTTGTTTTTCACATAGAGGCTTTAAAAGCTCAGGCAGTAGTATTAAGAACAAATCTCCTAAGGTCTAATGGATATTTAGGAAAAAAAGGGCGTATTGAGTTAAATATACAGCCCTTAGAATCATATAAAGATATTTGGAATGAAGAATATGAAGATAATGTTAAAAAAATAAATATGGCAGTAAAGGAAACAGAGGGTATTGTAATTACATTTGAAGGCAAACCCATTGATGCAAAATATCAAATAGCTTGTGGAGGTAGTACAGAAAACTCAGAAAATGTTATAGATAATCAAGTGACATATCTTCGCCGTGTCCTATGTAATTATTGTATGGATTCTCCTTACTGGAAAAATGAAAAGAATTTTAGCATGGAAGAAATAGAGGAGCTGTTGAAAGTAAAACTTCCCAAAGCCGACATAGATTTGAATTCAGAGATATCAGGCTTTATGGAAGAAATAGAAAGAGATGAACAGGGTAGGGTGTTATCAATAAAGGTAGGAGATAAAAGTTTTCGTGGCAAAGAGCTTAAAGAGCTTTTAGATTTAAATTCTACTAGATTCAGTGTATTTCCTACAGCTGTTAAATTTGTATCTAGAGGAAAAGGTCATGGATTAGGACTTTGCCAATATGGAGCAGAAAAAATGGCAACTGAAGGGGCTACCTTTATGGAGATATTAAAATACTATTACACTGGAGTGGAAATAAAGAAGATTCAGCTTCCATGTATTAAAAATCCTCTTTTTGGTAAGAAATTAGTAATAGATCCCGGTCATGGTGGAGAAGATAAAGGATATGTAGGAGAAAAGTTAGGATTGATGGAGAAGGATATAGTTCTTGATATATCGCTGAAATTGAAGGTAGAATTAGAACGATTAGGGGCTACTGTTTATTTAACTAGAGAAAAAGACGAAAAGGTTTTAGTTACAGAAAGGGCAGAGATAGCCAACCATCTCTATCCAGATTTTTTTATAAGTTTTCATATGGATTATTATCCTAATTCCAATATGAAGGGTTATGAGATGTTTTATTTTAGAAGTGATACAGAAAGCCAAGTATTAGGCTCATTTATTTTAAAAAACTTAAAAGAAAAACATATACCATCGAGAGGTATTAAAGAAGGAAGCTTTTATATTTTTAGAGGAATAAACGTAAGCTCTTTATTAATAGAGCTTGGGTATTTGTCGAATATTGAAGAAGAAGTTAACTTTAAAGATGAAGATTATAAAAATGCGATAGTTGAAGGAATAAAAAATGGGATTTTAGAATATTTTGAAAATTAATAAATCGTTTTAAATAATTGACAAAAAATCATATTCGTAGTATAATAATTTATTAATTTGACATAAGAATCAAATTATGATATAATTTACCCATGAGTGTCCCTTTACACTCCTTCTGCCCCCGAAGTTCAGGGGAGAACTTAATGGAAGGTGGTTACTTTGTTGGAAAAGAATAACTTAGCCAAGATTCGCAAAGACGTAGAGGATTGCGTTGGTAAGAAAGTAGTTCTAAAGGCAAACAAAGGGAGGAAGAAGACAACAGTTAGGGAAGGTATACTTGAGGAAGCATATCCTAGTTTATTTGTTGTAAGGATTTGCAACCAGTTTGATTCAGTACGAAGAGTTTCTTACACCTACTCGGATATATTAACAGAGACAGTTGAAGTGACCATTTGTGACGATTCACAAAGAAAAATAAAGATAAGTTAAATAAAGAAGACAAGACTTTAGTCTTGCCTTTTTTATTTCCTTAATTTAAGCAAACACTGGGAAAACTGTGTTTTAATATGGGTTATAAAAAAACCGACATTTTGTCGGTTTTTTAAAAAAAATAGGGAAATGAGCAATATTAATTTGCTCATACGGGGAAGAAAGACCATTTGGAAGTCTTCATTTACAATTATATGTCGAATTTCCTCTAACAGTAAATAGGTCTAAAGGAGGATTTATTCTGAAATGTAGTCTATGTGCTAAATAATATCCTTATAAAAGGGAATTTTCTTATAAAATATTATGAGAAATATTTAATCACAAAAAGAAGTTTCTAGTTATGTGCCTATCCTGCGTTTAGAAATTTTTCTTTCACTTTTTATTCATTTTTTTGGACATTATCACATATACTTTTTCATAGGATATATAAAGTAGACAAATAAGGGGGGTATAGTATATGGAAATAGTTAAGGATATCCTCAAAGTTGAAGAACAAAAAGGATATGAAGAGATAGAATCCTTAATTGAGACGGAAATATACTTGAATCAAACAAAACCTGACATAGAAAATATTCTCTGGGCAGATGGGAAGGTTGAGATATTAAGTACCAAGATCATAAAAGATAAAATTCTTGTGAACGGTTTAGTAAAATTTAAGGTGGTATACAAATCCAATGAAGAAGAACTAAATATATATGCCTTAGAGACCAACAGTGACTTTAGAGAAGAAATAGAGATAGAAGGAATAAATGAAGAAATGTCTGGAGAAGTAAAATCTAGCTTAGAATATATAGAGTATGAACTGAATGGCGAAAGAAAGGTTTCCCTAAAAGCCCTTATAAATCTATGGGGAAAAGTTGAACAAACTAATTTGGTAGAAATAATTAAAGAAGTAAAAGAAGGGGCAAACCTTCAGCTATTAAAAGAAAAAATTAAATACAATGATGTACTAGGTAGGGAAGAATCCTATGCTCTAATAAAAGAAGCCTTCGAGGTAGGGGAGAATATGCCTCCTATAGAAGAGGTTCTTAAAGTAGATATGCACCCTTATGAAAAGGAATTTAGCATTTCAGCAGATAGAGTAATCGTATCGGGCGTAGTAGAATGTTCTCTCATATATTTTGGAGGGAACAAACTAAATTCAATAAAGAAGGAGATTCCATTTACCCACTTCTTAGAGATGGGAGAAATTGAAAAAGACTGTAAATGCCAATTAAATATGGAAGTAGTAGACGGAGAATATGAATTAAGGGAAGACTTGGAAGGACAATTAAAGATTATAGACTTAGAGGTAAAGGTGAAGATTGTAGGAAAACTATATGAGCAAAGAGAAAAGGAAGTAATCATTGATTCCTATTCTACAAGCAACAAGATAAACTTACAAACAGAAGAAATATCCATAATGGAGAATATTAAGGACATAGTGGATAGAGAAAATGTTTCAAAGGAATTGAAAGGCAAAGGATTTAAAGAAATATATGCAATTGAAGGTAATCCTAGCTTAATAGATAATCAATATGTAGAGGATAAAATATTGGTAGAAGGTGTATTATCCTTAAATATATATTATCTACAGGATGGAAATCTTGAAATAACTACTTTAAAAGAAGAAATACCTTTTAAATCCTATATCAATGCAGATGAACTAGATAGGGATATACTCATAGATGTGGAAACCAGCTTAGAAGAATTAGACTATACTCTAAATGACAATGTTTTAGTCATTAATGGAACTGTTAAAAACCATGTATTTATAAATAGAGAAAGAAAAATCAATATAATAAGTGAAATAGAAGAAACAGAAGAATTAGTGGATAAAAGAAATAGACCAAGTATAACCATATACATGGTACAAAAAGACGATATCCTTTGGGATATAGCTAAACGCTACAATACCACAGTAGAAGAAATCATACTCTCTAATAATATCACCTCTCCATCTACCTTGATGCCGGGAGAAAAGATAATTATTGAGAAGAAAATTGATGTAGATTTTTAATATCCATATTTATTTTATGATATAATGTATCCGTCAACTTTATAAAAGGAGAAATAAAAATGCATGAAATAATCTTAGAGGCTTTTGGAAAGATAAACTTATCCTTAGATGTGTTGCATAGAAGGCCTGATGGATACCATGAATTAAATACCATAATGCAGCAAATTGATCTTAAGGACACAATAATATTAAAGGAATTAGAAAAAGGAATAAAGATAGAATGTAACCACGAAGGAGTACCTTTAGATAACAGTAATTTGGTTTATAAAGCTTGGGAAAAGATAGTAGAGAAAACAGGTATCAATAAAGGGGTTCATATTATCATCGATAAAAAGATTCCTGTAGCATCTGGTTTAGCAGGAGGTAGTGCTAACGGAGCAGCTGTACTTAAAGGGTTGAATACATTATGGAATTTAAACCTTTCTTATGAAGAGCTAAAAGATATAGGTTTAGAAATTGGAGCAGACGTGCCTTTCTGTATTATGGGAGGAACAGCTCATGCAAAAGGTATTGGAGAAAAGCTAACTAAATTGAGATCTTTTTCAAACAAGATGGTTCTCTTAGCTAATGTAGGCATACCAATATCTACAGCTTATGTATACGAAAATTTAAATTTAAAGGATATCAATAGTAGAATAGATATAGACAAAATGCTTGAGTACATTGAAGACGACAATCTTCCTAAATTGGCGGAAAATATGGCTAATGTAATGGAGCAAGTAGTCATCAAGGAGTACCCAATTATAGACGAAATAAAGAAGGATATGATAAGATATGGGGCTTTGGGAAGTATGATGAGCGGCAGCGGGCCCACTGTATTTGGACTATTCGATGATGAAGAAAAACTATATAGATGCAAAAATGAGTTGGAAAAAAGAATTAAGAATGTATTTATAGCAAAGACCGTTTAAATTGTATAATTAACCCACTTTTTGTTAATTATAATTAGTAAATTAACAAGGAGTGGGTTTTTTGTATAATTTTTTTGGAATGTACAAGAATATATTAAACAATTTAACATCTATAATCATAATACTTATGGGATTGATTTGCCTAATTATAGATGGAACTGAACTTAAAGATAAAGGTTCTACCAAAGAACTTGGAATAGTAAAGGCTATTTCCTACACCTATATTGCAATAGGAATAGCCATGTTTATATTTGTACAAATCATTTAGGAGGCATATATGAAAGAGATGATCTCGAAGGATTTAAATAAAAACATAGAAACTCTAAAAGAAATATTCAAAGATTGTGATGATATAGTTTATAGGTTTATAGAAATAGGAGATTCTAATAAAGTTGAAGCCTGCTTGATATATACAGATGGGATGATAAATAAAGAGATGATAAGTGACTTCACTATAAATGATTTGCTTTTAGCCAATGAATGGAAAGATTTCAACTTGCCTAAAATTAAGTCAAAGGTATTGGAGGCTATTTCAAAAGAAGCAATTTCCGTACCAGATGTAAATGAAGAAGAAAATCTAGATAAAATTATAGATTCCATTTTATCAGGTGAAACAGTTTTGTTAGTCGACGGAGTAGATAAAGCCCTTATATTATCTACAAGGGGATGGCCTGTAAGGAGTATTGATGAATCCCAAACTGAAACAGTAGTCAGAGGACCTAGAGATGGTTTCAACGAAACGTCAAAGTTTAGTATCACACTTATCCGTAGACGAATTAGAGATCCAAAACTAAAGGTAAAGAATATGCAGGTAGGAACAAGGTCCAAGACGGATATAGCTATTATGTATATTGAAGATATAGTCAACGATGAGCTATTAGAAGAGGTAAATAAAAGACTAAATAGTGTAGATATAGATGGAATATTGGAAAGCTCCATGTTAGAGCATTTAATTGAGGATAACTACTCATCGCCATTTCCTCAAATAGAAAATACTGAAAGACCTGATACTGCAGCAGCTGCCCTTTACGAAGGCAGGATAGTTATAGTAGTTGATAATACCCCTTTTGCATTAATAGTACCAGCAACATTAGGTACTCTTTTACAATCAGCAGAAGATTACTATAACCGATGGACTGTCGTATCCATAATAAGATTGTTGAGATTATTAGCTGCATTTTTATCGGCATTGGCTCCAGCTTTGTATATAGCTATAACCTCATTTCACCCTGGGCTTATCCCCACCAGATTGACCTATTATGTAGCAGCTAGTAGGATAAACGTTCCTTTTCCAGCAGTGGTAGAAGCTTTTTTAATGGAATTGACCATTGAAATAATAAGGGAAGCTGGAACTAGAATATCAGGACCTATAGGTACTACCATAGGGCTGGTAGGAGGATTGGTAATAGGGCAAGCAGCAGTTGAAGCAGGAATAGTTAGTCCTCTTATGATAATCATAGTAGCCATAACTACAATTTCAGCCTTTGTGCTTCCTAGTTATGAGTTAGCTTCAGGACTTAGGGTGTGGAGATTTATATTTATGATATTTGCAGCTATATTAGGGTTGTATGGAATAATGTTAGGTGTAATCATACTATCTACCCATCTAGTTAAACTAAATAGTTTTGGAATTCCTTTTACTTCTCCATACTCTGGGCTTGGATTGGAAGAAGGAGATTTAAAGGATACGCTAATTAAAGCACCAATTCAAAAACTGCAGTTTAGACCTACATTTACATTTCCTAAGAACAAAAGAAGGCTTAGAATAAGGTGATTATATGGATAAAAAGAACAAAATTTCAGGTGAGCAAATAAAAGCATTAGTTATTACCATTATCATTGGAGTAAGTATATTGTCTTTACCTAGCACTACAGCTATGAAGCTGGATAATAGTGGATGGATTGCCATAGTAATATGTGCATTAGTCACAATACCTTTCATGGTTATGATAGATAAGACTGTTAAGCTTTATCCAGGCAAAGATTTCTTTGAAATCATTAAGGAAGCTTTAGGACCTATAATATCTAAAATATTCTTGATTGTATTTTTAGTATATTTAATGTTTTTTTTAGCTTATATGCATAGGAGTATAGCAGAAATTATAAGGGTATATTTATTGGAAACTACACCTGCAGAAATTATAATAATAACTATGTTATTATCCATATCCTATATAGCTAGAGGTGGAATTGAAGATATAGCTAGGATGGCTTTAATAATATATCCTATTATAATTGGATTTACCATATTTCAATTATTAGTAAATTTACCCAACGCAGATCTCACCAATATTTTTCCTTTATTTAATGTAAATTTCAAGGCAATTCCCAAAAGCGTATGGTCAATATTTTTTAGTTTTGCAGGATATGAATTACTGTATTTCTTTCTCCCGTATGTAGAAAATAAGCAAGAGACATTAAAGTATAGTTTGAAAGGTATGCTTCTAGTTGCTGTAGTATATTTAATCATGTTCTTTGTGACTTTATCTCAATTTGGTATAAAACAATTAAAAAGGGAGATTTGGCCTGGATTAGCAGTTATTAGAGGTGTTGATTTACCCGGATATTTTTTAGAAAACCTAGATGGAATAGTAATGGCTACATGGATTATGGTAATATTCGGTACTGTAGCTCCTGCTCTTTATGCTTCAGGAGTAATACTTTCTGATCTATTTAAGACTAAAACTCATAAAATTTTTATATTCCCTATATTGCCAATTGTATATATAATATCCTTGGTTCCAGACAATTTGTTTCAGTTATATGAAGGTTTTCAAAATATATTAAATTATTTTGCTATAGTTTCAATAATTATCATGCCAACAGTTATTTTTATTGCAGCTTATGTGAAAAAAGGGAGGAAAAAAGCATGAAAAGAAAAATCCTTCTCATTTTATTTATGATATTAGCTATTTTTCTATCTGGCTGTTGGGATATGGAGGAAATCAATCAAAGGTTATTTGTATCTAGTATAGGAGTGGATTCTAATCCAGAAAGTAAAATACAGAGATATATAGTTACATATGTATATCCCAATATAAACTCTATAGGAAAAAATGCCAACGAAAAAACGAAAAAATTTGTGCTTACAATCCCTAGTGATAGTGTTTTTCAAGCAGGTAGAGAATTTAGTGTTCAAGTACAATATCCTTTTTATTATAAACATCTAAAGGTATTAGTAATAGGAGAGGATTTAGCGAAACAAGGCAATCTAGTAAAGAAGACTATGGATGGATTGAATAGAGATACTAAAATAAACAGTAAAGTTCAAATTTTAGTAGCAGAAGGTACTGCTAAAGATGTTCTAAAAGCAACACCTCCACAGGATCAAATAACCGATGGGACCATTTATAATATCTTAAAGGATAATAGATCTGCCAGTAGATTTACTCCATCAACGTTAAACGAAACCATTAGAGACATAGACACTGCTGGAGTAACTATTGTTCCAAGGATAAGTGTAAAGGGTAATGAAATTAAAATATTTGGAGGGGCAATACTTAAAAATTATGAATTTATAGGTTGGATAAGCCAAGTACAAAATAGAGCAATAAGTTTGATAAATAATGATACAAAAGTCGAGTTAATAGATGCTCCATATAAGGATACTATGATATCCTATAAAATTTCAAATAGTAAGTCAAAGAAAAAAATATCAGCAGGGGAGACAATAAACGTAGATATATTTCTGCGTACAGAAGGATATCTGCAAGAATATATTTTGGAAGAACATCTAACTGACTATAGTGATGAAACTTTAAGGGAAATGGAAAAGGCTATTGAAAAGAAACTAAAAAGAGAAATAGAAGAAACTATAGATTTAATCCAACATACATATAATGCAGATATAATAGGTATTGGAGAACATCTAAGTAAATTTCAGCCTAAAGTATGGGAAGATATAAAAGATAAATGGGATCATATATTCCCGGAAGTTCAATTTAATGTAAAAGTAGATGTAAAGATGAAGAGAACGGGTTTAACAAAATAGTTACAGTAGAGACTATCCTTTTTGTCCCATATATTTGGTATAAAAAAACAAAGATAGGAAATAATTAATAATGCAAGAAAAAAAGAATTTAGGAGGAATTAAAATGAAGTATAAAAAATTAATTCTAAGTCTGTCATTATTAATTATTTCTTTTTCTTACATAATCTATCCTTATCTAGTCAGTAAGGAAACCCATATAGATAGTTTTAAAGACCAGATAATCCGATTTCATATAAAGGCCAATAGCGATAAAGAGGAAGATCAGGCTTTAAAGCTAAAGATAAGGGATGAAATATTAAAAGAAATGGGAGATCAATTTGCCCATAGCAAATCTTTAGATGAAACCAGAGATATAGTTGAAAACAATTTAGACAATATAAAAAACATAGCACAGAATATAATTCAAAAAGAAGGCAAGGATTTTCCTGTAGAAGTATTTTTAGGTAGGAAGGATTTTCCTACAAGAAAATATGGCAATATCACTTTCCCCTCAGGGGAATATGAAACACTGCAGGTAACTATAGGAGAGGGTAAAGGCAAAAACTGGTGGTGTGTTATGTTTCCTCCCTTATGTTTTGTCGACATTAGCCACAGTAATGCTAGTAATGCAGAAAAGAATCTAAAAGAGGTATTGACAGAAGAAGAAATAAATCTTCTCCTATCTGATAAAGAACCACCAATAGTATTAAAATCTAAAATAGTAGAAACACTAGAAAAAACAAAAGTTAATTTTGCTAAACGATTTGCAAAAAAATATTAATAAAAGCTGCTACTGAAACTATGAGCCAGTAGCAGCCTTTATTATTTTAGAGAATATGGAATTTAAAGGAAATATTTTAAAGGTTGTAATTAGAATAATAATCAAATTAAAGCTTTTTTTATTTTATTGCATAAATTTTGTATTTTTACAAAAAATATAGAAACCCAACAAATATGAAAGGAGGTAACTATTTGAAAAAGTTTACCATAATAACAATGATATTTGTTCTGACTTTCTTATCCATACTTATGTTTTACGAACCAGAGGTTAATGTAGGAGAAGCAGGAAGTAGATACAATGATTTTCTTGCACCAAGAATTCTCTATTGGGGTAGCCAGGGGCAAGATGTAAAAAATGTTCAATGGCAATTGGTAAAGTGGAAATATCTAATTGGAGATGTAGATGGCGTATATGGAGCAGAAACTTATAGAGCAGTGCGAAGATTTCAAGCAAAGAATGGGTTAGCGGTAGATGGGGTAGTAGGACCTAGTACAGCAGCGGCTTTAGGAATAACCTTAGCGGGTACAGCAGCACCAGCTTCTGCTCAAGGAATAAATAGAACAGGTGATGAATACCTGTTAGCAAGAGCAATTCATGGAGAGGCAAGAGGAGAGCCTTATATAGGCAAAGTAGCAGTAGGAGCAGTAATATTGAATAGAGTTAGAAGCCCAATTTTTCCAAATACAGTAGCAGGAGTAATATATCAGCCTTTGGCTTTTACTGCAGTAGCTGATGGACAAATAAATTTAACTCCTGATAAAGACTCCATAAAAGCAGCTAGGGATGCATTAAATGGGTGGGATCCTAGCTATGGCTGCCTTTACTACTGGAATCCAGCTACGGCTACAAGTAGGTGGATTTGGTCAAGAAAGGTTACATTAAAAATTGGCAAACACTGGTTTGGAATATAGGAGGTGATAATATGGATAGGAAAAGATGGTGGTGGATAGCACCAACTGTGCTAGGCTTAGCCCTCGTAATCGCATTAGTTTGGGGCTATAATGAATATACAACTAAGAATCAGCTCGGAGTATCGTTAGAAAATCATTACCAAAGATTGTTCTTTGATGTTAAGAAGCATGTGGAGAACGTTCAAGTTAATTTGTCCAAGGCTTTACTCTCTGAATCAAGAGATCAAAACGTTTTGCTTCTCTCCCAGATTATGAGTGAGGCATATTTTGCACAAGATAAGCTGAGTCAAATGCCTATAACTCACGCAGAGACAGCTAAAACAGAAAAGTTCTTAAACCAAGTAGCGGATTATAGTTATTACTTAATTAATACCCACTTGAAGGGAGATCCTCTTACAAATAAGCAAAGAGAGACTTTAGCTAATCTTCAGGGTAACTCTGCTACATTTAACAACGAACTAGCAAAGCTTCAATCTGAGTTAGCAGACAAGAATTTTGTATTTGGAAGTTTAAATAGGCGTCAAAATACAAAAGTTAAAGAGGGTAATGAGAAAATATTCACTGCTAGTATAGGAAGTATAGAGAAAAACATAGGTAAAACGCCTGAATTGATATATGATGGTCCTTTTTCAGACCAAATGATAAATAGGAAGCCTTTAGGCTTAGATGGTAATGAAGTATCGAAAAAGGAAGCAGAAAAGATAGCGAAAGATTTTTTTGGAACTAATAGAGTTCGACAAATAACTGCCTTCGAAGAAGGAAAGAATGCATCGGAGGTGAGAATTCCGTCCTATACCTTTAATCTATATCCAACTAATACTTCTAAAGAACTTGCTGTATACATGGGAGTATCAAGAAAGGGTGGGAAGGTATTATGGATGGCAAATCCAAGACCTGTTTCCAAAGGTGGTTTAACCATAGAAGAGGCTCAAAAAAAGGCTTTAGAATATCTTAAAAGTAAAGGCTTTGATGGTATGGAGCCTAACTACTATTTAAAATATGATGGAACTGTATTGTTTAACTTTGTCTACAAGGAAGATGATGTAACTATATATCCAGATTTAATTAAAGTTAAAGTAGCCTTAGATAATGGAGAAGTAGTAGGGTTTGATGCATCGGCTTATTACTTAAACCATCACACAAGGGATATTAAGAAGCCAAATATAACCCTAGAAGAAGCAAGAGGTAAAGTAAAAATAGACTTCGACATAAACTCTGAAAGATTAACCATTATACCTGCTGGTAAAGAAGAAGTCTTATGTTATGAATTTAAAGGAAAATATAGAGATGCAGATTTTATAGTATATATAAACGCCTTAAATGGTAGAGAAGAAAAAATACTTCAGATTATAAAAGACGATAAAGGGACATTGACATTCTAAGAGCACTTAGGTGCTCTTTTTTTATATTAACTTAGAACAAAAGGATTACACTAAGTTTGAAAAACCCCTTTATCTTTTCGATAAAGGGGTGATTCTATAGGTTGTTAGTTCTTTTTCCTTCTCCGTATACATTTTCCCAGTCTTTAATAAAATTATCAACGCTGCTATCTGTTAAAGGATGATATAGTAAATTTTCTAATATGTTTAATGGTATGGTAACGGATTGAGCACCAGCAAGGCTAGCTTTATGAACTTGTTCTACATTTTTAAAGCTTGCAGCTAAAATTTTAGAATTTAGACCATGAATTTTAAGAAGCTGTGAAATTTCTTTAACTACGTTTATGCCATTGCCAGATATATTATCAATTCTGTTAACATAAGGAGCAATAAAGGAGGCCCCTGACATAGCTGCAATTAGTCCTTGCTGTGGAGTAATTACAGCCGTAGCTGTTATTTTTATACCTTTTTCATGGAGTATTTTCATAGCCTTTATACCTTCTGGAATAACGGGAATTTTAATGTATATATTTTCGCCTAATATTTTGTTTAGATACAATGCTTCCTCAACAATATCCTCTGCTTTCATACCCAAAGCTTGAACATGAAGGCATCTATTATCACCAATTACATTTTTAATATCTTTAACTAATTTTAAAAAGTCGGTTTTTTCTTTAGATACAATAGTTGGATTAGTAGTTACTCCAGCAATAGGGTAGTATTCTATACCTTTTTTAATATCTTCAATATTAGCAGTGTCAAGTAAAATTAACATATTCATTCCTCCTATTTTTAAGTTTATTATTTACCACCTATGATTACATAAAGATTTCTTTTTTCCATATACTTTTTAATATTTTCTATTTCCTCATCTGTAGGTGGAGTTATATTTTCTAACTCATATTTTCTATCTAAGCTATCATATTTGCTGCTGCCAAATTGATGAAAAGGGAGCAGATGAATTTCTTTTAAGCCTTGGGATGATACAAAATCTGAAATAGCCTCTATATTATCCTCGTCCATAGTAAAATCTGGAATAAGTGGGATACGAGGTATAATATTAACTCCTTTTTCCGTTAATCTCATAAAATTATCTTTAACTACATCCATGTCTGCATTAACAATTTTCAAACATTTTTTTCTATCCATAATTTTAAGGTCGAATAGCACTAAATCTAAATAGTCTGATGCCTTATCCAATACTTCCCACTTACTAAATCCGGCGGTTTCAATAGCAGTATGTATTCCTAATGCTTTTAAACCTTTCAAAAGGTCCACTATGAATTCCCCTTGACATAAAGGTTCGCCTCCAGAAAGGGTTACGCCTCCAGAGGTACTTTCATAGAAAATCATATCCTTTTTAACTTCATGTATGATCTCATCTAAAGACATTTCTGTTCCAACAATCTCTAAAGCTCCAGTTGGACATTGTTCAGGAACAATGGTGCAGCTATGACAATTAGAACCGTTACATTTAATACACAGCGATTCTCTTTTAAATAGTTCCTGTTCAAAACTTTGAGATTCTGGATTTGAACACCAAGGACATTTCAAATTGCAGCCTTTAAAAAATATTATTGTTCTTATGCCTCCACCATCATGAAGGCTGTATCTTTGAATATTGAAAATGAAATTGTTTTTCATTGTTTCACATCCTAAGGATTTATAATATATGTTCTGTTCTATTGATAATATCATCTTGGATAGACTTATTAAGGTCTATAAATATAGCACTATATCCTGCAACCCTAACTACTAAATTTTTATATTTTTCAGGATGCTTTTGTGCATCTTTTAAAGTATCAACAGAAACTACATTAAATTGAATATGTTGTATTTTTAACCTCATAAAGCCATATAGATATCCAATAAATTTATGGATGCCTTCTTGACCTTTTAATGTGGAAGGACTGAGTTTAATATTTAGAAGGCTGCCATTAGTAGTCAAGTAGTTATCTAGTTTGCTTACACTTTTTAGGACTGCTGTTGGTCCTTTTGTATCTCTTCCTACCATAGGAGATAGACCGCCGTCTGCTAACTGTTCTTTAGAGAGTCTGCCATCTGGAGTAGCACCTACTGCTTCACCAAGAGGAATATGAGCAGAAACCGTATAGGAACCAGGTTGGAACATTCCGCCCCTAACATTTGTATACTTTGCGACCTCTCTACAATAATAGGCAAGTATATCGCTGCCTAAATAATCGACTTCGTCTATGTCGTTTCCATATTTACTGTATTTATTAATAAACTTCTGACGCAGTATTTCATTATTTTGGTAGTTTTCGTTTAATATTTTAACCAATTCAGGAAGAGTCATCTCCTTATCATCAAAGACTACCTTTTTAATAATATAGAGGGAATCACTTAAATTACCAGTTCCTATTCCTTGGACACCTGAAAAATTATATTTAGCTCCTCCTTGAGATACATCTTTTCCTGCCTCAGTACAATTTTCTATGAAAGAAGATAGTAGAGGAGTAGGAGCAAAATCTCCATGAGCTTTATCTACAATATTTGAACCTTCTGCCATAAGAACTACATATTTGGATATATTATTTTTTATTTCTCCAAGTAAGTGGTCAAAGGATTCAAAGTCTCCTTTATTATTATTTAATGTAATTTCCAATACCTTCAATAGATTAAATAGAGCAATATCATGGAGTCCATAGGTCTTGCCAGGGATTGAAAGCTCAACACAGCCTACAACAGCGTAATCCCTCGCATCTTCAAGAGATACTCCCCTGTTAAGGTATCCGGGTATAATCACTTCATCATTGAAAACTTGGGGTATGCCTGTTCCTAATCTAATGGTTTCAGCTACCTTAATTAAAAATTCTCTGGGACATTTTTCATGGATTCTAACGCCTAGGTTAGGTTGGGGTAATCTTATATCACTATAAGTATCAAGGACTAAGTAGGATAGTTCGTTGGTAGCATCCCTTCCATTCCTATGGACTCCGCCTAATATTATAGTGTATCCTGTAGGAAATCCTGCAAAATATTTAGCACTATCTTGAGACCTTAACAATATTACATCATTCATTTTTAACCATAAGCATCTCAACAGCTCTTTAGCAAATTCAATATCCATACCTTCATCGATAGAATGTCTATAAAAGGGATACATATATTGATCAAATCTCCCAGAAGAAATTGAACTAGCATTAGACTCGTATTGGAGAGCTATGTTTATAAACCAAAATAGCTGTAAAGCTTCATAAAAACTATCTGGCTTATCTTTAGCAATTTTATATGAAATTCTACTGATTTCATATAGTTCTTTTTGAGTGTTTTCTTCCTTTTCCTTTTCCGCCATATGTTTAGCTAACTGACCATAACGCTCAATATGCCTTTGAGTAGCTTTTAAGGTTATAAGAACTGCACTATAAAAGTCATTTTCTGGATTCTTCTTTAAAAGATTATTTGCCTCATGGATCATGTAGTCTAGTCCTTTGTTTAAAACCTTATCAAAAGAAGGGATTATATGACCTTGACCTTTATCGGTTTGATTTAGTTTTATAATTTCATTTTGGATGGCTTCTTTAACTGAATCATCAATTTTGTCATTAACAAAATTTTTAAGAGATTTGCCATTCCAATAGGGATACAACTCTTCTCGATATAATTTCTTATCTTCTTCAGAAATAAAAAATTGATCCTGAGGTCTTGTGGATATAGTATCTAGTTCTTCTAAAATCCAATAAGGTGACATCTCTGGAGAAGCAATTCCAGACCTCATCTTCACTGTTCTTCCTCCAGCTATAAGTTCACCTTTATTGATTACTATTTTTACATTATCTAATATATGGGCAGTAGCTTTTGCCCTTCTGATTATTTGAGGTTCTCCTTCAGTTTCCTTATAGCTTTCCGTGTATAGCCTAGCTCTTTCTAAGGAAATTTCCCTTTTGTTTTTAAATAGTTGTTCTCGTAAACCATTAATCCTTTCAGTGCTTTTTTTCACATTATCACCTCTTTGAAATGATAAAAAATAATTATTGTTCTTTATTGTTTGCTATCATTTTAACCTATTTAAGTTTAATTTGCAATATGCAAAAATAAGAATAACATACTTATTATCAGTTAATTATTTTGGATATAGGCATTTTATCTAATTCTTGTAAACTAAATAGTAATGATATATAATTTTAAATGATAAAGAACAATAAATAAAATGAAGGTGATGGAATGTTACCAAAGGAACGATTGGATAAAATTATGGAAATTCTATATGAAGATGGGAGAATTGTAGTAAAAGACCTTAGTAAAATGTTCAACGTATCGGAAGATGCTATTAGAAAGGATTTAAAATTATTAGAAAATGATAAGCTAATTGAACGAATATATGGGGGAGCAATATTGAAAAAGCAGATTCCTCAATTTACAATGGTAGGCGAAAGAAAAGAAGAAAACCTTAAGGATAAAAGGAAAATTGCTCAAAAGGCGTTTAGCTTGATAAAAGATAAAGAAACAATTTTTTTGGATATATCTTCTATAAATATTATATTATCTCAAATGTTAGCTGAATCCCGATTGGAAATAACCGTCATATCTAATTCAATTGATATCTTATATAATTTATCGGGAAAATCAAATATTCAGGTTATCTGTCCAGGAGGCATATTATATCAAAATGTAGGAGGATTTGTAGGCTCTGCAACTATAGAAGCTATAGAGAAGTATAAAGCACAAAAGGTTTTCATTGGAAGCTGTGGTGTAGATATAAAGGAAAACAGCATAAGTACTTTTAATATTGAAGATGGAAATACAAAAAAGGCAATTATAGATATCGGAAAAGAAGTCATATTGGTAATGGAAAATATAAAATTTTTTTATGAAGGAACATATAAATTTGCTCATATTAATCAAGTTCATACCATAATAACTGAAGAAGAGCCATCCCAAGCCATAGTATCAAAATTAAATAAATATAAGATTAATATAGTTTAATGTATAGATATTTTCATTATGAAATTATAGAGAATCAAAACCATGTACTATCTAAGCTAAAGGGGAAAGAATATATTATACAAAAATGACACATTGTTGTGTAAGGGATTTGGACTTTTAAACCGTTGAAAATACTCATATTATGTAGTAATCTTAACATATCAAACAAAAACATATTTAATGAACATTTGTATTTGGAGTATGAAGTTGGGGGTAAAGATGAGAGAAAATTTATCAGAAAGACAAAGAGAAATTTTAAATATCTTACTAAATAAAGAATCACCAATTACTATTGGTGAAATTTCTAAGCTGTTAGATGTTTCTAATAAAACAGTAAGAAACGATTTAGATAGGATAGAAGAGTTTTTACTTCCCTATAGCAATATAAAAATTGAAAAAAAGCCAGGGGTTGGTACATGGCTATATGCAGATGAATGTTCAAGACAATTTATAAAGGAGTTAGTTATCAAAGATTGTGATTATATAGAACCTTGGTCTTCAAAGGAAAGACAATTTTATATTATACAGAGACTTCTTAGGGCTCCAGAGTCCATTACCATGCAAATGCTTGCAGATGAGTTATATGTAACTAGAGCTACAATATACAGAGATTTGGAAGATGTGGAGAAATGGCTAGATCAATATGAACTTAAATTGAATAGAAAACAAAAGTGTGGAATAGAAATTTTAGGTACAGAATCCAATTGGAGAAAAGCTGCTGCGGAAATATTAGTAGCTTTGAAAAAAGATGAGGGAATTAAGAAAGTCATCAATAATCAACAAAAAAATTATGACAATGGTGTAAAAAGCTGTATGGATTATAATAATGTCAAACAATTAATTCCCGATATAGATTTTCAAAAGATAGGAGAAATAATTGGACAAGCTGAAGAAAAAATGGGTTATCTATTTTCTGACGAGGCATTTACCTGTTTATTAATCCATATTGCCATTAGTATGGAAAGACTAAAGCACAAAAAAGACATTGAAATGGATAAAAAACAGTTAGAAGTAATAAAGGGAAAAAAGGAATATGAAATAGCAGAATGGATTGCTGGTAAAATTGAAGAAGAGTTTAGAATTGCTATTCCAGAAGCGGAAGTAGGATATATTTCCCTTCATATATTAGGAGCAAAGATCCAAGAAAATACCTATTTAGTGGATGATATCACTAACGATTTATTAGATGATATGGATTTAAGTATAGTTAAATTAGCAAATGAAATTATTTTATTAATAGGAAATATCTTATCTGTAGATTTTACAGAGGATGAACGATTGTTGATTGGGTTAGTTTTACATCTAAGACCTACTATCAATAGATTAAAGTATGGGCTTCGCATTAGAAACCCACTATTAACTGAAATTAAGGAAAAGTATCCTAGTATATTTGGCGCTTCGTGGGCAGCAAGTGTGCTGTTCGAAAAGCATTTTGGATTGAGGGTAACAGAAGAAGAAATAGGATATATAGCTATTCATATAGGGGCAGCCTTAGAAAGGCAAAGTAGAAAAGCGAGGGTTGTTGTCGTATGCAGTAGTGGTATAGGCACTGCTCAATTGATAGCCACAAGGTTGAAAAAAAGATTGCAGAATTAGAAATAGTTGAAGTTACTTCAGTACTTGAGTTAAATAAGATGAAATCTGTAGATTTTGATATTATAATTTCAACTGTACCTCTTGAATATGAGTCAAAACCTACAATAGTAACCAGCGTATTTGTAACGGAAGAAGATATTAAGAATATAACTAAATATATTGGGAACATAGAAAGTACTACAAAATTTAATTGGTGTTCTCTACAAATGGAAAACAATGATTTATTTGATAAGAATTTAATATTGGCTAATATAAATATAGATAGCAAAGAAGAATTGATTAAGGAATTAGGTAAATTACTTGTAAAAAAAGATTTAGTTTATAAAGGATTTATACATTCAGCTTTAGATAGGGAAAGCATCACCTCTACTGCTGTAGGCAAGGGGGTAGCTATCCCTCATGGAAAGCAAGAGTTTGTGAAAAAACCTGCTATTGTTCTAGCTACGTTGAAAGACCCTATTGATTGGTGTGGTGAACAAGTAGATATCATATTTATGTTAGCGTTAAAATTTGGGGCAGGAAGCGTTACCCGTAATTTTTTCAAAGGGTTTTATTCTATGTTAGATGATGAACAGATTTTAATGGACATAAGAAACAAAAAAACTCCCCAAGAAATTTACTATGTATTAAAGGGAAAGGATGATTTAGATGGAGAATATTATCAACAAAAATCTAATTAAATTAGAATTAGAAGGTAATTATAGAGATGAAGTTATAAAAGAATTAGCTCTACTAATGGACAAAGAACAGAGACTAAATTGTTGTGATTTTTATATAGAAGAAGTTTTAAAAAGGGAAAAGCTTTCCACTACTGGAATTGGCTTTGGAATAGCTATTCCCCATGGAAAATGTAAAGCTGTAAAAATACCTACGGTAGCTTTTGGAAGAAAAGCTGAAGGTATAGAATGGGAATCCCTTGATGGAGAAAAAGTAAAAATGGTATTTGCCTTGGCAGTACCTGAAGAAGCTGCAACGAATGAACATTTGAAAATACTAGCTTTATTATCAAGGAAGTTAATGAATGAGAAATTTAGGCAACAACTTATAGAAGTAAATGATGAAGAAAGACTTATGGAATTATTTAATAGTATATTTTGTGAATGTAATTAAATTTAAAATAACATAAAAATTTAAAGTATATTGGTTTCATTATAATGCGATGAGGAAATGATGCGGAGATAAATGTTTGAAAATTCTCACAATGTTACATGAATAATCAAACAAATAATAAAAAATATTTAGAGGAGGCTAAAAATATGACGGACTTACTTAAAGATATGCGAAAGCATTTAATGACTGGTTCATCTTACATGATTCCTTTTGTAGTCGCAGGAGGAGTATTATTAGCATTATCGGTAATGCTATCAGGTCAGCCACAGGTACCAGAAGCTGGTATATTAAAAGATGTATGGGATATAGGTTCAGCAGGAATGGCATTATTTATACCTGTATTAGGTGGGTTCATAGCGTTTTCAATGGTTGATAGACCTGGTATTGCACCTGGAATGATTGGTGCATATTTGGCTAATCAAGTAGGAGCAGGATTTTTAGGTGGCATTGTTGCTGGCATATTAGCTGGCATAGTTGTTTATCTTTTAAAGAAAATAAAGGTTCCAGCAGTAATGCGTTCAGTAATGCCTATATTTATAATTCCTTTAATAGGAACCTTAGTAGTTGGTGGACTAATTGTGTGGGTTATAGGAGCTCCAATAGCTAGTATTATGACTGGTTTAGAAACATGGCTTGGCTCTATGTCCGATGTAAGTAAAGTTATACTCGGTATTATATTAGGAGCAATGATAGCGTTTGATATGGGTGGTCCTGTAAACAAAGCAGCATTTTTCTTCTCAGTAGGTATGATACCTACAAATCCTCAGCTAATGGCTGCAACAGGAGTTGCTATATGTGTACCACCATTAGGACTAGCCTTAGCTACTTTCTTGGCTCCAAAGAAGTATACAGCTGAAGAAAGGGAAAGTGGTAAAGCAGCTTTGATTATGGGATTAATAGGAATCACAGAAGGAGCTATACCCTTTGCAGCAGCAGATCCATTGAGAGTTATTCCTTCAATAGTAGTAGGTGGAGCAGCTGGTTCAGTGGTGTCACTTCTATTAGGAGCAGCAAATAATGCTCCATGGGGTGGTTGGATTGTACTACCAGTAGTAAGCAATAGAATTAGCTATATTATAGCCACTTTAATAGGAGTAGCAGTAACAGCTTTTGTGGTTAATACACTGAAGAAACCAGTTGAAGAAGTGTCAGCTGCTGGTGATGATATAGACGAAATAGATATTAGTTTTGAATAAAATATGTTAAAATGAATGTAGAATAGATGAGGTGAAAAATATGAAAGTAGTAGCAGTTACATCCTGTCCTTCGGGAGTTGCTCATACATATATGGCAGCAGAAGCTTTAGAAAGGGCAGCTAAAGAAGCAGGTATTGAAATAAAGGTTGAAACTCAAGGTTCTATTGGCATTGAAAATGAATTGACTAAAGAAGATGTTGCAGAGGCAGATATAGTCATAATAACAAAAGATATGGGAATAAAAAATATGGACAGGTTCAAAGGTAGTACTGTAGTCAAAGTTTCTGTAGGCGATGCTATAAAAAAAGCAAAACCATTGATGAAAAAAATTCAGGAATATGTGGAAAATAAAAAATAATATTAATATATTGCTTTGTAAGTTATTTTACGGCGGAAAGCCCTCTTATATATAAGAGGGCTTTCCGCTGTTTTTTAATATAATCTTAGTTTACCGATATATCGGTAAAAATATCTAATATAAAACGATTTCCCGATGGTACAATTATAATAAGTAATTCACATTATAGTTTAATAATTTAAGGAGAGTAGTAGACATTGAAAACATTTAAAAGAGAGTACGTAATATTTGATGCCAATATAAAAACTAAAGAAGAAGCCATAGACTTCATTGCTCTTAAGGCAGAAGAACTAGGTATATCTAACGATAAAGAGAAAACCAAAGTAGATTTATGGAGCAGGGAGAAGGAGTGCAATACAGCTATTGGAGATGGAATAGCTATACCACATACTAAATCTCAATCCATCGATATTCCTGTAGTACTGGTTATAAAACCAGAAAATATTATTGACTGGGATGGAGAAAGGATAAAAGTTATAATCTCTTTTCTAACTCCTATAGAGAACAAGGACAATATACATTTGACCATGCTCTCAAAGATATCAAGAAAACTAGTTAAGGAGGATTTCAAGACTACCTTAAAGGATTCAAAAGATGTTGAATTGGTATATGAAATGATTATGGAAGCATTAAATTCATAAAAGGAGGAGATAATATGTCAAAAAAAATTGTTGGACTATGTGCTTGTACCATGGGGCTTGCCCATACATTTATGGCAGCAGAAGCATTGGAGCAAGCAGCTAAAGAAAAAGGTTATGATGTAAAAATTGAGACTCAAGGCTCAGACGGTATAAAAAATAGACTTACCCCTGAGGATATTAGGGATGCAGACATTATTATTCATGCAGTAGCTATAACTCCTGATGGAATGGAGAGATTTGAAGGCTATGAAATTTACGAAGTTGGTCTACAAGATGCAATCAAAAACCCAAAAGGAATTATTGAGGAAATTGAAGATGATTTAGGAATTTAAAGAAAGGAGAATTCTAATGGCAATTAAAAAAAGAGTTGTAGGATCATCAAATGATAAGACTAATGCCCAAGGAAATGACAATAGCCAAGTTCTAAAGGGTGGAGAAAAATCAATTTGGACAGAAATAAGCCGTCATATAATGACTGGTATATCCTACATGATACCTATATTGATAATGGGTGGGTTGATTGGTGCATTTTCGCAAGTTATACCATATGTTATCTTAGGAATCGATCCATCATTATCTATAGCAGATGCATTAGCCACAGGACAATTTGTAGGATTTAATGAAACATTATTAAAAATATCAGATGTAATGTCATCTTTTGGGTTTACATTGTTTGGATTTGCAGTACCAATGTTTGCGGCATTTACAGCTAATTCTATTGGAGGGAAAACAGCCTTAATCGGAGGGTTTATTGGAGGATATGTAGCAAATAAACCAGTGGCTATGTTAAAATTTGTAGATGGGGCATGGCAATCTGTACCTCCAGTTGCTTCAGGGTTTCTAGGAGGTATAATAATAGCCTTTGCTGTTGGATATTTTGTAAAATGGTTAAATGAAAAAATCCAAGTGCCTCATAGTTGGCTAGCATTTAAGACTACATTTTTAATTCCATTATTGGCAGCACTGTTTACACTAATAGCAATGATATATATCGTAACTCCAATTGGCGGTGCTTTAAATAATGCTATAAAGAGCCTGCTTGCTTCTGCAGGTAAAACAGGAGAAATGCTATATGCAATAATACTTTCAGCTACAACGGCCTTTGACTTAGGAGGACCTGTTAATAAAGCAGCAGGATTTGTAGCAACTGCATTTACTTTGGAAAAAACCCTTCCTATTACTGCAAGGGTAATATCAATAGTCACTCCATCTATAGGTCTTGGACTAAGTACTCTTATAGATAAAAAATTAGTAGGCAGAAGAGTATATGATAAACAATTTTATCAGGCAGGAAAAACATCTATATTCTTAGCATTTATGGGAATATCGGAAGGTGCTATTCCATTCGCTTTAGAAAGACCTAGCTTTGTAATTCCTTTATATGTAGTTTGTTCAGTAATAGGATCAGTAACAGCCATATTCCTAGGAGCGGTACAATGGTTTCCAGAATCAGCTATATGGGCATGGCCATTAATTGATGGTATAATCCCATACATCATAGGGCTTACAGTAGGTTCAATTTTAATTGCAGTAATCAATGTATTCTATAGAAATAAACTTATAGAAAAAGGGAAGCTAGAAGTTTTTGAATAGGATTAAAATTAAAGAGAACCTTTTGGTTCTCTTTTTTAAAAGGAGGAGAAAATGAAAAAATTAAAAATAGGTATAATTCCCCATACTCACTGGGATAGGGAATGGTATTTTACATCATCTAAATCTATGATCTATTCTCTCCATAATTTCAATGAAATCATCGAACATTTAGAAAAAGATGAAGAATTCAAGTGTTTTGTACTTGATGGGCAAACTTCAATTATAGAAGATTATTTAATGATGAACCCCCATATGGAAAATAGAGTTAAAAAATTAGTAAAAGACAATAGATTAATTACTGGACCTTGGTACACCCAACCAGATACGCTGGTAGTGTCTGGAGAATCGTTAATAAGAAATTTACTCTATGGTACTCGTAAAGCTAGAGAACTTGGAAGAACTATGGAAGTTGGTTATTTACCTGATTCCTTTGGAATGAGTGAACAAATGCCTCAGATTTATCGTGGATTTGGATTCAAATATGCAACATTTAGAAGAGGCATTGCTGATAGATTAGTTAAAAAAGGTGAGTTTTATTGGAGTTCTCCAAATGGAGATGAGGTATTTGTCCACAATATCTATGCCTATGGGAGCATTGGTTATCCACCAGAGAATCCAGAGGAAATTAAAGAATTTATGCTAAAGACTATAGATAAATTAGAGGATAAGTATGATACAGGATTAATACTATTATTTAATGGGGAAGATCAAAAACCTATTAGAAAAAATTTACCACAAATAATTAACACAGCTAGAGAAGTGCTGCCAGATATTGATTTTGAAATAATGTCTATAGAAGAAGGATTAATAGAGCTTGAAAAGTCCAATATGGACTTTGAAAGATATAAAGGTGAATTAACTTTTGGGCAGTATTCAAGAACTCACAAAAGCATCTTTTCAACTAGAGCAGATTTGAAAATAATGAACAATAGAATGGAAAACTATATTCAGAATATAGTCGAGCCAATACTTTCTATAGCATACAGTCTTGGATTTAGGTATGAAGACAAAGTTTTAGAAAAGATTTGGAAACTTATGCTAGATAACTCCGCCCATGATAGTATTGGAATGTGTAATTCAGATGCAACTAATAGGGATGTAGAACATAGATTCATAGAAGCCAAGAATCTTTCTACCTCATTAGCGGAGTTGAAGCTTAGAGAAATAAGCACCAAGATTCCAGTTAAAGATAATTTCCAATTTCAAGTATACAATCTACTTCCTTATGCAAGAGGAAAACTTTTAGAAACTCAAATATTCTTACCATCAAAAGAAGTTGAAATATATGATGATGAGGGGAATATTTATTCGTCAGAAATTATAGAGATTAAAGATGTAACAGAAGATATTTTAAAGAAATCTATTAGAGAAATTGGAGTAGATAATGATTCCTCTACAAATTGGCATAAAGAAATAAAAAAAATATATGATGCCAATATACTAATTGATATAAAAGAATTGCCGCCTATGGGTTATAAAACGTTATATATTCGTGAAAAAAGTAATTCAAGGAATTTAGAAACTAAGGATATTGATTATATAGAAAACGAATACTTTACCGTTTCAATAGATGATAATGGAATTATAGATATCTTTGATAAAATGAAGGATAGAAGATACTCAGATGCTATATATTTTGAAGATGATGGAGATGAAGGCGATAGTTATGATTATTCAGAACCAAATGATAATATTTATCTAAGAGATATCAATGTAATAGATACTAAAATTTCCTCCAACTCTTTAAAAAGTATAATGCATATAAAATTTGAGATGCCCCTTCCATATAATCTAAAGGAAAGAAGTGAAGGAAAGATTTCTGTAGATAATATTATAGAAATGGATATATCCCTAATCAAAGGAAGTCCCAATATAGAAATAGATATATCCATACTCAATAGGGCAATAGAGCATAGGTTGAGATTAATCGTGAATACGGAAATCTATGCAAAATCTTCTTATGCAGATGAACAATTTGGTACTATTAAAAGAGAGGTATATTTGGAAGAGGTAGAATATTGGCGTGAACAAGGTTGGAATGAAAAGCCTCGAACTATAGAGCCTATGCAGAGTTTTGCTGCTATTAAAGACGAGGATTTAGCAGTTCAGGTTATCACCGATTCTGTAAGGGAGTATCAAATAATAGGTGAAAATTATAATAAAATTGCCATGACTATTTTAAGATCTACTCCACTACTTGGTAAAGAAGAGCTTAATGATAGACCCGGTAGGGAATCAGGGACAAAAGCTCCAACTCCTGATGCAGAACTGATGAATAAAAAAATTCACGCAAGATACTTTATAAGATATTATAGCAAATTTAATCCATATGAATTTGCTAAGAATGCAAAGGAAATACTAACACCTATAGTATCCTACCAAGGATCACAGTTTAAAAATAATACAACCTATTTTGTCATCACTAATCCTAAGGATAAGAACTTAAATCCTAATTATTCTCTATTTGAATTAAAAGGTGATGCTATACTATCTACAGTAAAAAAGGTTGAAGACAAAGATGATTTGATTATTAGATTTTTCAATCCAGATAGGAATTACAATAAAGATGCAGAAATTGTCGGAACCAATGCTATACTCTATGAAGCTAGACTAGATGAAAAACCAATATCGAAGTTAGAAGAAAACACGATTGAAATTGGGACTTGTGAGGCAAAAACTATTATTTATCACAGAATCGTTAAATAAAAATTATGATAACAAGGTGAGACTATGAATAGTAGAGAAGAAAACTTGATAAGAATGCTTTTTGAAAAAAAGAATACATTTATTCTAATAGAAGAGATGGCAGAAAAAGAAGACTGTTCAGATAAGACCATCAGAAATTCCTTAGATAGAGTAGAGGAATATCTTAACAAGTTTTCTCCCGATATAGAACTTGAAAGAAAAAGGGGAAAGGGAATCCGTCTGAAAGTATGGGAGAATTCCAATATAACTATTGAAGATGTTTTAGATACCACCATATCCAAGAGGGATTTATATACAGACGAGCGAAGATATGAACTAGCCTATAGATTGTTAATGGATACAAAGCCTGTGACATTAACAGAACTTTCAGAGAGATATTATTTAAGCAAAGAGGCTATAGGAGAAGATTTAAATGAAATAGGCAAACAACTAGAAAAATATAATCTAAAAATAGTTTCAAAACAAAGAATTGGTACCTTTATTGAAGGCTCGGAAAAGGATAAAAGGGAGGCATTATCTCAAAATATAAAAAGTCTGTATAAATTTAATAAGGAAAAATCCACTATAAAAAGTATATTTATGCCTCATGAAATAGATTTAGTAAACAAAGGTATAATGGATTTGCAGAACCAAGTTGGTATATATTTTACCGACGAATCCAGCCATGCCTTAGCCATTCATGTTCTTTTTATGGTAAAGAGGATTAAACTAAATCAAGCTGTAAGTATGTCTCAGGAGGAAAAAGATTTCATAAAAAGAAAGCCTCAATATCTTTGGGCGTTAAAACTATCTAAGTATTTGGAACAAAGTCTTTCTTTAATATTTCCTGAAGATGAGGTAATCTATTTAGCAGTTCATCTACTGGGGATAAGATATTCTGGCGGTACCGATATGGAATCCATAGATTTTAATTTAAAATCAGATTCTAATATTATGGATATTTTATTAAATAGATTATTGGATAATATGGAAGATGTCTATAGTACATCTTTTAGAACAGATGAAATATTAGTGGAAGGCTTAAAACTACACCTATATGGCTCGTTTAATAGAATAAGATATGGACTTCCCCTAGAAAATCCTCTATTTGAAGATATAAAGCGGATGAGTCCATATCTATATTATAGGGCATTGGATACCGTTGATAAATTTAATTCTGAATATAATATTAATATCCCAAAGGAAGAGATAGCATATATAACCGTTCATTTTCAAGCGTCCATTGAAAGAAATAATAATAACCTTTTAAAAAAATCTACAGCGGTGGTAGTCTGTCATTTAGGAATAGGCGTTTCTAATTATTTAAAAATAAAATTAGAAAAAGTATTCCCTTGGATAGATTTTAAAGCTAGCGTTTCCGTCAAGGAAATTAAAAAATATATAGAAAACAATCCAACAAATTTCATATTTTCGACAGTGAATATAGATAATTTAGGGTTAAAGTATATTAAGATAAATTCTATTATAGATAAAAATGAAGAGGTAAAAATCAAAGAAGCAGTAAATAACAATATTCTATACAACGATTTAGAAAACAAAACAAAAGTACACAAGTTTATGAATAAAAAGTTTATATTCTTAAGGCAAAAATTTCATGACAAATTTCAAATTATAGAATTTCTTACATCAAAATTATATGAAGCGGAAAGAGTAAGTTGTAATTTTTATAAATCCGTATTGAAGAGAGAAAATATAGATACTACAGAAATGGGCAGCCTTTTAGCTATTCCCCATGGAGATGCTGATTATATAACGGATTCAGCCATAGCTGTACTTACGTTAGAGGATCCTATTATATGGGACAATGAGAGAGTGCAGATTGTATTTCTATTAGCTGTAAAAAAAGAGGACTATGTAAAAGACAATACCATGAGGAGCTTTTTTAAATATTTACATGGTTTAAGCAATAATCGGGAATCTTTAAATAGGTTAATAGAGGAGAAGAGCGTAGATGAGTTTTTTAAATTAATAAAATAATTTATAAATATCTGTTTTTCAAGCAAACTTTCCAATAGATAAATAATTGTTGTAAAAACCCCTTATTATTAATAAAATATAATAGAAGGGGGTTTTTTTATGGATAACAGACCAATTGGAGTATTTGATTCAGGAATTGGTGGACTAACTGTACTAAAAGAAATAATGGAACAGCTACCAGGAGAAGATATAGTTTATTTTGGAGATACAGCCCGAATTCCCTATGGAACCAGATCTAAAGAAACTGTAATAAAGTATTTTTTTCAATCCGTAAGGTTTTTATTAACAAAGGAAATAAAAGCAATAGTTATTGCTTGTAATACAGCTTCTGCCTTAGCTATGGAAGAAGCACAAAAGGTATTTGAAATACCCTTTATAGGTGTTATTGAACCAGGAGCAAAAGCCGCAGTTTCATCGACTAAAAACTCTGCAATTGGAGTAATAGGCACAGAAGGCACTATAAATAGTGGAGCATATCAAAGAAAAATAAGAAGGATGATGCCTTCAGCTGAGATAATTGGCATATCTTGTCCTCTATTCGTATCCCTAGTCGAAGAAGGATGGGAAAGCACAGATGTAGCATATATAACAGCACAAAGATATTTATTAGAATTAAAGGAACATAATATAGATTCCTTAGTATTAGGATGTACTCATTATCCAGCTCTTAGATATACAATTACTAAAGTTTTAGGGGATAAAGTGACTTTAGTAAACCCAGCTTACGAAGCGGCTAAAGCTACAAAGATGATGTTGAAAGAACAAAATCTACTGTCCTCAAAATTGGACGGAGGAAATTATAATTTTTATGTAAGTGATGATCCAGAAAAATTTAAACGAGTAGGAGGAAACATACTGAGAAAGGAAATTGGATCGGTTCAAAAGGTAAATATAGAGAATATATAGGCACATAAGTGTGCTTATTTTTAGGCAGTAACTGCCTAAAAATAAGCGCAAAAAGGGAAAGGAGGTATTATCTCCGTGAAAGACTTATTCTTTAGGGAAAATATTTTAGAGATACTAGATTATATAGAAGAAGGAATCCATATTATCGATAGCAATGGTAGAATAGTCTATTATAATCTATTTGCTCAAAGGATAGATGGGGTAGAAAGGGATAAGGCCATAGGACGTCATCTGTTGGAAATATATCCTTCTCTAACCCATGAAACCTCTACCCTGTTGACCGTAATGAAAACAGGAGAATCTATATTTAAAGAAGAGCAGACTTTTATAAACTATAAAGGAGAAAAAATAACCACCATTAATTCATCTGTACCTATTAGGAATAATGGAAAAATATTAGGTGCTTTAGAAATTTCTAAAGATATAACCCAAGTGAGAAAGATGTCGGAAGAAATTGTGGATTTACAAAGCAAACTATATAATAACAAGACTCTAAACAAATCAAAAGTAGAAGAAACGGCAAAATACACCTTTCTAGATATAATAGGGGAAAACAAAGAGATGCTCAAATTAAAGAAAATATCCTTAAAAGCAGCACAAACCGATGCACCAGTCCTTATATATGGGGAAACAGGCACAGGAAAAGAACTATTTGTCCACTCTATACATAATTCAAGTCGCAGAAAACATAAACCTTTCATCACTCAGAACTGTGCAGCCCTGCCATCTAATTTATTAGAAGGTATACTATTTGGTACTGCTAAAGGAGGTTTTACAGGAGCTGAAGACAGACAAGGACTCTTTGAACTTGCCCATGGTGGAACTCTATTTTTAGATGAAATAAATTCTATGCCTTTGGAGTTGCAGTCAAAGTTACTGAGAGTCCTTCAAGATGGCTCCATAAGACCTATAGGAGATACTAGAACCATAAATGTAGATGTAAGAATAATAACAGCCACCAATGTACCTCCAGAAGAAGCAATAAAATGCAAACTCCTAAGAAAAGATTTATATTATAGACTAAATGTAATCAGCCTCAATATACCTCCCCTTAGAGAAAGAAGAGATGATATCCCCATACTTACAGATTACTTTATAAAAAGGTTTAACCAAAGACTGGGGAAATGTTTTAAGGGAGTATCAAAGGAAGTAGTAGGAGTATTTAATGCCTATTCTTGGGATGGAAATGTAAGGGAGTTGGAGAATTTAATAGAAGGAATAATGAGCATATATGATATACAGACCATAGAATTAGAACATTTACCAGCAAAATTTGGAGAATATAGAAACGGGAGGAAAAGCTCAATGGAGCTTTCTTTAAAGGATATTTTAGAAGAAACAGAGAGAAGTCTAATTTTAGAAGCTTTAGAAGAAGCGGACTATAATATTAGTCATACAGCGGATTTATTAAACATTCCTCGACAGACCTTACAGTACAAAATATCCAAATATAACTTAAAATAATTACAATAACCTGCTTTTGGGGTGTCAGGTATCCCGAAAAGCAGGTTATTTTCATATATACTGCCTAAAAATGGGCAAAAAATCACCGACTTTGTTATAATTTTAACTAGAATCCCAATTTTCAGCCTTTTCTATATTTTGAAAAATTGGCATAAATATTGCATTGTTTATTAAGTGGCAATAAATTTTAAGGGGGAATTAAAAATGAGAAAAGGATGTCCATATGGTACTCATAGGGTACTTGAACCAAAAGGAGTCTTACCTCAACCAGCATTAAGAATTGATAACGATATGGAGATTTACGACAATGAGATATTAATCGATGTACAAACTTTAAACATTGACTCAGCAAGCTTTACTCAAATCAAAGAACAAGCCAATGGAGATATTGAAGAGATTAAAAAAATCATGAGAGGAATAGTAGATGAAAGGGGAAAACATCAAAATCCAGTAACAGGCTCAGGTGGAATGTTAATAGGAACTGTTGAAAAGATAGGATCAGCTTTAGAAGGAAAAACGGATTTAAAAGTAGGGGATAAATTAGCCACATTGGTATCATTATCTTTGACTCCACTTAGAATTGACGAGTTCCTAGAAGTAAGAAAAAATGTAGACCAAGTAGACATAAAAGGCAAAGCCATATTGTTTGAATCTGGTATATATGCAGTATTACCTGATGACCTACCAGAAAACTTGGCATTGTCCGTACTAGATGTAGCAGGAGCACCAGCTCAAACGGCAAAACTGGTTAAGCCAGGAGACACAGTAGTAGTCATGGGAGGAACGGGAAAATCTGGTATGCTTTGTCTATATGAAGCTAAGAAGAGAGCAGGAGTTACAGGAAAGGTTATATGTGTAGGTTCTAGAGACGAAACCATAGCTAGGGTAAAAGATGCCAACTTAGCAGATTATTACATTAAGGCAAACGCTACCAACGCTGTAGAACTCCTTGAAAAGGTAAGTGAAGTAACCAATGGAGAAATGGCAGATGTAGTTATAAATACGGTTAATATACCAAATACGGAAATGAGCAGTATATTGATTACAAAGGATAAAGGAATAGTATATTTCTTCAGTATGGCAACAAGCTTTACAAAAGCAGCTTTAGGAGCAGAAGGAGTAGGAAAAGACATAAATATGATAATTGGAAATGGATACACCAAAGACCATGCAGCCATAACCCTAGAACTAATGAGAGAAAGTCAAACATTGAGAAAGATTTTCGAGGAATTGTACGCTTAAGCTTACGCAATTGTGAATTGTGAATTGTGAATTGTGAGTTGTGAATTGAAAAAAGCGGGGGGAATTTTCATGAGATCCTATAAGGATATAGAACTGTGGAAAGATGTAACTGACACCCAATGGAATGACTGGCAATGGCAAGTTAGAAATAGAATTACCGATGTAGAAACTCTAAAGAAAGTAATCAATATTACAGAAAAAGAAGAAGAGGAAATAGGTGAAGTTTTAAAGAAGTTTAGGATGGGAATTACTCCATATTATGCTTCTCTAATGGATCCAGATGATCCAAGCTGTCCTATTAGAATGCAAGCAGTGCCAACTATAATGGAAACCCATCAGAGTGTTGCGGATATGGAAGACCCATTGGCAGAAGATGTAGATTCACCAGTACCAGGACTTACCCATAGATATCCAGATAGAGTACTATTCTTAATAACAGACCAATGCTCAATGTATTGCAGACACTGTACTAGGAGAAGATTTGCAGGGCAACATGACTCAGGAGCACCAAAGGATAGGATAGAAGCAGGAATTGAATATATAAGAAACACACCCCAAGTTAGAGATGTACTATTATCAGGTGGGGATGCACTGCTTGTATCTGACGATAGACTGGAGTATATCATAAAAGAATTGAGAAAAATTCCTCATGTAGAGATAATCAGAATAGGCAGCCGCGTTCCTGTAGTTATGCCTATGAGGATTACCGATAATCTAGTAAATATGCTGAAAAAGTACCATCCAATATGGTTAAATACTCATTTTAATCATCCAAAGGAAATTACAGCATACTCAAGGGAAGCTGCTAGAAAGATGGCAGACGCAGGTATCCCTTTAGGAAACCAATCTGTATTACTAAGAGGGGTTAATGATTGTCCTCATATAATGAAAGAATTGGTTCAAAAATTGGTCATGATGAGAATTAGACCATATTATATATACCAATGCGACCTGTCCATGGGAATTGAACATTTTAGGACAAAAGTATCCAAAGGCATAGAGATAATTGAATCCTTAAGAGGACATACTTCAGGCTTCGCAGTACCTACCTTTGTAGTAGATGCACCGGGAGGCGGAGGAAAAATTCCAGTAATGCCTCAGTACTTGATAAGTCAATCTCCAACTAAAATAGTCTTGAGAAATTACGAAGGAGTTATAACCACATATACAGAGCCACAGATTTCAGAAAAGCCATGTAATTGTCCAATATGTAGGGGAGAAGGAGAAGGAATTACAACAGGTGTATCAGAACTACTCCAAGGTCCAGAGGTAAAAGCCATGGAGCCTAAAAATTTAGAAAGAAAGAATAGAGTGGTATTAGCTGAATCCCATAACTAAGAACACAAGGGGACGGTTCTCCTGTGTTTCATCCAGTGTATTAAAGGAGGCTTTATAGTGTTACTAAATACCGTATATGATAAATATAAAACAATATCCATAGTAGGTATGGCTAAAAATAGTGGTAAAACCGTAGCCCTAAACCATCTAATCTCTGAGGCGATAGAGGAAGGCATTATATTAGGTATTATTTCTACTGGCAGAGATGGGGAATCCATAGATGTGGTTACTGAAACGGAAAAACCAAAGATATTTGCTGAAATTGGCACTATAATAGCTACTACTACAGAGATGTTATCTTTAGGGGATGCAACGGTAGAGATAATATATGTGACGGACTATAGGACTCCTTTAGGAAAAATAATCATAGGTCGAGTAAAGGACAGCGGCTATATTCAAATAGCTGGTCCTCAGACTGTAAATGAAATAAAAAAAGTATCTAGCTTAATGCTAAACTTAGGAGCAGAGTTAGTGATTATAGATGGAGCCTTAGATAGAAGGTCATCAGCGGCACCTTCAATAGCTGATGCTGCAATTCTATCTACTGGGGCAGTTTTAAGTAGAGATATGGATAAGGTCATAGAAGAAACTATCCATATAGTAAATTTGTTTAATCTTCCTCCCATAGGAGATTATATAGCAAGGGAAGTCGTTGAAGAGACCATAAATAGAGGGCAAATAGCCATAATAGATAAAGACTTAAATGTTAATCCTATTGATATAAAGACAGCCTTAAATTGCGGTCATATTATAGGGGATCACATAGAGGATAATTCCAAATATGTGGTAATCCCCGGCTCCCTTGTGAAAAATACAATAGAGGATTTAATGAATTCAACAAGAAAATATAAAAATATAGATATAGTAGTTACTGATGGAACCAAGATTTTTATCCAATCAAAGGATTGGTTGAAGTTTATGAAAAAGGGCATAGGTGTAAAGGTATTAAATCCAATTAATTTAGTAGCTATAACTGTAAACCCCTATGCACCACAAGGCTATTATTTTGAACCTGATAATTTATTAGAAAGAATTAGATATTATATTAAAGATATTCCCATAGTAGATGTAGTTTTAGGTGGTGAGTAGTATGGTGTTTATGGATGGATTGACAAAGAAATCTTTAGACTTTCAATATGTACTTAATAAGATAAATACTAAAACCCCCTATGGAAAGATGTACAAGGATAAGATGAGGGCCTTTACTATAGGAGAAGAAGAAAAGCTTATGGAGGAATTGGAAAAGGTAGAACGCTACATGGACCATGCTAAAGATGGGTATCTAATGAAAGAAATTGAAAACATACTCTATCATATAAAGGATTTGAGATCCTCCATAAAGAGGGCAAGAGATGGAGGTATACTTTCAGAAGTAGAACTGTTCGAGATAAAAAATTTCCTATATTTAATCGATGATTTATATAATCTATTGGATAAACACCATATTCCTCTATGGAGTGATACGGAAGTCTCACCTATGAAAAATTTGGAGAAGCTCCTAGATCCTGAAGCTACAGGGATTTCTACATTTTATATATATGACTCTTATTCTGACGAATTAAAGGGAATTAGAGAGAGCAAAAGGGAAGTAGAAAGGGAAATAAAAAGGGATAAAAAGCATCTAAAGAAGATAATAGAAGAAGAGCTAAATGTACGATTAAGACCTGACGGAAACCTAGTAGTTTCTAAAGATGATAGAGAGCTAATAGAATTAATTGAATCATCAAGTCATTTAACATATGTTTCGGAGACATATCTAAATATTAAATATTCAATAAAACCAACAAGTAAAATGGCTCTGTTGGAAAGACGCTATTTTATCTTAAAAGACCAGGAGGAAAAAGAAGAAAATCGGATAAAGGAATTTCTTTCTAAAGAAATAGGTAAAAACTCTAAAGGCATATTTAAAAATATGGCTAGTATCGGGAAGATAGACTTCATATTGGGGAAGGCCAATTTTGCCATAGATATGAATGGAGTTAAACCACAGATTACTAAGAACCACAGTATCACCATAATAGAAGGAAGGCATCCAAAAGTAGAAGAATACTTAAACCTAAAGGGTTTAAAATTTACACCTATTTCTTTGGAATTGAAAGAGGGAGTAACCTGTATTACGGGGGCAAACATGGGAGGTAAAACTGTTAGCTTAAAGTTATTAGGATTATTAACGGCTATGGCTCAACATGGATTAATGGTTCCGGCTAAAGAGATGAGTTTGGGACTCAATCAATTTATCAAATCCTCTATAGGAGATTTACAGTCTACAGATAAGGGCTTGTCTACCTTTGGAGGAGAAATAGAACTAATCCAAGAAGCAGTAGCAAAATCTAACGACAAAGGTTTAATCTTAATAGATGAATTGGCTAGAGGTACCAATCCAGAAGAGGGATATGCTATCTCTAAGGCGGTAGTAGAGTATTTAAAGGGAAAAAAATCCATTACCTTGTTAACTACCCATTATGACAATATTGGTAATACAGAGGGAGTAGAGCATCTTCAGGTGATAGGCCTATCTAAAACGGATTTTGAAGAATTAGACAGACAATTTAACATGAGGGATGAGGACAAAATAGAGATAATAAATAGATATATGGATTATCGTTTAAAGAAGGTAGAAAATCAGGGTGAGCCTCCTAAAGAGGCATTAAACATAGCTAAGATGATAGGTCTTGACAGGGAGATAATCGATTTAGCGGAGAAATATTTGAACAGAAAGGGTGAGACTTTTGAGTAAATTAAATCTTGATAAAAATCTAATAGACAGTTCACGAAATGCGGCCAAATTAATAGCTGAAGATATACAAAACTTTATAGATGACCACACTACTACCTCTACTGAGAGAACCGTTGCAAGATTACTAGGTGTAGACGGTGTAGACGAAATAGATAGACCTTTGCCAAATGTTGTAATAGATAATATTGTAGAAGGCGGAGGACTAGGACAGGGAGCTGCCTATTGGATAGGTAATGCCGTAGTTCAAACGGGAGATACCCCCCAAAAGATAGCTGAAAAGATATCCAGAGGAGAAGTGGATATCACCCATTTGCCAGCTGCAAAGGAAGAAAAGATACAGGATACTATATTTGAGATGGCAGAAGAAACTGTAAGTAGAATAAAACAAAATAGAGACAAAAGGTCTGAATTAATAGATACCTTGGGAGAAGGGAAAAAACCATATATATATGTAATAGTAGCCACTGGCAATATTTATGAGGATATAGTTCAAGCTCAGGCAGCAGCTCGTCAAGGAGCTGATGTAATAGCGGTAATTAGAACTACAGGTCAATCCTTACTAGACTATGTACCCTATGGTGCTACGACGGAAGGATTTGGTGGAACCTATGCTACCCAAGAAAACTTTAAACTAATGAGAAAAGCCTTAGACGAAGTTGGAGAAGATATAGGTCGCTATATTAGACTTTGCAACTACTGTTCAGGCTTATGTATGCCAGAGATAGCTGCTATGGGAGCTTTAGAAAGGTTGGATATGATGTTAAACGATGCCCTATACGGCATATTGTTTAGAGATATAAATATGCAGAGAACTTTAATTGACCAATATTTCTCTAGGGTAATCAATGGATATGCAGGGATAATCATAAATACAGGGGAGGACAACTATCTTACTACAGACGATGCAGTAGAAGCAGCTCATACCGTATTGGCCTCTCAGTTTATAAATGAACAATTTGCACTAAAGGCAGGAATTCCTGAAGAACAAATGGGATTAGGTCATGCCTTTGAAATGGACCCATCTTTAGAAAATGGATTCCTATATGAATTAGCCCAAGCACAGATGGCAAGGGAGATATTCCCCAATGCTCCCCTAAAATACATGCCTCCAACTAAATATATGACTGGTAATATATTTAAAGGGCATATACAAGATGCACTATTCAATATGATATCCATAATGACAGGGCAGGGTATTCAGTTACTGGGAATGTTAACGGAAGCTATCCATACCCCTCATCTCCATGATAGATATCTATCCATAGAAAATGCCCAATATATATTCAACAACGCTAGGGATTTAGGAAATGAAATAAGCTTCAAAGAAGGGGGCATCATTCAAAATAGAGCAGCAGAAGTTTTAAAAAATGCTGAAGAGCTGCTTAACCAAATAGCAGGAGAAGGACTATTCCAAACGATAGAGTATGGTAAATTTGGTGGAGTGAAGAGGTCAAGGACTGGTGGTAAAGGATTAAATGGAGTGGCAAAAAAAGCAGAGGGATACTTTAACCCATTCATCCAATTGATGGTTGGAGGTGGTAGATAATGACTGAAATTGCAAAGGTTGATTTGACTAAAGTTAAACCCTACGGAGATACGTTAAATGACGGTATGGTTCAAATTAGTTTCACCTTGCCTATACCTTATGGTGATGAAACAGCTGAGGCAGCCCGTCAATTAGCCAAAAAGATGGGATTAGAAGAGCCTTCTGTAGTATATTCTAAGGATTTAGGTGTAGGATATACCTACCTTATACTTTATGGTAAATGTATTCATACGGTGGACTATTCTAAAATAGAGGTGCCAAAAGTAGATGTAGAGGTAATGAGCAAAGAAGAAGTAGAGGAATATATAAGGGTGTATATTAAAAGGGATGTAGTCATAGTAGGGGCATGTACTGGTACCGATGCCCATACTGTAGGCATAGATGCTATAATGAATATGAAAGGCTATGCAGGACATTTTGGGTTAGAAAGATATGAGGGAATCGAAGCTTATAATCTAGGCAGTCAAGTTCCTAACGAAGAGCTAGTGGCAAAAGCCATAGAATTAAATGCCGATGCTATATTGGTATCCCAAGTGGTAACCCAGAAGGACGTTCACATTCCAAATTTAACCCAATTAGTAGAGCTGTTAGAAGCAGAAGGCATTAGGGATAAAGTAATTCTCGCCTGTGGAGGACCACGAATCTCCCATGAACTAGCAAAGGAACTAGGCTATGATGCAGGCTTTGGCACAGGCTCTTTTGCAGAAGATGTAGCAAGCTTTACGGTAACTGAAATGGTAAATAGAAAATTAGTGGGATAATAGGGACAGATTTTTTGTCCCATTTTTGTTTTTCATAACCTTAAGATAATTTTAAATTTTATGATGTTTAGGATATGGGCTTATAGTTTGTTTTCCAAAATCTCATGAGAGCGTTATAAAATGCAGATTTATAGTAAATGTTATTTAATCTAATGTAAAACCAAATGATTACAGTGGCTATATTAAGCTATTGTGGTGTGGGGATATTTCCCATACTTACAACCTACCATGAAAATGGTAGGTTGTTTTATTTTCCATCTATACAATATGAGAGAGTTTTTCCTAATAAAGGTTAGAATAAACAAGAAAAGCTTTCATTAAGGAATTTTGTTGTATAAATACATTAAAAAAACCATTGTTTTTGTAGAAAAGTGCAAAGCTACAAAAACTCACTTAAATCTCTAAAATACTCACAAGTTTTATTTAAGAAAATTGTAGTAATATAAACATGAAGATAATAAATATGCAGGAGGGAATAAGCATGAAAGAATATTTAAAAGTAGCAAATGATCCAATTCTTTGGCTAATGTGTTTACCAGTAGTAATTATGGTAGCAATTCAAGCAATTATATTTTCTAAAAGAGCATTTATAGCTGCAAAGTCAGTAGAGCTTACAAAGCAAGAATGTAAAGATGCCTTTAGGGTTGGAGCAGTATCAGCAATAGGACCTGCCGTAGCGGTGTTTGTTGTAATGCTTGGTATGATGGCAGTAGTAGGAGGACCTATGACTTGGTTAAGATTATCCGTAATAGGATCTGCACCTACAGAGTTGGCAGCTTCAACAATGGGAGCAAAAGCTATGGGAGTTGAATTCGGTGGAGAAGGTTATGGAGTCTTAGAATATGCTAACTCCGTTTGGGCAATGAGCTTAAATGGTATTGGCTGGCTTGTATTTGCAGGTTTATTTACCCATAAGTTAGATGGAATAAGAAACAAGTTTGCAAAAGGAGATACAAAGCTTTTAGGAGAAGTAGGCGGAGCTGCAATGCTAGGTGCTATGGCATATCTACTAGGAGGTCACTTGTTAGCAGGTGGAGGAAGATTAGTAGCAGCAGTAGCAGCAGGGGTAGCTATGATACTTTTAGGAAAATTATCAGAAAAACTTCCTAAGCTTGTGGAATATAATTTAGGAATTGCAATGATCGTTGGTATGATAGCCGGCGTTATATACATGGGATAACAGGAGGGATAAAAATGGATGATAATATGAATAAAGCTTATTATGAAGACTTTACCAAACCGATTATAAAAACAGGAAGGTGGACATTGTTTGCGGCAGTAGCTTTATCTTTTCTTCCACCAATTTACTTGTGGATTAGATATGGAGCATTACCACCAATTAAGTCAATACTTACAGGTTGGTTTTTAATAGCATCAATTTATGGAAGTTATTATGTTGTTGAACCTATATCCTATTTCCCAGTTTTGGGAGTAGCAGGAACCTATATGGTATGTTTAGCAGGAAATATAGGTAACATGAGGGTTCCCTGTGCAGCAGTTGCTCAGGAAGCATTAAAAGTAGAACCGGGTACTAAGAAAGCAGAATTAGTAGCTACTTTAGGAATTGCAGGATCTATTATCACAAATCTAATAGTAGTTACAATAGCGGCTGTAGCAGGAAAACAATTAATGGAGATATTTCCTCCAGTTGTAATCAACGCATTTGATTTTGTGTTACCAGCAATATTTGGTTCTATGTTTGCTATGTTCGCTGTAAAATATCCAAAGTATGGTGCATTTGCATTAGGTTTAACACTATTCCTTTTAGGAGTTGTAAAGGTATTGCCAGTATGGCTTTTAATTCCTACATGTGTATTCAGTACAATACTATTTGCAACAAAATCATATAAGAGGAAAAGCAATTAGCAATAATTAGCAATAAAATAGGGGGAAAAGAAGATGAAAGATAGTAGTATATTGAAGTTTGTCGATAAAGACGAAGCTGTAGAATTACTCCAACAGATGATAGCTTTTAAAACCGTAAATAAACCTGGAGATGAGCTTCCTCTAGCGAAGTTTATAAAAGAAAAGCTAGATGAAATAGGAGTAGAATCAGTAGTTGATGATTTGGGAAACAATAGAGGAAATGTTATAGGTAGATTAAAAGGTACTGGAGAAAAGGAAGCTCTTTTATTTAATGGTCACTTGGATACAGTTCCACCAGGAGATATTGAATGGGAATATGGACCATATAGTGGAAAATTAGTAGATGGAAAGATATATGGAAGAGGTTCAGCAGACATGAAAGGGGGACTTGCAGCAGCATTAATAGCCCTTAAGGCGGTTAAAAAGGCAGGATGGAAGCTAAAAGGAGACTTTATATATTCTGCAACTGCAGGAGAAGAAGATGATAGCATCGGTGCTATAAAGTTTGTAGAAGATGGAGGCTTAGACGATGTCGGAGCCATAATAATCGGCGAACCATGTTCAGGTGATATAAACATAGCTGAAAAAGGTGCATTTTGGGTTGAGATAACTACCTATGGAAAAACAGCTCATGGTGCATTCCCAGAAAAAGGTACAAATGCTGTAGTCAATATGAATGCATTATTATCTGAATTGGTAAGCTATAAATTTAGACACAAGGAAAATGAAGTTCTTGGTCGTCCAACTATGAATATATCTACTATAGATGGAGGAGTAAAGACTAATGTTGTGCCAGATAAATGTAGTATAACTATAGATATGAGAACAGTTCCAGAGATATCTCATAAGGAAATAATAGAAGACTTTGAAGAGATTATAGAAAAATTGTCTAATTCAATAGATGATTTCAAGGCAGATATCAAGATATTAAACGATAGAGCAGCTGTAGAAACAAAACCAGATCACCCATTCATAAAATTAGCTGAAGAAACAGTTAAAGAGGAACTTAATAGAACTGTTAAAGCAAAGGGAGTAAACTTCTATACAGATGCATCTATATTTTTACCACACAAACAAGTACCTTGTATATTCTATGGTCCAGGGCTTTCCACTATGGCACATCAACCAAATGAACATATAACAGTAGACAGCCTAATAGAAACTATACAATTTTATATCGCTATGATTGAAAAATACCTTGTGCTATAAGGATAGGCCGTTAAAAAATTAATTTTGGAATAACAAAAATAACTTTCTGGTTTTATTTTACTAATAAAAACTAGAAAGTTATTTTTTGCCATCACATCAATTATTGTCGAATATGTTATAATATAGTTAATATAAAAAATAGGGGAGATAATATAAAATGGGTGTTACAATAGGAGAAGTATTAAAAACTAAATTTTTTGCAGAATACCAATTAATTGCAGGTGAAAAAGGATTAGATAGAGAAATACAAGCTGTATCACTCTTTGATGCCCCAGATGGATATAAATGGGTTAAGGGAAAGGAGTTTATGCTTTCCTCTGGTTATTTATTTAAAGATAATTCCGATTATTTTAAAGAGGTAATACTATTTTTATATAAACAGAATTCAACTTGTATGGCAATAAAGCGAGATAGATATTTAGGTGAGGTTCCAAAGGAAATAATAGATTTATGTAATGATTTAGGATTTCCACTAATCAATGTTCCAAATGGTGTAGCTTGGATTGATGTAATAAATGCAGTTAATTCCATAGTTATGAATAGATATATTACTCATGTCATCGATAGGAAGAATGCTGACAAACTCGTATTGAGAAGTGACAACTTTCATAAAAAAATTGAGAAAACGGTAGTATGTCTTTCAGAAGAATTGATGTATCCTTTAACAGTGGTGGATATTCTGGAAGAGGAAGTCTTTAATTATCCTAAAGAACAACTTTTTCCAAAAGATGAAATCTCCTTTATAAAAGATGATAATTATCCATTTAACTATCAAAAGGAAATATTATGCGACAAACTAAATATTTATAGAATAACCAACATCGAGGACAAGGATAAATGTTCTTTCGTAATCATACCAATAGTAATCAAGGGTGTAACCGTGTCGAAATTAATCGTATGGGAGTCTTTTGGAAAAGTTGATTATTATGACTTATTCGTCATAAGGCTTAGCTATACTTTGCTCTTAGAGATATATGAGCAAATTTACCTTATGAACTCTTTTGAAAGACGATTTTATGATGATCTCATTAAATCCTTAATAAATGGTGAGCTAAATTCAAAACAAAGTTTAATAAAAGCAATAAACAATATACAAGATTTTAAATTAAATATGGAGAATAAGTTCATCTGTGTATGTGTAAAACAAAATGAGGACAACCCATCTTTTTATAATAGCCGTGAAGAAATATCTACTACTTTTTTGCTCAATATTGCGAAGGACAAGTCCATATTTGGAATATTAGATGACAATACCATAATTCTTATATACGATGTTGAAAGTTATAGCAATAAAGATGTCGTTAAGAATGTAAAAAAAGACTTTGAAAATATATTTGAACAGATAAAAGATAGTTTTCCAGATAGAGACATAAGATTGGGAATAGGCGATAGGGTAGATGATATATGCTCTATAAAGAAAAGCTATGTAGGAGCTGTGAAAGCGGTAGACATAGGTTCTTATATCTATACTGATGGGGAAATGATAGCCTTTGAAGATTTAGGACCTTTTGGGTTATTACGTTTAGAGAGTATTCAGGAAAAGGATTTTGGTAATGACTTTAGCAATATATCCCCTTTATTAAAGGAACCAGATAGTGAAGAATTAATATCTACGTTAAACGTCTATTTAGAAAGTGAATCCAATTGTAATATTGCAGCAAAAAAACTATTTATCCACAGCAATACCGTAAGATATAGGATTGCTAAAATACAGCAGATATGCGATATTGATTTAGGAGATCCTATAGAAAGATTAAAAGCAGAAATAGCATTGAAATTTATAACTAAGTTAAAATAGTATTAACTATTGTGTCACTTGTAAAATTAACTGGACAGTAGGAACAGTCCTCTCTAATAGCACAATTTACCCCTTTAGGGTAGGTTGTGCTATTTTATTGCCAAAAATTATATAATGACTAAATCAGAATATTCACTTATAATTATATTATGTAAACCAAAAATTATAGATGAGAGGGGTTACAAGATGGAGAATGGCAAGAATGTTAACATAGAGTTTAAACCTTATATTGCAGCCAATAAGGTAATGCCAGAGTTTACACCAACAGCCATCATAATAGGTATTATCATGTCCATAATATTCGGTGCTGCTAATGCCTATATTGGTCTTAGAGTAGGTATGACCATATCTGCTTCAATACCAGCGGCAGTAATTTCCATGGGTATCATCCGTGGAATTATGAAAAGAGATTCCATATTGGAAAACAACATGGTGCAAACCATAGGTTCAGCAGGGGAGTCTTTAGCATCAGGAGCTATATTTACATTACCTGCTTTATTTATATGGTCTCAAGAATTGGGAATGGCAGAACCTAATTTAATAAGAATAGTAATGATTGCATTATCTGGAGGTATATTAGGTGCATTATTGATGCTACCCCTAAGAAAAGCATTAATAGTCAATGAACATGGAGTACTTCCATATCCTGAAGGTACAGCTTGTGCTGAGGTATTAATAGCAGGAGAAACTGGCGGTTCTAAAGCTAAAACCGTATTTACAGGTCTTGGGATTGGTTCATTATTCAAATTTATAACTGACGGAATAAAGTTGTTCCCAAGTGAAATAGAATGGGCTATACCAAAGTATAAGGGAGCAGCCATAGGAATGGATACTCTACCTGCCCTATTAGGTGTAGGATTTATAGTAGGACCTCAAATATCAGCGTATATGTTATCGGGAGCTGTACTAGGTTGGTTGGTAATCATACCATTGATAACCCACTTAGGTCAGTATATTCCTGAGATAATCTATCCAGCCACTGTACCCATTAGTCAATTAGATTATTGGGGAATATGGGGCAATTATATCAGATACATTGGAGCAGGGGCAGTAGCATTTGGAGGTATACTAAGTCTAATCAAATCTTTACCACTAATCATTAGAACATTTAAAGAAGCATTAGGAGGATTAAAGAGTACTAAAGGGGTAAGTTCAACCCTTAGAACAGATGAAGATATGTCAATAAAAGGAGCATTTCTTGGAGTAATAGCCATAGTAATGTTTATTGGATTAACTTCCTTTGTTCCCGTAGGTATTCCTGGAGCTTTAATCATAGCTGTATTTGGATTTTTCTTTGCTACAGTATCAGCAAGATTAGTAGGATTAGTAGGCAGCAGTAATAACCCAGTATCTGGAATGACTATAGCTACACTATTGATTACATCTATTATATTTAAATCCATAGGATTTACTGGAGAAGAAGGAATGATAGGTGCCTTATCCGTAGGTGCAGTAATATGTATAATATCCGCTATGGCGGGGGATATGTCTCAGGATTTAAAAACTGGATTTTTAGTAGGAGCAACTCCTAAGAAACAGCAATATGGAGAGATTATAGGTGCAGTAGCTTCAGGTTTAGTAATAGGATTTGTGCTACTACTATTAAATAAAGCTTGGGGATTTGGTTCTAAAGAATTACCAGCACCACAAGCAACTTTAATGAAGATGGTTATAGAAGGAGTAATGAATGGTAACTTACCTTGGGCATTAGTATTTGCTGGAGCAGGTATTGGTTTAGTTGTAGAAATATTAGGAATTCAAATATTACCATTTGCAGTAGGACTATATTTACCAATCCACTTAAGTGTTCCAATTATGATAGGGGGCATTATAAGGGGAATCCTTGACAAGAGAAAAGAATCTAAAGAAGTTATTAAAGAGAAAGTTGATGGAGGAATATTATTCTCATCAGGGCTTATAGCTGGAGAAGGTTTAATAGGAATATTATTAGCTGTACTGGCTATAATACCAATAGGCGGAGGATCAACTATTGCAGATAAAGTAGCCTTTGGAAACAATATATTAGGACAATTGGGTTCTATAGTATTCTTCGGTCTATTAGCTTTTACCTTAATAAAACATTCATTCTTTACTAAAAAGGAGAATTAAAGGATTAAGATGCCTAACAAGGAGAATTATCTAGACTATATACCAAAAAAATCTGATAAAATTCACTATGAAGAGCTGGAAAATGGATTGGTTCAGTTAATAATATATAGGGATTCTTTATTTGAAAAGATGGTGAGAAAGCTATTCTTTACACCAGATAAATATGTAGTAGATCTAGATAAGCTAGGCTCCTTTATATGGAACCATATAGACGGTAAAAGGAGTATATATGAAATATCCTTACTTGTAAAAGATGAGTTCAAAGAAGAAGCGGAGCCTTTGTATGAAAGGCTTATCCAGTATATGAATATTCTAAGAAATAACAAATTTATCGACTATATTTAAATAATAACCTCCCATTTTAGGTACCATGGCACCTAAAATGGGAAGTTGTTTTTAAATAGATAAAAAATTTTGTCGTCTCCTCTATAAACTTAAGGAGCTGTTGCTCTTTTCATAAGCGTTAATTATCATAGGTATTAATATTATTTGAATGACAATCCCTGGTAGAGATGTTATGGTAATTCCCTTAATATATACATCTATTGGTGGTACAGGCAGTCCAAAGCCTATGCCCAGAATAGTCACCATCAAAACTGCTCCAATACGACCGATGATCATACTGACAATTAAAGATGGTGTTAAAGTCATTTTGACCTTCCTATATAAATAACCTGATATAAGACCATATATACTCAATTCAACTAGCATAATCCAAATAGTTGGAATAGAAGGCATACCAGTAACCAAATGATTAATAACAGGTGAAATGATGCCAACGATAAATCCTAAAGCTGGTCCTAATAAGAGTCCCGAAATCAAAACTGGAATATGCATAGGAAGGAATATAGCCCCATTAATTCCACTCATATGTACTACCATGGGAAGTATAATACCTAAAGCTAATAAAATTGCAGCTGTAACTAAATCTTTTGTCTTGAATCTCATAAATTAGCTCCTTTCAATATAATTTAGGACAAGAAATGGGACAAAAAGGACTGCCCCTCTTGTCCCGCTTTTTTTCTATTATACTACTATTTAGTATGTTTTCCAATATGAGAATTCTAGGTTTTAGGATAAAAACTTGCAACTTCTTCTGTATTAGTGTAGATTAATAATATAATATAAACAGAAATTGATTTGGAGGAATAGCTATGTTACTTACTATACTATTGATATTAAAAATCTTATTATTTATGAATATAACAAAAGTTAGGTACAATGGACTAATAATTTTTTCCATCAGTACATTGACAACCTTATTCTTTTTTACCCTAATATATTTTAGTAATAACAAAAAGAAGCAAACTTTAGCTTTTTCTTTTTACAACACCATGTCTGGTATAATGTTTGCTGATGTTATGTACTATACTTATTTTAATGCTTTACCATCTATAAAGATGTTAAAACAATTAAATCAAGTAGCAGCAGTAGGGGACAGTGTTAAGTCCATATTTACCTTTACAAACTTTTTGTTTTTAATGGACATCCCTTTACTGATGATATATTCAAAGAAGAAAAAGGCTAAGATAATTGAAAAAAATAAAAAGTACAGTAAATATATAAGATGGGGAGTGCCTTCTGGTATTGCTCTCGTTATAGTATTTATTTTAATCTTTTTAAGCAGTATAGAGTTATTTGGACCAGTTACCAACCAAGAGCTATATACCTATCATGCAAAGGATATTAAAAAAACCATAATGGGCGAAGAAGAAATAGCAGAAGGAGTAGGAGCATTTACCCAAGAGGATTTAGATGAGTTAAAGGAGAGAACCCATCTGGATGCAGGTAAATATACAGGTATAGGAAAGGGCAAAAACTTAATAGTAATTCAAGTGGAGTCACTACAGAATTTTGCAATAAATCACTACTATGAAGGACAGGAGATAACCCCAAATTTAAACAAATTGATAAATGAAAAGGGAAGCCTTTATTTTGACAACTACTATCAATTAATAGGCAGAGGCAATACCTCCGATGCAGAGTTTGTATCCAATAACTCTTTATATCCATCTATGGGAGAGCCTACCTATACTCAGTATGAGAAAAATACCTTTTATGGATTGCCTTGGATACTAAGGGATAATGGATATACTTCATGGGCATTTCATGGTTATGACAAGGACTTTTGGAATAGGAAAAAAGCCTATGTAAATCAAGGGTTCCAACGTTTTATAGGTGAAGAGGACTTCGATATAAATGAATCCATAGGATTTGGAATAACCGACAAAGCATTTTTAAATCAATCTATGGACTATTTAAAGGAATTGGATAATGTAGATGAAAATCCATTCCACGCATTTATTATTACTTTGACTAGCCACAACCCCTATAAGATGCCAGAAAAATACCAAGTTCTTAATATAAAAGAGGAACACAAGGATACTATTTTAGGCAGATATCTTCAAGCTGTGCATTATACAGATGAAGCTCTAGGACAGTTCATAGATGATTTAAAGGAATCAGGATTATATGATAATACCGTAATTGCTATATATGGAGACCACTTTGGTATATCCAGCGTATATAAGCCAGCAGAAGAATTGATGACGGATTATCTAGGCTATAAATATGATTTAGATGAAATGATGAATATACCTCTTATAGTCCACGTTCCGGGAATGGAAAAAAATGAAACCATATCCAAAGTAGGCAGTCAATTGGATTTTGCACCAACTATATTGAATATTATGGGACTTCAAAATGAGAAGGGGATAATGTTTGGCAGGGATTTAATTAACTACAAAGGAGAATCCCTAATAGCACCTCAAACATATGCCTTAAAAGGCTCCGTTATAAATGACGATATATTATTGGACATGTCTAGGGACGGAATATTTGAAAATAGTAGGGCTTTTAAACTTAAAGATAGGGAACCAGTAGATGTAAACCAATATAGAAAGTATTATGAGAAGGCTATAGAAGAGATAAATAAATCCGACTTTATACTAAGAAGGGACCTTCTTAAGGATATGATAGAAGATGGAGATATAAATTTAAACGAATTAGTTTCTACTGAAGTATTGATGGACAAGGTAATAAAGGAAACGAACAGCACTATAGAAGGTGTAGATGAAGCTTTTAAAGAAGGCTATACTACCATGGCAGTAGATTTAAAACTAAATAAAGATGGTGAACTCATATTAGGCGACGATATTCCCTTTGAAGATTTAGCAAAATGGCTAGAGGAAAACAATGGCTCCTATATAGTAGCTAGAACCAAAGAGGACAATACAGATATATTCATAAATATAATGGAAGAATTCCCTTCAATAAAGGATAGGATAATTCCTGAAATATATATGTTTGAAGAATACCATCCATTAGCATCGAGAAAGTATAAAAATATCATATTGAATATACAAGATGCGGATTATTCTGACGAGCTTATTTTGGACTTTATAGATAGACATTCTGTACCTGCATTGGCTATGGACAAGGAAAGAGGAAAAACGGACTTACCAAAGAAGATGAAAGAAAAAGGAACTATAACCTATGTATACGATATAAATAGCAAGACAGCTAGAAAGAAATTAACGAAAAAACAGGTATTTGGAGTATATACCGATAAGTTGAAGTAGAATATTGGATCAGGGGGACAGGAACCTTGGCATCTTTAAACAACACATAAAGTAAAACGAGGCGGGGATTATCCCCCCTCGTTTTACTCTTTGACTCTATTTAAGAATTGGACCAAACTTTATATTGATTTCCAATTTGTTTTTTATCTCTAACCCATATTTCTTTGATTTTTCCTTCATCAATATCTTCAAATAGTTTTGTATTTCCATTTTCACAGCTAAACCATTCTAATGTCTTTCCATCAATAGTTTTTGAATATATAGAACCATCTTCATACTTAACCATATATTCCATCTGTGTAGTAGTGCCATTTAATTCAAATGGGTGAACATGGATACTTAGCCTTATATGTTCTAATGGTAGATTAGATGTAAATTTTATATTGGCTATTTGGCTTGGAAGTTCAGTAGGGGTTGCTTTAAGCCTTACCTCTACCGATTTATCTCCAGATAAATCCTCACCTTTAAGCAAATCTCCTGTTCTCCAATAACCGTTATTTACTCTATATTCAAATTTAGTCCAATCATGTGAAATACCATTGATACTATTAATGGTATTTTCCACATCATCCCACTCAACTATAGGGGCTGAAGCTGGGGCTTTGATTACTGCCTTCTCTACGATATCCGAGGCTAGTTTATCTTTAGTGGCTCTATTTCTAAACTCAAATTTGCCAACTTTAAATTCCACCTCATATATATCCGATTCTCCGTCTAATCGTTGCCAAGCTTCACCAGCTATTCTAAACTCTAAGTTTTGCTGAGTATTATTTGAAATCTTACCAGCTGCTATATCATAAGAAACTTCTTCTAATGTTGGTTTCTTTTCTTTTTTAATATTTTCAGCTATCAAGCTTTTAACAGAGGGTTTGCCTTTTTCTCTTATCCATATGTTCATGCCTTCTAAGAATACTATATTGGTTTTTCCATTGGAAGCAGTTAGCCATCTACCATCAATGCCATCAGTAGAATTTATGCTGTATTCCATCTTATTAGTAGTTCCACTGATGTATCCTTCAGCTACATTTACTTCTATTAAACTATCAAAGTCTAAGTTTTTAGTAAAGATAATGGACTTTTCTAAACTTGGCAATTCTGTAGATGTTGCAGATTTTCTTACATATACCACTATATCCTCATTTTTTTTCTCGTCTTTTTTAAAGTTCGTACCATTTTTCCAGTCTTCATTATTGCTTCCTATTTTATATTGATAGCTGTCGTCTAATGTTTTCCAAGTCTCATCAAAGTAATAGATAACTTTTTTGGAATCATCAATTTTTAATTCAGGGGCAGCAGCTGGTGCTTTTATAGTAGCCTTCTCCACTGGATTAGAAGGAAGGGTTATAGCAGTTCCTTTTATTCTAAACTCCAATTTTCCGGGCTTGAATTCTATACCCGTTATTTCACTTTCCTCTATACTGGTCCATTTGCCATTAGCTATTCTATATTCCAATTTGCTATTTACATTAGCAATACTTTCCCCAACTATGCTGTAGGAAATAGAATTTATATTAGGCTCTGATTCTTGTCCTATAGTACCTAGGTTTCTCTTGTTTTCCTGATTTCCTCTTTCTCTAACCCATACCTTATTATCTACGGTGAAGTTCACCAAGGTTTCATTAGACCTTCCAGCTGTCCAGTTACCATCTGAGCCATTGGTGGAGTTAAGGCTGTATTCCATAGTAGTATTAGTGTTTGTTATCTTCCCTTCTCCTGCATTTAATTTTACATTTCCTAAAAACAATCCATTTAGCCTTTTAGTGGATTGGGAAGGAAGGGTTCCATTTTCATTAGGAAGGGATTTATACCTTACCCTTAAGTCCGAGTTTTCATCTAAAGTTATAGTAGATTTCATACCCTTCCAAGTATCTCCGCCGTCAGTGCTATATTCCATGGTATTATCTGTACCAGTTAATTCTACATTTTTAACTATCTTCCCATCTTCTTCAACATAGTTAATTTTTTTAATGGATATACCTTCTGGAGCTTTTTCATATTTTAAATCCACTATTTCTCTAAACACCTTTGGCTGGGATTTTTCTCTTACCCATATCCTTATAGGCTCTAGCTTATCAAATACTTTTAAATCTCCATTAATGTCATACCAGTTTCCATTTATTCCATTGGTGGAATCGATGCTGTATTCCATATCTTCTGCTTTTAACTCTGAAATTACTAAGTATATTTTTCCATCTTTAATCTTATATCCTACATTAGATAAATCCAACTTTCCTGCTACCTTTAGTTTTAATTCTACATCGTTAGAGTCCATGGAGTTAGGCTCTTTTACGGCTTTGCCCTTGACTCTTACCTTGACAGTAGAATTGTCAATAGATGTCGCCGAACTCCCCGATACTTTGATGGTAATCTTATTGTCTTCCACCTTATCTATAGTAGCCTTTAGTCCTCTAGGTAGTCCAGATACTACTATATCACTATCCTTTATTTCATCATTCAAGGTACCAGTTGTAACCTCTATCACCCAAATATTTTTATTTTCTACTGGTATTTTACCGTCAGGAGCTTCTAAGATTATGGTATCCTTATTATCTGCTACTTTAGCTTTAACCTCCAATATATTTGGATATAGGGTAAAGGTTGGAGAAGCCACTACTTCTGTCTCTGCATTTTCTATTAAATCTTTAGGTATAGTCAACTTTATAGTCCTTTGAGCTGTACCAAAGTCTACATCCATAGGAGGTAGTGTAATGGTAATCTTCTTACTATCATTTCTCCTAATATGTGAACTATTGATTTTAGTTTTAATTTCATTCCATTTACCATCTGCATCAACGACTTCAAATCCATTAATTATATCGCTTATATCGGCTGCCCAACTGCCATCTTTTAATTCCACCACTATGGTCTTGCCGCCAGCCTTAATATCATCTTCTCTCACAATAGAATTTACCACATCTCCTAAGATAGTTGCCTTAACCGTAGGTTTGATGGTTATACTACCAGTTGATTCTATAGGATTTATAGCATCTTGTATTGCTACAGCTGGTATAGTTAAGTTTATTATCTGATCTTTGCTTATATCGTAATCCTTAACCTCTGGTAGTATGATGGTCAATTCAGTGTCTGTATCTCTAAATATTGCTCCACTACCATCGGCTATTAGTTTAGCCACTACCTTAGCCCATTCACTAGTTTCATTATTTGCTTTAAACCCATAATATAGGGCATTCCTTTTACTTTCATTGGTCTTTATATCCTTCGCCCATTTAGTACCTCCTACTGTACCATCTTTTGCTTCAGAATCTGCCAAATTAATCTTTATTTTCTCTCCACCATTGACTATATTTCCTTCAAGAATATTTGTACTCACCATGGTAGCTGTACCTTGCTTAATAATTTCACCTGTTATCTCCACGGATATATAAGCTTGTATTTTATTATCCTTATCCACTTCAAATAGGTTTATATATTGACCAATTCTTACTTTAGTGATATCTTCACCCATTACATATTCAGTTCCACCTTTAAGTTCCTCATCTTTTGCGGGTGTAGGGTACTCACTGTTAGTAAGTGTATACTTACATAGGGTTTTTGTGGATAACTCTCCAATAAATGAAATACTATCCACAGTATCGCCTTCTTTTAATTGAACATTTAATGTAGGTGCATGTTCTTTTACTACATTCTTATCAATAGGGATTTCAGCATACCCTCTAGTTTTACCACTGTTATCAACAGCTAATAGGAGCAGGTAACCATAGTCACCACTTGATACTTCTTTAACCTCAATATCTTGTCCTAAATTATAGAATATAGAGCCTTCTACTATGCTATTCATATAGGGTTTAGTATCCGATTGGCTGTCTATGAGCTTGTACTTCCATCTACTAGCTCCATTGACACCGTAAAACTCCAGCTTACTAAATTTAGTGGTACTTGATTTGCTTCCTCTTTCTAAGGTATAGTTAATATCTTTAAGCTCAATAGCTTCACCACCACGAACATTTTTATCTGCCAGCATAAATTCCTTATAGGCTTTGACATTGCCTTCACCATCAGTAGCTAATAGGAGTAGATAATCTCCAGTATGAGCCTCTATATTACCATCTATATCATATTTTTTAGCCTTATCAACTTTGCTATTTAACTCTACTAAACCAAAGCTCTTATTTCCAATAACATACATCCACTGAGTAGCATTATCTATATTCTCAGAGCTTAAGAAACTAAATTTAGTACTATTAGCTTCAGTACCCGGCTCTGGTTCTTTATAGTTGACAATTGGCTTTAATAGTGGTGCATTAGGATTTCTTATATATTCTTCTTTTAGTTCAATCTGTGCATAGGCTTTAACCTTACCCCTGTTATCTGTAGCTAGTAGAAGCAAATAATCTCCTTTATTGGCTCTTATGTTAGTTCCAGCAGTATACCTAGTTGTTCTATCTATAACTGAATTGGCTTCAATAGACGTAGGATGCTTTTCTTTTAATACTACATATCTCCACTCCGCAGCATTTTCATCTATACCGATTAAATTAAGCTTATCTATTTTAGTTGTACCGCCTGTGGTACCTGGTACTGGAGTAGAGTAGTTGCTTTCAGATAGTATCTTTGCATTGGGCATCTTGATTTGAGATTCGTTTAGTCTAATATTGATATAACCTTTAACTTTACCATCGTTATTTGTAGCCAATATCATTAGATACTGTCCCTCTTTTAGATTATCGCCAATACTATCTCCAGCTTTAAAATCCTTAGCATTAGAAATGGTGCCATTCATCTCTGGTATATCAAATTCCGTATCACCAATAGCATACATCCACTTAGCGGCATCTTTGATGGACTCCGTAGTCGCCAATACTTGAACTTTAGTAGTCCCATCAATTTCACCTTTTATAGGTTTAGAATAATGGATACCTTCTTTTAATAGTACTGGAGGTGGATCCTTTATCATTTCCTCAGTCAGTTCAATCCTAGCAAATGCCTTTACCTTGCCTTCATCATCTGTAGCCACTATCAATAGGATTTCCCCTACCTTAGCCTTGATATCTTTTCCTTGAGTATAAATTATACTTCCATCAATTGTTTTATCTAATAATGGCTTGGGAAGATTTTCGCCAATCTTATACATCCATTTAGTAGCTCCCGCTATTTCACTTAAATCCAAGGCATCCATCTTAGTAGTTCCTTGAGCATTTCCCTTTATAGGGGTAATTGATAATTCATCAGCAGTTTTCCCTTTGATTTGACTATATTCTAACTTAAATATTTTATATCCTTTAATCTTCCCATTATCATCAGTAGCAGATAATAATAGGTAATCACCTGTGCTAGCCTTAATTTCAGTTAGAGGGTCGACTGTGTTTTCCCCTATGTTTTGATTTAATATAGGGACATCTAACTTATCTTTACTTATTATCGCTTTCCAAGTAGTGGCTCCTTCTATTTTAGAATTATCTAACTTAGTAAATTTAGTAGTTCCATCTTCATTTCCAGCTGTAGGTCCTTCATAATTCGAGCCTTCTTTTAATACAGTAGGAGGTATAGAGATATCCTCTTTTCCAATTTCAAATACCCTATATCCTTTAACTTTTCCATCATCATCTGTAGCTAATAACAATACATACTTTTTAAATCCATCATCTATGGAGGAAAGTTCTCCTTCTGTAGCTACAACTATATCGTTCATATTATAATTTACTGCATCTTCTATTTTGTCATCCTCATACACCTTATCTACAGGGGTGTTTCTAACTACAATTTGCCATTTGTCAGCCCCTTCTGGTAGATTATCGTTAGATAGACCTTCTATAATCACAGCTCCTGCATATACTTTACCTTTCTCAACTTTACCTATTTCTAGTTTTACAGCTTCTTCTCTAGGCTGTCTTATCATGTCGGAGGTTATTTTTATATTTGCATATCCTTTAATTCTGTGTGTTCTATCTACTGCATATAGGACTAGATATCCACCTGATTCTACTTCTATATTTTTATCCTTAATATATTCCATGCCATCATTTAGTTCTGTATCCTTGGGCATTGAGCCTATAGGACTATCTTCTAGTTTTACCATCCATTTACTAGCCCCAGTATTAGCAGGGAGATTAAGGGTGGAAATTTTAGTAGTTCCTTCCTTAGAACCGGGTACTGGTGTAGAATAATGTTCGCTGCTGTTTAATATTAAAGCATTGTTTGCACCTATATAGTCCTCGATTTTACCCTTATTTTCATCATGAATTCCATCAAAACCAGTAGCAATATCTTTGGTGATTTGGCTCAACTGCTGTCTGATTTCACCTTCATTATCTAAAACGTATTTCTGCATATCCTTTGGATCGAATATGCCTTTATTCTTAAATATATCCTGCAGCTTTTCTAAATGCTTATCTTCTTCTTCGATTATATTTATATATTTTCCATCAGCAGTTTCTCTGTAGAACTTACTTCTATCTGCTCCATTTAATATATCCTGTAATAGCTCCTCTTGGTCGGCTAAGGTCTTTGTATATACCTTTTTTAACCCAGTATGGATAATATCATCTGGTGCAGCATAGGCAATGGTATTTCCAATTACCATGACTAAGAGAAGTAAAAATGCAATTTTCTTTTTCATCTTAATTCCCCCTCTAGTATCAATTCCCCTCTACTATTATAGGCTCTATATTGATATCCTCTAAATTTGGCAGTCCAGCTAATATCAAAATTCCATATCTTAAATACTCCGTCTTTATCCACTGAAACCTTATCATATATTACAAGTTCTCCTCTATCATATTCCTTGGAGAGAAGTTCCACCTTATAGTCGCTAAAATCATCTCTACCTTTAAGCTGACCTTTAAATATACCAGCAATAGAGGTATTAAAGTCTAAATTGCTCATATATATTTTTTCTTCTCTCTTCACTGGATTTGGTATTTTGTCCAACTTTTCTATTAGAGTAGTGTCTTCATTTTTCAAGGATAAATCTAAAAGCTTTTCTATAGTTAAGGCTACATCACGTCTAGTGACCTTATGGTTCATGTCCATATATACTTGACCTAGACCTATTTCTATGGACTTAATAAAGTGATCATCAGGATATTTTACAAAATCTATGCCGTCTTCATAGCCTAGAATTCGCATAAATATGGTGAGCATCTCCACATAGGATACTTGTCCTTTGGGATTAAAAGTGGTAGGATTAACCCCTTGGATAATTCCCTCCCTATAGGCTAATGCCACATAAGGTGCAGCCCAGCCCTTTTGAAATCCCATTACGTCCTTAAAGGGGATTTGTCCTTTAAAGTTCTTGGCTTCATCTTCCAATCCTAAAAGTCTTACAACTACAGCGGATAATTCAGCTCTGTTGATATTTTTATCTAAGTTGAGTCCACCTTGACCTAAGTAGCCCCTATTAATCACTCGTCTTATTTCATCAGGTACTGGTTCTCCTGCCCATATAAGGCTGGGAGTCAATACTATGATACATAAAAGGATTATAAACTTCCTACTGCTCAAGAATCATCCCTCCCCGATTTCATGACAGGGGATCGTCCCCTGTCCAGCTATAAATCTTCTTCCAATACTAAATTCCCTGCTCCATCATAAATCCTGTATTTATATCCAATTATCTTACTAATGGCATCTATATCAAACCCCGTTATTTCAAAGTTTCCGTTAGAACTAACTCCTGTACTGGAATATTTAACTCCTGCCCTAGACCACAATTCGACACTATATCCACTAAAGTTACTTGTATAGCGGCTCTCTAGTCTGCCTTTAAATATTCCAACTATGGAGGTGGAAAACTCTAAATTGGCTATTCTTACATCATCACTGCTGGAGCTGCCTCTATACACATTTATTGTATATACCTTTTCCCTTTTGTCGTCTTCCTTTACGGATATGGTGATAATATTATTTCCTTCTCTTAGGGAAACAGTTTTTTCTTCACCTGTTTTTATGGATTCACCATTTATTTTTATGGAGCCTTCATCAGCATAAGGGGTTATATCGATGCTATCCGTATTTCCATCTACATTTACTTCATAATCTAATACATTTCGACTAAAAGCTGGAGATAGAACTCCCTTATCTACTCTCAAATCCTTAAGTCCATAGGACCAACTATCATCTGATACTACGGTATACCTTAAAGTAGTAACTGGACCTGAACCCATGCCGTCCTTGTAGCCAAAGGCATTTATGGTTAAATCTCTCGATACTACAATAGGCTCTGTATATCTGTAGCTTTGCTTAGTTGGAGTGCTTCCATCTAATGTATAGTATATATCAGCATCAGGGGTATCCGTATATAGAGATACTTTAGTCCCTTCTTTAACTTCTCCTTCATCAGGGTTAGCATATACAATCCCGACCGTTTTCTGGTATGTGTCTAATTCAGTAATGACTGTTCCATTCTTATCCAACACTTCTGTATAGATATTCATATCCCATAAGGATATTATAGTAGATACAGCATTTTGAATCCTCGAATTTAACTTTTCAACTACTCTATCTCCACCACTAATCCACTTATTCTCATCTACTGAAAAATCTCCTTCGACTATCAATCTTAAATCGTCTATTCCTTTTTCATATAGGCTAAATTCCAGCTCATAATCATAACGATCATAGGAGAAAGCCCCATAGGTATCCTTCAAATAGGTTTCCGTTTCCCTTAATAGGTCGTAGGATCTAATCCTATTATTATGGAGTTGAAACTTTGTAGGCTCATAATCATCTCTAGGGAAGATTAAGGTGCCGTTAACCGTTAAATCAGGGTAGAGCCTTCTTATCTCCCAATTAAGCCTTTTTAAATATCCCATCTTATTATATAGAGACCAATCCCTTGTAGAATTGGAATCAGCATAGACCATCAAATCTATATCATCTCCAGATGAGGACAATTCATAGCTAAACCTTACTCTATTGTATCTGTTTAAATATTTATCTAAATTGTCCACTAGGTAAGTTGGATTTACTCTATCATCTTTTTTCAACTGACTCCTTGTAAAGTCGAAGTACAAATCCTTATCCCTAGTATCAAAGGTTACATAGTTCTTGGAGTTGGAATAGGAATACCTGCTGTAGTATGGGTTTCTAATAGCTCCATGAAGAAGTCCATCTTCGTTATAAAGCTCAAGTATAGCCGTATACATATCCCATATCCAATCCTCAACATCTTTTCTTTGTAGCTTATTCCACTTAGAAGAACTTCGTCTTGGGAAACTAATATCTAAATAAATCCAATTACCTGCGGTTTCAGTTGCTGTAATATCTGCGGAAAGCTCCCCTATCTTATAAAAATGTTTGTTCAAATATTTTTCTAAATCCTTAATATCCTTTAGGTCAGCATAAGGAATTCCGCGTAAATTTTCTTCCACAGCTTTTCTTTTTTCCAACTGTTCCATTTGGATATCCAATAGGTAGTTTCGTCCTTCTCTAAATGCCAATAGATTATCTATAGAAGAAAAATGATTATCCTTTACTAAAACTCCATTGGCATCAATATTTAAGATGGACTTGTCCTCCCTGTAGGAAGGGGTTATATATAGATATGGAGAAATGCCGAGTATGTCTACATATATATCATCCTTGTAAAACATGGGGGACTCATTTAGATTGAGCTTTTTCCCATCTAAATATAGAGACCAATCTCCAAAGGATACCTTAATATTTTTTAAGTTTGGTTCACTATTTTTAGGTGTAGTGGATTTTACGCCTTCCATATTACTGATAATCCTTTCTTTAGCCTCTATTTCATATCCACTTTGAAAGGATTTTATCTTCTTGGAGTTAGGTCCGTCGATACTCAATTTTCCATTGGAATTTAATCCTACATTTTTTTTATTTTTATCCAATTTGTAATTTAAACCTAAACCCTTTGCCAAATCCCCTAGAGGAACCCATATGCTATCTTCATATATAAAAGGCTCCTTATGGTTTGAAATCTTTTTGTCGTTAATATGTATTTTTATTTCATTAAAACCGACATCTATCTCCTTTGCATAATCCTTAGCATAAGTTGGACAGCTGAACATGGATAATAGCATTACCAAACTAATAGCCAAGGACAAAAATCTTTTAGTCAAATAGACCAACTCCTTTCAAAAAATAGTTCTATGGTATATATCGGCAAACTATCATATTTCTTGTATAATATACTTAAGAAAAGTAGTATTTTGCCGATTAATATAAGTAGACTATTAAAAGAATGGAGTGATGAATTTGGACAAACTAAAGAGGACTTTATCTATTTTACTAATACTATCCATGATACTACCATTACTACCTACTGGAGTAATAAAGGCGTATGCTTATGATGAAAAGGAATTTAAAGTAGATGCAGTAACCCTCTACAAAATTTATGATAGAAATATGAACATGTCGGAAAGAAGAATCCTCATAAGGGGTAAGTTTTTAAAAGATGCTCCTGTAGGGATTATAACCAATAAGGGATACAAGCCTTTACCTAGACCAACAGTAAACCAAGAAACCATCCTCCAATTCGATTTAAAGGAAGATGAAGTAGGAGATATTTTAAGAATTGGTTCAGTGGAGATAAAGTTAGACGAAGGGCTTATGCCTACTTTGTCCCAAGTTTCAAGAAAAGTAGAATCTGAAACGGGGACTTTAAGTTTAAAGGGAAGCAATTTTAATGAGATAAATGATGATAATATAAAGGCTTACCATGAACATATGGGAAACCCAATACCTATACCACAAAGTAATTTCAATAGCCCATCAGAGGCACAAATAACAGGATTAACTGGAAATTTAGGACTTCAGGATATAGTGTTTAAAAAGGAAACAAAGGAAATATACGATTTTAATGAAAAAAATCAAAATATAGAAGTAGCGGTAAGTATTACTTATACATACAAAGATCAGTTCAACCTATACCAAACCATAGAGGTAGAAGAACTAGAGATGAGACCTACTAGGGGAGTAGCAGGGGAAACTGTATTCTTTGAAGCTCCATTTAGGGGAGATGCTAGAGACTTACAAGAATATGATGTATTCTTTTTAAAAGCTATAGATGGAACGGACAGCTATACAGTAGAAAACAAAGGTAAGAATAGGCGTTTCCAAACCAAAGTAAAAAAGGATAATCAAGAGTACAATGTTCTGACCGTAGAAGTACCAAGTCTGCCCTTGGGAGAATACTATGTGGTTTTAACCAATGTGGTAGATGGGAAGCAAGAGCCAATGAAGTACGTAACTCAAGAGAAGGTATTAGAACAAAAATTTACCATAGTAGATGGAAGTATAAAATCTAAAATACTAGATGTAATGCCTAATAGAGGACCAGATTCAGGCTCTATTACTACCATTACAGGACAGTTTTTTGGTACTTTGAATATAGGGGAGTTCACTCCTAAGGAGGAAAAAGCCCCAGATATAATAACGGATCCTAGTACATCTAATCCAAAGACCTTGAAACTATCCTATGGGGCAGGGGAATACGGAGATGAAAACAATAAGATAAATATTAAGGAAGCGGAAAGAACTATTAAAGTCCTCATAGGTGGAGAAGCTACCTTCTTAACTAAAGAAGATGGAGAATTTGATGTATCCTTTAATAAGGACTTAGACAAGATGACTGTCCGAACAGCCCAAGTAACTGATGGGGACACTAATCCAATAAAGGATGTTGTAGTAGAAACCACTACCACCCTTTATAAAGAAAATGGCGGCACTATAATCATCAGAGAAAGAGCAGAGTTGAAGAGAGGATATACCTATATATTGAGTAAATTGAAACCTACTATAAATGCCATAGTACCAGATAAAATCCAAGTGATAAAATCTGGCAGCGTATATGAAATACCTGAAGATAGGCTAGTAGCTATTCATGGACAAAATTTCATGGTTCATAAATATATAGATGATAAGGGAAAAGAAGTGGTAAGATATCCTCGAATCCAAATAGGGGAAATAACTTTAGATAAGAATACAAACCCAAACTTAAATATAAAAATTTTAGGCGATAAAGGAAATGAACTAGATGGCACTCAGAGCAACGAAATAGGAAATAAGATTATAATAATATTGCCAAAGGGCGAAACCATAACCAATCTAGGGAAAGCCGATGTAACTGTTCAAAACCCAATTAGAAATTCAGATGGCTATGGACTATTAGATAGAAAGACCGACTTTGTAGAATTTGTAGCACCAGAAACCGACGACAACCCAGTAATAACCAATGTAAACCCAGATACTGTACCTATTGATGGAGGAGAAGCTGTAACCATAGATGGAGCAAACTTTCAACTAGGGGTAAAGGTATTTATAGATGGGGAAGAGGTCACAAACATTAAAAGGCGAGAAGATGGAAAACAGATTACTTTTACTGCACCAAAAGGTAGAGAAGGAGAAACTCAAATTCAAGTGATGAACCCTAAAGGTGGAATGGATACTAGACCATTCTTCTATGTATCTACCTTCACTAGCCCAAAGATAATAGATTTTAATCCTAAAAGGGGTAATACAGGAACCATAGTCACCATAAAAGGAGAAAACTTCTTGAAAGCCGATCCTATAGCAACGGAACAGAATATCTATAGGCTTATAGGCACTAGGGTGCTATTAGGGAATATGGAACTAAACGAATATAATAGGGATCCTGTTACTAAAAGGATAAAGGTCAACGATTTTACACCAGAAGAAGAATTGTTTACTATTAATGGAGGAACTATAGAGGTCGCAGATTACTATAGAGGGTTATTATTAAAGACAAAAGAAGGCAAGTTTTATACAGTAGATATAAATCCAAATGGAGATATAATCCTCTCTGATGGAGGTATAAATACCTATACCATAGAGCTAAATGAAGCAAAGGATAAGATTCAAGCTAATAAACAAGGGGGAGAGATTCACCCTGTTAAAGTAGGCAAGGATTCTATTATCATATATAGACCAAATTCGACAGAACCTCTTATAGAGTTTACACATTCAAGTCTATATAAGATAGAAGGAAATAAGATAGTAGGCAATAGGGTTTCTGTAATAGACAGAGATACTATCTATTTTGAAGTACCCGTACTAGGTACTCCCGGGTTCTATGATTTAACCGTAATAAACCCAGATACTAAAAAGGATTCAAGAACGGGAAAAGCTGGTTTTGAATATATAACTCAACCAGACTTAAAACCTGAGATAACGGAAATCCACCCTAACGAAGGTTCTGTAGAAGGTGGATATGCTATAGATATAATCGGAAAGGACTTTGAACGAGGGGAAGGCAACAAGCCAAAGGTATATATAAATGGAGTAGAAGTCCCTCAAGCTCAAACAGAAGTTAGTATAGATGGCAAGAAGATAACGGTAATTGTTCCTAAATATGATGGAGACTTAAGGGAGGATAAGGGAACAGACCGCTGGCCTGTACCTGTAGTAGTACTAAACCCTGATGGCAGTACAGCCAGTGTAAAAGATGGATTTTACTATGTAGTACCTTCTAGTAACCCTAAAATACAGCGAATAGTTCCTACCAATGGAACAGCGGCAGGAGGAGATATAGTAGAGATAACAGGGTTTGACTTTAGATATTTTGAACCCTATGATGATAGAAATAGGAATCAGATAAAAGACGACGACGAAAAGTGGAACGATTTATATAAAGATGGCATATGGAATGATCTATTGGACTTAGATGATTATCCGGGGGATAAAGATGAGCTACTAGGTAAAACCCCTATTGACCATCCTAGGTTTACCCACTACTACAACTCTCCTATACTGCCTAAGATATACTTTGGGAATCAGCAGGCGAAAATAGTGGAGTTCAGTAGAGGTTATATAAAGGTAATTTCACCATCAGGAAAACCGGGGAAAGTAGATGTATTCTTGGTAAACAACGACGGAGGTATATCCAACAAGGTGAACTTTACCTATGAAGCTACTCAGGTGAAAATCGACTCCATAGTTCCCAATGAAGGGAAAAGACAGGGAGGAGACAGCATTGAAATCCACGGCAGCGGTTTTGCTACTACTGAAATAGAGATATACGAAGATGAAGAGCAAGGTGGAAAATCCCAATATACAGAGAAGAACATGGCAGTAATAAAATTTGGGGATATAGGCAATAAAAATATCTCAAGGGATAAAGAAAACTCAGGTAGAATAGACCAAAATAGGACCACGGTCAATTTAGCAGGAGGTCTTAGAGTAGAATTCAATGGGGTAGATGAAAAGCTAATCCTTAGCATAGAAGAAGGGGACAATATATATACAAAAGCGATATTAGGATATGACAATACTACTAAGTTCATACCTGTAAGCCTTTTAAAAGATAATAGAGGAAACCCCTACACAGGAAAAGAACTTATAAAGGTAGAAATTAATGATAAGAGGCTTATAGTGGAAAGGGGGTTCTCAGAAAATGTAGACTACCTTAGCTCCATTCAACTTAGGGTAGAAACCCCATCCTACTACACCGTAGGGAAAGTACCAGTATTTATAATAAACCCAGATGGTGGAGAAGGAAAAGGGGAATTTGAATACAAGACTCCAGATAGCAAACCAGCTATTACCAATATAACTAGAAATGGAAGGGAACCTATAGAGGAATACAGAAAGGAGATTAACGGTAAAGCTAGAATCCTTAAAGTAGACCATAAAGGTGGAAGTATTATAACTATATATGGTACCGACTTTAGAGAAGGTGCTACTATAAATGTATCCAAACTATTAAGCATCCCTGAAAAGGATATAGACTATGGATTGCCAACTAAGCTGACTTTTACAATACCGCCAGTACCAGAGTCGGAAGTAGGTAAACTCCATAGGGTATCTGTTACCAACAAGGACGGGGGTACAGCTACATCAGATAAATCTACACCACCAATATTCATAGAGTTTACTAAAGGGGAATCCAACCCTGAAATATACACCTTAGAACCAGAAAAGGGTTCAGCTACTGGTGGTACTAGAGTTAAAATAACTGGTAATGACTTTAGACAGGTCATGGATGGATTTGATGGAGAAGATTTAAGGGTATACTTTGGAGAAATGGAAGTAGAAAAAAAGAATATCAAATATATAGACTACAAAACCCTAGAGGTTATAGCACCAAAATCAAATAAACTAGGACCAGTATCGGTGAGGGTAGAAAATCCAGATGGTTCAATGTCTGAAGGAGGAACTAACTTTACCTATATATCTAAACCTAAAATAGATAAGGTATCTCCAAACAAGATATTTATGAACGACACCAAGACGGAAGTAACCTTAACAGGAGAAATGTTCATGTCGGGAGCCAAGGTAATAGTAGGAGGTAAAATAATAGATAAAAAGGATTTAAAGCAGGGTATGGACATAAAAGGTGAAGGAATTGTTGGAGTAGATAGTCAAGGGAACAATAGAGAAGCCGCTGTAGTAGGAGGTATGGAAGTTGCTACAATAAAGGTAGAAGGGAACAATACCATAAAAGTAACCTTTAAAGAAGGGACGGATTTAGAAAACAACCATCTAATAATCATAAACCCAGATGGAGGTATATCTGACCCTTATGACAAATTTGAATACCAAAGACCAATACCTTCCAAACCTTTAGTGTTAGAAGGTATACCGGGTTATGAATCTACAGTTCAATTAATCTGGTCCAAATCCGATGAAAATATATTGAACAAAGCTACTAGATATGAGATATATGGAAAATTAGCTAAGGACAAGGAATATACCTTCATAGGAGATACTACAGAAGCAGAATTTTTAGTAAAAGCTTTAGAACCACAGACTGAATATATCTTCATGGTACGAGCTTTAAATGAATATGGAGCAGCCATAGATTTTGCTACAGTTAAAGTAAGGACTTTAAGTGTACGTGAGGATGAAAAGCTTAAAGAAAAGGAAGAAGAATTAAAAGAAAAGGAAAAAGAAATAGAAGAAAAGGGCAAAGAAGAGATAGTTGAGGGTAGGGTAATCAAAACCATAGGTTCCAAAGACTTTAAAAACAGTTCAGCCACTGTGGACTTTACCCTTGCTAAATATAAAAACCATAACAAATTTACAGTATCCATACCTATTAAATATGCAAGAAAGGATAACAGTATAACCATCAAGGATGGAACTATGACATTGATTGTAAATATAAGGGATTTATATACCTTAGATGTAAGTAAAAAGGATGAAGGCAACAAAGATGCCTACGTGAATATCCACATAGATAGGGTAAAAGAACCTCATATACCTAAAGGTAAGAGGATTGCATCAAGAGCCTATGATATAAGTTTTGATTATCTATATGGGAAGGATACAATGGAGATAAACAGCCTATTAAGATCAGGAAAGATAATATTTGAACAAGACGAAATAACCTATACAAATACTAAAAACACAAAACTATACAAATTCAACGCCTCAACGGGAACCTATAAATCAACAAACTCTAAATCCACAAGCATCAAGGATAAAGGGAAATATATACTATTAAGTGATAAATAAACTTAGACAATGGACTTTAACAATTGACAATTAAAAGCAAAAATAATTGTAGGGGCGACCTTTGGTCGCCAAAAAGACCCTAGAGTTCGCCCCCAATAATTGTCAATTGAAAAAATTTGGAGGAAAATTTATGAAAAGAAAACTATCAATCTTAATAATTCTGGTCCTTCTTCTAAATATGAACTTAGTCTATGGAGCAGCTCCAAGCAAACCTAAGATTCAAAAGTTAACGGGAACCATTGAAGGGCTAAACTTTAAAGAAAACAAAATAACCATATTGGACTATAACGGTAAAAGACATACGGTTAAAATACTTCCCTCTACCATAATAGAAATAGAAGGGGTATGGAAGGAAATCTATGATTTATTTTTTGGACAAGAAGTAGATATAACCTTAGAAAAGAACACAGTTAAAAAAGTAGTAGGCTATCCAGAAGAAGATCCAGAAAGAGATGGATACATAATGCCCGGCACTAGATTTAGAACTGGAACCATATTGTTTCTATCGGAAAACCAAATAGAGATAAAAGAAAAAACAGGCAGAAGTAAATATAGATTGACTCCAGCTACCATAGTAATTAAAAATGGAGGTAGTGTAGGGATAAATCAGGTAAAAGTAGGGGACAAGGTAGTATTGACCTTTGACGATATATATTCTACTGAGGCAAGCACCATCAGAGTACAGGACGAAGAAAAACATATAGAAGGAATATTAAAAGGTAAGATAAATTTAGTAGATGAAAAGAACAAAGAAATACTTTTAAAATCTCCCTATATATATAAGGAAGGAATAGGATTTATTCCATACAAAGATCATCAAGTAAAGTTAAAAACTAATGGAGGAGAATTCTATGTAGGAGGACAAAATATAAAGTTTAAAGATTTAAAAAAATACATGAACAAGGAAACCTATATAGCCTTCGATAAAGCCTATGGTACTATGAACATAGCCAAGCTTCAAATAAAGGAAGGTTCATCTAAAATGTATCAAGCTTCCATAGAAGATATAGAGTACGGTACAGGGAAGATGATCGTAAACAAAAACTTAATTCACTTTAACCCCGGTACTATAGTCATCAAGGATAATCGATTAGTAGATGTACTGAATATAGATAGATACAAGGACGTATTCGTCAATGCAGATACGATAAAGGGCAAACCTACTGCCAACTTTGTAGCTATAGAAGGTACATCTATATTAGATGATAGAATAGACAATACCAAGATTGCCATATATAGAGGTAAGATAGAGGATATCTACGAATATGGAGTAAAAATAGGTAAAATCAATTATAGATTCGATCACTTAAAGTTAAAGGACGACAACAAGTGGGTAGAGTTAAATGATTCAGAAAGGTTTGAACTAACGGAAGATACCCTAATATACGATAGTCAGCTTAAAAAGTCTATCCCAGCTAGTTATTTTATTTCATCTAGATACATTAACTTAAATGACATTAAAGATAAAACATTAAGGGATAGGGTTAAGGACAATTTCTATAAAAATAAGACTGCCTATTTCGTAGTTAAGGAATCCGCCTTTGGTAGAGAACTATTGGCATTAAACATAACCCCTCATATAAACGAATATAGACAAAATGTAAAAATGGATTACTCAACCATTGGAGAGGTTAAAGAAATTGATTACGATAAAGGCACTATAACCTTCACCAAGGTTAAAAATTTCAACACCTTGAACAACCGTTGGGAAAACAGTGCAGATGAAGTAGTGGACATAAACCAAGGGGTAATGCTGCTAAACGATACACCTATCCCCTTAGACAAACTATACATCCTAAGGAAAGGCACTTTAGGCTATATAATAAAAAACAAACAATCATCTATAGACCAAGGCTACGTAATACTATTAGAAGACTAGAACAATTGTCAATCGTCAACTGTCAATTGAATAAGGGAGGAAATCATGAAAAAAATAATAGCTTTACTATTGACCATAACCATACTATTAACACCACTATCTTCTATGGCGATCAACATTCCCGGCTACGAGGGTGGAATCCAAAACGAAAACACATACAAAGAAGTAATATTCGTAACAGGAAAGCCTATAGTTATGGAAGGTAGTCTAACCATAAAGACTAAAGGTAAAAGCAAGAGTAATACCGTAACAGAAACCTATACCTATAAATTAGAAAACATAAAGGAAGATGCTAAGTTAAGTAGAACCATTAAGATGACTGTAACCTTAGAACCAACAGGAAATCAAATAGCATCCACAAGAACCTTAGATAGCTACAAGGAGACCATAAACATAGGCAAAAAAAGATATGAAGCAAAAGATGAGTTCTATCAATGGAATCAAGGTACTATAACTCACCAAACTCCATTACTTAGCTATTATGCAGGGGACTTTGTTGCCACAAAAACCTATAAGGTAGATAAAGGCACTGAAAATGTAACCGTAGAAACTACAGGAGAACTGGTAGGCTACGATAGTCCTTGGTCCGCTACAGAAACTCAAACCATAGACTATGTAATAAACTTTAGCGACAAGCTAAAACCAGATAAAACATGGCAGGGAACAGCTACGGTGGAAGCCTCCTATAACAAGACTAAGGACTATTCCTATGCTGAAAATATACCTTGGCAGATAAGCTTTAAAGGAGGATATAGGGTAGTAGAACAACATGACAATGTACTAAAATACAACTATGACTTACCAAAGGTAACGGAAGGCAATAATACATCAAAGGCTAGAAATTATGGAAAGGATTCCTTCTCCATAGACACTAACCCTATAATCACTAGATTGAATATACCTGCTGTAAGGGATGTTCTAGGTCATCAATATGAAGAAGAACTCCTATTATTAGCTAGTATGGATGCTCTACCTTTAAACAGCACTTATCTTGGACCAGATAGTTCTATGAGTAGGGGAGACTTTGCGAAGGCAATAGTTAAATCTATGGATATACCCATAGAAAAGCAGGAGGAAACCAAGAAAAAGAGCAGAAAAAAACAAGAACCAACTCCACCCTTATTTAAAGACGTAAAGAGAAACCATAGAAACTTTGACTATATTGAAGAAGTTGGAAAAAGAGGTATAATGGTAGGTGTAGATAAGGATAATTTTAGACCAGATGAGCCATTAACTAGAGCTGAGGCCTATGCCATCATCATAAGATTACTAGGGTTTCAAAACCTAGCCCCTATAAATAAAAACTATAATACTGGGTATAAAGATGATAAAGCCATTCCAGCTTGGGCAAAAGACCATATATATGTAGCAAAAGAACTAGGCATGACAGCTAAGGGGGATTACTTCTATCCTAATAGGGAGATTACCAAAGGAGAATCAGCCAAGCTCTTAGCAGATTTTATCCACTATCTACAAATAGATTTGAAAAACGACTATAGAGAAAATGTGTTAAACAATTAGGGGAGGGTGGTATATGAAACTTAAGGGTTCAAAAAAGATAATCCTTTTATTCCTAGTATTAACTATACTATTGACGCCAGCAGCAACTTTAGCAGAATCTAATCTTACACTTGAATCCAATTTAGATTATTTTCTAGAGGTAAAAAGGCTAATAGAAAGAAACTACTACACCAAGCCAGTAGATAAGGAACTAATGGAAGGAGCCATCAAAGGATTATTCTTGAATTTAGATGAAAATAGCAGCTATTATACCAAAGAGGAATTTGATACATTATTAGAAGATGTATCAGGAGACTTTGTAGGGATTGGAGTGCGTATTAAACAAGAAGATGGCTTTGTAACAATCCAATCTCCCATAGAAGGAGGACCTGCCCAGAAAGCAGGAGTCAAATCAGGGGACAAGATAGTATCCGTAGATGGAAAGAACGTTAAAGGTGCTTCTATGTCGGAGGTAATAGATTTAATCAAAGGAACATCGGGTACTAAAGTAAAGCTAGGCATTGAAAGAGGAAACAAACCTATGACCTTAGAGGTGAAAAGGGAAACGATAAAGGTAAACCCAATACAATATAAAATTCTAAAGGATAACATAGGCTATATAAAGATAGAGCAGTTTAACCAATATACTTATGAAAGTTTGGTACCAGTACTGAATATCCTTGACAAAGAAAATATTTCCAGTATAATAATAGACTTAAGGGACAACCCTGGTGGTTTACTAGATGAGGTAATAAATGTTTTAGAGTTCTTTATACCAGAAGGACCTATAGTTCACATAAAGTATAGGGGAAACATACAGAGAACCTATTACTCACAGTTGAAGAAACCAAAATATAAACTAGCAGTATTGGTCAATGAAAACTCTGCTTCCGCATCTGAAATATTCGCCGGAGCAGTCCAAGACACAAAAGTAGGCACCATTGTAGGGGTTACCACCTATGGAAAGGGAACAGTACAGCAAATAGTTCCCTTATTCAACGGAGATGGAATGAAGCTAACCATAGCAGAATACCTAACTCCAAACAAGAGAAGTATACACAAAAAAGGAATAAAACCAGATGTAATAGTAGAAAACAAAGATGATGGTAAGGACATACAGCTGGAAAAAGCAATAAAAGTGCTACAGTAGGGATAAACTGTGGTCGACAGCATTAACATTAAACCCACTTGTATTAATTCCTTAATATACTTGTAACACAATTGTAATAGTATTCCATATTCCTTTAGTGTATAATAATAGCATAACAGAGGTTTGAGAGAAACTTTGTTATATTACAATTAGATTACAATAGCCATTAACTTATTGACCTTGTAATATGTTAATGCTATAATACTTTATAGACTGCAAATAATACATATTTGCAACTGTAAAGACAAAAATTTAATAAAAATTTAAGGGAGGTCTTTGAAAAATGAAGAGAAGAATATCACTACTTTTAGCAGTAGTAATGATTCTAGGAAGTTTCTCATTTGTATTTGCAGCAAATGACGAAGTTGATCCTGGAAAATTCCTAGAACAAAACGGTGTTCTTAAAGGTGACACAACAGGCGATTTAATGCTTGACAAACCTTTAGAAAGAAGAGACTCAGTTATATTATTAAGTAGACTTTTAGGAGTAGAAAAAGAAGCGAAAGCTTTTGAAGAAGAAGGTCTACCAACTTGGGAAGACAACAATGATGGTAACTACAAAGGATACCTTGCTTGGGCACAATCCAACAAGTATTTCCAAGGTCATTCAGAAGCTAAATTTGGTCCTAGAGAAAACATCACAGTTAAAGAATATGCTGTAGTTTTATTAAGAGCTTTAGGATACTATGATGAAGCAGCTGATTGGAAAGCAGTATTCGAAACAGCTAAAAAATTAGGCGTTCTTGAAGAAGTTAAGAAAGAAGCTGACGAAGAAGTACTAAGAGGCGAAATGGCTCAAATGACATTTAACGCACTTGGACTTAAAGTTAAAGGTGAAGACAAAACTTTAGCTGAAAAATTAGATATTGAAATGCCAGCAGAAAAAGAATTAAAAGCTGAAGTTGCTAAAGAAACTGAAAACTTAAAAGAAGTAGTTCTTGAGCTTTCAAATGCTAAATTAGCAGACACATATAAATTAGAAAATGCTAACAACTATAAAGTGGCAGGGAATGTAGTAGAAAGAGCTGAATTAAAGGGTAACGATGTTATTATATTATTAAAAGATGCTCTAAAAGAAGGTAGAGAATATAAACTAAGAGTTAGAAGTATAGATAAGGCTATAAATAAAGAATATACATTTGTAGCTAGAGACAACACTATACCAGCAGTAGAAAAAGTAGAAGCTCTTGGCGAATTTGGTATAAAAGTTATAACTACTGAACCAGTAAATGTAAAAGACGGAAATAGAGGAAGAAACTTCTTAGTAGATGGAAAGAATATAGCTATGAATGTTGAAGTATATGGTAGAGAAATAATATTAACACCATATTATAATGAATCTTTCTCAGAAAAAGTTGAAACATTAACTATTGCAGGATTAGAAGACTTTGCAGGGTTCAAATCAGCAAGTGAAGAGTTTCCTATTGAAATAGTTAAAGATGAAATAGCACCAAAAGTAGTAGATGTTATATCAAGAGGAGATAAAAAAGTAGAAGTAGTATTTGATAAGGATATTTACAAAAAATCAGTAAAATCACGTTATGATAGAAACAACTTAGGAAACATTTCCTATGAATCTGGAAGACATACTATATATGCAGATAAAGCTGAAAAGATAGATACAAATAGAGCTGTTTATACATTTAACGAGGATTTATTAAGAAAGAGAACAGAGTTTACTATAAAAGATGTAGCTAACCATTCAGGAGTTGCAATGGAAAAAGTTGCAATGGAAGCTAGAGAATTATTAGATGATGTTGAACCAGAACTAATAGACGACAAAATGACAGAATCAGATGCTGCAAAAGGAACAGCTACAATAAAGCTATACTTTGACAAAGACGTTTCAGGTACTTTTGTAAAAGGTACTAATTCCGATAGAAAATTTGAAACCAAAGATCATTTTACACTATATGAAAGAGAAGTATATAAAAGAAACGAAGTAAAAGATGCATTTGAATCAGCTGAATATGATGTAGATAAAAATGGTGATCTTATAAAAGACGTTATAGTTGTTAAACTAAAAAATCTAGTGGAATGGACTAAAACTAATGAAGAAGATTATGTTTTAGAAATAGAAGGTTTTGCAGATTCAGCTTCAGGAAGAAACAAGATGTATAGAGACTATGTTGAATTTAGAATTGAAGATTCAAACGCTTTTGCTATTACTGATATTAAAGTATCAGAAGCAAGAAATGATAGAGAAGATACTGAAATAACTATAGTATTTAACTCATATGTAGATAGAATTATAGCAGAAGACCCAACAAATTACATCTTCACAAATACTAACGGAGTAAGAAAAGATGTTAAGGAATTAAAGGGTGAAATAGTGACTGAAAAGAATGGTACAGAAGTTACTTTAATCATACCAGACTTTAAAGTGGCAGATTATAAAGAATTAAGAATCTTAGATGTATTAAAAGATATATATGGAGATAGATTAAATTCTGTTTACACATATGATTTTGATTTAGAAACTATAAGCACTGGAGATTATACATTAAAAGAAGTTGCTGGTAAATATGAATTAACTCCATCTTTTGGAGCTAAAAACATAACATTACAAACAAGTGGAACAGAGACATTTGTAATAAAAGGTAACTTAGATGAATTAACAATTGATGCTCCAAAAGCTCACGTTGAAATAGCAACAGGAGTAACTGTTAAGAAAGTTGTAGTAAAAGCAATAGGGGCTAGTTCTTTAGATATTGAAGGTACTGTTGAAGAATTAGCATTATCCACAAAAAATGCAGTAAGAGTTTTAGGAAATGTAAGTAATATGAAGATTACTTCAACAGTTGCAGAAGCTACAGTAAACGTAGTAAAGGCTGATGGTACAGTAGTAGAAATAAAAGTACCAGAAGATAAAGTAGTAGAATTAGATGCAACTGGAACAGTTATACCAGAAACATATACAGTAGCATTAGCAGGAAATGCAGTTAAAGGTACTGACTATACAGTAGAAGGTTTAGAAGCAGCTACAGAAGGTTATAAACCAGTAAAAAGAGGAGCAACTATAAAAATAACTGCAAAGAATGATATAGTTGTTAATGAAGAAAAAATACCAGCTGGTTTAGCAAAAGAAATAATTGTAAATGAAAATAAAACAATAACTATTGATAAATTTGTAGAAGCACCAAAAACATATGCAGTAACATTTGAAGAAACAAATAAGGTTGAACTTAAAGCTGAAGAAATAGTAGTAAAAGACAGTAAAGGTGAAGTAGTTTCAGAATTAACAAAATTAGGAAATGGAACTTACACTTATACAGTAACTAAAGAAGCTTACGAAGTAGTAACAGGAACATTTGTAATAGAAGATAAAGATGAAAAAGTTACAGTTACATTAAAATTAGTAGAAAAACCAGTAACATATACAGTAACATTCGATAGTAATGGAGGTACTGAAGTAAAAGCGATTACAGACGTAGAAAAAGATGCAACAGTACAATTGCCACAAGCACCAACTAAAGAAGGCTTTGAATTTAAAGGTTGGTTTACAGATAAAGATGAATTTACTAATGAATTTACAGCAGAAACAAAAATAACAGAAGACATAACTGTATACGCAAAATGGGAATTAGCCGAATAATAAAAGTGCGAAACGTTGTTCAATAAACCAGTAATGGTGAAATGAACGGAGAACTATACATGAGGGGGAGGAAACTTCCCCTCATATATACATAAATAAAGATTTAAAGTTTACTATGAAACACCAAACATATTAAAAGTTCTCCAACTATTTTACTGAATAGATAGGTGAAATCCCTATCCAAACTCAATAGCCTCCAAGAGTTTGTGCCTGATCCCCCTACATGAAGTATTAGTTCTGTTAAACTAATCTTTATGAAGCTAGGTAAGGTCGTAATCCGTGAAAGTCGGATGCGGGGCTCCTTAAAAGGCTACTATGGTAAACAATTGTTAATCCATGATTATGCGTCTTATAAAAATAGTTCATACTGTTAAATTGATAGCTATGCTTTCGGCTTGGTATGAACCTATGAGGTTGAAGTGCCACATAGGCTTAAGGGACAATTAAGGCTATTAAACTTAAGCAAAGTAAGTCGTTAGTGGATACCTAAGGTAGTCAAAAAAAGGGATAAGTAAAATGGAACGTTTGATGCTGTATATGCTTAGGTGTAACAGCACCAGTGAAGCATATACGGGCTCAGCGGGTTCATAGTAGTGTAGACCTCTTGCCGTTTGTACTATATTGGTAACAGTATAGGAGGATAAAACAAGAGCGAGCGAAGGAACCTAGTCGGTAATATGTGTGTGAAAATTTAATAATGATGTGAATATAAATCAAATCTAATAGAAAGCCAATATAAGCCCCCACTTATATTGGCTTTTTTAGTACAAAAGGACTAAAATTCTAATTAAACTTCTTTTTAGCTTGACGGTAAATGAAGTATGTGGTATATTAAAGGTAACAGCGGTAAAATATAACAAAATGCGACATATACGATGTGGGGATTGTATATGAAAAATACACACATATTATCGATGGAACGCTGTATGCGATAAAAGTCGCACGTACAGTGTGGACCAAGCGAAATCCGTAAGGATAGCAAGGGATAGCGAAGAAAAAGTAAATGCAGTAGCACCAGTAATAACAACGGATTTAGCAGATGTAACAACAACAAAAGATATAGCAATAATTTTAGACGCGACAGCAACAGTAACAGATGGTGGAACAATAACTTATCAATGGTATAAAGCAGATGATGCAAACAAAACAAATCTACAAGAAATAAATGGGGAAACAAATGCAACATATTCACCAGCAGTAAATACAGTAGGAACATTTTACTATTACTGTGTAGTAACAAATACTAACGATGAAGCAACAGGTAATAAGATTGCAGAAACAACAAGTGCAGTAGCAACAGTAAAAGTAGAATAATAATATTTTTAGGTAAAAAGTAATCTAATGGAGATAAATTATCTCCACATAAACGGATAACAGAAAATTTAAGCTAAAAATTAGAAACCTTACAAGCAGATATGTTTGTAAGGTTTCTTTATATGTGTCCAGCATGGAGATAAGGTAATCGCTGAAAGTTTAATATAGGGCTAACTATTTATGGTATGGAATCTTAAAAAAGTCGATAGAAAAGCTTGGGTTTTAGATACACGAAATATATTAGAGGTTTAACCCTAAGTATACTAACTTATTAGCTAAATATGGAAATATGGAAACATGGAAAAACATTTGAAAATACCCCTAGTTTAATGGTACAATAATATATAAGATTAATATATGGGAGGGATATTATGTTTAGAAAGGGTAGAGTTAGAAAGGTACTTACAATTACAATATTACTGGTACTAACACTAAGTACCATAGTTGTTGCTGCAAATGAGATCTATGATAAAAAGCTTACAGCTACCCACGGTAGAATTAAGTTTAAAGTAGATGGTAAGGATGTAACTAAAGAAATAGAAAACAAATACGGTTCCCCTGCTTTTACAGTTAAAGAGTATAATAGCCGTTCTTACGTTCCAGTAAGGGCTATTGCTGAGTTAATGAGCATGGAGGTCAAATGGGATGGTGAAACCCATACTGCGGAGATTATAGACACTAAATCAAAAGAGTATGAAGAAGAAATTGAGAAGAAAAATAAAGAAATCGACGAATTAAAAAAGGAAATTGAAAAATTAAAGAAAAATGTTGTAGAGGAAACGGACCTTAAATCAATAGAGAAGAAATTGGATAATGAATATAGTACTTATAAAGATGTGGATTTTGACATAACCTTAAAGGAAAGTAACAATAGAATAGATGTTACTTTAACAATGGATTCAAGAAACAGTAAACAAGAAAGTGCTTGGCTTAGAATGACACATAGTAGTAAGAAAGATATGATAGAAGATATAGCAGATACTATAGCTAAAGAATTTACCAATGTAGATATTTATGGTTCAATATATGATGAATATTATAAAAGAGACATTATGACATTTAATAAAAAGAAAGGTAGTAGTGTAAGTGTTTCTTATAGTAGTAGAGGAAAAGATGATTATGATAAATATATAGATGATATAGTATATGATGAATTTGATTATTATGGAATAGAAGATGCTTATATATCTAAAATTAATTCAAATAAAAGTAGTATTTATTTTGATATAGTTTTTTCCGATAGTTATAGTTATGAATGGAGAAAGCTTAAAATTAGTGATATAGAGAAGATTATGGACAGAATATCTGATGAAATACTTCGTGACTACGATTATTATGATGACTATTATTATGATGACTACTATTATGATAAAGATATAGATGCACGTATTTATATGGATAATAAGTTTCTAGGAGAATATTTTAGAGGTTATAAACAAAGTCGTGGAGAATTCACTGAATAATGATGATTATGGAGGGTTAGTCTTTAAGATTAGCTCTCCTTTTAAATTTATATTAAAATATCAATATTTGCTACTAACATACCAATCTATTAATGTTAAATCCTGATTTTAATAACTATTCTTAAAAATTATGATATATTGTTAAGACCTATCACAGATAGAGATATTTGTGATAGGGTTTTTGTTATCTATTTCAAATAAATTCAAAATATTTCAAATAAACACTAAAATTAGAAGGATATTCACCATCAATATAGAATGTATACTGTATAGTTCTAAAAAATATACAAAGGGGGTGTGGGGATTATCCCCATGACATGAAAAGATTTAATAAAAAATCATTGTTATCATTATTGTTAGTATTGGTGATGCTGTTTAGCCAATCAATAGTATTTGCTGATGTAAAACTGCCAACTCGTGCAGAAGCTGAAGACAAATACAAATGGGATTTAACTGAAATCTACAAGACCAGAAGTGATTTTGAAGCTGATATGAAAAAATTTTCAAATGAACTAATTCCTAAGTATGAAAAGTACAAGGGAAAATTAAATACAGCAGATAATTTACTAGAATATTTCAAACTAGATGAAGAAGCTAGTAAAATTCTTATGAAAGGCTATGTTTATTCAAAGCTTTCTTTAGATTTAAATNCCAAAAATCAATTCCTACAATAACAGACATTAGGGCTAATAAAAATCCTTGACCTAATGTAATACTTTGCATAATTATTACCTCCTTAATTTATTTTTTCTTTTGTATCTCCTGGAACATCTTGTATAAATACATCTATTCCTTTTGATTCAAGATATTTTAAATCCTCTAAATCCTTATCATCTACATATACCTTTTTGCTTATCTGTCTTTTCCCTTCTGAATAGTGCATGTTTCCAACATTTACAGCCTCTATTGGCACATTTCCATCTACCAGTCTCCTAACTTCTTCTGGAGTTTTGCATATAATAAAGATTTTCTGACGAGGTGCTGCTTTTTCAATTATCTTTATAGTCTTTTCAATAGAGAAAAACCTAATATCTACGCCTTGAGAATCGGCTACCATCTTCATTAGCCTCTGTTGAAGAGAGTCTTTAGCAACATCATCGTCTGCAACCAATAGTAGATTTGCACCTAGTGTCGATGTCCAAGAAACTCCAACTTGTCCATGCACTAATCTGTTGTCAATTCTTGTCAATAAAATGTTTGGCATAATACCCCTCCTATTAATTTTAATTTAAACTATGAATAGTAACTCCTTTAACTACCCTATTAACCAATCCACTTGGATTTGGGTTGTCAGGTTCTACCTTAGTTTTTACTGAGGATAGTAGAGCAAATATTTGAGCATATAACATATATAATAAGGATATAAATCCTTCATTGTTAATATTACTATTATCTTTGCTTAAATATATATAATGGTCTGATATATCCTCAATTTCTTTATAATATCTATTTGAAATAGCTATAACCTTATGTCCTCCAGCATCATGATAGATTTCATTTAATAAATCCATATCATATTTTCTGGAATAATCGTCTTCTGAAATATATATAAATACTAAAGTATTATCATCTACTATGGATTTTGGACCATGTCTAAATCCTAATACGGTTTCATTATGAGAAATAATTTGCCCTCTAGTTAGCTCTAAAAGCTTTAAAGCACTTTCCTTTGATAATCCGAAGAAACTGCCTGAGCCTAAATATACGATTCGGTTATAATCGCTGTTTATTAACACTTCAAGATTCTTATAACCAGTATCTAATATATTCTTAGCTATAGGCTCCATATTGAGTATTTGTTCTTTATTGTGTTCAAAATTTTCCATATCAAATATAAGTAGAGCCGCAGTAGCCATACATGAAAAACTGCTAGTCATAGCAAATCCCTTGTCATTAGATTTCTCTGGCATTAGCAAAAGTAATACCTTTTCCTCATCCTTAGATATTTCTGCTAACTTACCATCTTTATTGCAAGTAATGAATATATGGCATATATCGTCTACCAATTGATTGGCTAATTCTATAGCTGCAACGCTTTCAGGACTGTTTCCAGAACGGGCAAAGGATACCATTAAAGTAGGAATATCCTTCTTCAAATATATATTTGGATTAGAAACTATATCCGTTGTAGGTATGGATTCGTAGATGTATTCCTTTTCCTTATTTAGATAAGAGGATACAATATCACCTACATATGCAGATGTTCCTGCACCTGTAAAGATTACCCTAATCTTTTCCTTATTCAAATTTTCTTTTATAAATTTATCTATTTTTTCTCTATTGGATTCAACTATATTCAATGTTTCCAACCAAAGCTCTGGTTGTCCATATATTTCTACAGCAGTATTAAACCCATTTAATTCTTTCCACTTTTCTGCACTTATTCCAAACATAATTATCACTCTTCCTTTCTTATTGTATCTTATAATGTCCTCATGTCGTCATTACCAGTGTTGTCAAAAAATTTATTTTTCTAATAACACATGATACCTAATTATATCTCCCCTTATAATTCCCTTGATATATTATCATACTCATCACCCTAAATAAATATGATAATAATTTACCTCATCTTCCCTATTTATCCCTAAAACCCTATATTTTTAACTATGTTTTCCATATTCATTATCCAACTGGTCCGTACCATAATGATATACCATTATGAAAACGTTGTCAACTATTTGAACTTAAACCTTTAGAATTATCTATCTTTACCTTTAAGTTTAGCCGCGACAAATCTCGGCTATTTGAATTCATATACAACTTATTTCAATTAGATTTTCCATTTTTCCTCTTCTAGTTTTAAAATTCGAACGATGTCGTCTTCAATATCATTTAAACTCATATTCATAGCATATAGTGCAGCTCCTAATACTGGTTTTAGCATAGGAGTAATCAATTCAATATCCTTTTTTTCCTCGTCTAAATATCTCTTTAAAGGTTCTAATATATATTTACCAGATTTAAAGACTCCTCCTGAATAAGATACTAAAATTTTTTCATGAGGCTCAAAATCTAATTTTTCTATTATAGACTTTATAGTTAGGTAATGTTCATAAGCTGCTTGTGAAAAAATTTCTATTGCAAACTTGTCTTCTTCTTCAGCAGCCTTATACAATATCATAGCCAACTTAGCGATTTCATCTCTTTTCATTTCAAGTTGACTTACAACTAAATCGATAATATCAAAATCATGACTAATTCCTAACTCCGAAAGAACAATATCATATAATGGAGTTTTCTCTAGTCTTCCGTCAGATTCCTTCGCAAATATTTCTATCACCTTTTTGCCTAGCCAATATGCTGAGCCTTCATCTCCACAAAAATGTCCCCATCCACTAGCTCTAGCAAAATTATTTTTGCTGTCAATACCAAATCCTATTGCCCCAGTTCCTGCAACAATATTTATTCCCGGTTTGCAACCTAGAGAACCAGCCCATGCAACTACAGCATCATTAGCACATTTATATGAATTCAATGGTAAAATCTTTTCGATTATAGATTCTATATCTTTAATATCATCTAGTATTTCTCCATAACCGGGTATTCCGATAAACGAGTAATCTATTTGTGATACAAGTATATTGGCTTGATTACATACTTCGTTTATTCCTTCATTCATAATCTTTTCAAAGGTTTCCAATGATGTCTGTTTATAATGGCAAGTAGGTTTATTGATATGGCTAAGTATTTTTCCTTTTTCATTTATAATAATAAATTCAGTACTAGTTCCTCCACCATCTATCCCTAAAAAGTTCAAATAAACACCTCCATCATTTAAGGGTATAAAAAGCTTTCAAAATACATATGAAAGCTTTTTAACCTTAACTAATAATCTATAATCTTATTATCTCGCCTTCTTTTATTGCTTTATGGGCTAAAAGACCTACTTGAATAGCTTCAAAACCTGCTTCTCCACCAGCATTAGGTTGTTTACCTGTATTAAGTGCATAAACAAAGTCATCAAGTATATTCTTGTCTCCTCCCCCATGTCCTTCTGAAGATTGTAGATTAGAATAGACAATCTCTTCTTTTCTATCATACATACTGTTTCTAATCTCTATAGTTAGTTTATCCTTTGCATCATCTAACTTTAATTTTCCTTTTGTTCCTATAAATATATATTCTCTATTATCATCTGGAGTATAATGACATTCTACATAGCACACTTTAACGCCATTTTCGTATTCCAATAGTACTTGATGATTATCTAAAACATCGATTTCTTCTCTAAATGCACATTGATTTCTCCAGCAATTATAGTGGACTCCTGTAGATTTGCCATCAGGTCTTTTCCACTGTATATGACTTTCCCTTATACCTTCAGTACATGTATTTCTTTCTTCACATTCTTGACAAACTAAATCATTAGGCTTGTCCCCACCAAAGAAATCTCTGCTTCCAAAAGCTGCAAGGCGTTTTACCTTTGAATCAGCTACCCAGTTTATGATGTCAAAGTCATGGCTTCCTTTTTGTAAAAGCAATCCGCCAGTATTCGCCATAGTACCATGCCAATCATGAAAATACCAGTCACTGCCTGCTCCTACTGAATGAAGTACCCAGCCTGTCTTTAGCTCTCCAATTACTCCAGTTTCTACTATTTCCTTCATCTTTGCAAATAGTTTATTATATCTTAGAACAAATCCTATTAATAGAGTCTTGCCGCTTTCGTCTCTTTTTTGGATTACTCTCTTTCCACCTTCAATTGTTACAGCTATAGGTTTTTCTAAATAAACGTGTTTTCCTGCATCAAAAGCTGCAATTGCTTGTTCCTCATGGGCATAATCAGGGCTAAGTATAATAACTCCTTCTATATCTTCTCTTTTCAATAATTCCTTATAGTCTAAATATTGATCCCAATATTTATCGTATCTACTGCAAAGCATGTCCATACTTTCTTGATTAATATCTGACACAGCAACTATCTCTAAATCATCCCTTTTCAAAATTTCATTTACAAGGAACATAGCCCTCATACCAGTACCTATTAAACCAATTTTATGTTTTTTCATTTTTTATTTCTCCTCCTCATATAAACAATTTATTTTTTATATTATTTGTTATTCTACAAGTTCCCAAAGTTTTACCTTTGGAAGTGGAAGCTTCATTTCATCTATTTTCTTCTTTGTATCCTCACCATAATTTAGCCCCCACTTGTCATAAAACTCCATTAGGTTTTCCCCAGCTATTTCACAAGTCTTTAATACAAATAAGTCTACTTTCTCTTGTTCATTTTGGGGAAAATCTTCTTCTGACAACTCTCTATATTCAATATGAAGTTTAGTGTACAGTTCCCAACCATATGCTAACTGGAGCTGTCTAAACATGACTAATCTTTCAAAATATCCTATCTGCCTATCATCATTGTAGTCCTTGTTTTCATTATTTTCTTTTATAAATTTAAAAGCATTTTCATATGCGTTTTCGCTAAATAATCTTGATTCATCATTATATTTATCTTGAATATATAGAGAAAATATATTACAAGTAACTTCCACTATAGCATCCCATACCCAATCTCTTTGCTGATAATTGTGTCCCAACTCATGCCAAAATCCCCATCCACTTTTAACATTTTGGATACCATCTATATCTATCATGCTTTCAGATGTAATCCCTTCATGAAGCATTATCGGATATCCTGCATGGAGCCAACCAGCTATAATTTGTTTGTCAGACACATATCGAAATGGTCTATCAGGATTCTTATGAGGTATAGGATTATTAGAATCCAATCCAACTAATCTATTAAAAGCTTCACATATCCTATCCCATTCTTCCATTAATTCATTTGGATTATCTAAATTTCTAATCTCCTTTGATGAGATAGTTAGGATTACATGTTCACTCTGTAATTCTGACCAAGGTGCAGAATTATTTCTAATAGTGGTCTTCCACTCTTCATCGCTATGGACTCCCAATATAAAATATGGGGCCTTTACTGCACCACTTACCTTTATATCTACTTTAGTATTTGGTATAGGTCTTGTTGGAATAAAATAGATTAATCCTCCATAAGGGCTGTTTACTCTATTAATTCCTTCTACTAACTTCTTTTTAAAAGCCACCACTGGAGCACGCTTCCATTCAGATAAACATGAATTATCGTCTATATGGGCACCTATTTGTACATAGATATCCGCTACTCCATCAGGTAAAAAGATATCTATAGTCTCTCCAGGAGGTGCATACAGCCCTGTGCTTTGCCATGTATCAGGTGTACTATACATTCTTAAATAATCTAGGTTTTCATAGTCAAAATTCACTTCAACTACTTCACCCACTACCCTTTCTGCATCTTCTGGAACTGTTCCAGGGAAATCATCTGCTAATTTAGATTTTTTATTGTTTTCATCTAAGGTTACGGAGCTAAACTTATAGGACTGTAAAATCTTAGAATAAGGCTTATCCTGTGCATTGTATAATTCATCTACCATTATAGTTTTTGCATCTTCTTTTATGTAATCTAAAAAGTAGCAGTCTGACGATAAACTATTTATAGTATGATTCATATATTCACTTAACAATTTGATTTTCTCATTGTCATCTATGTTATCCTTGGTAAAACTTATATCTTCTATATGGCTATCTCCACTTTCAATCCGTTTTAACTTCTCTATAACACTGTTTCCATGAGCATCAATAGCATTTTTAACCGATATTTTAGAAATAGGATTATTAGGATCGTTATCCCATAAAGCAACATTATTTAGCAGAGATAATCCTACTTTATTCAACAGTTTCTGTAGTGGATAATATCCTAGACTCACCATATTATCTCCCGCCAATTGCTGCATTTCTTTATCTGGTTCTTCTACAAGTTCCCAGCCCTTTTCCGCTACAATTATGGAACCTCCGCTTCTAATATATGAATCCAATATTTCCATCTCTTCTTCATCTATGTCCTTACCGACATATAAAACGATATGGTTATCAACTCTTAAAGCTTCTTGTGTCCATGTATCAATATTGATAACATCTATAGGCATAGAAGAGTTTACTTTAAATAGGGTATCTTTAGTAATTACCTTAAATTTATTGCCATCCTTATTATTTTCAGATTCATCCCTAGTAAGCCACACTAACATATTGTATATTAGCTTATTGGTATTATCCTCTGGAACATCCTTTGGATTAAAATAATCACCATTTCCTGCTGCTATAATCCTTCCTCTGCCGTATCTAGCACCAGCTATTATTGGCATAAACTCCCCGTTGTTCACTATTGGAAATGCTTGTATTCCAAATGGACATACACCGCTAGTATAGGAATAACGAGGAATATTCTCTATTCCCTCATATAAAATGGTAAGGTCTTTCTCTACATAGGTATCAAATCTATGATTTTTTTCCATACTACATCCCTCACAGTCTATAATCACTAGGATAATTAATGATTTATTGCTTATTTAGTATCTTTGTAATCTTTAACGGTTTTTTTCTTTTTAATATAGAATATTAAAATCAATATTATTAAAAAAACTATATTTAAAATTATTGATATGACAAGAATATAATACTGTGCTGAATTTTTTTCTACTACTGGCATTGCAAAAAAAGCTAGTATTAATAATACTATCGATATTTGAAATGCTATTTTACACATTTCATTCAACATCTGCTTCTATCTCCCCTTTTCCTCACTCTACTGTAACCGATTCAATAGATGGAAGGACAAACTTTGGAATTTTCTCTGCATTATGGCATGCTATAAGTCCATTATCAAATTGTCTTAAAATAGGTGGTTCTATCTCACATTTTTCAGTTGCATAAATACATCTAGGATTAAATCTACACCCAGATGGAGGATTAGATATACTAGGCATATCAAGACTCTTTAAAGGCAACTCTTTTTCTTGTTTTGCAATCCAAGGATTTGGTATAGGCACTGCACTCAAGAGAGCTTGAAGATAAGGATGCTTTGGATCCTTAATAACCTCTATTACATTACCTATTTCTATTAGTTCACCTAGATACATAACTACTATTTTGCCATTTTTTGCTATATACCTTGCAGTAGCTAAGTCATGAGTAATATATACAAATGCTATCCCAAGGGTTTTATTTAATCTTGCCATTAAGTTTAGAACTGCTATCCTCAACGATACGTCTATCATCGATACGGGTTCATCTGCTACTATTAACTTTGGACTTAAGGATATTGCCCTTGCCATAAGTATCCTCTGTCTTTGTCCACCAGATAATTGATGAGGATATTTGTTTATAAACTGTTCCGGTGGAGTAAGTTCAACTGTCGTTAACAATTCACATACCCGTTCATATGCTTCTTTTTTGTCTTTGACAATCTTTTTATGAAGTAGTGGTTCACCAAGGGATTGATAGATTGTTCTTGCAGGGTTTAATGCAGCATATGAATCCTGCTGTACAATCTGTACGCCGTTTCTATATTCTTCAAACTGCTTTTTATTCATCTTTTTAACATCTATTCCATTAAAGAATACTTGTCCTTCAGCAGGATCTAGAAGTCCAGCTATAGCTTTACCTAAAGTAGTCTTACCGCATCCACTTTCGCCAACTAGAGCAACAATTTCTCCAGAATTAATGTTGAGGCTGACATCATTTACTGCCTTAATTTTTGTAGGTTTTGAAAATAAACCTGTCCTCTTTTCAAATACGATACTAACATCTTTTAGTTGCATTATAGGTTGATTCTTTATCATTTCATAACACCTGCCTTATTACAAAGATGACATGCTACTAAATGGTCTGATTCAGCATTTGAAAGCTCTGGTTTTTTACTTTTACATATATCCATGGCATTATCACATCTTTCATAAAAAGAACATATTGTAGGTTTAATAAGAAGATTAGGAGTCAAACCTATAATTGGCTTCTTATCTTTTAAATCATCTATTAAAGATGGAGCAGCATTCATTAAATTAACCGTATAAGGGTGAGTTGCTTCTTTAAACATCTTGTAAACATCTCCCACCTCAACTACTTCACCTGCATACATAACCCCTATTTTATCAGCAGCCTTAGCTACTACCCCAATATCATGGGTTAAAAGAAGCATGGTTATGCCCATTTCCTTATGTACTTTTATTAAAATATCGAAAATATAATCCTGAGTTATAACGTCTAGAGCAGTAGTAGGCTCATCTAATATTACAAGTTTTGGATCTAATAAAAGACTAAATGCAATCATTACACGCTGTTTCATTCCTCCTGATAACTCATGAGGATAGGAATCCAACACCCTTTTAGGATCTAACCTCACAAAATCTAGAAGTTCTGAAGCTTTCTTTATAATATGGCTTTCTTTTAATCTTGCATCATGTGCCTTTGCGGTTTCAATTATCTGTTCTTTAATAAGCATTACAGGATTTAGTGCATTTTGAGCTGCTTGAAACACCATGGATACTTCTTTCCATTTGTATTTAATGCTCTCTGTCTTGTCATACTTTAAAATATCCTGACCTTTATAGTAAATACTTCCTTCCTTTATAATTCCAGGAGAAGATACTACGTTCAACATAGCCATTGCCATAGTGGATTTACCGCTTCCACTTTCACCTACAAGTGCAGTTATTTTTCCCTTCTCTACATCAAAGTCAACATTATTCACAGCATGTACTGTGCCATTGCTTAATGGGAATTCAACAGAAAGATTTCTAACTTCAATAATATTTTCAGCCAATACGTTTCTCTCCCTTCATACAATATTATGAACGCAATCTTGGGTTAAGGGCTTCATCCAATCCATTTGAGAAAAAGATACATGCCATTTGAAATAATATAATACATAACATTGGTGATAACATATAATAATACCCCTTTGGATTAAATATTCCTCCTGTATTGTTTATAGCAAGATTAAGCATCATACCCCAATTCGTAGGAGAATATGGTGATAATCCTAAAAGCATCAACCCTACACTTGATGTTATAGCTCCTTGTACTATATGAATAAAGTTTATTGCTAAATAGGATATTATATTTGGCATTATTTCTTTAAATATAATATATGTATTACTTAACCCCATGGCTTTACACACGACTATAAACTCTCTTTCCTTTAAAGAAAGAATCTGTGCTCGTACAGACCTTGCAAGACCTGCCCATGAAAATGCACTTAAAACAATTGCAAACGTTATATTTGATTTAATATTAAATGTAGCTGCTGCTATCATCATGAGGGGAAAGGAAGGAATAGTCAAAAATAAATCGGTTAAAAACATTAAAAACACGTCAGCCCATCCACCTATATATCCAGCAGCGGATCCAATTATGAATCCTGTTGCCAATGTAAATACTGCAGCATATAAACCAATTGATAGTACATCCGTTGAGCCCTTTATAAGCTGTAAAAATGTATCTCTCCCTGCATAATCAGTTCCTAATATATGTTTGAAGGAAGGTTTTTGATATCTTTCCTCATAGTTTACTGTCATATCAACTTCTATAAATACTCCTGCAATAGCCATTCCAATAAAGAGTATTAGGAGGATAAATCCTACCAATGCCTGTTTGTTTTTAAATATAGCTCCAAAAAATCCTTTCGCTTTATCCATAATAAATCACTCCTCTAAATTAACTCTTGGATCCAGTTTTGCATATACCATTTCCGCTATAAAGTTTGCAACTATAACTGCAAAACTCGTTACAAAAAGCAATCCCTGCATTATGGTATAATCACGCTTCACCGCTGCTTCACTCATATAAAAACCTAATCCAGGGTAATTAAATTGGTTTTCTATTAATGCAGAACCTCCAAGCATAAGACCAAAACTTATTGCAAGAGAAGTTATCAATGGGAGTAAGGCATTCTTTTTTACATAGTTTTTCATTATGTTCTTCTCAGGTACTCCTCTTACCCATGCTGCCGTTATGTAATCTTCTCCTAAAACGCTTACAGCTGTACCTTTCATACTTAAAGCCCACATTCCTACAGATGTGAGTACATAGGTAAGGATTGGAAGTGCCGCATGATGAAATACATTTAATATAAATTTAAGATTAAATCCCGGAGTAGCCACAGTTGCATCGTAAGCACCTCTCATTGGAAACAATTTTAGTTTAAAAGAGAAAACTATCATAAGAATAATAGCAACTAAAAAATTAGGGATGGCACCAGATATTATTGCATAAATTGATATAATAGGATTTAATACACTATCCCGTTTCCACGCCATTATAACCCCAAGGTTTATTCCTACAACAAAACTTATCAATAATGCAATGGTGAGCATAAATATAGTCCATGGAAGTGCCTTTCCAAGTATTTTATTTACAGTCATATTAGGGTTGTACATAGAGTGACCAAAGTTACCATGAAGTAGACCACCTACATACCTTCCAAATTGTTTTAACATTGGCTCATCTGGATCATAGTTAGACATTCCTACTACAAGTTCTCTTGCTTCTTCAAAAGTTATTCCTCTCTGGAGTGCAAGATCCTTTGCCCATTTATCATAAGCATTACCAGGTGTCATTCGAAGAAGAAAAAAAGTAAATATGGTAGCAGCAAACAAAGTTATTAGAGATATAAGAAAACGTTTTATCATTGTCTTAGCTGACATATCCTATTGCTCCTTTCTAATTAATTTCAATATTGCTACTTATCAATCCAATGATTTTTAAAATAGTAGGCATAATTGACTGATTTCTATGGCATTAAACACAATCAATTATGCCACACCTATTTAACTATTTTTATCTAGGCCAATAGTTTCCATCGACGAAAAATCTATTGGATTGAAATCCTACATTGAGTTCGCAAATCCTATCGTTAACCTTTGGATCCTCAGCAAATGGCATATTTCTATCGTATTTATCAAATTCATTTTCCATAGGGAAATTGCCATCTATATTCTTTAAGTTTATAAACGTTCCATAAGATGTTTGGAACAGATTAACTGCGTAAACGTTCTCATGATAGATATATATTAAATCATTTAATATCTCTAATCTTTCCTTTTCATCTTGAGTATAGATGTATCTGTCAAGCTCATTATCTACATTTATAGTCTCCCCATCTCTATTTGGAAGTTCAATTACTTCAGGGAAGCCTGTAACTTCTTTCATAGTACCTCTATAGGAGCTTCTTAACCCATCCCATGGCTCATTCATATTCCAGTTCATATCCATTAGATAACATGTCATATGATAGTCTTCTCCACTTCTTACTTCTGTCCAGAACACTGAACTTTCAACAGCCTTTACCTTTGTATCTAATCCGAAGTTAGTAAGTTGTTCAGCAACTACCTGTGCACTATTTAATGTTATACCGAAGGATGCATCGGATGCTATTAAAAACTCAGGCTTTTTACCACTTGGGTCTACCCACATTCCATCGCTGCCTCTTTTCCAACCTAAGTCTTCTAAAATCTTTTCTGCCTTTTCTTCATTTCTTGTAAAGTCTGTAAGTTTAGTTTCAGGTAAAAGTATTTCTTCTAAAAATGTTGGTGGAAGTCCTGCGGCTGAAATTTCTTTAAATTCCTTGCCATAGTAGTTTGCAACTTCTCTAACCTTTGTTTTATCAATTATATATGCTATGGCTTTCCTAAACTCAACATTATCAAAAGGTTCTTTTCTAAGATTGAATAATACCCCATAACTTGCAAGGTCAAATTCTTTATAGTATACAAGGTCTGGATTAGCTGCAAGTGCAGATTCAAGCATGTCCTGTGTAGGTGAATCCCATGATATATCAAAATCCCCATTTCTTAACATGGCATTACTCTGAGCTATATCAGCAGGAGCTCTTACAAAGTTAACCTTTTCAAAATAGACTTTATCTGCTCCATAATAATCTTCATTTTTAACTACTGTCATTAGATTATCATCAACTGATTCAAATTTATATGGACCTGTACCAATTGGAGTAGGTAACATGAAATTGGTAAAGTCCGTATAGTTAGCATTAAGTGCCTCTTTCTCCTCTTTTGTGAATTCTAAACCAAATGCCTTTCTATCCTTTATATCTGCGGCAGGTTTAGCTGCTGCTATTATTTCTGCTGCTTTATCAACGTATTCTTTATATATATGGTAAGGTATGGTTCCATTTACATCCTTTGCTATAAGTTTCATTCTCATATCTTCAAATAGATATGGTTCTGCCCAGTTAAATACAAATGTATTTTCATCAGGAGTTTCAATACTTGTAGTATACTTTAAAACATCAACATTGTTACGAAGCATATAAAATGCCCAGATATCTTTACTTGTAAAAGGTTCTCCATCATGCCACTTTACATCTTTTCTAAGATGAATAATGGTCTTATCTTCTAAGTTTTCTATGGATTCAGCTAATTGATTATACTGAGTACCTGTACCAACACGTATAATTACAAATAGCCTTTCGTAAAGAAGGTCATTGAGTGAATTCCATCCACCAGCATTATAATAGTTACCATTAAATGCTGGTGGCTTGTCCCAGGTTCCAGGTATTTGTAAAACCTTTTCCTTATTTACCTTAGGATCTCCCGGTTCTTTTACAGTTGGTACATTGCTACTTACTTCTGGTTCCTTTTCTCCACCACACCCACTTAAAAGTGTCAATGGAATTACAAACATCAATAACAATGATATAGTTTTTATCAACTTTCTATTACTCAATTATAATCCTCCCCCAAATATATACTTTTTTTGATAATACTACAGCACTATGAAATCGTTTTATCACACCTCCCTATTTTAGTAGAAAATAGCAACAATTAAGTTTCAAAATAAATCTTAATTGTTAATGATACAAATAATCTAACGTCTTTTATGTAGTTTCGTACTGATGTTATGTCGTCATTACCAGTCTTATTAAAAAATTTATTTTTTTAATAAGACATGATAGGTAAACTTATCACCCCTTGCAATTCCCTTAGTATATTCGATTATGCTCTCATTTTCATGAGTAATTCTCTCTATCATCATACTTGGCATATCTGGCAAATATTGTAGTAGCTTAGCTTCATCCTGTCTAGTTAGTACAGATTGAAATATTTCCTCAGCACAAGTAAAGATAGCATTATATCTTTTTGTAAAGATATCATACATTGCATTTTCTTGTAAATCTTTTTTAGTTAGTCCCGGGAATCTCTTACATGGTACATGGCTTGTTTCAAGCATCATAGGTTCATCATCTGCAAGTCTCAATCTTGTAAATACATATATCCTTTCTCCAGTATGTATTTTCATTTTTTTTGCTAGTTCTTCACCACATTCTACTATGTTAAAATCTAAAACAGTAGAAGAAGGTATCTTTCCAATTCTTTTCATCTCTTCTGTAAAACTATAGAATTTTAACAAATCCTGCTTAAACTTCTCTGGAGAAACGAAAGTACCTTTTCCATGGATTCTATAAATATATCCTTCCTTTTCCAGTTCCTGTATTGCCTGTCTTACAGTAGATCTACTTACATTATAGGTTTCACACAACTCTCTTTCTGAAGGCAACTGATCGTTCTCCCTTAAATTACCTTCTCCTATGGTTTCTAATATTATATCCATTAGTTGATAGTATAGAGGAATCCTGCTGTCTTTATCTATATTTTTCATATTCATCACCTTAAACTATATTGTCTTACTGGTCCGTACCATCATAATATACTATTATGCAATCGTTGTCAACTTCTAAATTTAAAATTTAATAAGTTAGTTATCATTAATTTTGGCACAACAATACGCCTAATTTTCTATTAAAAAAGAACCAACCTCTAAGGATTGATTCTCCTTCATTTTAAATAAATTAACAGCTTGAATTCCAAGCTTAAACTACTGTAATCTCTCAATCAACTTCATTGGATTTATTATCTTCCCAAGTTCTCCATCATCTTTTGATATGGTATCCCCTGTATTAAGTGCTTCTTCCCAAAAAACATTAGGTGTAATATCTGGTTTAACTTGGCATGCTAGTGCATATAATCCTGCAATATAAGGTGTTGTCCAACTCATACCACCTTCCCTATAGAATACATAATCATTAACGCCTGTAGGACTAGCAGTGCATCTTGAATCCATAGGGATCAACAACTCATGATTATTATATTCAAATTTCTCCCAAAATAATCCCCTTGAATATGAAGTAACATCATCAGGGTCTGTAAGGGGATCACGTCCAAGCCCCATATATGGATTACTATCTACATAAACAGTATAAATTCCATCCTGCTTTGCCTTGTCAATTGCCTCATATACCTTTTCATATCCATCCATCACCCCTCCTACTCCTAGAGATATAGATATAACTCTGATTTTTTTATCTTTAGGTAATGTTTTATTAATTTCAACCACACGATCTATGGATTTTGCAAGCCAAGAGAGATCCCACTCAAATTCGCCTTCTTTAAAAGTTCCATGAGTTTCAGCAATATAGTAAAGGTTTGCTTCAGGTGCTACTCCAACGTTTTTTCCTACAGCAATTGAAGCAACTGCAGGTCCGTGCATTGCTGCATCTTCATCAATACAATGTATTTCCTCATATGATTTCAATTGATCTTTATATTCTATATGGTCCACTAATAAACCCTGATCGATTATTGCTATACCCATTCCTTTTCCTGTAATTCCCTTTTTATGAAGTTCTCCTACTCCTAACCCTGGGTTCTTTCCCAATTCCATTATCAAATCTGGATCAAAACCATCAGCTAATTTATCAGGCCATTTAGTCTTGCTGTCAAAACTAGCATAGATTAAGTCTGCGAAATCTCCGCTTAAATCAAGCCCAGTTAAATCACTACTTCTCAAATCCACCTGCCATAGTTCCTCTGAATTCGAATCATATTTAGGAAGGTCAGTCATTTTCCCCGGATGTATAGAAGAAAAATCTGCTGCACTAGGTTTCCTTACAATACTTAGTTTATTATCTGGAGAAAGCAATGTCCTATACTTAGATGCTTCTGATTCCCCTGTTTCCTCTGGCGGATCTGTTTTTGCAACCTGGGATGGGCTGCATCCTACTAATAAGAGTACTATTACCATGTATAAACATAATAACCTTTTCATAACTCCACCTCCAATTTTTTATATATTAATACATTTGACATAATTTTTCTTTCTCCTCTATTTTTTTGAAATTATATAAAAACAATAAGTCCAATGGTATTTAGACAATATCCATTGGACTCATTGTTTTAAGTTATATACTACAATATGTTTATCCTAAACATCCTTCCTGAAAAGTTTTCCATACTCTTCTATAATCCTATCTATTAATACTTGATCTGTTAAACCAGTTACCTCTCGTACAACTTCTTCTATTGGTTTTAGTTCAATCAATTGAACTAAACTTTGACTTTCTTTATCCTCTGGGTCATTATATATTAGTATTTTGGCTACTGTTTGAATTAAAGCTTCATTTGAAATATTTCTCTCTTCTGTTTCACGAATTGGTTGAATAAAACGTTCTTTATATCCTAATTTTCTTATTGGTGATCTTGCGACACGTGAAATATTGTCAGAAATATAAGGATTCATAAAACGTGATAAAACTTTTTCAATATATCTGTCATGTTCATCTCGATTGAATCCCCACTTTTCAGCCATTAATGTCCCAGTTTCACTTAACACTTTAATAACCTGTTCTTTTATTTCGCTATCCATTAACGCCTCAGCAATCGTTTTATATCCTTTGTACTTTCCAGTGTAGGCTATAGTCGCATGACCAGTATTAGCAGTAAATAATTTCCTTTCAATAAATGGTGCTAAATCAGGAACATAACTAACTCCTTCTAGCTTGATATGTTTATTTTTCAATTCTGGTTCGCTTACTACCCATTCTTTATAAGGCTCAACGGAAACAAATAACTTATCTTCATGCAACTGTAAAGGTACTATACGATCTACTGCACAATTGGGAAATCCAGTGTATCGTTCCATATATAAAACATCCTCTTCCGAGAGATGTTTTACAACTTCACTTTTTAAAAATGTACCCCCGCCTATCATATTTTCACATACAATAACATCAATTGGTTCTAATTTACCAATCTTCTTTCTCTTTTGGATACCTTTTGCAATCAATGGTGCTATGTATGGCAAAACTTTAGGTCCTATCGCAGTCGTTATAAGATCAGCTCTGGCAATTTTCTCCACAACTGTATGAGGATTTTTTTGATTATTTATCCCATAAACATTATCAATCTTTATCCTTTTTTTACCTTCCTCTGCAAATTCAATTGTATATTCACCAAATTCATTTAATGCGTTGATAATTTCTTCATTTATATCTACAAAAGCTATTTGAAAATCATTATTGTGTAATACTTCTCCAATAAATCCTCTTCCAATATTTCCACCACCAAAATGGATTGCTAACATAATATTCAACTCCCTTTAACTCGAATAAATCCATTAATTTATTACATATTAATCTTTTTTAGCTCTTTTATTAGTTCATTTAGATTAGGATCATCTATATAGTTTTCTATAGTGATAATCTTGTTGCTATCATGAAATAGTCTTGCCCTATCTGACAAACTCTTATGAACAACGATTACATCTGAGTCCTTTGGAACATCTTCTATCCTATAGTGTTTTACTTCAATACCTATAATATTTGCCTTCTCCAATTTCTTTCTAAATGTTGTTGCACCTAATGCGCTACTACCTGCTCCTGCATCACAAGCAAACGAAACTTTTTTGATTCTATCATAAACGATACCATCTGAATTTAAAATCTGTTTTCCTTCTGCTTTCATCTTCTTTGACATCTCAACTGAATTAGCAAAGCTATCTTCATCTTCATCTGTACTCTTATCTAATTTTAATATTATACTTGTAACTATAAATGAAACTACAGTAGCCACAACAACTCCTAAAATAATACCTACAAAGTTTCCTTTAGGTGTCAATGCTAAATAGGAGAATATAGATCCAGGACTAGGCCCCGCTACAAGACCAACTTTAAAAAATTGGAAAGTTAAAATACCCGACATTCCTCCTGCTATCATAGCTAATATTGTAAGAGGTTTCATTAAAACATATGGAAAATACAATTCATGAATTCCACCAAAGAAGTGAATAATTATTGCACCAGGAGCAGTTTTTTTAGCTTCCTTTTTACCAAAAATACTATACGCTAGCAATAGACCTAATCCTGGTCCAGGATTTGATGCTACAGTAAAGTAAATTGATTTTCCCATATTAAGTGTTTCTTGCATTCCTAAAGGATAATAAATTCCTTGGTCAATTACATTGTTTAAAAACAAAACCTTAGCAGGCTCATTAATAAGAGATAATAAAGGTAAAAATCCAGTAGCTACCAATGCTTCTATAGCAGATACAACAAAGTTATTAGCTGCTTCAATAAGAGGTCCAATTACAAGGTATGATACAAGCATCAATAAAAAACCTAAAATACCAATAGAAAAATTATTTACCACCATTTCAAAGCCAGCAGGTATCTTATCCTCTATCTTATTATCAAATTTCTTAATCAACCACCCTCCTAAAGGTCCAATGATCATTGCTCCTAAAAACATTGGAATCTCTGATCCAATTATTAATCCTATTGTTCCAATAGCTCCCATTACAGATCCACGTTTACCATAGATCATTTCTCCACCTGTACTAGCTAGGAGTAAAGGTAATAAGTATTTTATTGCTGGGTTAACTATTTTAGCAAGGTTTTCATTAGGTATCCATCCAGTAGGTATAAACAATGCTGTTAAAATTCCCCATGCAATAAAGGCACCTATATTAGGTAATACCATATTGGTCAAAAATCCACCAAAAGCCTGGACTCTAGCACGAGTTGATCCTTTACTAGATTTTCTTTCTGAAACTTCATTCATCATGTCATCCATCCTTTCTTATTTTCTTTATCTCAAGTATTTTTAAAATTATAAATACAAGTCAAAAGAAGTAATATTTTTAGTTTTTATTATTAGTAAATGATTTAAAAGTACTTTTTTAAAAACGTTTGCAAAAAACTCTTAAATCATAGAATAAAATAAATAACTACATTACTCTACCGTCCTAATTAAATTAAGTATTTCTTCTTTAGTATTATAGTTTTTAAACTTTTCTCTAACATCTTCCTCAATTAATATAGAAGATAGATTAGATAATAATTCTAGATGCTCTGAATTGTCCTTTGCAGCTAATGTTAGTAAGATACTTACCTCCTTATCTTCTGGAAAAACAGTATGGTTTTTTAACTTGAGAAATGAAATACCAGTTTTTATCACTCCACCTTCATTTCTTGCATGTGGCATTGCAATATCAGGAACTATTACTATATAAGATCCATTCTTTTTAACATTTGTAATCATATCTTCAACATATTTAGGAGTTATATATCCTTTTTCTAATAAAGGCTTAGCCCCTATCTTTATTGCTTCTTCCCACGAAAAAACGTTATCTACAAAATTAATATTGTCCTTTAAATATTCACTTAACATTTTTCTCCCCTCCATATAACTTCAAATGATCGCTTAATTAGAAATAGCTTAACTAATTAAGCTGTTTCATTCTAAATTCGCGTGATACTTCCAAAGGCTTGGCATATCAATGTTTTGTTCCCTAATCATCATCAACGCTATAGTATCTCCAAGTAACAATAAACTTTGTTCAAATAAACTCGTCATAGGTTGTACTGATTGAGTTTCGTTTGGCAATTGAAGCTTTGTGCTTACAGGGATTCTAACAAAGTAATCCGAATACGCTTTCATTGAGCTATTAGGATTTGCTCCAATATGAATAACAGTTGCATTAAACTTCTTCGCCTTTTCTGCTATAATCAATGGAAAATTGGTTTCCCCACTCCCAGATCCTACTATCAATAAATCCCTTTCAGTAATGGCTGGCTCAGTAATTTGTCCTACTACATAAGTTTTAATGCCAAGATGAGCTAATCGTTTAGCTATAGCTTCTAATGATAATAGAACCCTCCCAACGCCAACGAAAAAAACTTTTTCAGCTTTATTTATCTCTGCCAATAACTTATCTATATCATCTGCATCAACTTTATCTAAAGTCGTTTGAAGTTCATCAATAATCTCTCTTTCAGCTTCATAATAATCAACCATTTAAATAAGCCTCCTTATATTAGACCCTTTGAAATACTTATTTCCATACTTTTTTTGTTTTCTGATATGGTTTTATTAGGAATAAATAAGCTTGTACTTCCTGCAACCAATATATCCGCTCCAGCTCTTACTAAATTAGGTATAGTATCCAACGATACACGACCATCAACCTCAATATCTACATCTAATCCATTTCCTTCTATTAACCTATGTAAATCCTCTACCTTTTTCGCTGCATAAGATACTTGTTTTTCATCCTTATTAGTTGCAAATCCAGGATTAATTAACATTAGTAAAATAGTGTCACATTGAGGCAAAGAATAATCTAAAACGGATAAAGAAGTAGCTGGATTTAAGGCTAACCCTGCCTTAATACCATTTTTCTTAATTAAGTTGAAATAGTAATCGATATGAGTACTAGTTTCAAAATGAAATGATATTTGTTGAACACCAATTTTAATCATTTCTCGTATAAAGAATTCATTATTATTAGACATAATGTGAACATCAAAATTCATATCCGTAATCTTACGTAATTGTTTAATTGTATCAATCCCTAATGGCATACTTGGACTAAAACATCCATCAATTACATCTATATGTAAGGTATCTATTCCCTCTTTCTCTATATTTTTAATACTTTTCTCCAGATTACATAAATCTGCGCACATTATAGAAGGTGCAATTGTGATTTTTCTCTCTTCCATTTTTATGTCTCCTTTGATTCCAATATTTGAAACAAATCTAGTTTTAGCCAAAATATAATCTTAAATATCTAAAACCATTGTCAATTCCCAACTATTTCATAGTATATCAACAAAAACACAACTTGTCAACTTGCTTATACTTGGTATTTTTTATACCTGTCTACAATTATCTTGACATTTATAACAATTAAAATATAATAGAATATGATATTATGGGCATTTGAAAGGAGATTATCCTATTGAGTAAGATGATTGCCGCAGAAAGAAGAAAGAAAATAGCAGAAATATTGATGACTAACGGAAGTATAAAAACTGTAGAAATATCAAAACTTTTTGGAGTTTCTACAGAAACTATAAGAAAAGATTTGATTTACTTAAATAAAATCGGTGTTGCAGAAAAAAAACACGGTGGTGCTATTACTCCATTAGAATATGTTACTAGGGCAGTAGAACAACGTTCTACCGAAAATACTGATGTTAAAAATTCAATTGCAAAAAAAGCCTTGGAATTTGTACCTGAACATGGTGTTATATTTGTTGATGGTGGAAGTACTCCCCTTCATCTTGCAAAATTATTAAATTTGAAATCTGGATATACAATATTTACAAATTCTTTAGGCGTTGCCAATATATTAGCAAATAGCAATAATACTATCCACGTTACAGGAGGAGAACTTAATAGTGTTACTAAAATGTTCAAAGGATTTGGGGCTATTAATTTTTTAAGTAAAATAAAGATTTCTGTATCCTTTTTAGGTTCTAGTGGATTTAAACAACATAATGGTCCTGCTGTTGTAGAATTTGAAGATGCTGAAGTAAAAAAGGTTGTTATTGAAAATACGAGTACAAATATAGTTCTTGTTGATAGTACCAAAACAAAATCAAGCGCACTTGTACAATACGCTAATTGGCAAGATATTGACTACTTAATAACAGATGAAAATTTTCCCGACTCATTTTCAACAAAGCTAAGTAAATTATCAGATCTAACAACTATAATTAAAGTTCCTATTTTAGAGTATCCATTTGAACAAAATTAATATTATATTCTTAATAAAAAATCAATGTAAATTTTAATAACTCGATAAAATTAGAATTTTTGAAGGATAAAACTCAGAAAAGTCCAATATTAGATAAAGGGGCTGTCGGGAAATAACTGATTTTAGCTCCGATAACTAAAATAAAGAGAACCCTCCAGATTTTAGGCTTTGAAAAAGTCTTTTAATCTTGCTGGGTTCTTTTTTTGTCTGAGATATTTTGTTTTTGGGTACAACAAATAAAGGTATTCAACTTGAGATATAACTTTTTCTCCAAGCTACTACCTAGGCAGTTTTACCCTCGAATTCTTTGATTTTTCCTTTTTCACTTTGTGTGTTGTTATGTGATTTTGTCTTAAGTTCTTCCCAAACCTCATTGACCTTCATAGTCTTGTTCTTCTGACCATCTTTTTCTTCATCATATTTGTAAAAAAATAGTACACTCTTAGCAGAGTGTACTACTTTTTTATGGAGCTATTTCCCTACAGCCCCTAATAATATTTCATAAGTTCGTATGTCAGTGCCGAGCATAGATATTTATTGTCAAATGCTATTTAATAAATCCCACAAGTTGACTATAAGACAAATATACTAACCAAACTATTGAAATTACAGAAATTATATTAGTTATTTTTTTATTTTTATATTCTTTCATTAAATCCTTGTCATTTGATAATAAAAGCATTACTATGGCGATTAACGGAACTGCAAATATTGTTGTTCCTTGTGCTAGTACTAGCAGTTGAATAGGATTTTGTCCAAATGCTATAGCAGCTATTGTTCCTAATACCATTACTGCTGATGCAAATATCTTAGCCCATTTACTATCCATTGTATCTCCTAACCCAAGACCATCAGCAAGAAAAGTACCACCTATCATAGCATTAACAATAAATGATGAAAAAGCTGCGGACCAAAGCCCAAATAAAAACATCCATTTAGCCGCAGACCCAAGTAAAGGCTCTAATTGCATAGCCATATCTACAGCACTATTTACTTCTATACCTGCTGGTTTCAATACTGTTGCAGCTGTTATCATAATAACCATACTAATAAGAACTAATATAGTAATTCCAATATTAGAACTCTTAATTCCTTCTTGTAAATCATCCTTTGTCCATCCCTTAGAACGAACCGTATAAGCTTGGAAAGCTGCTGCAGCCACACTAAAAGTTGTAGCTGATATAGATACAACCAAACCAAATATCTCAGGTTTACTAGGTATAAATCCTCTAAAAAGCTGTCCATAATTTGGTCTTATAATGAAAAGGTTACCAAAAAAAGTTATTATCATTACGAAAACTAATAATGTCATTCCCTTTTCTAAAAGTTCATATATATCATTAAATAACCACAAAAATCCTAAAGCTGTTAATGTGAATATAATAGCCCAAATTCCGACAGAACCACCAAACATAGTGCTAAATGCAAGACCTACTCCAATATTGTTACCCGTTTGAAATCCTGCAGTTATAAAAAATCCACTAAACCCTATTATAATTGCAAGTACACGACCATATTTACTGGATACAGTTTGTAAAAAAGATTCTTTTGACATAAGACCAATAGTAGAACCAATCTTTGAAAACATTGCCATCATTATACCTGCAACAGCAACTGCCCATAAAACAGAATAGCCCATTGTTGCTCCTGCTTTACTACTAACGGTTATACTACCTGGTCCCATTACAACTGCAGCAGTTATTAGACCTGGTCCAATTAAGGATATTATATTTTTAAAGATATTAGACCCTTTCTTTTTAGCTTCATTATCAATATTTTTTGACATTATAATACCTCCCTATTTTTGTTGAGGAAACATATTTTATTTTTTTAGCATATTTATTATAGAATTATAGATTATATTAACTCCATTCTTTATGGTTATTTCTTCATCGAATTTAAACTTACTATGATGAAGGGGATAAATACAATCCTTTTCTTCATTATAAGTACCTAACAAAAACATAGCTCCTGGAATTTTTTCTGTAAAAAATGAAAAATCTTCGGATATCATAAGGGGTTCTTCTAATCTAACTACCTTATCACTTCCCAATATCTTTTGAGCCTCCATAGATATTACATCGTTGACCTTAGAATGGTTAAAGGTTACAGGATATTGGTATATATAATTCACTTCCACATCGGCTCCATATATCATGCCTATACCTTTACAGATTTCAGGTATTCTTCTGCCTAAAAATTCTCTCACCCCTTTATCAAGACTTCGAACAGTACCTTGTATACTTACAGTTTCAGGTATTATATTATAGGAGTTTCCGCCATTAAAACTACCTATACTGATTACAGCAGGCTTAACAGGATTTGCTTCCCTTGAAACAAGAGTTTTAAGTTCCTCTACTATTTTAGCTCCTACATATATGGAATCGATACCTTCATTAGGTCTAGCCCCATGGGTTGATTTGCCCTTTATATCTATTTGAAAATAATCATTAGAAGCCATAAAAGCCCCATCTTTAATACCTATACTTCCTTGAGGTAGACTAGGCCATAAGTGTAAAGCTAAAATAGCAGAAACATCATCTACATATCCCCCTTCTACAAAATGTCTAGCTCCTCCTATTCTTTCCTCCGCAGGTTGAAAAATAAACTTTACCTTTCCGTCAAACTCTTCTTTGCTTTCTAGTAGTGCAAGTAATACCCCCATAGCAATAGCAGTATGTCCATCATGACCACAAGCATGCATATAGCCATCTCTATTGGATTCAAAGGATAGACCAGTATTTTCCTCTACCATTAAAGCATCTATATCTGCTCTTATAGCAACTTGAGTTCCCGAAGATTTGCCATTTATAGTTGCTAATACTCCTGTTTTAGCAACAGTTTCATAATTATTTACTCCATGCCTTTTTAATAATTCAATTATTTTTTCTTGGGATTTATGCTCTTCAAAGGCTATTTCTGGCCATTGATGAATATCACGCCTTAATAATATTACTTCTTCTCTTATTTTTAGCCATATTTCATCAAACTGATTCAATATATCACCTACTTTAATTCCATTAAATCTATTTGCTTGTGAAGCTTAGATATATCTAAAAACTTAAATACTTTATCTTCATTAATGCCAAGAATATCTCTCAAGGAAATCATAGTAACTACCAACCCATTAGTTGGATTAAACATAAGCTCATGGAGAGCTTTTTTAACCCTACTCCCTCCCTCTAACCTATAGTTTTTGCTTGATATTTGGAAATAGGTATGAATTTGTCCAGATGTAGCTCCTCTCAATGCATATTCAACCATCATCTTTCCTGAATTAATATTTCCTGTAGCACTAATAGGAATAAAATCCCCTTTGTATCCTTCAATAAATTTACTAAGAACTCGTAAATTTCTATCGCTTAAATCATATCCCCCATAGGCTATTCCTTTCTTTCCTTCAAAAACTTTATCTAAATCAAATAATCTATTGAAGCAAGTTATAGTATCTACTATTTCAGAAGCTTCCTTATTTAAGGTTTTAACCATATCCACTTGAAAATCATCACCATGTAAAGGATTAAAAAGTTTAACTCCAATTATTTTATTATCTGTATCAATATATTTGTCTATTAATCCGGGTATCTCTCTTAGCCATCTTAATATTTCTTCTTGACTATTTTTTAGGCCTGATAAAGTTGCACTAAAATCCTGTTCAATTATAAAGGGTAAATCCACATTTGATTCCTTCCAAACCTTTTCTAGAGATTTAGTTGTAAACTCATATTCAGACTCCCTAAATTCTTCATCACTTACTGGAAGATGATATTGAACTGATGGAATAACAGGCATCCCCGTTTCTTTATATACGTCAAATGATTGAGATAGCAATTCCAAATAATCTTCAAAGCTTTTATCCCATCCCCTTCCTTTCCAAGTAACCGTATATCCTTTTTCACCCCTTTTACTTATAATCTCTTCTACTACCATTTTGGGAGCTTTAACTTTCCATTCTTCCATAGAAGATTCTGCTTTTTCATCTTGAGAAATAACTGTCTTTATTACAACAAACCCTAGTCCATCCATAGCATCGGTCTTTATTTGGGATATATTAGATGAAAGTTGACCAGAAGCCTTTCCAAAAGGATTTTTAATAACTAAATCTCCATACTTACCAGATATATCTAAATTATATTTCTGTAAAATATAGGATTCTAAACCTGTATCTTCATATCTAACTTCATCATAATCGGAAATAATTTGACTCTTTAAAGATGAATCAATATTTGGTTCATCCTTTAGCAAATATATATTCTCCATCAAACTCCTCCTCTCCATATACATTACATATTTCCTAGTTTCTCAATAAATTTATCAATTCTGTTCCTTTCTTCATCAGTTACTCCAGGGCCATAAGGATCATTAACAGCTTCCATATCAATTATTCCTTTCTTGGCTAATATATAAAGAACTCTCTCTATATAACCTTCCATAGGGCTATAAAAAGTATGTTCAGCTAAATTGTCTACAATAATGGATTTTTCTATGAAACTACTATGTTCTTCATTGTAATAAGCTTTCATCATATCATACTGTAGTCTAGTATATATACTCCCTAGCCCCACCAAAGCTCCTACCGCACCTCGCATTATGGTATAACCAAACATTCTATCTTCCCCTGTAATTAAAGATATATGAGGAGCTTCCTCCATTATTAGATTGCTAACATCTTGGTAAGTCATTATAGAATCCAAAGTGGCCATTTTTATTCCAATGACATTTTCAATCTTGAAAAGTTCTCTAAGAACATCTTGAGAATAAGTAATTCCTCCTGCTTCTTCATATAAGAAGAATAAAACCATTGGAAGTCCCACTTCTGCGATTCTTTTATGATATTTAACTATCATTTCATCTTGATTACTTCTACCTCTAAATAAAGTAGGAGCATAAGGTAAAATCATATCCGCCCCTAATTCCTTGGCATGTATCGCCATATCTACTGCCCCTTCAATATACTCTTCATCCTTTATAGAATCTTCAATTCTAGCACCTACGCCACATAGTATCAATTTATCATTGCTAAGACCCTCTCTCCAAGAATTATAAACATATTCTCTTTGTTCTCTCGAAATATAAAGACCTCTACCTGTATGAGCCCATAAAGCAACAGATTTTATAGGTTGATTATTCATCCATTCTACATAGGATTGTTGAGAGTCATGGTTTATAGAACCATCTTCATTAAAAGGTACTGGAACCGCAGGTATTATTGTGTTTTTTATTTTGTCTTGAATATCTTTGAACTTCATTTTTTATACCTCCTTATTAAAGACATTTCTCTAAATCGTCTTTAATAGTATATATTAGACATAAATTTAAAAAATCCTTCTTTTATTTTAAAAAAGTTTAAAGAAATTTAAAAAAGTTCCCCTATTAATAAATAAGGAAACTTTTAATCATTTTGTTCTAGCTTTTCTTTATCAAAGTCGATTTTATAAACCTTGCTGGGACGTCCTCTTTTACCTGATTGTTCTAGACCTACTTCTACAGCTGCTCCACCATCTACAAGTTTATTCATTATCCTATTAGCAGATCTTAGGGTAATATCTAGCCCTTTCTGCAAATCCGAAGCAGTTATACTATCAGTTTGCATCTTTGATAATAAGCTCTTAATCATAGTCAAATTTGATATGCTAATATCAGTTTTTCCCATCCATCCTATCAAAGTTTTGTCTTGGCTTTTTAGCTTGTATTCTAAACTATTAGATGAGCCAATTGGTCCAAAAACAACCTTATCTTGGTTTATCATATAGGCTCCAGAGTCCTTTTTCTCTTTAGATAAGGTCAAAGCTTTTCTAGCATTTTCCTCGGCCTCTAAGGCATTTATTCCCATACCAATACCCATATTTATTGACATGGAAAACTTATCTTTAATTTCATTCACCATAGGAATACTTTCATAAGAATTAGTGTATTCTTGAAATATCCCCTTTGTAATAAGGACGATAAACTCATCTCCATCTGCTGAAGAAAAAACAGAGGCCTGATATGATCTACTATAGTTTAATAATTCTTGATACAAAGACAACCTCTTTTCCTTCATCTCTAAAGCTGATAATTTGCTTCCGTCTAAACTATATTCCTTTATATCTACTATAATAATAAGTATTTGATTGCTCTTGGCTATTCTAGTTTCACTAGCAGATTCTATTAATTTAAATGTTTCTTTCATGGTAAATCGTGTAGGAGTCACTTTGAAAACAGGTATACCACGTGTCTTTAGCTCCTTATACACGGAATTAATAGAAGTTATAGCCCCTTCTGTTTTTCCCTCTTTGAAGAGATTGCTATGAAACTCTACATACTCCTCTCTAGAATAATTAGACAAGTCCTTATTGTTAACATATAGGGAATCATAATATACTTCTATTTCTTTGTATACCTCTTGGATTTCATTTTTCCTTAAAGTATCTATACTGATTTTACTTATATTGATATTATTATGGTATTTCATTTTAAATAAAACCTTATACAAAGCAGAACCAAGTATAGGGTAATAAAAAAGCTGCTTATTTGTTTTATTACTTTGCCTTACATTATAATAAGGCAAAAATCCCGTAAATAAAAAGGAATCTACCTCGTCTTCCCATTTTTTTATATTAACCAAAGTATCACTCTCATCTTCATAAGGTATTCCTACCATACTTAAAGAATCATACCTTTCACCTATCTCTATGCTCTCCTTTACTAGATCTTCTGGACCTATAATGCCTATCCTCATGTATATCTCCCTTTCCACATATATAAAGTGAATAAATAAAATCTATGCTATTATAAATACTAGCATAGATTCTATTACATAATTAAATATACTTTTCATATACTATTTTACCATACTTCTCATAATTGTCTTTATTTATTTCTCCTATACCTACTTCTTCTTTCAAATATATCTTTCCATCACTATCCATTATCATTTCTTTTAAATCTTTACCGATTCCATACCATCGGCTACTAGGCTCTATACATGCAGGATATTTAAAACCAGCAAAGGTAGAAAGAGCCAATATACTAGCGCCACCAATTCCACTTTCAGGCATAGTACCTCCCCATACCTCAACTCCATGTTTAGAAGCCAAGCTATAAATCTTTGCTGCTTCATAGAGGCCTCCTACCCGTTGTATCTTGATGTTCCAAATCCTTGGACCATCTATTTCTATTATTTGTTCTGCTACTCTTTCTGACTTTAAAGACTCATCAAAACATATAGGCGTTTTAATCATCTTATCTAAATTATGATGGTCTAAGATATCATCATGATGAAGAGGTTGTTCAATAAAAGTACAATTATATTTATCCATTTCTTTTAATACATCTTTATGTTCCTTTAAGTTATATGCAGCATTTGCATCAGGCCATAGGATAAAATCATCACCTATAACATTTCTTGTAGTTTCTAAAGCCTTTAGATCCCAACCTGGTCTTATCTTAATTTTAATCCTCTTATATCCTTCTTCCATATATCCTTTAATCCATTTTTCTAGCGTATCATAGCTATTATCCTCAGGTATACCAACTGAAGCTCCTGAATAAATATATGTATTGTTTTCTAAATACTCCTCAGTAGTTCCCAACCCCTCTAACTTATGATATATAAGTGTTTTTAAAGAAATCCCATTTTTCTTGGCTACCAAATCCCAATATGCAGTCTCTACCCCAGCCTTAGCAAAATTGTTCCCTCTTATTCCATCATTTATTATTTGATTTAAATCCTCAATAGATGAAATTTCCCATCCAACAATTCTAGGTAATATCCACTCCTTTAACACAGCTTTGGCAGAAGATATAGTTTCTGATGAATAATATGGTGCCTCAAAAGGTGCTGATTCTCCATACCCAACAACTCCATCTGACCATAATTCTATTATTAAAGACTTCCGACTATAGCTTACTCCTCCACTTATTTGAAAGGGAATGGCATAAGGTATATCTACCTCTACCATTTTTATACCATCAATTATAAACTTTTCATTTATATTCAAACCAATCAACTCCTATGGCAATTTTATAAGACATGTCTGTATATAGTCCTTTTTTAATTTTATAATATAAAAGTATAAAAAGCAATAATAAAATAAAAAAGAGAACCAATCCTTCAGGACTGATTCCCCTTATTTCCATCCTCCACCATCAATAAGCTAGTATGTTAGTGCTGGGCATTATTATTTACCATGCTTGGATATTTAGTTAATATTGCACTGGAGTCTCCTTTACTTCGATCTGGTGTATCTTACTATTGCTATTAACTCCAATATAATAAAAGTCATATCCATTCACTCTGTACAGCATATAATATAATCCGTCACTTTCTGATATATCTTCATATAGAGGTTTTCCCAATACCTTTTTAATGTCTTTAGATTTCATTCCAACTTTTATTCCTAGAGCTTTACTATCTCCGCCATCAAAGTTTACTTGGCTAGGTCCCCATGGATGCTTATTGTTACCTCCCTCATATTTTACAGTATATCCTTTATAATTATAATGTTTATCTTCTACAGAATAAGGCTGATTAGTTATATTATTAGGCTTTCCACAGATTCTTATTATTTCATTCTTGCTAGCATTGAAAAGTTTATCTACATTATTTTTAGTTATATTTAAAACCCCATTTTTACACCAAGAACCATATTCCTTACTATTACTATATTTAGATTCTATAATCTTATATTCATGTGTACTTAGTCCCTGAATCTTGGCATTCTTTATTTCCCATTTTCCATTATTCCATTTGTAAGTATGATACAGCTTTGCCTTTGTATTGTTTCCTATAGGGAAAATCTTCAATTCATATAAAACCTTTATTTCTCTTGGAGTATTCATGTCCTCTATATATGATATATAACCAAAGGCGTCCAGTTTTTCTTTTTCGTTTTTAAAACTATTGCCCATTATTATATAGTTTAAGACTTTTTCTGTTGGTTTCATACAAAGCACCTTATTTAAACTNAGCAATGCTCAAGAAATGTTTTGTATAGCTTAAGCAGCTTATGGCAAATATCTAGGAACTGTTTCATTTGAGCAAACAGAAATACTTGATATACCTGATGAAAATTCAAAATACAGCTGGTCAAAAATACCTCATTTTTATATGAACTTCTATGTATATAAGTATGCAACATCTATGTCAGCTTCTTATGCCCTTGTAAACAACATAATAGAAGGAAAAGAAGGAGCAGTTGATAAATATCTTCAATTCTTAGCAGTTGGCGGCTCTGATTATCCAGTAGAGGTGCTTAAGAAGGCAGGAGTAGATATGAATTCTTCAGAACCAGTCGATAGTATATTGAAGTATTTTGGAGAATTAGTAGACGAAATGGAAAAATTATTGGAAAAGAAATAGCTTTGAATTTGTAGTTAAGAGAATTGCTTGTTGATAATAGATGACATAAGTATATACTTTAAATAGTATTATTTTTAAGAATCTCTATGTTTAACCCCTATGGAGATTCTTATTTTTTAACTTAAGTTTCGACTTAAAGAAATATAAATTTCTACATTTCCCAGGAAATTTATCGATTAATAGTGGAGTTTCATTTTGGAGGGAGAAATAATGGCATAAAAGATTTTTCTAATACATTATATGACATATTATTGAAACTTACGCCTTGTTCACCATAGTCAATTTGTTCTATGTTTTAAAGATTTCCTATAAATTTAGGGAATTGGTAATCTCAACATAAAAATTCTCCTTTCCGATTTAAACTTTGTTTTTGTCAGAAAAGAGAATTTTATTGATAAAAGCATATATTATTTTACTCTGATAAGCTACAATCTTTCTAATACTTAAACTTTATAATGAACTCTTGCATTTCAGTTGCAAGCTGTGCTAAGGCTTCAGATGCGTTTGCAATTTCCTCCATAGATGAAGTTTGTTCTTCTACAGAAGCGGAAGCTTCTTCACTTCCGGCTGCATTTTCTTGTGAAATAGCTGATAAATTTTCTATTACTTTGATGATTTCATCTTTTTTAACTTTCATTTCACCACTAGATTTATGAATGTTAGCTATTAGTGTCCCCATCTCTTCAATAGAGACAGCAATTCCCTCAAATTTTTCATTAGTCATATCAACACTTTCTGCTTGAGATTGTATAGTGGCATTGACTTCATTCATTGTATTAACAGCACTGCCTGTTTTTCCTATTAGCTCTTGAATAATATCCGTTATTTCCTCTGTGAACCTATTGGATTCTTCTGCTAATTTTCTTATTTCTTCAGCTACAACGGAGAACCCCTTGCCAGATTCACCTGCTCGTGCTGCTTCTATAGCAGCATTAAGAGCCAATAAATTGGTTTGCTCTGCTATACTTTTAATCATTTGACTAGCATTTTCTATTTTTTCAGCACTTTCATTGGTGTTTGAAATTATCTCATATATTTCATAAGCTGCTTTATTGCTGCTATTTGTTTTATTTACAAGTTCATTTACAATTTGTAAGCCTTCATTTTTTAATACATTTATTTCTTTTGCAGAATTATATATATCTTCTAATTCCCTTTGATTTTTTATTATTAATTGTCCCAATTCGTCAATATGCAAGGCTCCATTTTCTGTATCCTTTGCTTGTTCACTAGCACCATTTGCAATTTCCTCTATAACTTTTGCAATTTCATTAGCAGCTGTAGCTGATTGTTGACTGGTAGCTGTTAGTTCTTCTGAAGATGCTGCTATGTGTTGAGATGAATTGGATATATCCTTAATTAAATTTATTAAGTTTTTCTGCATGGTTATTAGTGAATTGGTAATAATTCCAATTTCATCTTTTCTATTTGAATATTTTACTACTCTATTACTTTCATCTATTGATAGATCATAATTTGAAAACCTTTCAATAATATTGGATAAATCTACAATAGGTTTTGAAATACTTTTACTTAAGTACATAGCAATTAGTATGCCAAATATCGTATATCCAATAGCCCATATAATGATGGTAGTCTTTAATGTGTTTAATCCACCTAATATATCATCTTCATATGCCCCTATGCCTACCATCCATCCAGTGCTTGGTATAGGAGCTAATCCAATATACCTTTTAGAACCTAATATTTCATAATTAGCAACGCCTTCATTTCCAATCTCTACTTTCTGTATTGCTAATCCAAAGGCTTTTAATTCTCCATCATTTTCTATATCATTTAGCACATTTGATTGATTTACTACATAATCTCTATTTGGATGGGCATATATAGTTCCATCTTTTCCAACTATAAAGGCATAACCATTTTCACCAAAACCCATATTATCAGTTATATCACTTAGAACTGTACCATCTTTTCTACCAATTAGTACTCCTACTACTTTGTTGCCATTATTAATAGGAGCAGCACACATAACTATGGTTTCATTAGTTGATTTACTCGTCAAGACATCTGAAATATTTGCTTTTCCTTGAAAAGCCTCTTTAACATAATCTCTATCACCTAGATTAATAGTTTCTCCACTTAATATATAATGGGCTGTCCCATCTGGAGTTACAACAGCCATATCTAAATATCCTAATCTTTCTACATCTGGTTTTAAAGACTCAAGTTGGGTTTCCCAATCCATAGTTTGTGTTCTAGCTCTATTGGCCACTTCCTGTAAAACATTTATGTCATTGTCCATAACGGCTTCAATATGTTGAACACCTTCTTGTGCAAGCTGTAATAGACCATCCTCTGTTTGTTTTATTATAACATTAGAACTAATCTTTAATGCTGTAACGCCTACTCCTACTGAAACTACTAAAATTAATATAGCTACCAATACTGCAATTCGTTTAGATAAATTTAAGTTCATCTAGTTTTTTTCCTCACTTTCTACATTTAATATGGACTTTTAAATTTTGCTTCAAATTTATAACTGGTTATAGATCTGAAATTATATGAAATATTCATTGGTCTAAAATGTTTGCATATATTTATTTCTAATTATAATATTTTAGATATATCTTCTAATATAGTTTGATATATACATTCTATTAGCTGTGATTGTCCTACAGGCTTAGGTAGAAAATTTATTCCTCCTAACTTTTTGACTTTATTGTTATTTTCTATGCCTTTAAAAAATACGATGCCTGCCCTAGTGTTATTTTGTTTTATAGATTTCAAAATTTCCTTTTCACTATAATCATTAAATGAATCTAAATCAGCAATTACTAAATCATAGTAACAAGAGTTATATTCTAAACTATTAGAATAGTTTAATTCAAAAGAATCCAAAGGCTCTAATATGTTTTTAATATTTTTATACTCTGCTATTTCATCACTAATGACTAGTACTTTTGTTATTTCTAACATTTTTATCCTCGCTTTCTATAATTATTTCTTAAATTATTTATAAATATAAGCAACAAATGAGACGCTGAATGTATAATAGTTTTAAAACATTCATAAGTTTTATGAATGAAATTAGAATTTCAATTCTACTATAGTGCGTTACAATTAATTACAAAAAACATCCATTTTTGCTATGTAACAGATTGTATATTTTGTTACATATCATAATAATATCAAATTTAGACATTATTCTACCATATATTGGTCTATATTCGACATAGTTTATATAATCCCTTCAAAAAAGAGAAAAAACTTATAGAAATATTTCTATAAGCCTTTTATACCCAATTTAAAATTGAACTAAAGAATATAATTCATCTTTTTGATCTTGAGAGACCCCTATATATCTTAAAGTAATGGATTGGGAACTATGATTAAAGGTATCCATTATTAGTCCAATATTATATTTTGATATTTTATATGTCCAATATCCCCAAGTTTTTCTTAAGCTGTGTGTACCGAAATTTTCGATTCCTAAAGCTTCAGCTCCTTCTTTTAAAACTCTGTAAGCTTGCACTCTTCCTATATGTCCACCCTTTCTACTTGGAAATAAATAATCATCATCTTTCATTTGTTGTTGTTCAATATAAGCATTAAGGGTTTTTCGTATTGCAGTATTGAGTTTAATTTTCTTTTCTTTACTAGTCTTTTGTTCATCTAAAATCAAGTAATCCCTAAAGTCACCATTTTCATTATAGATATCCTTAACCTTTAAAGGTAAAATATCACTTATTCTCAATCCAGTATTTAATCCAAACTTAAATAATACACCATATTTTGGATCTCTCCCATTCAAATAATGGTACATCTGTCTAATTTTCGTTCTACTTCTAATAGGCTCAACAGTCAAAATAAAGCTCCTTTCTAATGTACTAAAAAATCATAATAACATAATAAACGTTACATCATATTATAGCATATATCTAATAATTATAAAGCATAATTTATACATACTGTTGAAATTATCAAGTTATATAGTTTTAATTAATGTAACAAAATATACAATTTGTTACATCATATAACTTGAATTAAATATCTAATTTTAGCACCATATTTAATTTTAAGTTAGCAACCAGTTTGTTGGGGGTAAGGGATAAAAATAAAAAGGAAGCCAATCCTGTTGGATTGGTTTTCTTCGTTATTATTTTCATTTTCAGTTTTTATACAAGACTTAGATAATTATGAGATGACATTATCAAAAGATAATATCAAAATTTACTTTCAAGTATATTGAATGACAAAATATCCAATCCCTATCCTAATATACTAATTAACATTAGAACTAACTCCTTTCTAGGGTTGGTCTTAAAAATACTTAAAAAATAGAGGAATTTAAGAAATAATGTCGAATATCAATAGAGTAATATATAAGCATTTAAAAATGAGGAGGGAAAAAATGAAGAAAAGATTAGTTTTGTTTGTGTTAGTATTATTATTAATTCCTGCGTTTTCTACAGCAGTAAAAGAAGAAATAGTCATTAAAATTGATGGTGCAGTGCTTAATACAGAAGGTATATTGCCCTATATTGAAGATGGAACCACTTTTGTTCCCTTGAGGGCAATTTCTGAAGCTCTTAATTATGAAGTCCAATGGGATTCATTAAACAGGGTTATTACAATGAAAAAAGCTGATACTGTAGTACAACTTCCAATAGGAAAAAACAATGCAAATGTAAATGGCAGGGATATGAAGCTGCTTAAACCTGCAAAGTTGGAAAAAGGAACTACTTATGTACCGGTAAGATTTGTTAGTGAAATTATAGAATACGAGGTTCAGTTTAAACAAGAGAAGGGAAAAAGTATTGTAGATATTATTTCTCCATCACCTGAGATATCTATTGATAAGAGTAAAGCTGATAAATTCGTTAATGATTATATAATTAATAGAGGCTACGAACTCATTCAGTACATAATGACAGATATGACTGGAGATTCAATCCAAGATTATGTTCTATTAGTAAATACTAAGGAAGACTACGATAGTTATATAATACTTATTGATGGGGAAACAAAAAATGAATTAGCTAGAACTCCTGTAATGAGAAGCCAAGAAGCCCCTGTCCTTGAGGCTAAAAGGATAACAGGAGAAAACAAAAAACAAATATATTATTATGCCCATGATGGATATATCCACGAATACATATTTGATTATAATTCTGGTTCCTTAAATGATATTTATAAAGATATTAGAGATTTGGACAGCGTAGAGCATGATCATTTATTTGGATATTTTATCGATTATCCAAGTTTAAATAAGGTGCTTTGTATGAAACCAACAGAAAAAGTCTTAAACTATATAATAAT
>LN874946.1:0-14988 GCA_001282665.1 Clostridiales bacterium mt11
GCATAGCTCAGCTGGGAGAGCACCTGCCTTACAAGCAGGGGGTCATAGGTTCGAGCCCTATTGCGCCCACCATTAACTAATTGACAATGTACAATTAAAAGACTCAAAAGATAGACCTGAATAATTGTCAACTGTTAATTGTCAATTGATATGTGGCCTGGTAGTTCAGTTGGTTAGAATGCCAGCCTGTCACGCTGGAGGTCGAGGGTTCGAGTCCCTTCCAGGTCGCCATTTAATCAATTGATAATGTACAATTAAAATCATTGTAGAGACGACTAAAGGTCGTCAGAAAGACCCAAAAGATAGACCTTGATAATTGTCAACTGTCAATTATCAAATGTATAAGCTGGTGTAGCTCAATTGGTAGAGCAACTGACTTGTAATCAGTAGGTTGGGGGTTCAAGTCCTCTCACCAGCTCCAAAAACACTTTTGAGGAGGAGTTCCCGAGTTGGCTAAAGGGGACGGACTGTAAATCCGTTGGCTAAGCCTTCACTGGTTCGAATCCAGTCTCCTCCACCAAATTTAATATGCGGGTGTAGCTCAGTGGTAGAGCCCCAGCCTTCCAAGCTGGTTGCGAGGGTTCGATTCCCTTCACCCGCTCCATAATTGGCACCTATAGCTCAGTTGGATAGAGCAACGGACTTCTAATCCGTGTGCCGGGGGTTCGAATCCTCCTAGGTGCACCAAAAATATTGGGACGTAGCCAAGTCGGTAAGGCACTAGACTTTGACTCTAGCATTCCACAGGTTCGAGTCCTGTCGTCCCAGCCATTATGACCCATTAGCTCAGGCGGTAGAGCACCTGACTTTTAATCAGGGTGTCCGGCGTTCGAGTCGCCGATGGGTCACCATATTAATTTCATCCTATAGAATATAGTTGCTAGATAGGAATATCCTATGGGTAAATATTAAGGAGAGGTACCGAAGCGGTCATAACGGGGCGGTCTTGAAAACCGTTAGGGTCTTACGGCTCACGTGGGTTCGAATCCCACCCTCTCCGCCATTGAATTTATGGAGAAGTACTCAAGTGGCTGAAGAGGCTCCCCTGCTAAGGGAGTAGGTCCTTCACGGGGCGCGAGGGTTCAAATCCCTCCTTCTCCGCCATTTGGGGGCCTTTAGCTCAGTCGGTTAGAGCGCCCGGCTCATAACCGGTAGGTCCGGGGTTCGAGTCCCTGAAGGCCCACCAATATCAATTTACAATGGACAAGTGACAATGGACAATAAACGACCAAAGGTCGTTAAAAGAGATCTAAATGATTGTCAACTGTCAATTGAAATACGCCCAGATAGCTCAGTCGGTAGAGCAGGGGACTGAAAATCCCCGTGTCGGTGGTTCGATTCCGCCTCTGGGCACCATTTAATCAATAAACAATGGATAATTAAAAAACAAAAAAAGTGGTTGATAACTAAAAGATTGGATATAAAGTATATCTTGTCTTTCGGAAAAAGAACCCGAAGATAGACCTTAATAATTGTCGATCGTTAATTCTCAATTGAATTAAGGGCCTTTAGCTCAGTTGGTTAGAGCGCCCGGCTCATAACCGGTAGGTCCGGGGTTCGAGTCCCTGAAGGCCCACCAATTTGTTTTTTTCAAAGGGGTGTAGTTCAGCGGTAGAACGTCGGTCTCCAAAACCGAATGTCGTGGGTTCGAGTCCTGCCACCCCTGCCATTAATCAATGTATAATTGACAAGGGACAATTAAAAAATACACAAGTCACGATGCACAGTGCATAATTAAAAACAAAAAAGATCTAAAAGATATACCCTAACAATTATCAATCGTCAACTGTCAATTGAAATATGGGTGCATAGCTCAGCTGGGAGAGCACCTGCCTTACAAGCAGGGGGTCATAGGTTCGAGCCCTATTGTGCCCACCAATTTAACCAATTGACAATTAAAAACAAAAAAAGACCCAAAAGATATATCCTAATAATTTTCAACTATCAATCGTTAATTCTCAATTGAAAAGTAGGGGCCTGTAGCTCAGGTGGTTAGAGCGCACGCCTGATAAGCGTGAGGTCGGTGGTTCGAGTCCACCCAGGCCCACCATTAACCAATGTACAATTGACAATTAAAAAACAAAAAAAGATATACCCTAATAATTGTTAACTGTCAATTGAAGAACAAGGGCCTTTAGCTCAGTCGGTTAGAGCGCCCGGCTCATAACCGGTAGGTCCGGGGTTCGAGTCCCTGAAGGCCCACCAGCTTAATATGAATAAGATATAAAGATGGCAGACTTTGATGTGAAGGTTTGCTATTTTTATTTTTAAATACAAATATATTAGTATATTAGCGTATATATTCTTATTAATTTTATTGATTAATTACATAAAAGACTAAGTCCTTGATTACATTCTTAATATTTTCCACTTCATATTTATCTTCAACTTTTAAAAGTACTATATTATCTGGCACCATGAACTGGGACAGATCTTTTAAATCTGTATTGAAAGGAAAGTTCCCCTTGTTGATAAACAGACATTTCTTAGTAGGTGTAATGAAACCTTCGTTGATTTCTAAATCCAAGTAAAGATTGGTTTTATTCTTCCAACAGAAATTGAAACTATTTTCATAATAGATAATATTTATATTCTCATCTATTTTAGATGTGTTAGATGAAATCTTTAGAATATCTCCATCTATTCTTATATCTTCAATTTCTATATCAATCATATGACTGTTTAAATCCATCGTTATACTTTTAATATCCTTTATAAGATCAAAAATTTTCACTATAGGCAATAAATAATAAAGATCATCATAGTTGTGCTTTAAAATGTTTTGTTTAAGGCTCTCTTCCTTCGTATTTACATATTTATAATAGAAGTCAATACAATCCTTGCCTGAATAGATATCTTCTCTATATATGCCTAAGCTCTCCTCAATAGATTTTAATTTTAAGTTTTCCAATTGTAGATAAGATTTGTTCTTTTTAATTTCCCTATAGATATCAAGGCTATTTATATTTATCATCTTGCTGTCAATTCCATAATTTTTAAATCTATGCTTAATAAAGGGTATATCAAAGCTTTCACCATTATATGTAATTAAAAGGTCAAAGGTAGATATAAAATCATTAAATTCTTTTAGTAGTTTTTTTTCTTCATCAAGGTCATCAGCAAATAATTGGGTTAAACACCAACTGTTACATTCAATATTGAAATAGACTAAGCCTATTAAATAGATTTGATGATATTTTCTGCTAAGACCTGTTGTTTCTATGTCTAAAAAGCAAATATTATTTTCATTAAAATATTTAAATACATCTTCTTCAGATTTTATAAGATGGTTATAGATTTCCATAGATTATTCTCCTCTTATTGTTATTGTGATATAATAAACCTATATATTAAGGACTATATATAATTATATTAAATTTATCAATTTTATCAAATATAGGGGAGATGAAAAATGAAATTAGATTATAGTAGTTATAAATATCCTTCAAATAGAAATGTAGCTTTTGCTAATAAAGGAATGGTGGCAACAACCCAACCATTGGCGGCAGAAGCAGGATTAGAGATACTAAAAAAAGGCGGTAATGCAATAGATGCTGCCATAGCTACAGCAGCCACACTTACTGTAGTAGAACCAACTTCGAATGGAATTGGTGGAGACGGTTTTGCTATTATATGGTATAAGGATAAACTATATGGATTAAATGCTAGTGGGCCATCACCCTATGGTATTAATATTGAAAAAGTAAGAAATATGGGGTTTAAACATGTTCCTAAATATGGATTTTTACCTGTGAATGTTCCGGGAATACCTTATGGTTGGAGAGAAATGTCTAAAAGATTAGGTGTTTTGTCATTAAAAGAGGTATTAGAACCAGCAATTAATTATGCTAAAGATGGCTATCCTGTTTCCACTACGGTATCAGACAATTGGAAGAAAGCTTTTGAAATTTATAAAAAGGAACTAAAGGGCGCTGAGTTTGAACACTGGTTTAAGATGTTTACAGTTGATGGACGACCTCCAGAACCGGGAGAAATATGGAAATCCAAAGATTTAAGTAAGACATTACAGGAATTAGCAGAATCTGAATGTCTGTCATTTTATGAAGGAGAGATTGCAGATAGAATAGATAAGTTTTCTAAACAATATGGAGGTTTTATATCAAAAAAGGATTTAAAATCATATAGACCAGAATGGATTAAGCCTATAACTACTAAATATAGGGGATATGATATATGGGAATTACCTCCTAATACTCATGGATTAGTAGTTCTCTTGGCATTAAAAATACTTAGCAATTTTAATATAGAAAAAGATAATATGGACTCATATCATTATATGATTGAAGCTATGAAACTTGCCTTTATCGATGGTCTCCAATATATAACGGATTCAAATAAAATGAAACTTGATATAGAACATCTATTATCTGAAAGCTATACATGTGATAGGAGTAAGTTAATAGGAGAGAAAGCTATATCACCTAAATATGGTGCCCCCAACACTGGTGGAACCGTTTATTTATCAACTGCTGATAAAGATGGTAATATGGTAAGCTATATTCAAAGTAACTATATGGGCTTTGGCTCAGGATTGGTAGTACCTGATACAGGTATAAGTCTTCATAATCGAGGTTTTACTTTTTCTCTTGATGATAATGCTCATAATAAATTAGAGCCAAATAAGAAAACTTATCATACCATAATTCCTGGTTTTATAACTAAAGAAAATAAAGCAGTAGGACCTTTTGGAGTTATGGGAGCTTATATGCAGCCTCAAGGTCACTTGCAATCATTAATCAATATGATAGATTTTAATTTAAACCCTCAAGAGGCTTTAGACAAATATAGATGGTATTGGATAGAAGATAGACAGGTTTTAGTTGAGGAAGATTTTCCGAAAAATATCAAGGAATATCTGGAGAAAAAAGGACATGATATAAATTATTCTAAAGATACAGCTAGTTTCGGAAGGGGACAGATAATTATTAAAGATGGAGAAAGCTATGTAGGAGGAACTGAAAAGAGAGCAGATGGGCATATTGCTGTCTGGTAGTATATTGAAAGGAGCAATAAAATGAATCAATCTGAGAAGGATAAGAGTAAATTAGATACTTCCAAACTAGAAGACTATACCAATGAAGAACTAAAAGATAGGATACTTAAGATAAATAAGGAACAGTTATTGAAGATAAGTGAAATGTCATATTATTATATAATTGGTAACAGCAGTGAACTAATCCAATTAGTAAACAGAGGGATATCTTTTCAAGGGATAAAATCCAAAGAAGAAGAATTGATAATAAAAAATTTTGGTTATATTATCGATTCCTTTAAAAATTTCCATGTAGATATAACAGAGGAAGGGATAAATGAAGAAATAAAAAAATTATTAGATATAAGAAAAGAGTTATACAATTTATCAAATGCTATAGAGGGTTATGAAATAGAACTCTCCTATGTAAAAGAAATGTTAGATCAGCATACTATGAAAATAGTAGGAGAAGAAGAATATAAGGACTATGATGTAAATAAGCAAGAAATTACCCTTCTGATAAATAGAATAAGTGAAGCTTTATCTAGTGGTACTACATCAGATCTTGTATTTGTAAGTATAGTTTCTAATATTTTAAGTATAATGCCTTTTAGAATGAGCAAATCTAGATTTTTTGATGTAATTAAAATGACTTTAACTAGAAATCTTAAGTATTATTCTGTAGATTTAGTAGAAAGTCGTATAGAACACTATAAGATGTTATTTGATAGTTCATTGAATGTAAATTATGGAATAACCTTTGATAATTACTTTACCAACATTCAAAAAATGAAGAATATTCGTATTGAAGGTAAATCAATAGATGAATTGGATGATATTGCAGAGGATATTATAGATTTAAATTCAGTTATTAAAGGAATAAGGACATTTATCAATAGTTTGGGAGTAATGATTAATAGATTGATCATTATATATATGAATAGAAATACAATCATTTTTAATCCTAATATAAAAGACATCTTTTTAATGTGGAAAGAAAATGAGGAAAAATTAGATGAAACTCTATTAAATTCTTTAATAGAATCATCCAATAGAGAATTGACAAGATTAGAAAAACAGCTATTAGAGGATATAAAGATTTTTGAAACATTTAATAAAGAAGGATTGAAAAGGGAAGGATTCTTTGATGAGAAATTAAATGATGAGATGTTATTTACTAAAAAGGTTTTAGCTTACTACAATGATATGGAATTTTCCAAATATGATTTATTATTTCCAGAAAAGGCTAACACTATAGATGATGATTACCTAGAACAACTAGTAGATAATTTAATTCAATATATTAATAGAAGCATTTCTACCATGAATAATATAGAAAGAAAAATAAGGATGCGAAGGTTGTTATCTTTATTAGAACTACCTTTTCAAAATATTGAAGAATTTTTATCCTATATTGATTACTCATTAGATGAAAGAATTGTAAGTAAAGAAGAAATATTATTTACTATTGATACAGCAAATTATTGGTTAGATGGATTGAAAGAAAGGCAATAAATGGCCTTTCTTTTTTTTCTTATATATAGGATTATATTTTATATCCCTTTTGGCAATAATAAATTAGTGTGGAAAAGGAGGGATATAGATGAATCAAATAGTTGGAATACCTAGAGGCATGCTGTACTATGATTACTATCTTTTGTGGAAAGAGTTCTTCAACAATTTAGGAATAGAAGTAATCACTTCCCCAAAGACAAATAAGGATATTTTAAATGCAGGAGTTCATAACTGTGTAGATGAAGCCTGTTTGCCTGTAAAGGTATTTCATGGACATGTGGATTATTTGAAAGATAAAGTTGATTATATCTTCATACCAAAGTTTATCAGTATCTACAATAAAGAATACTGTTGTCCTAAACATTTAGGCTTACCAGATATGGTAAAACACAATATAGATGGATTGCCAGAAATTATTGCTCCAGAAATAAACTTAAAAAAGTCTAGTAAAGATTTAAAAAAATCTGTTTTTTATACAGGTAAATATTTTACAAGGAATTCAAAGAAGATTTCAGCTGCATTTGATAAAGCCTATAAGCAATTTTTAGAATACAATGAACTAATATCCATAGGTGTAATTCCCATAAGTGCTGTAGGATTGTATGATGAAATGAATTTAAAGAATAAGATTCAAATTGAACAATATAAAGCTAAGATTTTGTTATTAGGGCATTCTTACAATATTTATGATGAGTATATCAATATGAATATAGTAAATAAATTAAAAAAGTCAGGTATTAAAATAATCACTGCAGAAATGGTTGAAGAGGAAAAGATTAGATACTGTACTTCCAAATTGCCTAAACGAATGTTCTGGACTCATGGACAGAAGATAGTAGGCAGTGCTTTTGCATTAATAGAAGAAAAAGAGATAGATGGGATAATATATGTTTCATCTTTTGGCTGCGGATTAGATTCAGTGTTAATAGAATTTGTAGAACGAAAAGCAAAGGAATTTAAGATGCCTTTTACATTATTGACGATAGATGAACAGACAGGAGAGGCTGGTGTAAATACGAGAGTAGAAGCTTTTTTAGATATGTTGGAGTGGAGGGATAAAAATGAAGATAACATTTCCACATATGGGTAATGTTTATATAGCTGGAAAGGCGTTTTTTGAAGAACTAGGACAAGAGGTAATTCCCCCACCAAGATGTAGCAGAAACACCTTAGAAATTGGAACTAAATACTCTCCTGAAACTATGTGCCTTCCTCTTAAAATAATGATAGGCAACTATATAGAGAGTATAGAAAAAGGTGCAGACACTATATTGATAACGGGCAGCTGTGGTCCTTGCCGCTTTGGTTTTTATTCCATTTTAGAGGAATATATATTGAAGGATTTGGGATATGATGTAGATTTTATAGTATTTGATCACATTGGAGAAGGACTCAAACCTTTAAAAGAAAATATATTTAAGACCTTTAAAACAAAGAATATTAAGGATTTAGCTTCTGCAGGTAAGCTAGGCTGGAAATTAATTCAAACATCCGATTATATTACCGATTTATCTAATAAGAGAAGGGCTTATGCTGTTAATAGCTATAAGGTAGATTTAATTATGGAGAACTACTATAAGCAGGTAGAAAAAACTTTTGGTGCAAATGAAATGATAAATTTAATGAAAAGTACCATAGATGACTTAAATCATGTAGAAATAGATGAAAATCGTAATCCCATTAAGATAGGTTTAATAGGAGAAATATATACCGTCATAGAGTCTTTTGTAAACTTAGAAGTGGAGAAAAAGTTGGGACATATGGGAGTTGTGGTGGAAAAGTCTTTGACTCCAACAGCTTGGGTGGAACATCATGTAGCAAAATTTCCTTTTGGCTCTAAATCTGAGAATTTAAAATATAAACTTGCAAAGCCTTATTTAAAGACTTTAGTGGGAGGTCATGGAAGGGAAACCGTTGGCTCTGCTATTTACTATGCAAATCAAGGATTTGATGGTGTTATACAGCTATTACCGTTAAATTGTATGCCAGAAATCGTTGCAAAGAGTATACTTGGCACTGTAAGCAAGGATTTGAACTTTCCAATAATGACATTGATATTAGATGAAATGACGGGAGAAGCTGGATATATGACTAGATTAGAAGCTTTTGTGGATTTACTTCAAAGAAGAAGGGAGGAAACCTTGATTGGATAAATTTTATATGGGTGTTGATGTAGGCTCTGTTAGTACTAATATAGTATTGATCGATGAAAAGAACAATATAGGCTATAAGAAATATATGAGAACTCAAGGCAAACCTATTGAAATTTTAAAGGAAGGTATCGGAGAAATAGAGTCCGAATTAGGAAATATAGAGATATTAGGCGTTGGAGTAACAGGGAGTGGTCGATATTTAGCAAATATAATAGTTGGGGCTGATATAGTTAAAAATGAAATTACAGCCCATGCTGTAGCAGGATTAAATGCTATACCCAATTTAAAAACTATTATTGAAATTGGAGGTCAGGACTCTAAGATAATCATCATTAGAGATAAGATTGTAGTAGACTTTGCTATGAACACCGTATGTGCAGCGGGTACTGGTTCATTTTTAGATAGGCAAGCTATAAGGCTAGGAGTAGATATAAATGATTTTGGTAATCTAGCATTACAATCCAAGAATTCCGTAAGAATAGCAGGAAGATGTGCTGTATTTGCTGAATCTGATATGATACACAAACAACAATTAGGTCACAATCAATCTGATATTGCTCGAGGATTATGCGATGCTTTAGTCAGAAATTACTTGAATAATGTAGGAAAGGGAAAAGAAATACTCTCACCTATTCTATTTCAAGGAGGAGTAGCAGCTAATGTAGGGATTAAGAAATCCTTTGAAGAAGCTCTTGGGGAAAAAGTATATATACCAGAAAATTTCGATGTTATGGGGGCAATTGGAGTAGCTATACTTGCAAGAGAAGAGGTAAAAAAGAAAGGCTGTACTAATTTTAAAGGAACTTCCATACACAATATAGATTATAAAGTAAATGGATTTGAATGTGATGGTTGTTCTAATGTGTGTGAAGTAATAGAAATAAAAGAAAACGGCAGTGTACTGGCTAGGTATGGAGATAGATGTGGCAAATGGAGTAATTTAAGCAGTAATAAAGGATCAAAATTAGCCTAATCAAAACTTATCGTTTAGAATTTAATTACCCTAATAATGTAATTATTATAAACTACATTATTAGGGTAATTTGGTAATACGTACTATATACTTCAACTTAATAGAGTTTAATTTCAAGTAAAATTAAATTTTTTATTAAAATAATGGGTAAAGCCTAAAGCTTATAGTAAAATCCTTCGATATATTTAATAAGGGAGTTTTTCTACTTTTAAAACAATCTTCAGAGGAGATTATGAAAATAAATATATCATCTACTAGGGGGATAAGGTTATGACTAAGATAAGTATTAATCATTTAAAGCCAGGAATGGTATTGGCAGATAATATAGGAAGCTTGCGAAGTGGTGCAATATTGGTATCAAAAGGTACTGTATTAAACAAAAAAATCATTAAAAAGATTTATAACCAAGGTATTAAGTATGTTGTGGTTTACGATGTAGATAGTGATTCTAAAGAGGTATTAGAAAATAATTTCGTGATAAGATATGAAATATTGTCTGATAAGTTGGAAAACGTATTCAAGAATATTAAACTAGGTAAAAAAATAATTTTAACGGAAATAAGTGAAGAGCTAGACGATTTAATTGTTGAGATCATACAGAACAACAATATCTTGGGAAGGATGAGACAACTAGAAGAAAAAGATGATTATACTTTCAACCATAGCTTAAATGTAGCCATGTTGGCTACAATGGTTGGGAAATGGCTTAACTATTCGGATAAACATATAAAACAATTGGCTTTAACTGGATTGTTTCATGATATTGGAAAGTTAAAGATTCCTAATAATATTGTGAATAAGCTAGGAGAACTGACTGAAAGCGAATTTGAAATAATGAAGAAACATCCAATCTATAGTTATAATATTTTATCAGAAACAGTAGGTATAAGCAAAAACGTTCTAATTGGTGTACTACAGCATCATGAAAGGGAAGATGGAAGTGGATACCCTCAAGGGATTAGTGGAGATAAAATTCATGAATATGCAAAGGTTATCGCTATATGTGATGTATATGATGCTCTGACTTCAGATAGAAAATATAAAAACAAATCATCACCTTTTTATGCCGCTGAAATATTAGAAGGTCAGAGCTTTGGAGTTTTAAATCCAAAGATTACTAGGGTTTTCTTAGATAAGGTTGCCAGCTTTTATGTGGGATGCAAGGTATTGTTAAGTAACGATGAAGAAGGAGAGGTAATTTACATACACCCCCAAAGTCCTACTAAGACTATAGTAAAAACAGGGGATAAATATATAAATTTCTTAGAACCTCAAGATGTATTCATAATAGATATAATAAAATAGGTGCTCAAATATTTGAGCACCTACTTTTAACTTTTTTTACTCCTCGTATTTGTCATAATCTTCATAATGAGGATCAAATTCTGTATCTACCAACTCTTTAGGATCTATAGATAGACGAGGTCTAGGCCTTGGACATGGTGGATCAGGATTTTCACTATTTTCGTCTATCTGTTTAGGGAACAATGTTGGGAAAGTATTACAAATTGGTGAAACAATTGGTGATAGTTCTGGGAAACCTGTTGATAGAACACAAAGTTGTACTGGTACTATAATCTTCTTTTCACAGCTTACACACAATGCAATTAATAAATCAGCCCTTACTTGACCTGTTTCTGGATTTACAGTTAAATCCCTCATAATATTATTAGTAGCTAATCTTGTTTCACACATGATATTGCAGAATTCTGCAAATCTTGGGAAGAAAGCAGAGTTAAATACAGATGGTACACATAATTCAAAGAAATTAGTTAAAACTATTGGATTTTGTACCGTAGCAATAGGAACATTACTTGTTAAGGTAACTGTTCTTTTTCTATTATTAGAAGTAAGAACTACAGCATCGATTTCGACTATAACATTACCACAGATTCTTATTCTTTGTGTGCCAAAAACAGGAGTACCTCTTCCTTCTTCATCACATTCAGTTGTATCTGCAAATATGATTCTTTCAGACGTAGTTCCATCAGGACCAACGACTTCAACTGGATTACCTTTTCCATCTTTTACAAATGAACCACCAGATAAAGTTGTTTCTGGTGTAACTACTAAATTACGTGGATCGAAGATATTTTCAGGGTTAAAGAATCTTCTACAATTAATATCTAAAACTTGAATTATTCTTGCATTTGCTCCTAGGTTTGGAGTAAAAATTTGATTATTTACTGTGCTTAAAGCTTGTAAATTTACTAAGATAGCATCGTATACTTTTTGTATAAATATGGGTTCTGATTTTACATTTCTTAAAGTACCATCAAAAGTACAGCCTGTGGTTCCTGTACAACATCTATCGGTTATTGATAAATTTATTGCATCAGATTTAATGTTAGAACTCATCATTTTTCCCCCTTTCAACAAAATTGAGTTCTTATTTTTGTCTTATTCACAATATATTCCATTGTATTGATTGTTGTTACAAGTTAAAATAGGTATATTTTGTCATGTGGATTAATATTATTTTAGGAGAAATATAAATAGGTGGTGATTTATTATGGCTTTTTATAATGATAGATTTTCATTAGTGATAGACTCCTTAGATAATATTAATTTATTTAAAATGAGCGATAAAAAGATAATACAGTATTATTTTAACAATATGACACAACTGGTCACAGAAACAACAGTAGCAGAGGATGTATATTTAGAATATGATGTTTCCGTTGATAATCAACAATGTATTTACCTTTTGTATCAAGATATGTCTTTTGATCTATATTTGACACTATTAAAAGATAATAATATAGAAACCATTAGATTGACTGGAGAACCAATCCCACAGGTTTATTATCTAAATATAATTTTAAATGGAAATGAACCTCACATATTTTACTTTGTACTCTTATCGGAAGCAGAAAAAAGGTATGGAATTTATCATCATTACTATAATGGAGAAGATTGGTTTACCAATATAGTAGATGAAGTAACTATTAGAGAATTATTAAATCCTATGAAAATAATTAAAAATGATAGGGAACTTATAATCGCCTATTATGATAAGGATGAAGATGAAGAAATATATATGAAATCCTTTGATTTGAGTAGAGAAGAATGGGGAGAAAAGATAAAGCTTACTACCAATGGAGCTCATAAATTATATTTAGATATAATTTTAAAAGATGAAATGTTAAAATTAACTTACAGCCAATATGAAGAAGGTAATCTAGTAGTAAAATATGAACAATTGAATTACAAAGATGGAGTAGTTAAAAAGGAGATAGAAGAAGTGTTATCTAACCCAGAGAATGCTCAATATCCGACATTGACATTTTATGATGAAAAGCTATGGGTAGTTTGGGTTGAATACGAAAATATAATGAGTAGATATAGTACGGATAGAGGAAATACTTGGAGTCCTATATATCTATGGAATGAATCAAAGGGAAATGATATCGTAAGATATAAATATTGTATGCATAGGGAAAATGAAATTATATTAAATCATTACTTTGGTACAATTGGTTCAGATATAAGCTTTATAGGTTTTGGACCTACACATAATACCACCGAAATACCCTTAAAAAAAAAGATTTATATGAAATTTCCGAAGCTATTCCCTCAACTATAGATTCCAATAGGGATATAAGGGAAGAGATAGAAAATATATATAGTATAATAAATAGGTTAGAAAAAAGGATAAACAATATAGAAGAAGAGCATGAGGAAAAATTAAATAATTCCATTAAACAACTTAACGATATTGAAGATTTTCTTATAAAAAGGACGAGAGGATTTTATTTAAGAAGTAAAAGCAAATAAGTGCTGCTATAAATAGCAGCACTTATTTTGGTTAATCTTCAAATATTTTTTTAATAATTTCTAAATCTTTCGTCATACCCAATATTAACATGAGCTTAATTCTTGCTTTTTGTCCAGGAAGATTTTTTCCAAATATAACACCTAATTCCCTTAGATGCTTACCTCCACCATCATATCCATATGTATCTAAAACCCTACCAGTAGGACATCTCGATACCATGACTACAGGAATATTGTCATTTATAGCTCTTTGTATGCCTTGGACCATTTCTGGCGGTATATTACCACGACCTAAAGCTTCTATTACAATTCCTTTATACCCATTATCTATGTAGAAGTTTATTATATCCGATTCCATACCAGGGGCGCATTTTATTAGGGCTACTTTATTTTCTAATCTTTGGGTATCAATATGTTGTTTAGTGACGATATCCCTATAAAAAATTACCTCATCATTATCAACTATGCCTAGAGGACCAAACTCTGGAGATTTGAAAGTATCTAATGATAAAGTGTTAGTCTTGGTGACTTCACTAGCAGCGTTTACCTCATTATTCATTACAACAAGAACACCTTTGCTTCTTGCATTCTTAGAAATTGCAGTACAAATGGCTGCTGATAAATTGCTGGAGCCATCATATCCAAGCTCAGAGCTATTTCTCATAGCCCCTACAATGATAACAGGCTTAATAGAATCAACAGTTAAATCTAATAGATAAGCGGTTTCCTCAAGAGTATCTGTACCATGAGTAACAACAACTCCTGTAATATCGTCTCGATTGATGGTTTTGTTGACTAATAAAGATAAATCCATCATCATATCTGGAGTAATGTGGGGACTGGGGACATTAGTAAAGTTTATTATTTCAATGTCTGCAAATTTCTCAATATTTGTGACCATAGCCATTATTTCTTCTGAAGTAAGGGCAGGGATTGCTGCATGAATTCTTGGATCTATTTTCATAGAGATAGTACCACCCGTAAATATAATAGCAACTTTATTACGATAGGACATAAAAAAACCCCCTTATTTTGTGTTAATTATATTTTACCACAAAGTATGGAGATATTAGAAATAAAAAAGAAAAAAGGCTCTAAAAAGAGCCTTCCACCCATAACGGATGAAAATAAACCGTTCAAAAGGGGTATTGGGAATAGAGATCTTATTTGAGGTTACCAGGGGGATAACCACGTTCAAATTATAGCAAATTACGACAGAATTTGCAAGACTTATTATGAAATATTTTTAAAAAATTAAATAAAACTTAATTGCAAAACTAAATTAGACCCCTTTTTTGTCTACAGTCTAATTTAAGTTTGCAATTGACTCTGTGTAATTATATTAAAAATTTTGCATTGATTATATTGAATTACCTAAGTAGCTAGGATATAATTTTGTTAAATGTGTAAAATCATGTTATTAATTACTACAATAAAACAAAAACACTAGAAAATTGTAATAACGATGTATATCTTTCCCATATAAGGTTGGTAATATTTTCAAAGATTTTATTTCATACATATGGAATAATTCTCCGAAATTAATAAAACAAAGATTTATAAGAATGTATTAATGG
>LN874946.1:15267-263388 GCA_001282665.1 Clostridiales bacterium mt11
GATTTATAAGAATGTATTAATGGTGAATTTAAAAAATATTTTAGATATTATGGACAAGCATTATTAGAAAATAATAGTTTATAGTTAATAAACAATAAAGAAAAGAGAAATTGATTTTTACTTTTAATTTTTAGAAATTTCTTTGAAGTATAAAAATTCAGTTGGAGGATTTGTATGGATGTTGTTAATAAAAAATATAAAGTAATTGATTATATCATTATACCTTTTAAAATTGAACCTATGATAATTATATGTGAGATTATTTTGAGGATAATTAATTCATTAATTCCAAGTATTCTTGTTATAGTAACATCAAAATTTATTAATACGGCTGGAGAAGTTTTAAAAAATGGGAATTTGTCTAAAATATATATTCCGTTAATGGGCGTTATATTCATTATAGCGCTTTCATGGGCAATAGAAACATTAAGTATAATCGTTAATATTAAAGTTAATTTGAAAATTAGCGAAGAAATTCACACAAGAATAGTAGAAAAAAGAAATCGTTTAGCATATAAACATATTGAAAATGAGGATACATGGGAATTAATTAAAAGAGTAGGTAAGGATCCATCCGAACAAATAATAAATGGATTCGAAAACTTATTAGAGATACTTGAATATATAATTAAAATAACTTCTCTTATTATGATAATTATTACACAAGTGTGGTGGGTAGCTTTAGTAATTTTAATAATCACTATACCACTTTTTAAATTATCATTTATGAGTGGAAAAGCTGAATATGATACACTTATAGATGTGAATAAGTATTCAAGAAGAGCAGATTATTTAAGTGAAATTATTTCTTCAAGAGAATCCGTAGAAGAGAGAAGTTTATTTGGATATACTCCAGAGTTAGTAAAGAAGTGGCATAAGTGGTTTGAAATTGCACGAAAAATGGATTTTAAATCTGACAGACGCATTTTTATAAAGATGAAGACAGCAAGCATATTACAGCATTAATATCTATGAGTATTGCGTTAGTGTTGTTGATTTCTGTTTATAAAAACAACATGACTATTGGTATGTATATTAGTTTAGTTACAGCCTCTTTTAACTTGGTAGAACAAATGGCTTGGAATTTATCTAAAATCATGCAAAAGTATTCAAAAAATAAAATATATCTTAATGATTTATCAACATTTTCAAATTTAGAAGAGATTGAGGGTGCAGATTTACTGCCTAGTGTAAAAACAAGGCAAATACCTCTTGAAAGTATTGAGTTTAAAAATGTTTATTTTGCATATCCAGGAACAGATAGATACATTCTAAACGGTTTATCTATGAAGTTAGAAAAAGGGAAACAATATGCTTTTGTTGGGAAAAATGGAGCAGGAAAGACTACAATTACAAAATTACTCACTGGATTATATGATAATTATGAAGGAGATATATTAATAAATGAGAAAAATATCAGAAGTTATAAATTAGAAGAAATTAAAGCTATGTTTTCTATAGTTTATCAGGATTTTGCAAGATATGATATATCACTTAAGGATAATATTATTTTAGGCAGAGTCGAAGAAATTGAAAATGATGAAAAAAATGATATCTTAGTAAAAGATATACTATGTAATATAGAATTAAAAGATGACGTAGATAAACTGCCAAAAGGAATTAATACTATTTTAGGCAAGACAATAGAAGGAAGTGTCGATTTGTCAGGAGGACAATGGCAAAAGATAGCTATTGGAAGATGTTTAGCAAGTAATGCACCAGTTTATATTTTAGATGAACCAACAGCTTCATTAGATCCAATTATGGAAAGTGAGATATATAAATTATTCGGAGATATAAGTAAAGGAAAATTAACAATTTTGATTACTCATAGATTAGGAGCGGCAAAGCTTGCAGATGAAATTTTAGTAGTTGATAATGGAATAATATCTGAATATGGTAAACACAATGATTTAGTTAATAAAAAAGGAATATACTCACATATGTTTGAGAGTCAGAGGAGCTGGTATAATGAATAAGGAAACAAATAACTTATCTATATGGAAAATGATTCATATATTGCTTCCTAAGGTAGTATCAGTTTCACCACTACTTTTTATATTTAATTCACTGCTTTTTGTTTTGGACAGAAGTTTTTTTGTAATATCTGTTTGGCGTATGCAGATATTATTTGATAGCGTAAATAATTTAGCTCAACATAAAGGTTCTTTAAAGTCTGCAATAATAGCATTAATCATATATGCTTTTGTAAAAATATTAGGACAAGTTATTAATGGGTTAGTAAATTTCAGTGCTGAAGCGTATGACCAAAAAGCATATGGAAAACTTTCATACACCATAAATTTAAAGATGGGCAAATTGGATCCTATTAGTTTTGAAAATACTGATACTCTTGAGAAAATTAATAAATCTTACTCAGGAATAAGAGCATCGCTAGCATTTGTAAATACAACCACAGATATAGTGTTTCAGTATATACCATATTTTGTGTTTATGGGTATTTACTTATTTAAATTAAATTCTAAATTAATAATTATATTACCTGTAATATTTTTGCCTGTAATTATTACTTATTTTATACGTATACGAGTGTTTTCAAAATTAGAAGATCAGTCAGCTCCATTAAGAAGAAAAGCAGACTATTATGAAAAGACGCTAGTAAGTAGAGAATATTTAAAAGAAACACGTATACTTGGAGCATCTACATATTTTATTAGACTATTCAAAGAAGCATTAAACTCTTTAAATAATTTAAATTTCAAAGCAGATTTAAAAATTAACTTAATTGATATTGGTACGAGATTTTCATCGTTAATAGGTTATATTGCAGTTTTATGGATATTATTTGGTTCATTAATAAGAAGGCAAATATCCATAGGTGCTTTTAGTGCTATTTTTGCTTCTATTGGAACTTTGTTTGGGGTAATGGAAGAAGTTATGTATGGACGTATTGGAGAATATTCAAGAAATATTCCTAAGATGAAAAATTATCTTGAATTTTTAGAGCTTCCAGGAAGACAATCTTATGAAAAAGTTAAAAATAATACTTTTCATGGAGATATTGAATTAAAAAACGTAAGTTTTGCTTATCCAAATACAAATGTTAAAGCAGTAGAAAATATAAATCTAACAATAAAAAAAGGTGAGACAATTGCAATAGTTGGAGAAAATGGTTCTGGCAAGTCTACGTTAATTCGGTTGATTATAGGATTATATCTTCCACAAAGTGGAGAAGTATTTCATGATGGTAAATCTACTAAAGATGTATTGGCAGATAACTTATTTAATAATATATCTGGTATATTTCAGAACTATCAAAAATATCAACTATCATTATTAGATAATATTATAATAAGTGAATGGGATAATAATTCAAACCCAAATAAAGATGTAGATAGTATTATTGAACAGGCTAATATTGAAATAAATACTGATAAATTTCCAGATAGATATAATACCATATTGTCTAGGGAATTTAATGGAGTAGATTTATCAATTGGAGAGTGGCAGCATATAGCCATTGCAAGAGGATTATATAGAGCACATGAATTGATAATTCTTGACGAACCAACTTCAGCAATCGACCCATTAGAAGAAACAAAAATATATGAAAAATTTAATAAAATTTCAAAAGATAAAACTACATTTATTGTAACTCATCGGTTAGGATCTATTAAATTTGCAGATCGTATTTTACTTATGAAGAATGGAAGTATTATTGGAAGTGGCACTCATGATGAATTACTTCTTACATGTGAATTTTATAGAAATATGTGGGAATCTCAATCCCAATATTACAAATAATAACTGCATTTATTATAGTATACCAGTCGGTTTTTAAAGAGGAAATAAATTTATTTATACAATCATCTTTATAATATCACTTCATTTTATTTTTATCATCCATTTTCTCTGATTATCAAAGTTTCTCCTAATTTAATTGTAAAAATTAAATTAGGAGAAATAATAATTATCAATAGGCTTATTTATTTATGAAATTAGTCCCAATTAATGATTTTTAAATTATACTTTAAAATAAAGTGTATTAGTAATTTTAGCTTTAATATAATGGGTAAATCCTATATAATAATGAATAGAGAATCTAAAAGGGGGGGTATCATGGAGGAAAAAATCAAATTAGCCGAGGCAAGTTTAAAACAAAATGGATTTCAAGTTAGAACCTTCGAAAATGTGGATGAGGCGAAAAAAGCATTATTAGAGGAGATTAAAAGTTCAGAATCTATAGCATTGGGAGGTTCAATGACATTATATGATATGCAGATATATGAAGAATTTAAAGAAAGAGGTAATGAAATATATTGGCATTGGAAAATAGATGACAAAAAGGATGAGCTAAATAGAGCTAAAAGTACAGATGTTTATATAACAAGCACTAATGCTTTGACTTTAGACGGAAAATTGGTTAATATGGACGGAACAGGTAATAGAGTTTCATCTATGTTTTATGGACATAAAAGGGTATATATAGTAACTGGAAGGAACAAAATATGTAAAGACTACGATGCAGCTAGAGATAGGATTAGAACAATAGCTGCACCTAAAAATGCACAAAGGCTAAATGTTAATACACCATGTAAATTTACAGGTAAATGTAGTGATTGTAATTCACCTGATAGAATATGTAATGTAGAAGTAGTAATACACAAAAATATATCTGGAGAGAATATTAATATATTTTTAATAGATGAGAATTTAGGATATTAGAATTAGATGGGGTGATGTTTTGGAAATATATTTAGATAATTGCTCTACTACTAAACCCAGGGAAGAGGTTATTGAAAAGATGATTCATGCCTTAAGAGAAGACTATGGTAATCCTTCTTCCCTTCATAGATTAGGTTTTAATATAGAAAAAAAGGTAGACCAAGTAAGAGAAGATATAGCAAAGCTTATAAGAGTAAGTAAAAATGAAATATACTTCACATCTGGAGGCACTGAAAGTAATAATTTAGCTATTCAAAGCATAGTAAACAAATATAATAGATTAGGGCAACATATAATTACAACGGGAGTTGAACACCCCTCTGTATTAAATGTTATGAGATATTATGAGCAGCAAGGATTTGATGTTACCTATTTAAAAATAGATAAGAATGGTATTATTTCACTAGATGAGTTGAGGAAAAGCATTAGAGATGATACTATACTTATATCCGTTATGCAGGTAAATAATGAGATAGGAAGTATACAGCCTACTTGGGAAATAAAAAAGATTTTAAATGAAAAAAAATCAAAAGCTCTCATACATGTAGATGGAGTCCAAGCTTTCGGTAAGATTCCTTTAGATATTAGCAATTGGGGTATAGATACTTTTTCTTTTAGCGGTCACAAGGTATATGGTCCTAAAGGGATAGGGGGACTATATATAAACAAAGATTTAAAATTAAATCCAATAGTATTTGGAGGAAATCAAGAAAAGGGAATACGTTCAGGTACAGAAAATGTACCAGGAATAATAGGATTAGGTAAAGCTGTTCAAATTTTAGATAAAAATTTTGATAAAGAAAGAGAACATGTTAAAGGGATAAAAATATATTTAGCAAATAGATTAAAAGAAGAAATAGATGATATTCGAATCAATAGTCCTTTGGATGATAATGGTTCACCTTATGTATTAAATGTTTCTTTTGGACATGTAAGAGGTGAGGTTTTACTCCATTACTTAGAAGATAAAGGTATATATGTATCTACTGGCTCAGCTTGTTCATCTAAAGGACATGGACAAAGCCATGTACTTTTAGCATTGGGATTATCTAAATCGGAAATAGAAGGGGCTATAAGATTTTGTTTTTCTTATGAAAACACGAAAGATGATATAGATTATACTATAGAAATACTTAAAAATTCAGTTGAAGAAATTAGACAAATAACTATGAGGTGATGAAAGTGGATAAAGTCCTTAGCGTTAGCCTAGGAGAAATAGCATTAAAAGGGTTAAACAGAAAATATTTTGAAGATAAACTGATATCAAGAATGAGAAGAGCTATAGGTAATTTAGAATACGATAAGATATATAAAGAACAGGGAAAAATATATATAGAAACACCAGAGGAAAACCATGATAAAATAATTAATAGCTTAAAGAAGGTATTTGGTCTTGTATATATTAGCTCTTGTGTAAGAGTTGAAAAAGATATAAAAAATATTGAAGAAGCTTCTATAGAAATAATGAAAGAAAAATTACTAAAGGATTCTGTCAAAACATTTAAAGTAAAGACTAATAGAGTTGATAAATCCTTTCCAATTCAATCGCCAGAGGTATCTAAGCGTATAGGAGGAGTAATACTAGACCATTTTAATGATCTAGAGGTCGATATTCATAATCCCGAAACATATCTATATATAGATATTAAAGAGAATTGTTATATATATACAGAAAGGATAAAAGGTTATGGAGGACTACCTATAGGTACAAATGGTAAAGGGCTTTTATTGCTATCTGGTGGAATTGACAGTCCCGTAGCAGGGTTTTTAATGGCAAAAAGAGGAGTTGAAATCAGCGGAATTCACTTTCATAGTTATCCTTTTACTAGTGAAAGAGCAGAAGAAAAAGTTAAAGATTTAGCAAAGATATTAACTCTATATACTGGAAGGATAAAGCTATATAGCGTTAATATCTTAGAGATTCAAAAAGAGCTAAATGCTAAATGTCCAGAAGATGAAATGACAATACTATCTCGTAGATTTATGATGAGAATAGCGGAAAGGGTAGCTTTAGAAAATGATATAGATGCATTAATAACAGGAGAGAATTTAGGGCAAGTTGCCTCTCAAACTATGAATGGAATATCAGTTATAAATGCAGCAGTGGATAAACCAATTTTAAGACCCTTAATAGGATTTGATAAGGTAGAAATCATCGATATAGCAAAGGATATAGATACATATGAGACGTCTATACTCCCTTTTGAGGATTGCTGTACTGTATTCTTACCTAAACATCCTGTAACTAGACCAAAATTGAAGGATATTGAAGAATCAGAAAAAAATATAGATGTAGAAATATTGGTCGAAAGAGCAATAGAAAATATGAAAATTTACTATATTGAATAAGACGATAAATAAATGGGAAAATTTGATATTTTATATTGACATTGATGTCGGGTATGATAATATATATTAAGGGCAATATTTAGTTGAGTTGAAAGGAGGATAGAGACAAGTTGCCTAAAATTGTAGACTATGAATCTAAAAAACAAGAGATAATTGAAAAATCAAAAGTCGTTTTTGCAAAACGAGGATACTATAATACGAATATCTCTCATATATCGGAAAAGTGTGGAATGGGAAGGACTACTATTTATCAATATTTTAAAAATAAAGATGAAATATTCTATCATACGGTAGGTAGTTCATTAGAAGACATACAAACTCAGATAGAGGTTATTACTACAGATGATAAATTAACGTATACAGAAAAGATTAAAGAAATAATTCGACAACTAACCAATGAACAGAAAAACAGTAATGCTTTTATATTGTTGCTAGAAATTTGGTTCATATTAAAAAGGGAGAAGAATGAAACTCTAGAGAACTTAAAAACATATACTCAAAGATTAAAAGAAACGATTGAGAATTTAATAAAAGAAGCGATAAATGCAAAAGAAATTAAACCAATAGATAGCAGATCTTTAGCTGAAACAATCTATACTTTTATTGAGACATTTACACTTCAGAGAACCTCTACCAATTTAGACACAGAAGTTAAAACAGAATCACTTAATTTATTGATTGATGGTTTAAAAGCTTAATGTAAGGGGGAATTATAATGGCAAGTGTAAAACAACTTATTAGTACTAAGGTCATGAATGAAGGGCTTAAGTATATGGAAAAAAATCCTATGGAGAATATGCCTAAATTGTTAGATTGGGGCGAAAAACTTATTACTAGAGAAAACCATAAAGGATTTCTTCGTAAATTTAGAGAAGTAGTGGATGATCCAAGCTGCAACTGGTATCAATTAATAGAAAGATATTTTGATGAACTATCACCAGCAGCAAGACAAAAATTTATGATAAACTATATGGTTAACTCTGGAATCGTAGGTATACCAATCCAAGATAAGATGAAGAAAAAATATAACTGTAATGTACCTTGGGCTATATTAATTGACCCTACATCTGCTTGTAACTTGAAGTGTACTGGATGTTGGGCAGCAGAATATGATAAGACTGATTCTTTAAGTTATGATTTGTTAGATAGGGTTATTAGAGAAGGTAAGGAACTTGGAATATATATGTATATATTCTCAGGTGGAGAGCCACTAGTAAGAAAGAATGATTTAATAAAATTAGCAGAAGAACATAGCGATTGTTCCTTCTTATCCTTTACAAATGCAACTTTAGTAGATGAAGGGTTTGCAAAGAAATTAGGAGAGCTAGGAAACTTTGGATTAGCTATCAGTGTAGAGGGTTTTGAAGAAGCAACCGACATGAGAAGAGGAGAAGGTACTTATAAAAAAGTTATGGAAGCTATGGATTTATTAAAGAAAGAAGGAGTAATCTTTGGTTTCTCAACTTGTTATCATAGATACAACACTGACTCTGTAGCGACAGAAGAATACTTAGACTTTTTAATAGATAAAGGTTGTATGTTTGGATGGTATTTTACTTATATGCCAATAGGAAAGGATGCAGTAACTGATTTAATTGCAACACCAGAACAAAGAAAATATATGTATCATCAAATAAGAGACTTAAGGCTTAAAAAACCAATATTTATCTTGGATTTCTGGAATGATGGAGAATATGTTGATGGATGTATTGCTGGTGGAAGAAGATACCTTCATATCAATGCTAGTGGAGATGTAGAACCTTGTGCTTTTGTGCATTATTCTAATGTTAATATAAAAGATGTTAGCCTAATTGAAGCTCTACAATCACCATTATTTATGCAGTATAAGCAAAACCAACCATTTAATCATAATCACTTAAGACCATGTCCAGTTTTAGATAACCCTGAAAAGATAAAAGACATGGTAGAAAAGTCAGGTGCGCACTCAACACAACCAATAGATAGGGAAGATGTAGAAGATTTAACAGCTAAGACCATAGAGCCTGCTAAAAATTGGGCACCAGTAGCGGATGAATTATGGAAAGAAACATTAGAGAGAAAAGAGAAAAAGCTTGCAGAAGCTACAGATAAATAATAAATAAAAAAAGCTGGATATCCAGCTTTTTTTTATTTGCGTAAATTTGTTGAATGGTATATTATAAATATGATTATTCTGAAGGTATATTATTAGGATTTAATGAGATAATCAAAGAAATAGAGGTAAACGGTAAGGGAAGGATGATTAAATGAAAAAAGGATTTATAATCATTATTGCGTTAACATTATTATTGACTGGATGTACAACAGGAAAAAGAATTGAGGAATATGAGAATGGTAAACCTATAGTATATACTTCTTTCTATCCCTTATATTTTTTAGCAGATGAAATAGGTAAAGATAATATAAGCTTAAGAGTCGTCATACCCAACGGTGTAGAACCTCATGATTATGAACCTTCTATAAAGCAGTTAAAGGATATAGAAAATGCCGATATGTTTATATATAATGGAGCAGGGTTTGAAAGTTGGACGGATAAGCTATTAAAGACTATTATCGATGAAAAAAAAGCATTATCAGCTAGTGATGAAGTAGAATTAAATAGAATAGATGGGGCAGTAGATCCTCATATATGGTTAGATCCAGAAAATATGAACAAGATAGGCGAAAAAATAAAGGATAGATTTATATCTTTAGATGAAGAACATAAGGAAGAATACGAGGACAACTTTAAACAACTATCTCAAAAACTGATGAAATTAGATAAGGATTATCAAGAAACTTTAAAGGATAAGAAAAAAGATAAGATACTGGTATCCCATGCAGCCTTTGGATATATGGCTAAAAGGTATAATTTTGATCAGATATCTATTGCAGGGGTTAGTCCAGAACAAGAACCAAGTCCAAAGACTATGGCAGACATTATAGACTTTGCAAAAGAAAATAATTTTAAATATATCTTTTTAGAAACTTTAGCTAGCCCTAAGATTGCTAAATCTATTGCAGATGAGGCAAATCTAGAAATACTTACATTAAATCCCATAGAGGGTTTAACAGAAGAAGAACAAAAAAACCATGAAGATTATATATCCATAATGGAGAAAAATTTGGAGAATTTAAAAAAGGCGTTGATGGATTAAATGAAAGAAAATATAATTACTGTAGACGATTTAAGTTTTAGCTATGGAGCTAATAAAGTATTAGAAGATGTAAGCTTTGTTGTTGAAAAGGGAGATTTTGTAGGTATTGTTGGACCAAATGGTTCAGCCAAGAGTACCCTCCTAAAGTTAATGATAGGATTACTTAAACCAACTCATGGTACTATAACTTTATTTGATAAACGGATTGATGAGTTTAATGAATTTGAAAGAATAGGCTATATATCACAAAATGTAAGGGATTTTAATCAAATGTTTCCTGCTACTGTTGAGGAAATTGTAGCAGCTAATTTATATTCTAAAAAGGGTTTATTTAATAGAACAAAAGAAGAAGATAGTTTAAAAATTGATAAAACTCTAAGAATAGTTGAAATGGAAAAGTTTAAAAAGAGAAAGATAGGTAATCTATCTGGAGGTCAAAAACAAAGGGTATTTATTGCTCGAGCTCTTGTAAATGATCCAGATATACTATTTATGGATGAGCCTTTAGTAGGGGTAGATTTAGAATCACAAACTAAATTTTATAGTCTAATGGATAAATTAAATAAGGAATACGGGATTACGCTGGTGATGATATCCCATGACATAGGCGTTATATCAAAGAAGGTAAACAGAGTATTGTGTTTGAGTAATGGTAAGGTATATTGTCATGATTCAAATAAAAGTCAATGTGGCAATACATTAGCTGATATCTATGGTAAAAATATTGATTTGTTATTTCACGATCATTAGGGGGCTTAAAATATGTTTTCTTATGAATTTATGCAAAAATCTTTTATCATGGGAATTCTTATTGCTTTTATAGCTCCTACTATAGGTTATTTTCTTGTACTTAGAAGACAATCCATAATAGGAGATACATTATCCCATGTAGCATTAGCTGGAGCAGCTTTTGGAATGATAACCAACACATATCCTGTATATACTGCAATTGTATTTTCTATAATGGCAGCTTTTGGTATAGAAGGACTTAGAAAAAGATATGAAAACTATGCAGAATTATCCCTATCCATAGTTTTATCTGCTGGGGTTGGATTAGCCTCTATTTTGATTAGTTTAGGAAATACTCAAGGGATATTATCCTATCTATTTGGAAGTTTGGCTCTTATAACTGACGAGGATATAATATTAATAGTAGGTTTAGGAATCATTACCTTTGCTATGATTACATTTTTTTATAAAGGTTTATTCTATATGACATTTGATGAGGAATCAGCCTATTTAGCTGGAGTTCCTGTAAGGCTAATAAATTTATTTTTCTCTATTTTAGTAGCTTTAACTGTGGCAATATCTATGAGGATAGTGGGAGTTCTTCTCATTTCATCCTTAATGGTGTTACCGGTGGCTACAAGCCTTTTAATTGCAAATAGTTTTAAATCTGGATTAATCTACTCTAATGTATTTGGAGTAGTTTCAGTAATAATAGGTTTAACCTTATCCTTCTATTTGGATTTAGCACCGGGAGGAACTATTGTATTGACTGCTTTAGGAATTCTATTGTTGGTATTACTCGTAGAAAGCATTAAAAAGAATCAAAAATCTCTTTAAAAAACCAGTTTATTAACTGGTTTTTTTTATTAAGTAAAAAGATTTATATATTAAACTTGATAAAATACTATAATGGATAGGACACTGTACCTTACAGGTGTTAAATGGACAAAATAATTTTTAAAAATCTATTGACTTTTTGATATAATTTTGCTTATAATGGTATAGTTGAAATAATGGTTTAGTAAAAATAAACAAGTAGTTTAATATATAATTAGTTTATGAAAGGTGGATAATTGTGAAAATTGGTGAAAAAATAAGGCGCCTTAGAGTACAAAATTCATTGACTCAAGAAGAATTAGCAGATAGATGTGAACTTACAAAAGGTTTTATTTCTCAAGTAGAGAGAGATTTGACATCACCATCTATTGCAACGTTAATGGATATATTAGAAGGATTAGGTACAAATCTAAGAGACTTTTTTAATGAGATAGAAGATGAAAAGATAGTTTTTTCAAAAGATGATGCTTTTGTTGCTGAAAATGGAGATTTAAAATATACACTTAAATGGATAATACCTAATGCACAAAAAAACATTATGGAACCAATACTTATTGAAATTGAACCAGGAGGAAGAAGTAAAGAAGATTCTCCTCATGAAGGAGAAGAGTTTGGTTACGTAATAAATGGCAGTATTTTTATCCATATTGGAAGTGAAAAATACAAGGTAAGAAAAGGAGAAAGCTTTTACTATAAGGCAAATGCCAATCACTACATATCCAATGCCGGTAAAACTAAAACTACTATTATATGGGTTAGTACACCACCAAGTTTTTAAGTAAATAGTTAGTTGCAGAATATAAATTCAAAACTATCCACAGAAATTAGCTTTAAATTATCAAAAACATTGAGATATTAACAAAAAAAGAGCATAGGAAAATAAAGGTTTAGCCTAACCTTTTAAAATTAATATTTAGATGATTGAGATTAAGCAATCAAAGATTTAATAGCAAGCGGATTGTCATAATTTTTAGTCTTAAATATAAGTATAAAAGCAATTAATTGAGAAATACAAGCAAGTAAAATATCTGATTTTAAAGATACTGTATTTCTAATTCTTGATGATTTAATTTGAATGAAATTTTTAATTTGGCAAATGGATCTTTCGCAAATAGTTTTAAGTCTATATAACTTTTGCCATTTCAAACTATCACGAGGGATAGAAGAATTAAATCGATAATTATGATGTATAGTAATTTGCTTGATTCGTCCGCATTTTGAACTGGTACATGGATTTTTACAATTTAATATATAGCTGAGCTTACCTTTAACATTAATTTTCTTAGCCATTGGACATATATATTTTATTCTATCAGCTCTACCTTTTTCACGAGTGATTCCGTCATAAACCATAGATAAAGAAGAATCGTATGGGCAAAGGGGAACTCCTACCTCATTAAATCCAGATTGAGGTAAATTAGGTGAATTACGTGGATTTAATGCGATTATAGGCATGATGTTGTTTTGATGAAGGTAAGCATAATTATCATCGGCATCAAAACCTGCATCACCTAAGAAATATTTATATGAGAAGTTAGGATGCAGTTGAAAATAAGTTTCAAGAGAAGAAATCAAAGATTTAGCATCGTAATTATCCTTAATAACTTGAGGTCTTAAATCTTTTTCTAGATTGTTGTCGGCATCATAGAAATTAACATATCTAACAACACCAAGGGCATTAGTAGATATAATACATTTTTGAAAGTATCCAAAATGTCCATTAAGGTAAGCAAGCTTAGCATCAGGGTTAGAAGAAGCAGATTTAGGCATTTGACTTTGAGCATATTTTTCAACATCAAAAGTTGAATTAGGATTATCCTTAATAATTAACTTAGAATATGCTTTAGCTTTTTTAAGTTGAGATTGATAAAACTTAGGATTATTCTCAGTAACATAAGCTTCAAATCCAGTAGTATCAGTAATTAAAACAGAAGCTAAAAATGGATTGATTTCCTTAGAAACTTCCTCAGTTACATCAACTAGATTATTAAATAAATCATTAAGATTATCAAGAAAATTTAATTTAAATCTAGAGAACTGAGATTTATCAGGTATCTTTAAGAAACCACAGAACTTACGAATTTCTGATGATATATGTAGTAATGAAATTAGTAGGTCAATAGAAGGAATAGACAAAATATTTTTAAGAATAAAAGCAGATAACATAGATTCTAAAGAGAAATCTCTTTTTCTACCAAAATGAGAATAATATTTCTGATAGAAAGAAAATGGGATAAAATCACTAATATTAATGAATTGGTTTAATAAATCAAGTAAATTACTTTGATTTTGATTATAAAACTTATCAAAATCAGTAGAAATATCGCAAAAGTTTAATTGTTTAGCTGAAACTGGCATAGGATTCTCCTTTCTTTGAGTTATGCACACTTTATCAATGTATATATACCCAAAAATGGGGGGAATCCAGCCATTTCAATATATTAAATTGCAGTGTTTATGCGAGTTGTAGAGTTCTGCAACGAGCTATTTTAAGTAAAATTAAGGGGGGTTAAAAATGGAAAAGACTTATACTATTGATTTAAAAAACATATCAAAAGAATACAATGGAGTTAAAGTTCTAGATAATATCAATTTATACATTAGAAAAAATGAGTTTTTAACATTATTAGGGCCTAGTGGATGTGGAAAGACAACAACCCTTAGAATAATTGGAGGATTTGAACAGCCTACAGAAGGCAAAGTAATATTTGAAGGGAAAGATATTACAAATATACCTCCCTATGAAAGACAAATAAATACAGTTTTTCAAAAGTACGCATTGTTCCCTCATATGGACGTCTTTGATAATATAGCTTTTGGATTAAAGATAAAGAAGATTCCAAAAGATATAATGGAGAAAAAGGTTAAGGAAATGCTAAGATTGGTTAACCTGCAGGGATTTGAAAATCGTTCCATAGATTCTTTAAGTGGTGGACAACAGCAAAGAGTTGCTATTGCAAGAGCTTTGGTGAATGAACCAAAAGTTTTACTCTTAGATGAACCTTTAGGAGCTTTAGATTTGAAGCTTAGAAAGGATATGCAGATTGAATTGAAAAACATGCAGAAAAGAGTAGGCATTACTTTTATATACGTAACTCACGACCAAGAAGAAGCTCTTACCATGTCAGATACCATAGTAGTAATGGATAAAGGGGTTATTCAACAAATTGGAACTCCTGTTGATATATATAATGAACCTAAAAATGCTTTTGTTGCTAAATTTATAGGTGAAAGCAATATTATAGATGGAATTATGCATGAAGATTTTGTTGTTGAATTTGCAGGTAAAGTTTTTGATTGTGTAGACAAAGGATTTGACAAAGATGAGCTTGTAGATGTGGTTATTAGACCAGAAGATTTAGAGATAACATCTCCTAACGAAGCACTACTAAAAGGAGTGGTTACTTCGGTGACTTTTAAAGGAGTTCATTATGAGATGATGGTAGAGGATGGGAATATGGAATGGATGGTCCATAGTACCATAATGAAACCAGTGGGTGCTGAAATAGGTATGAATATAATACCTGAAAATATTCACATAATGAGGAAGGTGATAGACTGATGAAAATGAAGTGGACATCTTACCCATATATTTTGTGGATGGCAGTATTCATAGTTGTACCTTTGGTTTTAATACTTTTATTTTCTCTTACTACTGGAGAAGAAGGTATAGCAAACTTGAAATTTACTTTGGATAATTTCAAACGATTTTTAGACCCTAAATATATTGATATATTGTGGATATCGGTTAAATTAGCTTTAAAGTCCACAGCTATTACTCTATTATTAGGATATCCTTTAGCTATGATAATTTCTCGTGAAAAGCCCAATAAGAGAAATACTAAGATTCTTCTACTAGTAATACCTATGTGGATGAACTTTTTATTGCGAACTTATGCTTGGTTAACTTTGTTAGGGAAGAATGGATTTATTAATTATTTAGTCACAAAATTGGGTTTTGAACCGTTAAATTTAATATATAATGACAGGGCAGTATTGTTGGGAATGGTATATAATTTCCTACCATTTATGGTATTGCCAATATACTCAGTATTAATAAAGATAGACAAAGGCTTAATAGAAGCGGCAGAGGATTTAGGAGCTGATAAGTTAAAGGTATTTTTAAAGGTTGTTTTTCCTTTGAGTATTCCCGGCATAATTACTGGAATTACCATGGTATTTATGCCTGCTGTTAGTACTTTTGTCATATCAAGATTATTAGGTGGAGGACAATATTTACTAATTGGAAATTTAGTTGAACAGCAATTCTTATGGGTTGGAGATTGGAATTTTGGATCAGCTATATCCATAATAATGATGGCATTTATACTATTGACTATGGCAATAACTAATAAATTTGATGCTGAGAAAGAAGGAGGTGGGAGGCTATGGTAAACAAGGGATTGAAAAAATTATATACTTTTTTAATATTTTTGTTTCTATATGCTCCCATCATTGTACTAATTATATTTTCCTTTAACAGTTCTAAATCTAGAGGAGTGTGGAGCGGTTTCACCTTTAAGTGGTATGTGGAATTATTTAAAGATGAGGAAGTTTTAAAAGCTTTATATTATACATTGCTTATAGCAGTGCTATCGTCGGCTATTTCTACTATAATAGGCACTTTTGCTGCTATAGGTATTTATGGTATGCCGGGTATTAGCAAAAAAGTAGTATTAAATTTAAACTATTTACCAGTGCTAAATCCAGATATTGTAACAGCCGTATCTTTAATGACTTTGTTTCGATTTTTGAAAATTGAATTTGGATTTATCACTATGCTTTTGTCCCATATAACTTTTTGTATACCATATGTAATACTGTCCATTTTGCCTAAGCTAAAACAGATGAATAAACATTTAGCAGAGGCAGCTATGGATTTAGGTGCAACACCTTTTTATGCTTTAAGGAAAGTAGTAATTCCAGAAATAATGCCTGGTATAATAACTGGAACATTGATGGCTTTTACTTTATCAGTTGATGATTTTGTTATATCCTTTTTCAATAAAGGAGCAGGGGTTACTAATTTGAGTATAACCATCTTTTCAATGGCGAAAAGAGGTATCAACCCTGTAATAAACGCTTTATCTACTTTGATGTTTTTAAGTTTATTAATACTGCTTTTAATTATAAATAGCAGGTCATCTAAAAGTATTAGTGAAAGAGGTGATATTATATGAAAAGAGCTTTAAAAGGTTTAGTTATTATGAGTTTAGCTTTAATCATTGGAATAATATCTACAGGATGTGGTGATAAAAGGCCTATACTCAATGTGTATAATTGGGGAGATTATATCGATCCTTCCGTTATAAAGGATTTTGAAGAAGAGTTCAATGTAAAAGTGAATTATAATACTTTTGCAACAAATGAGGATATGTATGTAAGCCTTAAAAAAGGAGGAACTAGTTATGATGTAGCTTTTCCTTCCGATTATATGATTGAAAGAATGATAGACGAAGATATGTTAGAAAAAATAAATAAGGACAATATATCAAACTTAAACAATATAGAAGATAGATTTTTAAATTTGGATTTTGATCCTAATAACGATTATTCAATCCCATATATGTGGGGAACTGTAGGGATTATATACAATAAGACTATGGTAGATGATGTAGTTGATAGTTGGGATATACTTTGGAATGAAAAATATAGTGGTCAGATTTTAATGTTAGATAGCCAAAGGGATTCTATTGCTATTGCATTAAAGAGATTAAATTATTCTATCAATTCAAGAGATGAAAAAGAACTAGAAAAAGCAAAAGAAGAATTGATTAAACAAAAACCTTTAGTATACGCTTATGTAGGTGATGAGGTAAAGGATTTAATGGTTGGAGAAGAAGCGGCTATTGCTGTTGTTTGGTCAGGGGATGCAGTCGCTATGATAAGAAACAATAATAATCTAGAATATGCAATACCCAAAGAAGGTACTAATCTCTGGTTTGATAATATGGTAATACCTAAAAATGCTAAGAACAAGGAAATGGCTGAAAAGTTTATCAATTTTATGCAGAGACCAGAGATTGCTGTTAAAAATACGGATTATATAGGATATTCAACACCTAATTTTAAAGCAAAGGATCTTCTACCTAAAGATATAGTAAATAGCAAGGTTGCATACCCTACTAATGAAGAGATAGCCAATACGGAAATATTTAATGATCCTAAGGATATAATCAAATTATATGATGATATATGGTTAGAAATTAAAGCTCAAAGATAGAACAAATAACCTGCCAATGTTAATGGCAGGTTATTTGTAATAATAAGATAGATTAAGAACTAAATACTTTGGGTAATAGTTAACTGATTATAACTAAGGGAGTGAGACTATGGAGAAAGTTGAGTATTTGATAGTTGGGAATGGAATTGCAGGACTTTCCGCTGCAAGGGAAATAAGGAATAACGATAATGATGGTAGTATCCTTATGGTATCTAGTGAACCTTATTTAACCTATTATAGACTTAAGTTGACAGAATACCTATATAAGGAATTTGAAGATGAAGAGCTTTTAGTAAACAAAGAAAGCTGGTATAGAGAAAAGAATATAAAGGTGTTGTTGAGTAAAATTGTAGAAAAGTTGGATTTAGATAATAATAGGGTAGTACTAGATGACGGAGTAGAAATAGAGTATGAAAAGCTATTGTTGGCAACTGGTAGTAGGCCTTTTATACCTCCAGTAGCTGGTAAGTTTAAACAGGGGGTATTGGCTTTAAGAACCCTTAAGGATTTAAGGTATATTAAAGGATATTTTAGTGAATGTAAGGATGTAACTGTAGTAGGTGGAGGATTGCTGGGATTAGAAGCAGCTTGGGCTTTAAAGAATTTAGGCAAGAATGTTACCATTATAGAATTTGCTCCCTATCTATTGCCTAAACAATTAGATGAAGAAACTTCCCAAAAGTTGAAGGAAAAACTGATTAGAGAAGGGTTTAATCTATATCTATCATCATCGGCGGAAGAAATACTTGGAGAAAATACAGCGAATGGAATTAGATTAAATGATGGTCAGGAGATAAAAACAGACGGTGTATTGTTCTCGGTGGGGATACGACCAAATATTGATATAGTAAGGGATACAAATATAGAAATTGATAAGGGAATATTGGTTAACGATAATTTAAGGACTAATATTGATAATGTCTATGCAGCAGGGGATGCAGTAGAAACTGATGGAATGATAATTGGTTTGTGGTCTTCTGGTAATGAGCAGGGTAAAATTGCTGGAGCCAATATGACAGGAAAACCTATGGAATATACTGGACCAAAACTTTTTACTAACTTACAGATAGGAAATATAAAACTGTTTTCCGTAGGAAATATTAAAGACTTCGACAATGTTTATGAATATGAAGATAGAGAAAAAGAAATACATCATAAGTTATTCACTACAGACGGTAAGCTTACAGGAGGAATACTCTTTGGAGATATAAAAAATATGGGTAAGTTGAAAAATGGAGTAAATGAAAAGGTAAGCATTGATTCCTATTTAAAGGAAGAACCCCTATTTAAACTTGTAATGAATTCGATATAATGAAAAGTATAAAACGAGGTATATACCTCGTTTTATACTTTTATACTAGATGTATTTAGTTATAATAGCTATTAATTCTAATTATTTTAATTCTGTAGTATATGATATACTTAGGGCAGATACGTCTCTTGTTGGTTCTGGTCCTACATGACCGCCTCCTGCATATGAAATACTACTTGAAGCAGTAATAATACTTGCAATTATTGTTATTAAAGCTAACTTCTTTTTAAACATTATTAATTACACCTCTCTTTCTTGTTTAATAAGTTTTTAATTAAGCATTTGACCTCTTCATTGTTATTTTGATCAACGTAATAATCAAGAAGCTTGAGTATTACATTAAAATCTTCATTAAAATTAAAATTTAAAATTTGTTTTCCAAAAGTTTCAGTTAAGGCATCAATTTTATCGAACCAACCTAGTTTTATATATAAATCTAATAAGCTTGATAAAAATTTAGAGAATAAACCAGTATCTTTATGTTTTGTCGATAATAATATAGCTCTATTTAAATATTCTTCACAAGTTTCATATTCTTCTAAATAGTAATATGTTTTAGATATGCTGAATAAAAGTTCAGGTAGATAAAAAGAACTTTCATCCATGAAAGGTAGGTAATTCATAATTTTGTTATGGTATTCAATTACCTTTTCTCGATTATCTTTTTTTATGTAAACTTGCATTATATTAATATAAGCTAAGCTTTTTTCATCAAAAGTACTTTCTATATCCAATATATCTAATAATTTATCATAATGCCTTAATGCACCATTATAATTTTTAATTTCACAGTTGCAAATGCCCTCCAGTATTAAAATTTTTTTTATATCCCTATAATCATCATAAGTAATATAGTATTTTGCATTTATTAATTGTTCTAAAGATTTATTAAACGCATCCAAATGATAATATGCTAATGCACTATTATAATAAAAAATACCCTTATATTTCATAGGGATATCATTTTGAGTAGATAATGCAAAGTTGCATAGTTGTATGGCCTCTTCGTGTTTTTCAGTGACTATACAGTTGTAAACCAATTTTAAAATAATTTTATATCGATTTTTCATATTTTCGTATCCATAGGATACTTCTAAAGCCTTTATGTAGTAGTAATATTCTTTGTTTAAATCCTTAACTTCATAATAAATATCACCTAATAGATCATATATCTGTACCTTTTTATCTATAAAGCACCATTGATTTAAAAAGCTTTCAATTTCATTTAACTTTTCTACAGATATTTCATAATTTTTACTTTCTAAAATCTTTTTTAATTTTTTGATATATATATTTGCTTTTTTTCTAGCCTCATATCTTTGTGGATTAAGAATATCTTCAGGTTGAATATAAATATAGCTGCCACGTTCTGCTATAATTTTATTGATATTCCTAGCAATAATATTTGCTGTATTATTGCATAGAGGCGTCTTATCATTTTCCATGAGACTAATTAAATTTCTGGTAATATCTTCACCAGCAATTTCATATTGCTTTAAATTCAAATCCTTCCTGATTCTTTTTAAATTGGCACCATTACTTATTAAATTGTCATTTTTCATATTAATCAGTCCTCATACAATATGTTGTTTCTATTAGAATAATAACATATAAATGTGAAATAGTAAATAGTTTTACTTGTTTTAACCTAATAAAAGATAAGTATTTATTCTTAAATAGAAGAACAATTATCATTAGAGTAGAAAATATTTTAAATAATTAGGATAGCTAAAGTCAATAGCGAGGTTCCGATATTTTTATTTTAAGAATATGGAGGAAATTAATATAAATATGTAGAATATATAGATATATTTAAGAGGGGAGGTTTTTTTATGGATATTCAATTTTGTGGGGCTGCCAATATGGTAACTGGATCAAATTATTTGATTAAAACTGAAAAGTATAATATATTGATTGACTGTGGTATGTCCCAAGGAAGTGATGAATTAGAAAGAATGAATTTTGAAAATTTTCCTTATAATCCATCTGAAATCGACTATTTAATATTAACTCATGCACATATAGATCATAGTGGAAGAATATATGAAAATTCCAATTTATATAGATAGTCCCATGGCTGTGCTTGCTATAGAAGCTTTTCAAGCTAATTCTAGTAGTTTTAATGAAGAAGCTAAAAGTCTTATTTTAAAGGGAGATAATCCATTTATATTTCCTAATTTAAGATATGTAAAAGATCAGAAGGAATCCATGGCATTAAATAAATATAAATTTCCTAAAGTTATAATTTCATCTAGTGGTATGGCGACAGCAGGAAGGATAAGACATCATTTAAAACATAATCTCTGGGATGTGAAAAATAGTTTAGTATTTGTAGGTTACCAAGCAGAAGGCACTCTAGGAAGGATTATATTGAATCGAGCAAAAATGGTTAAAATACTAGGTGAGGAGGTAGCTATAAAAGCAGAAGTATATGATTTAGAAGGCTTTTCAGGTCGTGCAGATCAAATTATGCTTATGGATTGGATAAAAAAATTTAAGGCAAAGTCTCAAAAGGTATTTATAGTTCATGGAGAGGAAGAATCCTCTAAAGTTTTATCAAAAGAGATAAATGATGAATTTAAAATAGAGACCATATTGCCTAAAATAGGAGATAAATATACAATAGAAAAGCAATATATTGAGTTATTTGAAAATGGAATAATAGAACCATCATCATTAAGCCAAGATATTAGCAAAGAATTAGAAAGAGTATATAATTAGTTTCAATCTTTAAATCTTAAAAAGGAGGAGTTAACCAATCCTAAAATATTAGAGAAACACTATGATACATTAAAAAACATATTAATTGAACTGCAACAAAAACTTATGGATTTAAACATAATACTGGGCAAATAATTTAGAAAGAAGGAATATTATGAAGGATAAAAAAGAGCATAACTTTATAAAGATACAGGGGATAATATCAAAACTCATAATATGGATAGAAATTTTATTAGCGTTTTTAGTGATATTTACCATCATATTAAGTATAAAGGATTTAATAGTATTAGGATTGACTGTGTTTAAAACAGAAGCCATGTCTAGCTATGAGATATTGCAAGTATTTTTATCTCATACTTTATTATTGGTTGTAGGTTTAGAATTGGCAATAATGTTAATAAGCCATACACCAGGAAAACTATTAGAAGTAGTCTTATATGCCATAGCAAGAAAAATGTTAATAAGCAGTGCCCATATGGGGGACATATTATTAGGAGTAATTGCTTTAGCTATAATATTTTTTATAGATAAATATTTGCATACTAAAGATATAAAAAACATTTTATAATAGAATTGTCTAACAATCATTAAGATTATTTTTAAAATAGAATATTATACTAATAAGCTTGTTAAATGGATTCCATGATAGCTGTTTAAATGTATGGATATAAAGAAATTATTGAGTATAATATATAATTATATCGATGTAATTGGAGGTGGATATGGCTTGAATGGAAAGTTTAATAAAGATAACATATTGAATTTTAAAGATAATGCAAGTCCAAATAAAAAAAGGATACTTAAAACCGTTGTTATTTTACTGGTATCTATAATCCTAATTTATGCATTTAAAGAAGAGATAAAGGGCATTAATTTTCCAGAGACATTAAAAGTATTAAGAAGTCTTGAGAATATTACTATTATAATAATACTTGCATTAGGAATGATTTCGATTTCATTTATTACCTTATATGATTTTACAATGAACAGATTTTTGTCTCTTGGTCTATCTTTTATGAAAGTATTTAAAATTGGTTGGGTTTCCAATTCTATAAATAACTTTGTTGGATTAGGAGGATTGGTAGGAGCTAGCCTGAGGACCTTTCTATATGAAAAAGAAGGCATAGATAGGAAAGCCGCAATAAGATCAAATGTATATATTGTTCTTTCAAATATTACAGGGTTATCTTTACTTATAATTTTAGGATTTTTAAAATTATATGACTTTTCTTTTCTGTTAATGAATAATAAATGGTATTATATTATTTTATTAGGATTTAGTCTTTATTTGCCATTATTTTTTTTAATAGATAAAATAAAGATACTAAAGAAAAAGCTTTTTAAAGATCAAGAGTCAGTTTCTATTAGATTTAAGATTATGATGGTAGTATCCTCTACTTTAGATTGGCTAGCAGCAACCCTATACTTTAGTGGAATAATCTTGTTTTTTTCAAAGGGACTCCCTATGAGAGGGATAATACCAGTATATCTCATTTCAATATCTCTAGGAATAATCAGCTTTTTACCAAGCGGTCTTGGCTCTTTTGACATATCCGCATTTGCAGGACTAAAACTTTTAGGAGCAACTTCTGAAAGTGCCTTAGCGGGAATACTAATCTATAGATTGTTTTATTATGTAATCCCTTGGATGTTTTCCATGTTAATATTTGTATCAGAACTTAGAATAGGTAAAGATAAAACAAAAAGGCAAAATTCAAAACTAGCAAATGAATACAGTACAAAAGCATTATCAGCATTAGTTTTCTTTGCAGGAGTAGTTCTTATATTATCGGCAGCTATGCCTGCTTTAGTTGAGAGGATTAAAATTCTAAAAAACTTTACTTCTATTCCTATACTACAGTTTTCTAAAAGAAGCTCTGTGGCTATAGGTATAATGTTATTGATTTTATCCAAAGGAATATATGACAAGGTAAGGAGTGCTTATAAATCTACCATTGTTTTACTAATTTTAGGAGCCTTATTGACATTTATTAAAGGTTTGGATTTTGAGGAAGCAACTATACTCATCATTATTTCCTTGCTATTATTATCATCTAAAGATAATTTTTATAGGGAAACGGCTCCTGTTAAAGTCAAAAATATAATATTGATGTTCATTATAACAGCCATTATGAGCATTATTTATGGGGTTATAGCCTATGTATTTCATGGGGATTTTAAGTATATATTGATTAAGGGAAAAAAGCATATTTTTATTGAAACCAGTATAATATTTTTAACCGTATGGATATTAATGGCGCTTTTCTTAATCATTAGAGTTAAAAGATTTAAATTTATTTATCCTGATGAAGAGGAAATAAAGGAGTTGGAGAAGTTTTTAGAAACGAATAAGGGCAATATTATGACTCACCTTCTTTTTTTAAAGGATAAATGCTTTTATTATACAAAGGACAGACAACTTCTTATACCCTTTGCTACCATAAGAGATAAATTGGTAGTTTTAGGTGAACCCATAGGAAATCAGAAATTTTTAGAAGAAGGAATAGGTGAATTTAGGAAATTTGCAGATAGATATGCAATGATTCCTGTATTCTATGAAATTTCAGATAAGAACTTTTCTTTATACCATGATTTTGGTTATGAATTTTTAAAGCTTGGTGAAGAGGCTATTATAAATTTAGATGAGTTTAATCTTTCAGGAAAGAAAAAGAAAGCTCTTCGTCTAGCTAAAAATAAGGTAGAGAATGGAGAACTTGAGTTTAAAATAATAAACCCTCCATTTGATGATGACTTATTTGATGAACTAAAAAAAGTATCAGATGAATGGCTTGGAAGCAGGGAAGAAAGAGGATTTTCCTTAGGATGGTTTACTAAAGATTATTTAAACAGATCCCCAATAGCTATAGTGAGTCAAGATAATCATATAATAGCATTTGCCAATTTAATGCCATTATATGATGGAGAGACCATGTCTATAGATTTAATGAGGTCAAAAAATGAAATACCTAATGGGACTATGGATGCCTTATTTATTGAGCTTATGGAGTGGTCTAAAGCTCAAGGTTACACTAAGTTTAATCTTGGAATGGCACCTCTTTCAAATGTAGGGGTAAATCCTTATTCAGCAAAGTTAGAGAAACTTATAAAAAACCTATATCGACATGGTAATAAACTATATAGTTTTAATGGTTTAAGAAAGTACAAAGAAAAATTTCAGCCTGAATGGGAGAGCCGATATTTAGCTTATCCTAGAGGTTCAAATATTAGTATACTTTTACTACAGATAGTAATGTTGACTTCAAAGCATAAGAAATAGCTTTGGCATTCTAAATATCAAAGTAAATTGAGAGAAGTAAGTTTTTAGGACACTGGCATTTGAAATAATAGGTCTTTTTAAAGGACAAATGGATACTATAATTTATAGTTTTTTGTAATAAAATGATTATATTTAGTAATGGCAGTGTTAAGTTCTTGACTTGCTTTAATTATTTCTGGATCCTGTAGATTAAAATCTTTTTTCTCAATTAACTGATTTAGATTTTCTTTTAGTTTGTCTATATCTTTAAGTAATTCTTCTATTTCAGACAAAATTAACACCTCCTATATAAAATAGGATGCTTTAAATAAATTTAAATATACCAATAATGATTATATAATTTTAGAATTATTTAGTCATATTTTTTAAAGGGAATGATATAATATATAGGGAAAAGAAATATAGGGGAGGTGCCAGCTCCCCTATATGTCTAAATCTTTTTTTGTGTGAACTCTTCTTTATTAGAGGAGTTCTTTTTATTTTTCCTTGTAGATTGGAGTGTTATTATGCTAATAATTAGGTTGAGTAAAGCTGTTAAAGTTTTTAAGAGAGTTTCGTAGGATATCATTTTACTCACCTCCTATATATAAACTCAAAAGAGTAAAATATTTCATAGAGATGAGAACAACTGTAGATAAGTATAAGAGATAAGTATATGAAGTATGATTCAATACTATTCTATTAGCTTGTTTAGGTAAATATTCTTACCTTTTAGTAAAAAAATGGGTTTTTAAAAGCATCTCAAAAGTTTAAATATTAAAGTTAAACTTTTGAGATGCTTTTTTATATTGGTTATAAGAATTAAAAAGGAAATAATTAAATAAAAAATGTTTATATCGAGATAGTAAAAGTTTTATAAAAAATCTATTTATATATTGAAAGATGAAATGGTCGACTAAAGTAATCTTAAAAAATAAAAATTGGGAGGCGTTATTTATGACAAAGGTATTTTTAGATGCAGGGCATGGCGGTAAAGATCCAGGAGCATTAGGTAATGGATTAAAAGAAAAGGATATAGCATTATCAGTGACTTTAAAGATAGGAAATATATTAAAAAATCATGGAATAGATGTAAGATATTCCAGAACTACAGATGTATTTGTAGAATTGGCAGATAGGGCTGCAAAGGCAAATAATGCTGGTGCTAATGTGTTTGTTTCAATACACTGTAATTCGTTTGATGATTCTTCAGCAAAAGGAGTAGAAACATACAGCTATCCAGGCAGTACTACAGGTGCAAAATTATCAAAGGCAATTCAAGATAGTATAATTTCAAGTGGAGTTTATACTGTAAATAGAGGAATTAAAACTGCAAATTTTGCAGTATTGAGATTAACTAATATGCCAGCAGCTTTAGTTGAGTTAGCTTTTATTACTAATTCACAAGATGCTAATATATTAAAGAACAGGCAAGATGATTTAGCAGTAGCCATATCTAAAGGTATATTAAATAATCTTGGAATACCATATAAGGGTGGCGGCGGAACAACGCTCTATAAAGTACAGGTAGGAGCTTTTTCAGTAAAGTCAAACGCAGATAATCTTGCAAATGAACTCAAAGGGAAAGGATATAGCCCTATTGTAGTTACATCAGGAGGGTTATACAAAGTACAATTAGGAGCATTTAGTGTTAGAGCCAATGCAGATGCTTTAGTTAATGAATTAAAATCCAAAGGGTATGATGCCATAGTGGTAATAGAATAATCAAAAGGCTAAGGGAAACCTTAGCCTTTTGGTCTTTTAGATTATTAGTTTTAGGAGGTTGATAAATAAAAAAATCAATTAAGTTAATTTTACAATTTAATACACAAAAATGATTAAATGTGACAATATGACAATATATTAATATTATAATGATAATTAAAATAACCCATGTGTAATAGGGGTTAAATTAGAATATAAGAAAGGATGAATTTATTCTGTTTTGATATTATCAAAATAGAATAAGGATTTAAAAATAAAATCCTTGATTGTTTCTAAATTTTATGTTATTATATCTCTTGTAGTTAATTATGCCGAAGTGGTGGAACTGGCAGACGCGCTGGACTCAAAATCCTGTGGTAGCAATACCGTGCGGGTTCGATTCCCGCCTTCGGCACCATATCTACTCGCACCCTTATAATAAGGTGCTTTTTTTATACAAAAAAATAGACTAGGAAATTAATCCTAGTCTATAAAACTTCCCTAATTTCCACCCTAATTTCCACATGAATAAGGAGATTAGAGGAGTTTTAGATTTGAATCACCTCGGTGAAGAACACTGCTTTTTAAGTTGTTCTTTACTTGTGACTACAATTTATTTTTAATATGAAATTTATTGATTTTGTTGAGCGGCTGGAACCATGGATTGAGCATATTCCAAACCAAGACCATACGTTCCGCCGTATTCTTTGATAATAGCAGTAACTGCTTGGTAGGTTTCCTTATTTGCCCAATCACGTTGCATTTCTAGTAAAGCTGCTTGCCAAGTTACTGGTTTGACTCCAGCTTGTATCATCCTCTGAAGTGCCATATCATGTGCTTCGCAACTGCTGCCTGCACAGGCATCTGCAACAACATATATTTCATAGCCATCTTCCATAGCACTAAGTGCAGGTAATACAACGCAGACTTCTGTCCAAAGACCTGCTAAGAGAAGTTTATTTCTGCCAGTCTGCTCTACTGCTTTTTTAAAGTTTGCATCTTCCCATGCATTGAGCGTTGTTCTATCAATTGGAACAATATCTGGAAAAACGGATTGTATACGACTAACTAAAGGACCTGAAAATGTTTGAGCCTCTACAGTTGATAGTATTATAGGTATACTTAATGCTTGAGCTGTTTTTGCAAGTCCAGTTGCTGCATTTAATACTGCATTTCGTGAGGTGCTTTCTACACCAAAGAACATCTGCGGTTCATAATCAATCATGCAGATTGTAACTTGTGCAGGATCTAATAGGGAATTTTGATATCCTCTCATTATTTCACTCCTTTTTAACTTTTGAATTTAGTTGTACCCATAAAATCTTAGGTTTATACAAGACAAGATTTGATTAACTTAACATGGAAATGGAAGGATAAAAAGTAAACCTTGAGTATGAGATGCATTATTTGAATAATTGGACAGACATGGTTGTAGTTCATAATATTTTTATTTATTTGATATTTTTAAGAGCTACTGACAGTATTTTATTTTCAATTTGTTTACGAGAAGATTCATTTAAGGTATACTTATTATTATATATGGTTAGTTTTATGATTAGGTAATTTATATTTTTATTGTATAAAAGGAGTGGTTTTGTGAATAGGATAAAGAAAGATAAACTAATGGTTATAGATGGAAACAGCTTGATACATAGAGCATTTTATGCACTTCCATTACTTACTACTAAAGATGGCATATATACCAATGGTGTTTATGGATTTTTGACAATGTTATATAGAATTAGAGATGAATATGATATAGATTATTTATGTGTAGCTTTTGATAAAAAAGGTCCAACTTTTAGGCATAAAGCATTTGATTTATATAAAGCCCATAGACAATCTACTCCAAATGAATTATCACAGCAATTTCCAATATTGAAGGAAATACTATCAGCTATGAATATAGCTCAGTTAGAATTAGAAGGCTATGAAGCAGATGATATTGCAGGGACTTTGTCTAGATTTGGTGAGGAAAATCAAATGGACGTTATATTAGTTACAGGGGACAGGGATTATTTGCAGTTAACTTCTAATAATACTAAGGTATTAATAACCAAAAAAGGAATTACTGAGTTAGAAGAATATGATGAAAAAAAGATAATTGAAGAATATGGTATAACTCCAGAACAGTTTATAGATTTAAAAGGACTTATGGGGGATAAATCGGATAATATCCCTGGGGTTCCAGGAATTGGAGAAAAGACTGGCATAAAATTGTTAAAAGAATTTGGTACTATGGAGAACCTATATGATAATATAGATAAAGTAGGGGGAAAGAAGACTAGAGAATCTTTAATACAAAATCAAAGTACCGCATTTCTTAGTAAAAAGTTAGGACAAATAATCAGAAATGCCCCTATAGATTTTACTTTAGATGAATTAAAAGTAGAAGAACCTAATTGGGATAGATTAGCAGATATTTATGAAACCCTTGAGTTTAAAACCTTATTATCTAAAATACCAGGGGATAAAATTAGTAAAGTAGAAGACTCTACCTATGATGTAAAATATAAAATTGTTAAAAAGGATGACTATGAACCAATTATAGATGAAATAAAATCAAAAAAAGCCTTTGGTTTTAAGTTTATATACGAAAACGACATATATATGAGTAGTGAAATACTTGGAATAGGGATTAAAGTTGGAGATAATATACCATACTATATTGATTACTCTGAAAATGACATTGAAGCATTTATAAATGTATTCAAAGAGTATTTCGAGTCTATAGAAATACAAAAATATGGGCATATGATGAAGGCTGATATAGTTGGATTACTTAGGCTTAATATAAAATTAAAGAATATGGTTTTTGATACCATGATAGGAAGCTATCTTTTAAACCCATCAGGTTCAAACTATAGTATTAATGAATTGGGCAAGGAGTACTTGAATATTTATGGTATAGATGAAGAAAAATTATTAGGTAAAGGGAAAAATAAAAAGTCCTATAAGGATTTATCTATAGAAACTAAAGCAGAGTATATTTCCATGATGTTAGATTTAATATATAAAGTAAGGGAACCAATTAAGGAGAAGATTAATCAGCAAGAAATGACTCAATTATATTATGATGTGGAATTACCTTTAGTAGAAGTATTGGCTAATATGGAGTTTAATGGATTTAAGGTTGATTTAGATGTTTTAAGTGAGCTTGGAGATGAATTCCAAGGAGAAATTGATAATTTGACCAAAGAAATATATAATTTAGCTGGTGAAGAATTTAATATCAATTCTCCTAAGCAAATGGGAGAAATATTATTTGACAAATTGAACTTACCTGTGGTAAAAAAGACTAAAACAGGATATTCAACTGATGCAGAAGTATTAGATAAACTAAGAGGTCAACATGAGATAATAGAAAAAATACTTAAATATAGGCAGATGGTAAAGTTAAAATCCACATATATAGATGGATTAATGAATGTAGTGGATAAGACAACTCAAAAAATCCACTCAAGTTTTAATCAAACGGTAACTAATACAGGACGTATTAGTAGTACGGAACCAAATCTACAAAATATACCTATAAAGACTGAAGAGGGTAGAAAGATTCGTAAAGCATTTGTACCTCAAAGTGATGAGTATATACTCGTAGATGGCGACTATTCTCAAATTGAATTGAGAGTATTAGCACACATATCTCAAGATTCTAAGTTAATGGATGCTTTTTATCATGATGAAGATATCCATACTAAAACTGCCTCAGAAGTATTTAATCTACCTAAAGAAGAAGTTACCTCTTTAATGAGAAGTAGAGCGAAAGCCGTTAATTTTGGGATTGTATATGGAATAAGTGATTATGGTCTTTCTAGGGATTTAAACATTTCAAGGAAAGAAGCCAAAGAGTATATAGATAATTACTTAAAAAATTATAAGATGGTAGATAAGTATATGGATGATATTGTAAAAGCAGGGAAGGAAAAGGGATACGTTGAAACCATCTTAAAAAGAAGAAGATATATACCAGAGCTTAAATCAAGGAACTACAATGTAAGATCTTTTGGAGAACGAGTAGCTATGAATACACCTGTTCAAGGAAGTGCTGCTGATATTATAAAGGTTGCTATGGTAAAGGTACATGAAGAATTAAACAATAAAAATTTAAAATCAAAACTCATATTACAAGTTCACGATGAACTTATAATTGAAACCTATAAAGACGAAGAGGAAGAAGTTAAAAAATTGATGAAAGATATTATGGAAAACTGTGTAAAATTAGATATTCCATTAAAAGTTGACTTAAAGACAGGTGAAAATTGGTATGAGACAAAATAGTTGTAATATTATAGGATTAACAGGAGGAATAGCTACAGGTAAATCTACTGTTTCAGGGATTATAGAAAAGTATGGATATAAGATTATCGATGCCGATAAAATAGCGAGAGAAGTGGTAAATGAGGGAAAACCAGCTTATGGGGATATAGTTGAATTCTTTGGAGAGGATATACTCAATGAAAATAGGAGTATTAATAGAAAGAAATTAGGAAATATAATCTTTGAAGAAGAATTTCTCAGAAAAAAATTAAATGATATTGTCCATCCATATATATTTAAAACTATAAGGGAACTAATAGATGAATACAGCAAGAATGAAAAATATATATTTGTCGATGCACCTTTATTGATTGAGGAAATGGATAATTTCATGAAATATGGAATCCGCTTTCATGAAGTATGGTTAGTCTATACTGATGAAAAAATTCAATTGGATAGATTGATGATGCGGGATTCCATAGATGAGGAGAGAGCTAGAAAGAAGATAAAAGCCCAAATGCCAATGATGTTAAAAAGAGATTACGCTACGAGAATAATAGATAATTGCGGGGATTTAAAAGCTTTAGAAAAACAAATGGAAAAAATAATGGATGAAATAATGTAATTCTCTGGAGGGTTAAACTTGAGATGGCGGACTAATAAATTTTTTAAAAGAATATTAACTTTTGTTATAATAGCTATTATACTGGTTACAGTTGGAGCAATTTATCTTACTGTTACATATCCTTTAAGCTATAAAAAGAGTATAGATATATATTCTAAAAAATATAATGTAGATCCATATTTAATAGCAGCAATTATCAATGTAGAGAGCAATTATGATAAGAAGGCTATATCTCATAAAGAAGCTAGGGGACTTATGCAGATATCTCCAAGTACTGGATATTGGGCAGCGGAATTATTGAAAATAGAAGATTTTAATTTGGATTTATTATTTGAGCCTGAAACAAACATAATGATTGGAACATGGTATTTAGATAATCTATCGAAAGAGTTTGATAATAATCTACAATTAATGTTGGCAGCTTACAATGGAGGAAGTGGAAATGTAAAGAAATGGTTAGAAAACATGGAATACTGTGAAGATGGAATATATTTAAAGAAGATACCATTTAAAGAGACTGAACAGTATGTTGAAAAAGTTTTGAAAAACGTAAAAGTATATAAAATGTTGTACAAAGATGAGTTTGAGAAACCAGTTACTCATGAAGAAAACAGTTTTATTGTAGTACTTCATAACTTAAGAAAGGTAATAAAGAATTTAGTGTTGTACAAGTAATTAAAGGGGGAATATGATTTGAAGTACAAAAGAATATTAATTATAATATTGACTGTAGTTATGTCACTGACAGCAATAGGATGCCAGAAAACCGATGAAGAAAATGAGGCAGAAACCTTTGATATAGATAAGGAAAAATTAGCAGAGTATAAACCAGAATATGGAGGGCAATTAATATTACCTCTAACTACTTTAAATACTTTAAACCCTTTAATTAGTGAAAACATATCCTATCACCACTTTAGCAAACTGATATTTGAGGGGTTATTTGAATTAGATAATGATTTAAGCGTAAAGAACCAATTAGCTGAAGATTACACCATAAAAGAAAATGGAAAGGTTATAAATATTAAACTAAAAGATAATGTATTATGGCATGATGGAGAGAAGTTTACAGCAGAAGATGTGGCTTTTACTATAAATACAATTAAATATGCAGGTAATGATACAGCCTATAAGAAGATGCTTAATAATGCACTTGGAAGCTTTAATACTTCTGATATTCGAAGGATTATGGATATACAAATATTAAATGATTACAATATTAATATAGTATTTGATAGGAATTTTAGTCATGGATTGGAGGTATTAACCTTTCCTATAATACCTAAACATGAATTTGTATCTGGAGTAGAGAATAAAAATTCTTATGCTAAAGCTTTAACTGAGGAAGATTATGCTCCTATTGGGACAGGACCTTATAAGTTTGAAAACTATGAAAAGTATAAAACTGTAACTTTAAAGTCTTACGATGAATATAGAGATGGAAAAGCTTATATAGATCAAGTAATAGGTAAGGTGTTAGAAGATGAAGAGTTGGTATTTACAGCTTTTGAAACTGGTCAAATTCATGTTACTACCGCTTTAGATATAGACTGGGAAAAATATGACCAAAATAATAGGATTAGAATGTACGAGTTTGTATCTCAAAATTATGAGTTTTTAGGATTTAATTTTTCTAAGGGGATTTTTAATAATGAAAATGGAAATATGCTTAGAAAAGCTATAGCATATGGCATAGATAGACAAGCCATAATTCAGAGGGTATACTTAGGTCATGCAACGCAAAATGATTTGCCAATCCATCCTAATTCATGGCTATTATCAGAAGATGCAAATGTCTATGGGTATAATCCATCTAAAGCAAAAGAAGAAATAGTTAAACTAGGCTGGAAGGATATAGATGGTGATGGTTATTATGAAGATGAGAATGGAAAAAAGGTAACTCTAAGATTAACAACCAATTCTTATAATCCTTTAAGGTTAAAAGTAGCTGATATGATTGTAGAGGATTTAAATAAAATAGGTATTAATGTTATCAAAGATTATCCTGATGTAGTCTCTGATGATTTAACAGAGGAAATGGTAGAGAATCAATGGAACAATATAAATAATAAGATTGCAAGGGGAGATTATGATATAGCCTTATTAGGGTGGCATTTATCAGCCATACCTGAACTATCATTTGCATTCCACTCTTCTCAAATTAAAAAGGGTACTAACTTTATAAGATATAAGAATGAGATTATGGATGAGACATTATTGGAAACTTTCAGTGCTTCTAATAGAGATGAGAAATTAAAGACTTATGAAAAATTAAGCTCTCTTATAATCGAACAGTTGCCTTATGTAAGCTTGTTTTTTAAGAATAATGCCCTATTAGTAGATGGAAAGGTAATGGGGGATATTGATCCATGCTTCTTCAATTTGTATAGAAATATAGAAAAATGGTATATTCCTAAAGAATTTCAGCAAGAAGCGGTTGATAAAAAATAGAAATATATTATAATATAATATGTATAATATAAAAATGCAGGAGTGGTGGAATTGGCAGACACGTACGTTTGAGGGGCGTATGGCATAGCCATGAGGGTTCGAGTCCCTTCTCCTGCACCAAAGTTATAAGTCATGTAGAGCCAAGGGGACAGGAACCTTGGCTTTTTTAAATGGAAGTCATTGTAAATACTTAGTATTAGTATACAATAAAAGGTAATAGAACTCTTGTATTTAATGACACATGAATTTTATCGAAAGATGCTGACTACTGTTGCGATTGACTTCTCTTGATTTATATGGTGAAGTATTGATTGAAGTTCAAATTATTTATAACATGAAAGGTGGTAGATTATATGCTTAAGCTGATTCGTCGCAATCCATCATTTATGAGTGCATACAAAGAATATTGTCAAGAGTTCTGGGATAATAATATCTTATGGTTTAGACCGACCAATCCCCAAAATATTGACGCAAATTGGTTTGAACGAACTGCCGACTGGTATGCTAAAAAGGAGCAAGGACTTGTTCCAGGATATGCTAAAGGGTTTCATTATTGGGCTGTCGATGATGGAAGATTTATTGGTGAATTTCAATTACGTCCAGATTTGGACGAAGATTTAATGACAGGTATTGGAAGTATCGGTTATTCTGTGCGCATAACCGAATGGGGCAAGGGTTACGGAAAAGGAATATTGAAGCAAGGTCTCGATATTGCACGAGATTTTGGACTTGATAAAGTCTTACTCACTATAAATGATGACAATATCATATCTAGTCACATATGTGAAATGAATGGTGGTATATTGATGGATAAAATCACTGTAGAAAATAAAGATGAAGGTGTGCATATTATGCGAAGGTATTGGATTTACTTGTAGTGGATGAATTGATATCTAAGATAGCAAACATATCTATTAAGAAACTATGTTAATAAGTTAACAGAAGTATATAGTCCTGTATTCTTTGCTATCAATTTGTTATAATGAGAACAAATTAGATTTTGCTTATGAGTAGGAGTGAATAGAAAATAAACGATTCAATTAAATCAAATCATTTAAATAAGGAAACTAGTAAAAGTGGAAATATAATGCGTTGGTTTATTATGTGTATCGCAGTTTTTTTAATTTCCATATTTATTCATGAATGTGGACATGGATTTGCTAATTCTTTAAGAGGAATTGAGTGCAGCTCAGGTTTTAATCGTATCGGTGATATTTATAAATATCCAAAGGATGCTGATTTCCGTGCAGAATATAGTTCTGTTTCAGATAGTATGTTAGATTTTGGTGTACCAGCAACACTTTTATTGGCTATCATGGGAACAGTCGTATTCTACAAAGCAAAGGGAGAAAAAAGTAGGATGGTTGCTTTGTCATTGGCAGCTACAAACAGTATAATGCGTTTAATCCCATGTTTATTTGTGGTCATGGTTCCATTGTTAACAGGAAAAATTCATAATGAAGATGAATATGGAATTGGTTTTGAATTAGTAAAAGTAACAGGAGCTTCATGGTTTGTCTATTTGCCAGCATTATTATCTATTTTTATATCAATTATGTGTATTGTGTGTCTATATAAAAAACTAAAAGTGAAGATGTCAAATAAAAGATTTTGGGATTATGGGTCTCTCACTCTTTTTAGCTTTTTTGTGGCTATGATAATTACAAATATACTTGATAATATATTTCGTATTAATTGGACAGTTCGTTAGTAGTAAAATTTCAGTTCATATAATTTAAATTTAATAAAATATTTTCTTTTCAATTATACATATAGATTAATTTAATATTTTCACAAGGAGTGATTATGAATGAGAAGTGCTAAAGAAAGTGGTAAGTTTCCATATGGTATGAGTACCATTTGTTATTTTGAAGTGGATAAGCATGGCAATATATCACAAGTTCCACACGGAAATAAATCAGAAAGGTTAATAGCTCTTGAAGCTTATCAAAGAGCTATAGATGGAACCACAACATTATATGCTGTATGGCCAGGTAATTGGAGAAGCGATTTGTTTATCATTGATGATCTTGATGCCTTTGCAAAGGCATTAGGCTTGATTTAAGGGATAATAAATGGGAAAATATTAATATTATCAAAGTGTATAGATATATGGTGGTTAGAAAATAATCTTTAGGACTAATAAATATAAATAAAAGATTTTATCAGGAGACTTAAAATGATTGATATTCAGTATGCTACCGAATTAGATTTCTCATCATGGATGGAATTAGTCAGATTGTTAAAAGACAAATTTCCAGGTTTAGAAACAGAAGATAGTATCTTGGAATATGAAAAAACATTATTAAAGAATATTAAACGTCGAAGTGCGATATGTGCGAAAGATCAGAACTGTGTCGTAGGTGTTTTACTCTTTTCCACAAAGAATAATATGCTTTGCTATATGGCCGTACATCCAAATTATAGACGACAAGGTATTGCTACAAAAATGATTACAGAAATGCTTACAAAGCTTGATAAGAACCGTGATATAATTGTATCTACTTTCAGAGAAGATGATGAAAAAGGAACTGCTCCAAGGGCGTTTTATAAGAAATTTGGTTTTATGGAAGACGAGTTGATAGAGGAATTTGGCTATCCTAATCAAAGATTTATTTTACGTGCTGAATAAGTGTTAGGCAAAGTTTATAGTTCTGATTTCGTAATAAAGTAAAATAGGTATCTTATTTGTATCTATTTTGTACTAATATCAAAAGGTTAATTGTTTGAAATTGATGTGCCTTATTTTTATAAAAATAAGGCACTTTTTTGTTGAAAATAAATTGAAATAAAGTGATTGCCATAGAATAGATAAGAGTTTATAGCATTTATCCTATTTGGATTTAATATCATATAGATTATACATAGATATAATTTCTTTTTTTAAATTATCAACTAGCTCTGAAGGTTCAATTACTTTTGCATTTGTTCCAAGCTTTAAAAGGAGTTTTGTGTAAAAAGAGATTTCACTTAAATCAATTGTTTTTTCTAATGTGTAATAATTATGATTGATACACTCTAAATCATTTTGCAAAAAATAGATATCTTTACATTCTAAATAAGCAGTCCTATTTAATTTCACCTGCAAATTAATTGGATTGTTAATTGGATAGTTTGATAACCATTCTTTTAAAGACATTAGATTTTCAAAAGTATCCATACTTTTTTCAAAGTCTATTATTCTATCTACACGATATAATCTGTATTCCATTAAGTCTATATCAAGAGCAGGAGAATACCATTTGCCATTATATGCATAAACTCCTAGTGGAACAATTTTCTTATTTGTTTTTGATTTGGAGGAGTTATATTGAATCAATACGATATTTTTATTTATAGCAGCAGTTATTATTTCTTTTAAAAAAGGTGCATCATGTTTGAATCGATATTCATTGATTTGTAGGATATCATCTAATTCTTTAAATTCCTTTAAAGTATCTTTAGGCAGAAGGGAATATATTTTTTCTTTAACTGAGCTAATACTTAAATCAAAAGGTAAATGATTATAATTGCCAAGATAATTAAATGAGAAGAGAATTGCAAATATCTCATCTCTTGAAAACAGTATAGGGGGATATACTTGATTATCTAGTACTTTATAGCCTCCATTTTTGCCTTGCTTTGAGTATATAGGTATGCCCATATCTGAAAGGTCAGTTATATATCTGTGAGCAGTTCTTACGGATATACTAAACTCATTTGCAACTTCTCTTGCTGTAAATTCCTTTTTTGAATTAACAAACCAAATTAAATCGAATAATATTGTAGTTTTATTCATATTTCCTCCTTAAAGTGACAATTATTGTCATGTTTATATTATACACTTATTGTATTAAAAGTTGAAGGGTGATGTTATGAAAGATGTAATTATAGTAAAAGGAGCAAGGGAAAAAAATCTAAAAAATATTGATGTATGTATTCCAAAGAAAGAAATCACAGTAGTAGTTGGTCCATCTGGTTCAGGTAAATCTGCTTTAGTATTTGACACCATTGCAGCAGAATCACAAAGGCAGATGAATGAAAGTTACTCCAGTTTTATTAGAGCAAGATTAGGGAAGTTTCCACAGCCAAAATGTGATGAGATTAAAAGACTATCACCATCAATTGTTATAAATCAAAAAAGGATTGGAGATAATAACAAGTCTACAGTAGGAACGGTAACTGATATATATTCAAAACTTAGATTATTATTTTCTAGATTTGGAAAGCCTTTTGTGGGATATTCGGATAGTTTTTCTTTTAATAATCCAAAAGGTATGTGTGAAGTTTGTGAGGGAATTGGAAAGATAAGGGACATTGATATAGAAAAGATTATAGATAAAAACAAATCATTAAATGAAGGGGCAATTTTATTTCCTACATTCCAAGTAGGAGGATTTAGATGGAGTAGGTATGTAGAGTCTGGTTTGTTTGATAATGACAAAAAAATCAGTGATTACAATGAGAAGGAACTTCATCTGTTATTATATGTAGATGAAATAAAATTAGAAAATCCAAGTGATAAATATCCAAAGTCAGCAATTTATGATGGATTAATACCAAGAATAGAAAAAGCCTTCTTTAAAAAGGATATTAGGGAAGGTAGAGTTTATAAACATGAGATAGATAAATATGCAAGGGAAATTACCTGTCCAAAATGTAATGGAGCAAGATTAAACGAAGAAATTTTAAAATGTAAGATAAATGATAAAAACATTTATGATTATTGTAGAATAAGTATAGAGAATTTAATAATCGAGCTAGAGAGTTTGAATATAAAAAATGCGAAAGAATTGATAGATTCAATTTTAAAAGATTTATATAATTTTAGATTAGTTGGGCTCGATTATTTAAGTTTAAATAGAAATATCGGAACTCTTTCAGGAGGAGAATCCCAAAGAATAAAGATTATAAAGCAGCTTGGAAGTAGTCTTGTAGATTTATTATATATCTTAGACGAACCAAGTGTAGGTTTGCATCCAGAGGATATATTGAGGATAAATAGACTGCTGATAGATTTAAAGAAGAAGGGGAATACAGTATTAATTGTAGAGCATGATATTGATATGATAAAGATTGCCGATAATATAGTAGAACTGGGACCAAGATCAGGAGAAAAAGGAGGCGAATTAATTTTTTCAGGCAAATATGAAGATTTTTTAACTGCAGAAACTTTGACATCAAAGGAATTTAAAAAGAAGAATAAATTGAACAATGAAATGAAGACTTTTAAAGAGTGGATAGAAGTTAATAAAGCAAAGGCAAACAATCTAAAGAATATAGATATTAAAATACCTAAAAATGCAATTACTGTAGTAACTGGAGTTGCAGGTTCAGGGAAATCATCACTTATGGATATGGAATTTAGAGAAAGATATCCTGAAGCTATTTTTATTGATCAAAAGAAGATATATACAAATGTCAGATCAACAGTTTCAAGCTATATGGGGATATTTGATAACATTAAAGATATCTTTGCCAAAAAAAATAACGTATCTCCATCTTACTTTAGTTTTAATTCCAAGGGTGCTTGCCCAGAATGTGGAGGCAAAGGTTATATAAAACTAGATTTAGCATATATGGATGACATAGTTAACCAATGCGAAGCATGCAATGGAAAAAGATACAATGCTAGATCACTTAAATATAAGGTAAATGGTTTGGACATAAGTCAAGTATTGGATTTATCAATTGAAAATGCTTTAAACTATTTTAAAGACTTTAAGATTAATAAAATTTTACAGCAATTAATAGATGTAGGGATTGGATATTTAACTTTAGGACAGAGTTTAGATACACTATCTGGAGGAGAACTACAAAGATTAAAACTATCTATCAATTTAAATCTCAATGGAAATATTTATGTCTTTGATGAACCAACGACGGGGCTGCATGTAAAGGATATTGATAGATTGATAGAGATATTTAAAAAGCTGTCTAAAAATAATACAATAATAATTATTGAACATAATTTAGAGATAATGAGCATTGCTGATTGGATTATAGACTTGGGACCACATGCTGGAGAGAAAGGTGGATATTTACTATACCAAGGAAGAACTGAAGGAATACTGGAATGCCAGAAATCAATTACGGGAAGGCATTTAAAAAAACATTTAGATAAATAATCATTTAAAAATATAACTATATTTTTAAATGATTTAATGGACAAGCCGTTGTATTTAAAATATAAGACATTAGGTATATGTTTTGAAAACCGAGCTTCATTGAAAGACGGTATAAATGAATATGGATTAATAGGGATTACCAATGTTTTTTTAGAGTTCAACTTTTACGATAATCAAAGAAAATCAGAAAAGATTAATATTTATAGTTTGAATTACTTGACCTATGTACTTTTTAATTTTATATTTGCCTATTCTACTAAAAGATGCATTATTATTGAAACTAGAAAAAAGCAATTGATATATACTATGAAAGAAGTCAACTTTCAGTAATTGGCTTCTTTCGTTTTTTACGATAAAATCGGTGTTAAAATTTGGATGATTTATATCCTGAGATGTGTTAATATGATTAAAGTAGGTGTAATTTGTGCTGGAGATGTTGAACTCGAACCATTTTTGTCCCATATCCAAAATTGCAGTATTACAGAAAAAGCCATGTTAAAGATTTATGAAGGGCAAATAAATGGCATACCTATTACAACGTTGTATAATGGTGTATGTAAAGTAAATGCAGCAATAGCTACCCAAATTCTAATAGATACATATCAAGTTGATATCATTATAAATGCTGGAACGGCAGGTGAGATGGATAATAAAGTTGAAATTTTTGATACTATAATTTCAACTCAAGTTGCTTACCACGATGTTGATGACAACATATTAATTGAGTTTCACCCTTGATTATCCTCTCTATATTTTGACGCAGATAGAAAATTACTTGAAATAGCAAAGAACCTAACACAAATCAAGAACAATATTTATTTTGGAAGAATGGTTACAGGTGAAAAATTTATTGAAGATAGTATGCGGAATGAAATAAATAATAAATTTTCTCCTTTATCTGTGGATATGGAAACTGCAAGTATTGCTCATGTGTGCTATGTTAATAAAATACCGTTTATTGCAATACGAACTATAACTGATACTGCCTCCCACTCAGGAGTAGATAATTTTGAAAAAAATTGTAGACAAGCTTCCATAATATCAAAAGATGTTGTTTTGGAAATGTTAAAAGGACTTAACAGCCTTACAAGATTAGAATGATTTACAGTTTTTGTGTGAAATTTATTATATTGCATAGTTGTAGAATTAGACAGCAAAATAAACTATGTAGGTGTAAGGAGGGTAGATTTGAATAAACTTTTAATAGAAAATATATATGAGAAATATCCTATAGATGATATAGTCTCGTATGAGGAAATTAAAAATGGGAATACGGCAGAAACTTTTTTGATAAATTCTAAATCAAAGAAGTGGATACTACGTAAACTTAAAGATAAGAGTCAAGGGGATGCAGAGTTTACTATTACAAATCATATACTTAGTAAGGGGGTGAATTGCGTATCACCTATAGTTCCTACGAAGGATGGGAATCCATATTTTTGTTTTGGAAAAAGTTATTATAATCTTCAAGAATATATTAATGGAATGGCTCCAAAGGTATCTGATAAACAGATGATACAAGAAATTGCTAAGTCCGTTGCTCATATGCAGGATGCCTTATCCGATAGTGATATTTCAATTAAGTCTAAAGATAGATTCGACCTTATAAACTTATGGGAGAAAGGAAAGATTTTCTGGGAAGAACAATATGATAACGGAAAAGTCCCTTATTCCGATAAGGAAGTAGATGAAATAGTGAAGGAATTATATCTTAAGACTGCTGGAAATAATGAAATTGTCCATGGAGATTTAGGTATATGGAATATGATTTGGACAAACGATGAAATTAAAATAATAGACTTTGGCGAGTCCAGAATAGATGATTATTATTTTGATATTGCTGGTGCATTATGTTCATCAATAAGATATAATGAGGATATTAAAAAGATGAACGAGTTATGTATGGCATTTGTCTATACATATTCTCAAAGTGGTTTTAAAATAAACACATCAAAACTTCTTACTTATATTCAATTATGGTATTGGAGAGGAACTTTTTCAGTTTTAAATAGTGAGAAGCTTAATATTAATAAAAAGGAAACTATGATTAAATTATCGTTAGATGTTATACACAAGTACAATGCAATATTAGCTTAATAAATGTAAATATTATTATACATTCTTTATAAAATACCAAAAGGATATAGATATTTTAGATACAGTATATTAAGGTGGTCGCATTAGCAACCACCTTTTGGTAGTATTTGGTTGTAGATAAGACATGTTTCATTATTATAAATATATAATATCTTTGAGGTGATTAAATGAAAATATTTTTACTAGAAGATGATGAAACTTTAGGTTTTGGAATAAAGACCTATTTAGTTAATAATGGATATGATGTAGTAATCAGCAAGTCCTTAAAAGAGGCTAAGGAAAATTTTAATTATGATTTTAATTTAATAATATTAGATGTAAATTTACCAGATGGAACTGGTTTTGATTTTCTAAAGATATTTAATATAGAATCTACACCAATAATATTTTTAACAGTTAATGATTCAGAGGAGGATATAGTAAAGGGACTTAATATCTCTGATGGATATATGACAAAACCTTTTAAACTTTCAATATTAAAAGCGAAGATAGAAAGTATTTTAAGGCGAGTAAATGGAATAGAAGAGAAATTAAACTATAAAAGTTTAATATTAGATAAAAAAAACTACAGATGTCTTTTAGATGGAGAAGATATAAACTTAACTTTAAAAGAATATGAAGTTTTGAAACTTCTTTTGGAAAACAAAGGAAATACTTTAAGCCGAGATAAGATTTTAGAAATAGTTTGGGATATAGATGGAGATTTTATAGAAGATAATACTCTTTCTGTCACAGTTAAAAGGCTTAGGGAAAAACTAAGGGATTATAACTATATAGTAGAAACTGTTAGAGGAATTGGCTATAGATTTGTGAGGGATTAATATGAGTTTTTTTATAATAGTATTTTTAATTATTAGCTTTTTAATATATGGAATGGATAGATATTTTTATATTACAATTTCAAATATCCTAGATATTAAAGGAGTTAATAGTGATATGACTTTAAAATCTTTAGGATACTACAATGAAAGTATATTTTACCATAAGATATATAAAATTTTACTTATCCTTATTATTTCTATAATTATATATGGAATATATATATTATTTAACAGAAAGAAAGACAGAGAACTTAAGTCTAAAATTAAGGAATTGGAAGAAGATTTAATAAGGATAAATAGAGGAGACTATTCTATAGAGATAAAAGAAGATGATGAGTACAGCATATTACGAGATGAAATATATAAGATTATAGTAAATTTAAAATCTTTAGAAGAAGAATCTAAAAGACAAAAATCTAATTTAAAGAAAGACCTATCAAATATAGCCCACCAGCTTAAAACACCTATAACCTCAATAGGATTTATGGCGGAATTAATTAAAACAGATAAAGAAAATATAGATATATATTTAGAAAAGCTGCATTTAGAATTAGATAGGCTTAAGAACTTTACAGAAGTACTTTTAAAACTATCTAAAGTGAATTCAAATACTATAGATTATAAATATGAAAAGCTTTCCATAAAGGAAATAATAGAAGATATAGTAAAGAACTTAAATAGAGATAGAAAAGTTAAAGTAGAATATTTTGGGGAAGATTTTATGATTTTAGGAGATGAAGTTTGGCTTTATGAAGGCTTTTTAAATATAATAAAAAATTCTTTAGAGCATACCTTAGATAAAATTAAAATAGAGTTTATGTCTAATCCAATATATGGAGAGATAAGGATAAAGGATAATGGAAAGGGATTGGAAGAGGAAGCACTAAAAAGGATTTTTGATAGATTTTATAGAGGAAATACTTCTATGCCCGGCTATGGAATAGGATTAAATCTTTCAAAGGCAATAATAGAAAACCACAAAGGAGAGATAGAAGCTTATAATGATAATGGACTTGTATTTCAAATTAAATTTTATAATGTCACTTAGATGTCACTTTCATATTATATCCTCTAGTTAAATACTATTTTATTGGAGGAAGAAACATTATGAGTTTAAAGATAACAAATATTAAAAAGTCATATGGAGATAATATGGTCCTTGATGGTATAAGTGCTAACATAGAAAATGGTGTCTATGGATTTTTAGGAGCTAATGGTGTTGGTAAGACAACTCTCTTTAAAATAATTAGTGGATTTCTAACCGATTATCAAGGAACCATAACTTATCCTGAGATAGACGACAAAAAAGATGTTCTATTAGGATTTTTACCACAGAATTTTAGTGGCTATCCAGATATGAATATTTGTGAGTTTCTATTATATTTAGGTAATATCAAATCTAGTGCTAACCAAAATAAAATAAATAGTGATATAGATGAAAAACTTAATTTGTTTAATTTGACAAATATTAAACATAAAAAACTGAAAAAATTGTCCGGGGGTCAATTGAGAAGAGTTGGGTTAGCTCAAGCTTTTTTACTTAACCCAAAGATTGTCATGCTTGATGAACCGACTACTGGTTTAGACCCAACGGAAAGAATTAATTTTAAAAATTATATCTCAAATTTTGGACATGAGCAGATTATATTAATATCAACCCATATTGTTACAGATTTAGAATTTATATCAAAGAAAATATTTATTTTAAAAGATGGACATTTTGTAATGAATGGTACTGAAAAGGATTTGGTTAATAGTTGTGATGATTTCGTATGGGAGGCAAGCTTTGACAATGAACTGGATATGCACAATAAGTTGAAAGTACATAATAAGCTAGAAGACTATGCAATATCAATGATTTATGAATCGGAAGGAATTATTAAAGCTAGAATCGTTAGTTCCACATGCCCTGCGCCTAACGCAGTAAAGGTAAAGCCTACTCTAAATGATGTGTACCTTTTTAACTTTAAAAAGGAGGTACATTCAGATGTTAAGTGAATTAAAAAAGTTTTGGAATGAACTTCATGTAAAAATATTAGCCTTACTTGTTATCTTAGTTTCCATAATAGTTTCTATAGCACCTATAAGAAGTTTTTCTGTAATAGAATCTCCGGATAGTACTAGCCGAATCAAGGGGAGAGCTGCTATTCACGTAATGAAAGAACGATATAAAAATTCTAAAGGGGAGTTGAGCAGCAGCAAAATAAATGAAGTTTTAAGTTACTTGCAATCAATATCATCTTCTGAGTTAGCCTACTTAAAAAGTGATATAAAATATCCAAGTATTGTTAATTTATTATCTTTAGCATATTCACCAAATAATCCAGAAAAAGGGGTAAATCTGCAAACAATGAAAAATGTAGATGATTTTTACAATAGAAATACAATAAAAATAGAAGAAATTTTAAATAATTCACCAGATGATTATAAATCGTGGGAAAAGGCTGCTATATTGGAAAGGGCAAAGTCTATAGAAAGGCCATTTGTTATAGATTTTAGTAGACAATGGGTAGAGGTTTATAAATCATTGACTATCCTATTTGTTATTATTTCTATATCTGCCATTGTTGTAGGCTCAAGGCTTTTTTCTTATGAAAAAGAAAAGAATATGGATATGATATTAGTTACATTTGGAGATAAAAGGTTGCAAAGAATTGGGAAAAATAAAATATCTGCTTTGTTAACCTTTTTGACCATAGAGTTTTTAATCGGCGTGTTAATAGTTTCTACAATAGTATTTTCAACTTCTGGTATAGATGGTTGGTCCAGTCAAATTCAGATTCAATTTTTTACTTCCATATATCATCTAACTTTTGGCGGTGCGTATTTGCTGTTCCTATTTATGGGTTGGATTAGTATTATGGCTATAGGAACTTTAGTTGGGACTATAAATTCCTTTATGGAAAAATCCTATGCATCGTTAGTAGCTGGGTTTCTAGTAGTATTTCTTCCAGCGGTGATGATGAGATTTGATTCTCTCCCTATATATATAAGAAAATTTTTCAAAGTGCAACCAGTTAATGGTTTTATGACCATAGGAAACATATTATCACTTCAGATGTTTAAGCTTTTTTTCATTAAAAGTCTTACAACGACAGCTATTATTTTCTATTCTATTATAATTTTAATAGTTTGTGTTTTAATAACACCTAGATTATTTAGCTCGAGGATGAAAAATGCCTAGAAACTAATCTTTATATGGAAAGGATGTATTACAATGGTCTGTGAAATGAAGAAATTTTATAAAAATTCAGCTGTTATAATCTCATTAGTGTTGGCAATATTATTATCTATAGTTATGCCGATCTTCTTTATAAATAGCTATGAAAGTTATGATTATTCTACTGGAAAAGAAGTTATAATAACAGGTTTAGATGGGTTTGAAGCTAGAAGAGAAAAGATACAAAAGACATCTGGAGTATTAAATATAGAAAAATTGAACGATGCCCTTACATTTTATAAGTCATTGCCTAAGGGAGAAACCGCATACTTTCAAATGGAAGAAGAATATCCGGGAATATTTTTTCTTTTAAAAGAGGCATATATGCCAATTACAGGATCATGTGAATTACCATCCACTGGGTCTTGTGAATTCCAAATTAGCAATCTAGCAAATGTGGATAACTTCTATGATAGAAATATAAAAAAGATAGAAGGAAAGATAGATTTATATGTAGGTAATTCTCTATCGAACTCTGAAAAACAAGAAGCATTAAAAAGAGCCTACAATATAGAGAAACCCTTTACCTTTGAATTTATCGATGGGTGGCCGATTTTAATTAAATCCTTATTTTTCGTATATTTTGCAATAATTTTTTCTGCTATTATAATATCCAATCAGATTTTTTCATTTGAAAAGGAACAAAATATGGATATAATATTGAATGCCGCTGGAAGGAAAAACCTTATATCTATAGGTTTCAAGAAAGTACTTGCACTTTGTACTTATTTAACATTGGAATTTTTAATATGCAGCATAATCGTGTCGTCTATAGTATTTGGATTCTTAGGTGTCTCGGGTTGGAATGCACAAATCCAAATCTTACCTGAATTTTTTATGGTAATACATAATCTATCATTTGGACAGTTGTACATTTATTATATGATAATTGCATGGATATCTATATTGTGCATAGCTCTTATTGGAGCCTTCATAAATTCTATATTTCAGAAAACATATACATCGTTAATAGTATCTTCTCTATTGATAGTTCCACCGATGTTTTTAAGAAATAGTGGATACTTACCAATGGGTGTAAAGAAATTTTTGCATACACAACCCATTAATGGAGTTAACCTATTTTCGTTTATAATTTCGTTATACAGTTATAATCTAATTAACCGAAGAGTTCTTACGTTAACAGCAGTTTTAGTATTTGTCGTCGGTTGCTCAATAATATGTATATCTCTATCACCTTTGATATTTGAACATAGGATAAATAGATGATAGATTGATGTTTAATCATCATATAAAGGACAAATAAGATTTTATCTTCGATAAAATTTTTTTTACACATTTTAAGATTCTAAATTTGGCAGGAGGCAAAAAATGGAAATATTAAAAATTGAAAATTTGAAAAAGACCTATGGCAAAGACGAAACAAAGGTAGAAGCTTTAAAAAACATCAGTATATCTGTAGAAAGAGGGCAGATGATTGCCATAATGGGACCAAGTGGTTGTGGAAAATCTACTCTTTTAAATTTAATTTCGGGGATAGATAAGGCTACAGATGGAAATATAATAGTTGAAAATAGTGATATATCAAAATTAGATGAGAATAGTTTAGCTTTTTATAGAAGAAGACAGTTGGGAATTATATATCAATTTTTCAATCTAATACCTAATCTTTCTGTTGAAAATAATATAAAATTACCTATGCTAATGGATGATAAAGAAGCTGATAAGGAGTACTTTAATGAGTTAGTAACTAGCTTGGGTATAGCTAATAGATTAAAGGTTTTTCCGGACAAGCTATCAGGAGGACAACAACAGAGAGTTGCCATAGCCAGAAGTCTAATATATAAACCAAGCATAGTTTTAGCAGATGAACCAACTGGAAATTTGGATAAAGAAAATAGTAGAGATATAATAGAGCTTTTTAGACTATCGAATTTAAAATACAATCAAACAATTATAATAGTAACTCATGATGAAGAAATAGCTTTATCAGCTGATAGAATAATCAGAATGGAAGATGGTCTTATTGTAAGCGATGAGGTAATAAGATGAGTATATTAAAAGAATATATAAAAGGAGATATTAAAAATAATAAGAAAACCTACAATTCAACAATAATTACTATATTCTTAGCTGTAATAATATTATCTACCTTTGTATTTGGCGTATCATCTTATTTTAAATCCTATATAGAAATGGTTACCGAAGATATAGGAGGATATCATTTTAAAATTATAAGTAGAATTTCAAGTAAAGATGCGAACAACTTAGTTTCAAATAGACATATAAAGAAGCTTGGATTTTTCAATACAAAAGAACTAGAAGAAGGTTTTGGCTCTAAAGAGAAGGCTAAAGTTTATAGAATGGATGACGATGCTCTATCTACTATTAAATATTTAATAAAAGAAGGGGTACTTCCTAAAGATGGACAGGTGATGATAAGTAATGATATGTCTAAGGAAACAGGGAAAACTATAGGAGATAATATTGAACTTGAAGGAAATGCATATTATATATCTGGTATCTACTATGATAGAACTTATGAACATCAAAATTTCTACAATATATATTTAAATGTAAATCAAGATACACTTTTACATAGTAAAGAAGAATTATCCCCTTTTATATGTTACAAAAATATATATAGAACATTTAGCTTAAGTAGAAAAATTATGGAAAACTTGGAGACCAAAGATGTAGTTTATGTTTATAATGAAGTATATTTAGATAGAGCTTTTGTAATCGATCCAGAAAGAAATTTATTATCTGACTATATTACCCAGGTTCTGGTATTTTTAACGTTCATAATATTAATAATTCTTTTTTATTCAATAATTGTGAATTCATTTTTAGTTCAGGAGTCTAAGTCTATTGTAGAATATTCAAAACTTAGATCCATTGGAGCTACTAATAAAGATATAAATAAAATAATAAGATTAAAAGCAATATATATCACAAATTCCAATATTATTGGGGATAGTTTCCTCTCTTGGATTAGTTAAATTATTTTTTCTAATTATAAATAGAGTTATAAAATATTTTTCAAGTGGAAAAGAAATACTTTCACTAGATAAATATTTAAATTTAAAACTCGACTTTAAGTTTGTTTTATTTGTATATGGTTTAAGCTCGTTAATAATATATATAAGTACTAGAAAGCCAATTAAAAAACTTAAGAGAAACTCTATACTAGATGGATTAAATGGAAATGTAAAAAGTAAAAGCCATAAAAAATATGATTTAAAATATAGAGGAAGTATAGAAGAAGATCTTTCAAAACAGTTTTATAAAAATAGTAAATATAATTTTAAATTTACAGGTATAATGCTAAAAATAGGATTTTTATTAATGGTATTTATAATGACCGTATTTACCTATTATTCTATGGATAAAAAATATAATCGTGTAGATAAATATGAAACCTGTGATATTCAGGGTGAATATATAACTTCTGTTCCATTAAATGAAGAATTTATAAAGGATATAAAAGCTTTGGAGATAGATGATTTAATAAACTTTAGAAAAGAATCTGCAAGTTTAGATTTTGATGATAGCATGGTTTCTGATGAATATAAAAATACAGGCAGTTTAAGTAACTTAGAAGAAGAGATAGAATCTCTTAACAATATTAGAGTAGAAATTTTTGGAATAGAGGATGAGAAATTTAGGGAACTAGCTTTAGAAAAAGGATTCAATCCAGATGACTATGTAGGAAATAAAGCTATTCTTTTAAATACTATGGGAGATAAATTTAATGTTCCCGTTTCAAAAATGGAAAGTATAAAGTTTTTAAAAGATGAGATAAATGAATTATTTCTTACTGAATATAGAAGAGGAAATAGCATGGGTACTTGTGGACATGAATTTATTCTAAATATAGAGGATAAAATAGATACGCCTCTATTTGATTATACAATTAGTAAAAGACTTCTTAATGTATATATGCCTAAATCTCAATATATAAAACTTCTTAACAACTTTTTAAAAATGGGAGATATAGACCAATACGAATATATTTTAGTTAAGACTGATGATATAGAGGAAGCTCAAAAAAATATTAACGATATATCCTTAGAGTATTTCTCAGAACATAACTATCTTTTAGAGTCTAGATTAGATAAAGAAATAATAGCTAAAAGGAGAAATACAATAGGAGGTGTACTAGCTATATTTATTAGTATATTTTTTGTAGTAATAGGATTTTCAAACTGCTATTTTTCCTTTTATAATCTATTTTTAAAAAGAAGAGATAATCTTTTATTATATAAAGCCATAGGTATGGATAACAAATTACTAGAAAATATACTCTACAGAGAGAAAAAGAAAATTATATTTAGTTTCATGTTTTCTATGCCTTTTATAATATTATCTGTAGCCTATTTAATATCTAAACTTTCTAAGATATTTGGGATAATGGACATACTATTAAATTTAAATTATTTATTTGTCATAACTATTTTAGGATATATATTAATAACCTATATTGCTATATCAAAAATGTACAATCACCAATGGTTACCACGGGGACAAGAACCTTGGCTTTTTTAAATAGAAGTTATTTTTAATACATTAGCATTAGTATACAATAAGAGGTAACAAAACCATATACTATAACATATAAAATGTCATTTAATAATAATTGGAAACATCAAATTATTAGATAGGAGTGACTATTATGCCAAGAAAAGTTAGAAGGAAAACTAAAACTGGAATATATCATGTTATGCTAAGGGGAATAAATAGGGAATCAATATTTGAAAATGAGAATGATAAAAGCAGATTTATTTCTATAGTAAGTGAGTGTAGAGAATCAGAAAATTTTAGGATTTTTGGGTATTGTTTGATGAATAATCATACACACTTATTAATTCAAGAAGGAGAAGATGATATATCTACAGTAGTAAAAAGAATAAGTTCTAGCTACGTATATTGGTATAATAAAAAATATAAAAGAGTTGGACATTTATTTCAAGAAAGGTTCAAGAGTGAATGTGTAGAAGATGAAAGTTGTTTTTTTCTGTATTAAGATATATTCATCAAAACCCTGTTAAAGCTGAAATGGTAAAATCCGTTGATAAGTATAACTGGTCAAGCTACAATTGTTACATAAAAGAAATTGATATTATAGATTATAAATATGGACTATCAATTTTTTGGGAGANGACAAAGCAAGTTTTTTAGATTACGACGATTTTATAAAGCTTATAGATGAAGAAGCAAAGCAAGAAATATTATCCATGGGTGTAAATGAAATAGGTGATCTTAGATCAATTGAAAAAGAAAAAAGAAACTTGATACTGAAAGAGTTAAAAAGTATTAAAGGTGTGTCTATTAGACAATTATCAAGGATAACTGGTTTATCTAGAGCAATGATTACAAAAGCATAATAGCCAAGGTTCTTGTCCCCTTGGCTACTGGAGGGATAGAATGGATTGTCAAGATATAATTACGGAGCTTAAATCAATGTCTTCTGAGAAATATAAAGCAAATGTGATAAGAATGGGAATACCAGAAAAATGTAGTATAGGTGTTTCTACTGGCGATATTCGTAAGCTTGCAAAGAGAATTGGAACGTCAAACGAACTTGCTTACGAATTATGGGAAACTGGGTATCATGAAGCTAAGTTGTTGGCGGTATTTTTGTTTGATAAAAAGGATATCCTCTTGACAGAAGTTGAGAACCTTATGTCAGATGTAAATTCGTGGGACTTATGCGACCATTTATGTAAAAATTTAATTATAAAATTAAAAGGTTATGATACCGTGATTACACAATGGGTTGATTCAGACCAAACTTACAAAAAACGAGCTGCTTTTACGTTAATGGCTTCTGCTGCAATTCATAGTAAAAAAATTTCTGATGAAACACTCAATGATTATTTGCATTTGATTTCTGAAAATTCCAAGGATGAACGTGAACATGTAAAAAAAGCAGTTTCATGGGCTTTAAGAGAAATCGGAAAGAAGGATTTTAATTATAACGAAAAGGCAATTTTGCTATCATATGAATTAAAAGAAAGTAATAATAGGATACAGAATTGGATTGGAAAAGATGCATTGAAGGAACTCGAAAATTTGGTAAAAGTCGAGGGGCGAAGAAGATTGATTTCTAACAAATCTAAAATGAAAAGTAATTCATAGATAAAAGGTATCTTTCCACTTGTATCTATTTTCTATTAATTACATAGAATTTTATTGAAAGAAGTCAGCTATTGAAAACTGTACAATGAAAATATCTTTTCTTTCAGAGTTTGGAGTTTTCATTCTTGAACTGTTATACCATGGCTGGTATACTTAGTTTTAAGGTTATATTTGAATGTGTGCTTATGTTTTAAATGTTCACTTAAAGCCAAAATAGGGTATATATTTATTAAGCAAATGACATAAATCATATATAGTAGGTATATGATTTTTTAATCTATAATATAGTATAGATATTCCTAAATATTAATTTGACAATAATGATGGGAAACTATAAAGGCCAAGGTTCCTGTCCCCTTGGCTCTAGTTGGGGTGAAATCAAATGGGAGATAGAGCCATTATTCACGTTGATATGGATGCTTTTTATGCATCTGTTGAGCAGAGAGATAATCCGAATTTGAGAGGCAAGCCCGTAATAATTGGGGGAACTAGCGATAGGGGAGTGGTGTGTACTGCATCCTATGAGGCTAGGAGATATGGCATTCATTCTGCAATGTCAGGTAAGGTTGCAAAGAGATTATGTCCAGATGGAATATATTTGCCAGTAAATATGAAAAAGTATAAGGAGACATCTAGAGAGATACATAAAATATTTGAAAGATATTCTAGTATTATAGAACCTATTTCTATAGACGAAGCTTTTTTAGATGTAACGGGTAAAGATTATTTATTAGCAGCAAAGAATATAAAGAGGGATATAAAAGATGAGCTTGAGCTTACTGCATCTGTGGGAATATCCATAAATAAGTTTTTGGCTAAGCTTGCTTCAGATATAGAAAAGCCAGATGGATTTACTGTAATTAGGGAAGAAGAGGTAATCCAGTTTCTAAGACCACTTCCGGTGACAAAACTTTGGGGTGTAGGACCTAAAATGGAAAAAGAGTTAAATAAACTAGGTATCTATTATATAGGAGATATACAAAATTATGATGTAGATGTGCTCATAGCGTTATTTGGAAAAAGAGGAAAAGAGTTATATGAATTTTCCTTTGGAGTAGACTATAGACCAGTAGAAGATCATGTTTTAAATCAATCTATAGGAGAAGAGGAAACTTTTCGTGAGGATGTTGACGATGTAGACGTTTTAATCCATAAACTTAAGCTCTATTCCGTTAACTTATCAAACAAGCTGATTACAAAAGGATATTTAATAAAGACAATTACTGTAAAAATAAAATATATTGATTTTTCTGTAGAAACAAGGAGTATGACATTGAATATTCCTACTAACGATGATGCCATAATTTTTACCATTAGTAAACAAATTCTTCTTTCAAAATTTAATATGGAGAAGAAAGTTAGACTTATAGGGCTTACCCTTTCGAATTTAATATATCCAGAAGATCCGATACAATTAAGTATGAAGATAGAATAGAAAAGTATTCAAAGAGTGTTGGTTATTTAACAATAACTAGTGTATTTTAAAGGGAAAAAATATATTTATGGAAATATCAAGGAAATATTAATATCTTCTATTCAAGCATTTGACTTAAAAACAGCTGTGATTATACGAGGTATTGAGGCATTGTTAAAAAATTCTCAATACGTATATAGGGTATACATAGCTAAGAAATAATGTTATAATGAAAACTATAAAAGGATAGAATAAGCCATTTTAATATGCTTATTTATAATGGATTAGGGAAGTTAAATTTAATTTTCTCTAAAGTAAGTTTAAACAAAGGTTTCCTTTGTTTATTTAAATTATATAAATAGAAGTTTTAATTATTTTGACAATTAAAGAATAGAAAAAGAGGTGGAAAGGATGAAGTTAAAAGATCTCACTTTTAAAGGTGGGGTAAATGTGCCGCATCATAAAGGGTTAACAGAAAAACTTCCGTTAGAGAGAGCTGAAGAGCCGGAAATTGTTATGATTCCACTCCATCAGCATACCGGAGCACCATGTGAACCATTAGTTAAGGTAGGAGATATGGTAAAGGTTGGTCAAAAAATCGGAGAATCTCAAGCTTTTGTATCAGCACCAGTCCATTCATCTGTGTCGGGTATAGTTAAGAGCATTACACCAATGGCTATTCCTACTGGTCTTACTGTAAATTGTGTCGTAATAGAATCCGATGGAAAAAATGAGTTACATGAATCAGTGGGGTTAAAGAGAAGTTTGGAAGAATTATCTTCTAAAGAAATTATTGGAATAATTAAGGAAGCAGGTATTACAGGAATGGGAGGGGCTGGATTCCCAACCCATGTTAAGCTATCGCCTCCTCCTGATAAGAAGATTGATACTATTATTATAAATGGGGCAGAGTGTGAACCTTATTTGACAGCAGATCACAGATTGATGGTAGAGGAGCCTAAGAAGATAGTATTTGGATTAAAGGCAATTATGAAAGCGGTAGGAGTAGACAAAGGGATTATTGGTATAGAGAACAATAAGCCTGATGCAATAGAAGCATTAAAAGAAGCAAGTAAAGATGAAAAAAATATCACTATCGTTTCTTTAAAGGTTAAATATCCACAAGGAGATGAAAAGAGATTAATCAATGCTACGTTAGGACGAATAGTTCCATCTGGAGGATTGCCAATGGATGTAGGAGCCGTAGTAAGCAATGTATCAACAGCAAAGGCAATAGCAGAAGCAATAGGGGAAGGAAAACCTTTATATGAAAGAGTAGTGACTATAACGGGTAATGGAATTAAGAAACCTAGAAATCTTATTGTAAAAATTGGAACTCCATTTAAAGATATTATTGAACAATGTGGAGGATTGAGTGAAGAAGCCCCTGGCAAAATCATTATGGGCGGACCTATGATGGGATTAAGTCAATACACTACCGATGTTCCAGTTATAAAAGGTTCAGGAGGAATATTGGTATTAACAAAAGAAGAGGCGAAACCTATTCCTATGGGACCTTGTATTAAATGTGGTAAATGCGTAGAAGTATGTCCAGTAAAGTTACAACCATTGTATTTAAGCAATTATTCTTTAAAGGGAATGCTTGATAAAGCGGAGAAGTTTCATGCTTTAGATTGCGTTGAATGTGGAGCATGCTCATATATATGTCCAGCAAAGAGACCTTTAGTAGAGTCTATTAGAGTGGCTAAAAGAGAAATAGTTGCAAAGAGAAAGAAAGCAAAGTAGATAGGGGGATTGGAATGGATAGTAAAGTATTAAACACTTCTAAAGCACAAGATGCTGCTTTAGAAAATATATTGTTAGTTTCTTCATCTCCTCATATAAGATCTAATGAATCTATACAGAGGATAATGCTAGACGTAATAATAGCACTTATGCCAGCAGTCATAGGTAGTGTATATTTTTTTGGATTAAATGCATTGAAAATAATACTAATTTCCGTAGCTTCATCTATATTTTTTGAAGCCATGATTCAAAAATTTTTCAAAAAGCCGATTACGATAAATGATTTATCTGCAGTTATAACGGGTATCTTGCTTGCATTTAACTTACCAGCTTCAGCACCTTGGTGGTTGCCCATAGCCGGTTCAGCTTTTGCAATTATAGTTGTAAAACAATTTTTTGGTGGTTTGGGTTCGAATTTTATGAACCCAGCATTAGCAGCTAGGGCTATGCTTTTAACATCATGGCCAGCTCATATGTCAACTTTTACTGGAACAAGACCAGATGTAGTGGCATCTGCTACACCTTTGGCAATAATGAAATATGGAATGGCTGCCGATGGAGCTGCTTCTGCAACTGTTGAGGCTGCTACTTCAGCGTCCCAATCTGCAGGAGCTGAGTTACCAAAGTTAATGAATATGTTCATAGGAAATATTTCTGGAGCTATAGGAGAAACTTCTGCACTATTATTATTAATTGGAGCTGTATATTTAATAATCAGGCAAGTTATTGATTGGAAGATTCCAGTATTTTATATAGGTACAACATTTATTATGCTATTATTGTTAGGAGTTGAAATCGAATTTATGCCATACCATATTTTAGGTGGCGGACTAATATTAGGGGCTTTTTATATGGCTACTGATTATGCTTCTTCACCAGTAACGCCTATGGGCAGAGTTATATTTGGAGTTGGAGCAGGGATACTTACCGCACTTATTAGAGTGAAAGGTGGGTTCCCAGAAGGAGTATCCTATTCAATACTGTTGATGAATGTTGCTACTCCATTAATAGAGAAACTTACAAGCCCTAAAGTATTTGGGGAGGTGAAGTAGATGAATGAGACATTAAAATTAGGATTAGTCTTATTCCTCATAACTGTTGTTTCTGCAACTGTTTTAGCTGTTTCAAACGATATAACTGCACCTAAAATTGAAGAAGCTGACAGGCTTAAAGATGAGTTAGCTAAAAAAGAAATACTACCTCAAGGTGATAAATTTGAACCATTAGATGAGGAAAAGGCAAAGGAAGTAAGGGCTTCATATTCTAATGTTCTAGAGATATATGAAGGATATAATGGAAACGATGTAGTAGGATATACTGTGAAAACTAAGGTAAATGGATACCATGGAGATATAGAGTTTATGACAGGTGTATCCACAGAGGGAAAGATAACTGGAATTAAAATTTTAAATCATGGAGAGACACCTGGTCTTGGAGAAAATGCTACTAAGCCGTATTTTTCTGATTCCTTTAAGAATAAACCTGTAGATAAAGAGTTAACCGCAGTTAAAAAGCCACAAGGTGATGATGAGGTACAGGCTCTTACTAGTGCAACTATTACGACTACTGCAATAGTTGATGGCGTGAATACTGTACGTGAAATATACAATTCGATGTTAGCTAATTGATGGAGGTGCAAAGATTGAAGTTATCAAAGATTTTTTATAATGGATTGATAAAGGAAAATCCTATATTTGTTCAACTGATTGGTATGTGTTCGGTTTTAGCAGTAACTACCTCAGCTAAGAACGGTTTAGCAATGGGATTGGCTGTAACGGGCGTACTAGTTGGGTCTAATTTTGTAATATCACTTCTTAGAAAGGTTATACCAGATAAAATTCGTATACCAGCTTTCGTCGTAGTTATTGCAACTTTTGTTACTATAGTGGAAATGTTCATGAAAGCTTATACTCAAGATTTATATAATGCTTTAGGAATATTTATTCCATTGATAGTAGTTAATTGTATTATTTTGGCAAGGGCAGAAGCTTTTGCTTCAAAGAATGGAGTTATACCATCTATAGTAGATGGTCTTGGTATGGGGTTTGGATATACTTTAGCATTGTTAATATTAGGCAGTCTAAGGGAAATATTAGGGGCAGGTAGTATATTTGGAAAACAGTTATTTGGTCCTGCTTTTGAGCCAGCCTTAATATTTATCATGCCACCGGGAGCATTTATTTTACTTGGAATATTGATAGCGATTTTTAATTCTATTAGAAAGAAGAAGGCTACGGCTGAAACTAATTAGAGGAGGGAGCTAAATGAGCTTATTTACTATATTAATTAGCACTGTATTTGTTAACAACTTTGTATTAGCTCGCTTTTTAGGTATATGTCCATTTTTAGGCGTGTCTAATAAGACAGAAACGGCAACAGGCATGGGGATTGCAGTAACCTTTGTTGTTACATTATCTTCAATAATAACTTATGTAATTCAAAAAGCTATTTTAGATAGATTAGGATTAGAATATCTACAAACTATTGTATTTATATTAGTTATAGCAGCATTAGTTCAATTTGTTGAAATGGTAATGAAAAAGACTAGTCCTACTTTATATAGTGCATTGGGAGTTTATCTTCCATTGATTACAACTAACTGTGTAGTACTTGGAGTAGCCATATTAAACATACAAGAGGGATATACTTTAATACAGACAATATTTAATGCTTTTGGTGCTTCTGTTGGATTTAGTCTAGCATTAATACTTATATCAGGAATAAGGGAACAATTTGAGATAATTGATATACCAGAAGCTTTACAGGGTTTCCCAATTGCGTTGATAACGGCAGGTCTTATGTCCATAGCATTTTTAGGGTTCAATGGGCTTGTATAGGAGGTAATGAAATGAGTGGAATAATATATCCAATAAGTGTATTAGGAGGGTTAGGACTTTTATTTGGAGTAAGTCTTTCCTTAGCATCTAAGGTTTTTTCTGTAGAGATAGATCCTAAGGTTGAAAAGATTAGAAAAGTACTACCTGGTGCTAATTGCGGTGCATGCGGATTTCCAGGTTGTGATGGATTAGCATCAGCTATAGCATCAGGCAAAGCACCTGTAAATGGATGTAGTGTCGGAGGTAAGCCTGTAGCAGAAGAAGTAGCCGATATTATGGGTGTAAATGCAGCAGATGCTATAAGATATGTGGCCACTGTCTTATGTCAAGGAGATTGCAATATAGCAAAAGAAAAATACCTATATGATGGTATAAGAGATTGTAGGGCACAAAACATATTGGCAGGAGGTAGCAAATCTTGTTCCTATGGATGTTTAGGCTGTGGTACTTGTAAAGATGTTTGTAAATTTGATGCAATTGATATTGTAGATGGAATTGCAGTTATAGATAAAGAAAAATGTGTATCATGTAAAGCCTGCATAGATGTATGTCCAAAAGGAATAATTGAATTGATACCTTATGAGCAAGAGGTAGTAGTAAGATGTAAGAGCAATGATCCAGGTAAAATGGTAAGGTCTAAATGTAGCATTGGATGTATTGGATGTCAAATATGTGTAAAAAATTGTCCTCAAGATGCTTTTATATTTGAAAATAATTTAGCAAAAATTGACTACGAAAAATGTATTAATTGTGGTATATGTAAAGAAAAATGCCCTACAAAAGCTATTTGGTCTAGTTTAGAAAAAAAGAAAGTAGCTAATTAAAATAGAGAGCCTGTAATTAGGCTCTTTTATTTTGCTAAGAATTACTTTATAATATATAGGGTAAGGTTTTATAGGGTAAAATTAGAATTTAAACGATAACCTTAATTATGATGGTGAAGGCTATTATGTCACAATTGTGAATTGAATTTAATTCTTGCTTGTAAATGAAAAGTATAAATGATAAACTAATTATGATATGCATAGAATTAATACCTAAAATTAAAGGGTGAAAATATTGACAAAAGGTGATAAATATTTAATAATTTTTATTGTAATTATTAGCCTAATATCATTATTTTATGTAAAAAACTCTGTTTTTAATTATAAAGAGAAATATGTAAGTATACAAGTTGATGGAAGAGAGACTAAGAAGATAATATTTGATAAGAATATAATTGGAAAAACTATTCCTATAGAAACTGAATATGGATATAATTTAATTGAAATTGGAGATGAAAAGGTTAGAGTAATAGAAGCTGATTGTCCTGATAAGTTAGATGTAAAGCAAGGCTATATATCAAAAACTGGAGAAGTTATAGTTTGTTTACCAAATAGGCTTGTAATTGAGATAAAAGGCATAGATGATGAAAGAGATGTAGACTATATAAGCCATTAGAAGGTGGAAACAATTATGAAGGGTTTAAAAAAGTTAATTTTTTTATCACTATTGGTTTCTGTTGGGTTAGCCCTAAGTATAATCGAATCAATGATGCCTGTGCCTTTTGTGGCACCTGGAGCAAAATTAGGCTTATCTAATGTGGTAATCTTAATTACATTGGTTATTTTTGGATTTAAAGAAGCTTTGACGGTGGGTTGCCTTAAATCTATTATATTCACATTAGCTACAGGAAGTATTTCAAGTCTTTTTTATAGCTTATCTGGTTCCTTATTAAGTTGCATAATAATGTATGTAATATATAATAAATTTTCAAAGGTATTTAGTCTAATAGGGGTAAGCATATTTGGAGCAGTAGCTCATAATTTTGCCCAAGTATTAGTTGCAAGTTTAATGATGAATAACTTTAAAATATTTTCTTATTTTCCAATATTGTTGTTGACTAGTCTTTTTACTGGGTATTTTGTAGGATTAACATCTATCTTTATAACTAAAAATTTAAAAAAAACTTTTAATACTCTATTTTTATAGGATTTAAGGTGATATAATGAATACTATTGTGCTTGCATCATCTTCACCGAGGAGAAGGGATTTACTAAAAAAATATAATATAAAACCTATTATAGTAAAGCCTTCAATTGAAGAAAAAATTAATCTTCATGAATCGACTGAGCAAATTGCAATGTCTTTAGCTTTTGAAAAGGCTAGCCATGTAGCAAATGGATTTAATCAAGGAGAAATTATAATAGGGGCTGACACGGTTGTAGCCTATAAAGGTAAAATTCTTGGGAAACCTAAAGATGAAGAAGATGCAAAATATATGCTTAAACTATTGAGTGATAAAGAACATGAGGTAATAACAGGTTTAAGCCTTATTAAACCTAATTCTAATATTAAAATCATCGACTATGAAAAAACCATTGTAAAGTTTAGAAAGTTAGATGATAGGAAAATTGAAAAATATATAAAAACAAAAGAATATATAGATAAAGCTGGTGCTTATGGAATACAAGGAGTAGGTGGAATACTAGTAGAAAAGATTTATGGATGTTATTTTAACGTAGTGGGATTACCTATATATAAACTAGACATTTTATTAGAAAGGTATTTTGACATACAACTTTTATAATAAAGTGCAGGTGAATTGTATGGAGGAAAATCTGAATATAAATAAAGGTTATACCATAAAGGATCTTCCTTTAAATGAAAGACCTAGAGAAAAGTTATTTAGATATGGAGTAAATTCTTTATCCAATGCAGAGCTAATAGCTGTAATTATTAGAACAGGTTATAAAGAGGATACGGCTATAGATTTAGCCAATAGGCTTCTTAGTATGGATAAGAGTGGCATTAAATACCTCTCTCATGCTACAATTGAAGAACTGACAAAAATAAAGGGTATTGGAACTTGTAAATCAGCACAGATATTAGCGGCTATAGAGCTAGGAAAGAGGATATCTAGTTATGGAGGAGAAGAAAAGATAAAAGTAGATTCACCTACAGTGATTGCAGAACTATTGATGGAAGAGATGAGATATTTAAAAAAAGAGTATTTTAAAGTAGCAATTTTGGATACTAAAAATCAAGTGATAAGTATAGAAAATATATCCATAGGCAACTTAAATTCTTCTATAGTACATCCGAGGGAAGTTTTTAATATTGCAATTAAGCGATCTGCAAATTCGATTATTTTAGTACATAACCACCCAAGTGGTGATGTTACACCAAGCACAGAAGATATAAATATTACACATAGACTTATTGATGCAGGGAATATAATTGGGATTAAAGTTTTAGATCATATTATAATTGGTGATAATAAGTATATAAGCTTTAGACAAAGAAATATTATCTAGGTTATAGAAAGGAAGGAGCAAATTATATGGGAATATTTAGTGCATTTACAAAAGACATGGGAATTGATTTGGGAACAGCGAATACATTAGTTTATATTAAAGGAAAAGATATTGTAATAAGGGAACCATCAGTAGTTGCAATTCAAACTAATACAAAACAAGTATTGGCTGTTGGTGAAGAAGCAAAAAAGATGATAGGCAGAACTCCTGGAAATATTGTAGCTATTAGACCTTTAAGAGATGGAGTTATTGCTGACTTTGATATAACACAAAATATGCTTAAGTATTTTATTAGACGTGCTGCTCAAAGACGTTCATTATTTCAACCAAGAGTTGTAGTATGTGTACCTAGTGGAGTAACTGAAGTTGAAAAAAGAGCAGTGGAAGAAGCTGCTATCCATGCTGGTGCAAGGGATGCTTATCTTATTGAAGAGCCAATGGCTGCGGCTATTGGGGCAGGTCTTCCCGTTCATGAAGCTACTGGTAGCTTAATAGTGGATATTGGAGGAGGAACTACAGAAGTTGCAGTTATTTCATTAGGTGGAATTGTTACAAGTAAATCCATCAGAATAGGTGGAGATGAGTTGGACGAGGCTATTGTAAACTATATCAAAAAAGAATATAGTCTAATGATTGGAGAACGTACTGCAGAAGATATAAAGATTACAATTGGTACTGCTAATGTTAGCAGCAAAGAATCTAAGATGAATATAAGAGGTAGAGATTTAATTAGTGGATTACCAAAGACCATTGAAATAACATCAAAAGAGATATATGAAGCTATGAGAGAACCTATTTATAATATTTTAGATGCTATTAAATCTACATTAGAGAAAACCCCACCTGAACTAGCAGCAGATATTATGGAACAAGGGATAATGCTAACTGGTGGAGGTGCACTTCTTGATGGGATAGATAGATTAATAAAAGGTGAAACGGGTATGCCAGTTCATATTGCAGAAAGTCCATTGGACTGTGTCGCAATTGGAACTGGAAAGGCTTTAGAAAGTATAGAAGTTTTGAAAAAAACACTACCCAATAGTAAAAAAATAGGTTAAGTGGTGATATTATGTTCTTTTTTAAGAAATATAAAGACAGAATGATAGTAACAGCGGTTGCTATCATTCTAATTATTATCATTGGTGTAACCAGTAGCGAGAGAATGTCGTTAACCGGAGTAGAGAAATTTATTGGAAATATTTTTTCACCTATACAGAAAGTTTTCTACAATATAGGTAAAAAAACTTCGGATTTTTTTGGCTCCATTAAAGATATAGCTAATTTGAAAGAGGAAAATGAAAATCTAAGGATTAAGATTATCCAATTAGAAGAAGAAAATAGGAACTATGAGGATTTAATCGGTAAATCAGATTATTTAAAAAATGAAGCAGAGCTTATGAAACACACAAATTATAAATTGATATCAGCTCAAGTTACTGGTAAAGAACCTGGAAATTGGTTTGATAGATTTACTATTGATAAGGGTTTAAAAGATGGAATCAAAAAAGGAGATACAGTCATCCAAGCTGTAGAAACTGAAAAAGGTATAGTTCAAGAAGGAATAGTAGGAAGAATCGCTGAAGTAGGTGACAATTGGTCCAAGGTAATATCTATAATCGATGAAAACAGTAAAATTTCTTTTAAAGCAATTAGAACACAAAATGGTGGAATGATATCAGACAGTGTAGATGGGAAGCTAACTGGATATCTATTTGATACTAAGGCTGATGTAATGAAAGGAGACAAGCTTTATACCTCTGGTCTAGGAGGAATATTCGTTAAGGATTTATATTTAGGAGAAATTACAGATGTGGTAAAAAAAGATGAAAATTTGATGAAGAATATATATATTGAGCCAGCTGTTGATTTTAAGAAATTGTATAAGGTTTTCATCATATCTAATTAAACGATTGAGGGATATAAATTGAATATACTTATTATATTTTTAATTATTGTCATTAACTTCATATTACAAAGTACCATACTTTCCTATGCGAGCATATTTGGTATACTGCCGAATACGAGTCTTATTATCATAGTTACAATAGCATTATTAAAAGGGAAAAAGACGGGTAGTATTACAGGACTGTTAGTAGGATTATTGCAGGATATTATGTTTAGCCCTGTAATTGGAGTAAATGGATTCATATATTTTTTCATTGGATACTTTGTTGGAATGTCGGAGGGCAAATTGTCAAAAGACAATATGCTGATACCCTTCATTATGACTGCAGGAACAACAATAGCTTATCATCTATTCCATTGCCTATTTATGTTTTTCCTAGCCCACAATATTGATTTTTCTGCTTTTTTTAAAAAAGTAGTATTCTTTGAAATGATTTATAATAGTTTATTATCAATATTATTTTATAGATGGTTTTCTAAGATATTTATAATTCCTTCAATAAGGTTTGGAAGGAAGTAGAGGTGAGTTGATTTGAAATTTCTAGAAAAATTAAAGAATAGATATAATATATTAACTATTGTATTAACAATAATGATGTTAGCACTTTCTTTTAGATTAGCCACCTTAACAATAATAGATGGAGATTACTATAGGGATGTTTCTGATAATAAAAGACTTAAGGAAATATATATTACAGCTCCAAGAGGTGAAATAAGAGATAGACATGGCAGATTGTTAGCTGGCAATAAACCTAGTTTTACTGTACAAATTTTAAAAGATGAGCTAATGAGCATTAAAGATAAAGACAAAAAAAACACCGCTTTATTGACATTGGCTAGATTATTAGAGGAAGATGGTGTCATCTATGTAGATGATTTTCCTGTGGGATTTAATAAGTTTAAATATGAAAATGAAGAAATATATAATATGGAAAGTCTTACACCTGAGGATAAGGTTATAGATATTATAATATCAAATAATCTATTACCGCAGATACTAGATACTTATTATATACATCCAACCTATAAAGAACATTATCAATTTATAACTATCAATAAGGCAGTTAATGCTCTTGAAAGTAAAGGGATCGATATGCCTATAAAAACTGAAATAGCTGATGAGGGGCTAAAAGTTAGTTTTGATGATAGTAAAGATATTGAAATGTGGAAAAAAAATCATAATATAGGTAGTAACGCCACAGCTAAAGAAGCGATAATCACTTTAATAAACAATGATAAAAATATTATAAGAAAGATTATAGACCATCCTATTTCAAGACAGATAGTATATAATGTTTTGAATGAAAGAAATTTAAGCGATGGTTTAATACTAGATGAATATTCCCTAACTTTTGATGAAGATTATCTACAGCAGAAGAGAATGTTGATGAAAGACTTTAAAGATATTAATTTTAAAACTAGTGCAAAAGATGATTTTGTCAATATCGTATCAAAAACTTCACTGAATAGTATATTAGAAAAAGTAGTAGAAAGCCAAGATGAGAAAGAGAATGTTACAAAAATTGTCCCAGCAAAGATATTGTTAGATAAAATAGAAGAAAAGGGCTTAGAAGCTCCAGTTACAATAGAAATCAATGAAGAAAATAATACGGTTTTATTTACCCAAAAGGATAAGAAATTAGCGGATAAAGAAAGTCCTGTAGATACTTTAATAAATTTTGCAAAGAAGAAGAATCTATTAAAGGATTTTATTACAGATGATCATATAAAGGGCATAGCTCAGGAAGCTATATTAAGCAACGGCATCAATCCTAAAATATCAATTTCAAAATGGGAATATGTATCCTTAGCCAATAAAAATGAATGGTTTGAAAAGTTCAAAATTCCAAAGGGAAAAGGTGGAAAAGAAACATTTGCTTATCTTATAGATCATTTTGAGATTGATAAGGATTTAAGTAAATACGAAGCTAGGTCGATAATGTCCTTGTACGATCAATTGGATAAACAAGGGCAGAGAGCTTATCAACCTATTAATATTGCATATGGAATTAAAGATTCTACTGTTGCAAAGATTGAGGAAGGTCTTATGGAAATGCCTGCAATACAAGTATCAATAGAGCCAATAAGATATTATCCTCAAGGTGAAGTAGCAGCTCACTTACTTGGATATTTAGGCAAGATTTCCCAACCTGGTGAGATAGAAAAATACGTAAAAGAAAATAAATATTCTCCCAACGATATTATAGGGAAAACTGGTATTGAAGAAAAGTTTGAATCGGAGCTTAGAGGGAAAAATGGAGTCAAGAGAGTCGAAGTAGATTCATTGGGAAACACTACCAAAGTGTTAAATGAGGAAAAGGCTGTACCAGGAAATAATATTTATTTAACAATAGATTCTAAGCTTCAGAAAATAGCGGAAGATACTTTAAAAAAGGCATTGGAAGAAATACAAAGGGGAGGAACCTTTGAAAGCAAATGGGGTAATTATAAATTTGGGACCAATAAGAAGAAGGGAAGACCTTATGTAAATGCGACTTCTGGTTCTGTAGTAGCTATAGATGTAAAAACTGGAGAGTTGTTGGCATTGGCAAACTATCCAGCTTATGATCCTAATTTGTTTTCTACAGGAATATCTAGTACGGATTGGAAAAGTTTATTTCCAGAAAACGAGGAGGATCCATTAGCACCTAGACCATTATACAATATTGCTATTCAAACTGCTGTACAGCCGGGTTCTATATTTAAGCCAGTAACTGGTCTTGCTGCTTTAGAGAAGGGCTTAAGTCCCAATAAGACCATAAGGGATATGGGATATGTAGAGATTGGTACCCAAAGGATGGGCTGTTGGATTTGGAACTCTAGTAGAGGAACTCATGGAGCTGAAAATCTTTATGATGCCCTTAGAGACTCCTGTAACTATTATTTTTATAGTTTAGCCTTAGGTAAAAATCAAAGAACTGGAGAATCCTTAGGAATGAAACTAGATATAGAGGATATAACCAATATGTCTAAACAATTAGGATTAAATGATAAAACCGGCATAGAAATAGATATTCCTAATGAAGTATCTGGTGGAGTACCAGATCCTCAGAGGAAGATAATGGTTACAAAATCTTTATTGGAGAGATATTTGAAGGAAAATATTAAATCATATATAAAAGAGGATATAAAATTTAAAGATGATGAGATAGCCGAAATGATTGAGGAAATAACTAGTTGGGTAGAACAAGGAGATGCTTTATCTAGAGGTGAAGTAATTAGGAGATTAGATGAAATGGGAATTGACCCAGAAAGACGTTTAAGCGGAGAAAAAGAAGGTCTAGCAGATAAGATAAAATATAGCTATCTCAATCAAGCAGAGTGGAATATATCAGATACATTGAATATAACAATAGGTCAAGGTCAAAATTCCTATACACCTATTCAAATGGCTAATTTTATTGCAACTTTATCCAATGGAGGATATAGGCATAAAGTTACCGCCATTGATAATATTAAAAATTATGATAACTCCAAGATAGTTATGAAAACAGAAGATAAGCCTGAAAGGATTAAACTAAATAACTATGAAAATTTAGAACATGTAAAATTAGGTATGAAAAAAGTATCTACGGAAGGAACTGCGAAACGTATGTTTGTTAACTTCCCAGTAACTGTAGCAACAAAGACAGGTACTGCAGAAAAATCTGGGATTAACCCCGCTACTAGGGATACCTATGATGATTACGCTTGGTTCGTTGCATTTGCTCCTTATGAAAATCCAGAAATAGCAGTTGCTGTAGTTATATTTCAAGGTGGAAGCGGGGGTTATGCTGGTCCTATTGCGAGAGAAATAATTGCCGAATATCTTGGGTTTAATAATACTAGTGAAGAAGGATTATCACCCTTTGAAATTGAATTGGCAAGGTAGAACACCTTCCAATTCAATTTTTTAAAAATAAGAAGGATTATAGAAATATTTGAAGAATATATATATTTAAGTATTATGGAGGTAGTAGTAGTGAAAGAAGGATTAGTAAACTTTAGAGGAATTAAGGAAGGAATATATATATTTATAAAGGAAGGTGACTTTCAAAATATTAAAGGGGAGCTAGAAAATAAGTTAAATGAATCTATTGATTTCTTTAAAGGAGCAAATATATTGGGGATTAAGGGTGAAGATTTATCTGAAGAGGAGATTAGCGAATTACTTCAAATTATGGCGAATAAATATAAACTACATATTTCTGAAGATGGGTTACCATCATATTTAGATGAACCAAGTTTTTATATGGGTATAGATGAAGGAATGACAAAATTTATAAATACTACCATAAGATCTGGACAAGTTATAGAATATGGCGGGAATATTGTAATCATTGGAGATGTAAATCCTGGAGCATTGATTAAAGCAAAGGGAAATATTATAATACTTGGAACTTTAAGAGGAGTTGCTCATGCAGGAGTAGATGGCAACCAAGAGGCAATAGTTGCAGCTTATGACTTACAGCCAACTCAGCTTAGAATTGCAAATATAATTGGTAGAAGACCTGATGGGGAAGTGTTCACTTTTAGATTGCCAGAGGTGGCAAAAGTCCACGATGGGGAAGTTCTTATAGAACCCTATTTGCCTAGAAAATAATGAAGAGGAGGAAGAAAAGCATGGGAAAAGCAATTGTAATAACATCAGGAAAAGGTGGAGTAGGTAAAACGACTACAACAGCAAATATTGGTACTGGATTGGCTATATTAGGCAACAAAGTCGTAGTTGTGGATACGGATATTGGTCTTAGAAACCTTGATGTAGTTATGGGATTAGAAAATAGAATAGTATATGATATAGTCGATGTAGTTGAAAAAACCTGTAGATTAAAACAAGGACTTATAAGGGATAAGAGATATGATGGATTATTTTTATTACCTGCAGCACAGACAAAAGATAAGACTGCCATAAACCCTGAACAAATGTTAGAACTGGTAAATGAATTGAAGGAAGAATTTGATTTTGTCATTATTGATTCTCCAGCTGGAATTGAACAAGGTTTTCAAAATTCAATTGCTGGTGCTGATGAAGCTTATATAGTAACTACCCCTGAAATTTCAGCAGTAAGAGATGCTGACAGAGTAATTGGATTATTAGAGGCAAAGGGAATTATGAATCCTAAGCTAATTGTCAATAGAATTCGACAGGATATGGTTAAAAGAGGGGACATGATGAACGTAGAAGATATAATAGATATATTAGCAGTAGATCTATTAGGGGTTGTTCCAGATGATGAAGCTATTGTTATTTCTACTAATAAAGGTGAACCTGTAGTAGTTGAAGATGTACCTTTGTCTGCAAAGGCTTTTAAAAATATTTGTAGAAGAATTATTGGTGAGGAAGTAGAATTGCTTAATTTAGATGTTGATGAAGGAAAGTTTAGTAAGCTGATAAAACTACTATTTAGTAAGTAAAGGGGGAATAACCTTGGATTTATTCAAAATTTTTGGAAAAAATAATGAGAGTAGTAAAAGCGTAGCTAAAGAAAGATTAAAGCTAGTGTTAGTACACGATAGATCGGATTTATCACCAAAGTTTTTGGAGATGGTGAAAGGAGATATGATTAGAGTTATTAAAGAATATGCTGAAATAGATGAAGAAGGATTAGACATTAAGCTTACAAGGATGAAGAGGGAAACTGATAATATGCCAATATCAGCATTAGTAGCCAATATACCTATTATAAAGATGAAAGATAATAAAAACAATAGAGATTATTAGAAATGTTAATAATTAATCAATCATTGAAAATAATGTATATATTATATATAATATAACCTAATGTGCTAGTAAATCTTAAACTGGATAAGATTATCAATTATTTTTTAGAAAAAAGGATACCCCTTAAGAAAATGATTTGGATATATTATCCGAATATAAGTTCTTTAATGTGTCCTAGATTTATGTTATTACCTAATATCTTATTAATGCTGTAACAGAGGTTATGAGCTAAAATCTTTGTTCTAAGCCTTGTAATAAGACCCAATAAAGATTTTGATAAGACTTTATTGATATTTAGTTGCTCCGTTAATTGTGAAAAAGTGGTTTCAATTCGTCTTCTAAGTTTAAAAATATGTTGACGAAGCCATTTAGGATGAGGGTTTTTAGTATTATCTCTTTTCATAAATATCAGCTGAATTCCTTTTTCAGTTTTTAAATCTGGAGATAAATACTTATTGATATACCCTTTATCACCTAGAATAGTTATATGATTATAACTCTCAACTAACTCCCATACAGCTTCTCTATCATCAATATTGGCTGGAGCAAGGACGAAATCTGTAACATAACCATCTACTGTAGTAAGAACATGTAGCTTGAAACCATAATAGGTTTCTTTTTTAGAAGCACAGTATCCATAAGCTGCATCAACTTTAAAGGATTTGTGAAAATGTGCTCTACCAAACTTGCATACAGGAATAGGAATACTATCTATAATTCTAGTCGATTGCTCTCGGTATCCTAAAATATAAGTAAGTTGTTTACGGATTCCATCAATCACTGCGTGTAAGGCTCTACGAGTTCTGTTAAATCTAGTTCTGTCACAGAACTTTGGGAACAAATCCTTTAAATTCTTTCTGCAGAACCCTAACCAAGCTTTTTCTGAATCAATGGTTAAGAGTTCACCAACGATACTAATGGTAATTATTTCACTATCACTTAGGATAGCATCCTTGATATTTCGACGTTCCTTAATATGTGCTGGAGTAGTCTCCTGGTAAATATCGTCAATTAGGATATAAATGACTGTAATAAAGTCTTTTAAATCAGTAATTTCTTTGATAGAATATTTATTAGTAAACTCTAGCATATGTTATCCTCCTATCTTGATTGGTTGTCAATGATAGGTTAACATAATTGCTGGAGTTTTTTATCTTGTAATTTTTGCTATTAATTTTAATTAAATTAACTAGCACAATAGATTAATATAGGAGGGTTTTCATAAGCATACCAATTATTTTAAATTATGGAGGGATACTAATGAGGAAAAGGTTAGGTTTAATGGTTCTAGTCATAACATTAATTGCTTTAGTTTTCACAGGCTGTGGTAAAAAAGAAAATACAGCTGGTGATAATGAGCCTAAAGAAATGCCAGTAGGTGAACTAAAAGATGGTAATTATTTAGTCAAAGTACCAGTTAGCGATCATGGTAACTACTCTATGGCTGAAATGGAAGTAAAGGATGGGGAAATTGCATCATTTAGTTATGTTGAAATCTTAGCAGATACGGGAGAAGAAAAAAATGAAGACAATTATAACTATCCAGAGGGACTACAAGTAATCAAAAACCTTAATGAACAGTTTAACGAAAAGAAAGATTTAAGCAAAATAGATTTTGATGCTGTTTCAGGGGCTACTCATACTAAAGAAGGTTTTAAAGATATAGTTAACGAACTATTGGTTAAAGCTTCAAATGGTGAAACCTATGAGCCTATTTATAAAGATGGCGAATACACTGCAAAAGCTGACGAAGCAAGTCATGGTTGGTTGGCAGAAATAAAAGTTATAGTTAGGGATGGACAAGTTGTTGGAGTAGATTACGTTGAAGTAGCAGTAGAAGATACTGAAAGCAATAAAGTAGTTTTTGATGAAGATAAAAAACCTGTTATGGGTGATGATGGAAAACCTAAAACTGAACCAGTACAAGTTAAAGCAGGAGATATAAAATCAGTAGAAAATTACGCATACTTAGACTCCTTCGATGTAGTAAAAGGAGTTCAAAAACAAATAATTGACAATAATGGTATTGAAAACCTAAACCTAGATGCAATAACTGGAGCTACAAATACAAGGACTACAATGATTGAATTAGCTGGGAAAGCATTAGAAAACGCAAAATAAGAATTAAACCCTAACGTCATGTTAGGGTTTTTCTAAATATTAATCAGAGAGGATAGTTCATATGAAGTCAAAAAAGCCATTAGCATCTATAATAGTTGCTATAATAATATTAACTGTCACTGGTTGTACAGCCAATAAAAATCAAGAATCCCTTTCTAGGACTGAATTTTTAATGGATACGGTTATAACATTAAAAATATATGATAAACAGGACAAGAAGATCTTAGATGAAGCAGTTAACAGGCTCAAAGAAATTGAGGATAGAATGAGTACAACTATTGAGGCCAGTGATGTGAGCCAAATAAATAAAAATGCAGGAATAAAACCTGTAAAAGTACATGATGATGTGTATTATGTAATAGAAAGAGCTAAATATTTTGCTACAATAAGTGATGGTGCCTATGAACCTACTATAGGGCCTTTAGTAGATTTATGGAATATAACGGGTACCGATGAAAAGGAAAGGGATACTATTCCATCTAAAGCAGAAATTAAAGAGAAAATGGCTTTAGTAGATTATAGAGATTTGGAACTTATGGAAGATAATCTGGTATATTTGAATAAAAAAGATATGAAAATAGACTTAGGTGGTATAGTGAAAGGGTATGCCGCTGATGAAGTTAAGAGGATATTCTTAGAAAATGGAGTTAAATCTGCTATAATCGACTTAGGAGGTAATGTATATGCCTTAGGTCAAAAAGAGAATGGTGATATGTGGAGAATAGGAATACAGGATCCTTTTGATATTACAGGGTCCTATGTGGGAATACTAAATGTTAGGGATAAGTCCATAGTCACATCAGGGGATTATGAAAGATATTTTATATACAAAGGTGAAAGGTATCATCATATTATTGACTCTAAAACTGGTTATCCTTCAAAAAGTGAAGTTTCTGGGGTGAGTATAGTCTCAGATAAATCTATTGACGGAGATGCCCTATCTACAGCCTTATTTATTTTAGGTGTTGATAAAGGGATGGAGCTGGTAGAAAAATTAGAAGATGTCGATGCCATATTTATTACCAAACAAAAGGAGATTTACGCACCGAATAAATTAAAAAAGGATTTTACTTTGAAAAATAATAATTTTAAATTAATAACAAATCCATACTAATATGGAATAAAACCCACCTTTAATAAATATCATAATAATAGTTAAGGTGGGTGATTTTATGAATAGGAGAAGATATTCCACTAAAAATAATGGCTTTCTCAATTTCATGAAAAGAAGGTTTCACTATAAAGTAAAGTTAAATCAAATTATTGCCGTCTTAATCATATTAGTCTTATTGCTTATTCTGAAAAGATTGAACAACAATACTTCATCTAATATAATACAGATAATCGATAAGGGTATTAATTATGAATTCAGTGTAAAAAAAGATGGCAAAATCATTTGGGATTATTGTAAAAAATTAATATCGCTACCAGAAAAGGCTTTAGCCGTATTGAATATAAAAGAAAATGATAAATATATACCACCCATAGAAGGAGCTATATATAGTCCTTTTGGAGAAGTGAAATATTTAGATGGGAGTACTTCTTTTAATAATGGGGTGGACGTCATACCGAAGGAAGACAAAGAACCAGTATCTATTGATAAAGGTGTAGTCTTAAAAGTTGAGGATAAAAATACAAAAGGATATTTTGTTACAGTTCAGAATGAAACTATGAGTACGGTATACGGATATTTGACTAAAGTCTATGTGAAAGAAGGAGAAAAGGTAGAACAAGGAACAAAAATAGGAACCCTTGGAACCAATAAAGATGGGAATAAGTATTTACATTTTGAAATATGGATAGATGAATCTCCAGTTAACCCATCGGATTATGTGAAGTTCATGAGAAAACTTTAAAACTGTCTTAGACAGTTTTAATTTTTTCTACTAAAAAACATGGAAAAGTGATAATATATTATGTACAGTACAAATGAAAGGTGATATTGATGATAGATATTAAAAAATTTGATAAAGTACTAAATAAGGTAGAAAAACCTGCTAGATATATTGGCATGGAAAAGAATTCAGTTAAGAAGGATTTAAATAAAGTAAAGATTAAATTTGCCTTTGCATTTCCAGATATATATGAAGTAGGCATGTCCCATTTAGGTCTTCATATATTATATAATCTGTTAAATGATGAAGAAGATATTGCTTGTGAAAGGGTATTTGCTCCTTGGATTGATATGGAAAAGGAAATGGAGAAGGAAAATATTCCTTTATATACCTTAGAAAATAAAGAGCCAATAAGCAATTTTGACTTTGTTGGCTTTACATTACAATATGAAATGAGTTATACCAATATAATCAATATGCTCCACCTAGGCAATATTCCCATACTTTCAAAAGATAGAAAAGAAACAGATCCATTTATAATAGCGGGAGGTCCTTGTGGATATAATCCAGAGCCTATTGCTGATATAATAGATTTTTTTGTAATAGGAGAGGGAGAAGAAGTTACCTTAGAAATATTGGAAAAATACAAAGAATTCAAAGAAAGTAAAAATAGTAGGGTAGACTTCTTAAAAGAAGTAAGTAAAATTGAAGGGGTGTATGTTCCAGAATTTTATCAGGTGAGTTATAAAGAAGATGGTACCATAGATAAAATGGAGCCTATTATAGAAGGTATACCTAAAACCATAAAGAAAAGGATAATAAAGGATTTAGACAAAGTTTTTTTCCCAGATAAGTTAATAGTCCCATATATTGAAACGGTTCATGATAGGATTCCTCTAGAGATATTTAGAGGATGTACAAGAGGTTGTAGATTTTGTCAAGCAGGAATAATCTACAGACCAGTAAGGGAAAAATCTGTTGATAGCCTATTGGAGTCAGCAAAGAAATTAGTAGAAAATACAGGATATGAAAATATATCTTTAACTTCATTGAGCTCTTGTGATTATTCACAACTTCAAGTATTGGTCTCGGAATTGATGAATAGATATGAAAAAGATAAGATAGGGGTATCTCTACCTTCTTTAAGGCTTGATTCCTTTAGCATGGACATTCTAAAGGAAATCGAGAAGGTTAGGAAGTCAGGACTTACCTTTGCGCCAGAAGCAGGCAGCCAAAGGCTTAGGGATGTAATCAATAAAGGGATTACAGAGGATGATTTGACTACAGCTGTTAGTTATGCTTTTAATGAAGGCTGGTCCACAATAAAACTGTATTTTATGATTGGACTTCCTACAGAAACTGATGAAGATGTACTAGGGATTAAGGATTTAGGATATAAGGTTAAAGATATGTTCTTTAGTCAGCCAAAGGATAAGCGAAAGGGAAATTTAAAGGTAACACTAAGTGCATCATGTTTTGTACCTAAACCATTTACACCTTTCCAATGGGTAGGACAGGATTCCATAGATGAGTTTAATAGGAAGATCAACTTATTAAGAAATAGTATTCGGGATAAGAAGGTTACCTTTAACTATCATGATCCAAAGCTTAGCTATTTAGAGGCAGTACTTGCTAGGGGAGATAGAAGATTATCTAAAGCGTTGATTAAGGCTTGGGAGAAAGGTTGTAAATTTGATGGATGGTCAGAAAAATTTGATTTTGACAAATGGATTGAAGCTTTTGATGAAACTGGAATTGATGGAGATTTTTATGCACTAAGGGATAGAGATATTGAGGAAGTATTGCCTTGGGATTTTATTGATCCAGGAGTAACTAAAAAATACTTAATTAGTGAGTATGAAAATGCAAAGAAAGAAGAATTAACTAGGGATTGCAGATTAGGTTGTACAGGATGCGGAATTAACAAATGTTTTACAGGTGGTGTATGCAAATGAATTTAAGAGTTAAATTTACCAAAGAGAATTACTTAAAATATATATCCCATTTAGATTTAATGAGACTTTTTCAGAGGACTTTTAGAAGAGGAAATATTCCTATAAAATACTCAGAAGGATTTAATCCTCAACCTAAACTTTCCATAGCTAATCCTCTAGCTTTAGGAATATCCAGTGTTGAAGAGTATATGGATATAGAATTATATGAAAAGATGTCTACGGAAAATTTTATAAATAGAATGAATGAAGAATTACCTGAAGATATAAGAATATTAGATGCTAAATATATAGAAGGAGATAAATCTATTTCTTCTCTTATTAGCTGGAGTTATTATGAGATAGAGTTTAAATTATATAATTTAGAGAACAATGAAACATTAGAGAGATTAGTTAGGGATTGGTTAGGAGAAGATAAGATAGTAATCAAGAAGATAAAACACAAGGGTAAGAGAATCATTGAAAAGGATCAAGATATAAGGCCGTTAATTGGGAATGTAGTAGTCAATTCACAATGCTCTATAGATGATTTACACTTAGTAAAGTTGAACTGCCTATTAAAAGCAGGGGACAACGGAAATTTGAAGCCTATAGATTTTATTAAAGCAATGGATAAGTATCTTAATATAGGTATTGATTTTGATACATTAAATATCAAAAGGATAGGATTATTTATGGAACATGAAGGTAAGATAGAATCACCACTGTAATATGGGAGAGATATTATGAATTATATTTTTATAGATTCAAAGAAGGACATTGAAAAGGTAGGTATTATTGAGAATGATAGACTTGTGGAGTTTTATACTGATACAAAAGATGATAGGAAGCAAGTAGGCAATATATACAGAGGTAGAATAGTAAATGTATTACAAGGGATGGAAGCAGCATTTGTCGATATAGGTGAAGGTAAAAATGCCTATCTATATGTCAAAGATGCCTTACCTAAAAATTTAATGTATAAAAATACACCGGTAAAAATTGATGACATAGTTAAAAATGGAGAAGATATAATAGTTCAGGTACTTAAAGAATCCTCGGAGAATAAAGGACCTAAAGTTACTACCCATATTACCTTACCAGGTAGATTTTTAGTATTGACTCCTTTCTCTAATAAAATAAACATTTCTAGGAAGATTCATGATGAAGATGAAATCAATAGATTGCAAGATGTTGGAAAGGAAATGCGAAAGGAAGATATGGGAGTTATATTTAGGACTAAAGCTTTAGGGGTGGAAAAAGAGCTATTAATAGACGAGTATTATACACTTATCACCATATTTAAAAAAATTGAAAAGGAAAAAAATTTTTTGCCGTGTCCTAAGTTAATATATAAAGAGATGGACTTAGCTCATCAGATAGTGAGAGATGCTTTTACCGATAAGATTAACAAGATAGTCATAAATGATAAAGATAAGTATAATAGCTTGTTGAATTTTCAGGGTATAATATCTCCAAATCTAAAGGAAAAGTTGATTTATGACAAGGATTTTGATTCATCGTTACAAGATAGTATTGAAAGAGAAATTCAAGCTGCATTGGAGAGGAATGTGACATTAGAAAGTGGAGGCTATATTGTAATTGATGAAACAGAGGCATTGACAGCTATTGATGTAAATACGGGTAAATTTATTGGCAGTAAAAGTCTTGAGGATACTGTAGTAAAAACCAATTTATAAGCAGCTCTATAAATAGCTAAACAAATTAGGCTCAGAGATATTGGAGGGATAATAATAATAGACTTCATAGACATGAAGTCTAAAGATGACATATCTTTAGTTTTGGATGAGCTTGAACGAAGTTTAAGTTTAGATAGAAACAAAACTAATATTATAGGGATAACTAAACTAGGATTAGTTGAAATGACTAGAAAAAAAGTTAGAAATAGCCTTAGAACCAACTTTATAATGAAATGTCCATATTGTAATGGTAAAGGTAAAATTTTTAGAGATTAGTATTGACAAAAGACCATAAATCTGTTAAAATTTTTGGTTGTAGGTAGCCGCTCAATGTGGGTTTAAAGCATAGTCACCTAACATTGGCGAGACTGGTTAGAGGAGGTGCAAGTGATAATGTACGCTGTAATTGAAACAGGTGGAAAACAATACAAAGTTCAAGAAGGAGATACTGTATTTGTTGAAAAAATCAATACAGAAGAAGGTGGCAAATTAGACTTTACAAAAGTTCTTCTTGTTGCTAAGGAAGAAGATTTAGTTGTTGGTAAACCTTATGTTGAAGGTGCTAAGGTAGAAGCAACTGTATTGGAACAAGGAAAAGCAAAGAAGATTGTTGTGTTCAAGTATAAGTCTAAAAAGAATTATAGAAAGAAACAAGGACATCGCCAACCTTATACAAAAGTAAAGATTGAAAAGATTGTTGGTTAATAAAGTGATTAAGGTAAAAATATTTAAAGATAAAAAAAATGGTTTTATTGAAAGATATAATATCTCGGGACATGCTGGATATGATGTTAAGGGACAGGATATAGTATGTGCTGCTGTTTCAGCTCTTGCACAGACTGTATTGATTTCTTTAGTAGAAGTTTGCGGTATTAATGAAGAGAAAATAGATTATCTTATAGACGAAGGAAAAGGACTTTTAAGCGTGAAAGTACCGAAAACCATAGATATAGATACTAGAAACAGAGCAGAGATTGTGCTTAGAGTTTTAGAAGTAGGAATAAAATCTATTATTGAAAATTACCCAGAGTATGTGACTCTCGAATATGGGGAGGTGTAGAGAATGATAAAGCTAAATTTACAACTATTTGCTACTAAAAAGGGAGTAGGTAGCTCTAGAAACGGTAGAGATAGTGAAGCTAAAAGATTAGGTGTTAAAAGAGGAGATGGCCAATTTGTTCTAGCAGGTAATATACTTGTAAGACAAAGAGGTACTAAAATTCATGCTGGGAATAATGTAGGCAGAGGCGGAGATGACACTTTATTTGCTAAAGTAGACGGAGTAGTTAAATTTGAAAGAAAAGGCAGAGATAGAAAGCAAGTTAGTGTTTATCCTAATGAAGAATTGGCATAGATTTTTAAAGCTTACCAGTAAGGTAAGCTTTATTTTTTTACTTATTTTGATTTAAAAGAATAATTTTAATTTAGAAGAATAAAATAAACTTTACACTTGAATAATATTCATTAACACTATAAAAATTATAAAAAGGTTTCAATTTAAATCTTTATCATAGATTATTGACAGTATAGTATATATTGGTATAATAAAATTACTGATAATAGAAAAAGAATAACAGAGGATGATGATATGTTTATTGACGTAGCTAAAATAAATCTAAAGGCTGGTAAAGGTGGAGATGGTGTAGTAGCTTTTAGAAGAGAAAAATATGAACCTTCAGGAGGTCCTTATGGAGGCGATGGAGGCGATGGAGGCAATATAATTATAATAGCTGATGAAGGAATAAGGACATTGATGGATTTTAGGTATAAACGTTCTTATAAAGCTGAAAATGGGGAAAATGGTAAGACAAAAAAGCAGTTTGGGAAAAAAGGACAGGATTTAATATTAAAGGTACCTGTAGGAACGCTGGTAAAGGATGCCAGCACAAATAAGGTTATAGTGGATATAAAGGAGAATGGTCAGACTTATGTTATTGTCAAGGGAGGCAAAGGAGGTAGAGGCAACGCTAAATTTGCTACCCCTACAAGGCAAGCACCAAGGTTTGCTGAACCTGGTAGCAAAGGGGAGGAAAAAGATGTTATCTTAGAATTGAAGTTATTGGCTGATGTGGGACTAGTTGGATTTCCTAATGTAGGGAAATCAACAATACTATCCATATTATCTGAAGCAAGACCTAAAATTGCTAATTATCATTTCACCACTTTAAAACCTAATTTAGGAGTTGTAAAGGTAGATGAGGAGAAAAGTTTTGTTATTGCTGATATCCCTGGATTGATTGAAGGTGCTCATGAGGGTGCTGGCTTAGGTCACGATTTTTTAAGACATGTGGAAAGAACGAGGGTTTTAGTTCATGTATTAGATACCTCAGGTTTGGAGGGAAGAGATCCTATTGAGGATTTCTATAAAATCAATGAAGAATTGGTTCATTATAATTCTAAGCTTTCAGAGAAACTTCAAATAATTGCTGCGAATAAAATGGACTTATCTGAATCTGAAGAATGGTTAACGAGGATTAAAAAGGAATTTGAGCCTAAGGGCTATAAGATCTATCCAATTTCTGCTGCAACAGGGGAAGGAATCGCAAAATTAAAATTTGGTATATGGGAAGTTCTATCAAAGATAGATATCCAATATGAGACCTTCGACGAAGAAATAGATTTTACCTTTAAAGAACCTAAAGAAGAAGGTATTATTGTAAAAAAAGAGAATGGGAAATATATTGTAGAAGGCTCTTTTATAGAAAAACTATTGTACTCAACAAACTTTGATAATTATGATTCTTCAAGATACTTTCAAAATACTATTAGGCAAAGGGGAGTTGTGGAGGAATTAAAAAAATTAGGTATTGAAGAAAGTGATTCAGTATATATTTGTGGATATGAATTTGAATTTTTTGATTAAATGGAGGGTTTTTAGGCAAAATGGACTGTTTAAATTGTGGCAATTGTAAAGAGAATCAACCAACTTATTATTGTCTAGCAAGAAATGAAGTAGTAATAAATGAAGATTATAAACCTGAAGAAAAATCAAGAACTGGATGGAAAAAAGGCAGCAAAAAATATGAATCTCATAGAAGACAATCGAGAAAAGAAGTTGAGGTTTAAATCAAGGGAGTGTATTAATTGTTAACAGGAAAACAAAGAAGCTATTTAAAGGGCATAGCTAACAATCTAAATCCCATATTTCAAATTGGGAAAAATGGGATAACGGATAATTTTATTAAACAAATAGATGAAGCTTTAGAAGCTAGGGAAATAGTAAAAATAAAGGTATTAAATAATAGCTTTCTAGATGCAAAAGATGTAGCCAGTGAACTAGCAGAAAAAACAAATGCAGAATTTGTTCAAAGTATTGGGAACAAGTTTGTATTATATAGAGAATCTAGGGAAAATAAAAAGATTTTATTGCCATAATATGTTTTTGTAAAAACTTCAGAACATGGTTTCTGAAGTTTATCTATTATAAATAAGTTTAACTGGAGGGATAATCTTGAATAAGATGAAAGTGGGGATAATGGGAGGAACTTTTGATCCTATACATAATGGACATCTTATATTAGCCGAACATTCTAGAATTCAATTTGATTTAGCACGAGTGCTTTTTATACCAACTGGAAAACCACCCCATAAAGGTCAAAAAGATATTTCATCTGTTAATTACAGATATGATATGACGCTTCTTGCTATTAATACTAATCCATACTTCTTTTTATCTCCTATTGAGATTCAAAGGGAAGGAATAACTTATACTATAGATACTATAAGATATCTACAGTATAAACATGAAGATATGGACTTCTATTTCATTTTAGGGGCTGACTCCTTTTGTGATATTGACAAATGGAAAGATTATAGGGAATTGTTAAGCTTATGCAAATTTATTGTAGCAAAAAGACCAGACTGGAATAACGATAAATTAGAGGACAAAATTAAAGAATTAAATAAAATATATAATGACTCCATATATTTACTGGAAACACCTCTTATAAATATTTCATCTACTGAAATTAGAGATAAAATGAAGAAAAAATCGTCTATTAAGTATTTAGTGCCTGAGACAGTAGAACTATATATAAAAAAGAATGGGCTTTATGAATAATAGGAGGTACTTATGATAGAAAAATGGATATATAATAAACTAAAGGGTGATATTGGACTTTGCAGATATAACCACTCCATAGGCGTTATGAATACAAGTATAGGACTGGCTAAGCATTATGGTTATTCAGTTGAAAAAGCGGCATTAGCTGGTCTATTACACGATTGCGGTAAACTTCAAGGGGAAATAAATTTGTTGAAAATAGCCGATGATTTTGGTATAATTTTAGATGATGTCATGAAAAAGAATAAAGAGCTTATTCATGGTCCCTTAGGAGAAGTACTAGCAAAGAAAGAATATAATATCATAGATGAAGATGTTTTAAATGCTATTCGATTCCACACAACTGGACGAGAAAACATGAGTCTATTAGAAAAGATAATATATATAGCTGATGTTATAGAGCCAAGTAGAACTTTTAATGGTGTAGAAGAGATAAGAAAGTTAGCATATGAAGATTTAGACAGTAGCATATTACATGCTATAGATGGTACTATAAACTTTATTATTCAAAGAGGAAATTTAATACATTTAGATACAATTAAGACGAGAAATCAGTTAATAATTCTAAAGAATTTGGAGTGAGGTCCAGTGAAAAGAACATTTTTTAAGACTTTTTTTATTTCAATTATTATATTTTCAGTAGTATGGAGTGGTTTTATTTATAAAACCGTTATAAAGGCTGAGGGCGAAGAAGAAGCATCTGAAGAAACTTTTATTGATAGATTAATGGATGGAAAAAGTGATATAACCTTCTTATTATTAGGAGTAGATTCAAAAGATATAAATAAGAATTCTAGTACTAGAACAGATACTATGATGTTATGTAGAGTTGATAAATCAACAGGAGATATTTCTATACTATCAATACCTAGGGATACAAAGGCTCGTATACGTGGTAGGAAAAATGAAGAGAAGATAAACCATGCTCATGCTTATGGTGGACCAGAATTGTCCGTAAAGGCAGTAAAGGATTTACTTGGAATTGATTTAGAATATTATGTTAGGGTAGACTATAAGATAGTAAAAGAGTATGTTGACCTTATAGATGGTGTAGATGTAAATGTTCCTATGGATATGAAATATAGTGATCCAGTGGCAGATCCACCTCTATATATCAATTTGAAAAAAGGACAACAGACACTATATGGAGATGAGGCACTTCAATTTTTAAGATTTAGAAAAGGCTATGCAAATCAAGATTTAGGTAGAATAGAAGCACAACAACAATTTATGGAATCAGTTATAGAAAAGACTTTAAGACCATCCAATATAACCAATATTCCTCAAATGATAAAATCATATTATGATAATGTAGATACAAATATACCGTTAGATGTGATTATGAAATTTGCGATGAAAGCTAAAAATTTCAAAACTGATGGGATACAGATGGCAACTTTGCCTGGTAATGGACAGTATATTAATGGGGTTTCATATTTTATTCTTGACGAGGAAGAAAGCAATAGAATAGTAAAAACTATGTTTACTGAAAATAAGACAGCTAAACATTTAGATGATGAAAATGAAGCTAATTAAATCTCAGGAGGTAATTAAGTGAAGGATATCGATAAAAGAATATCTATTATTGCCAAAGCTTGTAGTGATAAAAGAGGGTTTGATATTAAAATATTGGATTTAAAAAAACTAACCACTATAGCAGATTACTTTATAATTGTAAGCGGAAACTCTACCACCCAAGTAGTAGCTATTGCAGATGAGGTTGAAGAAAAAATGGGGCGAGCTGAGTTTTCTCTATTTGGTAAAGAGGGATATGAAAGCGGTAGATGGGTATTATTAGATTTTGGAGATATAGTTGTTCACGTATTTCATAGAGAAGATAGAGAATTCTATAATTTGGAAAAGTTATGGGCTGATGGTGAAGAATTAGAATTGGATAATATAATTTAATTATGTTTCTTAAAGATGAGAATAGTTTCTAAAATATATATTAACTTAAGGAGGATATAAAATGAGTTTAAAACCAATATCAACTAAAGATGCACCAGGAGCAGTAGGACCTTATTCTCAAGGGATTAGTACTGATACATTAATATTTACATCAGGTCAGCTACCTATAGTACCTGAAACGGGAGAATTGTTAAAGGGAGATATTCAAAGAGAGACAAGACAATGTTTAGAAAATGTAAAGGCAATATTAGAGGCTGGGGGAGCTACATTAAAGGATGTAGCTAAGGTAAATATTTACATAAAGAATATGGACGATTTTCCATTAATCAATGAAGCATATGAAGAATACTTTAATGAGCATAAACCAGCTAGATCGTGTGTTGAAGTAGCTAGGTTACCAAAAGATGGAGACATAGAAATTGAAGCTATAGCAATATTATAAAATATAAAAGCCCTTGCATGATGCAAGGGCTTTTTATTATAATTGCTATCTTAATGGATCATGGACCCTATATAATGAATTGCGGCGTTTTTTCCTCTGTTTATGTCTTGCAATAGATGCAATTCGTGTTATAATCAGTAGAGCAATAACCAATACATACCACTTGCTGAAAATTTTATCTATTATATTAGCTGTAGGATTTTTTTCAACATCTATGGTGGAGATGATATCAGATTGTCCTAATAATTGACCTTGAAGATAGTATTCAACTTTTCCTAAAGCTTGTCCCTTTTTTATAGGAGCTTCAATATTTTCGTCAATAAAAACTTTCTTGTCTATTTTATCAATACTACCTTTAGGTAGAGATACGGATAGATTATCTTTTAAAATTCCTGCAACTGATGGATTTTGTCCATCAATTATATTTATATTATCGATAAATTGGTCTTTAAATGCAATATTAACTTTTTCATAATTGTTAAATCCATAGTTTAGTAACTTGTGAATATCGGAGTATACTTCTCTACCGTTTGCTTTTAAAGATACTGCAATAAGCTTTTGATTACCTCTTTCAGCTGAAGCTACTAAGCAATTTTGAGCAGCTACAGTATATCCAGTTTTTACTCCATTAATACCTTCATACTTAATAGGAACTATTTTTCCATCTACATTAATCTTTTGAGTGCTATACAATAGTTTATTAGCAGATTTTAAATATCTTGTTTCACTTTTCTTATTGGTCACAGGTATAGTATAAGTATAATTACACACTATTTTTCTGAAAGCATCATTTTCCATAGCATATTTTGCCATTAAGCTTAAATCATAGGCTGTAGTAACATGGTTATCAGCTGTTAAACCATTGGGGTTAACAAAATTAGTGTTTAAAGCGCCTATCTCCTTAGCTTTAGTATTCATTAACTTTACGAACTCATCAATACTTCCAGAAATATGCTTTGCAATAGCTAAAGCAGCATCATTAGCTGATTCAATTAACAATGCATTTAATAGATCCTCAAATCTAATTTGTTCATCTGGTTCTAAAGCTATATGACTGCCATCAGTTAGATTAACTATTTCTTGATCGATAGTAGCTATATCGTCCATATTGCCATTTTCAATAGCAAGTATTCCAGTCATTATTTTAGTAGTACTAGCAGGCTGCAATTGCATATGAGAGTTTTTTTCATAGAGTATTTGACCTGTTTCTCCATCTATGAGTATAGCGCCTTCTCCAGAGAGATTTAAATTATCTGCAAAGGATACATTATATGTAGTTAATAATAAAAGCAATATAATTGATATGGTTTTTCTCAAACAAACTCCCTCCTTTTCTGTATAATATAGATTATATCAGAAATTAGGTTTATTTTTAATAGACATGAAGAATTATTTTTTGACAAAGGGAGGGAATTTAATTATAAAGTCGAATATTTAAATGGATAAAAGAATTTGTAAAAAGGAGTGGTTAATTCCATGGGATATTTTACAAAAAAGGAGCAGATAGTTATAATTCTATTAATAATGGTCATAGTTCTAATATCTATTTTTAATTTTGTTAATAAAAATATTTTAACAGGTAAAAAAGATGATATAGAGGATGAAATTAATATAGAAGATTTAGATATAGATTCTAGTGAAGAAGAGGAAATAGATGAAGAACAAGTTATAATGGTACATATTAGCGGTGAAGTCTATAAGCCAGGTGTGGTAGAATTAAATTTAGGTTCAAGAGTTATTGATGCAGTAAATTTAGCTGGAGGATTGAAAAAAGACGCTGACTCGGATAAAATAAACTTGGCGAAGAAATTAGTAGACGAAGAGAAAATATATATTCCTAAAATAGGAGAGGAAACTCAGTCTATAGAATCTTCAAATGATTTAGGAACTAGTAATAATAATGGCTTAATCAATATCAATATATGCACTAAAGAAGAATTGATGTCACTACCAGGTATAGGAGATGCATTGGCAGGGAGAATATTGGAATATAGAGAACAAAACTCATTTAAGACCATAGAGGATATTAAAAACGTATCTGGCATTGGAGAAAAGAGGTTTGAAAGTATAAAGGAATTTATTACAGTAAAATAGAGGAGTGAACTAAATGGAAAAAAGATTAACAGAACTAACTAAGAGCTCTGGCTGAGCAGCTAAAATCGGTCCCGATGTTTTGGCACAAGTTTTGTGTCATTTACCAAAATCATTTGATGAAAATTTAATCGTAGGATTGGATACTTCTGATGATGCAGCAGTATATAAGATAAATGATGATTTAGCTTTGATTCAAACATTAGATTTTTTTACACCAGTTGTTGATGATCCATATGTATTTGGTCAAATAGCTGCTACTAACTCTTTAAGTGATGTATACGCTATGGGTGGAGAGCCAAAGTTGGCTATGAATATAGTGTGTTTTCCAAATTGTCTAAACCCCGATGTACTGGTTCAGATATTAAAAGGAGGACATGATAAGGTAGTAGAAGCAGGTGCCATCTTAGTTGGAGGACATACAGTATCAGATGATGAACCTAAATATGGATTATCCGTTGCTGGCTTTGTGCATCCTGATAAGGTATGGACCAATAGTAATGCAAAGCCTGGAGATGTTCTAGTTATAACCAAGCCTTTAGGACTAGGAATTATAAATACAGCAATTAAAGGCGGAATAGCAGATAAATCCTCCTATGATGAAGCTGTCAGGGTAATGTCCACTTTAAATAAATATGCTAAAGAGGCATTAGATAAAGTAGAAGTAAATGGGGTTACGGATATTACTGGATTTGGGTTATTAGGTCATGCTTTAGAAATGGCAGAGGGAAGCTCAGTAACCATTAAAATTGACCATAAAAACATACCTATAATAAGTAATACATTAGAATATGCACGTATGGGTTTAGTCCCAGCTGGAGCTTATGCAAATAAAGGTCATATTGGGGATAAGGTAAAACTTGCAAATCAAATACCTGAAGATATAGAAGATGTACTATTTGATCCTCAAACATCTGGTGGTCTATTAATATCAATTCCAAGAGACCAAGTAGATTTACTATTAGAAGAATTAAAGGATATTCCAACTCAATATGGGATTGTAGGAGAAGTGGTGGAGAAAGAAGAATATTACTTAATTGTAGAATAAAATAAAAGAGAGGGATTGTATGAGCAAAAATAAAAATTTATTTACACTAATTCCTAAAGTAGATGAACTATTAGAAGAAAAAAATATTAAAAAGTTATTGGATATTATGCCAAGAAAGTTGGTAGTAGATGCTATTAGAGAAGAAGTAGAATTGCTAAGAAATGGCATAAGGGAGAACTCCTTAAATGAAGAAGAGGTAAATAAGAGAAACCTATCCTTACCAAATAGAATAGTAGATAGGGCAAATAGGAAAAACTCATTAAAACTTAAAAGAGTTGTAAATGGGACTGGAGTAGTAATCCATACAAATATTGGGCGTTCATTAATAAGTGATGATGTGATGGAAAATGTTAAAGAAATAGCTGTTAACTATTCAAATTTAGAATATGATTTAGAAAATGGTATGAGAGGCTCTAGGTACAGCCATGTAGAAGATATTATAGTTGAAATTACAGGCGGAGAATCTGCAATGGTAGTAAATAATAATGCAGCAGCAGTAATGCTTGTATTGAGTACCATGGCTAAAGATAGAGAAGTTATAGTGTCAAGAGGAGAATTAATTGAAATAGGAGGCTCTTTTAGGATTCCCGATGTAATGGAACAAAGTGGAGCAACTTTGGTATCTGTTGGAACTACAAATAAAACCCATTTATGGGATTATGAAAATGCAATTAATGAAGAAACAGCTGCATTATTAAAAGTCCATACAAGCAACTATAGGATATTAGGATTTACTTCTTCCGTTTCATCTGAGGAATTGAGTACTTTAAAACAAAAATACGATGTTCCAATAATCGAGGACTTAGGAAGTGGAGTTTTGATCGATTTATCAAAATATGGTTTGGAATATGAGCCAACAGTGCAGGATTCTATAAAAAATGGAGTAGATGTAGTTACATTTAGTGGAGATAAGCTATTGGGTGGTCCTCAAGCAGGAATTATAGTTGGAAAAAAGGAATATATCGAAGCTATGAAAAGAAATCCTTTAACAAGGGCATTTAGAGTAGATAAGTTTACATTATCTGCATTGGAGGCTACCCTTAGGCTTTATTTAGATGAAAGCACAGCAGTGGAAAAGATACCAACACTCCGAATGTTATCTGCTAGCATTGAAGAATTAGAGGATAAGGCAAAATCGTTGTATGAATTACTAGTAAATAATATAAAATGTGAAAAATGTAAAGTAGAAATAGTAGATGATTATTCAGAAGTTGGAGGAGGTTCTTTGCCATTAGAAAAGATGCCAACAAAATGTATTATGCTGACGCTAAATGATTTAAGTATATCTGAATTTGAAAGATATTTAAGAGAATATAAGATACCAATAATTGCAAGAGTATATAAGGAAAGAGTATTTATAGATTTGAGAACTGTGAAGGAAGATGAATTTAATTTAGTGGTAGATGGAATCGTATATGGGTTAGAAGGAGTGCAGGCGTAGATGAAACATGTTATAATTGGAACAGCAGGTCATATAGACCATGGAAAGACTACTTTAATAAGAGCTTTAACAGGTAGAAATACGGATAGGTTAAAAGAGGAACAAAAAAGGGGTATTTCTATTGAATTAGGGTTTACTTATTTTGATCTGCCAAGTGGTAAAAGGGCAGGCATAATTGATGTACCTGGACATGAAAAATTCATTAAAAATATGCTTGCAGGAGTTATGGGAATAGATATAGTGTTGTTGGTGGTGGCTGCTGATGAAGGGATAATGCCTCAAACTAGTGAACACTTAGCTATATTGGATTTGTTGGGGAATGACAAGGGGTTTATTGTTTTGACTAAAACAGATCTTGTAGATGAAGAATGGTTGGAATTAGTTAAAGAAGATGTAAAAAATGAGGTCCAAGGTACTTTTTTAGAAAATTCTCCAATAATACCTGTATCTTCAACTAATAAAACGGGCATCGATGAAGTAACTGAGTTAATAGATAAATTGACCTTGGAGATTGAAGATAGGGAGACTGATGATATGCCAAGATTGCCTGTAGATAGAGTTTTTTCTATGTCAGGTTTTGGAACTGTAGTAACGGGAACACTGCTTTCAGGAACCTTTAAAGTTGGAGATGAAATACAGGTTTTCCCAGGAAATAAAATGGGCAGAATAAGAACTCTGCAAGTTCATGATGAGGATACTTCTACAGCTTATGCAGGTCAAAGGGTAGCGATAAATATTGCAGGGATAAAAAAAGATGAAGTCCATAGGGGAGATGTAATAGCACCTAAGGATTCAATGAAAGAGACTCTAATGTTAGATGTAAAGGTAAAATTGATTAAAAATATAAATCGTTCCATTGAAAATAGAACTCGCTTAAGATTATACATTGGAACTAAAGAGGTTCTATGTAGAATGATCATATTAGATAGAGATGTTTTAAACCCTGGAGAAGAAGCTTATGCACAGTTAAGATTGGAAGAAGAGGTAGTAGCAAAAAGAGGAGATAGATTTATAATTAGATTTTATTCTCCTATGTTCACCATTGGAGGTGGAGAAATTTTAGAATCCAATCCCAATAAGAAAAAGAGATTTGATGAAGAGGCAATAAAAGAACTTCAAATAAAGGAAAAGGGTACCTCTATAGATATTATTGAAAATATAATATTGGACAAGAGCAAAACTTTCCCAACATTAAAAGAAATCTCTACTTTTACAGCTATGTTAGAAGATAAAGTAAAAGAGGAAGTTGAAAACTTATCTAAAGAAAATAAAGTTATATTGTTTAGCTTGACTAAAGAAATACATGTAATTCATATAGACTATTTTAATAAACTAAAAAAAGATATGATAGAGGAATTAGAATCTTTTCATAAGAGATTCCCTCTTAAATCTGGAAAGTCAAAAGAAGAAATACGCAGTAAATTTTTAAAGAATGTAAAATCTAAAGTAGGAGATACATTTATAGATCTATTAATTGAAAAAGGTTATATTGAGCAGAAGATGGAAAATGTTCATATTAAAGGATTTGAAATTAAATACAACGATTTACAACTAAAGATAAAAAATGATTTAATTAAAACCTATAAGGAAAACTCATTTTTGCCACCTAAAAAGGAGGATATATTTAAAACATTAGATTATGATAGGAATGAAATAGAACAAGTATTAAATTCTATTATTAGTGATGGGGAGCTAATTAAATTAAATGAGGAAGTCTATTTGCATAAGACAACCTATGAAGAGGGATTAAAAATCCTTAAAGATTATATTGATAAAAATGGTTCTATAACGGTAGCTGAGTATAGGGATATATTAAATACTAATAGAAGAGTAGCCTTAGGCTTATTAGAATATTTTGATCAATTAAAAATAACCAAAAGGGATGGAGACAAAAGAACTTTATAAACTTATAAATAATAGTAGATCTTATTTCCTTTTATTTTGGAGTGATAATTATGGAGACAAAAATAATAGTGATAAATAGGGATAAGTCCTTTGTAAAAGGATTAAAGTATAGTCTAGAACAAGACAATTACTATGTAGAGTCTGCTTTCTCAATAAAAGATGCTGTAGAAAAGATAAAAAGAAAGGATTATGAACTAGTAATTTTAGATTTGTTATTGCCTGATGGAAATGGATTAAACTTGTGTCAAACAATCAGGGAGCATTCCCAAGTACCCATAATTATAGTAACAGAAAAGAAAGAAGACATTAGTAAGATACTGGCGTTAGAATATGGGGCTGACGATTATGTAACTAAACCCTTCAATATTTTAGAATTAAAAGCTAGAATTAAGGCAATACTTAGAAGGGTAAATATGAAAAATCCTCAAACTAATAGTCAAACGATTAAAATAGATGATTTTATTATAAATGCATTGGGTAGAAAACTAATTATAAAAAATGAGAGTATAAGCTTAACTGGAAAAGAATTTGATTTGTTCTATATATTGATATCTAATCCGGGCAAAGTTTTTACGAGAGAGGAACTTTTAGAAACCATTTGGGGATATGAATATTTTGGAGATTTAAGAACAGTAGATGTCCATATTAGAAGACTTAGAGAAAAAATAGAGAAGGATTCTAATAGTACCCAATATATTCATACTAAATGGGGGGTAGGATATTATTTTAGAAATAAGAAGGATAATGCAGCTGTGGATTAAAATTCTACTTAGATATAAAAATATCTTGTGAAGATGTTTTGGTTGGTTTAAATAAGTTCAACTATATATAGATGTTATTGAAAAGTAGCCATTTGAGACTTATGGAGTTCAAATGGTTTTCTTTATTTTGGGATAGAGAGCCTAAGAAAGAAAATAAATCTTTCTTAGGTGTTGATTCGCAGGTAATTCTGCAAAGATAAACTATAAATATTAAGTGGGATTTGAAGGGATTGAACGAGTAGAGACGGGATATAGTGAGATGTGTAGGAGATTGAAGGGATACTTTGTGAGACGGGTTGCGGGATAACTTGCGAAAATACATAGAGAAAATACTAAAAGCATTTGACCTATTGTAATAACTAGGGTTGAGTGCTTTTGGTATTTTTTTAAGAAATTTTTTTATAAAGCATTCTGCAAGCAACTGCAAAAACGTTAGCGAAACGTTATAAACACGTTAGTAATAATTATAACAACTTATGAAAGATAGTAAATATCAGTGTTAGAAAATTAACGGAAGTGTTAAAAATGAAAAATAGATGACTAAAAAATGTAATTAAATATGCAAAAATCATCAAAAAGCAATGGGACAGAAGCTCAAAAAATAAGAGAAGTTGTCCCATTGCAGTATTTGCAATAGTTTAATTATGATTCGAGAGTATGTTTATTTAAAAAAGCAATGGGACAAAAATGAATGGAAATTAATCAAAAAAATTAGACATTTTTTCATCAAAGTTTTTTTCTATAAGATTCCAAGCTTCGTCCAATGTAAATACATATTTTAGTTTTTTATTAACAGTTTGACTTTTGAAATTCGATTCAATATTTTTTAAAGTTACCTTATTTTGAAGATATAAATTAGCTGATATAGCCATAAGAACTACTTTAGGTACACATTCACCTTCTTCGGCTGTATGCAAGTCGAGGCTTTTCATATTATTCTCTACACCATTCACATCTAGATAAATAACTTGATTTATAAAATCTAGAGATTCCTTGAAGTTTGAGTTTAAGGAATACAGCCTACCAATGTCAAGCAAACAGTTCCTATATAAACCTAGATGAAAATCATTAACTTGTCCTATTTTCTTTTTAAGGTATTCTTTGGAAGCCTTTTTATTTAATTGTATTAAAAGATTTACATCCGATAATTTAGGATTTTTTAGCCTCAATACTTTATATTTTTCTGAACTAATATTAAGATCAGTTAGTAAAAGTTTCAAAAAGTGTTCATCTATCATTGGATTTTCTGATGTTTTAAGATGATTAAAAAGTATATAGTACTTTTCTGATTCCTTGGCATCAGCTTCAGAAAGAAGCATTTTTTTATGACACATTGCATGAGTTTTTGAATATATATATTCTTTGCAATGAGGACATTTAGTTTTTCTCAAAGGTGAAGATTCTAATTTCATGTGGCAATTTGGACATATTGATTTATCAAAATATCTAATATTTTCGGTTAAATCTTTTACATACAAAATTGTGGACATTAATGCTACCTCCTATCAATAGTTTTTATATTTATGTTAGAAAGTTCATACAAAGAACCAAAAAATTAAGCCATTTCTTTAGTTACGGCTTCTTCTCCTTCTCCATTGTTCAAGGTTGATGACTGACCCCTTTTTGAGAGCTTTTCATATTTCCATAGAATTAATTTAGATATCTCTTCTTTTTCCTCTTCAGGGAGCTTGTTATAGAAGTATAGACTTTCTTTTTCTAAATCAACCATGGATTTGGGCACATCTTCTTCAGGGCTTTTATCAGAAACTACTTCGGGATCTAATAAAAAGGCTGGGTTTATATTGAACTTCTTATATATTACATAAAGAACATAAGATGGAATAGGAATCTTTCCTTCTTCAAATTCTGCTAATGTTTTCTTGTCTATTTCTAGTTCATTGGAGAATTCTTCTTCGTTCATTCCGGATTTGAGTCTGATATATGATATTTTTTTTCCAGCTGAAACTGTATAGCTCATATGCTCTTTGCTAATAAAAGGCGATTCATTAGCGAAAGAGTTGTTATAACCACCTTGTAGTTCTTTTCCTATGAGTAGAGAATCAGCTGAAACATTTAAAGTTTTACATATATTATAAAATGTATCAACCCTAGGCATTGACTTTCCTTTTATATAATTAGTTATCGTATCTTGATTAATCCGAAGAATTTCAGACAGCTCCTTCTGAGTGAATTCGCTTCTTTGAATAGCTGCTTTCAGATTATCACCAAAGTTATTCAGATTATCCATAAAAAAACCTCCTAAATCGGAAATATTTAAGATTTAGCTATTGACTAAATCCGAAAACTTTCCTATAATATTAAGTAAGAACATTCATACATTAAGTCAATTTTATCATAAGTATTGCCTATATGTAACAAAAACTAAATACAAATGTTGTCCTAAATCGACATTTACAATTCTGGTAGTTCTCATCAGTAGAACAAACAAGGAAAATCTTCGGAAAGTGCTCCCTGCATAGCACGCAGAAAACAGAAAGGGGCGTGAATGATAGTTAGATTAAAAAAAGGAGTTGAAAGCATGATAAACACTCATAAAAAGCTAATTGAGAAAGTTCTAGAAGAAAGATTAAGCAAAGAAGAATTGTATAAAAGACTGGTTTTAGAAGGCTATAAAGGTGATATAGAAGATTTAATTCCAGATCTACTATATGCGACAGTGGAATCGGATGCGTATATGTATAGTAGTCAAAAGGTAGATGATTACAAGGAATATCTTACAGAAGAAGAGTATTTTCAAATTTTAATTAATGATATGAATTTGAATTACTAAGACCAGCTATTAAAAGTCAAGAAATAATTTAATTTATTTTGCCTTTGTGATTATAGAATTTCTGTCAGAACCCGTCAAGGGGAAAAGCATCCCTTGACAGAACCTTCCATAAATTCTTATGTAAAATTAGGCAAAACAAATAGTCCTAAATATAGAGAAAAAATTTAGGTTCGAAAAGCAGGTTAGTTTTTGGTAATTCTACTTAATATTAGGCATATAAGGTTTGTTATCACGGAGAACAGCAAAAATAATATTACACATTTTTCTAGCAACAGCCCCAATAGCAGTTAAATGATGTTTTCCTCTTGCCCTAAGTGATTGATAATATACCGATAGAGCGGGATCTTTAAATGCTGCAACAGTAGCAGCTAACCAAATTGCCCTGCGAAGATAAGGTGAGCCACGTTTAGAAATCTTGGTCTGTGTACCTACAAAATTACCAGACTGTTTTACGGCTACATCAAGACCTGCATAGGCAACAAGTTGGGGGGCAGATTCAAAACGGGAAATATCACCAATTTCCCCGATAATAATAGCACCAAGAACGTCACCAATACCTGTAATAGTAGTAATAACTGAATTGTTTTGATGAAGGAGTGTCGAAATTTCAGTTTCAAGTTCTTTTAGCTGTTCTTCGATAAAATTTATTTGGGAAATAATTTGCTTAATTTGAAATGCAAATGCATCTTTTGCAAAGTTAACACCAAAAGTATTAGTAGCGGATTCTTGTACTTCAGAAGCTTTTGAAATACCAAAACGTCCTCTACTAGCTTTAGATAGAAGCTTGGAAAGAGTTTCTGTATCTATAGACAACATATCCTCTGGAGTAGGATATTTAGAGAGTAATTCCCTAGAAGTTACTCCAAAGGTATCAGAAAAAAGCTTAGAGTATTCAGGGAAAACTTGATCCAAAAGAGCAATACACTTACGTTTCCAATCAGAACACTCATCTACTAAAGCAAGACGATATCTGGATAATTGGCGTAAGGCCATAATGTCCTCGTCAGCTAAAGAAGTAGTGGAAAATTCACCGAAACGCATAATTTGAGCAATGATAAAGGAATCTTTAGAGTCATTTTTAGTTTGCCTAATATACATTTTTCGAAATGCATCCGATTGAATGGGGTTAATGACATTTACAGTAAACCCAAGGTCCAATAGATAAGAATAAAGGCTAACCCAATAATGACCAGTAGCTTCCATACCAATAGTGGTATTGGAAGTATCAGCTTCAAATTTTTCAAGTAAGGCAATTAACTTATCGCAACCTACTTGAGAGTTTGAAAAAGATATACTTTTATCAAGAAGTTTACCATTAGAATCAATGATAGAAGCTTCGTGGTTTTGTTTAGCAATATCAATACCAACATAAAACATAAAATCACCAGCTTTTAATATATTTACAGATAAAGTCTAGGGCCTCTCTACTTTACAACAATACAACCTCGTTAGATATTCAGTAACTAGGTACTATCCAGCTCATTCGCATATAGATGTAAAGAAGAGGCGTAACTCTTAGTTAGGAAGACAACGCTTCAAGGAGGGATACTACGACCTCTATCTGTACAATTATTATCTCATAAGAACAGTGAGATAGAAAAGAGAAATAAAGTTAAGTAAAGTTATTTTAACTTTAACTATATTATACGAGGAGGGATAAGGTGGAGAAAAGAAAAGTTGGTTCTGATGGTTCAATAAAATACAAAGGAAAGAGATATTTATCACATACATTAAAGGATCATGTAGGTGAAACATTTGGGATAAAGCCTATTTTAGAAGTAAAAGTGCTTTGGATTATTGATGAAGATAACAATGTAGTTTGTGAAGCAAGGGAAGAGGGAGTTTCATTTGAAGAAACAATAGGAGTTAGTAAAGGGAAAGAAAATACAGGGAGTGAGGGGATGTTTGGTAGAAAGAAACTTAAAGATTATAAGACTGAGGAAATAGTAAAAGAGTTAGTCAAAAGATATGGAGTAAGTGTCATGAAGGTAAAAGCGGGATGTCAGTATCAAGTAAAAGGAAATGGTTCAAGAGTCAAGGAGGAAGGTCCAGCGACGGTACTTGTAGTAAGGGGCTAGAAAGGAAGGTGATAGGAATGATGAAAAATGACATAACAGAGTTTGGAATACAGGTGAAGAAAAGCCTTCTTGAGCTAGATATGACACAAAGGCGACTTGCAAATGAGGTAGGAATAGATGAGAAATTTTTATCAGCAATTCTTCGAGGCGTAAGACCAGGCTATGAATATAAGGAAAAAATAACAAATGTTTTGGAAAAACATAAAAGAAGAAAAGCCTTACAAGAACTTAAAGAAAAAAAGGAAACAGCATGAGAAGAGCTATGATGAAGGGGAAAATAAAAGGCATTCTCTAAAAAAAGAGAACGCCATTACAAAAATTAGGATGAAGTTTTTAAAAACTTCCCCTTCATTATAGCAAGCTCTCATATAAAAGTAAAGGGGGGATATTTTGGAAAACTATATTTCAATAGAAGAAGCTGCAAGATTAGAAGGAATTAATTATGAAGCTTTTAAAAAGAGAATTCAAAGGAACCCCAATGAGTACAAGACCAAGACCGTTCCACCTGAAAATGGAGGAAAAGATAGATTATATGTAGCAGTTGAATCCCTTTCAAAAAAAGCAAGAAGGACATATAAAGCTCAGAATATGACATTAGATACTGATGAAGCACCTTGGTATGTAGAGGTAGACCTTGGCTGGTACAAAGAAAACTATAAAGAGTATTTTTATCAGGCAGTTGATCTCTCTAGATATGTTGAAGATTTTTTAGAATATGATGGAAAAGATAAAACGGAATTCGCAAGTTCAATTGCAAAAAAATGTGGACTTTCAGATAGGACTTTTTATGACAGAGTGAAAAATTATGTAGAAGCAAAAGCCTGGGCCAATAGAATGCATGAAATGACAGAAGGAAACTATGAATATTTTAAAATACTTTCACTTTGCAGAAAACCTAGGAAAAAGTATACGTTTCCATCTGTAAGTACTGAAGTAAAGGTGATGATTGAAAACATATACTACGAAAAAGGCTTTCAGGAAAACAATCAACCTATTACAAATTTGTATGAAGAGTTAGAAGTGAAAGCTAAAGAAGCTGAACTTGAAATTCCTTCGTATGACACAGTTTGGAGATATGTAAATAAAATCAAATACGAAGATGGAGAAGGTACTGCATACCTTGTAGGTAAAGGAACTAGAGCATGGAAAAATGAGTACATGCTTAAGAGAAAAAGAAATACTAAAGGCTTGAAAGTTCTTGAAGTTCTTCAAGGAGACGTTCACACTTTCGACTGTTGGGTAAGTGTCAAAAGGCCCAATGGAAAGTTGCAAGCAATACGACCCTTCCTTTGTGGTTGGGTTGATATGAGAAGTAGGGCTTTGGTTGGATGGGTTATATCCGAGGACCCAGATTCACAAATAATTAAAAAGAGCTTAATACATGCAATATATCCTAAGAAAAACGAAAAATTACCTTATGGAGTACCTAAATACTTACTAATAGACAACGGTAAGGAGTATACAGCAGAATCTTTAACAGGAAGGCCAAGAAAAGTTAGGGCTACAATAGATGCCGATACAAAAGGATTTTATAGAAGTATTGGTATTGAAGATGATATGAGAAGTCTTCCGTTTCAACCTTGGTCAAAAGCACAAGTTGAAAGATTTTTTGGAACAGTTTGTGAGAAATTTTCAAAGAAACAAAAAAGCTATACAGGGACTCTTACTGGGGGTAAAACCTCTGCAAAAGTAAAGAAGAATATTAAAAAGATGCTTGAAAATGGGGAACTTATGACACTAGAAGAGTTTGCAATAAAGTTTGAAGAATGGGTTGAAAAATATCATCTTGACGAGCATGGGGGGCTAAAAGATGATGGAGAAAAAAATCCAATACCAATATATGTATTTAATACTGCTGAAAGATACTATAAGCCAGCTCCGCCACTCGAATACACATTAAGACTTCTAATGAAGAGCGAAGAAAGAGCAGTTACATCTATGGGAATTAAGATTACAAGAGATGGAACACCAATCTATTACACAAATGAAGCTTTAGGAAGATATGTTGGAATGAAGGTTAGCGTAGTATACCATCCAGAAGACATAACAAGAATATATGTATATGACGAACAAGGAGAAAAAATCTGTGAAGCAGTTTCTTATGAATTACTAAGAATAGCTCCAAAAGTATCTGATAAACAATTTATTGAACATAACAAAATGCAGAAGAAGCAGTTGAAGAGCGAAAAAGAAAGAATTAAGTTCAGGAGAATGACATATGAAGAAAGACTTCAGGTTGAAAATGATGTACTTGAAAATGCTGATAAGAAGATTGTAGCTCCTGAATTAAAAAATGAAAAACAAAAAGTAACCTCTATACCTGTAGATAAACAGTATAGGGAAGAAGTAAAGACTAAAAAGAATAAGAAGAATGAAACAAATGAGTACTTTGAAAGACAAGCAGCTGAAGCTTTGGCTGCATTACAAAAATTAGGATAAGGGGGATTTAAAAAATGGAAAGCGTACAAATGGATATTGGTGCGAAGAAGGCATATAGCAATATGAAGAAAGAAACAGATAGCTTGAGGAAACGTGCAAATGAATATTTAGAAAAAAATAGTATCACTATTACAGATTTTGCAAAGAAAATTGATTATTCTAGAACAGCAGTATCACAATTCCTTTCAGGGAAATACAATCCTGATTCAGTAGCATTAGAAATGAAAATAACTAGATTTTTAGAGGAGAACCAAACAATTCAAGAGGAAAAAATAAAGAAAGCTTTAGAATTTTATGTAACTAAAGATGTACAAAACATATTTGCAGTTTGCAAGAGTGCACAGGAAACTCAAGGTTTGGGAGTTATAGTAGGTAAATCTGGATTTGGAAAGACAGAAACACTAAAACGATATTCTAAGTTAGATAGAGTATGCTATGTAGAATGTAATGAAATGATGTCGGCAAGAGATTTTGTAAAAGCTATTGAAAAGTCAATTAGATTACCTTTTGGATATGGTTCCATATGTGAAAGAGTGGGCAATATAATAGATTTTTTCAACATAAACAAAGGATACTTATTAATTATAGATGAAGCAGACAAGCTTATGAATAAGTATACTCAAACAAAGATAGAAATGCTAAGGGATATTCTTGATAAGTCAGATGCTGCAATAGTGATTGCTGGAGAACCAAGACTTGAAACTATGATTAAGACATATATTCCAAGATTCGCAAATAGAGTAGATTTCTTTATAACTCTTGGAGGGCTTAAAAGAGATGAAGTAATAGAATACTTACAACCATTTAGTATTACTGAAGAGGCAAGAGAAGAACTAATCATTAGAGCAACAAACCCAACAACAGGATGTTTTAGGCTCCTTGATAGAACCTTAAAAAACATCATGAGACTTGCAGGGATAAATCAAACCATTGACATCAAAACAATAGAAAAAGCAAGTAATATGATGATGCTGTAGGAGGAATTGAAATGGCAAAATTAGAGAATATAGTAATTTTAGCGTTGGAGTGCTATAAGTTAGAATTGACATCAAAACAAGAGGCTGTTCAATCTGTAGTTAATCACATAAATGAAAATTATGTGGCAAAGGAATCTATTGAAAAAGCATTAAAAAATATTGAGGGGGAAAACGAAGATGATTAGTGTTGCTTTAAGTAAACGCTTAGATAATTTAAATGTACATGAAGCTGACAGGCTTTACAGAGAAGAGAGAGTATCTTTTATTTGTAATGACGGACATGTAGAAGGTATTTTTGAAGAAAATGGTGTGGAGCTTTTTAAATTAGTAAAAAATAATATGGAGGGATAAGGATGGCAAGAGTGAGAATACATGATAAACCAGCACTTGAAAGTTGGGATGATGTAAACTTGACAATGAAAGAAATTGGAGAATGTCAAATTGAAATTGACAAAATTGAGGCAGATATGAACATGAAAATATCAGACACTAAACTTGAGTATGAAATGAAGGCACAGACATTTAAGGACAGGATAGCAAAGTTGGAGATAGACTTAAAGGATTTCGTTGAAAGCAACAAACATGAGTTAGATGGGAAAAGCAAGGTTTTGAATTTTGGTAGGACAGGCTTTAGACAGAGTACAAAAATTGTATTAAGAAAAGTAGAAAATATCATAAAAAATCTAAAAGCATACGGAATGAAAGATTGTATAAATGTTAAAGAAACAGTAAATAAAGACAATCTTAAAAAATATTCTGATGAAGACATAGCAAAAGTAGGGGCAACTAAGAAAGTTGAAGATGTATTTTGGTACGAAGTTGATAAAGAAAAGTTAGAATAATGTCAAAGGTAATAAATTACATGGACATATACAATAGCTTAAAGGATAAAAAAGCTAGTGAAATGAATAAGCCACTCATAGTGTTTTCAAAACTCTATGAGTGGCATGAAAAAGATTTGGAAGATAAAAGGGGTGATGCTGATGGCATACTCACAGAGGACACAACAGATTAGAACTATTTTTGGACTAGCTAAATCTGAGGAATTAAGGTTAACTGATGATGAATTATATAGTGTAGTTATAAGAGAAACTGGCAAAGATAGCATAAGTAAATTGACATCTAAAGAACGTAATAAAGTTATTAGCGAACTAATCAAACTTAAAGATATAGCAAGTATGAATACTTACAAAAGGCCAGGAATGGCAACTGATGATCAAGTTTGGAAAATCAGAGAGTTAGAAAAGGAACTTGGCTGGGATGACAATCCAAGAAGACTTGAAGGATTCGTTAGAAAGTACTATAAGGTTGAGAAATTGGAATGGCTAAAATTTAAACAGGCAGTATGGTTAATTGAAAGCCTTAAGAAAATGGTTGAAAAACAAGGTGGAGAGAAAAATGCATAAACTTTCTAAAGAAGAATTTAGGGAAATGGCTTTAAATGATATGGCTAAAAGAAAAGAAGAGAAAAAGAAACAGGCCGATAGGGACTATTCGGCGTATATAAGTAACCTGAGAGCAAAGGTAAGAAAAAGGGGATTTGCAAAATAAGCTGCAAAAGGGAGGCAGAATAAGGTGTTTGAAAAAACTTCTACAGTAAAAGATGAACCAGTAATAATTAATATTCCTGGTCCTGAAGAATGGCCTATAACCCATTTGAGAAATTGTTGCAAGAAAAACAAAGTTAAAGGTTATACAAAGATGACAAGAGAAGAGCTTGTAGTAGAAGTAAGAAAAATAATATCTAATGATAAATTTGGGGAGGAATAAAATAGATTATGACAAAACAAAGTTTGAAAGAATGGCAAGAAGAAGGGAAAAAGAAGTTTGGGGACTTAAAAAACTGGGCGTTCACATGCCCTGCATGTGGACATGTAGCAACAGTACAAGATTTTTTAGATGCTGGTGGTGACATTAATGATTCTTATCAAAATTGTATAGGCAGGATAAATGGTAAAGGCGAGAATGGTATGAAAGGTAAAGATAAAGGATATGGTTGCAATTGGGCTGCTTATGGATTGTTTGGGACTTTAGGAAAGGGGAGAGTTATTACTATCACTACTCCAGAAGGAAAAGAAGTGGAATTGGCGGAAGTGTTCGATTTTTCTAAGTAGTAAACTCTATAAGGTTAATAAAATGTGTTCATAGGGGGTTTATATAATGACTGAAGAAGAATTAATTAAGGCAAATGAACTCCAGAAGGAAATACAAAAATTAGAATGGTTTATAAGGAAAGCTCGAAAAGTTTGGACAGGAAAGATTATAAAGAGAACTTCAAAATTTATATTTAAAAGTGATAGTTATGGGATGTTTGAGGAAGAAGAGTATGAAATGAATACAGAAGTTAAAAATAAAGTTTTAAATGTATTGGTAGAACATTTAAAGGATTTAAGAAAACAATTAGAGAGTTTGTAATATACGTTACAGACTTATATATAAAGGAGGTAAACAATGTTTGATATTGAGAAGAAAATAATAATTGATTTTATACCAATAACTAATGGAAATAGACCAGGATACAATATGGTACCTGAGTATATTACAGTACATGATACTGGAAATGAAAAAGAAGGTGCAGATGCTTTAAATCATGCAAAATATTTAAAAAATACTTCCACATCTCCAAGCTGGCACTATACAGTAGATGACAAAAGAATCGTTCAGCATTTACCTATAAATGAAAATGGTTGGCATGCAGGAGATGGCAGAGAAGGAAAAGGAAATAGAAAATCTATAGGAATAGAGATTTGTATGAATGAAGGGATAGACAGAGTCAAAGCTGAAAAATTAGCTGCTGAGCTTATAACTTATTTAATGTGGAAATATGATATTCCTTTAAATGGAGTTGTACAGCATAATCATTGGACAGGGAAAAATTGTCCAAGACTTATAAGATCAAGACCAAATGGCTGGCAGAACTTTATCAAATTAATATCCACATCAAATACTACATTAACTACAATAATGGGTACATCAGAAGCTAAAAAAGAACAAATGGTATCCTTTGCACTCAAGGGAAATAAAGCTCCTTCCTTACCAAATTGCACTATTGAAGAATTAGCTAAAATCTTTATAGAAGAAGCCGAAATAGAAGGCGTAAGGGCTGATGTAGCTTGGACACAAAGTCTAAAGGAAACAGGATACTTTAAATATGGTGGCATAGTTCTTCCTGAACAAAATAATTATGGTGGGATTGGAGCCTTAAACAACAATAAAACAGGACAAGCAGCAAGATTTGAAAGCCCAAGAATAGGAGTAAGAGCACAAATACAACATCTAAAAGCTTACGCTTCTACTGAACCACTGAAGGAAAAATGTGTAGACCCAAGATTTAATTTAGTTAATAGAGGTAGTGCAAAATATGTAGAATGGTTAGGATATAAAGATAATCCAAATGGAGCAGGTTGGGCATGGCCGGGAGAAGGGTATGGATACGATATAGTAAAACTACTAAATAAAATATTAAATGAACCAATTAACAAGGAACACTGGGGAGAAGAGATTTATCAAAGATTAGTTAAAAAAGGTATTAAGTTTGATGAGAAAAGATTTGATGATCCACTTACAAGAGCTGAAGCTTTTGTGATTGTAGATAAAGTTACAGATTTAGTAAATAATAAATAGCTTGAAAAAAAGATTCAAAGAATGTAATATAAAGGTGGTGAATCCGATTGGAAGACTGGGTAAAAGATATTGAAATCGAAGATTTGGATGAACCATACTATCAAATAGCTGAGAAGATGGGAATTAAAGTAGCGTTAGAAATGGCTAAAATGTTTCAAGGAAGTCAAGTATATTTTCCTAAAGTAGAAACTTCATGTAACCCAAAGAGAAAACAACTCATAAAAGAAGAATTCAATGGTTATAATTACCGGGAGCTTGCGGAAAAATACGGGTTCACTGAAAGGTGGGTAAGGGAAATATGTAAAGACCAGGTTGAAAGGGAAAGAAATAAACCACCAGAAAATCAGCTGTCATTATTTGATAGCGTTGAATAAACTATTGAAGCCATCAAATGAGAAAACAGGGAAAAGGTTGTAAAATTGCAGTATAAGAGTAAATCTTGTACTGCAATTTTTTTATTTAAAAAGGAGGGAAAGGGATGTCAGAAGTTTTAAATGAGTTTATCGTAAGTCTTGCTGTAGGGCTCGTAACATTACTGTCTTCTTATATCATTTATTACATTAGAAAAGCAACACTAAAGATTATTGTAGAGACTGAAAAATTAGACAATGAAGAGCAAAGAATACTAGTTCAGACAGCAGTTGAAAGACTGGAAGATGTAACAACTAAAACAGTATGGAGTATAGAGCAAAGAACTGCAAAAGAATTGAGGGAGAATGTAAAAACAGGGAAAACCTCAAGGAAAGAATTGAAACAGCTATCAGAAGTTGCATATCAAGACATATTAGATCAGATGAAGCCAGAGTATATACAAGTACTGGAGGAAACATTAGTAGACATGGAAGGCTATATAAAAAACACCATTGAGGCTAAACTGCTAGAAATGAAGGAGGAACTTTATTAATGGACTTAAGCTGGGTACTTCAAACTGCAACTATGATAGGCATAGGTATTATAGGATATTTTTTAAAAACAACAATGAATAAACTAGAAGATGACATAAAAAACAATGAAGATAGGGTAGAAAAGCTGGAAAAAGAGATGAATAATTTAAAAAGCGATCTCCCTTTTATTTATGTGACAAGAGAAGATTTCATTAGAGCTATGAATAACGTTGATAAGAAACTAGATAAAATTTATGACGGGATGGTGAAAGGGGGCAAACAGTAATGGATGAAAGAGAGTTTCAAGCAGTAAGAAGAAATAAAGCTGTAAGAGGATACATCATGAGAAGTCTAGCTAAGGGATACAACAATACTTTACTTTGTAGGCAACTTGTAAATGTCATGATAAATGATGGAATAATAGTATCTCCAGATATCTCAAAGCATTTAGATTATCTAAGAGGTAAGGGCTATATAGAGTTTACAGACAAAAGGGTTAATTCATATACAGCATACGCCAACGATGCAACTATCAAAATAACAGTCAAAGGAATTGACTTAATAGAGGGTACAATAGAGGACCCAGGAGTTGATATTTAATGGCTAAAAAAAACAGAGTGAGGTCGAAGATAGATGATCTTCCTGAAGAAGTAAAATCAAAAGTAGATGAAATGGTAGCAGATACTAAATACACTTACGCTGAAATAGCATTGTGGTTAAAAGATAAGGGATATGAGATATCTAAATCAAGTGTTGGTAGATATGCTTTAAGAACTAATAATGCTACACAAAGATTAACAGAGGCACAGGAACAAACAAAAGCATTGATTGAAGTCATAAAGAAAAATCCAGATATAGATTATACTGAACCTGGATTACAGTTATTAGCAAGCGAACTCACAAAAAAGATTGCACAAGCGGAAGAAGAATTCGACAATATGCCACTAGACAAAGCTGGAAGGCTAATAGTTTCTTTAAGTAGAACAAAAGCATATAAGGACAAAGTAAAACAAGATATGCAAGAGAAGGTAGACTTGGCATTTGAAAAGCTTGAGGAAGATATATTCAAAACAATAAAAGAAGATCCTGAACTTGTAGACAGAATGAAATCAATACTCGAAGAAGCAAAAGCAAGGATGATTAATGATGATGAATATTGATAAGTACCTCAAAGAGCTTGAGATTGATGAAAATTTAGAAGCCATACAATCCCAAGAATATCAGAAAGAATTATTTTTAGAGTATGTAATAAAAAGTGGTAATTACAAAGAATACAAAGAAGAACTTTACAAAGAATACAAAGAAGGTTCCCAAATAGAAGGGAAAGAAGGTTTGAGAAAAAAACTCGGAGCTATAGACCTTGAGTATTTTGGAAGAGCATATTTTCCTCACTATTTCTATAGAAAAGCCCCAGAGTTTCACAGAGAACTTAATGAGATTTGGTTTGATGGAGTACTAAAGGGGCTTAATCCATTGAAAAATTGCAAAAAAATCAATAAGATGCAAGGCTCTAGAAGGGCTATAGCTGCACCTAGAGGACACGCAAAATCAACTAATTTAACATTTAAAGATGCAATCCATGCAATATTATACGAATACAAACATTACATACTAATTCTTTCAGATTCATCAGAGCAAGCAGAGGGTTTCCTTTCTGATATTAAAGCAGAAATTGAAGATAATGTTGCAATTAGAGAAGACTTTGGAGAATTAAAAAGTTTTAAGGGCTGGACTGATAGCAGTATCAAAACGAAGACAGGAATAAAAGTTGATGCAATAGGTTCAGGTAAAAAGGTGAGAGGTAGAAGAGAAAGAAATTGGAGACCAGATTTAATTATACTGGATGATGTGGAGAATGATGAAAATGTAAATACACCAGAACAACGAAAGAAGTTATCTAATTGGTATTTTAAAGCGGTATCAAAAGCTGGAGATACATATACAGATATTGTGTATATAGGAACAATACTTCATTATGACAGTTTACTTAGCAAGGTATTATCTAACCCAGCATACAAGAGCGTGAAGTTCAAGGGGATAATAAGTTTTTCCAAGAATAAATATCTTTGGGATGCCTGGGAACAGATATATATAGATTTGGAAAATCCAAGAAGAGAAGAAGATGCACTAGAATTCTTTGAAACTAATAAAGAAGAAATGCTTGAAGGGACAGAAGTGCTCTGGGAAGAAAAATTAAGCTACTATGATTTGATGTGTATAAGAGTTAGCGAAGGAGAAGCAAGTTTTAATTCTGAAATTCAGAATGAACCTATCGACCCTGAATCTTGTACTTTTAATGAAGAATGGTTTGATTATTACAATGAAGCAGAGATAGATTTTAAAGATAAAAAATTTATATTTGTAGGAGCAATAGACCCTTCACTAGGCAAAAATAAAAAAAGTGACTATTCAACAATAATCATAATAGCTAAAGATACTAAGACAGGATACATGTATGTATATGAAGCAAGTGTGGAAAGAAGACACCCAGATGTAATTATATCTGATTCAATCGAAAGTAGCAGGAGATTAAAAAGAGAAACAGGCAGAGGATATACAAAAATAGGGGTTGAGACTAACCAATTCCAATACTTTTTCAAGGATGCAATGGCCAAAGAGAGTGCAAAACAAAACGAGTATCTTCCGATAGAAGAAATTCATAATACAACTGATAAAAAAATGAGAATAGAAAGCTTACAACCATATATAAAAAACAAATATATTAAATTTAATTTAAAGCACAAAACACTTTTAGAGCAGTTAAAAAATTTTCCAATGGCAGCACATGATGATGGTCCAGATGCATTAGAAATGGCAGTAAAGTTGGCAGAAAAAATATCAGGAGAACAAACAGATTATAAATCGGTTATAAAGAGAATGATCAAGTTTAAAAAAGGAGCATACTAAATGTTAGTAGACAAATATGGAAATAAAGTAAATACAAAAAAACCTATACAGAGAGAAATAGCAGTTGCAAGCATATATGACAAGTATAGCACCTATCCATCAGATGGACTAACACCTGTAAAGCTTGCACAAATATTTAAGGAAGCTGATGCAGGGGATATATATAGGCAAATGGAGTTATTTGAAGAAATGGAAGGAAAGGATCCTCATCTTTTTTCACAACTTCAAACTAGAAAGAATGCAGTTGTAGGATTAGATTTTGAAATACTTCCTTACTCTGAAAATGATAAAGATAAAGAGATAGCACAATTTATAACAGATATAATCTTCAATTTAGATTCAATTGATGATGTATTTATGGATTTATTAGATGCAATAGGTAAAGGGTTTGCAGTCAGTGAAATAATGTGGGAAGTCAAGAATGGAAAAGTGTTAGTCAAGGAAATTAAAAACAGACATCAGAAAAAGTTCTTTTGGGATGAAAATGGTTATATGAGAGTAGCTACCGACGAAGAGCCAAATGGGATATTGTTGCCAAAGGATAAATTCATAATACACAAATATAAAGCTTGTTCAGGGCACATTACAAAAGCTGGAGTACTAAGAGTTGTTGCTTGGATGTACCTTTTTAAAAACTACGATATAAAGGATTGGGTAAGTTTTTGCGAAGTATATGGAATGCCTTTAAGACTAGGAAAGTATGCACCAGGAAGTAGTGAAGATGAAAAAAATGCTTTAATGAGGGCGTTGGTTACGCTTGGTTCTGATGCAGCGGGGATAGTTCCTGAAGGAGCTTCTATTGAATTTATAGATAGTAATAAAACAGCAACATCAGATATATATGAAAAACTTGCAGATTTTTGCAATAAAGAAATTTCAAAAGCTATATTAGGACAAACCTTAACTAGTGAAATAGGAAATAGTGGTTCTTATGCAGCAAGCAAAACACATGGAGAAGTAAGACAAGACCTTGTAGAGGCAGATTCAAAGGCATTGGCCCAAACGATAAGAAGAGATTTGATAAAACCTTTAGTTATGTTTAATTTTGGAGATGATTCAAGGCTTCCATACTTAAAGTTTCATAGTGAGCCACCAGAAGACTTGGAGAAATCTGCCAAAACTTATGCAACCTTAATTAGTGATATAGGGTTACCAGTATCAGAAAAACATGTTTACGAAAAGTTTGGTATACCTAAGCCAGAAGATGGACAAAAACTAATAATTCCACCTACACGAACACCAACTATATTAAAGGACACTGAAATAATCGCAAATAAGACTGCAAAAAAAGAGAATACTTCTGTTAAATTTCAGAAAGAAGTAGATAAATTAGCTGATGAAGCTACTGAAAAAAGTAAAGAATTGTTTAAAGAAATGTTTAAACCTTTAGTAAGGTTGATAGATAATTCTAATTCGTTAGAAGAGATAAAAGAAAAACTAGATGATCCAGTAGAACTTGAAAAGATATATGGTGAAATGACAAGTGCAGAATTTGAAGAGCTATTACAAAGAGTAATGTTTGCCGCTGACATGCTGGGAAGGATGAGAGAAGATGCTGAACATCCAGAAGATAGTTAATGAACCTTTAAAATTTGAAGAAGCAATAGAATACTTTGAAGGTAGAATCTCCATTACATCAAGTCAATATTATAGAATTGCAAGAGAATATAGAACAAAAGCTTTTACAGTTTCGGGATACTCTTCAGCTGAAATATTAAATGAGTTTCACAAAGAACTAGTAAAAGCACTGGATGAGGGAACAACTTGTAAGAAATTTAAAGATAGCATGAATGACTTTCTTGAAAGAAAAGGATATGAAGGATTATCCGCCTTTCAAGCAGATAACATTTTTAGAACAAACATTCAAACTGCTTACAATGTAGGACATTATAAACAAATGACAAGTCCAGCAGTAATAAAAGCAAGACCATATTGGCAATATGATGCAGTAAATGATAGCAGAACAAGACCTACTCATGCGGCACTAGATGGGAAAGTGTTCCCTGCTGATCATGAATTTTGGGATACTTGGTATCCTCCTAATGGATATAGATGTAGATGTGGAGTTTCAACTTTGAGTCAAAGACAAGTTGAAAGCAGAGGATTGAAAATAGAAGATGAAATACCACTTATGGTTGAACCAGAAGGACAAGTTGCAAGACCTCTTTTGCCAGATAAGGGATTTAATTATAATCCAGCTAAAAGAGCATGGGAACCAGACATTTCTAAGTGGCCTAAGCCTTTAAGAGAAGCATATAAAAAAAGAGAAAAAGTTGCTAACGCTGATTAATACTATGGTTTAAACATATAAATAATACTTTAAAAAAGAAGGTGATTGTCAAATATATTTTAAAACGAATTTAAAGGCTTTTTAGAATAAAAACAATGCCTTTTAATACAATTACACCTAAACAAAAAGTAACGATAAAATAACGCCGAGTAACGGGGTTTTAGAACGAATTAGGATAGAAGTTTATATTAAACAAATAAGAGGTGATGTACTACCAAATGAAACTTAAAAATGGATATTTAATTCTTTCAGAAAGTATAAGTGTAAATGGAGTTCCTGAAAACATAAAAATATTACCTCTTGGGAATGTGAATTCAAGGAAAGGGAATTTTTTAGTAGATGAAACTTCATTTAAAGAAATGCAACAGTATTTTACAGATAGGCAAATTGATGTGGTTATTGATTATGAACACCAAACATTAGAAGGAACAGAGGCTCCTGCTGCTGGATGGATAAAGGATCTAAAACTAACTGATGAAGGAGTAGTGGCAAAGGTAGATTGGACTGATAGAGCTAAAGAGTACTTAAAAAATAAGGAGTATAGATACCTTTCTCCAGTAATATTTAAAAGAAAATCTGATGGGAGAGCAATAGTTCTACATTCAGTGGCTTTAACCAATACACCAGCTATAGACGGTATGGAGCCAATAGTAAATAACTTAAATTTTTTAAAAGGAGGAAAAGAGGATATGAATGAATTTTTAAAAAAATTAGCGGTGCTTCTAGGACTTGATGAAAACGCAACAGAAGAAGAAATTATTGAAGCGATTAAAAAATTAGCTGAAAACGAGAAAGCTCCTGAAGGCAATGAAGAAGAAATAGTTGCAAACAAAGAGATACTTGAAGCACTTGAACTAGATGAAAAGGCTACAGTTGAGGATGTGAAAGGAAAAATTATAGCTTTAAAAAATCCTGCTGGATATGTTTCTGCTGAAGACTTTACTAAACTTAAAGAAAAGATACAAGAAAAGGAAAGTGAAGATTTAGTAAAAATGGCACTTTCAACAGGGAAAATAACTCCAGCACAAAAGGATTGGGCAAAACAGTATGCACTTAAAGACCCATCTGGGTTTAAGAACTTTGTAGACAAGGCACCACAAGTAGTACCTCTAGAAGAATTAGAATTGACTGACAAGAAAACAAAATCACCAAAACTAAATTCAGAATTGGAGATAAGCATTAACAAGCAGCTAGGAATTACATCAGAAGAAATAGAGAAATATGGAAAGGATGATGAATAATGGCACTAAATCAAGGGAGAAATACACCTGAGAGATCAGCAGATTTTCTAGTACTTCCAGTAAAGGCTGGAGCCGTAATATATGAAGGAAGTTTAGTTGCAATAAAGGCTGGTTATGCAGTACCTGGGAAAGTTGATACAACTATTATATCTGTTGGCAGAGCAGAAGAATTTATTGACAATACAACAGGAGTTGATGGGGACAAGATTATAAAAGTAAAAAGAGGATGTTTCAAGTTTGAAAATGATGGAACTATTAAGCAGGAACATGTTCTACAAGATTGTTATATTGTGGATGATGAAACAGTTGGAGCTACTGACGATACTGGAAAGAGAGCTAAAGCAGGAAAAGTAATAGAAATTGAACCTGATGGAGTTTGGGTTTTAATTAGATAAGGGAGGAATGACAAATGATAGTAAATCAACAAGCATTGAGGGGAATATATACAAGTTTTAAAGTGATTTTTAATAAGGCTTTTGAAAACGCTGAACCACAACATACTAAAGTAGCAACAGTAATTCCATCTAGTGCTGGTTCAGAAAACTACAAATGGTTAGGCAAGATTCCTAGAATGAGGGAATGGATAGGAGATAGAGTAATTCAAAATCTATCTGCATATGATTACACAATCAAAAATAAGGATTTTGAAGTTACTATAGGAGTAGATAGAAACGATATAGAAGATGACACTATAGGAGTTTACAGACCTCTTATAGAACAAATAGGAGAGTCTGCAAAGCTTCATCCAGATGAATTGGTTTTTGAATTGCTTTTAAAGGGCTTTGAAGAAAAATGTTATGATGGACAAACTTTTTTTTCTGCAAGTCATAAAGAAGGAAAATCTGGTACTCAATCCAATAAATCTGAGTTCAAACTAGAACCAAGATCATATGGTGCTGCAAGGACACAGATGAGGTCATTAAAAGATGATCAAGGAAAAGTAATAAAGGTCAATCCAAATTTACTGGTTGTTTCTCCACAAAATGAGGATATGGCAAAGAAAATATTAACAGCTGAAAAAATAGATGGAGAAGTTAATATATATAAAGGAACTTCTGAACTATTAGTGGTACCTGAATTGGCAGATGTACCAAATGCGTGGTTCTTACTTGATGTTTCAAGACCAATCAGACCTTTAATTTTCCAACAAAGAAAAGCACCACAGTTCGTGGCAAAAGACAACATTGATGATGACAATGTATTTTTCCAAAAACAATTTATTTACGGTGCTGATTCTAGAGATAATGCAGGTTATGGATTATGGCAATTGGCATTTGGGTCTACTGGAACAAAGAGTATGCCAGCATAAATTAGAGGTGATATTGATGTATTGCACGCCTGAAGATGTAAGAAAAATGATCAAGGATGAAGTAATACACACAATTTTAGGGATTGACTATATAGAAGACGAACAAAAAAGAGAGGAACTTATACTACCTGTAATAGAAGAAGCTATATCCGATGCAGATGGTGAAATAGACGGATACCTCAATAAGAGGTATCCAACCCCCTTACAAAATGTACCTAAGATAATAAACAAGCTTTCAAAAGACATAGCAATATTTAATGTATATTCAAGGATGGGAATTGATGAGGATGACAGAGAAAATACTTTATTAATTAGATATAAAAATGCTATAAAGTTTCTTGAAAATGTTGCAAAAGGGACAGTTGATATTGGAATCGAAAATCAAAGTAAGAAAGCAAATACGAGTTTTAAAATAACATCAAACACTAAAATATTTTCAAGAAATAACATGAGGGGAATGTAATATGCCTGGTATAAGAATGGAAGTTGAAGACAAGGAATTTGAAAAGTTTAAAAAGACTATAAGGAACTTAGAGGGATTTGATAGAGAAGGATTAAACCAGGTGCTTGGTGAAGCAGTGAGAAGTAGCACACGCCAAAGATTTAAAGACGAAGAAGACCCTAAAGGAAAGAAGTGGAAGAAGTCAATAAGAGCAGCAGAAGAAGGAGGACAAACCTTAACAGACAGTACTGACCTAAAAAATTCAATACACTCTAAAGCCAATAGTGAAGGTTTTGTAGTAGGAACCAATAAGGTATATGCTGGCACTCATCAAAAAGGTGGGAAATTCACAATACGAGCAAAAAATAAACCATATTTGAAATTTATCTACAATGAAAAGTGGGTAAGCAAGAAAGAAGTTGACATAGATATGCCTAAGAGAGAATTCTTAGGAATCTCAAAAGAAGATATGGAAGAAATAAAAGCTACTATGGAAGAGGCTATCCAAGAATACATTGAATAGGAGTATTGTTATGATCAGTAAGTACAAAACATATTTAGAAAAAAAACTAAAAGAAGCTGGAGTCAAAGGGAAAATATACAAAAGTGGAAAAGAATTAAAAGCTTCAGGAGCTGTAAATGTAGGAGCAATAATTTTTGAAGAAGAGAAGTTTGAAAAAGATGGCTCAAAAAAGAAGTACATTAAAAAAGATGGAACAAAAGTAAAAAGGACTAGGAAGTTCATAAGGAAAACAAAGCTCTCTGTAATAATTGGGGATTATACAGAAGAAAAAGTAGAAGAAACCTTTAGTAAATTTCTTAGCATTATTGATACAGGGCTTGATGATGGGAATGGAAACTATGTTGAAATAAATGTATTGGACAGTGACTGGGTAGACAAAAATGACAGTATTTTAAAAAGCAATATGGCAGTTCAAGTGCTGATAGAATTCGTAGGAGGAATATACAAAGACATAGAATTTATCAAAGTTAATGAAGTTGAAATTATTGATGTTGAGATTGAAAAAAGGAGTGATTAAATGGCAGCTAAAAAAGAGATTCAATCAGAACTCATAACGATTGAAGAATTAAAGTTAAAACACAAAGTTAAAAATGAAATTTATGAAGGGGTAAAAGCTTTCAAAGGATGGTCTGAAGGCAAAAAGGTAACCGAAAAGGAGTTTTTAGAATCTGTTAGAAACTTTTTAGGTGCCCCAATAGATAAGGTGGTGAAATAGATGGGCAACCTTGGAGATGTAAGAGTTCACATAGAAGATGGCGGGCTTGGGCTTTCGACTGTAAATAGTGATGGAATACATGTCAAAATTGGGGTTTCTACAGCAGAAAAAAATAAAATGACAGTAATAAATTCAACCATGAAAGTTGACAAAATTAGAGAAAAGCTTGGATATAGCCCCTTAACAAATGCTTGTTTAGATAGTATTCAAGCTGGAGCAGGAACAATGTATTGCATACCAACAGAGGGAACTATACCAGGGGAAATTGGACAGATAAAATTTATAGGTTCAGGAGAAGCAGGACATAAAGTTATAGGAAAGCCTAATAATGACTATGAAATAGTATTAGAGATACTTTCCAGCGGTGCCTTAAATGAAGCTACTTATAGATATTCAATTGACGGTGGAGATAGTTTTACAGGAGAAAAAACAATTCCTATGGAAGGAAAAGTTGAAGTTTACAACACTGGACTAACAATAGAATTTACTGAATCAGTTGAACCAACAAAAAGCTTTGTAACGGGAGACATTTACACATTTAGGACTACTGCTCCAAAGATGTCCAATCAAGAAGTATTGGAAGCTTTGGAAGTTGTACAAGATTTAACGTTAGAATTTGAGTATATACACATAGTAGGAGAATCTGATATGGCTATGTGGGCAGCGGTAGCAGCAAAAACAGATAATTTATTCAATACCTATTTCAAACCTGTATTTGCAGTTTGTGAAGCTAGAAATAAAAAAGAAGGTGAATCACTAGATGAATATGTACAAAGTCTAATACAAGCAAGAAACAAAGTAACTAACTATAGATTACAAATAGTAGCAGCAAGAAGTGAAATGGCAGCATTAGATGGAACTACAAGGGATTCAAATGGCGGAGGAATTATTACCGGACTTTATCCAAAAGCTAAAGTTTCCCGATCCATTGGTGAAGTTAGAGAGTTCCCACTAAACAGTGTCATTAAATTAAAACCTGAAGGTATAGAACCTTATATACCATTACTTGATGAAGCCAAGTTTGTGACTTTTAGAAAGTATATAGGATTAGAAGGGTTCTATGTAACTAACGCAAGGATGGCGGCTATAGATGGCTCTGATTATCAATATGCTGAGATAGTTAGAACTGCTAATAAAGCAGTAAGGGAAATAAGGAAACAATCTCTCTTTAATATGCAAATACAAATTGATCCTACAGATGTAGATGGAACAATTGAAGAATTTAGAGAATTTATACAAATACCCCTAGAGAGAATGGTAGAGGATAAAGAAATAGTATCAGGAAGAATAATAATACCTGAAGGACAAGATATCTTAGGAACTTCAAAAATAAAAGTAAAAGCCAAAGTTGTACCAATGGCAATTCTAAGAGAAATTGAAGTAGAGTTTGCTATGGAAAATCCTTTTAGGAAATCTGCATAAGATAGGATGGTGATAATGTGAAAGTAAATGGTAAGAGATATGACTGGGCAGATGTAGATATAAAACTCCCTGGATTAGGGGACATTGAGGTATTAGAAATAAGCTATGATGATGAACTAGAAAAAGAATTGCAGTATGGCAGGGGTTCAAAACCAAAGGGTTACGGAACAGGCAACTATAAACCAAATGCAAAGCTATCCTTATCCAGGGAAGAATTTAATAAGATCCTTGAGTATTGCAAGAAACAAAAGATGGCATTGTATGAAGTTGAAATTCCAAAGATTATAGTTAGTTATGCAAATGATAATTATCCGATAGTGACTGATGTATTACCAAATGTATCTTTTTCAAAAAACTCTGCTAAAGCTGCTCAAGGAGATAAAAGTATAAAAGTAGATTTAGATTTATTGGTTTCAGGTGTAATAATTTGGAATGGTGTTAAAGCAATATAATCGCAAGATAATTTTCAAAAAAAGGAGTGTTTTAAATGGATGATATGAAAAAGACAAGAGTGCAGGAGCTAAAAGAAAAATACGGGGACATATATCAAATTACATCAACTGTAGTTGATAGTGAAGGAGAAGACAAGGAAATCCACTTTATCTTCAGAAAACCTTCAACAAAGGACTATGATAGGTTCATAAAGGATGCTTCAAAGAAACCTTCACAAGCATTTAAAAATTTAGTTATATCGGGAGTTGTAGATGAAGATAAAGAAGGGCTAAAGAAAATACTAGAAGAATACCCAGCAGCCGCTTCATCTATTGCAAAAGAATATTTGAGACTCATGGGTCTTAGTGATACCACAAATTTAACGATACTATAGATAAGAAATTCGATGAGATAAAAGAAGATGGAGTAGCTTATGGAGGACTTCTTATCTATAGTTTTTTAGGAATCAAATTAGAAAAAGTTTATGAAATGAACATTGATGAATTTGCACTAAATGTAGCAAAGGCAAAGATAGCAAGAGAAATGAGAAGGGATGTATTTATAGAAGCTTTAAATGAAGTGTTTGGTGAAGAATAAAAAAAGAAACCTAAAAAGTAGGTTTCTTAAATCTAATGAGATCCCAATATAATTTTGCAGCATTTTTTACTTCTTTCCACACTGAATTAGTTTTTCTAAAATCTTTTGGGAGATCGTGTTTTGCTATATAACAACCCAAATATATATAATATGGAACGCAAAATAAAAACAAGATAATGAAAAATGGTACTATAGCACAAACAAGAATAGCAAAAACATTAAGCAACATCTTTAAAGTAAATTGAAGTCCGAACATATACATCCCCCCTTACTTTCATTATACCTTATTAGAAAATACTTACAACATATTGAGGAGGTGGCTAAAATAGGACTAGAAACTATATTTAAGCTTTCGCTTTTTGTAAATATGGTAGATAACTTGACAGGACCATCAAGACAAGTAGATGAATCTTTAGATGATACTACTAAAAAGTTAAATAATATGCAACAGAATTTTGCCAGTATGGCTAAGCAAGGAGCTGCAATAAGTACAGCAGGGGCACAGATGACAAAAAAAGTCCTTGAACCTGTGGAAGCCACCTTTGATACTCAAAAAGCTCTAGGAGAAGTAGCTTCTTTGGGCTTAAAAGATTTAAAGACATTAGAAAAGGCAGCAACTGATTTTTCTAATACTTGGTCTGGAACAACAAAAGATGAATTTATATCAGCAGCATATAGTATTAAATCTGGAATAGCTAGTCTTTCAGATGAAGGAGTAGCAGAATATACTAAAATAGCAGCACTAACTGCAAAAGCAACGAAAGCAAGCACTGATGAAATGACAAGTTTATTCGCAACTGGATATGGTATATACAAGGACTTTTATAGTGACTTAAGTGATTTAGAATTTGCAGAAATGTTTTCTTCAGGAATAGCTAAATCAGTTCAACAATTTAAAACAGATGGTTCAGAAATGGCTGGAGCAATAGAAAGACTTGGGGGAAGTGCTACGTCTGCCAATGTACCGTTAGAAGAACAACTTTCTATTCTTGGCATGCTACAAGCTACAATGTCGGGAAGTGAAGCAGGTACAAAGTATAATGCGTTTTTGAAGACTGCTGCAAAGGCTGGAGAAGAACTAGGATTAAAGTTTACTGATGCTAATAATCAACTCTTATCGATGCCTGAGATACTTGACTTATTAAGGGGAAAATATGGAGATACAATAGATGCAATAGAGAAGATGGAAATGCAAAAAGCTTTTGGAACTGTTGAAGCTGTACAATTAATAGACTTGTTATATAACAAGACAGACGATCTCCAAGGAAACATAATGGATTTATATGGGGTCATGGGTGAAGGAACAAAGTATGCTACTGAAATGGCTGATGCAATGAATCAGGATCCTGGAGCTAGGTATGAACTATTAAAGCAACAGGTACAAAATTTAAAAGAAGAAATCGGGTTAGCTTTACTCCCTACAGTAGGGAAACTATTGGAAAAAGGTAGTGAGCATGTTATGAAAATCACTACATGGGTTCAAGAGCATGAAAAATTGGTTGAAGTACTCATGAAAGTTGCGTTGGTCATAGGAGTTGCAATAACTGGATTTGGAGGCTTTCTAGCAGTATTCGGTGTAGGTGGTATGGTAATTACTAGTGGTATCAGCAATTTCTTAAAATTTGGTGGAGTGCTAAAAAAGGTAGTATCTGGAGTATGGTCCTTTACAGCTGCATTATTAGCTAATCCTATAACATGGGTAATTGCAGGGGTAATAGCACTAGCAGCAGGAATATACCTTTTATGGAAGAATTTCGAACAGGTATCGAGCTTTATATCTGGAGTATTTTATGGGGTAGTAGAAGGGTTTGGAAATATTTTTAGAGGGTTAGGAAATATTTTTTCAGACACGATAGCGAATATGAGAGAGGCAGTTCATGAAAAGTTACACTTATTTAAGGATTCAGGGAAAAAGATAATGGAAACTATGGCTGAGGGAATAAAATCTGCAGTAATGGCACCTGTAAACGCAGTTAAAAGTGGACTTGGTAAAATTAGAAATATGCTTCCATTTTCAGATGCTAAAGAAGGGCCTTTATCTGAATTGACTTTGTCAGGAAGGAAAGTATTTGAGGCATTGTCGGTGGGGATGAATATGGAGGCTCCAATATTAAAAAGAACTACCGAGTTAGCTTTTGCTGGGATACCAAATGCTATTTCATCTATTCCTAATACAAACAATAAAAACCTTGGAAAGATAGATTTGCAACAAAGAAAGTATGAAAAAATTAATCTTAGAGAAGTTATAAAAGAAAGTGCTACCGAAAACAAAGAAAGAATTTATTACAACGATAAAGATAGAGTTCTTAAAATCGAACATTTTGAAGTTAAAGTGGAACAAATAAAAGAACTATCAGATTTACTCAATATAATAAAGGATTTTGAAGATTATACAGAATCAAATGGGGATGATTAATATGGGTAAGACAGTCATCACAACAGACTTTGGAGATGTAAAGGTTGGAGGGATTATACTACCTGGCACATTCCAAAAGTTAGAAGTTGAATCAGATGCGAAAGTAGATGAGGTTGACGTTAAGGGAAAATCAGTTAAACCAAAACAAGCTACAGGGTATGAAGATGCAAAAGTGAAATTCACGCTAATTATAAGACCTAACAATAAAGAAGATGAATATACCCAGCTAGCAAAAATACAGAGATTATTCAGGAAACCGGAGCAAGGGAAACCTCAAGTATTTGACATAGTTAATAAGCATGTAAATACTAGAGGTGTAAGAAAAATTATTTTTAAAAAGCTTACTACTCAGGAAGACAATAAAAGCAACGTTCTATTGGTAACATGTGAATTTTGGGAGTATATACCTATTACATTGAAAGCTGGCAAAGCAGGCAAAAACAATAATAAAAAGAAGAGCAAAAAAGCAAATAAAAACTCCAAAAGTAATGCAAGCAGCTTAAAAGGAGATTACAAGTCATATTTAAATAATAATAGGGGAAAAGCTAATAAGACTGCTGCTGTAGATGATGATGCTAAAAATGTTGTAAGGAAGTGGCAAAATGTTAAATACTGAGTATTTTTATCCTACAATGGAAGTTCAAATAGGACAATATCATCTAAATGAAGGCATAAAGTTAGATGTATATTCATCTAAGGAAAGTTATTTTGATTGGGCCAAGATATCATTTACAGACAAAATGGTTGAAGCGACTGAATTTAAGGAAATGGAAGAAGTTAATATATTCCTTGGTTATGAGGATGAGAATGAAGAAGTAGTTTTTGAAGGATATGTTGATAAGACGGTTAATAATGGGAACACATTAATGGACCAGATAGTAGCTAAAGATGAAATGAAAAAGCTTGAAAAGACAAAAATAACAGAAACATTCTTAAATACTTCACCACAAGAGATATTGATGTATGGATTAGATAAGGCTGGAATAGACAAATACGAATTGAATCAGGATTTATTTACAAAGAAATCTATAATCCCTATTTCGCAAAAAAATGTAATACAGTTGATAAATGAGATTCATAGGACTTGGAATATTGAGGAAAGGTTCTTTTTTAGTCAAGGGAAAATATTTTACTGGGGAATTAAACCTAAACAAAAGAAAATATATGAATTTACATTTGGGGAAAATATAATCAATATGGAATATGAGAATGGATTTTGGATGATAGAGACTATATCGGTACCACATATAAAACATTCTCATAAAATAAGCGTTCAACATCCAAGAGTTGAAGGAATATTTGAAGTTTATAAAGTCCATTTTTTAGTAAATGATAAAGGGTTTCCTAGAACTAAAATATACTTCAAGGAGGATGAAGAATGAAGCTTCAAGATATGATTTATAAAACAGTAAAAAAAATACTAAAGGAAGAATATCCAGCATTACAGTCAATATATTATCCTGTGTATGCAAAAGTGACAAAGGTGCATGGAGAGGGAGAATATGTAGACATTAGAGTACTTGATAAAGGCGGAAATGTTGATGAAGATTATCCAGAGATACCAAAGGTTAAAACTCTAAACAGATTCAAGTTAGATGAAGTGGACATTAAGTTGATTGACACATCAGAAGCAGTAAATTACACTCAAGAAATATATGCAAAAATAAAGTATGAGGTTGGGGACATTGTTAGGATTGGGTTTTATTACAATGACTTGAGTAGGCCTTTTGTGGAAAGAAAGGTTGATTAGGATGGATAGTATTAAAGAATTAGAAGAAATGATTGGAGAAGATATTTTATTAGTAGATGGTGACTTCGTGAGGGCTTTAGACGGTGATTTTGAAGTCGTTACTGGGTTTGAATGTCTAGTTCAGGAAATTAAAAACGAGGTAATAACCGAACCAGGAGATCTCTTTTACGATGAAAAATATGGGTATGGATTATTAAAGTTCATGCATGCTCAAGGAGATGAGTTGACTCAACTGGAATTAACAAATAGGATTCAGGATAAGCTTTCACTTAATGAGTTTGTTGATCCAAATTCAATAGAAGTTGAAGTATTATTTTGGAATTTAGAAAGAATTAAAATCATCGTAAAGTTTGAAGCCATGGGAGAAGCAGTTGAATTAGAAATTGATATTGCAGATAGAGTAAAAGTAGAGGTGGTGAATGTGTAATGGATGAAAAAGAATTAGATGAAATATTACCAGTGCCTACCTTAGAGGAAATGCGTGAACAGATTGAAACAGAGCTTGAAGAGGATAACTTTAAGATAAAGAATTTAAGAAACGGGAAAATTTTTAAGGCTCTAGAAATGATTTTCTTGAAAGCCATAAACGAGCTTTACAAATTATTAAGGACTGTAGTGACACAGATTTTTATAACTGATGCTAAAGGGATTTGGCTTGATATCAAAGCAGCAGATTTTGGAAGAAAAAGAAAAAATGCTATAAGAGCAGAGGGAAAAATAACGGTTGGAAGGAATAGTACAGATGGTCAAGCTAAAATAATTAAAAAAGGCAATATATTTAAAACAGATATGGATATGTATGGCAAAGAATTAAGATATATTTCACAAGAAAATGTTGTGATGGACAAAGATGCTCTTAAAGTTTTAGTACCTGTTTTAGCAGAATCTCCTGGTGCTATATACAATGTTCCTCCGGGAATGATTAAATACTCTTTACAACATATTTCAGGAATAGATTATATAACAAATGAAATAGATTGGTTAACAAGGGAAGGAACAGATACAGAAGAAGACGAATCGTTAAGGGAAAGAAGTATAAATGCTTGGGACGAGCTAGCAACACAACCAACCGCTGGAACATATAAGTCGCATATATCTAAAATTGAAGGTGTGGTTGTTGTAAATATTGATGACATGCACCCAAGAGGTCAAGGAACTATAGATGTAGTAATAACGGGAGCAAATGGGCTTCCGACCGAAACCCTTCTTGAAAAAGTCAGAGAAAAAGCAGATGAAATAAAAGGCCCTTATGACAATGTTTTAGTCTATGGTCCTGATCCGACTTATCAGGATATAGATATCACTTTAATGATAGACAATATTTTCGGAGATGAAAACAAGATAAGACAAGAAGCAATGAATGTAATAAGAAGTCTCTTTAAAGTATCTGAAGGTAACAAATTGAACAAATTATATAAGTCAAAAATCAATAGTGATTTAATGAGTATTGAGAATGTAGTAAATGTAGTAATAAACAAACCTCAAGAAGACATACTGCTTGATATGAGAAAAATAATAATGCCTGGGGAAATAACTCTGAATATTGTAAAGGAGAATAAACAATGAATTTCTTGGAGTATCTATGGTACCTTGCACATAAGCCATTGAGAGTAAAAGAAGAATCTAAAAGTGATGTATATAAGTTTTTTAAACCTTTTGCAAAAATATTAGATAAAGCAAAAGAAAAGATATTTTTAGTCAGAAGACAAGCCTTAATAGGCACTGCAAGTGGTAAGGCATTGGATAAGCATGGCGAAGGTAGAAAAATAAAAAGATTTCCAGATGAAGATGATGAAGCATTTAGAAGGAGAATATTAGCAAAGCCTAAAATAGCAAAATTGGCTGGAACATACAATGGAATAGTTGAAACAATTAAAAGTTTAGGATATGAAGATGTGGAAATAATTCCACTATATAAAGAAGACCCTGAAAGATGGGCTGAATTTGTAATCTACTTGAAAGATGAAGTTAAATATAAAGATATTGATGTAATACACAATGAAGTAATAAAAGTAAAGCAAGCAAGTTCAAAGCCTAATTATGGCTTAGATTTACCAAGTACAATTGCAATAAAAACAGCAACGGAAACTTTCTATAGTAAGTATCCTCTTTGTAATACTATTTTATGTGGGGAATATCCATATACATCAACAATTGGAAGTCAGGTGAAAGTCAGTTTAGGACAAGGTATAAGGCAAGATTCACAAGAATACAGTTATCCTCTTGTTGGAGACATAAGAGTATCTGAAGATAAATACAGTTACTACCGATATGCAGAACTAAAAGATGTACTAGCGGTAGCCAAAATCAAAAACGATGAAGGAGCACAAACTAAGGAATACGGTAGATGTGGGCAGATAATAGCAGGACAATATCCTACAAAGGAGATACTAGCAAGAACCATAGTAATTAAAGCTGGATATTCAGGGAACGAGTCTATTCAAGAGAAAAACTATAAACAAGTTTCTACGCTTAAGGCAGGAGAAAGGGTGGTGAATATACATGAATGAACCAATAAAGACAAAGTTGAAACTCGAGGAAGAATGGCTAAAGAAACAACTTAGAATAGGGATTAATTCAATAGCAAAAGCAAAATACAAAATAAATGGCCAAGAAAAGGAAATAGACATTTATAAAAAAGTTATGGCGGAAGACGAGGCGAGGATATACCTTTATTTTGATGATAGTATTGAAGGTGAAATATCAGATATTATTTTAGTTGATGGCGATGGTGAATTCGCAACAAAACCTACAAAAAGTTTTATAAAATCAAAGGCTAAAGGGCACCTAATAAGATATAGATGCAGATTAGAGGAAGTGATAGTTGAGGACATGTCTAAAGATGAACAGGAAGCCGTATAGATTTATATGCACATATAAAGAGTTAAGTTGCATAATACCTAATCTATTTTATGAAATACTTCCCGTCTGCAATGAATGTAATGGTATTAAAAATAGTCTTATTATCAAAGGAAGGATAATAGGAACTGGTGAAATTGGGGTCTTAGAGATAAAAGAGAACGAATTTAATTTTTATGGAGATTCAAACTTAATAAAAGAAATTAGGGGAAAGAGGTGTCTTGTATAGGAAGAACTGTTGATACAAGAAATAAAGAGCTCACTGTACTTGTGAAAGCAAAGGAATTAGTAGACTATACATTAAATATTACAGATAATACAAAATATTTTCCTAAAAAAGCTAGATTTAGTTTTGTAAATCGAATGCAGAATTTAAGCATAGATATATGTACAGAGATTTTAAAAACCAATGAAATACCAATTAAATACAGAAGAGAGAATCAGATCAATATATTAAGTAATATCAAAGTGCTATTATTATTAGTAGAGCTTAGTTTAAACAAAGGTTATATAAATGAACATCAATGCGAAATATGGACAAGAAAATGTTTAGATGTAAAATATTTAGTAGCAGCATGGATGAATAGAACTAGATAGTGAACTAGGGTATGGGCTATTCTCCGAACTCCGGCAACTCCTACGATTCCCGCAATGTCAATTCGTCGGGTGGATTGAGTAACAACAATGCGTACAATGGCAACAATGGGGTTCGTCCTGATTTGATGGAATACCGAGACTGAGTAGATATAATATCGAAAACAGTGGCCCATCCAACAAAGGAGCCTATATCCTGCCATAAAGGCGAAAACACGATTGCTGATGTAAGGGCTTCTTTAAAGACGTCTAAGCTATATACAGCAAGGAGGCTATATGAAGTACGAAGAAACATTTACATTTGAAAACTTATATAAATCTTATTTAAAGGCTAGAAAGGGAAAACGATGGAAAAATACAACTAAAAAATATGAGGCAAATGCATTGGAGTACACATATTTTTTATACTATCAGCTAAATACAAAAACATATACACTTGGAGAATATAATGAGTTTTATGTTTATGAACCTAAAAAAAGACTAATTAAAAGTCTACCTTTCAAGGATCGTGTGGTTCAGCATTGCCTTTGTGATTACTATTTAGAAGATGTTCTTGAACCACATTTCATATATGACAACTATGCTTCTAGAAAAAACAAGGGCACGCATAAAGGGCTGGAAAGGCTTGAAGAGTTCTTAAGAAGATTTTATAGAAAAAGCAATATTAATGGATATGTATTAAAGTGTGATATTGCTAAATATTTTAATTCAATAGATCACGATGTCCTTAAAAGGTTATTAAAGAAAAAAGTAGATGAGGATGAATTAATGGAATTAATTGAAACGATAGTAGATAGCACTCCAGGGACAAGAGGAATACCTATAGGAAATCAAACTTCCCAATTATTTGCTATATATTATATGAGTGAATTTGACCATTATGTAAAAGAAAAGCTTAAAATTAAGTACTATATTAGATATATGGACGATTTTATATTGATATATGAAGACAAAGAATATCTAAAATATTGCAAAAATAAAATTGAAGAATATTTAAATGAGGAACTTAAACTAGAACTTAATAAGAAAACACAAATTTTTCCTTTGAAAAATGGTATAGACTTCCTTGGGTTTCATACCTATATAACTTCAACAGGAAAGGTAGTAAGAAAAATAAGGAAAGACTCAAAGGAAAGAATGAAGAGAAAACTAAAAAAATTCAAGAAACTATATGATTGTGAACGAATTACAAAAGATAAGATAGATGCCTCATACAATAGTTGGAAGGGACATGCTAAACATGGCAATTCATATCATTTAATTAGAGATATGGATGAGAAATATAATAGTATTTTCAAGAAGGAGTGATAAACGAATGGCTAAATTACTAAGTTCTTTGCCTGTAGGTGCGAAGGTAAAAGACGTAGGTTCTAGGTATAACAATAAAGATATTATATTTACCATAGCAGCAAAAAAACATTCAGGGTACCCTACTAATAGTGTTACACTTATAACCGAAAGAATAATATCTCTTAAGTGTTTTGATGCTAAGGAAGCTAATAACCCGGATTCAAATAGAAAAAGCTATGGCAACAATAGGTACTTACATTCAAATATAAGACAATGGCTTAATTCTGATAAAGTATCATGGTATACTTCACAACACAGTTATGATGCTCCGCCAACAGATGCTAACGTCTGGAGTAACTATAATGAATATGATCAAGAAAAAGGACTTTTAGCGTATTTAACTGATAATTTTAAAAATGCTATTCTACCAACAACGCTAAAGGTGGTTAAAAATACCGTAACTGATGGTGGAGGATATGAAACAGTAACAGACAAGGTATTTTTACCATCAAAATTTGAGGTAGGTTTAGGAACAGAAAATGGAATAGAAGAAGGAGATATATTTCCGCTTTTCATTAATGATGAAAGCAGAAAAGCATACCCAACAGCTGAGGCGGTGGCTAACAGCGAATATACAAATAGTGGTTTAAGCTCAACACAACCTTGGTATTACTGGTTAAGGTCTCCGGACTCCGGCAGCTCCTACGTTTCCCGCGTTGTCATTTCGTCGGGTGGGTTGAGTTACTACAATGCGTACGATGGCAACTATGGGGTTCGTCCTGCTTTGAATCTGAAATCTGAAATCTTTGTATCTGATAGTATGGATTCTGACGGTTGTTATATTATTCAATGGAACAATTCGCCTACAATTTCTGGGTCAGACCAAAATCTTGGGGATAAAAATACAAGCTTTGAAATTAGGTATCAAATAGATGATGTTGACACATCTGACACACTGACAATTAAAGAAAAAATAGATGGTACAGAAATAAAGGCTATTAGTCCAGCACAGAGAAAAAAGGAGTATATAATCAACATTGATACTTACTCTCTTTCACTCGGAACACATATAGTAACTATTGAGGTTACAGACAATAAAGGTGGAATAGCAAAAAGAAGTTACACATTCAAACGTGTTAATGCAGCACCAACAATTTCTGGGTCAGACCAGAATATTGGAGATAAAAACCAAGGTTTTCAAATTATTTACAATGTTGATGATCCAGACAGTGATGCGTTGACAGTTACTGAAAAAATCAATGGAAGCATTATAAGAACGCTAAACAATGCACCAAGGAATGAAGAATTAACAATACTAATTACAAATGAACAACTATATTCATTACCCTTAAATTCTTCAAACACAATAACTATTGAAGCAAAAGACCCAAATGGTGGAGTGGCGTATAGAACTTTTACATTCAGAAGAACGAACACAGCACCCTCCATATCTGGAACAGATGATGAACTAGGAGTTATAATGGCACCATTTAGTAGAGAGTATGTAGTGACAGATGTAGAAAACGATACGGTTGTAGTGAAAGAATTGATAGACAATAAAGTGGTAAGAACCTACGTTCCTGAACTTGGAGCTACAAATAAGTTTGAAATGCCAATAGAAGAGTGGCATAAACTAACAAATGGTAATCATATTGTAAAAATTGAAGCTACAGATACAAATGGAGCTACGTCAGTAAGAATATTTCAGTTTGAAAGAAAAGAGGATAAAATAAAGTTTACATTAAAGAATCCATTTGAAACTGATATAAAAGCAACAAAAGTCCTGGTTACTCCATCATGGGTATTGCCAGAGGGAAGTATCCCCAAAATAGAAGCTTGTAATAATGCTTATGATGATGTGCCAACTTGGGAAGATATAACATCTCAAGTAACTCAAGGGAGACATTATAATTTTCTAAATGAAGCTAAATCAGCCGACAAATGGGGAATTAACATAAGGGTAACTGTAACTTTATAATAAAGGTGGTGGAAGTAATGGGAAAATATGAAATGACAGAATGGGTGGATCATGTCACTGATGTTGAAACTGGGGAAGTAATACAAGAAGGAACCCCAGTTAGTGCTAGACTATTAAACAAGATGGAAAGAGGTATATATGATGCAAATAATGAAACGGTTAAGAATACAAGTGATATAGTAAGTCTAGCGGTAGAGGTTGCTGTTCTTAAGAATGCTGCATTAAACAATTTCACAAACAATGTTTTCTTTGAAAACTTTGATACGGTCGATAGTGTAAACATTGAAAGAGGTATATACGATCCCGTAAACAAAAGGTTATATGCTAGTAAAGATGATAGAACAGCAACAATAAAAGGTTTCGGAGGTGCTTATGAATAATGAAAGTCATAAATAAAAAGCAATTATCAGAAATAAAAGAAGAGAAGAAGGAAAAATCAGAATTAGCACTTGCTGATATTTATGAAATATTAATAGAGATAGATGATAGGCTTACAGCAATAGAAGACAAAGTAAATGGAGGTGGAAAATAATGAAGGCTTGGAAAGTAAAGGCTTACGGTGTAGTAGTTAAGGCTGAAAAATGGGATTTAGAGCCCATAGAAGGTTCGATTAAAGAAGTAGTTCCGGAAGATTACAGGGTAGTGGTAGCTGAGTATATGTTGACAGGTGAAATTAAATTTTAAAAAAGAATAATTATGTTAAAATAAAGGTAGCCAAAGTTGGTTTGGTTGCCTTTATTTTTGAAAAATAACTTGCGAAAATTTGAAAAAATTTTTGCGAAGCCACATTAGGCATTTATATTTTAGGAAGGTTATAAGGAATTACTTAAGTGGTTATACAGAAGAGAAATCAAGGTAAAAAAGTTAGTATTTATTTAAGGGTGCAGAGATGTATCAATGTAAGTATATGATAATTAATTTTTGTCAAAAATAAAAAATTACAATTGGATTTAATAATTAAAGATTTAGTGTGATAATATGTGTTTTATTTCAAAGAATAAGATTAAATGAAATAAAATTCTTTACAGAGGTGGATTAATACATAAAATGTAATTTTACAACAATTATATAAGGAGTATAATTATTTATTCATGAGGTGATGAAAGTGGAAAATATAGTAGATAAGATAATTCAAATCGATAAAGAGGCTTTAAATGTTAGAAAAAAGATAGAAGATATAAAAGAAGAAAAAGAAAAGAAACTAAAAGAAGAAATGTATAATTTGGAGGTGGAAATAACAAGAAAGGCTGAAAAAGAAGGTGAAGGTATTTATAAAAGCATTGTAGCGAAAGGAGAAGTAAAATCAAAGGAACTTATAGAGAGAGCAGATTTTGTATGTAAAGAAATGGAAGAGATATATAAAGATGAGAAAGAAAAGATAGAGACTGAACTTTTTAGACAAATATTTGGTATTAAGGAGTAGGGAATTGAAACTATGGAAAATGAGAGGAGATTTACAGCAATAAATACCAAGATAAGAGTATTAAATGGGAAGCTTCTTACAGATGAAGATTTTATAAATCTTTTTAACTGCAAGTCTATAGAGGAAATTGCTTCTTACTTAAAAGAGTATACAAATTATAGAATAATTTTAGAAAGAACAAATACAACTGGTATTCATAGAAGTGAATTAGAGAAGTTGATTAAGAAGTACATGATTTCTCAATATGAAAAACTTTTTCATTATTTTACTGGAGAATATAAAAAGTTGTTTAAAGTAATATTTATGAGATATGAAATAGAGGATTTAAAAATTTATTTAAGAGCCTTTTTAAGGGGAGAGGATATCTATACTATTTCTGATATGCAATATGGAAATTTAAATTATGAAAGCTTATCTACCTCGAAGGATGTAGAAGAATTTGTTGAAAACTTAAATGGTACCATATATTATCCAACATTGAAGTCCTATTTAGATGAAGAAAATAGAAAGATGTTATTTTATATGGAGATGAGTTTAGACAGACTCTATTTTGAAAATATTAAGAAACAGGGATTAAGATTGGAAAAGAAAGATTTAAAATTGTTTCAAAATTTTCTGGGAAAAAATATTGATTTACTCAATTTAGAATGGATGTATAGAGGAATTAAATATTATCATCTATTTCCAGAGGAGCTTATAAATTATACCATTGACGGTGGTTATAAATATAATTATAAAGATTTAAAACAATTTTGTTATTCTAATGAAGAGGAATTCATAAGGAAAGTGCTTAATTCCAAATATAGTTTTTTATTTGATACGGAACAAGATGTGGATTTATTCATGGAAAGAAGAATTGAAAGGTATATTTACTTTCAGTTTATGGAAATGTATAGAAAGGGGAAAATGGATATTACAGTATCTATAGCTTATATTCATATTTTGGAGTATGAAGTAAGGGATCTCTACTCAACTATAGAGGCCGTAAGATATGGACTAAGTTTAGATGAGGGAAAAAAATATCTTATAAGGAAAATTTAAGGAAGTGATTTTTAGTGGCGGTTGAAAAGATGTCTATGATGAATGTTATAGGAAATATAGATGAAGTGGATAATGTGGTAAAGGATTTAATTTTTTCGGGAAAAGTAAGTTTTGTAAATTCTTTAAAACAAATAGAAGAAAATAGCTTTATGTTCAATGTAGGAGGTAAAAATGTAGAGAAGTTTATAGAATTAAATTCTATTACACCTTTTATCGATGAAAGCTATTGCGAAGATTGTTCAAAGAAGATAGATGAATTGAAGAACATATATGGAGAAGGGTTACTTCCAAATCTAAGTTGCTTAAATGAAAAATACAATTTGGATGAGTCTATGAAGTCTTTTCATATTATATATGATAAATTGATTACTCCTTATAAGGAATTCAATTCGGAAAAAGAAAAATTAAATGAAATAGATGAATTTTATAAAAACTTTATTTATATAAAAGATATAGATGTAAATATTACAGATTTAAGAAACTTAGAATATTTTAGCTATACTTTTGGTGTACTTTCTAAAGAAGATAGATTGAAACTTAAAAAAAACTATGAAAATATATTAGCGATAGTATTTCATACAGGTAGCAGTAAAGACGGAGAAGTATACTTAATCATATATCCCAACGATGTAAAAGAAGAATCAGAGAGGGTTTTGAAATCCTTAAATTTTAAAGAAATAGATGTTCCTGAATATCTATCTGGTACTCCAAAAGAGATATTAAAGAAGATAGAAATACAGAGAAAAGAAATTGTAAATAAGATAAATGAATTGGAGAATTCATTAAATAAATTAAAAGATGATTATTTAAAAGAAATTGAGTGTTTTTTAGCTAATATTTATGTTAGAGATAAAATAGAAGAAGCAAAGAAGGATATGGCCTATTCCAACAACTTTTTTTATCTTTCGGCTTGGGTACCAAATGTAGATAGAGATAGTATAGAAGATATTTTATCTAAATATGAAGCACCACTAGTTATTTTTAATGAAAGAAATGAATTATCTAAGATGAAAATTCCTACAAAGTTGAGAAATAACAAGTTGTTTAGACCATTTGAAACATTGGTGAATATGTATGGAGTGCCATCTTATAATGAATTGGATCCAACACCGTTTTTGAGCATTACTTATATGTTTTTATTTGGTGCAATGTTTGGAGATTTAGGTCAGGGAATGATTTTATTGATTGGGGGCATTTTGCTTTCGAAGGCACGAGATAAGAAAATATTCGGACAGATACTTACAAGACTTGGGGTTAGCTCGATGATTTTTGGGGTACTCTATGGTGCGTTTTTTGGATTTGAAGATGTGATTCCAGCTCTCTTAATTCGACCTTTTGAGAATATAAATATGGTTTTAGAGAGTGCAGTAGTTATAGGAATATTTCTCATATTGATAAGCTATATATATAGTATTTTAAATAGCATCAAGAGAAAGGATTTAAAAGAAGGATTATTTGGAAGAGATGGAGTTGTAGGTTTCTTGTTTTATGTACTCCTGCTTCTTCTCGTAGGTGGAAAGTTTTTAGGTAAAAATATTATTCCTGAGAAACTTGGAGGAATATTGTGTGTAATTTTCATAGTATTTATGGTTTTTAAAGAACCCTTTGCCAATATTCTTTTGAAGAGAAGACCTCTTTATGAGGGAGATGCTTCAAGCTACTATATTGAAAATGGTTTTTCCATAGTGGAGACTCTCTTGAGTATGCTCAGTGGTACAGTTTCTTTCATAAGGGTTGGAGCTTTTGCTCTTACTCATGTAGGATTATTTATAGCTTTTCAGACTATAGGAAAGATGATAGGAACTCAAGTAGGTAATATAATAGTTTTACTCATAGGAAATATAATCATAATTGGACTTGAAGGATTGATAGTTTTTATTCAAGGTTTGAGACTTGAATACTATGAGTTGTTCAGTAGGTATTATGAAGGTGAAGGCATTAAATTTAAATCAGTGAAGTTTTAATGATAATGATAGGAGGAGAGAAAATGACTTTTATAATGATATCAACTATACTTTTGGTCATGATGACTATAGGAGCAGGATTATATTTTATGTACAAAGGGATAGATACAAATAGGAAAAAACTTAAAAAGATACTTAAAGTTAATTTATATTCTTTTATTCCACTATTGGTTTTAGCTATAGTTATATTAGTTCCTAATTTTTCACAGGCACAAAATACTACTGCACAGGCAGCTTCGGGATTAGGCTTTATAGCGGCTTCTCTTTCAACGGGATTAGCAACTATTGGAGCAGGCTATGCTGTAGGTGTAGTAGGTTCATCTGCATTGGGAGCAGTATCAGAAGAACCTCAAATATTAGGAAAGACTCTTATATTTGTTGGATTGGCTGAAGGTATTGCTATATATGGTCTTATAGTATCAATCCTTATATTAGGGAGATTGTAGATATGAAGTCTTTTTTGATAGGTGACAACGAGGATACTTTAGTTGGCATGAGATTAGCTGGAATAGATGGAGTTGTAGCAAGAAAAAGAGAAGATGTTTTAAAGGAACTTCAAAAAGCAACAGAAAATAAAGAAGTTGGATTGATACTTTTAACTGAAAATGTATTTGATAATGTAAAAGAAGAAGTCCTTAAAATAAAGCTTAAAAGGAATATTCCGCTGATTGTTACTATTCCCGATAGACATGGAATGAGAGAAAAAGATTTTATCACTAAATATATAAGGGAATCTATAGGTATTAAAATTTGAGGTGAAAATTGTGATTACTGTAGAGGATAAGTTAAATATATTTTATAAGATGGTTTTTGAAAAAGAAAAAGAAAGATCTGAAAAGTTTCTTAATGAAATTGAAGAAAAAAATAAAAATGCCTTAGAGGAACATAGAAGAAAAGTCCTTCTTAAAAAAGATGAAATGATTGAAAAGAAAAAAAAGAATGGAGAAATTGTAAAAGAACAAAAAATATCTCAAGCTATAGTAGAAGCAAGACAGAAGATATCTAGCAAAAAAGAGGAGTTACTTGAAGATATCCTTTTAAGTATAAAAGAAAAGATTAAGGTTTTTGTTGATTCCGAGGAATATGGTAGTTTCTTGTTGCAAGAATTGGAAAGTATATTGAACAAAGTAGAAGAAAAAGACCTAATATTGTATTTAAAATGGGAAGACAATAAAAAATACAGTGGCAGTATGGTGAGTTTGGCAAATAGGCTAAACAAGAAGATTATATTTGAACAAGCAGAGGAAAATATAATTGGAGGATTTTTGATTTCTGATGAAAATAAAACTTATCTAATAGATGATACTTTTAAAATGAAGATAGAAGAAAATAAATATTTAATTGGAAAAGTCTTATATGAAACATTAGAAAAAGCAGGTGATATACTTGACTGATATAATGGGCAAAGTAGGTATGATAAATGGTCCTGTTATTAGAGGAGAAGAAATGCTAGGATTTAAGATGAGAGAAATGGTATTGGTTGGGGAAAAAAAGCTTTTAGGCGAAGTGATTTCCATAGAGGAAGGCAACGGAATTATACAGGTATATGAAGAAACTGAAGGTTTAAAAAAAGGAGAGGCCATATATTCTACAGGAAAGCCTTTAAGTTTGAAATTAGGTCCAGGAATTCTTCAAAATATATTTGATGGTATAGAAAGACCTTTGAAGAAGATGAATGATGAATTTGGAAACTTTATACCAGAAGGGATTGGGCTTATTTCCCTTGATGAAGAAAAACTATGGTCTATAGATATTTTAATTCATGTAGGTGATCTCGTAAAAGAAGGGCAAGTTTTTGCTATTGTAGAAGAAACGTCCCTTATTACTCACAAAATAATGGTTCCCATTGGAGTTAGTGGTAAGGTCGTCCAAGTGAAAGAAAATGGGATGTATTCTATAGAAGAAGAATTGGCCATAGTGGAAGATGAAAATGGAAGTAGGTTCCCTTTAAAGATGTATCAAGAATGGCCTGTTAGAATTCCAAGACCAGTAAAGGAAAGACTTCCTATAGGTAGATTACTCGTTACTGGCCAGAGAGTATTAGATATGTTTTTTCCTATAGCCAAAGGTGGAACTGCTGCTATTCCTGGGGGGTTTGGTACGGGAAAGACCATGACTCAACATCAATTGGCAAAGTGGTCTGATGCAGATATTATAGTTTATATTGGCTGTGGTGAGAGAGGAAATGAGATGACAGAAGTACTTGAAGATTTTCCAAAGCTTATAGATCCTAAAACCAATAAGCCTATTATGGAAAGAACTGTTCTCATAGCCAATACGTCAAATATGCCTGTAGCTGCAAGAGAAGCTAGTATTTATACAGGTATAACTATAGCGGAGTATTTTAGGGATATGGGATATCATGTGGCCATAATGGCGGATTCAACATCTAGATGGGCTGAAGCATTGAGAGAGATATCTGGTAGACTTGAAGAGATGCCAGCAGAAGAAGGATATCCTGCTTATCTTCCTACAAAACTTGCTGAATTTTATGAAAGGGCAGGTTACGTATCTACATTGAATGAAAAAGAGGGTTCTGTAACTATTATAGGGGCTGTGTCTCCAGCAGGAGGAGATTTTTCAGAGCCAGTGACGGAAAACACCAAAAGATTTGTCAATGTATTTTTAGCCCTTGATAGAGAACTTGCCTATTCAAGACATTATCCTGCTATAAATTGGCTTACAAGTTATAGTGGATATTTAGAAACCCTTAGGAACTTTTATGAAGGAGAATTAAAAGAGGATATAGTAGGTTTGCGTGGCAAGATGTTGAAACTATTATTTGAAGAAAACAAATTGAAGGATTTAATTCTATTGGTAGGAGAAGATGTCCTTCCAGATGAACAAAGACTTGTACTGGAAATTTCTAAAGTAATAAAAATTGGATTTTTACAGCAAAATGCTTTTCACAAAGAAGATACCTTTGTTCCTCTAAAAAAACAGCTTGAAATGATAAAAACTATAGATCATCTCTATGAAAGATGCCTTGCTTGTATAAAAAAAGGAATTGCCATCTCTCAAGTTAGAGAACCAAATCTCTTTGAAGATGTTATAAAGATGAAATATACTATTCCAAATGATAATTTAGAGGGAATAGAAATTCTTAACAATAATATAGATGATTATTATGATTCATTAGAAGAAAAATACTCTAAATAGAGAGGTAGATATATATGAGAAAAGAGTATTTACGATTGGATAAGATAGAAGGAGCTTTATTAAAACTTTCAAATATTCACGATGTTGGATATGGGGAAGTAGTGGAAGTAGAAGATGAAAGAGGAAATAAGGAATTAGGTAGAGTTATAAAAATTGAAAATGAAAGTGTTACAATCCAAGTTTTTGGTTCTACTGTAGGAATGTCAACACACAATGTCAAAGTATGCTTCAAGGGAAAGCCTTTTAAGATACCTTTGTCAAAAGATATTTTAGGCAGAACTTTCAATGGTGTTGGAAGGCCCATAGATGGTGGAGGAGAAATATATTCAAAAGATATATTTAATGTAAATGGAAGACCTATAAATCCAGTAGCAAGAGAATATCCCAGAGATTATATACAAACAGGGATTTCATCTATAGATTGTCTTATGACCTTGATAAGGGGGCAAAAGCTTCCCATATTTTCTGGAAGTGGGCTTCCTCACAATGAGTTGGCTGCACAAATTGTTAGGCAGGCAAAGATAAAATCAAAAGAGGAAGAAAAGACAAATTTCTGTATAGTATTTGCTGCTATGGGTGTGAAACATGATGAGGCATATTTTTTTAGAGAGACCTTTGCAAAATCTCATGTATTGGATAGGGTGGTTATGTATATAAATTATGCAGATGATCCTATAATGGAGAGAATCATTTCTCCTAGATGTGCATTGACTGCTGCAGAGTATTTAGCTTTTGAAGAAAACATGCATGTGCTAGTAATAATGACGGACATTACGAGCTATGGAGAAGCATTAAGGGAAATTTCATCTTTGAGAGAAGAAGTTCCAAGTAGGAGAGGGTATCCGGGATATCTCTACTCAGATTTAGCTAGCCTATACGAGAGAGCTGGAATGCTCAAAAGTGGAGAAGGTTCTATAACCCTTATACCAATTCTTACTATGCCTAATGATGATATCACTCATCCTATACCGGATTTGACAGGATATATAACAGAAGGGCAAATAGTTCTTTCAAGAGAACTAAATCAACAAGGAATTTATCCTCCTATAAATGTTTTGCCTTCTCTTTCGAGGCTTATGAAAGATGGTATAGGAGAAGGATTTACAAGAGAAGACCATCCAGACATGGCAAGTCAACTTTTTTCATCTTATTCAAAAGTTCAAGAAGCAAGATCTCTTGCTCAAATCATAGGAGAAGACGATTTGTCAGATATCGATAAAAGTTATTTAAAATTTGGGAGAAAATTTGAAGAAATATTTGTAACTCAAGGATTTAATGAAAATAGAGATATGTTAGATACATTGAATTTAGGTTGGAAACTGCTAAAGATACTTCCGCCAGAGGAATTGGATAGATTGGATTCAAAATTGATAGAAAAATATCTGAAAAAATAGGTGATGCTATGGCTGTATATAAGATGACTCCCACAAAGGCAAATTTATTAAAAGCAAAAAATTCACTTGAATTTTCAAAGAAAGGATATGACCTTTTAGATAGAAAAAGAACAGTTCTCATAAGAGAAATGATGGCTCTAATTGATGAAGCAAATAAAATACAGGAAGAAATAAAAACAGGTTTTGAAGAAGCTTATGACAGACTTAAATATGCCAATATAACCATGGGTTCGGAAAATATTGAAGAAATAGCTATGTCTTTAGAAAAAGAAGAGGAATTTGAAATATTATTTAAGAGTGTTATGGGAGTAGAAATTCCATATATAAAACATGAAGAAAGACTATTTTCTACAGAATATGGATTCTTTAGAACAAATCCAACATTTGATATGGCGGTGTTAAAATTTATAGATATGAGATATTTGATTTATACATTGGCAGAAGTAGAAAACTCTGTCTATAAATTGGCTATGGAAATAAAAAAGACTCAGAAAAGAGCAAATGCTTTGGAAAAAATTCAAATTCCAAAGTATGAAAAAGAGATAAAATCTATACAAGAAGTACTAGAAGAAAAAGAAAGAGAAGATTTTTTCAGATTGAAAAGAGTGAAGGGAAAAAAATAAGGCTCATTACAACGAGCCTTATTTTTAAGTATTTAGAAATATCAACGGCTTGCAATTAAAAATCTGTACTAATTGTATATTCAAATTACCATTGGGTAATAATTAAATAGGATATAGAAGGTAAGCCTCATTTAATTTTGTCTAATTTTGCCTGTTTCGATATCAAAATGTCGGAAGAGGTTAAAAAAACTAATCCTTGACAGATTATGTCGATATGCTATAATATAATAGTTGCAAAAAAATATATGTATTTGGGGGTAGATGAGTCCTGGTGGGCTCTCTGGTCTTCAAAACCAGCGCGAGGGGTTAAGAGCTTCTTGGGTGAGTTCGATTCTCACATACTCCCGCCACAAGTAACTGCAAGGCTTGTAGAAATTTACAAGCTTTTTTTATTGCCTAAAAATCACTTAGTAATCTTCAAATTTTCATCTCGCGAGCCACTTCGTGTGACATTTGATAAAATGTTATTGATGGCTTTTTGTTTTGTGATTTTAATAAAATGAAATTGCAAACATTTTGCAAACATGTAAAACAACAAAATGAAACTAAAGACGTTTAAATAACAAACAAAAAGGTTTAAAAAAGTTTAACATAGATTATATAAAATTGGCATAAAATTTCATGAGGAGAATAGTCAATATAGAAAATAAATCTCTGGAGGTGAAAAGATGTACAATGATTTAGTAACACCTGAAGTTTTAGCCACATTTACTGGTCTAGTTGCTGCAACTTCCATTATAGTCCAGTTTACAAAGTCTATTATAAAAAAACAATTTGGAGATGCTTTTGTTAGATTTTATATTTTCATAATTGCTCTTATTTTAACCTTTATCTTTGCAAGAAGCGGAAGTGGATTGCATAGTATAATTATTAGTATTATTAATGCTTTGATGGTTAGTATGGCTGCTATGGGAGGATATGAAATTGTATCTGATCCAAAAGCAGAAAAAACAAAAATTCATACGATGAAGTAGAATATAATGGTAATCCTTAAATTCCCTCGTATTTTATAATAAGTTGTTAGATAAAATAAATAAGAACAATTTTATTATAAAGAGGTGAGGTTTATGAGTAATAGGCCATTAGATCCTAATGCTATAAAAGCTCTAAATGAAATGAAGTTGGAAATATCCAATGAATTAGGAGTGCCTGAAACCTTTATGAATAATGAGGAAATAGACCCAGTAAATAATATTTTTACTGCTGGTCGTGTAGGTGGATTAATGACTAAGAAATTAGTTGAAATGGGTGAAAAAAACTTAATGGATGACTAAATAGAATAGGATTATAAGGTGACCCCAGAAAGTTAGACTTTTTTCAGAGTAGAGATTTAGATGATTTCTACTCTGATTTTTTATTTGTACATTGTTATAGCTATCCGCTCCTCCTTATAGCAGAAGTTTACTACCAAGAGTAGAAGTGAAGCGACTCTTGATTGACAGCTTTCATTATAAGATAATTATCAGACTACAGCATGTAATTCTCTGTAATCCACAGGGCTTAACCATCCTAATTTTTCTTTAATTCGTTCTTCATTATAATATTTTATATATTTTTCAATCACTGTTTTAAGCTCTTCATAACTATGATATATTATCCCGTAATACATCTCTTGTTTTGGACTCCCAAAGAAGTTTTCCAAGTTCATGAAATTTAGATACCCAAGATGCAATTAATGGTGAATTACTCATTCCTATTTTTAATGCTAAGTCTTGACAGGAGATCTCTGTGCTTAAGTAATACTCTACCACTTCTAGCTTGAAATCTAAAGTATATTTTTTATTTTGTCCTTTTCGAAGTAATCCCTCTTTTCCAAACTCTCTATAATTGGCAACCCAATTCTCAATATTGCTACTTACTGGTATATTAAATTTTTAGCAAGATATCCATATTCACCATCCCCATTTAGATAAGTTTTTACTACTTCTAGCTTAAATTCAAAACTATATTTTGACATTAAAAACCGCTCCATTGGTTAGATTTTTGGTCTAACTTTTGGGGGGTGGTTCATTACCTATCCTATTTTAATGTTTGAATTTTATTAAATATGTAATAGTATTTTCCGTATTAATGTCTAGGGTAAAATATGATGGATTTAATACTATTTTTTTTATTTCATGTTATAATGTAATGGGTGTCACTCTTTAAAGGGGGATTTCATATGAGAAAAACTAATATCATGGTATGCGTGACTCAGCAAAAAACTTGTGAGAGACTTATATTAAATGGATACAGATTAGTAGAAGCAAGTAAAGGAAAATTATACGTAATACATGTAGTAAATGAAAAAGAGAAATTTCTAGAAAATGTTGATGATGGAGAGGCATTAGAGTATTTATTTGGTGTATCTAAAAAAGTAGGAGCTGATTTAACTGTACTTAGATCAAAGGATATTAAGAAGACTATGATTGATTTTGCAGTTAATAATAATATTACTCATATTGTAATGGGAACTCCTCCAAATAATGGGGAGGTTGAAAGTCCAAATCTTGGATTAAAACTACAGACCGCTTTACCAAATGTAGAATTTATACTTTTATAGAAGCACTTCTCTTTTTAGGGAAGTGTTTTCTCAAAAAATACTTTGAGAAAATAGATGAAGAATAGGGTTTTAATATAGAGTAAGGTTTGGGAAATACATAATCGTTTATTTGATTTAAGGAATAGATAATTATTTTATCTATTCTTTTTTTAATTATATAAATATATGGTATTATAAGAAGGGATTTTAGAAATATTGTAGAATAAATATTATACAATATTTGTGTATATAGGAGGAATAGTCGTGTCTAGAGTTATTGGAGCTTGTGGCTGTATATGTAGTGATTGTCCTATGTTTGATAGGGAATGTATGGGATGCTATTCCATAGAAGGAAAGGCTTGTTGGTTGCATGAAGTAGGGCTTGATATTTGTGATTTTTATGAATGTAGTGTAATGGATAGAAAGCTAATACATTGTGGAGAATGTGAGAAAATCCCCTGTGAAAGATTTTGGGAAAATAAAAATCCAAAATGGACAGAAGAACGACATAAAAAAATTGTAGAAGAAAGAACTGCTTTACTTAAGGAGTTAGCAAATAATAAAGGTTATTTTATCAAATACATAGATGATCCAATTTTGAAATCGAATATTACTGATTTGATACTTAGGCAATTGCCAGATTGGTTTGGAATAGAAGAGTCTATAGTAGAATATGTTGATAAAGTAAAAGAAACTGACTTCTATGTAGCTTNAAAATTCAATAATAAATATACTGCAGAGATATACGCTATGGGGATTTTAAAAGAATATCATAATAAGGGAATAGGAAGAGTTTTAGTAGAAAAAGCGGTAAGCTATTCTAAGAAAAATGGTTATAAATTTTTGATGGTAAAAACTCTTGGTGAATCACATCCAGATGAGAACTATAAGAAGACTAGGGTATTCTATAGCAAAGTAGGATTTTATCCTCTGGAAGAAATAAAGGAAATTTGGGGAGAACAAAACCCATGTTTATTGATGGTGCAAAGTTTATAATATATGGACATTATCATGTTAGTAGAGATAATTTTAATTCATAAAATGGGTAGTTGAATGGCTACTTATTTTATGAATATATCACAAGAAAGGAGGGATATAATGACAAAAAGACAATCTTATTTTGGTTTCATAGGCTTCATGGGTTTTATGAGTATGCGGTATTTTTCTTCTGGTAATTTACTTGACTTATCCTACATTGGATTTTTTGGTTTCTTTTCATACTTTATTATTGCAAAAATTAGTGGAAATAAGGAAGATGAAAGATATATTAAAGATAGAAACATAGCATTAGCTTTTACTGGTAAATTAGCTGTTGTTGAACTGTCTATCATATGGTGTGCTACGATGCTTATAAGAAACATTGACTTTATTTGTGTATTGCTCGCATTGACATATGCAATCACAATAAATGCATATGCTAAAAAATTATACATATTAGAGGAAAAATAATATGACCGAATTTATTTGCAATCTTAAAAAATATAGATAATTAAAAGGGTTTACACAGGAACAGCTTGCAGAAATTGTTGGTGTACGTAGAGAGAACAATAATGAGACTTGAAGCTGGAAAATATAATCCTTCCCTAAAACTTGCTATAGACATTTCAAGAGCAGTAAACACCCTTATTGAAGAAACATTCATATTCGATTAGATTCATGTCTACTATGCTCAGTAAAATACCATAAACTTTATTGATTCTCCCATGGAATCACCCATTCTTCACAATTTGCTACTAATCCCTGTACTTTTTCTACAAATTGCTCAACATGGTATCTATAGCATACAGTATGGTGAACTCTGATTGTTAAAGGCATAAGGTTCCACATATTTTCCCACGGTGAGTATTGTGAAATATGGCATAATTTTAACATTTATATTTAGAGACGAAAAATCAACCTATGACGAACTTGAAATGTTAGGGGGGCTTTGATGGAAAAATGGGAATATGCAAGTTTTAAAATTGAAACAGAAGGTTTTTCAGGTGGTATATTAGATATTAAAGATTTTAATTCTACACTTAATGAATTTGGGGAACAAGGTTGGGAATTAGTATCTTGTATTTCAACAAATATGGGACATGGGGCAACAAGAGAAGTAATATCTGTTTTTAAAAGAAAAAAGTAAAAAACTACAAAACAATAAAGACAAAATTAGAAAATAATTACTATACTTACCGAAATAACTCTTCCTAGGGTTATTCCCCATCTCCATGCACATAATAAACTCGAAAGAATAAATTATAATATATAATTTTTTTAGGAGGTTTTCGTATGACAGAGATTAGAAGGATGTTTTTAGGTGGAAATACAGTTGATGGCTTTTATGCACTTCACGATAATATGATAGGTTTAAATAGAAATCGATTATTTATATTAAAAGGTATGCCAGGGGGAGGAAAATCTTCCTTAATGAAAAAAATAGCAGAATATATGACAGAAGAAGGATTTGATATAGAATATCATCATTGCCCTTCAGATGCTGAGTCCATCGACAGTATTTTAATAAAAAAGCTTAATATAGCTATAGCAGATGGCACCTATCCTCATATAATTGATCCAACCTATCCGGGATTGACGGATAAATTAATAGATTTAGGTAGGTTTATAGATTCAACAAAGTTAATGGAATCTAAAGAAGAGATAATGAGGGCAAAGAAGGATAATAAAATTGCATACAGAAAAGCTTTTGCCTATTTTAAATCAGCTAAAACAATTTATGAGGAAATCGTTCAAAATAATAGAACTGGTGTGGATTTCAGTAAAGTAAATTATAGGACTAAACAGTTGATTGAAGATATATTTTCTAAAAAAGCGAAATATGATGGAGAAGAAGACTTTAATGAAAGACATATGTTTTCTAATGCAAACACGCCAGAAGGTTTTGTAGAATATACAGAAACCATATTAAAATGGATTCCAACCATATACTATATTGAAGGTGAAATTGGAACGGGTAAATCCACATTGATAAAACGATTAATAGAAGAAAGTAAAATTAGAGGGTATAGTATTGAAATTTATCACAACTCTACTTTCCCTGAAAAAATAGAAACATTAATAATTAAGGATATAAATACCTGCATAACTTCAAATAAGCTGGGATTAGATTTTCCGCATAATAGTATCAACTTAAACGAATACTTCAATGAGGATGTTAAGGACAATAGTGATTATGAAACCTATGATTTTCTAATTGAAAAGGCTATATTGAGTCTTAAAGCAGCTAGAAAAAATCATGAAATATTAGAAAAATGCTATAAACCTGCTGTAGATTATGATGGAGTAAACGAAGTTAGAGAAGAGATATTAGAAGAAATATTGACCTGTGCAAATTGATAGGCTGTTATTTTTAGTTACGCTTAAGTTATAGGCTTAAGCGTAACTAAAAATATTATAAGCTATTCATTATCCCTTCGTAAAGTCCTTTAAGTATTAAATCTAGCTCATCATTTTTACAACCACCTTGTACTGTTTGAGGACTACCTCCACCCTTAATATCCATATCTTGAGATATTTCCTTTAGTATATTTTTCATATTGATATCTATATTAGAGCTGCGGCTAGCAATGAACTGAGAAGTTTCAGTACCTTCAATTCCAAAGATTATTATATTATTATTTAAGGAATTTAAATAGGATACTATATTATTAAGCTCTTTAAATTCTACATCTTTAAATTTTCTACATATACAATTCTTTCCCTTTACCAATTTAGATTCTTTTAGAAACTTTTGACTTTTATACTGATATAATTCATCTCTTAAAGCTCTATTTTCTTTTTCTAAAGTTTCTTTTTGAGTGTATAACTTTTGAACCTTATTATATACATCCTTATCCTTAGAGGATAGTAGATTGCTTATCTCCTTAATACATGTATTCTTCCAAGAATAGTCTTTTAAAGCTCTATTGCCGCATACAAATTCCACTCGAATATTCCCTTTGTATTTCTCCACTTTTCTTATTTTTATCATGCCGATTTCCCCAGTATTCCTGAGATGGGTACCACAGCAAGGGGAAAAGTCTATTCCATCGATTTCAACGATACGGATATTAGAGTTGACTATAGGATCTTTTCTAACAGGCAGTCTGTCCATAGCTCCTTTCTCAATAATATAAGATTTTATGGAGAAGTTTGAAAAGATTATCTTGTTTGTAAATTCTTCTACTTTTTCTATTTCATCATCACTCATATAAGGGATATCTATATCTATATAGACATATTCCTTCCCTATATAAAAGCCAACGGTTTCTCCGTTATACAGCTTATAAAAAACAGCAGACAATAGATGTTGTCCAGAATGTTGCTGCATATAGTCAAATCTATTATCCCAGTCTATTGATAATAGAATTTTATCGCTATGAATATTATCCTTAGTTACATGAACAATATCATCACCATCTTCATAAGTATCTAATACCTCAACTCCATTTATAGTACCTTTATCCCCTGGTTGTCCACCTGCAAGATTAGGATAAAAGATAGTCTTATTAGTTTTTATATAATATCTGCCATTCATATACTTTTTTTCAACAATTCGGCCATCAATTTGTCGTAGATATGGATTTACTAAATATATTTTTTCTGTCATATTACCATCCATCCCTCCCAAGTATTACTATTATTCTATCATTTTTATATTAAAGTTAACAGTAATTATTATTATTTCATTTTATATTTATAAACAAACTAATGGGATATTATAGGTTGATTATATAGTTGTATTGATTAATAGATATCTAAATAATGCATTTTTATATTTTTCTATATTTCCTAGTATATCCACAGGAGGGTTTTCTACGTTAATTCAGCAAAGTGCATATAATAATTAAAAAAAATTGTTCACTTTTACATAGCTTAATACGGTAAGATAGAAGAAATAAAAAATAATTCAGAATTAATCAAAATGTTAATCAAATGAAATTTATATTTTTAAACATATCAAACTATAAAGGAGGAGATAACAATGATTTTAAAACAAGTCATGGAAATGTTTGAACTACTAGATAAGCCTAATGCAAATGGTAATGAGATTGCAAGATACATTAAGTCTCATGGTAATGACAATGTAGAGATAGATGTGAAAACTGTTGAAGGTGAACAAGGAAATACGGATTTTGTTAAGATACTTATAAAAGGGAAAAATGGTAAAAGCAAAAATGGTACTGCAAAGACATTAGGTATAATTGGTAGGTTAGGAGGATTGGGTGCAAGACCAGATATGAATGGATTTGTATCTGATGGAGATGGAGCATTAGCTGCATTGTCAGCAGGTTTAAAATTAGTTGATATGAATGAGAAAGGAGATGTGTTGGAAGGTGATGTAATAATTGCTACTCATATATGTCCAGATGCTCCGACATTAGAACATTATCCTGTTTACTTTATGGATTCACCAGTGGATATGGATACTATGAATAGATTGGAAGTTTCACAAGATATGGATGCAATATTAACTATAGATACTACTAAAGGCAATGAAGTACTCAACTACAGGGGGTTTTCAATATCACCAACAGTAAAGGATGGATATATTCTTAAAATTAGCGACGATCTTGTAAATATTATGAAAAAGGTAACGGGAAAACTCCCTGTAGTATTCCCCCTTTCACAACAGGATATTACACCCTATGGTAATGAATTATATCATATAAACAGTATCCTCCAACCAAGTACTACAACGAGTTCACCAGTAGTTGGAGTGGCTATAACTACTGAAACTTCAGTAGCAGGTTGTGCTACAGGAGCAACTCAGGCAATGGATGTCGAAATGGCTGGAAGATTTGCAGTAGAGGTTGCTAAACAATATGGAATTGGAAAGTGTGATTTCTACGATGAAAAAGAATTTGATTTGCTGCTTAAATTATACGGAGAAAACAAAAGGTTTCAAACAAAGGGAAATATTTAGCTTTAAATATTATTAAGGGTCTTAACAGATAATTATATATAGACCAAAACAATAAATTATAAGGAGGAGTAAAACATGAGGAAAAAGTTATTGTTATTATCTTTAGTTTTTATCATGATATTTTCGTTAGCACTAACTGGTTGTGGCAATAAAGAAACTAAAGACCCATCGGTTAATGGTGAAAATACGACGAATGATAATTCTTCCAATAAGCCGAAAGAAGGTGGAATATTAACGGTAGCATTAGCAGCTATTCCTAAAACATTAGATCCTGTTAAATATACCGGGATTTATGAAGGAAATGTTATCCATAGTATAGCTGATAACCTAGTTTATTATAATAAGGCTTTAGATAAAATAATTCCTGGGTTAGCAACAGATTGGGAAATATCAGAAGATCTTAAAACATATAAGTTCACTTTAAGAGACGATGTATATTTTCAAAAGGGTAAATTCCAAGACGGAAGAAAAATGACATCTGAAGATATTAAATACAGTCTTGAAAGATCAGCGAAAGAATCCGTTATGAAAAGGCTGAGAATGCTTGAATCTGTTGAAATTGTATCTGATACGGAAATTATTTGTCATTTAACAGAGCCAAATGCAGCATTTTTAACAGTATTAACAGATTCAGGAAATGTAATAGTTCCAAAAGAAGAAGTGGAAGGCTGGGGAGAAGATTTTGGTACCCATTTAGTTGGTACAGGCCCATTTGTATTTAAGGAATGGAAAAATAGTGACAGTGTTGTTCTTGAGAGTTCAGATAATTATTGGGGAGAAAAGCCATATTTAGACGGTGTTGTTTTTAAATTTATTACCGATCAAAACATGATGACAAATGCTTTGAGAACTGGTGAAATTGATGTGGCTACAGATATAACAGGAGAAAGTATGCAAGTAATAAAAGCCGATCCAAACTTAGTACTAAATGAAAAGCCAGCATTAAAAGTAATATATATGTCTATGAACCTAATGGAAGGTCCTACAAAAGATCCAAAAGTAAGGGAAGCCATTATTTCAGCAATAGATATAGATGCAATGGTTAAGGGCTTATATCCTTGGGGAGAGGCACAAAGAGCATATTTAGCATTACCTCCTGGCTCATGGGGATATGATACATCTTTAGAAAAAAAGGTTCCTAAATATGATCCTAAAAGAGCTAAAGAGTTGATGGAAGAGGCTGGATATTCGGATGGATTCCAAACTGAGATATATGTTGCAGGGAGCGATAAAGCGGCAGTTATAATTCAGGATTATTTAAAGAAAAATTTAAAAATAGACATGAAGATAAATTTACTAGAATGGGGAACATTTAGCGAAGTGGTATCAAAGGGAAAAGCTCCAATGTATGCTATGTCATGGACATGGTATCCAGATCCTGATTTCTTCTTATATCAGATGTTTCACAGTAATCAAATTGGTTCTTTAGGAAATGGACAAGGATTTAACGATTCTAGGGTAGATGAATTATTAGATAAAGCGGTATCAGAAACTGCCGACCAGAATGAAAGGGCAGAGCTATATAAAGAAGCTTTAAATATAATAACTGAAAATAATGGAAGAGTTAATTTTGCAAATGGAAAGATTATAGATGGAACAAATAAGAAAGTACATGATTTTGAAAGAAGTGCAGATGGTACTATATTTATCACTAACCCAGAAATAAATGTATGGAAGGAATAAAGATGTTTAAATTAAAATTTAAAATTGAAAAACCTTATATAGCAATATATAAGGTTTTTCAATAACATCGGACAGGGAAGGTTGAGGTGAGCTATATTGGTTAAATATTCATTAAAAAGGATACTAGAATTAATACCTACTATATTTGTAGTAGTGTTTATTGTATTTGTTGTAACCCGTGTCATACCTGGAGACCCTGCAGCCGTTATGTTAGGACCTCAGGCAAGTGTAGAAGCCGTAGAAGAATTAAGGGAAAGTTTAGGACTGAATGATAATATATTTGTACAATTTGGCAGGTACTTAAAAGGAGTAATGCGGGGAGATTTGGGAAAATCCTATTATTACAATCAGCCTGTTACAGAACTTATAAGTGAAAGATTTCCTAATACATTAATATTGGCTATTGTAAGTATAATAATTGGACTTTTGGTAGGTATTCCTGTAGGTGTAGTATCAGCCACTAAACAATATTCTGCATTTGACTATATATCTATGATTTTAGCTTTAATGGGTATATCAGTGCCTATATTTTGGTTAGCTATGATGGCTGTGTTGTTATTTAGTGTAAACCTTGGCTGGCTTCCATCTGTAGGAATGGGGGAAGGAAGTGTTATAGATATAGTAAGACATTTAATCTTGCCTTCTCTCTGCCTTGCAACAGGACCTACAGCAACATTTGCTAGGTTTACTCGTTCAAGTATGCTGGATATAACTAAACAGGATTATATAAAAACAGCAAGGTCAAAAGGACTAAAAGAAAAATTGATTATATGGAAACATGCATTTAAAAATGCTTTACCCCCAATTATCACCATAGTAGGTATGCAGTTTTCATCATTATTATCTGGGGCAGTTTTGACTGAAACTATATTTAGCTGGCCAGGACTAGGAAAGCTAATAGTTGATGCAATACAAAATAGAGATTATACCCTTGTTCAGGGAAGTGTTGTATATATAGCGTTTATATATATAATAGTGAATTTAGTTGTTGATATTTGTTATGCACTTTTAAATCCAAAGGTTAAAGCTTCCTTTATAGGCAATGGAGGTGAAGGTAAATAATGACTGATGTGAAAGATAGCAGATTGATTGAACAGGAGAAAAAAGATTTGGAGATAATGAAAAAAGAACAAGAAGCTAACAGCTTTATAAAAAAGCTATTTAGAAATAAAACTGGGGTTATAGGTTTTATAATTATAGTACTTGTAATTTTTATGGCTATTTTTGCACCAGTATTATCACCAAATGATCCTACAGAGGTTAATTTAACAAAGGTATGTTTAAAGCCAGGAATAGATAGACATATTTTAGGGACAGATGAGTACGGAAGGGACTTACTTAGCCGGATTATATATGGTTCAAGAATATCTATTGTAGTAGGTGTAGGGGCCACACTTTTAGGAGCTTTTCTTGGGATAGTTCTTGGACTGATTTCAGGATATAAGGGTGGAGTGATAGATACAATAATTATGAGAGTTATGGATGGTATGTTTGCTTTTCCATTTACACTTTTAGCCATAATACTCATGACTGTACTCGGTAGCGGCGTGAATAATGTAATATTTGCTATAGGTATTGCTAATATACCATATTATGCAAGGATAGTAAGGGGACAAGTTTTAATTGTTAAAGAGGAAGACTATTGTCAGGCAGTTAAAGCTTTAGGGGCTTCTAATTATAAGATAATAAAAGATCATATATTACCTAATATTGCTTCTCCTGTAATCGTATATGCTACTTTAAATATAGCAGGAACGATTATTTCAGAGGCAGGACTTAGTTTCTTAGGTCTAGGGATTCAGCCACCAACTGCATCCTGGGGAAATATTTTAAAGTCAGGGAAAGATTATTTGTTGACATCTCCCCATATTGCGACATTTTCTGGTTTAGCTATACTTATTACAGTTATTGGTTTTAATCTTTTTGGTGATGGAGTAAGGGATGCGTTAGATCCGAAAATGAATAAATAGATCTAAATAATACAAAATGGTGGTGAAAAAAGTGAATGAGATATTATTAGAGGTCAAGAATTTACAAACATATTTTTATACATCTTCAGGAGTAGTCAAATCTGTAGATGGAGTTAGTTTTTTTCTAAATAAAGGAGAAACATTAGGAATTGTTGGAGAATCTGGTTCTGGAAAAAGCGTTACTGCCTCTTCTATAATGAGACTTATACCTTCACCTCCTGGAAAAATAGTAGGAGGAGAGATAATATTTGATGGAAAGGATATATTAGGATTATCACAAAAAGCATTATTAGATATAAGAGGAAAAGATATAGCCATGATTTTTCAAGATCCAATGACAGCATTAAATCCTGTATTTACCATAGGACAACAGATAAGTGAAGCAATACTTGTTCATAGAAAGATGTCGAAGAAAGATGCCAAGAAACTTGCTATAAGAGCTTTGGAAGTCGTTGGAATACCAGATGCAGAATCAAGATATAAAAACTATCCTTTTGAATTTTCCGGAGGAATGAGGCAACGTGCTATGATAGCTATGGCAGTTGCATGTAATCCAAAGCTTTTAATTGCTGATGAACCTACAACTGCTTTGGATGTGACTATTCAGGCTCAAGTACTGGAACTTATGAAAGATTTACAAAAGGAATTGAATACATCTATTCTTATAATTACCCATGATTTAGGAGTAGTATGGGAAATGGCCGATTATGTTATGGTTATGTATGCTGGTAAAACTGTTGAATATACAGATACAGTAAATTTATATAAAAATCCTAGACATCCATATACTTGGGGACTTTTGGATTCTATACCAAAGAGGAGTAGTGAAAAAAATGAACCTTTAAATACTATAGAGGGCAATCCTCCCGATTTAAGAAATACTGGAACAGGTTGTAATTTTGCAGCTAGATGTCCTTATGAAAAAGACATATGCACTAAAAAACAGCCACCACTTATAGAGTTAGAGCCAAATCACATTGTTGCTTGTCATTTCCAAACAAAGAAAGAAACTCTTAAGAGAAGGAGTGAGATATGATGAGTGGTCCTATACTAGAAGTAGAAAATTTGAAAAAGTATTTTCCCATAAATAGTGGGAAATTATTTGGTGATAAGGTTTATTTAAAGGCGGTAAATGGTGTAAGTTTTTCAATACAAAAGGGAAAAACTTTAGGGCTAATAGGTGAATCTGGTTGTGGAAAATCAACTATTGGGAAAGTTGTCATGGGGCTTTCAAAAGCAACATCAGGTAGCATTAAATATCAAGGCAAAGATATAAGTTCTTATAATGTAAAAGAAATAAAGGAATTTCGCAGAAATGTGCAAATGATTTTCCAAGATCCATATTCGTCATTGGACCCCAAAAAAAGAATAAGTTATGCAGTTCAAGAGCCTTTATATATACACAATATAGGAACCCCTAAGGAAAGACTTGAGAAAGCAAAAGAACTGCTGGAAACGGTAGGACTTAGCTATTATCATATGAATAGATATCCTCATGAATTTAGTGGAGGACAGAGACAAAGAATAAATATAGCTAGAGCACTAACTTTAAATCCCGAGCTATTGGTATGTGATGAGCCTACGTCGGCTTTAGATGTATCCATACAGGCTCAAGTACTAAACCTTTTTAAGCAGCTACAAGAAAAATTCGGGTTAACATATTTGTTTATCTCTCATAGTCTAAATGTAGTTAAGTATTTAAGCGATGACATTGCAGTAATGTATCTTGGGAAAATGGTAGAATTGGGAGATTCCAATGAGGTATATAAAAGACCACTTCACCCTTATACACAAGCTCTTTTTTCTGCAATACCTACAGAAGATCCAACTGTAAAAGTTGATAGAATAATGTTGAAAGGTGAAGTACCAAGTCCATTAAATCCGCCTTCGGGATGTAAATTTCATAACAGATGTTCCTATGCTAAGGATATTTGTAAAGAAGAATCTCCAGAATTAATGGAAGTTGAAAAGAACCATAAAGTTGCATGCCATATATATAGAAATGGCTGGACATCAATGTAAAGGAGAGAGGACAAAATGATAGATAATGAATTGAAAAATGAATTATGGAAAGTTATAGATGAAAAAAACGAAGAATTGTTGAGATTATGTAGTCAGCTTATAGCAATTCCTACGGAGAATCCTCCTGGAAATATGGAGAATATAACCTTATTTATTTGTGATTATTTAAAAGATAAAGGCATTTCCTATAAGGTTTTAAGACCAAAGGAAAATAAGCCAAATATAATAGCCAATTATGGAAAAGAGAAAGGCATTAAGCTTTTGTTTAATGGACACTCAGATGTTGTACCAGCTGGAGATTTGAATAAATGGGATTTTGACCCGTTTTCTGGAGAAATAAGAGATGGGAAAATTCTAGGTAGAGGGACTTCTGACATGAAGGGCGGACTAGCATGTATATTATTTGTTATGGGAATTTTGAGAGAAAAGAGTATACCTTTAAATGGGCAATTGATACTAACCGTAGTTCCAGATGAGGAGATAAGTGGAGATATGGGAACAAAGTGGTTGGTAGAAGAGGAAATTGTTAATGGGGACTATTGTGTAGTTGCAGAGCCAACAGGATATGATAATTGTGAAGTTGGACAAAAAGGTGCTTTATGGTTGAAGTTAACTGCAACAGGAGTTTCAGCCCATGGAAGTTTATCGCCTTATGTAGGAGAAAATGCCATAAGCAAACTCATGGGTGCATTAGATGAAATTCAGAAATTGACAGAGCTTCATGGAGAATATGAAGGCGAAGTTAAAAAAGTAATGTTAGAGTCTAAAAGGGTAGCTAAAAGGTGCTTAAAAGCTCCAAATGTAGAAAATATATTAGATCATATAACGGTAAATATAGGTGAAATTCACGGTGGTACAAAGGCCAATATGGTTGCAGATCATGCAGAAGCTTGTATTGATATTAGGATACCTATAGGGATAAGTTCAAATGAGATATTAGATAGAGTTGATAAAATAATAGAAGATTTAGGTGGAGGAATCACATACACTTATAGTTGGAGATCTGAACCCAACTATGTTTCTATAAATAACCAATTGGTTAAATCGGTTAAAGCTAATGCAAAGGATGTGTTGAATATGGATATAACCGCAACATATCAATGGGCTTCTAGTGATGCCAGGTATTTCAGATACAAAGGTATTCCAACTATACAATATGGTCCTGCTAACACAGAAGGAATTCATTCATACAATGAAACGGTGGATATAAAGGATTTGATAAGTTCAGCTAAAGTATATACTGGTATAATTTTAGATCTTCTTCAATAATTGACTTCAAAAGAGGTGTTAAAAATGTTTCTATTAAAAAACTGTAATATTTTCGATTCTCTAAAAGGTCAGTTTTTTTTAAGCGATATTCTAGTAGAAGGTAGTAAGATAAAAAGTATTAAGAAAAATATAATTGTGGATAATTTAGATACCCATGTTATTGATGTAAAAGGAAATGTAGTATGTCCTGGATTTATAGATGCTCATAGCCACATAGGAATGTGGACATTGAATGATAGTGGAAATGATGCAAATGAATGTGTAAAACCTTTGACGCCAGCACTAAGAGCTATAGATGGATTAAATCCTTATGATGAAGCCTTCAAGGATGCTTATTCATCAGGTATAACAACAGCTATGATATGTCCCGGAAGTGGAAATGTTATAGGGGGACAAGCTGCTATTATTAAAACCTATGGTACTAGTGTTGAAGATATGATTATAAAAAGTCCTGCTGCCATGAAAATTGCTTTTGGAGAAAATCCCAAAAATGTCTATTCAGCTCAAAAAAAATCTCCAAGCAGTAGAATGGCTACTGCATTTCTCATAAAAGAAATGCTAAAAAAAGCAGAAAGGTACTATGAGGAAGAAAGAAACGGGTTGAATCATGAATATGATGAGGAGCTGAAGGCGTTTTTACCTGTATTCAATGGTGATATGCCTTTGAAGATACATGTTCATAGATTAGATGATATAATGACGGCTATAAGAATTACAGAAGAGTTTCAAATTGATTATACATTAGATCACTGTACAGAAGGATATTTGGCAGTAGATTATATTAAAGAAAAATATGTTCCAGTTATGCTGGGACCATTGTTTTCTTTTGCTACCAAAGTAGAAACTAGAAATGCCAGTGCAGAAGCTCCAAGAATTTTCAATGATAAGGGAATTTTAATATCCCTTATATCTGATCATCCTTTTATGAACTGTAAGTTTTTACCTTTATATGCAGGTCTATTATCTAGATATGGACTTGATATGGTAGATGGTCTAAAGGCTCTTACAATTAATCCTGCAAAAGCATTGAATATAGATGATAGAGTTGGTAGCCTCGAAGAGGAAAAGGATGCGGATTTGGTAGTGTTTAATGGAGAACCTTTGGAAACTACTACAAAGGTACTTTTAACAATTATTAACGGTAATATTGTATACAAAGATTTGGATTGATTGGAGGATTGGAAATGTTACTATTAAAAAATGGGAAAATATTTACAATGGCAGACAGGCAAGTCATTTATGGTGATATATTAATAGATAAAGGTAAAATTATTGATATAAATAGTTCTATACATGCAGAAGATGCACTAGTTTTTGATGTGAGAAATCATATTGTTGTCCCTGGTTTTATTGATGGACATTGCCATGCAGGTATAATTGAAGGCGGAGTAGGAAGCGTGGGAAATGATATGGAGGAAGCAAATGACACTTTAAGCCCTGAGCTTCTCACAGAAGATGGGATAAATATTAGAGATTGTGCCTTTGAAGCTGGAGTTAGAGCTGGTATCACGACAGTATCTGTTACACCGGGAGAATCCAATGTCATAGGAGGTAAATCATGTGTGATAAAAACTTATGGGACAACATTGGAAGAAAGAATGGTGAAATCCTCTTCTACTTTAAATATTTCTATTGGAGAATTTGTCAAAAGGCTTGATAATGTGAGGGTAGAGATGCCTAGATCTAGGATGGCTATCACATATATGATAAGAAGTTTTCTAAATAGAGCTAAGAAATACTATGAAGAAACTAAAAATGGGAATGTAGATAGGAATACTTTTAATGAAAAATATGAAAGTGTTAAGTCTATATTTATGAAAGATACAAAGGTAGAGATATGTGCGCATAAGGTTCAGGATATACAAACAGCATTGAGATTGAAAGAAGAATTTGATTTTGATTTGATATTGACTTATTGTACAGAAGCTTATTTGATTGAAGACCAAATAGATAAAAGTATTCCTTTGATGTTAGGACCATATTTAACTGATAAATCAAATTTTGAAATAAATAATAGAAATTCTAGTTCCCCAGCTAATTTTTCTAGCAAGGGATTTAATACTTGTCTTATTACAAATCATCCAGATGTTCCTTTGGATTTTTTACCTATATGTGGGGCTATAGCAATTAAGGATGGAATAAGTTTTGAGGATGCACTTAAGTCAATAACTATAAATCCTGCAAAAGCTTTAGGTATAGATAATAGAGTAGGCAGTATTGAAATAGGGAAGGATGCAGATATTGCTGTGTTTGATGGAGATCCTTTTAAAGCTAGAACTAAAACGTGCTTCACTATAGTTGATGGTGAAATTGCTTATAGGAGATGAGTATATGAAAAGAGTGGCAACTATAACTATAGGTCAATCCCCTAGAGTTGATTTAGTTCCAGAAATATCAAAACTTATGAGGGATGATATTAAAATGGTGGAATATGGTATTCTTGATCCCTATACGTATGAGGAAGCGGAAAATATATTTAGACCAAGTAAAGGTGACAATGTACTAGTTAGCAGAATGAGGGATGGTAGACAGATAGATATGAAGGAAGAATTAGTACCAGCTCTTATCCAAAAATGTATAAATAATATTGAAAGAGAAGGAATAAATATTATATTTTTATTATGTACAGGAAAGTTTCCTAAATTTGAACATAAAGGACTTCTTTTAGAACCTTTTTCATTACTACACTCAATAGTTAAAGATGTAGCTAGTGGAAAGATTGGGGTTATTGTTCCAGATAGTTCTCAAATAGATCAGTCAATTGAATATTGGAAGGAAGGAGGAAATGAGATTTTTGTAAGAGCTGTTTCTCCGTATAAAAATTTCTTTGACAATATAGAAAAAGAAGCATTGAATTTTAAAAGGGAGGAATTGTCTTTAATAGTGCTGGATTGCATGGGGTATTCTTTGGAGATGAAGGAAAAAGTTAAAGAAACAACGGGAAAAACAGTTTTGTTACCTAGAATACTTATGGCAAATCTTTTGGAAGAATTGGCATAAATCAATTGTGGAGGGGATAAATATGAAGAAAAAACCTATTACTATGGATATTATCAATAGATGTTCAAAGTATTATACAAATGATAAAAATAATAAAGTATATTCAGATGCAGTTATGAGAAATGGTCTTGTAGAAGTTAGTTTAAACTATGATTCCATCAGAAATATGCATTTCAATTTTTCTCATGAAATAGAAGTTGGAAAAGTTACATCTCAGAATAAAACTGCAAGATGTTGGATGTTTGCAGCTCTAAATGTAATAAGGTATGGTATTTCTCATAGTTTAAGAATGAGAGAAGTAGACTTTCAATTATCTCAAAACTATATATACTTTTGGGATAAGTTAGAAAAGTCAAATCTATTTTTAGAAAATATCATAGAGACTATGGATAGAGAATTATCCGATCACGAAGTAGCAGGTCTATTAAAAGATCCCCAAGGTGATTGTGGTCAATGGGATATGTTTGCCAAACTTATAGAGAAATACGGTATAGTTCCATTATATGCAATGCCTGAAACTCAAAGTGGCAAGGATTCAAAGATTATAAATGAAATAGTAAATGAAAGATTAAGACAAGGTGCAAAAGAACTTAGAAATATGAATAGAGATGGAAAATCAATAGAAGAAATTGAAGAACAAAAAGAATGTATTATTGTAGATATGTACAATATCATATGTCATTTTCTTGGAGAACCTCCAAAGAAATTTGATTTTGAATACCGGGATTTAGATGGAGTATTTCACAGGGATAAAGATATAACTCCATTGGAGTTTTATGACAAGTATTCTAAAGTTAAACCAATTGATTATATAAGTATAATAAATTTTCCAACAGAGGATAAACCCTTTGGAAATACCTATTCATTAAAATACCTTGGAAGTGTAGTAGATGATGAGCCAATCAAATATTTAAATCTTGACATTGAAGTTTTAAGACAAGCTGCTATTGCACAAATTAAGGATGGTGAACAGGTTATATTTGGATGTGATGTAGGAAAGATGTCCCATAGGGAATTAGGAATACTCGATACAAATTTGTATAATTATGAAGCAGTACTAAATACTAACTTCAATATGACAAAAGAAGATAGACTTATGTATAGAGGTACGAGTTTAACACATGTTATGACCTTTACAGGTGTCAATATTGTGAATGGAAAGCCAAATAGATGGAAGATACAAAATAGTTGGGGTGAAGCAGAAGGAAATAAAGGATTTTATATTATGAGTGATGAATGGTTTGATGAATATGTATTTAAAGTCATCATAAACAAAAAACATTTAAGCGAAGAAATATTGGAGCAATATGAAAAAACGCCAACAATACTTAGCCCTTGGGATCAAGTAGGCCCACTATTTTAAAGATAGGTATAAAATAGGTTTCCATTGAAGCATTTTAATAATTAAAGAAGCCTATTTTATACCTTATATGATAAATTATTTTAAATTTAATAAAAAAAGATCATGTATTTTTAGTCCTAGTTGAAGAATAAGTCTGGCCTCTGAATTGTTCGTATCTAAGGCTGTAATTTCTTCAATCCTTTTAAGTCTCTGATACAATGTGTTTCTATGGATAAATAGCTTATCAGCTGCTTCAGAAAAATTAAAATTATATTTAATTAGTAGCTGGATAGTTTCAAATAATTGAGTATTGTTTTCCCTATCGTATGTATATATTTTTCCTATTCCATTATTATATAATCTTTCAAGTATAGGATTGCTAGGATATTTATATAGAAGATGGTATATTATCAAATCGTCATAGGCATATACGCTTTTTCCATTTTTAAATATTTTAGCACCTATTCTTAAACTAAATATTACATCTTCATAGGCTAAATTTAAATCATTCAAGTTATCATAAGCTCTACTCAATCCAATAGAGAATTTATATTCAGGCATCTGAAACTCTAATGTATTTAAAAGACTATTATATTTTCGAAGTAGTTTTTCATTAGGTATTTCATGTTTTACTCTTATAAATATAATAGATGAAGTATTAGTTATAGCTTCATCATCATAAAAACTAGCTTTAGCAATATTTAAAGTTTCATTTATAATATTTAAAGGTACTTTTTCAGATGTTAACAGATCCGAATGTTCTTCCTTCAAAGGTCTTATGTTGATTATCCATACAAACCTTTTTAAATTATATTCTATATTGAAAAAATTGGCTTCCTTTTCAACGATATTCTTATCAGAGTACAATCCATATAATATACCTCTTACAAATTCATCTTTGGATTTTTTATATATAAGTTCCTCTTCATGATAAGTCATCAAAGATATAATTATGAAAGGTATAGCTTCATTTGAAAGACTAATATTGTACTGGTTTCTCTCTGTTTTATCCATATCTTCCACAACACAAAGATATCCTAAGTCTCTGTCATAAGTTTCTAATGGATATATTGTATAGATTTCATCGCCATTATTATATACAATTGGATTAAGAGTAGATAGAGTATTTGATTTATTGTCTTTGATTAAAGATAATAGAGTATCTGTAAGTATTTTTTTCCCTTCATCCAGAGGATTGGTATAGGCATAATCGACTATTTCTCCATTAGTTGACAACAATAGTATAAGACCATTTATGTAATGTGTAAGCATTTTGAGAATATTATTTGTAGAAAAATAATTTGTGTTTTTTAAGTTAATAAGATTATTCTTAAACTGATTAACTAAAAAAACATCTATATCCCTTGTATAATTAAGAGTAGAAACAATGTCCCTATAGGTATTATTGGCTGGTATTTTAAGAACTGGGAAATTCACTTCATAAAGTTTGATTATCTGGTGAAAATGGCTAATAATCTCATCACTTATGCTATTGTTAGATACAAATCCTAAAAGACCAATCTTTTGTTCCTTAAATCCATTTAAAATAGTAGCAAGACTTATTTTTTCTTTGATGATAATATCAGGAGAAATTATAACAAAATCTCCTTTTTTCAACTGGGAGTTTTCATAAAAAATATCCATTATAGTAATTCTTGTAATATCATTATCTAAATACTCATCTCCAGAAACAATTTCAAATTTACTAAAGTTTGGGCTAAGACTAAATAATTCTTGAATTTTCATGAAAAATCACTCCTAAGTTTAGAATGTTCTTAATAGTATACTTCATTAAATTATTATATGCAAGGATATATAGTATTAGAGTTTACCCACTTTTAGAAAATTAAACTAAAATAAAATTTATATTTAGAAATATGAAATTCACTCTTTTTCTCAATTGGTGTAAGGATTAAATTATTATGATATCAATAATCTATAGATATGTTATAATTTGGTTAGATAAATGCATTTTTAATAGATATTATATTAATAGAGAGGAAATTAAAATGGACAGACAGCATATGGGAAGCATATTTACACTGCTAGGTATGATTTTAATTATATGGTCTTTAAATAGGATGAATAGGAATAAATAAAAGGAGTAAAAAATATGAAAAGGCCTTTTGTATATCTTACTATACCTATGTTATTAGGGGTTATCCTTTATTACTATGTTGAAGTGAATATGCACTTAATCTTATCCTTATTGTCTTTATCCCTGATCATATTTTTAATAAAACTTAAATTTAATATTTCAACGAAAGTAAATCTGTTAGTTTCATTTTTACTATTAGGTATATTGTTAGCAAATTTTAAAGCCAATAATAGTCAGTTGATTAAATACACGAATGTTCCAGTGGAGCTAACAGGTGTAGTAAAGGATATTAAGATGGATTCAGAAGGGGAAGGGAGATATCTCTTTCTAGTAAATAATATATATAATGATGAAGTCGATAAAAAAGTATCGGAAAAGATTATATTAAAGATTATTGGGGAAAGAAAACTAGATTATGGAGAAGAAATAAGCTTTAATGGAGTATTAAAAGAGCCTTTGACTAATACTAATCCAATGCTATTCAACTATAGACTTAGTTTACTATCTGAAAGCATCTATACCACAGCTACTATAAAGGACTATTCTATAACTAAAGTAGAAAAAATCAAACTAAATCCACTACTCAATTTTAAAATTAAATTTATCGAGAAAGTGGAGAAAACCTTTGATTATCATTTAACGGAAAATAATAGCTCATTGATAAAATCCATTATATTAGGTAATTATTATATAGATGAAGATACCATAGTTAAGTATAGAGAGTTAGGACTAGCTCATATATTGGCTGTATCAGGATTACATATAGGGATTATTAGTGGAATCCTAATGATTATATTCGCTTATCTTGGAGTAGATAGAAGAGTAAATACAATACTAATCATGATTATTATATGGTTCTATGCATATATAATTGGCAATCCACCATCTGTACTTAGGGCGAACATCATGTTTTCCTTATTATTGCTATCTAATATTTGGGCAGAGCCTTATGATTCAATTAACACCTTGTTTTTGGCTTTGTTTATATTGATAATCATAAATCCATTTTGGGTATTTAATGTTGGTTTTCAATTATCTTTCGTTGCTACTTTTTTTATCATCTATTTAACACCTAAACTTAAGATAAGATTTTACTCTTATGATAGTAGCGTTGTTAAATCGTTTGTTGGAATTTTATCAGTTCAAATTGGATTATTGCCTATACAAGCATATTATTTTAATAATATCCCTATTATAAGTATCGTTTCAAACCTGGTACTTGTACCTATATTTTCGATTTCTCTAATACTTAGTATGCTTTTAATACCTTTATCTTTTATAAATGGGCTATTTACACAGGCAATGGGAAGTCTAGTTAATTTTCTATTAAATATCCAATTCTATGCCATTGAAATATTTAACCATTTTCCCTATCTCACTTTAAGGCTGGCTTCTCCATCTGCGGTGGGGATCATATCATATTATCTTATGGTATCCATCATATTTGGAATTATAAATATTAAAAAACTTGATAAGAAGCTTAGTAAGACTATTGTATTTTACTTATTATTATTGATAGTTATAAATTACTTTGCTTTTACTATGGATCAAAGGTTGAGTATAGATTTTATAGATGTAGGACAAGGGGACAGCATATTGCTTAGAACCAAGGAAGGATATTATCTAATAGATACTGGAGGAAATGTGTTTGGAAATTTTGATATTGGAAAAAGTATTATCTATCCTTTTTTAGAAAAAACAGGAGTATTTAAATTAAAGGGTGTTTTTATAACCCATTTTGATGCAGACCATTGTAAGAGTTTGCCTTATTTAATGGACAATATAAAAATTGAAAATATATATATTGGATACGAAAGAGCTGATAATAGTCTATATGAAGAAATCAAAGGGAAAGCTCTATCTAAAGATATACCTGTTACCATTCTAAAGAGAGGGGACAGGCTTAGCTTAGATTCTAACACCAACATCGTCGTAATTGGTCCCAATGAGGAGTTGTTAAATAACACTAAGAATAGTGAAAATGATTTATCCTTAGTGTTATTATTAAACTATTTTAATAGGAATATATTGTTTACAGGGGACATTGAAGAAGCAGGAGAACAAAATGTAATAGATAGTTTAAACAGCAGAGTGGACTTTTTAAAAGTACCCCATCATGGCAGCAATACCTCTTCAAATTTAGAGCTTTTACATAAAATAGAACCTAAGATTGGATTTATATCCGTAGGTAGAAATAATAGCTTTGGACATCCTCATAAGGAGGTTATTAAGAGATATGAGGATAATCATATAGAACTTTATAGAACTGACCAGTTAGGGTTAATAAATCTTACAATGAAAAGAGAAGATTATATAATTACCCCTTTTCTAAAGGAGAAATTGAGTGTAATATATATAATTGAACACTATGGGCTGGTAATATCTTATTTAATGATATATTATATAATTTCATATATAATGATTAAGCACTTTGCACTACTTGATAAGGAGATGGAGACAATTGAATTATAAAGAATTTATTAAGAAAGCAGAAGACAATGATTTAGAACCCGTTTATCTTTTTTATGGACAAGAAAATTATTTAATCGATTATACTTTAAAAAAGGTGAAAGATATATTTATTGATGTAGCTTTTGAACCTTTAAATTATATAGTTTTAGATGGCAAAGAAGCGGATTTTGATAAAATACTCAATGCTTGTGAAACCTTACCCTTTATGTCCGAGAAAAAAATAGTTATAATTGAAGATTTGCCCTTATTTAAAAGTAAGAAAGAAATTGATGAGGGTTCTAAAGAATGGGAAGCCTCTGCATCAAATAATCAATTGATAGAATATATTGGAGGGCTAGAGGACTACCTATGTTTAATATTTGTAGAGAAGTTTAATAGCATAAAGAAGACAAATACTCTATATAAAAAGATAAACAAGGTAGGGGATGCAATAGAATTTACTAAGTTAAGGGGTAAGGATTTAGACGATTGGATTGAGAAAAGTTTTAAAAAATATGACGGAAAAATATCTAAATCAGCTATAAATCATTTTATACAGCAATCCTCTTATTTCGATTCAAAACAGGATAAGACATTGTATGATTTAGAAAATGAAATCATTAAGATATCCAATTATCTTTCCAATGGTACAGAGGCGACAAAGAAGACCATCGATTTATTAGTTGCAAAGCCTTTGGAGATGAATGTATTCAATCTTTTAAATAGTATAAGCCAAAAAAATGGGGAAAATGCTTTAAGATTATTTAATGAGATGTATATGGCCAATGAGCCTGTATTATTTATCTTACATATGATAGTTAGACAATTAAGGAATATGTTAAATATAAAGGCACTAAAGATGAAAGGATATACTGAAGGGGAAGTATTTGAGAAGATGAGTCTATCCAAATATGAATTTCAAAAGGTATCTAATCAAAGCAATAATTTTACCATACCTCAGCTGGAAAAGGCAATGTTACATTGTTTGGAGGCAGATAAGAGTATCAAGACAAGCTCTATAGATGATAGATTAGTTTTAGAGATGTTAATAACCAATTTATGTTTTAAAATATAAACGATATAGATACAAAAAAACTTCGGTTGTGCCGAAGTTTTAATATTACATAGCTTCATTTACTTTTTTGTTTAAATCTTTTGTTAACCTACTAACCTTTCTTGCAGCAGCATTCTTGTGAATAACATTTTTGTGGGCTGCTTTCTTTAACTTTTTATCTATAATTTTAAGTAATTCTCTAGCTTCATCAACATTCCCATTTTCTATAGCTACATTAAACTTTTTAACATAAGTTTTAACTTCTGATTTTCTACTTTTATTAAGAACTGTTCTTTTTTCAGTAGTTCGGATTCTTTTTTCTGCAGATTTAATATTTGCCAATAGTTTCACCTCCTCTAATCTTAACAAAGGATATTTTACCATGAAGATGGATAAAAATCAAGGATTATTGAGTTCATTATACATAAAATTAAGAAATTGAAGAAAAATAAGCTTAATAGGTGAAAAGGAGAGATTAAATGGATCAAATAAGGACAGATTTAGCAATAGAGAATAGGGAAATGTATCAAGAAAAAAATAGTGGAGAAGTTCCAGGGGTAGAGGTAGAAAAGGAAGAAGGAAAGGACTACACTGTAACTAGAGTGAAGATATTAGATGAAGTAGGGGCTACAAATTTACAGAAACCTAAAGGGATTTATATAACTATTGAAGTTCCGAAATTAAAGAATACAGATCAAGATTTAAAGGATGAAATATCCCAGCTGTTGGCGAAAGAGATAAAGGGAATAGGCATGAATGATGAAAACACCAAAACTTTAATAGTAGGACTTGGGAATTGGAATGTAACCCCTGATGCTTTAGGGCCCAAGGTGGTAGATAGGGTTTTAGTAACAAGACAATTTTTTGTAGCATATAAAAAGGATAAGGATGAAACCGTTGCTAATGTTTCAGCTCTTTCCCCTGGAGTTATGGGACTTACTGGAATAGAAACAAGTGAGATTGTAAAAGGAATAGTAGAAAAAACCAATCCAGATTTAGTGATTGCAATAGATGCTCTAGCATCTCGGAAGATGGAAAGGGTAAGTACTACCATTCAAATATCCGATACAGGCATTAATCCGGGAAGTGGTATAGGCAACAAGAGGATAGGATTAAATGAGGATTATTTAGGAGTGCCAGTATTATCCATAGGAGTACCTACAGTTGTAGATGCGGCTACCATGGTAAATGATACCATGGATTTAATTATAGGATCTATGAAAAATGTTGCTGCCGTAGGAACTGAGTTTTATTCAACCCTTGAGAAAGTCTCTCAAGAAGAAAAATATGCTTTAATAAAAGAAGTATTAGAACCCTTTATGCCTAATGTAGTAGTGACTCCAAAGGAAATCGATTTAATTATTGATGATTTGTCAATAATAATTGCTAATGGATTAAATATAGCTCTACATCACGGTATAGACTTAGAAGATGTAAATAGATATATAAGATAAAAGAATACTCCCTAAAACAATTATCATATATGTACTTAAATATGAATATAATCTATGTATTGAATACATAATTTTAGGGAGTGTTTTATATGAAAAGGAAAAATAGTAGAAATACTTATATAATAATTGTGTTAATATGTCTTATAGTATTCAATCTCGGCACAATATTGATCAAAACTGTGGGGGATAAAGGAAAAAAAGATCCAGGTTATGGAGCAGAACCAGTATTTAAATATGAAGAGCCTAAAATTAAAGATGAAAACTTTTTTATTGTTCTCTTTGGTAGAACAAGCTCCATAATGAATTTATACAGCAATAAACAAATCCCAAAAAGTAGCTGGAATTATAATTTGAATATAGAGCTTTCTCTGGCAGATAAAATTAAATCCTTTTTAAAGTCACAATTTCCTTCAATTATTAACTATGGGAAAAAGTCAGAGTTAGCATGTATGGATGAATTAAATGAGGATAATATGGAGGACAATCCAACAGTAGTAGAAGATTTTGTAATAATAGATAGGTTAGAGGAATATGAAGATTTAATCGTCATAAATAATTCTGGAGGAAATGTTTCTCCAGAGAATCTACCAAAACCTTTAAATATAAAACCGTTAAAGGTGGATAAGGGAAAGCCTTATATACTTTTATATCATACTCATGGCACAGAAGCATATATGCCGATAAAGAATAGCCAATATCATACTACAGATAGAAGCCATAATGTAACTACCGTAGGAGAGAGGATTTCTAAGGTGTTGGAAGGAAAGGGGCATAAAGTAGAGCATATAACTGAATATCACGATATACCATCATATAACAAATCCTATTCAAGATCATTAAATACCATGACTAAAAAGATAGGAGAAAACAATAACCTTAAGATACTTCTTGATGTTCATAGAGATGGATTTAATGTTGAGGATCCCAATGTTAAGAAAAATATGAAAAACATACTAGCAAAGACAAAGACAAAGGTAAATGGAAAAGATGTTGCTACTTTTTCCTTTGTAGTAGGACCAGACTCTCCAAACAAGGAGGCGGTTTTGAGTTTTGCAAAATATGTTAAAGCAGTTACGGATATACTTTATCCAGACCTATGTACAGGAATTTTAGTCAAACCAGTAGGTAAATATAATCAGTTTCTTTCTGATTATTCGGCTTTAATTGAAGTGGGAAGCAATTTAAATACCATGGATGAAGCTATGAATACAGCAGAAATATTAGGAGAGATACTAAGTATAGTTATTGAAAACATAGAAAATCAATAAAACTTTTTTTTAATTTTAAAAGATGATATAATACAGATATACTTCTTAGAGGAGGAGGTCATTTTATGGAAGAAGATAATAAAAAGGATATAAAAAAAGAAGCTATGGAATGGATAAAAAGTATATTATTAGCTATTGTAATAGCAATATTAATAAAATCTTTTATATTCAATACTACATACGTTTTAGGAAATTCTATGTATCCTACTTTACATGAAAGGGATAGGCTTTTTGCTAATAAAATACCCTTGTATTTTTCAGGACCCGATAGAGGGGAGATAATCGTACTAAAGGCACCAGATGCAGCAAATAAGGATTATATAAAACGTGTAATTGGTATTGAAGGAGATACAGTAGCTATAATAGATGGAAAAATTTATTTAAATGGAGAAGTATTAGTAGAAGATTATATAGATGAAGGGGCTTATACTCATGTATATGGAGAAGACCATTGGGAGGTTCCTAAAGGATATGTTTTTGTATTAGGTGACAACAGAGAAGAAGGGGCTAGTAAGGATAGCAGATATTTTGGTTGTATACCTGTTGATACGGTAAAGGGAGTAACAAGTTTTAGATATTTTCCTTTTAACGGACGATTCGGTAAAATAGAATAGTATAATACCTACCTAAATTAGGTATACTAACTAGGGTGGTATTTTTGGAGACTAGGATAGAAAAAAGAAAACGAGCAAGAAAAGAAAATAGAGGAAGAATTTATAAGTCAATAATCATAGCTTTTATACTGTGTATACTTTATTTTGGCATAAAAATAGTAAATGAAAATATTGCTTATCTAAATTATTTTAAAAACCCAACCATATTTAAAATTAATGTTGGAAAAGGGAAAGTAGATTTATTTGGTAAAAGCTATATTATAGATTTAAAGATTTTAAAAAAAGATAACAAATAAGGCCAGAATTTTCTGGTCTTTTGTTTTACATCTAAAGACATTTCTGGTATAATAATTGCTTAGAGTCATTGATACTTCTTAAGGAGGAAGAATATGCAAAAGGATAAGCAAAACAATATAAGGAACTTTTCTATTATTGCCCACATAGATCATGGAAAATCTACCCTTGCAGATAGACTAATTGAAAAAACAGGATTATTAACGGCTAGAGAGATGCAATCTCAAGTCCTTGACAGTATGGATTTAGAGAGGGAAAGGGGCATAACCATAAAGTTAAAAAATATAAGACTTAATTATAAAGCTAATGATGGGGAAGAGTATATTTTAAACTTAATAGATACTCCTGGCCATGTAGATTTTAACTATGAAGTTTCTAGGTCTTTAGCTGCCTGTGAAGGAGCATTATTAATTGTAGATGCAACTCAAGGAATAGAGGCTCAAACCCTTGCCAATGTATATTTAGCATTAGAACAGGATTTGGAAATTGTGCCTGTAATAAATAAAATCGATTTACCTAGTGCTAGACCAGAAGAAGTTAAAAAAGAAATCGAAGATGTTATTGGTATTGAGGCAGAAGAAGCTCCCTTAATATCAGCCAAGGAAGGTATAAATATTGAGAGTGTACTAGAGGAAATAGTTAATAAAATACCTGCACCTCAAGGGGATAAAAATGCACCACTAAAAGCATTGATATTTGATTCCTATTATGATGCTTATAAAGGAGTAGTATCCTATGTAAGGGTATTTGAAGGTACGGTAAAACCGGGTATGGAAATCAGGATGATGTCTTCAAATAAATCCTATGAAGTAACAGAAGTAGGGATAACTACTTCCAAGCAGCACTCAGTAGATAAATTGGAAGCTGGAGATGTAGGCTATGTAGTAGCTAGCATTAAAAACGTAAAGGATGCAAGAGTAGGAGATACCATAACCGACCATAACAATCCAACAGAAACACCTTTACCAGGCTATAAAAAAGTTGTACCGATGGTATACTGTGGTATTTATCCAGCTGAAGGAGAGGACTTTAACTCTGTAAGAGATGCTTTAGAAAAACTTCAAGTTAATGATGCTAGTTTAGTATTTGAACCAGAAACTTCAGTAGCATTAGGTTTTGGATTTAGATGTGGATTTTTAGGATTACTCCATATGGAAATAATTCAAGAAAGATTGGAGAGGGAATTCGATCTAAATATAGTTACAACAGCACCTAGTGTTATATATAAGATAAAGAAAAAGACTGGGGAGATATTGTCTATACAAAATCCTACAAATCTACCCGATGTAGCGGAAATAGAATATATGGAAGAACCGATAGTATCAGCCTCTATAATGACTCCGACAGATTATGTAGGAGCAGTAATGGAACTTTGTCAAAATAGACGAGGAGTATTCAAAAATATGGAGTACTTAGAGGAAACTAGAGTAGTAATGCACTATGATTTACCATTAAACGAAGTTATATATGATTTTTTCGATGCACTAAAATCCAAAACAAGAGGCTTTGCTTCTTTAGATTATGAACTTACTGGATATAAAGAATCTCAATTGGTAAAATTGGATATACTAATTAATGGAGAATTAGTGGATGCATTTTCTATAATAGTTCATGAAGAGAAAGCTTATGAAAGAGGAAGGAACATAGTTGAAAGGTTGAAAGATGAAATACCTCGTCACCAATTTGCAGTACCTATACAGGCGGCTATTGGCTCAAAGATAATTGCAAGAGAGACGGTGAGGGCTTTAAGAAAAGATGTATTGGCAAAATGTTATGGTGGAGATATTACGAGGAAGAAAAAACTTCTAGAGAAACAAAAAGAAGGTAAAAAACGAATGAGGCAAATAGGTGCAGTAGAAGTACCTCAAGAAGCGTTTTTAGCTGTACTAAAATATGATGAAAAAAAATAATGCACACTTTTAGTGTGCATTAAATTATCCCATTTTCAAAGAGGAGAGATCTATATGAAAGAGTTAGGTATATATATTCACATCCCATTTTGTAAGAGCAAATGCCACTACTGCGATTTTGTATCCTTTCCTAGATTAGATAACAGAATCCATGAGTACATAGATTATCTCATAAAAGAAATGGAGCTATATCGAGGATTATTAGAAGAGTATCAAGTAAAAACCATTTTTATTGGAGGGGGAACTCCATCTTATCTTGAGGAAAAGCTAATCTATAAAATTCTCTACCACGCCTATAAACAATTCGATGGAGAAAACATAGAAGAAATAACTATAGAAGCCAATCCAGGTACTTTGAGTAGACAAAAATTGAAAACATATAAAGATATAGGGATAAATAGAATAAGCTTAGGTGTACAATCTTTAAACGATAATCTATTAAAAGGAATAGGTAGATGTCATACTTCCAAAGACTTTTATAATAGCTATGAACTGATAAGAAACGTAGGATTTAACAATATAAACGTCGACTTAATGTTTGGACTGCCAAATCAAACAATGGAGGATTGTAAGGGGACGTTGGAAGAGATGGTTAGACTAAATGTAGAGCATATTTCTTACTATAGCTTAATTTTAGAGGAGAATACTAAGATGAATAAATGGTATAAAGAAGGCAAGATAAGACTTCCTAATGAGGATATAGAAAGGGAAATGTACCATAGAGGAATAAAATACCTTGAAGGAAATGGCTATAAGCATTATGAAATATCTAACTTTTCTAAAGAAGGTTTCCAGTGTAAGCACAATTTAATATATTGGAGAATAAAACCTTATGTAGGTTTTGGCATAGCAGCCCATTCAAATTTGAATAAGAAAAGATTTTGGAATTATAATAATTTTAATAACTACTACCATGATTTAGATAAAAAGATTTTCCCCATAGAAGGAGAAGAAGATATAGATAAACAGATGGAAATTGCAGAATACTTAATAATGGGTCTTAGATTAATAGAAGGAATAAATAAAAAGGATTTTTTTAATAGATTTAATATAAAAGTAGAGGACCTATATGAAGATGAATTAAAAAAATATAAAGAGCAGGGTTTGCTACATATTGATGATGAATGGATTAGGTTTACACCAAGGGGATTAGACTTATCAAATATTGTATATGTAGATTTATTGCCATAATAAATCTATATTTTTAAAAAGGTATTGACAAAATCATTTACTAGTGATAATTTTATATTAGCACTCAGTGCTAATGAGTGCTAACAAGCATCCAAAACATAAAAGGCTGAGGTGATAAATATGTTGGATGACAGAAAAATAAAAGTTCTCCATGCAATAATTAACAGTTATATAGTTAGTGCTGAGCCTATTGGATCGAGAACCATATCTAAACAATATAATTTAGGTGTAAGTTCAGCGACTATAAGAAATGAAATGTCGGACTTGGAGGATTTAGGATATCTAAACAAACCTCATACATCAGCAGGTAGAGTACCTTCAGATAAGGCATATAGATTGTATGTCAATCAAATATTGAAAGCAGAGAAATTAAAGATGGATTTGAAGAAAAAGGAAGAGATTAAGAGGATATTAACGAAGGAATCTAAAGAAATCGATCAATTAATACAAAACTCTGCAAAGATATTATCTGCTATTACTAGTTACACTGCATTGGCTATATCACCTCAATTGAAAAAGGGCAAACTAAAACATATACAACTGATACCTATAGATGAAGTAGAAATATTGCTAGTTTTAGTTAGTGATTCTGGTATGGTTAAAAATACAATATTCAAGATTGACCAAAGAATACCAGAAGAACAACTAAATACTATATCAAATTTTCTTAATGATAAACTAAAAGGTCTTACAATAGAAGAAGTGGGAAGGGTAATGGATCATGGAATATTTAGAGAAATATATGAATTCAAAGAAATAATAGATAATATTATACCCATAATCAACAAATCTTTTGATGATGTTGATCATGTTGATGTATATGCTGATGGAGTTAACAAAATTTTTGATTTTCCAGAATATAAGGATTTAGATAAAGCGAAATCCTTTATATCCTTTATTGAAGATAAAGAACTCTTGGTGAACTTATTATTGAATGATTCTTTAGAAAATGGTATAGAAATTACCATAGGAAATGAAAATATATATGAACCAATAAAGGATTGTAGCTTAATAACTACAACATATAAACTAGGCAATATGACTATTGGTAAAATAGGAGTTATTGGACCAACAAGGATGAATTATCCTATGGTGATAAATGCACTAAGATTATTTTCAATCAACTTAACGGAAATACTAAATATGCTAGTAGGAGACCATAGAGTGTAAAATACACTTACACTCTATGGGATTAGATTAGTATAGAAGAGGTGATTAAATGGAAAAAAAAGAAGAGGTAGTTAAAGAAGACCTAGATGAGGAAATAATGGATAATCCTGAGGAACTTCAGGTGGAGGAGGAGGGGGATGATTTAGCTAATAAAGAGCAATTGGAAGAAGAAATAAATAAAAAAGATGTTGAAATAGAAGAATTGACTAACAGACTTTTGAGGTTGCAAGCAGATTTTATGAACTATAAGAATAGAGCTCTTAAGGATAAGGAGAGCACTACTCTTTATGCTACAGAAGATTTGATGAATCAACTATTACCTATATTAGACAACTTTGAGAGGGCCATTGATAGTGCAGAAGACGAGAGTGGCTTCTATCAAGGCGTCAAAATGATATATGATCAATTTGTAAAAGTACTTAACGATAATGGTCTTAAAGAAATCCAGTGTATAGGAGAATGTTTTGACCCTAATTTACATCATGCTGTATTAATGGAAGAAGCAGAGGGTTCAGAAGAGGGAACAGTATTGGAGGTATTTCAAAAAGGATATACACTAAATGATAAAGTTATTAGACCAAGCATGGTAAAAGTAGCTAAATAATACAATATTTTAAGGAGGAATTCAAATGGGAAAAATAATTGGTATTGACTTAGGAACCACTAACTCATGTGTGGCTGTTATGGAGGGTGGAGAACCTGTTATTATCCCTAATGCAGAAGGGAACAGAACTACTCCATCTGTAGTAGCATTTACTAAAGATGGAGAGAGATTAGCTGGGGAAACTGCAAAGAGACAGGCAATTACTAATCCAGATAGGACTATAATGTCAATTAAAAGAGAGATGGGAAAAGATTATAGGAAAAACATAGATGGAAAGGACTATACTCCCCAAGATATTTCTGCAATGATTTTACAAAAAATTAAAATGGATGTAGAAAATTATTTAGGTGAAACTGTAACAGATGCAGTAATCACTGTACCAGCATATTTTACTGATGCTCAAAGACAAGCAACAAAGGATGCAGGAAAGATTGCTGGATTAAATGTACAAAGAATAATAAATGAACCTACAGCAGCAGCTTTAGCTTATGGAATGGATAAAGATGAAGGACAACATAAAATAATGGTATTTGACCTTGGTGGAGGAACTTTTGATGTTTCAATTCTAGAATTAGGCGATGGAGTATTTGAAGTATTAGCTACTAGAGGAAATAACCATTTAGGTGGAGACGATTTTGACCAAGTTTTAATAGATTATATAGCAGAAGAATTTAAAAAACAAAATGGCATAGATTTAAGACAAGACAATATGTCGTTACAGAGGTTAAAGGAAGCAGCAGAAAAAGCTAAAAAAGAATTATCATCAGTAATGTCAACAAATATAAATTTACCATTTATAACTGCTACAGCTTCAGGACCATTACATTTAAATATGGATGTTACAAGAGCTAAATTTGACAGTTTAACAGCTCACTTAGTAGAAAAAACATTAGAACCAATTAGAGCAGCTCTAAAGGATGCTGGACTTCAACCAAATGATATAGAAAAGGTAATACTTGTTGGTGGTTCAACAAGAATACCAGCAGTTCAAGATGCAGTTAAAAAGCTAATAGGTAAAGATCCACAAAAGGATATTAACCCTGATGAATGTGTTGCTGTAGGTGCTGCAATACAAGGTGGAGTATTAAGTGGAGAAGTAAAGGATTTATTATTACTAGATGTAACTCCATTATCCTTAGGTATAGAAACTTTAGGTGGAGTGACTACAAGGTTAATCGAAAGAAATACAACTATACCTACAAAGAAAAGCCAAGTATTTACTACTGCTGCAGATAGTCAAACTTCAGTAGACATTCATGTACTACAAGGCGAAAGGCAAATGGCTAGTGATAATGTTACATTAGGTAGATTCCAACTTACTGGTATACCACCAGCACCAAGAGGAATACCTCAAATAGAAGTTACTTTTGATATAGATGCTAATGGTATAGTAAATGTATCTGCTAAGGATTTAGGTACTGGTAAAGAACAAAGAATTACAATTACTGCTTCAACTAATCTAAGCGATGATGAAATAGATAGAAAGGTAAAAGAAGCAGAAAGATTTGCAGAAGAAGATAAAAAGAAGAAAGAATCTATAGAAGTAAGAAATAATGCTGATTCAATCGTATATCAAACTGAAAAAACATTAAAGGAATTAGAAGGAAAGATTTCCTCAGACGAAAAATCAAAAGTTGAAGAAAAATTAAACGAGTTGAAGAAAGCATTAGAAGGAGATAATATAGAAGAAATCAAGACAAAGACAGAAGAGTTAACTCAAGAGTTCTATAGTATATCTCAAAAAATGTATGAGCAAGCACAAGGTCAAAGCCAAGGACCAGAGGGAGAAGGTCAGGGTGGAAATGACGATGTAGTGGATGCTGATTATGAAGTAATGGATGATGATGAATAAAAATTAACAAGTTCAAAGCTAAATCCCTTGGATTTAGCTTTGATTTTTGATATTATAATTATTATTGATAGTTAAAGTAAAAGGCAGGTGAATGGATTGAGAGATTACTATGAAATACTTAATGTATCAAAGGATGCTAGCCAAGATGAAATAAAATCCTCATTTAGGACTTTGGCAAAAAAATATCACCCTGACTTAAATCCTGACAATAAAGAAGCTGAGCAAAAATTCAAGGAAATAAATGAAGCATATGAAGTACTAAGCAATCCAGATAAGAGGAGAAAATATGATACCTTTGGTCATGCAGGAGTTAATGGTCAGGGAGGTTATAGTCAAGATTTTGGTGGCTTCGGAGATATATTTGATGATATATTTGATATATTTGGCGGAGGATTTAGTAGCGGTTCTTCTTCAAGAAGGAGAGGTCCTGTTAGAGGGTCTGATTTAAGATATGATTTGGATTTAGATTTTATGGAAGCAGTGTTTGGAGTGGAGAAGGAAATACAGGTTAGAAAGTCAGAAAACTGTGAAACCTGTCATGGCACAGGTGTAAAGCCAGGAAGCAGCAAGATTACTTGTAAGAAATGTAATGGATCGGGCGAAGTAAGATATGCACAACAAAGTCCCTTTGGTCAATTTGTTAGAGTAGCTACTTGTGATGAATGTGGAGGTACAGGAGAGATAATTAAGGATAAATGTAGCGTATGTTCAGGTACGGGAAAAGAAATTAAAAATAAAAAGATTAAGATAAAAGTACCTGCTGGCGTCGATACAGGTTCTATTATATCAATTCGTGGTGAAGGAGAAGTTGGAGAAAAAGGCGGACCACCAGGAGATCTGTTTATCTATATAAGGGTAAGAGAACATGAAATATTTAAGAGAAAAGGGAATGATATATATTATACAATTCCAATCTCTTTTACTGATGCAGCTTTAGGAGCAGAAATAGATATTCCTACATTAGATGGAATAATTAATTATACAATTCCTGAAGGGACTCAGACGGGAACACAGTTTAGGCTTAAAAACAAGGGAGTTCCTAATGTAAGAGGAGTTGGAAAAGGCGATCTATTCTTTAAAGTCGAAGTAGATGTGCCTAAAAAATTAACAAATAAACAAAGGGAATTGTTGAAAGAATTTGCTAAGGAAAATGGAGAAAGTCATAAACAAAGTAAAAAAGGATTTTTTGATAAAATGAAAGATGCTTTTGGGAATTAAGCAATCACTCAATATCCGAGTGGTTGTTTTTTTCAAAGCATGGTAATTTTATTTGTTTTAGGGTATAATATTTTGAGATTCATAAAAAGGAAGTGAAGGCTATGAAATGGATTGAAGTTCAAATCAAGACCACTACAGAAGCTGAGGAGATAGTGGCAAATATCATGTATGAGTTAGGAGTTACAGGTTTAGCTATTGAAGATCCAAATGATATATTGGCATTTCAACAGTCAGAAGAGGATTGGGATTTTATAGATCCAAGTATTTTAAACCAAGATTATGAAGGGGTCATAATAAAAGGATACTTTCCGGAAAGTGAAGATTTAATTGATAAGATAGAACTGATAAGGGATAGTATTGAGAAAAGTTCTTATAGTGGTTTTGACAAGGGATTAGGTGAAGTTACCACTTCGGAAGTCTATGAAAAGGATTGGGCAGAAGCATGGAAAAAATATTATAAGCCTAAGAAGATTGGTGAGAAAATTGTCATAAAGCCTACTTGGGAAGAATACGAAAAAGCTGATAACCAAATAATAATTGAGCTGGATCCAGGTATGGCCTTTGGCACTGGTACTCATGAAACCACCATTATGTGTATAGAAGCTTTAGAAAAGTATGTTAAAGAAGGAAATACGGTATACGATATTGGCTGTGGAAGTGGTATATTAGGAATTGCAGCAGCAAAATTAGGAGCACAGAAGGTCATAGGGGTAGATTTAGATGAAGTATGTATTAGAGTATCCAAGGAAAATGCGGAGCTCAATAAGGTAGATGATAAGATTTCCTTAAGACAAGGGAATCTATTGGATGTAGTTGAAGGGAAAGCGGATATTATCGTATCCAATATTATAGCGGAAATAATTATTAATATGGTGGATTCCCTTAAAGATTATTTAAAAGAAGATGGCATATTTATTGCTTCAGGAATTATAACTGAGAAGATAGATATGGTAAAGGATGCGTTGGAGAAAAATGGTTTTGAAATAATTGATGTTGTAACTATGAAAGATTGGGCATGTATAATTTCAACTATAAAATAAGGTGGAATATATGAATAGATTTTTTGTAAGTAAAGAACAGATATTAGATGATAGGATTCAGATACTAGGTAAAGATGTAAAGCATATAAAAAATGTATTGAGATTAGGAATTAAGGATAAGGTTGAAATAGTTTGTGCTGGCTGGGTCTATGTTTGTGAGATATTAGAGATAAAATCTAATATGATAGATACGAAGATACTAAAAAGCTATAAAGGAAAAAATGATCCACCAATCCATATTACCCTATATCAAGGGATAGCTAAGGGCAGTAAGATGGATTTCATTATACAAAAGGTTACAGAGGTAGGAGTAAAGGAGATTTACCCTGTTATAACAGGGAGAACTATAGTAAAAATAAAGGATATCAAAAAAGAAGAAGGAAAGGTAGAAAGGTGGAACTCAATAGCCGAAGAAGCTGCAAAGCAGAGCAAAAGAGATTCTTTACCTATAGTTAAAAATATTGTTAGCTTTAATGAAATGATAGATATTTTAGAGAAGGAAACTACTATAATAGTTCCCTATGAAATGGAAGAATCCTACGGACTAAAAGAAGCTTTAAATCATGTAGGTACGGAAAAAATTAATATAGTTATAGGACCAGAAGGCGGTTTTGAAGAAAAGGAAATAGAAAGATTAAAGGGTATTAAAGGACAAGTTGTAACCCTTGGACCAAGAATTCTTAGGACTGAAACCGCAGGTCTTGTAGTATCATCAATTGTCCTATATGAGCTAGGAGATTTAGGAGTGATAAGATGAATAAAGTGACCTTTTTCACTTTAGGGTGTAAGGTTAATCAGTACGAAACTGAGGCTATGGAAGAAATTTTTGAAAAAAGAGGCTACACCGTAGTAGATAATGACGAAGTAGCAGATATATATGTAATCAATACATGTACTGTGACTAATCTAGGTGATAGAAAATCAAGGCAATTTATAAGAAGGGCTAAAAAGCTAAATCAAGATGCTATAGTAGCAGCAGTAGGTTGTTATTCCCAGGTAGCACCGGAAGAAGTGGAAAAGATAGAGGATGTAGATATCATAATAGGAACTACCAATAGGGATAAAATAGTAGATCTTTGTGAGGAAGTGAGATCCTCAAATAAAAGAATAAATATAGTTAAAAATATAAAAGGATATAAGGAATTTGAAGATTTAAATATAGTAGATGTAAAAGATAAGACGAGAGCATATATAAAAATACAGGAAGGCTGTAATCAGTTCTGCAGTTATTGTATTATTCCCTATGCCAGAGGACCTATCAGAAGTAGAAGATTAGATAATATAATTAAGGAGACAAAAAGATTATCGGAGACTGGTTTTAAGGAAATTATCCTTACAGGAATTCATGTAGCGTCTTATGGAAAGGATTTAAAAGATGTTAACTTGTTGGATGTAATTGAAGAAGTAGGTAAGGTTAATGGAATAGACAGAATACGTTTAAGCTCTATAGAACCAACTTTAATAGATGAAGATTTTATGGAAAGAACGATAAAAATTAAAAAATTATGCGATCATTTTCATCTATCCTTACAAAGTGGAAGTGATAGAGTATTAGAAGGGATGAATAGAAAGTATACTACATCTCAGTATAAAGAGATAGTGAATCTAATTAGAAGATATCTACCTGATGCAGGAATAACAACGGATATAATAGTAGGTTTCCCAGGAGAAACTGAAGAAGAATTTGAAGAAACCTGTAACTTTGTGAAGGATATAAAATTTTCACGAATACATGTATTCAAATATTCTTCAAGAAAGGGAACACCAGCTAGTAAATTTGAAGGTCAAATCGACGGCAATACTAAGCATATTCGTTCCGAGAAGTTAATATCTTTAGGTGATGATTTAATGGATGATTTTCATGAAAAGTTTATTGGGAAAACAATGGAAGTACTTTTTGAAGAAGAAAGCAAAGAAGATGTAAAATTTATGGAAGGATATACAACTAACTATATAAGAGTAAAGGCTGAAGCTTCAGAAGATATTAAAGGCAAAATTTTGCCTGTCAAAATTATTGCTAAACAAAATGATCTTTTAATAGGAAAAATAGAGGAATTATAAATCTTTTATCGAATATATTATATACAAAGACACAGAGGAGGTGAGAAGGTGACTGATTGCATTTTTTGTAAAATTATTAATGGAGAAATACCAAGCGATATAATATATGAAGATGATAAAGTTATCGCCTTCAATGATCTTAATCCCCAATCTCCTGTTCATTTTTTAGTAATACCTAAGGAGCATATAGAATCTGTGAACTATTTAGATAGTAAGAACGCTAATTTAGTAGCTCATACTTTTTTAGTTATAGGGAAATTAGCTAAAAAGTTAGGAATAGATGAAAAAGGATATAGGGTTGTTAATAATTGTGGAGAAAATGGAGGACAGACTGTCCCTCATATACATTTTCATGTGTTAGCAAGTCGTAAATTTTCATGGCCACCAGGTTAAATATTAGTTGCAGAAAACTAGAAACTAATGTATAATAATTTAGTGTCGTGTTCCGCTTACCATAGTTAGTATGGGAGCACTCTTGCAGTGGAAGAGGGGAGGGAGAAGTCGATGGCAGAAATCAAAGTTGGAGAAAACGAATCTCTTGATAATGCACTGAAAAGGTTTAAGAGGCAATGTGCCCGTTCAGGCGTTCTTTCCGAATATAGGAAAAGAGAACATTATGAAAAACCAAGTGTAAAACGTAAAAAGAAATCTGAGGCAGCTAGAAGGAAAAAAAATAGATATTAAAGATTTTATTAAGAAGGTGGATTTATGTCCCTTAAACAAAAGCTTATGGAAGATTTAAAGGTTTCCATGAGAAATAAAGATTCAATTAGAAAAAATACTATTACTATGGTTAGGGCAGCAATAAAACAAATAGAAGTTGACGAAAGAGTAGAACTAGACGATGAAAAAATATTGGAAGTAATATCTAAACAATTAAAAGAAAGAAAAAATGCCATTGAAGATTTTAAAAAAGGGGAACGACAAGATTTAGTTGATTTAACTGAAAAAGAAATTGAAATATTACTTGAATATTTACCAAAACAACTAACAGAAGATGAAATTGAAAAGATTGTTCTAGAAACCATAGACGAAGTTAAAGCTGAGTCTATGAAGGATATAGGACTAGTGATGAAATCTGTAATGCCAAAAGTAAAAGGAAGAGCAGATGGCAATACGGTTAATAAAATAGTTAGAAAAACATTAAAATAAACCTGGGAATTTCCCCAGGTTTTTTTGATAGTAAGTTTTAGATATTGTTTTTATTGTATAAAGTTTAGGGTAACTATATAATAATAGTATGGGGGTGAGTGAGTTGAATAAGAGGAAAACTTTAATTTTAATATTTTTAATTCTTGTATTGTTAAATACTGTTGTTTTTTCAGAAAGTGTTGGAGATGTCTATGTAGTTCCAATTAAAGGTGAGATCAATAAGGTAACCTATAATTATTTAAGATCGGCATTAAAAGAGATTGTAAGCAATTCTCCATCGGCAATTATTTTTGAGATAGATACCTATGGGGGATCCATTGACCAAGCAGAAAGGATAAAGAATTTAATACTAGATTTAAAAGTACCCACTATTTCTTTTGTTAAGAATAAAGCTGAATCTGCAGGAGTTTTAATTACAATTTCTAGTGAGAATGTGGCTATGGCAGAAAGCTCTACTATTGGTTCAGCCCAAACCATACCAAATACAGAAAAGGTATTATCCATGTGGAGAAGTTTTTTAAGGGATACAGCTCAATTAAGAGGAAGAGATCCTAAGATAATTGAAGCAATGGCTGATGTAGACATATATATAGAAGGTGTATCTGAAAGAGGTAAATTATTGAACTTAACGGGTAGAGAAGCAGTAGAACATGGAATTGCAGATTTTATGTCAAATGACTATGGGGAAATTCTTTCTCATTTCAATATACCATATAATAGTATTGTTCAAGTAGAAGAAAAAACAGAGTTGAAATTGGCAAAGTTTTTATCTAACCCCTATATAAGTACCTTGCTATTGACTGTAGGATTTGTTGGAATGGTAATAGAAATATTTACTCCTGGATTTGGAATTGGAGGAACCATAAGTATAATAGCTTTTGGTCTATTCTTTGGAGGAAATATAATAGCAGGTAATTCTCAATGGACATCATTGGCTATATTTGTTACTGGTTTAATACTTCTTGTAATAGAAGCTATAGTACCTGGTTTTGGACTACCGGGTATATCGGGCATAATTTTAGTCATTGCTGGGATAATACTAGCAATGGGAACTGTGACTTCTGCTCTTGTATCTTTGAGTATAGCCATTATTATTACAGCAATAATAACTATTTTGTTAATAAAGTTTGGGCGTAAGAGTCCATTGATTAATAAGATAATCCTTACAACTCATCAAAAAGATGAGGAAGGATATTTAAGTTCCAAACCTAAAGATGAATATTTAGGCTTAGAAGGAATCACCGTTTCAGAACTTCGCCCTTCAGGGATTATAGAGATAGATGGTAAAAGATTAGATGCATTATCTGAAGGAAGTTTTATACCTAAAGAAACTGCTATAAAAGTTGTAAGGGTAGAAGGATCAAAAATAATCGTAAGGAGGTTTTAATGTTATGGGAGGATCAGCAGCTTTTACTATTGGAATTGCAGCACTAATAATCATACTGGTGATATTGTTCTTTACTTTTATACCAGTAGGCTTATGGATTACAGCATTCTTTTCGGGCGTTAAGATTAAAATTGGTACATTAATTGGAATGAGACTTAGAAGGGTGGTTCCCTCAAGAATAGTCAACCCTATGATAAAGGCTACTAAAGCAGGAGTAAATCTAGGGGTAGATGAATTAGAAGCACATTATCTTGCAGGAGGAAATGTAAATACTCTTGTAGATGCATTGATTGCAGCTCAAAGGGCAAATATACCATTGGAATTTGAAAGAGCAGCAGCTATAGATTTAGCTGGAAGAAATGTATTAGAAGCAGTTCAGGTAAGTGTAAATCCTAAAGTTATTGAAACACCACAGATTGCAGCAGTAGCTAAAGATGGCATTGAAGTCATTGTAAAGGCTAGGGTTACTGTTAGGGCAAATATTGAAAGACTAGTTGGAGGAGCAGGCGAAGAGACCATTATCGCTAGAGTAGGTGAAGGGATTGTTACCACTGTAGGTAGTTCTAATTCCCATAAGGATGTATTAGAAAATCCAGATTTAATATCTCAAACCGTCCTTGATAAAGGATTGGATTCGGGTACTGCTTTTGAAATATTATCTATTGATATTGCAGACGTTGATGTAGGAAGAAATATAGGAGCAAAATTACAGACAGATCAAGCTGAAGCTGATAAGCGTATTGCCCAAGCTAAAGCAGAAGAGAGAAGAGCAATGGCAGTAGCAAAAGAACAAGAGATGGTAGCAGAAGTTCAAGCTATGAAAGCCAAAGTAGTAGAAGCGGAATCCCAAGTTCCTCTTGCTATAGCTAATGCACTAAAAGAAGGTAATATGGGCTTTATGGATTATTACAATATGAAAAATATATTAGCTGATACGGATATGAGAAGTTCAATATCCAAGATGGCTGATGACGATAAAAAACACGAATAGGGGGGCAAGTTTATGTTCCCAAAAAGTTTTCTGTTCTTCATATTTATAATGGTAATAGACATAATTTTAAAGAGTATAAATGATAAAAAGAAGATAGAAAAGACAAAGAATAAGAGAATAGGGGAGTCAAATAAAAGGTTTTCTACAAGGGGTGAAGCTTGGCAGGAAATAGAAAATACAGTAAAGACGGAGTTTAATAGAAGATTTTCTACAAAAGGTGAAACCGTAGCTCCTCATGGAAAGAATACAAGTCCCAAGGTAAAACAAAGAGCTGATAATATAGAAGTTATAGAACAAAAAGAACCTCAGGACGATAGATCTCTTGAAAGGAAATCTCGATGGGACGAACCTATTTTTACTGAAATTCCTGAAGAAGTTGAAATGAAAATTAATGATGAAACCAGTGGAAGGAAAAAAATATCAAATAAACAAATGAAAGAGGATATTTTAAAAGGCATAATATACTCTGAAATATTATCAGAGCCTAAAAGCCTTAGAAATAGAAAAAGCATATAGGAAACTATATGCTTTTTTTATTGTCTTTTAAATTAGCTTATCAATTCCACACCTGAAGGAATGGGATTTTCGCTTTTACTTTTGTAATACTCATATTAAATTAGGCATAAAATTATTACAAGGGAGGGCAAAGGGTATGAAGGGCAATATGGAAAATTTAAAGTATAACTTATCAGAAGCATTAGAGCTACCTAAAGATGTAGTGCTAGACTTGCCTAAGATCACTATTATTGGAAATATACAGCTCAATATTTCTAATCATAAAGGCATTATTGAATATACACAGGAAACCCTTAGAATCAATTCGAATATAGGGGTAATTAAAATATCTGGGAATAATTTAGAGTTAAAAACAATACTTTCTGAAGAAATAATTGTAGTTGGGATTATTGAAAAAGTAGAAATAATCTGCTAAGGGGTGTATCTATGCAAGTTATAAAAACGTGGAATTATTTAAGGGGATATGTTATTATTAGAGTTGAAGGATTGACTCTAGAGAGGTTCTTAAACTTGGCTGCAACCAATGATATCTATTTATGGGATATCAAAAGGGTCAACTATACGGTACTGGAAATGAGAGCAAGTATTGAAGGATTTAAAGCTTTAAAAGAAATAGTAAAAAAAGTAGGTTGTAGGGTTGAAATAATAGATAAGAGAGGGTTACCTTTTATTCTTTATAGGCTAAAGATGAGGAAAATGCTTGGTTTTGGAATGATTATATTTTTAGGTTTAATAGTATTTTTATCCTCTTTTATTTGGGATATTGAAGTTATGGGAAATGAGAAGATAAAAACTCAAGATATTATTAAAGTTTTAGAAAAAGAAAATATAAAAACTGGTATAATAAAGTATAATATAGATAAAGATTATACAAAATATTTTCTATTGGATCAATTTGATAATTTTTCTTTTATATCTGTAGATATAAAAGGTACAAAGTTAATAATAGAAGTAAAAGAGCAGGATTTACCTCCAGAAAGGATAGATATAACTACACCTTGTAATATTGTAGCTAGCAAAAAAGGTGTAATAGTTAAAGCCATTGCAAAAAATGGTGAGGCAGTGGTTAGAAAAGGTGATATAGTTGATAAGGGACAGGTTCTTATTACTGGTGTAGTTCCCAATTTAAATACAGGAGGGCATATAGTTGTACACTCAGAAGGAGAAGTTTTAGCTAAAACAGTATATTCATATAAATTAGATGAACCAATTATGAAAAACGTAAAAGTAGAAACTGGGAAGTCTATGGAGATGCGAGAGTTAAAATTTGGACAAAAAGGGATTAAGTTTTCTAAAGGAGAAATTCCCTTTAAAGATTATACTGAAGAGGTAAGGGAAGTTAAACTTTTTAAGAAAAACATCAATCTACCTATTAAACTATTGGTATATGAATATAAGGAAGTGGAAACAAAGGAAATAAAACAAAATATAGATGTTTTAAAAAAATCTACCCATATCAAAGCTGTAGAACAAATAAACAAACAGCTACCTGAAAAAGTACAGATAGAATCAAAAGATGTAAAATATCATGTAAATGATGGTATACTATCTACCACTGTTGTAATAGAGGCAATTGAAGATATTGGGGAAAAACAAATAATTAACTGAACTAGGAGGAGGCTTAGGCTTGGCTAAAGACAAACAAGAAAGACAAGTATTTATCGAAGATAATCAACTTATATTAGAGCTATTTGGAAAATTAGATGAGAATGTAAAGATAATTGAAAAGGAACTAGATGTAGAAATAGTTTTAAGAGAAGGTAAAATCATCATAATAGGTGATGAGCTTTCATCTGAATTAGGAGAAAGATTAATTAAAAAATTAATTGAAATAATAAAAGCTCAGAAAAAATTGAGTAAACAGGAATTAAGGTATACCATCCAATTGATTTTAGAGGGAAAAGAAGAAAAGGTTAAGGAACTATTAAACGATGTAATCTGTATTACTGCTTCAGGTAAAAGCATTAAACCTAAGACATTAGGACAGAAAAGATATGTAGATAGAATAAAGAATAATGATATAGTGTTTGGAATTGGTCCTGCAGGTACAGGGAAAACCTATTTGGCTATGGCAATGGCCGTAAATGCATTTAAAAATAAAGAGGTGAATAGAATTGTACTGACAAGACCAGCAGTAGAAGCTGGAGAGAATCTAGGATTTTTACCAGGAGATTTACAAGAGAAGGTTGATCCATATCTTAGACCAATTTATGATGCACTATTTGATATATTGGGTTTTGAAACTTATTTAAGACTGATGGAGAAAGGTCTTATAGAAGTTGCACCTTTAGCTTATATGAGAGGAAGAACCTTAGATTCTGCTTATGTAATACTAGATGAAGCTCAGAATACTACTAACGAGCAGATGAAGATGTTTTTAACCCGATTAGGATTTGGGTCAAAAGCTATAATAACTGGAGATATTACTCAAATAGATTTACCTAAGGGTAGGTCCTCAGGATTAGTAACGGTTACAAAGATTCTTTCAAATATAGAAGGAGTAGAATTTGTCCATTTAACCAAATACGATATTGTAAGACATCCATTGGTACAAAAGATAATTGAAGCATATGAGAAACATGAAAAAAAGGGAGATAAATAAGGGGGAAATCCCATATGGAAACAAAACCAAAGAATAGTAAGGATAAAAAAACAAAAAAAATTTCTCAAAATATTAAGTTGAATAAGAATTATTTAAATGGATTATTGCTTTTGTGTTTTACAGCGATCCTTTTTTTTATAACTATTCAAAAAGTAGAGACTAAAAGGATTAATGTTAGAGTAGGGGATACTGCCCCATTAGAAATTAGAGCAACAAAGGATATAGTTGATAAGAATGCAACTGAAAGGCTAAAGAGAGAAGCTGCAAACAGAGTGGAGCCTAAGTATAGATTAAGTCCTTCTGTCCAAATGAATATGAAAAACACTATAAAGGAGTTCTTTGATAAGGTAAGAGAGCTGCAATCCGATGAAACTTTAAGTTTAAGTAAAAAAGCAGAAGCATTAGGAGAAGACTCAAGAATTCTTCTTTCTAAAAGTGAATATTATACTGCATTAAGGCTTAAACCTGATGAGCTGGATACTTTTGAGAATGGAATAAATGATTTAATAAATCAAATAATGGGTGTAGGTATAAAAGAAGAGGATTTAGAGTATGAGAAGGAAAATATTGAAAAGATATTTGAAACTATAGACCTTAGTGAAAATAAAAAGGAACTAGGTATATCTCTTATAACTAATACTATTCAGCCCAATAAATTTATAGATGAAGAAACAACACAGAGAAAAAGAGATGAAGAAGTATCAAAAGTTGAACCAGTGGTAATTAAAGAGCATCAAGTAATTGTGAGAAAAGGAGACACTATAGATTATAATTCTTTGGCTTTAATAAAAGAATCTGGATTGTTAAAGGAAAAAGAGGGATATGATAAGAGAATAGTAATTGGGATTATAATACTTATAGTGTTATTACAGATAATAATATTTGGCTATATCTATCTATTTAATAGGGATATAATAGATGGAAACAAGCTCTTGATTTTAACTATAATAATAGTCTCTATAATATTGATATCCGAAGGAGTATACAATATTTCTCCATATATAATGCCTGTTTCAGCTGCTACCCTATTAATTGCTATTCTAATTGACATAAGATTATCACTTATTGTAAATATGTTTATGTGTTTTATTTTAACCTTTATATTAAAGCTTGACGATACTATTATAGCCATGTATCTAATAAGTGGTAGTATTGGAGCATTTATGGTTACTAGACAGCAGCAGAGGTATAATATTTTGATTGATGGCATAATAATAGGTATTTCCAATTTGTTTACTGTAATTTCCTTTGGGCTTATTAAGAAATTTGAATTGATGGATATAATGGTAAAAGGGGGGTACGGTTTTATAAATGGCGTATTTTGTGCAGTATTGACTATTGGAACTTTGCCAATTTGGGAAAACATATTTGAAATAGTGACGCCATTGAAATTATTAGAGTTATCAAATCCAAACCAGCCTCTTTTGAAAAGATTATTACTCGAAGCACCTGGTACTTATCATCATAGTATAGTAGTTGGAAACCTAAGTGAAAGAGCAGCAGAGGCTATTGGAGCAGATCCCCTTATAGCAAGAGTAGGTGCTTACTATCATGATATTGGAAAGCTTAGCAGACCATACTTTTTTAAGGAAAATCAATTGGGCATGGACAACCCTCATGATAAATTACAACCTAATATGAGTACATTAATAATCACCAATCATGTTAAAGATGGAATCAATTTAGGAGAAAAGTATAAACTGCCAAAGGAGATAATAGATATTATAGCACAGCATCATGGAGATACGGCCGTAATGTATTTTTATCACAAAGCAAAGAAACAGGACGAAACAAACGAGGTAAAAATAGAAGATTATAGATATAAAGGTCCAAAGCCTCAAACTAAAGAAGCAGCATTGGTTATGTTAGCTGACTCTACAGAAGCAGCAGTTAGATCCATTAAAGATCCGACTAAAAAGAGCATAGAAGAGATGATAAGAAACGTAATAAAGGGAAAGTTAGAAGACAATCAGCTTGAAGAGTGTGATTTAACTTTAAAGGATTTAAATACTATTGCTAACGCATTTTCATCTATAGTGACGGGAATTTTTCATGAAAGGATAGAATACCCTGATTTGGATTTATCAAAAGAAAAAGGAGAGTTATAATGGAAATATATATAGATAATAGACAGGATAAAGTTGAAATCGATGAAAGTATATATGAAGTTTTAGAAGAGGTTATTAAACAGTGTTTGATACTAGAAGGTAAGCCCTTAAACTACGAGATTAGTCTATCTTTTGTTGACAATGAAGAGATAAGAATACTCAATAGAGAATATAGAAGTGTTGATAGGGAGACAGATGTACTTTCATTTCCTATGGAAGAAGAGGATTTTTTAGTACCAATGCCTTTGTTAGGAGATATAATAATCTCGGCCGAGAAAGCATTAGAGCAGTCTAAAGAATATGGACATTCTCTATTTAGAGAGATATCCTATTTAACTGCCCATAGTATGTTTCACCTATTGGGTTATGATCATATGGAAGAAGATGAAAAGAAGATTATGAGAAATAAAGAGAAAGAAGTAATGAAGAAACTAAAAATATTCAAAGAGAGAAGGGGAGATTAGGATAAAAAATGAAATCAAGGTCTCTAATAGAAAGCTTTAATTATGCAGTGTCGGGTATAATATATGCTTTAAAAACAGAAAAAAACATGAGAGTCCATTTGGTAATAGCAATCATAGTTATTTTATTTAGTCTGTTTTTTGATTTTTCAAGAATTGAATTGTTAATCTTATTTTCTACAATAGTCCTTGTATTGATGGCAGAAATGGTAAATACAGCTATAGAACGAACCGTAGATTTGATTACAGATGAATTTCATCCATTAGCACGTTTAGCAAAGGATATAGCCGCAGGAGGGGTATTAATAGCTGCCATTAACTCCATAGTAGTAGGATATTTGTTATTTTTTGATAGGTTAAACCCCTATACAAATCTCGTATTATTTAAAATAAAAAACTCTCCTATATATTTAACCTTTGTGGCATTAGCTTTAGTCATATTATTAACTATTGGCATAAAAAGTAGGTTTTATAAAGGAAGGGGAACACCTTTTCAAGGAGGAATCGTTAGCGGTCACGCAGCGATATCATTTTGTACTGCCACCATAATAGCTTTTTTAGCTCATAATATGTTAGTATCAACCCTATCCTATTTTATGGCTATCCTAGTAGGAGAAAGTAGAATTGAAGGGCGGATACACAGCTTTCTTGAAGTAATATTGGGAGCTTTACTGGGAATCATAATTGGAATATTGATATTTCAAATAATAGGATAATAGGGGGCATAAGTCATGAAAAAATTTATAATCATATTGATGATTCTATCACTTATTCTGTTAGGCGGATGTAGGAAGGATGATGTAACTCAGTTAGAAGAAGAAATTTTAAAAGAAGAGAGTCCAGTAGAGGAAGAAATTCAAGAAGTAAAAGAGGGAATACCTTCTTCTATAAGTGGATTATATGCATCAGAAGATAAAGTCAATAGAAGACCTGTTGCTATAATGTTTGATAATCACCCAAAAGCTAGATGGCAGTCTGGTCTTGGTCAAGCGGAAATTGTATATGAATTTATGGTAGAAGCTCCTTATACTAGATATATGGGAATATATTTAATCAACGATCCAGAATCTATAGGACCAGTAAGAAGTTCTCGGCCTTATTTTGTGACTACTCTACTTGAATATGATCCTATATATGTAAGAGTAGGTGGAAGTGTACAGGCGAAAAAAGATATAAATCAATTGAAAATAGCAGATATAGATGGACTATCTAGCTCAAATAAAGTATTATGGAAGAACACTAAGGTGGGCAAAAAAGCTCCTCACAATACCTATACGAGTATGGAAGTAATTCGAAAGACTGGAGAGGAAAGAGGATATAGGCTCAATGGAGACTATAAAGGATTTAAGTTTTATGAAGACAATACGGATATAGAGGGATTTTCAGCAAATAAAGTTATCATTAACTATTATAATAACAACACAACCCTTTACACGTATAATCCAGAAGAAGGAGTATATTATCGCCAAAAAGATGGTAAAGATCATTATGATGAGTTGACAAAATTACCAATTGAAGCGAAGAATATTATAATACAAGAAGCAAAAACTAAAGTCATAGATAATGAAGGAAGGCTTTCAATAGACTTAATAGGTGAAGGAAAAGGTAAATTTATAACCAATGGGAAAGGAATAGACATTAAATGGTCCAAAAAATCAAGAAATAGTAAAACCTATTATTATGATGAAAAAGGTAGAGAAATAGTTTTAAATCCCGGAATAACATGGATACAAATTGTAAATACAGAGCCAAATATAAATATTGAATAGAAAAAAGGGGTGGTTTTATGGAAAAAAAGGAACTAATACAAAAAGCTTTGGAGGCACAAAAAAAGGCTTATGTTCCCTATTCAAATTTTAGAGTTGGTGCAGCTTTATTAACAGAAGATGGAGAGATTTTTACAGGATGTAATATTGAGATTGCTTCTTATTCTCCAACTATATGTGCAGAAAGAACTGCCATATTTAAAGCTGTATCAGAAGGCCATAAAAAGATAAAAGCTATAGCGATAGTAGGAGATTCAGATTTTACCTATCCCTGCGGAGTATGTAGGCAAGTAATAAGAGAATTTGGTAAAGATGCCACTATTATAATAGCTAATTCCGAAGAAGAATATAAAGAATATAAAATAGATGATCTACTACCTCACAGTTTTGGACCAGAGGATTTGAAATAAAAGATACAGGAGTGATAGAATGTATAGATCAGGATTTGTAACAGTTATAGGAAGACCAAATGTAGGTAAATCTACACTACTTAACCGTGTAATAGGAGAGAAAATATCCATTATATCTAATAAACCTCAGACTACCAGAAATAAAATTCAATTGGTATATACAGAATCAGAATGTCAAATGGTATTTTTGGACACACCAGGTATTCAAATGCCTAAAAACAAATTAGGAGAGTATATGCTAAAGGTATCAAGAAGTACCTTAGAGGAAGTAGATATAGTAACCTTTATGGTAGATGAAAGCATGGAAACAGGTAAATTGGATAGTTATATCATTGAACAGTTAAGGGATATAAAGACTCCCATTATATTATTAATAAATAAAATCGATAAATTGAATAAAGATGAAATAAATAAATTGATATTAAAATATAAAAACATGGATATGTTCCATGATATTATACCTATATCAGCAATGGATGGGACCAATGTAGATAAATATATTGATGCAATAAAAAATATACTTCCAGAAGGACCTCAATATTTTCCCGATGACATGATTACAGATCAGCCAGAAAGGCTCATAATTTCGGAGATAATTAGGGAAAAGGCTTTAGAAAACTTGCAGGAAGAAGTACCTCATGGTATTTTTGTTGATATAGATAAAATATCTCAACGAGAAAATAAGGACTTAATAGATGTTCATGCAACTATTTATTGTGAAAAGGAGTCTCATAAAGGTATAGTAATCGGCAAAAATGGACATATGCTAAAAACAATTGGTAAAAATGCACGAATTGATATAGAAAAGTTGTTAGGTAGTCAGGTTAATTTACAACTTTGGGTAAAAGTTGAAAAGAATTGGAGAGAAAAGGAAGGTAAAGTAAGATATTTTGGATATAAATAGAAAGGTATAATAACATGCAGACAAAAACAGAGGGAATAGTGATAAAAGAATTTAGATTTAGGGAAACTAGCAAGATACTTACCATATTTACAAAAAAATATGGAAAAGTTCATGTTATGGCAAGAGGAGCCTATAAACCCAAGTCTCAGTTAATTGCTAATACTCAACTATTTTCCTATAATGATTATTATCTATATAAGGGTAGAAATTTTTACTATATCAATCAGGCAGATATTATAGATTCCTTTTATCCTATTAGGGAAAATATAAATAGGGTAATGTATGGTTCTTATCTATTGGAATTGGTGGATTTGTCAAATTTAGAAGAAGAAGCAAATGAAAGGTTGTTTTTACTTTTAAAAAAAGGATTGATGGTACTATCAAAGTTAGATAAGGATTTTATAAAATTTATTTTAACTTATGAATTAAAGTATATTTCCTTTCTAGGCTATAAACCTTATTTAGATAGATGTGTAGTATGTGGAAGAGATAAATTTTCACAATTTAAATTCAGTATAGAACAAGGAGGAATAATCTGTTCTAATTGTTTTTCTATAGAACCTTTATGTGAAAATATGGATTTAACCATGTATAAAACGATGAAAACCTTATTATATACACCGTTGGACAAGATTTCATCTTTAGAAATTCCTAAAGATGTTATGTTTAAATTACATGAAATTATGGTAGAATACATATTAAATAAGATAGATAGAAAAAAATTTAATTCATTAAATATGCTAAAATCAATGAAAGATAATGGAGGCGTTTACTAATGAATATTAAGATAGAACAAATTGACACTGTAGTAGCAAGGACTGGTGCCACATTTAAAGAGGCAAAGGAAGCTCTAGAAGAGGCTGACGGTGATGTGGTAGAGGCTATTATCATTATAGAAGAAAACAGAAGAACTTGGACTGATAATATTTCAGATAAAGGTGAACGTATGGCTGAAAAGATAAGGGAAATAGTAAGAAAAGGGAATGTTACCAAGATTACCATTAGTAAAGACGGAGAAACCCTAATGAATATACCAGTAACTGCGGCAGCCTTAGGAAGTATAATATCAGCTCCCCTAGCATTAATTGGTTTAAGTTCTGCAATTTTGTCAAAGTGTAATATTGAAATTCACAAAGAAGATGGAGAAATAATCAACATAAATAAATTAGTAGAAAAAAACGTAATATCTAGAGAAGAAGAACAAGAAGATGATGATGAATAACCGTATTGACAACTTTTTAGTTTTTTGTTAGATTATAATCTATATAGGAAATTAAAATGGAGTATGCTATGAAGAAGAAAAGAGTCAATATGTATATAAAAGCGAGCTAGGGTTGGTGGAAGCCTAGTATAATAGTGTTGATGAAAGGCACTTCTGAGCATAACTATAGAGAGAATACCAGATTGGTATTAAGTAGGGTGGAACCGCGGAAGTAACCTTTCGTCCCTATGGGGATGTAAAGGTTTTTTTATTTTTAAAATGTAGGTAAACAAGGAGGTTTAAATAATGTATTTTCAGGATTTAATGCTGAAATTGTTAAATTATTGGGGCAGCAAAGGATGTACAATACTAGAACCCTATGATGTAGAGAAAGGTGCGGGAACTATGAACCCTCATACTTTTTTGAGGGCTTTAGGACCAGAACAGTGGAAGGTAGTCTATGTAGAACCATCTAGAAGACCGGCAGATGCTAGATATGGTGAAAATCCTCATAGAGTATATCAACATCATCAACTTCAGGTAATATTAAAGCCATCACCAGATGATGTACAAGACCTTTACTTAGAAAGCTTAAAGGTTATAGGTATAGACCCATTGAAACATGATATAAGATTTGTTGAGGATAACTGGGAAGCTCCTACTTTAGGTGCTTGGGGCTTAGGCTGGGAAGTATGGTTAGATGGAATGGAAATTACTCAGTTTACTTATTTTCAACAAGTGGGAAGTATTAACTGTGATTTAGAATCAGCAGAGCTTACCTATGGATTAGAAAGAATAGCTATGTATCTTCAAGATGTAGATGATATATTCCAGGTAAAATGGAATGAGAATATTACCTATGGAGATATATTTAAAATGGCAGAGTATGAACACTCGGTATATAGTTTTGAGAAGGCTAATATAGAAACTCTCAAAACTTTATTTGACATATATGAAGAAGAAGCTAAAAATAATATAGAAGAAGGATTGGTTATGCCAAGCTATGATTATGTACTTAAATGTTCTCATACCTTTAATGTACTAGATGCAAGGGGAGCTATATCCGTAACGGAAAGGACTCATTATATAAGTAGGGTTAGATCTTTAGCCAAGTTAGTTGCATCTAAATATATAGATAAGAGGGAAAAATTAGGATATCCTCTATTAAAAGAAGGGGGTACAGAAAATGACTAATAAGTATTTGCTAGAAATAGGCGTTGAAGAATTACCAGCCAGACTTATAAAATCTGCATTAGCGCAGTTAAGAGATAATACTGAAAAAATGCTAGTAAGCGAAAGAATAAAGTATGAGAACATAGAACTTTATGCAACACCAAGAAGATTAGTTCTATTGATAGATGGCTTAAATGAAAAACAGGATACCATAAAGGAAACTGTTAAAGGTCCTGCTAAAAGGATTGCCTATGATAATGAAGGAAATCCGACTAAAGCTTTGCAAGGTTTTATGAAGGGTCAAGGTATAGGATTAGAGCAGGTATCCATAAGAGAACATAATGGTGAAGAATATATATATGGAAATATAGTAAGAGAAGGTAAGGATACAGAGACTGTATTAGTGGAAAATATGGCAAACATAATAAAATCTATAGTTTTTCCAAAATCCATGAAATGGGGAGGCAAAAATTTAAGATTTGCTAGACCAATTAGATGGTTAGTATCTCTTTTTAATGATAGGATAGTTAAATTTGATTTAGAGGGAATACAGATAGGAAATATGACTAAAGGTCATAGATTTTTGGGAAGTAAAGATATAGAAATAAAATCAGTTGATGAATATTTTGATGTCTTAAAGGATAACTACTGTATTGTAGATCAAAAGAAGAGGAAAGAAATCATAAAATATGGTTCTGAAAAACTAGCTAAGGAGAAGGGAGGAAACGTATTATTTGACGAGGAGTTATTAGATGAAGTCACTAATATTGTGGAATACCCAACACCATTAATAGGAAGAATAAAGGAAGAATATTTAGGATTGCCAAAAGATGTAATCATAACTCCAATGAAAGAACAACTTCGCTTTTTCCCTGTAGTAGATGATAAAAATAGACTATTGCCCTATTTTATCACCGTTAGAAATGGTAATCAAGAATATATAGAGACGGTAGTTAAGGGGAATGAAAAGGTCTTAGGGGCTAGACTTGAAGATGCAAAGTTCTTCTATTATGAAGATATAGAAACCCCATTAGAAGATTATGTAGAGAAGTTGAAGTATATAGTATTTCAAGAAAAGCTTGGAACATTGTATGATAAAACTATAAGGATACAAAAGCTAGCTAAAAAAATAGGGGATTATTTAGAAGTTGGCGATGAGACGAGGAAAAACATAGATAGAGCTGCTTATCTTTCCAAAGCCGATTTAGTCACCAAAATGGTAGATGAGTTTACTGAATTACAAGGTAAAATGGGAATGGAATATGCGAAACAATCAGGAGAAAATGAAATTGTAAGTATAGCTGTGTATGAACAGTATTTACCTCGTTTTGCAGGAGATGAGCTTCCTACAACTACAGCAGGAGCAATACTCAGTATTGCAGATAAATTAGATACTATCGCAGGCTCATTTGCCATCGGAATACAGCCTACAGGCTCTCAAGACCCTTATGGACTTAGAAGGCAAGCCTTAGGCATAATCAATGTAATATTAGATAAAAAGCTAAATCTCAATTTAGGGGATATAATTGATTTTGCTCTCTATATATATGTAGAAGAAAATGGTCTAGTATTTGACTATAAGAGTGTAAAAAGTGAGATCCTTCAATTCTTCAATGGAAGGATAAAGAATATGTTTATAGACATGGAAATTAGGTATGATATAGTCGATGGAGTAATAAGTACAGGTATTGATGATGTCTATGACTTAAAGGTTAGAGCAGATAAGTTAAATGGATACCTTAATGGAGAGGGGTTGGAAGATGTATTATCCACCTTTAATAGGGTAGTCAATTTAGCAGAAAAAGCTAAGTCCAATGAAGTCAAAAGGGATTTATTAGTGGAAGAAGAGGAAATAGAATTATATGAAGCTTTTAACAGCATAGAAGAAAAAGTATTAGGTTGGCTAAATAAAAAGGAATATGATAAAGCACTAGAACAATTCATAGCATTAAGAGATCCAGTAAATAATTTCTTTGACCATGTAATGGTAATGGTAGAAGATGAAGATATTAGAGAGAATAGATTGAATCTATTAAAAAAGATATCGGAAACCATGTTAATGATTTGCGACTTATCAAAATTAGTTAAATAGATTAATATTATTCTAAATACAGTAAAAACTATGCCTAAAGATGATACCACAGGTGTCCATTGTCGATTGTCAATTTATAATTGATAATTGTATAAAAGGGGTGGTGATTTTTATTCAATTAAGTGAAAGACAAGAAAAGATTATCGATATCGTGAAGTACAATCAACCTATTACTAGTGAAAATATTGCAAAAAAGTTGAAACTGACAAGAGGCACTCTACGTCCAGACTTAGCTATACTTACCATGTCAGGAATATTAGATGCCAGACCAAAAGTAGGATATTTTTATACTGGAAAGACAACCTTAAGTTTTATATCAGAAAAAATTAAGGGGATCATGGTATCAGAGAGAAAATCAGTGCCAGTAATAGTAGAGGAAGAAACTAGTATTTACGATGCAATAGTAACCATGATTTTGGAAGATGTAAGCACCATATTTGTTACATCTAATGGGTATTTAACAGGTGTAGTATCTAGAAAAGATTTCTTAAAAAATTCTATTGGAGGATTAAATAGTCATAGAACACCTGTAGCTGTAATTATGACTCGAATGCCTAATATTGTAGTTACTACTTTAAAAGAAAGTGTTTTAGAAGCAGCTATAAAGTTAATAGACCATGAAATTGACAGTCTTCCAGTAGTAGAAGAAGTGAAAACAGATAAAGGTGAAAAAGCTTATAAAGTAGTAGGGAGAATTACTAAGACCACCATTACTAGACTTTTTGTTGATTTGGGAGACAATGAATAGAGGGGTGAATTTATGGATAAGAGTATTACAATATATATATTATCAGACTCCATCGGAGAAACTGGAGAACAAGTAGCAAAAGCAGCAGTAAGCCAATTTAACCCTGAAAGATATGAAATAAGAAGATTTCCTTATATAACTGGTGAAGAACAGATCGTAGAAATCTTTGAAGAAGCTAAAATGGAAAAGAGTATAATAATATATACCATAGTCATTGAAAAGTTAAGAAACTTTATAATTGAAATGGGAAGTAAATTTGGAATTCCCGTAGTTGATTTAATGACACCGACATTATCTGCCTTAGAACAGGTATTAGGATATGGACCGAAAAGGGAATCAGGACTTATTAGAAGACTAGATGAAAAATACTTTAGGAAAGTTGAAGCTGTAGAATTTGCTGTAAAATACGATGATGGAAAGGATACAAGGGGTATTAAAAAAGCTGATATCGTATTGGTCGGAGTATCCAGAACTTCCAAAACTCCTTTAAGTATGTATCTAGCACATAAACATTTTAAAGTAGCCAATGTACCTTTAGTTCCAGAAGTACCTGCCCCTGAAGAGTTGTTTCTTAAAGATGTTAAAAGGGTTTTTGGACTTATTGCCAACCCTTTTAAATTAAACGAGATAAGACAAGAAAGACTTAAGTCTTTAGGTTTAAGTAATAATGCTAATTATGCAAGTATAGAAAGAATAAAGCTAGAACTTGAATATTCTAAGAAAATAATGGAAAAACTAAATTGTGTAGTAATAGATGTGTCCAATAAAGCAGTAGAAGAAACTGCAACTATAGTGATAGATGTTATGAAGAAAAATTTTGGGGAAGAGATATTAGATTAGAAGTGTTGCATACTCAACACTTCTTTTCTTTCCTAAGAGTGAGTTTGATAATTAGTAAAACCTTAAAAATCTTTTATAAAAATGAAGGATTATGAGAACTTATGTTGTATATATATATCAGTACTATTTTTATAGTCCATAAGAGGGGTATATATGATGAATATACGTATTCAAATAGAAGAAGATGAAAAAAATACTCTATCTAAATATGCAATATTAAGTCAAAATACAAAAGGAAGACTAATAGGGGAAGAAAAATGCGTAGTAAGAACCGATTTTCAAAGGGATAGAGATAGAGTCATTCATTCAAAAGCTTTTAGGAGATTAAAACATAAAACTCAAGTATTTATAGCACCAGAAGGCGACCACTATAGGACTAGACTAACCCATACTTTAGAAGTTTCCCAGATTTCAAGAACTTTAGCCAGAGCTTTAAGATTAAATGAAGATTTGGTAGAAGCTATTGCTTTGGCTCATGATTTAGGTCATACGCCATTTGGGCATACTGGAGAAAGAGTATTATGGATTTAAGCATAATGAACAGAGCTTAAAGATAGTAGATTATCTTGAGCATACAGATACTAGAACTGGACTTAATTTAACCTATGAGGTTAGGGATGGTATTTTAAACCATACAGGAGAAAATAAACCAGCAACCTTAGAAGGATATATTGTGAGGGTTGCCGATAGGATTGCTTATATAAATCATGATATTGATGATGCTATTCGGGCAAACATAATAGACATAGAAGAACTTCCCAAAGACTGTGTAGATATATTAGGAAAATATCATGGAGAAAGGATAAATACTATGATATTAGATATTATTCAGAATAGCTTAGATAAAGACTATATATCTATGAGTGAGGAAATAGGTCACTATACAAAGAAATTAAGGGATTTTATGTTTCAAAAGGTATATTTAAATAAGATAGCGAAGAAGGAAGAAGACAGAGCTAAATATATAATAGAACAACTATATCGTTACTATATAGAAAACTTTCCCAAACTCCCAGAAGAACATAAAAATTTATATAGGGGAGATAATTTTTCAAAAGAAGATATAGTGTGCGATTATATTGCAGGAATGACTGATAGATATGTGGTTAAATTGTTTAAAGATTTATTTATCCCAAAGGCTTGGGAAAAATATTAAAAAAAAGAAGGATTATTTGATTATTTGTCGAATATAATAAAGTGCTTTCTTCTTTTTCTAAGATGAAAAAAGCAAGGTGGTAGTATATGTCAATTGTTGTAAATGATGAGATAATTGAAAAGATTCGCGACAGCAGTGAATTGGTTAATATAGTATCTGGATACCTATCTTTAAAAAAGATGGGAAGCAACTATGTCGGATTATGTCCATTTCATAATGAAAAGACTCCGTCTTTTACTGTATCTGAAACTAAACAACTATATCACTGCTTTGGTTGTGGAGAAGGAGGAGATGTAATCTCCTTCATCATGAAAATAGAAAATTTATCTTTTATAGAGGCTATAAAATTTCTGGCTGATAAACTAGGGATACCTTTAGAAGAAAATAAAAAAGTTGATGAAAAGTTGGTATTAGAAAAGGAAAAGATATATAGAATAAATATAGAAGCAGCTAGATTTTACTATTATAACCTAATAAACAATGAAAAACCTATAAGGTATTTAGAAAATAGAAAGATCAGTAGAAAAGTAATAAATCAATTTGGATTAGGGTATTCATTAAATAGATGGGATGGTATATATAAATATCTAAAAAGCAAAGGATACGATGAGAAGGATATAGAGAAAGCTGGTCTAATAGGTAAAAAGAAAGATGGTATTGGATATTATGATAAGTTTAGAAATAGAATAATGTTTCCAATAATAGATATTAAAGGCAGAGTAGTTGGGTTTGGAGGTAGAGCTTTAGACAATGATATGCCTAAATATTTAAACTCGCAGGATACCTTAGTGTTTTCAAAAGGTAATATTTTATATGGATTAAATTTAGTTAAAAAACATTCAGATAGGAAAAAGATTATATTAGTTGAAGGTTATATGGATGTTATATCATTATTTAAAAATGGGATAAACTATTCAGTTGCAAGTCTTGGCACTGCTTTTACTCAAAATCAAGGAAAATTATTAAAAAGATATGGAGAAGAAATATATATCTGTTATGATTCAGATAAAGCGGGGATAAATGCAACAAATAAGGCCTTAAATATATTAAAAAATGAAGGAATACAGCCCAAGGTAATAGTACTCCCATCAGGACAAGATCCCGATGATTTTATTAAGAACAATGGGCCAAATGGATTTGAGATGTTATTAGATAAAGCATTAAACTATATGGATTATAAGATATTTATTAATAAGCAAAAATACGACCTATCTAAAGCAGAAGATAAAATTAAATTTACCAAGGAAATAGCTAAAAATTTAAGAGAATTAAAGAGTCCCATAGAAAAAGATGTATATATAGATAAAATAGCAGAGGACACAGGAATATCAAAAGAAGCAATACGTAATGAAACTCTGGGAGTAAATCACAATAATGGCAAAACTATTTATGAGGACAAGTATATTAATAATAAATATAGGGATAATAAGAATAAAATAATGCCTATTAAAATTGTGCTAGAATCTGCACATTTAACTGCTGAAAAAACTTTATTAAAATTAATAATAGAAGATAAGAAATATTATAATAAAATTAAAAACCAATTGACTAAGGAAGATTTTTTAAATTATGAATGCAATATTATAGCAAATATTGTTTTTGATGAATACTCAAATAATCCCGAATTAATAAAAATCGATTCTCAATCTATACTAGAAAGATTAAAAGATGAAGATAATATTGATTTTTTAATAGTAAATGAAATTATGGATAAAAAATTTGACTTTTTGCCTGAAGATAAGGAGAAATTGATGGAAGATTTAGTTGGAACAATTAAATACTCTAAGCTAAAGATGAAAAGAAGAGAGATAACCGAAAAAATTCAAGAGATTGAATCTAAAAAAGATAAAAATGAAGGAGATGTAAGAAAATTTAAATCATTATGCTTGGAATTAACAGAATTAGACAAAAAGATAAAATCATATATATAAATACTTGGAAGGGAGGGAGCTGCATTGGAACACAAAAATAAAGATGGTGGAAAGATACAAAAAGAAAAAATTGAAGCTGTGAAAAAGTTGATCAATAAAGGTAAAAAGAATGGAATGTTAACATATAAGGAAATAATGGATGCATTAGAGGAAATAGATCTAGAGGTGGAACAGATAGATGATATTTATCTAAGATTAGAGGATATGGGTATTGATATTGTAGGGGAAAAAGAAGAAGACATACTTCTTGAAACAGAACATGAAGGTAATGATGAAGAAATAGATATTAAGGAAGAGGACCTTTCAGTACCTAAAGGAATAAATGTAGACGATCCTGTTAGGATGTATTTAAAAGAAATAGGAAAGATACCTTTATTAACAGCAGAAGAAGAAATTGAGCTAGCAAAAGGAATGGAAGCAGGAGATGAAGAGGCTAAGAAAAAACTTGCAGAAGCAAACCTTAGACTTGTAGTTAGTATTGCAAAAAGATATGTAGGTAGAGGTATGATGTTTTTAGATTTAATCCAAGAAGGAAATTTAGGGTTGATGAAGGCAGTAGAAAAATTTGATTATGAAAAGGGCTTTAAATTTAGTACCTATGCTACCTGGTGGATACGTCAGGCCATAACAAGAGCAATTGCCGATCAAGCTAGAACTATAAGGATACCAGTCCATATGGTAGAGACGATAAATAAGTTGGTAAGAGTTCAAAGACAATTAGTCCAAGAATTAGGTAGAGATCCAACTCCAGAGGAAATCGGCAAGGAGATGAATATGGAGGTAGAAAAGGTCAGAGAAATTATGAAAATTGCTCAAGAACCTGTATCCTTAGAAACTCCAATAGGAGAAGAAGAAGACAGCCATCTAGGCGACTTTATAGAAGATGACAATGCACTTGCCCCTGCAGATGCAGCAACTTATATTATGTTGAGAGAACAACTAATCGATGTATTAGATACCCTTACTCCAAGGGAACAAAAAGTATTGAGATTAAGGTTTGGATTAGATGATGGAAGGGCTAGAACTTTAGAAGAAGTAGGTAAAGAATTTGATGTTACAAGGGAAAGGATTAGACAAATAGAAGCAAAAGCTTTAAGAAAATTAAGACATCCTAGTAGAAGTAAAAAGCTAAAAGACTTTTTAGAATAGATTAGAGATTCGCAAAATGCGAATCTTTAATTGTAAAAACCCTAGGCGAAAGGAAGTAAACCTATGAAATTATCAGACAGATTACAGGCGATAGCAAGTTTTGTCCCAGAAAACACAATAGTAGGCGATGTAGGGACTGATCATGGATATATACCAGTATATCTAGTAGAAAATAAAATTTCTAAAAAAGTTATAGCAGCAGACATTAGTAATAATTCATTGAATAAAATAAAACAATATGTAAGATCAGTGAATTGTGAAGAAGACATAGATATTAGATTAGGAGATGGATTGGATATTATTAAGCCCTTTGAAATAGATACTGTAGTAATTGCAGGTATGGGAGGCTTACTCATTAAATCTATTTTGGACAAGGACAAAGAGAAAAGGGATTCCATTACACATTTCATACTACAACCCAATATAGCTAGCGACGAATTAAGAAAATATCTATTTGAAAATAATTTTGAAATTATAGATGAAAGATTAGTAAAAGAGGACAATAAGTTTTATGAGATAATATATGCAAAAAAGGGGAAAGCCTATGTATCTAAAGAGATATATTATGAAATAGGTGAGAAATTAATATTGAATAAGGATCCACTGGTAAATGAATTTATAAATAATAAAATCAACATAAATGAAAAGATAGTAGAAGAACTTAAAGATAAGAATACGGAAAAAAGTAAGGAAAGATACGAAGAATTAGTTGAAAAGACACTTGCTTTAAAGGGGGTGTTAAAGGAGAATGAAAGCAGCTGAGATTATAAATTTATTAAACGAATGGGCTCCTCTTTATCTAATAGATGAATGGGATAATACAGGATTTCAAATAGGAGATTCTAAAAGAGAAGTAAAAAGAATACTTATATCCTTAGATTTAGATAGAGAAGTATTTGAGAAAGCCTTGAGAGAAGATGTACAGATGATAGTTACTCATCATCCAATAATATTTAAGCCATTAAAAACGTTAGTTAGAGATAATTATAAAGAAAAACTGATTTATGATATCATAAAGGAGGATATAGTAGTATACAATGCTCATACTAACTTAGACGTGGCGAAGAATGGAGTAAATGAAACCTTAGCAAGAGTTTTAGATATAAAGGATACTGAACCTTTAAAAACTACCTACGAAGAACCACTATATAAGATAGTAGTATTTGTACCCAATAGCCATAGAGATTTAATAATAAAAACTTTAGGCAATGAGGGAGCTGGCTGGGTAGGTAATTATAGCCATTGTACTTATAATGTGGAAGGAGTAGGTACTTTTATGCCTAGGGAAGGCACCAATCCTTTTATTGGCGAAACTAACATATTGGAAAAGGTCGAAGAAACTAGGATTGAAACCATAGTAGAAAAAAAAGATCTACAGAGAATACTAGATAAGATGATAAAGGTTCATCCCTATGAAGAAGTTGCTTATGATATATATCCATTAGCCAATAAAGGTAAAAGTTTAGGAGATGGAAGGGTAGGAGAAATAGAAAAAGTATCTTTATCCCAGTATTTAGATAAGGTAAAGAAAAGCTTAAATGTTGATAATATTATAGTCTATGGAGATAGGGATAGAATTATTAATAGAGTAGCGGTTTGCGGAGGTAGTGGCTCTTCTTTCATATATGATGCATATTTAAGAGAAGCACAGGTATATATTACAGGAGATATAAAATATCATGATGCCCAATATGCTAATGAATTAGGGTTAACCATAATAGACGCAGGACATTATCATACAGAAAAGGTAATATTGCCAGTAATAAAAGAATATTTAGAAGAGAAAACACAAAAAATGGTTGAGGTGCAATTGTATAATCAAAGTAGTCCGCCTTACGTAATTTATTAAATTTAATGGAGGTGGGTATATGGAAAGTTTGGATTTGTTATGGGAGCTTCAAAAACATGATAATACTTTAAGGGACATAAAGAATAAATTAAGGTGTATAGCAAATAATGAAAAAGTCGATTTAATAGCAAGTAAATTAAATGAAACGGAGAGTAAACTCAATGATTTAGAATCTAGATTGGAGGAAAATGAAAAAAGATTAATTAAGAACAATTCCATATTAAAAGATTTAGATTTTAAATTAAAGGAATTAGAAAAAGATTTATATAAAGGAACTATTGGGGATTTAACACAATTAAGCTATTTAGATAAGGAAAGAGAATTAGTGAATAAGGAAATAGAGGAAAAAGAACTAGAAATTCTTTTGCAAATGGAAGATATGGAAAACTTGAAAAAAGAGTTTTTAAAAATTGAGAAGGATTTCAAAAACTTAAGGATACAATATACTAAATTGATAAAGGAATATAAGGTATCCGCTAAAGAACTTAGAGAAAAGGAAATAGAAGAGAAAAGTCAAATAGATATGATATCCTCAAAAATTGATAAGGATACACTTAATATGTATATGCAATTAAAAAATAGTAGGGGTAGTGCTGTAGTAGAAGTTGTAGATAATAAATGTAGCGGCTGCAATATGGTACTGCCTACATTTGTAACAGATAAACTGAAGAACCATAAAGTTATTATACATTGTGAAAACTGTGATAGAATACTATATCCTGAAAAATAATAACAGCAATAAATAAATACAATATTTAGCATTATTGGGAAAAAACAAATTTGCAAAAGTCATCAACTTGTGCTATAGTAATGAAGTTGAAAGATAAAATATGATGAGTAAGTCGGATGATCGCGTGCTTTTTGCATGAGGAAAGTCCGTGCTCCATAGGGCAGGATGCTGGATAACGTCCAGTGGGGGTGACCCTAAGGCTAGTGCAACAGAAATATACCGCCTAATTTTAATTAGGTAAGGGTGGAAAGGCGAGGTAAGAGCTCACCAGCGATTAGGTGACTAATCGGCTCTGTAAACCCCATCCGGAGCAAGACCAAAAGGGAGCATAGAAAGGTAGTTGCCCGCTACCGTTCCAAAGGTAGGTCGCAGGAACTCATTGGTAACAATGGGTCTAGATAGATGATCATCTAAACAGAACACGGCTTATAGACTTACTCACTATACTTAACCAAAACATCAGCTTTTTAAGCTGGTGTTTTTTACTTATTGGTTTATTTTTTGCAAAATGAGTAACTGGTCCATAAACCATGTTCTGATTTTTCGTATCTATTAGACTCCCTCGAGAGTATTAATTTAGATACATATTATCTCAAGTTTTGATGAAAATCAAGTTAAATTTTATATCGCTTCATTGAACACACTTTCTATAAGATTGTTTGTATCTTTTAAATCTATTACTTTTAAGTGAGTGTAGATATCCAAGGATTCTCTATCCTTATGACCTGTGTACCTCATTATTTTTTCAGTAGGAACATTATTTTTCACACATAAGGTGATGAAACTATGCCTAAAAGTATGAGCTGTAATTTTAAAGTCTTTTCCTTCCTCAATTCCAGATTCTTGAACCCACTTATTTATAGTGGATGTAAAGGTAGAGACAGATAGTTTTTCACTTTCTCGTGACCTAAATACATAATCACCTGTTTTAACTAAAGTATCTCTGTAGTCCAATAGAGCAGTTTTAACACTACTTGGTAGAGGTAATATATCGGCGTTACTTGTTTTTTCTCTTGTAATTTGTATTGTATCCTCGTAGAAGTCTATATCATTCCATTTTAATGCTAATACTTCTGAACGCCTACATCCAAGATTAATAAGAATTTGGAATATAGCATAATCTCTGTATTTGTTCTTATTGTCACTACCTTTTATAGTATCCAATATCACCTTAATTTCTGATGGTTTTAGATAATTTGGAAGATAATCTCTACCAGAATCTTTCCCTAACTTTCGGTTTGAAAAAGGGTCATTTTTTATTATATTAGTTATATCATGTTCCTTTTCTAAGAAGGTAAAATATGTCTTAAGAGCATTAAATTTTCTATCGACAGTTGCTCTTTTTATTCTACCTTTATGCATCTTAGTTAGTAGATAGTCCTTATATTGCCTAATTTCTACGAGGGAAATCTGATGTACATATCTTACTTTGTTATTCAGTTCACTTTTCAGGAAATCTCTGAAGAACTCTATATCTGCAATATATGCTTTTTCTGTAGCAGTAGACTTCCCCTCCCTGTATAAATATAATTTAAATGCTCCTATTGTTTGTAATATTGTTGTATTTTCCAACATCTCTATCTATTTCAGATAGATAAAAAGGTGTAATATATACGCAACCCATCATACTTCCTCCTTTTATGTATTTTATTTTTATCTTGTAATGTAATATTATTATTTGTTTTTACTACATAATTGATTGTAGCACAGAACCCATAATCTTCAAGGGGTTATGGCAAATTGTAATTAAATTGTAACAATTTTCTGTCAATGGAGTTAGGAATATAACTGTATTGGATAAAGTAGACAATAAAAAAGCCCGTATTGGGCTAATTTATTTTACAGCTCTTAATTTTTTCTGATGATGAGCTTCTGAACATTTGCTACACACGATATTATTGTCGATAACAGCATAATATACCAAATCTCCTTTAGAAAAATCCTCTCCACAGCTTTGACAATAGTCAATATTAGTTTTTTTAATTATTACAAAGTCTGTAAGTGCATTTAGTATTGCTTTTTTGTAATATTTCTTAAAATTGCAATTTACATTTGTGCAATTGTCCAGTTCCTCCATAATCCTCTTCATAAGCTTTTCTTTTTCCTTATCTAACATACTTTCCAGCTCCTTTTTTATTAAATTTATATATTATAGAGCTGAAAAATCTAATATATAACGATTTTTAAAAATTTTAGGGGGTCGAACCGTTATCGTATTTACTTTTTTTAAATAGTATGGCATCATGCTTGTATGAGGTTATAAAAATTGACCATAAATCTATAATAAAAAAATAAGAAAGGAGGAAAAATAAATGTTAGAAACTGTTATAAAAAATAAGGAAATAAGCATGGGAGCAAAGACAATATATGTATACTTGAACCTAATAAGCAAGAATAAAGAAGTAAGAGACAAGTCTGTAAGGGCAATTGGGAAAGAAGTAGGGGTGACATATCAAACGGTTTGTAGGCACTTACAGGAGCTTACAGAGGCTAATCTAATCGAAAGGACTATACACCCTAAAAAGCCACAAATAATTAAGTTAAAGGGGGAGGAATAATTGAAGGATGAAAATAAAACTATAGAACTTCCAGACTACATTTATTGGCATTGGATAGGGGAAGAGAAAGAGTTTTTAGACCCAATAGCAGATATAGAATATCTCTGCAAAATAGAAGCTGTTTTATATACGCTAAGAAAAGAAAGAAACGAGAATAAAATAGATAATAAATACCTTGAAGAAGTATATATGGATATGGAAGATTATGAAAGAGAGAAAATAAGACAAAGTATTCTTAAGGATGCAATGGTAAGAAAAATAAAGATAGATAGAAAAAAGATTAAAAAAGAAAAAGAAAAGAAACAGAAGGAATATTTTGAATATCAGAAAAAAATAAAAGAAGATAGGAAAAACAGAGATATTACAAAAAAAATAAAAGCTCTCTGGGGAGAGGAGCTTTTAGATGAACCTAATATAAAAATAAAAAGAACATTTACAATTACTAATATTATATCAGAAAATGTAAAAAATACAACTTTCTATAGCAATACAATGGCTTTGAATTATATTAGAAGAAACAATTTTTTTAAATTTAAAATTGGACAAGAATTTCTATGTGAAATAGTAGAAGGAAATATTGGATGGATTGGAAAAGATGCAGAAACAGAAAGAGTAAGATACTTTTCCAAAAATCCAGAAACAGGAAAATTCTTCTACTTAGATATTATAGATTTAGTACAAATGGAACTTAAATGTAGTTTTGTATACGCATTTTTAAAGGTAATGGAGTTGCTAAAAATAAAAACGGAAGAGGAGGAATGGAAGAAAATACAAACAGAAAAGTATAGAAATAATATAAAAATAACGGATAATGCAAGTTATAATTTTAAAATCAGCTATCCAAACTTATATAAATTAATTGGGAAACAAATAAAAGTATTGGAAAAACTAAATGCTATAGGGTTTTACAACATTAGAACGCTGATGGAAAGAGTAGGGGAAGATGCTATATTTTTTAGTTCTTATCAGTATGTTGCAGATTTTTTAGATGTTAGTAAATCTTCTGTGGCAAAGGCAGTTAATTTATTTGCAACTTTAGGGCTTATTAATATAATTAATGAAAATAAGATACCACCACATTTGCTTGATAGAGCAAAAAAAGAAGCTAAGGATAAGGGTTGGAAGAATTTGGTCACATATTTTACAATTCCTTACTACTCTACTAAAGTCCTTAGAGATGCAGAAGAGATAGCTAAGCAACTAAGAGAAAATGGAATAACTGTAAGAAATATATCTATAAAAACTCTTGAAGAAGCTTTTGGAGAGGAAATGGTTCAGAAAGTTTTTCCAAATACTAAAGAAAACACTGAGAAGATAATGGAGATAAAAAACATGAAGAAACAATATTGGGAGCAGATAGAGGAAAAAGTGAAAGAGATGACGGTTTAAGGAAGTTATGTAAAAAAACATAGCTTCTTTTTTTATGTTTATTCTTATAACATTCAATGGATTAACTTTTTGGTAAAAAATAATTCCGCAAAATGTGAAACAATATACCATGTATATCAAAAAAATAGCTTATGTTTTAAATAGTTCTAAATAAACTTAAATTTTATTTAAGGAGAGTTATATTTCCAAGCTAACTATTTTTTAATAGATATTAGTTTTTTTTAGGGGGATACCCCCTCTTGCCCCAAAAACGGGGGCAATTCACCCCATCATATATCTCTAAACTTTCATAGAGCCTTGTAAATAGATATTTTATCCATATTAAACCAATATAAAAATAAAACATTTATATTGCTCCAATTTTATTTAAAGGATAAATTCTAAAAAGGTAATGTAAAATAATCTGTGCTTTTAGGAAATAAAAATCTCTTTTCTGGCAAGAATCAAGATAAGATTTAAACCAGAAAGGAGAATTTTTTATGTCAACATTACCAAAGGAAGTTTTAAGAAATATGATTAATGATGGAAATTTAAAAACAGCAGGAGATCTTCATTCTTATCTAAAGTATATGTTTAAAGATGCACTCCAAGAGATGTTAGAGGCAGAATTAGAAATGGAGCTAGGATATTCTAAGGGAGATAAAAAGAATAAAGATACCGATAATAGAAGAAATGGTTATTCAAAAAAGATTGTAAAAACTCAATTTGGTGAGCTACCAATAGAAGTACCAAGAGATAGAGATGGAGAGTTTGAGCCGATTGTAGTGCCTAAACATAAAAGAGATATATCAGGTATAGAAGAGAAAGTAATCTCTCTTTATGGAAGAGGTATGTCAACTAGAGATATTCATGAACAAATAAAAGATATCTATGGAATAGAAATATCTGCAGAAATGGTAAGTAAGATGACTGATAGAATAATACCTCAAATTAGAGAATGGCAAAATAGGCCTTTAAATAAGGTTTATCCATTTGTATTTATGGATGCTATACATTACAAAGTAAGAGAGGATGGGCAGATAAAAAGTAAAGCAGCTTATGTTGTATTAGGAGTTGATTTAGATGGTTTTAAAGATATTCTAGGAATCTGGATAGGAGAAAATGAATCATCTAAATTCTGGCTTGGGGTATTAAATGATATGAAAAATAGAGGGTTAGAGGATGTATTAATATTTAGTATAGATGGACTTACAGGACTTAAAGAGGCAATATTTGCGGCATATCCTAATGCTGAAATACAAAGATGTATAATTCATCAACTAAGAAACTCCTTTAAATATGTAAGTTACAAAGATCTAAGAGAATTCGCTAGCGACTTCAAAAATGTATATAAGGCAATTAATGAAGAAGAAGCTCTTGAGAATTTAAAAGAACTTGAAGAAAAATGGGGTAAAAAGTATCCATATTCCATTAAAAGCTGGGAAATGAACTGGGGTGTGCTTTCTCCATTTTTCAAGTATCCAGAGGAAATTAGAACTGTAATGTACACTACAAACATCATAGAAGGCTTTCACAGACAGCTAAGAAAAGTAACTAAGACTAAAACCATGTTCCCATCAGATGAAGCTCTCCAAAAGATACTTTACCTAGCAAGTCAAAATGCAATGAAGAAATGGTCCAGAAGATATAAAAACTGGGATCTAATATTAAACCAGTTAATCATATTCTTTGACGGAAGAATCGGACCACATCTTTAACATGCCACATCAGTAAGCCTTTTAATCTTAAAATAGGATTTTAATTTTGGGTACACCTATAATAAGATATCTACATTAAGATATAGCTACCCATAATTAAAATTATTGCCAGAACTAATCATTTTAATGCATAAAACAAAATAGTTCCGGCAAAGATAAATACAAGATATTTAATTGTAAGTTTTATCCAGCTTAATATTTCTTGCTAGATTAGAGATGATTAATTCTCTCTAAAACACAAAGTTTTTTATATTCTCTCTAAAAAATACTTTTCCTATAATATCTTTCTTATCGACAAAACCTACTTCTTCAGAACGACTATCTATACTATAATTTCTATTATCCCCCATTACAAAAACTTTTCCTTCTGGAACAATTGTGTCAACTTCTCCCCAGAAAATACTTTCATTAATGTAATTTTCTTTTATTTCTTTACCATTAATATATACTTTACTATTTTTTATCTGAAGACTATCATTTTCGTTAGCAATTACTCTTTTTATAAGAATTCTTTCATCTTTAAAATGTGAGTTAAAGAGAATAATATCATTTTCTTTTGGAAGATTATTTTTATATGCCATTTTATTAACTACTAAATAATCATTTTCATTAAAAGTTGGACACATTGATGCTCCTTTTACTAATGAAGGAGCTACAAACCTGGTAATTATAAAAACAAAAGAAAATGCTAAAACAACTACTTTTACCCATTCAAAAATTTCTTTATTTTTCATTTATAAGACAACCTCCCTTTTTAATTTTGATTTAATTATGTACAGAATAAAAGGCCCTATCTTTTTTAAAGAGGGCCTTTAGAAAGGATAAAAAATTATTGAAAAATAAAACACTTGTTATGAATAAGTATAGCATACAGTAATAAAAAAACAACGATAGATGTGGGCTAATAAGTCTTACTCCTATTTATCAAAAGTATATGTATATTATATATATAAAGTTCATACATTTTTTTTAAAAAAGCTATTTTAATAAGAAAAGGTATATACATTGTATACATATTATGCATACAAAATGAACAAAAAATTGAATAACTATATAAAATATATGAACAATATACATACATTGTACATACAAAAATAAGGCTAACTAAAAAGCTAACCTTATTACTTGTAAAAAGTTTGGAATATCTATATTTTTAAATCGCTTTAACACATATCTTATAGCTCCCCATGCTATAGAAGTTACTATAAAAACGACTATTGTATATAAAAACATATATCCAAGTCCTTCAACTACACTTATAGTGATTATGCCTATAATTAATAAACCTGCTAAGCCAAAATACTTAACCTTAAATAATTTTCCTATAATATATAATAATGGTTGTAAATAATGTCTAAGACCTTTAGTTACATCTTGTCCTTTCTTAGCCCGATATAGTCCGTAAAAAGGCATTAAAACCATAACTATCATTATTATATTCAATCCTATTAGGATGAAATTAGATAGTATAAAAGATAACAACAAAATCCCTAATAATTTAATAAGACCTATTTGAATCCTAAGCATATAAAAACTCCTCCTTTGTATTTACCTTACTTTTTATAATATTTCCTATAAAACATCTTTTTCCTTGATGGAGTAAAACCGACTATTTTTCCTTTTTTATAAATTTATATATACTATTCATATAGAAATCTTTTATAAAAAATAATATAAATTTAATAAAAATTGCATTGTATTATGTTCCTAAAACCATTGATTTTACTTAAGTTAAGACATTTTTAAGCTTGAGTAACTTTCAAAAAAATGATATAATATTGACTATAATCTATATAAGAAATCTATAATATATAAACAATAAAAAAACTAATGAGGGGGTAAAAAACATGAAACAATTTAAAAGTAGAAAATTAATCCTGCTAATAGCAGTTTTTGTATTAGTTGTAGCAAATGTAGCTTATGCAAGTGGAGGAGTAGAAAATTATAAAATCTTCATCGATGGTAAGCCTGTTCAATTCAACAAAGACCTTGGATATCCTATTGTAGAGAATGGTAGAACTTTAGTGCCTATTCGTATTATCTCTGAAAATATGGGATATAATGTAGAATGGGAAAATAAAGAACAAAAGCTAACTATCACAGATACTAAGACCACAATTGAGTTTAAAATTGGTGAAACTACTGCTTTAGTAAATGGAAAAAGAGTACCAATGGATACCAGAGAAGATGAAAATGGCAAAAGTGTTCCAGTTGATACAAAAGCTCAACTTGTAGGTAGTAGGACTTATGTGCCAATCAGGTTTATTAGTGAAAACATGGGTGCTACTGTAGATTGGAAAATCGAAGGCAAAACACTTTATGTTTACATTGTAAGACCTGGGACAACCCCAACTACACCTAATGTAGGAACAATCCCTGGGACTGCTGATTACTCTGAAAATGGATATATAGAAAATATCAAAAAGATATCTGAGTTCTTTGGAAAAGACCTTGATACTCGAATGGGTGGAAAAACAATGGCTTCTTTTAATCCAATCATGGGTGGAACAGACTCTTCTTTTCTTTATGTAGTTAATAGACCAGGGGAAGATTATGAGGCTAAGGTAGTTGTAAAAAATTGGTTTGTTAATAGCGATATTGGCACTCCTATGGAAAAAGAAATGAAGAAAATTAATCCTACAGTAAAAGAAGTTCTTCGCTTCTACCTACCAGATGGCTACGAAAAACTATATAAAATTATAGATGATGGTTTCAATTGGAGATGGGATGATGCATCAAAATATGTGAATAAAGATATCTCTAATTTAATTGGAAGTGACAAGCCAGTTAAACTGATTGATGGTAATGGTGGATTACACATAGAAATAGGGACTAATTAGAAGGTACAAGGGTTAAGGGACAAGGTTCTTTAGCCCTTTAACCTTATAATTGAAGGAGTGCTGTTATGAAGAATATGGAATCAAATAAAGAAAGGATACATACTATTGCAAGTAGAATTGGGGTAAATTTCGTAGATGAAAAAGATAGCAATATACTTAATTCAAAAATGCTTAATATATCAAAAGCAAATAGACAGGAGGTTAAGAAAGTCATTCAAAGGCAATTAGAAAATTTAGTAGAAAGGAGGTAATATATAGTGGAATTATTACTTGTTTCGATTGTTGCATCTATAGCCATTATTTCTATGACAATTATGACATTTAAAGCAATAAAAATGATTCTATTAAATAACATCGACTTGATTAATAGAATTAATGAGTAGACTATACTATGTAGTCTGCTTTTTTTATGCGTTTCTTTATACTTCATGTAAATTTGCATATTATATAAAACACTATAGAACTGCATTCATAGTGAAATGTTATTAAAAAACAGATAAAATTAAGAAGTAAAAACGATTATGGAAAGGAGGAAATTTGTTGAAAAATAAAAAAATTTTTGTGTTGATTTTTACAACGCTTCTAATTATGCTTAGTTCTACATTAGCTTTTGCAAGTGGTATAGGAGGAGCTGGAAATACAAGACCCTTAGGGGGAACTCAAATCCAATTTAAAGAAGAATATGACCAAAGAATGGGCTATGGATATAATGGATTTATATTCGTAAAAGACTATAAAGAAAGTCAATATGGCATATATTCACCAGTAAAATCAGGAGATGCTCAGCCATATCTAACAATGAGAAAGTATCTTAAAGAAAACACCCAAACTTCTTTAGGTAAAAATGGCGAACATCTTGTAGGAAATACTTGGTGGAGTCAAGTGTCTGGAAAGCCTGATTACAACCTAAAAAAAGGAAGGGTTGACCCAAGAAAATGGGGACCTGAGGCATATCAAGGAGATGGTACAGGGACTTATCTTATGACAAACTATACCCCTGCTCAACGCTATGAATATAGATATGCTGGATATACAATTGATGGAATAGTTGTAGATAATCCCTTTTTTCCTGCTGACAATTCAGGAGGAGTGAGTCCAGAGCTTAAAAATTGGTACACATTTGACCAGATGAATAATTCTTATCCAACATTAAAACACATGCCAACCATATATAATGATGATAATGATAGTGATAAAGCCAAAAGAACTTTTGAGAGATGGTTTGATACAACTGAAATTGGAGCAAAATTTAAAGCCAAGGCTCTTCAAAATGGTGCAAAACCAGGTGAAGAGTGGGATTATTGGAATAAAAGAATGGTAATTCTTGCTGACATTGATGATGGTGCAGGAATTATAAAGGGTTGGCACAATAGTGGTGGTCGTATGTGGTATCAGACCTTTGCTATTCCAAAACCACCAAAAAACAATATTACTTTAACAAAGCTTGAACTAATTGACCCAGACACAGGCGAAGTTATTGTAGCTCACACAAGAGAATTAGACCCAAATGATGTTATGAATGTATCTAAAGAAAATTTATACTATACGAATTACAATGCTCTTATAGAAAAAGGAAAAATATACAAATTAAGAGCTGAATATTGGTATAATTCAATTCCAGATAAGCCTGGGGATTTACCAGAGCCAACTAAAACAGGAAGTATAGTTTTAGATAGGCATATTGCATATGATACAACAGCTTCTAAGTATAATACTTTTAATGAAGAATATACCATGAAAGATGGTAATGGGTTAACGAGTTATGACAAACCAGTAGTTTTGCAACCTGGCGAAAAAGCTCATTTTGAATGGGACTATGAAATTCCAGATACAGTTCAAACAAATGGTTCTATCTATGTAAAAGTACCTCCTACCTATACAGAAAAAGGAGATGACTATGTTAGAGGAGACAACTGGTTAAATGTAACTTTCAAGGTAGCTCAAAATGACATTGGATTTACAAAACCAGTGGAATTATATAACTCTTCAGGCACTAAAGTAAACTTCGTATACCCAAATGAAGCTCATACAGTTAAGTTTAACATCAAGCATTTCTTAGGAAAAACTGCTATTGGTCTTGACCCTATAAAAAATCCTAAAACAACTATAGATATTGAGATTAGAGATGGGAATAATACTGTTGTTAGGAAGTCAACCATTAGAGCTGATGAAATTTTAAATCCTAATAGTCAGATAACAATGGAAGTTAATAATATAGCTACACCAACTACTATGCTTAAAGCATGTGCTAAAATAAATGGAGTTCATAAAGAAAAAGGATTAAATAGTAATCCTCAAAATGATACTATTTGTGAAGTATTTGCACAAGCAAAGAACTATGCTATTAAAGATTTAAAAGTATCTCCTCATTATATTAATGTACCTGATGGAGTTAATGCAACTACTCAAACTTTAAACTTTAGATTTGTAGTTGCCCATGAAGGACAAGATGGTTATGGAGATAATCCTATTGTTGTAGTAAGACAAGGAGGAAGAGAAATAGCAAGAGCTTCCGTTTCAGTATCTGCAGGTAAAGAAATAACAGAAGTATGGCCAATCGCTGTAAACTTAAGATTTGGAAATAACCCATTTGAAGTAGAGGTAAACCCTGCTCCAAGGCAAATCCAAGAATTTAGAAGTACAGGAGAAGACCCATATGAAGACAATATTAAAAAAGATTCAGTTGTTGTAAGGAGAAACCCTAAATGTATAGAATGTGAAGTAGGTTCAAGAACAAGAAATACATGGACTGAAATATTTGATATGCATGAACACCTTGCACATAGAGAATATTACACTTGCTGTCGTAGAACAAGCGATGGAGGAACTACTTGTAGCACTTGTTCAAGATGTGTAACTGACAGCGATAGATATTGGACAGAAATAAAGAACTTCTATGAAGAATATAAAATAGAACATGTTTATTTTAGAAGCAAATGGAGTAAAGACACAAGAGGTGGAGATGGTTGGGTAGACCTTTTAACAAGCGAAGGTAAAATCAAAGCTGGTTATGGTTTTGAATTAAAAATAGTTACAAAATACGAAACCAACAGAGGAAGTATTCCACCAGTTCCAAATACTTGGAGAAGAGATTGTAGTTATCTTTCAAGATATCCAGGTATAGGACATGTGACAAATCCTAATATAATTTCTTTAAAGATGCCATATGGAGATGGGTTTGGAAACAATGTTTGTTATATCTTAGACGCTGAAAATTCAAGAGGAGCATGGGACAATAATTCAAAAGAATATCAGCTACCATATAGAGATTCTTTCAATATTAAAACAGAAAGAAAAATTTATATAAATGAAAATGCAAGACCAGGTATTCAAAAGCTTGAAATAGTAACAGAAAAGTTTGATGGATATGACCCAGATGCACCTGTAAATATTTCAAACAAGAGAACTTTACAAGATTGCAAAACAGTTCAATTTGAGATATTAGCGAATGATGATTTAAAAACTCATATAGTACAGTAAGATATAGACAATGGAAAAGATAGGGTTAAGTATTAAGGACTAAGGGTTAAAGCTCTTAGTTCTTTTCTTATATAAAAAACTTTGTCTTCTAACTTTTATAAAAGGTATAATAAACATAAGGGAGATTGTTATGAATGCAGATGATTTATTAAATAAAATAGCTCAAAGAATGGGTGCAAAAGTTGTAACATGGACAGATGTTAATAATGCTATAGACCAAAATATTTCTTTTGGGATGCTTATGGACATAGATACTTATTTCACAGAAGAAGAAAGAGATATACTTAGACAAAAAACTTTTATCGGGGGATATAAATTCAAGGAAAAACAGGATTAAGGAGTGGTTAGATATGGATTTAGAGCATAGAAATAAGCTTAATAAAATAGCTGAAAAAATGGGAGTAAAAATAGTCCCTGTAAAAAATCTTAATGATATATATATAAAGTGTGATGGATTTACAATGATTACAAACTATAGTAGTAAATTTAAAGAAAAGCAGGATTAAATGATAAGTTTTTAGGTAAAACCAATAGAGTTAGTTTCCTAACATCATTGGTTTTACTGGATTTGAGGGTGTTTTAGCATTGATTTCCTATGAGGATTTTGATACAATATAACATATGAGAAAAGTAAAATATGAAATAAGTTTTTCACAAAAAAAGTAGAAGCCCTTGGAGGCTTCTATTGCTATTTAAGGGGTAAAAAGTTATATTCCTAACTCTATTAACCTTTATTTTATTATAGTTATATTTGTGGTTAAAGTGCCTAAGATATAAGGTTATAAAAAATAAAGGATGTTTTTAAAACAACTATAAACTAAGGAGGAAAAATATTATGGTTAAAGGTTTAAAAATAAAACGAAAAAGAAAAAATGAATAGATTTAAAAGACTGGTACGGGAGACAGAAGTCAACTTAAAGGAAATAATAAGGCAAATTTGAGAAGATGAAAAAATCAAAAAAATTGACTACTTTTTCTATTTCAAAGAGAAAGGAAATCAGGGAGTTGTGGATGAACTCCTTTCATATTTTTGAGATGCATAGAAGTTTTAGAAAAAAGGAGGATTTTTTAATGAAAACAAATTTTGAGGAACATAAGATGAATATGCTCAATAAGGCTATAGAAACTGGAACTAAACAAGAACTAAGTAGAAGAATGGAACCATGTAATGATATAAATGAGGAATGTAATTGGGATGGTATAATTTCTTTTATTTACCCTGATGGTAGTATTAAGGAAGAAAGGAATCATTTTTATTAAAAAAGTGATTTATTAAAAAGGGGAGAAAATAAGATGGCATTAGGAGAAAAATTGATTAAAATATGTGAAGATATGTCAGAAGATATGTTAGTAGAGGTTATTAACTTTGCAGAATATGTACAGCATAAAAACGATGTACAAGATAATTTTAAGGGGGAAGAAATTGAAATGGAAAAAGAAAAGTTAATGAGATTCAAAAGTTTAGTTAAGGAGACAAATGAAGGAATTAAGGAAATTATCAAGTTAGTTAGAGAAGATGCAGTGATAAGTAAAATTGACTCCTTTGACATTTTTAGGGAAGAAGGCAACAGTTATATTGTTGCTGACCTTCTTGCAGATTTCCAGGATGCCATAAATATATTAGACAACTTAGAAAAAGAAGCTTAGCAGCTTCTTTTTTTTATACCTAAAATTCTGTTATTTTTCTATGATATTTGCATATAAGAAAGAGAAATCTGTTTTGTCATATCCTATTTCAATTTATACATCTTAGTTCCCTGTAAGGAACTAAGCTATAGATAAGCATATAAAAGGAACTGACATCTTACGATGTCGGGAACGCAGACCTCACTCCACGCCTATTCACTTTCGTTCATAGGTTCGCTTCGGAAAAATCGCACAAGTGCGACCGCAACAAGTTGCTTTTTTCCTTGCCGTTCCGTTCGGTCTGCCAGAGGCCTAAAATAAATCTCACCCATAAAGGGTTCAATTTATTTATTGTTGCAAGAAACGCAACAATAAATAACAAAAAACAAATATCAGCTTCGCAAAAAATACAAAAGCTAATGGAGGTGTCCCAATATAGCAAAAGGAAGAAAATCTAAATATATTAATAAAATAACAACAAAAGATACAAATATGTTAAAGGCTTTTTCCAGATGTGGCTATTTAGATTTAAAAATGATTAAAGAAAATCTAAAAATAGCAGATAGAAGAATAACAAATTTTCAAAGAGATGGTTATATAGAAAAAGTATCTTATTTAAATAAAGAAACTAAAAATGCAGAATTTTCCTACAGACTTACGGAAAAAGGGAAAGACCTATGCACCAATCAACTTAATATAGAAAATTTTTATAGAAGTTCATCTCCTGTTCATGATTTAGTTCTGGCTAAGAATTATTTTTCTATAAAAGAAGAATATAGGGATTCTTGGATAACAGAGAGCCAATTTAGAAATATGTTTCAGCAACATATGAATAAGTTACAAGTCAATGACCATGACAAATGGCAAGAACTTAATAATCTTTGGGAAGAAAACCTAATATCACCTCCTGATGGAGGATATATAACCAATACTGGTACTGTAATAGCTGTAGAAATAGTAACCAGTTCATATAGAAAAGAAGAAATTAAAGCAAAAGAAATATTTGCAAAAACGCTCAAAATCCAATACAACCAACTTAGAACATAGAGAGGAGGAAATAAGTATAAATGATAACAAATAGAGCGAAAGAAGAGGCTTGTAGAGCCTTAGAAGCTTACTTGAAACTTATATATCATTTTGGTAAAGGAGTAATGCTTGTAGTGCATATACAGCGTTATATGGAGCATTTAGACGGTAAGAATAAGACGAGCGTATGGAGAGATTTAAGAGAGCTACAATCCAAGGAAATAATAGATGTTCATAAAATTCACAATAACAGTTATATAAAGCTAAAGAAATATGCATTAAGATATCCTTTAAATAAAAGTAGTGCAAAGGATACAAAATCGGTTAAATATGGATTCGCAACAATAAAGAAATCTCTTTTTATCAATGAACTTATTTTACAATATCCATTGCGAGGTTCAAATATAGAGGAACTAATAGATTACTATTCCAGCAATACAACTTTCATTAATAAGGACAAGCAAAATACAGCTATTCTAAGTAATCTTTTGGAAAAATTTAATAGCCTTGAACTAAAAAGAGAAATAGAAAATTTAAGTGACATATACATTCAACAAATGAAAAGGTTACAAAGTAAAGCTCAAGTTATTGGAGTAAAAAAAAGAAATGGATTTAATTTAAACAATATGCAAAGTAGAAATATCTACATTAGTTCTATAAAAGAAAATACAATAAATGTAGTATTTTTAGATATAAACGATAGTTATACAGCAAGAAAAATGGCAGAAAATTTTCAGTGTGTATATGAGTATTTGCGTATTATATTTCCAGAAAATATGAGATTAAAATTTACAGTGATTGTTTCTGACGAGGAAAATGAGATGAAAATACAAAAACAGATTCCAAAATTAAATCAGTGTTTAAAAGATAAGCAAATTGATAATTGTTTTAAGATACGAATAAAAAATTTAGATTTACGAGCAAAATTATTCAGCAATGTCAAAATTCTGTTATAATCATGTTAAGGATTAAGGGATAATAATGTAGGGGAGGTTGAGAATATGGAAAATAAAACTAATGAAGCAATATATAAGGAAAGAGTAAGAGTATTAAAAGAGTTGTTATCATTGGGGATGGAATTTTCAATAGAAATTTTGGAAGATATATCAGGATTAACAAGGGAGCAGATAGAGGAAGTTAAGAAAGGATTAAGTAGCAAGGAGTAAGTAAGAAGATAGAAACTATAGACAATTTCGATAATTTGCTATTATTTTCTTTAGGTTTGTATATTATATAAAAAAATAAAAAAGGATAGATTAGATAATTTTGTGGAGAGACACGAATACATGTCAGAAGAAGATTGGTACGAGCAAGTAGAGTTGTTTGAGGAACTTAAGGAACATTGTGAAAAAATCTTAGGTAAAGGTTTTTTCAAAAAGTAGTAAAAAAGTAAATTAGGAACAAGGAAAAAAGGATTAAGGGTTAAGGCTCTTAATCTTTTTTATAAAAAAATACAGGGGGGGAGGAAATTAATGCATAATGGCATAATATCAACACTATAAAAAATATGAAAAACATGGTAAAATAATACTCGTATTTATTAAAATATAGATAATCATAAAGGAGACGAGACATGAAGAAACAAACAAAAATCTTAACCCTTGTTGCCTTATTGGCAATATTATTAATTCCAGTAGCTACATATGCAAGTAGTGCCTTAGACCAGCAGGTCTCTGTTTTCATTGATGGTAAGCCTGTTCAATTCAACAACGACCTTGGATATCCTATTGTAGAGAATGGTAGAACATTAGTACCTATTCGTATCATCTCAGAAGACATGGGTTATGAGGTTAAATGGGACAACCCTACTCAAAAGGTAACTATTTCTGATGCGAACACTAAAATCGAGTTCAAAATCGGTGATAGCACTGCTTTGATTAATGGTAAGAGAGTTCCTATTGACACAAGGGAAGATGCTAATGGTAAGGTTGTTCAGGTAGACACTAAGGCTCGATTGATTAACTCAAGGACTTATGTTCCTATCCGTTTCATCACTGAGAACTTTGGTGGCACTGTAGATTGGAAGATTCAAGGAAAGACATTGTATGTTTACATTGTTAGGGGAGAATCTTCCACACCTACTCCAAGCGTAGGTAGCATTCCTGGTACTGCTGACTATTCACCAAATGGCTATGTAGAGAATGTTAAGAAGGTTTCTGAATTCTTTGGAACTGCTCTTAACAAGAATTATTCAAGCAATACGATGGCATATTTTGACCCTATTGGTGGAGGTATGGACACTGGTTTCCTTTATGTAGTAGACAGACCAGGTGAAGATTGTGATGTTTTGGTTGTAGTGAAGAATTGGTACTTTGATAGTGATGCAGGAACTCCTATGGAGAAAGAACTTAAGACTATTCCTGTAATGACAAAAGAAATTCTTCGCTTCTATCTGCCAGACGGATACGAAAAGCTCTACAAAATCATTGATGATGGTTATAATTGGAGATGGGATGATGCATCTAAGTATGTAAACAAAGATATCTCAAACCTAATTGGTAGTAGCAAACAAGTTGAGCTTGTTGATAGTACGGGTGCTCTCCATATCAAGATTGGTACTGGTAAGTAGACTATAAGTAGGATTAAGTAGGAAAGGGATTAATGATAGAAATGCAGGCATAAGGGAAAAGGAGTAAGGGTTAAGAAGAAAAATAGGAATAAGTAAATAAGAAATTAAAGATGAAGGAAAAGAAAGGGATAAAGTGTAACCCCTTTCTTTTTTTACTATAAGTTATTATATCCTCCTGTAAACATAAGATATAGAAATCAAGAAGTAAGGTTTCTAAATTAGAAAATGCAAAGGAGGATATTGAAATGAAATTATTTAACATTAATAAAAAATTGGAGGAAATAGAACAAAAAATATTTGATTATTCACTATGGGATAATTTAACGATTACTGAACTGGGAGATATTTATTGTTCTATAATTAGGCTAAGAAATACTTTTTTAACCTTGGATTTAATGGAGTGTTGCAGGGAAGATATAGATGCTACAAGATTTAGGATACTTGAAGATGTTTTGAATCTAAAAATTATCATTAAAGAAAAATCCAAAATTAATTGTGAAGCTGACATAATGCAAATGGAAGAACTTTGGAATAGATTTGCTGGATAGGGGGTAAAAATGAGTGCAGATAATATACCAAAACAAATATATATACAAGATTTCCGAAAGTTAAAGGTATGGCAAAAATCAGTGGAATTGTCGGACAAGGTTTACGAAATAGTTAAGGGTTTTCCTGATTTTGAGAAGTATGCAATGGTATCTCAAATAGTTAGGTGTACAACTTCAGTTTCTGCTAACATAGCAGAAGGTAATTCTCAACTATATCCAAAGAAGGAATTTAGTTTTGCCAACAATGCTCTTGGAAGTGCAGGGGAGACTAAACATTGGTTGGAAATGGCTTATAGAAGGGAATATATAGATAAAACAACATATGTAGAACTTGTAGAAGATACAGAAGAAGTAATTCGAATTATAATTGGTTATATGAAGAAATTAAGGAAAGATATTAATGATTAGAGAAAACAGAGTTAATAGACTCTGTTTTTTAAAGATAACGAATTTGACACAATGACATTGTGTCAAATAAGAAATGGCATAAAATCAATATTTGTATATAAAGCTCATTTTATATTGATTTTGAATTTGACATAACATATAATATATAAACAATATGTCAAATAGACATGGAGGTGGTAAATGTGAATATGGTTAGTCCAATTCGAGATAAAAAACAGATAGAACTCATGAAAATGTATTTAAGAGATAAAAGTAAACGAGATTATTTATTATTTTTAGTTGGTATTAGTTCAGCACTAAGAATTTCTGATATTCTAAAATTGAAGGTTTCTGATGTTTGGGATGGAAGAAGACCAAGAGAATTTATAGTTCTAAATGAAGAAAAAACTGGAAAGTATAAGAGATTCCCAATTACGGAAAATTTACAGAAGGCAATTAAAGAATATATGAAAGAGTATAAACCTAATCAAGGCGATTGGCTATTTTTTAGTAGGAAAGGAAATAGAGCAATAACAAGGCAACAAGCTTCAAATATACTTAGTCAAGCTGGAGATTATGTTGGGATAAAAGAACCAATAAATACTCATTCAATGCGTAAAACATGGGGGTATTGGGCATATAAGTCAGGAGTGGGTTTGGCTCATATTATGGAAGCATTAAATCATTCAAGCATTGCAAATACGAAAAAATATCTTGGAATTACTCAGGAGGAGCTGGATGATATATATCTAAATCTTAATTTATAAGAAAACTTCCTGAATATAGTTATTTCTCTAAAACTATAAAAAAAGGAGGCAATAGAGATATGTTATTAACAGTATTAAAAGAAAAGTTAAACAGTAAAGAATGGTGGCAGGACAGATTTGTAGAATTAGTAGCAGATATTGTAATGCTTATATTTGGATTTATATTTGTATGTATTTTTAAAGTGTATATAGTGTAACTATAAGAAAATTAAGCCCTAAAAGGGGCTTTTGTGTTATATTTCTATATAAAAAGTTTGCTATTTGTAATGAAATTTAAATGATTGTTGAGAAAAAATAAATTGTCTAATTTTGTTAAATTTAATCTGAAATTGAGGTATAATTTATGTAGATATGAATGTAATTATAAATAGGAGGGGTATTAGTGGCTCAAAAAAAATATTATGCTGTTGTAAAAGGAAGAAAAACAGGAATATTTGATAATTGGGATGAGTGTAAAAAACAAATTGAAGGTTACAGTGGAGCTATTTATAAGGGATTTACAAGTTATGAAGGGGCATATAACTTTTTAAATGGAGAAGTCAAAAATACAATCAAAAGTCAAGATAAAATAAAAAAAATTGAAGCTTATGTTGATGGGAGTTATTCAGAAGAATATGGAAAATATTCGTATGGGTGTGTAATCTTATTTGAAAATGAAATACTTAAGTTTTGTGGTGTAGGTGATAATAAAGACTATGTATCAATGAGAAATGTAGCAGGAGAATTACTTGGGGCAATGGAAGCTATTAAATGGGCGTATGAAAATAAATATAATTCAATTACAATTTATTATGATTATGAAGGAATTGAAAGGTGGGCTAATGAGACCTGGAAGACTAATAAAAAAGGTACTAAGGAATATTTGGAATTTATAAAAGAATATAAGAAATATTTAGAGATAAACTTTGAAAAGGTAAAAGCTCATTCAGGTGATTTATATAATGAAGAAGCTGATAAATTAGCAAAAAAAGCTTTATTTGGAGATATAAAAGGAATCAAAGATGAGAAAAAGGATTTAGATAGAAATGTTGAAATTTTTAATAAAATAATGAATATTGAAGATAAAACTAAGAATTCTATTAATTTTATATTTAAAAATTATATAATTTCAGAAAGTAAGTTAAAAAAGTTTGTTAAAGAGATTTGGGAATTACAAGGGAATGATAAGAAAGAGATTGACATTATTAATTTGAACTTTGACATAAAAAATTCTAAGATACAGTGGAGTGTTAAAAATATACAAGGGAATCAACAAGAATTTGAAATTTATATTTAAATAAAAAAATTTGATTAAATAAATGAAAAGAGGGGATAAAATGAGCAAAGAGTATAGAGGTTTAAATTTAAAACAGGAAACTATAATAGATTCAATAAATAAGTTTTGTAATATATATTTTGATAAATTTGAAGTGGATAAGGAGTTTGAAATAAGAGATGCAACAAGAAGAAGAGTTAGTATCACTGGAGATGATAAAACATTCTATATAGATTTTCATTTTAACGGAAATGGAACTACAACAATTGAAGACTTTGGAGGTAAAGAAGTCGATATAAAGAAAGAGTTAGCTTTCTTTATTAAAAATGATGATGATTGTAAGATAGGTGATAATTCTAAAAATAAGTGGTTTGTTGCAAAAAATATAGATAGTAATGATTTTGCTTCAATTTTGGACTTAGTAAAGGAAAGCAATTATTATAAAGAGACAATTTATGAAGATAAAATTAAAGGTATTTATCAATATAGAGGGAAATATAATGAGAAATTAACAATAGAATATTATACTACAAAAACAGTAGTGATAAAAGGGAGACCTTTATTATTATTTAATGAAGCTATGTCGATTATAATAGAGCTAATTGATTTAGAATGTGTACCTAAATTATTTAACGATTATTATAAAATAAAAATTGAGAAAGATGATATTTCAGAACAGTATAAAATTATTATGTCCAATGCTATTGGTAAATTGCCCATTAAATTAGAAAAAACATTATTACAAGCTGTATATAATCTTAATTTAGAGGGTGATATGTTTGATTATACATATTTAATATTTCCTGCTTTTAGAGGATTAGAAGGGCATCTTAAATATGTTCTTAAAGATTGTAGCATCAGCTTAGAAGAAGACAGATTTAATATATTTGATAAGTTTGATAATGTATATTATTTAAAGGAAGATTATAAAAAATGTATAAAATCTATTGATAAGGTAAATCATATAGAAAAGGTGTATAATCTCCTCAATGATAAACGACATGTATATTTTCATTGGAGATATCCAAACACACCACTGGACCAGACACCTGTAATTGAAAATTTAGCACATGCAAAGACACTTATTAATGACACCTTATCGTTAATTAACGAATATCATGTATTGTAAAACATATAATTATATGATAGAATTAATAATCAATCGATAAATCAGCATTAAATTAAGATGAAAGGAGTGAAAACTATGGAAAATTATAAAGTTGTAAAAATTGAACATAGTGAATATGCATATATGATTATTTCAGAGTCATATGAAACTCCTTTTTCATATTTAGATAAAATATGTAATGAACTTAAAAATTATAATATGCTAAAGTGTAAAGTTATATTTGATATGTTGCTTAATATAGGAAATACTTCAGAGAGATTTGTAGAAGCTGTTTTTGATGGTGAGTGTTTTGTTGATGCTACATTTAAGTATATAAACATAAATAAGAAAAATGAACTAAGAAAAATTTCAACAGAATTTTTTAGGCAAAAATCAGATGCTTTAGAATACTCAATTTTGAATTCTGTTCAGAAGAAAATGATAAATGAAGGTATAGTTATATAAATGAAACAAGGTATAAATCAATTTTAAAGATTTACACCTTGTTTTTATAATTATAAGAAAATTCATTTTGTTGATTTAATTAAGTAGTTTAGTATTATCATTTAAATGGCAATTTTTCTACTTGTTCTTTTAAATAATCCATATTCACATGTGTATATACTTTTGTACTGTTCAAATCACTGTGCCCCAATAGTTTCTGTACAGATAATAAATCTACATCATTCTGTATCAATAAACTTGCATAACTATGTCTTAATTTATGAATTGAATAACCCTTTCCATCTAATCCAGTTTTTTTAAGATATTTTCTAAAGATATTCTGAGCTGGGGATGGAGTTAGTCTGTTTCCAGCATTAGAGATAAAAACAGCTTGATTGCTTAGAGGAAGTCTGGTCTGTAGATAAGCCCATAAATCCGTTGCTAAGCTTTCTACCATTGGCACAAGTCTTTCTTTTTTACCTTTTCCAAATTTAATTTTTATTATATTTTGATTAAAATCTATGTCTTCCCAATTTAGTTTTAAAGCTTCTTGTCTTCTCATGCCAGTATACGCAAGTATCTTTAAAAAACACTTATCTCTTAGTGAATTTTCTTTACCATATTTCATTGTAGCCTGTATTAATGTTTCAATTTCTTTGTCAGATAGATAAATTGGAATTTTCTGCTCCTTTTTAGGTGCTTTAATAGGAAGCATAGGATTTTTTATTATGTATTCTTGTTCAGTTAAAAACTTAAAAAAACTTCTCAGGCTATTGATTTTCCTCCTGATTGTTTCATTCTCATATTCCTTTTCATTTTTTAAGTAAACTAAGTATTTACGAATTTCCCTTGTTGTAATGGTCTCTAACTCTGGTTTTATACCATTAGTGACTAAAAAATTAGTAAATATTTTAAAATCACTTCTATAATTTGCTTTAGTATGGTCGGATGCATTTTTTTCCACAGCCATATAATCAATAAATTCTTCAAAATAATCCCAAATATTCAATTCACTTTCTCCTCCTTTTTTATGAGTTCTGTGCCGAAAAATCCAGTCCAGAACCTACTTGTTAGTTGGTTTTTTGCAAGCTTTGTATTTTCAATGGATTTAATGAAACGATGTATCTATTGAAAACACTATCTTTGCAGAGGAAAAAGTCTAATGATACTCAGCTAACCTATATCACGGCTTATAGACTTACTCATTACATAATCAAAACTCTTGCTGCCATGCAAGTGTTTTTTGTTGTATTGGCAGCCTTCATAATGTATTTCACAGAGAAAAAGTTGATAGATTAGTTTTGTGGAAAAATTTTTAATTTAAAAGATATATTAGTAAATATATTATCTAAAATTTCAAGAACTTTTTCTGTTCTTAATAGAATACAAAATAAAGTAAAATAGACATAAATATTTAATCTTATTAAAAGTTCATTAAGGGGAGATAGAAATGTTTGTATTTTAGAGTGCAATAGTTGGAATAACCCTAATGACTTTAATGGCTATTTACAGCATAAAGATAATGACCAAGAATTAAAGACATGGTAAGTTTTCTCTGGAAATTTCTGTATTATTGCATTAAAAATCCGTTAGAAATATCCAGCTTAGAAGTAGAAGTGAAACAATATAAATTTATTGATTCAAAATTATATTTTTAAAAAATATGGATATAATATTTATGATATGATTTTGTATATAGCAGTAGTAATAGATTTAAGAGCAATGCTTTACCTAGTTTCTTCTGTATAGTGTAATAAAAATACAAAAGAAAATTATGCTAAGCAAATCAAATTATCAAACAAAAAACCCTTAGAACTTATATTTCTGAGGGTTTTGCTATTATCTTTTTAAGATGTTTAAAACCTTTTATATAGTGTCCATAATGGATTAAGAAATAACCTAATAAATTATAATCAGAATTATTAAATGTATATTTCACACTTTACTAGGTAGTGCTATGATGGGCTATGCACTTGTAATATGGACTTATGATAGTATGAACTCTGCACTATCTGTATCTATTATAGCTTTATCTAGATTTACATCCTATATATTTCCTTGAATTATGTCGAGTTATCCTATTCCATTTCCATTTGCAGGTCAAAGAATTTTAATATATAAGAATGTACCAGAGGATTTAAGAGAAAGAGTATTTGCATGGAGAAATGCAGTACAAATGAGCAATATACCAGTACCTTAGCTAGAATTCTCGTAATTTTGTTTTCAAATAATTCTGGGAGTGGAATGAGATTGATGTTCTTGACAACAGGAGTATCTAGAATAATTACGAGCATTAAGGATATAGGAATAAAAACATCATTAAACTGGAAGATTCAGAAGAATCTATATAAACGTAAAAGTAATTAAGATGAAGAATCTTAGTCGCTTTTTGTGCTTAGATTTGAAGAATATAAGTAATATATTGTAACTTGACAATATCCCCATTCCATTGTTAGCATAAAATATGGTATGATAACAATATATGGGAAAAAGGGGAGAGTTAAAGTATGCACTTATTTAATTTGATACCTGGATTTCGTACTAACATTTTATGGAAAGAAATAATTGCTATATCGTATTATATTCTTTCAATATATTATTTTGTTCACTCTTGGGGAATGCTTTTATTTTTATTGTCAATTCCTTTTCTATTTTTCTCCTTTCTTGATTTAATTGGTGTGTATATAGTAGGTCATAGTGTAAGATTAAGCAGAAATATTTTTATCTTTTCATGCATGATGATCTTCATATCAGCCATAGGGGTTTTTCATTCTTTTTTTAATATAAGAATATTTAAAAAGAGAATTAAAGATGAGAATATAAATTTAAAATCAAAAAAGAATTTAAAGGTTCATTTTTTAAGTGTAGGGCAAGCTGATTCAATATTGATTCAACAATCTGATAAAAATATATTAATAGACGGAGGATATAGGATAAGTGGAAAACCTATAATAAGATACCTAAAAAACATGGGGGTAGAAGAATTAGACTTTCTTATAATAACTCATCCCCATCATGATCACATTGGAGGTCTACCAAGAATAATGAAAAACGTTCCTATAGAAAACGTAATAATAAACAAAGATAATCCCTATGAAGAAAAAATGTATTATAAAAGACATAATCAATTGTTAAAAATCGCAGAGGAAAAAGGCATTAATCTTATTCATCCCATAGCAGGAAAATTCTATAGTATAGGAGATGGATATTTACATATACTTGCTCCAAATAGTAATAGATATGCGAGAATAAACGATTATTCAGTAGCTGTAAAGTATGTATATGAAAATACCTCTTTCTTATTCATGGGGGATGCTGAATGTTATTCTGAGATGGAGATGTTGAAAAATAATAGAGACGTTAAATCAGATGTATTGAAAGTAGGGCATCATGGCTCTTGTACATCTTCTAGCAAAAAATTTTTAAAAGCAGTATCTTCAAAATATGTAGTAATAAGCGTAGGAAGGAACAGTTTTTATGGTCAACCTGACAAATGTGTCTTAGATAGACTACGTGAAATGGGAGCCTATCTATATAGAACGGATAAGCTAGGGACTATTATTGCTGTATCAGATGGGGAAACTGTAGAGTTTAATAAAGATATATGCTCTTATCCTAAGATGAAGATTCCTTACATATCTGTAAGGTTAAAGTATAGAGCGTTGCATGGAAGTAAAAGTTCTAAGTAATTTAATAATTTTAAAGCCATTATCCTTTTAAAAAGATAATGGCTTTAAAATTATTGATCAGTGAGTATGCTTTTCTTTTTATATGTCTTATTATTTATATTAAGATTATATTTTCCATCAACAAATTTAATAATGCTTGTTCCAATATAACCGCCTATAAGACCACATATAGCAGCTAGTACTAAAACTAGCAATACTTTTAATGGTGGATTAAATCCAAATGGGGCTAGAAGTCCAGGTATAGGTGCAGCCGTTCCAGGAGCATTGTTTATTATTCCAAAATGTGCTGCCACTATTCCAGCCAATCCTCCACCTATAAAATCTGAGAAAAATATAGGTATTGGGTTTTTAGTAATAATATGAGCTTGAGTTAGAGGTTCAAGCATTACCCCAATAATATTGCTCTTATCACCAATTTTCATCCTTTTAAATACAACTCCGTTAGTAAAAGCTCCGCCAAAACTTGCAATAGATGCTATACCCATTGCTAGACCTTTAAGTCCTAGCATTGCAGTCATGGACATAGAACTTAGAGGTGAGGTACATATGACCTTCATCATACCTCCTAGTAAGAATCCCATAACTAGTGGTGATTGATTGGCAGCTGCAGTTACAGCTTTACCAACATTTAATAATGTTACATCTACAACAGGTGTTACCCCAATTGCAATAAATCTTGCTATAGGAGCTATGGCTAATGCACCTACAACGACATTAAGACCTTCAGGTAATTTCTTTTCAATAATTGGTGCAATTAGTCCAACTATATATCCTGCTATGAATCCGGGAAGTATTCCTATTCCTGACAACGCTACACCAGCTACTAAAGCAAAAACAGGATTCGCACCCATATTTATAGCTACTAATGAAGCAGCAGCTGTTCCAGCTAGACTGCCTGAAGAAATTCCTACCTCTCCTAGAAAGGCTATGTTAAGAAAATCCCCGCTAATGTATTTATGGATTGCTTCAACTAAAAAACTTGCAATAGCTGCTCCAGCTAGACCTGACATAGCTTTGTCTCCTTTAGGAGCTTTTAGACTAAATAGCGAGAACAGTATTAAGGTAAACAGTAGTAATCCCATTCCTTTTAAAATAGTTAACATAAAATCCCTCCATGATTTAAAAGTATTTTGTCTTTGTGCTTGCTTTTGTAATTAAATGTAAATTGATAAAAACAAAAAGACATGGAGGCACAATAGCATAATAATATTATATTGCTACTCTACCACCCTGTCCTTGTATCTGAAAGTTTCCCCATACAATAAATGTATAGATTGCTTCTTCGATGCCCTAATTAGGGGCTCTCCAGGGGTGTGTCAAATTGCTGTCCATGACCTGAGAGTTTCAAAACAAGACGAGTGCTTACCTTGTTTTTTGCTCCTTCGGTTACCTACTGAAATATATTCTGAGTAGATATTTCCAACAATTATCATTCACATATTTACTAATGTTAATATTATAACATTAGTAACATAATTCGACAAGTAACAAAATATTAGCAAAATTACCAAACGTAATAATTTACTGTGTTTAGCTTGAAACTTGTCTAAAAGTGGTTTATACTATATGTATTAAGGGTATAAAGATATTACAAAAATAGTAGAATAATTATAAATGGCAGAGTAGGTAGTTTGCGTAAAGTGTTGGAGGATGGAACGTTGCCTCTGAACGAAGAGCTATTAAGTAGCTTGCGTTAGACTATCGCGTTCGCTGACACATCCTTAAGAGTCCCTTTATTGATGTGGCGGATCTGTCATATCATTTATGAAAGGAGGCTTTTTTTTGTATGCAAAAATTAACAACTAGAAAGATTGCTTATTACGGTTTATTAATTGCATTAAACATCGTTTTAACGAGAGTAGGAAGCATTAGAGTAGGCGGTGGTGGAGTAGAAATTGTTAGAATAGGTTTTGGCGGGTATCCTGTAATATTTGCTGGAATAGTATTTGGACCTTTAGCTGGTGGTATAGTTGGTGCAGTAGGTGATGTTATTGGTCATTTTATGAGTCCTATGGGACCATATATGCCACATTTTACTATATCTGCAGCATTAACTGGAATATTACCAGGAATTATCATGATGTTGTTCAGGGACAAAGAGTCCAAGAGTTCATTTTGGAAGCTAACTATAGCAATAGCTGTTGGACAAATTACTACATCTATATTCTTGGTGCCTTATTTTATGGAAACATTATTTAGCGTACCAATGGTAACTACTGTTCCTGGAAGAGTAATTGCACAAGCAATTCATATACCCCTTTATGCATATATGACAAGAGTCTTAGTAAATAGATTGTCCGTGGCATTAGGAGTTAACTAAGAGAAAACCGCTATTCAAATTGAGTAGCGGTTTTGCTATTTTAAGGTAAATCTTATACAATATATATAAGGATAACTCTTTGTGAAGAAAATATATCTAATCGTGAGCTACTACCACTTATATAAGTAAATGGCTTCCTGTTTCCTAGAAGTTAGGTCTTATGTGTTCTCCATAGGCTTAACTTCGGGCAGTTCCTGCCATAGATGTCGATTGCCAAAGCAAGGTTAATTTTGTCTAATGAATTGTAAAAAGATTTCTTTGATTAAGAAAGTATTAATAAGAGCCTTTTTTTATTATAGATTATGAAAATATATAAGATAAAGGAGATGTTTATTTGTGAAAGTTGCTATTGTCACCGACCAACCAAGGGCAAAATTTTTGCCAACAGAGGAAGGAGTAGTGGAGGACAAGCAAAAATTAGAAACCATTAAATCCATAAAGGAAGTGCTTTCAGAGCAATTTAACTGCATTGATCTAGTATTTGATGATAATATAATTACCAAGCTAAAAAAGGAAAAAGTGGATTTGGTATTTAATCTATGTAATGGGATTAGGGGAGATTCAAGATTATCCCAGTTTCCTGCTATTTTAGAATATATAGGTATTCCCTATACAGGTTCTTCACCCTTAGGCCATGCTCTTGCTTATAATAAAATATATTCCTGTAGGCTATTTAAAGAGGCAGGAGTTTCCACACCTAAATTTACGTATGTATATGATTTAGAGGAAGTAGAAAATTTAAATATCACTTTTCCAGTTTTAATAAAGCCTAATGATGAAGGGTCCAGTAGAGGAATACACGAAGATAGTCTAGTGTTCAATATGAAGGATTTAAGGAAAAGAGTTGAGAAGGATTTGAAAGTTTATAATCCTCCTATTATGATAACTGAATATATAGAAGGGAGGGAATTTACTGTAGGAGTCATAGGTAATGGTAAAAATGTAAATACACTTCCAATATTAGAAGTAGACTTTTCAGATCTTCCAAAGCATCTAAATAACTTTTACAGTTTTGAGGTAAAGTTTCACTATGCAGATAAGACTAGGTTTTATGTACCAGCTAGGCTTAAAAAGAAGAGTAAAGAGAAAATAGAAAAAACAGCAATTAAAGCATATAATGCATTAGGTATAAAAGATTATGCAAGGGTTGATATTAGATTGAAAGATGAAGATACGCCCTATGTATTAGAAATAAATTCTTTACCAGGACTTATGAAGGATCATAGTGATATTACTAAGATGGCAAAAGCATGTAACTTAGGATATAAAGGATTGATAATGAATATAGTAAGAAATGCAGTGGAAAGATATGATTTAGATAAAAAGATGGAATATAAAATTGGTTAAAATGTTTTGATTTTTATAAGTATATAAGGTAAATGACCATTTAAGGATTAGTAATAGAATAATTTAAAGAGTCATTGCTTAAATAGGCAATGGCTTTATTTGTGTATTTCCTACAGTAATAAACTTTTAGCAATATATAAAAAAGTACCGAAAAAGGTATATAAATATAGTTAAAAAAATGAAAAACATACCAATAACGAACTAAAAACAATGTATATAATAATAGATAAACTTAAAAAAAGAACAAATAATAGCTAAAACTTGATAAAAATTTGTTGAACTTCAACAAGGTTAAATTATTTTTTATATGATATATAACTTATATACATATCTGATAAGTTGTAACGATGATATTTAACATAATTAAAAATTAATAAAGAGAGTAGGTGTGTATAACTATGATTAAAATGAAGGGGTCAAGAATTCGCAAACAAACGGCAGTACAACAGGTAGTTGATTATATAAGAAGTTATATTTTAACCAATAAAGATTATAAGGTCATGGAATTACCACCAGAAGCACAAATAGCTGATGAAATGGGAGTAAGTAGGTTAACTATTAGAGAAGCTTTAACCGTATTAGAAAGCGAAGGGCTTATTAAAAAAAGTCAAGGAAGCACCACAGTTATTACTAGCTTTGCAAGAAAATTATCAGGAGGTTTAGATTACGCTGGAGAGCTTGGTAAATTTATTAATGATTGCGGCTATGAATCAAGAGTTGATAATATATCGTATAATTGGGAGAAATCCAATGAAGAAGCTGCAAAGATTCTTCATATAGAACCAAAGGATGAGATACTAGTAGTAAGAAAGAGATTTTTAGCTAATACTAACCCAGCTGCATATTGCATAAATAGAATACCTCAAGTATTTTTAAAGGATAAAAACATAAGTGAAAATGACTTAGGTAAGTCTATGTTTGAGTTCGTAGAGGAACGCTGCAATTGTGAAATTAGTCATGATTTTATGGAGATTATACCTTCTTTGGTAACATCAGAAATTGCAGATATATTAGAATTGGATAAGGGTTCGCCTATATTAAGAGTAGATGTAACTAAATATACCATTGAAGGCTATCCGATTATGTATAATACAGAATATTATGTAGATGAACTAATAAGGTTTACCGCTTGTAGGACTATGCCTTATGTAAAATGACAAATTAAGAGGTGAATAACTTGATAACTATAAAAGAATATTCCAAACCTAAAAATATAGATGAAGCGTATGATTTGCTATTAGAGAAAAAAAACAATATGCTTTTTGGTGGAGGGGCATTTATTAGAATGGGATCAAAGAATATAGCTACTGCTATTGATTTATCAGATGCAGGATTAAATTATATAGTGGAAGAGGATAAGCTTATAAGGATAGGAGCAATGACTACTTTTGGAGATATAGAACATTCTCTATTATTGAAGGAAAACTATAGAGATATGTTATCGAAATCCATTAGAGAAATAGTAGGAATCCAATTAAGAAATATAGTTACTGTAGGAGGTACTGTTTACTCAAGATATGGTTTTTCAGATTTCCTTACTGGGCTATTGGCTCTTGATACCACAGTAAATTTATATAAGCAGGGAAGTATTCCATTGGAAGAATTCTTAAGGAAAGGTTCAAAGGAAAGGGATATACTTGAAAGCATATCCATAGAAAAGGATAATAGAAAAGGAACATTTTTATCCATGAGAAATTCTAAAGGGGATTATGCAATTTTAAATGTAGCCATATCGGCTATAGATGGGAAATATAGAATAGCAGTAGGAGCAAGACCGAGGACAGCTACCCTTGCCTTAGAATCTATGAATTACTTAAATGGTGTAGGTAGAGAATTATCATCAGAAGATATATTAAAAGCTGCAAAAATTGCCTCAGAAGAACTTGTCTTTGGAACTAATACTAGAGGAAGTAGTGCATATAGAAAACAGATTTGCTATGTACTCATAAAGCAGGGATTAAAGGAGGTATTAGACTATGAGGATTGAAATGAAAATAAATGGTGTTAAAAAATATTTTGATATATCACCTGATGAATATTTAGTGGACACGTTAAGAAACAATGGCTATACAAGTGTAAAAAGAGGATGTGATACCGGAATATGTGGCTGTTGTACAGTACATATGGATGGGAGAGCAATATTATCATGTATAATGCTTTCCGCAAAGGCTCATGGTCATGAAATAACGACTATTGAAGGAGTAAGAGAAAAGGCACGGAAGGTCGGTCAGTTCCTTGTAGATGAAGGGGTAGAACAATGTGGATATTGTAGTACAGGATTGATAATGAATATTTTATATATGGAAAAAGCCATAAAGGAACCAACAGATAAAGAAATACTTCATTATCTCAATGGAAATTTATGCAGATGTACAGGCTATACTGGTCAGTTAAGAGCCATCAAAAAATATTTGGAGGCGAAGAATTATGAGAATCGTAAATAAATCTTTTTCAAAAATTGATGGTAATGGATTGGTTGAAGGGAAACCTGTTTATACTGATGATTTAGCTCCTAAGGATGCTTTAATAGTTAAGGTATTGAGAAGTCCTCATGCCTTTGCAAGGATTAAAGAGATAAACACTAAGATTGCAGAAAAAATTCCCGGGATAGAATGTATTATTACATATAAGGATATAGAGAGAAAGGCATATACGAGAGCAGGTCAATGTTATCCAGAACTATCACCTTACGATAAATTCATACTAGATGAATATGTTAGACATGTAGGAGATGAAGTTGCAATAATAGCAGCTGTTGATGAAAAGACTGCTGCAAAGGCTATGAAACTAATAAAAGTTGAATATGAAGTATTGGAACCAGTATTGGATTTTGAAAAGGCAGATGGACATCTAACCTTAGGTCATCCTGAAAAAGACATATTTACTATGGGAGATATAGGATTTGATAGAAATAGAAATATTGCCTGTCAAGCAAGTTTAGAAATGGGAGATGTTGAAAAGGCATTAAAAGAGTCAGATGTGGTAATTACGAGAACCTATAGCTCTCAGGCACAAGCTCAAGCTATGATGGAAAGCCAAAGGACCTATACCTATATAGATATGCATGGAAGGTTAGTCGTAGTTACATCTACACAGATTCCTTTTCATTTGCGAAGAATTTTATCTACTGCATTGGGAATGCCAGAAAGCAAGATAAGAGTTATAAAGCCTAGAATTGGAGGAGGCTTTGGAGCAAAACAAACGGCGACTGCAGAGTTTTATCCTGCATTGGTAACTTTGAAGACGGGGAAATCGGCAAAGATTGTATATACCAGAAAAGAAGTATTTAGGGGAACTAACTCCCGTCATGAAATGAAGTTTGATGTGACTATTGGAGCGACAAAGGATGGGAAGATAAAGGTCATCGATATGAAAGGTATCTCCAATACTGGTGCTTATGGTGAACATTGTCAAACCACTATAGCTGCAGCTGGTAAAAAGGTACTGCCCTTATATAACAAGGTAGATGCATGTAGGTATTATGGAAAGGCTGTTTATACAAACAAGGTGCCGGGAGCTGCACTAAGAGGATTTGGAGTAACTCAGGGAACATTTGCAGTAGAATCAGCTATAAACGAATTGGCAGTAGAATTAAGTATGGATCCTACAACTATAAGGGATGTAAATATGATTAAAAAAGGAGAAACTACCAAATTATTAAATATGACAACTAAGGATTGGGGAGATAAACCCATGTATATGGATAGCTGTATGCTTGAGTACTGCGTATCCAAGGGAAAAGAGTTAATAGATTGGGAAAGTAAATACCCAAATGTGAAGATTAGCGACAATAAGGTTAGGGGAGTAGGAATGTCAATTTCTCAACAGGGTTCAGGTCTTCCTAAAATAGATATGGCATCTGTTACTCTAAAATTGAATACAGATGGATTTTTTACTCTTCTTATGGGGGCAACGGATTTAGGAACGGGAAGCGATACTATTCTTGCACAAATTGCAGCAGAAACTTTAGGGGTGGATTTAGAAAGGATAATTGTTTATTCCTCTGATACGGATTTAACACCTTTCGATGCTGGAGCTTATGCATCCAGTACTACTTATACTACTGGAAATGCAGTAATAGATGCAGCTGAAAAGATGAAGAATTTGATTATTAAACATGGTGCCAAACATTTTAATACAAGTGTGGACAATATAATATTTGATGAAATGATAATCAAAAACAAAGAAAATCATGAACAAATTTCATTAGAGGATTTTTCTAAGAGAATAACCTATAATGATCAGTTTGTACAATTATCTACAACGGGTTCATTTGTACCAGAGAAAAACGTACCTCCATATATGGCAGGCTTTGCTGAAGTAGAAATAGATCTTGAAACGGGTAAAGTGGATTTAATACATTTTGTAGGAGTAGTTGACTGTGGAATGCCAATAAATCCAAAGCTTTCAAGAATACAAGTAGAAGGTGGTATAGTGACGGGAGTTGGTCTAGCACTATATGAAGAAGTAAAATACGATGAAAATGGTAGATTGATGACGGATACATTTATGGAATATAAACTTCCAACCCGAATGGATATTGGGAAAGTTACAGTTGACTTAGCAAAAGGTTATGAAAAAACTGGGCCCTATGGAGCTAAATCCATTGGAGAAATAGTTGTAAATACCGTTCCTCCAGCTATAACCGATGCAATATTTAATGCTGCTGGAGTAAGGATTAGAGATTTACCTGCTACGCCAGAAAAGGTGTTCATGGGGCTTTTAAAAAATAATTCTATTATATAGAATATAAATTTTTAAAAAGTAGGAAAGGAGGATAAAAAGGGCTATTTAAATTCAATTAGTTTAAATAGATTTACATAAAATTAATATATACATTCTTAATTAATGGTAGCCCGAAATTGACAAATATGAGGTAGAAAATAAATTTTGTACCTTCACTAAAAATTAGGGAATGATTAATAGGAGGAATGTAAATGTCTAAATTGTTTGATTCAATTAAGAATCCAAAGAGTACTAGCAAATATGAGATAAATGGAGTACCGCCGTTGAAAGAAGCTGTACCATTAGGTATGCAGCATGTTTTTGCTATGTTTCTCAGTAATATAGCAGTGGCCATGATAGTTGGCGGTCTAGTAGGGATCGAAGGACAGGATATGGTAGTTCTAGTTCAAAGTGCTATGCTAATAGCAGGGGTAGGAACTTTAATGCAAACCCATCCAATAGGCAATACTGGAGCTAAATTACCTATCATAATGGGAACTAGTTTTGGCTTTCTTCCTACCAATATAGCAATAGTTCAAGGATACGGTATAGCTGGTTTACTGGGCGCTACTTTAGTAGGGGGACTTTTTTGTGCAGTATTAGGATGTTTTTTAAAACCCTTAAGAAAATTTTTTCCAAATATAGTAACAGGGACAGTAGTACTTACTATTGGTTTATCCTTACTTCCAACGGGAATAATAGCCATGGCAGGTGGAAATGGTGCTAAGGATTTTGGCTCTCCTAAAAACTGGTTAGTTGGTTTAACCGTATTAATTGTAGTCATAGTACTAAATCAATTTGGTAAAGGATTTGTGAAAACATCCTCAATATTGATTGGAATTATAGTTGGTTATTTAATAGCACTGCCATTAGGATTGGTTAATTTTGCACCAATTAAAGAAGCTGGATGGTTTGCAGTTCCAAAACCATTCTATTTTGGGATTGAGTTTAAGGCAGGAGCAATTATTCCTATGATGATAATGTTTATAGTAACTGCTGTTGAAACTGTAGGTGATGTATCAGCTATAACTATAGGTGGTGCAGGTAGGGAAGCAACGGATAAGGAATTGTCAGGTTCAGTTATAGCTAATGGATTGGGAAGTGTATTTGCAGCTGTATTTAATGGTTTGCCTACTACTTCATTTAGCCAAAATGTAGGCATGGTAGCATTTACAAAGATAATGAGCAGATTTGTTGTAGCAGTAGGGGCAGTATTTCTTATACTTGCAGGATTAATACCTAAGCTTGGTGCTCTTGTATCAACCCTCCCTCAATGTGTTATAGGTGGAGCTTCGCTGATTATATTTTCTCAAATAACCCTTACGGGAATAGATATATTAACTCAAGAACCATTAACAGATAGGTCTAAGTTGATAATAGGTCTATCCTTAGTATTTGGTATGGGATTATCTTCAGTACCAGCAGCTATGGAGCATTTTCCAGAATCTATTAAATTAATATTTGGTGGTTCAGGAATAGTTATTGCTTGTATAGTTGCAATATTTTTAAATATATTAATACCTGAGGATAAAGAAAGTAAGGAATTAGAGAAAACAGCTTAAATAAAGAATCTTATAAATTTGAAAAGGGGCAATTAACATAACTCACAAACCGTTGCTATGAAACTTAATAGTAGCGGTTTGTGAGTTTTTTCTATATTTCTGAAAAGTTTGACTTGTGATTATAATAAATATAAAATACAATTAAGTTTATAATCTAGATATGGAGGATAATATGAAAAAATTAAAGGATATGCTGCCATTTTTATTGATTATTTTAGGAACTTTTTATTTATTGCCAATGTTAATCCAAGATACGGGAACGGGCATGATGGCATTGCTCATAATAATACCATTGATATGCTTTATTTCCTCACTAATTTATGGATTAAAAAAGCCATTTAGCATATTTTATCCTATAATAGTAGGGGTTTTGTTTGTCCCATCTATACTTATTTTTTATAATTCAAGTGCATGGGTTTATATTATAGGCTATGGAATAGTTGCGCTGATTGGAAGCTTTATAGGGGTATGTATTTCTAAAGAAATGAAATAAGAATCATTATATATAAGTGGAGGAATTATTGATGGAATATAATACAGCATTTTGGGATGCTTTAGATAGCCTTGTAGAACAATCCAATGTTATTATTGATAGACCAAAAGGGACAGTGCATCCTAAATATCCAGATTTTATCTATGAAGCAGATTATGGTTACTTAGAGGATACTGCATCAATGGATGGTAGTGGAATTGATGTTTGGAGAGGAACAAGTAAGGAAGAAAAAATAGATGCCATAATTTGTACTGTAGATTTGATGAAAAGAGATTCTGAAATTAAAATACTAATTGGATGTACTGAAGAAGAAAAAGAAAAGATTTACAATACCCATAATAATTCAAAATATATGAAAGGTATTTTAATCCGAAGATTAGAAGTATAACATTTAGCAATTAGATTTTATGGGGGTGGAAAGATGTTTTTCGATACAATAGATTTAGGAGATGAAGAAATCTATTTACAGCTTTATAGGACTGCTGACAAAAACCTTGAAAAAGGGTATGTTCCTGCATATTATTTCAAAATTATTAGATGTGTAGACGATACCGAAGTAGGTTATTGTGATCTACGCATTGGATATAACGATAACATAAAATATGGGGGAAATATAGGATATGAAATTTATAAACCCTTCAGAGGAAATCATTATGCTTCAAAAGCTTGTAATCTGTTATTTTTGTTAGCGAAAAAGCATAATATGAATGAGGTCATTATTACATGTGCACTAGAGAATATCCCATCTAGAAAAACCTGTGAATACTGCGGTGCTAAGTTAATAGGGATTATTGATGTACCCTCATGGCATGATCTATATAAAAGAGGACAAAAAAGAACTTGTCAATATATAGTGAAATTATGATGTAGTTTATAGTGAAAAAGGAAAAAAGAATAATAAACTTATTCTCTTTCCTTTTGATTTATATATGGATAGTTTAGTAGGGTAATAAATTAGAGTGTAAAGTTAAAAACTTAGATATTTTCATAAATTTAAAATAATTCGTTAAAATGTTTAAAATGTATTGACATTGTGTATGAATATTAATTATTATATTGATAATGCTTAAATTTGAAAGGGGAGATTCTTTGAACATACTTTTAAAACAACTAAAAGAAGTATCACTATCTGTTTTACCCATAACACTTTTAGTAACTATTCTAAATTTTACTATAGTACCAATAGGGAGTGAAATCTTTATTAGATATATAATAGGTGCTATACTTGTAATTATAGGATTAGGAGTTTTTCTGTTTGGGGCACATCTAGGTATTGAACCTATAGGTAATCTTATGGGAGAGACCGTAGCTAAAACGAATAAAGCTTATTTAGTCGGTATACTTGGTTTCATATTAGGTTTTTTCATCACTATTGCTGAACCTGATTTACAAATACTTGCAAATCAAGTAAATTTAGCTTCTGGCGGTATCGTTCCAAGTTCGTTAATTTTAATCGTTGTTTCCATTGGAGTGGGGATAATGGTTGGCGTAGGTTTACTTAGAATTTTATTTGAAAGACCACTAAATAAGTTATTTACATTAACTTATTTTATAATATTTATACTTGCTTTAAGGGTATCAGAGGAATTTTTAGCCATTTCTGTAGATGCATCTGGGGCTACTACTGGAGCTATGACAACTCCATTTATATTAGCCTTAGGTCATGGGGTTTCTAAATTAAAAGGCGGAAAAACTTCCGAAGAAGATAGTTTTGGTATGGTTGGACTTGCTTCAGCAGGACCGATTTTTGCCATTATGATAATGAGCATAATTAAAAGTCTTACGGATATACAAGGTGAAGTAGAAGCATTTATACCTAATACAGGAATATTAATACCCTACTTACGTATATTTCCACAAATATTGAAAGAATCCGTTCTAACATTATTGCCATTATTCTGTTTGTTTTTGATATTTGATAAGGTTAAATTTAAATTGAATAAAAAAAGTAAGAAGACCATTCTAAAAGGACTTTTATATACATATACTGGACTTACGTTGTTTTTAGTTGGAGTAAATGCTGGGTTTATGGAAGTCGGAAGAGTAATGGGAGAAGGTATAGCCAACTCATATCCTTGGCTATTACCTATAATTGGATTTTTACTGGGTATGGTAGTAGTATTGGCTGAACCAGCAGTATATGTATTAACTGAGCAAGTAGAAGAAGTTACAGCAGGACATATACAAAAGAAAGTTATTCTAGCTGCATTATCTATAGGTATTGCTTTTGCAGTTGCCATGTCTATGTTGAGGATTATGGTACCTACCTTAAAATTGTGGCACTTTTTATTACCTGGATTTGCAATAGCAGCTTTTTTATCTTATAGAGTACCACCTATATTTGTTGGTATAGCTTATGATTCCGGTGGTGTTGCTTCTGGTCCAATGACTGCCACATTTGTTTTAGCATTTGCTCAGGGGGCGGCTAATGCAATTTCTACAGCAAATGTTTTAATAGATGGGTTTGGTGTTATTGCTATGGTAGCTATGACACCTTTGGTAGCTATTCAAATACTTGGACTCATGTTTAAAATAAAATCTAAGAAGGAGGTCAATTAGCTATGAATTCGCTAAATAAAAGGCTTATCCTATTTTGGTGTATACTAGACTTTGGAAAAGGAAGCAAACTACTAAAGTTATCCAGTGAATTAGGAAGCGTAGGAGGCACTATATTTTTAGGAAAAGGTACAATTAAAGATCAAATGCTAAATATATTAGGTATTTTAGAAGCAAGAAAAGAAATATTTGTGACAATTATTAATGAGGATTCAGAAGGTGTATTCTACGACAAAATAACTAAAAATTTTAGTTTAAATAGACCTCATCATGGCATAGCTTTTTCCATGCCGTTGAAATATTATCTAAAGGCTAATGGCTTAAAAAATGTATCCAATCCTAAAAAGAAAGGTGTGAATAATTTGGATTATGAAGCTATATTTGTTATTGTAGATAAAGGTTCTGTAGATGATGTATTGGAATCAGCTGAATCAGCTGGTTCTAAAGGCGGAACAATAATACATGGGAGAGGGGCTGGTACTCAAGAAAAAGAAACATTATTCAATATTAAAATTGAGCCAGAAAAGGAAATAATACTTATCTTATCAGAAGTAGAAAAAACGGACTCTATTGTAAATGCCATAAAGGAAAGATTAAATGCTGATGAACCGAATTCAGGAATTATCTTTGTTATGGATGTAAATAGAGCTGTGGGATTATATCAGGAGTAATCTTTCTTTCATATATATAAAAGAAACTCCTAAGTTATTGAGCTTAGGAGTTTCTTAAAAAAGGATACTCTATTTATTATTTGATACTTTTTCTTTAGGCAAGATGTCTTTATAACAATAATCAAAGTTTATAAACTCTCCATCTCTTCTCATTACAGGGTGCAAATTTTTTGATTTAACTGCTTCTATAAAATCTTTATCATCTCTTATGGAATCATAAAACTTAGTAGCATACATACCGATTCTATCTATAACATGAGCATCGCTAGCACCAAAGGATGGTAATCCTAATTCTGTAGCTGTTCCATAAGCGTATAGGTTATGGTATGAATAAGTACTTCCATTAAATGACTCTACACCAGATAGGAGATGCCCTACCTCATGTAGATGATTTTCTAATCCTCTATTGTTATTTCTAAATGGATGGGCAGCTATTGCTACTCCATTATGTTTTTTTACTAATCTTAATAGTTCTTCTGCGTGAACCATTTCCTTAGGTATATCTTTCAATCCAAATACTAAAATATCTCCTTGATGGGTAAGTACTTCTGCCCCTACAATTACAAGGATTCCGTTTATTTTAGCATAATCTCCTATGTCATCTCTTAAGTTATTGTTATCGTGGTTTGTAATACATATTCCGTCAAGACCGATTAGTTTAGCTACATCTATGGCTTTTTTAAAGTCTATGAAACTATCGGAGGAATATTTGCTTTCGTGAATGTGAGTATCTATTATCATATCCATACCTCCATTATCTGTACTATTTAGATTTTATCATAAATAATTTTGTAAAAAGCATCTATAAAAAAATTAAATGATAATCAACATCTCTATAGATAATATTAATTACTATAATGAGAAAATATTGATATTGCTAGCTGTAATCATTATCATTTGATAACGATTTCTATTTATTGAAAATGGTGGTATTTATGTTTAAATGGGTATATAATATAGAGAATATTTATTATCAATTAATATTATTTAATTGATAATAATTTGATTTTAAGCATATTATATTATAATGGAGGGATATCAATGGAAGATTATAAATTAGGATTAAAAGTATCGATAAAAACAATAATCATAAATGTAGTATTATCTGGAGTCAAAATTGCTGCTGGAATAATAGGTAAAAGTAATGCTATGTTAGCTGATGGTATTCACACCTTATCCGATGTACTTACAACATTTGTAGTGATTGCAGGATTAAAAATATCCTCTAAAGAAGCAGATAAAAAGCATCCTTATGGTCATGAAAAATATGAACCTGTATTTGCTAAATTGCTAAGTATATTATTAGGAGCCACAGGGATATTTATTGGCTACAAAGGTATAATGATTTTAAAAAGTGGAGATATTCAAATTCCTGGTAGGATTGCTTTAATAGCAGCATTAATATCTATTGTTACAAAAGAAGGAATGTATTGGTATACCGTAAAGATAGCCAAAAAGATTAAGAGTCTATCCATGGAAGCAGATGCATGGCATCATCGTTCAGATGCTCTTTCATCTATAGGTACTTTCGTAGGCATATTGGGAGCTAGAATGGGTTTTGAAATACTAGATCCAATAGCTGCAATTATAGTGAGTGTTTTTATAATAAAAGTAGGAGTAGATTTATATATTAAATCTGTGAAAGGCCTAGTGGATGAAGCCGCCGATGATGAAACCATAGATAGAATTAGAGAATTAATATTTTCAGTAGAGGAAGTTAAAGATATAAAAAACATGAAAACAAGAATTTTTGGTAACAAGATATATGTGGATATAGAAATATATGTAGATGGCAATATTTCTGTAAAAAAGGGCCATGAAATTGCAGAGAAAGTACATGATCTAATAGAAGGTAAACTCGAAGATGTTAAGCATTGTATGATCCATGTAGAACCAGAATTACCTAATAAGGAAGGATAGTTTAGTATTTATTTAAAAGTTATAAAGACTTCTTTTATAGGTTTTACAAAATTTTGTAATAAAATTGTAACTTTTTATTGATAGAGAAATAAATATATACTATAATAATAACAAGTAGTTTAAAAACCTAAAGGGAAGTGTTGATATTGTTTAAGGAAAAAAAATCCACTTTAGCAACTATTGTAACCCTTAGCATAATAGGTATTTTAAGCTTTAAAGACACTGGAATATTTGTAAAAGAGTTTATTGCTATAGGAAAGGATGGTTCTCAAAGGTCTTTCAAAACGGAAGAGTCTGTTAATATTCTTAAGGAAAGTAATAGGGATTTCATCGTGGAGAAAGATTTTAAGGAATATTCAATTCCAAAAGACGCAATTTTAAGGACGGAAAAAAAGTCAAATCAATATATAGTGAAAACCAAAAATACCCAGCTATTGGATAAACCCAAGGGTAAAGTTATTAAAGGCTTAAATATTGGAGAAAAGATCCAATTAGGTAGCTATCAAGGTGAGTATGGAATTTTTAATACTGAAGATGGTATGAAAGGCTATATTTTACTGGAAAAATTAGAAGAAGGTAAAGAAGAAATCTTTACAATTGGTACATCGACTGTTCATAAAACTTTAAAGGGAGAAAAAAACTCATACTATGTATTAGCCAAAGGTGAACCTGTTTTAATTAAGAATTTTGAAGATGACAAGTTTACAATTGTCAATGAAAATGGAGAAGAATTTAAAGTTTTTAAAGATTGTATCAATCTCAAGAATAGTAGATATAGTGCTTCTAGATCGGGTTTATCAAGAAGGACTTCTATCATCAGTTCAATAATACAAAATGCTCATAAGATTTTGGATAAACCCTATGTAAAAGGAGGTACAGGGGAAAGAGGTTATGATTGTTCAGGACTTACATATTCCTTATATAAAAATAATGCTGGCATAAAATTAAATAGATCCTCTATAGATCAAGCTAAAAATGGTGTTGAAGTTAAAAAAACAGAGCTAATTCCTGGAGATTTATTATTTTTTAGAACAACTGGCAGACGTATTGGCCATGTAGGACTATATATAGGCGATGGAAATATGATTCATGCATCTTCAAGCCAAAGAAAGGTTGTCGTAACCCCCATTGATGCGGATTATTATAATAAAAGGTATGTTACCGCAAGGAGGATTATTAAATAAATATTAGCATATATATTTAAGGGGATGATTAGACTTGAAAAAGAAAATAGCTAAAGTAATTAGTTATGTGACGGTAGTACCGGTAGTGGCTTTTTTTACTATACTACTGTCTTTTCTTTATAATAAAGAATGTTTTAAAGGAATAGGATGGATGCTATATTCTATTATTTTTCTAACTATATTGCCGCTACTTGCTTATCCTCTTCACAAAATAATCCCAGCATCAAGAGAACAAGGAAGAAAGGGAGAGAGAAGATTAGCTTTTATTTTAGCAGTTATTAGTTATGTATTAGGTACAATAATTACATTTTTATTTAGTGCGCCTATAATCATAAAGAAAATATTTGGGGCTTATTTCTTCTCTGGGATACTTTTATCCTTTGTTAATAAAGGGTTAAAGGTTAGAGCAAGTGGACATGCCTGTGGAATTTCTGGTCCAATTACTCTATTAGTCAATATAATAGGATTTAATATGATATGGTTGTATTTATTGTTGCCTATAGTATTTTGGTCTAGAATAAACTTAGGTAGACATACTTTAAGAGAATTATTTATAGGTAGTTTTGTGGGCATTGTTTCTACCTTAGTTGTAGTAAGTCTTTTTTAGTTTAGATGTGCATAATCATTATGAAAGGAGGTGAAGAATAACTTCTAAAACCTATAAAATTGAAAGGAGGTAAAATATGAAAAAGTTAAAAATCTTAACATTGATTATTCTATTAATTCTAGTTTTAACTGTACCAGTATTTGCAGAAAATGATACTATGATTAATTTTGGGTGGTTATCTATATTGCCGCCGTTGTTAGCTATTGTTTTAGCTTTTGTAACAAAACAGGTATTGATATCGCTTTTTCTAGGGATATTTCTTGGTGCTATGATGCTCAACAATTGGAACCCCTTTTATGGATTCTTAAGAACTTTGGATAAATATTTAGTAGGTTCTTTGGCTGATTCTTGGAATGCATCTATAATCATATTTTTATTGGCCATAGGTGGTATGGTTGGTGTAGTTAATAAAATGGGAGGAACAGTTGCTATAGCTGAGGCATTAGGTAAAAAGATTAAAAGTCCAAAGACAGCTCAACTTTATACTTGGTTACTTGGAGTACTAGTTTTCTTCGATGACTATGCAAATACTTTAATAGTTGGTCCAACGATGCGTCCATTAACTGATAAGAATAATATTTCAAAGGAGAAATTCTCTTTTATCATTGATTCCACGTCTGCACCAGTAGTAGGTCTTGCATTTATTTCCACTTGGGTAGGTTATGAGATTGGTGTAATTAGAAGTGTTTATCAAAATTTAGGTATTGAAGCTAATTATTATGGAGTATTTATTAAATCTCTTCCATATAGCTATTATTGTATTTATGCTTTAATATTTGGTTTGACCTTATTATTAATGGAAAGAGATTTTGGACCAATGTATGATGCTGAAAAGAGAGCAAGACTTACTGGTAAGTTAATTGGAGATACTGCTAAACCTATGACTAGCAATGAAATTACTAATATGGAAATTAGAAAGGATATTAAATTAAAAGCATCTAATGCAATCGTTCCAATCCTTACCCTAGTTATAGTAGCATTTGTTGGCTTATGGTATAATGGTTATACTATGTTAGAAGAGCCAGTCAATCCTTTAACTATTGAAGGTATGAGAACTTGCTTTGGTGAAGCAGATTCTAGTATGGTATTATTGTGGGCCTCTATTACATCTAGTATTGTTGCAGTAATAATGGGTGTTGCTCAAAGGATATTTACTGTTGGTGAAGCTTTTGATGCTTGGGTAGAGGGGGCCAAATCCATGTTAATGGCTTGTATGATTTTAGTCCTTGCATGGTCTCTTGGTTCTGTTACAGGTGATGTAGGAACTGCAGAATTTTTAGTAGGACGTATTCCTGAAAATTTCCCATTTGCTATATTACCAGTTATTATATTCTTCTTGTCAGCAATAATTTCCTTTGCAACTGGTACTGCTTGGGGGACCATGGCTATTGTCATTCCATTAGCTGTTCCTATGGCTTATGCTTTCGTGAAAAATGGAGGAGATCCACATATGATGACGGTTATACTAGGAACGGTGTTATCTGGGGCAATATTTGGAGACCATTGCTCACCTATATCTGATACCACTATAATGTCATCAATGGCATCGGGCTCAGACCATTTGGATCATGTAAAGACACAGATGCCTTATGCTATTACTATATCAATTGTAGCTGGTATTAGTTATATATTAGCAGGGTTTTTATCAGCTCATCCTTTAATTATACTCTTAATTGGTACGATTATTATCTTTGGCATCGTTAAGGTATTGGGTAAATCAGTTAAAGAGGAAGATTTAAGAGTTAAATCTTCTTTAAAATAATAAAAAGCTGTTAGGTTTCCTAGCAGCTTTTGTTTTATATAGTTTTACAGTGTATATTAATTTTGAGACTTTTGTTATTATTTATTTATGGTATAATTAAGATGTGAAAGATTTGACAATTATGATAGTAATAAGAAATTAATTATTATATAGAAAAGTAATATATTAAATTAAAGGAGGAGAAGGAATGACAGACATATTAAAGGGCAATGTTGTAGCTTCTCAGATTAAAGAACAGATGAAAAGGGATATCGAGGAGCTTGCAAGATCCAACAAAGTACCTACTTTAGCAATTGTTAGATTAGGAAATAATCCGGGGGATATTTCTTATGAAAAAAGCATCATTAAGAATTGCGATAATATAGGTATTAAATCCAAAGTTTTTGAAAGGGATATAAACATTAAAACTGAGGAATTAGTTGAATTAATTGGAGAATTAAATGATGATAACAGCATTTCAGGTATTCTAGTGTTTAGACCATTGCCAAAGCATATTGATGAAGAAGTGGTTAGAAATACTGTAAGCCCTCTAAAAGATGTGGATTGTATGCATCCTTTAAATCTTGAGAAGATATTTGAAGGAAATATGGAAGGTTTTGCACCATGTACACCTAAATCAGCTATGGAAATACTTAAATTTTATGAAGTACCTTTAGAGGGGAAAAATGTAGTAGTTGTAAATAGAAGCATGGTAGTTGGTAAACCTCTAACTATGATGTTGTTGGAGAAAAATGCTACAGTAACTATTTGTCACTCGAGGACTAAGAATTTAAGTGAAATTACTAAGAATGCGGATGTAGTGGTAGTTGCTCTAGGAAGAGCTAAGTTCTTTGATGAAAGCTATTTCACCGAAGGTTCTATAATAATTGACGTAGGTGTAAGTTTGGATGAAAATGGGAAATTAAGTGGAGACGTAGATTATGAGAAAGTTTCTCCAATAGTAAGTAAGGTCACTCCCGTTCCTGGTGGAGTAGGAAGTGTTACTACTTCCATATTATTGAGTCAGGTAGTATTAGCATGTAAGAATATGTAAAAAGAGTCTAAGTTTAGACTCTTTTTTCCTTTTTACAACAAAAGTAGTTCTTTTTCTTTGAAGGATAATTAAGTTTATTAGTAGAAATATATATGGAGTATATTTTAGGAGGGGGATAACTTGCAAATTGTAACGGATATTGTCAATGATTACTTAATTGTTACGTTAAAAGGTGAGTTGGATCATCATACATCTGAAGACGTAAGAAAAAAAATAGACCAGATATATTATAATAACAATCTACTAAATATTGTATTGGATTTAAGGGGTTTAAATTTTATGGATAGCTCTGGAATTGGTCTTGTAATGGGAAGATATAAGAATTGCAAGGATAGACAAGGGCATATATCAATTGTTAGTACAAGCTCATATGTAGATAGAATTTTAAAAATGTCTGGGTTGTTGAAGATCATCAATGTGTATCTAACTATTGAAGAAGCTATTGAAGCTCAAGAGGAGGTAAATTAAACATGGGAGAAAAAAACTTTATGAGATTAGAGTTTTTAAGCAAGTCTAATAACGAATCTTTTGCACGAGTTGTAGTGGCTGCTTTTGCTTCTCAGTTGGATCCAACACTTGAAGAGTTATCAGATATTAAAACTGCTGTATCTGAAGCAGTTACTAATGCTATTATCCATGGTTATGAGTATAGTGAAGGAATTGTAATAGTAGAATCTAAAATTGAAAATAATAGTATTGAGATAACAGTTGAAGATAAGGGTAAGGGCATCGATGATATTGATAAGGCTATGGAACCTTTTTATACATCTAAACCTGATTTAGAAAGATCTGGAATGGGTTTTACTGTTATGGAAACCTTTATGGATAGTTTAACGGTAGAAAGTAATTTGAATAAGGGGACAAAAATAAAAATGTTAAAAGTCTTCAAATCTCTCTCTGATAAGGAGTAGATAATATGGATAAAGGGAATAGGGATAATGTTTTATTATCTCATGAAGAGACTATAGAGTTAATTTTAATGGCACAAAAAGGAGATAATGATGCCAAAGATAAATTGGTAAAACATAATATTGGTCTTATAAAAAGCGTATTAAGAGGATTTACAAATAGGGGCTATGATATGGATGATCTATTTCAAATAGGGAGTATTGGACTTTTAAAGGCTATAAATAAATTTGATACCTCCTATGATGTAAAGTTTTCAACTTATGCGGTGCCTATGATTGCAGGGGAGATAAAAAGATTTTTAAGAGATGATGGTATTATTAAGGTAAGCAGATCTTTAAAACAGACGGCGAATAAAGTAAAATATACTCAAGAAAACCTTGCTAAAGTATTAGGAAGGGAACCGACTATCCAAGAAATTTCAGAGGAATTAAATATAGATAAAGAAGAAATCGTTATGGCATTAGAATCATCTTATCATCCAGATTTTTTATATGATGTAGTTCATCAAAATGAAGGAAGTCCTTTATATGTAATCGACAAGATTAGTC
>LN874946.1:263448-324234 GCA_001282665.1 Clostridiales bacterium mt11
ATATGTAATCGACAAGATTAGTCTTGAAGATGGAAGTGAGGAAGAGGATATTATAGATAATATTATGTTAAAAGAAATCCTGTCCCAATTGAAAGAGAGGGATAGACAGGTTATCGTTTTGCGATATTTTAAAGATAAAACTCAAGTGGAAGTAGCTGAATTGTTGGGAATATCACAAGTTCAGGTATCTCGTATTGAAAAGAGAATAATAGAAGATATGAAAAAGATGTTAGCTAAGGCATGAAATCATGCCTTATTTTTTTTGAATTAAAAAAATATATAGGAGAATAATATAGATAAAGAATTAATTGGGGTGATTAAATGAATACTAAAACAATAATAAATAAAAAAAGTATAATAACTGTTTTGATAATAGTTATTTTAATCTTAGGCTGCTTTATATGGTATGGAGAATTGGGAACCAATAGAGAAGTACCTAAGAGAGCAAAGTTTGTTGGTAATTTTGTTTTAAGGGGTGATGAAAATCAACAATGATCAAGTATATATAGATCTAGAAACCAAATTTTCAGTAGATTTAAATACCCATGTATATGTAAAGGACATAGGAGAAGTATATTGTAATAATGATAATATTAAGAAAAAGGTTGAGAATGTTAGAGTTTATAATGGCAAGGATAAGGAAATTTATGATTATATTTCAGGCACAGAAATTACTACTAAGATTTTAGACAGCGTTGATAATATAGATGTAACTATAATAGGCGGTCCAGATGTCCTTTTGGAGATAAAAGGGCGAGAAGAAGCAAAAGTATTTTTAAAAGTAGTAAAGATTGTCCTTGTCATGTTGGTTCTTTTTTTTGGTGCAGTAATGGCTATAATTAATTTTTATGAAGATGTAAGCATAAAAAAGTCTATGGAACAGATATTTTACATCATAACTGGCAATAGAAAAGAAAATCCATTGATATTGACCATTCCTTTTTCCTTGGGAATTGGATTTGGGATATTTGCCTTTTTTAGTAGAACATTTAGTTTTAGTAAGAGAAGAAGACAAGAACCTGGACCTATGGAAGTTGAATTATTTTTATATGACAAGGAGATGGAGGATAGTATACTTAATGAGTTAAAAAATAAAGAAAAACTATAGTTTTTGGTGGTGAATCCCATGGGGAAAATAATTTTAATGTGTTTTATTGGAGTTTCAGCAGGAATTACAGTAGGAAGTGCAATTGCTGCTTTTGTTACTTTGCTTCAAGTAGTACCAAGGTTAACACAGATTACAGAAACAAGAGATTATATAAAATTATATGAGTATACATTTACATTTAGTGTTACATTGTTTAGCTTCATCTATTTTTTATCTTTTAATTTTAAATTAAGTAAATACTTATGTATTCCTATAGGTTTAAATATGGGTATATTTGTTGGATTGTTTGCTTCAGCTTTAGCAGAGGTTTTAAATGTAGTGCCTGTATTTTCAAAGAAGTTCAAAGTTAAACATGAACTAAAGTTTATTATAGGTGCATTGATATGTGGAAAGGTGATAGGTTCATTATTTTATTGGATTAAGTTTATTAAACACTAGGAGTGTGAGAAAAATGGAGAATATGAACAAAAAGGATTATCAAAAATATGCAGAAAAAAAGGTACCTAAGCCAACTTATCTAAAAAATATTATATATGCTTTTATAGTAGGGGGGCTTATATGTGTAGTTGGTCAAATTATAAGGAACATGCTGTTTAAGTATGGATTAGATGAGAAAGCAGTAGCAGCTGGTACCTCTATTATATTGGTATTTCTCGGAGCATTTTTAACTGGTATTGGAGTTTACGATAGAATAGGGAAAATAGGTGGAGCAGGGGCTGCAGTACCTATTACTGGCTTTGCTAATTCTATTGTATCTCCTGCCATGGAATTTAAAAGGGAAGGATTTATATTTGGGGTAGCAGCTAGGATGTTTAGCATAGCAGGACCAGTTTTAGTATATGGTGTAGGCAGTTCAGTTATTGTAGGGATTTTATACTTAATATTTACAAAAGGAAGGTGATATTTATGATTAAAAAACGAATTGGACTGCAAACGATAAAGCTTTTAAATCCTCCTTCTATATTAAGTACTGCATCTATTGTTGGACCTAAAGAAGGAGAGGGACCTTTAAAAAAATATTTCGATCTCATATTAGAAGATGATATGTGGGGGCAAGAGTCCTTTGAAAAATCCGAGGCAAAGATTCAGGAGGAAGCAATAAAGTTAGCTATATCTAATGCAAACCTATCTCCAAACGATATAGAGTATTTGTTTTCTGGAGATTTGCTAAATCAAATTGTAACTTCCTCTTATTCAGCAAGACAATTGGGGATACCATACTTTGGACTATATGGGGCTTGTTCCACTATGACGGAATCTTTGAGTCTAGGAGCTATGACAATAGATGGAGGATTTGCAGATAAGGTGGTTTGTGCTACATCTAGTCATTTTAGTACTGCGGAACGTCAATTTAGATTTCCATTAGAGTATGGGAGTCAAAGAACGTTTTCGGCTCAGTGGACCGTTACAGGTGCTGGTGCTACAGTATTGTCATCTGAAGGCAATGGACCCTATATAACTTATGTAACTACTGGAAAGATTATAGATTTAGGGATAAAGGATGCTAACAATATGGGAGGAGCCATGGCTCCAGCTGCAATAGATACTATATCACAACACTTTAAGGATACAGGGTATAACCCTAAAGATTATGATCTAATTATAACTGGAGATTTAGGTTTGGTTGGGAAAAAGATATTATTAGATTTAATGAGAAAAGAAGGATACGATCTTTCAGAGATATATTCCGATTGTGGAATTAAAATATTTGATGGTGTGGAACAAGATACCCATGCTGGGGGAAGTGGATGTGGATGTGCTGCAACGGTTTTCAATGGATATATCTATAAAGAGATGATAAATAGAAATCTAAATAGAGTTTTATTAGTTGCGACAGGTGCTTTACACTCTCCAATTACTACATTACAAGGGGAATCTATTCCAGGAATAGCCCATGCAGTAACTTTAGATAATATGATAAGTTAGGAGGGATGATATGGAATATTTAAAGGCTTTTATAGTAGGAGGATTAATATGCGTTATAGGGCAGATTATACTGGATAATACTAAATTGACTCCTGGGCACATATTGGTAATCTTTTTAACTTCTGGGGTAATACTAGGTGCTATAGGATTGTATGAGCCTTTGGTAAAGTTTGCTGAAGCTGGAGCTTCAGTGCCTATAACTGGTTTTGGATATGCCCTTAGTAAAGGTGCCATTGAAGGAGCAAAGACGAAGGGAGTACTGGGAGCATTTGTCGGCGGATTGGAAGCTACAGCTGGAGGCATAGCCGCTGCTATATTATTTGGTTATATAATGGCTGTAGTTTCAGAACCAAAGACAAAAAATTAAAGGTCTCCTTTGCGAGACCTTTAATTTTTATTTTAATTATCTATAACATCATTACTATCTTCATTATCATTATTTTCATTGTTATCATCATCTTCATTGTTCCAATCATTATCATCTATACCATTATTTTCTTCCTCATCATTATCTAATAGATCATCTAACCATTCATCAACGGTATTATCTTGATTATGAACATCACATTCTTCATATGGGGCAGTAAATTTATAATCAGATGGAACAATGCCACCATGTTCAGCAGGATTATAAGGAGGATTTCTTTTTATAAATACCCTCGTCTCTATATTTCCTTCTGGACAATATTCATTAGCAATCTTATTGGTAGTTGTGTCAATTCGTACCTCAACATGAGCATCACAGAATTCTTTAGGCTGAGTACCACTAGCAAATATTTCTGTTCTTACTGTACTTCCTCTTTGATCACGACTACACAAATCCGTTGCTAATTTGCCCGATTGAGTACATATATTTACTGAAACTATATTAGGTGGCTGTTCGAATTTTCTATTTTCAAGACCATCATGAACCCTTGTCATTATAATCTTCCATAATTGAGCGGCCATAGAGCTACCTTGATTTAACTTTATTTGTGGTGAATCGTTACCTATCCATAATCCTGTTACATAATAAGGGGTATACCCTACAAACCAAGCATCTGCTTTATCTTGAGTAGTACCAGTCTTACCAGCTGTAGTCATATTAGGAACTTGAGCTCTCCCTGCAATACCGTTAGATACCGTAGTTCTTAATATATCTGACATAACAAATGCAACTTGAGGAGATACTACTGTAGTTTTTTTAGGTGTATTATCTATCAAGATATTTCCATCTTTATCTAATATCTTTGTAAAAGCTACTGGTTTTATATAGGTACCATTATTAGCGATAGATGCATAGGCTGCAGTAATATCCATTGGACTTAAACCCCTAGTCATACCACCTAGCCCTAAAGCTGATAAATTTTCATCATTATTGGCTTTGTTTTCAACAGATGTAATAAAATCATCCTTTGAAGGATCCTCTTTATTGATAATACCCATTCTACTTAAATATTCCATAGAGGTTTTTACTCCAATAGCTTCTACGGTTTTAACCGAGTTAACATTTACCGACTGCTCTACGGAATGTCTTAAAGTATGAATCCCTTTGTAACCGCTATACCAGTTGTTTGGCCATACCTTCCCATTATCATAAAAAGGCACATCATCAATGGGGGAGGCTGCAGTAAAGCCATTATCTAATGCTGGTAAATATGCTGCTATTGGTTTAATAGTAGAACCAGGTTGTCTAGGTGATGTAGCACGGTTAAGAATACGTGCACCTTCTACATCTCTACCGCCAACAAGGGCTTTTATTTGACCAGTTCTATAATCCATTATTACAGTGGCAGATTGAGGTTGCACTATACCATCTTTATGTCTATAGAAGTATTTTTCATTGATTTTTAAATTGCCATTACCATCTATAGAATAGAACTCTGGATTTTCTTTTAAAAACTTACTTGAGATAGTCAAAGCTTTATCTTCAGAAACTGAGAAACTATTTTCAGGTAATGTCAATGAACCAACTCTATGGGTTACTAAATTTTTACGATTATCTATAGTATAATAATCTCCAACATCGACATTACTTTTATATGCTGTTAGTTTTGGATTTCTTATTATTAGATTCCCGTCAACTGTTTCAAATGTATTTTTTTCTATTATTAAGTTGAAGCTTTCATCTAATAGGTTTTCTTGTTTGTAAAACATAACGTTGTTTCGCTCATCAACTATGTTTTGTGCTTTGTTTAGTCTCCATGTAATAAAAGCAGGACCTTTTATTTTGCCTGGATCTCCTAATAATATCTCGGTAAAATTATTATATACATCTTCCAGTTTTTGCTGTAATCCTATATCCATAGTTGAATATATTTTTAATCCACCAGTATATAATTCCTTTTCCGCTTCTTCTTTTGAATAACCTAGCTCATTTATAAGAGCATCTATAACTTGAACTTTAACGTAATCGTTAAAATAAGAAGAGATACCTTTTATTTTCTTTTGACCTGGTTTTAAGTTAGCTTTAATATCTTCTTTTAATGCAGCATCATACTCTTCTTGAGTAATATTCCCTAGCTCTAACATTTTCCCTAGAACTATTTTTTGTCTTTTAATAGCCTCTTCATTGTAGACTGCAATATATTTTTCACCTAATATATCGACCTGACCTACTTCAATATGTTTTTCGCTATCAAAATTTTCTGGCTTTAAAGTCTGATATATGGCGTATTTAGTAGGACTCTTAACAATACCAGCTAATGCTGCTGATTCTGCTATAGTTAATTCATCTACATTTTTAGAAAAGTAGGTTTGTGCCGCTTCTTGGACTCCATAGGCCCCTTGACCTAGATATATCCTATTTAAATACCCTTCCAAAATTTGATCTTTAGTTAAAGCCTTGTCAATTTGTAAAGCTAAATAAGCTTCTTTTATCTTTCTATCTAGTGTTTTCTCATTGCTTAAATAAAGGTTTCTTGCTAACTGTTGGGTAATTGTACTTGCTCCTCTAACAGTATGTCCAGCTTTTAGATTATCTAAAAAGGAGCTGATAATCCCTCTTGGATCTACCCCGATATGGGTTTTAAACCTTTCATCCTCTATTGATATAAAAGCATCTCTTAAATGAGTAGGCATTTTGCTCAAGCTGACTATTGTTCTATATTCTTCAGTTTGAATTTTCTCTATGACCTTTCCATTTTCATCTAGGATAAATGAAGTTTGATTCAATAAAGAGGTGATATTTGTCGGGTCAATTTTGGGAGCATCTTTAACAATGCCTATCACAATGCCCATAACTGCACCTGCTGCAATGACAACTATCATAAGTAGTACTATAAAAAATGTTTTTAGTCCCTTCCTCTTTTTTTTCTGTGGTGCTTTTTTATTACCTTCTGACATTAAAAAACCTCCTTACTTTAAGAAAAGGTAGTAAACAAATTAATTATATCATACAAACATAATAATGTTAATAAGTTGATTTTATAAAAATATATTACGATAAAAATAAATCTATTTAGTATATCCTACATATAATTATATATTAGGAGGGGTATCCTGTGAGATATTATTCACATTTAATTAAAAGTAAACGTTATATAATATGGATTATTGCCATAATAGTCTTATTTGTATACTTATTTAGATTTATAGATAAAAATATTAAGCCTACTGTAGTGGCAATAGCAGAGATAAGAGCTAGAGCTGTTACTACTCAAGCTATAAATGATACGATTAAGACGAAAATTAGAAGAGACATTAACTATAATGATCTAATATTTGTTAAGTATGATAATGAAGGGAAAGTTACTCTTATGCAGGCAAATACTATTTTAATGAATAGTATTGCTGCTGAGGTTGCCCTTGAAGTTCAAGAACAGTTGAAACAAATATCTGAAGCGGAAATAAGAGTACCTTTAAGCAATGCTTTTGACACCCAGATACTAGCTCTACCTAGTATAAAAGTACAAATAATACCCCAGGGTTCAGTAGCTGTAGATTTTGCAACAGAATTTGAATCATCAGGAATTAATCAAACTAGACATAGAATATATATAATAGTAGTTACCGATATAAAGATGATAGTACCTTTGGTTTCAGAAAATTTGAGAATCACAACCAATATTCCTATAGCTGAAACTATAATAGTAGGAGATGTACCAGAACAATATGTAAATGTACCTAAAGACGATTTATTAAAGATAATTAGATAATTAAAGGACTAAGTGATATAATATACTAAAGAATAAAAAATAAATATAATGGTTTTGAAAGGGTGATAGATTGATTGAAGAAAAAGAGAATATAGAAAAGACATTGTTAGTAGGAGTTGAGTTAGAAAAGGACACTATTGATATAGCTAACTCTATGGATGAATTAGAGGAATTAGTGAATGCTGCTGGAGGTATGGTTATATCAAGGGTTATACAGAAAAGGTATTCAATAGATGCTGCATATTTTATAGGAAAAGGTAAAGCTGAAGAAATAAAACATTACTGTGAAGAATTGGATATAGACCTTGTAGTATTTAATGATGAGCTATCTGGAGCTCAGCTTAGAAATTTAGAGGGGATAATTGACAGAAAAATCGTAGATAGAACCAATTTGATTTTAGATATATTTGCAAATAGAGCTACTTCAAAAGAGGGCAAGTTACAGGTAAAATTAGCTCAACTTAGATATAGACTGCCTAGATTAGTTGGATTCAGGGACTATTTATCGAGAGAAGGTGGAGGTATAGGTACTAGAGGACCTGGTGAACAAAAGCTGGAAACGGATAGGCGACATGTTTTAAGGGAAATAGATAATATTGAAAGAGCATTGAAAGAAGCTGAAAAAGCAAGGGATATTAAAAGGAAAAAAAGAGAGAACTCAAATCTTCCTATAGTTGCTCTAGTTGGATATACAAATGCGGGAAAGTCTACATTATTAAATAAAATAATTGAGATGAATGACGAATATAGTGAATCCAAAAAGGTATTTGTATACGATATGCTATTTGCAACATTGGATACTTTTTTAAGAACTGCAAAACTACCTAATGGACAAAAATTCTTGATTACGGATACAGTTGGTTTTGTTAGTAAACTTCCCACTCATTTAGTTGAAGCTTTCAAAGGAACTTTAGAGGAGGTAAAATTTGCAGATTTGTTAATCCATGTAGTAGATGCATCAAATAGCGATTTAGACATACAGATTAAAACCACATATAATATATTAAAAGAGTTAGAAGTCTTAGATAAGCCAATAATAACCGTATTTAACAAGATGGATAAAGTAGATATTAGCAATATAGCGTATGATGATAAATATGCCAGCAATAAAATATTTGTTTCTGGTAAGAATTCTACTAATTTAGATAAATTATTGGATATGATTCAATTAAATTTGCCTCAAGAATATAAGGATGTAATATTAAAAATTCCTTATGATAAACAAAATTTAGTCAATTATTTTTTGAATAATTACGAAGTAGAATATATAGAATATAAGGTAGATGGTACGGAAATAAAATTGAGTATAAATCAAGTGGATTATGAAAAATATTCTGATTATATTCTTTATTAAATGTTTTGTAATAATTTAATTGAATAATTAGATGAATTTGGGTATTATAATAGTAAGAATAAAAAGGAGGCTGGTACCAATGATTGTACGAAACTGTGCAGGCGGTGTTGTTTTCAATGAGGATAAGGTCTTTATTTTAAAAAATGACAAAGATGAATGGGTACTTCCTAAGGGGAAAATTCGTAATGGTTCTCTTCCAACAGAAACGGCTATTAGTCGTGTAAAGTATGAAACGGGCGTTGATGCCAATATCGTTTCTACTGCTGGTGAGACCAATTACGAATTTTTTTCTTTATCAAGAAAACAAGAGGTATATAACAGAATCATATGGTACGTAATGGAAGCAACAAATATTGATTATAAAATAAATTATGAAGAAGGTTTTAAAGATGGAGGATTTTATCCGATAAATAGAGCTATTGACATGATTACTTACAGTCAGGACAAATCTTTAGTGATTTTATCCTACAAACAGTATCTTAATTTAAAAGATATTGAAATCGATGAAATTTACGCTTAAATGAATCAAACAAGTGAGTCAAGGGTATAGTCTTTGGCTCACTTTCTCTTTATCTTATGGTATAATCAATATAACTGTATATGTAATGAAAGGAGATGCTAATGGATAATATTTATAGAACTATACATGGATATGGAGAAGACGAAATAATAATCAATAAATCAAGGTTTATTGGCTATGCTATGCCTATAGAATCAGAGAAAGAGGCATTAGATTTTATTGAAAAGATTAAGACGAAACATAGAGATGCAACTCATAATGTATATGCTTATGTATATGGTGAAGATAGTAATATTCAAAGATTTAGTGATGATGGAGAACCATCAGGTACAGCCGGTATTCCAGCATTAGAAGTAATTAAAAAAGAAGACCTTAGAAATGTAGCGGTAGTAGTTACAAGATATTTTGGTGGTATAAAATTGGGCACAGGAGGTCTTATCAGAGCTTATACTAAAGGTGCCAAAATAGGATTAGAGTCGGGAATGATAATTGAAAAGGTACTCCATCATAAATTGAAGATAAGAATAGAATATACCTTATATGGGATGATTGAGAACTACTTGATGACAAAGGGATATATAGTAGAGGATACAGTCTATGATGAAGCGGTAAATATATATGTTTATATTGAGTTTTCCCAAGTGGATTCATTTAAGAATACCATTACGGATTTGACAAGTGGGAATGCAATCATAGAATATATAAATGAAGAACATTTATCCATAAAAGATGGAAGATGGATTAAATAAGCTATTCTTTTTTTAGTAGTTCATATATTCCTATAAATAGAAGAAATATACCAAAATATCTCCTTAAGGAACTAGGATCCATCTTTAGTGCAAACAAGGATCCAGCAATAGATCCTGCAATGCCTCCTATTATGATCCATTTAGCAGGTTTAAAATCTATACTCTTTTCTTTAACATGGATAATCAGGGCGACAATAGCTACAGGTATAAATACTATAAGGTTTATACCTTGAGCTTGTTGCTGATTAAGGGAAGTAAAAAATACCAGTGAAGGAATCAGTATGGTTCCACCACCTATACCCATACCACTGATTATGCCAGACAACAATCCAATTATAAATAATTTCATCTTATTATCATCCTTAGGGCAGTTATTATTATTACAGTACCAAAGACCTTACGAAGTATGGGAGTTGGAACCTTTTTTAATAATTTGGCACCAATAAAACTTCCTAAAACACCTCCTAAGGCAACTATTAATGCAATATCAAATCTTATTACATTATTTTTAAAATAGATAAAAGTACTAATAATTGATAAAGGAAATATAATCGAAATAGCAGTAGCATGAGCTTTATAATCCTTGACTCCAATTAAAAACACAAGGGCAGGAACTACTAAGGTTCCACCTCCAGAGCCAAAAAGACCATTTACCATACCTGTTATTAATCCAATACCAATTAGTTTAATAGCATTAGCATCCATATATTGCTCCTTTATGTTATAATGATTAAGGAAATATTGGCCATCACTAACTATTAATTTCACCAAAATTGCATAAGATATACATAAGAATTGATGTGGAGGTAATTTTATGGATAATATAAAGGAAATTTGTGATGAACTCGTAAAATGGCTAAGGAATAAAGTCAATGAAGCTAATGGAAAGGGGGTAGTTTTTGGTTTAAGTGGAGGGGTGGATTCAGCAGTAGTAGCAGGTTTAGCAAAATTAGCTTTTCCAGAAACCTCTCTAGGTATAATAATGCCTTGTCATAGTAATCCAATAGATGAAGAACATGGTTTGTTAGTTGCAAAAAGCTTAGGTTTAGAAACTAAAAAGGTTGACCTATCAGAAGTCTATAATCAATTTATTAAATCAATAGGGGTTAAAGAGGCTAATAGTCTAGCTGCTGCCAATATAAAACCAAGACTTAGGATGACTATTCTGTACTATTTTGCACAAGAACACAATTATTTAGTCCTTGGCTCTAGTAATAAATCTGAATTTACTGTAGGATATTTTACTAAACATGGAGATAGCGGAGTAGATTTACTCCCAATTGTTTCCTTTGTTAAAACCGAAGTTTGGGAATTGGCAAGATATTTAAACATACCTGATATAATAATAGAAAAGTCACCTACTGCAGGATTGTGGGAAGATCAAACTGATGAAAAGGAAATGGGATTTGGATATGATGTTTTAGATAACTATATATTAGATAAAACGGGGCCTCAAAATTTGGTTGAAAAGATAGAAAAGATGAACAGAAATAGTGAACATAAGAGACACTTTCCACCAAGCTTCATTTCAAAAAATAAACAAAACTGATGTATTATATTAAATATTGTGGTAAAATAAATTAGCAATAAATTAAGGAGGTAGTGTGTTTATGGCAGGTCATTCTAAATGGAATAATATAAAAAATAAGAAAGGCAAAGAAGATGCCAAAAAAGGTAAAGAATTTACTAAAATAGCAAGATATATCATGGTAGCCGCAAAGGAAGGCGGCACAGATCCTGAATACAATCCTTCATTGAAGGCGGCTATTGAAAAAGCTAAAGCAGCAAATATGCCTAATGATAATATAGATAGAGCAATAAAAAAAGGCAGTGGAGAACTAGGTGCAGATATCTACGAGGAAATAATATATGAAGGGTATGGACCAGGTGGAATAGCAGTATTTGTATCCTGCTTAACCGATAATAGGAATAGAACTGCATCGGATGTAAGACATGCTTTCGATAAATTTGGAGGTAACTTAGGGCAAACTGGCTGTGTGTCATTTATGTTCGATAGAAAAGGTGTATTAGCTATAGAAAAAAATGATTCCATAGATGAAGATGAGTTAATGCTTTTAGCTATTGATTCTGGAGCTGAAGACTTTGAAGGAAATGAATACGGTTATGAAATCATTACAAGTCCTGAAAATTTCAATAGTGTTAGAGATGCATTAAGTGAAAAAGGATACCAATTTGCAATGGCAGAAATATCCTTTTTACCTCAAAATACTACAGAGCTTACAGATGAAAAGGATATTAAAAATATGGTAAAACTAATAGATATATTAGAAGATAATGATGATATCCAAGAAATCTACCACAATTGGGAGATGCCTGAAGATTTAGATGTTTAAGGATAAAAAGGCTGGGAAACGCAGTATTAAACCAATTACGGTAAATGATAAAATTGATTTTTATTGTTGTATGAAGGTATGTAATACCACTCTTCATTTTGTGTAAAAACAATATGGAGGGTGGTTTATTTATGTTTTTAGAAGTAGAAGATTATATTTTTGATTGCCAAAGTAGAGGTTTAAGTCAAAAAACTTTAAAAAATTATCGTAATCATTTAATCAGATTTGAAAAATATATAAGAGAACAAGGAGTTAATAAGGTAATAGATATAAAACCAATTCATATTAAAAAATTTATTAAATTAAAACAAGATGCAGGTTGTACTAATAAGTATTGCAATGGCATTTACAAGGCTTTGAAAGTATTTTTTGATTATTGCATTGAAAATGAATATATTATTAAAAGTCCAATGAAAAATATTAAACCTGCCAAAGAAGAAAAAAGGACAATTGAAGTTTTTACAGATAAAGAAACAAATAGATTAATAAATTACTATGATTACTCTAATTACCTTAATGCAAGAAATAAGGCTATTGTAAACATGATGTTTGACACAGGGGTAAGAACTACAGAACTTTTAGGTATTACTAATGATGATATACAAGTCGATAGGATAAAAATATACGGAAAAGGTGCAAAAGAAAGATTTATTGCATTATCCACTGAACTCAAGAAAATCTTAAGAAGATATGAACGGATTAAAGATAGTTATTTCTATAAAAAAGATATTCCAGATTATTATTTTTTATCTAGAACGGGTAGACAGTTGACAGTTGAAGCTATAGAAAGGCTTTGGAGGATTGCAGGTGAAGAATGTGATATTAGGGATAGTGTAAGATGTAGCGGACATACAGCAAGACACTATTTTGCAACAAAGATGATGGAGAAAAATGACATATATACAGTTTCCAAATTACTAGGACATAGTACAGTAGCAAATACAGAACGATATATTGCAACATTGACAGATGAAAAATTAATAGAACAAGGTAAAGTTACAAGTCCTTTAACAACTTTGAAAGGGGGTAGGAAGTAATGTATGAAGTTAAAATAACTTATGATGTATTAGAAAAATTAAATTTAAAAGAAATAGGTGTGTATATGGCATTAAAAAAGTACATGAACTGGAACGAATTTACTTGCTATCCCTCTATAGCTACTCTTGCAGAGGATTTATCATGTTCAGAAAATACTGTAAGAAAATATCTTAGGCAGTTAGAGAAGAAAGGAATTATCAATATAGAATATAGGACTAAAAAAAACAAAAGAGGTAAAAGGTGGAACGATACGAATTTATATACTTTTATAATTGAAAAGATTTTTAATAAAGGGGTACTTCAAAAGAATAAAGGGGGTACTGCAAGGGTTAAAGACGAACAAGAATTATCTAACTATCTTGATATGAATGACACAAACACAATTAAAGTTGAATTAGAGGAAGAGTTTGGACAGGTTATTGTGGATAAGGCTCTACAACAATTATCTATTGTTACGTCCAAAGGTACAATAGTTAATAATCTAAAGAACTATTTAAAGGCTATATGTGTACGTTTACAAGCCCAACAGGAGATGATTAAGGGTTTAGGTAGGGTAAGTAAAAATAAACCCAAAAAAGGAAAGAAGAACAGTGGTTGGGACTGTTCTTCAATCAAAAAGGTTTCTAAATCATACAGTAACGATGATTTAGAATTAATCTTAGAACGTAAACGACAAGAGATATTTACCAAAATCTAATCGTTTACTAATTTATAACACTGCTAGACATAAATTACTTATTTTCCAATAAATAGGTAGTTGATGTCTATTAATGTTGTTCATTTTTATTATAACATATTTGAAAATGAGAAGACAAGGATAATATAATTTCTATAAGAGAATTTTACCACTTGTTATAAGGATATCTTTTATTATTCTTTTTCAAACCATTCAATTTCATATCCAATTATATCAGCTATTTCTAAAACTTCATTATACCTAATTGTTTCATTGTTAATTTTTTTAGAAAAATTAGCTAAAGAGTAATTAGTCCCATTTCTCTTATTTAATTCTTCAACTACCTGTGTCATTGTAAAACCTGCTCTAACAATAAAAGCTTTTATATCTTCTTTAATTCCCATATTCATTACCTCCTATTAACATTGTACTATAAAGTTGATGTATTATCAATATGGTTAAATATTTAACCAAGAAGTTAATAAACGTACTTGACATATTTAACTTTATAGTTTAATATATAATTAAGAAGTTAAATAGTTAACTAAATGGAGGTATTATATATGAAAATAGACGACTTCTTAAACCTAATACAAAAGTTAAAAAGGTTTAAAATTAGACTTGAACAAGAGGGAATTACAGGAGAACAGCTACAAGTTATACTTAAAATTTATATACAAGACATTACCGACAACATTAATATTAATATGTTGGAGGTGATATAAATAAATTTAGATAAATTCGGAGATTTTAAATTTGCAACTAAGATTTACAAAACTGAAAATGATAATGTAAAAACACAATTTAAAAAGCTAAAAACACAATTTAAAATTAGATACAAAGATAGAGAAATAGAAATAAAAGAAATAGATGATGTTACATTTGCCGTTGAAGCAGGAGATATTGTTGTAGTATACACGATTATAGAAGATATAATTTATCAATTTTACTATTAAAAATACAAAGGGGGAAGAATAATGAAAGAACAACAAAAACAATTTTTAGATGAAAATATTTCAATTAAAAAACAAAATTGGCTTAACCTATTGCTAGACAATGGTGGTAATCTTGAAGAATTTAAAGTAATAAATAATAATTCTAAGAATTTATTATTTGCATTATGTAAGTACAAAAAGATTTTAAGGCAACGTGGGCAGGGACATGTTAGTTTTATAGAAATAGAAAAATATTATAATAATAATGATATTAAGAGTTTACATAACGCTATAAATAGGTTGTTTTTAGAATATTATACGGAAGAAGAGATAGAGAGCTTTTTAGAATTAATGAAGAAAACTAATACAAGCCTAGAAAACGTTTATATAAGACATATGGAAAATCCAGAGAACAATATCTTTTTGATGTTAACACTATAACTATAAGGTAATTGTCTTAAAAGTTGTTCATAAATTATGAACAACTTTTTCAATTGGAATTACAAGAAGAAATTGTAGAATTGTTAGATGAAGTATTAACAGAAAGACAAAGGCAAGTAATACAAATGTACTTTTGGGATGAAATGACACAAGAAGAAATAGGAAAAGAATTAGGGATAGCACAGAAAAATGTTTCTACTAATTCACAAAATGCACTAGAAGCTTTAAGGGGATATATAAATATAGATGATGAGTATGTGACCGTATATAAGTAATAGTAGTATACTTAGTATATAATGATGTAGTATGTGTTGTATAGGGTATAAAAACATCAAGCAAAGCTACAATTATATATATAGAGGGGGAGTTTTTGACACTTTATGAAAGATAAAAAAATGCAGACAAAACAATTAATTTTTTTATGAATTGTGTCAAAACGGGGGGTAAAACAGCCACTTCCCAACAAATATAGTGAGAGGTACATCACGATAAAATATTTAGAGTTAATTTGAGATGTTGTAGTTTTTATATAATGAAATAATTGAAATTTTGAGTAATTAATAGATAAAAACATCAGACATTGGTACATAACTATATGAGGAGGAAGTATATTTTAAGTAGGTCTTATCGTATACATTAAATTTTAGTGTATATAATAAGGCTTATTTTTATAGGGTCTTCCCTTTTTAATGTTTTTATATAAATACTATATTCTCCGTATAGAAAAAGAGTTAGGATACCTTGTTGGTATCCTTCCTTTTTTTATAACCTAAGAATCTAAAATTTAGATAGAAAAATTAGGAGGTATAGGCAAATAAATTAACTAAAAATTAGGAGGTATGGTAAAGATGGAATTTAAGTTTGAAGAAAAAGACAGTTACACAAAAGAAGATTTAGAAGGTTTAATTAAAGGTTGGAAGGGGGAAGTAGAAAATTTGATTACAGCAAAGGACACAGAATTAAATAACCTAAAGGAAACTTATAAAGATGTAGATGTAGAAGGATTAACTAAAACCAATCATAATTTATCAATTAAAAATCTGATGTTACAGAATGATTTAAGCGAAGATATGATTGATTTAATCTATGATGAAGACTTGGACAAGGTTAAAGGTAAGATTAATAAGTTAAAAGAAATTACAAAGGAACAAAAGATTGATGAGAGCTTTAAACCAAATAAAAATAGAAAATCAGAAGAACAATATGAAAAAGCTTTAAAAGATGGGGATATTGAGGGTTCTCTTAAATATAAGTTTTCTAAATTATTTCAATAATTAATAAAAAAAAGAAAGGAATGATTATACAATGATATTATCTGACAATAAAAATATTAAACAATTAGACTTAACTAAAGAATTAATTTTAACGGATGCAGTAAATTTACCTTTTACAAGTTTACTATTAAAAAATGGTAGACAAAAAGCTACATCGGTAACGGTAAATTGGGACTACGAACAATTGGACAACTCCAGAGGATTGGCAAAAGAGGGTTCAGATGTAGAGAAATTTGAAGAAAGCGACAGAACTACGGGAGATAATAACGTGTGTCAGATTTTACGTAAAGCTGTAAATGTTTCTGATACTGCACAATCTGTTAGTCAAGAACACATTGCAGACCTTTTTGCACATGAGTTAAACAATAGATTAATCGAGATTAAGAGGGATTTAGAGTATTATTTAATCAATGGTGTAAAGGAAATAAATACTTCTAATCCACGTCAAATGGCAGGATTACTGCAGTTTGTTAAGGCAGAGAACAAAAAAGAAGTTACTAAGGCTTTAGACCTTAAAACTTTACAAGAAATGGCTAAAATAATGAAACAAGCTGGTACAGCAAGTCAAAATCTTGTATTACTTTGTGACTACAATACATATGATATAGTTGCAGATTTATTCCAAGACAAGACGTACTACCAAGGTGTTACTAATGAATTTGGTTCACCAGTACATAAACTAAACTTAACTTATGCAGGTGTAGTACCTTATATAATAGATACCATGCCAAAAGATACTTGTCTAATGGCAAATATGGACTTTTTAAAACTTGCAGAGTTAAGACCTTTAACATATGCAGAATTAGCAAAGACTGGTTCATCTACAAAAGGGTTTATTGAAATGGAAAATACTCTTAAAGTTTTACATCCTAATGCATTAACCATGTACACTAAAAAATCCGCATAATTATATATATAAAGTTAAAGTAAGTCAAAGTCAAAAGAAGTAAAGGTTATTATGCCCTTACTTCTTTTTTTAAAACTATAAGATTCTAAAAAATAGAAATTAAGGGGGTTAAATTCTGTGAAGGTGGACGAAAAATTAAAGAAACAAAGAGAAAGTTGGAAATTTCTAAGGATGGGAAAAGGAATAATACTGGAGGAAGTGGCTCAATACGTTGGTTGCCATTTTACCTATATAAATAAATGGGAAAACGGACATATAAACATGGCTAGTGAGAAATTAGAGAGATATAAAGAGTACATAAAAAGCAAGTAAAAAAGGGGTAGGTTAAAAATGAAACAAGAAATAAAGAATAAATTTCCACAATGGTGTAGAAATAGAGATTATGATACAATATTCATGACGAACGATTTTGACAGCTTATTAGGTAGTAAATTATTAGAAGAAGGGGATAAGAAGATAAGATTCTTCTTTGACAATAAAAAAGTGTATAAACTTAATAATGATTATAAATCTTTAGTTGCGGTTGATTGTGATTTAGTAAAAGGAAAGTGTTGGGGAAATCATGTAACAATGATGTCGAAAGATGATAAAGTGAATGTAAAGTCGGCGAATGTAAACAATATATACAAAATTAATGCAAGGAACAATTATACAGATAAATATTCAGGTTCAACAACTTTACAAATAATGGCATACCATGATATGGATGTTTCATATTTATCAAGTGAGGCTAAAAAGGTTTTATTGTGTATAGACTCACATTATATAGGTTTAAAAAATGATAGATTTAAACAAACTCAGTTCAAATGGTTAAGAAAGCTAGGATATCCTGAATTGATTGAAGTTGCAGAAAACACAACTGTAGAAGAATTTAAGGAATTACAGAATAGATATAATTTAAAAAGTGAAATTTATATAAATGTAGATGGGTATCTTGAAACAGATATAAAGTTAAATGAATTAAGTAGATTATTTGATATTGATTTATCTTTGCCAAAAGAAAAATTTACATATATAGGTATAGAAATGGGGACAGCCATACAAAACATAACATTTACAAAAACAAAAGAAGAACTTACAGATAGGAAATTATTTATATATGTACAGACTTATAGAAGATCGGGTTTATTTAATTATTATATTTAAAGGGGGATAGATAAGTTGAAAAAATACACAGTGTCAAATAAAAAGGTAAGTAGAAAAGTGACACGAGGTAAGATTAAAACAATGAAGGTAAGAAATAAATATATAAATGAAAATAAGAAATTATTAAAACAACAACAGAAAACAAAAGAGTTTGAAAGTTTATTCATGTAAAGGCGAATTCAATTTTGAATTGGTCTTTTTTTATATAGAAAATTAATGGGGGGTATATTTTATTTGAATACTATTAAGTGTATGTTAGATAAAACTTATTACAATAATAAGCCTAAAGGGAAAGAAATAGGATTAATTCAGAAGAGATTAAAAACTACCAATATTACAATTAAAGATTTAGCTAATGAACTGATTAGAGGGGCTAGTTTTAGACCTTCTTTTTTATTGGGAAGAAAAGAGGAAGATTGGACAAGCCAACAGATATTTGCATTAGATTTTGATGATAATACTACAATAGAAGAAGAGTTAAATAGATGTAAGGAATTAAATATATTACCTGCATTTGCCTATACTTCATTCTCCCATACCAAGGAACAACACAAATTTAGGTTAGTTTTTGTATTATCTAAAGTCATTGATAATTATGATACAGCAAGTAGTGTACAAGCTATACTAATGGAATTGTTTAGTAACTGTGATAAACATTGTAATAATCTATCAAGGTTGTATTTTGGTGGTAAAGGTTTAATCTATAAAGGATATAATAATATGATAGATTATAAAAGGCTATTAAATGAATATAATGATATTGAAGATAATAGGGGATTATCCGACTACAATAATAAGTATATATATAATACTAGTTATTGTAGTCGGAAAAACCCCTTTAAACCTAAACAAGATGAAATTAACTATAATGTACAAGCTTTAAAAGATGGTAATATACAGTATTTACATAGTGTATTAGATATAAAAGAAGAAATAATATTACAGAATGAACAGGAGTTTTATGACTATATTAAAACTGAAATAGATTTACCTGAATTATTAGGTATAGATAATCCAGATAGTTTTAATTGTATAATACATAATGACAAGAATCCATCAGCAGGAATATTTAAAGGTGATAGTGGTGACTACATATATAATTGTTTCGGATGTGGATTTAAAGGTAATATTATTCATGTAATACAGGCTTTAACAAAGGAAAAAACATATAAGGTATTAGAATACATAAAAGAAATATACAATATTAAAATAGTAAAAACTGATTGGCAACGGGAACAAATAAACATATTGGAAACTAACAAGCAAATGTTATTGAATGGCGATATTGAAGAATATTATCCAGAAGTATACAAGCTAATAAAAAGATATATTCCACAACTGATAATGATGCACGATATCGCAATAATGAACGTAAGAGATGAAAACTTTACAGATGAAAATGGGGATATAGTATTTTTTATATCTAATAGGGAATTGGCTAAAATGTTAGATAGCAGAAGTAATAAAAGGATAAATCAAAGAAATGTATTATTTGCCTTCTTAAAATTATTGAGGAAACTGGATCAGAAAGAAATACCTGAAGAAGATTTAAAAAAGGCTTTAGAGATACAAAAGAAGTATAAACATAGTAAAATAGTTAATTACTTCAGTATTGGTGATTATGATATATTTAGACTAAAGAGATCAGAAAAAAGGGCGATTCTTTGGAATAATAACAACATGACAATGACAGGTTTGTCTTATGAAGGGATATATCGCACATTTGGACAAGGTATAGCTTGGGAAGTATATCCTCAACATAAAAATAAATTTATTAAGACAGATGATGGCTTTAAACCAGTCAATCGTACAACTTCTAAGGCAAGTAACGATAGAACCAATGAAATAGCTATTATTATAGTGAATAAGGTAAATGATAAGGGCTATGTAATAGAAAAAGAAATAATAGAAGAATTAAAAGACAAGTACGGTAAAACATTTGCACAGACACAATTAAAACGGTCATTACAGGAAATTTTAGAAGGATATAATTTAAAAAGAGTAAGAGCCAATAAAAAATTAAAAGAAAATCTAGGGATAACTAGCAAAGGTTATCCTTTTTTAATTGTTAAAAATAAATAAAAAACGGAGATGATAAAAATGGCAGATATATGGGAAGAATTAAATAGCTTACCACGTAATCAACACTGGGAAAGAAGACGTAAATATTTTTTATGGAAAAATAAGATGAACACAACGAAAACTAGATATACAGATTATACAGAAGAAGAATTTAAAAAACTTTTAGACGTAACAGAAACAGAATGGGCTTGGCTAGAAAGATGGGAAGAAAGTGAAGAATATAAGAAATTTATTTATATAAAATATGAAAATAATTTTGATAATGATTTATTAGAAGTTTACGATGCAATAAAAAAACAAGCTATGGAAGGAAATAACAGTGCAGTCAAAACTATGTTAGACTTGCAAGAAGAAATTAATAAAAGATTAAAGAAAAATAGGGAAGATGATAAAGATTTAGGACTAAAGTTGAATATATAAAAACATGACGTCATAGAAGGTGATTTAAGGGGTTTTAAATAAGCAACTAGACTTATTATACCCCTTGTTTTTATTGTTAGTATAGAGAGGTGATAAGAGTGGCAAAAAAGAAAAAGAAACTGAGTCCACAGGAACAACTTAAAAAAGTAATGAATGATCCGATATTATGGTGTGGAAACTTTGTAAAGATAACTAATGCAAATAATGAATTAGTTGATTTTGAATTTAACGATGCACAAAAACATTTTTGGAAGAATAAAGGTAGGTATAATATTATATCCAAAACAAGACAACTTGGAATGTCGACCATGATGTTAGGGGTAATGTTATGGTCAGCACATCAATCTCCAAATTCTCAATACTTAATGATTACTGATAAGGGAGAGAATACCCAAAACTTATTTAACAGACTTAAAATGATGTACGAATCTATTCCAGATGAAATAAAGATTAAACAAAAAAGGTCTAATAAATATGAATTATTATTAGAAAATAATTCAAGAATATCAGTGCAGACGGCGGGAAATAAAGAATTAGGCAGAGGATTCTCTTGTCAGATAATCCATTTATCTGAATATGGCTTTTGGACGGATGATGCACAGGAAAGAGGTCTTGTATCATTAGAACAAGCTTTACTTAAAAACGAGGATGCGTTTCTTTGCATAGAAAGTACTAGTAATGGTATAGGAAATAAGTATTATGAAATATTTACCAGTGCAGAAAAGGGACATAGTAAATATAAATCCTTCTTTTATGGTTGGAGTGGTAAAGTACATAGACAGATGTTCAAATATGAAATTCAAGAAGCTAAACAATGGGCAGAGGCTCTAAATCATGGACAATCTTATTTGGCAACAAAAGAATACTTTTATCCAAATGAACTAGAGTTGTATGAAAAATATGATATTACAATACCTCAGTTACTTTGGAGAAGATATAAGATGAGTGATATTGGAGAAGATAAATTTAATCAAGAATTTCCTATATCAGCAGAAGTGTCATTTATACAATCCGATACAGGATTCTTTAATGCAGAGGATATTGCACAAAGATATAATTATCTATTACCACCACTTAAAGTAAATGAAATAGGTAAGGATTTACCAGATAATTTAGCTAAATATTATGGTAATGGATTGTACATATATCAGCCAATAAAATCAAATGAAAGGTATTTTGGTGGAATTGATTCCGCTGCGGGATTGAAAGGGGACTATTCAGCAATATCAATATTGGATAGTTTAGGGGAACAGGTGGCTGTATTCTATAGAAACGATGTACCTATTTATAAATTTGCACGTATAGCTTACGATTTAGGAATGTTTTACAATTATTGTATGTATGCAATAGAACGTAATTCTTATGGATTATCATTAATAGACAAGCTAAGACGGGAAATGGGTTATTTACAAGTATTAAGGTTCAATAAGTTTGATAAGATACGTGGGGTAATACAGTCAGAATATGGTTTTTATACCGATAATGTAAGTAAAACTAGGTTGATGAATGACATGAAGGAAGCTTTTGAAGAAGGTATTATCTTGATTAATGATAGAGAAACATTAGATGAAATGAAAATATATGTTGAACGTAAAAATGGTTCATTAGGGAATATAGAAGGCTCAACGAATCATGATGATTTAGTTGATGCAACTGCATTGGCTGTACAAAGTTTAAAGGAAGATAAGAGTTATATTTAAAAAAACATATAGGGGGTATAGTGATGAAAGAAATTTTAGAACATCTATGGGAAATGGTTTATGTGGATTATAGAAATTATAAATTAAAATTAATAGATAAATGGGATTATGTTAGAGTAATAGCCGATGCAAGTAAAACCTTGGGGCAGGAAGAAGAATATAAAAAATATCAGGAGTTAGTTGAAGAATATAAAAATACAATGGATGAACTAGATACAAAAATTAAAGAAAGTGTAAAACACAAGGGAGACATATTTACATGGATACAAGCTGAATTTGTAAATGCGGTTATAAGAGAAACAAACATAGAAAAAGACAGAAAATTATGTAGAAATGATAAATTGCATGAAGAAGAATATAAAAAGGATTTGATAATGACATATATTTTCAATGAATTAATGAAAAACGGAAATGAAGATGATCTTGAAAGTAATATAGAAATGGTACAAATAAACGATAAAGTTGAATATAGAGTAAAAGGAATACCATTATTTGTAGATTATATTGAAAAAGATGTATCAAGAACCTTATATCATGGAACTTCTTTGGAAAATGCAAAATCAATTGTCGGTATGAATAAATTACTATGTAGAGGAATGACAAATACAAAAAATAATTTTCATAATAAAAATAAAATATTTTTTGCTGAATCATTAGAGGATAGTAAAAAATATGCGGAAAGACAAAATACTGATATAGATGATATAAATATAATATTTGAAATAGATGTTGCAAGACTTAAATTGCACAAAAGAGAACATCTAATAGTTGAAAGAGAAGGAGATTTATATTTCCTTCATCAAAACGAATTGGATTTAACTAATAGAATTTCAAAACTTTATATGGTACAAGGTGATAATATACAGCAAATTACAAGAGAAGATATTTTAAATTTAAGTAGTGATGTAATGAATACTGAAGATATAGAAGAAATAAAAACATTACAAAGGTTAGTACATGATAATGAGAAAATTTTAATTGACATGAGAAAAAAATCCAGAGATAAAATATTATTTTTTGCAGAACAAAATAATATAACTCCTCGGGAAGTATGCAAAAACTTTGGAAGTAGTGAAAAATTCTACAATGAAGTTTTTGAAATTGAAAAACCAAAGAAAATATTTTATACAATCAAAGAACATTTTAAATATTTATCTGACAAGGGCTTTTACAATATAGAAGAAAATGATGGAATTTATATAGTCACAGATGGCACTAAGAAAATGGAAGATGAAAAAATTATATATCCAATTAAAGACAAGGATATTGATTTTAATTTTTTCCATGGTACAAGTATATCTAATGCACAGAAAATAATCAAAACAGGTATTATAAAAGCAAATAGGACAGAAGTTGATACAATACAATATAATAAAATATTTTTTTCCCCACTAGTGGAATATGTAAAATATTATGGTCGTATAGGTGGTTCATCTTTTCTAACTCAGGAGTTAGAAAAGATGAAGGAATATATTATATTTGAATGTAATCTTAAACAATATAATATTTATAATTATCTTACAGATAGAGAATACATTATTTGGGGCGATGCAAGTACGAATATTATAACAAATATATATTTGTGTAAGGGCGATACAATAATAAAAGAAATTTCTAAAGAAGAATTATTAGACATTGGGGTATAAAAATTTGTTAATAAAGAAAGGTGGTAATGTAAATGAATAAACTTGAACAATACATTAATGATAATTATGACGGTAGTCCTTATTGGTTTGAAAGTGAATGTCAAGACTCTTGGCATATAGATAGAATTATAAATAGTTTGAATGTAATGGATTATGTTGATGGTAAACATGAGATATTAAAACGTGGGGACGTTGTTTGGAAAAATAGACACTTTAAGACAAGGAAGATAGTTCTCCAGTATGTTAAACCCATATTAACATTTCAAAACAGTTTCTTGTTAAAGAATCCAGTTACTTTAACAAGTGATGATAAGGGAACATTAGAAAAGTATAAAGAAATATATAAGGTTGGCAAATACAACAATATAGACAGCAAGGTATTAGATTTACTATTAAAGTATGGTGAGGTTTATGAGTATTTGTATTTAGATGAAGATAGAAAGATTAAATCACATATTATTAAGGCTTGTGACAGTTACCCTGTATATAATGAAAATGGTGATTATATCGCCTTTATAGAACATTATATTAGTTCAGGTGTATCTTTCTATAGGATATATAAAAATGATATTGTAGAAGAATACAGTGACAAAGGTGGAGACTTATACAAGGCAGGAGAATATCCTAATTTAAGTGGCTTACCTATAGTTTATATATTACCTTCTGAAAGGGATGAATTGAAAGGTAGAAGTGATTTAGAGGATTGGATTAATATAATTAACGATATGGAAGATTTATTGAGTAAGTACATGGACAGCTTTTATAAGTTCCTTAATCCTTTGCCAACGATGACAGGGACTAAGTTAAGCACAGGTAAGAACGGTGAAGGTGGTATTGATTATGATCTAGTAGGACAAGTGTTACAGCTAGATCATATGAGTAAATTTGAGTTTGCAGTTGCAGATATGGACTATAATTCTTTTAAAGAAGTGTATAAGACATTACATCAGAATCTACTTAATATATCGATGACACCTGCAATATCTATGAACAGTATGGAAATAAGTAATCTATCCGAAACATCTATGAAGATACTATTCTATATGGCAATAGCAAAGGCAAACATGACAGCAAAACAATTGTATAATGGATTCGATGAAAGGTGGAAGAAGATAAAGAAACTACTACAAATGATAGATAAAGATTATAAAGGATATATAAGTTGTACCTTTAAATTTGATATACCAGCGAATGACAAGGAGATAATAGAGAACTTGAATACATTATATACAATGGGTACAATATCATTAGAAACATTATTGTCACAATCACCATATATATATGATGTAACATCAGAGATACAAAGGCTACAAGAGGATAAGAATGATATGGATGATGTAGATAATTTGGTTGATTAGGCTATTGATTGGCTTGCGTTGTCGTGATGTACGTGGTGTATGTGGTGAATTGGCTTGTTTGGTTAGTTTGTGGTGTTGATGTGATGATATTTGGGTTAGAATTGGATTAGGTTTTATTATATTGATATGCCTAAATATGGGCGGTGTATTAAGTAGATAGTACACCTATATATTTTTACCTATTATATTACAATTATGTTACAAATATATTACAAAACGGTTACAATTGTCAGACGATTTAGTTTACATAATACATACAAAGTATTAGCCATAATTGCATACCACCATAGGGTATGCATAATATAACAATAAATGTAAAATCAATAATATCGCTATATCTTTAATAATAGGGAATAAATGTAATATATATGTCAATATATGTGACAATAATGATATATATATAACAATGTACTTTACTGAGATAAATCAAATTATATAAAATGGTAATAAATGGGTAAAAATTATGTAAAACACTGCATATAATCTATATTAAGTGTAATATTAGTCACAAAAGATTAATTTTGTGACATTACAGACTATAAAGCGGTAAAGTGATACAGTACACATAGGAAATGGCAATATAATATAAATATACTATACAGGGGTATTTGACATAAGGTCGATACCCCATTTGTTATAAAATTATGAATAGCGAACCATATTTTCTACGAACGGAAAAATAATTGACATAATAAAACCAAAAAATAAAATATCCGACATCCTTATTCCAACTATGGTATAATATAGAAAAAGGGGACAAGGGGGATATACATGAATAAGAAATATATACTATTGATTTTATTATTATGCCTAGTGCTTGTAGGTTGTGCTCCTAAGATGTCTGAAGATGAATATATAGAATTTGAAAAAGGAATGCGTATGAGTATGGATAATCTAATTAGAGTGACAACGTCATACTTATCTGATTCGGATGATTATGAAAATAGAGTATCATTATATGATAATGCTACAGTGTATTATGAAAGTATTGAAAGGAGAATGAAAGATGTAGAAAAGCGAATCCCTAAAGATAAATTAGAAACATTTAATAGTAAATATTCTAAAGTAAATACAGAGGCAGTTTTATTGTTAAAGTATATTACAGATATTAATTATAATACAGATACGAAAGAAAAAATTGAAGATATTTTAAATCGATGGGCAGAAACAATAGATTACTCTTTGGATATAAATATAGAACCAATATATTTAAAAAGTGAATTTGATGTTTTAGATGAAGAAACATCAAAAAAAGATAGTGAATTTATAGGAGATATTTATATAGGAAGTGACCTTAAAATAGAAGATCAAGAATTAATATTTGAAGGGGATTATATGTATTTTTCTGGGTATGTAAAAAATGTTGGAGATAGGAACTATTCTTATGTTAAAGTTAAAGCAATCTATTATGATAAAAACAATAATATAATTGATACTGATTGGACTTATGCAGTGAGCAGTGAAGGCATTGCACCAAATGAGAGAAAGAGTTTTGAGATTATGTCAAGGTATACAGAGAAAGTTACACAGGGCAGTCTAAGTATACTAGAATATAAATGAGAAAGGGGTGTATGTTGATGTATAGAAAACTTGAGGAATTAATCCAAAGAGGGGAAATGTTAAAGAGCACTTTTACAGTAGTTCTTTCAGATAATCTTAAATTTACAAAAGATAAAACAAGTGTATTAAAATGGATTAATGATTGTATTGATTGTATAGCAGAAGACCCAACAATAGGTACTGACCATAACACATATAAAGAGTTTGAAAAATGGATACGTAAAGATAGAGATGTAACAGAAATATCATTAAATAGTTTTGAAAAATTAATCAGTTTATTAGATGAAATAGATCCCTTAGTTTTTTATTAAAATAAACTTGAGAATTAATTACCAAAATAATAATATTTTATAATTTACATCAAAGGCAGGATTAATTTCCTAGCCTTTTTTATTACAAAGATTTAGTTTGTAAATAATAAAAATAGAAAGGAATGATTATATGACAAATTTAGAAAGATTGAGAATAGATTTAAGAGAATATCAAGATGTTAGCGATGAGGAATTAGAAGTACATTTAATGGAAAATAATCTTACATGGAATGATGAATACGATCCTAAATCAAATTCAAATAAAAAGGAGATATATCAAACGGCAGTATCATTTTTAGAAAGTATTGCAAATTCTCCTTCATTGATGAAGAATTATAAAACGGATGATGTAACAATTTCAATGTTTCATAAAAATTTATTAAATCAAATTGATTACTTGAATAGAAAAATAAGGATGATGCCAAATGATGATGATTTAGGTTCAGATGGAGGAGCAACAATAGGCTATTTGTTTACTAAATGAAAATAGATAAAAAATTAGGTCATGCCCTAAAAAAGAGTGATTTTTATCAAAAATAGAATGGCTATTTTAAGCCATTTGAGGGGTGTCAAAAAAGTCACTTTTTAAAACTTGGGGGGTAAATTTGAACGAAAAAAACTTATTCATATAGTTGGTCGAAACGAGGGTAACGTGCCTTAAATCGCCTCCTATGACAGATTTCTAAAGTATATTTTATATAAAAAGGATGGGATTACATGAGTTATTTTGATATTTCTATAGATAACGATATTACATATTTACTCAATGAAATAGGACATAATGTAAAAATAAATAACATTCCAGCAAAGGCTATTATAAATAATTCTAGTATGGAAAGAACTTTTGACGATAAAAGAATTATTACACATGAAGAATTATATCGAGGTGATTATGTAAATTATAATGATCTCTTTTTTATTGTTTTAAATGAGGTTAACGATAAAAGATACAATAGCTATTACAAAGGATTAATAAGAAAATGTAATTTTGATATTAAGTTTATAATGGGCGATAAATTATATTTATTTCCTTCCATTATAGAAGGTGAAAAATTCCTTATCCAAGAAAATAACGTGATGAATATTTCCGCTGATACAATATCAGTAACTTTACCATCGACAAAAATAACAAAGAAGCTAAAGAAACAGGACAGTTTTATCAAGTGGGAACAGAAATGGGAAGTTGAAGGAATTAATCATACCGAAGATGGACTAATACGGTTAAATTGTAAGGCAATTATTTTAGATAAAACAATAGACGATATTGAAAATGAAATTGCAAATAGATATAAAGATGGAAAGGATAGATTAAACGGAAAGATAGAGCCTATATTACCATTTGATGATGTAGAACCAGAACCAACCGAACCAGAAAATCTAGTGAATTATTCTATTCAACTTGATGGATATGATTCTATCGTATATGGTCAATTTGAATATTATACTGCAAATGTATACAAGGACAATATTAAAGTGGATAAAGATGTTAGGTTTGAGATTATAGCGGACAATCCTTCATGGGCTTGGATTGTGGAAGATGATAGATTAGAACCTAATCAATGTAGAGTACAGGCAACTAAAGAAAAAGAAAAGAGAACATTTATATTGAAGGCATATTTAGTCGAAGATGAAACTGTATTTGATGAAATGGAAATACGATTAGTGGCTTGGTAACAAACAATAAAAATAGTAAAAATATAATCATAATAGATTTTATCATAAATGATAATACTTAAAAACTAAAAATATACTTGAGTAATGTAAAATAATAATATATACTTATCTTGTGTATATAATGATATACAAACACAAAATGAAGAAGAATTATCTACTAGAATACAATAATACACTCAATTATTATACATTATCCAAGAAATCTACCATAATTGGGAGATGCCTGAAGATTTAGATGTTTAAGGATAAAAAGGAATAAGTATGCCTTTCCTGCGAATATTAAAGGTGTTTTTTGCTTGTATAAAAGAACTCTTTTTAAACATAATAAATTTATAGTTCCTATTATGTATGACTAAAGGAGTGAAAATATGGAAAACAATCAAAACTTTGAAGAGATAAAGGAAAGGTTTAGTGCCGCAGACATTGATGGTAAAATTGAAATTTATACTACTGTGCGTGGCTTAACTGTTGATCAATATAAGGAATTACTCCGGATGTTTCCCATTAAATATTTGGATAGATTAGAAAAGGCAATGGGTTAAGATTGAAAGAAACATTTCTTTCAATCTTTTTTGTTAAAAGAGGATAGGAGAGGAGAGTATATAAGATGAGGTGAATTTATGAGAAAAGTATTTATTATTTTATTAACAATTTTTTTACCATTGTATTTATTATTAAAGGGTGTTGAAATAAATGCTTTTAACAAAAAATTTTATTTAAAATCCTATGAAAGATATAGGATTCCAGAGATTACAGGTAAAACATTAAGGGAGTTAGATGGTATTACTGATGAGTTTTTTAAATATTTAAAGGGGAAATCAAATGAAGAAGTATTAAAGCCTTTTTTTAATGAAAAAGAAATAGTACATATGGAAGATGTAAATTTTCTTTTTAAATATGGAATTGTTTTAAAGAGAATATCTTTTATATTGTCTCTATTAACAATAATAACTATTTTTTATTATGATGAGGTACAAAGGGTATCTAGGGGAGTTTTTTATGGCAATTTTATCTGGTGGAGTTTAATATTAGTTTTATTTATTCTATCTTCAATTGATTTTAATAAATACTTTACCTATTTTCATAGGATTTTTTTCAACAACGATTTGTGGTTATTAGATCCAGAGACGGATTTGCTGATTCAAATGCTTCCTGAAGGGTTTTTCATCGATATATTTAAAAGAATTGTATTATTTTTTCTATCCATGTTGGCAATAATACAGATGACAAGCTATATATTGATGAAGAAAGGGAAGGATAGCGGTGGAAGGATTATCAATTTTTAAGGATTATTTTAATAGGGTTAAAAGAGAAATAATACTAAATAACTATTATACTAAAGAGGTGAAGGACGGCAAAAGTATGCGGGCTTCTTTTATAGATTGGATTTTTGTCACCATAGTTACTGCTTTGTTTTTCTTTATAACCATATTTAATACTACTAAGAGGATTGCTATGTCCGTTATGTTGACTGGAGTATTGATGTTTATTTATCTATTCTTATTTATAAATTGGAAACAAAGGACTAGAATTAAAAATATTACAAGGATAAATAAAAAGATGGGTAACAAGGAAGTTCTAAAAGAAATAGCCAAATATAGCAATAGAGATTTTATGGCTTATTTAAAGGCTTTACTTGAAAAATACTATGAAACGGCGTTCTTTGAATATGATAATCATATTGATTTTATTGGTGAAATAAACGGAGAGATATATGGGGTGAAATGTTTTAAAAATTCGCTAGATAATAGAGTCACCATGAAGGATATTGAAAACTACATAACGGAGATGAAAAAAAAGAATATTCAAGAGGGAATTTTAGTAACCAACTCATATTTTTCAGATGAAGTCAAGGAGCAAACTAACTTTCTTTTAATAGATTTTGATCAAATAATTCAAATGCTGATAAAGACAGGGCAATATCCCTCAAGGGAAGAGATTGAGGAAATAATAATAGCTAAATATGAGGATAAAAAAGGTCATTTAAAGGAAAGCTTAAGCCTTAATAGAAAAGATAAAATATATAAGTTTATTTTGTTAGGGATTGTTTTATATATAGTATCTTCTTTTGTAAGTTATTCCTTATATTACAGGGTGATGGCATACGTATCAATTTTTACTGGAGTAATTATTGGTGCATATAATTTAGTTGAATACCTAAAAAGAGCTACAGAAAATAGGATATAATATAAACAATATTAAAAACTTCTACTTTAAAGTAGAAGTTTTTATACGAGAGGTGATTTGATGCTTAGATTTTTAACAGGAGGAGAATCTCATGGTAAGGAACTTTTAGGAATAATAGAAGGATTTCCAGCAAATATGTATTTGGATATAGAATATGTAAATTGGGAACTTCAACGAAGACAAAAAGGTTATGGTAGAAGCAATAGAATGACCATTGAGAAAGATGAAGCCTTAGTTTTATCTGGAGTGAATCATAAATATACCACTGGGAATCCTATATCTATCATGATAAAAAATAGAGGAACTAATATAGAACTAGTGGAGATAACTAGACCAAGACCAGGTCATGGAGATTTGGCGGGAGCATTAAAATATAATCAAAAAGGCGGTAGAAATGTTTTAGAGAGGGCCAGTGCTAGGGAAACAGCTATGCGAGTTGCCATAGGCAGCATATGTAAATTATTTTTGAGGGAATTTAATATAAACATATATAGCCATGTCATCCAAATTGGAGATATAAAGACCATGAAAAATTATTATGATGGAATTACCATAGATGATTTGACAAAAGCTGATGAATCTTTGGTACGAGTTCTAGACAATAGTTCAGAAGAATTGATGATTGAAAAGATAGAAGAGGCAAAGGAAAATGGTGATACCTTAGGAGGAATAATAGAGGTAATAGGGACAAGTATTCCAGTTGGATTAGGCAGTTATACCAATTGGGATAGAAAGCTAGATGGTATAATTTCTCAGAGTATATTGAGTATTCCAGGAATAAAGGGAATTGAATTTGGATTAGGTTTTCATACTTCCAATATATTGGGTTCAGATTATCATGATGAAATATTCTATGGTGATAATGGATATTATAGAGAGACTAACAATGCAGGTGGCATCGAAGGAGGAGTATCTAACGGACAGGATATAGTATTTAGAGCGGTTATGAAACCTATTCCTACATTGAAAAAACCCCTAAAAACTATAGATATGAAAACTAAGAAGACTGAATTTGCTCAATTTGAAAGATCAGATGTATGTGCAGTACCATCAGCTAGCATAGTAGCTGAATCCATGCTGGCCTATGTATTAGCTAAGGAAATGATATTAAAATTTGGTGGAGACAGCATGGAGGAAATAAGGGATAATTATGAACACTATAGGACTAATTTAAAGAATAGGTGATTATATGAGTATAAAGATAGGTAAAAACATTTTAAAAGAGTTAGGCGGGTATTTAAGGGATAAAAATTTTAATAGGATATATATCATAACAGATGATAAAGTAAATGAGCTGCATTTTAATTATTTGAAGAATATACTAAAAGGATTTGATTTAAGGACTTATATTTTGCCCCAAGGAGAAAGAAGTAAATCCATAGATATTGTACTATCTATATATGATGATCTTATAGAAAATAATATAGATAGAAATACGGCAATATTGAGCTTTGGTGGAGGAGTGGTAGGCGATATAGCTGGATTTGTAGCTTCTACCTATAAGAGGGGATTAAAATATATACAAATTCCTACCACTTTACTATCTCAAGTGGATAGCAGTATTGGTGGTAAGGTAGGTGTTGACTATGGAGGATATAAAAATATAATTGGATCTTTTTATTTTCCTGAAGCTACATTTATTGATCCATATTTTTTAAAAACTCTACCTACTAGGCAGATTACCTGTGGATTAGGAGAAATACTAAAGTATGGTCTAATATACGATTATGAGCTATTTGAGTATACAAAAGATAGGCTGTGTAATATATATGAGAAGGACTTAGATGTGCTACTTCCCATAATCAAAAAATCAGTTGATATTAAAGAGGAAATAGTTTCAAAAGATAAATATGATTTAGGATTAAGGAAGATGTTAAATTTCGGGCATACCATAGGACATAGTATTGAAACCTATTATGATTTTACGAAGTTTAATCATGGGGAATGTGTAATACTAGGTATGACATATGAATCCTTTATTGGAAAAAGTTTAAGATTAATAGATGAGGATTATTTTGATGAAATATATAGAACCCTTAAAGAACTCATGACGCCAATTAAATTTAATGAAGAGGAAATACATGATTTGATGGATTTCATGAGAAATGATAAAAAGAACATTGGTGAAAATATTGCATTTGTATTGCCTGTAGGAAGAGGTAAAGTAGATGTTTATTATGATATTGATGATAAAATGATTATCAATAGTTTAAAGGGTGAATGGATTTGATTATTAATGGGTATGGAAAGAAATTAATAGGTGAAGTAAAAGTTCCGGGAGATAAATCGATTTCTCATAGAAGCATCATAATTGGTTCTTTAGCTGAAGGTAATACTGTTGTGGAGAATATATTGATGTCTGAGGATACTATAAGGACAATCCAGTGTTTTCAAAACATGGGAGTAAATATAGAGAAAGGAAATGGGACTATTAATATTAAAGGAGTAGGTTTATTCGGATTAAACAAACCTAAAAGCATTTTGGATTGTGGAAATTCTGGTACTACTATGCGATTGCTGTCAGGAGTTTTAATTGGACAAAAGTTTTCTACCACTTTAATTGGCGATGAATCCTTAATGAATAGACCAATGAAAAGGATTATAATACCTTTAAGTAAAATGGGAGGTAATATTGGTGGTAGGGAAGATGAATATCCACCCTTAGAGATTAAACCAACTGACGATGTTTTACAAGGTATTTCTTATGAATTACCTGTAGCTAGTGCACAGGTTAAATCCTCTATACTGTTAGCGACTTTATATTCACAAGGTATTACCAAGATTATAGAAAATAAAACTACAAGAGACCACACAGAGAGGATGCTAAATTATTTTGGCTGTAATGTATTTAATAGAGATAGAGAAATAGTTATGGATAGTAATTGTAAATTATTTGGAAAGAAGGTATATGTTCCTGGGGATATATCTTCAGCTGCATTCTTTATGGTAGCTGGTACTTTAATGGAAGGTTCTAATATAATCATTAAAGATATAGGACTAAATCCTACGAGAACTGGTATTATAACCATATTAAATGAAATGGGAGCAGATATTAAAATATCAAGTGAAAGATTATTAAACAATGAACCAGTTGGTAATATAGAAGTGAAATACTCCAATTTAAAGGGTATCCAAATCCGTGGAGATATAGTAGGGAGTTTAATTGACGAAATACCAATTATAGCGGTGGCAGCAGCTTTAGCAAAAGGCAAGACCATAATTAAAAATGTCGAGGAGCTGAAGTATAAGGAAAGCAATAGAATAAAGGCTATGGTTACGGAGTTGAAGAAGATGGGGGCAAAGGTAGAAGAGTTATCTGATGGAATGATAATTGAGGGAGTAGACTTTTTAAGACCAGCTAAACTATATTCTTATGATGATCATAGAATTGCTATGGCACTTTCTGTTGCAGCTTTAAAGGCTCAAGGAGATTCTTATATTGATAAACATCAATGCGTAAATATTTCGTATCCCAACTTCTATGAAACATTATTTAATTTGATAGCCTAGGTATTTGATTTTTTACATCTAAACTAATATAATTGATGAGGAGATATACTTTATAAATGAGGGAGGAAAACAAATGGGTAGTAAATTACCAATTGCCTTATCTAATAAACATATTCATTTAGGACAAGAGGATTTGAATATTCTTTTTGGAGAAGGCTACGAATTAACAAGAACAAAAGACTTATCTCAACCAGGGCAATATGCTTGTGAGGAAAAGGTTGATATTGTAGGACCTAAGGGAACCCTTAAAGGAGTTAGAGTTTTAGGTCCAGTAAGGGGTAGAACTCAAATAGAGGTATCAATTTCTGATGCTTTTAAATTAGGAGTTACTCCAATTGTAAAAAATTCTGGAGATGTAGAAGGTACGCCGGGGGCAAAGGTTATAGGGCCTAAGGGTGAAATAGATTTACAAGATGGTGTAATAGTGGCAGCAAGACATATACATATGCATACCACTGATGGTGAAAAATTTAAAGTTAAGGATGGAGATATAGTAAGGGTAAAGACTGAAGGTATGAGAGCTGTAATTTTCGAAAATGTTTTAGTAAGAGTAAAGGAAAACTTTGCCTTAGAAATGCATGTGGATATAGAAGAAGGAAATGCTGCAGGAGTTAAGAATGGAGATTTGGTTGAATTAATAAAATAATGAGGTGATTAAATGTCAAATATAGCTTCTATGATTGACCATACACTATTGAAGCCAGAAACTACAAGGGAAATGATCGAAACATTATGTAATGAGGCGAAAAAATATGAATTCGCAGCAGTATGCGTTAATCCTTATTATGTTAAGATGGCTAAAGAACTTTTAAAGGGTTCAAAGGTAAAAGTAGCTACGGTAATAGGTTTCCCATTAGGAGCAAATACAAAGGAAGTTAAAGCTTTAGAAACTAAAGCTGCTATAGAAGATGGTGCTGACGAAGTGGATATGGTAATCAATATTGGTGCAATGAAGAATAAGGATTATGATATAGTTAGAGAAGATATTAAAGCAGTAGTTGAAGCGGCTAAAGACAAAGCTATTGTAAAGGTTATAATAGAAACTTGTCTACTAACAGATGAAGAAAAGGTTAAAGCTTGTGAATTATCTAAAGAAGCTCATGCAGATTTTGTTAAAACTTCAACTGGATTTAGCACTGGTGGAGCTACTGTAGATGATGTTAAATTGATGAAGAAAACCATAGGGGATAGCCTTAAGATAAAAGCTTCTGGAGGCATTAGAGACTATGAAACTGCAAAAGCTATGATAGAAGCTGGAGCATCTAGAATTGGTGCTAGTGCATCGGTAAAAATAGTAGAAAAAGAACAATAATTATTAATATAAGCTTAAGTTGATTAATCAACTTAAGCTTATATTATACATTAAACCTAAATAATACTACATCTCCATCTTGCATTATATAATCTTTTCCTTCTAATCGAATTAATCCTTTTTCCTTTGCTCCAGTAGTTCCGCCACATTTTAATAGATCCTTATAGTTGATTACTTCTGCTCTAATAAATCCCCTTTCGATATCTGAGTGTATTTTTCCTGCTGCTTGAGGAGCTTTTGTACCTTTTTTAATAGTCCAAGCCCTCACTTCTTGTGGTCCAGCAGTTAAAAAGCTCATAAGCCCTAAAAGATTATAGCTAGAATTTATCAATTTATCCAATCCAGATTCAGTTAACCCTAATTCCTTTAAAAATTCTACTTTTTCCTCTTTGTCTAATTGGGAAATCTCTGATTCGATTTTACCTGAAATTGCTATGGTCTCGGAATTTTCTTTACGGGCATATTCCTTGACTAATTTTACATAATCATTATCTTCTCCACTTAATAGATCATCTTCAGAAATATTACAAACGTATAAAACTGGTTTTAGTGAAAGTAGATTAAAGTTTTTAATTAAATCCATTTCATCTTCCGAAAACTCTATATTTCTTAAAGGTTGATCTTTTTCAATGGAATCCTTTAATATATTCAATAATTCAAATTCCTTTTTATAGGATTTATCCCCTTTAGCCAACTTTTCAACTTTTTGAATTCTCTTGGTGATTATATCTAAGTCAGAAAGCATTAGCTCTAAGTTGATGATTTCAATATCATCTAAAGGACTGATTTTACCCTCTACATGGGTTACATTTTCATCATCAAAACATCTGACTACGTGGACTATTGCTTCAACTTCTCTTATATGTGAAAGGAATTTATTTCCTAATCCTTCACCTTTACTAGCACCTTTTACTAGTCCAGCTATATCAAAAAATTCTATAGTTGCAGGAGTAATTTTTTCTGGTTTTACCAATTCAGCTAATAATTCTAGTCTATTATCTGGTACTGGTACGATTCCTACATTTGGCTCTATGGTACAAAAAGGATAATTTGCAGCTTCTGCTTTAGCAGCTGTTAATGCATTAAATAAAGTACTTTTACCAACGTTTGGCAGTCCAACTATGCCTAGTTTCATTTAAATCTTCCTTTCAAATTGCATAATTTAGCACAAGAATAATTATATATTATACTTTGCTTATATTCAACACCAAGAACGAAGTTTATTTTACATAGAGTTAACTTTGTCTTAACTTGGATTTAACATAAAAAAGTTATTATTAACTTAGATAAATTAGAAATGGAAGGAGAATGTAGAGTGAAAAATATTAAAAAGGTTTTGGTATTAGTCAGTTTGTTTATAGTTTTAGCCATTGTATTTACTGGTTGTAATAATAAGGAGTTAGGCTCAAAAGAAGCAGGGGGTGGATTATCTGGAACTATAAATATTGTAGGCTCTACTTCTGTAACACCTATGGCTGAAAGCTTAGGAGAAGGATTTTCAAAGCTTTATAGAGATGTAAAAATAGATATCCAAGGTGTTGGCTCTACTGTAGGTATAAAAGCTACTATTGATGGTACAGCAGATATAGGAATGTCTTCAAGAAATTTAAAAGATGAAGAAAGAGAAACTGGAATTGAAGAATATATCATAGCTTATGATGGAATAGTTGTTGCGGTTCATCCAAACAATCCAGTAGATGATTTAGATATAAAAACTATTCAAAGGATATTTAAAGGTGAAATTACAAATTGGAAAGATGTTGGTGGAGAAGATAGGGAGATTTTAGTAATATCCAGAGAGGAAGGCTCAGGAACACGAGGAGCTTTTGAAGAAATATTAAACTTACAAGAAAAGGACAGCTCAGGAAATACTTTAAGTACAGTTAAAAAGGATGCTCTAGTAGCTGATGGTAATGGTGCTGTAATAGCTAATATTTCAAATAAGAAGAACTCCATAGGGTATGTATCTCTTTCCTATTTAGATGATACGGTTAAAGGATTAGATATAGAGGGGGTAAAGGCTTCAATAGAAACGGTTCAAAATGGTGAATATAAAGTATCTAGACCATTCTATATGCTAACAAAGGACGAAGAATCAGAACTTGTAAAGGAATTTATAGATTTTGTATTGAGTGATGAGGGACAGAGAATAGTTGGAGAGAAACAAGTACCAGTTAAATAATTGATTTTAAATGTAAAGGGGATAGTTTACATGAAACAAAATGGAAAAAGATTATACGAAAAAATCAACGAAAGATTATTACTTATATGTGGACTAATTTCAATTATAGCTGTACTCGGTATCACCATATTTATTTTCATGGAAGGCATTCCCGCTATAAAACAAATTGGGTTAAAACAATTTTTATTGGGAGAAGATTGGCAGCCCACTGGAGGAAGATTTGGTCTATTTCCAATGATAATAGGTTCTATATACGTTACATTAGGTGCAGTTTTAATAGGGGTACCCATTGGACTATTTACAGCAATATTCATTAGTGAATTAGCTTCTAAAAAAGTCTCTAATTTTTATAGAAGATTAGTAGAGCTATTGGCTGGAATACCTTCCGTTGTATATGGTTTTTTTGGATTGACTACAATAGTTCCAGCCATTGATATGATATTTGGAGGTGGAGGCAACAGCTTATTAGCCGCCTCTATAATCCTAGGTATAATGATTTTACCTACGGTGATAAGTATTTCAGAAGCCTCTATTAAATCTCTACCCATTGAACTAAAAGAGGGTTCTTTTGCGTTGGGAGTCTCCCGTATAAACACCATATTTAAAGTGCTTATTCCTTCAGCTAAGTCGGGTATATTGGCCTCTATAGTATTAGCTATAGGGAGAGCAATGGGAGAAACTATGGCAGTGATACTGGTTTCAGGTAATACTCCTTTAGTTCCTAAAGCATTAGAAGAAAGGGTTAGAACTCTAACAGCCAACATTGCCTTAGAGATGGGGTATGCTTATGGATTACACCAAGAAGCTTTGTTCGCTACTGGAGTAATATTATTCCTTTTTATCATGATTTTAAATCTATTGTTGATGGGTTTTAATAAAAAGGAAGGGATTAGTAAATGAGAATAACAAAAAATGGAGAAGAAACTATAAGGTTATTTATATATATATCTGCCGCCATAACATTGGGTATAGTGTTGTGGATACTAGGATTTATTTTAGTAAAAGGTCTAATAAAAGTTAATTGGGAAAATGTATTAGCAGATACAGCTATACTTCCTTCTATTATTAATACTTTTTATATTGTCTTATTATCCGTGATAATATCAGCACCGATAGGCATTGGAGCAGCAATATATTTAAATGAATATGCAAAGGAAGGAAAGATACTCAAATTAATAATTTATTCTACACAGAGTTTAGCAGGGATACCTTCCATAGTATTTGGACTATTTGGTATGATGTTTTTCGTTGTAGGATTAAAATTAAAATGGTCCATACTATCTGGAGCCTTAACTTTAAGCATAATGATACTACCTATAATAATTAGAACTACAGAAGAAGCTTTAAAGACGGTGCCTATATCTTTAAAGGAAGGGAGTTGGGCCATAGGTGCTTCTAAAATACAAACCATATATAAAGTAATACTTCCAACTGCATTTCCTGGAATAATGGTATCCATAATACTAAGTATTGGTAGAGTAATTGGTGAAACTGCGGCAGTGTATTTAACTGCTGGAATGGTTCCAAGGTTAGCAACCAGCCTGTTTGATTCCGGTAGGACTTTATCAGTTCATCTGTATGTCTTAGCTAAAGAAGGGATATCCTTTGAATTAGCATATTTCACTGCTTCTGTATTGATTATATTCATTTTGATTATCAATATAATTTCAAATTATTTAGGTAAAATCATAAAGAGAAGATTAAAAGGAATTGATTAAGGAGATGAAGATTATGATGGCTAAGATAGATGTTACAAATTTGAATTTATATTATGGAAAATCGAAAGTACTAAATAATATAAATATGATATTTACAGAAAAATCTGTTACTGCATTAATTGGACCTTCTGGATGTGGAAAAACCAGTTTTTTGAGAACTTTAAACAGGCTTAATGATACAGTACCCGATACGAGGGTCCAAGGAAAGATAAAATTAGATGGATTGGATATCTATAAGGATATGGATGAAATAAGATTAAGAAAAAAGGTTGGTATGGTTTTTCAAAAACCAAATCCATTTCCTATGAGTATATATGATAATGTAGCCTATGGACCAAAAATTCATGGCATTAAAAATAAAAAAACTTTAGACTATATAGTTGAAAAAAGTTTATATGAAGCATTTTTATGGGATGAGGTTAAGGATAGATTGAAAAAACCTGCCCTTAGTTTATCTGGTGGACAGCAGCAGAGGTTGTGTATAGCAAGAGCTTTAGCTGTTGAACCTGAAGTAATATTAATGGACGAACCAACATCAGCTCTTGATCCTATTGCGACAGCTAAGATCGAAGAGCTGATACTTAAACTAAAACATGATTATACCGTAATAATGGTTACTCATTCTATGCAGCAAGCTGCTAGAATATCCGACTTCACTGGATTTTTTTTACTTGGAAACTTGATTGAGTATAAAGAAACTAGTAAATTATTTAAAAATCCTGAAGATGATAGGACAATAGGATATATAAATGGAATATTTGGTTAAAAGGCATGATGAATGCCTTTTTTTTGTAATAAAATTTCTTAATAATGGAAAACTATATAATAAAGGAGGTTGGATTATGAAAAAAAATAATAAACGTGTTTTAAGATTTATTTTATTTGTACTGGTGATTGGAAGTATACTCTCGGGATGTAAAGCTAAAGAGGATATCACTAAGGAGGATAAAGGAGATGATAAAGAAGATGAAATAAGTATGAATGTAGGGGGGAAAGATTATGATATAATAACTAGATCAGAAAATGTTTCTAATTTAGTAGTAGATGTAAATGGTGTTGACAATGCATCATCTATTATATTTAATGATATGGTTGTAGTTGCATTGGAAATGCCAAAGGATTCAGTTCTTACGGATGATATGAAGGAAACTATAATTAATCTGGTATTAGAAAGTGATAATGCCATAAGGCAAGTATTGGTTACCGATAATAAAAAAACATTTGATCAGGTTGAAACTATTGTACAAAGCTTAATGAATGGAGAACCTTATGATGACCATGTAAATGAAATAAATAGGATAATTGAAAAGTTAAAAAAAGAATAAATTAAAAAAAACCCGTCATATGATCGGGTTTTTTATTATAACAATTATATAAGTAGGAATATGGGTATCATAAAAATATATTAGAATTAAGGAGGCTGAATTTGTGACTTTAAGATCAGAGAGAATTAATATTGGCAAAGGAATAAATTTAAACTTAATTAAGACGGATAAATTTAAATCTAATTTAATTAGTATTTATTTAATACTTCCTTTAGAGAGAGAAAATGCAACGAAGAATGCGTTGCTGCCTTTAGTATTGAAAAGGGGCACTAGTTCACTAAATACAAATCTAGAAATTCAGAGAAAATTAGAAGATATGTATGGTTCAGATTTAAGTATAAGCGTAAACAAGAGAGGAGAGAAACATGTAGTTAGATTTACCATTGAAGGACCAAAGGAAAGTTATGTCGATGATAAAAAATATATGCTAAAGATTATAGATTTACTAAGATCCCTAGTCTATAATCCTTACTTAGAAGATAAAGTATTTAGTGAAAAATATGTAGAACAGGAAAAAGATAATTTAAGTAGATTAATAGAGGGAAGAATTAATGATAAAAGGAGTTATGCTCTTGAACGATGTATTGAAGAAATGTGTAGAAATGAAAGATTTAGCATTTATTATCTTGGCTATATTGAAGATTTAGGTGAAATAGATAATAGAATACTGTATGAGTATTATAAAGATATAATTTTAAAAGCTCCTATAGAGATATTTTATGTTGGAGAATATGAAAACGAGTTAATAGAATATTTAACCAACTGTTTTAAATTAGAAAGGGAAGATGTTTTCAAAATTAAAAGGGAGTATGTTACTGGTAATGTTCAAACTAAAAATATGGTCTATGAAGATATGGATATTAATCAAGGAAAACTTGTATTAGGATATAAAACAGGAATACCTTATGAAAATTCATTATATAATGGGCTGTTAGTGGCTAGTGAGATACTAGGAGGAGGACCTAATTCAAAGCTTTTTAGATCCATTAGGGAAAAGGAAAGCCTTGCTTATTATATTGGATCAAAGGTATATAAATATAAATCCTTAATGCTAATAGATGGAGGTATTGATTCTAATAATTTTGAAAGGGCAATAGAGATTATTAGATTTAAAATAGATGAGATGAAAAAAGGTGATTTTATTCAAGAGGATATGGATACTGCAAAAAAATCCATCAAAACCTCTATGAAATCCATAAATGATAATATATTCCTAATTTCTGAGTTCTTTTTCAGTCAAGTATTAGCAGATGATAAACGTTTATTAGAAGAATCTTTAATAGATATAGATAAGGTAACTAGAGAAGAAATAATCCAAGCTTCAAACAATATCAATTTAGATACCATCTATTTTCTTAGAAAATCGAGATAAGGGAGGATATTAAATGAAAATTGTGGAGAACAAAAGAATAGGTGAAAAATTGTATCATGAAAAAATGGAAAATGGATTGAATATTTATTATATGCCTAAAAAAGGATATATTAAAAAGCATGCTGTTTTTGCTGCCAATTATGGCTCAAATGACAACTATTTTGTTCCAATAGGCCAGTCTAAAGCTATAATGGTGCCAGAGGGTATTGCACATTTTTTAGAACATAAATTATTTGAAGAACCCGATATAAATATATTTGACAAATTTTCTGAATTAGGGGCTTCAGTTAATGCTTATACCAACTTTAATCAAACAGCATACCTTTTTTCTACTGTAGATTATTTTTATGAGAGTTTACAATTGTTGATAAAGTTTGTTCAAAATCCATATTTCACTGATGAAAACGTAGAAAAAGAAAAAGGGATTATAGCACAAGAGATAAAGATGTATCAAGATAATCCTAATTGGCGTGTGCTTTTTAACTGTATAAAGGGGATGTATTTTAAACATCCAATAAGGGTTGATATTGCAGGTACTGTTGAGAGTATTCAAGATATCAATAAGGAAATATTATACAAATGCTACAATACTTTTTATAATCCCTCTAATATGGTATTGTTTATCGTTGGAGATTTATCTTTTGATGAAATAATTGAAAGGGTTAGAAGGACATCAAATAAAAATGAGGGAGAGGAAATAAAAGAAAGAATTTATCCTGAAGAACCTAGAAAAATAAAAGATAAATATATGGAAGAAGAGCTGATTACTTCTATTCCTTTGTTTACTATAGGGTTTAAAGATAATAATTTAGGCATTTTGGGTAAAGAACAGATAAAAAAAGATTTGACCACTAATATTTTATTGGAAATCCTTTTTGGCAATAGCTCTGAGTTTTATAATAGACTATATGATAAGGGATTGATAGATAATAACTTTAGTAGTTATTTTACGGGAAATGAGAATTATGGACATTCTTTGATTACTGGTCAGTCTGTAAATCCCAATCAGGTTGCTGAAGAGATTATAAACTATATAAAGGATACTAGGCAAAAGAGGTTGTCACAAGAAAACTTTAATAGAATAAAAAATAAAAACATAGGAGGATTTTTAGTAGGTTTAAATTCAATAGAGTTTATATCCAACTACTTTATTGAAAATTATTTCAACGATTTTCTTTTTATAGATTTTCCAGAGATAATTGATGATATTAGCATTGAAAATATGGAAGAAAGATTAAGGGATCATCTATTGATTGAAAATATGGTATTATCCATTATAAAACCTTCATAACACCTATAGGGGAAAAACAATACTTATGATATACTAATAAGTATCGAAAAAGTATAAGGGAAGGTGGTATAGGATGAATCCTGTGGCTTTTAAATTATTCGGCATAGAAGTTAGATGGTATGGGATTTTAATATCTATAGGTGTAGTTATAGGGACTATTCTTGCATTAAGAGAATCTGAAAGGGTTGGAATAGAGGAGGATACTTTAATAGACCTTCTCTTGTATGCTATACCTATATCTTTACTTGGTGCAAGGATTTACTATGTGATATTTACTTGGGATTATTATAAAAATAATTTAATAGAAATATTTCATTTTAGAGGAGGAGGATTGGCTATTCATGGAGCCATAATAGCCGCTATTCTAGTGGCTGTTATATTTTCACGGAAGAGAAAAGTGGATTTTTGGAAAATAGCTGACTCTTGTGCTCCAAGTCTTATCTTAGGTCAAGCAATAGGTCGTTGGGGAAATTATATAAATCAAGAAGCCTATGGTAGTCCTACTAATTTGCCATGGGGAATAGTGATAGACGGGGTAAAAGTACATCCCACATTTTTATATGAATCCATTTGGAACTTCTTGGTGTTTTTATTTTTGTTATGGTATAGAAAACATAAATCAAAGGTTTCAGGAGAGATATTTTTATTATACTTAATCTTATATTCTGCTATTAGGTTTTTTATAGAGGGATTAAGAACAGATAGCTTAATGTTAGGCCCTATAAGAGTTGCCCAATTAGTCAGTATAATAGCTATAGTATCATCAATATATTATCTTAATAGAAGAAGGAAGGAAAATATATTATAATATTTGATTTTTATAGCATCATTTATTTTGAGAATAGAAGGAGTATTTTTTATATAGTTGATTGGTAAAGGACTTCCATTAAATCCTATAAAATGGGAGTCTTTTTTATTTTTCGTCTATATTCCTCTATGCCTGGGGAAAAACATAATGAAAAAAGAAAGAAATTGAAAAAACAGGACTTAAGAACTATAAAAAATCGAAAAATATTTTATAAAAATAGAAGGAATTAATGAAATGGTATCGAATTAATAATATGTGGGGTAAAGTGGTACGAAGTGGGTGCAATTATATTTAATAGTGGAGTGAGATGTATGTTTATTGGAGAATACCAACATACAATTGACGATAAAGGAAGGATAATAATGCCTTCTAAATTTAGAGAGGACCTAGGGTTAAATTTTATTATGACCAAAGGTCTTGATAATTGCCTTTTCGTTTACCCAAAACAAGAATGGATGGTACTAGAAGAAAAATTAAGATCTTTACCTCTTACCAATAGGGATGCAAGAGCTTTCGTAAGGTTTTTCTTTGCAGGAGCTACGGAATGTACTTTAGATAAGCAAGGTAGGGTGCTTGTACCTGCTAATTTACGAGAGCATGCTTCTTTGATTAAGGATGCGGTTATCATAGGTGTTTCTACACGAATTGAAATATGGGGTAAGGAAGAATGGGATACTTACAACGATGATGATAGCTTAAGCTATGACAATATTGCTGAAAAGATGGCTGAATTAGGGATATAAGATAGACAGGAGTGGAAAAAGTGAATTTTGAACATATACCAGTATTACTTAGAGAAGCAGTAGATGGATTAAATATAAAAGAAGATGGAATTTATGTAGATGGCACTTTAGGAGGTGCGGGGCACTCAATAGAGATAGTTAAGAGATTGACCGGTGGTAAACTAATAGGAATTGACCAAGATTTAAATGCCATTACTAAAGCAAAAGAAGTACTGAAAGATGACTTAGATAATGTTATATTAGTTCATGATAATTATGTAAATATAGAAAATATACTATCCGACTTACACATTGAAAAAGTGGATGGGATTTTACTAGATATTGGGGTATCTTCTCACCAATTAGATGAAGAGGAAAGGGGTTTTTCTTACCATAAAGATGCTCCTTTAGACATGAGAATGGATAAAACCAAAGATTTTACTGCATGGGATGTAGTTAATAAATATTCTGAAAGGGAGTTAGAAAGAATTATTTGGGATTATGGTGAAGAAAGATGGGCAAAGCGTATTGCGGAATTCATAGTTGATGAAAGGAAAGTTAAACCTATAGATACTACATTACAGCTAGTAGATGTTATTAAAGCCGCTATACCTAAAAAGGTGAGGATGGAAGGACATCATCCCGGAAAAAAAACCTTCCAAGCTATTAGAATAGAAGTAAATGGTGAGTTAGATGTACTAAAGGCATCTATTCCTAAGATGTGTAGATTGCTCAATAAAGGTGGACGTATAGCTATTATTACGTTTCATTCTTTAGAAGATAGGATAGTAAAGGAAACTTTCAAAGAACTTAATAAGGATTGTATCTGTCCACCAGAAATTCCAATATGTGTTTGTGACAAGGAAAAAGAGATTGAAATTATAACAAGAAAACCAATAGTACCTACAAAAATTGAAATAGAGAGAAATCCACGTTCGAGAAGCTCAAAATTACGTATTGCTGAGAGAGTTTAAGTTCTAAAATGAAGGGGGTAAGAATAAATTGTTAGTAGCTAAAAAGGAACTAGATTATTATCAAGATGAAACCCATATACAAAAAGAAAAGCCTAAAAAAGTCAAAGTTCGTAAGAAGAAGTCTAATGCCTCATCTAAATTACTAATTATTGGACTTGCAATGATTGGATTAATACTGTCTTTATTTATATTATATAGATATGCTAATATAACTAAAATAAGGTTGGAGGTTACGGAGTTAGAAAAACATAAAACGGAATTAGAAAGGGAAAAAGAGGACTTAATAGCTGAATTAGAGGGAATAAAAAGCTCTTCGAAGATTGAAGAAGATGCAATAGTCAAGCTAGGAATGGATTATCCTACTGAAGAACAAGTAGTTTCCATAGAGGTAAATGATTTAGCTTTAGAGAATGATTTAGATACAACAGATGAGATTACAATTGTTAAGCAATTTAAAAATATAATGAATTTAGTATTAGATTTGTTTTAGGGGGTTTTAGTATTGGCATCACCTAGTAATGCTTCAAAAAAAAGATTAGTATTTGTATTTGTAATGGTTTCCATAGTAGTTTTTGCATTGATTATTAGATTAGGGTATATACAGATAGTAACAGGGGAAGAATTGAAAAAGGGAGCCCTAGAACAATGGACAAAAGGCATCGAAATAAAATCAAAAAGAGGAATAATATATGATAGGAATGGAAAGAAACTAGCGATTTCTGTTAGTTCATATACCGTATGGGCTAGTCCTGCCGATATAGATGCAAAAAATATAAAGGACACTGCCAAAAAAGTTGCAGAAGTATTAGATATGGATGAAGAAGTTATCTATGAAAAGATTACTAAAAAACAAAGCTCAGTAAAAATAAAACAATGGATAACTAAAGAAGAAGCAAAAAAGTTGAGAAATTTAAAATTATCAGGTATAGAAATCGTAGATGACAATAAAAGGTTTTATCCTTATGAGGATTTCGCCAGTTATATTTTAGGATTTACCAATATTGATAATGATGGATTAGAAGGAATAGAAAAAGTTTATGATAAATATCTATCTGGCACGTCAGGCAGATGGATTAAAACCAAGGATGCCAGCGGTAAACAGATGCCTTACGATGGAGAAAAAATCTTTGAGGCAGAAGATGGGCTAAACGTAGTTTTGACCATAGATGAAACTATTCAACATTTTGCAGAGAAAGCAGCTCATGAAGCTTCACTTGCGACTCAAGCAAAAAATATATCCATTATAGTTATGGAACCAAAAACTGGTGATATATTAGCTTTGGCAAATATGCCAGATTATAATCCCAACAATCCAAGGGAGCCATTAAATAAGTCCCTTAAAAATGAATGGGCAAGTTTACCACAGGATGAACTTCAAAAAAAGTGGTATGATATGTGGCGTAATTTTGCAATCTCCGATGCCTATGAACCAGGTTCAACATTTAAGACTATAGTAGCAGCTGCTGCAATTGAAGAAAATGTAGCAAATGCTAATACTGGTTTTTATTGTAATGGATTTATTAGAGATATACCTGGAGCACTTTTGAAATGCTCTAGATGGTATAATCCTCATGGTCCTCAAACTTTAAAACAAGGTATGGAGAATTCATGTAACGTAGTTTTTGTTCAGTTAGGTAGGATGTTAGGGAAAGAAAAGCTATATAAGTATATTAAGGGATTTGGATTTGGAGAACCAACAGGAATTGAATTGACAGGAGAACAAGGAGGTATAATTCCAGCAAATACCGATATCATTAAAGAAGTCAATCTAGCTACTATGTCTTATGGACACGGTATAGCAGTTACCCCTATTCAACTTATCAATGCAGTTTCTGCCATAGCCAATGGAGGAAACTTGATGAAACCAAGGCTTGTATCTCAATTGATAGATGATGAAGGGAATGTAGTAATTACCAATGAGCCAGAGGTAAGAAGAAAAGTTATATCCAAAACTACTTCTGAGGTAATGCTCGATATGATGGAATCTGTAGTAGCAAATGGTACTGGTACAAATGCTTATGTCCCAGGATATAGAGTCGCTGGGAAAACAGGAACAGCACAGAAGATAATAGATGGAAGGTATGCACCTGGTAAATATATAGGTTCTTTCATAGCAGCAGCACCTGCTCAAGACCCTAAGATAGCTATATTAGTCGTAGTAGATGAACCGACAGGCATATATTACGGGGGGAGTGTAGCAGCTCCAGTAGCTGGTAAGGTAATAGAAGAGACTTTATCTTATCTTGAAGTTAAACCAGAATTTACAGAAAAAGAAAAAGAAGAATTTGAATATACAGCAGAAGTCCCTGACGTACGAAATAAAAATATAGAAGAGGCAGGGAAAATATTGGTAGATTTAGGATTCAAATATACTACTGAAAGCTACTATATTACAGAGGACTCAAAGGTAATCGATCAGTTCCCATTACCTGGAACTGAAGTTTCAAAGGGTTCAATAATTGATCTTTACTTGGATGAAGATTTTAAAAGTGAGAATAAGATTATAATGCCAAACTTAGAAGGAAAATCTAGAGATGATGTGATTAAAATATTAGATGGCTTAAACTTGAAATACCAATTTAAAGGAGAAGGAATAGTTACAAAGCAGAACCCTGAGCCTGGAGTAGAAATTGATATAAATTCTAATGTAGAAGTTGAATTTTCTTATTTATAAGAGTAATATTATTAAGGTGCGACTTTATTAAGTTGCCTTTTAATTAATTTTTAACTAAGAATGAAAGCAGGTGCAAAATTGAATTTAAGAAATATTGTTGATGGTGCAAAATTTGAAATTCTTAAAGGAAATATGGATATTGAAATAACGGCTATAGAAGATGATTCTAGAAAAATTACCCCAAATAATATGTTTATTGCAATAAATGGGTTTACTGTAGATGGTCATGATTTTATAAAAGAAGCTTTAAATCAAGGGGCTAATTGTATAGTTGTTGAGAAAGATGTTAAAGTAGATAAGGAGGATATTACCTTATTAAAAGTTGAAGATACTATTGAAGCTTTAGCTGAATTTTCCTCTAGATTTTATAGAGAACCCTCCAAAGAGCTTGACTTAATTGGAGTTACAGGTACTAATGGAAAAACTTCTATTACATATTTAGTTAAGAGTATCTTTGAAGCAGGAAATAAGAAGACGGGGATAATTGGAACAATGGGTTCTATTATTGATGATAGATTAGTTGATAATCAAAATACGACTCCAGAATCTTTAACTATTCAAAGACAATTAAGGGAAATGGTAGATTGTGGTACAAAGTATTGTATAATGGAAGTTTCTTCCCATTCTTTGGATATGAAACGGGTAGAGTGTATGGATTTTGAAATAGGTATATTTACTAATTTAACAGAAGATCATTTAGACTATCATATAACTATGGAAAATTACTTTAACAGTAAACTAAGACTGTTTAATAGAACCAATAAATGTAATATCATCAATATAGATGACCCTTATGGAAGAAGAATATTAAAGGAAGTGGGTAATGATGTCACTATAGTTACTTATGGAATAGATGAAGAATGTGATATCTATGCTACAAATGTAGTCTATCATACTAAAGGAGTAGATTTTATTTTAAATACTCCAAAGGGATCTATACCCATTAACTTAAAATTATTAGGTAAGTTTAGTGTATATAATGCATTAGCGGCAATTAGTTGTGGTATAGTCTATGATATTGATTTACCTACTATTAAAAAGGGAATAGAACTGGTTGCTGGGATTAAGGGAAGGTTTGAAGTTGTACCTGTGGATAAAGATTACAGTGTTATTATTGATTTCGCACATACACCCGATGGGCTGGAGAAGGTTTTAAATACTATTGATCAGTTTTCAGAGGGGAGAAAAATCGTAGTTTTTGGAGCTGGTGGAAACAGGGATAAACTAAAGAGACCTATTATGGGTGAAACGGTAGCTAAACATGCTGATTTATGTATCGTAACTTCAGATAATCCTAGATTTGAAGATCCAGATAAGATTATAGAAGATATTATAGTGGGGATTGAAAAAGTAGATGGAAACTATATAGCTATTACCGATAGAAAAGAGGCTATAGAATATGCACTTTTAAATGCAGAGCCAAAGGATACTATATTATTGGCTGGAAAAGGACATGAAACTTATACTATAATTAAAGATAAGGTTATGCCTTTCGACGAAAGACAAATAGTATTAGATATATTAAATAATATAGAAGAATAATAGCAACAGATACTAGAGAGGAGAAAACCAATGGCTAACTATATAGATATTATTAGAACCATTATTATTTCGTTTGTAATTACCCTGATTTTAGGGCCTATAATTATTCCAATGCTAAGAAAACTTAAAATTGGTCAAAATGTAAGAGATGATGGACCGAAATCCCATTTGATTAAATCCGGTACCCCTACAATGGGAGGCATAATAATGTTAGTTGCATTGCTTATCACTACCATAACTTCAGGAATGTTAAATAGTGATATGTATATACTACTAATATCTACTTTTGGTTTTGGTTTTATTGGATTCATTGATGATTATATGAAAATCAAAAATAAAAGATCCTTAGGGTTAAAACCTTATCAAAAATTAATAGGACAAATAATATTGGCTGTATTATTGGCCATATACCAATCTAATACATCCATGCTTGGAACTAAGATTATCGTTCCATTCCTAAGCAATAAGTATTTAGATTTAGGGATGTTATATGTGCCATTTATAGCCTTTGTAGTTGTAGGCACTGTTAACAGTGTAAATTTAACAGATGGTTTAGATGGATTAGCAACAGGAGTTACTTTAATAGTTCTATCCTTTTTTGGGCTAGTTGCCCTTAATTGGGGTTTAGGAAGCATATCGGTGTTTTCAGCTGCATTATCTGGTGCTTGTATTGGATTTTTAATATATAATGCTTATCCAGCAAAAGTTTTTATGGGAGATACAGGTTCTTTGGCTTTAGGTGGAGCTATTTCAGCTATTGCCATATTATTAAATCTGCCTCTTATAATACCTATAGCAGGGGGCATATATTTTGCAGAAGCACTGTCAGTTATAATTCAAGTAACTTCCTATAAATTGACGGGTAAGAGGGTATTTTTAATGGCACCTCTTCATCATCATTTTGAACAAAAGGGATGGAATGAAACAAGGGTGGTTATTGTGTTTTGGAGTATTACTGTTATACTATGTTTAATAGGTGTAGCAAGTTTAAACTAACAGGAAAGTCAGGTGTAAATATATGAATTTGAAAAACAAAAACATACTAATATTGGGTCTAGGAATTACTGGAGTATCTACTGTAAAAACTTTAAATAAACTAGGAGCTAATATAGTTATAAGTGATCTTAAAGATAGAAATCAATTAGATGAATTTATTTCTCAAATAGAAAATATAGATGTTAAATTATATTTAGGAACAAATGATGTAGCCCTTGATAATATAGACTTAATAATTAAAAGTCCAGGGATACCATTAACCAATGAAGTTATAAATCAAGCCAATAAAAAGGGAATAGAGGTAATAACCGATTTGGAATTAGCCTATAGAATAAGTCCAAGTAGCAACTTTATTGCCATTACTGGTACTAATGGAAAGACTACAACTACTACATTGACAGGTGAGATATTTAAAAAGGCAGGATTTACTACTCATGTAGCAGGAAATATTGGAGTAGGGATATTGTGGGATATTATAAATTCTAATAGCGAAGATATATTTGTAATAGAAGCAAGCAGTTTTCAATTGGAAAGCACTAAAACCTTTAAACCCAATATAAGCTTAATATTAAACATAACTCCAGATCATTTGAATTGGCATAATACCATGGATAAGTATATTGAAGCTAAGAAAAAAATATTTAAAAATCAAGATAGGAATCAATATACTGTGTTGAATTACGATGATCCATTGTTGAGAAATATGGAAAAAGAAATAAAATCTAATTTAATATGGTTTAGTGTGGATAATAAATTGTCTAAAGGCGTATATATAGAAGAAGGATATATTGTAATAAACGATGGGACTAAGGTACAAAAAATACTTAAGGCTGAAGAAGTAAAGATATTAGGTAAACATAATTTAGAAAATGCCTTAGCTAGTATTGCAATAGCATGGATAATGGGAATTGACATAAATACGATGCAAGAAGTACTTAAAATTTTCCCTGGTGTTGAGCATAGGATAGAATATGTAGATACCATTAGAGGAGTTCAATTCTTTAATGATTCCAAAGGTACTAATTCAGATGCGAGTATAAAAGCTGTAGAGGCAGTAAAATCTCCAATTATATTGATAGCAGGAGGTATGGATAAAGGAACTGAGTTTGATGATTTTATTCAATCCTTTAACAACAAAGTAAAAGCTCTTGTATTACTAGGAGAAACTAAAGAAAAAATAAAGAATACGGCTTTAAAGTATGGATTTAAAAACTTATATATAGTAGAAGATATGAAAACAGCGGTAAAGAAAAGCTATGAATTGGCAGAAAAAGGGGATAATATACTACTTTCACCTGCTTGTGCATCTTGGGATATGTATAGTAGCTTTGAAGAACGAGGAAATGATTTTAAGCAAGCAGTATATTGTTTGAAGGAGGAATAAAATGGCTAAAAAAGCTAAAAAAAGGGCTTGTGATTTTACTTTGCTTTTAGCAACTTTACTCCTTGTATTTATAGGCATAATAATGGTATTTAGCTCATCTTGGCCAGAAGGAATAAAAACCTTTAACGATGGATACCATTTTTTAAAAAAACAACTAGTTGCAGCGAGTTTAGGATTAGTCGCTATGCTTTTCTTTATGAATTTTGATTATAGAAGATTGAATAAGATGTCTAAGTTTATATTTATAATGGCTATAATTAGTGGACTTTTGATATTTACTCCTTTAGGTATTGAAAAAAAAGGAGCAAGAAGATGGGTTAATCTGGGTTTTACTACTTTTATGCCATCTGATATTATAAAGTTAGGCTCAATTATATTTTTATCTTCCTTTTTATCTAAAAGAAAAAATGATGTAAAGGATATAAAAAAAGGTTTAATTCCTGCATTAATGATTATAGGGGCTTCTTGTGGAATGATATATATACAAAAGGATTTATCTACAACCTTTACTTTAGGAGCTACCCTTATGAGTGTTTTCTTTGTAGCTGGGCTGAAAATTTCCCATTTAGTATTTTTAATATTAGCAGCATCCTTAGGGTTATTTAAAGCTATTACTGGGGAAGACAACGAGTACAGGATGAGAAGGATTACTGGATTTTTGGACCCTTTTGCAAATAAGCTTGATGTAGGGTGGCAGTCAGTACAGTCCTTATATGCTTTAGGTTCTGGTGGGTTATTTGGATTAGGTTTAGGAAAGAGTAGGCAAAAATTCTTTTATATTCCTGAACCATATAATGATTTTATATTTGCAATAATTGGTGAAGAATTAGGCTTTTTAGGAGCTTTCACTGTGGTTTTATTATTCCTATTGCTGATATGGCGAGGTATAAGGATTGCTTTAAATATAGATGATCTATTTGGTTGTTTACTTGCTTCAGGGATTGTAGCTTTAATTACAATTCAATCCTTAATCCATATTGCAGTTGTAACTTCATCAATACCCCCTACTGGTATACCTTTACCTTTTGTAAGCTATGGTGGTACTTCATTAATATTGTATATGTCATCTATAGGAATTCTATTAAATATATCTAGACATGTAACTACAGATAGGAGTTGAAAAAAATGCGATATCTAATAACAGGAGGAGGGACTGGAGGTCATATAAATCCAGCTCTAGCTATAGCAACGGAAATAAAAAATAGACATAAAGATGCAGAAATATTATATGTAGGAACTGAAAATGGTCTTGAAAGCGAACTAGTACCTAAGGAAGGGTTTGAGTTTAAGACTATTAGGGTTAAAGGGATGCCAAGAAAGCTCAATAAGGAATCATTTATTGCTTTAAAGGAATTATTCTTAGGTCTTAATGATGCAAAGAAGATTATTAAGGATTTCAACCCAGATGTGGTTATTGGAACTGGAGGATATGTCTGCGGTCCAGTAGTTTATATAGCTAGCAAGAAAAAAGTTCCTACGATAATCCATGAACAAAATGCATTTCCGGGAGTTACCAATAAAATACTCTCTCGATATGTGAATAAGGTTCTAATTACCTTTGAAGAGTCAAAAAAATACTTTAAATATCCAGATAGGGTAATTAGGACTGGAAATCCCATACGAAGAAGTATAGTGGAGGTAAATATAGAAAATGCTTATCATGATTTAGATATCGATCCTAATATCCCATTTATTCTTTCTTTTGGAGGAAGTGGCGGACAAAAAAAGCTAAATGATGCTATGTATTATGTTATGAAAGAAAATATATCAAATACTAACTTACAGATTATACATGTTACAGGTAAAAGGCTCTATGATGAATTTATGAATAAATTGAAAGAGGAAGGATTAAATCTAAAAAATAATATAAAAGTATTGCCATATTTTTATGAGGTTCCAAAAGGACTTAATATTGCAGATTTAATCGTAACAAGTGCAGGAGCAATTACATTAGCAGAAGTATCAGCCGTTGGAGTTCCAAGTATTCTAATACCAAAAGCTTATACTGCTGAAAACCATCAAGAATATAATGCTAGGGCTTTTGAAGAAAAAGGTGCAAGCTATGTAATATTAGAGAAGGATTTAACTGGGAAGAAATTGAATGATGTCATTGAAAAAATTATCAATGATAAGAGTAAATTAATGGAAATGTCTAAAAACAGTAAAAAAATAGGGAAAATAGATGCAACAGAGAAGATTGTAGATGTAATAGATGGATTAATAAAATAATTCTTTTGTCACACTTCCAAGGTGTATGCATAATATGATGATATACATAAGCATTGGCATATTTGGAGGTGCGATAATGGGAAAAATAATTGTTAATGGTGGCAATCAACTTAGTGGGGAAGTTTATATAAATGGTGCAAAGAATGCAGTTTTACCTATACTAGCTGCTACTGTTATTGGGAATAATGAGAGTACAATTTTTAATGTACCCGATCTTAGAGATGTAGAGGTCATGGAAAAAATACTTCTATCCCTTGGCTGTGATGTAAAGCGAATAGATAAAATGATGTGGGTTGATTCAAAACCTTTAAACAGCATTAGAATTCCAGATGAATTGGTTAGGGAGATGAGGTCTTCCATAATACTTATGGGAGCTATGCTTTCAAGATGTGGTGAGGTAATCATTAGCTATCCAGGCGGATGTGAAATTGGACCAAGACCTATTGATATGCATCTTAAAGCTTTAAGGGAAATGGGGGCTGAAATAGAGGAATCTCATGGATTCCTTTACTGTAGAACTAATGGATTAAAGGGATGTGAAATACAACTTGATTATCCAAGTGTAGGAGCAACAGAGAATATCATGTTAGCAGCTGTAAAGGCTAAAGGTATTACAGTAATTAGAAATGCAGCAAGGGAACCTGAAATAATTGACTTACAGTCCTATTTAAATAAGGCTGGTGCAAAGGTAAATGGGGCAGGAACTTCTATTGTGATAATAGAGGGAGTAGATGAACTAGTAGATGTTACCCACAATACGATGCCAGATAGAATAGTTGCAGGGACTTATATGGCAGCTTCTGCTATTACTCAAGGGGAAATTGTTGTAAAAAATATTATAATAGATCATCTACAAGCAATTAGTGCAAAATTAAGAGAAGCTGGGTGTTTGATATATAATGATAGTAATTCATTAAAGATAATAGGTCCTAAAAGAATAAACTCCATTGAAATGATTCAAACCTTACCATATCCAGGATTTCCAACTGATATGCAAGCACAAATTATGGCTTTACTAAGCATAGCAAATGGCACAAGTATTATTTCAGAAACTGTGTTTGAGAACAGGTTTAAACATGCTGAAGAATTGACAAGAATGGGAGCTAATATAAAAATATTTGGAAAAGTAGCAGTTATAAAGGGTGTAAAAGAGTTGACTGGAGCAAAAACTACTGCTAAGGATTTAAGAGGGGGAGCTTGTCTTGTATTAGCAGGATTAGTAGCAAAGGGTACTACAGAAATAGAAAATGTATATCATATCAATAGAGGTTATGAAGATTTTCATATTACATTGAAAGAATTAGGTGCTGATATTAAGATGATAGAGTAAAAGGCAGCTTTTGCTGCTTTTATAGATTAGGACAAGTAGGTAGGTGCTGTTATATATGAAAAGGGATAAGAATTCTAAAAGAAGAATTAGAAAAAGAAAAAGGATTTTAAAATTTCTTTTATTTGTTATGATGATAACACTATTCTATCTATTTGCATTTAAAACTAAATTTTTTAACATTAAAAAAATTGAAGTTTTAGGGAATAAGAAGATGAGTTACGAAAAAATTGTTAATTCTTCCACATGCATTAAGGGAGAAAATATTTTTAGAATAAGTAAAAAATTAGGAGAAGAGAGTTTAAATAGGTTAGCTTATATAAAAGAGGCAAAGATAAAGAGAAAATTGCCTAGTACAATAGTTATTGAAGTAGAGGAACGGAAGGAAATAGCAATAATACCATATATAGGTTCATTTGTTTATATAGATAATGAAGGTTATATTTTATCCATAGAAGAAAAAAAAGGAGAAACTGAATTACCACAAATATTTGGATTAGAACTTGTGGATTTAGAAGTTGGTAACAATCTTTTTGAACAGTTAGAAGGGGAAAATATTAAGAATTTCATTGTTTTAAGTGAGGAGGCAAAACTCTTGAAATTAATGAAATATGTCAATTTCTCTGATGATAATAATATAAAGGTTCAATTAAATAATGATATTAAGGTTGCCTTCGGACCCTGGGATAATGTAAAATATAAATTAAGCTTTCTATCTGAAATTTTGAAGGATATTGAAAAAAAGGATATTGAAGTTAGACAAATATTGTTCAATAAAGGTGATAATCCAATTATAGTGATAGATAATAAATAGGGGGAATTAGATGAAAAAGTCAAAGGGCCGATTGTCGATTACAATAGTTTCCTTATTTTTAGGTATTATACTGGCTATACAATTTAGGACTGTAAATAAGTCTGTTGGAGAGGGTGTACTCCCTACTCAAAGAGCTCAGCAATTAGCTTTAGAGCTAAAAAAAGCTCAGGAAACTAGAGATGCTGCGGTCAAAGCGTTAGATGAGGCTGAAAATAAGATAAAGCAATATGAAAAGGGAGAAGCCGACAATAACGTCTATGCAGAAAATCTATATAAGGATTTGGAAAAATACAGGATGTTAGCAGGTTATGTAGATTTAGAAGGACCCGGAATTACAATGGAAATTCAAGAACCACCTGCTGATGTACAATTTGGTATAGAGTATAATATCGTTGAGGACTTAGATTTAATACTTCAGACCATTAGCGTTTTAAATGCTGCTGAAGCAGAAGCAATTTCAATAAACGATCAGAGGTATACTGCTTTTACGGAGATAGAAAGAGCTGGGAATCATATTGAAATCAATGGAGTTTCTCTAAGCTCACCTATTGTTATAAAAGCTATAGGGGATCCTAGTACATTAGAGTCAGCTTTAGCACTTAAGAGAGGCGTTGTTTGGACATTTGAATATTATGATTATAATGTACATTTAACTCAAGAGAAAAATATAAAGATACCAAAGTATAGAAAGTTAAAAGAATTTATATATGCTAAGCCAGTTGAAAATGAAGCCAATTAAGACATGGGGGATTTATATGAATAATACAAAAAAACCTAGTTTAACCATATTAATTTGCTCTGTTTTGTTAGGCATTTTTATGGCTGGTCAATTTAAACAAAATATACCTAGTCTTGCACCGGTTACATTGAGATCAATTCAAAACACTAAAAATGAGATAAACACAGTCAACAAGGAAATTGAAGATTTAAATAATATGATAGCTGATAAAGAAGAAAAAGTGAAGACATTAGAAAGTATTGCTAGTGGTGATGAGAATATATTAGATATTTTACAATCAGAGCTTGAGAAAAATAGAACCATTGCAGGATTGCAAAAAGTTGAAGGATCAGGTATTGTCATTAAGATGCAGGATAATATGGTTGAAGGGGCTTTTGGTGAAGAGTATGATTTGGATGTAGTGCATGATATAGATGTTTTAAGGATTATAAATGACTTAAGGGGGGCAGGTGCAGAAGCTATAAGTATTAATGGTCAGCGAGTTTTAGCTGTATCAGAAATTAAATGTGGTGGACCTATTATTAGAGTAAATGGGAAGAGTTTAGGTGTACCATTTTTTATAAAAGCTATAGGGGATCCGAAACTTCTATATGCAGCTATAAATGCTCCCAATACTTATGCCTATGCATTAAAAAATATAGATCAATTAAATATTGAAACAACTGTAGAAGATAACATCATAATTCCTGCATATAGTGGAAGATTTAGCTATAAGTATGCAAAACCAATAAAAGAGGGTGATTAATATGTTTTTTGCTTTAATAGGCATATTAACTGGTGTGGTAATCGGTCTTATGTTACCATATACTTATAACACGGCCTATTCATTATATATTTCAGTAGCTATTCTTGCTTGTCTAGACTCTGTCTTTGGTGGGATAAAAGCAAATCTAGAGAATAAATTTGATACAAGTATTTTTATCTCTGGATTCTTTGGAAATGCTGTTCTTGCCGCTTTCCTAGCTTATATTGGAGACAGACTTGGAGTACCCTTATATTATGCAGCCATTTTTACTTTTGGAGGAAGATTATTTGAAAACTTTGCAAGTATTAGAAGAATTATTCTATATAAGAATAAATCAAAGAATAAAGGGTAATCCATTTTATATAAACATTAGGATAAGATATAGTTAGTTTAGTATTATTTTATGTGAAAATTTTAGAAATCAAAATACTTAATATGAAAGATAGTTTGCAATTAATAGATAAGGGGGTTAAAGCTGTGTTTGATTTTGATGTTGATGTTGAAGAATTTGCAAAGATAAAAGTTGTTGGGGTTGGTGGTGGAGGGAATAATGCTGTAAATAGAATGGTTGATTGCGGCGTTAGAGGCATTGAATTTATTGCACTTAATACGGATAGACAAGCTTTATTTTCATCTCGAGCTGAACAAAAATTACAGATAGGTGAAAAGTTAACTAGAGGATTAGGAGCTGGTGCAAATCCTGAAATAGGTATGAAAGCAGCCGAGGAGAATAGAAATGAGATTATGGAAGCTTTAAAAGGCGCAGACATGATATTTATTACAGCTGGTATGGGTGGTGGCACTGGTACAGGAGCTGCTCCTATAGTTGCTGAAGTAGCAAAAGAATTAGGAATACTTACAGTTGGAGTTGTCACAAAACCTTTTACATTTGAAGGAAGAAGAAGACAAGTTCATGCTGAAAAAGGTATAGAAGAGTTAAAAACAAAAGTTGATACTTTGGTAACCATACCAAATGATCGACTGCTTCAAGTAGCAGAAAAGAAAACCACTATGGTTGAAGCATTTGCCATGGCAGATGAGGTACTTAAACAAGGTATACAAGGAATTTCAGATTTAATTGCAGTTCCTAACTTAATAAACTTAGACTTTGCCGATGTAAAGACTATTATGTATAATCGAGGTATTGCTCACATGGGAATTGGTAAAGCTGCTGGTGAAAATCGAGCTGTAGAAGCTGCTAAACAGGCCATAAAGAGTCCATTACTAGAGACTTCAATTGATGGAGCTAAAGCAGTGTTATTAAATATTACTGGCGGTGGAGATTTAGGATTATTTGAAGTTAATGAAGCAGCTGATTTAATTAGACAAGCTGTGGATCAAGATGCAAATATAATATTTGGTGCTGGAATAGATGAAACTTTAAAAGAGGAAATAAAAATAACTGTTATTGCGACAGGATTCGATTCTGAAAGAGCACTGAGAATAGAAAGATCATTATCTAAAGATTCCAAAGGAAATGAGGAAAGTGCCGCTACTGGTGAATTTAATCTAGACGATTTAGATATCCCTACATTTTTAAGAAAAAGGGACTAATTAAAAATATCATAAATTAATGTCAAAAAACGTATCTCTACTATGAGAAACGTTTTTTTTATCATT
>LN874946.1:324346-493685 GCA_001282665.1 Clostridiales bacterium mt11
TTTTTTTATCATTAAATAATGACAAATTTTTACTGACAAATTATATATAATAGACATAAAGATTAAAATTATTGAATAAGCTTTTAGTATAGGTATTTCATAAAAAGGAGGTATTCTAATTGTATGTATATGCTGAATACCTATTGATAGAAAATATAATAATTAATTTTATTATATTATATGTTACTAAGAGGATTGCAAGAACCAAAACTAGCAAATTAAGGTTATTTATTGCAGCTTTAATAGGATCTACTTATACATTGGTATCCTTTTTTCCATCATTACAATTTATGGGTAAATTTATAATTAAATTTTCAGTTTCTATACTTATGATCATAGTAGCTTTTAATCCAGAAAAACTAAATCAATTCTTTAAGCAATTGTCTGCATTTTATATGGTGGCTTTTGCTTTTGCCGGTGCAATTATTGGTATATTTTATATTTTAAATAACAATTTTAATTTAACTAGATTTTCATTTAGGAATTCTGATGAGCTGATTAAGTTTTTAATTATAGGTATAGGAGTTGCTATTTTACTCATAAGATATATCTTAAAGTTCCATCAAAATAAAATAAGCAAGGAGAATTTTTTAACCAACATAATTATTAGTTTAAATGACAAAGAGGCTAGATTGATTGCATTAATAGACACTGGAAATTCATTAAAGGAACCAATATCTCAACAACCAGTAATAATCGCAGAATATAATGCACTAGAGTGTATACTGCCAGAAACGATGAGAAGTATGTATTTGAATAAAAAGGAATTAGATTTAAATTTTATGGCTAAAGTCATGGACGAGATTGGAGATGATATAAAACTTAGGTTGATTCCATTTAAATCCATAGGTAATGAAAATGGAATATTAGTTGGATTTAAACCTGATAGCATAAAAGTTAACTTAGATAATGGGACGAAGAGATTAACAGAGGACATAATAGTTGCTATTTACAACGATAAGCTAGCGACGGATGAAGAATATAATGGATTATTACATCCTGAAATATTAGGATAGGGGGAGAGGATTTGAATGAAATACGCATAAAGATCAAACTGATTCTATACAAAATGTTAGGAAAGTTGAAGATATTAGACAGTATTTATTATATAGGTAGTGGAGAGGTACTTCCGCCTCCATTAAAACCTGAAGAAGAATCTTATTTTTTGAAAAGGTTAAAGTATGACGATAGTATTAAAGGCATATTAATAGAGAGAAATTTGCGTTTAGTAGTTTATATAGCTAGAAAGTTTGAAAATACGGGTATATGTATTGAAGATTTAATATCCATAGGTACTATAGGTTTAATCAAAGCAGTAAACACTTTTAATCCCGATAAGAATATTAAATTAGCTACTTATGCATCTAAATGCATAGAAAACGAAATATTAATGTATTTAAGACGCAATAGCAAAACCAAATCGGAAGTATCTTTTGATGAACCTCTTAACGTCGATTGGGATGGTAATGAGTTGTTATTATCTGATATATTGGGAACAGATGGAGATGTTATATTTAAGTTTTTAGAAGAGGAAGTAGATAAGGAATTATTAAATCAAGCAATAGATAAACTTTCAGGAAGAGAAAAGACAATTGTAGAATTGCGATTTGGTCTAAAAAATGGTAAAGAAAAGACTCAAAAAGAAGTGGCAGATATGCTAGGTATATCCCAATCCTATATTTCTCGATTAGAGAAGAGAATAATAAAAAGATTAAAGAAAGAAATGGTTAGATTAATGTAATAAGATAAAAGAGTTGATGTGCTTCCTTTAAGGTATAAGATTAAAATAAAAATCTATTACCTTATAGGGAGTATTTTTTTATTTAAAAGGGCTAAATATATATAGTGAAGAGTAAATTCCACTAATCAAAAATGGATATAATTTACAACTGAATATTGAATAAAAAAAGTAATTGAGGTAATAATTTTATATGAAAAGGGGTAAAACATGGGAAAGGGATGAAATAGGTGCACACAAATAAAGTTGAGATTTGTGGGGTAAATACTTCTAAATTGCCAGTACTCACAAATGAAGAAATGCAGAAATTATTTGTAAAAATTAAAGCAGGAGATATGGAAGCTAGAGAGGAGTTTATACAAGGAAATTTAAGATTGGTATTAAGTATCATTCAAAGGTTTAATAGAAGAGGAGAAAACGTAGATGACTTATTTCAAGTAGGATGTATAGGTTTAATAAAAGCAATAGATAATTTTGATTTAAGCCAAAATGTAAGATTTTCTACCTATGCTGTTCCTATGATTATTGGTGAAATTAGAAGATATCTAAGAGATAATAACTCTATAAGAGTAAGCAGATCCTTAAGAGATGTAGCTTATAAAGCCCTACAAGCTAGAGATGCATTGGTCAATAAAAATTTAAAAGAACCAACTATTACAGAAATTGCTGAAGAATTAAATCTACCAAAAGAGGAAGTAGTTTTTGCCCTAGATGCAATTCAAGAGCCTATATCCTTGTTTGAACCCATATATCATGATAGTGGTGATGCAATATTTGTAATGGATCAAGTAAAGGATGAAAAATCTGAAGACGAAGTATGGCTTCAAGAAATTGCATTAAGAGAGGCCATAAGTAAATTGAATAAAAGAGAAAAACTTATCTTAAACCTAAGATTCTATGAGGGAAAGACACAAATGGAGGTGGCTGAAGAGATAGGGATTTCTCAGGCTCAAGTTTCACGGTTAGAGAAAAATGCTTTAAGACAGATGAGAAAATTAATTTAATAGAAACCATTACCTTACCAAATAAAAGGTATATTTAGCACAAGTGTTTAAATATATATATATAAAGGACATAGAAAGGGGTAGGGTAATGGTTAAATTATCAGAGATGAGAGAAAAAGAAGTTATAAACATAAGAGATGGTGCTAAGATTGGTCTTATATATGATTTTGAGATAGATTTACAAAATGGAAAGATTGTAGCAGTAGTGATACCAGGTCCAGGGAAAATATTGGGTATATTTGGGAAAAACAATGATCTGATAATACAATGGAAAAACATAGTGAGAATTGGAACCGATGCAATATTAGTAGATATGGATATAGAGGAAGATTAGCTATTAGACAATTGAAAAGGTATATATTATAATCAAGATAAAGACAAAGATGAGAGGTGAAAATATGAAATGTCCATTTTGTGATTACTATGAAACTAAGGTAGTCGATTCAAGACCTACCGATGAAGGACAAGCTATTAGAAGAAGAAGAGAATGTATAAAGTGTTCAAAGAGATTTACAACTTATGAAAAAATTGAAGAGATACCGTTAATAATCGTAAAAAAAGGTGGAAATAGAGAACCTTATGATAGAAATAAGGTTTTAAATGGCTTATTAAAGGCCTGTGAAAAAAGACCTGTACCTCTAAGTACTATAGAAGATACTGTAGATGAAATTGAGAAGGCATTGTATAATTCCATGGAAAGAGAAGTAACTAGCCAGCATATTGGAGAGATGATAATGAATAGACTTAAAGATATTGATGAAGTGTCCTATGTAAGGTTTGCTTCAGTATATAGGCAATTTAAAGATATAAATACTTTTATGGAAGAATTAAAAAAGCTTTTGAATGAAGAATAATATGGTTGAATAGGGTGATTAAATGGGAATTATTGAAAATAATAAAGATGGATTCATGTATTATCAAATGGAAGCTTTTAAGGATATAGATTTTGCCAATCATTTATTTACTTCGAGAATAGGCTGGAATAATGAAAATATTAAAGATAAAATATCCCACATATTCAATGTACCAAAAGTAAATATAATCAACTTAAAGCAGGTTCATGGGACAGATATTATGATAATCGACGAAAAAACGAAGGATTTAGAAGGAATATCGGATATAGAAAAGGATGGTCTAATAACTAATATACCTAAATTAGTTCTAATTACGTATCATGCGGATTGTGTGCCTATATATTTTTTAGATAAAAAGAAGCAGGTAGTTGGATTAGCCCACGGTGGATGGCGAGGTACTTATGATAATATAAGCGGTAAGATGGTCGATTTGATGATGAATACTTATAATTCGAAGACAGAAGATATATTAGTTGGTATTGGACCATCTATAGGTCCTTGCTGTTATGAAGTGAGCCTGGATTTAGGGGAGAAATTTGCATTAAAGTATAGCGGATTTAAAGATATACTAAGACACAAAGATGACAGCGTTTATTTAGACTTATGGAAAGTAAATTATCTTCAAGTTAGGGAAAAGGGGATACTCGAAGAAAATATTACACTGTCTCGAACTTGTACATCCTGTAATGTAGATAAGCTTTATTCTTATAGAAGGGAAGAAGGTACTAAAAATAGAATGGCTGCTGCTATTAGCATATTATAAATTGGGGGATTAATATGGCTATAAAAATACTAGTAGTTGATGATGAATATAATATCGTCGAGTTAGTGAAATATAATCTAGAGAATAATGGATACGAGGTAAAAGAGGCTTATGATGGGAAACAAGCTGTAGATCTGGCTTTAATAGAAAAATTTGATTTAATAATACTTGATTTGATGTTGCCTAAAATTGATGGTATAGAGGTATGTAAAACTATAAAAGAAGATAACCCTAATATTCCAATTATCATGTTAACTGCAAAAACCAGTGAATCTGACAAGGTATTGGGTTTAAATATTGGAGCAGATGATTATATTACAAAACCATTTAGCATTAAAGAATTACTAGCGAGGGTTAATGCTGTTTTAAGACGTAGTAGTGAGCATATTAAAACTACGGACAGTGGAACAATATATCTTGGTAATCTAGAAATTCATTTGGACAGACATGAAGTATTTAAAAATGGGGAATTAATAGACTTAACTTTAAAGGAATTTGAGTTGTTAAGGATTTTAGCTGAGAATAAGGGAAAAGTCTTATCAAGAAATACATTATTAGACATGGTTTGGGGATATGATTTTTATGGTGAAACTAGAACTGTAGATGTTCATGTAAGAAATTTAAGAAAAAAAATAGAAGAGGATGATAAAAATCCTCAATATATTGAGACAGTACGGGGTGTAGGTTACAGGATAGGTATGAGGTGATTTATGAGAAAAAAGATATGGATAACATTTTTTATATTGATGGTATCTACTATTTTAGTTACAAGTATTATATTTTTAAGTCTAGGAAGAGCGAAGTGTTTTAATAGTTTAGAAGATAAGATTGATTCTACGGCATTATTGCTTATGGAATTACTTGAGTCTAAAGATAAATGGACTGATGATGAGCTAAATAGAATTATTGATATTTACTCAGAATTAGTGGGGGGAAAAATTACTTTAACTTTCTCTAATGGGAAAGTAATTAATCAAGATACGGATAATTCAAAAGATGAAAACCAAAAAGAGCCAATCTTTTCAAAAATGGTACAGTTTGATGGCGAACATTCTATTAAAGAATTGACTATATCCATATTTAATAAAGATTTAAATGGAATAGATAGTGAGTATCGTAAATATATGCTAATATCCTTAATCATATCATTGATAATGGTATTAATAATAGGTACTAGGTATGTGGAATATGCAGTAAAACCCTATAGGGAATTGACAAGAGCTACTCAGAACATTATAAATGGGGTATATGATGAAGAGTTAATATTTTATGATGATAAGGATTTAGAATATCTAGCTGAGAATTTCAACTTCATGAGTAGAAAATTACAGAACACTATTAAAGAACTACAGGAGGTGAATACAAAATTAAAAGCTACCCTTAAAAGTATAGGGGATGGGGTAATTGCCTTTGATAATAAATTAAATACCATATTAATAAATCCCTTTGCTGAGCAAGTATTATCCCTAAAAGAAAAAGAAGTAATGGGAAGACATTTAACTCAAGTGATTAAAGATGAAGATTTAAAAGAACTATTTTTAACTCTAGTGGAAAACACGGATTCAAACAAAATAGAGATAGAGATTAAAAAACCTCTCAATAAAATAGTAAACATCTATGCTAATCCCATTGTTTTTCATAAATATACTCAAGGAAGACTGGGAACTGTATTTATCATTCAAGATGTAACGAAGATTAAAAAATTGGAAAGGGTTAGGGAGGATTTTGTAGCCAATGTTTCTCATGAGTTAAAAACACCTTTAACATCTTTAAAAGGATTTATTGAAACTTTAAAGGATGGTGCCATAGAGGATAGAAAAATCACATTGAAATTTTTGAATATTATGGATATTGAGGTAAATAGATTAAATGCCTTAATAGATGATTTGCTCCTATTATCGGAAGTGGAAAACAAGGAGTTAAAATTAATCTCCGAACCCATATATGTTGAAGAAGTAGTAGATGAAGTGTTTGAAATATTAGGTAGAAGTGCAGAAGACAAAAAGATTACTCTAATGAAGGAAATAGTTGGAGAGCCGCCTTTAATACAGGGGAATTATAATTATTTTAAACAGATGATAATAAATCTAGTTGATAATGGAATCAAATATACTCATGAAGGTGGATATGTAAAAGTTTGGGCTAAATATGAAAAAGGAGATTTAATAATAAAAGTAGCAGATAATGGTATGGGCATAGCTGAAAAGCAACAGGATAGAATATTTGAGAGGTTTTATAGAGTAGATAAATCAAGGTCTAGATGCGTAGGAGGAACTGGCTTAGGACTAGCTATAGTTAAACATGTAATTTCTGTATTTAATGGTAGTATTTTAATCGAATCTAAACCTAATATAGGTACTACCTTTACTCTAAAAATACCTATAATACTTATAAAATAAGGATGATTTTATGGACAAGAAGTATGTAAGCCAAGCAGTACTGCAAAATATTTTGCAGCATACGGATATTGGAATTCATGTAATTGATGAAAATAGAAGGACTATAGTGTATAACAAGGTAATGGCTCAATTAGAAGGACTAAAAGCAGAACAAGTATTACAAAGAGATTTATTAGATATATTTCCTAGTTTAAATGAAGATACTTCAACTTTAATAAAAGTTTTGAATACTGAAAAACCTATAATCGATAAAACTCAAACCTATATAAATTATAAAGGTCAAAAGATTACTACGGTTAATTCAACAATACCTCTATTTTGGGAAGAAAAGATTGTAGGTGCTTTAGAAATAGCAAAGGATATCACTTATCTCAAAAGATTATCGGATCAGCTAATGGATTTACAGCGGGAATTAAAATGCAACAACCATGGAAAATATAGAAGTAAAAATAGGATAAAAAACTATACCTTTAGCGATATAATTGGAAAAGATGAAAATATGATTAAAGCCATTGAAATAGGCAAAAGGGCAAGTAATTCTCCTTCAACCGTATTGTTATATGGAGAAACCGGAACTGGTAAGGAACTATTTGCTCAGAGTATTCATTATGAAGGTATAAGGAAGAATAGACCTTTTATTGCTCAGAATTGTGCTGCTATTCCTGAACCCTTATTGGAAGGGATACTATTTGGTACCGATAAGGGAGGGTTTACAGGAGCTATTGAAAGGGAAGGGATATTTGAACAGGCCAATGGAGGAACATTGTTATTAGATGAGATTAACTCCATGTCTTGGGAATTACAATCAAAATTATTAAGAGTGCTTCAAGAGGGATATATACGTCGAATTGGAGGAATAAAGGATATACTCGTAGATGTTAAAATAATAGCTACTACCAATGAAGAACCTCTAGAATCTGTTAAAAAAGGAACTTTAAGAAAGGATTTATATTATAGATTAAATGTAGTATATATAGATATTCCCCCACTAAGGGATAGAAGAGACGATATTCCAATTCTATGTGATTATTTCATCCATAAGTATAATCCTTTACTTGGAAAAAGTGTTATAGGTATAAAGGATGATATTATACAGTATTTCTACCAATATTCTTGGCCAGGAAATGTTAGAGAGTTAGAAAATTCCATAGAATCTGCAATGAACTATGCTCCTGATAACAGAAGGTATTTACAAAGAGAAGATTTTATATCCTGTCATAATATATTTAAAGATGAAGATATATTTAATCTCAATACTTTAAACATGGAAAGGCCTTTACCAGAATACCTAGAAGAAATGGAAAAGGATATTATAAATAGAACTTTGGAAGAGAATAAATACAATATATCCAAGACTGCAAAGAAATTAGGAATAAAAAGGCAGACATTACAGCATAAAATTAAAAAATATAATTCTAGAGCAAAATAATTTGCATTATCATGCAAATTATTTTNACATAAAAGGTGGTTTTTCTATCAAAATATGGTTGGCAGAGTATTTGCATATATTATTGTGTAGAAATAATCATGGAGGTGCTGTTATGAAAAGAGAAAATATAAAGGTGATTCTATGGGGTGTAGGAGCCATGGGAAAGGGTATGGCAGAGATGCTTCTCAACAAAAAAGGCGTAGAAATAATAGGTGCAGTAGATATAGGAGAAAAACTTGGCAAGAGTATGTATGAATTCTTAGATGTAGAAAAGGGAAATAGAGAAGATATTATAATTGGCTCTTATGATGAAGTAATAAGAGAAAAAGCTGCCGATATAGTTTTAATAGCTACAGATTCTTTTACTAAAGATGTATTCCCTAAGATTAAATACTGTTTAGAAAATAAGATAAATATAATTTCAACTGCAGAGGAAATGGCTTATCCTCAAGCACAGCAACCAGAACTTTCTAAGGAAATAGATAGGATTGCTAAAGAAAATAAGGTTACAGTATTAGGTACTGGAATAAATCCGGGATTGATAATGGATTTATTGGTAGTTGCCTTAACTGGTGCATGTATTGATATAGACAGTATAAAGGCTGAGAGGATTAATAATCTATCACCTTTTGGACCAGCAGTAATGAAAGAACAAGGTGTAGGATTAACGGTAGAAGAATTTAATAAAGGAGTAGTTAATGGTGATTTAGCTGGTCATGTTGGATTTGATGAGTCTATTACCATGATCGCCGATGCGTTAGGATGGAAATTAAGTGATGAAATAAGCTTAAGTATGGAGCCTATAGTATCTAATGTATATAGAAAAGCTCCTTATGCAGAAGTTCAGTCTGGAGATGTAGCAGGCTGTAATATGAAGGGTTATGGATATGTAGATGGAGAATTAAAAATCGAAATGTTACATCCGCAGCAGGTAGAACCGCAGTTAGAAGGCGGGGATACTGGAGATTACATTACTATTAAAGGAACTCCAAATATTAATATGTCCATTAAACCAGAAGTACCTGGAGGGATTGGAACTATAGCTATGTGTGTTAATATGATACCTCATGTTATAAATGCAAATCCCGGGCTTAAAACCATGATAGATTTACCAGTACCTAGAGCTATAATGGGGGATATGAGAGATTTAATTGATTAATGATTGAAAAGTAGAGGTGGATTTTGGTCTCCTTAATAAAATATGAAAGGAAGGAAAGTAAATGGATGCTAAAAAAGGTGACTGGGTAAGAATTCATGATACTGTATTACAGAGAGGGAAAAGGGCTCCTGATATACCAGAGGATACTCAAAGTGTTCCTCTTGAAGTTTGGGATAAGGGATTTCTATTAAATGATGAAGCTAATATAGGCGACAAGGTAGCAGTGGAAACCTATATAGGAAGGAGAATAGAAGGGACTCTTATAGAAGTAAATCCATATTATAAGCATAATTTTGGAAAATGTGTTCCTGAAATCTTATACATTGGTAGACAGGTAAGAAGCTTAATCGAAGAGGACGGTGAATAAGATGGCCAAGGATATGAGCTTTGAAGCTGTAATGGCAAGAAGAGGAGAAATAATGAAACAAGCCGTTGGTATTGACTATGATATCTTTGAATCTGGAAGTATTGCTTTTGATTATGAAAGAATGATGAGAGAAACGGGATATAGCCTCCAAGAGATTGAAGATATTCAAAAACAAACTGGGGTTGGAAATACACCAGTTTTGGAATTGAAAAATTTAGCTAAGCTTGCTAGAAGGTTTGCACCAACTGGTAAAGGTGCAAGGATATTTATTAAGGATGAAGCAGCTAATCCTTCAGGAAGTTTTAAAGCAAGGAGGGCTGCTACTAGCTGTTATCATGCAAAGAGATTAGGATATAAAGGTGTTATAGCTGCTACTAGTGGTAATTATGGTGCTGCTGTTGCTAGTCAAGCCGCTATGAGGGGATTAAAATGTATAATAGTACAAGAGTGTTATGATTCTAAAGGTATAGGACAACCAGAGATAATTGAAAAGGCAAGAAAGTGTGAAGCTTATGGGGCAGAGGTGGTTCAGCTTACCGTTGGTCCAGAACTATTCTATACATTTTTAGTCCTATTAGAAGAAACAGGATATTTTAACGCTTCCTTATATACCCCTTTTGGTATAGCAGGAGTTGAAACCCTTGGATATGAAATATCTATGCAGTTTAGGGAAAGGGAAGGTAAGGATCCAGATGTTATTGTTGTAACTAATGCAGGAGGTGGAAACCTAACTGGAACAGCAAGAGGGCTTATAAAGGCTGGTGCAGTTGATACTCAAGTAGTAGGTGCCAGTGTTAGTTTACGTGGTCTTCATATGGCTAGTGATACTCAGTTCAATAGAAAATCTTTTACTACAGGTCATACTGGTTTTGGAATTCCTTTTGCGACTTGGCCTGATAGATCTGATGTTCCAAGATCTGCCGCTAGACCATTAAGATATATGGATAGATATGTTACTATAAATCAAGGTTCTGTGTTCTATATGACGGAAACTTTAGCCCAATTAGAGGGATTAGAAAGAGGACCTGCAGGAAACACTTCATTGGCGGCTGCATTTAAATTAGCTCAAGAATTAAATGAGGACCAAATAATTGTGGTACAGGAAACCGAATATACAGGAGCTGGTAAACATATATTACCTCAACTAACCTTTGCAAAGGAAAATGGAATCCAAGTACTGGTAGGGGATCCATCGGAAGAGGTTCCAGGAAAAAATATTATATTACCAAAAGATCCATCTTATATTAAAATTGAGGAAATTGATTTAAATAGAACTAGAAGATCCTATATTAGAAATTGTATCCAAAGCAACAATTTAGATAGAATAACTAAAGAAGATTTGGAATTTTTAGTTGCAGATACTAAGTCCGATGAGGGATTTGTGAAGATGATATTAGATGAATTTGGAGTGGAATATTAGGAGGCGAATTGATGAAGAGAGAAGATGATTTTAATGAGAGAAGGAAGCATCTAGCTAATTTAAGCGAAGAAGAGTTGGAGAATAGGTTTTGGGAATTGGCAGAAAAAATAGTGGATCCTTTAGTCGACTTAGCTGAGAATAACACTACCCCATCCATTGAGAGATCGGTGCTACTCCGAATGGGTTTTTCTAGTTTGGAAGCAAATGCAATAGCTAATGGTGCTGTGGATAGGGGTTTACTAGGAAAAGGGGCAGGACATATCGTATATATATTGGCTAAGGAAAAAAATATGGAGATAAGGGAAGTAGGCTTAAAGTTAGCGGAAGGCGAACTGTGGGATGATGCAATAGCTATTTTCAAAGGGGGTGAAAGATAATGGAGTTAAAGCCAAATGAAAAATTGGATATTCAATATATATTAAAGGATTTAGATAAGTATAAACCAAGAAGAAGAGGTTGGACTTGGAGAAAGGGTGTTGAGGAAAAAAGACAGATTGGCAAATTCCATTATTATGATACATCGAATCCTTTAGAAAATAGTCAACCTTTGCCAGCAGCAAAATACTTTGATAATATAGACCCTCAGTATAAGTCGATTATTACCACGGAAATTGCCTCGGGTAGGTTTGAAGACGATATTAGACGTATGAGAATGGCAGCTTGGCATGGAGCAGATCATATAATGGTTATTAGAACTGCTGGTCAGAGCCATTATGATGGCTTAATAGAAGGTACTCCTCAAGGAATAGGTGGAATACCTATTACAAGGAAGCAAGTTAGAGCTCAAAGAAAGGCTTTAGATATGATAGAAGATGAAGTAGGCAGACCAATTAATTATCACTCCTATGTATCTGGTGTAGCTGGACCAGAAATTGCAGTAATGTTTGCAGAAGAAGGGGTAAATGGAGCTCATCAAGATCCTCAATACAATGTGTTGTATAGAAATATAAATATGATTAGATCCTTTGTAGATGCGGCCAGTGCCAAAAAGGTTATGGCTTGGGCAGATATAGCTCAAATAGATGGGGCTCATAATGCTAATGCCACTGCTAGAGAAGCTTGGAAGGTAATGCCTGAATTGATGGTTCAACATGCTATAAATGCAATGTTTTCTGTAAAAGTGGGAATGAAGAAAGAAAATATATGCTTGTCTACAGTACCACCAACTGCACCACCTGCTCCTTGTATGCGATTAGATTTACCTTATGCAGTGGCTCTTAGGGAATTGTTTGATGAATATAAGATGAGGGCTCAAATGAATACAAAATATATGGAATCATCTACTAGAGAAGCAACGGTAACCCATGTATTAAATCTATTGATATCTCAATTGACAAGGGCAGAAATTCAATCCACTATTACCCCAGATGAAGGAAGAAATGTGCCATGGCATATATATAATATAGAAGCAGTAGATACTGCAAGGCAGGCTTTTGCAGGTATGGATGGCTTAAATGAAATGGTTAAGATTAAAAGAAATGAAGGAGAATTAGCAGAGAAGGTTAGAGAATTAAAGGAAAGAGCTGTGCTATTCATGGAAGAGATACTAGAAGTAGGAGGATATTTCAATGCAGTAGAAAAAGGTTTCTTTGTAGATTCAGGATATTATCCAGAAAGAAACGGTGATGGAATAGCAAGAAAGATTGAAGGAGGCATAGGCGTAGGTACTGTATATGAAAGGGAACAAGATTATATGGCTCCGGTGACAGCTCATTTTGGTTATAATAATATAGCCCAATATGATGAAACCTTGGTAGATAATCCATCTAAGCTGATTGGTGGCTGTACTTTTGAAGACCATGATAAGATTATATATATAGACGAGTTAGATGAAAATGACAATGTTTATCTAAGATTAGAGGAAACAAAGGATTTGCGAAACACATCTAATATAAAGCCTGAAATGGAATGGCTAGGAGATGGAATAGTTTTAATGACATTGTTCTTACCAGCAGAGGATAGGGTTGCTGAATTTGCAGCTTTAGAAATAGGCAAAAAATTAGGGCTTGAAGATGTAGAGGTAATTCATAAGGAAATAATGCAAACTGCAGAAGGTACTAGGATAGAATTAAAAGGTAGAGTTGGGTTTACCATAGATATAGATAAATTGGTTATACCACCAAAGCCAGAGGTATTAACAGAAGATGAAATTAGAAAGGATATAGAGGATAATCCAATGAAGATTGTGGCTGCTACTGTAGGAGAAGATGAACATTCAGTGGGATTGAGGGAGATTATCGACATAAAACATGGAGGTATAGAAAGGTTTGGAATTGAATGCCATTATTTAGGTACTTCTGTTCCTGTAGAAAAGCTAGTAGATGCAGCAATTGAACTTAACGCAGATGCAATACTTGCGTCAACCATAATAAGCCATGATGATATTCACTATAAAAATATGAAAAAGTTACATGAACTATGTATTGAAAAGGGTATAAGAGATGATATTATCCTTGCCTCAGGAGGTACTCAAGTATCTAATGAATTAGCTGTAGAAAATGGAATGGATGCAGGTTTTGGAAGAGGTTCTAACGGGGATCAAGTGGCAACATTTTTAGTAAAGAAAAGAAGAGAGATGAAAAATGAAGATTGATCTATTAGTAGCAGAAATTGGTAGTACAACTACAGTGGTAAATGCTTTTAAATTAAATCCTTGTCCAAGGTTTATTGGACAAGGACAATCTCCAACTTCGGTAGATAGAGGAGATGTGAATATTGGGCTTAAAGGTGCTATTTCTGATTTGGCTAATACTTTGAATATAGATGATATAGAATATGATGAACTTATAGCCACTAGTAGCGCCGCAGGAGGATTAAGAATGACCGTCCATGGACTTGTATATGATATGACGGTTAAGGCTGCTAAAGAGGCAGCCTTAGGGGCAGGAGCCAATATAAAGTATATAACTGCGGGAAAACTTAGAGATTCAGATTTAAAAAGGATTAAGAAAATTAATCCAAACATCATTCTTATTGCTGGCGGCGTAGACTATGGGGAGAGGGACACGGCTTTACACAATTCGGAATTAATTGCCAATATGAATTTAAATATTCCTGTAATATATGCGGGAAATATTGAAAACCAAGGAGAGGTTAAAGAATTATTTAATGATAAAAAGTCTGAACTATACATTGTGGAGAATGTATATCCTAAAATCGATGAATTGAATATTGAACCTACTAGAAAGATTATTCAAGATGTATTTGAAAAACATATTATCCATGGACCAGGGATGCAAAAGGTTAGAGATATGGTAACGGGACCTATTATGCCAACTCCTGGTGCAGTAATGGAAGCATCTCAACTCCTATATGAAGAGATTGGTGATTTACTCACCATAGATGTAGGAGGAGCTACTACTGATGTCCATTCAGTGACTGAGGGTAGCGAAGAGATAGGTAGAATACTTATAAGCCCTGAACCATTGGCTAAAAGGACAGTGGAAGGGGATTTAGGGGTATATGTAAATATGCACAATATAGTAGATATGGTAGGGAAAGAAGAACTATTGAAGGAATTGAAAATATCTATTGATGAACTTGAAATTATAATTGCTAACCATAAACCAATACCCAAGTCAGAGCTAGAAAAAAGTTTTGTAGAAAAATTGACTTGGCATGCTGTAATAACCGCTGTAAAAAGACATGCTGGTCGTTTAAGGAATCTATATGGACCTAGTGGAAAGAAGACTTTAGCAGAAGGAAAGGATTTAACAAAGGTTAAATCCATAATAGGAACTGGTGGAGCTTTAACTAGATTACCCCATAGGGTTGAAATACTTAGGGAAATAGCCTTAAGCAATAAAGGTAATGAGCTTCTACCAACAAAGGAAGCTAAGATATTCATAGATAACCATTATATAATGGCTTCCTTAGGAGTAATGGCAAAAAAATATCCAGAAGAAGCATTAAAGCTGTTGAAGGATAGTTTAGAAATAGAATAATCTATTAATTTTATATATAATTTGAGTTAGTATGGAAATATTTTTTTAATAGGAATCATAATTAAAAAGGAAAATAATTTTAATATTTTTGCCAGAAATAAAGAGAGTGCATGTAGTTTATTTAGTTACAAATAAAATTATTTAATTATTATCAGTATGGGTAATATATTTATGATAAAACAAAAAGGAGGAATTTACATGACAAAAATATTAATATCACCTAGTAAGTATATCCAAGGAAAAGGTGAAATGAAGAGAATTAAAGAAAGAATAGCAGATCTTGGGGATTCATTCTTCATTGTCATCAGTGAATCTGGTTATAAAAGATTTGGACAGAGTATCATGGAAAGCTTTAGTGAATCTGATAATGTTCATTTTTCTAAGTTTAACGGAGAATGTTCAAAAATAGAAATAGATAGGCTTAGGGCTGAATTTAGGGAAAAGGGTTCAAATGTAGTCATAGGTATTGGTGGAGGAAAGATTCACGATACTGCAAAGGCTATAGCATATTATGAAAATACTCCAGTGGTTATAGTTCCGACTATATCTAGTACAGATGCACCTACAAGTGCATTATCCGTATTATACACAGAAGATGGAGAATTTGATGAATATTTGATTCTTCCTAAAAATCCTGATATTGTCTTAGTAGATGTGGATGTAGTAGCTAAAGCACCTGTAAGACTTTTAGTAGCAGGTATGGGAGATGCTTTAGCTACTGTATTTGAGGCAAGAGCAGCTATAAAAGCCAATGCTCAAACTATGGCAGGAGGAACTGCTACTAATGCAGCTATAGCATTAACTGAATTATGCTATAACACATTATTAGAAGAAGGTTTAAAGGCAAAGTTAGCAGTAGAGAATAAGGTTGCAACCAAAGCAGTAGAAAATATAATAGAAGCTAATACCCTATTAAGTGGTCTTGGATTTGAAAGCGGAGGATTATCAGCAGCTCATGCTGTACATAATGGATTTACTGCCATTGAAGAGACTCATAATATGTATCATGGAGAAAAAGTGGCTTTTGGCGTATTGGTTCAATTGGTATTGGAAAACGCACCATTAGAAGATATAGAAGAAGTCCTATATTTTTGTAATGAAGTAGGATTACCAACTACATTAAAGGAATTAAATATAAAAGAAGTATCTGAAGAAAAATTAATGGAGGTAGCAAAATTGAGTTGCGTAGAAGGAGACACTATACATAATATGCCATTTGAAGTAACACCAGAAGATGTATACGCAGCTATAATCACTGCTAATACTCTAGGTGAAAAATTTAAAATCGATAATATATAAATTTTATTAAAGATAAAAAACACAAACCTCATCTATAGTTTTTAAGCTTAGGTGGGGTTAGCTTTTTTATTGAAAAGCGAATATTTTAAACTTTTATGTTTTCTATATATTTTTTATTATTTATATAGTAGTCCTCTCTATAGACCAACTATATAACTATCACTCGAAAAACACGGATTATAATAAGTATTTTTTAAACTCTTTGCTTATTATATAATGATAGTAATAAGTCAAAAGAAAGGAGAATTTTATTCAGAAGATTTTAATTGTAGAAGATGACTATATACTTACAGATACAATATAAAGATGGATACAGTATTTAAAATCAGCATATTAGTAATAGTGATTTGTTTAGTCGTCGTATATTGGCAAATTAAGATTCGAGGTTCTTTAAAAATTATAAGTTTATCTATTTTAATCTTAATTATTGGTACATATAATATGGCGGTAACCCTATCTATGATATTTAATAGAGGGATATTAAAAGATAATGATCAATATACAAAGGCTGTATTGCCTATTAGATTTATTGGAGCTAAGATAAATTTGATTTCGAGGCAAATGGGGATTTTAACTATAGTATTGATAGTTGGATTTAGCCTTGTTTTAATGGGATTTCTTTTTGCAAGATACTATAAACTTCATGTTACCGAATATAGTAACTTTGATATATTGTACCGAGATGATTTAGATAAGAAAGGTTTTGTAAAAAAGATAGATGGTGTTATATCAAAATATGGCATTGAAGCCAAAGCTGATATCGTTACTTATGGGGTAGAAAAATCTGATGTTTATGATATTATGATTAATAATTTAGATTTTGGTGAAGGACAAAAATTTGAACCTATTATCTCCATAAGCGATTATAATGAGTTTAGAGTTTTAAGTGGCAATGAGCCTATTCATTTAGAAAAAGACAGCTTTTTAGTTCAGGGTGCTTCTACATTTATAGATTTGGAGAAGATACTGCCAACTGACGATTATAATATTTTAGGTGAATCTTTACATCTTCAAGAGATTATAACTGAATCTATGAATACAAGGGATATAGGATTTACTCAATATTATATTGTCGTTAACGATGATAAGCTTTCAGATCAAAAACCTATTTTTAAGAATTATTTGTGGAAAATAAAAAACAAAGATATTGAGGCACTAAATAATGACCTATTGAAGTTGTTGGTAGCTGAAGGCGGAAAAACAAGAAAGGTGCTCACTGGGACAGGTGAAAGATTAGGTTTACCTCATAACTTCTTGGTATCAGAAGAACTTTTAGGTGAAATGAAAGTATCCGTATTATACCTTACGATTTCGTTGTTATTTATGGGACTTTTATTTTTCTTCGTAATGACTACGGTTTTAGCTATTTCAATTCTTTCTGAAACGAAACAGTATAAGCGTAGGTACGAATTGCTTTCTAAATTAGGATTAGATGATGGAGAACTTTCTAAAAGGATTTGGAAACAAATTTTATTTTTATTTATCTTTCCCATAGTTTTAGGCTTGCCAGTTGCAATTATACTAACTATGACCTTTTCAGTGTGTTTTGAGGGGTATATGAGTGGAGGTTATATTGTAAGGAATTTATTTATGGCACTTATAGTATTTGGTCTTGTATATATTATATATATGCTAACCACATATCAAACCTATAAAAAAATAATATTTTAATTTGTAGTCTAGTGTGGTTATTTACCACAGAAAAAAGGATTTTAAAAGAAAATGTAGAATATCATATTAGAATTAGCAAAGGAGAAAAATATATGAAAAAATTAATTATTGTAAATGGGACACCAGGGATTGGTAAAACTACTGTGTGCAAAAATCTTTATAAAAGGATTTGAGATTCAGTATGGCTAGACGGCGATTGGTGTTGGATGATGAATCCTTTTATAGTCACTGAAGAAAATAAAAAGATGGTAGTTGAAAACATAGGCTTTTTATTGAGGAATTTTTTGAATAACCCCTCTTACAAATATGTTATATTCAATTGGGTAATAGACAATGAAGAAATATTTGAAACCGTACTGAGAAATTTAGAGGATATAGAATTTCAACTTTATAAAATAATATTGATATGTTCTCCAGAAAGACTTAAGGAGAGAATGATAAAGGATGGGAGAGAAGAAGAGCGGATTGAAAATAGCATAAATAGATTAAACTCTTATAAAAATATGGATACGTATAAAATAGATACAACAAATATTGGTATAGAAGATGTAGTGAATGAAATTTTAGAGTTGATTGAGTAATAGAAAATTAATATAAGAATCTTACATTAGTAAATAATTATTTAACATAAGGGGGATAGGAATATGAAATTAAATAGCAATATGGATATAAATACCTTTTTAGATGAAACAGCAGTATATCTAGAACAGAATGAATCGTTAAATAATTTAATGTTAGGAATATGTAATAGAATTAAAAATAATCCAAGTTATTATAGTGATGTCTATATGGCAACTGTAAAGGACAATGATGAATTAATCTTAGCTGCAGTTATGACAATACCACAAAAGTTGGTTGTGTATAGTAGTGTAAATGAATGTGATAGGGCAATAGAGCTGCTGTTAGAGGATTTACTTAATAGAAATATAAATATACCTGGTGTTGTTGGACCTAAAGAGCTGGCAAAGAGAGTTTGTCATATATGGAATAAGTATATGAATTGTAATGTAAAATTAGAGATGAATATGCGAGTTTATGAACTGAGGGAAGTAAATAAAGATGTTATAGGAAAAGGGATATTAAGATTGGCTGAGGAAGATGATTTAGAGTTTGTAGCCCAAGGGATATATGAATTTGAAAGGGATGCTGAATTAACGGATTTGACAGATATGGAAAAATGCTATGAGAGGGCTAAAATAAAAATTCTAGAAAAAACCGTATTTCTCTGGGAAGATGATGGCAAAGTAGTATCAATGGCAGCAAAGGCTAGACCTATTCAAAATGGGATTACAGTGAATTTAGTTTATACACCAAAGGATTTAAGAAATAAGGGATATGCAACTAGTTGTGTAGCATCGTTAAGTGGGCAACTGTTAAATTCCGGATATAAATTTTGTTCATTGTTTACGGACTTGGCTAATCCAACTTCCAATAGTATCTATATGAAGATAGGATATCAACCAGTGGGAGATTTTGATGGGTATGTTATAGAAGATATAGATTGTTAAAGTTATATTTATAGTACCAAAACAAGGGGGATTAGATATGGAATATCCTAAATTGGAAATAGATTTAGATAAGATTAAACATAATGTAGAAGTAGTAGTGGGTTTATGCAAAGAAAATCATATACAAGTAGCAGGGGTTACAAAGGTATTCTGTGGGCATCCTAAAATTGCAAGGGCTTATGTAGATGGAGGAGTAAGCTTTCTTGCTGATTCGAGGATTGAAAATCTTATGAAATTAAAGGATTTTAATATACCTAAAATGATGATTAGGCTCCCTATGATATCGGAAGCAGAAAAAGTGGTGGAATATGCAGACATATCCCTTAATTCAGAAATAGAAACCATTAAAGCTTTGTCAGAGAAGGCTTTAGAAAAAGGAAAAGTTCATCAGATTATACTCATGGTGGATTTAGGAGATTTACGAGAAGGATATTATTACGAAAGGGATCTATACTCTTCTATAGAAGAAATCCTAAAGTTAGAAGGTGTAAAATTATTGGGTATAGGCACCAATTTAACCTGTTATGGAGGGGTAATACCTGATGAAGAAAATTTAGGAAGACTTATAGAAATTGCGGGGAATATAGAGGAAAGATATCCTGTAGAGTTAGAAATAATATCGGGAGGAAATTCCAGCAGTCTCCATCTACTGTTAGATGATAACAATATAGAAGGGATAAACAAGTTAAGACTTGGTGAATCCTTAGTATTAGGTGTGGAAACTGCTTACGGAGAGAGAATAGAAGATACCTATGATGATGCATTTCAGTTAATAGCGGAAATCGTTGAAATAAAGGAGAAGCCTTCTATGCCTACTGGTGAAATAGGAAGGGATGCTTTCGGAGAAACCCCTATCTTTGTAGATTATGGTATTAGAAAGAGGATGATATGTGCTATTGGTAAGCAGGATATAGAGTTTGATACAATGCTGCCAGTAGATGAGGGTATATCTATACTAGGTGGGAGTAGTGATCATCTAATATTAGATGGAACCGATAGCAAAACAGATTATAAAGTCGGAGATATCATTAGGTTTAAATTAAACTATGGGGGAATACTAAGAGCTATGACATCGGAATATGTAAAAAAGGATATCAAATGATATATATTGGCAGTTATACCGTTTTTATCGTTAGGAATGTCTTTAATAATTGACTAAAACATTCATCTAATATAATATTATCTATAATGACTAAAACAAACAGGTGATAAAATGGATTTATTTACTTTAAATATGGAAAATCAATTGAAGCAAAATGCTCCTCTAGCTGATAGGATGAGGCCAAAGTCGATATCTGAATTCGTTGGTCAAAGTCATATTCTGGGGGAAGGAAAATTTTTAAATAGAGCTATAAAAGCGGATAGAATTAATTCTATGATATTTTATGGTCCTCCGGGTACAGGGAAGACCACATTAGCTATGATAATTGCAAATTCGACTAATATGAGTTTTGAAAAATTGTCTGCAGTTACTTCAGGAGTAAAGGATATAAGGGAAGTAATCAATAAAGCCGAGGAAGGTTTAAAACTTTATAACAAGAAAACTATTTTATTTATTGATGAAATCCATAGATTTAATAAATCTCAACAGGATGCACTACTTCCTTTTGTAGAAAGAGGGATTATAATCCTAATAGGTGCTACTACGGAAAATCCATATTTTGAAGTAAACAAAGCCCTTCTTTCAAGGATGATGGTTATTCCCCTAAAACCTTTAATGGAAGAGGATATCCATAAAATAATAATGAATGGCTTAGCGAATAAGGAAAAGGGATTAGGCCATTATAAGGTAAACATTAGCGATGAAGCCATGGATTATCTAATAACCATATCTGATGGTGATGGAAGGTTAGCATTGAATTCCTTAGAAATAGCTGTGCTTTCAACTCCTAAAGATGATGAGGGTATAATAAATATAGACTTGGATACTATAAAGGAATGTCTATTAGTTAAATCTGCTAAATATGATAAAGGTGGAGATGAGCATTACGACACTATTTCTGCCTTTATAAAGAGTATGAGAGGTTCAGATCCAGATGCCGCTTTATATTGGCTAGCCAAGATGATAAATGCTGGAGAAGACCCTAAGTTTATTGCAAGGAGAATAATCATCTGTGCTTCAGAAGATGTAGGAAATGCCGATCCAGAAGCTTTAAATGTTGCAGTATCCGCCTTTAATGCAGTAAATGTAATAGGAATGCCTGAAGGTAGGATAATATTAGCTCAAGCAGCAGTTTATGTGGCATGTGCTCCAAAGAGCAATGCTTCTTATTTGGGAATTAATAAGGCCTTAGATGATGTTAGAAATAAGAAAATTGGAAAGGTACCTAATCACTTAAAGGATGCCTCCTATAAAGGAGCTAACAATTTAGGTTATGGTAAGGATTATAAATATCCTCATTCTTATGAAAACTCTTTTGTAGAGCAGCAATATTTACCCGATGAATTTAAAGATGTTAAGTATTATGAGCCCACAAATAATGGGTATGAAAAAATAATTAAGGAAAATTTATCAAAACGATTTGACAAAAAGGATTAATCTAATTATAATATTATAAAGTTCATACAAACTGTGATAGGAAGAGTAAATATAAGAGGTAGTCCAAGGGAGTTGGGGTTAAGTGAGAACCCAATACGAGACTTATATTGAAGAACATCCTTGAGTTTCTAATCGAAATCATTTTGAGAGTAGGCTTAGACGGATTCACATCGTTATTTGTGATATACATGATTGTGTATTTTGAGTGGCTATTTTTAGCAATTAGGGTGGTACCGCGAACCTTTCGTCCCTTTCGGGATGAGGGGTTTTTTTTATTTGATTATAATTGGAAAGGAGAATATATATGAAAGTAAGTATTAAGGAGATATTTAGAGAATCAGAAAAATTTTTAAACAAAGAAATAGAAGTTGAAGGTTGGATTAGAACCTTAAGATCATCAAAGAAGTTTGGATTTATAGAAATAAACGATGGTACATTTTTTAGCAATTTACAAGTAGTTTTTAATGAGGAATTAGATAATTTTAAAGAAGTAGGAAAATTACCTATTAGCAGTGCAATAGCTGTAAAAGGAGTATTAGTATCAACTCCGGGGGCAAAACAGCCTTTTGAAATACAAGCTAAAGAAGTAGTGATAGAAGGCTACTCGGACAATGATTATCCTTTGCAAAAGAAACGACATTCATTTGAGTATTTAAGGAGTATTGCCCATTTAAGACCGAGAAGTAATACTTTTAATGCCGTTTTTAGAGTAAGGTCTTTGACTGCTTATGCAATCCATAAATTTTTCCAGGAGAGAGGTTTTGTATACGTTCATACACCAATTATAACGGGCAGCGATGCTGAAGGTGCTGGAGAAATGTTTCAAGTAACAAATCTTGATTTAACTGATATGCCTTTGAATGATGAAAACAAGGTGGATTATACCAAGGACTTTTTTGGAAAAGAGACCAATTTAACCGTAAGTGGACAATTAGAAGCGGAAGCTTATGCTTTAGCTTTTAAAAATGTATACACTTTTGGTCCTACCTTTAGAGCAGAAAATTCAAATACTGCAAGACACGCAGCAGAATTTTGGATGATAGAACCAGAGATTGCTTTTGCTGATTTAAAGGATGATAGAAAATTAGCAGAAGACATGATGAAGTATATAATAAGCTATGTAATGGAAAATGCACCAGAAGAAATGAAGTTCTTCAATTCGTTTATTGACAAGGGACTTATTGAAAGGCTGGAGAACATAGTTAATTCAGATTTTGGATGTATAACATATACTGAAGCTATAGATATACTTAAAAAATCAGGAGAGGAATTTAACTATCCTGTAGAATGGGGAATGGATTTACAAACAGAACATGAAAGATATATTTCAGAAAAGGTATTTAAAGGCCCTGTATTCGTCATAGATTATCCTAAGGAAATAAAAGCTTTCTATATGAGACTAAACGATGATGGAAAGACTGTAGCAGCTATGGATTTACTCGTACCAGGAGTTGGTGAAATAATAGGAGGAAGTCAAAGGGAAGAAAGATTGGATATTTTGGAAAAAAGAATTGAAGAAATGGGAATGGATAAAAAGGATTATTGGTGGTATTTAGAATTGAGAAAATATGGTGGAACTAAACATGCAGGTTTTGGATTAGGATTTGAAAGAGCCATTATGTACATTACAGGAATGACAAATATTAGGGATGTCATACCTTTTCCAAGAACAGTAAAATCAGCAGAATTTTAAAAACACCTTGATTTTAGATAATATATTTGCTATAATACACAAAATGATATAAAACGAGGAAGAGAAGTAGTAAGCCATAAATCAATTACAGAGAGCTGTCGTAGGGTGAGAGACAGTATTGCTTGAAGCTGAACTCGTCTCTGAGTAGTTAAGGTGAAGTAAAGTAGCTTTAGCCGGCAAAACGTCGTTATGGTTTTAAGAGGATAGTAATACTATCAATTAGGGTGGTACCGCGGAATAAACCTTTCGTCTCTATTTTTTGACGAAGGGTTTTTATTTGTATAGAAATTAAGGAGGTAAAAAGATGAGAGAATATAAACCAAATGAAATCGAAAAGAAATGGCAGGATATTTGGGAAAAAAACAAGGTGTTTGAAACCAGTAAAGATAAGACTAGACTTAAGTTTTATGCTTTAATTGAGTTTCCTTATCCATCTGGACAAGGGCTACATGTAGGGCATCCAAGACCATATACTGCTCTAGACATAGTTTCTAGAAAGAAAAGGTTCCAAGGCTATAATGTTCTTTTTCCTATGGGATGGGATGCTTTTGGATTGCCTACAGAGAACTTTGCTATAAAAAACAAAGTTCATCCTAAGGAAGTTACAAAGAGAAATGTTGCAATGTTTAAGAGACAATTACAATCTATAGGTTTTTCTTTTGATTGGTCAAAGGAAATAAATACAACAGATCCTAACTACTATAAATGGACTCAGTGGATATTCATTAAGATGTTTGAAAAAGGATTAGCTTATAAGCATGAAATGCCTATAAATTGGTGTCCATCTTGTAAAGTAGGTCTTGCAAATGAAGAGGTAGTAGCTGGAGGCTGTGAAAGATGTGGAGGAGAAGTAATAAGAAAGACTAAAAACCAATGGATGCTAAAGATCACTGAATATGCTGATAGGTTAATAGACGATTTGGATACAGTAGATTATATAGATAGTGTTAAGATTCAACAGACCAATTGGATTGGTCGTTCTGAAGGTATGGAAGTAGATTTTAAATTGAGTGGAAAAGAAGATATATTAAAGGTATTCACCACCCGACCAGATACCTTATATGGAGCGACTTATATGGTTATTGCTGCTGAACATCCATTGATTGAAAAATATAAAGATAGTATTGAAAACATGGATGAAATAAAAGAATATCAAGAATATGCAAGTAAGAAATCTGATTTTGAAAGAACTGAATTATCAAAGGAAAAAACAGGAGTGGAGATTAAGGGAGTTAGAGCAATAAATCCAGTTACACAGAAGGAAATACCAATATGGATATCCGATTATGTGTTGATGAGTTATGGAACAGGTGCCATTATGGCAGTGCCGGCTCATGATAGTAGGGACTGGGAATTTGCTAAGAAATTTAATTTACCTATAATAGAAGTTGTAAAAGGTGGAGATGTAGATAAGGAAGCCTATACGGATACTGGCTCAGGTGTTTTAGTCAATTCAGGGATTATCAATGGTTTGGAAGTGAAAGAAGCACAGAAGAAGATAAGTGATTGGCTACAAGAGCAAGGTTTAGGACACAAGAAGGTTAACTATAAATTAAGAGACTGGGTATTTTCACGTCAAAGATACTGGGGTGAACCTATACCATTGATTCATTGTGATAAATGCGGTTGGGTTCCAGTGCCAGAAGATGAACTACCAGTTATGTTACCAGAAGTAGAAAACTATGAGCCTACGGATACAGGAGAATCACCATTAGCGAATATGACGGATTGGGTAAACACTACTTGTCCAAAATGTGGAGGTAAAGCTAAAAGAGAAACAGATACTATGCCTCAATGGGCAGGGTCTTCTTGGTATTTCTTAAGATATATAGATCCTCATAACGATAATGCAATAGCTTCCAAGGAAGAATTAGATTATTGGATGCCAATAGATTGGTATAATGGTGGAATGGAACATACAACACTACATTTACTTTATTCAAGATTTTGGCATAAGTTCCTATATGATATAGGGGTAGTATCCTGTAAAGAACCTTATAGCAAGAGAACATCTCATGGTATGATACTTGGTGGAAATAATGAAAAGATGTCTAAATCCAGAGGCAATGTAATTAACCCAGATGATATTGTAAATAAATATGGGGCAGATACATTGAGAGCCTATGAAATGTTCATTGGAGATTTTGAAAAGTCGGTTCCATGGTCGGAAAATGGTGTTAAAGGGTGTAGAAGATTCTTAGAAAGGGTTTGGAGGCTACAAGATATTGTTACCGATGGAGAGGATTATTCTAAGGAACTAGAGGTAAGTATCCATAAAACTATTAAAAAGGTATCTGAGGATTACGAAACTTTAAAGTTTAATACTGCTATAGCAGCTTTGATGTCATTGTTAAATGAGTTTAATGAAAAGGGAAAAATAACAAAGGCGGATTTAAGAACATATTTAATCCTATTAAACCCAGTAGCGCCTCATATAACTGAAGAATTATGGGAGACTATTAATCTTGGCGGCATGCTAAATGAGCAAGTATGGCCTCAATATGATGAAGATAAAATTCAAGATGAAGTAATTGAAATGCCAGTACAAGTCAATGGGAAAGTCAGAGGAAAAGTCGTTGTGAAAATAGATGATACTCAAGATACAGTTAGAGAAAAAGCTAAAGAGGACGAGAGTATTATGAAGTATTTAGAAGGAAAACAAATTGTAAAAGAAATATTCGTCATGGGAAAGATATATAACATAGTGGTAAAATAATTCAATATAGTTAAAATGCTATGCTAATAGGCTACTGAGAGAAAATTGTCGTAAACTTGCTTGCTTTTTCTCAGCAGCCTTTATTATTTCATTTTAAATTTTACAACAGTTATAGTATAATCTGGTACATATTATATTAAGGACGGTGGTAAATTTGTTAAACTTAGAAAGCTTTATGAACAAATTAGTTGAATTATATGTAAATGATGAGGAGGATAGCTTTTTTGTTGGATATGTAGTTGACTATGATTCAGAATTTTGTCTAATAGAATCTGTCGATACGAATGGCTGTTTTTCTAGCTATGAGTTGATTAGAAATTGTACTATTTCTAATATTGAAATAGATACTGATTATTTAGAAGTTATAAGTAAATATATTGAAATATCCCAAAAAATGAACATTTATGATAAGTTATCCTTAGATACAATTGACGAAAAAATTGATAATTTATTAGAGGATATTTTGCAAAAAGAACTTTTAGAGGAAAGAGTTATTTCATTATGTTTAAAAGATGATGATAATTATTTGGGCTATATTGATTCAATAAAAGAAGATTATATATATTTAAATCCCATTGACGATTTTTCTATACAAGAGTATGAACAGATAAAAGTTTTAAAGTCGGATATAGAATCCTTACAATTTAAAGGCGTAATTTTATATTTATTAAACTCCATTTACGAAGAATATTAGAGAGTGATTTCCATTATTGAATTTAAGGAAACCTTAAAATATACAAAAGAATAATTGATAAAAATAGAATATAATATAATAACATCAATGTATGATATGATTTATAGACTAATAAGGAAATATGAGGTGATTAAACAATAATTCGTGGAATGAAGGAGTTGGATTTAGATGAAGCTCTTAAATTATGGAGAATATCTTTTAATGTAGGATTTTCAGAAGGCTTTGAGACCAAAGAAATTTTAATAAGATATCTAAATAGAAATCCTGAGTTAAGCTCTGTAGCATGTACTAAAAGCGGAGAGATAGTTGGTGCTTTAATGTGTGGGCATGATGGCAGAAGGGGTTCTATTTATAATACAGCAGTTTATGAAAAATATAGAAATAAAGGCATTGGAAGAAAGATGGAGCAGCGCTCTTTAGAAGAATTAAAAAAGGCTGGGATAACTACTGGATTTTTATTTATAAATATCAACAATCCAGGTTCAGAAGAATTTTGGAATTCCATTGGGTGGGCTACTATTTCAAATATAAAATACTTGTATAAGGAGTTTTAACAAGTATTTTATAGAATATATTGAAGCCTATATCTTATGCCTCATGGCAATTAAGATATAGGCTTATAATCTGTTAAAAATTGTACATGAAATATAAAGGATATGATATAGTTTTATTGTCTATTTTTACGATAACGAAAAAGGTTTATAAACATCTGTGTATAATAATAGAGGTAAATTACCCATCCACCTATTATTAGATATTCATGTGGAATTTTAGACTTTTCCATCGTATGATCCATACCAACTTTAAAAGCATATGAGCTAGCTTTTCGTAAATGCCAAGGTGAGGATACAATAACTGCTGTTTTAAGTTTTTTGTCCTGCATAATTTCCTTTGAATTCACTAAGTTTTCATATGTATTTTTTGCAAATTTTTCACATATTATATCACAATCGGGAACTCCTAATTCAATCAAAGCATCTGCCATAACATCAGCTTCAATATAGTCGTTGGCAACAGCTGCACCAGTGCAAATTACAGTTTTAGCAATTTCTTCATGATACAATTCTGCTGCTTTATTTATTCGTTCACGTAAAATTGACGATAAATTTCCATCTTTCCTTACATGATAGCCAAGTACAATAATTACATCTCTTTTTCGTCCCTTGTTGTTGGCTACTCTTTTATAATGAAAGCAAGTAACCATAATTATTACAAGAAAGCATAGTGATAATAAAGATATGGTATAAACTATCATCATTTAATCTATCTCCTTTTGTATATGTTGATTTATATTTTACAAAGAATGTAACATAATTAGATTATTTATTATACAAGAATAATTTTTATAATCTTTCCATAATCCATTCGTCAACAAATTTAGACGATTCCTCAACTGACTTTGTTGATGTATCTAATAACATAATATTAGGTTCTGTCTTATATGCATTATCTTTTAGCCATTGATTAAATGAAATAGAGTTTTGTATCCAATTTTCATCATTTATATTTCTTCCTTCTCTTAATCTTTTTTCAAGCAGATCAGAATCACATACACAAGCTAAATAATGTATTTTTGAAAGATATCGACGTTCTATACAGTTTTCAAATTGTTCAGGGATAGAACATCCACATAATACAACAGGCTTTCCTATTTGAGATATATTCTTACATACCCGAAGCCAAGTTTCTCTATAAGTTCGATAGTTATCTTTAAAATCATTAAAGAATTCAAACCATAAAATGTCGGATTCTAAGACTATATAATCTTTTTCCTTTTTATATAATTCAATAGATAGCGTTGACTTACCAACACCACTTGCTCCCGTAATAATAAATAAGGGTAATTGCTTTAATGGTTGTTCTTCATTACAATTTGGACATATCATAGTTTTTCCATCCTCTGATATAATTTTATCAGCATGATATTGCCCACAATTTCTACAATAATTAAGCATTTAGACACCTCGCTTTTTAGTATTTCAAATTTTCTTTTTCCAATTTGTTGTTTTTTCTAAGCGGATAAAATTATCATTTTTATAATTACAAAACACAAATTATTATACCATATATTGGTATAAAATCATAACTTTCATAAGGTAATGTTAAATAACTAACAATCAAAATCCTTTTTTATTATTGAAACTTATATATTTTTTGTTTATAATAGGATAATCTATATATAGAATAAATATTAATGTGAGGTGAGTCTATGAAAAAAATAAAAATAGTAACTGATAGTACTAGTTATATTAAAAAAGAATATGCAGAGAAAAATCATATATCCATAGTACCATTGAATTATACTCTTGATGGTGTTGCAGAGAAAGAAGGATATCCTGGAGAATTTGATGAATTTTTTAATAAACTAAGTAGCACAAATTTATTTCCAACTACATCTCAACCAGCAGTAGGAAATTTTATAGCTGAGTTTGAGAAAGCCTTTGATGAAGGATATGATGAAATAATAGTTATACTTTTATCCTCTAAATTAAGTGGAACTTACAATAGCGGCCTTTTAGCAAAGAACATGTTAGAGGATGAAAGGATTACTATTATAGATTCTCTACAAGCTGCTTCTAACATAAGATTTCTAATAGAGGATGCCTTAAGGATGATAGAGGAAGGAAAGGGTAGAGAAGAAATAGTAGATTATATTGAAAGAAAAAAATATAATATGCATGTATATTTAACTGTTGATACATTGGAATATTTAAGAAGGGGAGGCAGGCTTACTAGCTTTCAAACTACCATTGGTTCCGTGTTAAACATTAAACCTATTATTGAGCTAGAAGAAGGGGAATTGAAGCTATTAGAAAAGGTACGTGGAAAGAACAAAGCAATCAATGGGATAATTGATAAACTTCCTAGTGAAGTTGAGAAAATAGGCATATGCCATGCTATTAATGAAAAAGAAGCCCTAAAGATTATGGAAAGTTTGAAAGACAAATTTCCAAAGGCTCAGGTCTCTGTAGATGAGCTAGGACCTGTTATTGGTTGCCATTTAGGACCTAAAGGGATTGGAATATGTTTTTATTAAAGTAACCTAATGTGCTAGTAAATCTTAAACTGGATAAGATTATCAATTATTTTTTAGAAAAAAGGATACCCCTTAAGAAAATGATTTGGATATATTATCCGAATATAAGTTCTTTAATGTGTCCTAGATTTATGTTATTACCTAATATCTTATTAATGCTGTAACAGAGGTTATGAGCTAAAATCTTTGTTCTAAGCCTTGTAATAAGACCCAATAAAGATTTTGATAAGACTTTATTGATATTTAGTTGCTCCGTTAATTGTGAAAAAGTGGTTTCAATTCGTCTTCTAAGTTTAAAAATATGTTGACGAAGCCATTTAGGATGAGGGTTTTTAGTATTATCTCTTTTCATAAATATCAGCTGAATTCCTTTTTCAGTTTTTAAATCTGGAGATAAATACTTATTGATATACCCTTTATCACCTAGAATAGTTATATGATTATAACTCTCAACTAACTCCCATACAGCTTCTCTATCATCAATATTGGCTGGAGCAAGGACGAAATCTGTAACATAACCATCTACTGTAGTAAGAACATGTAGCTTGAAACCATAATAGGTTTCTTTTTTAGAAGCACAGTATCCATAAGCTGCATCAACTTTAAAGGATTTGTGAAAATGTGCTCTACCAAACTTGCATACAGGAATAGGAATACTATCTATAATTCTAGTCGATTGCTCTCGGTATCCTAAAATATAAGTAAGTTGTTTACGGATTCCATCAATCACTGCGTGTAAGGCTCTACGAGTTCTGTTAAATCTAGTTCTGTCACAGAACTTTGGGAACAAATCCTTTAAATTCTTTCTGCAGAACCCTAACCAAGCTTTTTCTGAATCAATGGTTAAGAGTTCACCAACGATACTAATGGTAATTATTTCACTATCACTTAGGATAGCATCCTTGATATTTCGACGTTCCTTAATATGTGCTGGAGTAGTCTCCTGGTAAATATCGTCAATTAGGATATAAATGACTGTAATAAAGTCTTTTAAATCAGTAATTTCTTTGATAGAATATTTATTAGTAAACTCTAGCATATGTTATCCTCCTATCTTGATTGGTTGTCAATGATAGGTTAACATAATTGCTGGAGTTTTTTATCTTGTAATTTTTGCTATTAATTTTAATTAAATTAACTAGCACAATAGATTAAAGTAAGTATATGATTTTATAGTATAAGTATGATATAATTATGACGATGCATGTACTTTTAATATTGTTGGAGGTGTTTGTAATGAAAAAAATTTTAGTGACTGGAGCATTGGGACAAATTGGTTCTGAGCTTACTATGGGTTTAAGAAAAATATATGGTAATGAAAATGTAATTGCTAGTAGTAGAAGGGTCAAAGAAGGCCATGAAGCTTTAATGGAATCAGGAGTCTTTGAAATCGTTAATGTAACAGATGGCAAAGGATTAGCTGAAGTAGTTAAAAAGCACAAAGTAAATACTATAATCCATCTTGCTGCAATATTATCTGCTGTAGGTGAACAAAATCCTGCCCAAGCATGGGATGTTAACATGAATGGACTATATAATGTTTTAGAGGTAGCAAGAGAAGAGAACTGTGCTGTATTTACACCTAGTTCTATAGCAGCATTTGGACCTTCAACTCCAAAAGATAACACACCACAAGACACTATACAAAGACCAAACACTATGTATGGAGTAACAAAAGTTGCAGGAGAATTACTATGTGACTATTATTATGAAAAGTTCGGAGTAGATACAAGAGGTGTACGTTTTCCAGGGCTAATATCCTATGAAACTTTACCAGGTGGTGGAACTACTGATTATGCAGTACATATCTACTACGATGCATTAAAAAATAAGAAATATACTAGTTTTATAGATAAAGGAACAAAGATGGACATGATGTATATGCCAGATGCATTAAATGCTATAACTCAATTGTTAGAAGCAGATCCATCAAAACTTATCCATAGAAATGCATTTAATATTACTGCAATGAGTTTTGAACCAGAAGAAATTGCTGCTTCAATAAAGAAATTTATTCCAGAATTTGAATTGGATTATGATGTAGATCCAGCAAGACAAGCCATAGCAAATTCATGGCCAAATTCTTTAGACGATTCTGCTGCAAGAGAAGAATGGGGCTGGGATCCTAAATACGATTTAGATGCTATGACAAAAGATATGTTAGAGAAACTTAGAGTAAAATTAGGACTTTAAAATATATGAAAGCTAGGAGAAATCCTAGCTTTTTTAATTTATAAAGGTTCTAAAATTTAATTTGGAATATATAAAGATCCCTCGCTATAAACATTAAGTATAAAAATAATTATGGTTAAGTGGAGGGATTAAATTGAAGGGAATAATATTGTGTGGAGGAAAGGATACAAGACTAAAACCTATTACCTATACGACTCCAAAACAACTAATTCCATTAGCTAATAAACCGTTATTGGTTCATACTTTAGAACTTTTATTAAATTCAGGCATAAGAGAAATTGGGATAATTGTAAATGAAAGCAGTAAAACTATATTTCAAAGTACATTGAGTAAATATTTTAATAATGATTTTCAATATATAACTTACGACAATACCCAAGGTATTGTCCACCATATTTTATCTGTTGAAAAATTTATAGGTAATGAAAAGTTTATTATGGTATTAGGGGGTAATTCTTTTGATATCGATTTAAAAAAGTTTGCTGCAGATTTTATTACTAGCAAGAAAAACTGTAAGATTTTATTAAAGGAAGTAGATAATCCTGAAAAATATGATGTAGCTTATATAGGAGATAGTAAAATAATAAATCTAGAGGAAAAGCCAAAAAGGGCTTTTAGTAATTGGGCTATTACAGGTATATATGCTTTTGATAAAAATATTTTTAGAGCATTTAAAGAAGTTAAAAATTCTAGTCATGGAGAATACGGAATAATTTATGCTATAAAATGGCTTTTTCAGAATGGATATAATGTAGATTATGAAATTTTGGAAGGTAACTGGAGAAATATAGAAAGCTCTAAAGATGTAGTAGATGAAAATGTCAATAAATTATCTTATATTAATGATGATATAAAAGGAGAGCTTATAAACTCCCATGTCTGCGGAAAAGTTATTCTTGAAGAAGGTGCGGTTATATACAATAGTATAATCCGCGGTCCAATAATAGTTGGAGAGAATTCAATTATAAAGTATTCCTATATAGGACCATATACATCTATAGGAAAAGAAGTAAACATAGATAAATCCAATGTAGAGAATTCTATAATATTTGATGAATGTGTTATTTCAGGGATTAATATTCCTATAGAAAATTCTATTATTGGAGAAGGTTCTATAATAAATAATGAAAAAGGATTTAAAAGAATAAATAGACTGTTAGTAGGTAAAAACACCAAGTTATTTTTATATAATTTATAGTGTTGTTATCTTATAATTACTTCTTAGTATAGATATATTTAAAAATCAAAGCATTTAGATGATTTATATGTTATTTAATAAACCTGTAACCATTTGAATGAGTGAAAAATATATTTATATTATAAAGGGGGAAGAATTATGAGCTATGACAGCAAATATTATATATGTGCATTTGATACTAAGAATATGGCAATATATTTATATTCAATATTGGATGGACTAGGATATAAACAATTCCAGCTTATATCCACTCCATGTGAGATAAAAGCTGGATGTAGTTATTCTATTAAATTTGCTAATATAGGCGATTTAGGTATATTAAAAGTAGAAGCACAAAAGTTAGGAGTTAAATTAGGGGATGTTTACTTCTTTGAAAGAAAGGATGGTAAAAGGTCAGTTAAGAAGGTAGTTATTTAGATGAACGAAATAATTTATCAAAAATAGAATTTTTTTCGGCATTTAACGTTTCAAATATATTTTCTATTTTTTCTTCTATTCTATTTTGAGAATCTATAGTTTTATATAAGCTATTTTTTATTTCTTCTTGGCTTTCTAATAGATTATTAACTTTTAAGGCTATTTCCTCTTGACTCTCCAATAGACTATTGATTTTTAAAATTATCGATTCTTGGGTTTTTAATATATTATTAGCCTTTAAAGTTATTTCTTCTTGAGAGCCTATTATTTTTTCTTGAGATTCTATTATTTCCTTTTGAGAATCAACCATCTCTATTTGCGAAATAGGTTCATCTTCAGAAGGATTATCCGTATTGATGGTATCTATTGGGGTAATGGAGTTTAAGAAATAGAAATATAGGGATTGATCAATAGTACAATAAGCATGATTGATTTTAATTTGATCTGACTTAGTAAAGTTTTCTGAAACTTTAACTAAACTAACCTTAGAAGGATCAATTTCTAATTCGTCACCTTTATACCAGTTGGTTCCATTATCCGACGAATATAGAAATCCAATACTTTTGTTTGCTGAATATATTATTTTTAATATTCCTTTTTCTTCACTAATTATTGGCATATTATTGCAATCTGATATATATGGAATCTTTATTTGCTTCCATATATATTTTTCATTTTCTTTTGAGGACAATCTACAATATTTCAATGTATTATCCATATTTAATTTCTCTAACCATACTGCATGAAGATTGTCTTTGGTATCAACGAATAAATACGGAAATAGAGTACTGGTATTTGGTGAAGATAGTTTTTTCGGGATAGGATTCCATTTTTTCGTATAAGAATTATAAAAGGTATGATAAATATGATAACTCTTACCTTCCATAGAGCTATATAATAGATGTATGGTACCAAAGGAATCTATATCCGTATGAAACTGAGCAAATGTTTTATCTGCCATAAAGCTTACAATATTATATTTATCCCAATTCTGTTTACTTCCTATTACATGTTGGATAGTCCAAAGTTTAGAGTTTATTAGGTTGGCGTAGTTATAGATAATATTGACGCTTTTATCCTCTAGTAGTATGTCCATATAATTGTACATATTGGATTTGAAATCGAACTTTGCAATCATTGCATTAGACCAATTATTATCTTTACAGATGGAATAATTTAGTTCTCCTAGTTTAGTCAGTGTTATTAAATGTATATTATCTCTCATATCAATTGTTACTGCGTACCTAAATATATTGTTCTGATGAAATGATAAAGTTTCCTTTTGCTTGTTTGAAACTCCATATTTAGTATATTTGACTTCATTTTGATTATCCAAATTGAATAAGATGATCTCTCCTTTAGAGTTTATGATTAAATTATTATTGATTAAAAATTTATTCATTTTATTACCTCCTATTGCTATAAAAATGGCACAAAAGTATCCTTACTTCATAATATGTAAGTAAAAGTGATTTTATTAAATATAAAGGAGTGAAATAGTAATGAAAGATTTAGATCTTGAAAACGCAGTCGTGGAAATGGTTGGATGCTTCGAAAATGACTGCATAATTGCAGATAAAGTTTTTGCTAGTTGTCAGCAAAGGGAATGTTTTCCTAAAGTAGAAGTGGATCTAGATGGAAAAACTTTTAAAAGCATAAGGTATAAACCTGGATTTATTGTACCTGGAACTCTTGTATTGTCAGATATTGAGAATAGACCTAATTTTGGAAGAGTAAGATTTACATTGAGAATACCTTTTGAAGTAATAACTAAGGAGGGCGCTATAGTTTCAGGATGTTTACCAGACATTTGTGAAGATATTATCTTATTTATACCAGAGGCAAGAGATGAATTCGAATTTAAAATAGTAGTGGAAACCAGTTCATTAGTATTAGGTCAACCTATTCAAACAGGAAAGACATTAACCTTTGCAGTAGGAGTATATATTATAGTTAAAGTTGTTGGAACAGTACAATTATTAATACCNATTTCCAGACTTTTTCCCACCACAATTTGATGATATTATGTGCGACTAATTCTGTAAAGAGGGGAGCGAAAGCTCTTCTTTTTTTATTGCTAAAAATATATTATATTTGAATGTTGACAAAAATAGTAGGGTATAATATACTTAAGAAAGAAAACCAAGTAGATTGGTTGGGATTAAAAGAGGTGGTTAAATGAAACTATCTACAAGGGGAAGATATGGGCTGAAAGCTATGTTTCAATTGGCTGTTCACTATGGTGAAGGTCCAGTACCTTTGAAGAATATTGCAGATGAACAAAATTTATCAGAAAATTATTTAGAGCAATTGGTATCGGCACTTAGAAAAGAAGGCCTTTTAAATAGCGTAAGAGGTGCACAAGGTGGGTATATGTTAGCAAAGCCACCAGAAGAAATTACTGTAGGAAGCATTCTCCGCATACTTGAAGGAAATCTAGCCCCAGCTGATTGTGTAATTGACGAAGCATATGAGTGTGAGCAAGAAGAAAGCTGTGTTACAAGATTGGTGTGGGTGCGGATTAGGGACTGTATTAATGAGGTCATAGATTCAATAACATTAAAAGATATGCTCGATGAACGAGTAAAAATGATAAATAATAAAAATAAGGCTTAGGAGGAGAGAAAATGGAGAAATTTATATATATGGATAATTCTGCTACAACGCCAGTGAAAAAGGAGGTTTTAGAGGAGATGCTTCCATATTTCACTGAAAAATATGGGAATCCATCAAGTATATATTCTCTAGGAAGTCAATCTAAGGTTGCTGTTGAAGCATCTAGAGAAAAAATAGCTAAAGCAATTGGTGCAAATTCAAGAGAAGTATTTTTTACTGCTGGAGGTTCTGAAGCTGATAATTGGGCTTTAAAAGGTGTAGCTTTCGCTAATAGAAAAAAAGGTAATCATATTATAACTTCAAAGATTGAACATCACGGAATACTTCATACTTGTCAATACTTAGAAAAACAAGGATTTAGGGTTACTTATTTAGATGTAGATGAATATGGAATTGTGGATTTAAATCAGTTGAGAGAATCTATTACCGACGATACAATTCTTATCTCTATTATGTTTGCTAACAATGAGATAGGCACTATTCAACCTATTAAAGAAATAGGAGAAATAGCGAAAGAAAAGGGTGTATATTTTCATACCGATGCAGTCCAAGCAGTAGGTCATATAAAAATTGATGTAAATGAGTTAAACATAGATATATTATCCATGTCTGCCCATAAATTTTATGGTCCAAAAGGAATAGGAGCATTATATATTAGACAAGGTGTCAAGATAGATCCTCTTATTACAGGTGGAGGACAAGAAAGAAATCGTAGAGCTGGTACTGAAAATGTTCCCGGGATTGTGGGAATGGGTAAAGCTATAGAACTAGCCTATGAAAATGTAGATGAGCATAATGAAAGATTGATAAGCCTAAGGGAGAAGCTAATAGATAAGGTATTTAAAAATATAGACCATGTTAGACTAAACGGTCATCCAACAAATAGATTACCAGGAAATGTGAATTTATGTTTTGAATTTATTGAAGGGGAGTCCCTATTGTTGAGTTTAGATATGGAAGGTATTGCAGGTTCTAGTGGTTCTGCATGTACATCAGGAACTTTGGATCCATCACATGTACTATTAGCTATAGGTCTTCCCCATGAAATAGCTCATGGATCTTTAAGACTTACATTAGGAGATTTTAATACCGAAGAAGAGGTAGATTATGTAGTTGAAAAGCTTATAGAAATAGTATCAAGATTAAGAGCTATGTCGCCATTATATGAAAAAATAAAGGAGGACAAATAAATGTACTCAGAAAAAGTTATGGAGCATTTTAGAAATCCAAGAAATGTAGGAGAAATTGAAAACGCTGATGGTATAGGAGAAGTAGGAAATCCTAGATGCGGAGATATAATGAAGATGTATTTAAAGATAGAAGATGGAGTTATTGTAGATGTAAAATTTAAAACTTTTGGTTGTGGTTCTGCTATTGCTTCATCTAGTATGGCAACGGAGATAATAAAAGGTAAAACTATAGAAGAGGCTATGGAAGTAACCAATAAGGCAGTAGCGGAAGCTTTAGATGGACTACCTCCTATAAAAATGCATTGCTCTGTTTTAGCAGAACAAGCTATTAAAGCAGCCTTATTCGATTATTCAAAGAAGAATAATGTTCAGATAAAAGGATTGGAAGACTTTGATCCAACAGAAGATCCTCATGATCACCATGAATTAAAAGAATTTTAAATTTGGTATGCCCCTCTTATAAATTTTAATTTATGAATTCGATGAAAATGGACAAATTTGACTTAATAAAATCCCTTTTTATTTGGAATAATAAATTAAGCAATAAAATGAAAGAGGGGCATATTTGTGATTAGGTATAAGCAATTAGTAACATATAAATTAATTGACAAAGAAACAGGAGATATTATAGGCAGTATATTTGATGTAATTTATTCTGAGGATTTTAAAAAAATTAGTTATTTAGTTGTAAAAAATGATAACTTAATAAGAAATAAAGCTCCTGTGTTCTATGAAGATGTCCAATTTTTAGAAAATAATCAAGCATTGTATTTAAAAAATAGTAAAATATTTGAAGAAAAATTAGAAGAAGATATTAAAGAAAGTTTTAAATATATAGATAAGGAAATTAGAAATGAAAATGGGGAATGTATTGGATATATAAAAGATGTAGTAATAAACAAGTTAAATGGGTTGGTAGAAGGTTTTATAATTACAGAAGGAGTATTTGAAGACTTGTTGAAAGGTAGAAATTATATGCCTCTCTTTGAAAATACAATAATTGGAGAAGAGTATATCTCCGTATCCAGTAAAGATTTAAATTAGTAAAAATAACTATTATTACAAAAAATTAATAGAATTAATTATCTATCCAGTGAGAAAATAATAGTTACAAATAGTAAAGGAGAGGATAAATATGAATAATAATGGGTTCAAAAATGGGGCATTGTTTGGAACTATTGTAGGGACATCGTTAGGTATGATGTTTGGAACTAGAATGAGCCCTATACAAAGGAAGAAAATTGCAAGAACTGCTAAGAGAGCAACTTCTACTTTAAAAAATGGTATGAATTCATTGTGGAGATAGGCAGCTTATGCTGCCTATTAAGTTAATGAAAAGGGAGACAAGTAAATGAATATACAACAGTCAACTTTAATTAGAAATTTAATTATTTTAATTTCTGTACTTATAGTTCTTGTGATTTATTATTTAATTGGGATAGGGAATAGATATGTTGATGACAATAAAAAGATAAAAATCAATAGAAAAAAAGCACTGCCTGTAATTATTGCTTTATTATTGATATATATAATCTATCTATTGGTTAAAAAACATGAAATTATATCGGATACCATATATACCATAATAATTTCTGCTATACTAGCTTATCTGTTGAATCCTATTGTTAACTTTTTTGAAAAACATAAAATAAGCAGAGGAATAGGAGTTATCTTAATTTATTTAGTTATCATTGGAATTATGATATTCTTATCAGTTTTAGTAATACCAAAGACAGGGAAAGAAATGAAAAGGTTATTATCAGTACTCCCATCATACATTGAAGAGATATCTAGAATTGTTGATCGTATATATGCTAAGTATGTAATAAACATGGATAATATGCCCCCTATATTTAAAAGCATAGAAGAAGTAATATTAAATAGTGCCAATGATATTGAAAATGTGATTATTACTAATATAAGCAAGTTTATTGAAGGTATAATATCTACTTTTTCAAAGGTAATCAGTTTAATATTGATACCAATTCTAACCTTCTATTTTATTAAAGATAAAGATTATTTTAAGAATAAGCTTTATTTGACTATACCTAAAAAACGAAGAAAGGAAGTTAAAGAACTCTTTTTAGAAATTGATAGGGCCTTAAGTCAATTTATACGTGGAAGGCTACTCTTAGCTGTATATGTAGGTATTGCAACTACTATTTTACTATTAATATTAAATGTTGATTTTGCTATAGTAATAGGCATATTAACAGGGGTAGCTGATATTATACCTTATTTCGGACCGTTTATTGGATTTTTGCCTGCAGTGTTTTTTGCATTGTTGAGTAGCCCGATAAAAGCATTATGGGTAGCTATATTATTTGTTGGAATTCAGTGGGTGGAAAACAATGTATTGGCACCTAAAATTATTGGAGAAAGCACTGGAATACATCCTATAACTATTTTGCTTGCCTTAATAATAGGTGGTGGAATGTTTGGAGTTGTTGGGATGATATTTTCTATTCCAACTGTAGCAATAATTAAAATATTGTTCGGATTCTTTATGGAGATGATTAGAAAGCCAAATATAGGGGATGAGTAGTTTTCCTAGTTTCAATTTGTTGACAAAAGCGTAAGTTTAAATTATAATCCAAATATAGACAGGAACGTGAATTCTCGTCCCTAAGGTAGGGGACGAATTTTTTATAACATATAGGTTTGGGGTTTGTTTTAGACATTTATTTTATAGTTTTATAGAAATATATTGTTTTCAATATAGCAATAATATTATTTATGGAGAGGTGTACAACTGATGAAAAATATGGGGTTACATGAAATAAGACACGAATTTCTAAAATTTTTTGAAGAAAAAAATCATCTAATTATGGAAAGCTTTCCTCTAGTACCTAAGAACGATAAGAGTTTACTACTTATAAATGCAGGTATGGCTCCATTGAAACCTTATTTTACTGGAGAAAAAACTCCTCCTAGCAAGAGAGCTACAACTTGTCAAAAATGTATTAGGACTGGAGATATAGAAAATGTAGGTAAGACTGATAGACATGCTACTTTTTTTGAAATGCTTGGAAACTTTTCTTTTGGAGATTATTTTAAAAAGGAAGCCATAGAATGGGCTTGGGAGTTTTTAACTGAGAGAATGGAGATTCCAAAAGAGGATTTATGGGTTACCATATACTTAAATGATGATGAAGCTTTCGAAATATGGAATAAAGATATAGGATTAGATGAAGATAAAATAGTGAGATTGGATGAAGAAAATTTTTGGGAACTGGAAGTAGGACCTTGTGGTCCTTGTTCTGAGATCCATATAGATAGAGGAGAGAAATATGGCTGTGGTAAACCAGATTGTAAACCTGGATGTGAATGTGATAGATTTATTGAAATTTGGAATTTGGTTTTTACTCAGTATGATAAGGACGAAAATGGCAAATATCATCCATTAGAACATCCTAATATTGATACGGGAATGGGACTTGAAAGAATTGCTACTATTATTGAAGGTGCAAACAATATATTTGAAATAGGGGAGATTAGAAAAATTCTTGAATTTGTAGAGAAAATCTCTGGTGAAACTTATGGATTGGATTCTAAAATCGATACTTCTATTAGAGTTATAACTGACCATACTAGAGCTATGACATTTTTGGTTTCCGATGGTGTACTACCAAGCAATGAAGGAAGAGGTTATGTATTAAGAAGGCTAATAAGGAGAGCAGCAAGACATGGAAAATTATTGGGTATCGAAGGAGCTTTCTTAAATTCTATCGTTGAAAGAGTCATTGAATCATGGAAAGTCCAATACCCAGAGCTAAAGGAAAGGGAGGAGCAAATTAAGAAGGTTATAAATGCTGAGGAAGAAAAATTTCAAGAGACAATTTATCAAGGACTTAATATATTAGAAGAATATATTGAGGATATGGTAAATAATAAGGAAAAATGTTTAATTGGACAAAAAGCTTTTAAGTTATATGATACTTACGGTTTCCCATTAGATTTGACAAGGGAAATATTAGAAGAAAAAGGCTTAGCTGTAGATGAAGTTGGATTTAATGTTTATATGGAGGAACAAAGAGAAAGAGCAAGGAAGGCTAGAGAAGAGTTTTCCGATTCTGGTTGGAAAAGTAGTAGCTCCATTGAATTAAGTAAAAACTATGAAACTATTTTTAAGGGTTACGAAGATACAGAATGGGAAACGGAAGTAATTGAATTGTATTATGATGGAGAAATTGTCGATAATATAGATGAAGGAAGAGAAGGAATTGTTATATTAAAGGAAACTCCATTCTATGCCGAATCAGGAGGACAAGTAGGAGATACTGGTTGTATTAAAAATAAAAACTTCACAGCAGAAGTTGTGGACACAAAAAAGATAAACGATCAAGCTATTATTCATCTTATTAAAGTGGAGAAGGGCAGTATAAAAGATGCTGATAAAGTAATTTGTATTGTCGATAAAAAACGTAGAAACAATATTAAGAGAAATCATTCAGCTACTCATCTATTGCATAGGGCCTTAAAGGATGTATTAGGGGAACATGTAAATCAAGCTGGTTCTATTGTACTTCCCAATAGATTGAGATTTGACTTTACACATTATGAAGCTGTAAGTAATGAACAATTAAAAGAAATAGAAAGAATAGTAAATGAAAGAATTTTAGATTCCCTACAGGTGAAAACTATAGAAACTTCATTGAAGGAATCTCAAGAAATGGGCGTAGTTGGTCTATTTGAAGATAAATATAAGGATAGAGTTAGAGTAGTGGAAATGGGCAACTATTCTATGGAACTATGTGGTGGTACCCATGTTGACAATACCAGCAATATAGGATTATTTAAGATTATATCTGAATCAAGTATTGCATCTGGAGTTAGAAGGATTGAAGCCATTACTGGAGAAGCTGTTTATGAATATTTAAATGAATTAGAAAGGGATCTAGATGAAGTTAGTAATGTTTTAAAAACAAATAAAAAGGATTTAATTGAAAGAGCACATAGTATAGTGGAAGAAGTTAAAAATAAGGAAAAAGAAATAGAATCATTAAAGTCTAAGATGGCCTTATCTATTGCTGATGAAATATTGGATACAAAGAAAAATATCGATGGGATAGACTTAATAACCTATAAGATAAATAATATGGATATGAATAGTTTAAGAAATTTAGGGGATGAAATAAAGAACGGAATGGAGTCTGGGGTTATAGTTTTAGCAAGTGTTTATAATGAAAAAATATCTTTTGTTTCCATGGTAACTAAAGATATAGTGAAAAAAGGCATTCATGCTGGTAATATTATTAAAGAAGTGGCTAAGGTTACTGGCGGCGGCGGTGGAGGCCGTCCAGATATGGCACAAGCAGGAGGTAAAGATATAACTAAAGTAGAAGAAGCTTTAAATATCGTTCCTACTATAATAAAAGAACAATTAAAATAAATATTAGCCAACTTATTGGCTAATGTTTATTTTGATACTGTATATTATATAATATATGGTATATATACTATAGGGGGTGTTTTTGTGAATAATAATTTTAATGAAACCATGAAGTTTGAACCGCCAAAGGAAAATGTAAATGAGGCAAAAAAAATTATATTTACAGTATATGAAGCTTTAAAAGAAAAAGGCTATGACCCTATAAACCAAATGATAGGATATATTTTATCTGGCGATCCAACCTATATAACGAGTCATAATAATGCAAGGAGTTTAATCAGAAAGATAGAAAGAGATGAACTATTAGAAGAAATATTAGGAAACTATTTGAAGAATGAAAACGAGCTTTAAAAGGGAAATATAAACAAGATTACTTGGATATTGATTAAGTAGCTTAATAATCAAATTATCGGATTTTATAATTTAGATTATGAATGTGAAAAATTCATGAAAACGGGATTTAGGGATTTGGGGAGAGAACGTTCATAATTTTCAAGAAATTTAGACAAAGAAAAGGCTATTACCGATGACTTTGAACCCAAGTGGTGGGGAGTATTGGTAAATTTATTAATATGAAAAGTTCGGTAATAGCACTTATCTGGAGTTATACTCCCCATTATATTTTGTTTATAATGATAACGACGATTAAGATATATTAAACAGGAAGTGGATTAATTGGACAGAGTAAAATTGGGAAATACGGATATTGAAGTTTCGAGGCTTTGCTTTGGTTCTTTAACTATGACTCCCTTTCAAGCAAATTTATCTGTTGAAGAAGGAGCAAAACTTATTCAATATGCATATACTAAGGGTATTAATTTTATCGATACGGCTGAAATATATGATAATTATCAATATATTAAAGAGGCATTAAAGAATATTAATAGAGAAGATTATGTCATTGCAACTAAATGTTATGCATACTCGAAAGAGATGGCAGCGGAAAGCTTGGAGTTAGCATTAAAGGAGTTACAAACTGATTATATCGATATATTTTTGTTGCATGAGCAGGAAAGTATACATACTGTTAGAGGACATTATGAGGCAATAGAATATTTTTTAAAGGCTAAAAAAATGGGTAAAATAAAGGCAATAGGAATATCTACTCATAGAGTATCTGGTGTATTTGCTGCAACTCAATATGATGAAATTGAAGTGGTTCATCCTATTGTAAATAAGGCAGGTATAGGAATTCAAGATGGTACTATTAATGATATGTTAGAAATGATAGAGAAAGCTTATAATATGGGCAAAGGAATTTATGGAATGAAACCCTTAGGGGGTGGACATTTAATTGGTCAATCCAAAGAAGCGTTTAATTTTGTAAGAAACATACCCTCTATTCATTCCTTTGCGATTGGAATGCAGTCTCGAGAAGAAGTGGATTGCAATGTGAATTTAATGGAAACAGGTGAAATACCAGAATATTTAAGTGAAAGTTTGAAAAAGAAAAAGAGAAAATTAATTATTGCTGATTATTGCATAGGTTGTGGAAATTGCGTTAAAACTTGCAGACAAAATGGAATTGAAATCATTGATGGAAAAGCAACTCCAAATGAAAGATGTATTTTATGTGGATATTGTGCAAGGAATTGTCCGGAATTTTGCATAAAGGTAATATAGATAGGTGAGATTATGAATAGAATAATGGGATTAGATGTAGGAGATAAGACTATTGGTGTAGCCATAAGTGATCCATTGTTATTTACGGCTCAAGGTCTTAAAACTATTAAAAGAGAAAGCAATAAAAAAGATATAAAAGAGATAGAAGATATTATAAAGGAGTACAATATCAATAAAATAGTTATAGGATTTCCTAAAAACATGAATAATACTGTAGGACCTCAGGGAGAAAAAGTATTAAGTTTTGTTGATAAATTGAAAAAAAGGATTAAGATAGAAATTATTTTAGAAGATGAAAGGTTGACTACCATAGCTGCTGAAAGAACACTAATAGAAGGTGATGTGAGCAGAAGAAATAGAAAGAAGGTTATTGATAAGATAGCAGCAACATATATACTGCAAACTTATTTAGATAGAAAGGCAAGAGGGTGAAGAGATGAATGAAAAAATAGTTCTATTAGATGAAATGGGAAATGAAAAGGAGTTTCAAGTATTAGCAACCTTTGGGTTAGATGATATTGACTATGCAGCATTGTTGCCGTTAGATGATATAGAAGCATTAACTTATCTTTTAAGGATTGAATATGATGAACTAGGGGAACCTATATTAGTTGGTATTGATGACGAGGATGAACTTGAAGAAGTTATTGAAGTATATGAAGAAATACAAAAAGAAAAGCTACAATAGATATCAATGGTTGACAAATCAAGGGATATCAAATATTCTATAATATAGGATAATAAGCGGGTGAAAAAATGGATATTAATATGGATGATGTTAAGGAGAAGTTTAAAGAAAATGGGTATAAGCTGACTACCCAAAGAAGGGCAATCTTAGATGTTATCATAGAAAATCATGATAAACATTTAAATCCTGAAGAGATTTATGATATTGTAAAGATTAAATACCCAGAGATCGGCATAGCCACAGTATATAGAACTTTACAACTATTAGAAAAGTTAAATATTATTTATAGGTTAAATTTTGATGATGGATACAATAGATATGAGCTAAATTATAGTTCGGAAAATCACCATCACCATCATTTAATATGCTTAAAATGTGGAAAAGTAACGGAAGTTAAAATGGATCTATTAGAAAATCTAGAAACACAAATTGAGGTTGAAAATGGTTTTAAAATTGTAGATCACAATGTGAAATTTTTTGGATACTGTATTGATTGCCAAAAATAAATCCCATTTTGGGGTTTATTTTTTTCAATAGAATATACGGTAATCTGATGATTATATACTCTATTAAATGGAGAAATTAATTATAAGAGGAGATGATAAAATGGCAAGAAAACCGAATAAGTTAAAGATCATTCCACTAGGCGGATTAGGCGAGATTGGGAAGAATATTACTGTGTTCGAGTATAAGGATGATATAATAGTTGTCGATTGTGGTTTAAGCTTTCCAGAAGATGAGATGTTAGGTATAGATGTAGTTATACCTGATATAACATATTTATTAAAAAATAAGGATAAGATTAAAGGGATAGTTTTAACTCATGGTCATGAAGATCACATTGGAGGATTACCTTATATTCTTAAAAAGTTACAGATACCTATTTATGGGACTAAACTTACCTTAGGACTAGTGGAAAATAAACTAAAAGAACATAGAATTGAAAATGTTAAAGTGAACGAAATAAGAGCAAATGATACTATTAAGTTAGGATGCTTTTCTATAGAATTCATAAAAACCAGCCATAGTATACCGGATAGTGTTGCTCTTGCAATATATACTCCCGTAGGAACTGTGGTTCATACAGGGGATTTTAAGATAGACTATACTCCTATTAACAATAATTATATTGATTTGCATAAGTTTGCAGAGATTGGGAGTAAAGGGGTATTAGCATTATTAGCAGATAGTACAAATGTAGAAAGACCAGGATATACTATGTCGGAAAAGACTGTAGGAGATACTTTTAATGATATATTTTTAAAAGCACCTCAGAGGATAATTGTGGCAACTTTTGCTTCTAATGTTCATAGGATACAGCAAGTGGTAGATGCTGCGGAACTTTATGGAAGAAAAGTTATCGTTTCAGGAAGAAGTATGATAAATACCATGAATGTAGCCAAGGATTTAGGATATCTAAGGGTAAAAGAAGATACATTAATTGATATTAATGATATGGATAAATACCCAAGCAATGAGATTGTAATATTGACTACTGGCAGTCAGGGAGAGCCAATGTCAGCTTTAACAAGAATGGCTTTTTCTGAACATAGAAAGATAGAATTAGTGCCTGAAGATTTAGTGGTGATTTCTGCTTCACCTATACCCGGTAATGAAAAAACTATCTCTAGAGTAATAAATAAATTAGTAGAGATTGGAACCAAGGTTATTTATGAATCCTTAGCAGATGTCCATGTATCAGGGCATGCTTGTCAGGAAGAATTAAAGTTAATCCATACGCTGCTTAAACCAAAGTTTTTCATCCCAGTCCATGGTGAATATAGACATTTAAAAAGGCATGCAGAATTAGCCGAAGAACTAGGTATGCCAAGGGAAAATATTTTTATAGCTAATAATGGTTCAGTTATTGAGTTTACAAAAGACACTGGAAATATTAATCAATGCGTTCAAGCTGGGAATATTCTTGTGGATGGTTTAGGTATTGGAGATGTAGGAAATATTGTATTACGCGATAGAAAACATTTATCTGAGGATGGATTAATAGTTGTAGTTGTGACTATGAGTAAGCAGGATGGTAGAGTGATTGCAGGACCAGATATTATATCGAGAGGTTTTGTATATGTTAGGGAATCAGAGGATTTAATGGAAGAGTCAAGAAAAGTTGTAAGGGATGTACTGACTGAATGTGAGAAAAGACATATAACCGATTGGGCAACCTTGAAATCCAATATAAGAGATGCACTAAGAGGATTTTTATATGAAAAGATAAAAAGAAATCCAATGATTTTACCTATAATAATGGAAGTATAAAAAATATCCTAGCTTATTATATATAATAAGCTAGGATATTTAAGGTATAGAGCCTATTCAATATCCAATATTAATGATATTATATTATAAATAATACAAAATATTATAGGAGGTTATGATAATGAGTAATGTTTATAATGAAGCTCATAAATTAGCTAAGGCAATTAAGGAGTCAGAAGAATATAGGACTTATACGGAAAAAAAAGAAATAGTCTATTCTAATGAAAAAAACAAAGAGATGGTAGAAAACTTTATGAATAAGGTTTTAGAAATACAGATGGAGCAATTATCAGGGAAAGAAGTAGATCAAGAAAAAGTTGAAAAATTAAATAAGTTGGAAGAAGTTTTAATGCTCAATCCCACCATTAAAGAGTTTTTCGCTGCTCAATTGAGATTTTCTCAAATGGTTCAAGATATTAATACTATTATTGGAGAAGCTATAGATATTGAGAAAGATTGATCTTCTAGCTAAGGAGGTTTATAGATGAATACAAAGTACCTAACTAAAGCAAGTTTAATTGCAGGAATTTATTTAGTCCTTATATTAATACAGCTCCCTATGGGAGATCTAGCTTTTGGACCAGTCCAACTTAGAATAGCCGAAGGTTTAACTTTACTACCTTTAGTTGAAACAGCAGCTATACCTGGCTTATTTGTAGGCTGCTTAGTAGCAAATTTAATATTGCCATCCTCTTCAACATTTGGTTTAATTGATGTAATTGGAGGTAGTCTAGTTACCCTTTTAGCAGCCTATTTGACTAGTAAGATGCCAAATAGATTTTTAGGTTCTTTACCACCTATAGTTTTAAATGGATTTATTGTATCAATTTGGGTATCCTATTTTACAAGGGTTCCATATTTAATAACTGCATTGGGTATTACTGGTGGAGAGATTGCATCAGTAGCTATATTCGGTACTTTAATATTGTCCGTGTATGATAAGGCAACGAAACATAATGAGAATTAATAAAATTTTTTATCTAACCATGTTAAATCTTGTAATAATATTGTAAAGACTGTATAATAAAATAGATAAATATCAGTTTAAAGGTGGAGATTATGTGGTGGATACTACAAAAGCTAGAAATAAAAAAAAGAAGTATAAAGGGAAATTAGTTATTTTGGTTTTGATAGTGCTAGTATTTGTATTTGGCAAAGATTATTATAGAAATAGTCTTAAAGCCATAGATTTGAATAATCCTAGAGAGACTAGTGTAGAGATACCATCTGGGAGCAGCACGAATAAAATTTCAAATATATTAAAAGATGAAGGATTGATAAAAAATAAGCTTATATTTAAAATCATGGTAAAAAATAAAAAAGCGGATGGGAAATTAAAGGCAGGAACATATTCGCTAAATACTGGAATGGGTGTGGATACTATAATTGATGAGATTTCTAAAGGGGGTAAAAATGAAAATGTTCTCAGATTTACTATCCCTGAAGGTTATGAATTACGTCAAATAGCTGATAAATTATCTAAGGAAAATTTAGTTGATAAGAAAAAGTTTCTAAGTTTAACTTCAGATAAGAAATACTTTCAGGACAAGCATCCATTTTTAAAGGAATTAAAGAATGGCCAAAGCTTAGAGGGATTTCTTTTTCCTTCTACCTATGAAATATATAAGGACTCTACAGAAGAAGAAATAATTGAAAAGATGTTAACTAAATTTGAACAAATATATGAAAAAGATATTAAGGAAAATATGGGGAAATATGATTTATCATTGAATGAAGTGGTTACCTTAGCTTCAATTATAGAAAGAGAAGGAAAACGAGATGATGAAAGAGAACTTATTTCTGCTGTATTCCATAATAGATTAAAAAAAGGCATGCTTTTACAATCCTGTGCTACAGTTCAATATGTATTAGGAGAGAGAAAAGAAGTATTATCAAATAAGGATACACAGATCGAATCCGAATATAATACCTATATTCATGAGGGATTACCTCCAGCACCTATAGCTTCACCAGGTGAAAAATCTCTAATTGCATCTGTAAATCCTACAGATGTGGATTATCTATACTTTAGAACTAAAGAAGATGGAACAGGAGCACATACTTTTTCTAGGACATATGAAGAGCATAAAAATGCAAAGCCTAAGAAATAAAATGGTTTTATCCAAATAAAAGGATTAATACGTGGGTATATCACCACGTATTAATTTATGCTGGGGAGGTTAAGTTTAGATTGACTCATATAAATGAAGAATATATTGAAGAATATATTCGAAGTATATTACCTGAAAGTTTGGGATGTTTGAAGGAATTGGAATTGTATGCAGAAGAAAACCATGTTCCTATTATAGAAAAAGAAGTGGCTCAATTATTAAAGGTGCTGCTAAAAGTATATAGACCAAAGAATATATTAGAACTTGGTACTGCTATTGGGTATTCTGCCCTTGTTATGGCTTCATCTACAGATGAGGAGTGTAAGATAACAACTGTTGAAAGACGATTGGATATGGTAGATATGGCAAATAAAAATATAGATGACACAGAATACAAGGAAAGAATAAAAATACTATATGGAGAAGCGGAAGAAATACTTCCAACTTTAGATGAAAAATTTGATTTCATTTTTTTAGATGCAGCTAAAGGTCAGTATCTAGAGTTTTTTAATTCCTGCATAAAGTTATTAGATAATAAAGGAATTATCATGTCTGATAATGTTTTGTTTAAGGGTATGGTAGCTTCTGATAAATTGGTTATAAGACGTAAGAAAACAATAGTTAAAAGGTTAAGAGAGTACCTTGAATACATCAATCACTTAGAAGGATATACTTCCTGTGTTATACCTATTGGTGATGGAGTTGCATTAACTTATAGAGAGGAGTGAAATGATTTGCAGAAACCAGAACTATTAGCACCAGCAGGAGATTTAGAAAAATTAAAGATGGCCATAATATATGGAGCTGATGCTGTATATTTAGGTGGAGAACAGTTTGGACTTAGAAAAGCATCAAAAAATTTTACAACAGAGGAAATTAAAGAGGGGATAGAATTTGCCCATGATAAGGGGAAGAAAATATATGTAACTGTGAATATAGTTCCCCATAATGAAGATTTAGAAGGGCTAGAAGATTATGTAAAGACATTATATGATATAGGAGTAGATGGAGTAATTGTATCTGACCCAGGAGTTTTTTCCGTTATAAGAAGAACCGTTCCTAATCTGCCAATACACTTAAGTACTCAAGCTAGCATTACAAATTATGAAACTATAATGTTTTGGTATAACTTAGGTATAAGGAGAGTTGTTTTAGCAAGGGAACTTTCACTTAAAGAAATTGAAGAAATAACAGAGAGAATACCTAAGGATTTAGAAATTGAGACTTTTGTTCATGGGGCTATGTGTATATCCTACTCAGGAAGATGCCTATTGAGTAATTATATGGCTGGCAGAGATGCAAATATGGGAGATTGTGCTCATCCATGTAGATGGAAATATTATTTAATGGAAGAAAAGAGACCAGGAGAATATTTTCCAGTTGTAGAGGATGAAAAGGGTACATTTATATTTAATTCCAAGGATTTATGTATGATTGAACATATACCAGAATTGGTCAAAGCAGGTATAACGAGTTTTAAGATTGAAGGAAGGGTAAAGAGTTCTTATTATGTTGCTACAGTTATTCGTTCTTATAGAATGGCTATAGACGAATATTTTAAAGACCCTCAAAATTATGTTTTCAAAGAAGAATGGATTCATGAAATTAAGAAGGCTAGTCATAGAGACTTTACTACAGGGTTTTATTTTGGTAGACCAACAGAAGAGGACCAAGTATATACATCTAGTACCTATATTAGGGGTTATGATTATGTAGGACTTATTCTAGATTATGATGAAGACAATCAGATAGCTACTGTGGAACAAAGGAATAGAATGTTTGTAGGCGATGAGATTGAAATATTTGGACCAAATAAAGATTATTTCACTCAAACCATTGAAGAAATGTGGGATGAAGAAGGAAATAAAATAGAAGTAGCTCCTCATCCACAACAGATTGTTAAGATTAAAATGGAAAGAAAAGTTGAAAGTTGGGACATTATTAGAAAAGGCAGAGAGGACTGATATTGATTAGTAAACCGCTACTTATTGGAATTACAGGTGGGACAGGTTCAGGTAAAAGTACTGTGTCAAAAGAGATATTGAAATCAATTCATGAAAAAAATGTAGCAATTATAGAACAGGATTCCTACTATAAAAATCAAAGCCATTTGTCTTTTGAAGAAAGGGTCAAAACCAATTATGATCATCCTTTTGCATTTGATAATGATCTATTAGTAAAACATTTAAAGGCTCTATTAAGTAATCAAACTATTGAAAAACCGATCTATGATTTTGAAAAACATACTAGAAAAGACGAAACTATCACGGTTTGTCCTAAAGAAATAATCATCTTAGAAGGAATATTGATATTAAATGATGAAGAAGTTCGTAATCTATGTGACATTAAGATATTTGTAGATACGGATTCTGATGTAAGGGTTATTAGAAGAATTGAAAGAGATATAAAAGAGAGGGGCAGGACTTTAGACTCCGTTATAGAACAGTATATGGCAACTGTTAGACCTGCTCATCTGCAGTTTGTTGAACCCAGTAAAAAATATGCTGATATTATAATACCTGAAGGAGGATATAATAAGGTGGCCATAGATATTATTGTAACGAAAATTAATTCCATATTGGGTAAATGATATAATACCTTCCCTGTTTATTGGTAATAATATAATTATCAAGACAGGGGGTTTTTTTATGAGAAGAGTTAGAAAAAATATAATCCATGATAGGATTTTTAAAGTTTTATTCGCCTCATCCTTTCTATTTATATTGCTGATAGGAAGGCTATATTGGATACAGATAAGAAATCATGATTCGTTGAAAGTGCAAGCTTTAAAGCAACGGAGTAAGGAAGTGGACTTATATCCCAATAGAGGAGTTATTTATGATAGAAACTTAATTCCTCTTACTAATAAGGATAGGATTACAACTATATTTACATTTAAAGATACTATAATCAACAATAAAAACTTAAAAAATTTTATCATTAATAACAGTATGATAGATGAAGACTTAGATGATTATATAAAAAGTAAGGGAACCATTGTAGATATCCCGTTGAAGTCGAATGTGGAAGGCATTCGTAATGGCAGAAATATCTTTGTTGGAGATAGAATTCGTAGATATGGAGATGGAAACACATTATCTCATGTAATTGGCTATATTAATAAATCTGAAAATCGAGGAGAAGCAGGGATTGAAAAAGTTTATGATGATATTCTTAAAAATGGAGAAAATCAATCTCTATATATAGAATTAGATGAGAAGAAGAATATAATTTATGGTGGAGAGTATGCAGCTGATAGAAAAGTTGATTCTATGGAACCAAGTGGAGTTAAATTGACTATTGATTATCATATACAAAAAATTGTTGAAGATATATTGGATAGTGGAGAGAAAAATGGTGCAGTAATCGTTGCAGATGTTGAATCAGGGGATATTGTTGCTATGGCTAGTAGACCAAATTTTAACCAAGAGGATATAGATGAATATTTAAATAGGGAAGATATGGTCCTATATAATAAAGCTATTCAGGTAGCTTATCCACCAGGTTCTTTGTTTAAAACTGTAGTACTATTGACTGCATTAGAAGAAGACCTATCCTATGTAGACAAAACTTTTTATTGTAAAGGGTATGAGGAGATAAACAATGTGGTCATTAAATGTAATAATATAGGCGGACATGGATATATAACTTTGAAAGAAGCATTTGCAAAATCTTGTAATTCTGCTTTTATTCAGTTGGGACAGAAATTAGGGAGTACCAAAATCATTGATATGAGTAAAAGATTAGGTTTAGGTGAAAAGATTAATATTGGATTAATAGAAGAGATTCCAGGTAATCTTCCTTCTGGCAAGGAGTTACAAGGGCCATCTATAGGAAATATCTCAATAGGTCAAGGTAGTATTGAAACTACCCCATTACAGATAACAAATATGATGATGATAATTGCAAATAAAGGTATAGATAAGGGAATGTCAATAGTTGATGGAATAACAACGAAAGATGGTCATATGATTAAAAGTTTTAATAGAGGAGAAGAAGAAAGGATTGTTTCAGAAAGAAGCTGTGAAATATTACAGGATTATTTACAGGAAGTAGTATCGAATGGAACGGCAAGAAGTTTAAATTTAATGGAGATTGGAGGAGCAGGGGGGAAAACGGGTTCTGCACAGGCAGTATTAAATAGGAAAGAAACTATACATGGATGGTTTTCGGGATTTTATCCTGCTAAGGATCCAAAATATGTAGTGACAGTTTTTGTTGAGGAAGGTGCCTCTGGATCAAAAACGGCGGTTCCTATTTTTGAAAAGATAATAAAAGAAATTTATAGGATAAATAGATAGGACTGGCACCATCACTATCTCTCATACATATAATTTAATATGGGGAAAGGGGAGGGGCCTTTATTTTTNTCTGGATATATATCAAATACTAATTCATTTCCAAAACCACTTACTAAAGAGGAGGAAGAATACTATTTACAATTATTTAAAGAGGGAGATGAAAAAGCACGTAATATTCTTATAGAAAGGAATTTAAGGCTTGTTGCACATATAGTAAAAAAATATCATAATACTGGAAAGGATATTGATGACTTAATATCTATTGGCACAATAGGATTAATTAAAGCTATATCAACATTTGACGTAAATAAAGGCACGCGACTTGCCACCTATGCAGCAAGATGTATAGAAAATGCTATAGTCACATTGCGGAAACATTTCCATTACTTTTTTCTAGAATCAGCTCCAAACATGACAATATTTATATCTTCTCCGTCCCATATGATTTTATCTACTACGGATCTTATTAAATTTCTTTTCTGAATTACATCTGAGGTATCTATCATATTAGCAAATTTAATTATTATATCATCAACGATATCTATATTATCTTCTTTAATATTATTAGATTCCCTTTTTTCTTCTAATTCGAATAATCTTTCTTTTAAATTTGAATTCTTTTTATCCAGCTCATTAATTTGAACAATTATATATTTAGTAGCATTAGATTCTTGACCTTCTGATAAAGAACCTACTAAATTGGCTATGGCTTTATCATTATCATCTATATTGGCCTTTATTTCCTTTATTTCAGCGTCCAAACTGATTTTAGCACTACTTATACTAACCTTGTCCTTTTCTATCTTTCTGGAAAGGGTAGAGCCTTTATAGGATAGTTTTTTAATCTCATCTATGACAAGCTGGTCTAAATCATTACCTTTTATATTTTTTATATCACATTTTTCTCTTTTACTCTTTTCTTTCAGCTCACATATATAATAAAAAGCTTGAACACCGTCCTTATTAACACGTCCCATTTTTGGTCGCATAAAACTACCACAATTACCGCACCTTAATATACCAGATAAAAGCGATTCTGAATTTTTAACTTTCCTGAAAGTTTTAGATTTATTCTTATTAATCATATTTTGCACCCTCACCCAATCTTTTCCTCTTATTATTCCTGGATGTTTGCCTACGGCTATAATCCATTCTGAGTTATCTCTTAGCCTATTTGTAGTATTTTTCTTTTGTACAGTCTTATTATATGCCATGATACCTTTTTTACCTGTAAACTTATTTGAATCAGCATATACCTCATAATCATTATCAATGAAGTAGTTATATGTATTTTCATCAGCTGTAGCATATACAGGATTAGTTAAAATAGATCTTAGTGAAAATCTAGTATAATTTTTGTTGTTTTTAGTTTTAATATTATTTTGTATACAAAATGTTTCTAACTGAGTTAATGAATCCAATTCTAAGAACTTCTCATATATTAGTTTCACAGTTTTTATCTCCTGAGCTATAGGAGTAAGCTTAAATAATTTTCTTTTTTTTGCATTATGATCTAGATAGACAATCTCCTGAGAATCGAAGCCAGTAGGAGTAGTTCCACCAAGCCATCTGCCAGTTTTGGCTAATTGCAGCATATTATCTCTAATCCTTTCTGCTATAGTCTCTCTTTCTAGTTGAGCAAATACACTGGCTATGTACATCATTGCACGACCCATAGGAGTGGATGTATCAAATTGTTCCTTAATAGATACAAAAGATATATCATTCTCATGAAGATCTTCTATAAGAGTAGAGAAGTCAGCTATGTTCCTACTGATTCTATCCAGTCTATAGCATATTAATACATTAAATTTCTTAGCCTTAACATCACGCATCATAAGCTTAAACTGTGGTCTATCGGTATTACCACCTGAAAACCCTTCATCTTCATATATGGTAATGTCATCATCAGTAGAATTAAAATGTCCATAAACATACTCTTTACATAATTGTATTTGATTTTCTATAGAATCACCACGAGTTGTGAATTTCGATTTACGAGAATAAATTGCTATTTTCATTGAATCACCCCATTGGTATTTATATGTTTATTATATTGGAAAGTATGAAAAAAGAAAAGCTATTGGCATGATTTGAGTTGTTGGTTTATTGATTTTAATTTTTCTATTTAATAGTTATAGGAACACTAGGTATTATTTTTATCATGAAGTATTCTTCCTAATCCTGTAAGTTAATCTTCATTTAAAATAGTTATTTTCACTAAAACTGTATCAGTTTTTTCATTAATAGTCCCTCTTCAAAACATATGTTTGTATATTATTATAGCATAAACAAGTTAGAATGTTGGTAAAAAAACATTTAGAGTATATATAAAAAACTAGTAAAATTTATGAAAATGAGTTATATTATATATAGTTGGACATATAAATAAATTGATTTTAAAGTTTTTAGGAGTGGTTATGTGCTTAAAGATAAGGATATTAGGACAATTTTGATAAAAGAAATCACTAAATCAAATCGAGGTAACGATTATAGACTTGTAGAAGAACTAGCTGTATGCGATGGAGATGCAAGGGTTGATATTGCTTTAATAAATGGCAAATTATGCGGATATGAAATAAAAAGTGATAGAGATACCTTGGGAAGATTACCTAAACAAGTTAAAGCATATAATAGAACGTTCGATATCATGACTATTGTTGTTGGTGAAAAGTATAGAGAAATGATAGAAGAAAAAGTTCCAAGCTGGTGGGGAATAAAAGTTGCCTACAAAGATAATAGTAATAAAGTATATATTGAAAATATTAGGCCTGCATCTTTTAATGATGACGTTGATGCTCGTTCTGTTCTGGAATTATTGTGGAGAGATGAAATTTTAGAGTTGTTAAAAAATAAAGGAATAAGAGGGCTATCTAATAAGAATAGAAGAATGCTAAGAGATATAGCCATTGAAACTATACCTCCTAGCGAGATAAAAGAATATACAAGAGAAATTTTAAAGATTAGAGAAGACTGGAGAGCTGATTAACTACAAAAGTTATATGATGATTGGTCCCAACTTTTCTCCAAGTAGATAAATTTCCGCACTTTTCAATTCCTTTAGAACATCTAGTGAAAATATAGTTATCACCCCAGGAAAAATCTTGTCCACTAAAATCTTTGAGATTTATTAATTTTTGGCAAAGAGAAACTACATTTTCTACATCTAGGCCACCTTTTTTCGTGGAATCTCCTCTGATAACAATAAATGAATCATTAGTTGAGTACCTAATGTTAAAGGCTGGGCTCATTCCAGGAATATATTCAAAAAAGCTAGGGTGGTTAATGCAATAATCAGAGTATTTCAGCTTAATATTATATCGCTTTTCCAAATAAAGCAATGAACTCCACAGTTGGTAGTCATAACGGCTAATGTGATGAATCTCATATTTTCCGAAAGAGCTTAATGTTTTAGGAAAAGCACTACTTGATAAAATAATATTTCTAAAAGATTGTATTTCAGGTATGTCTGGTAGTAAGGCTTTTGCAACAATCTTTTTTTCTCCAAAATTATTTTCGTTAATTTCTCTTAAATCTATTATTAAGTCAATGTTGTTATAGCCGAACTCATCCTTTAGTTCCATCAAACTACTGTCTAAATCATCTAAATCATCGCTGGTTATTCTAATTGCTATACCATTTTTTGAGTAATTATTAGCCTCTTTTATTGCATCTTTATTATCTGACAAGAATACTACTGGAATTACATATTTGGGGTCACATTGGCTTAGCAAATCAAAATATATTTCTCCACTATTTTCTTCATAAACTTCTGGTAAAATATCAAAATAAAAATATCTGTTCTTCCAATTATTTAAAGAATCTTTGAGCTTAGAAAAATTAAAATCGGGCGTTATTTCTATTAATGGAACTATTTTATCTTTTATAGAATCTTCCAGTTCTTTTAAAGCTCCTTGTTCTCCTTGTTTCCATTTAAGAATAGGAATATAAGTAAAATTTGTTTTCATAGTAATCCCCCTTAAGAAAATAATTATAAGTAATAGTTGACAATATAAACGATAATTAAAAATTTAATATAAACATATTTAATCATCTCCTTAATTTGATTTACTTAATATATAAGAAAAGCAATGGAGATAAAAGCTACCCAAAGGTAGCTTTATATCCCTAATGCTTCTTTAGACTTAGATCCAAGAATACCATCTACAGTAAGTTTGTTATCCTTTTGGAACTTTTTAAGAGCTTCCTTACTTTTCTTTCCCATGATTCCATCAGCTTTACCGCAGTCATAACCTAACTCATTAAGCTTTTCCTGAGCTTTCTTTATATCTTCAGATTTAGTAGAACTGGAGCTTTTCTTTGATGATGTAGTAGGTTTTTTAGTAGAAGTTTTACTACTATAAGGACAAACTCCGTCTTTATGTAAGTGTGCAGTATTTCCACCACAGTGGTAGTGATAGCTACCTAATCCACTTTTATTCTTATTGTCCTTATGCCCACCGCTAGAATCTGTTCTACCTGGATGACCTATAACAATAGTAGAACTAAGCGATAAAGCGACTGCTAGTCCTAATGAAGCAATCTTTTTTGATGAAAATTTCTTTTTCATTTGAAATTCCTCCTTTGTATTTTAAATAATTTATTTGTTATCCATGAACCAAGTTTAAAAGAAACAATTGCTATAAAAAATAGTAAAAGAAGACCGATAAATGCATTATCTACTTTTATTGCTATGAAAAGCGATAATACAGCCCACAAAAAGAATGATATTGTTATTTTTAAAATAGGAAATGATATATTTAATTTTTTTTCTGAAGTGAGATTTGTTTTTGTATAGCTAAGATCGTTTATATAATCAAAATAATGTAAGGAACCTATATCTTCTTTATTAATTAATACCTTTCTCGGTTTACTACCTTCATATCCGCCTACAATGCCTCTATCTTCCATTTCATCAACAATTCTTGCTGCCCTTGCATATCCAATCTTTAGCTTTCTTTGCAACAGCGAAATAGAAGCCTGTCCTTCTTCTATTACTAGATAAATTGCTTTTGGCAATAATTCATCTACATCATAAATAATATTTTCAACTTCAACTTCGTTTTGAATGTTTTCTACAATATTATTTTCATGTTTATTTATAAAATGGTTTACTACTTTTTTAATTTCTTCATTACTAATAAAAGCTCCTTGGATTCTTATTGGCTTTAATTCTTTCATAGAATAGAATAACATATCGCCTTCATTTAAAAGTTTTTCAGCTCCAGCTGTATCAAGTATTATTCTAGAATCGGATTGAGAAAATACCCTAAAAGATATCCTTGAAGGAAAGCTATTTTTAAAAACATTTGCGATAGAGGGTATTTGTGTAGTTACTATTAAATAAATTCCTGCAGCTCTTGCCATTTGTGCTAACCTACAAATGCAATTTTCAATCTCTTGAGCAGATACCATCATCAAATCAGCTAATTCATCTATAATGATAACTATCTTGGACAACTTTTCTTCCTCATTATTTTTAAATTTTTCATTATAGGAAGTTATATCCCTTACATTGTTTTTTGTAAATAGTTTATATCTATTTTCCATTTCAGCAATAGCCCAATTAAGAGCGGAAACAGCTTTTTTTGGTTCAGTAACTACTGGTATTAATAAGTTAGGGATTCCATTATAAATACTCAATTCAACTACTTTAGTATCTATAAGTAAAAGTTTTACATCATCTTGAGTAGGTCTATATAAAATACTAGTTATTAAAGCATGAATACAAATGCTTTTTCCAGTTCCAGTTGATCCAGCTATAAGAAGATGTGGCATTTCATCTATACTTTTAATAATTATTTTTCCATTAGTGCTTTTTCCTAATACTAGAGGTATTTCAAAATTAGTATTTTTATATTCATCAGAGTTTAATATATCATGTAAAAAAACTAATTTTCTATCATAATTTTCAGAGTTACATGTAGTATCTAATGATAGCGTTATCATTTTTATTAATATATCCCTGTCCCATAATTCAACATTATTTGCTTCAGATAGTTCTATAGCATTGGGAGTAAAATAATTATTTGTAACTACCATACATTTATTAGCCCGATAATAATTTTTTGCACCAATAATTTCTTGTATGGCGGAAATGCCTACAGTATTGCTATATCTTTTGGCCTGGATAACTGTTCTATCCTTATCCTTTGAAATAATTAAGTCTGCTCCATAGTCATTAGAGGCTGGGGTAATTTCTACTTCATATCCTAAATTTTTAAAAAGATTAAATAAATAATTTTCAAATTCTATACCAGATAGATTATCTATACATAGTTCATCCATGGGAATCCTCCTTCAAGCGATTTATCTATGGAAATAATTATATTATGAAACCTTAGTAATATAATGTTATTTAAATTATGTGCTAAAACGAAACCAAATATCTTGAAACCCAATTGGTGTGATTAACTTCGCACCGATTTTTTATTGCCTATATGTAACAATGGCGAATAAGAGGCTTATATTACATATAACAGATAAATATAAAATACATAGGAGGTAGAATAAATAAAAAATATATTAATGCACAACGCTTATTTACAAAGTTTAGATGTTTAACCTATGAAAATAATTACTATAGTTTAAAAAAATATAGTAGGTAATTGAAAAATATTAATATTTATTATTAAGTTTTTGTAACAATACATAATATGGTAAGCCGGCATTTTAAGCCATTACAGCTAGTAGCATTTTATATATATTATAATAACTAAATATATATTGTGTTTAACTAATAAATATAAAAAAATGGACCTACAAGGCGCATGGTTGACACGTTTGTAGTATCGTGGTATTATATCTATAATGTAAAAAACATTACATACAATTTATGATTAAGAAAATAAAAATATAATATCTATTGCATACAGAACAGATGTTTGCTATAATATATTTAAACATACGTTCGCCACTGATTACTTACATAAAAAGGGGGTCCTGCTAGTGGTGGAGGATACAGAGTACATAAAGAATTTAAACATCATGCAAAGAGCATTTAAAGATAAAAACAATAAAGAAATAGAACGACTGATAAATTTTATAGCCGATGAAGAAGCTAAACTTATTAAAAATAAAAGCAGTTAACTTATATGGTTAATTGCTTTTACTATTATTATCATTATTATTTAATAGTTCTTGTATTTTAATATGTTTGGCTATTATTTCAGCTAGTTCCTCATATGTTTTGTTCTCGTAATTAAACCCTTTATTAATCATTACTTGTCTAAATTCATCTAAGGCTTTATATTCTTTTTGAAACTCTTTTTTCAGTTTTTCTTCTTGCTTGTAAGTATTTCTTATACTAGAGTTTTCTAAGTTTTTTTTGTTAAATTCTGATTCAATATCTTCATCTTTTATATATCCTGCAGCTTTCATAAAGTCTGTGTAAGTTACATTATTTTTAGCAGTACTAGCTAATCCTTTTAATATTTCTGGGGAAGGAGGATTATCCATTTTGTTATTTAGTAATTTAGATATATAAGTTCTGTTAACTCCACTTAGTTTGGAGTATTCAGTAGTGTTTAAGTCCCCCATAGCCTGTAATAATAATTCTTTAAAAAGTTCTTTGTCAAACATATAAACCCCTCCTAAATAGTATTTTATACATAAGCGTGAAAATATTCAACACATCACTACGTAAAATCTTTTCACGCAATTCCGTGAAAATAGTTGACAGCATTAAAATCGAATGATATTATGTATATACAGGGTGAAAAAAGTTAACAAAAGGAGGATGATTATGATACCAAATATAGAAAAATTGCAACAACTTGTTGATAAAAAGTTTAATGGAAACAAGTCGGCTTTTGCTAAAGCTATTGGGATTGAAAGGTCACACATATCTCATATATTAAAAGATGGAACTGGGGCAGGTGCAATGTTTTTTGGAGCATTGATGCAGTATTGTGAGAAAGAAAATTTAAAATTTAAAGATTATATTTTTCTACCAACAAATGTGAATAAAATTAACGATAGAAACCAAGGTAACAACCATACAGCCTAATAATTATCTCACATAAGTAGATTCAAAAAAAGAAGTAAATATTGGAAGGAGTAAGATAGGTGGAAGAATACTACCTTATAGCTTTCATACAAAATTGTGTAAAACACGCAGTAACCAAGTAATAGGACAAATTAATTAATTCATATAAATATTATGAAAGGAGTGGGGAGTTTTGAATATTACAGTTCACTTACCAACAACTAAAGAAGGATGGCAAATGCTAAACGAAAGAATGGCAGAGATACATTCAGAATTTATAATAAACCAAATAAACAATCTCCCCTGTAGTTATGAAGAGAAGTTAGAAATCTTAGAAGGGGTTAAGAAGAGAGTAGAGGAGGAGGGAGTGTGATGGATAAAACAATGATAGTGAGTAATTTAGAAATTCTTAGCAATTATATTAAAAAGGATATTGAACATACAAATACGAGTATAGAGCATTGGAAAAAGCGTGTTGAAGAAATTGGAGAGGGTACTATAGCATTTCCAATTGAAAATGAAACCTATGGAGAAACATTAGATAGAAGTATAGAGAATAAAAAGTATCTTATGAAACTCCTTGAGGATAACAACAATTTGATAAATACGTTAAGGAAAGGAGAGAAAGGAAGAGATGAAACAGATTAGATTGGTAGCTTTTACTTGCAAAGCTAAAGATTTACCTTCCAGACTAGAAGAAGAATTGAAGAAGGTAGAAAGGAAATTAAAACAATCTAAAAAATCAGCTTAAATATTTATCTATCTACTTTAATTGTATATCCTAATTGACTTATAAACAATGAATTGTAATGCAAGAAAGAGGTGAAAAAGATGTTCAAAGATGCACGATTAAAAACTGGATTAACAATCGAAGAGGCAGCGGCAAAAACTTATGTAAGTCCAAGAGCTTTGATAAATTACGAGCAAGAAAATACTACACCTGGTCCAGATGTAGCACTACAAATGAGTAAGGTTTATAAAGACCCTTGGTTAACTCAAAGGTATTGCAAAGATTGTTGTGCAATAGGACGAGCATACTCATATGAGATATTAGATAATGTTAATTTAGATCCTGCAAGTGTAATGCTTAAACTAGTTGGAGAAATGAAAGAAGCCCAAGATGTGTTAAACAATATGTTAGCTTTAGCAGTAAATAAAAATGAAAGAGAAGATTTCAAAGAGTGTGAATGGGAGGAATTTGTTAGATATTTACATGAATTTTTAGATGTAGAACATAACGTAGAAATATTAAAGATATCACTAAATAAATGGTGTGACATGGCTGAGTTGATAGCCGAACATAATCAGAAATGTAAGTTAAGAGGGTATGTAGGAGGTGAAGTAAGTGAAAGATGATACGGTTTTAGACTTAAGATACAACATAGCAGCCTTGTATATAGCAATTTTAAAGGAAGGCATAGCAACACCAGAGCAGGCATTTGCGGTTGTCTCCAATACATCAGTTATAAAAGCCACTACAGATGAAGATGTGAAAGACATGATAGCAATGAGAAATCAAGGACTAACTTATAAACAAATAGCTGAAATATATGGTTCAACAGATTCAAATATATATCACAGAATTGAATATAAAAAAAGACCTTTCAGCCACCAACTGAAAAGGTCGAAAACAAAAACTATTTAACTTATTATACCACATTGAAAGGAGAATAAAAGATGGATGCTATCGGAATATATATAAATCATGTAAATCAATCTAAAACAGGGATTGAAAAGGAAATGTATTATCTAATTGAGCAAAATATGGAACTAGAAAGAATTTTAAGAGAAGCGAAAGAAGCTGAGAGGAAATTAAATAAAAACAAAGAGAGGTTTATGGAGTTAGCAGTACAGTATGCGAATATGAAGGGAGATATATAAATGCTTAAATTGTATGAGTTAACGGAAATGTATAGGAATATTCAAGAGTTAATAAGTGATGATGATGTAGATGTTAAATCTTTAGAAAATGCACTAAGTCAAATTGAAGGTGACATCAATTCTAAGGCTGAGAACATAGCTAAATTGATTAGAGGCATGGATGGAGATATAGAAGCATTAAAAACCGAAGAAAAGAGATTAACAGATAGAAGAAAGGCTTTAGAGAATAAAAAGAACGGGATTAAGAATTATTTAGAAATGCAATTAAAAGCCATGGAAATTGATAAAGTTAAAACTCCATTGTTTACAGTATCAATACAAAACAATCCTCCAAGTGTTGACGTAATAAATGAAGAACTTATTCCGAAAGAGTTTACAAAAACGACAACAACAGTATCAAGAAAAGATATTCTAGAAGCTTTGAAGAATGGAGAAGAAGTTCCGGGAGTAGAGTTGAAACAAACTAAATCATTAAGAATTAGATAGGAGGGTTTTGATATGACTAATAAGATAGCAAATAAAAATAATAGTATCGCACAAAATCATACAGTTAAATCTTTATTAAATATTGAAGGATATCAAAAAAGGTTTAGAGAGGTATTAGGGAGTAGAGCACCTCAGTTTATGAGTAGCATTATAAGTGCAGTAAACAGTAATGCAGCACTAGGAGAATGTGAACCAAATACAGTTATTCAATCGGCATTAAAAGCAGCAATATTAGATTTGCCCATAGAAGATAATTTCGGATTTGCATATTTAGTGCCTTATTACAATAGTAAAAAAGGATATAAAGAATGTCAATTTCAACTAGGATATAAAGGTTGTATTCAACTGGCTTTAAGGACAGGCATGTATAGAAACATTAATGTAATAGACGTAAGAGAAGGAGAACTGAAAAGTTGGAATCCTCTTACAGAGGAGCTAGAAGTTGAATTTATCGTAGATGAAAAAGAAAGAGAAAGTAAAGGAGTATTAGGATATGCAGGGTATTTTTCTTTGTTAAATGGATTTGAGAAAAAAGTTTACTGGACTGTAGAAAGTTTATTAAATCATGCTACGAAATATTCTGCTCAATATAGAAAATATAAATCAGGAATGTGGTCGGACAACTTAGATGATATGTGTAAAAAAACTGTAATTAAAAACATGATAAACAAATGGGGAATTCTATCAGTAGAAATGCAAACACCAAATCAGCAATTATTAGAAGCTATAAAAGCAGACCAAGCGGTAATAAGAAATGAGAATGAATACGACTATGTAGATAATGATCTAGGAGAAATAGTCGAAGCAGAAGTTGAGATAGAGGATAGCACCGACGTTAATGATGATTTAGCAGATAATCCAGATTTACCATGGAATAACTCAGATGATGAAGATAATAAATCATTTTAGACTAGGAGCTTTATGCTCCTGGTCCTTATAAGTAGGTGATGTTTTTGGGTGAATGGATTAGTAAGGAAAAGAGATTAAGAATTTATAAAAGAGATAAATTTAGATGTAGATATTGTGGAAAGAAGTTAATACATGGGCAATTAAGTTTAGATCATGTAATTCCTAAAAGTAGGGGAGGCACAAATAAATATGAAAATTTGGTTACTTCTTGTGCCCAATGCCAATGGAGAAAACAAAATATGTTTTTAGAAGAAGTAGGAATGGAGATAATTGAATTGCGAAAGTTAGGTGATTAGATGCCTGATAATGAAATATTAAAAGCTGAATTAGAAGATGGATACGGCAGGGTAGCAAACTTATTACTTGAGGCTCTTGCAATGTCAAAATTAAATGGAAAACAAATGAGTATATGTCTATTTATTATTAGGAGGACATATTCATGGGGAAAGAAATCAGATGAAATAACTTTAAAAGACTTTGCTTTAGCTTGTGATAGTTCTGAAACCTATATGTCAAAACAGATAAAACAATTAATTAAATGGAAAGTTGTTTTAAGAAAAAATTATAGTCCAGGTAAGGTTCCAGAGTATGAAATAAACACAAGGGTTGACGAATGGGACAAGGGTTGTCTAAACGTTCAAGGGTTAAATGAAAATGTAGTAAACAACACATATATAAGCTCAACCCTTAAACAAAAAGACAAGGGTTGTCTGAATGAACAAGGGTTGAACGAAAGTATAAGACAAGGGTTGAACAATCAGGCAAGAGTACCCTTGAACGAAAGGACAAGGGTTGTCCAAGGTCAAAGCTTTGAAAATACTGACGTTAAATGGTGTCTTAAAGAAAGTAGTAAAGAAAGTATAAAGAAAGATACTACTACTACAGAAGAGGAACAGTCAAAAACTGGAAACGAAGTTAATCCTGTCGCCGATATAGGTGCCGATCCTATACAACAGGATGAGAGTAAAAGAGAATCAGATTTACAGAAGATAGAAGATTACTATAAACGAGAGGTTAGAAAGAAAGTACTTGTTAGTAATAATGATATGATTGGCATTACTCATGCCTATGATAAATACAAGGATGTAGATTTTATTATATCCGTAATGGAAAGAGCTAAGCAAGATAACATAAAAAGAAATGGAAGTTGTAAGATTAATTCATTTAACTATTTTGAACAGATTTTTGAAGAAGAATGGGAAAGAAAACATGCGAAAAAGGAGGCTATCAAAGATGGACCAACTTCAACAAGTAGCAGAAAGAATTTTAAATTCGATAAAAGCCAATTCCTCTGGAACAGAGGAGAAAGTTAAATATGAATGCGAGATATGCAAAGACAAAGAATGGATTGATATACGTGATGAAGATGGACTAATAACTTCATCTATGCCTTGTAAATGTAGAGAAGTTAAGCTATATAAAAGAATACTTGAATCATCAGGAATAACTGAGGCTTTCTTAGAAAGAAACTTTGGAAACTTCAAACCTAAAAATCAAGCTATCGCAAATGCTAAAGCAATGGCTATAGATTACGTTAAAAAGTTTGATAAAGTGAAGAATTCTAAAAATAACTCAATAGCCTTTGTAGGACAAGTAGGTGCTGGAAAAACACATCTAAGCATAGCAATAGCAAATGAATTGATGAAAAGAAATATTGGAGTTAGATATATGCAGTATAGAGAAGATATAACGAGAATTAAACAAGTTGCAGCAGATGAAGAAAGCTATGCTAGGGAGATAAACAAATATAAAAATGCAACGGTATTACTCATAGATGATTTATACAAAAATGCCACTTATAAAACTAGATCAGGCTATGAAATTTTAAATGATGCAGATAAAAGAGCTATGTTTGAAATAATAAATTACAGATATTTTAAGAATGCTCCAATCATAATTTCAAGTGAATATTTAGCCGAAGATATATTGAGCTTTGATGAAGGCATTGGAAGTAGAATATTTGAAATGTGTAAAGGCTACATTATGGAATTCAAGGGGCAAGAACTTAACTATAGACTTTATAAACAAGCCTTATAGGAGGGATAACGTGAAGCTTTGTTATAAATGCAATAGCCGAATGGTAGAAGTTAAACTAATAGATTTAAGAGGTAAGTCGTACCGAGCCTTAGTATGCACCTATTGTGGACATACCTATAGCAAGGATAAAGCTTTTAAAGGGAAGTTACAACTTAGAGCAGGATAAGGAGGCATAAAGATGTCAAAGAGCTGCATTGACTGCAATAAAAGATATCCTGGTTGTCATAGCAAATGTAAAGCATATACAGAATACAGTCAACAAATGGAGAGAGAAAAGAGTGTAGGAGGAAGTGGATCATGAAAAGATGGAAGAAGTGGAAAAAGCTAATTAGAGGGACTTTACTCAGAGAATATATATTCATCAGTATTTTTTCAAGATAAGGAGAGATATACATGGGTTATCACAAGGGAGATGGATTTGAAGAGATAATAAACTTAGCAAATTTATCGTATAAAAGAAAAGAGATAGCATTAGTACAGAAGATAGCAACACCAATGAAGCCAATTAGAAGGGGAAAGCAAATAGTATCAGCATACTATGAAGAAAAAAGTACACTAGACTACATAGGAATATATGGAGGAGTACCTATAGCTTTCGATGCAAAAGAAACCAAAGAAGAAACAAGGTTTCCTTTAAACAATGTTCAGCTACATCAAATTAAGTTTATGAAAGAATGGGACAAACATGGAGGAATAACATTCTTACTCATATATTTTACTAAACTAGGAGCAGTGTATAGGCTTGATTGGACAACTTTGGACTGGTACTGGAATAGGTATCAAGAAAATAGAGGTAAAAGAGGATATGGAAGTATACCACTAAATGAATTTGAATGTAATTGTAAGCAATTAAAATCAAGAGATGGAATTATATTAGATTACCTGGAGGGGATAGAAAATGTCAAATAAGCTTCAAATAATTAATGAGAATACAGGAGAGATTCTTGAAGAACAAAAATTCACAGGAGGATATCATGTAATTTACACTAACTTAGAGGACATGGGCAAGTTAAGACATATAAGAAAATTAGATAATGCTAAATTTGGAGACAAGCACTGGATTAAAAACTGGATATATAGACCTATAGCTGAGAAATTAGTAAAAAGATTTCCAGAGTTAAAGCATATTAAACCTAAAAATATATTGTTTATAGAAGATATGGAATGGGAAAAGCCAGATAGCTTAAAACCTAAAAAACATTGGATGGCTAAAATATCAAAAGCTAATCAACAATTTTCAGCAATGAGTGGATACGACTATATTCTAGAAACTAGGAGTTATTTTATTGAAAGGATGGCCAGAGAGCAAATTATAGCACTTATCTATCATGAGCTTAGACATATTGACGAGTGGGGAGATTTACAACCTCACGATATAGAAGATTGGGATAACATGGTCGCAACATTAGGCAAGGATTGGGTTGAAACTTCGGCAGAAATTAAGAACTTAATTAAAGATGATATATTTTGGAGACAGTTGGAGCCAGCTGCTAAACAGTTAGATATGTTTGAAATAAAGGCAGTAAAGTAAAATGGGAGGGTCAAATTATGATTAAACTAGTTAGTATAGATAAAATAAAAAATCATCCTGAGAATCCACGAAAAGATTTAGGAGATTTAACGGAATTGGCAGATAGTATAAAACAGAATGGAATACTACAGAACCTAACTATAGTGCCATACGAAGATGGACACTGCGGATCCTGTAAACATGACAATCCACAGACGGGGTGGTGCAAGATAGACCATCAGGGAGGAGTACCTTGCACAGGATGGGAAAGTAAAGGTGTATATACAGTAGTGATCGGACATAGAAGATTAGCTGCAGCTAAGAAAGCAGGATTAACAGAAGTCCCATGTTCCATAGCTGACATGGACTATAAAACACAAATTGGCACAATGCTTGCAGAAAATATGCAACGATCTGATTTAACAGTATATGAGCAAGCTCAAGGGTTTCAGATGATGATGGACCTTGGTGAAACAGTATCAAGTATTTCTGAGGAAACGGGGTTTTCAGAAAGTACGGTCCGTAGAAGAATGAAACTCCTTGAGTTGGATCAGGAGAAATTGAAAAAAACAATGGGCCGTGGTGCAACTCTTTCTGATTATGTTGAACTTGAAAAAATTGAGGACATAGAGGTAAGGAACCAAGTACTTGAAAAAATAGGAACTAATGATTTTGATTGGACATTAAGAAGAGCCATAAATGAAGAACAGAGAAAGAAAAAGCTCAATGAGATACTTTTAGAAGTAAAAAAATTTGCTACTGAAACAAAAGATACATCTAGATTGGAATATGAAACTGCATACTGGGGAAGGCCTAGTGAAAAATTCACAATACCTGAAAATGTAGATGAAGTAGAGTATTTTTATGAAATTAAGCACGATTATATTTATCTTTATTATAAAAGTCCAGAAAGTGAGGATTTGGATAAAAGAAAAGAGGAAAGAGAGAAATTAAGGAAGGAAAAACATTTAAAACTTGAGAATCTAACTGAAATAGCATATGAGTTAAGGCGAGGATTTATAAAAAACATTTCCAATACTAAGGCAAGAAAGAACATGAATACAATAATAGAAGGTACTCTATATACCATGGCGGAGAGTTACTACAGCCTTAATTATGAAGAAATGGCAGATATCATGGACATAGATATAAGTGATAAAGAAAATATAGAATGGAAAGATATAGCAGGGGATATATGGAAGCAGCCGGAGTTATATCTATTAAAATCTACTTACTATATACTCGATAACCCTAGCGAAAACTATTTCAACTGGAATTGTGAATATAGACCAAATGAAAGTCTTGATTATGTGTATGACTTTCTTAAGAAATTAGGATATAAAATGTCTGATGAAGAGATAGCACTTCAAAACGGTACACATGAGGTGTTTGTAGATATTGAATGGCCCACAGATAAAAAATATTAGGGGGATAGATTTATGAAATGTGAGGAAGAAGTTGCTAAATACTGTATGCAGGCAGTAAAGTATAAAAAATATGCGAAGGTAAGAAAGTGCAATAAGTGTTGCTTCTACTGTAAGGTTAGATGTGACAATGTGTGTGAAAAAGCATTGGAGGGATAATGATGAGAGAGATCAAATTTAGAGCATGGGATAAAGATGAAGAAAGAATGATATATTCTGGAACAGAACAAAATGACTATCCTTTTGCTTGGATGATACACAGTGATGGAATAGATATAGCCGAACACGACGGAACAGATTGGAACTATATTGATAACTTGGTATTAATGCAATATACAGGGTTAAAAGATAAAAGCGAAGTGGAGATTTATGAGGGAGATATATACTCAGAGGAAGAATATATATTTGGTAAAATTCAAAAAACATATTGGAAAGTAATTTGGAGTGAAGAGGATTGTGGATTTCAGTTAGTGGCAAATATAGAAAAAAGTTATAGAGGAGAAAAATATCAGGAAGATGTATTTTTCCCCATAGGAGCGATAATGGGGAGAAAGATGGAATATGCAGGGAATATACACGAGAATCCAGAGTTATTGGAGGGATAGAAATGGAGATAGAAAAACAGTATAATCAATCAAAGAAACAAAGTCTTAAGAATGAAATGATAGACTATATAGATGATACATTAAATGCAGCAGAAAGCATGGGGAGCCTTGAGTTCTTCACTATAGAAATGAATGTTCATAATGGGGAATTAAAAGCTAATTGTACATTAAAGAATAGAAAGAAGGTGTACTGATATGTGCGGTAATCCTTTTAAAATAGGGGATAATGTAGACGGTGACTTTGAAGTAGAAGAGTATACTACAAGTTTTATTAATATTGATTCTAATATTTTAATATGGAGAGTTATTGAAGGAATGAAAGTACTGACTCTTGATGAAATATTAGAACAGACTATAAAATACAATAAAAATCATAGAGAAGCATTAGGAGAGAAGTATGTACCTTTCATAAGAGTTGTTTATGAAACTGGATTATGGGGAGTTATATTTGAAGTAGGGAACTATCCACCATTGGGAAAACAATGGATAGTACATGGCATAACAAAAGGATATGCTTAATGAATATAATGTTATTTATGTAAAATAGAGGAGAGGTTGAAGATGGATTCAATATCATTAGAACAATTAAGGTTAATGAAACATACCATAGGGTTTGAGCCAAATAGAGTTAAAAGAAATAAGTACAAAGCTTATCGGAACTACTTTTGTGCTGGGAGTAATGAAATGAAAGAATTTAAAGATTTGATTACTAAAGATATGGCAGTAAAAGATATAAGAGATGGATATATATACTACTTTTTAACAAACAAAGGGATAAATTATATATCGGAAGTTACAGGTATAAAAATAACTAAAATAGATTAGCTGAACATTTCAAGCGTAATATATAACAACTAAATAAGTCCTACCATACCTAGATGGCGGACACCAAGACTACTTAATTGTAGTTGAGGTGTCTTTTTTTATTACTTGTTAAACGTTGAATCAAGTATTTTACAGTTTTATTACAATTTCATCAAGTAAAGAGATTGCATAATGGAAATTTATCATTAGGAGGATAATATGCAGATACTTATAACAGAAATAGAAAGATTAAGGAAAGATTTAAACAATACAGTAGGAGAGCTCCAGAAGGCAGGATATAAGAAAGCAAAGACAGAGTATACTTACAGGATAGCATTAGCAAAAGAACTCTTAAAATTAAGAGATGGAGGGCTACCAGCTACACTTACCAATGATGTAGCTAGAGGAAATGAAGAAATAGCAAAATTTAAATTTAATAGAGATGTAGCAGAAACTATGTATGAATCTACATTAGAAAAGTTAAGAGCTATAAAAATAGAGTTAGGAATAGTAGAAAGGCAGATAGAAGCGACTAGGAGAGGAGAATAGGAGGGACGAGCATTATGCTGCTTATATCGACATATCAGGATTTACTTAGAGAAATAGAAATATACGAAAATAGATTAGATGATTTATATAGGGAGGATTATGCACTTAGAAGGATAGAATATAATAGAATAGATTTAGATGTATATGTAGAAAGAAAGCATAAATTAAATAATGAGGCAGCAATAATACAAGCTATCCTTGACGATAAAAGAGAAACTCAAAGACAAATATTAGAGAAACTAAAGCAACTTGAAGGATTAGAATACAAAATAGCATATAAGAGATTCATAGAAGGAAAGACGTTAAATGAAATAGCTGGGGAATTAGGGTACTCTTATCAATATATGAAAGAAGTGTCCGCTAAAACCTACCAAGAACCTACTGACAGGAGAATAGCTCCATGATACTATGTTAATATAAGATTAATATACAAAAGGATATATCAAAGTTGGCTGTGAATCTCACCTCTTCTGGGTGGGATTTTTTATTATGCAAAATGAGGTGAGAGAATGAATATAGGAGAAATTATAAGGTTTAGGGATATAGATATATATAGGAAGTTAAAAACTATGGTGAGAAGGCAGCAAAAGAAAGAAATTAAGCTTGGAGATAGACCTGAGAGACTTATGCAGCATGATAGTTATAGAAGGAAAGGGAGAAGGATTAAGCAAGTGAAGTGGGGATAATAAAAGTCATAGATAAAACCTCCTTCCAAGGCACGTCTTTATAGGCGTGTCTTTTCTTGTCGAAAAATATATAGAGGATTTTAGAGATTTATGTAGAAGTAGGTAGGAAAAGGGAGGGGATAAAAATGAGTAAAAATGACGGAAAAAAGCAGGTAATAATAGGACTTATAATTAGTTTTCTATTATACGGATTGTTATGGTTTTTTTATTTGATAGCTGGAAGTTTTTTGAAATACACAACACCAGATATTAACACTTGGATGAATATAGTTGTTACAACATTTGGTACATTTTTTGGACCATATGCAGCAATCCTAAGTACTTTATGGCTGCAGAATAAAAACAAAGAAGAAGAATTGGATAAAAATATAGAGTTTAGTAAAAATATTATTAATCTATTTTTAATTCATGAAATAAAATATAACCTTAACAATGTATTGGGCGGCAAAGATGTGTTTTATGAAAGGTTTAAAAATGAAGATAAACCAACCCAATTTGGTTATAGAAACATAGAAATAAAGTCTGATGAATTTGATAAAATAAAGTATGAATTAATTAAATATAATAATGAAGATGTCAATGATATTATTGAATTGTATTTTATGTTTGAAACTTTAAAAAGTAACAAAGACATTAGCAAATTTAATCAAAAACAATTTGATGAAATTAAAAAAGTCTATCTAAAAAATGTTGACAAATATTTAGATTAAAAATTAGAATTCTAATAATGTTCTTAGTTTTTAGAAATGTTTCTATATAATTATGTCGAAACTTGTGATAAGTAAATAAAGGATTTCCTTCTTTCTTGTAGAATAAATAGAGGGAAAGGGGGAAAAAGTATGGCANAGACCATGGATAGAAGAGACAATTGATAAAAACTGTAGAATTTGTGGAGAGAAAAAAGAGTTTTCAATATACTGGGTTTTAGATTCTAATGAGTCATTTTATATTTGTAGGGATTGTTATTTCATCTTGAGGGGTCTTTTTATTGATACGATGCTAGAGAAAGAAGAAGAGGAAGGAATTTCTATATTAAATCAGCTGAAAGAGTTAGAGACAAAGATAAACAAAATAAAAAGTATGAGAAAAAAGAATGAGCAATACTAAATTAAAGAGCCCTAACAAGGCTCTTTTTTAATACAAAAAACCAATATACAAAACAAACGAATGGCAATTAGCAATGAGGTGGTGATAGATGGCTAGAGCTAGAAATCCAGATAGAATAAAGGCAGAAAAAATATATTTAGAACATGAAGGAAATATTGAATTAGTTAAGATTGCAGAAATATTAGATAGACCTCCAGGAACAATTAGAGGTTGGAAAAATAAAGATAAATGGGATGATAAAATAAATGGAACGTTCCAGAAAAAAGATAACAAGAATACGGAACGTTCCAAAAAAGAAAGAGGGGGTCAACCTGGCAATAAAAATGCAGTTGGTCATGGAGCACCTCCTGAAAATAAAAATGCTGAAAAACATGGATTCTTTTCAAAGTATCTTCCTGAGGAAACAATGGATATTATCCAAGAGATACAAGAAAGGGATCCTATTGATTTATTATGGGATGGCATACAAATACAATATGGAGCCATTATCAGAGCTCAAAGGATTATGCATGTGGAAAGTAAAGGGGAAATGATAAAGGAATTAAAGAAACAAAAAGAATATGATAGCGAAACTGTATCATCATCTGAAATTGAATATGAATTTCAGTTTGCATGGGATAGGCAAGCTACATTCCTTCAAGCTCAGAGTAGAGCTATGGCAGAATTGAGAAGTCTAATAAAGCAGTATGATGAGTTGCTTAATAGTAACAGAGATTTAGCAACAGAAGAACAAAGGTTAAGGATTGAAAAGCTAAAAGCAGATATCGAAAAGGTTAAGAGCCAAGACAATGATGAATCTATAGAAATAGTAATCAAGCGAAAGGGCGAATAATAATGGTAGTAGAAAAAGAAGTTAATCCTCACTTTGAAGACTTTATATTTGATTGGAATTATAAGACTTATTTGCTTGCAGGTGGCTATGGCAGCAGTAAAAGTTATCATGTAGCCTTAAAACTAATATTAAAATTATTACAAGAGAAAAGAAAAGCTTTAGTAGTTAGAGAAGTATTTGAAACTATAAGGGATAGTTGCTATGCATTATTTGAAGAAATAATTTCAGATCTAGAACTAGATGACAGAATAAAATGTACTACTTCTCCAATGCAGATAAAGTTTCCAAACGGAAGTCAAATAATATTTAAGGGAATGGATAAGCCAGCTAAGTTGAAGTCTATACATGGAGTAACTATTGTATGGATAGAGGAATGTTCAGAACTTAAATATGAAGGTTATAAAGAGCTTTTAGGTAGGGCGAGACATCCAAGTCTACCCATTCACTTTATACTATCAACTAATCCAGTAGGAGAGGATAATTGGACCTATAAACATTTCTTTAAGGATGAACAGAATGACATATTTATTTTGGATGATGAAGAACTATATAAAAAAAGAACAATTATAAAAAATAACACATATTATCATCATAGCCTAGCTGATGATAATTTATTTTTGCCTGAAAGCTATGTAGAACAGTTGGATGAACTTAAAATTTATGATCCTGACTTATATAGGATAGCTAGGCTTGGCAGATTTGGCATAAATGGTATTAAGGTACTTCCACAATTTGAAGTAGATCCCCATTGGAAAGTTATGAGAGAAGTAAACAGGATACCTGAAAAGTTTAAAAGAATCGGCTTAGATTTTGGGTTTGAAGATTCTTACAATGCATTAGTTAGAATAGCTATAGATGACAAAGAAAAGATACTGTATATATACTATGAGTACTATAGAAACAATCAAACAGACGATTATACTGCCAGAGATTTAGAAGAGTTTAGATTATCTAAGGAACTGGTAATAGCAGATAGCGAAGATCCTAAAGCGATTAGATACTTTAATCAGCAAGGATTTAGAATGATAGGAGCCAAAAAGTTTCCAGGATCAAGATTGTCTAACACTAGAAAGGTTAAGAGATTTAAAAAAATTATATGTTCTGAGAATTGTAGAAATGCAATAAGGGAGCTTAGAAATTTAACATATAAAGAAGATAGAAATGGTAATTTAATATATGATGAATTTAACATAGATAGTCACTGCTTTAGTGCAATATGGTATGCACTAGACGGATACGAAGTGGCAGATATAAAAGAAAAAGCTAACGAGAGACCTAAAGGGGTGAGAAGGAAAAGATGAGTAAAGAAAATAGGAAAAGCACAGGACATCCTGGAATCTTTGAAATGATGAAAGAAGCAGAAAAGAAAATAGTAACAAGTTCTAAACAACTTGAGGATTTCAAAGAATTATATGGAGATGTTCTACACCCTCCATATGAACCAAAAGATTTATTAAGAATAGTAGAAGAAAGTTCTATTTTAAAGCAATATATAAATGCTATGTCTACAAACATAGCAATGTTTGGACATGGAATAAAATACAAAGATGACTTTGATTATGACAGAGAAGAAGATGAAACGGTAAAGAAAGAAGCAGACAGAGAATGGGATAAATTGACTAGACTGTATAAATACATTAATCCTACAGAACCTTTTAAAAAGGTAATAGAAAAAATGATTATAGACAGAGAATCAATAGGATGGGGGACTATAGAAGTAATGAGAGATGGAAAAGGAGAAGTAAGCCATATAGAATACTGTAGAGCTGCAAATATTAGAATTGCTAGGCTAAAATCAGAAGAATACAATCCTATAGAATTTGAAGTTATAGAAAAAGATGATAATGGAGAATATACAACACAAACCTATTTTAAGAAGTTTAAAAAGTTCGTTCAACTTATAGGAGGGAATAAAAGATATTTTAAAGAATTTGGAGATCCTAGACATCTAAACTATGAAACCGGAGAATATGGCGACAATGTTCCTGAAGAAAGAAGAGCTAATGAAATAGCTTTTTTCCCTATACATGATCCGTCAACTGATTACGGAATACCTAGATGGACTGGTTCTTTAGTTGATGTAATAGGCAATAGATCAAGTGAAGTACTTAACTTTACTTACTTTGAAAGTGGGACTATGCTTCCGGCAGCTATTATCGTTGATGGGGGGCAGCTTACAGAAGAAAGTATATTGGCTTTACAAGAAGGAAAAGGAATAGGAAATGCATTTAAGTTATTGCTACTTGAAACAGCTCCATTTGAAGGAGAAGGCACTATTATTACAGAAAGTAATAAAAATAAAGTTACAACTAAGATAGAGAAGTTAGCAGACACTATGAACAAAGATGCACTATTCCAAGAATATCAAAAAAATAATAAGGAAAAGGTTAGGGATAATTTTAGGCTTCCACCTATTTTTACTGGCCAATCTTCTGATTATACAAGAGCTACTGCTGAAACAGCTAGAAAAATAGCAGAGGAACAAATATTTGTACCTGAAAGGGAAGATATTACAAGTATTTTTAATACAATTATTAACAATGAATTAGGAATTAAATATGTTGAGATGTATCTTAGGGGACCAAATTTTAGTAATATAATAGAAAAATCTGAAGCTCTTAGCCCATATATCCAGGCAGGGGCAGCAACACCAAATATGTTAATAGAACCTTTAGAAGAATTATTAGGTGTAAACATAGATCCATTACCTGATGAAATAGGGAATATACCTATAGAGTTACTTAAGCTTCAATTAAGCATGAGACAACAAGATTTATCAGACTCTAAAATGGAAATAGAAAAATCAGATAAAACTATTGATGTACTATATGAAATGATGAGTGAGATTAAAAAATATCTCAGTGATAATAATGATGAATAAAAATAATGCTGCAACACAAATATATAAATCTATAGATAAAACTTTAAATAAATTAATAGAATCTAGTGCAAAAAACTACCTAAAAGATCTTAGAAAACATAGTTGGCATAAAACAGCATTAAAAGGATATAAAAACCTTTCTAAAGAGCTTTTAAAGCTTTTAAAAGGACAAGCTAATAAGTATGCTAAAACTATAGAAGGTAAAGAGCTATTCAAGAAAAAAATTAAAAAAGATGAAGATGAAGACGATAGTGACGATATAGAAGATATAATTGAAGATTTGATAGAATATGAAGAAAAATATGATAATGTAGTAGATGATGATATCAAGGGGCTCATTGAAGAATTAAAAGAAGAAATGATAGAAGAGTTAGAAAAACTTTTTGAAGAAGAAATAGAAGAAAATTTACTGATTGCTGCAGCTAAAAATATATCACAAGATTTAGGTATAAAATTTAACTTTAATAAGTTTAATGAGTTTACAAGAGACTATTTAAAAGATAAAAAAATAAATTGGGCCAAACAAGTTCAAGAAACTACAGAGAAACGGATAAAAAAAATATTAGTGCAAGGATTTGAAGAAGGATTAGGAAGCTATGATATAGCTAAAATTATATATAAAGATAACACTTTCAGCTACAATAGGGCTGAAACTATAGTAAGAACTGAAGTGATTAGTTCCTGCAATTATGCAGATAATGTTATATGGAACATTGATGATAATATTATAGGGAAAGAATGGAGCTCTGTAGGTGATGGAAGGAGTAGATTGTCTCACTCATCAGCTAGTGGCCAAAAGGTTCCTAAAGATAAGCCTTTTATTATAGGTGGGTACAAGTTAATGCATCCAGGAGATACTTCCTTAGGAGCACCTGCAAGTGAAATTATTAGTTGTAGATGTACTATGCGTCCCATTTTTAAAGGAGAAAGCTTAAAAAGTAAAATTGACAATGAAAAATAAAAGCACTTACCAAATAAAAACAGTAAGTGCTTTTATTATATCTATTATCTTTTATCTTTGAAAGGTGGTGAAAACATTGAGTTCAATAGAGAAAACTTTTGAGGTTGCTATTGCTAAGGTTGACAAAGAAAATAAAATTGTTGAAGGTGTAGTTTATAGGCCTTCAAAAGAGTTTAATGAAAAAGGAGAACCTACAGACTATAAAGATAGTCATGGAGACTGGATGACTGAGGAAGATGTAAAGAAAGCATGTCATAACTTTTCTAAAAAGTTAGCAATAACGAAAGGTGCAGTAATAGATAAACAACATAATGAAAAGGCTGGCTATGGCCATGTAGTAGAGAATTATATTGCCAAGACAGATATACCCGACATTGGAGCTAAAAAAGGTGATTGGTGTGCTGCTGTAGAGGTAAGTGATGATAAAACATGGCAACAAGTTTTAAAGGAAGAGATAACAGGTTTTTCTATAGGCGGTAAGGCTATATATATTAAGTAGGAAAGGAGGAATCAAGTTGCCAAGAATGACAGATGTTGATGTAGATTTTATTAGCTTAGTCAATAAGGGGGCTAATAAGCAAAAGATACAAATATATAAATCAGAAGATTATAAGCCTGATACTTCTTCTAATGATAATGAAAATATTGAAGAAGTGACAGGTTTTTTTAATGCTATTAAATCCTTTTTTACAGGAGAAAGTGGATTAAAGAAAGAAGCAAAAAATTCCGTTAAAGGATTTAAAGAAAGAATAGGGACCAAAGAAATTATGGATAATATTTGGAGAATAAATGATACTTTGGTGCAGACCATGAGGGATATTTTAAATAGTCCTGATATAAAAGATAAAAAAGCAGCTTTAAACACCGCCATAGATGAGCATAATGAATATCTTAAATCGAAGGTTTCTGGTGTTGATGATGTAAAAAAATCATTAGAATTTTTAAAAGAAAGGGGTAATGAAGATATGAAAAAAGAGGACTTACAAGATGTAATAAAAGAGGTAATTAAGCCATTAGATGAAAAAATAAAGGCCATAGAAAAAGAAGTTAATCCAGGAGACGAAGAAGATAATAAAGATGAAGTTCAAAAAGGAGAAATAACAAAAGAAGATATTAAGAAAGCGTTGGAAGAAGTGATTAATCCTTTAGAAGAAAGAATTAGTAAAATTGAAAACTTTAAAGGAATCTCCAAGCAATTAAATGGAGACTTAGAAGATCAGCATATAAAGAAGTCTACAAGTGTATTTTCCGGAATTGATATATAAGAAAAATTTTAAATTCAAATTTAAGGAGGAATAATTTATGGGAAACTATAGCAATCAAGCAATAATAAACAAAGGAAGAACTTTAGCAACAGGACAAACTAATGGAATGTTAAATCCAGAGCAGTCAGAAAGATTTATGCAGATGGTATTTGATGATAGTTCCTTTCTAGGAGAGCTTAGGCATGAAATGAGAGGTTCCACTAAGGGAACTATTGAAAAATTAGGTGTAGGAAGAAGGTTGCTTAGAAAAAAGGTAGAGGGAGATGCACCAGCTGATGGCGATTTAGTAGAACCAGTTTTAGGCGCAGTACCTTACTCTACTACAGATATAGTATTAGGAGCAGAGATTTCAGAGAAGTTTATTAGAGAAAATATTGAAAAAGAAGGTTTTGAAGAGGTATTTATGGGAATGATAGCTCAGCAAATTAAAGTAGACCTTTTAGACTTGGGGTTCAATGGCGATACCTCATATACTGGACCTGACGCTGCATTTGTAACTATAACGGATGGATTTATCAAAGGATTAGAAACAGATTCACATATCTTAGATGCCGGAGCTTTACAAGGTGGAAATTTCACTGATGATATGTTTACTGGAGCATTGAAACTGTTACCAACGAAATATTTTAATAGAACAAACTATAAATGGATAGCTAATACAAGAACATATATTACCTGGTTAGAATATTTAAAACAGAAAGAGACAACTGCAGGTGATATGGCTATATTAAATGGTCAAAATTTAAATCCATTGTCAGTAGGTTGGAAAGAGGTTCCTAACTTCCCAGATGGAAAAATCATATTAGCAGATCCTAAGAACCTTACAATTGTAAATACTTATGATATTAAAATAAGAAAAACCACTGAAGGTAGAAGTGCGGTAATGAAAGACATGAGATACTATGCAGTACATCTTGATGTTGACGCTATTATCATGGAGAAAGATGCTATTGTAGTAATAAATAATGTTCCTTTAACTGTATAGGAGGGGTTAAATATGATAGTGAGATTAAATAAAGGAGTGAGGAGCTATTATGCAGCTCCTTATACTTTTACCAAGGAGAATCCTGAACAAAAGGTATCTGCCGAATTAGGTGGATACCTTTTGGGGACCGGATACTTTAAAAAAATAAAGGATATAGAGAGGGAAGTAAAAATTGAGAATACTAACTTAGATCCAGAAGAAGAAGCAAGTGAACAAAAGAAACTTTATGATGAAGCTCAAAAGGAATCAAAGAAAAAATCTACTAAAAAAGAAGACAAATAGGTGATAATATGTATCTTACTGTTAAAGATATTAAAAATTCAAGGGTAGCTTCATTAACTGAGCTACCCGATAGCTTTATAGAAAAAAGATTAATTGATCTAAGTAAAGTTATAGATGAATATTGTAATACTACATTTAAACCTACTCAGGCAGAGTGGAAAACTGATCTAAGGTTAAAAGTTAGAACTTTAAAAAAGCCTTTGATAAGCGTTGAAGAAGTTAAAGTATTAGATGAAGCTCTAGTTGAAGATGAAGATTATTATGTATATCCTGAAAAGAATTTAATAGAGTTTGAGGATATATCGAGGTATAAAAAAAGAAAAAAAGCTTTAAATTTTAAATACACCTATGGATATGTAGAAGTACCAGCAATAGTTAAAGAAGTACTCCTGGAACTATTCAAAGATAGTTTAGAAAGTGCAAATACTGTTGGGAAAATTAAGTCGGAACAGTGGGAAGATTATTCTTATACATTATCTGATAGTACGGAAACTACTCAAAATATATTATCTAGATTAGATAGATTCATAGAAGATGAGGAAGAAATAGTAGAAGGCAAGAATAAAATAAGAGCTATGCTGCTATAGGTGGTGGTCAAATGTTTTTAAAGGGATTAATACACGAAGTAGACATATATCCTATAGAAGTAAATACTTCAAATAGGACTCAAAAAAACCAAATGAGAACTAAAGAGAAAGTATTAGAAAATATAAAATGTAGAATAGTTAAAGATGAAAAAATAATGTTTGATCCTCATATTAAACTTAAAACTGGTGATTTAATAAAAGACAGAAACTCAGAAAAAGAATACACAGTTGAAAATGAATATACGGCTATAGGTTTTAATATTCATCATAGAAGCTATAAGGTTAAAAAGAAGGTAATATAGATGAAAGATTATTTTAAAATAGTTATTAACCAGGAGAACTTAAGTAAACTATTTAATAGATATGGAGAAGAATTAACTGAAAAGGCTGTAAGGGTAGTAAATAAATATGCAAATCTAACAGCAAGAGATGCAAAACAAATAATACATGATTATAAATATAGGGATACTGGAAGGCTTATAAATTCAATTAAGCCTTCTATTTATGCTTATACTGAAAAGATAGCAGGAGAGGTTAATGCAGGAACCAAGTATGCAGAGGCCATTCACGAGGGAGCAAAACATCCTATAGAGGGTTCTGAGGAGACAGAAAGATTCTTTGTTCCGTTTAGGGTAGCTCCGAGTCTATTTAAATGGGCAGTTAGAAACAAGGTTATAGAAACTATAGATGGAGTATATAGGTTAGTTAGCACTGGACAAATAGTTGAGCCAAACAAAGGAGGATTGTTGGTCCATATAGCACCAACTAAGTACTTTGAAGAACCTTATAATAAATACAAAGATAAGTTTATTGAGGAAATGAATAACATTATAAATGATAATTAGGTGATTTTATGAAAAATTATTTTTATACAACGGAAATAGCTAATAAAATAAAGGAATTATTAGATGAAAAGCTACCAATTGAGGTAGCTAAAAATATCTCTGTAGGAGATTTTACCGTATTACCAGCACCAGATAAACTAGAAGAATACTTGCCAGCAGTTATTATTAATCTTAGTGATAATGATGTGGTTGATAGTAACATCAGTTTGGATATATATAGTCAACAATACACTTACGACATACACTATTTATTTCCCTATAGACTAAGAGAATTTGAAGATACTCCAATTGAAGCTATAAAAAGTGCTGAATATATAGCTAATGTCTTAATGAATTATAGGACATTAAATGATTTCACTATAGATCCTACAGAGAATGAAGCAGGAGGACAAGTAATAACTAGTGCTATATCAAATTTAAGCTTTGATAATGCAGAAACAAAGTTATTTAGGGCCTTAGAAGTACCATCTTATATTGTTCATATTGAATATTATTTAGCATTTAGAACTTTTAGAGGATAGGAGGGTTATAACTGTGAAAAAAATTATTTTTAAAGGTTTAGGACCTACTGGGAATGTGGTCCATGAAGAAAATATTATAGAAGATGGAGCTATAGTTAAAGTAGAAGATGAAGTTGCGAAAGCTTATATTAAAGCGGGATTAGCCTATGAAGTTATAGATGAACTTGAAGCTATAAAAATACAAGAGCAGGTTAGAAAAAATAAGGAAAGAAGAAAGGAAGTGTCAAAGGCCGTAGGGGAAAAGGCTATAGGAGAAAAGAAGGGAGGAAATAAATAATGGCACAAGAAAGGTTGTCGAAAAGGATTAACATAGGTGTAGCTGATATTACATTTACACCTGACGATTCTAGTATTCCTATTTATTTAGGACTTACAAAGGGTGGAACTAAACTAGAATACAATCCAGAATATTATGATATAGAATCTGATCAAACCGGAAAAACACCTCTAGATAGTATTTTAATAGGTGAAGCTGTAAAAGTCACTGCTAATTTGTTAGACACTTCCCTTGAACATATATCAGCTGTAGTACCTACAGCTGATAAAGAAGAAGAAGGTGGAAAAATAAAAGCAGTAACCTTTGGAAGAAGACCAGGATTAAGATTAGGAGATAAAGCAGGAGTTTTAAGAGTACATCCTGTAAGTGCAGGAGTAGGAAGAACAGATAAAGATGTTATTGTATATAGAGCTGCCAATAAAGCAAGTTTGGAGTTAGCTTATGAACTAGAAAATGAATGGGTAATACCATGTGAATTCGTTGGTTATCCTGATGATTTTAGACCGGAAGGCGATCAGCTGTTTAGGATAGGAGAATATACTCATTATAAAGAACCTAAGAAGCGTATAATTTCATTTTGGATTACACCTGCAAATCCAGATGTAAAAGTAGGTTCTACAATAAAATTTAAAGCTAATGCAATGTATGAAGATGGAACAGCAGAGGATTTAACAAATAAAGCAAAATGGATTAGTTCTGAAGAAGAAGTTGCTACTATTAAATTAGATGGTAATGAAGCTGTAGCAACAGGAGTAAGCACTGGAACAGTAGTTATACAAGCACAATTAACAGGGTATTCAAGTTCAACTACTCTTGTAGTTAATGGATAATATAAATAATATCAGGAGGTTTAAGTAATATGAAAACTATTAAACTTAATAATATTGAAGTTAAAATTAGAAGAGCTAAAGTAAAAGAAATAAAAGAGCTTATAAAAGATATGGCTGCCAAGATTACAGAGGTAGCCAATTTTATTTATCAAAAGCCTATGACAGATGATGAGTTTATAAACTCTTTGCCAGAATTTATTATAGAAAACATAGAGTTCTTTGAAAAGTATGTATTAAAATTTACTATTGATTTTACTCAAGATAACTTTGATGATTTAGATTTCTTAGATTCTTTAAAACTTGTAAAAGAGATCGTTATTCATAACGGAATAAGTGAGGATTTTATTAAAAGTTTTTTTTACAACTTAAAGAAAACTTTAAAGGAACAAACAAAGGACGAGTTTGTGAAGGAGATTCCCAACGTAGAAGTTTAGAGGAATTAGGAGAAGATTTTATTTACACAACACTAGATATTATTATACAGGACTATAAATGGACTATTGATTATATTTACAACTTAGATTTTTATGATTTTCTAATGATCTATAAAAAAATAAAAGAAAGAGAAGAAAACAAAGCATTATTTGAACTAAGAAGACTACAATTGCTAACTCAAGCTATACATTCAACGGAACCACAAAACTTTATAGATGAATTAGAAGATATTATAAATAATGAACCTTCAAAAGAGATTATAGGAGATCTAGAGGAACTAGAAAAATTGAAACATACAAGAGAGGTGGTGTAGTTGCAAGAAAATAAAGTAAGGGTTGTCTTTGAAGCCATATTAGATAAATTTAAAAACAATGTGAAAGAAGCAGCTAAGGTAACATTAGAGATAGGAGAAGCTGGAGAAAAAGCATCTAAAAAAGTAAATTTTGATGATGCAAACGAAAGTGTGAATACTCTTGAAAAAAATCTAAATAAGTTAAAAGGGACTTTAAAGACCATAACTGTAGGTTATATTGGAAAAAAGTTATTTGATATTAATAAGGAAAATATAGAGTACTTTGCGAACTTCCAAGAAGGAATGAAAGCTGTTCATACTCTTCTTCCTGATATGACGGAAGCAGCACTAGAAGAAATGTCTAAACAGGCTAAGCAATTTGCTATAGATATGAAAGTGTTACCTGAGCACATCACCCCTGCCCTTTATGATGCTATTTCAGCTGGAGTTCCTGATGTTGAAGCATTTGATTTTCTAAAAGATGCTCAAATAGCAGCTAGAGGTGGCCGTACAGATATAGCTACAAGTGTTGATTTTCTTACAAATGTTGTGAATGCATATGGTAGAGAAGTTATAACTGCAAAGGAAGCCTCTGACGCTATGTTTGTAGCTATGAGAAATGGAAAGGTTTCCTTTGCCGAAATGGCTGCTCAGATGTATAGTGTTATACCAGCAGCCTCAGCTATAGAATTACCATTTGATAATATTGTCGCAGCTGTAGGTAGAATGGGAGCACAAAGTATTCCAGTGGCGCAGGCAACCACTCAATTAGGTGCATTCCTAAAGGAATTATCAAGTGCTGATTCTAAAGCAGGAGATATATTTCGTCAAGCTACTAAAAAGACTTTAAGAGAATTTATAGCAGAGGGAAACAATCTACAAGATATCATAATGGTCATGGATGCAGCGGCAAAACAATTAAAGGTAGAAGCTTCGAATTTATTTGGATCTAAAGAAGCAGGAAGTGTAGTTTTATCTCTTACAGAAGGTAAAGAGGAATTTGCTAAGGACCTTCTAGATATGCAAAATGCAGCAGGTGCTACAGAGGAAGCTTATAATAAACTAAATAACACTATGAGAGCTACATTTGATGGAATACAGTCTAAAATAGCTGTATTTAAATTAAATGTAGCAGATAAATACTTCCCACAAGTGCAGGATGCAGCAGATAAATTAGATGAAAGTCTTAAGAGAATGGGCGAAAATGGAACTTTAGACAGGTTAGCTCAAAGCATAGGGAACATAATAGCAACAATAATAACGCAATTTGATAATATACTTAACAATTTGGACAATATAATAGCAAAAATAGATAGTTTAGCAAGTTTCATAGAAGGAAGATTACCGGCTATTATCACAGTAGTTAAAAACCTTGCAAAGGCTTTTATATTTCTTAAGTCGGTTATGCTTGTCGCTGATTTTGTAAAATTATTAGCGAATCCTGCCGGAATAGCAATAGCTGTAATAGGAGCATTAATATTTGCTATTATTAAATTATCTATTAAATATGAAGGATTTCATAATTTTTTAATAGTAAGTTTTCAAGGAATAAAATTATTGTTTTTAATTCTAGCGAAGGCTATAGTATGGGGAATTGACAAAATTTTAAAAGCACTTAGTAAGTTGTTAGGCTGGATTCCAGGAATAGGAGATGCAATTAAAGCTGCAGCAGACAAATCTAGTGAGGAACTAAGCAGATTAAATTCGGAGATAGATGATACCATAGAAAAAATACAAGGATTAAATAATCAAAAAGTAGAGGTTGAATTTGAAGTTACTAATGCTGATTATGAAAAGGAAAAAGATTTTATTTTTGATCCTAAGAGGCCAATAAAAGATCAGTTAAAAGAACGTGGTTTAGATAAAAATGATGAATCAAAACCGAATATAAATGTAGAAGGCGTTAAAGTATCAGATAATTTATCTTCTGGCAAAGGAATCAAAAAGAAAATAACCATACATGATAGAATTAGAGATGTAGAGGATAAATATAGTCCAGATATTGATTTATATGAAAGTAGAGCAGAACTATCAAAAGTAAAAGATGATAAGGATGGTATAAGATCAAACAAAAATCTTATAGCTGAATCACTTAGGCGACAGGCTAATGATTTACTAAATCTACAAATGAAAAGTAAAGGTCAGGATGCTAAAATAGTTGAAGCAGCAAGAAATAAGATATTGATAAAAATAGAGGAAACTTTAAAAGGAATAAATGAGAGCGTAAATAAGATAGTAGGTGATTTTAATACACCGAGTGATTTAAGGGTGTTAACTGAGTACCAATATAAAGTAGAAAAAGCTGATAACAAGCTTAGTAAAAGGCTAGTGTATTCTCCTGATATAAGTATGTATTTAACTATAGAAGATACTGGGGAAAAAGGAGTTGCACAAGTAAAAGATGAAATTAATCATTTCACTAGTGCAATATTTGACAACAAAAACGATTTAGTTACCAAATTTATGCAAGATGTGACAAGAAATTAGAATATTATCAACAAATCTCTTTTATTTTATGTATAATGGAAATATATACATAAAATAAAAGGGGGAATAAATGTGGGATGCTTAGCAATCATAGTATTAGCTATAGTTATAAGCTCTATCATGGATTATGCTTATTTGCTTATCACTTTTCTCATAATTGGACTCATTATCTCAATAATAGTTGGAAAAAGCAATAAGAAAAAGGCTATTGAAAGAGCTAATGAGATTGAAATTATATCTAGGAAAATGGATAGTGATGGCATCCCTATTGTGGATACATCATTAATCTTGAGTCCAAGAGAGAAGTGCCATTATCAGGGGAAAGGAATAAGATTAATAACTTCAAGAAGAATTACGAGATACGAAGGGAAATCTTCTGTTGCAAGTTTAAGAATAGCAAAAGGTCTCACAGTTAGAACTGGTAGTTCAAGAGGTGTGCCGATAAGAGAGGATGTGAGCGATAAATATCAAGGAGAAATTGCAATTACAAATAAAAGGATTGTTTTCTTAGGAGATAAAGGATTTGAGTTTTCGTATGATGATATAACAGCTTTAGATTATTACTCTGATGCGATAGCTTTTCAAGTTAATAGCAAACGATATGTAATATCTTCTACTGAAATAGATTATATACAAATTATAATCGATAAAGTAATGGAACAAGATGCCCTGTATTATGGTGCAAAAAATAAATAATGAAATAGGTCGAGGGGTTTTATTAGAATCCAGCCTCTACTAAACTCATAGAAGACATGAAAGGGAGGAATTAAATGAATAATAATACTTTTTACTCTATCATGCTACAAGCTTGTTTGAGTGGAACTATGATTTATTTAATAACAATAGCAATAATATTTTTCACTAAAAGGGCTAAAAATAAAGAGGTCACAACAGCTTCTATAGTAATTTCTGCGATAATAATCTATGGACTAGTATTTACAGGAGTTTACGTAGAGCTGACTGAGGATTCAAGTGTTGAGTCTGAACTAGTAGTTAATGATAGTATAAAACAGGATGGAGTTAAAGCGAATACCCTTCCTAAATATGAAAGAATTGAGACAGAAGAGGTTCATTATGCGAACATAGAAAGATTTGTGATAAAAGTTTTAATTAAAGATGAGGTTTCAAAACAACAGTTGATTGATATTAGTGAAGAGATAGTAAATGAAACAATAAATCAAAGAAGAACTTTTCATGCATTGGCAATACACTATTATACTCATATGGAATTAGTAAACAATCGAGCATCTCTTGGAATATTCACCTATGCTCCAAATGGTAGATGGAAAGATGCCAGTGAAGCCAAGTCGGATTTTTCAAATTTCTTAGGAGATACTACAGAATTAATTGAGAAAAATTGGGAAGATAAACCTACTGATCAAGAAATAAGGATGTACCAAGATTATGATGGCTTTGAGATGAGAGATGATGGGATTAAGTTTGTTGCTGAAAAGTATAATATAAGTGAAGGCGAGGCCAAAAATCATATAGATAGAGTATATCATTGGATATATAATATAAAATAATGACTATTTATATAAGATAGAGATAGTAAAAAAAGAAAAAAGCACTCTTAGTTGAGTGCTTTTTAAATTCTCAAAAGGCAGGTGAATATATGAGAAGTTTATTAAAGCATCATAAACTAAACTTGATTCAAGCAAGACATAAAAAAATAATCGAAGACACTTTTGAAAGTGGATTGGGAGAGTGGAAAGTAATAGAGGGAGATTGGCATAAGGTAACGGTAGATACTAATGAGGATAAAAAAACAGGAATAGAAGGAGATTTCCTTATTAATTCAGCTGGTAGCTATTATGGGGGAGTTGTAGAAAGAAATGTAGAATTAAATAATTATGGTGAGATAGTATTTGAAAGATATATAAAGAATGATAATGTGAAGACTGGTACAAATAAGCTTAACTTTTATATAGATAATATACTTAAATTAAGTATAGATGGACCAACTCCCTGGAGAAGAATAGAACCTATAGGCATTTCTCCGGGTAAGCATAAGATAAAGTTTGAATATATAGTTAATGGAGGACAAAATCCTATAGGTAAAAGTGGTATATTTGATACTTTCACTATATGGGAAGGAAGAACAATAAACACTACTATAGCTAAATATACTCCTCCTAGACCTCATAAGCAAATAGCACAAACTAAAACTTTAAGAGGATATACAAGGTTCCAAGAAATGACTGAAAGTGATACTGAAATAAACTTTTCAGCCATATTCGATGGAGCTTCTTTTTTAGAATTTATGGTTAATAATGATAAAATCTTTTATTTTGTAGATGAATTTGGAGTATGTTATAGAGGAATATTCCCAAGCAATATAGAGCCAGAATCCAAAGCCTTAAATTCTTTATATTATATAAACTTAAATATGATATGCCCACAAAAGGTAGGTGTAGGATTTGTATAGGTTTACAAGAGAATTTCTTGAATATCTAGCAGATAAACTTCAAATAGGAGATAACTCCCCAAATTATGATATGAGGATATATAAAAAAATAAACAACAATGAATATGATAGCACTCCTGTTAGGCTTGGGAAAGATATTTTTACTATAGATATAGATCGGCGCTGGAATATGGCAGCAGACGAACTACAGGTAGGGATAAACAATATAAATGGGCAATATTCTCCTGATTATAGTACAAAAAAATTATTTGACGGAGTAAATAAATTATATCCCAGTGGATATAACCAGGTACTTGTCCCCTTCAATCAAGTGGAAATAGACTTAGGTTATAATGACCAGCTTGTTAGAATATTTACAGGACAACTGCAAGAAGTAGATATTAAAGAAGTCCCTCCTACAATTAATATAGCTGCTAAGAATGAATTTAGGAAACTACTTAAACCAATAGATCCTGTTTGGAGTAGAAGTTTAATATATGAAAATAAAAGGGCTATAGAAATAATTATAGATCTTTGTAAACGAGCTGGAGTAGACAATATAGTATTTGATATAGATGAAGTAGAAAATTTTGATTATACTATCGAAAAAGCAGAATTCGAGTTAGGAACTTTCTATAAGGATGCTATAGATACTATATTAGAAACTATGGGCCATAGGATTTATGCAGATAGATTTGGAGTAATGAAGATACAAAAATTAGAGGTTTATACACAGAAAGATGTTGAGCACTGGGAATTTAATGATTATGTTGATTTAAGCCAAGGGGGATATAAGATTGATTCATCCATTATTAGAAATAGAATTATAGTTCAGAGTGAAAGCAACTGGAAGGCATACGAAGATCCTTATTTAATTAACTATTGCAACGGAGAAAGAATTCCTATGGGAATAGAAGTACCCTGGGCAGAAACTGATGAACAAAAGAAAATGGTTGCTAATAATTTTTTTATTCAGATGAGAAGAAAGTTAAGAAGAATTACTATAGGGACTATAGGTAACCCTACTATGGATACCGGAGACTTAGCAAAGCTCAAGATGTTAATATCAACTGCTAATGATAAATATATGATAGTTGGTATTAGAAGTAGTTTTTCTGATAGTGGTTATTTTGATATTGTAGACCTTGAGTTTGTTTCAAAAGACGGAGAGATAGCAGTTGAAGCAAAAGGTGATTATGGAACTACAGAAGAAGGTACAAGGGATAAAAGTAATTTAGCTTATAGTACAAGAGATAAGATAGTAGATGAAGCTAAAAAATGGATAGGGACATATTATCAATGGGGCGGTAATAAAGCCTTTAATCCAAATCATTATGGATTAGACTGCTCACATTTTACTTATACAGTATATAGTAAGTTTGGACTTATGGATTACTATAGAACAGCAATAGGACAATATAATTGGGCCAAGAAAATAAATAAAGGCAATCTGCAAAAAGGGGATTTGGTATTCTATACTAATTCAAAAGGGACTGTTAATCATGTTGGTATTTATATAGGAAATGATAAAGTTATTAGTGCTAATGGAGGAGATTCAACAACTACAACTATAGGTAAGGCAAGGCAAAGAAATGCAAAGGTTAAAATACACAATTTAAATTATAGAAAAGGTAATATTTATTACGGAAAGGCACACAACATATAAAGGAGAGTATATATGTCAAGATTTAATGATGTTAGAGAGCCTATTGAATATGTAGTAAATCAATACTTTCAGAAAAAGAAAACTATAAATGCTAATATAGGAGAAGGTGCTACCTATACACCTAGTGGTGGAGATTATATAGATGAAAATTTACCACAAGCACCAGTTTATTTAATTAGAGATGAGAGTAATAAGCTTATAAAAGCTATTTATGGGAACTTAGAAGCCCTACTAGATGAAGACGAAGAAGCCGATCCTGTTATTTGGCAGCAGGAGCTTATAAGGAATGAAGAAGGAAAATTAATATTAGTTATAACTACTTATCCTGATGGAGAGATGGTAGAAAATGAGTTGATTAGAAACTATGAAGGAAGATTAGAAAAGTATATGTAAAAGGAAAGTGATACTATGCTTACTTATGTTGTCAATTGGGATGAATTTGCTGAAGAATTAGGAAAAGGCATAAAAATAGATAATGTAAATATAGATACATCTGGAGTTGAATCAATACTTACAACTTATTTTCCTGAAATAATAGATTTATTAAAAGATATTAGAGATGAACTTTATAAAATGAGGACTAAGTATGAAAACTACAATCAAAAGATTAAAGGCTTTTATAATAGAACTATAAATAAAGAGAAAAATATAATAGAGTGGATACCTGAAAAACATACTTTTTTAACTGATGTATCTTTCTCACATTCTAATATAGAAGGAATAGATGATTATTTTAACTTATCAGTAGAAAAAGATAATGTAGAATTAATATTCCAGCAGATATATTTAAAAGATTCATTGCAGCATAAACATTTTAATAAATTCTTTCCAGTGCCTGCAGGAATGAAAATTAAGTTGACACACTTTAATCCAAGTCTTACTGAAAAATGTGTTTGGTATGACTTAGAATATTTAGAACACAAGTAGGTGAGTGTATGGGATATATATTAGTTAAGCATTTGGATATATCAGATTGCTTAAATGATTACTTAGTAATTTATACTGAAAAATTAGAAGTAGAGTATGGAGAACATACACTTAGACCTAAAGAATTCAAAGGATATAAAAATATTCCCTATCCTGAACCTATAGAATTAAATCCTAATCCTTGTGATGAGTGGGAACCAAAAGAAAAAGAACCTATATCATATGGCTATCAAAGGGCAGAGATAAGTCCTAATAGACCATTTTTTTATGTAGAATTCTATTATAAGGCGGTGGAATAGTGAGTTTACCAAAATATATAGTAAACTGGGATGAACTACTGGATCTTTTTAAAGACAAAATAAACATTGATGTAAAAGATATAGGGTTAGGAGATTTAGAGGACTATTTAAATGAAAAATTAGGTGAAATAATAGACTTATTAAAGCAGATACTGGATTTGTTTACAGAAAAGGGGTTACAGAGAATACACTCAATGGCTGAGAATATTCCTGCTATGGTAGGAACTTATAAATTTTCTAAGACCTTTGATGCAGATATATTATTAATAGGGATAACCTATTCACAATCGGCATGGAAATACCAAGATAGCTGGGATTTAGAAATAGGAGGAAGACTATTATTTGATGATATAGCAACAAAGGAATTAGGAGAACATAAAAACTTTAATGTATTTTATTTAGTACCTGCAGGTACTCCTATAAATATTCTTTATCATAATACAAGTGGGAACAGTAGAATAGTGTGGTTTGATATTGAATACATTGATCTTATAACACAAATTGTAACACCCCAAGTGCCAACTGGCGGAGTAGTAATAAACTATCTTACAGAAGAAGGGATATTATTAGATAGTGATACTAAGGCTGGACTTTCAATTAGAAGTCATGTTTTTTTAGCTAAAGAAATAAGCGGATATAGGAAACTAGAGCCTACAAGTCAAACAGTTGAACTTACAGAAGATAACCCTATGGCAGTAGTTAATTTTTACTATAAAGAACTTACTGGTACTATAATATTAAAATATGAAACGACAGATGGCAATGTATTATTGGCAGATGATATATTTGAAAACTTAATATTTGATATATATACTTATGAGGCTAAAAAGGTATATGGTTACAAGCCTTTAAATAATAGTATTAAGCTAAGACTAACTCCTAATGATGATTATATAGAATATACCTTCTTATATGAACTAATAAAAGGTACTATAATACTCAAATATCAAGATGATGATGGAAAAACTTTATCAAGCGATCTAGAATATAGAGATTTACTGCTAGACAGGTATTCTTATGACGCTAAATATATACCTGGATATAAAGCATTGGTTAGCAGTATTACATTAACTTTAACTGAAGATAACACTTTTATAGAGTACGTATTTATTTATGAAAAAATAAAAGGAAATGTAACCTTAAAATATCAACTTGAAAATGGTATAAGCATAGCAAAGGATACTGTTATAACTGATTTAGAGTTAGGATATTATACTTATTATGCTAAACATATAGAAAAATTTGAACTTATAGAGGGACAAAATAATCCTATTACATTGAATTTAGCAGAAGAAAATAATAATATTGAATATATATTTATATATAAGAAGATTAAAGGAACTATAATATTAAAATATGAGCTTGAAGATGGCAGCAAAATTGCAGAAGATATTGTATATGAAGAATTAGATTTAGGATTTCATAAATATTATGCAAAAAAAATAGAGGGCTATGAATTATTAGAAGAAAAAACAAGTCCAGTAGTTTTAAACTTAACATTAGAAAATAGGTATATAGAGCATATCTTCAAATATAAAAAGTTTGAAGATAAAATAGAAGATATATTTGTATATTCTAAAAAACGTACGATTGTAGGAGTTGTATATATAGATGAAGATATAGAGGCATTAGAAATTAAAGGATACTTTGATAGTGTAACAGGAGATTTTTGGCCTGATTTAAATGTACGAGCACCAGATAAAACATGGTTTGGCTATAATACACCTAACTTAGATACCTATAGTGGTGGTAGTTTGCATAGCTTAAATTGTTGTGAAAGCATTGAATATAATGGTTGGGGTAAGCCAATTGAAGTATATAAAATATCAAAACCAATGAAAGGCTATTGGCTAGTTGAAGCAAGAGGAGATAATGCACCAGAAAAGAGCTTAGTAGAAATATCATCTACTATTAACTTTAAGAAAGTATATAATTTAGTACACGAAAACAAAGATAACAGTGACAAGTTTTACGACAGATTTATACCATAAAACAGTTACCTTTATAAAGACTTATGAGAAATCATAGGTCTTTTAATTTTATTTGAAAGGGTGATTATTTGAATAAGGCATTAAAATGTGATAATGCATATTTAGGAGATAAAAACATGGCTAAAGCTATATTTTGTAAGTCAAATGCTAATCTTTGTAGCTATCAGTTTTATTGTTCAAACTATGGCCACTATATAAATTCAGATGGGTGTTTTAAATGTAAAAATTTTATTGAAACGGAGGTATAAAAATGGGTTTAGAATTAAGATGGATAGAAGGTATTACAACTGTAAAAGATTTTGTAAAATCTATAGCTACAATAATGACACAAGGCGAGGGTAGTGCATATTGGAATTTAGTATATCCTTCTAAAATATCAGAGATAACTAATAAGGCTATAGTAAGCACCAAGCCTTTTTCAGTAGATGAAGAAGGGAAACAAACAGATGAACAAACAGAGTTCTATCTAATGATTGAGAGACCTGTTATTGAATCAAAAGAAGATGAAGAAATGGAATTTACATTGAATCATGTAGAATTAACTATTGGCCATAAACTTAATGAAACTAAAGATGGTTTTGAAAAAGAAAACTATAGTGAGAAAGCGAGATTTGCCTGGTATAGAGATTTAAAATATGTAGAAGGCTTATATTATGGTGATTGGCTACCTATAAGATACTGGATGAATATAGATTTAAAAACAATAAATTTAGTGGTACAAGGAGAACCTTCTATAGATGTTCATCCATACAACAACTTCTTATTTTCATGGGCTTATATAGGAGCTATTGAAAGTTATGAAGGAGGGGATAAGGATGTAAGAGGTAACTTTGCTTTAACAGTAGGAAGTGATTTACCACCTAATAGAAGCCTTAGATTTGGAGCTAATACAGGAACAGGAGTATTAGATATAACAATGGCTTATTCGAGAGCAGGAGCACCATACCAAGCTCATATGGCAAAATTTAAAACTGATAATCCTTACAGAGATAAATATTTTATAGGGCCTAGTGAATGGACCCATAAATTCCATCATGATGAAATAACGGTTATTCACAAATATGATAGGGAAAGAGGAAAATTAAGAAATGTATTAATAGGTGATAGAAGCGCCATATACCATAACGACGAATTAGTATATAAAAAGGGTACACCAGAGGAAGAAGTATATAGAGCTTTTCAAATCAATACACCTTATTGGATGGTTGAAGAATCAGCAAATCCTCTATATGGGATAATATTAAAAAAGAGTTAGCACATGCTAAGTTTTAAGTTTAAGTATCTTACAAGACCATCCAACGCTTATAAAATAAAGTATGGATTAGAGTCAAAATCTTTACCATATAAATTTAACTATCCAATAGGATTAAGCAATGGAAAATATATGTTTAGATATGATAGAAGGAATGAAATATTTATAGAAAAAGATCCTGGTCCTTTTGTTAGATTTGGTAGTGAACTATATAAATTTAAAAATGATAATATATTTATTAAAAAATTAGATGAGATAGTCATAGATAAAGAAACGATACTTAATAAAGAATTTAATAGCAGCTTGTTTAAAAGTAGTGAAGTAGTTTTAAAGAAACCAAATATAAAACACCTAGAAAAAGAAAAGTTTGTGTTATTGAATTTTATAAATGAGAAATCTATGTTCATAGAAGAAGAAAAAATATTAATTAAGAATAATTTAAAGGATTTAATAATAGAAATTACAAATTTATTATTAAAACTAAATAAAGAAAAAAAATTAGAGATTGATAACAAAAACTACCTCCTAGATTCTTCTATAAAGCCTTTATTTAAGGATGTTGATATAAATACATTGGAAAGGATAAAAAATTCAATACAGAAGGAATATGAACGCATTTTAACCAAATGTCATATATTTTCCCTTGAAAAAGATGTAGCACTTAATGATTTGATAAAAAACTATAAAAAAGACTTCTTTTACAATAGAAACGAGATTCTTTTATATTTAAACAAAATAAAAAGTTCATTAATAGATGCTGAAGAATATAAAATAAATAAAATTTTTTTAAAAGGTATTACTAAAGATATAAAAGGATTTGTATTAATTAAAGAAGAGACTAAAGAAATAATTTTAAAGGTTACCTTCTTATTAAATAAAATTTCAAATAATTTTACTAAAGAAGAATCGGTAAATTTATATAGAATTATAAGGGAAACCTATAAAGAAAAAGAGCTGGCCACAAATATACTATTTCTTTATGCAGTATATGAATTAGAAAAGGATATTAAAGACAAAGATCTTCATGAAACTATTAAAGGGAATATTTTAAAAGAGAAATTGAATGATTTAGAAAAAGATTATAAAAAAGATGGATTTAAAGATAGTAAGATTAAGGAAATAGAAAAGCTAGTCATAAAAGAGATATTAGAGGAATTAAAGGTTATCATATTTAGAAAAATAACTAAACATGAAATAGATCTAGAAAATTATAAGCTGCTTGAAAAATTCGTGGAAAAACTAGTAGAAGTTGAAAATGACTTTGAAACTTTTGACAGAGAAATTTTAAAGGAATTATACCAGGAAAAAGATTTAGAAGGACTAATTAAAAAGTTCATAGTAAGAGAATTAATAACAGAGAACGAAATGAAGCAGTTAAAAAAGTTACCTATAGGTAATATTCTGCTAGATATAATAAAGGAATTAGAAAAAGTAAGTTATTTAGATATAAATATAGAGAAGGAAAAGAATTTAAATACTTCTGCCTATAGAGAAATAATGAAGAACAAAGTTAGTTTAGATACAGTTAGAAAACTTATAGTAATAGATAAAGATAAGGAGAAGGAACTTAAAATAGCTTTAAAAGAATTTGAAACACAATATATAGATGGAAAGACAGTGGATTTATATAAAAGGTTTTGGTTCATAAGAGCAACCGATCCAAAGGATTGGAAGATACTACCTTATAGTGATTATCCTTATGAAGAAAAGCCTTTATATTTTGGAAATGAACTTATTCCTGATAATTGGCAGCTGGAAATGATACCATCACTATATAAAGAAATAAAAGAACATCCTATACCCTTTGGTAGTGATTTAGGGCTAAAGGAAATGGAGTTAAGTATAAATATAATGATTGAAGTTATAAACATACTAATTCTTATATGGTCTAGATTGTATTACGATTTTACAGGGTATACAGGATCACAAGCAGTTATAAGACTTACTCAAACCTTATATGACTGGCTTATGCTTGAAACTTCATTAGAAGAAATGGAGAGAAAGGGTTCGAGAGAACACTATTTTAGATGTTACAGATGGATAAGGTGGGAAGCAGAAAAAGTATCTATAAAAGCAAAAGATGATATGAATTTAAATGGAAATAATTATATTAGTGAGCTTATATTTGAGCTTATTTATTATATGGAGAATCACCACTTTGACACTACACCTTTATTTTATGCAGTAGAAAAAATGGATGAATTTAGAGCCTTAATTCCTTCTGATGAACCCCAAGGAAATATTAACTTTATATTGGATAAAGTTAAAGGAATAAGACACAGAATAATAGAATGTAGATCTAAAAAGTCAAATGAATAGGAGGGTATACAATGCCTAATAAAGTAAGAGTTATAGAGAAAAAATGGTCTGTACTTACAAGGCCTTATTTTATGTATAATGGATCAGCAGTAGTAATGAATGATATACAAGCAAAACATCCTTGTCAGAATTCTAATGCACAATGTCCACAATATACTTCTTTAGTAAACGGAAAAGACGCTTGGACTGTATATTATACGTCTACATCATTTGTAGAAATTAGAAATGCAGTAAGGAAGCTATTATATGAAGTAGGATTAAAAAAAGAAGATATACAAGTAGTAGAGTTCGTAAATCATGATTATATCATCACACCATTAACTTAGGGGTGATTTTTTTATGCATTTAGTTAAAGTTGAGGATGGGCTACTAGAGATAGACAATTTCCTTTTAACTTCTCCTATAGAAGATTTCCTGGGGAATGGTGAATATCACCGGACTCCGGATAAATTTATTTTACAAAAAGGTGAAGTTGAGAGACGACTAAATTATAATGAAGTACTTATTATTGTTGAGAAAGAACCTGTAATATTGGATAAGGATGATAGGTTTGAATTCTATTTAAGTGATGAAGAAAATAAAGCAGGAATAGAAGAAATCTATAATACTGAATATACTCGATATTGGAAACTAATATACCATGATGGCTTTATACAAGGATATAATTCGGATAATGCAAAGGAATGGTTTAATGTAGGAGGCACTAAGTTTAACAGACCTTTATATCAAGGCTTTAAAGCAAAAGGAAAAGAACTTACTATAAAAAGTTATCAAGTGTATAGAAGCCCTTATATAACTATACAAAATTATTATCCAGGAACTTTAGTTAAGTTATTTGATGTTGAAGGTAATCTTATAAAGGAAAGAAAATTTGAAGATAACAATGAATGTAACCTATTTTTAGATTATCCTATGTTAGGCACACTAGAATTTTATGATTCTTCAGGAGAGATGGTTTATAAAAGCAACCCCATATATTTTAAGTATGGGGATGTTTTTATGTTTACAGAATATAATCTTCAGTTATTCTACAGAGGGCAGTTGTTAACTCATGAAACTACTACACTTTACAGTTTAGTAGAAACTGTAGTTTTAAAAAATAACTCAGAAGAGGTTTATAAGAACATTGAATTATCAATAAACAAAAACAATACTGATGATATAACTATAAGTCTTGATAATATTGATTTTTATGAAAACTTATTAATAGATGAAATGAATCCAGGAGAAGAGCAAAAAATCTTCATAAAAATAATTAAAGATAAAACAACACTATTTAAGATGAATGACTTTACCCTAGAAATAACATAAAGGAGTGATCTTATGGATGCTTTGAGGGATAACAACAAAGTACCAAGCATGTTAGCAGCAGATACAGAAGGAAAAAGAACAATTCCTATAAAAGCCACTGAAAGTGGTTCCTTGATGGTAACGGGCAGTAAGAGACTTAAAGAAGTAATAAGAATTGATTTAAGTGATCCAAGAAATAAGATTTTATTTGATAAATCTTTCAGTGAAATAACTGTTCCATTAATAGAAGGGACTTTTAAATTATATTTAGATGAACCAGTAGAAAGCAGATCTTTAACGATAAATAGAGCTTTAAGTATAGAAACTACTGCTGAGAAATTCTATATTTCTAACGATAGTAGCAAAGGCAATGCTGAAATATGGCTATGGGAATAAGGAGGAATAAAAATGGCAGTTAAATTTTTTTCAACTGAAAATAATAGCGGGAATTGTGAAGGGGGAAACATAAATGTAAAACAAGTAACAAAAATGAATGTTGTAGCCACCTCAGATAATCCACACGTTATAGAAATACCTATTCCATACACAAATACATTTGATAAATTACCAATTGAGGTTTTGAAACTAGAAGGAAAAGAACAAGTAATAGTGGAAACAGTAGCTCAATTTGATAATGCAGATGCAACAGATTTTGAACCAAACGAATTTGTAGAGTTTGATGGTACTATGCATCTAAAAACAGATTATGTATTTGATACTGAAGTAGCAAATGAAAAGGATGGAATCTATAGTTTTGATTTAAATAAGTTAGATGATTTTAAAGATTTAATAGATATTAAATGCATATAGGAGAGTGTTAGAATGGCTAATGGAAACTTTGCAGGAGGGGATGGCAGTCTTGCCAATCCTTTTCTAATAGAAGATGCACATGATTTAAATGTAGTTAGGAATGGGTTAGATAAACATTATAAGCTAGTAAAAAATATAAATTTGGATATAGAACCTTATAACCAAGGGGATGGATGGGAGCCAATATCTAAGTTCTGGGATGATGCAACTAGATTTAGAGGAGTAATAGACGGAGATGGACATTTTATAGTAGGTCTTTATAGTAAAATAAATGGATTAATAGGACATACAATAAATGCACAAATAAGAAACTTAAATCTAATAAACGTACATGTAGAAGGAAGTCACCCATACTTAGGAGGACTACTGGGGCATACAAGAAATACTGTAATAGAAAAATGTAATATAAGCGGGGTGGTAGATGGTAGAAGTAAAACGGAAATAAGTGAGAGTGATTTGGGTGGTTTGGTGGCGAGAGTTCACAATGGTGGAACTTTAAAGAATTGTAAATCATCATGTAAAGTCTATACTAATAGACATACTTATGTTGGAGCATTAGTAGGAGCTGTGATAGATTCAACAATAACGGATTGTGTGTCTATAGGAAATATTAAACTGAGAGGGGTCCAAACACATGGTAGTAGTGCAAGATTATTCTGGGATATGTCTCTATACGGAGGAAATGATGGCGGGCTTACAACTACTCAGATGCAAAACACACAAACATTTATAGATGTTGGGTGGGATAATATACTGAATAATGATGAAAGTAATGTGTGGATTCTAGAAGAAGGGAAATATCCAGAGCTATGGTTTGAGAAGCTTGTTAAGTTAAAAAGATATTTGTTCCAGTGTGGTAACAATATCATGAAGCCAACGGAAAATGGATTAAGCAAAATAGGAGATATGCCAGCAACCAGTCAAATGTTTGATGATTATGGCACAGATGACTTAAGTGACATAATAGGCAAAGTTGATAAAGCCTTTGAAATGAAATACAAAGAAGATTTAGAGGATAGGAAATTATATAGATATAAATTAATTGGATTTAAAGATATATGTATTTTAAGAAATGTAAAAGAAACAATTATAGACCCAGATATAGAGCTAGGAACACAATTATTAAATCCATTAGACGGTTATGAAAGATATTATGCAAATCATAGTAATTTTAGTTATACGGGAACCTGGGACATTTCTGGAGCTAATAATAATTATAAAACTACTACAACTCCTAATTCTACTGCTACGTTCATGGTTCCAAAAGATGGGGATTTATTACTTCTTGGTAATGTAAGATATAGCTTTAGACCATCAAAAATAGAAGTTTTAGTAAATGGTGTCTTAGATGGAAGATTCAGCCAAGTGTATAGTGATGCAATAGACAATGGCAGAAGTCTTTCTGTATGGGCAATGGTGAAAAATATGAAAGTTGGAGATAAAGTGAAGATAGTTCCATATGGCTTAACATCAAATGTTTTATTTTCACTACATGCTATAGATATAGGAGGAAAATTTAGAAATTTAATCTATAAGGATAACAAATACTACATCTATCAAGATAATGAGTTTATAGAAGTTGAACCTACTATAGAAAATTTTGAGAAATATGGTATAGATTTATTGGATATAGTAACAACCCCCACTGATAAAGTAAGAACAACTATGGAAGCAAAAGGTGATTTAGGAGATGGAAGAGAATTTTCTAAAGTATTTGATATGACTGAATTTAAGAAACAATTTAGAAATATAAAGAAGATAAATGAGGTTTAAAATAATAGTTTGATATTATTTAGAGAGGAGGAAAGAGAATAAGTGAACATACATCGATTAATGAAAGAACATGGGGTAGCTTGGTGGAAATGTAAAAATGATACAGATGATATTTTAGTAGATGAACTTGGCATATATAACGGAACTGTTAAAGGAGCTAAGTTAATTGATACTTCTATAGGAAAAGCTAGAAGATTTGAGGGTGGAAGTAATATTATAGAATTTAATTCTATAGTAATTCCAAAAACTGGAGCTTGTTCAATCAGATTTAAAATGATGATACCAGAAATACCAACTAGTTTAGGGCGAATATTATCAACAAGAAATACTACTGCTGAGAACGGAATATATATAATAATAAAAGAAACAGGGGATATAGAAGTCGCCTTGTTTGATGTTGGAAATCCAAGTACTTCAGTGGCTACATTGAGATATCCTTTTCCAATAGATGGACAATGGCATGACATTGGAATTATATGGTCTGATACTATCAAAGGTAGTGATGTTAAGTTATATATAGATAATATGTCAACTCCAGTAAAAGAAACTTTTACAAGTAATCCAATAAGTTTTAATATGGCAAATGTGCTAAGGATAGGGAATGTTTCTCAATTAAATCAAGGCTTAGTAGGGGATATTACACAAGTAGAGATTTTTAATTCAGTTATAGATTTTTCAAAAGTAATATATAGTAATAATAAATATTTAATAAAATCTCAAAATAAAGTTAATACACTATTTGAAGGAGTATGGACTGATATTACAGAAAATATAATAGATATAGATAACATAACCCAAGAAGAATATAAACAATATGGAATGAAATTTTTAGAAGATGTTCCAATAGATTTTATAAATCAATTAAAAGAATTTGAAGTTTTAGCTTATTCAAAAGATGATGAAAATCCTAAACTAGAATTAACTGTTGATGAATATAAACCTATTATGACTTTAGATGACCCAGAAATAGTTACACTAACAGATTCCAATAATCCACTATTACATATAGAAGGGTATAGAGATTTAAGACCTTATTGTAAGAGTGATGTTAAGAATCTGTTAATACAGTCTTCTATAGAGCCAAATATGAAAATAACAAGTGTACCTAAGCCACAATTAATTAAGCCAAAGGATGATATTGTATTTAGAGAACTAAGTAAAGTATTAGACTTTCAAGTAATTGCAACAGAATCAAATGAGGGAAGAATAAGAATTATATTTAGTATAGATAGCGGAGCTACTTGGATGACATACAATGAAGCTACACAAGATTTTGTAGAAATAAACGAACAAGATTTAGATGAAGTTGAGGAAAATGGAATAAAAATATCTGTACTTAATTCAATAAAAGAAAAATGGGGAGATATTGTTACAAAAGGCAAAGTTAGATTCGCATACTACTTAAAAATTGATAATCTATCTGATACAGCAGAAATTGATGAGTTAATAGCTACTTTAAATATTTTAGGATTTTGGGAATCTACAATACATGAAGAAGATTATGATTATAGATATGATAATGTTACTATTTATATAGAATTATATAGAGATGGGAGTTACAAGATAAATTATACAGAATAGAGGTGATTTAGATGGCTAATGGATTGTTTGCAGGTGGAGATGGTAGTGCTAATAATCCTTATTTGATTGAGGATGCTCATGATTTGGATGCTATTAGAAATGGATTAGATAAGCACTATAGACTTATAAATGATATTGATTTAAATATAGAACCTTATAATGAAGGAGGAGGATGGAATCCTATAGGAAGTTTACAGATCCCATTCGCTGGGAGCTTCAATGGGGATGGTCATAAGATAGAAAATTTGTATATCAATAGACCAAATGGGAGTTATCAAGGCTTATTTTCTACTATTATTAATAGTAGTTTGAAAAACATTACACTAGAAAAAGTAAATATTACAAGCCGTTCTAATATCGGAAGTTTAGTAGGGATAACGAGAGGTTCTAGTACAATAGAAAATGTAAGCTCTACAGGAACTGTTAGAGTAAGCACGATTTCTGGAGGATTGATTGGAAGAGTTGATTGGAGAGAAGAAGACGAAGTATATATAAAATCTTTAAAATTTGATGGAGAGATTATTGGTGGTTCAGAAGACGGTGGAGAAGTGTCATATATAGGTGGGATTATAGGAATTTTGAAAGGGAACATAGAGAATTCTTACTTTACGGGGAAAATAACATTTAAAAATAATGTTTTAAGATGTGGTGGAATTGTAGGGAATGTTTACCCTGATAGTAAGATAAAAAACACATATGCTAGTAACAAATTTGATATATCAGTAGTAGAGACAATCACACAACTAGGCGGAGTATTTGGGTATTTATCTAATGCAACAACTTCTGTAGTTACTAATTCATTTTGGAATATAGAAACATCTGGAATCACAACACCTGCAGTTGGAAGTACTGGGTTAACAACTCAACAAATGAAAGCAGTTCAAACATTTATAGATGCAGGTTGGGATAAAGAGCTAAATGATGAAGGTAATCCTATATGGATTTTAAAAGATGGAGAATACTCTAAATTATGGTTTGAACAAGAAACGAAACCAAATCTATATTTATTCCAATGTGGTAATAGTATAATAACTACAAAAAAAGATGGCTCATTAGAAAAAGTAGGAGAAATACCAGTTACAAAAGAAATGTTTGATGAGTATGGTATAGAATATTTACCGAATACTATAGGACAAATTAGCAATGAAGAACCTAAAAAATTATTAATAAATTCAATAATAGAACCTAAAATTAATATTACTTCTATACCAAAACCACAAATGATATTTCCAACAGGAGACATAATCATCCCAAGTGGAGCAAATCTATTAAATGTAGCTGTTGATGGTAAATCAAATAATGACTTAGTAAAGATGATATTTAGTATAGATAGTGGAAATACATGGTTAACAATAGATGAATCTAATAATATAATCCAGATAGACCATAACAATCTAGGTGATGTAAAAAATAAAGGTATGACATTATCTATGATAAACAATGTAGGGTCAATCTGGAGTAATCTGGTGTCTGACAAAATAAGATTTGCATATTATCTAGAGATAGAATCATTAGATGATGAGGAATATCTAGATAATTTAGACATAACTCTATATGTACCTGCAAAATGGGAAGCTATAGATGAGTATAGATATGGATATGGAAATGAAAAAATCCATGTTCGATTATATAAAGATGGAAGTTACAAGATAAATTATACAGAATAGAGGTGATTTAGATGGCTATAGGTAATCGAAACAGTGGAACCCAAGTATCAAAAAATTATTGGGATATAGAAGCAAGTGGTCAAACTACATCTGAAGGAGCAGCAGGAAAGACTACACAAGAAATGAAGACACCTTCTACCTATAGATGGGAGCATATATATAATCCGGAGAATAATAATGAGAAAGTATGGATTCTCAAAGAGGATGAATATCCTAGGTTATGGTATGAAGCTGGACTAAATAGAAAAAAATACTTAGTTCATGATACAAGAAATGGGTACTTATATACAATTAAAAATGATAAACTAGAACCTATAAATTCCATGATACCTATAGAGGTTAATGATTTTGAAAAAGGAACGGAAGAATTATCAGATATTATTGGAGAAAGAGAAATATCTGCAAATATGAAAAAAGTATCTGATAAAGAGTTTGAGGATTATAATGTTTATGAGTATCCAATTTGTGGTTATAGCAGATTATATAAAATAAATATTTATGGTAAAGGAATACCAAATATAAAGGGGTGATTAAGCAATGAGTGAAGTAATAAAATGGGATAAAATTGGAGACTATATTATATTATCTGAAAATGGGTTGACATTATCTAGAGAAGTCTTACACTCTAGTGCATATTATCAAGGGGCAATAGCAAACTCAAATGGAAAATCTGGAAAATTCTATTGGGAAATAGATATGTTGTCAGTTAAAAACTATATAATGGTTGGATTATTAAATTCAACGGCAAATATTCAGAGTATGGGCAGAACTGTTGAAGATGCCCAAAAAGCTATACCACTTTCAAGAAGCTATAGTTCATCGGCCACGGGAAGTACTATAAGAATTAAATTTGATACTATAAATAGGGTTTTAGAAGTTGATGATTATAAAATTACTAATGCAGGGGGTTTTCCAGCAGTAGTAATGTCTCCAGCTGTAGGTAATTCTATAAGAGCTAATTTTGGGGCTACTCCATTTAAATACCCTATTCCAGAAGGATATAGGCCATATAATGATGTAGAAGAGGGAGAAATGCCCGATTGTTTTCATTATTCTTTAATAAAGTCTGAAAATAAATATTATGATATTGATTTAGATAATAGTTCTTTGTTTGAAGTTCCTTTTGAATTAGAATCATTCATAAATAGTAATGTAAATACTGAAACAATAAAATCTATGGATGATTCAGGAAAATTGTTAGTTAATAATCTTCTGAACCCTATTATAACATCTATAAGTGAATCAGACTTGATGATTGAGATATCAGCATTTAGAGATATAAGAGTTACAACAAGTTTAGATTTACAATTAGATATATTAAGCATAGATAAACCTGCTATAGACTTAAAAGCTATTCCAAAACCACAAATAATTATTTCAAAAGATAATATACCAATACCAGTAAATGCAAGAATAATGGATATGAACTTAATTGCTACAGAAAATAAAGGTTCTTTAAGAATCATTTTTAGTACAGATGATGGAGTAACTTGGAATACTTTAAATAAAGAAGAATTAAATGTAATAAACATAGATATAAATAATTTAGATGAAGTAAAGAAAAAAGGTTTAAATATAGATGATTTTAATAACATAGGATGGATGTGGGATTCTATTATAAAGAAAAATAAAATAAGATTTGCATATTATCTAGAAATAGATAGTAAAGAAGATAAAGCAGAGACCAAAGAAATGAATGCTGTATTTACTGTAATAAGTACTTGGAAAAAAGCTAAACATAAAAAAGCTTTCAACTATGAATACACAAATACTAAACTTATAGTAGAAATCTATAATGATGGAAGCTATAAAATCAATTATAAAGAGTAACCCTGAGAAGGGATTTTTTTATGCCCTTTTTAAGAAAAAATTTAGGAGGAGATGGAAAATGAACCATAAAACAATTTTTAATGGAATTATAGCAACGGTAGGGACAGTATTAACTTATTTAATTGGTGGATGGAATGCTTCATTAAAAATATTAGCTGTATTTATAATAAGTGATTATCTAACTGGTATAATGAATGGATTCGTTAACAAAAAATTATCCAGTTCAGTTGGATTTAATGGATTATTAAGAAAAGCTGCTATATTTTTTGTGATCATAATAGCTAATCAGTTGGACTTAGCGGTTAATAACGATAATAATCTTTTCAGAACCATGGCTTGTTATTTTTATATAGCCAATGAAGGGATTAGTATAACAGAAAATTTAGCTATGCTAGGTGTTACATTACCAGACTTTATGGTAAATGCTTTGAATAAGTTAAAAGAAGAAAGCAACGATATTATAAAATAAAAAGTATTTTATTTAAAATCTTATACAAATATAGTAAATAAGGTACCTTTGCCCCATATTAAGCAAAGGTACCTTTTAATATTAAATTAGGAGGTATTAATTATGGTAAAAGTATTTTTAGATCCAGGACATGGAGGTAGTGATCCGGGAGCTTTAGGAAATGGTTTGAGGGAAAAAGACATAGCTCTATCAGCAACATTGAAAATAGGAGAAATCCTAAAAAATCATAATGTGGAAGTATATTATTCAAGAACAACAGATGTCTTTATAGAATTATCAGAAAGAGCTAGAAAAGCAAACAATATTGGTACAAATATTTTTGTTTCAATACATTGTAATGCATATGATGGAACTGCTAAAGGTGTAGAAACTTATAGTTATCCAGGTGCCGTACAAGGTGCTAAATTATCAAAAAATATTCTTGATAGCATAATTGCTAGTGGAGTATATGCATCTAACAGAGGAACTAAAACAGCCAACTTTGCAGTACTAAGAGAAACCAATATGACAGCTGCATTAGTCGAAATGGCTTTTATAGATAATCCTCAAGATGCTGATATACTAAAATATAGGCAAGATGATTTAGCTAAAGCAATATCAAAAGGAATTTTGAATTATTTAGGTATTAAATATGTAGCTAATAATAAAGAGGAAACAAAAAAAACTCCTATTATTGGAAAAGCAACTGCAACAGTAGAGCAAATGAAAAAATGGGCTATGGACAAAGGTGCAAATCAAAAGTTTATTGATTTAGCGCCTTTGTTTTACTCAATATCTAATAAAGCTGGAATAAATCCCATAGTGACATATACACAAAGCGCCAAAGAGACAGGTTATATGAAGTTCGGAGGAGTATTAGATATAACATACAACAATCCATGTGGAATGAAGATATTAGCTGGTGGTGGAGACAAAGATCCTAATGCACACAAAAGGTTTGAGAACTGGGAAGAAGGAATACAGGCTCAAGTAGATCATTTAGCTTTATATGCTGGAGCTAACGGATACCCAAAATCTAATACTCCAGACCCTAGGCACTTTCCTTATTTAAAAGGTAGTGCTGCTACAGTCGAAAGTTTAGGTGGTAAATGGGCCCCAAGCTCCAGTTATGGAACTGATATTGCAAAAATGATAAAGGAAGTTGAGAACACAAAAGTTCCAAGTATGGAAGAGGCAAAAGAAGAAAAACAACTTAATAAAATAAAAATAGATCTTCATGGCAAACAACTAGAAGTAAAAGGCATTTATGAAGAAGGGGCTAACTATATACCAGTTAGATTTTTAGAAAACCTAGGATATAAAATAGATTGGAAAAATGGAGCTGTGACGATAAATTACAAGGAAGATAAGTAAAAAAAATTAGGTCCAAAACTGCTAAAATAGTTTTTATCTTATAAATAAAATAGACAGAAAGAAGTGTGAAGCAAATATGAATTTAGTAAATATTACAGACTTAAATCTTATAGTATTTCTAGTATCGAAAGGTCATGAAATAAAAAACAGTAAGTTAGATGGCAATAGAAGCATAATATATTTTGAAAGAAACCCAAAACTTAGATCAGATATTATAAAATTTGCAAATGGTACTGAAAGTATTAATATAACAGAGTATCAAGCAACAGAGCAAAGGGTTAAAACACTTTTATATCAAAATAAAAACTATAAATAAATTTAATGTAATTTTAATTTATATCCAAAACTACTTTCAACTTTAAACTTTCATATGCAACTTTCAACTATTTGAAATAGTTGGAGGTTGTTAGTATGGAAAGTATAAAAGTATTATCATTGTTTTCAGGAATAGGAGCATTTGAAAAGGCATTAACAAATTTAGACATTAACTATGAAATAGTAAATTATTGCGAAATAGATAAGTATGCAAGTCATGCTTATAGCGTGATACACGCTGTAAGTGAAGATTTAAATTTAAAAGATATCACTAAGATAGATATAGGATGTCTACCTTATTGTGATTTGATAACCCATGGATCGCCTTGTCAAGATTTCTCTGTATCGGGAGAAAATAAAGGTGGAGATGAGGGAAGTAATACAAGATCAAGTTTAATGTGGAATACTGTAAGCATAGTAAAACACATTAGACCTCGATATGTGGTGTGGGAGAATGTAAAAAATGTACTATCTAAGACACATGAACATAATTTTGATAAATATATTAATACTCTTAGAAAACTAGGCTATAACAATTATTATAAAGTATTAAATGCTAAAGATTTTAACATACCCCAAAATAGGGAACGTATATTTGTAGTGTCTGTTCGGAATGATGTTAAGATATCAGATACTTGGATAGAAGATATAAATACTAAGGAACTGAGTATGTGCTTAAAAGATATAATAGAACCTATAGAAATGGTTCCAGAAAAATATTATTTAAGTGAGAGTGTAACTAGTAAGTTAATATATAGACAAAATACTACGGCCAAGAGTGGAATTACAATAGTAGGAGATTTAAATAATAGTGAACTAAAAATGAATAAACGCATATTTTCAACATTAGGCATATGTTCTACTATCCTTACCACTAATCCACCTAAAATATATATAGAAACTCCTACTGATACTGGATATAAAATCAGAAAGCTAATGCCAGTAGAGTGTTGGCGGTTGATGGGTTTCAGTGATAAGGATTATTGGAGGGTAAAGGAGACACTAGAGAAAACATTTTATAAAGGGAAAGATAGGACAGACAGTCAAATGTATAAAATGGCAGGAAATTCCATAGTGGTAAATGTATTAGAGTCTATATTTAAAAGTTTATTAATAGACCAGGATTAAGTTCCTGGTCTTTTTTATTTTTTGCATTCTATTTAAATATTCTGAAATATATTGAGGCAATACAAGAAAAATTATCTTTACATTTAGCCTAGAACAAGCTTTTATAATAGCACTAATAGAATTCCTATAGTACCATTATATAATCGCTGCAATGGCCTATAAAAGCCTAATATGAGGAAAATGCTCTATTTAAAAGATATTTTTATAAATTTCATAAAAATGAGAAGAATCATCTAATAAATGACGAATATTTTTGTAATTTTGCCTTGCCGGAGGAGATTCTTCCTTCTCCCATCTAGAAATAGTTTTTCTATGAACATTTAATAAATCTCCTAATTTCTTTTGGGTTAAATTCAAATTCATTCTTATACTTATAATTTTATTACCATAATCACTACTAATAAAATTAAAATAATCATCATATACAATTGAAGGTTTTACTTTAAGGGCTATACAAATTTTATTTATAATATCTATAGAATGCTCTACTAAATTATTTTCATATCTAATTATAGTAGCTCTATCTAAATTGGATTTAGTGGCTAATTCTTCTTGAGTAAAATTATTAAGTAGTCTATAATATTTGATACGAGAGCCTATAGTAGATAAATCAGAAATACCCTTTAATAAATTTTGATTGTGATTAAATGTTTCCGTAGTGATACTATTGCCAATGAAATATTGATGACTATAAGGGCTAATAAAAAATCCAAAATAGAGGTATCATTACAAGAGCCTATAGGAGTAGATAAAGAAGGCAATGAATTACCCTTAACGGTTTATCTATCTTCAAGGGTACATATTGAAAAATACATAAGTATAGGGTTTGTCTATTTAGGCAGCTTTGGAAACAAAGTTAGAGTAAATTGGTCATTTCTTTGCTCTTTTTCTTTTTCATATACGGCAGAATCTAATACAGACTTAAGTAGTTTATTTTTCCTTTCTGGATCATCAGTCTTAGGGTATAGGTCCAATACCTTTTTTACCTTAGGAATTATATTTCGTTGAGCATCAATTCTTTTTTCTTCATTTTTTATATTTTTAGAAGTATTCTCTATGTTGAATTTAGTGTCATCAATCCTTTGAGCTAATAACTGTGACCTTTCTAAATAAGTATTTACATCATAAATTCCTCTTTCAAGTAAATCGTGTAAATTGTTTTTCTGCTTTTCTAATTCTTCTAATTCATTTTTTAGTCTGCTTAGGGAAAGTTTATGCATTCTTAAAGTATTGTTTGCTTTAGATTTATTTTCCTTGTCTTCTACATTGTCCCATTCAGCTTTATATTCTTCTAGCCATTCCTCTAGTCCTTTGAGAAGTCTTTGTTCTACAAACTTAAACTTAGAACTTTTATTGTTACAACTAGTGTTATAACAGACTATATGAGGGTCTATATTGTTGGTATATGGTCTATACACCATAGAAGAACCACATTTTGAACAAATGATAATACCAGCCAAAGGATTAGTTATTTTAGTTTTATATGGCACATGGCTTCTCTTTTTAAGGATTTCTTGAGCTTTATCAAATATATCATTACTTATTAATGGTTCATGTTTACCTTTTACACTTATCCATTCTTCACGGGGTAAACTTTTTACTTCTTTTATTTGTTCAGGATTATCAGATTTTTTATATACTTTCTTTCTCCATTGAATCTTTCCAACATATACTTCATTCTTAATGATATTTAGGACCAAGTGACTGGACCAGTTTTTTCCCGTGTATGTTTTATACCCTAGCTCGTTCAATTTATTAGCAATTTTACCGCCGCCCATGTTGTGGTTTGCATATAAATCAAATATCATTTTAACAATAGGTGCTTGTTCTGGATGTGGAGTTAGAGTTCTGGTTTTCCCTTCACAGACGATTTCATATCCAAAGGGAGGTAATGGTCCTAAAAAGTTTCCATCTTCTATAGAACGAACTCTGCCACGTTGTAAACGTCTATTTATTATTTTTAATTCCTTCCTAGCCATAAAAGCTTCAAACTCAGAATATTCTTCGTCAAATTCATCTTGAAGGTCATAAGTTTTTCTAGGAGTAATAATTTTTGTGTTAGATTCTTTGAAAGTTTCTAGTATTAAACCTTGCTCCTGCATATTGCCACGACCTAATCTATCCATGTCCATTACTAGAACTGCATCGTATTCTTTATTCTTGACTTCTTTTAGTAATTCAAGCATTTCAGGTCTATGAACTAAACTCTCCCCAGAAACTATTTCTTCACGAATCCTTAATATATTAAGGCCTTTCTCCTTGGCCACTTTAAGCAATATTTTTTTATGTTTAGCTAAAGTTTCACCTTCACCATACTTTTCAGCTTCTTCATCAGCCCTAGACTTACGAAGATACATGCAAATACGATCCATAGTCATAAAATCACCTCATTGGTATTTATATGTTTATTATATTGGAATATTGGGGAAAAGGAAAGTAGTTTAGTTGAAGTTATGTGGAATAGGCCTACAATAAGTGAAATATATGTTCTTTTGTTATTATGGCGTATTTAAATTAAAATGTAGAAATAAATAAAATAATTTACTTTTAACTATGAAATAATATTTTTTAAGAATAAAGTTCCTTTTGAGTACATAATATTATATAATGATCATGACAAGGAGGGATAATAAAATGAAAGAGCTTATTTGTACAACTTTATTGACAATAATTACCTATACCGCTACGCAGTTTTTCTCCATAAATAATTCAGCTTTGGAAGCGTTGGTAAATTCAATCCAGTTGTTATCCCAATCTTTTTTATGTGGGTAAGAGTTCCTAAAAATTATCTAAAAGTTATGTGTTTTAAAAGCGTAAATATAAAATATCTAATAAATATTAAATTAGATGATTGCAAAATCTCTGATACTCATTTTTACTCATTTTAGAGAAATTAGGCAGGATTTATTGATGTTAGATCAAACAAATGATAGTAGAATACTCAAACAGAATTTTGGAGATATAATGTATTTGTCTACTATTGAAGTAAATAATGGAATAATTGATTTGTCATATTATATTGATGAGGGAAGCTTAATTATTCAATCTAAAAATAGAGTTAAATATAAGGTATTCTTTAGAATATCCGAAGACCTTTTTCAAAAAGTAAATTCAGTGTTTACTGATAATAAAGGTATTTCATATAACAGTGATAGCGTGAAAAATAATTCGAAGCAAAGCAAAAATGAGTATACTTAATAAAGGCCTATAAAGGTCTCAAAAATTAAGTTTAATTTTGTTTATAGCTATGCCACAGAAATATCCGTATCTTTTATAATACCATTAGAGATTAATAGTTTTATAGCTTGATTAAGGGCTTTCTCTTTTTGTTTATTCATTAATTCTTGTGGCATATCAATTTTATATAGATCAGAAGGATTCCATACTTCCTCTGTTACAAACATATTATAAATAGCAGTTAGTATCATCCTCGCTATAACGATAATTGCTCTCTTTTTTCCTCTCCTTTTGTAAATGCATTCATATTTATTTTTGTAGTAAGGAGATTTGTCCGATTTAACGGCAGTATGGGCAACTTGTACCAATGCTGGTTTGAGGTAAACTCCAGCACGTGTAATTCGAACAGATTTCTTCTTACCAGCAGATTCATTGTTGCCTGGTGTTAAACCAACCCGGCAACACAAACGCTTAGAGCTGGAAAATTGAGACATACCAATACCAATCTCAGAAATAATAGTGATAGCTGAGTCCCTTTTGACCCCGGGAATGGTACATAAAATATTTACATGATTTTCATAGGGCATAATCATCTTATTTAAATTTTCATCAATCTCTGCAATTGATGAAGTGACATAATTAAGATGTGATCTAACCATTAATATGCGTTCTTTTTGTTCTTGTGTCATTTGGTAACCTTCAATAGATTCAATTACTAGATCTGCTTTTTTCTTTAAGCTTTTTTGTAAAAGTGAAGTACAATAGTCTGGGTTAAATGAATCTGAAGAAATTAGATAGTCTGTGATGGAAGTGGCAGATTTGCCAAACATGTCGGAAACGACAGCATCAAAGGCTACATTACCAACAGTGAAAGCATTTTGAAATCTATTTTTTTCACTACTTCTACAAGAAACAAGTTTTGAACGATGACGAGTATATTCACGAAGAATACTAATTGGCTTACTGGGGATATAAACTTCCAGATACTAAACCTAAACGAAACAGATCACCAATCCATTTAGAATCTTTGACATCATCCTTATTACCTTTTATTGCTTTAACCCATTTAGGGTTAGCAATGGTTACGTTGATAGTGTCCTCTAAAATGTTAAAAACAGGTATCCAATACTTTCCTGTAGATTCCATGTATACATCATAGCAGTTGTTATCAATAAGCCATTGCTTAAATTGTAAGATGGAATTATTAAAAGTAGAGAATCTCTTTTTTGAATAATGTGGGGTAATCCCCTGTGAAATGATGATTGTGGCAACGAGAAAAGTTTTATGCACATCGACACCACAACAAATAGGATAAACAACTTTCATAGCACAGCCTCCTTTTAAGATAATGAGGAGAAGACATTGACTGAATCGTCACACATATAACTATTAGCTAAAGCAATGATTAGCGTGCGGACTTTTAGTACCAATTATTTGTGCTTGAAAGATGGTTCTTATTAATAGTGATAAAAGTGAGCAAAAAGATTTCCAATATGATTTATTTCCGGCGCTAAAGAAGAGCTTGACACAATTAAATAAGGATAGGAAAATAGATTTAATTCTCTTATCTGGCGATTTAATTGATAAGAGAGGAAGGGGATTTGAAAATATAGATGTAGCATTTAATCGATTTAGAAAAGAATTTATATTGCCTATTAGTGAAGAGTTGAATATCCCAGAGAATTTATTTATACTAACTCCAGGTAATCATGATGTTGATCGAACTAAAATTAACCCTAATACAGATAGGGGTCTTAAAATTAACCTACAAAATACAGATGTTGTTAATAGGGAGATTGAAGAAAATAATCCTGATAATATAAGGGGTATATTGTCATATAAAAATTTTGAAAGAGAATTTTATAAAGATAGTGATAATTCAATAATAACTGATTTTCATTCATCACACATAATAAATATAGATGGATTGAGGTTTAGTATATCTTGTATAAACTCAGCATGGACATGTTATGAATCAGATGAAACAGATAGGCTGATTATAGGAGATAGACAAATAAGTAATGCATATAACGAAATTAAAGATTGTGATGTTAAGATAGCTTTGATGCATCATCATTTTGATTTACTAATAAAGTTTGATAAGCGTGATGTAAAAAATAAAATTGGATAGGTTACACTTAATAGGACAGATCTTTACTTAACATGGTACAATAAAATCAGGAGGAGATTTTAATGACCAGGAAACGTTATGATGAAGATTTTAAAAGACAGTTAGTAAAGATCTATAACCAAGGAAATCACAGCTATAGAAGCCTTGCTGATGAATATGGTGTAGCTGCCCCTACTATCAGAACATGGGTAATGAGATATAATAATTCCCAGTCTTTTAATATAGAAGAAAATAGAACTGAAGAAGATAGAGAATTAATAGAGCTTAGAAAGAAAGTAAAACAACTGGAAATGGAGAATGATATCTTAAAGCAGGCAGCACTACTACTAGGCAAAAAGTAGACCTTATCATTTCTAATAGAGAGAAATACAGTATTAGTGCAATGTGTGAACTTTTAAGGTCCAAAGGAGTTTGGTTTATTACCATTTAAATAAAAAGGATTCTGTTCCTTGCACTGAAGAATCAATAATTGTAAACCACATTAAAGATATCTTTAGACGTAGCCGAAATAACTATGGAACGAGAAAAATCAAAGTAGAATTAGAAAAATTAGGCTATAAGGTTTCTAAAAAAAGGATCTCTAGAATTATGAAGGAGAGTAGCCTAGTATCCAATTACACAGTAGCTCAATATAAGGTTCATACTGCTAATTGCAATGAATCACCTATTCCAAATATAGTAGATAGAAACTTTGATAACAGAAATAAACTAGAGGTAGCAGTAAGTGATTTAACCTATGTAAGGGTAGCTGGTAATTAGAACTATGTATGCACTCTAATAGATTTATACAATAGAGAGATTATTGGTTATGCGGCTGGGACTAAGAAAGATGCTAAGCTCATAGAAACAGCTCTCTTAAGATGTAAATACTCTCTAAAAGATATCGAGATTTTTCATTCAGATCGTGGTAATGAATATGATAACGCACGAATAGATAGCATTTTAAATACTTTTGCTATAGAAAGATCCTTAAGTAATAGAGGGAATCCCTACGATAATGCAGTTAGTGAGGCTACCAATAAAATATTAAAGACAGAATTCATATATCAAAGAAAATTCGAGACCTTAGAACAGTTACAATTAGAATTAGCAGAGTATGTATATTGGTATAATAACCTAAGGATTCATGGTTCTTTGGGGTATATTTCACCAATCGAATATAGAGAATCAAATACCCTAGAGCTAGGAAAAGTATCCTAGTTTTAAATAAAATCTATGTTAAGTATGATTTTATCTAAAAAGGGGTTGCCAATCCAGTATTTAATCCTATTGGTTCATTAAGTATAAATAATATTCAATCATTGTTATCAATCAATGGACATCAATTACGACTTCCTAGGATTGAAATTAAAATGAATAGCATAAGAGATCAAATAATTATAAATAATAATAAAATTCAACTAATTAATAAAGAGTTTGCAGATTATGTTGTCAGCTATTATTTTAGCAAAAAAGATGTCAAAGAATTTATAAAATGTATTTTTGATTGGTTTGCACATGGCCAAGAAGTAGAGTATGCTCTAATTGGAGACTTCTTAAGATATGGTAAAAGATATGAAAAAATGAACTACATAAAAATCGAAGAGTTATTAGATAGGTTTATTAACAAAAAATATGAATTAGGAGATGCAAACTCTTTATTCAAATTAGGCATATATATTTATTATGAATATGCAGAAATGAAAAATTATGCTATTAAACTTCTTGAAAAAGCTAATGATATGAATAATTTAGATGCTAAAGCTGCATTAGGAATTTGTTATTTAGATGGAAGTAACTTAAATGAAATTAATAAAGTAAGAGGCGAAAAATTATTAAGAGAAGTAGTTGTATTAGATAACATTAAGGCTAAAGAAATATTAGGTAACATGTTAATTAAAGGAAATATAATAAAGAGGAATGAGATTGAAGGGGAGAAGCTTTTAGAAGAAGCTACTCTAAAAGGGAGTAATTTTGCTAAATATACATTAGCTGTGAGAACATTATTTGGGTATGGTATAAAAGCTGATTCAGACAAAGGAAAGAAATCACTTTATGAATTAATAGAGGAAAATGATACTAAAGCAATGATTGCACTTGGGGAAGCGCTAATAGACGGAATTGGTAGTAGTTTTAATGTAGACGAAGGAATAAAGTTATTGAATAATGCCATTGATCTAGGAAATAATAGAGCAAAATTATATTTAGCATGTAGATTTGTTTTAGGTGAAGGAGTAGAGCAAGATTGTAGAAAAGGAATAAGAATGGTTGAAGAACTAGCTGAAAAGGGAGAGACAGATGCTAAACTTTATCTAGCGAATTATTAATTAAAGGAAGATATGTAGATAAAAACGTTGAAAAAGGCTTAGATATATTAAAAAAATTGATGAGAGGTAATAATACAGATGCTATCATTGTATACTCTAAATTACTTATAGAAGGAAAAGGGATTAATCAGGACATTAATGAAGGAATTAAGTTATTAGAAGATCTAGTAGAGAAAGATAATTTAGATGCTATCCATGAATTAGGCAAGTTATTAATAGATGATGAATTTGTCAATAAAAATCCTGAAAGAGGAATAGATTTACTTGAACAAGCTTATAGAAAAGGGAATATGGATTCAGGTAGATTGTTAGCTTTTTTCTTAATTAGTGATAGTAATAATTTATACAAAAATAAAGTAAAAGGGAAGAGTATAATAAATAAGCTAATTGAACAAGGAGATAAAGAGACAAAAACAAGATATGGTATTAGACTTTTAAATATAGGTAAAGAAAAGGAGCTAGGAATTAAGTTGCTAGAGGATGCTGTAAGTGAAGGAGATTCAAATGCTAAAACTATATTAGCTGACGAGTTAGTGACAGGTAGAACTATAACTCGAGATATAATTAGAGATAGAGAGCTTTTTGATGAAGCAATTAAATCTGGAAATGTTATTGCATTCAGGATTTTGGGCTATAGGCTTTTGTTTAATGATAGTTTGAAACGAAACTCTAATTATGGTTGTAAGCTTTTATTAAGGGGCATAGAACGTGGGGACTCTATGGCTAAAGTCATATTAGGTCATGGCATACTTTTAGGATATGCTGAAAATTATAAATTAGAAGAAGGCATAAGATTATTAGAAGAAGCATCATCAGAAGAACTAATTGCATACACTATTTTAGGAGAGTTTCTTGTTAAAGGGATATATATAAGTCAAAATAAGATTAAAGGAGAGAAATTATTAAACTATGCTTCTGAAAAAGGTAATATTAATGCTACAATGTTACTTATCAAAATGTTATTAGATGGTGAATATTTAAAGCAGGATAAAATAAAAGGAGAACAATTGTTGATAGAAGCAGTGGATAAAGGGGAGTGTCAGGCTAAAATCGAATTAGCAAATAGAATAATAAGTGAAAAAAATTATGAAAAAAATCTCAAAAGAGGTATTGAAATTTTTGAGGAATTAGTTGGAGAGAAAAACAGTGAAGCTATGTTAGAATATGGGAATATGCTTGTTGAAGGAAGAGATAAAGATATAGATAAGGGAGTAGATATGCTAAGATTAGCAATAAAAAATGGAAGTGCTGAAGCAATGTATGATTTAGGTAATAGATTGATTTTTGGAATAGATATTGCTCAAGATAAGAAAAAAGGCTTCGAACTTCTTAAGAAATCAAGTAATGCAGGTAATAAATATGCTAAATTAAATATAGCAGAAGTTTTAATTAATGGAGAAGTAACTGAAAAAAATACTGATGAAGGACTAAAGTTATTAAATGAATTAATAAACGATGGTTTTAAAGATGCAAGAAGACAACTAGCATTTAGATTAATTAAGGGTGATAGAATACCTAAAAATATAGAAAAGGGAAAACAACTTATTGAAGGTCTAATACATGAAGATGATATAAAGACTATTATTAAATATGGAGAAATTTTATTAGATGGAGTTTATCTAGAGAAAGATGTAGTAAGAGGGCAAAAATTATTGGAGTTTGCTGAAATGGAGGACTCCTTTGATGTATCCTATTATATTAGGGAAAAGATATATTAAAGGGGACGGGTTGAAGAAGCATAAATCTAAAGGAACAAAAAAATTTAAGAAGGCAATAGATGTGGGAAACATATTAGCAAAATTTGAATATGGTATAAGAATGAAATATGGTATTGATATCCCTAAAAATGTTAAAAAGGGAGAGCAATATATCAAAGAAGCTCTATACCAACGAGATAGTAGCAATAAATATGACTTTGGAGTTGTTGCCTATAAACTTAAGGATTATAAAATAGCAGCAGAATTGTTTTATGATGCGTATAAAAATAACATAAAAATAGCAGGAGTTTCTTTGGCATACATGTCAAGAAGAGATGAGATTAAGGATAAGAAAAGTATTCCAGGTGTTAAAGAACTATTACAACCAGAATTAGATGATAATGCTCCTAATGCAAAAATTAATTTGGCTTTGAGTTTAGTTAAAAAGTTTAGTAATAATCAAAATTGGAAAGAAGCTGATAAAGTTTTTAGTACCCTAGATTCTTGTGTTTCAGAAATTGAATGGTGGTATGATTATTCTCTACAAGGAGATTATGAAGGAGACTTAGTTCTAGGATGGATGGGTAGACATGACTTGATTGATAATTATGATAACATATCTTTTAGTGAACGATTGGATAGAGCGAAGAAAAACGGGTGGGACATTCCAAAATGGATGTTTCAAAAAAGTCATGGCGAGTGTTTTAAAGCTATGTCTCAGACGGCAGTAAGCAAGGAGTAGTAATAAAATAGTAAAACCAAATATCTTGAAATTCAATCGGTGTGATTAACTTGGCACCGATTTTTTATTATCTAAAGAACAATATTTGTGGATAAAAAGTTTATATGAATTGACAGTATTAATCCAAAAATATAATATAGTCAAAATATAAAATTTTATTGCCTAAAGTCAAAAAAATGGCTTATCTTCGATACTTAGGACGATATGATATTATATTTATAATTTAAGAGAATGTTGAACTTGATTTTAAAGATAAAATATTTATTATTAAGTTTTCGTAACAATATATAAAATGGTAGATGTGTATTCCAAGCTATTATTAACAATGATATTTATATATATTTAAGCAATATACTATATATATTGTATTTTCTCCCAAAAATAGTACAATGGAAAACCGTCATTTTAATTCGTTTATGATAAAATTGTATTATAAATATAATTTCAAAATATTAAATGCAAATGATTACTAAGGAAATAAAAAGGCAATATTTATTGCATATAGAACAAATGTTTGCTATAATGTATTTAAACATACGTTCGCCACTGATTACATTATAAAGGGGGTCCTGCTAGTGGTGGAGGATACAAAGTACATAGAAATATTAGAACAATTTCTTGATAGATATAAAGAAGAAAACATTATAGATGTTTATGAAAAAACAGTGTTTAGAATAATGGATTATTTAGAAAAAGCAATTAACTTTTAATGTTAGTTGCTTTTGTTTATTTCATCTATTTTTAAAGCTTTTACTATTATTTTAGCTATTTCTTCTTTTGATTTATTTCTCAAATTGAATCCTGCTTTTTCTGCCTCTTTTACAACATAGTCAATGAAACTTTCTGACTTAGGAAATTCTTTATCAGATTTGTAATGGATAATATTATCAGTTTTTCCTAGAAGGTAGTCAAGTGAAACATCGTAGTATTCAGCTAGAAGTCTAACAGTGTCTAAATCAGGTTCGCTTATGCCTCTTTCATACCCAGATAAGGTTTTGTTATTGATACCAGTATCTTTATAGACTTGAGTTTGTGAAACTCCTTTGTTTTCTCGTGAAATTTTTAACCTGTCGCTAATTTTCCTCATTTAATTAACCTCCTAACTATATAAAATTATATACCATTTCTTTAAATATAAGATAAATTTCTTAAAAACAATGAAAATACCATTGGGTTCTTAGAAAATAAGAGAATGGAGGTGTAAACAATGAAACAATTGCATGAAATGATAGCGGAATATAGAAAACCTAAAGGCATTACACAAACTTGTATTTCAGAAGTAACGGGAATAGATAATAAAAGAATTAGTAATATAGAAACAGGGAGAGTAGAACTAAAAGCCGAAGAATTCATATTAATTTGTCAAAAAGGTTTGGGAGTTAGTCCTTCTTTTTTTACAAGTAGATTCTTAGAAACTAAGAAAGATTATTCGGCATAATAATTATCATATATGTACAGTTTCAAAAGAAGTAAATTTTGAAGTTAGAGGAAAAGTACTTTGAAAAAAGAATACAGTGGCTGAATGCTTAATCCAGCCTATTTAATATACTTTCTCTGTTTTGTAAGTTTTCTTTTAAGATGGAACATTTCTTTTTCAGTTTGGAATTCTTTGTGGGTTAGGAAGTCAAGATCATCTGATATTTTATTTAATTTGGTATTTGTAGATACATGATTCGCAGCATTTGATCCTTCTAATTCCTGAAATTGATTTTCAAGCTTATCAAAACGAAGGAGAATCTCTTGATGATTAGAATCAACTTTAGTTTCAAGGTTATCCATTTGACTTTGCATATCGTTCATTTGAACTTGCATTTGAGTTAATAAATTAAGTATTTTTTCTTCGTTATTCATAATAACACACTCCTTATATATATTATAGACTATTTTAGAGTTTTTAAGAACTCTGTAAGGATAGCAAGCTGTTTAGGAGTTAAGTTTTTAGCATTATCAAGAAGCTCTTTAAGTTCAGGCGTGATAATGGTATCGCTGGAATTGTCATCAAAAAAATTGGATAATGTCATTCCATATACATTTAATATATTAGCTAAGGTTTCAATAGTAGGGGTGTTAGAGCCACTTTCTATGTAACTTAAAGACGATTGAGAGATGTTTGCTTTATGGGTAACCTCTTTCATTGTAAGGTTTTTGCTTTTTCTAATTAGCTTTAATTTTTCATAGTAGTTCATTAGGTTTCACCTCAATATAATTGGTTCAGTATTCTGATTATATCATATTCTTTTACTAGAAAGTATCAAAATAATGATTAATAACATCAAGTAATATCATCATAATGATATTAAGTTTATAAATTTATCAGAAAGGTGTGAGTAACTTGAAGCTAGGAAAAAAAATTAAATATTGTAGAAAACAATTAAATATGTCTCAAAGAGAATTAGCTGATAAGGCTAAGGTCTGACAATCTTCTTTTCATTACATTGAAAATGATATTAATAGTCCAACCATATCAAACTTAGATAAAATAGCCAAAGCATCAGGTGTAACAGTAGCAGAGTTGTTAGATGATAAGGCAGTGTAAGTGGTGGACAGGCCAAAGAACAAGCAAATGTAAAATCAATTATTCAACAAATAGGAAAGAAGATGAATAGTCAATACCTTAAATCTTTTATTCCTGGAAATCCCTTTAGAGATTAAAACCTATAAGAGATTAATAGGCAAGAAAGGAGATAAAAATTTAGTAGTTATGAAAATATGCGAATAGTACAAACCAGGAATTTAATAAAAATATAAAAAGGGGTGAGTCCATGAAGAAATGGAGACATGCAGCAACATATGAATATGCAGCAACATATAAAGGAGGTAAATTTGGGAATACCACAGTTAATGTTGTAGCACCACCACCTAAATCAGAAGAAGAGATAAAGAGGATACTTGAAGAATATCACCAGGCGGGATGGGACATTTGGGATTCACTTTCAATTGAAGAACAAATTCAGATTAACAAAGAAGCTACTGCCGAATCAGGCAAAGGATAAAGGACGAGGTTGTCCTTAGGTAATGAAGGAGGACATGCACTTTAAAAAGAAAGGAGGAAAAGGAAGAGATGAAACAGATTAGATTGGTAGCCTTTACTTGTAAAGCTAGAGATTTATCTTCTAAATTGCAGGAAGAATTGAAGAAGTTAGAAAGGAAATTAAAACAATCTAAAAAGTTAGCTTAGTTCTTCACTAATTAAATAATATCATGAAAAGAGGCGAATTAGAATGAACTCAAACTATCTAATTGACTATCAAACACCATGTGAGAGTAAAGGATTAACTAGAAATGATGTAGTTTTACTACTATCAACAAAAGGAATAGAAATTAGCATAGAAAGTCTAGGTTGCTATGAAAGGGGAATAAGAGAACCTTCACCAGACATGGTAATAGAATTAGCTGATATATACAAAGAACTCTTTCTAACTCAGAAGTATTGTAAATTCAACTGTGCTATAGGACAAGCTTATAGCTACGAAATATTAGATAGTATAGACCTAAAAGCTTTAAAGTTACTAGAAGAACATAGAGAGTCATATGAGGTATTAGCAGAAACAATAATATTAATTGTAAATAAAGAAACTAAAGAAGATTTTACGGCAGATGAATTAGAAAAGCTTAAGAAAAATGTACATGAGTTGCTTGATACAGAACATACTATAGAAATTTTTAAGATAGCATTAAATAAGTTTATAGACATGAAAGAAATGATAGCAGAACATAATCAGAAATGCAGGCAAAGAGGATATGCAAGGGGGTGAAATAAGTGCAAGCTGATACGGTTTTTGATCTTCGATATAACATAGCAGATTTGTATATAGCAATTTTAAAGGAAGGTATAGCAACACCAGAACAAACTTTTGTAGTTGTCTCCAATACATCAGTTATAAAAGCTACTACATGTGAAGATGTGAAAGACATGATAGGAATGAGAAATCAAGGATTAACTTATAAAGAAATAGCTGAAATATATGGTTCAACAGATTCAAATATATATCACAGAATTAAATATAAAGAAAAAAAGACCTTTCAGCCACCAACTGAAAAGGTCAACAGTTAAAAAAACCATTAACTTATTATACCATATCGGAAGGAGAATTGAAATGGGTAGACATAGTAGTTTTAGACTTAGATGGAGTAGATACTATCAGTTTTTAATAGAAAGGCAAATATTCTATTTAAAACTTAAAGCATATAGGAACAAGAGCCAAGGAATGAAAGAGTGGGAAATGATTACAGAACAAACATATAGAGACGCAATGAAGAAAAAATATCAGGATAATGTAGTAGCGGTGGAGGAAGAGATAGCACTTATGGATTCATGGCCATTAGCATTAATATTTAGTGAAGTATATGGCTTAGATGAAGATGACACAATAAGGGCAGTTGCAGAAGGTCAAGAGTCAGTTAGAGAGTTAAGAAAACATGTAAAGATTCCAGTAAAGCGTTAACCAAAGCAGAGGCAAACGAAATAATAAATATGCTACAGGCTATGGAGAAATAGGAGAATGATGAAAATGATACATTTTAGACTGGGGCTTTTCAGATGGATAGAGGAATTTTTCAAAATAGTATTTGGAATAACGTAGCAGAATAGAGAGTATTTTTCTACATTGTTGGGAACGCAGTTTGGAAAGAAGAAGGAACATATGTAGGAAATATTCACATTAAAAGAGGACAGTATTTAAGGTCTTATAGAAATCTAAGAGAAGATCTAATGTATATGGAAAATAATGCAGTTAAATATTACTCAGTTTCATATATAAAAAAGGTTACAGATAAATTAGTTAGTGATGGAAGACTAGAAAAAGAGGAAACAAAGCTGGGAACACTATTTACAATCGTTAACTACAGTCATTATCAAGGGTTCAATAGATTTGAACAGGTAGACCAAGAACAGAATGAGAACGGACTGAGAACAGCGAAAGAACAGGGTACTGAGAACGAAGAAAGAACAGGCGAAAGTCAGGGGGCTATGAACAATAAGAAGAATAAGAATAAAGAAATATATATAGATATAGTCGAGTATCTGAACCAACAAACAAATAAAAATTTCAAACACACGACTAAGTCAACTGAATCTAAGATAAACGCTAGATTAGAAGAGGAGTTCACTTTAGATGACTTTAAAAAGGTTATTGATATAAAAACGAGTGAATGGCTCAACGACGCTAATATGCAAAAGTATCTTAGACCAGAGACTTTGTTTGGGACAAAGTTTGAAAGCTACTTAAATGAAAATACGGAGCTGATACACAGGCAGAACCAAATAATCGGAGAAGGAGTGATAGAAGGCTATGATTTCAAAAGACGATCTAAAAATTGAGTGTCAAATAATTGGTTCGTTTTTAATAGAAAGAGCTACACATGATTTTATATCACATTTAAAGGAAGATGACTTTATAGATGGCACAATCAGAGAATATTCAAGGCAATAATAAAAATGAATACCGAACATAAAGAAATAAATATATTCACAGTGCATGAAATATCAAAAGTTCCAATATCACATTTAGCTGATATAACAAATTTGATAGCTAGTACATCTACCATAGAATCTAATATAAAAATATTAAAAGATAAATCTAACAGAAGAAAATTAATTCAAAAAGCTAACAAAATAGCTGAGATGGCAAAGGATAAAAATATAGACATTGAAACTATAAAAAACAATGCTGCAAAGGAAATTGATGAAATAGAAAACATCACAGATGATGGAGTAGTCACTTTGAAGGAAGCTATGTTAGAGACTGTAGGAGTCCTAGATAAAAGATATGCAAATAAAAATGACAGGAGCTACTATACGGGATTATCAAAATTAGATAATTCAACAGCTGGGTTACATCCGGAAGAATTAACAACCATAGGAGCAAGACCAGGAGTAGGTAAAACGATAATAGGAATGCAAATAGCTCTTAACATAGCAGCAAAAAATAAAAAAGTAATGTACACATCATTAGAGATGAGCGTTACCCAGCTATGTGAAAGAATAATATCAGCTAGAGCAAGTGTAAATGGACTAAGGCTAAGACTAGGCGACATTAAAAATGACGAAGAATGGAAAAGAATCTATAGGGTAGCAAGCCATTTCGCCATGGATAATTTCTTTATAGATAAAACTAGTAGAAATCCACAGCACATAAGAGCAAAGTTAAGGAAACATAAGCCGGATTTAATTATTATTGATTACCTACAATTACTGCAATCAACCAATAAAGAACAATCTAGAGAAAGAGAAGTAGCTACTATAACGAGAGACCTAAAACTTATGAGTTTAGAATTCAAGATACCAATTATAATATTATCTCAGCTTAATAGAAATGCAGAAGGAAATAGACCAACTATGGCAGATTTAAGAGAGTCAGGAGCAATTGAACAGGATTCCGATAATATATTCTTTTTACATGAACCTACAGGGAAGGAAGTGGACAAGCTAATAGAGCAGGGAATATATACACAACAGTTCATAAATCAATTAGAAAAAGAAGATAAAGCATTAAGTCAGTTGATTATAGAAAAGCAGAGAAATGGTCCTGTAGGGACATTAGAAATAGTAAAGGTGCCAAGGCTAATGAAATTTGTTGAGATAGAAAGGAGTAACAGAAATGACTAAGAATCCAATGGAGATTTTATATAGACACTTTGGGGAAAATCAGAGGAAGGTTAAGACATGCTAAGCGTATCTAACATATTTTATGAAATGGGACATAAGGAAGAAAAAAGTAAAGATTGTAAAGATGAAGAAATTAAAAAACTGTTTAAGGAAGTTAATTAAAATGAAGCTTTGTCATAAATGTAATAGCCGAATGGTAGAAGTTAAGTTAATAGATTTAGAAGGCAAGACATATAAGGCCTTAGTATGTACTTATTGTGGACATACCTATAGCAGAGATAAAGCTTTCAATATGGGTAACTTTTTATGATATAAAAGATTATGGTTTATCAATCGCAGAAATTAATGAAATAGCAGTTACAAAGCAGTTTAGAAAATCTGGAATTGGTACATATGCTATAGAATATTCAGAGAAAACTGCTAAAATAAGAGGTGCAAATATTTTTCGTTCAGGTACAGGCTATGGAAATATCCCATCGAAAGAAATTCATGAACACTGTGGATTTAAGCCATATAGGATTGAATATGAAAAGATATTAGATTGATTAAATTATCTCATAATATCTATATTAAACATCATGTTTGTTAAAACTAAGAATTCTATTGAGATACCGTATTATTCAGAAGTGAGTTTTACGGTATTTTTATATTGTAATGAAATTTAGGAGGAATAGCTATGGAGATACAAAAGCAGTATAATCAATCAAAGAAACAAAATTTAAAAAGTGAGATGATAGGTCACATAGACGATATATTAGATGTAGCAGAGGGTATAAAAAGCCTTGATTTCTTCACTATAGAAATTAAGGTTCACAATGGGGAATTAAATGCTAATTGCACTTTAAAGAATAAGAAGAAGGTGTACTAGTGGAAGATAACATAATTTTAAGGATAAAAAAGCTATTAGCATTAAGTGAAAATTCAAACGAATATGAAGCAAAGGTATCTATGTTAAAAGCTCAAGAATTGTTAGTAAAGCATAAGCTTTCTTTAAAAGAGATAGAAGATCATAAGGATATAAATGTGATAGAAGGTACGACAAATGTAACGTTTAGGCAAGGAAAATGGAAAGCAAGGTTAGCAAATTTAATTGCTGAAAACTTTGGATGTTATCACTTCTATAGGACAAACAAAACTCATACAATTATTTTTATGGGCAAGGATGAAGATGTAACAGTTTGTAAAATTGTACTAGAATACGCAGTAGATAGTGTAAATTCTGTAGTAAAAAGATTTAGATACCAATATGGTAAAGAGGGATACTCAACTAAAGGCTTAGAAAATGATTATGCTTCGGGTTTTATAGAGGGATTAGAATACGCTTTTGAAAAACAAAAAGAAGAAAATCAGGAATGGGGATTGGTATTAGTAAAAGATAAAGAAGTAGTAGAAGCTTACGAGAAAAAAGAATTTGCACGTTCCATTAATATAAATACTAAATTTCAAGGATTTAATCAAGCTTACTTTAAAGGGATAGAAGATGGAGAAAATTTTAGTATATCAGATAGAATAGCAAAAGAAAAAGAGGAAACGTTGCAAATAGAAAACTAAATAAGTCTTACTGTACCTAGACAGCGGACACCAAGATTACTTAATTGTAGTTGAAGTGTCTTTTTTATTACTTGTTAAACGTTGAATAAAGTATTTTGCAGTTTTATTACAATTTTATCAAGTGAAGAAGTTACATAATATAAAGTTTACCATTAGGAGGATAATATGCAGATACTTATAACAGAAATAGAAAGATTAAGGAAAGATTTAAATAATACAGTAGAAAAGCTTCAAAAGGCGGGATATGAGAAAGCAAATACAGAGTATACTTACAGGATAGCATTAGTAAAAGAACTCTTAAAATTAAGAGATGGAGTGCTACCAGCTACACTTACCAATGATGTAGCTAGAGAAAATGAAGAAATAGCAAAATTTAAATTTAATAGAGATGTAGCAGAAACTATGTATCAATCTACACTAGAAAAATTAAGAGCAGTAAAAATATAGTTAGGAATAGTTGAAAGGCAGATAGAAGAGACTAGGAGGGGCGAGCATTATGTTACTTATATCAACATATCAAGATTTACTTACAGAAATAGAAATATATGAAAATAGATTAGATGATTTATATAGGGAAGATTATGCACTTAGAAGCATAGAATATAACAGAATAGATTTAGATGTATATGTAGAAAGAAAGCATAAACTAAATAATGAGGCAGCGATAATACAAGCTATCCTTGACGATAAAAGAGAAACTCAAAGACAAATATTAGAGAAACTTAATCAACTGGAGGGATTAGAATATAAAATAGCATATAAAAGGTTCATAGAAGGAAAGACATTAAATGAAATAGCTGGGGAATTAGGGTACTCTTATCAATATATGAAAGAAGTATCAGCTAAAATCTACCAAGAATCTACTGACAAAGCAAAATGACCATGATACTATGTTAATATAAGATTAATATATAAAAGGATATATCAAAGTTGGCTGTGAATCTCACCTCCGCCAGATGGTTTTTTTTATTATGCAAAGTGAGGTGAGAGAATGACTATAGGAGATATTATAAGGTTTAAAGATATAGATACATATAAGAAATTGAAAGTTATAGATAGAAGGCAGCAAAAGAAAGAAATTAGGCTTGGAGATAGACTTGAGAGACTTATGCAGCATGATAGTTATAGGAGACAGGGGAGAAGAATTAGGCAAGTGAAGTGGGATAAAAACAAATTGTTTTGTAAGGTTATATAAAAGCAGCCAGGAATAAGATACAAAATTTCTTTTATTGACTGCTTTTGTTTTTTGTTGAGGGTTGATTATTGTTGATTAAGTTCGTTATGTTGGTTTAAATAGTCTAATCTACCTTCCAAATATTGAAGGTGACTATTTACTTCAGAGGTCATTTTTTCAAACATTTGTTTTGCTTGTTGATCTTCAGTTGCTTGTGCCATAGTAGCATAACATCCTATGGCTGATTGGCATGCTGCTATTGCTTGTTTCATATCGCTTTGTACTGTCATTTTTATCACCTCACTTTCCCGACTTAGGTTTCCCAAAATCTAAGTTTAAAATTCGATCTAAGAGAGGAAGTCAATATATAGAAATTTAGGGATAGTGGTGATAGTAACCTCCTCTCAGAACACGTCTTTAGGGCGTGTCTTTTCTTGTAGAAAAACATATAGAGGATATGGCAAATTAAGTGGGGATATCACCAATTTCTAAGTAATTGAATATAATTGTATAAATCATAGGGAAGGAGAGATTTATGCAATGAACAATTATTGGGAAATTAATCAAATAAGTGGAGCAGAAGCTATTCAAATTGCTTTAGGATATGTTCCGGGAGAAGTAATAAAATTTGAAGTAGACACTGAACGTGGTATATTGGTTTATGAGATTACTATAAGAACCTCTGACGGAATGTATTATGAAGTGAAGATAGATGCTAATACAGGAGCATTGATTAAAATAGAAAGAGAATTTGATTAAAATATAAAATTTTTAAGTAAATAATATAATGAGAGCCATCAATAAGGCTCTTTTTTCACGCAAAAAATCAATATACAAAACAAACTCAAATAGCAATTAGCAATGAGGTGGTAATCATTGGATGAAATAAGAAAAAAGCAAAACAGGATTATATGGAAGGTGTGATAAAGACATATGTGATAAATACGATATTTCAATGAACACCTTAAAGTCCTGGGTAAAAAGATATAATTGATCAGATGAAAGAAAAAAGTTAAACAAAAAGGGTGCACACAAAAATAAAAGGGGTGCACCCAAAGGGAATAAGAATGCAGTAGGTAATTCTGGAGGAGATGGTCCTCCACCTGGCAATTTTAATGCAATAAAGCATGGAGCTTATCAATCCTTATATGCTGATATGCTAAGTACAGAAGACAAGATACTCTTTAATATGATTCACTCATCAACAAATATAGACGAAGAAATAAAGTTCCTTAGACTGAAGATAGCAAGACTTCTTGTCTAAGGAATACCCCCAAGTTAGACTGGGGGTTCAGTGTAGCTTTTAGCGATGAGCATAAAAAAACCTCCTGTGATATGATATATTTGTGGTCTGCAAACTACAAATATAAAAATCACAAGGAGATTAATTTACATGGATTATACACATGGTTTATCACATACAAAATGGAATTGTAAATACCATGTTGTTTTTGCTCCGAAATATAGGAGAAAAGTTTTTTATAAAAGTAAAAGACTGGAGATTGGAGCTATTTTAAGGGAGCTATGTAGTTGGAAAGGGGTAAATATAATAGAAGCAGAAGTTTGTCCTGACCATATACACATGCTTTTAGAAATTCCACCAAAATTGAGTGTATCTAGTTTTATGGGATTTTCAAAGGCAAAAGTAGTATTATAATTTATAAAAAGTGGGGTAGTTTAAAATATAAATATAGAAATAGACAGTTCTGGTGTAGAGGCTATTATGTAGATACGGCAGGTAAGAATGCAAAGAAGATATAGGAATATATACAGAATCAATTAAAAGAAGATGAAATGAATGAACAATTAGTAATGGACAATTTCGACCCTTTTAAAGGGTAGCAAGTAATGTTTGCAAGTGGCAGATCACTTTTTGTGCATTTTAAGGCGTTGTTAGTGAAATAGGGCCTTGTGCCCGAAAAGGAAAAACTACAGGCTAGGCCAGTGGATATTTATTGAGGTATAAAAATGAATATTTATGTGTAATGGGGTAATGGATTATAGATAATAGGTATAGATTGTAAACTTATGGATATATTATATAACATACAAAAAATTGAATAATAAGGAGGTTTTAAGTAATGACTAATAATATTACTGATATTACTATTTTAACTTTAGCTTTAGTTATATTTTTACTTGTAATCAAAGACATGTGCCTATTCTAGAAAACAGAAATAGGGCATGAGTAAGACTTCGTTAACGAAATCTTACTAGAATACAATACAAATATAAAAATAATATCAGAAATGTCAATACTTAAATCCTTCATATAAAGCACCCTTCGGGGGTGCTTTTAGTTTGTCTATAATTAACGGAAGTGCGTAATGAATGAAAACATTCTAAATAGGATTAATGATTATTTTGAAACAGCTTTTAGTGGATTAAAACCTATATTAGGTTTAGGAATAAGTGCTATAGGATATATTATGTTTCCTGAAGGAGCATACTTCATTTCTCTGATGGCTGTGCTAGGAGCCGCTTTTATTGATATTGTCACAAAAAATTATGCCATTATAAAGAAAAATGGTGGTTATAAAAATGCTACTAAAAGTGGTAAGCTATTTTCTAAACCTCTATGGCTTGGTACCGAAACAAAAATTATATCGTATCTAACAATATCTATCTTAACTGGATTATCTTATAGAATGATTTACTTAAAGAAAGATGGAATATTTCTGGCTTCCTTTGTTTATTCAGTTATGTTTATGAGGGAATTTCAATCAAATATTGAGAATTTAATTGAAGCTACTGTATATGAGATAAATAAAAATAATGAATTGCAGAGGAAAATTGAGTAGATTGAACACTAGGTTAATTTCTAAGGTCTTTTTATTTATATAAATTTCTATTATATATATATAAAATTTTATATACTTCTACATTATTTCTTATCTGTTTATATACTTTAAGTAGAGATATAAGCAGTTTTTGCGAAACTAAGGTTAAAATTGCAAGATTTCTCTTATATAAAAACAAAGGAATTACTAGGAAAGTTATAGAATGAAATATACAAGAGAGAAAGGGGTGAAATTATGTTAAAGAGTAAATCTAAAAAAATATTTATAGCTTTATGTTTAAGTTTAGTTTTATTGATGCAATTTACATCAATGACTGCTTTGGCAGTCCATGGTCGTCCTCCGCTATATAATGACGGAGGTGGCGGCGGTAGTAAAAAAGGTGGAGGTGGAGGCGGTGCACGAAGAGATCCTCCAACACAACATCTTCAGTAATATTCGATTGACCAGGACTAAAAATCCTGGTCTTTTTATTTTGTTTATGAGCATAATATATCTGCTCCAAAAGGAAAATTCCCAACTGGTATAGTGTCAATTACTGTATTAGTAGCACCATCAATTACTGAAACGGTGTTGTCACTAGCATTAGTAACATAAATTAGATTATTATTTGAATCTATTGCAGCGTATAGAGGCTGATTTCCCACAGGAATAGTAGCTATTATAGAATTAGTATTTCCGTCTATAACCGATACAGTATCATTAAACTCGTTTGGAACATAAATTAAATTAGTAACAGGATTTACACTTACTGCTTCTGGTGCTTCTTCGGTTGGTATCGTAGCTATTACAGAATTCGTATTTCCATCTATAACTGATATGGTACTATCATTAGAATTTGTTACATATATTAGATTAGTATTTGGATTCACACTAACTCCTAGAGGGACATCTCCCACAGGAATTGTAGCAATAACTGTATTGGTAGTCCCATCTATTACGGACACTGTGTCAGCTGCCTGATTTGCTGTATATATTAGATTGGTATTTGGGTTTACAGTAAGTCCAGTAGGACCACTTCCAGTAGGAATCGTGGCGATTACAGAATTAGTATCACCATCAATTACTGATACAGTACTGCTGGCGAAATTTGATATATAAGTTAAATTGGTATTGGGATTTATACCTACATCAACGGGAAAATCTCCCACAGGAATAGTAGCTATTACAGAGTTAGTATTTCCATCTATAACTGATACTGTATTATCAAATCTATTGGTAACATAAATTAATCCAGTATCTGGGTTTGCCTTTATATAAACAGGACTACTTCCTACAGGTATAGTAGCAATTATGGTATTTGTTGCCCCGTCTATAACAGATACAGTGTTGTCATTAGTATTTACAACATAGATATCACATGCTACTGGCGTTGGTCCCGTCGGTCCGGTTGGTCCTGTTGGCCCAGTAGGACCTGTTGGCCCAGTTGGTCCTGTAGGCCCAGGTGGACATCTTACAATAATCTTAAATCCACAGCAATTATCTTCTTGTTGACAAGGACAACATCTGCATCTATTCCAATAATCACAATTCATATATGACATAATAAAACTCCTTTCCATATTTACTTTATAACAATTNAAGGATACAGAAAATGAAGTTAATAGGCTTATGTCCTTGATTGATTCTCCCATTACTACAATTCCAGGTATTGGAAACATAATCGGAGCTACTATTCTCGGAGAAATTGGGGATATCGATAAATTTGACTCTCCAAGAAAACTTGTTGCTTATGCAGGTATAGATGCTGTCGTTAGTNCTAATAAATTACTATGCTACATACACAAAACAGCTCATATAATGTAATAGAGCTTATAAAGAGTAATCATCACATCTAACAAATAAACCATAACATCCTCCCTTTACTTAGAACTAATGTTCTGATATACTTGACATAAAGGGGAGATATTTATGCTAAGTGAAGAAGAATTAATTGAAATCAAAACTAAAACTAAATCTCCATTAGAAATAGAGGAGATATCCAAATATTTAAATATAGAAGAAAGATTAGTAAAAAATATATTTGTTATATATGAAGCCTTTGGAAGGAAATCAGTAGAAAGTATAACTTTATCTGACAAAGAAATAGACAAAGTAATTAAATTGAAATATCCTAATGTGGTTATATAAGAATACATAAAAATATCACAGATGACATTACGGTGTACAAGAACAATGTATTCCATAATGTTATCGATTATTAATACTGTTTTAATTTCTATAGCTTCTATGTGTGCATATTAAAGTGTATAGCATCCAAAAGTGGAAAAGAAAAATATAGTGAATTTTATTAAGACCAGGATTGGGTTCCTGGTCTTTCTTATCTTAGCTAGTATTTGTCATCTATTTCTAGCTCATGATTGAGAATCTCTTCAATTTTTACTGCAATTTTATCTAAATCAATTCCAGCTTCCTCTTTTATGCTCTTTCTTAGCATAGGTCCAGTTTGCTCAATATCATCTAGTAAATCCTGTATAAGCTCTAATGCAGCAACGGCTTCGATAACTTCTTTAGGTGTCTCTACTATATTAGCTAAGATTGATGTTTCTGTACGAGAAGCAATCAAAGGAGTATCTATTTCTTCAGCATATACGTATGTTCTTCTTCCTGGTCCACGATCATTTTCAATGGGTTCTAATGCAATAATTTTATCGGATCTAATAAATTTACCATATCCTAATGGAACGATAACATTTTCTTTTATTTCCATTAAATATCATCCTTGTATAATATATTTAGGTTATTAAATAGGGAAACCTATAAACCTTTCTTTATTTATCTCTTAAAATCAGAGATAATTGTATTATTAGATTGAGAGGATTATCGAATCATCCTTGAGTCTTTGAACTCGTAATTGAAAGACTGATACCTTTCTCTAATAAGCAGTTTACGAATGAGTTGGATGTTGGTTGCTTTTTAGCTTCTCTCCGAATATACAACAAGGTAGTAACGCTTATTAGTAGAGCGGACTCACAATCTAAAATATTTCTTTATGAGGTGCTATTTATGTTGTATTTAGGAATTGATATTGCTAAAAATAATCACGTTGCTTCCCTAATCAATGAGAATGGAAAGACTTTTTTTAAAGCTTTTTCTTTCTCCAATACTTCTGATGGAGGAGAAGCTTTGCTTTCCAAATTAAACTCTTTTTCTCACAATGTCTCTGACTTTGTTATAGGCATGGAAGCAACTGGTCACTACTGGTTAGCTTTATATTCTTTTCTTTATGATAATGGGTTCACTATTCATGTAATTAATCCTATTCAAACAGATGGTTGGCGTAAAGGAACCGAAATTCGCAAGAGAAAAACTGATAGTATTGATTCTTTATTAATTGCTGATCTCATTCGTTATGGCTCCTTCGTGGAAACATCTCTTTCCCATGAGGATATATTTTCACTTAGAAATTTAACCCGTTTTCGTTCTTATCTCGTTCAATCTATTGCTGACTTGAAGAGAAAGGTAATCAGTGTTCTTGACCAAGTATTTCTTGAATATCAATCTATTTTTTCTGATGTATTTGGTAAAACCTCTAAAGAACTTCTACTCCAATTCTCGTCTCCTATTGACTTTGAAAACATATCTACCGACTCTTTAGCCGAATTGATTAATAAATTAAGTCGTAAAAAATCAGGAGATATCAAAGCTGGGTTAATTAAATCTAAAGCTACAAACTCTTTGCAAACTCTTTTGGAATTACCTTTAGTAAAGATAGCTTTACATTTCAATTAAAGGCTCTTATTCAGCAAATGAACTTTATTGAATCTCAAGTTAAGGATACAGAAAATGAAGTTAATAGGCTTATGTCCTTGATTGATTCTCCCATTACTACAATTCCAGGTATTGGAAACATAATCGGAGCTACTNAGATAAATATAGGTTTATTTTGCACATTAAGTCTTCTATATATACTAAGGTGATAACGTGGATATTTAAAGGCTAATTTCGCCAATGAATTACAGAAGAAAATAGAGTAGTTTTATTAGATTATACTCGGCACCTATATAAGACATTGGTTGAATTTTTACTTAAGGATAAAGAAGCATAGTAAAAATATCTTTATATAGTTCTTCTTGATCCAGTAGGTAAAATGTTTGGTGTATCAAAATATGAATTTTCCTTACTAGCTAGTGTGAATTTAGAATCTAGGAAAAACATGGCCATAATTAATCCGATCATAATGATTAGTAAAATAGTAGCCCTTTTCAGAATTATCACCTCCATGGTAACTTATCTATTATTATATGTTAAAATAAATATTACTTACTGGTAAATAGATGTATAGATATAAGAAATTATCGAGTAAAATCGTATCAAGGTTTTGTCTTTTTTTATTTTTTGAATTAATATATAGTTATGTGATACAAACAGGTAGGAGGAGATATTAATGAAAGCATATTTAGCTAATGGATTATTTGGTATGGGAGATAGATTGCTAAATTCATTGATAGCATTGGAAATTAGAAAAGAAATAGAAGGAATTAAATTATATGTTCCTCAGGAAAATGACTCAATTAACGATAAGAGTTCATATGCGGATTCTATTAAAATTTCAAAAGCTGATATGGATAGACTCAAGGAAAGTGATTTTTTAATTGCAGTAATAGATGGAGTGGAAATTGATAGTGGTGTTGCTGCTGAAATAGGAGCATTTTATATGTTAGATAGACCTATTTTTGCTTTATATACAGATGTACGTCAGCAAGGTAGAGATAATAAAAAGAAGATTCAAGCACTAATTCATGATGGTACAGAAAATCAATTTATGTATAGAAATTTGTTTGTTATTGGATTAATTAAGCAGACAGAAGGTAATATATATTCTACAATTGAAGAGCTAGTAGAAGGTATTAAAGATTATATAGAAACAATAAAAAATGTTAATGCATAATAATAGCTTTATAAACTTATTTCTAGTTTAAATCTATCTTATGAAAAGTTAAGTTTTTTATATAAAGTAATCGCATTTTTATATCACTTAGCACTCCGCCTGGGATGAAAATGGGATTACTTTATACTCGTATATAATAAAATTTAAATACCTATCATAATATAAGGGGAAGTTTTTTAAAGATTAATAAAACTCCAAAATACGTAGATAAAGATGTAAGGGTAATGAAATATCATTACTTGATATATTAGGGAGCGAAATGGATGATATATTAGATGAAGTCCATTTAAAATTGCAAGTAAAAAAACTATATCAAGCTATAAATAGGGTATTAAAGGATAGGGAAAAGGTAATTATTGAACTACGCTATGGATTGGTTGATGGAAGTTGCAAAACTCAGAGAGAAATTGCAAGTATGTTAGGAATATCTAGATCTTATGTTTCTAGAATAGAAAAACGTGCTATAGATAAACTTAATAAAGCTTTAAATAATTAAAGTCTGGAAATATTTCCGGACTTTAATATTAATAATTTATGAATAAAGTTTATAAACTGTTAGATATTGATTCAAATATCTAAAAAATATTTTTTATAAATATAATATTCCAGCTTCAAGACGGAAATTTTTATCTACAACTGAAGTAGTATTAGCAACATAAATTGAATTATTGTTTGAGTCTATAGTAATATTAATAGGACCATTTCCCATAGGTATAGTTGCTACTGCCATACTTGTAGTTTCATCAATTACATATATAGGTGTTTTTTATATTTAAAATTGAGAAAAATAAAGGGTTATATCAAAATAAAAGGTAGAATATGCTTATTATCCATATGCTTAGACATGAAAAGCTAAGTTAATATAAAAATTTTAAAAATATAATGAGTTATTTATAGTATTTTTGAGAAATATCAATAATGAAGATATAACCACTATTTATTGTCTGATGATTGTATTGAATCATTTATTTCATTACAAATTTTATTAAATGTTCTTATAAATTCATCTATTGACATTGAAGATACGTCATAATGTTTTTCCAATAAAACATAGCTAGATTATCAACGCCCTCTTTAACATAAGCATGATTATGCATTATGCCACCTCCATTCAATAAGATTCTACCACTTTTTTTAAAAAATATTTAGAGTCTTAGAAGTAAGGCTTTAAATATTTTAAATTAGAAGGATGAAAGGAGTAATAAATGTACAAAAGCTAAGTGAAATATTCAATATTTAAAACTACTTTTATATGTATCTAAAGATTTGGAGATTTAAATTTTCTGTTTTCAGATATCCTCACTATTAGTATTTAATTTCTATCCATAAGCTTTATATCTTTTCTAGTTTTAAATCATGTTGATTCTGAATAGCTGTAAATCCGTCTTACAATCAACAAATATTTGGTTAAAAATTTTATGAGTATCTTAAAGAACGATATTCTCTTTCTTTTTCTACTTGTATAGAAGAAGTTGATACGATGTAGTTTATAGATGAAGACAGAAAGCCATTGAAAAGTTATATATTAAAGATCTCCTTTTTGTCTAATAAAATGTAGGATATTAATTGATATGCTGGTATATTAAGTAAGTTGAAACGGCTATTTTCTTAAGATATACTATTTACTGGGAGGTAATATGTATATGAAATTAAAAAAGATTATTAGTATTGTTCTTATTTCTATGCTAGCTATATCTTTAATTTCTTGTTCGAATCCAAATAACAAGGGAGATAAATATAATAAGAATCAAGATAGAAAACTGACTAATGAATTGTTAAAAGAGAAGGAAGTTTATGATGGACAAGTTTATTTTAGAGATAATTGGGCTATAGGAGCAATAACTATTGAAGATGGAGTTTCAGAAGATAAAGCAAAAGAAATAGCTCAAAAATATGCTGAGAAAATAAAGAATAAATACAAAGATAAGAAGGTTAATGTTCAAGCAGTTCAGGACGGAAATAATATAGCTAATATAGAATTATAATGAGAAGAAGTCACGTTGTTTCGTGGCTTTTTCTTTTCATGGAGAAAGTTCAATTAATATATAAGCTTTTTATATAAATCTATTCTAGTAGGTAGAATTTTTAAGCGACGGATCTGTTTGACCCTTTTTGAGACTTGACAGATAGTAAGTAGCTTCTGTCCGAAAAGGAAAAACCATCAATTAGTGAAGTGTACCCTAAAGGCTAGACAATAATTTTAACTTTCGGAGATGCATTTTATATGGTTAAATTTGGTTTAGAATTAAAGAAAAAATTTATGACACAAATAGAATCTAATAAGTATTCTATTAATCTTGCAGCACATGAATTAGGTATATCTGTTTCAAATAGAAAGATATGATGGAGGGTATATCAACTTCATGGAGATAAAGGTGTTACCATAAAATCTGGAAAATTTAAATTGCATGCAGTAAAATATATGCAGGAAGATGATTTATCCATAAGAGAAGCATTTATTATGTTGGATATATTAAGTTATGCAACATTTGTTAAAAGAGAACGGATATATAATATGGAGAGAAGGTAGTATTTTGGTTGAAAGTTGCAGGAGATCACGAAGATATGAAATGAAAAAGCAAAATAAAATTAGAAGATAATTCTAATACTGATGGAGCTAAAGAGGACTTAATACTAGAGGTCAAAAGATTACAAGCTGAGGTTGCTTACAAAAAAATCGATAGCCTTAAAGGAAAAAAAGAAGAACTTACAAACAAAGAAAAAACAGTGGTAGCAAATTTTTTAAGATATGAACATAATCTGAATATCTTTCTTAAATAGCAAGTTTAAAAACATCAACTTTTATTACTATAGGGGTTATGTAGATGGAATTTGGATTTATTCTTATGATGATCTATATTTGAAGAAAAGAAATATCTAAAAACGAGGGGGTAATAATGTTAATTGGATTAAGCAGTATTTTTCCATGTGATGATATTGAGAAAACAGCAACTTATTATGAGCAAGTGTTGGGATTTTGTCAAGTTAAATATTTAGACTGTTTAGAACCACATATTTGTTTATACCGAGATTTAACAGAAATTATTTTAACAAAAGTAAAAAAGGGCAAGTTTTTTCCTAATCATGAACTTTATGGATATGGATATGATGCATATTTTTATACAAAACAACCACAGATTTTATATGATGAGTTTGTAAAAAAAACAGTTAAGATTGTAAAATCCCTTTCTGTAACAGACTATAAAAATACAGAGTTTGTTATTGAAGATATTGATGGACGATGGATTGGATTTGGAATAAAAGAATAATTGTTTTAAGCTATAGAAATATAAACAATAGCTATTCTATTTTCGGTTAATATATCATGGAAATCAGCAGTTGCTCAATAAAGATAGTGATATAATCAAATTTGTTAAAGATTTTGAATTAATTAGCATAGTTCAAGATGATGAGCAGGATGTTTTAAATATTTATGGCAATCAATTTTGAGAAAAGAAGGATTATCCAGTTAATACTTCTTTGTAACGGAGTGCAATGGGTTATTGTAAATGTTTAGGATTTGATTTTGGATTGATTTATATAAAATACCGTATTATTAGGAAATGGATTTTGCGGTATTTTAAATTATCTCAATAATTCATAGACCTAAGTTTAGATGAATAATATGTCAATATAACAGTTCAATATAGGAGGTGTTTTTTATGGGATACTATGTTAATGTAGAGCCAAATATCAAGGTTTATGTAGAAGATCTTAATCCAGAAGGTTATAAGACAATTGTGTTTTTACATGGTTGGCCTGGAAGTCATAAATTATTTGAGTATCAGTTTGATCACCTTCCTAAAAATGGATATAGATGTATCGGAATAGATCAAAGAGGATTTGGTAAATCGGATAAACCGTGGAGAGGATATGACTATAATCGATTAGCTGATGATGTTAGATGTGTAGTTGAAACACTAAAATTACAGGACTTTATATTGGCAGGTCACTCAACAGGGGGAGCAATTGCAATTAGATATGTGTATAGACATAATGGATATGGAGTGTCTAAACTTGCTCTTTTTGCAGCGGCAGCTCCTAGTCTTATTAAACTTCCTAATTTTCCTTATGGATTAGATAAAGAGGTTGTAATCCAAATTATTGAGGGGACATATGCTGATCGCCCAAAAATGTTAAATGATTTTGGTAATATATTTTTCTTTCAACATATAACTAGACCATTTTCTGATTGGTTTTTACAGCTAGGATTACAAGCGGCAGGGTGGTCAACTGCTGCCATTGCGAATGCTTGGTTACATGAAGAACTATTTTATGAGTTAGGAACAATAAATGTTCCAACGCTAATTATTCATGGTATTCATGATAAAGTTGTTCCCTTTGAATTAGGAGAAATACAACAACAAAATATTAAAAATTCAAAGCTTATACCTTTTCAATATAGCGGTCATGGATCCTTTTATGACCAACGGGATAAGTTTAATGAAGAATTGGTGAATTTTATTGAGGTATAAAGTTTTGCAATAGATATTTTAAATTGAAAATCTAGTAATCTCACTCTGATTCGAGTGAGATTTTTATTTTCATAAAACATTAATCATAATGGATTTACTCATAAGTGATAACGACTAAAATAAAAATAATATGTAATAGATAATCAATAAGTTATAAAAATTATCATAGGTTCAGAAGAGGACATTGGTAACTTAAGAAGAGAAAGATTTTATGGTGGAAATGTTTTCTAATATAAAAATTAAATCGTAAAATAGCTATTGTAATTATTGTAAGAAATTAGCTAATAAAATATATAAGTTCTCTATTCCTCTTTGTTATTATGAAAATGTAAATTTAAGTAGATATTAATAGATATTTTTTTTCATACATTTTGAAGCGTATATATCTATTTGTCGAATATTGTAACACGATTATAGAAGGAGTTTGTTCCTTTTCTAGAGAAATATTGTAGAAAGGAAGGAGGAAATTAAATGGAAGTTTCAATGAAGATATTTTCCGACATATCAATAATCACAGAATTCGTTTTAAATCCTATAGTTAAATTATTGTCTTTATATGTTATGATTTTAGCAATACGTTCACTTAAAAAGTATTTATCTCAGTAAGATAAAATATTGTCTAACGTAATTTACTCTCCTATTAAATAAACGATAAAGTAAAGTCATTTCGATTAAGGATAGCAAGATTTCTAAAGTTATAGAAGTCTTTTTTGTATGGTTATCTCTTTAAATCTTTTATTTTTTGTCTTTCTCTTAGATATTTAGATAATTATTTATAGGTTTATGAACATAATATTTTACTCCTACAGGAGAAATGTCCTGTAAGTATAGTAAGTTTTCAGAATAAAAGATGTATCACAAATAAACTCAATAAGGATTTTAATATTACTATTGGTAACTTTAGAATCTAGAAAATCCATCACAACCACAGAATAATACTACCAATAGCAAGAAGAAAAACAGTAGTGAACTATCAACTTGGGATTCACAACCTTTACCGAAAATGCCACCCCTTTTTTCGTTTATTTTGTGCACCTCCTAAATATAAAAGGATTAATGAGATAAGAAAATCATTTTGGCTGGAATAAGTGGTTTTTAACCCTAATATATGATATGAATAAATAGAAAAAGTGTTAATACTAAAAATATTATTTATTTAATGGATAACTGTAAATTACCTATCTTAATTTAAATTGATTTAATTATCGTATGGGTAGGATGTTTTTAACATTCCTCTTATACAAGAGGCTTTATATAAGAGGAATGTAGATAATCTTGGTATTCTAAAAATAGGTTAATCTAATAATTTAGACTTTTATACTTGTCAAATATTTTAGATAAGAATTGATTGTAAAAAATGAAAATTTCATAGAGAATATTCTACTAATTGAAATAGAATATTATAATCTAATCAGTAGTTAGATTAATTAATTCGGATATAGTAACAAATTCATAACCTCTATTTTTTAATTCTGGTATTATCTTTTTTAAAGCCTCTACAGTATGGCTTTCATCATAATAGACATAATCATGAAACAATATAATATCACCATTTTCTATGTTTGAAAGAGTAGTATTAACAATTTTATTAACCTCTGGATTGCTCCAGTCCTTTGAATCTTGGTTATAAGACCAAAGCACAATTACCGAGTTGTTATTTTCTACCACATCAATTACTTTTTCATCTAATGAACCATAGGGAGGTCTGAATAGTTTTGGGTTGTTGTTGGTTATAGAAGATATAACTTCTTGTGTCTTTATATATTCTTCTTGTATCTTATCTTTAGAGACCTTTTTAGTATTTATATGGGAATAAGTGTGATTTCCTATTTCATGTCCTTCTTCCCATTGCCTTTTTATAATATCAGGATAGGCTTCAGCAAATTTACCAAGAACAAAAAATGTAGCTTTGGCATCATATTCATTTAAAATATCTAATATCTCACTTGTATACTTTGGATGAGGACCATCATCAAAAGTTAAGGCAATAACTTTTTTTTCTTTACTTCCATTTTTAACTACCATTCCATAATTGTTACTAATAGAAATAGTTGTTTTAAAATATTCATGGCTAACAATAAAGGTACATATAATGATAAGAATAAATAAAGATAAATATTTAAATATTTTATTTTTCATGATTTTCTCCTTTCCTATAAATTTGTAAAATAAATCCGGGTTTTCCCGGATTTACTTTACAGGTGTAATTCTTCTGAGGATTTCTTTTATTTCTCCTGCAAATCCAGATATAGGTTTCCCTCTTTCAATATCCGTAACCATATTGCTAATTCTTGTATATAGATCAGGATCAGCAGTTACACTTACATGGTTTATAGCATTATCCGTATTTTTAACAACTGTTTCAATTCTTTGTTTTAATTCAGTAGTCATTCTTCCTTCAGCATTATTTTTCATGTCAATTCCTACTAGAGCTGTACTGTCAGTTATTACAACTGAACATTTGTTTACTTCATTTAGATTTGATACTCTTTGAGCTATAGTATGAGCTCTAGTTGTTGTAGAATTTACTCCTGTAGTAGTATTTTCCTTAGTTATATCTGTGGTAGTACGTGGTACTGTTGTATATGGTTCTACATTTGTATCTTTTCTAACTACATTGTTATTTGTAGTTCCATTCATACCTGATAAATTATCCATGTTTCTTCTATCCACACCCATCATATTGGTATTTCTTCGTCTTGCAACATTCTGATTAGGTGTTTCAGTTCCTATTCTAGTCTGAGTTCTCATTGGATTTTTTGTAGTACATCCAATAGTAGAAACTAATAAAGCAACAACTAAAATTAAAAATAATATTTTATTTTTTTTCAAAATCTCCACCTCCTATATATATTTTTACTTTTTACTGTTTTTTTATTTAGGCTAAATTTTAAGTTATATGTATAAACAAGGAATAAAAGTATCATAAAAAATGTTATCATAAATGATAGTTAATAATTAAATAAAAAATCTGTTATAATAGTAAAAGAATTAAATAGGAGGAGAAAATATGGATATAACATGGAATACAGCTGTTTACTGTTTAATTGGACATCCAATATCAAAATCTTTATCACCAATAATCCATAACAATTATTACAAGTTAATTGACAAAAATAACATATATTTAACTTTTGATGTGGAAAAAGAAGACTTGGAAACTGTTGTCAATACTTTTAAAACTTTAAATATAAAAGGATTTAATGTGACTTTACCACATAAGATAAATATTATGAAATATTTAGATGAGATTAGCAATGAAGCAGAAATGATTGGAGCTGTCAATACTGTAAAAAATGAAGAAGGAAAACTTATAGGATATAATACTGATGGAATAGGATTTTTGAAATCATTAGAAAAATTAAAAATTAATATAAAAGATAAGGCAGCCTTAGTTTTAGGATCTGGTGGTGCAGCAAATGCCATTTCAACATCTTTAGCTATGAAAGGTGTTAAAAAGCTTTATATAAATAATAGAAATTTATTAAAAGCTAAAATGCTAGCAGAAAAAATAAAAAATCAGTTTCCTAAAATTATTGTAAATTATGGGGAATTAGAACTAAATAATGTTCCTAAGGATGAAATAGATATGGTTGTTAACTGTACATCTGTTGGTATGTTTCCAGACATGGATAAAATTCCAATAGTATTTGAAGGATTCTCTAAAGAGTTGATAGTTTATGATATTATATATAAGCCTAAGAAAACAAAATTTTTACAGTTAGCTGAAGATAAAGGGTATTTTACTATAGGTGGTCTATCTATGTTAATAAACCAAGCATTATATAGTCAAAAGATATGGTTAAATGATGAGTTTGATAATATAAATAATAATTTTAATAAAATAGAAAGGATTATGGAAAGTTATGTAGAATAATACTATAATAAGAATATGTAAATATTATATTTTAGGTGAATAAGTATGAAAACATCAAATTTAAAACTGGGTGAATTACTACTATATTCAGGGAAGCTTACTAATCAACAGTTAGATGAAGCATTAAAAGAACAAAAAACAACTAATAAAAAGATTGGGCAAATCCTTGTGAATAAAGGATTTGTAACAGATAATGATATAATTGAAGTTTTGGAGTTCCAATTAGGTATTCCCCATGTAAATTTAGATGAGTTTACCATTGATAAAGATATTGCTACTTTAATTCCTGAAAATATTGCTAGACGTTATGATTTAATAGCCATAGATAAAAGGGATAGCTATCTTATAGTAGCCATGGCTGATCCATTAAATATATTTGCAATGGATGATATTAGGATGTTTACAGAATATGATATTCAGCCTGTAATTTCAACTAGGACAAGTATTTTAAGGAATATAGATAAGTATTATAGACAAGAAACGACTGAAAAAGTTTTGAGAGAATTTACTAGGTCCTATGATGCTGATAACTTGAATGAATTTGATGATGATGAACTATTAGAGATAACTACAGCTCCTGTTGTAAAACTTATTAACTCCATTATACAACAGGCCACAAACATGAGAGCTAGTGACATACATATTGAACCATATGCCGAAGATATACGTATTAGGTTTAGAATAGATGGAGATTTACATGAAATTATGAGGGTATCTAAAAATAGTCTTTCAGCAATAGTTACTAGGATAAAGATCATAGGGAAAATGGATATTGCAGAAAAAAGGATTCCTCAAGATGGTAGAGTTGAATGGAGAATGGATAATAAAGAGGTGGATATACGTATTTCAACTATGCCTACTGTCCATGGTGAAAAAGTTGTGTTAAGGTTGTTGGATAGAAGTAGCTTTATGTTTTCAAAAAATCAATTAGGATTTAATAAAGAAAATTTGAAATCCTTTGATAAGATTTTGGGACAGCCCTATGGGATGGTACTGACAGTAGGACCGACTGGAAGCGGTAAAACTACTACGCTGTATGCAGTTTTAGAGGAGCTAAATAAAGTTGAGAAGAATATTATCACCATTGAGGACCCCGTTGAGTATAAACTAGAAGGTATAAATCAAGTTCAAATTAATCCTAAGGCAGGATTGACTTTTGCTAGTGGATTAAGGTCTATTTTAAGACAAGACCCGGATGTCATAATGGTAGGAGAAATAAGGGACTCCGAGACTGCTGAAATAGCTATTAGAGCTGCTATTACTGGACATTTGGTTTTATCGACTCTTCATACGAATGATAGTGCATCTTCTGTAGTAAGACTTGTAAATATGGGGGTAGAACCATATTTGGTGTCCTCCGCTGTTATAGGCATAGTATCTCAAAGGTTAGTTAAGGAATTATGTCCTAATTGTAAAGTAGCTTATGAGGCAAGTTATTCAGAGAAATCCCTTCTAGGATTGAATACAGAGGATAATATTACCCTTTATAAATCTAAAGGATGTAATAAATGTAACAATGGATATATAGGCAGAAGGGCAGTTCATGAAATAATGGTAGTTAATGAAAATATAAGAAAATTAATAGATAATGGAGCAAGTACTGACGAATTGAGATCTTGTGCTGCTAATGATGGAATGACAACTTTATTAGAGGATTCTGTTAAATTAGCTTTAAATGGCTTAACTACAGTAGAAGAAGTATTAAAAGCTGGTTACACTTTAGGTTAGGAGGATTGACGTGGACTTATTAAACTTAGTTAAGTATGCTAAGGAAAATAAAGCTTCAGATATACATATTACAGTAGGAGTACCACCAATATTGAGGATTAATGGTTCACTTATAGATTATGGTACAGAGAATTTAAAACCAGATGATACAAAAGAGTTTGCAAAGCAGGTCCTAAATGAAAAACAGCAAAAACAGCTTAAAGAGAATGGTGAAGTCGATACTTCTTTTTCTATTTCAGGTATTGGTCGATTTAGGGTAAATGTATATAAACAAAGAGGCAGTTATGCAATGGCAATAAGGATTATACCTCTTGAAGTACCAACTATTGAGGAATTAGGTTTACCTATGGTGGTTAAAGATTTAGCTAAATTGCCAAGAGGTTTAATTCTGGTTACTGGTCCTACGGGTAGTGGAAAATCTACTACTTTAGCTTCTATAATTAATTTGATTAATTTAGAGAATAGATACAATATATTAACTTTAGAAGATCCGATAGAATATTTACATAAGCACAATAAGAGTATAGTAAATCAAAGGGAAATTGGTTCAGATTCCATTAGTTTTGCCAGTGCTCTTAAATCTGCATTAAGACAAGATCCAGATGTTATACTTGTGGGGGAGATGAGAGATTTAGAAACTATGAGTATTGCTCTTACTGCCGCAGAGACTGGACATTTAGTCCTTTCTACTCTACATACTATTGGTGCAGCAAAGACCATAGATAGGGTAATAGATGTTTTTCCGCCTCATCAGCAGCAACAAATTAGAGTACAGTTTTCATCTGTAGTGCAAGCTATAATTTCTCAACAACTATTACCTAAAGCTAAAGGAGATGGAAGAGTAGCAGCTTTTGAAATAATGATTGCTACCCCAGCTATAAGAAATTTAATAAGGGAAGAGAAAATTCCTCAAATAGATACTGCCATACAAACAGGTAGAAAACAAGGAATGAAGACTATGGATAATTCCCTATTGGAACTATTTAATGATGGAATAATCTCAAAGGAGACCTTGTTAAATCAAGCTGTTAATCGAGATGTGGTGAAAAGGTATATACTATAGTAGGTGATAAGGGATATGTTGATATATAAATATAGGGCTATCTCTGAAAATGGACAAGTTCTAGAAGGATACTATGAAGCTCAGTCAGAATCAGATGTAATAACTATGCTTAAGAACAACAACTATTTTCCCATGTCCATTGAAGAAGATAAACATGCTGATGATAAAAAGGATTTGTTTATTAAAAAAGTTACTAAAAAGGACATGGCAGTATTTTGTAGACAATTTTTTACTATGTTAAATGCAGGTATTAGCATAGTAAAATGTTTGGACATCTTAGAAAAACAAACTGAAAACAAAGCTATTAAAAAGGCCATATCTAATGTGTATGGAGATGTACAAAAGGGTACGACTTTATCCGAAGGGATGAAAAAACAGAAAAGGATATTTCCTCCTCTACTCATTAACATGGTAGAGGCGGGAGAAGTAAGTGGAAATTTAGATGTTATTATGGAGAGGATGGCAATTCATTTTGAAAAGGAGAACAAGCTGGAAAACAAAGTAAAAAACGCCCTTATTTATCCTATTATACTTAGCATAGTTGCAATTGCAGTTGTAATATTTTTATTAACCGTAGTAATGCCTAGCTTTATTAGTATGTTTGAAAGCAGTGGCTTTTTATTACCAAGGCCTACAAGAGTACTTCTTTCCATAAGCAATTGTCTTAGAGTCTACTGGTATCTGTTTATTGGAATAATTGTGATTACCATATTTAGTATTATATATTTAGGGAAAACTGAAGAGGGAAGAAGATTTTTTGATAATATTAAGATAAAAATTCCAGGTGTAAAGAAGATGAATATAAAGATTATTACCTCTAGATTTACAAGGACTCTATCTACATTATTATCTAGTGGTATACCTCTATTGGAATCCTTAGATGTAGTTAGTAAAGTAGTAGGAAACAAAGTGGTATGTGATAAACTTGAAATGGTAAAGGAAGATATAAGAAAGGGTATTCCAATGTCAAAGACTATAAAGAGTATGGAGATATTTCCTCCCATGGTAGACTCTATGATAAAAATAGGTGAAGAGTCGGGAGCCTTAGACGATATATTATACAAGACTGCAGATTTTTATGATGAAGAAGTAGAATCGTCTATGGAGAAGATGACTACCATGTTAGAACCAATACTAATTGTTTTTATGGCAATAATTATAGGTTTTATAGTTATATCCATGGCAATGCCAATGTTTGAGATGATAAATACCATACAAATGTAAATAAATTCATTATTATATAGGGCAAAGCTATCGAAAGATAGTGGCGCAAAGCCTGAGTCTAAAGTTACTACCTACAAGTGACAATGATCGTTCGGCTGCATAAATAGCTTATTATTTATGCAGCTTTTTTGTAACTAAATTTCCATTTAGGGAGGTGATTTAGGAAGGTAATATAGGATTATCCATTGACTAGTATAATTAATATTAAAAAACAAGGGGGAAAAAAGATGTTTGGGAAAATTTTAAAGAAGATAAGAAAAAACAACAGGGGATTTACTTTAGTAGAGCTTGTAGTGGTTATAGCTATATTAGGAATGTTGTCACTTATAGCTGTTCCAAAGATAACTACCTCTAAAAAAACTGCTGCCATATCTGTGCATAATGCTAATATAAAGACATTGGAAAATGCAGCAAGCATGTATATAGCTGAAAAAGGAAAACCTTCTGAGGCACCAGTTGAATGGGAAGAAAATTCAAACACAAAAGCTAGTGATATTGCTTATGCTGATAATAATCCTAATAAGGCATGGGTTAATTATCTTCAAGAATGGCCTATGATTCCTGAAGGGCTTGCTAAAATTGATGGAGGAAAAATTAATCCTAAAGAGGCTAAATATAAAGTTGTTATTACTAAAGAAGGTAATATAACTGTAACGCCTGGACACGCAGATGAAAATGGTAATATAAATTAAAAATATAACTTAAAAGGAGGCTACAATGTTCATATTCATATTTTTACTAGGTACAATTATAGGTTCGTTTTTAAATGTCTGTATATATAGAATCCCAAGGGAAGAGTCTATAGTATATCCTCCTTCCCATTGTCCTAATTGTAGTGTTCCTTTACACTGGTACGATTTAATACCGATTTTAAGTTATATATTACAAAAAGGCAAATGCAGATACTGTGGGGATACTATTTCCCTACAGTATCCAATAGTTGAATTTTTAAATGGTATATTGTATTCAAGTTTATATTATAAATTTGGACTAACTATTGACTTTGTATTCTATGAAATTATATTTAGTGTTTTAATAGTGATTAGTCTTATAGATCTATATTTTCAAATCATTCCAAATCCTTTAAATATTTTAATATTCATTACGACCATTATATATAAAATATTAAGATTTAAATTATATGATATATCTCCAAATATAATGGATAGTTTATGGGGATTGTTCATTTCAAGTAGTATTTTTTTAATTATAGCAATAGTCTCTAAAGGCGGTATGGGCGGCGGAGACTTAAAGTTAATTGGGGTATTAGGGTTTATATTGGGAGTAAAAATGATCTTATTAAATATATTTTTATCTTTTATGTTTGGTGCAATTATATCTATATTTTTATTGTTGTTTAAAATAAAGGGAAGAAAAGATCCAATACCCTTTGGACCTTTTATATGCCTAGCTTTTATGATTACTAAAATCTTTGGAGAAAACATCGTTATATGGTATGTATTTAAATTTTTGAGGTGAGTCTATGAAAGAGCAAAGAGGGAGTATATTTATATATCTACTCATTATACTCATATTGCTGTCCATATTATCCATTGGGGTTTTTAATATAAGCTATTCAGCTGTTAAAGGGGCCCAGTTTATACAGGATAACAACCAAGCCTATTATTTGGCTAAATCCGGTGTGGAATCGATCATTAGTAATATAGACAATATAATAGAAGAAATGGATGAGGATAATATGAGAACCTATACTATGAAATTATCTGAAGGTACAGCTATTATCGATGTGGAAATTATTAAAAAGGATAATGAATTGGAGAAGGTACATATCGACTCACTAGGTAAGGCTAATGGGAGTAAAAGTAAGATACAAGCAAATCTAACTAAAGAGGGAAAGTTGGAAGAGTCAATACTAATATTAGGAGATGGAGAGAAATTAAGCATAAAGGAAATGATTATAGTTTCGTAATATGGTCAGAAGAAAATAAATTCTATGCAACTCAGCCTAAGAGCGGCCATATATACTATTTGGATAATTATCAGTGGAATAGAATAGACAAACCAACTTCAGGATTTCAAGGTAACTTTACCACTGAAAAATTAGCTCAAGGGAAAAATATATTAATTAGTATCTCGAAATCAGGACATAATTACGTAGCTCGTAAAAAAGATAATGAAGGCTGGTCAAAACAAAATACTGGCTTCAGTGGTACTTATAATGCTATAACTTATGGAGATGGCAAATTCGTAATTGTGGGCAGTGATAATTATGATGGTGAAAATGGTCATCCATTATTTATTTCCTCAGAAGATGGAGTTAAATGGACAAGAGGAGAAATTGTCACCAGTGGTACTGGCTATACATTATACGATGTTATTTGGACTGGAGAGAAATTCGTTGCTATTGGAGGGGCAAATACTATATATTCATCTTCTGATGGAAATAGGTGGTACAGGTATCCTAGAGAGAATATAATCCATAATAAAGGAGCTAAATATTACTATGACTTTAAGAACATTTCTTCTAATGGGGATTATATAATTGCATATAGTGAAAAAGGCAATGCTGTTTTAATATCTAAAGATGGTGGAAAGAACTGGATACAAAGGCAAGACTCCAACTATCTTAAACTAATAGATATAATCGTAATAAACAAAGGAGATGGAATTATTGATCCAAAGAACCTCAATGTCCGATGGTATAGATAATAGGATGAGCTATATTGGTTACAAAGGAATGAGCTTATTAGAAGTTTTAATTACATTGGCTATTTTAGGTATTATAGCTATACCTTTTATGTCCATCTTCACAAACACCAACTTGATTATAGATTATTCAGGGAAAAAGACAACAGCAATTATAGAGGGAAAAAGTATTTTAGATGAAATAAGTTCGAAGTTTAAAACTTCTGAAATTATAGATGAAAATGCGGTAAAGGATATTATATTTGAAAAATTAGGTGAGGATAGTTATAAAATATTTGATGAAGAAAGTCCACAGTTTAAGAAATATGATAAGGAAAATAACTATAAGATGCATTTTTACATTAAAAAACAAACCATAGAATTAGAGAAATTAAAATCCAATGATAGCACCAACACGATAATATCCAATACTATAAGGGTAAAAATTATAGTTTTCTATGATAATGGAAAGAGAAAAATAGAAATTTCAAATTATATCCCAGTTAAGGAAGAGAAAAATGAAATATAAATTGTTTAATCATAAAGGACTAACACTAATTGAATTGATAATAACTATTGCTCTGCTTGGAATAATCATCTCATTCATGTTTATATTTTTTCAATTTAACTATAGCACATTTTTTAGAAGCAATAACAAATATGATTTACAAACTAGTATGAATAATGCTGCTAGGTTAATTGAAGAAGAATTGAAATTTGCAGATGAAATGAATATATATTCAAATGAAGATAGTATTTATAATACTAAGAACTATATCTTTTTAGAGGATAATCTTATAAAGATTAAAAAAGTGGGTTATGAATCTAAAGATCTAATAAAAGATGATTTAATAATTGTAGACAAGCTATGGTTTAAGTTAGATGAAAATCTTTTAACCTTTCAAATAAAAGGTCAAAATGTAAAAAGTAAAGAAGAATTCACTGTGGAATCAACAATTGAATTATTAAATATGAAAGATGTAGATAATATGGAGCTGGAAGGATCTATTATTGAATATTTCGTCAAAGGAGATGATTAATCTTGAACTTATCTTTTTTACCTAAAAAGAAAATATTATCTCTCGATATAGGAGCTTATGAAATAAAAGCAGTAGAGGGGAAGGAAACAAAAAAAGGAATTATAATAGATAATTATTTTACTTTGCTTACGCCAAAAGGATCCTATAACAATGGAGAAATACTCGATAAGGATTTAATTCACTATGTATTAAATGAGGGATTGAAGAGAAACAAAGTTAAATCAAAAGATGTATACTTAACAATTAATAGTCCCTCTATATTAACAAGAGAGATAATAATACCTAAAGTGGAGTATAAGGAAATTGAAAATATTTTAAGATTTCAACTTGACGACTATATTCCTATGAATTCTGAAAACTATATAGTTCAATTTAAGATAATAGGACCTATTTATGAGGAAGATATAGAAAAGCTTAACATATTGTTAATAGCTATTCCTAAGGTAATAGTAGAAAGCCACTATGAGTTGTTAAGGGATTTAGAACTCAATCCTATAGTCTTAGACTACCAACCTAATTCTATTGCAAAACTTATTAAATATAATAAGTTTATAAATAATAGCTACCCTACAGAGGATATAACTTTTGCTGTAATAGATATGGGTTATGATAATACGAAAATTTCTATAATTAGAAATGGCATTATTCAAGTTAGTAGGATTGTTGAAATAGGTGGAAAGCATATAGAAGAGAATGTTCTAAACTTTTTTGAATATGATCGAGAAGAAATTGAACGGATAAAGGAAAAAGTAAAGGACATAAATCAAATAGGTGAAGAAGATCATATCATAAACATTATTCTAAATTCTTTTGAAAGCTTAAATGAAAGAATAGAGATAATATTTAGGTATTATTTGACTAGAGAAATAAGCAACAAGATCAATATGATTTTATTATTTGGAGGAAGTGCTAAAATCAATGGGATATCTAACTTGTTTTCCAATTACTTTAACATTCCTTCAATAAAAATAGAATCCTTTAATGACCTATATTTTAATGGTGAGATTATCAAATACATAAATTCTATCGGTTCAATTCTTAGAATGATAGAGGTGTAAATATGAAGGACTTAAATTTTTTTGAACCTTATATTGAAAAAAAGAAACTTAATATTGAGAAAGGAATAATCTATAAAATTATAGCTCTGTTATCAATAGCTTTTATTATACTCTATTCCCTATTTAATCAAATTAAGATAAGACAAATTTCAAAAGATATTGCTAAATTAAAATCCATAGCTGAAGATGAGAACAGGAATGAAGAAGTGGAGGATATAAATAGAAAGAAAGAAAAAGTAATAGAATTTAAAGAGTTTTTAGAAAAGATAAAAGTATTGGATAAGACTTTTGAAGATAACAATATTATAGATCATTCTCTTTTAGACAATATCACATTTAGTATGCCAAAGGATCTGTTTTTTACCTCAATTAATATATCCACTGATAACATAGAGATAGTCGGAGTTTCAAAGGATAAACTCTCCATAGCTGAATTGGGAAAGAACCTAGAATCAGTAGAAGAATTCAAGGAGATATTTGTAACCAATATATATTCTCAAGAAGAGCACTATAATTTTACATTGAATATTAATCTTAAGGATGTGAATATAGATGGAGAAAACTCAACGATTGAAGATGAAGCGCAAACTGACAAAGAGTGAGAAGATACTTTTAACTCTATTGGGAATTGTTATCGCCTTTTGGGGAATTTTTAGATTCATTATCACTCCTCAATCAAATAAATTAAAAGCTCTAATGAAACAGAAATATGAATATGAAGAAAAGGTTTCTTCTATGAACACTGTATTTAAGAAGAAAAAGAATATTGATGATGAATTAAGAAAATTGCAAAAAGAAGAAGATAGAATACTTAATAAGTATTTTGCTAAACTAGATCAACCTCAGATTATTTACCTTTTAAGTGATATATTTAATAGCGATGAATTGGATATCTTGGATATTAACTTTAATAAACCATCTGAAGAGAAGATAGGTGATTTGATGGTCAAGACTATGGATATTACCATTCCCTATAGAGGTAGCTATGACGGTCTTGTTGAAATTATAAAAGGGATAAATTCAAGTCCCAAGAATATATTGATATCTAATTTAATTATGGATAAAGATAAGGACAATAAATTAGTCGGTAGTATATCTTTAAAAGTATATAGTTTAGAAGGAATTGTAAAATCTCAAGAAGATTTAGCGTATATAGATATAGTCTCTGAAAAGGATAAATCTAATCCTTTTAAAGCATATGAAGACTATAAAGAGGTGGATAATGAAGAGGAAGTATCAGAAGATGATACTCTGGATAAAGGTTCTAGTATTTCGAGAGATAGCATTCCTAGCTTAGATGATAATAAGGAGATATTGGAGGACTTTGAAGAGGGCGATATATATTTTATACCATCTAATGGAAGTGTTAAAGGGAACCTATATAAATCAGCAAATTCTAAGTCTAAAAAATATTCTGTTAGGTTTGAATACAATATTTTAGCTGTAGAAGATGAGAATAGAGCATATTTAGATTTAACAGATAGGGATATAATGCTAAAATATCCCCCTTCATCTATTGGTCTATGGGTATATGCCTATAATTATTCTCCAGTTACTTTAGGGATTAGACTCAAGGGACAAGATGGGGAAAAGATAGACATAGAATTAACAAAGGGAATCGGATGGATCGGATGGGAGTATATCGAAACTCAATTGCCCCAGGATTTATCTCTATATCCTCTACAGGTAGACAGGATATATGTTGAACTTAATAATAGGGACGATTATGGTGTACTCTTATTTGATAAACTAGAAGCTAGTTACCCAGAAGATAGCAGCAAAACTAAGGAGAACTTTACCTTATATATAGTTGAAAAAGGAGATACCTTAGAGGAAATAAGCAAAAAGATATACGGGACAGTAAATAAAAAAGATTTAATAATGGAGTATAATGAAATAAAATTCGATAAGGATATATGGGAAGGTAAGATCTTGGTATTACCAAGATAATGGGAGGTGATTTGAATGAAGAGATTAGACAAAGGGACTCTTCTAATTATTTTAATGGCAATAATTATCTTTAATGGTTCTATGATATATGGAATTAATATTTCTGATTTAGATGAGATAGAAAAAAATGCTAACAAATTAGGATATCAACAGGGGATAATTAAAGCCTATGAGAATAAAACAAAGGATAAAGATATTCCATATTATGAGGCTTGGTCCAGTAATGCCAATGATATAATAAGAGAATATAAATATGTTTATGATGACTTTGATGAAAGATATGAAAGTCTTATAGAAATAGCTTATAAAGAAGGATTCAAAATAGGTTATAATGAGATAATCAAAGATGGAAAGACGACTGATAAGGATAAAAAAGAAAAACAGCTTGATTATGCTGCAATAATGGGCTTAACTCTAGGTGAGATATATGGATATAGAGATTTCTATAATGATAATAGAAGCAACTGGAAAAAAGCAATTCCATTGGAAAGAAGTATAACGGAAATGTATAATTTAAATCGGGAGGCCTCCGAATATAGATATGATTTTTTAAAGACATTTAAAGAGAAGTTTGAAAAAGGATATAATGATGGATACAGAAAAGCAAATTTTGAATCCATAAAAAATTCTTATGAAGATGGATTAAAAGATGGTGAATATTTTGGTGAAATACTAGGGATTATCCATGGAGCAAAAGATTATTTTGATAATAAATCTATTGACTATAAGAGAAATATGCCTTCAGATTCCAACATTTTAAGAGGATATTCATTAAATAACGATAAGGAAGAATATGGTGAAGGGTTTTTGATTGGTTTTAAAAGAAAATATGAAGAAAATTATAATAAAACTTTTAGAACTACAAATGTCAATGAACATAAATGGTCTTATGAGAAAGGGTATAGCATAGGGAGAGATACAGGACTAAAAAATGGAGAAGCAAAAGCTGTAAAAGACTATTATTTAAATCTTAATGATGACTGGAAAAGGCATGAACCTACACAATTAGAAATAGCTAAAGAATATGACTTGATCCTCGAATCAGAAAGGTTTAGAGAAGGATTTATTAGTGGATTTTATACAGGATTGTCTGAGGGGTATACCACATCATATCAGAGATTGAATAAGGATGTGATAGAAAACAAGACTAGAGTTGAAACTGTATCCATTTCTGGAGGAGAGGTTTATAGTTTGGATGAGAAGATGTTTATTAAGATAGAAAAGGGAACTTATTACAATCCAGTTATAGTAACTATGGATGTCCTATCAGATAATTTTAGTGAATTGGAAAGAGGATTAATAAAGGCATCTGATTATTATGGAATAAACATTGCAAACAAATCCTTTGAGGTTAATGATGAAACCATTGAGCTAAGGTTTGAATACTATGGTAAACAAAATGGGGGAATTTATAAAAGAGTTAAAGATAATTGGATGTATTTGCCCTCAGAAATAGAAGATGGATTTATTAAAACAAAAGTTAAAGCCAGTTCATTTAAAGAAGGAGACAATGTATATTGTGTTTTAGTGGATAAAGACGCTTTAATATTACACGATATTAGAGGTCATTGGGCAAAAGATGAGATCAATACATTTCTACGAAGAGGTATAGTATCTGGATATTCGGATAAGACATTTAAACCAAATAAAAGTATGACAAAAGAAGAATTTTTAGTAATGCTCAGCAAAGTTTATAGCTGGCAAGATACAGAGGATATACAAAATATAAAAAACCTTAAGGACTTCAATGGATTTAAGTCCCATGATAAAGTAATTGCACATGCAGAAAAAATGGGCTATATCAGCGGATATTCCGATAAGACTTTTAAGCCTAATAGTCCTATTACCTATAAAGAAGTGGAGAATATAATGAAAAAAGTAACAGAGACTCAAAAGTTTTATTGGTCTAATTATTCTTCTAAGATATTATATGAAAAAGATTACAGGAGTAAGAGTTTAAACAGTATGAACAATAATATTACAAGAGCAGAAGCGGTTTATATGTTATATACTTTAAATGAGTGGAGATATTAAGAAGATAGTGCCATGAGAGATAACAAGGGGTTTACCTTAATAGAATTACTAATAACGATCAGTATACTTTCCATGATTCTATTTATTCCTATGTTAAAAGCAAATATGGTTTTAAATTATAAGGAGAGACAGGAATTAAAGGAATTTAAAAATGATTTATGCTATGCGAGAAACAATGCTATAGTTGAATCAACTAGATATAGTGTTATGTTACGACCTGATACTAATTCCTATATTATATTTAAACATAGGGCATCTGCTCTTAAGGAAATAGTAAAAAATAAAGAATTTACTAATGGTATAAAAATAAAAACAACCAATATTAAAGGTCATGAAATAATATTTAACTATTCAGGTGCACCATTGATTTCAGGGACTATATATTTAGAGGATAAGAAAAGGAATCCAATAGAGATTACAATAACACCTGCTACAGGCAAGGTAAATGTCTATTTAAAATAGATTAGAATTTTATTTAAAGGTTGATAAAATATGAAAGATAGAGGATTTCTCTTAATAGAAGTATTGATGAGTTTAGTTTTACTTGGAATTATATCTGTTGTATGTTTTCCTATATTGAGTAGTTCTTTAAAGAATATGAAATTAGTGAAAACTAAAATGGATATGGTATATGTAGCTGAATCTACTATGGAGCAAATTAAATCCTTCGATGACAATTTTACTGAGGATGATGAATATTTGTTTGATATACCTATAAGGGAATTAATCTATACTTTAAAGGAAGAAAAACCATCATCTATTACTTTGCCATTAGATGAAAAAGATGATAGATTTTCTTATGTATGTACTATATACAAGGAAAACTTAAATAAAAGTCTGTGGAAAGTCTCGGTGGAAGTTTCTCATCTTAAAAAGGATGATAGAATTAACAATGTAAAGGTGGTGGCAATTATGCCTATTCCCTAATGGAAAAAAGAAAATGAATAGTTTCAGGATTCGAGGTTTTACATTATTAGAGTTATTAATAGTTTCAGCAATTAGTTCTATTATAATAGTTTCTCTATATTCCATGCTCAATTTTACCATGAATGCATGTAGAATAGGCGATGGAGAAGATGAAGTACTACTAAATGGAAGATATGCTATAGATTATATAAAAAGAGAAATAAAATCCGCAGATAAAATTATAGATATCGATATGGTTCCTGGACTAAAGGAAAAGTATGAAAACAATATTGGATTTATTATTATGAGATATAGCAATGATAATATCTATAAATATAATTATTCTACATATTATTTAAAGAATAATAAGATCTATAGGATTGCCGCTAAGATGAATACTGAAAACTATCCTAATAAAAACGCTTTTGAAGGATATAATGAAATCGCTGAATACATAGTGTCATTAGAAGGAACAGAAATCAATTTTGAGACTAAATTGATAGATTTATCCTTTACTTTAAAGGGAGAGCATACTGAAAAATCTAGGCTTAAAACAAGAGTATATGTAAGATGTCCTATTGTATATTAAATTATGAGGTGTTTACCATGCCAAATAACCAAGGATTTATTTACATAATTTCTTTATTGGTCATGACTATCATTTTGATTTCTGCTGTTTTTTTAACTTATACATGGAATTTAGAATACTCAATATTGAATTCAGGCAAAAATGCTATACAAGCTAGTTACTTAGCTGAAAGTAAAATATATCTGGCTTTAAATAAAGAAGAATACTATCATCAGCTATTATCAAGGATAAACAGGTATTTAAAACATGGAACATTAATTTCGAAAGATGATTATCATCTATGGATATATGATGAAGATTTAATTGAAGGAGATTCGAATAAAAATATAGATATTAGCTTTTCGGATGATAGAAGGTTTATGGAACTGAAAACTCATAGTACATATAATGGGATAAAAAAACAAGCAATAGCAAGAATATCATTACTTAATAAATTTTTTGATATGGGAATCCCCATAGTGTCTAAGGAGAATATTGACATAAATAAATTAAAGGACTATGATGATTATTTAGATTATTTAAGTAGAGAAATAACCATACAAGGTATTGATGAGAAATTAATAGGCATCGATGCCATAGATTATGAAGCTATAAAAATAATCAAAGGAGCAGATGAAAAATTTAATATAGAATTTTTTAGAAATAATCTTGATAATCCTATAAAGAATCAAGTGTTAAATGATAATAAAGTTTTTTTAATAGCTAAAAACAGAAATCCAAATCCCTTTATTGTATCTATTCTATCAGAGGATGGTTTAGAGAAGGCAGTATTAAATGGAATACTCTATATAGAAGGGAACTTGGAAATTCATAGTGATATTGAATTTAAAGGAATCCTAATCATCAATGATGGTAAATTGCATATAGATCCTTCTATAAAAGCTAAATTGGAAGGAATAATTCTAATAAAGGATTATGATGAAAGGATTCAAGATAGCGGTACAATTGAAATTAGTTTCAATAGTAAGGAAATAAGAAAATATGGAGTTTATTTGCCAAAGTTTATTGACCCCAAAATAGAGGTAATTAAAATCAATTAAGAAAACAGGAGGAATATATATGGGATTACATAATCTATTAGAAGATGAAGTCATAAATACTATTAATAATTTATTAAAGGATAGACACAATATATGTACTTGTGATAAATGTAGGTTGGATATTGCAGCAATTGCCTTAAATAATTTAAACCCGAGATATGTAGTAACTGAAAAAGGGGTCTTATATGGGAAGTTGGATACTCTAGATTATCAATTTGATGCAGATTTAATAAAAGAAGTGATAAAGGCAATTAACATAGTAGCAGACAAGCCTCATCATGAATAGAGGTGATATGTTGAAAAATATTGTATTAATAGGTATGAGTGGAGCTGGGAAAACTACTGTTGGCAAATATATAGCATCAAGGTTAAACATGGAATTTGCTGATACTGATGATATAATAGTATTTAATTCTGGAGATAATATTGAACAGATATTTAGTAAATATGGAGAAGGATACTTTAGGGTTTTAGAGATGCAAGTTATAGATGACTTAAAAGGCAATGAGGATATAGTCATCTCTACTGGTGGAGGAGTGGTTATAAACAGAGAGAATATAGATATACTAAGAGAAAATGGGGTTATTTTTTATCTAGAAGCTAGTATAGATACCCTTGTTAGAAATATAATGTTATCTAAAGAAAAAAGACCACTTTTGGACGCTGACCATCTTGATAACAGCATTAAAGCAATATATAATAGAAGAAAAAGATTATATATTGCGAGTGCTGATTATATTATCCGTGTAGACAATAAATCGGTTGAGACAATAGGAGATGAAGTAATTTCTATTTTTAAAAATTAAACCCTTGTAGTTATTTTTAAGGATTGATATAATTATATAGGCATAGTAGAGGTTGATATCAATGAAAATACTTGTAGTTCATGGTCCTAATTTAAACCTATTGGGAAAAAGGGACAAATCAATATATGGAAATGACACTTTAGAGGATATAAACAATATGCTCCACATAAGAGCTAAGGAATTGAAAGTTGAATTAGATATATTTCAATCAAATTGTGAAGGAGATATTATAGATAAACTCCAACAAGCAATAATCGGAGATGTATATGGCGTTATAATCAATCCAGGAGCCTATACTCACTATAGTATTGCTATAAGAGATGCAATTGAAGTTCTTGATATTCCTGTGATTGAAGTGCATTTATCCAATATATTTAAGCGAGAGGATTTTAGAAAACAATCTGTTACTGCTCCTGTATGTACAGGACAAATAACCGGATTTGGTGTAAACAGCTATTTATTAGCATTAGAAGCATTAATGATGAACTAAAACATTAGAGGAGGTAATAGAATGATATCTGCAGGTGATTTTAGGAAAGGTGTTACTTTTGAAATGGATGGAGATGTATATCAAATTATAGATTTTCAACACGTAAAACCTGGAAAAGGTGCTGCATTTGTTAGAACAAAGATAAAAAATGTAATGTCAGGAACTACTAAGGAGGTTACTTTTAACCCAAATGATAGATATCCTCTAGCACGTATTGAAACCAAAGAGATGCAATATTTATACAATGATGGAGAGCTTTTTTATTTCATGGATAATGAAACCTATGAACAATTGCCTTTAAATAAAGATGAAGTAGAGGAAGCTATTCTCTATATTAAAGAAAATGATAGTGCCATTATCAGATTCTATCAAGGAAAACCCTTTGAAGTAGTAGCACCAAACTTTGTTGAGCTTGTTGTTACTCATACTGAACCAGGAGTTAAAGGTGATACAGCAACTGGAGCTACAAAACCTGCTACTCTTGAAACGGGAGCAATAGTAAATGTACCACTGTTTGTAAATATAGGTGATAAAGTGAAAATAGATACGAGAACAGGTGACTATTTATCAAGAGTCTAGGGAATAATAAAAATATATAAATATTTAGGAGGGATTAACATGGATTATCTTTATCAAAAAGTTTCTTATTTAAAAGGCTTAGCTGAAGGAATGGGAATTGAAGAAGAATCTAAAGAAGGCAAACTATTGCTACATATAATAGATACTCTAGAAGAGTTTGCTGATGTGGTAGATGAAGTAGCAGAAAACTATGAGGATTTAGAAGAATATGTAAGCTATATTGACGAGGATCTATCCGATGTAGAAGATGAAATATACGGATATGACGATGATGAAGATTATTATCCTTATGAGGATTATGATGATGAAGATTATGAATGTATGGATTTTGATTGCGATTGTGGTTGTTGTGATGACGAAATAATAGACGATTTTGATGATGAAAAATAGAAGCTTAGTTTATAAAGACTTAGAACCATTTTGGTTTTAAGTCTTTATTTTTTTGCATATTATTTTAGCTTTCTCATATTTATATATAAAGGAGGACATGTTATGGGGGATAAAGATGCAAGAATATTTGATAGTGTTTTAGAATATATATGTTTAGAATTAAGCCAAGCATTAAAGAATATATCAACAGAATATAAAAAAAATATAGAAGAGATTAGACTTAGAAGCAACAGACCTCTCATCATATATTTTAAGGGTTCAGATTATTTTGTTACTCAAAATGGGGGTCTTACTAAAAATATTTCTCAGAGTATGTTGGTAAATAGGGAAAATGTAAATAAAACTTTTCAATTAATTAGTAATTATTCTGTCTATGCCTTTGAAGAGGAAATTAGGAATGGTTTTATAACATTAAAAGGAGGACATAGAGTTGGAATTGGAGGTAAAGTTTTATATGGAGATAATGGAATTGAAACTATTAAAAATATCTCTTCTTTGAATATCCGAATAGCTAGGGAAAAGTTAGGAGTATCCAATGAAATGTTAAGGTATATAGTAGATCCTCCCAATACCATCCATAATACACTTATTATTTCTCCTCCCCAATGTGGGAAGACCACTCTCTTAAGGGATCTCATTAGAAATTTAAGTGATGGCTCATCTCTTTTAGGGAAGAAAGGTTTAAAGATAGGCGTAATAGATGAAAGATCGGAATTGGCAGGGATGTACAATGGAGTTCCCCAGCACAATATTGGTTTGAGAACAGATGTACTAGATGGCAGCAACAAAAGGGATGGTACTCGAATGTTACTTAGAGCTATGTCTCCAGAAATCATCGCTATGGATGAGATTGGAAGTATATCAGATGTAGAAGCTATTCACGAAAGCCTTAAGGCAGGTGTGAAAATTATTGCGACAGTACATGGGGATAATTTAGAGGATTTGCTTTCAAGGAAAAGCCTTAATATATTGATAAATGAAAATATATTTAAAAGATATGTGTTCTTGGATAATTCCCGAGGGGTGGGAACTATAAAGAATATTATTGAAGGAAATAGTTTTAAATCTATTAGAACATAGAAAGAAGGTATCCTATGGTGTTTATTAAATTTATAGGAGGATTATTAATACTTTCATCTACTACCATAATGGGATTTTGTTATGGTAAGAAATATTCAATTAGACTTAATAATTTAATCTATATGGAACAATGTATAAAAATCCTTGAAACAGAAATCGTTTATGGAGCAGTGCCATTACCGGAAGCTTTGACCAATGTATATAATAAGGGAAACAAACAAGTATCTTTCGTATTTCAAGAGATTAAAAACCACCTATTAAATAACAAAGGAGGAGATGTCTCGGAAAGTTTTTCTTATGTAATCAACTCTATAAAGGATAAGTTCAACTTTAAAGGAGAAGATGTGGAAATGTTACTGTCTCTCGGGAGGGTATTAGGTTCCTCCGATAGAGAAGATCAAGAAAAAAATTTCAAATTGGTTTTAAATCAAATTATTGGTTTAGAAAAGGAAGCTAAAATGGAAAGGGATAAAAACGAAAGGATGTTTAAAAATTTAGGGATACTTACTGGGCTTGCCATTGTAATCATATTGTTATAGAGGAGAGAAAAATATGAATGTTGATTTAATATTTAAAATAGCAAGTATAGGTATATTGCTAGGTATACTGCATATGGTCTTAGATAAGGCCGGTAAAGAAGAATTCGCTTACATTACCACTTTGGTAGGAGTCGTTATAGTTTTTAGTGTAGTTATTGGACTAATAAGTAAATTATTTGATAGCATAAAAACCCTTTTTGGATTATATTAAAAGTGAAGTGATAATATGGAAATCATGCAAATTGTAGGAATAGGAATAGTATCCACAATTTTGGTGGTACTACTTCGTCAGTCTAATAAATCGGAGTTTGCCCTATTGGTCAGCTTAGCAACGGGGATAATAATATTCTCTATGATTTTAGGTAAGTTAAAATACGTTGTTGAAACATTAAGTCAGTTAGCTAGAAGTACAAATATTGAATTTGCTTATTTTTCTACAATACTTAAAATCATAGGTATTGCATATATAGTTGAGTTTGGAGCCCAAATTTCTAGAGATGCTCACGAAGAGGCAATAGCTTCAAAAATTGAGCTAGGTGGGAAAGTGATTATGATGGTATTAGCCATGCCAATCCTTCTAGCTTTAATGGATTTAATAATAAAAATACTTCCCTAAAGGTGAAAAAAATGATAAAGAACAAAAGTACGGTATTAAAGATAATCCTATTGCTATTCATATTTTCAAGCTATTCGTTTGCTGAAGATATGGATATAAAGAGTAACGGTATAACGGATAAATTTATACAAGAACAGTTAAATAGTTTAAATATAAATGAGCTAGAACTTGTATTGGAAGATATAGTCAATGGAAACGAGGGCAATTTTTCAAAAATAGATGTAAAAGAGACTATTTTATCCATGATAAAAGGAAAAAAAACTTTTGATATGAAGATTATCCTATCACAGGTTTCAAAGCTGTTCTTCAAGGAGATATATGGAAACTTAGCTTTGATTTCTCAAATACTCATAATAACTGTAGCATGCTCAATCCTTACTAATTTACAGACTACTTTTGAAAAAGATACCGTATCTCAATTGGCACATTATGCCTGTTATATTATTTTATCTATGCTAATCATCAACAGTTTTACTCAAGCTTTGGATTTAGGAAGAAAAACTGTAACTCAAATGGTTGGATTCATGCAAGTAATATTGCCTATATTACTTACATTATTGACAGCAGTAGGAGGACCAAGTACTAAATTGCTATTTCACCCTATAGTAATAGGTACTGTAAACATAATAGGTTCATTGGTTAAAGATTTAATATTTCCACTAATATTGTTTTCATTTATCATAGGTATAATAAGCAATATATCGCATAAGATCCAGTTTTCTCAGCTAACGGAGTTGATTCGTGAAATAATAGTAGTGGTAGTAAGCGCTTCTTTGACGGTTTTTATTGGAATAATTACTATGTATGGAATAGGCACAAAAGTAGATGGTATTACAATAAGAACTGCTAAATTTGCAGTAGATAATTTTATACCCATTATAGGAAAATTTTTATCCGATGCTGTAGAGACGGTAGTAGGTTGTTCTGCTATTTTAAAAAATGGAATCGGAATTATAGGTCTAGTATCTCTATTTTTAATATGTGTAACTCCTGCTATAAAAATTGTGGTTCTATTATTTGTCTACAAAGGCATTGCAGCACTTATACAACCAATTGCAGGCACAAGTATCACCAATTGCTTTGATGAAGTGGGAAAAGCCCTTTTGCTAATTTTAGTGGGTATGCTATCTGTGGCAACAATGTTTTTTATAACAATTACCATTATAGTTGAAGCTGGAAATGCGACTCTTATGTTTAGGTAGGTGAGAGAATGGGAGTAGTAGATTTTTTAAAATTATGGATAAGGGATATTGCTTTAGTCTTTGTCATCGTTTCAATAATTGAAATAGTTTTACCTAATGGCAATATGAAAAGGTATATAGATATGATAATTGGATTATTGATTATAATCGTCATTATCAACCCCTTTGTAAAACTATTACATAAGGATTTTAACATTGACAGGGAGATTTTTAAAAAGGAGATAGAGGAGAGTAAATATGTTTATAATGAAAATTTATCTTCAACGCAAGAAGAGCAGATAAAAGAAGTATATATTAGTAAGATGGAAGAAGAGATCAAAGATTTAGTCGAGGAATCCACTAATTATAAAGTAGATGAAGTAAGCATTTCCATTTATGAGGATGAGACTAAATATGGAGATATTAAAGACATAGAGCTTATCATAAGAAAAATAGAAGATGAGAAAGATGAAATAAAAAGAGATAAAAACGTAATTACCATTGATAATATTGAAGAAGTAAACATTGGAAATAAGAAAGAAAAGATTACAACCGTAAAAGAATTTGATAAAGGCGAAGATATAAAAAACATGCTTTCTAAAAGTTATAATATACCTAAAGAAAATATAAAAATATTTTTAAGTACTATAGGGGAAGGTGAGTTGAGTGGAGAAGTATATCGCTAAGGTTAAAAAATATCTAGAAAAGATAAATAACAAGAAATTTATGTTCAATTTATTCATAATACTTATTATTGGAATCATACTTTTAATAGTAGCTAATATTTTCATAGGACAAAAAAAAGTTGCAGAAAATGATTTAGAATCAGAAAAGATATTCAATAGTTCAATGAACGATGATCCAGACTATGGTTCTCTTTTGGAGAAAAAACTAGAAGATATACTAAGTCAGCTTAAAGGAGTAAATAAAGTAAAAGTAATGATTACATTAGAGGATACGGTAGAAAAGATTCCGGCATTTAATACTACTAAGAATAGTGAAACTACTAGTGAAGTTGACTCACAAGGAGGTACAAGGGAAATTGTAAGAGAAGATATGACAATTCAAGCAGTTACAGGCAGCGAAGGTTCATTAATAGTTTTAAAAGAAATAAGACCAACTGTTAAAGGTGTTATAGTAATAGCAGATGGTGCAGAGGATTTAGAAGTAAAGGAAAAGCTGTATGAGGCAGTGAAAACTGTATTAGGAATAGCTAGTAACAAAGTTGAAGTTTATTCTAGTAAATAGGAGGGGTATATATGTTTACAGTGAAAAAACCAGCAATGATAATGGTGTTAATTGTATTATTGGTGTTTTTTGGTTATATTAATCATAACCTTACTCAACAATCATTATTAAAAGCTTCAAATGATTATCAGAAACATGAAGAGATGGAACTGGCAAAGGGAATTGAAGCAGACGACAAAGAATTAGTGGAGGCCTTATCAGAAGGAGAAGACAAAGATGATATGGAAATAATAGATACAAAAGGTAATGTAGGCATTGATGACATGGCAGAAGAAACAAATGCTGCAATTGGGAAGACTATTAGCAAGGAGGATAGTTTAATTTCTAAATCCTACTTCATTGAACAGAGATTATCAAGGGATAAGTTGAGAGCGGGATTGATAGATAGATTGAATGAAATCGTAAATAATGACAATACTAATGATGAAGTAAGAACGGAAGCCCAAAAAAAGATAATGAACATTGGAGATATATCTGAAAAGGAGCTGACCATAGAAGGAATAATAAAAGCTAAAGGATTTGAAGAAGTTTTGATATTCCTTACAGAGGAAAATGCTAAAGTAGTAGTATCAAGAGACGAACTTTTAGAGCAAGATGTAGTTAAAATATTGGATATAGTAATGGGGGAAACGGACTTAGATGCTTCCAATATAAAAATAATGAAAAAAAATTAGAATTGTTTGTAAAAACCATGTGGCTTTGATATAATAATTCTAAAGACTTTCAGATTATAGGAGGTGTCTAATGTGACGGAATTTTTAGATGATGAAAAGGTTAAATATGGCACAGTAAAAATTGCTAATGAAGTTGTGGCTATTATAGCAGGCTTGGCAGCCACTGAGATAGATGGTGTTGCAGGAATGAGTGGCGGGATTACTGGGGATATTACTGAAATGCTAGGGGTGAAGAATCTATCTAAGGGTGTAAAGG
>LN874946.1:493838-711716 GCA_001282665.1 Clostridiales bacterium mt11
GAATGAGTGGCGGGATTACTGGAGATATTACTGAAATGCTAGGGATGAAGAATCTATCTAAGGGTGTAAAGGTAGAAGTTGGAGAAAAAGAAACAGCTATAGATATTTTTATTATAGTAGAATATGGTTCCAAAATTTCCGATGTGGCAAGCTCTGTACAGCAAAATGTAAAAGAGACAGTGGAAACAATGACTGGACTTAACGTAGTAGAGGTTAATATTAACGTACAAGGAGTTAATATACCAAAGGAACCAAAAGCGGAAATTGAACCAAGAGTAAAATAAGTATATTTACCCTCTGGGAACCAGGGGGTAATTTTAAATATTTATTAGGAGGATGAAGCTTATAATGAATATTTTAGATAGGTTGATACTTACTATTTGTTCCCTTTGTTTGGCAGTGTTGTCAATAGCTGTTATACTATTTCCTTTTCAGCAGTTAGATATTTTGTCGAGGGGCAATCTAAATCTAGTGTTTAGAGCCATGGAAGGAAACTATGTTTATTCAGTTATTGGACTTATCTTTTTATTAGCTAGTATTAGATTTATAGTAATAAGTGTTAGATGGAACAGCCAAAAAAACAAAGTAACTTACCTCGTTCAAAGAACTGATCATGGTGAGATCAATATCTCATCAGATACCATAATTGGATTAGTTCAAAGTGTAGCTAATAAGTTTACTGGCGTTAGAAATATAAAAACCAAGGTAGATATCCTAGAAGGGCAATTGTATATTTCTTTAAAGGGAGAAGTATCTCCTGAAATAAACATACCAGAAACGACTAAGGAATTACAAAGCAAAGTAAAAGATCATATAGAAAGTTGTACAGGGGTTAATGTAAATGAAATCAAGGTACTAATAACTAATGTGACTGCACCTATAAGAAATGTAAAATAATAATAGAGGTGTTTGCAAATTGGCGAGAGAATTTTTTAATAAATTAATGGAATGTGTAAAGGCTAATAAGGGTAAAACCATTGGAGGAATTATTGGTTTTATAATAGCCATATTGGTGTTAACTATAGGCTTTTTTAAAACTCTATTTATAGTATTATGTACATGGTTAGGATATTTTTTAGGAAGTAAGAGTGATAACAAGGAAGATATAAAGGAGTTATTAGAGAGAATACTTCCATCAAGTAGAAGAGATTAATATATAGGCACTAACAATCAGGGAGGACTAAGATGGGTAGGAAATATGCACGAGAATCTACAATGAAATTATTATACCAAATGGAAATTAATTCTGATTTTTCAGGAGAAGCAATACATATATTCTTTGAAAATAATATTTTTAATGAAGGAGAAAAATCGTATATTGAAGATGCTATAAAAACTATAATTGAAAACTTAGAAGAAATAGATTCTTATATAGAAGAAAATATAGAAGGATGGGAAGTAAATAGGCTTGCTAAGGTAGATCTATCAACCCTTAGAATTGCTATATATGAAATAGTATATAGAAGGGATATTCCTGTTGAAGTTTCCATCAATGAAGCTATAGAAATTGCAAAAAAATACAGCACTATTGAATCATCTAAATTTATCAATGGTGTTTTAGGTGGTTTTGTTAGAACGAGGGATGAAAGGTGACAAAATATTATATGGGAATAGATACATCTGCGTATACGACCTCTCTGGCTGTAATAGATGAAGAGAACAATATCGTATTTGATATGAGAAAAGTGTTGGAAGTAAGAAAGGGAAAAAAAGGTCTAAGGCAACAGGAAGCTGTGTTTCAACATATAAATAATTTACCGATATTAATTGAAAACATGAGTAATAGGATTGATGTTTCTAATATAGCAACTATTTCCTGTAGCAGCAGACCTAGAAATATAGAAGGATCATATATGCCTGTTTTTATGGTTGGTAAAGGACAGGCTTTTATTTTGTCTAAAGTTCTAAACGCAGAATATAAGGAATTTAGTCATCAGGAAGGACACATAGGTGCAGGTATATTAAATAATAATTTGAAAAAAGGGGATAAGTTTATTAGTCTCCACATTTCTGGTGGAACTACGGAATTATTATTAGTGAAAGATTATAAAGATAATTTTAAAATAGAAATTATAGGTGGAAGTTTAGATTTAAGCATTGGTCAGCTTATAGATAGAATAGGCGTAGAGTTGGGTCTAAGTTTTCCCTGCGGTAAAGAGATGGATGAAATATCCCAAGTGGGAAATGTTTTAGATATCAACATACCCATAAATATTAAAGATAGTACATGGTTTAACTTATCTGGAATGGAAAACTATTTTAAGGGTTTAATTAAAAACCATTCCTATAGATTAGAAGATGTACTTGCTACATTGTTTAACACCATAGCATCTTTTATCTATAAAATCATTATAAATAGTTGTATTCAATATGATATAGATAAAGTTTTAGTCATTGGTGGAGTAGCATCGAATAAACTTATAGGACAATTTTTAATAGATGAGCTAAATGGGAAAAATATATCTTCATATTTTCCTAATAGGGAATTGTGTACGGACAATGGTGTTGGGGTAGCATATATGGGGAAGAGGTGATAAATATGGGAGTAAGGCCTTTAAAGGTAAGTGAAATTAACCAATATATTAAAAGAGTTTTTGCTGGAGATTTTATTCTTTCCAATGTAAAGGTGGAAGGAGAAATATCCAATTTTAAACATCATTATAGTGGACATATGTATTTTTCTTTAAAAGATGATAAAGGAAAACTTAAATGTGTAATGTTTAAATTCGATAATCAATTGGTAAATTTTGATTTAAAGGATGGACTCAAAGTTGTAGTTACTGGATATATATCCATATATGAAAAAGAGGGTCATTATCAACTATATGTAAAAAGTATAGAAAAAAGTGGTATTGGAGATTTGTTTGCAGCCTTTGAACAGTTAAAAGATGAGTTAGGAAAAGAAGGGCTATTTGATCCAATTAATAAAAAAGAATTGCCATATTTACCTATGAAAGTAGGCGTAGTTACTTCTTCTACAGGAGCTGCAATAAGAGATATAATAACCGTCATTAAAAGAAGATTTCCTCTAGCTGATATCTTAATATATCCAGTATTAGTACAAGGTGTACAAGCACCAAAGGAGATATGCGAAGGGTTAATTTATCTTGATAGTAGGGAAGATGTAGACGTAATAATTACAGGTAGAGGTGGAGGCTCTATGGAAGAACTATTTGCCTTTAATGATGAATCTGTAGCGAGGACTATATATGATATGAAAAAGCCCATTATATCGGCAGTAGGTCATGAAACGGATTTCACTATAGCAGATTTCGTTGCCGATTTAAGAGCACCTACTCCCTCTGCAGCAGCTGAATTAGCAACTCCTGAATTAAACAAATTAAAAGAAAATTTAGATGAAAAGTTTTTTCGATTAAATAAAAGTTTTGATTATAAAATAAATGATTGTAATATAAAGTTAAAGTACATTAGAAGGAGTTTGGATTATTATAGTCCTGTTAATCAGTTAAAAGAAAAAATCCAAGAACAAGATAATCTATTTAGAAGACTTAACTTCTTAATGGAAACAAAACTCAAAAGCGAGAAGGATAAACTAGATGGTATACATAGTAAACTTGACTTTATGAATCCAATATCCTCCTTGGATAGGGGATATAGTATCCTTTTAGATGAAGATAAGAATATGCTCACTAGTACGGACGATATAAGCATCGGCGAAGAACTAAATCTTTTAATGAAGGATGGTATGATAAAGGTTAAGGTGGTTAAAATTAATAAAGGAGAGTTTTATTATGAAGAAAAATAAGTTAACTTATGAAGAGGCAATTAAGGAATTAGAAGATATATTAATGGATCTAGAGAAGGACGATATTCCATTAAGTGATTCCTTAGAAAAATTTAAAAGAGGAGTAGTATTGTATAAATATTGTAATGAAATATTAAACGATGTAGAAGGAGAAATAAAAATACTACTTAAAGATGAGAATGGAGATATAGAAGAGGAAGATTTTCATATGGAGGTATAATCTTATGCTATTAGAAGAAGTAATTAGAGAAACTCAAGGAGTAATAGATAGACAACTAGAGAACCTTTTAAAGGATAAAGCGGGGTATCAAGAAAGGATATTTGAATCTATTAACTATAGTCTATTTACTGGAGGAAAAAGACTAAGACCTATACTACTATTAAAAAGCTGTGAAATGTTTAGTGGAGATTATGAAAAATCCATTCCTTTTGCATTAGCAATTGAAATGATACACACCTATTCTTTAATTCATGACGATTTACCTTCAATGGACAACGATGATTTTAGAAGAGGTAAGCTAACCAACCATAAGGTTTTTGGTGAAGCCATAGCAATTTTATCTGGAGATGGATTGCTAAATTTAGCTTTTGAAACCATGACTCAATATATTTTAAAAATTTCAAATACAGCTGATGATTATAGAAGATATGTAAGAGCAATGGATGAGATTGGAAGGTATTCAGGTATATATGGAATGATAGGTGGTCAGGTGGTGGATTTATTGTCCAATGATATTTCTATGGATGAAGACAAGTTGTTATTTATGTATAGGTGTAAAACGGCAGCTTTAATCCAAGCTTCTGTTGTATCTGGAGCCATATTAGGTGGTGCTACGGAAGAGGAAATAGAAAATATTAGATTGTTTGGATTGTATCTTGGATTAGCCTATCAAATTAGAGATGATATATTGGATGAAAAAGAAGATAAGTCCATAGACAAGGTAACCTATGTTACATATAATGATATTGCAGAAGCGAAAGGTAAGGTAGATGATTTAAGTAAAAAATCTATAGGAATACTATCTACCTATGAAAATAGGGATACAAAATTTTTTAAAGCATTAACAGAAGATTTAATTACTAGAAATTTTTAAAACAAATATTGAATAATTATAAAAAATATGCTATAATTAATACACTTGAGAGTGGTACAGTATTCTAGTCAACACAACTAATCCCGAGGGCGGGGCTAAAAATCCGTCGAAGGGCATATCGATGAAGTTCCTTGTTTCGGCTCGCGACGCCCAGTCGAGGGTCGTTGCTGGGAGTAAGAAAGATGGGGCGATCTGCAATGGCATGCAGGCGTTGACCCTGCTTTCGTGGAGACTTACCATTTGGGACATGGTAAGATAAACCTGTATGCATAATGACAAGTATACAGAGTAGCCTGCCTTGAGTGACATAGGCGGATGATAAGTTCAACTTTTCTTATGAGGGGCCCAAGTAAGTTAAGTTTTGTTGTCGAAACCTATATTGCAAAAGAGGCTAAGGATTAGACTGGTTGTAGAGGAAAACTCCTAGACTGTTCATAGAAGAAGTATGTTGAGGATTACAGTGCGGACTAAGTGGTAATCCAGCCCTACTTATGGCGACGTAGTAGTGATGGAGTTAAAGGGAAACCGCTGTTATGGCGACATACAGTTTCCGTCAGGGAAACCCTGCTGGACCTTAAGCCGTAAGATTTACTCAAAATACTGCCACTCATGGGCTGATAGCATAGTGCTATCAGCCTTTTATATCTATAGAAAAGTAAATGCTATTGAAGTTAGATTTTGAGATTTTTTAATGTAAAATGTTTTGTAGAGAAATTTTACATATAAAATTGGATTAAATTTGCCTTTAGATGTAAAAAGAGCTATCTCAACTTAGGAAGACTAGGCTTCAAAGAGATAGATAACACCTCTATTTGTGTAATTGTTATCCAACCCAATTGATGAGAGTGAAAAACAATAGGGTAATTGAATTGTAACTATATTATTACGAGGAGGTAATAATTTAAATGGGAAAAAATGAAGATGATAGTTTTTCTGATAAACATAATATGAGATGGGTAATTGTAATAACTATATGGACATTTATTATGGCAATAATTTTTAGTATAATTACGGAGTCTTTAGTAAAAAATCTTGATATATTTTTAGCATTTATAATATTGATAATTATAATTTTAGTTGGGATATTTTTTGATATTATTGGTATTGCCGTTACAACTGCTGAAGAAAAGCCGTTTCATGCAATGGCAGCTAATAAAGTTGAAGAAGCAAAATATGCTATAAGGTTGGTTAGAAATGCAGGACAAGTATCCAATTTTTGTAATGATGTAATTGGTGATATCAGTGGCATTGTCAGCGGAGCTGTTGGAACTACTATAATCTATAAACTTATTAATATTTATGATATAAAAAATGGAAGTATGCTGAGTATTATCATTACATCTTTAGTTGCATCCTTTACAGTAGGAGGTAAGGCTTTTGGAAAATCAATTGCTATCCTCCATTCAGAGAAAATTATCTTTCAAACAGCGAAGATATTCAATTTTATGGAGAAAAAATTTGGAGTAGATATATTACCAGATAAAAAGAAGAAAAACAATAAGAATAATAAAAACGATAATGACAAAATTGATAGCTAGGAGAGATTGTATGGGGAAAAAGAGGGCGGATGTTCTACTCTTTGAAAAAGGATTAGTAGAATCAAGAGAAAAGGCAAGAAGGATTATAATGGAGGGTACTGTTTTTATTGGCGATATGAGAATAGATAAGCCGGGTGAAAAGGTAGACATAGATAGTCCTATGGTTATTAAGAAAAATCCTTTTATATACGTTAGCAGGGGAGGATTAAAACTAGAAAAAGCTATAAAAAGTTTTAGTTTAAATCTTGAAGGAATAACTGCCGTGGATATAGGTGCTTCAACGGGAGGATTTACTGATTGTATGTTAAAAGAAGGAGCAGAGAAGGTATATGCAGTTGATGTGGGTTATGGTCAACTGGACTGGAATCTTAGAAATGATCCAAGGGTTGTTGTTAAAGAGAGGACCAATATTAGATATGTAAATAAAGAGGATATAGGGGAAACGGTGGATTTCATATCCATAGATGTATCGTTTATATCCTTAAAACTGGTTTTGCCTGTTGCTAAGGAACTATTGTCAGATGGTGGTAAGATTGTAGCTTTAATAAAGCCTCAATTTGAAGCAGGTCGTGATAAGGTTGGTAAAAAAGGAATAGTAAGAGATAAAAATACTCATAAAGAAGTTATAAAAGCTATTGTTGATTTTTGTGATTCCATTGAATTAACGGTTACTAGTCTAGATTATTCACCTATTACAGGTACTACAGGTAATATTGAATTTTTAGCATATATTACTAAGAATAAGGGAGAAGTTTTAGAAGATAAGACGATTTGTAATGTAATCCATGAGGCGCATGAATATTTATACAAATAATGGCTTTTAACCTTATTCCTAATGCAAAGGGAGGAAAAGATGAAAAAATATACTAGACAGAGAATTATGTTGGATTTAATAGAGAAATATGAAATAGAAACTCAAGAAGAGTTAGCAGATTATTTATTAGAGAGAGGAATTGATATAACTCAAGCTACCATTTCGAGGGACATAAAGGAACTAAGGCTTGTTAAAGTACTTACTTCTAGTGGCAAATATAAATATGCAACAATGGATAGCCAACATGAGGGTATTAATGAAAGATTGATTAAAGTTTTCAAGAGTTCTGTTTTAAGTGTGGACAAAGCTGAAAATATTATTGTGATAAAAACTTTACCAGGTGCAGGACAAATTTGTGCTTCAGCAATCGACAATTTTAAAATTGAAGGGGTAGTTGGAACTATTGCAGGAGATGATACAATATTTATAGCTATTAGTCAAATGGAATTGATGGATTTAACACTAGGGAATATACAAAATTTGCTCAAATAATTTGGGGGTATAGATATGATAGTCGAGTTAAACATTAGTAACTTTGCTATTATAAATAATTTAAATATAGATTTTACTAAGGGATTTAATGTACTTACAGGTGAAACAGGAGCTGGAAAGTCTATAATTGTTGAAGGAATTAGCATGATCCTAGGGGGACGTGCGAATAAGGAGTTAGTTAGAACAGGAAGTGATAAATCGACATTAGAAGGATTGTTTTTTTTGGAAGATCCTACCAAGATTAATAAAATACTTGAGGAATATGGTATTGATATAGATCCAAACAATTATTTACTTATTTCAAGAGAGATACACGCTAGTGGTAGAAGTATATCAAGGATTAATGGGAGAACTGTTACATTGGCTATGCTAAACAATATAACTTCTAGTTTAGTAGATATTCATGGACAACATGAGCATCAATCCCTATTAAATGTAGATAATCATATAAAATTAATAGATATCTTTGGAGATAATGAATTAAAAGATTTACTGGAGTTTGTAAAAGATAAGTATGAAGAGATGTTGATAGAAAAAAAGAATTTAAGAGAGCTTTCATTAGACGGTATTGAAAAGGATAGAGAAATCGATTTATTAAAATACCAATTGGATGAAATCAATGGTGTCGATTTATTAAAATATGATGAAGATGAGCTCATGAAAGAATATACGAAGATGTTTAATATAAAAGAAATTGGATGTAATTTAGGTGAAGTAGTAAATATTCTAAATAATTTTGAATATAATAATATTTCCATTCTTGATTACATAAATAAGATTATAGCCAAGATGAATACCATCGAGGACTATGATGATGAATTAAAACAGTACAATAGAGTAATGGAAGATATTAGCTTTGAATTACAGGACCTATATAGAGATATGAAGAACTATTTGGAAAGCTTAGAACTAGATGAAGAGAAGATGCAATTCTTAGAAGATAGAATTGATGCGATAAATACATTAAAAAAGAAATATGGAAATACAATAGAGGATATACTACATTATAGAGATACAATAGAGGATAAGCTTAAAACGTTATTAAATAATGAAAAGGAAATTGAAAGGATAAATAACAATATAAAAGCTATTGAAATTGAATTGATGGATTGCTCAAATAGGATAACCGAAATGAGAAAAGGATTAAGCAAAAACATTGAAACAGCTATTATGAAAGAGTTAAATGAATTGAATATGAGTAATGTAATGTTCAAAATAAATTTTGATAGATTAGAACATTTTACACCTACAGGATGGGACAAAATAGAATTTTTAATTTCTACCAATAAAGGTGAGGAATTAAAGCCCTTATCTAAAATCATATCTGGAGGAGAAATGTCTAGAATAATGTTAGCCTTTAAAAGAATTTTAGCTGATTATGATGGTATACCTTGCTTAATATTTGATGAAATAGACGCTGGAATTAGTGGAAGAACGGCTCAAATAGTAGGTGAGAAGATAAAGATGATATCTAAAAATCATCAAGTCATTTGTATCTCTCATCTTCCACAGATAACGGCTCTTGCGGATGCTCACTATGTTATTGAGAAGAAAATTATCGATGAAGAGACCACTACAATAGTAAGGAAATTGGACTATGATGAAAGGATAGATGAATTATCTAGACTTTTAGGTGGAGTAGATCTAACGGATACGACGAAGCTATATGCCAAAGAAATGCTGGAGATGTCAAAAAAATTAAATTAAAATTTATTTAAAAACACTTCAAAAAAATGAAGTGTTTTTTTAATTAGTAAAATATACCAAAATGTAATTTACTTGACATAATAAATAAAATTTTTAAAGAATAAATAAGATGAAAAAAGGCTAAATTATATTTACGTAAAAAAATATTTATGGAGGTGAACATGAGAAAGGTAAGATTAGGAGAGTGATTGTACTTGGATAGATATACAAAAAGTAGGAGAAGAATCTCTTTATTAATTTTAGTATTCTTATTTTTTTATGGAATCCAAATGATAGGTGTATTTTACTGTCCAGGCGAAATAAAAATTGCAAAAGGAGAAAATAGAAGTATAGATGTATTATTTCCATTTTCTTTAAGTGCAATGCATAATGAAGATACAATAGTACAATCCACTTACAATCAAAATTTTAATAAGGGGCTTAAAAAAACCTATAAAATAGATGGTATAGATGCGGGGGAAGCAAAATTTCAGCTTAAACTTTTAGGATTAATACCCATAAAAAAATTTGATGTAAATGTGGTTAATAGAGAGTATCTAGTCCCTGGAGGCAATGCCATAGGTGTACGATTGAACACAAAAGGCGTATTAGTTGTAGCAGTTACAGATGTGATTGGAATAGATGGAAAAAGATATGATCCAGCTAAAGATGCAGGTATAAAGACTGGTGATAGTATTTTAGAAATAAATAATGTAAAAGTGAAAGATGCTGAACATGTAGTTGAATTATTAAATGAAATACAAGATTCAAAAGTTAAAATAGTCATAGAAAGAAATAATATAAGATTTGAAACTGAAGTTACTCCTATAAAGAGTATGCAGGATAATAGTTATAGATTAGGGATATGGGTAAGGGATAAAACAGCTGGAATTGGAACGCTTACCTTTTATGATGAAGAAAGCAAAGTGTTTGGTGCTCTAGGTCATGGGATAACAGATATGGACACTGGAAATCTATTAAATGTAGAATATGGGAAGATAATGAATGCAAAAATAGCAAATATTGAACAAGGCAAAAGAGGTAGCCCAGGAGAAATTAGGGGAATCTTTTATGAAACAGAAAATGTCTTGGGTGAAATAATTAAAAATTCTCCATATGGAATATATGGAGTAATAACTGATAAATTTATAAAATCTAATAAAGTAAAATCTTTGCCAATTGGTTTTAAAGAGGAAGTAAAAGAAGGAAAAGCATATATATTAACCACAATAGATAATAATAAAGTAGAAAAGTTTGAAATTGAGATACTAAAAGCACAACCTCAGCAATTTGCTAATCAAAAAGGCATGACTATTAGAGTTACAGATAAGAGATTATTACAAAAAACTGGCGGAATAGTGCAAGGGATGAGTGGTAGTCCAATAATACAAGACGGCAAGATAATAGGTGCTATTACCCATGTATTCGTTAACGATCCCACTAAAGGATATGGAATATATATTGAATGGATGCTAGAACAAATAAAACCAAATTATGAATTAAATAATAAATATGCTAACCATGTTTAAATGATAGGCAATTGCCTATCATTTTTATATTTTAAACTATAAATTTTTTTTATAGGGACTTCTTTTTTAATTAGGATTCTTTAATCTACAAAAGCTTTTATAATAAAATAAAAAAATTATTTCGAAATAGAAGGAAACAAGGATTGTTTGTCGAATAGTTAATTATACCAATAAATAGATAAACAGGGGGGTAATTGAATTGGAGAAAACGAAAATATTGATTGCAGATGATAATAGGGAATTCTGTGATATTCTAAGTAAGTTTTTGTCCATGGATGATGATTTTGAAGTAATAGGGGTAGCTAAAGATGGATTAGAAGCATTGGATAAGATTACTGAAGAACAACCAGATGTTTTAATATTGGATATTATTATGCCACACTTAGATGGACTTGGAGTGTTGGAGGGAATAAATAATTTAGGTTTAGAAAAGTTTCCTAAGATTGTAGTTCTTTCAGCTGTAGGTCAAGATCAGATCACCCAAAAGGCAATTGAACTGGGAGCGGATTACTATGTAGTAAAGCCTTTTGATTTTAAGATATTTATTAAGAGGTTAAGACAAATTGTAGGTTCTGATAATGCAACAGAACCTATTAATAAAAATGATTATATAAAGATTCCTGTATCCAATTCAGTAAATGTTAGCTCAACAAGAAGCGTGGAAGCAAGAATTACCAATATAATCCATGAAATAGGAGTTCCAGCTCATATTAAAGGATACTTATATTTGAGAGAAGCAATTGCTATGGTAATTGAAGATATGGAATTATTAGGTGCTGTTACGAAGGAATTATATCCTAATATAGCAAAGAGGTATAATACTACACCTAGTAGAGTCGAAAGAGCTATTAGGCATGCTATAGAAGTGGCATGGACTAGAGGTAAAATAGACACTATTGACAAGATTTTTGGTTACACCGTAAACACCAATAAAGGGAAACCTACTAATTCAGAGTTTATTGCCATGGTGGCTGATAAATTGAGATTAGAGATGGAAATGGAAGAAGGAAATATTTCATAATATTATAGAGGACTAATAAATAATGGATATGCACCTCAAGAGTTAGACTTAAATCTAATTTTTGAAGGTGCATTTTTAAATGATATATAGTCAGCTTATAAACTGACTTATGAATTAAATCTAGATATTATGATGGCGAATTTAAGATTTATGTTGTAAAATATATTAAAGACAATATCAATCCCTTAATTAAACTGTCTAATTTTTAAAGTCAGTTTACGTTTTATGTGTTCATTTAATATTGTTTTTTTATCCTTAATGATATTGTGCTATAATAAAACTTGGCGGGTAGTTATTATAAACATTAAAAATGGAGATACTACTAGAATAGAAGAATTTGGAGGATCTATATGTATATAAAAGGGAAATTAAAAAAGGATAGAAAGACTAAAAACCTGACTAAGAGGTTAAAAGTAGGGGATATAGCTTTAATAGCTCATAAGGATTTAGATGAAGTAGCAGCCTTATCTTTAGTAGAGAAAAAAGTGAAGTGTATAATCAACATCGAAGAAACCATCAGTGGTAGATATCCTAATCAAGGCCCTTCAATTTTACTCGATGCAAATATACCCATCTTTGAAACAAAACAAAAAGATATATTTGATTTAATAGATGAAGGAGATACTATTGAAATTATCGATGGTGAAATTATATATAAAAAGAATAAAGTTGCTAATTGTGAATTATTAGATGAAAATAAAATTAAGGAGTTATTAAGTATTGGATATGCAAATATTGAAAAGGAGCTAGAGCTTTTTATAGAGAACACTCTTGAATATGCAAAAAAAGAAAAAGGTCTTGTTACAGGAAATATACCTATTCCTAAAACGGAAACAAAGATAAAAGGTAAGCATGTACTCGTAGTAGTAAGAGGTAAAGATTATAAGGCGGATCTAGAAGCTATAAGATCATATATAGATGAGGTTAATCCAATATTAATTGGAGTTGATGGCGGTGGAGATGCTTTGTTAAACTTTGGATACACCCCCGATATGGTGGTTGGTGATATGGATAGCGTCTCAGATAAGTGCTTGAAATCCGTAAAGGAAATAATTGTCCATGCCTATCCAGATGGTAGAGCCCCTGGATTGGAGAGGGTAGAAAAACTAGGATTAAAGGCAAAAAAGTTTCCAGCACCAGGAACCAGTGAGGATATTGCTTTTTTGCTTTCATATGCTAATGGTGCAGATTTAATAGTAGCTGTAGGGACTCATACTAATATGATAGACTTTTTAGAAAAAGGCAGAGCTGGAATGTCCAGTACATTTTTAGTTAGGCTAAAAGTTGGTTCTAGGTTAGTAGATGCTAAAGGAGTAAACAAGCTTTATCACAGTAGTTTTAAGTTAAAATATGTAGCTGGTATAGCCATAGCTGCTTTAATACCTATTGTTGTAATAACTTGTATGCATCCATTGATGAGGGAATTGATGCTTCTATTTAAAATTAGAATTAAAATGATGTTAGGATTGTAAAGGAGGAGTTATTTTGATACCAAACATGAAATTTTATGTGATATCTATTGTTGCAATATTTGCTGCTTTAGGTATTGGAATATATATAGGTTTTACCCTTGATACTCAGAGCTTTTTAGTTGAACAGAAAGAGGATATAGTGACTAAATTAGAAGAAAAATTTGATTTTTTAAAATCTGAAAACCAAAATTTAAAACTAACTGTAAAAGAAGTTGAAGCCGAAAATGGTAATTATAAACATTTTATAGATTCAACTTATGAAGAAATTGTCAAGAATAAATTGAAAGGGACTAAAGTTGCACTTATTGAAACAAAGGATGATTATATGTATTCGGGAATAGGACAAATATTAGAAACTGCTGGTGCAAATGTAGTAAATGTAACCACTTTAACAGATAAGATAATGGACGAAGCGGCATTAAAAAATGCTTATGAGCAATTTGAAATTCCGATAGAAAATGGTAACTTAATCCAAAATACCACTCGGGAAATAGCAAAGTCCATAGTAACTGGAGAAGAATCAAATTTAGTAAAAAAGATGCTAGAAAGTAACTTTATAGATTTAGTTGGAGATATTGACGAACCTATAGATTATGTTATAATTGCTGGAGGCAGTGTAAAAGAAGATAAGAATAGATTAACTTTGGTGGATAAGACTATAATTGACATATGTAAAGATATGGGTAAATCAATAATTGGCATTGAAAAAGTAAAGACAAATTATTCCTATATGGAAGCCTATAAAGGATTTAAAATAAGTACCGTAGATAATATAGATACAGCCATGGGTAAAGTTTCTTTAATATTGGCTATGGAAGGAAGACCTGGGCATTATGGAACTAAACAAACAGCTGAGGATTTGGTACCTAATTTGAAGTTATCTATATTAGAATAATTAAGGAGAGATATCATGATAAATGGTAAGGTATTGGCAGTAGTGCCTGTATATAATGAAGCAGATAAGATAAGTGATACTATAGAGGGATTAAAAAAAATAGATTCAATAGATAAAATTTTAGTTGTAAACGATGGTTCTACTGATAATACAGCTGAGGTAGTAGATAAACTAGGAGTATCTATAATCAATTTAGAAAAAAATCAAGGTAAAGGATTTGCAATGAAGAAGGCAATGGAACAAAAAGAGTATGATTATATTGCATTTGTTGATGGAGATTTGGGACTTAGTAGCGTTGAAGCAGAAAAGTTAATTTATCCAGTAGTTTCAGGAGAAGTGGATTTTACAATAGCCAAGTTTCCAAATAGTTCGGATGTAACCCATATCAAGGGCGGATTTGGTTTTGTAAAGAGATTGGCTAAAAGGGGAGTTTATTTTTATACTAAACAAGAAGTAAACACCTCCCTTTCTGGTCAAAGGGTTTATAGGAGAGAAGTAATGGATGTTATGGAATATATACCTGCTAGATACGGAATAGAAGTAGCTATGACCATTCAAGCATTAAAAAATGATTTTACATTTAAAGAAGTACCAGTTAAAATGACCCATAGATATACAGAAAGATCTTTAAAAGGTTTTAAACATAGAGGAAAACAGTTTTTTGATATATTAAAAACTTTGATTATTATGTTCTTTAGAAGGTGAAAAAATGAAATTTGTTGGAGTTTTAGTTTTTGTAATTAGCGTAGTTTTATCCTATATTGGAGTTCCTATGTTGCTTAATATGTTAATAAGGAGTAAAACATTAGAATTAAATTACAAAAAAGAGGAAATACCTATCTGCATGGGTTTATTATTTGTATTTGTTCAGATAATTAGTATAGGTATAACATTACTGTTAACTGAGGTCAATAACAAATATATAATCTCTTATTTATTTGCATTGACGCTGATGGGGATGGTAGGTCTTTTAGATGATTTAATTGGAGATAAGAATGTAAAAGGATTTAAAGGTCATATAAAATCTTTTTTTAAAGGAACCTTGACTACTGGAGGTATAAAGGCAGGAATTGGTTTTTTTGTAGCGCTATTTATTTCAATTATGATATCTCAAAATTTAGTTGATATTGTAATAAATACATTGCTTATATCCTTATTTACCAATTTGACAAACCTATTCGATTTAAGACCTGGTAGAACTATAAAAGTATTTATATTACTTTCTCTAATTATGCTGTTTACAGGAAATATAGGAGAATATAATTTTATTTTATATTCCTTTTATGGTATATTAGTCATATATTTTCCATTAGACTTAAAAGCTAAAGCTATGATGGGAGATGTAGGTTCCAATGTACTTGGCATTACTTTAGGGGTATACTGTGCATTTACTCATGGTTTAATTGGAAAATCCATTTATCTATTTATTTTAATAGTTATACATATAATGGCTGAAAAAATATCTTTTTCTAAAGTTATTGAAAACAACAAGATTTTAAGGTTTATAGACGATTTAGGGAGATAGGAGGGATTCACCTGTTAAGTTATAAGAAAGCTAAGGTAATTGAAATAAATGAAGAAGACCATCATGTTTCATGGGTTAAAGTGGATATCAATGGATGCAAGGCTTTAGCAATTAACTACAGCGATTTAACTGGTAGTATAAAAGTAGGAGATATTGTTATATTAAATACTACTGCAGTTGAGTTATCCTTGGGAACAGGAGGCTGTCATTTTGTAATATTTAATTATAGTAATGAAAGTAAAGAGCTTGAAGGTAAGGGACATATTATGAAACTCAGGTATACTCCACAACAGATAAGATGTTTGGCAGCTGAGGAAGAAGATAGTCCATACCATAATGTCTTTAAGGATTTTAAATCATTAGATAATCATACTTATATCATAGGTTCATTACACAGTATGCTTGCACCAACAGTTGCTATGTTAAAATGGTTCAATAAAGATATTAAAATTAATTATATAATGACTGATGGAGGCTCACTACCTATATATTTTAGTAAAACTGTGAAATCACTAAAAACAAAGAATTTAGTAGATAATACCATTACAATAGGTCATGCCTTTGGGGGAGATTTAGAGTGTACTAATATATACACTGGATTAATTGCAGCTAAAGAAATTTTAAAGGGCGATGTAACCATAATAACTATGGGACCAGGAATAGTAGGGACTGGAACTAAGTATGGATTTAGTGGAATAGAACAAGGACAAATTATAGATGCTGTTAATACATTAGGAGGAAATCCTATAGTTATACCGCGTATTAGTTTTAAAGATACTAGGGAAAGGCATATGGGTATTTCCCATCATACAAGAACTGTTTTATCAGAAATTGCAAAAACATCTGGGAAGGTTATTATACCTACTTTAGATGAATATAGATTAAATATAATTAATGAACAGATTGAAAACTTGAATATACATAAAAGGCATAAGGTAATCTATGAAGAAGGCGATGACATTCTTAAAGCTATGAATAATTTTAATTTAGCCATTACAACTATGGGAAGAGGATATGAAGAAGATAAGGAGTTCTTTTTAACATTAGGTGCAGTAGGGAATTATGTTGCAAAAATGTTAAAATAGGGAGGGATATTTTAATGAATTACGAAGAAAAAACCATGAAGTCAGAAAAGATTTATGAAGGGAAAATAGTCAATTTAAGGATAGACACTGTTGAATTGCCAGACAAAAAATATTCAAAAAGAGAGATTGTTGAACATCCAGGTTCAGTTGGCATAATTCCCATAACTGATGATGGATGTATGGTGTTGGTTAAACAATTTAGAAAACCTGTTGAAAAAAATCTATTGGAAATACCAGCAGGGAAAATCGAAATTAATGAAGAACCTAGGGAAACCGCCTTAAGGGAGCTAGATGAAGAAACGGGATATAATTCAAATAAGATGGAATATCTATTTGAGTTTTATACTTCCCCAGGATTTTCTAATGAAAAGATGTACTTGTTTTTAGCTACAGAACTATCAGAGGGAGAAGCTAATCCGGAGAATGATGAATATATAGAGATAGTAAAAATAAAAATAGAGGATCTTGTGGATATGGTTAATAGAGGAGAAATAAATGATAGTAAGACCATTGTTGGCATACTATATGCTGAAAAATATATAAACCAAAAGAATAAAGATTTTGAATAAAAATTTAGTTTTAAATATTTATCTAGAATATATTACAAAAGAAAATATTTATTTTCCCATACATTATGAATAAGAAGTGATAATATCCTCCTAAAAAGCATAGTATTTCATATAGAGCTTGTATCAAATGAAGGGAGGATTTATCATTGCCCAATAAGGTTAAAAGATGGTTATTTAAGCAATTTCAGGATAATTTTATTATTTATTTTATTATCACTATCATTTTTGCTATTGGGATAATAATAGGTGCTATAACTATTAAAGTATTAAATTCAGAGCAAAAAAAAGGTATAATAACGTTCTTAAATTCCTTTTTTAAAACCATGGACGGTAATAGTTTTGAAAATCTATCAATATTTAAACAATCGATTATTGATAATTTTAAAACTATAGGATTAATATGGTTAACAGGTATAATCGTAATAGGATTACCTATTATTCCAGTAACTATTTTATTTAGAGGATTTGCTTTAGGATTTACAGTAGGATTTTTAGTTAATGAATATGGGGTACAAGGATTTATGTTTTCGATTTTAGGTATAATGCCTCAAAATCTATTTATCATTCCAGGGATTATATCCGTATCCTCTATTGGAATGGCTTTTTCAATTAATAGCATTAAGAATAGGAAATTAAGGATTAGAAATAACAATTTACGACTAAACATAGTTAATTATTCTATATTAATATTATTTTTTTCGGCTATCATTTTAATAGGATGTTTAATAGAAGCTTATATAGCTCCAATTTTTCTACGATTACTATCAGAACATTTGAAGTGATGAGAAAAGTTGTCATTTAAGAAGGAATTAATAGAAATTTGTTGAATAAGTATATAAACTCATTAATAAAGGAGAACCATTATGTCTGAAATAATTTTGAATAAATATATAGATTATATTAGAAATGAAAAGGAATTGACTTCAAATACTTTAGAAGCCTATATTAGAGATATAGTTCAATTTAAGGAATACCTGAATAAAAACAATGTAAGGGATTCAACAACGGTAAATAAAACTATTGTCATTACATATTTAATGCAGTTGCAAAAAGATGGTAAAGCTACTTCTACCATATCAAGAAACTTGGCTTCTATTAGGTGTTTTTATCAATATCTATTAAATAATAATTTAATAAAAGAAGATCCTACTAATAATCTTCGTTCTCCTAAATGTGAGAAAAAGCTACCTAGTATTTTAACCAAAGAGGAAGTAGATATCCTACTTGCTCAACCCCGTAAGGATAATTTTAAGGAAGTTAGAGATAAGGCCATGTTAGAGCTTTTATATGCTACAGGAATACGAGTTTCTGAAATAATTGCACTAAACATGGACAACCTTGATTTGAAATTAGGATATTTGGATTTAGATACCTCTGGTATAAGTGAAAGGGTAGTTCCCGTTGGAAGTGTTGCTTTAAAACATTTAAATAATTATATTGATAATTATAGAAGTCAAGTTTTAAAAGATGAAGAAGAGAAAGCATTGTTTTTAAATTATAACGGAAATAGATTAACTAGACAAGGTTTTTGGAAAATAATTAAAGGATATACTGTAAAATCAAAAATTGATAAAAAAATAACCCCTCATACATTGAGACATTCTTTTGCAGTTCATCTATTGCAAAATGGAGCAGATATTAAGACGGTTCAAGAAATGCTTGGACATTCTGATATTTCTACTACTCAAATGTATTCTTTTGCAACTAATAATAAGGAATTAAAGGATGTATATGAAAAGTCACATCCTAGAGCATAGGAGGTAAAAATATGGATTATATGAAAAAGATTAATGAGAGTGTAAGTTATATTAAAAGTAAATGCAGCGAAACACCAAGTATTGGTCTTATTTTAGGTTCAGGATTGGGAAGTTTAGGTGAAAAAATAGAAAATCCTAAGATAATCAGCTATAAAGACATACCTCATTTTCCTATATCCACTGTAGAAGGGCATAAAGGACAGCTAATCATTGGTCTATTAGGAGGCAAAACTGTAATTGCAATGCAGGGAAGATTTCATTTTTATGAAGGATATGAGTTAGATGAAGTAGTATTTCCAGTTCGAGTGATGATAGGATTAGGTATAAAAAACTTAATAGTAACAAATGCTGCAGGTGGAGTTAATGAAACTTTTTCACCTGGAGATTTAATGATTATTAATGATCATATCAACTTTACAGGGAGAAATCCATTGATAGGTAAAAATTACAATGAGCTTGGACCAAGATTTGTAGATATGACTATGGCATATGATAAAGAACTGATAGCTTTAGCTAAAGATGCAGGAAAAGAGCTAGATATACCACTACAAGAAGGTGTATATATGTGGCTTACTGGTCCTACCTATGAGACCCCTTCAGAGGTAAAATTAGCTAGAATTTTAGGTGCATCAGCTGTAGGTATGTCAACGGTACCTGAGGTTATTGTAGCTTCACATCAGAACATTAAAGTATTAGGTATATCATGTATAACTAACATGGCGGCAGGCATATTGAATAAACCTTTAAATCATGAGGAGGTCATTGAAACCTCATTAATGGTTAAAGATAAGTTTGAAAAGCTAGTCATAAAAATATTAGTTAATATGTAATTGGAGTGAATGAGATGAGAATCTATGACATTATTAAGAAAAAAAGAGATGGCGAAGAGCTTACTACAGAGGAAATAAATTACCTTGTAGAAAATTATACTAATGGTCAAATTCCAGATTATCAAATATCAGCTTTATTCATGGCAATCTTTTTTAATAAAATGAATAAAAGAGAAACCCTTGATTTAACTAAAGCTATGATTAATTCTGGTGATACTGTTGATTTATCAGGAATAAAGGGAATAAAAGTCGATAAACACTCAACGGGCGGAGTTGGGGATACTACAACTCTCATCTTAGGACCAATGGTAGCTGCTTGTGGAGTTCCTTTTGTTAAGATGTCTGGAAGGGGATTAGGGCATACGGGAGGAACATTGGATAAATTAGAATCCATTAAAGATTTTAGAGTGGAGCTTACCACAGATGAATTTATCAACAATACAAATAGCATAAACATTTCTTTATGTAGTCAAACTGCTAATATCACTCCAGCGGATAAGAAATTTTATGCTTTAAGAGATGTTACAGCTACAGTAGAGAACTTATCATTAATTGCTAGTAGTGTAATGAGTAAAAAGCTTGCTATAGGTTCAGATGCAATAATCCTAGATGTAAAAGTGGGCAGTGGTGCTTTTATGAAGAATATAGATGATGCAATAAAGTTAGCAGAAGAAATGGTAGAAATAGGCATAGGATATGGTAGAGAAACTATAGCTTTAGTTACAAACATGGATGAGCCATTAGGCATGGCCATTGGTAATGCTTTGGAGGTTAAAGAAGCCATAGAGACATTAAGAGGACATGGACCTGAAGATCTATATGAGCTTTGTATTCAATTAGGAACTAGGCTATTATTATTAGCAAAACGAGTTAAAGATGAAAAAGAAGGAAGACAAATGTTAAAAGAGGTTATAGATTCTAAAGCTGCATACAATAAACTAATAGAACTAGTAAGATATCAAGGCGGGGACACTGATTATATACAAAACACAGAGCTACTTCCTCGAGCAAATCATATTATTAGTGTGAAAAGTAATAAGAAAGGCTATGTAAAATCACTAAATGCTGAAGAAGTGGGAAAATGCGCTTTAGCGCTAGGAGCAGGGAGAGAAACTATGACTTCGGTTATTGAGCTATCGGCAGGTATCGTATTAAATAAAAAAATTGATGATAAAGTAGATGTTGGAGATACCTTAGCTTATATTCATGCTAATGATATAGCTAAGGCTGAAGAAGTTGAAAATAGGCTTAAGAGATTATATATTATTGGCGATAAGAACGAAGAAGATAAGAAGTTAATATATGGATTGGTTACTAAAGATGGAGTTAAACTATATTAAAAAATGCCCTAAAATCAAAAAAGATTTTAGGGCATTTTTTAATATGATATGGAATTTATTACATTAGAAAATAATGGCAAGGCTACGATGGATTGTATAAATAGAGCTTAAGTGGACAATATAAAAGTAAATATTATTATGGGAGGTAATTTAGTGAATAAAAGAATTGTCACGATAATTTTATTACCCATTTTTCTACTTACTTTTATGGCAAACGCTTTTGCTGAAGATGAACTTAACATAAATGCAAAATCTGCTATCCTAATAGATTATTATACAGGAGAGGTGATATACGAAAAGAATTCTAATGAGAAACTACCTCCTGCAAGCATCAGTAAAATTATGACTCTTCTATTAGGTATGGAAGCATTAGAAAGTGGGAAAATTACACTATCTGATGAAGTAAGAATATCTGCTCATGCGGCAGGAATGGGAGGAAGTCAGCTTTGGCTTGAGGAAGGAGAAACTCAAATTGTAGGAGATTTGTTTAAAGCTATTTGTTTGAGATCGGCTAATGATGCCTCGGTAGCTTTAGCAGAACATATAGCTGGTAGTGAAGAATCCTTCGTTAAAATGATGAATGAAAAGGCAAAATCTTTAGGTATGGAAAATACCAATTTTGTAAATGCTACAGGACTGCCTAATAAAGATCATTATACATCAGCACGAGATGTAGCAATAATGTCTAAAGAACTATTAAAACATAACAAGATTCACGATTGGTTGACTATCTATATGGATGAGATGAAAGTTGGGAAGAAAAAAGATAAGGTTGCAAGTCTAGTCAATACGAATTATTTAATCAACAATTATGAAGGTGCTACAGGAATAAAGACGGGTTCCACTAATGAAGCAGGATTTTGTCTTTCCGCCTCAGCTAAAAGAGGTAATCTGCAATTAATAGCCGTTATATTAGGTGGTCAAACTTCTAAAACTCGATTTGATGAGAGTATGAAGCTTTTAGATTATGGATTTGCAAATTATGACTCTATACCTATAGGTAGAAAAGGAGAGGTATTTGGGAAAGTGCCAGTTCATAAGGGTAATATGGAATATATTGAAATAGTATTAGAAAAGGATAGTTATATACTTTTACCTAAAGGTGAAGATAGGAATGTTGAGAAGGAAATACTATTGCCTGAATTTGTTGAAAGCCCCATAGAACAAGGTGAAGCAATAGGTAATTTAATAGTTAAAATTAATGGTAATGAGATGGATAATATTAAGCTGGTTTCCAAAACTAAAGTAGAAAAAGCAGGATTTAAAGAAATGTTTAAAAAGACGTTTAAAAGCCTCTTAATTAATAAATAGATATATAATATTGTTTGTGTTTTTTATGAAAACATTATAGAATAGAATAAAGATTATAAAAAAACCTCGGCTATTAGGTCGAGGTTATACTAATTTTAATTAGGAAGAGGTTAAAGTATGAAACTTAATTTTTTATTAAACTTACCTGGTCTACTAGTAGCTATAGTTATTCACGAATTCTCTCATGGATTTGCAGCTTACCTATTAGGAGATAATACAGCTAAGGAATCTGGAAGACTATCTTTAAATCCTTTGAAACATATTGATTTAGCAGGATTTATTTGTCTATTAGTTTTTAAGTTTGGATGGGCCAAGCCTGTGCCAATCAATTCATTAAATTTTAAGAAAAGAAAAAGGGATACCATATTGGTCTCCTTAGCAGGACCTTTTTCAAATTTTTTAATGGCAATAATTGTAGGAATTATTATATCATCAGGTATTGTGACTAATGATATATTATTTAATGTTTTGATTATCATGTTATGGTATAATATAATGTTAGGAGTATTTAATTTGCTGCCTTTTCCTCCATTAGACGGCTCAAAGGTTTTAGCAAGTTTATTGCCCACTAAATATGAATATTTTTTCTATAAACATGAAAAGTACTTATACCTTATTTTAATAATATTAATAGCTACGAATACAATAGATAAAATATTAAGCCCTTTTATTGACTTTAGTTTAAATATGTTAGTTAGAATAATAGGATAATTTAGGAGTTTTTATATGGAATATAAAGTTATTTTAGAATCTTTTGAAGGCCCTATGGATCTGTTATTACACCTTATAGATAAAGCACAAATCGATATTTATGATATACCAATCAATGAAATAACAGAACAGTATATGGATTATATAGCTAAAATGGAGGAGTTGGACTTGGAAATAACCAGCGAATTTTTAGTAATGGCCGCTACTTTGTTAGAAATAAAATCTAAGATGCTGTTACCTCAGATTAAAAGAAGCGATGACAGTGAACAATTAGAGATGGAAGAAATAGACCCTAGACTAGAGTTGGTTAGAAGGTTAGTTGAATATAAAAAGTATAAATATGTTTCTCAAGAATTACGAGAATTTGAAGAAAGTCAACGGAAAGTATATTATAAACCTAAAGAAGAGTTTTCATATTATGTAGAAGAAGATAATGAGTTAGAGGAAATGGATTTAGATAAGTTAGTGAAAGCATTAAATAAATTATTGATAAAAAATAAAAAGAGCAAAGGTTCTATTGATATTAATAAGATTCAAAAAGAAGAGTATACCTTAGATGAATGTATAGAAAAGATTAAAGAGGAATTGGATAAAAAAGAGGTAATTAAGTTTAGTAATCTTTTTGGTGAAAAATCTAACCGTAAAGAGATAGTAGTAACCTTTCTATCTTTACTTGAATTGATAAGAATGAAACATATTACAATCTATCAAGAAAATAATTTTTCAGATATCATTATTAATAGGAGAGAGAGAAAGGATGTTTAATCTATGGAAGAAAGAGAATTAAAAGCAGTAATAGAAGCATTATTGTTTGTTTGGGGAGATCCACTATCCTTAAAGGATATATCCAATATTTTAGAGATAGATGAATTTAAAATTGAAGAGACACTTAACGATATGATAGATGAATTTAATTTCAATAGGAGAGGAGTAAGGATAGTTCGGGCAATAAACAGCTATCAATTATCTACAAGACCAGAACATCATCAATGGATTAGTAAGTTATTCCAGCAGAACAATACTAAAAGTCTTTCAACTGCTGCTTTAGAAACTGTATCAATAATTGCCTATAGACAACCTATTACGAAGAATGAAATAGAGGCAATCAGAGGGGTTAGGTGTGATAAAGCTGTAGAAACCCTATTGAACAAAGGTTTAATTGAAGAAAAGGGCAGATTAGAGAGAACAGGGCGTCCAATAATATATGGGACTACCAATGAGTTCCTACGCTACTTTGGTTTAGAAAGCTTAAATGATTTACCACCTCTTAAGGATTTTGAAATTGGAGAACAAGAAATTGAGAATTTAGAAGAATAATACAAAATACGTATTATTCTTCTTTTTTTTGGAAAGATATTGATAATAGTAAATTTGAAAATATCATAGAGGTGAAATCATGAAGTATGTACTAATCCTTATATTTGTATTCTTTTTTTCCCTTTTATTTCTGCCTGTAAAAATTGAAATCAAATATATATACAATTATGAAAGTAGTAAATTTAATATTTTTACTTCTTATCCATTTGGATTATTTAAATTTAATCTATATCCATTTTCTAAGAGTAAAAAAACAGACAATACTAAAGTAAACATAAGAACAATTATAAAAGATTTACAATACAGGGAATTAATTAATTACATATGGCAAAAATCCGTTCTTAAAGAGATTAATTGGAATACTAAAATTGGTTTTACCGATGCATTTTTAACAAGTATTATCTATGGAGTTTTATGGAGTTTAAAAAGTATTGTAGTTAGCTTTATATTAACCATGAAGGAAATAAATTGTATAGATATCAATGTAGCACCTATATTTAATGAAAATCAATTAGAGATTAGCTTTGATTGCATAATAAAAATAAGAATGGTTTATATTATTACTGTATGGATTAAGTTTTTAAAACTATATAAAGGTGGTGAAGGAAATGTCGGAACATCCAATAGAAGGGTTAATGAAAACTACAATGAATAGCTTAAAGGAAATGGTAGATGTAAATACTATAATTGGAGATCCAGTACAGTCAGCAGACGGGCTGGTTATTATTCCAGTATCTAGAATTTGCTTTGGTTTTGCATCGGGAGGTACCGAATTTAGTAGAAATAAAAATAGCAAGGAACATACTGAATCAGAGGAGAAATTTCCCTTTGGTGGAGGAAGTGGAGCGGGAGTTTCAGTTCAACCAGTTGGTTTTATAGTTGTAGGAAATAACCAAATAAAATTATTGACAGTAGATGAAGGCAATACCGCTTTAAGTAGTTTATTTGATTTTATGGGAAAGGTTGCAGACAATATACAAGGAGCTGTAAATAAGGATAAAAATAAAAATAAATCTTGTAGTAATTCAAAGGATAAGGATAATAATACAGACTAAGAAGCAGATAGAGATTCTGCTTCTATTACTTTATAATAAATGGAGGAAACAATTTGAAAAAGAAGATATTTTTATTTATTTTAATGTCAACTTTTCTAATAAGTGGATATTCTTTTTGTGAAAAGCCAGAAATCAGCGCTCAGTCTGCTATACTTATGGATTCCAGATCTGGAAGGATACTTTTAGAGTATAACCCCTATAAAAAATTACCAATGGCAAGCACAACTAAGATAATGACAGCCTTAGTAGCTTTGGAAAATGGGGAACTAAAGGATAAAGTAAAGATTAAAAGAGATGATGTAGGTATAGAAGGCTCAAGTATATATTTATGTGAAGGAGAAACTATTTCCTTAGAAGATCTATTATATGGTTTAATGTTGAGATCAGGGAATGACTCTGCTACAGCAATAGCCAACTATATTGGAGGAAGTTTAGAAGGCTTTACCGATATGATGAACGGGAAAGCTAAGGAAATAGGTGCTAATAATACAAAATTTATGAATCCCCATGGCCTTCATGATGAGAATCATTATACTACAGCATATGATCTAGCATTGATTACGAGAGAAGCTATGAAAAAAGATGAATTTAAGGAGATATCAAAGACAAAGGTATGGAAAGCTAAAAGAGATAAAAATAATGTGTTTTATAATAAGAATGATACTCTAAATGAATATGAAGGAGGGGATGGAGTTAAGATTGGCTATACTAAAAGGGCAGGTAGATGTTTGGTATCAAGTGCTACAAGAAATGGTACTCAGCTAATATCTGTAGTATTAAATGATGGTAATTGGTTTAATGATTGTTATGCTCTCATGGATTATGGATTTGAAAATTTTGATACCTATGTAATATTTGACAAGGATCAATATATAGATAAAGTTCCTATTAGGGATGGTGTAAAGGATTATGTATCTGTAGTTACCAAGGATTCATTCCTATACCCACTGACAAAAGAAGAAGTTAAAAAGGTTAAAATCCATGTAGACTTAGCCGACACACTTAAAGCACCCATAACCAAAGGAGAAGATATAGGCAACATAAATGTCTACTTAGATGGCAAACTAATCCATGAAGAGAAACTTATTGCTAAGGAGCGTATAAATAAATTAGGCCCTATAGAAAAGATTTTAAAAAACTTAAAAAAGTAAATTTCAGAAAAGTCATTTATGATATATGGGGAAAAGAAAATTTTAAATAAAGGTTTCTATGATATAGAGTATTTTTACATCATAGGAGCCTTTATTTATTTTGTAACCAAAGAACATGAAGATAAATATGCTATATATTAAGTGATAACTTAGGGGGGAGAATATATGGCTAAACTATGCAATTGTATAGACGCAGGAAGTAAGTATTGTCCTTGTAATCTAGCTAGTACTATGGACTGTATTTCTTGCTCTCAACTTAGGGGTCAAGATTTTTGTGATTGTCATTGGAATGGAGTTTGTATCATGTATGAATATTTTATGCAGAACAAAGAGTCCCATGATTTAAGAAAGACTTCAACCGGAACCGTAGTGGAAAGAACTGTCTTAGAAGAAAATTTGTTTTTAATAAAGATACAGTTAGACAAGGATTTATTAAAGGAACTGGATAGGATTGGTTCATATATTTTTATTAAGAACTTTGAGACGAATTGCTATTATGAAACACCTATGTCCATATTCAACTTAGATGGAGAGTATGCCTATATTGTTTATCAGGAGGTAGGACCTAAGACTAAGAACATTAAGCTAGGAGATAAATTGACCATAAGAGGTCCTTATTGGAATGGAATAGTTGGAGAACATAAATTGTCAAGTATAACAAACTCCAATATATTGATAATAGCAAGGGGCATTGGACAATCTTCTATTTTACTACCTATAAAGAAATTAATCGATAAAGGAAATAAGATAAGGCTTATATTGGATAAGGGTAAACTCAACTCCTTATATTGTTTGGATTATATTTCAGATGAGAGGATAGCCATAGAAAACATAAATCTATTATCAGTTCAAGGCAAGGAGAAGCTAAAGAAGATTATAGAGGATAACCCTATTGATGTAGTACTTAGTGCTGGCGCTGAAATAATCCATAGAGAAGTTATCCCTATAATAGATGAAAGTAAAAAGGGTATTGAATTATTTGTTACAAATAACAATATCCTCTGCTGTGGGGAGGGAATATGTGGTTCGTGCACTCGAAAGATAAAAAGTGGAGAAAGAATAAAAACCTGTAAAGCTATGATAGATCCTAAAAAAATATATTGAGGTGGGGTGTTTTAATGAATAGAGTGGTTATAATAGGTGGAGGATGGGCAGGTACAGCTGCAAGTATCTCTGCAAAAAAAATAGGAGCTGATGTTATCCTATTGGAGAGAACCGATATGTTAGTAGGTTTAGGCAATGTAGGCGGAATAATGAGAAATAACGGACGCTTTACAGCCGCAGAAGAAAATATATTCTTAGGGGCAAGGGAATTATTTGAGATTACAGATAGATTTTCTTTACATGAGAATCTCGATTTTCCTGGACATAAACATGCTTCCTTATATGATGTAACTAAGATTGAACCAGAGGTTAGAAGGCTTCTAATATCCATGGGAGTAGAGGTGAATTTAAAAAGAAGAGCTGTAGATGTAGTAATGGAGGATGAAAAAATAAAAGGAATAATATTAAGTGATGGAGAAATAATTTATGGGGATGTTTTTATCGATACCACTGGATCTACAGGACCTATGGGTAACTGTCTTAAATACGGAAATGGATGTGCTATGTGCATATTAAGGTGCCCTTCCTTTGGACCAAGGGTTAGTATTAGCCAAAAAGCAGGAGTTAATGATATAGTTGGTATGAAAAAAGATGGTTCTTATGGTGCCTTCAGTGGTTCCTGTAAATTAAATAAAGATTCTTTAAGTCCTGAAATAAGATATAGATTAGAAAAAGATGGGGTAGTGGTATTGCCTGTACCTAAGGAAGACATACAAATGGATAAACTATCAAAAAAAGTTTGTCAGCAATATGCATTGAAAGAATACGGTGAAAATATTATACTATTGGATACAGGTCATGCTAAGATGATGACATCTTTTTATCCATTGGAAAAGTTAAGAAAGATTGAGGGGTTAGAAAATGCTAGATATGAAGATCCCTATTCAGGAGGGTTGGGCAATTCCGTCAGATATTTGTCTATTGCACCAAGAGAAAATACGATGAAGGTCAAGATGGTAAAGAATCTTTTCTGTGGAGGTGAAAAATCAGGTTTATTTGTAGGTCATACAGAGGCAATTACTACTGGCAGTTTAGCTGGGCATAATAGCGTTAGATACATGAAGGATAAGGAATTATTAGAATTACCAACCGAATTAGCTGTTGGAGATTTAATTTATTATGGTAATGAGGCGATACAAACTGAAGAGGGATTAAAGGATAGATATACTTTTGCTGGAAGTACTTATTTTAAAAGGATGATGAAAAAAGGACTATATACTACTGATTTACATCAAATAAAAAATAGAGTAGAAGAAATAGGATTATTAAATATATATGATAGATTATAATATAGTTTTACAAAAGTCATAAAAAAGGCTAAAATGTATGTAGTGAATACTGAAAGGATGAAAACTATGAGATTACAAAAGTTTATGGCTCAATGCGGAGTAGCGTCTAGGAGGAAATCCGAGGAGATAATACTAGAGGGTAGAGTAAAGGTCAACGATGTGATTGTAAAAGAATTGGGTACCATTGTAGATCCAAATAGGGATATAGTAGAAGTAGATGATAGGAAAATAGAAATGGAAAGTAGAAAGGTTTATATCATGTTAAATAAACCTGAAGGATATGTTACTACATTAAAAGATAGACATAGCGAAAAAATAGTCCTAGATTTAATTGAAGGAGTTGAGGAAAGGGTATTTCCTGTAGGTAGACTTGATGCAGATACTTCTGGATTGCTTTTAATGACCAATGATGGAAATTTAACTTATAAATTAACTCATCCTAGTCATGAGGTTGCTAAGAAATATATAGCCGTAGTTGAAGGAGTTCCAAATAATAAAAAGCTAGCAAGGTTTAGAAAGGGATTAAGAATCGATGGCAGGATGACGGCAGAAGCTTATGTAAGGATTATTAAGAAACATAGAGACTCTTCCGTATTGGAAATTTCAATCCACGAGGGTAGAAATAGACAGGTAAGAAAGATGTGTGAATATATTAGACATCCTGTAATAAAATTAAAGAGAGTATCGATTGGTGAATTGAAATTAGGGAATCTGGAAGTTGGAAAATGGAGATACTTAACTGAAAAAGAAGTAAAATACCTAAAGAAACTTTAGCATTGTAGCAGTGTAAATTGCTATAATGCTTTCCTTTTTGGCTTTCTTTTTGATGAACTATCTATTATAATGAACATAGGGTTAAATAACAGAGGTGGATTTTATATGATTATATTGCGAGAAATCGATGAAGAAGAATATGGAGAAGTAAAATCTATTCTCGAAAAGGAGAGAATAGAAGATGATCTATCGAAAGGAATAGTGTACATATTAATAGATAATGACGATATTATCGGTGTAGGAAAGATGAATTTAAAAAATGAACATGGCATTTTAAAATATATAATAGTTAAAGAAGAAAATAGGGGCTCTAATTTAGGAGAGTGTATTTTGAGATCCTTATTATTTAAAGTTAACTCATTGGGAATAAAGGAAGTATATTGTTTAGATCATGTGGATTATCTTTTACATAAAGGATTCAAAGGTAATGATATGAAGAATATGGGTATTTATAAACTATATTTAAATATTGAAGACTTTTTTAGTGTTAGATCTTGTGGTGATAGACATGGGATATAGATATTTTATTAATCCAGTGGAAACGGCAAAGAAAATCATGACTTATACCATAAAAGAAGGACAGACTGCAATAGATTCTACAGTAGGGAATGGAAATGATACCTTGCTTTTAGCAAAGCTTGTAGGAGAAAGCGGGAAAGTTTACGGTTTTGATATTCAAAACCAAGCGCTTGATATTACAAGAGATAAGTTGTCTAAATCAGAATTTGAAAAAAGGGTAAAACTAATCAATGATGGTCATGAGAATATGGATAGATATATATTTAGTGAAGTAGATTTTATTGTATACAATTTAGGATATCTACCAAGTGGCAATAAATCTATTAAGACTACGGCATCTACTACGGTGGAAGCTTTAAAGAAATCGTTAATACTATTAAAGGATAATGGACTTCTATTGGTTACTTGCTATACAGGACATGAAGGTGGAAAAGAAGAAAAAGAGGCTGTGGAAGATTTTTTTATATCATTGAATCAGAAAGAATACAATGTTTTGCAATTTAATTTTATAAATCAAAAACATAATCCGCCAATACTCTATGGCGTAGAAAAATTATAAAATAGGAGGGATAGTAATGGGAAAAGTAAAAATTACAGAAACGATTTTAAGAGATGCCCATCAATCTTTAATCGCAACTAGGATGAAAACAGAGGATATGCTACCTATTGCAGAAAAATTGGATAGAGTAGGTTTTCATTCTCTTGAAGTATGGGGAGGAGCAACCTTTGACTCCTGTCTACGTTTCTTAAATGAAGATCCATGGGAAAGGTTAAGGGTATTGAGAAAAGCTTTTAAAAATACTAAGTTACAAATGCTATTAAGAGGTCAAAACCTATTAGGGTATAAGCATTATGCAGATGATGTAGTAGAAGAATTTGTTAAGAAATCTATTGAAAATGGAATTGATATTATTCGTATATTCGATGCGTTAAACGATCCAAGAAATATTAAAACATCTATAGAAGCAACAAAAAAGTATGGTGGTCATGCACAAGCTGCAATATCCTATACGACGAGTCCAGTTCATAACAATGATTATTATATAAAATTAGCTGTAGAGATGGAAAAAATGGGAGCTGACTCAATCTGTATAAAGGATATGTCAGGTATATTGATGCCTTATGAAGCAGAGAAATTAGTAAGAGGATTAAAGAAGAAGATATCAGTTCCAATACAAATTCATTCTCATTTTACCAGTGGAATAGCTAATCAAACATATATGAAGGCAATTGAAGCAGGAGCAGATATTATAGATACTGCAATGTCACCTTTAGGTATGGGAACAAGCCAGCCAGCTACAGAGTCAATGATAGCCTCATTACAAGGTTCACCATACTATCCTGATATAGATATGAATTTATTACTTGAAATAACCGATTACTTTAGCAAGCTACGAGATAAATATATGAAAGAAGGCTTATTAAATCCTAAGGTATTGAATGTAGATGTAAGAACATTAAAATATCAAGTCCCAGGAGGTATGTTATCCAATTTAGTATCTCAATTGAGTAGTCAAGGAGCATTAGATAAATTTGAAGAGGTATTAAAAGAAGTACCAAGGGTAAGAGAAGATTTGGGATATCCACCATTGGTTACTCCAATGAGCCAGATGGTAGGGACTACAGCAGTTTTTAATGTAATATTAGGTGAAAGATATAAAATGATTCCAAATGAAGCAAAAAATTATGTCAAGGGTCTGTATGGAAAGACAACTGTGCCAGTAAAAGAAGAAATTAAAAAGAAAATTATTGGTGATGAAGAGGTATTCACAGGAAGACCAGCAGATCTATTGCAACCTGAACTTGGTAAATTAAGAGAAGAAATAAGTGAGTACATTGAACAAGACGAAGATGTACTAAGCTATGCTTTATTCCCTCAAGTTGCTGTTGATTTCTTTAAATATAGACAGGCTGAGAAATATAAAATTGATACAAATTTAGTAGATGAAGAATCTAAAACTTATCCAATATAAAAACAAGCCGAAAGGCTTGTTTTTATATTTAATTCTTCATCTACTAATGAAATAAATCTTGCAAAATTAATAAAATCCATTTAAAAATGAAATAAATCTTGCATATATAGGATAACTTTGTTATTATTAAAGTAGAAAATATCACAATAAGGGGGAAATGACTTTGCCAGATAAGACATTGCAAACACTTTATGTGGAAAAAGAAATGTGTAAAGGCTGTGGTATATGTGTAGCATTTTGTCCAAAAAATGTATTAGAAATAAAGAATAATAAAGTAGCTATAAAAAACTTGGATGCTTGCATTCAATGTGGCCAATGCGAATTAAGGTGTCCTGATTATGCTATTTATCTAGGAGGTAAATAAGATGGCGGAAAGAACTGTAAAATTGATGCAGGGTAATGAAGCCTGTGTAGAAGGCGCAATTGCAGCTGGAATGAGATTTTATGCAGGCTATCCAATTACTCCTTCAACTGAAATAGCTGAACTATCAGCAGCAAAATTACCTACAATAGGTGGTAAATTTATTCAAATGGAAGATGAAATCGCAAGTATTAGTGCTATAATAGGTGCATCATTAACTGGGCACAAGTCCATGACAGCGACTAGTGGTCCTGGATTTTCTCTTAAACAAGAAGGTATTGGATATGCTGTTATATCAGAAGTTCCTTGTGTCATAGTCAATGTTCAAAGGGGAGGACCTAGTACGGGATTACCAACTTCTCCTGCTCAAGGTGATATAATGCAAGCTAGATGGGGTACTCATGGAGACCATTCAATAATAGCCTTATATCCTTCTACAGTAAGAGAAATTTATGATACAACCATTAGGGCTTTTAATTTGGCAGAAAAATATAGAACACCAGTTATATTATTAATGGATGAAGTAATAGCTCATATGAGAGAAAAAATAGAAATGCCTAATGATGATGAAATCGAGGTATATAATAGGAAAAAGCCTCAGGCCAATTCTAAGTACCTACCTTATGGAGTTAAGGGAGGAGATATTGTACCAGAGATGGCAAGCTTTGGTGAAGGGTATAGATTCCATGTTACAGGATTAGTTCACAGTGAAACAGGATTTCCAACCAATAACCATGAAATTGCTGAAAAACTTATTACAAGATTAGTCAATAAAATTGAATACAATGTGGATGATATCGTAGAATATGAAGAATATAAAATGGAAGATGCAGATACAGTAATTATTACATATGGTGCGACTGCCAGATCTGCAAAATCTGCTATCGATGCTTTAAGAGAAGAGGGAATTAAAGTTGGTATGTTTAGACCTATTACTATTTGGCCTATAGCTCAGAAACAGATTGAAGATATTGCAAAGAAGGTAGATAAAATTTCAGTAATAGAAATGAACATGGGACAGTATTTCCTTGAAGTAGATAGAATTGCAGGTAAATACACAGAAGTTAATAAGTATGGTCGTGTTAATGGAGAATTAATTGCTCCAGAAGAGATCGTTTCTTTTATTAAGGAGGGTTAAAATTGCCAAGTCAATTAGTTGATAAATACTTTAGAATCGAGAGTTTACCTCATATTTGGTGTCCAGGATGTGGGAACGGAATAGTTACAAGATCTATTGTAAAAGCTATAGATAATCTAGGATTAGACCAAGATAAGGTATGTATAGTATCGGGTATAGGCTGCTCTTCAAGGGCCTCAGGTTATTTAGATTTCAATACAATACATACAACCCACGGACGCGCATTGGCCTTTGCAACTGGTATAAAATTTGCTAATCCTGATTTACATGTAATAGTAATTACAGGAGATGGTGATTGTGCAGCTATTGGAGGAAATCATTTAATCCATGCAGCAAGAAGAAATATAGATATAACAACGGTTGTATTTAACAATAACATATATGGTATGACTGGAGGACAATATTCTCCAACTACACCTACAGGGGATAAGGGGACTACAGCTCCTTATGGTAATATAGATGCTAATTTTGATTTGTGTGATTTAGCAAAAGCTGCTGGAGCTACTTATGTAAGTAGAGCTACTGTTTATGCTGCTAATATGATTATAAAACAAGTAGAGGATGGAGTGAAGAACAAAGGGTTTTCGTTCATAGAAACTATAACTACTTGCCCAACCTACTATGGCAGGAAGAATAAAAAAGGTGATGCTGTTGATATGATGACCTATTTAAAAGAAAACACGATAAATAAAACTGCCTATGATAAACTTCCTGAAGAAAAACGTGAAAATAAAATTGTGGTAGGAGAGTTATATAAGGGACAAAGACCTGAGTATGTAGAAAAATATAACAAGATTATAGAATCATTTTAAAGGAGAGATAGAATAATGATACGTCAAGAATTAAGATTGAGCGGTTCAGGTGGGCAAGGTCTTATTTTAGCTGGAATAATACTAGCGGAGGCTGCTTTACATGATGGAAAAAACGTTGTTCAATCCCAATCCTATGGACCAGAAGCTAGAGGTGGAGCAAGTAAGGCAGAAGTCATAATAAGTGATGATATTATCAATTATCCTAAGGTTAATCAATGTGATATGTTATTATCATTGACTCAAAAAGCTTGTGATAAGTATATTGATTCTTTAAAACCTCATGGAATATTGATCTTAGATAGTACGGTTAAAGAACGCCCTAATAGAGATGATATAAAGATTTATTCTGTTCCAATAATAGAGACAGCTTCAGATAGTTTAAATAAGCCGATGGTTGCTAACATTGTAGCATTGGGCAGTATATATCAATTAACTAAAATCGTAAGTAAAGAATCCTTAGAAAAAGCAGTGTTAAGCAGAGTGCCCCGAGGGACAGAAGAATTAAATAAAAGAGCATTAGAAGAAGGATTCAAATTAATAGAAAATCATAAGGATAATTCGTATGGAGAAGTATGTTGATGTAATTAAAGTTATTCAAAATAATTTTAACCGACTAAGCAAGGGGCAAAAATTAATAGCTGAATTTATAATGAATAATTATGACAAAGCTGCTTTTATGACAGCAGCAACTTTGGGAAAAACTGTTGGAGTAAGTGAATCCACTGTAGTAAGATTTGCTAACACCCTTGGCTATGATGGATATAGAGAACTGCAAAAAGAATTACAAGAGCTAATAAAAAACAAGTTAACAACTGTTCAAAGGATTTCTCTGAGCCAAGACTTTACAGACTATGAAAATGCTTTGAAACAAGTTGTAAAAAAAGACATGGGTAATATAGAAAAAACCCTCAATGAAATAGATTATCATGCTTTTCAGAAGGCTGTAGAAACAACTTTAAAAGCAGAAAATGTATATGTACTTGGTCTTAGGTCTTCCTCGTTTTTAGCAGGATATTTAGGTTTCTATTTAAAATTTTTAATAAATAATGTTAAAATTGTAACATCTGGTCCTAATGATGTCTTTGAACAGTTATTAAAAGCGAATAGCAAGGATACGATTATAGGAATATCCTATCCAAGGTATTCAAAGAGAACTTTGGATGCATTGGACTATGGCAAGGATAAGGGATGTAAAATAATTGGTATTACCGATAGTCTTATATCTCCTGCAGCTCAATATGCAGACGTTACATTGATAGCAAGCAGCAATATGTTATCCTTCGTAGATTCTTTAGTAGCTCCTATGAGCTTGATAAACGCTTTTATTGTAGCTATTGGAATGGAAAAGAAAGAGGATATTACCGCATATTTTGAGGATTTGGAAAATATATGGAAAAAACATGGTGTATACGATTCAGATACTAAGAATAAAAACTAAGACTGCTCAAATAGCAGTCTTAGTTTTTATTCTTAGTATCATAAATAATCTTATCATAATTGATAATAAAAATACAAAAACAAAAAGCTAAAACACAGATGTTCCTTATTGCATTTTAGACATTTAATTGATACAATTTTTTGCATGAGAACTTCAGTTTTTGTAGAGTATTGTTTTTAATAAAAACATTATACTATTAAAGACTTAAACCCTTAAATTTAATCTAAATTTATACAAAAATAAAATTGGAGGTATAGATATGAAAAAGATATATCTAGTAAGACATGGGGAATCCCAATGGAATATACTGAAAAAAATGCAGGGACAACAAGATATTCCTCTTACAGATGAAGGTATGAGGCAAGCTAATCTAATTGGAAATAGATTAATAAATGAAAAAATTGATAGGATATATTCAAGTGATCTTATGAGAGCATTTAATACAGCGAAGATTATTGGAGAAAAACTTAATATTCATGTAACTCCTATGGAAGAATTTAGAGAAATTAAATTTGGTATATGGGAGGGTATGTCCAATAAAAAGATGTTAGCAGAATATCCCGATGAATTTTTAACGTGGAAAAAGATGCCTGAAAATTTAAGGATAGAAGGTGCTGAATCATTAGAGCAATTACAATCAAGAGCTATGAATGGAATCAATAAGATAATGGCAGATAAAGAAGATGAAAATATATTAATAGTCTCCCATAGTGCTACATTAAAGACAATAATTTTAAGCTTATTAAATATTGATTTAACCCATTTTAAAAATTTAACTTTAGATAATGTAAGTTTAACTATTATCGAAATGAGAGATTATAATAATGTACTTAAGACTCTAAATGATACATGTCATGTAAAGGAGAATTGATCATATGCAAGAAAAAGTTGGAGTAATAGGTGGTGGACCAGCAGGAATTGTAGCAGCTGGATTTGCTGGTTCAAGAGGAAAAGATGTAACATTGATTGAAAAAAACGACCAGTTAGGTAAAAAACTATTTATAACTGGAAAAGGGAGATGTAATATTACTAATGCTTCTCCTATTGAGGATTTTTTTGAAAACATCATTACAAACTATACCTTTTTATATAGCAGTTTTTATTCTTTTACGAATAAGGATATAATAGCACTTTTAGAATCTTACGGGCTTAAAACTAAAGTTGAAAGAGGTAACAGGGTATTTCCCCTTTCAGACAAATCTAGTGATGTTATAAAAGCATTTAAAAAATTTTTGTCTGATAATGATGTAAATATATTATTAAATAAAAAGATTAAAGATATATACTATAAAGAGAATAAGTTTACAGTCGCATTTCAAGATGATACAAGAGAAGTATTTGATAAAATAGTAATAGCAACAGGAGGAAAATCCTATCCCTTAACTGGTTCCACAGGCGACGGATATACTTTTGCTAAAAAATTTGGTCATTCCATCGAAACTTTAAAACCATCTTTAGTACCTATTGAAACTAATGAAGAATGGATCAAAGAAGTTCAAGGTCTATCATTGAAAAATGTAACACTAACAGCTTCCATAGATGAGAAAAAGATTCATGAGGAATTTGGGGAGATGCTATTTACTCATTACGGTATATCTGGACCTATAGTACTATCCATGAGTAATCATATCAATATATATGAAAATAAAAAAATAAAATTGTTCATAGATTTAAAACCTGCATTGTCAGAAGAAAAGCTAGATAAACGAATATTGAGAGACTTTGAAGAATTTAAGAATAGACAAATTAATAATAGTTTAAGTAAATTATTACCTCAAAGACTCATTCCAATAGTTATAAATTTATCTTCTATAGATGGAGAAAAACCTGTTAATCAATTTTCAAAATTAGAAAGAGCTAGATTAGTTGATACTATAAAGAATCTCCCTTTAACCTTTAAAAGATTTAGACCAATAGAGGAAGCAATTGTAACCTCTGGTGGAATATCCATTAAAGAAATAGATCCATCCACTATGGAATCTAAACTTTTACCTGGATTATTCTTTGCAGGAGAGATCATAGATGTAGATGGATTGACAGGAGGTTATAATCTTCAAATAGCTTATTCTACCGGATATTTAGCAGGAACCAATATATAATATAAAAAAGCCTTATAATCTTTTCATTATTTGCTAATAATAGGCATAAAGTATTAACAATAATGGATTTAGGAGGCTAATATGAAAACTGCATTTAATAGATTAGAAAAGTTTATAATTATTTTATCAATACTGTCCACATCATTTTTACTCATCATACAGTTTTTAAATTATGATGATAATTATACAATATATACCTCTGGACTTAATAGTAAAAATAAGTTTATACCTTTTTCTAGTACGGAGAAACCTGAAAAAGGTATAGTTATTTTAAAAAATATGGATCCTACCTGCAACGAAATAGAGGTTTTATTAAATGGAAATTCCATTGCTAACTTTACAGATAAGGATGAAATAAAAATAAGTGTATATGAAAACGATATAATAGAAATAGACGGCACAAAATATAATAAAAATTTGAATATAAAAGTTGTAGGCATTAGCAATAATATTAAAAATCCAAAATTAGATACAATTATAACCACATCCCAGAGTATAGAAATTTTAGGCAAAGTTCAATTAAAATAGCTTGTTTGATTATAGGTTTTAATATATAATTATTAGGGGAAGTGATAAAATTGAATATAACATCAATCAGAGGAGCTATTACAGTTAAAGAAAATAGCAAAGAAGAGATAGTTGTAGCTACAAAGGAATTATTGCAAGAGATAGAAAATAGGAATGATTTAAACAAAGAAGATGTTGTTAGTATTTTGTTTTCATCAACTAAAGACTTAGATGCTGAATACCCCGCTAAGGCTGCTAGGTTATTAGGATATACTCAATGTGGTTTAATGTGTTTTAATGAGATGGAAGTTGTAGGTAGTATGAATAAATGTATTAGAGTCATGGTTTTATACCAAAGTTCTTTAGAACAAAGTAATGTAAAACATGTTTATCTTAGAAATGCAAAAACATTGAGACCTGATTTTAATAAATAAAACAGCAATGCCACCAATGGGTGGTTATTATTTTATTAGGAGGATTAGCATGGTCGATAATAGATTGGTTATTGCAGTAGACGGACCTGCTGGGGCAGGTAAAAGTACTATAGCAAAAAAGGTTTCTGAAATACTAAATGTGGAATACATAGATACAGGGGCTATGTATAGAGCTCTGACTTTAAAAGTTATAAAGAATGGAATCGATTCAAAGGATGTAAAAAATATCATCAGAATAGTCAGTTCTACTTCAATCTACTTTAAAGATAATCATATATTTTTAGATGGGACAAGGGTAGATGAAGAGATTAGAAAAAACATTATAAACAATAATGTTTCAAATGTTGCAAAGATCAAGGAAGTCAGAGAAGAATTGGTAAGGATGCAGCAGAAAATGGCTGAAGAAAACAATGTCATTATGGACGGTAGAGATATAGGAACAGTAGTACTGCCTAATGCAAATTTTAAATTTTTTGTTACCGCTTCTGTTGAAGAGAGAGCAAGGAGAAGACACAAAGAATTATTAGAAAAAGGCGAAAAAAACATTTGCTATGAGCAAATATTATCTGAAATTAAAGAAAGAGATAGAATAGATAGTACAAGAAAAATTGCTCCCTTAAAAAAGGCTACAGATGCATATGAAATCGATACTACAAATAAGAGTATTAAGCAATGTACTGATGAGATTGTCAATATAATTGAAGGGAGGTAACTAATTGTATTTTTATCATATAGCAAGATTTCTTGTTAATGTTGTTTTTAGGATAATCTTTAGAATAGATATTATTGGGAGAGAGAATATTCCTAAAGAAGGAAGATTGGTTTTATGTTCAAATCATATTAGTCTTTTAGACCCTATTATGTTAGCTATAGCTGTACCTAGACCTATATCATTTATGGCTAAAAAAGAATTGTTTGAAAACAAGGTATTATCAAAATTAATTTATGCTTTAGGAGCTTTCCCAGTAGATAGAGAAAGCTCAGATTTAACAGCTATAAAAACATCTTTAAGAGTATTAAAGGATGAAAAAATATTGGGTATATTCCCCGAAGGTACTAGAGTACATGAGATGAATTTAGAAAATACAAAACCGGGAATCAGCTTGATAAGTATAAAGAGTAAATCACCAGTTATTCCTATATTTATTGAATCTAAATATAAACCCTTTAGTAGAGTAACCATAAAAATAGGAAATCCTATTTACTTTGATGATCATTATGGTAAAAAACTTAATACTGAAGATTATCAAGATATTAGTAAATATATTATGAAATCAATATATTCATTAAAAACTGTTTAGGAGGAAAAGGTGTGAAAATATATATTGCTGAACATGCGGGATACTGTTTTGGCGTAAAAAGAGCAGTTGATACGGCCGTTGAAACCTTAAAAGATTCAGACAATATGCCGATCTATTCATTGGGACCACTAATTCATAACTCCCAAGTGGTTGATAAGTTTCAAAGGGAAGGTCTAAAAGTTATAGAGGATATCAACGGATTAGACGATGGTAAAATTATCATCAGAGCTCATGGAGTACCTTATAGTTTACAAAAGAAAATAGAAGATAGAAATTTAGAATTAATTGATTGTACATGCCCTTTTGTTAAATCCGTTCATAAAAAGGTAGAAGAATATAATGATAGAGGATATAAGATTATAATAATAGGAGACAAAAATCATCCAGAGGTAATTGGTATAAATGGTTGGTGTAATAATCAAGGCATTATAGTAAATAATGAGGAAGAAGCAAATAATATTCCTCATTATGACAAGATATGTGTAGTTTCCCAAACCACAAATCCCTTAGAAAAATTTGAAAAATTATCTAATATAATTATGACCAAGGGAAATGAAGTTAAGGTATTTAATACCATTTGTAATGCAACAAGTTTAAGGCAAAAAGCTTGTGAAGATTTATCGAAAAAAGTAGATGCAATGATTGTTATTGGTGGCTACCATAGTTCTAATACTAATAAATTGACAGAAATAAGCAAAAAATATTGTAATAATGTTTATCATGTTGAAATATATAAAGATTTACCTTTACAAGAGCTATCAAAATTTAATACAATAGGAATAACTGCAGGTGCTTCAACACCTGATTGGATAATTAAGGAGGTTGTTGATACAATGGACAATATTAATAACAATGAAATAATGGAGGCAATAGAAAACTCACTAGTAAGAGTTCATAGAGGAGATGTAGTAAAGGGCAAGGTAATATATGTAACAGAAAATGAAGTAATGGTAAATATCAATTATAAGTCTGATGGAATAATAAATAGAGAAGAACTATCCAATGACCCTGATGTTAAACCAAAAGAATTGTTTAAAGAAGGGGATGAGATAGAAGTATATATAGTTAAATTAGATGATGGCGAAGGAAATGTTGTACTTTCTACAAAAAGATTAGAATCTATCAAAGGATGGGAAGAATTAAATAAAATTTATGAAAATAAAGAAAAGGTAAATTGTAAAGTTCTAACAGATGTTAAAGGAGGTTTATCCGTATTAGTTAATGGTATAACAGGATTTATGCCAGCTTCTCAAATCTCTGTAAACTATGTAGACGATTTAAGGGCTTACAAAGGCAAAATATTAGTTGCTAAACTTATAGACTTTGATTTAGATAAGAAAAGAGTTATTTTATCAAGTAAAGCAGTAGAAAAAGCTGAATTAGAGGAAAAAAGAGAAAAACTTTGGGATAGTTTAGAAATTGGAGAAACTATTGAGGGAAAAGTTGAAAGATTAACTGACTTTGGAGCTTTTGTTGATATAGGTGGATTAGATGGTTTGATCCATATTTCAGATTTATCATGGTCTAGAATAAAGCATCCATCAGAAGTTGTTAATATAGGAGATAAAATTCAAATACAAGTTTTAGATTTTAATAAAGGGAAAAACAGAATATCATTAGGATTAAAACAAATCCTACCACAACCATGGGATGTGTTTATTAAAAATAGAAAAATTGGAGATATAGTTACAGGTAAAGTAGTAAATATATTAGACTTTGGGGCTTTTGTAAGATTAGAAGAAGGTGTTGATGGATTAGTTCATGTATCTCAAATTGCTAAAGAACATATAAATAAACCTTCTGACAGACTAAAAAAAGGTGATCAAGTTACTGTAAAAATAATCGATATCAATGAAGATGATAAAAGAATTAGTTTAAGCATGAAAGAACTAGAAGAAGATGAAGAAAAAGTTGAAGCAATAGAAAATGAAGATATAAACGTTAAAATTGAAGATATTGTAAAAGATAAATAATAATGTAAAGGGTTTTGGTGTATAATTATTTTATTGTTGTATAAAATAATAAATGTGACCTCACAAACTACATCAAGACCCCCTTTACATTATTTCTGTGACTTTTTAGTCACAGAACTTTTTTTATAATATCTTAAAATTCTTTAGGGGGTTTTCATGGACAAGTATGATGTATTTAAGAAAAATATTAACAATTTAATCAATATAGATTTAAACTATTATAAGGAAAAGCAGATGAAAAGAAGGATTACTTCTCTAATGAATAGAAATGGATTAGATGATTTTGATGAATATTTTTTAGCTTTAAAAGCAGATAAAGAAATGCTTAATCAGTTTATAAATTATCTTACAATCAACGTTTCAGAATTTTTTAGAAATCCATCTCAATGGCAAATATTAGAAGAGCATATAATACCAACTTTAATGAATAATAAAGCACCTCTAAAGATATGGAGCTCTGCCTGTTCAACAGGAGAAGAACCTTATTCTTTGGTAATGTTATTAACTAAATTTTATGATTTGAAAAACATAAAAATAATAGCTTCCGACATCGATGATGGTGCAATGGAAAAAGCAAAGGTAGGACTTTATAGTGAAAAATCCTTAGCTAATTTATCGGAAGAATTTAAGGGGAAATATTTTGATAAAATCGAAAGCTCCTACAAAATAAAAGATATAATAAAAAATAGAGTAGAATTTAAGAAATTAGACCTTCTTAAGGATTCATTTCCCCAAAATATGGATTTAATTATCTGTAGAAATGTAATGATATATTTTACCGATGAGGCAAAAGAATTACTATATAATAAATTTCACCAAAGCTTAAACAAAGATGGAATTTTCTTTGTCGGTAGCACAGAACAAATTATTCTCCCAGAAAGATATGATTTTAGGTCTATTAAAACATTTTTTTATAAAAAGATAAATTGATAAATATGAGTTTCATTTATAATTTAATAACTTTATAAATATACATTTATTATAAAAAACATATAAGGGGGGCTAATATTGGATACTAAGGAACTTTTAGAAGTATTGAGTAATGGCAATAGTGTATCTGGGCATGAATCTAGATTAAATGATACTATCATATTTGCTTTTGAAAAATATGCAGATGATATATCAATAGATAATCTAGGAAATATAACTGCTCTAAAAAAAGGTAAAAATAACGGTTCAAACATTAAGATCATGCTTTCAGGCCATATGGATGAAATAGGGTTGATGGTCAAATATATTGAGGATAATGGATTTTTAAGATTTACCAGCATAGGAGGTATAGACCCTAGAACCATTATAGGGCAGGAAGTAATAGTACATGGAAATAAAGACCTTTTTGGAGTTATTGGTTCAAAACCACCTCATTTACAAGAAGCATCTGAAATCAACAAGGCAATTAAAATGGAAGATATGATAATAGATGTAGGATATTCAAAAGAAGAGTTAGAAGATATCCTAACCATAGGAGACACCATTACCATTAAAAGAGATTTTAAGATGCTGCAAGGTAATAGAGTAACTGGTAAAGCATTAGATGATAAAGCAGGAATTGTAGCTATGTATGAATGTATTAAGGAATTATCAAAAATAGAACATGACTCAGACATCTATTTTGTATCTACTGTACAAGAAGAAGTAGGAATGAGAGGTGCATTTACTAGTACTTATAAGATCAATCCAGATATAGGTATTGCTATAGATGTAGGATTTGGTTCTACTCCTGAGTTACCTAAGGCTGATACTATAGATATGGGAAAAGGCCCAGGCATAACCATAGGGGGAAATATACATCCTGGATTGAGGGAAAAAATGGTGGAAGTAGCTAAGGAATATAACATACCTTTCCAATTTGAGATTTCACCTGGACCTACTGGGACCGATGCAAGAGCAATGCAGATTACAAGAGAAGGTATACCTGCTCTATGTTTATCTATACCTTTAAGATACATGCATACTTCAGTAGAAGTTATAGACATGATGGATATAAAAAATACTGGTAAATTATTAGCATTTTTTATAGCTTCTATTTCAAATGAAAATTTGGAGGGGTTATTATGTTACTAAAAAAATTAACTGAGGCATCTGGAGTATCTGGTAATGAAAAGGAAGTTAGGGATATAATAATTGATGAAATAAAAGACCATGTAGATGATTTAAAGATTGATAAAATAGGTAATATTATAGTTCATAAAAAAGGAAACAACAACTCAAAGAAGCTCATGATAACAGCCCATATGGATGAAGTAGGACTGATGATTACTGATATAGATAGTATGGGACTACTTAAGTTTACAACAGTTGGAGGAATAGACAAGAGAATTCTCGTATCGAAACCAGTTTTAATAGGTAAAGATAAGATATCAGGAGTTATAGGAGCAAAGCCTATTCATCTACAAAAAAGAGAGGAATGGCAAAGTGCTTTGAGCATTGACCAACTATATATAGATATTGGTGTAAATACTAAAGAAGAGGCAGAGAAAATTGTATCTATAGGGGATTATGTAGCTTTTGACAGCCAATACATCGAACTTGGTGAAGAACTTGTTAAAGCCAAAGCTTTAGACAACAGGGTAGGCTGTAGCCTATTGATCAAATTAATTAAAGAAATTGAAGATATTGATTTTTATGGTGTATTTACCGTTATGGAAGAAGTGGGATTAGTAGGTGCAGGACCAGCTGCTTATGCAGTAGATCCAGATATGAGTATTGTATTAGAGGGTACTCTATGTTATGACGTACCAAAGTTAGATGACCATCTAGTGCCAACTTATTTAGGAAGAGGGCCAGCTATATCCTTAGTAGATAGAACGACTTTATTCGATGCTGATTTTAGAGAAAAGATTGTAAAAATTGCTGAGGCAAATAATATACCTTATCAATATAGAAAAAGTGCCATGGGTGGAAATGATTCAGGAAAAATACATACTACTAAGGGAGGTTCTATTACAGCTACAATATCTGTACCTTGTAGAAATATTCATTCACCGACATCTGTTATGAGCAAAGATGATTATGAAAATACTTTTAAACTATTAAAAGTTATACTATCTGAATATAAAAAGGAGGAGCTATAGTATGAAGCTTAACAGTCAACTTTTAAAAGAATTAGTAGGTATCTATGGACCTTCAGGAAATGAAGATAAGATTAGAGGATATATAGAAGAACAAATTAAAGATTATGTTGATGAGATTACTGTAGATAGTTTAGGAAATTTAATTGCTAGAAAAAAGGGTAATGGAAAGAGAATAATGATTTCAGCCCATATGGATCAAATCGGGCTTATGGTTACAGCTATAGATGATAATGGATTTTTAAGATTTACTAATATTGGAGGTATATCACCTTTTGTTACGTTGAGTCAGCAGGTTATATTTGAAAATGGTGTTAGAGGTGTAATATCATCTGAACCTACATCAGATATTTCTAAACTTAAATTATCCAATATGTTCATAGACATTGGAGTTAATAATAAAGAAGAGGCAGAAAAGCTTATCAATATAGGAGATGTATGTATTTACAATTCGGAGTATGGAGAAAGTAATAATGTAGTATTTACAAGATACTTAGATGATAGAGTAGGATGTTATGTGGCAATAGAAGCTATGAAACAAATCAAAGAGCCAAAGAATGATTTATATTTTGTTTTTAGCGTACAAGAAGAAGTAGGATTAAGAGGAGCAAAAACTTCTGCTTATACAGTTAATCCAGAAATAGGCATAGCTTTAGATGTTACTGGCAGTGGAGATACACCAAATGCTAAAACTTTTGCAGTAGCTTTACATAAGGGTGCTGCAATAAAAGTAAAGGATAGTTCAATACTAACTCATCCAAAATTACGACAACATATGGTAGAAATAGCTAAAGCAAATAAGATATCTTATCAAATGGAAGTATTAGAATACGGTGGCACAGATGCAGGTGCTATTCATTTGACTAAGGAAGGAGTGCCTACAGGAGCAATATCAATTCCTACTAGATATATTCATAGTACAATAGAAATGGCATCAAAAAATGATATCATGGATTCAGTAAATCTACTAGTAAAATTATTGGAAAGTGAGATTATATTATAATATTGTAAGGATAAAATGGCTGAAATATTTCAGCCATTTTTGTTTTTTATGAAAATAAAAATCTTTAGATGGTGATATTTGCAGTATTATATCAATATTTGCCATATAAAAGTTTATCATTTAAAAAGGATTTTGGGAAATATTAAAGAATATTAATATAAGATCGTTTTTAAGGGGGTAAATTTATGTTGGAAGTTGACAGAGAATATACTATATCTGAAGTAGCTGAGTTGACAGGCTACCCTCCTCATGTGCTTAGATATTATGAAAAGGAATTTGAGCTAGAAATTCCCAGAAATGAAGCAAATCATAGATATTATACCTACCATGAAATTGAGCTATTTCAGTATATTAAATCTCTCCAAGATAAGGGGTTTAGTAATAAACAGATCAAGTTAATCATAAAGTCTCCTGAACTATTGATAAGTTCCAACGAAGAAACTGCATTGACTAGCGTAGTTCCAAAAGAGAATATAGACTCTATAGAATTGGCTAAGGAGATTAGTTTGAATTTACAGGAAGCATTTTTTGAAGATTTAATAAAGGTACTTGATAGCAAGAGTGAATATAGTAATCAAATGATAGAAGATTTGAAAGAAGAGATTATATCTTTAAGAAATGAAATAAATAGCAAGGAAAGAGATGTATTAATATGTGAAAATGCGAAATTAAAGATGAAAATAAAGGAAAAATCTTATGAAGTTGCTGAACTTAAAGAAAAGGTAAAGAAAATGGAAAATAATAAAGGGTTTTTCCAGAAAATTTTCAAATCCTGAAATGAACAATAATAATTTTATTCTTGCAAATTTTATATTATATAAGGAATATTGCAGGAAATATTGCAAGTTTATTAGCTTTTGTTTTCAATTATCAGAAAAATCTATTGCATTCCTTTAAATTTCATGATATAATTTATATAAATAAAGGATAAGGAGTAGATAGTTATGAAGAGAGATTCTAAAGCAAATCGAGCTAAACGAAAGCATAACTATAAGAAATGCGGAGCAATATCCTGCATAAATAATATCGGCGGTCTATGTAACTGTGAAAAATGTGAACTTTATGAAAATGTACTGATTCAAGAAGATTAATTATCGTTTAAATTTATTAAGGTATATATAAAAAAGAAAGAGCTTTGAAAATTCAATAACTCTTTCTTTTTTAGGCTATATTCTGCCAGGATAAACCTTTAATCCTTCATTTAATATATTCATAGCTTTTTTAAGATCTTCTGCATTTATACAATAGGAAATTCTAACTTCATCTTTTCCTAAGCCTTCTGTTGCATAAAATCCTTCTGCAGGTGCCATCATTACCGTTTCATTGTTTACATCGAATTCATTTAACATCCAAACTACAAAATCTTCAGCATCTTTAATTGGTAACTTAGCTATTACATAAAAAGCACCGTGAGGTTTTTCACAAACAACCCCTTCCATGTCCTTAAGAGCATCATATACTACATCCCTTCTTTTCCAATACTCCTGTTTTACTTCTTCAATATAACTATCAGGTACATTGATTAAATTAGCTGCACCGATTTGTTCAATAGTTGCTACACATAGTCTTCCTTGGGCTAATTTCATCACTTGTTTCATTAAATCTTTATTTCTTGAAGCTATACAGCCAATTCTAGCACCACAAGCACTATACCTTTTAGAAATACTATCAGTAAGTATAACCCTATCGCTAATATCATCAAGATGAGCAAAACTCATAAATTCTAACCCATCATAAACAAACTCTTTGTAAACTTCATCAGCTATAATGAAAAGATTATGTTCTTTAGCAATATCCCTTAACATGTATATTTCATCTTTTGTATATACTGCTCCTGTTGGATTACCAGGATTTGCTATTAGAATTGCTTTAGTTTTAGGAGTAATTAGTTTTGTAATTTCCTCTTTCTCTGGTAGGTGGAATCCACATTCGGCTTTAGTAGTAATTGGCACTACATTTACGCCTGCCATACTACCAAACCCATTATAGTTAGTATAGAAAGGTTCTGGGATAAGTACTTCGTCTCCATGATCACAAGTTGCAATAAGTGAAAATATAAGGGCTTCACTACCTCCATTGGTAACTATAATATCATCTTTGTCAAAATAGATATTATGTTTTTCATAATATTTGATTAAACTATCAACTAACTCCTTAATACCTTGAGAATGGGCATAGGCTAATACATTCTCTTGAAAGTTCCTAATGGGTTCAAAAAATTCCTTAGGAGTTCTAATATCAGGTTGACCGATATTTAAATGATAAACCTTTTTACCTTTCCTTTTAGCTTCATCTGCTACTGGAACTAGCTTTCTAATAGGGGATTCCTGCATAGCTACAATTCTGTCGGAATATTTCATACAATGACCTCCTTTAATATAGCTTAATTAATCGAATAGCGTCTAATTTGAAAAAATTTACGCACTATTATTATGATAACATAATTTTACCATAAAAGGTAGTTATCTATATAAAATTCTATGATTATGTTATTTATTTAACAAGTTTTGTTTTCTAATTAAAAGGTAGGAGGGGTATTAAACTCTACTTAAGGAAACGATAAACCTTTTACATCGTTTTTCATATTATATTATAGAGATAAACTGTTATATAGAAAGGAGATTTAATATGCCATATATGAATTATGATTATTGGAATAGATCAAGATGCTTACCTTGTCCTAAAGAAGATGACAATTGTATGTTCAAAATCATCATAAGATGTCCGCCTGGTCCTACAGGACCTACAGGTCCCACGGGACCGACAGGACCAACTGGTCCAACAGGGCCAACTGGTCCAGTACCCCTAACATGTGATATTTATGTTGTAAATACTGATGACAACACAGTATCAGTTATAGATGGAAGTACTAATACTGTAATTGCAACTATACCAGTCGGGAACTTACCTGCTTATATAGGAGCAAATCCAAGCACTGGATTAGTTTATGTTGCAAATAGAAATGATGGTACCGTATCTGTTATCGATGGAAATACTAATACCGTTGTTGCTACAATACCTGTGGGAAATTTTCCTGTTGATGTAGGTGTAAATCCAAATACCAACTTAATCTATATCCCAAACCTTAGCAGTAATACCGTATCAGTAATAGACGGTACCACTAATTCTGTGGTTGCTACCATACCTGGTATAGATAGTCCTATTGGAACTGGCGTAAATCAAAATACGAATCTAATATATGTCACTAGTGAATCTAATGGTACCGTATCAGTAATTGACGGTGCTACTAATTCAATAATAGCTACAATTCCTGTAGGAAATATCCCAATTATACCAAAAGCAAATCCTGTTACCAATCGAATCTACGTTCCTAATTTTGGAGACAACACGGTATCCGTTATAGATGGAAATACCAATTCTGTAATAGCTACGATACCTGTGGGAAATTCACCAGAAACAGTAAATGTAAATCCTGTTACCAATTTAATTTATGTTCCTAATGAATTTGATAACACAGTGTCCGTTATAGATGGAAATACCAACTCTGTAATAGCTACAATTCCTGTTGGAACTCAACCACTCTATGCTGCAATAGATACAAATAATAATCTAATCTATGTTACTAATGCTGGTGATGGTACCGTATCCGTAATCGATGGCACCACCAATATGATAATCGATACGATTCCAGTTGGCAACTTCCCATTTGGTGCCGACGTATTGTGTTCATAAAAAATATTAAAAAATGAGCTCTATATTGAATAGGGCTCATTTTTTAATGGAAACTTTCCATTGTTTATAGTAATTTATAAACAATTTACATTAGCTTGTGTATTTCCGTCAAAAGAAATATAATAAGAGCATTGGAGGGATTGAGCATGGATTATATTACAACAAAAGAAATAGCAAAAAATTGGGGAATCACAGATAGAATGGTAGTATACCATTGCTCTGCTGGACGGATTAAGGGAGCTAAAAAAATGGGAAATACATGGCTTATTCCAGTTGACGCTGAAAAACCGGCCGACAGACGATATAGAGACAGTAAAGTAGAGGAGGGTGAAAATAAATGAAACGGATATTTTTAGTTGAGGACGATAAGGCAATTGCTAAAAATCTTGAGCTTTTACTTCGCTCGGAGGGATTTACAGTCACCCACGCTCCTACGCGAAACGAAGCCCTTGACACCCTTGTCGGAAATAAATTTGACTTAGCTTTGATTGATATCTCTTTGCCTGATGGAAATGGCTTTACAGTTTGCACGGCAATCAAAGAAACACAAGATATTCCTGTTATCTTTCTGACGGCTTCCGGTGATGAAGCAAGTGTTATTACTGGACTGAACATGGGCGCAGACGACTATATCACCAAACCTTTTCGTCCGCGTGAATTAATCGCACGAATTAGAACAGCCCTGCGAAAAAGCGGACGTTCTCCATCGGCTTTTCAAATCTGCGGACTTCATGTCGATATGGCAAGCGGCATCGTGAAAAAGGATGGCAGCGAAGTCTTTCTTTCAGCCTTGGAATACCGCTTGCTGTTGGTGTTTATTAACAACCCAAAAAGTATTATCACAAGAAGTAGGCTGCTTGACGAATTATGGGACGCGACAGGCGAGTTTGTCAATGACAATACATTGACTGTATACATCAAACGCTTGCGGGAGAAGATAGAAAGCAACCCAACAAACCCGAAAATAATTCTAACCGTTCGCGGGACGGGGTATAGATTGGGGGGAGAGTAGTATGCTTCGGAATAAAGAGTTTCGCCAGTTTGCCATTTTGTTCTTCTTAATGGCCGCTGCCACTGTAATGCTGGGATTTGCAATAAATAGGTTGGCAGGAATCCTTGCTATTGGTTCTACTATCTCCTTTGGAACAGCGTTTTTTGTGTTTACCAAATCCCGATATAAAAGCATTGCGCAGATTTCAGATCAAATCGATCTTGTGCTTCATAATGCTGATCATCTGTATATTGGTAAATCGGACGAGGGCGAACTTTCCATTTTGCAAAGCGAGATAACAAAAATGACACTGCGTATTCGAGAGCAAAACGAGGCACTGAAAAAGGAAAAAGAACATCTTGCCGATTCGCTAGCTGATATAGCCCACCAACTCCGCACCCCTCTCACATCCGTGAACCTTATTCTATCACTGTTAGAGAATAACCCTGACAAAAATGAACGGAAAGCATTGATACGGGAAACAAAAGAATTGTTTGTACAGATGGATTGGCTACTTACTTCCCTGTTGAAATTATCCCGCTTAGATGCAGGGATTGTGGTGTTCCAAAGTGAGCAGATAGATGCAAATACTCTTATATACGCCGCGCTTCGCCCATTTCTAATCCCAATGGAACTGCATAATATTGATTTACAAATAGACGTGCCAAAAGGGATAATTATTCAAGGCGATTCTGGTTGGCTTTCGGAAGCAATTCAAAATATCCTCAAAAATTGCATAGAAAATATAGGCGAGAGCGGGAAGATTGAAATTGTATGCACGGACAACCCACTGTTTACCGAGATTACCATCCACGACAGCGGTGTAGGCTTTGAAAAAGAAGATTTGCCCTGCCTGTTTGATAGGTTTCATCGCGGGAAAAACGCAAGTGCGATAGGATACGGGATTGGATTGGCTCTCTGTAAGATGATTATAACACGGCAGGGAGGGACAATTACCGCAAAAAATCACCCCCAGGGTGGTGCAATTTTTGCTATTCGTTTTTTAAAGTGACGAATCTCTCACCTGAAAGTCACATAGATGTAAGTTAAAAGTTCTATTATATAGGTAAACCATGAGAAAGGAGATTCACATAATGGAATTTTTAAAAATTGAAAATTTATGCAAAGTCTATGGCAAGGGCGAAAACCAAGTTGCTGCCATTGACCATGTTTCGCTCACAATCGAGAAGGGGGGATTTACTGCAATCATTGGCTCCTCCGGTTCTGGCAAATCCACATTGCTTCACATAATCGGCGGCGTAGACGTACCGACAAGTGGAAAGATTTATTTGGATGGGCAGGATGTATATGCGCAAAGTAATGAAAAACTTGCTATTTTCCGTAGGAGACAAGTCGGACTGATTTACCAATTTCATAACCTCATTCCTACTTTGAATGTGGTGGAAAACATCACTTTGCCTATACTAATGGACAAAAGGAAGATCAACGAAGAACGGCTGAATGACTTGTTGGACCTATTGGGGCTAAAAGGCCGAAAAACCCATTTACCCAATCAGCTTTCGGGTGGTCAGCAACAGCGGGTTGCTATAGGACGTGCTTTGATGAACGCCCCAGCGGTCATGCTTGCCGACGAACCCACCGGCAGTTTAGACAGCAGAAATGGACATGAAATCATCAAACTATTGAAAGAAAGCAATAAAAAATATGGGCAGACTTTGCTCCTTGTGACCCATGACGAAAATATTGCACTGCAGGCAGATCGCATTATCGGCATATCAGACGGCAAAGTAGTACGAGACGAGAGGGTGAGAGTATGAACATTTTCAACAAAGTCACCCTGCAAAGCATGAAAAAAAGCCGCACCCGAACGATTGTGACAGTTATCGGAGTTGTTCTGTCTGCCGCCATGATTACGGCAGTCGCCGCCTTTGCTACTTCTCTGTTAAATTTTTTGATAAACGGTTCTATTGCTAAATATGGTGGTTGGCACGTTGAGTTTTTAGATGTTCCTTCCTCTTTTGTGCAGGAACGAACCCACGATAATGGGGTTTTAAACACCGCAACATTTGAAAATATCGGCTATGCAAACCTTGACGGCGGGAAAAGCCCCGAAAAACCCTATCTTTTTGTATCTGGATTTAGCAAGGAAACCTTTGATACCTTGCCCATAACTTTGATTTCAGGCAGATTGCCTGAAAACAGCGGGGAGATTCTTGTCCCATCCCACGTAGCAATAAAGGGCGGCGTTACATTCAATGTGGGCGACACGCTTTCACTTGCTGTTGGAAGTCGTATGAATGGAAACAAGAATCTCGGTCAACACAACCCTTATCTGTCCGGGAGAGAATCGGAAGAAAGCAAAGAAGTTTTTGTGCCAAAAACAAAAAGAATTTATACGGTTGTGGGTATCTGCGAAAGACCAGGTTTTGAGGAACATTCTGCACCAGGATACACCTTGATAACAAAAGCAGATAATAGGAATCAAGCAGACAATTTCAGTATATTTGTCACGCTTAAAAACCCACGCCAAGCAAAGGCTTACGCAAGCAGCACAGCTGGAGCAACTTCTTATGTCTTAAATGATTATGTACTGCGCTTCATGGGTATTTCAGAAAACAAACTGTTCAACACGCTCTTGTACACGATTGGTGGCATTCTGGTTGCTATAATAATGGTAGGCTCGATTTTTCTGATTTATAACTCGTTCAATATCTCGATGAACGAACGTATACGCCAGTTCGGGATTCTTTCATCTGTAGGCGCTACGGCAAGGCAGTTGCGAAATTCGGTACTGTTTGAGGGACTTTGCATTGGCGCAATAGGCATACCCATTGGCGTTATGGTTGGCATAGGCAGTATTAGGCTTATAATTCCTATTGTCGCAGGGAAATTCGGGAACATTCTTCACAGCACTGTGCCTTTAACCTTGTCGATATCTGCCCCTGTAATTGTCGTGGCGACAGTGGTTAGTTTGGTTACCATTTTGATTTCAGCTTATATCCCAGCTAAGAAAGCCGCAAACACTTCTGTGATGGAGAGTATTCGCCAGACCAACGAGGTCAAAATCGAGTCGAAAGCTGTGAAAACGTCAAAACTCGTGCAAAGTATTTATGGTTTAGAGGGTACCCTTGCACTAAAGAATTTTAAGAGAAACAAAAAACGCTATCGTAGCATCGTGTTATCACTTACTTTAAGCGTTGTGCTGTTTGTATCGGGAAATGCTTTTGGAACAACTCTGAAACGGATTTCGAAACAGTATATAGTGGACATGGACTATGATATCTTTTTTACCACTGAGGATATAGATGACAGTGAAATGCTCCCGCTTTACGACAAACTCAAAACGGCAGAGGGGGTTTACGAAAGTTCGTATCAATCAGTTTTTGAATATTCATGCGTAGTTAAGAAAAGTGATTTTACAGACCGTTACCGGGAATACATGAATTATGATGCGACGGACGAAACGGTTCATCTGCCAGTGGATATACAGTTTATTGAAGACAGCGAATATCTGAGTTTTATTAAAGAATTGGGCTTGCCCGTTGAAGAATATACCGGGCAGGACGCAAAAATGATTGCCTGTGCCAAAAAGCGGGTTGATAAGAAAGACGGGTCAACTGAAGTGTTTGATATGTTTGGAAGTCCTTCCATGACGCTCAGCGTCATTCCTGAAACAAATGATAAGCTATTAATGGAACATGGGCAAAGTATAAACATTACTTTTGCTAACACTTACAAGTTGGATCCGCCCCCAAATTCATCTTCCGGGCATGAGCAGCATAATCCAGATATTTTTATGGTGACGATTCCCTATTCGCTCAAAGATAAGTTTGAAACTCCAGTTGATACCAATGCGCATATAGGCCTAAGCTTTCTGTCAAAGAATCCTTCTCAATCGGTGTCTGAAATGGAAGCTATGATTCAAGGCACAGGAATTGCGTCTGACTATAAGCTATACAATGTCTATGAGATACTTGAACAATACCGCAGTATGACATTTGTTATTGATATGTTCACCTATGTTTTTGTCATCATGATTTCCTTGATTGCGGTTGCCAATGTGTTCAACACCATTTCTACAAATATTAGATTACGCAGGCGTGAACTTGCCATGCTCCGTTCTGTAGGGATGTCGGATCGCGATTTCAATAAGATGATGAATTTCGAGTGTATCTTTTATGGCATGAGGACGTTGCTATTCGGACTTCCCATAGCGACAATCTCTTCTTGGCTGATTTACAAAGGAATAGTTACCGCGGAAAGAATGGATAACTTCGATTTTGTATTACCGTGGGGTAGTATAGCAATCAGCATGTTCAGCGTGCTCTTTATCGTATTCATTACAATGCTGTATGCCACTAACAAGATAAAAAAAGAAAATATTATTGACGCACTCCGGGATGATATGATTTAAAACTCAAAAACATCTAATTCAAGCGATTCACAATCGTTCCGAAAGGCAATTTAAACATTGAAAATATAGAATCCATTTCACAGAACTAATGTAAATTACAAAAGAATGCTGCCACAATTGCGATAATAAAGAAACGCAGTTGTGGCAGATTATGTTTTTATGTTTTGCGGTCAAAATGTGGCCATGGGCATGGGGCGGTTTTGGAATAACAATCAAAACCGCCGTTTTCTTTTTTGAAAATAGATCTCATTTTTTAATGAGAATTCTCTGTTGTTTACACTTAAGCATAAACCATTTAAATTATTTTTCATATTATATTATAGAGATAAATTGTTATATAGAAAGGAGGTTTATTATGTCATATATATACAATAATCATATGGATAAATCAAATTGCTTACCTTGTCCTAAAAAATGTGGTCGCTGGGAATTTAAAATTATTGTAAAATGTCCACAAACACCTACACCGCCGCCTACAGTTACATGTGATATCTATGTAACTAATATAGGTGATAATACAGTATCTGTTATTGATGGGACAACTAACTCAGTAATTGCAACCATACCTGTTGGAGCTGCGCCTGCTTTCGTTGCGACAAATCCAAACACTGGATTGATTTATGTTACTAATAGAGTTGATAATACAGTTTCAGTCATAGATGGAGCTACCAATACAGTTGTTGCAACCATACCCGTTGGAAATTTGCCTCAAGGAGTTGGAGTTAATCAAAACACCAACCTAGTTTATGTAACCAATATTAATGACAACACCGTATCCGTTATTGATGGAACAACTAACTCAGTAATTGCTACTATACCTGTAGGAAATACTCCTGATGGACTTAGTGTAAATCCAAATACCAATTTGATCTACGTAACAAACCAATCTGATAATACCGTATCCGTCATAGATGGAACAACAAACAATGTTATTGCTACTATACCCGTAGGAAACGATCCTGTTATACCAAGTGTAAATCCAAATACCAATTTAATCTATGTTCCTAATTTTGGTGACAATACAGTATCTGTTATAGATGGAGCTACAAATACAGTTATTGCCACTGTACCTGTGGGAAATCAAACACAAACGGTAACCGTAAATCCTGTTACTAATTTAATCTATGCCCCTAGTATTGCTGATAATACGGTATCCGTTATAGATGGAAATACAAATACAGTAATTGCTACTATACCTGTAGGAAATACACCTCTATATGCTGGAATAGATTCAAATAACAACTTAATCTATGTTACCAATGTTGGTGACAATACAGTTTCAGTAATTGATGGAGCTACCAATACCGTTATTGCTACTATACCAGTTGGAAATATGCCTTTTGGATCTGTAGTGTTATGCTCATAAAATTAATAGACTAGATATTAGAATAAGAATACAAAATTCACTTCTTTAAAAGTGAGTTTTGTATTTTACTTTCAATAATCTATAACATAACCCCATACTAATGAATAATATGTTATAGAATCATTTTATATGAGGGATAAAATGAGCTATACCAAATCCCATGGACAACCTCAAGGAATTGCTATACTTGATACAAATAAATTAAGAGAGATATTAATAGCGGAAATCGTTGCAATAAATGGGTATGCTGAGCATATTGCAAATTCAAACATGGAAGATGTTAATAAAGTTTGGAAAGGGATTATGATAGGCGAAAAAATCACTATGGAATGATTCTCTCATTACTTCGCAAATACGACCCAGCTCAGTATCAAGCATATTTAAACCATTTCGAAAACACACCAGGTCCTAAATCACCTATGCAGACATATAAACCAGATTATGATAAACAGATAATTTTAAACAATATACGAGACGACATAAAGGGTGAACTTGAAGCTGTCATACTATATGAACAATACTTATCTATTATTCCTTATGATGATATTAGGAATACATTACATCATATAATTTGATGATGAAAAACGCCATACTAAACATTTAACATGGCTATTATTAAAATATAATGCCGATAAATGTGATGGTCTAGTATAAAAAAGATATCACATCCAGTCTAGTGGGCAAAAAAGAATCCTTAGCGGATTCTTTTTTTATATATTATTATGCTATAATATACATATGAAAAAGAAAATACCAAAACATTAAAATATATGAGGTGGAAAAATGGATAGAAACGAAGAACAATTGAAAGCAATAGCAGAAGTTAAAGCTCGGAATGATTTTGAATGTAAGAAAACTGGAGTAAGAAAACTCTATTTTATTGAAACACATGGTTGTCAAATGAACGAACACGATTCTGAAAAGATATCTTGGCTATTGGAGAGCATGGGATATCATGAAACAGATGATAAAGAAAAAAGTGATTTTATCATATATAACACCTGCCTTGTAAGAGAAAATGCAGAATTAAAGGTTTATGGACAGCTAGGAGCATTAAAGGATTTAAAGAGAAGGAAACCTGAACTTATGATTGCCGTCTGCGGCTGCATGATGCAGAGGGAAGAAGCTAGAAATGTAATAATATCTAAATATAAACATGTAGATATTATATTTGGCACTAGCAATATACACAAATTACCTCAACTTATTAATAGATACCAAAAAACTGGTAAAACTATAGTAGATATAATGGAAGACGAGAAGGAAATAGAGGAGATAGAATCTAACCGAAAGTACTCCTTTAAAGCTTTTGTAGATATAATGTATGGGTGTAACAATTTCTGTACCTACTGTATCGTTCCTTATACAAGAGGTAGAGAAAAAAGTAGAGAACCTGAAAGCATATTAAAGGAAATAGAAAATTTGGCATTGCAAGGCTATAAGGAGATTACTTTATTAGGGCAGAATGTAAACTCTTACGGAAAAACTTTAGGTTATAAATATTCCTTTGCTGATCTATTGGAAGAAGTAAATAAAATTGATGGTATAAAGAGAATTAGGTTTATGACTTCTCATCCTAAAGATCTATCTGACGAGTTAATTCAAGCTATGGGAAATTTAGATAAAGTATGTGAACACCTTCATTTACCAGTACAATCTGGAAGCAATAGGATTTTAAAGATGATGAATAGAAGATATACAAAAGAAGATTATCTTCTATTGATAGATAAAATCAAAAAAGCAGTACCTAATATTGCCATAACGACGGATATAATAGTTGGATTTCCAGGAGAAACAGAAGAAGACTTTAATGAAACTTTAGACCTAGTTGAAAAGGTCAAATACGATTCAGCTTTTACTTTTCTATATTCCATAAGGGAGGGAACTATTGCAGCAAATATGGAAAATCAAGTTCCTGATGAAATAAAGCATAAAAGATTTGAAAAATTATTAGATACTCTATATCCTATATTCTATGAACAAAATCTTAAATATATGGATACAGTAGTAGAGGTTTTAGCTGAGGAAACCAGTAAAAATAATGAAAATGTATTGTCTGGTAGAACAAGGACGGGGAAACTCGTACATTTTGAAGGTGAAAAAGATTTAATAGGTAAATTAGTTGATGTAAAGATAACTACAGTGAAGTCTTTTACATTAGAAGGATGTATTATTTAGTTTGGAGGTTGTAATTTTGGATAATTTAACACCAATGATGAAACAATATATGACAATTAAAAAGAAGAATAAGGACTGTATATTATTCTTTCGGTTGGGAGATTTTTATGAGATGTTCTTCGATGATGCTATTACAGCATCTAAAGAACTTGAAATAGCATTGACTCAAAGGGATTGTGGTGGAAATGAGAAAGCACCTATGTGTGGTGTTCCTCATCATGTATCAGAAGTATATGTTTCTAAATTAGTAGAGAAGGGATATAAAGTTGCTATATGCGAGCAATTAGAAGATCCATCTGTAGCAAAGGGTTTAGTAGAAAGAGATGTAATAAGAATAGTTACTCCTGGAACTATAACGGATTCAAATATACTAGATGAAAAATCCAACAATTACCTTGTATCCATATATATTGATGATGTAGGAGTGGGTTTATCCTATGTAGATAGCTCCACAGGAGAGATGTATACCACAGAATATATAGGGGACATTAAAACCTCTTATAACTTTATTATAGATGAGTTGGGTAAGATTTTTCCTTCAGAAATAATATGCAATAATACTTTCATGAAAAATAAAAAGATGATTAAAATCATAGAGAATAGGATAAATCCTTTTATAAATGTATATGACGATGATGCTATAGCTGACAGCGATTGGGTAGATATAATCAACAAACATTTTAAAGGTAACAGCATAGAAAAGCTAGGTTTAAAGGATAAAATGTATTCTGTTATTTCTACAGGAAAATTAATCGACTATCTCTATAACACTCAAAAGGATTCCTTAGAACATATATCAGAACTCAAATATTATGAACCAAGAGAATATATGATACTGGATATCAACACCCGTACCAACTTGGAAATCCATGAAACTATTATGCATAGAGAAAAAAAAGGAACTCTCCTTTGGATTTTAGATAAGACTTCAACCGCTATGGGTGGCAGACTATTAAAGAAATGGTTAGAGCAGCCCTTAATAAATATGAAAGAAATTGAAAAAAGGCAGCAGATAGTTGAATTATTTGTTGATGATGTTATATTGATGGATCAAGTAAAGAAGTGTTTAAAAGGTATATATGATTTAGAAAGATTAGTGGGCAGAATATCTTATGGTAATTGTAATGCTAGAGATCTGTACTCCTTAAAGATGTCCATAGGTATGATACCAGAATTAAAAAACTTGTTAATTCAATCCAATGATAAAATTCTGATGGAATTAGGTATAGCAATTGATCCATTAAAGGATATTTATGACTTAATAGATAATTCTATAGTTGAAAGTCCTCCTATCTCTATTAAAGAGGGAGGACTTATAAAACGAGGATTCAATCAAGAATTAGATGAGATTAGAAAAGCAAGTATAGAAGGTAAAAGTTGGCTAGCTAAATTAGAAGAGGAAGAAAAAGCTAAAACGGGTATTAGAAATTTAAAAATTGGATTTAACAAAAAATCGGGTTATTTTTTTGAGGTAACAAATTCAAACTTAAACTTAGTTCCTGATTACTTCATAAGAAAGCAAACTTTAACCAATTCAGAGAGATACCATACAGAAAAATTAAAGGAAATGGAAATGAAAATCCTTGGGGCAGAAGATAAAATGGTAGAGATGGAATATATGATCTTTCAAGATATTAGAGCTAAGGTAAAATCTGAGATTCATAGAATTCAAAAGGCTAGTAAACAAATATCCCAAGTAGACGTTTTAAATTCATTTAGTCAAGTTGCTTACAAAAATGACTATATTAAACCCACATTAAATAATAAAGGAATAATCAATATCGTTGAAGGAAGGCATCCAGTTGTAGAAGAAACCATAGAAAGTGAAATGTTTGTACCAAATGATACCTACCTAGATAATAAAGAAAATAGAGTCCAAATAATAACAGGTCCTAATATGGCAGGTAAATCTACCTATATGAGACAAGTTGCAATTATAACTTTAATGGCACAGATAGGCTCCTTTGTACCTGCAAAAGAGGCAAGCATAGGTATTGTAGATAGAATCTTTACTAGAATAGGTGCATCTGATAATCTATCTCAAGGCGAAAGTACATTTATGGTGGAGATGAATGAGGTATCCAACATAATTAAGAATGCAACAGAAAATAGCTTGATAATATTAGATGAAGTAGGGAGAGGTACAAGTACTTATGATGGTCTTAGTATAGCTTGGTCCATAGTTGAATATATTGCAAAGAATATAAAAGCCAAGACCTTGTTTGCAACTCATTATCATGAATTAACAGAGTTAGAAGATAATTTAGATGGGATAAAGAACCTTACCGTATTGGTTGAAGAAAAAGGTGATGATGTAATATTTTTAAGAAAAATTGCAAAAGGAAGCACCAATAAGAGCTATGGTATCCATGTAGCTAAATTAGCAGGGATTAATGAGGAGATTATCAATAGAGCTGATGAAATCCTATATCAAATAGAAAAAACTCATGAGTCTACTGCAACCAGCAAAATAGAAAAACCTGATAGGCAATTGGATATTTTAGATTATAAGAAGGATTATTTTATCGATAAGATAAATAATATAGATATCTCTAGATTAACTCCATTAGAAGCAATTAATATACTATATGACTTAGCCGAAGAAGCAAAAAAGCTTAAGGAGAGAGCATAAGATGAGTAAAATAAAGATGTTAGATGAGTTGACAATACAAAAGATTGCAGCAGGAGAAATTATTGAAAGACCCTCATCTATAGTTAAAGAGCTTATAGAAAACTCAATGGATGCTAACTCAAATAATATTACTGTCGAAATCAGGAATGGAGGTAAATCATACATTAGAGTTACCGATGATGGCGATGGTATACTAGAAGATGATTTAAAAATAGCATTTAAACGTCATTCTACGAGCAAATTATCTAATGTAGATGATCTATTTAGGATTATGTCCTTTGGATTTAGGGGTGAAGCTTTAGCTAGTATCTCCACGGTTTCAAAGGTTGAAGTACTGACTAAAACACATGGCAATGCTAAAGGAATACAGGCTTTTATAGAAGAAGGAGAAATAATAAAACAAATGCCTACAGGTTGTCCTAAGGGAACTACTATGATTGTTAAGGATTTGTTTTATAATATTCCTGTAAGGGCGAAGTTTTTAAAAACTGATATAGCAGAAGCAAACAATGTAAGCGACATAATATACAGACTAGCATTAGGGAACTACGGCATTTCTTTTAAATATATTAAGGATAATAAGGTTATTATAAGAACTTCGAAGAACAATGATTTAATTTCAAATATATATACTCTATTAGGAAAAGATTTTAGTGATAATCTAATTGAAATCAATCATAAAGGTCTAGAATTTAATATACATGGATATATATCAAATAACACTTTTTATAGAGGTAATAGGAATCATCAATATCTATATGTAAACAATAGATATATTAAAAATGATCATATATCCAATATAATAGAGGACAGGTATAAATCCATGATACCCATTAACAAGTTCCCAGTATATATACTGTTTATCGACATAGATCCTTCATTTATAGATGTAAATATACATCCAACTAAGCAGCAAATTAAATTCATAAATCAAAAGCAGATTGACGCAGTTTTAGAGAATATTATAAACAGCACTTTAAAAAGCGCTTTGTCTATTCCTAATACATTATTTAAACAGGATAAAAAAGATACTAAAATAGAAGATATACCTCTACTATATGAAGAAATTTATTTACAAAATAATAATAAAACCCAAGTCGATGATAAGTACATTTATGAAACGAAGGATTATAAGGCTAGTATAAGTGAAATACTAGACGATGAATTAGATGATGGAGTGGTAGTATATGAGAAGGACTCTGTTCAAGATGAACCTGTACCTGCACCTATATCTGTACCCGAGAAACCCAAAGAAGATGAAAATAAGGAAGATAAGATTGACGTAGTTAATGTTTTAAAAAGACTAAAACCCATTGGTGTTATTTTCTCTACTTATATATTAGCAGAAGATACTGAGCTTAATAAATTACTCATTATAGATCAACATGCTGCGCATGAGAGAGTTATGTATGAAAAATACTTAAAAGAATTTCAAAACGAAAAGATTGTAATCCAAAATCTATTGACTCCTGAAATAGTAGAGCTTACAAATGCAGAAATTGCTATTGTAATGGATAATATAGAATTATTAAAGAAATTAGGATTTATAGTAGATGAATTTGGAACTAATAGTGTAATTATTAGGGGTGTACCTATAATGTTTGGTAAACCTCAAGTAAAGAAGTTGTTTTTAGAATTAATAGATGCGATTAAACTTGATATAAAAAGCAGTTATGATGTAAAATTAAATAAGATATTCAAAATTGCATGCACAAATGCTATTAAAAGTGGTGATAAGATAAGGGATATTGAAATTCAAAGCTTATTTGATCAATTAAGCAAAACGGAAAATCCTTATACCTGTCCTCACGGAAGACCAACTATTATTGAAATATCGAAGGAAGACATTGAAAAAGAATTTAAAAGAATTATGTAGAAGGATGATTAGATGGAAACTAAACAAAACCTGTTGGTATTAGTCGGACCAACAGCCGTAGGAAAAACAGCTATATCTATAGATGTAGCTAAAAAGTTAAAGGGAGAGATAATTTCTGCAGATTCAATGCAAATATATAAGTATATGAATATAGGGACTGCTAAGATAACAGCAGAGGAGATGGATAATATACCTCATTATATGTTAGATATAGTCTATCCTGATGAAGAATTTACAGTTGCTGATTTTAAAAAAAGGGCTGAAAAATACATCGAAGATATTAACAAGAAAAAAAAGCTTCCAATAATAGCAGGAGGTACAGGATTATATCTTAATTCTTTAGTATATGAATTAAAATTTACTAGGGTAGAACCAAATGAAGATTTAAGGGAGAAATATGAAAGTTTAGCTGAACTTCACGGAAATCAATATATACACGATATATTATCTACCATAGATCCTGCTTCTTCAAAACGTATAAACCCTAATGATAGAAAAAGAATAATTAGAGCCATAGAAATATTTCATGAAACGGGTAAGCCTATGTCCTATTATAATAAAGATTTTAGAAAGAAAACAGATAAATATAATTTAACTATGATTGGGTTAACTATGGATAGGGCTAAGCTATATTCTCGTATTAACAAAAGAGTCGATATGATGATTGACGATGGATTAATTGAAGAAGTGAGATCTTTAATGGATATGGGATATAATAGAGAGTTAACGTCGATGCAAGGTATAGGTTATAAGGAAATCATCTCCTATTTAGAAAATGAAATAAGTCTAGATGAAGCCATTAAAATACTTAAAAGAAATACTAGAAGATATGCAAAAAGACAGTTGACTTGGTTTAGAGGAGATAATAGAATTAAATGGATTGATGTAGATAAGTTTAATTCCATTGATGCTGTAGGCGAATACATTGTAGATTATACTACAAATTCTTATAAATAGAATTTGGTTTTATAAATAGATTAAGTATAAAAGGTGTTTTCTTTAAAAATTATAAACAAAATAAAGGAGGGAGTATTATGAAAAGCACAATCAATTTGCAAGATGTTTTTCTTAATAGAGCAAGAAAGGAAAATTTGAGTATTACAGTTTACTTAATAAACGGATATCAAATTAAAGGATTAGTCAAAGGTTTCGATAATTATACTATTATATTGGATAGTGAAGGAAAGCAGCAACTTATCTATAAACATGCTATTTCAACTATAATACCTAGTAAACAAATTAACTTAGCAAGCAAAGTTTTAGACGAAGAGTAATTGGACTTTACAGATGTCTCTGATAATATCAGAGGCTTTTGTATTTAAATCTATACTAGAAAGGTGACAACAGATGAACGAGTATATAATAAAATTATTATGTAAACAATTTGAGTTGGAAGAAGAAGTTATAAGATTTGTAAACGACAAAGAAAAATTGATAGTGGAAAAATTTAATAGAATAAATGAAATAAAAGAATATAATCAATATAAGATTATCAATAGTATGCAGAAGTCTAGACTTAGCTCTACGGATTTTAATGGGTCTAGCGGTTATGGATATGGAGATGTAGGCAGGGATAAAACGGAACAAATTTATGCCAAAGTTTTTAATACCGAAGATGCCCTAGTTAGACCAACAATAGTTTCAGGTACTCATGCTATTACATTGGCCTTATCAGGCTTATTAAGACCAAATGATGAGTTTATATCCATAGCAGGAAGCCCCTACGATACATTGCAGAAGGTAATAGGCGTTAAAGGAGATCAGAAAGGTACATTAATAGATTATGGCATAAAATATAAGGAAATACCTTTAGATAACGGAAAAATTGATATAGAAGAGGTTATAAATAATATATCTGAAAAAACAAAATTACTACTTATACAGAGGTCTACTGGGTATAGCGATAGAAAAGCTATAACTATAGATGAAATAGAGAAGGTTATTAAAGCCATTAGAGATGTAAATAAGGACATTATAATCATGATAGATAATTGCTATGGTGAATTTGTAGAAACAAAAGAGCCTTCCGATGTAGGTGCAGATATAATGGCTGGTTCTTTAATTAAAAATCCAGGTGGAGGATTAGCATTAGCAGGGGGTTATATAGTAGGTAAATCTAATTTAGTCGAACAAGTCGCCAATAGAAGTACAGCTCCTGGGCTAGGAAAGGATTGCGGATTAACTTTTGGAACAACCAGAGCTACGTTGCAAGGGCTCTTTTTAGCACCTCATATAGTTTCAGAGGCTATAAAAGGAGCAACACTAATGGGGATTGTTTACAAAGAACTAGGGTTTGAAATAATACCCGATATAGATGATGATAGAAGCGATATTATTCAAGCAGTAAAGTTTAACTCTCCTGAAAGGGTAGTTGAATTTTGTCAAGGAATTCAAGCAGCCTCTGTAGTCGATTCATATGTAACACCTATGCCATGGGATATGCCAGGCTATGAAGATGAAGTTATAATGGCAGCTGGAGGCTTTATCGAAGGCTCATCTATAGAATTAAGCGCCGATGGACCTATGAGAGATCCTTATTTTGCTTATTATCAAGGTGGGTTAACTTATGAACACTGTAAGCTAGGAATTATGAAATCTTTAAACAATCTTTATATTAATGATTTAATCGATAAAAACAAGCTAACCTTATAAGGTTAGCTTGTTTTTTTATACTAGAGAAAAATGAATTTAAAATCTTCTGTATAGACCAATTACTTTCCCCAAAATGGTTACATCTTTAGTCAATATAGGGGACATAGTTTCGTTTTCAGGTTGTAGACGTACATGTTCTTTTTCCTTGAAAAATCTCTTTACAGTAGCTTCATCCTCTAAAAGAGCTACTACAATATCCCCATTTATAGCATCGTTTTGCTGTTTAACTATGACGTAATCATCATTATAAATACCTGCCTCTATCATACTTTCTCCTTGAACCTTTAACATGAAAAGGGGGCCGCGTTCCGCCAATTCTATAGGTACCGGGAAAGTATCTTCTATATGTTCTACAGCTAGAATCGGCTGTCCTGCAGTAACTTTGCCAATAACGGGTATATCTACGGTTTTTTTAGGAGAAAATAACGAATCCTCATCTCTCTCTAATACTTCAATTGCTCTTGGTTTAGTAGGATCCTTTCTTATATATCCTTTTGCTTCTAGTTTTTCTAATTGTCTGTGAACAGTAGAGGTTGATTTCAAATTAACACCTTTACAAATCTCTCTAACTGCTGGAGGATATCCTTGTTGTTGTATATGCTTTTTAATAAAATGTAAAATTTCAATCTGTGTTTGAGTTAAATCTTCATACATAATAAACACCTCGCATAATATATTAGAAAAGTAATATCTAAGTTTCTCTAAATATCAATCTTATTGGCAGATATTTTTAACTTATTATAACATATAACGATTTAAAAATCAAACATTCGTTCTTTATTTTCAAAAACCTATTGACAAGGAACTAATGTTTGATTAGAATATAATTAAACGAACAGATGTTTAGAACTAACGTACTTAGAACTAATGTGCGAGGTGATAAAAATGAATCAAAGAGTTACGAGGAGAAAAAAGTATAGGATAGTAAACTTAAAAAAATTTATATCTTTTATAATATCGGTATTCATTATAGCTATAATATTAGTTTTTATATTTGTTAAAAACAACGAAGCATATAGCTCTACATATAAGGAAGATTACAATGAAATAATAGTAGGAGAAGGGGACACTCTATGGAATATAGCAGTTAAGAATATGCCCGATAAGTATGATGTAAGAAAGATGGTATATGAGATAATGGAATTTAACCAGATGGAGAATGCATATATCTATCCAGGGGACTTAATCAAGATCCCAATCAAACACAACCCTAAAAGCTAAAGGAGATATAAATCATCTCCTTTAGCTTTATTCATAAAATGCTATGGATATTATTCAGGTTTATTAGCCTTTTTACGCATGTAATTGGCTAAAGGATTACTTTTAACAGCTTCTCTTAATCTTTCATCATCAATATGAGTATATATCTGAGTTGTAGAGACATTCTCATGGCCAAGTATCTCTTGCAAGGCTCTTATATCTACATTGCCGTGTTTATACATTAGGGTAGCAGCAGTGTGCCTAAGCTTATGTGTTGAATAAACAGAGGTATCAAATCCTGCTTTCTCTAGATATTTATCTATCATATGCTGAATAGCTCTGTTACTCATTCTTTGTTTTCTCATACTTAAAAATAGAGCTTCATCGCCAGGGCCATCTTTAGGTCTTACAGCGATATAATCATTTATAGCACTGATACAAGCCTCGTTTAAATAAATGGTTCTTTCTTTATTGCCTTTACCTATGACATATAGGGTATCGTCCTTTATTTTATTTATATTGATGCTAGCTAACTCCGATAGCCTAAGACCACAATTTAGAAATAGAATAATGATAGCATAGTCTCGTTTTCTAAACACTTCATTTTTATTATCCAATACAGTATTTAGAAGTTTTTCACATTCATCTAAGGTTAAATATACCGGTTGTCTAATATCCGTCTTTGGAAATTCCAATCTATCTGCTGGATTTTGAGGAATTACATCGATTTTAGAGTAGAGGTAGTCGAAGAACGATTTTAAACTGGCAACCTTTCTAAATTTAGTAGAATTGCTATTGTGTCTTTCTTTATCGGTATAAGATATAAAGGCATGTAGATCCTGAATATTTATTTTTTTAATCAAATCAACATCCACATCACTAATATCGATTTCTTCAAAAGGGATGTCTTTATCTGCTAATCTATATCTACGTTTAATAAATCTAAAAAAAGTACGTAAATCAAAAAAGTATTCCTTTGTAGTATTAGGCGAAGTACCTTTAATGGTTTCCATATAATTCAAATAATCTTCAAGTATTATTGGTATATCTTGCATATATATCCCTCTTTTCATAGTTTTTAAAGTATTTAGTCACAAAATAGTTATTTTGTGACTAAATTTATATCTATTTATATAATTCTACATAGAAACTTAAAATCCTTCTTTTTAATAAAAAAGTATTCAATTTATTAGAACCTATCTTTTTGAGATTTTAATTATGTGAAATAAAGTTATGCTCAAATAATTTATTTCACATAATATTTTTATCAACCTTTTTATAATTATTTCCTAGTGTCTAGTCTATTTACTAAATATATAATTTAATGAGTCGTTTTATCTTTTTTATCTTTAAGAATATTAAAAATAGAAATAGCCATGAAAAACAGGCTCTTTATTTCTCTTATACGAGTGTTTTGCGGTCACCCTAGAGTATTTATATGATTACAGTGCAAAATTCGTCATAAGCTGTACTAGGGCTTTATAAGCCTATTTGATTTTACAGAGTAAAAATCCAACTCTATTATGTAGTCAATATTGGTATTTATGATTTATTTGTTGCATCTTTATAAATTATAGTGATTTTAGAATAACATAATTGAAATTGTTGTGATATTATTTTGTTTCATATAGAATTTTTTCAGTCCCTTCTATTTTTATGTTTACCCTCTTCTGCTTTATTTAGTTTATTAAATAGGTAATAAATAATTTATTTTTGGGGATATTTAAAAATAAATTAAAAATTCCCAACATATATTTTTATAAATAAAATTATATCGTTTAACCTTTTAAGCTGCCTTAAGTTTACATAATTATATTATGGTTAATAGTTTGATTGTTTGTCTTCATATTAATTATAGATTATTTAATAGTCTATTCTATATACCTATATAATACCATTTCTTTTCACTGCCCTTCCCTGCTCTCTATTAGTAACTAATAAAATTTCCCATTTTACTTTTAATTCTGCATATCAACCGCTTTGGTTTACGTAATAATATTATGGTAAATACGGCATCACAAAGGGATGGTTCTTTTGTGTTTTTTAAAAGACGGAATATTGGAATTTAAAATTATAAATTAGCTGAAATTCATAATTAAAGATGGCTTCTTTCTAAATCTAAAACACTTAAATCTTCTATTAAAAATATTTTATATTTATTACCTTCTCTAACTGTTATTATATACAAATAATTATTGTATTGTTCTGAACTTGAGCTTAATGCTCTTTTGCGTTTTTTAATTATTTGATAATTATAATTATCATTAAAATTTATTCTATTTTCCTTTTCTATATTTAAAATATTTTCTATTTCAATAATTCTCTTTATTGAAATAAATTTTAGTTCATTCTTATTTAGTTCTATGTTATTAAAATAACTATTTAGAGTATCTTGATTTTTAGATTCCAATAATGTGAAACTTTGTTTTTCCCCATACCATTCTGTTTTACTTTCTTTGGCTGTTATTAGCTTATCCTTTAAATTAATATTTATATTGTACCTTTTTTTTATTTTATTTTTTATTTTTATTTTTCGAATATATGGTTTTGTTATTGAAATATAAATAGGTATAAAAATAATAAGAATAAAAAATAATTTTTTATATATTTTTTTATTGAACATATTAATTCCCCCAATAATAGTAAAGTCAGCAAAACCTATTGCTGACGTACTTTATACTTCAATATATGAATAACAGCTTATTCTACATATATAATACCGTCTTTTTTCACTACACCACCCTATCCATTTCTACGCTTCCCCTTTTACTTTTAGTTTTTTATATAATTATCGCCTTTATATATTATAGTTAGCAACACAAGGTGTTACTTCAAACCGTCCTCTTGTATCTTATAGTCTTAAGTTTACATAATTATATTATAGTCAATAATCGAAGTCCACCAAATCAAAACTATTATTCATCACATCTATGTATAGTACTTTCCTCCTCAATAATTCTCCCCTATTAAGAAGTATCTTTACTACCTCTGCAACTTCTATGGATGCTATCAGTGGAGGAGTGAAGGATGGGTTGCCTAACTCTTTTTCTATCCCCTTGTCTTCCCTATTGTCCTTCGAATAGATAAAATCTAGGGTGTTATCATAGGGGAAAATAGTAGTTACCTGACCGTAAAATCCTCCAATAGCTCCATGAACCATGGGGATATTCAACTTCGATGTGCTGGACTGAACCACGAACCTAGTTTTAATACTATCCAACGCATCTACTACCACATCATGATCTTCTATAAGGGATATTATATTGGACTCATCTACCATAGCTTTAACAGCTTCTATATGTATATGAGGATTTACCAATTTCATCCTCTTCTTAGCTTCTTCTGCTTTTCCCATCCCTATATTTTTCGTATGGCTCATTAGCTGTCTATTTAAATTGGTTTCATCGAATACATCTCCATCTATTGCTGTTATATATCCTATCCCTATTCGTCCTAGCATCTCGATTACATATCCACCTAATCCTCCACAGCCGATTACACAAACCTTACTCTCATTTAATTTTTTAATCTCTTCAATAGATAATGCATTCATATTTTTTAAATATCGTTTCATATACCCACCAACTATCCTTGAATTTTAAAACAGGGTTTACATAATAATGTTATGTAAACCCTGAATGTCTATTTAATATATCATACTAATTAATCGTTCTCAACGATTTCTTTAATTCTGCCAAGGCCTTTTTTAATGTTTTCCATGGATGTTGCATATGATAATCTAATATAATCATCATCACCAAAACCTATTCCAGGTATAACTGCCACCTTGCCTTCATCAAGTAAAACCTTTGCAAAATCTAAGGAACTATTAATCTTTGTTCCTCTTATGGTTTTCCCTTTTAATTGTGTAATATTGATCATTATATAAAAAGCACCTTTTGGCTTTCTACAGCTTAATCCTTCTATTGAATTTATAGTCTCTACCATATAGTTTCTTCTCTCTTCAAAATGCTTTTTCATCTCTTCTACACTACTTTGATCCCCTGTTAATGCTACTACACTGGCGTATTGAGATATGGAACATGGGTTGGACGTAGTATGGCTCTGAAGATTGCTCATTACCTTTATAATGCTTTCGTGAGCTGCTGCATATCCTATCCTCCATCCAGTCATTGCATAAGCTTTAGACATACCATTTATTACAATAGTTAACTTTTTAATATCTTCATTAAAAGAAGCAATGCTAATATGCTTTCCATCATATACTAATCTTTCATATATTTCATCAGAGATTACAAATATATTGTTTTTAACAGCCCAATCTGCAATTTCCTTTAAGTCATCTTCATCATATATTGCACCTGTTGGATTGCTTGGACTATTTAATATTATAGCTTTTGTCTTATCGGTTAAAACCTTATCTAAATCTGAAACGGTAAATTTAAAATCATTTTCTTCCTTAGTCTGTATGAATACTGGTTCTCCTCCGGATATCTTAACTAGCTCAGGATAACTTACCCAATAAGGTACAGCTATTATGACTTCATCTCCTGGGTTTATGATTGCCATTAAAGCATTATATATGGAATGTTTAGCTCCACTAGATATGATTATATTGCTTGGTGAATAATCAAGGTTATTATCATTTTTAAGCTTTTCACATATAGCCTTTTTTAATTCGATTATTCCTGAAGCAGGAGTGTATCTTGTTAAACCTTCTTCTATTGCTCTAATACCTTCTTTCCTGATATTTTCAGGAGTATTAAAATCCGGCTCACCAGCTCCAAAACTTACAACATCAATTCCTTCAGCTTTCATAGCTTTTGCTTTTGCAGTAATCTCAAGGGTTACTGATGGAGAAATTTTTAATCCCTTTTGTGATAGATTTAGATCCATATTAACAACCTCCATTTTATCATTTTATTATGCTATGGACTAGCAAAAGAGCAGCTTGTCCATTAATTAAAACAAAACTTTTTATAATGAAATTAATTGAAGACTCTATTTTTACTTTATATAAAAAGTTTTATTTCTTTTTATTAGTTAAGTATTAAAACTTCATATTGTATATATCTTTAAGTACACTCTGTACAATATGTAATGAATCCTCAAATATAGGCTTATACTGCAATAAGATTATCTGATAGTGTTTGTATCCTTCATCTGTAAGACGGTATCTCCTTATAGACCTTTTATCTGGTTCATCCCACCAACCAGTAACATAGCCTTCCTCTTCCAATTCTCTAAGAAGGGGGTATACCATTCCAGGGCTGGGCTCCCATTTTTCATCTAATCTACTCTTGATTTCATCTATTATTTCATTTCCATAATAGCTTTTTTCCTTAAGTAGATGTAAAATATAAAGTTTCACAAAGGAAGTAGTACTAATCTTAGAAGGAAATTGCCTATTTCTTTCACTTCTATACTTTGTCATTATATCCTTCCTCTCATTTCTGAAATATGGTCTATATCAATATAGTATTTTCCTAATAAATAATCTCCATTTATGATTTCACCATGACAATCTGAACCTCCAGTGATTATTAGATTGTGTTTCTTTCCAATATCCAATATGCTTTTAACATCACCTTCAGTATGTTTAGAATGTATGGCTTCTAACCCATCAATGCCTTCTTCTATGCAGTATTCTATTATACTTCTATCCTTTATTAATCCAGGATGAGCTAGTATAGCTATTCCATTTAATTTATGTATAAGCTCTATTGCATCTTTTACACTTAAAGTATGTCTTTCCACAAAAGCTTTATTTCCTCTATCCAAGTACATTTCAAATGCTTCTTGGACGCTATTAACATAGCCCTTATTTACCATAGCTCTAGCTATATGAGGTCTACCAATATAATCATCCTTTGCCAAAGCCTTAATCTCTAGAGGGTCTAATTTCATTCCTAAGGAATTTACCTTCTCTATCATTTTTAGTCCTCTAGAAACTCTATCCTCTTTTAATCTATTGGTTTCATATATTATGTTAGGTGATTTATAATCAATAAAATATCCTAATATATGAATATCCTTATTTTTATAAACGCATCCTAGTTCAATCCCTGGAATTATAAATACTCCATCTATTCTCTTACTATATAAAACAGCTGGTTCTATTCCTAATATGGTATCGTGATCTGTAATGGCTATGCCGTCAATCCCTTTTTTTATGGCTAAATCCACTACTTGATTAGGGGTAAGCAGTCCGTCGGAATAAGTAGTATGTACGTGTAAATCAAATATCATATTAAGCTCTCCTTTTACATTATAGTTATATTATATACAACTTTCAACTTTAGTATCAAGATGCTTTTAGATATTAATAAAAAAACCTGCTAAAATTAGCAGGTTTTTTTATTATACTTCACCCCATAACCTATCTTGGTTCAACTATTAACTTAATAGCTGTCCTCTCTTCACCATCAATCTCAATATCAGTGAAAGCTGGTATACAAATTAGATCAATTCCACTAGGCGCCACAAATCCTCGTGCTATAGCTACTGCCTTAACTGCTTGATTTAAAGCACCTGCTCCTATGGCTTGGATTTCGGCATTACCTTTTTCTCTTAGAACTCCAGCTAGTGCTCCTGCTACAGAATTTGGACTTGATTTTGCTGATACTTTTAATACATCCATTAAATATCCCCCTCTACACTATTTTAATATATTTTATGTTTATATTACTAATTCTACAGATAAACTAAAAATCCTCTTTTATTTTGAAAGATTTTTTAAAAAGTAGAATTTTCATACAAAACTTAAAAATAGTGATCATATTTCTATATATTTCTATATAAATTATTACTTTGCATATTCAATGGCACGAGTTTCTCTAATAACATTAACTTTAATCTGTCCCGGATAGTCAAGCTCGGATTCAATTCTTTTTACAATCTCTCTAGCAGTATGAATTATTTCATCATCTCTAATATCTTCAGGTTTTACCATAATTCTTATTTCACGGCCAGCTTGAATTGCATAGGATTTTTCTATACCTTCAAAAGAGTTAGCAATTTCTTCTAATTTTTCAAGCCTCTTTATATAAGCTTCTAAAGTTTCCCTTCGTGCACCTGGTCTTGCAGCAGATATTGCATCAGCTGCTTGTACAAGTACTGCTTCTACAGTTTGTGGTTCTATATCTCCATGATGGGCTGCAATTGCATGAAGTACCTCTTTAGATTCTCTATATCTTCTCGCTAAATCCACACCAATGTCTACGTGAGGTCCTTCTATTTCATGATCTACAGCTTTACCTATATCATGTAGTAATCCAGCCCTCTTTGCTATCTTTACATCTGCACCTAATTCAGCAGCCATAACGCCAGCAAGGTGTGCAACTTCCACAGAATGTCTAAGAACATTCTGACCATAACTTGTTCTATATTTTAATCTACCAAGTAATTTTATTAATTCTGGATGAAGACCATGAATTCCGGTTTCAAAGGCTGCTTGCTCGCCTTCTTCTCTAATAACGTTATCTACTTCTTTCTTAGCTTTTTCAACCATTTCTTCAATTCTAGCTGGATGTATCCTTCCGTCTACAATCAATTTTTCAAGAGCAATCCTTGCAACTTCTCTTCTAATAGGATCAAATCCTGATAATACTACAGCTTCAGGAGTATCATCTATTATCAAATCAATTCCAGTTAAAGTTTCAAGGGTTCTAATATTTCTACCTTCTCTACCAATTATTCTACCTTTCATCTCATCATTTGGTAAAGCAACAACGGTTACAGTTGATTCTGCTACGTGATCAGCAGCACATTTTTGAATTGCACACGATATGATTTCTCTTGCCTTCTTTTCAGCTTCTTCTTTAGTTTTATTTTCCATCTCTTTAATCATTATAGCTGATTCATGGGCTATTTCCTTCTTAATATCATTTAATAGTATTTCCTTAGCTTCGTCAGATGTTAGACCTGAAAGTCGTTCTAGTTCTTCAACTTGTTTAGTATATAATTCATCGATAAGAGTTTCCTTTTCATCTAATTCCTTTGATTTCTTCGAAAGGATTTCCTCTTTTCTTTCAAGAGAATCATTTTTTCTATCAATAGATTCCTCTTTATTTAATAAGCGTCTCTCTAATTTTTGAAGTTCAGATCTTCTTTCCCTGTTTTCTCTTTCATTTTCAGTTCTTATCTTATGAACTTCTTCCTTAGCTTCTAATAGAAGCTCCTTTTTACTTGTCTCAGCATCTTTATTTGCATCTTCAATAATCCTTTTTGCTAATTCTTCAGCATTTCTTATTTTTCCTTCAGCTATGGTTTTCCTTATATAAAAACCAACAATAATGCCTACAAAAGAACTTATAATTACTTTTATTAAATCAATAACGATGCACCTCCAATTCTATTTAGTTTTCAAGTTTCATACCACATATTCTTTTAAATAAAACACATTGAATAAAAATATAAACCGAGTAGTCTCGGCTTATAGAGTCTACACATATAATTTTGTATAGCTAGGTACGATTTCATTTTATTACTTTTTCATAAATATGTCAAGAGGATTAGCTAGAGGTTATTTTCTCTATATGGCTTTCTGTGTCTTTCATAGATACTCTATAGGCATTGGTACTAATAGATGCAAGATGATTATTATGGGTAACCATTATGATCTGTCTATCAAACATCTCTGATGTCCTCTTCAAAAAATCTGCTACATTAAATATGTAATCCTCACTAACATGTTTAGCAGGTTCATCCAAAATAAGAGGTCCTTCTATCCTAGGTTTATGAACTTGAAGAAATGATATACGCAGTGCCAAGGATATAATATCCACAACTCCTCCACCCCTTGATTGTTCAGGTTTGGTTTTTATTACTGTATCTCCTACCTTTGTAATAACATAGAATTCAGCATTAGCTTTACCGTATAGTTCTTCTATTTCAATCTCAAATTCAATATTGTTTTCAAATACATACTGTAAGCAATTAGTCACTAAAGATTCAATTTGAACTTTGGCTTGATTCCTAGCAAATTCCGATGTCCTCTGTAAAAGGATGCTGACCTTTTCTATTAAATTTGTTTCGGATTGAATATCCTCTATAAACTTTTTATTTTCTTCAATTTGTTCAAGTATCTTTTCCTTTTTTCCTTCTTCCTTAGAAATATATGATTTAATTTGAGATATATAACCATCTAATTCTTCATAGCTATTTATCATTTTATCACTTCTTTTCTAAAATATCTTTTGGCAACAATGTATTGGCTTCTAAGAACAACTTATCTATTTCCGATTTTAATTTTTTAATCTCCTCTTCTAAATCCTCTGGATTTACACCTAAACTATTTAATTCTTTAATTATCTCCTGCTGTTGATTGTTAAGCTGCTCTAATCTTGCTTCAGCTTTGTATTTTAAACTTTTAGCTTTATCTAAATTATCCTTTAAAGAGTTGAGTTCCTTTTCGTAATCCATAAATTTTCCTCCCTATTTGTAATTGCTAATAATTTCATCTATAGTTGAACCATCTATTTTGTTAAAGCATAGAGGACATACTTCTATTTTCGTTAAGATAAATTTATATTGGTTTAAACTTTCGTCTAAACTACTATTTATCTCCAATAGATTCTTCTCTGCCTCTGATTTTTTCATCATAATCAAATCATATTTTTCTTTTAAATATGTTAATTTTTTTAGCACATCATTTTTAGCCTCTAATGTATTTTGTATATTAAAAGCTACATCCACATTGGATAATTTATCAGTATAAACTGCACCAATGGATAGACTCTTATTTACTCTATCCAATTTATATTTCAAATTTAATAGCTCCACAAGCTTTAAATAGTCTTTCTCTATTAAATTGATATTCTCATCTATCTTGGAAATTTCCTGTAGCTTTGATAATATAAGCTTACTCTTTTCAATACTATAGATGAGATGATTATAATCCACATTGATTTTATTTAATCTAGACATCTTTATATAATTGATATTTAAAGTATCTATAATATCCTTAGTTCTATGAATTTCTTTAAGGGATTCAAGCAATTCACCGTCTTCCCTTATTTGATTTTTAATTTCCATTAGCCTTATATATTTATTATTAATATAATTAAAATTCCTGATCCTTTCGCTTAACTCCTTTTCTATCTCAATGACCTTATAAAGGTTTTTAAGCTTTTTAAGGTATTCCTCTGATAGTCTTATTTCCTCATATACCTTATCTAAGTCTAGTGATATATTAGTTAATTTATCTAACTTCATTTGTCGATTATGGATAATTTCCTTCAACTTCTCTAGTCTTTTAACTTTTTCTATTAAATCAGTTAAATAATCGTACTCTTTTAAACTCTCCTGTAAATTGGCTAGAGTTTCCTCATGGCTCTTCTTCTTAATATTTAAGTTTCTAATATCCTTTAAAGTATCTTTCAGTGCATCATCTACTATATGAACACCAACAAGTCTACCAATTGCATTAGCTCTAGTAACACTCTTTTCTGAAAGTAAAAATGGACCTTCCAATTGTTCACCAATATTTATAGCATTTGATTGGTTGCTATCTAATACCACTTTTCTCATGGAGGTTTTTTCTATAATCTCCTGAGGTACAGTAGTTCCAAATCCTTCAAATGCTGTTTCATTTCCATCTTCATCATATAGATAATAAGCATTTTTGCTTTTACTCCTATATCTTTTCACCTTTGTATTATCATTAAAAACAACGGTAACGCTACAGTATTTTTCACCTTCTCTAATAAAAAAATCTCCCGATGGCTCGTTGAACAAAGCCCATTTTAATGCTCTAATAATAGCACTTTTGCCATGATCTGATGGTCCCACTATTACATTTAAATACTCATCAAATTCGATTTCTGTATACTTATGGGATTGAAAGTTTTCTATAATTGCCTTTTTTATGTATTTCATATTATAACTCATCTCCTAAGTCCTTCATCTGAGAAAGGGCTATACGCTTTAAAGCTTCTTCCTTTACATCTTCAGAAACTCCTTCTGCATTAGAAACCTCCATCAAGATTTCGTTTATCTCTAATTTTTCAAAATTTACCGCTGTATCTATGGACTGTTTAAACTCAAACAATCTTTCAGATTTGAATATATGGTTTTCTATCTCCTGACGGTCTAATACATCTTTACCTTGGGCAGCACTCTTTAACTCTATGAGTTCAATGTTTATATCTTCATCTAAGTCAATTAATACCACTTTTGGCATGCGTTCGATTTCTATTAAGCTATTGGTAACCCTTATTAAGCTGCCTGGATTTACAAAGTATTTCCCATCGATATTGATTATGCCAAAACCAGAATGATAATGACCTGCCAATGTAATATCGGCTTCAGTATCCTTAATATCGTCAATTAATGTATAAGGTATCCCCTTAATAAAGGGTTTGTTTAACAGCATACCATGGACCATATGAATAGCATAGTCCACATCTTCAGGGACATCTTTGACTATATAGTTAGACCTATTTAATTCATCGTCTATATTAAAGGTATAAGGCTGACCAGTTAATTGAACCTTTATACCATTTTTATTTAAGTATATGTGCTCTCCCTTATCAATTATTCTTACTACATTTAATGCATTTAATAAGCCCAGCATCGTTCGATTTATAGTATTTGGATTATGACCATAGACATCATGATTGCCACATATTATATATATGGGGACTTTGATCTCATTTAATATTGAAGCAAAGTTCCCCACTACAGAAACGGAGATATCTGGCCTATCAAATAAGTCTCCTCCATGTAATACATAGTCTATATGATAATTTTCAACGATTTTTCCAATTTCCTTAAATTTATTTTCTAACGTTTCTGGTAGATTATCCTTCCTATTTTTAGGGGTAGTACCCCTTATATGTGTATCCGTTAAAAATAATAATCTCAAATATAACACTCCCTATAAATAAACCTCCTTATAAGGAGGTTTATTTAATTTTCTTTTCTGTAGTTTTATTTTGTTCACCTGAAGCTTTATCTTCCTTAGCTGGAGTCTTGATATCAGGTTCTAATCCAAACTTTTCTCTAACCTTGTTTTCTATTTCAAGACAAACATCGGGATTTTCCTTTAAAAAATCCTTCGCATTTTCACGACCTTGTCCTAACTTATGCTCTCCATAGCTGTACCAAGAACCCGACTTGTCGACTATCTCTGCTGTAACTCCAGCATCCAAGATGTTTCCCTCCTTAGATATCCCAAGACCATACATGATATCAAATTCTGCCTGTTTAAATGGAGGTGCTAATTTATTCTTTACCACTTTTACTTTAGTTCTATTACCAACAATCTCTTCTCCTTGTTTAATTGAATCAATTCTTCTTACATCTAGCCTTATACTAGAGTAGAATTTTAAAGCTCTACCTCCAGTTGTAGTTTCAGGATTACCAAACATTATTCCAACTTTTTCTCTTAATTGATTTATAAATATTACAGTTGTATTGGATTTATTAATTGCTCCTGCTAATTTTCTTAATGCTTGAGACATCAATCTTGCCTGTAAACCTATATGACTATCCCCCATTTCCCCTTCTATCTCTGCTTTTGGTACGAGAGCTGCAACCGAATCCACTACTACGATATCAACTGCTCCACTTCTCACCAAGGCCTCCGCAATCTCTAAGCCCTGTTCTCCAGTGTCAGGTTGAGATACGATGAGATTATCAATATCTACACCTAATTTCCCCGCATATATTGGGTCCAAAGCATGTTCAGCATCTATAAACGCTGATATACCTTCTCGTTTTTGTGCTTCTGCAATTACATGAAGCGCTACAGTTGTCTTACCTGAGGATTCTGGTCCATAAATTTCTATTATTCTTCCTCGTGGTAATCCACCAATACCTAATGCTATATCCAAATCTAAAGAACCCGTTGGTATAACATCAATATTTTGAATATTAGTATCTCCTAATCTCATTATAGACCCTTTACCAAATTGTTTTTCAATTTGGCTAATGGCCACATCTAAAGCTTTCTTCTTTTCATTTACATCAGCCATAATTCTCCAGTTAAACTGGATCCACCACCCTTCATATACTCGAACAAGAGTTCTATTATGATTGTATAATAATTTCTCTGATTAGTCAAATGATAAATTATATAATTTTTCTCAACTCATCAAAGGCTTTTAAAGTTGTCTTGTTCTGTATGGATAATCTATCACCACTTAAGGTTAATTTAATTACAAAGCTACCATGATTTGTTGCAATACCTATATAGACCAATCCTACTGGTTTACCTTCTGTTCCCCCATCTGGACCTGCTAAGCCCGTCGTAGATAAAATTATATCGACTCCAGTCTTATTTAAAAGCCCAGTAGCCATCTCTCGGGCAACCTGTTCACTTACTGCACCATATTTATCTAATGTGCTTTTTTTAACGCCCAGTTCTTCTACTTTAGATCTATTGCTATAGGTTACAATTCCTCTATCGAATACTTGAGATACACCGGGTATGCCAGTAAATCGACTTGATATAAGTCCTCCAGTACAGGATTCACAAAAAGCTATTTTCATATTATTAGCTTTTAATTTCTTATATACCACTTCTTCAATGGATTCATCGTCATAACTATAGATATGCTCATGTATTCTTTCATCTATTTTTTCGATTATTTCATTTAATAGTTCATCTACTTTTGTCTCATCGTTGCCTTTAGCTACTACTTTTATATCTACTCTTCCCTCTTTTGCATAAGTAGCTATAGTAGGATTTTCTTGTCCCTGTATTATATCCTTTAATATGGTTTCCAATTTTGATTCACCAATTCCTATGGTACTTATGGTTTTAATCTTAATGGTATAATCTTGCTTTATTAAAGGTATTGCATATTTATCAAACATCAATTTCATTTCTTTTGGAGGTCCAGGAAGCAAAATTAAAATCTTCCCATTCCATTCAATATAGATTCCCGGAGCAGTACCCATTTCATTTGTTAAAAATTCACTTCCCTTAGGTTTATAAGCCTGCTTAGTATTGTTTGAAGACATAGTTCTATTCATCTTATCAAAATATCTTTTTATATTACATTCCATGTCCTCATCCAATTCAAGCTCAAGTCCTAAAGTTTCACTTACAACTTCCTTAGTCATGTCGTCTGCTGTAGGTCCAAGTCCTCCAGTAAATATTAAAATATCGGCTCTATTTAGTCCAATATTTATTACATCCTTTAACAAATTTGAATCATCCACTACAGAAGTATGAAATAGAACATCTATCCCAATTTCAGACAATCGTTGGGTAATATAATAGGTGTTTGTATTTAAAGTACTTCCTAGTATTATCTCTGTTCCTACGGATATTACTTCTCCTATCACTTATATTCACCTCTATTACTTTTCACTTGTTTTCAGCACTTGCTTATTTCTATACATATAATCTATTCCAGAAATAACTGTAAATATCAATGCAAGATACAACATAACCCTATCAAATGGAAAATTAATAAGTCTAAAAGGATAATTGTTTATCAACAGTGCAATTATAGCTATTAACTGTGTAATGGTTTTAATTTTTCCTAGAGGACTTGCAGCTATAGTTATTCCCTCTGAGGCAGCAATAATTCTAAAGCCTGTTATCGTAAATTCTCTTGCGATTATTATTACCACAATCCAAGCAGGAACTTTTCCTAATTGAACCATAGAAATTAAAGCTGTAGAAACCAAAAGCTTATCCGCTAAAGGATCGACGAATTTTCCAAAAGTGGTAACTTGATTTCTACTTCTTGCAATATAACCATCTAAACCATCAGTAGCAGAAGCTATTGTAAATATTAATGCAGCAATATAACTGCTATGAGGGAAATCAGAAAATAGCACAATCATAAATACGGGAATTAATAACACACGAGCTAAGGTTATCTTATTTGGTAAATTCATTCGCTATCTCTCCTATCAAATCATACTCTAAACTATCAGTTATCTTTACATCAATGTACTGACCTAACTCAAGATTTTCATTAGAGTGAATATAGACAATCCCATCTATATCAGGACTATCCATATAAGTTCTCCCTACATAGATATCCTCCTCATATATATCTTCTACTAAAGCCAAGTAGATATTCCCTATCTTTTCTCTATTTAAAGAATAGGATATACCTTGCTGCAATTCCATTATTTTATTCCTTCTATCTTCTTTTATATCTTCGTCTACTTGATCACCAAAGTTATAAGCTGGAGTACCTTCTTCCCTAGAATAAGTAAATACCCCTACTCTATCAAATCTTATCTGCTTGATGAAATTATATAGCTCTTCAAAGTGAGTTTTTTCTTCCCCAGGAAATCCTACTATAAAAGTCGTTCTTATTACTATGTTGGGAATTTCCGTTCTTAATTTGATTATTAAATTTATAATATCCTCTTTAGATGTCTTTCTATTCATCTTTTTTAATATTTGATTGCTTACATGTTGTAAAGGTATGTCTAAATATTTTACAACTTTTTCATTGTTTTTGATTGAATAGATTAATTCATCTGTAATATTATCTGGATATAGATAGAGAAGCCTAATCCATTTTAGTTTTTCTATTCTATTTAACTGATTTAATAATTCATATAGTTTATATTCACCATATAAATCTATGCCATAATCCGTTGTATTTTGTCCAATTAAAATGACTTCAGTAACTCCATTTTGAGAAAGGTATTCCACTTCTTTAATTATATCTTCCATATTCCTACTTCTATGTTTGCCTCTTAACGAAGGTATAATACAATAAGTACAAAAATTGTTACAGCCTTCCGATATCCTTACATATTCTGTAGGTCTAAAGCTCAATCTATTAACCCCTTCTACATAATTGGTATTTATGTTTTCAGTTTTCTTAATTCTCTTTTCTCCGCTTTCAAGCTCATCTATTATGTTGATTATATCCTTTATATTTCCAGTACCAATTATACCATCTACTTCTTCAATTTCTTCTAACAATTCCTTAGAATAACGTTCTGCTAAACAGCCAGCAAGTATGAGATATTTACATTTACCTTCTTTTTTATATCTAGTCATCTCCCAAATAGTTTCTATAGATTCTTCTTTAGCATCGTTTATAAAACCACAGGTATTAACGACTATTATTTCTGCCTCTTCTAAGGAATTGGTGATTTTATAATTGTTATCTTTTAAGATGCCCATCATCAATTCTGAATCAATTTCATTCTTTGAACAGCCTAGTGTTACTATAGATACATTTTTCATTTTCATCAATTATCGCTCCTTAAACATGAATCCACTTCGTCTTTTGATACCAATACCTTTCTTGGTTTACTGCCTTCATATCCGCCTACAATACCTCTAGCTTCCATTTCGTCAACAATTCGTGCTGCCCTTGCATATCCAATTTTTAGCTTTCTTTGTAATAGGGAAATAGAAGCCTGTCCTTCTTCTACTACTAAGTTGATTGCTTCCGGAAATAATTCATCTGTATTCTCTATAATATCTCCCATTTCTATTTCATTTTGGATACTTTCCATAATACAGTCATCGTATTCAGTTATATTTTGTGATTTTAGATAATCTACAACTTTTTCAACTTCATTATCGCTAATAAATGCTCCTTGAATACGAATAGGTTTAGAATAATTGGAAGGATAGAAAAGCATATCTCCTTTTCCTAATAATTTCTCTGCACCTGCCATATCCAATATAGTCCTTGAATCAACTTGTGAGGACACCGCAAAGGATATTCTTGATGGTATATTAGCCTTAATAGTACCAGTTATAACGTCGACTGAAGGTCTCTGAGTAGCCACTATTAAATACATTCCTGCTGCCCTTGCCATCTGTGCTAACCTACAGATATAATCTTCAATTTCTTGAGCAGCTACCATCATTAAATCGGCTAACTCATCTATAATTATAACTATCTTGGACAGCTTCTCACCATCATTGTTCTTAAATTTTTCATTATAAGAAGTTATATCCCTTACATTGCTCTTTGCAAATAGTTTATACCTTTTCTCCATCTCATCAACAGCCCAATTAAGAGCAGAAGCAGCCTTTTTAGGTTCTGTAACTACTGGTATTAACAAATGAGGTATGCCATTATATATACCCAGTTCAACTACTTTAGGATCTATAAGTAAAAGTTTTACCTCATCAGGATGAGCTTTAAACAATATGCTCATTATTATGGTATTTATACAGACAGATTTTCCTGAGCCTGTAGCCCCTGCAATTAATAAGTGAGGCATCTTATCTATGGTCGATATAATTGGCTTTCCAGATATATCCTTTCCTAATGATAAAGGCAATTTGCTATCTAAAGATATGTATTCATCTGATTGCAATATCTCCTTTAATCCTACATTATCTTTATTCTTATTGGGAACTTCTATGCCCACTGCAGCTTTACCTGGAATAGGTGCTTCAATCCTGATATCTGAAGTTGCTAAATTCAATGCTAAGTCATCAGATAGGCTTACAATTCTGCTTACCTTCACTCCTGGAGCAGGCTGTAATTCATAACATGTAATAGATGGTCCCTTATTGATTTGAACAATGGTAGCATCGATGCCGAAGTTTTTCATGGTCTCATCAATTATCTTAGCATTGTTTAGAATATCCTTTTTATCATTGACATCTTGTTTAATGGAGTCATTTAATAGATCCACAGAAGGCAAACTATAGTTGGTTATTGTATTCTTATTGGTAACAAACATCTTATTCTCTATAATATCTTTTTTAACTTTCTCTTCTTTTTCCTTTTCATTTTTAGTATAGTCATGGATTACTATTTCTTCTTTTTTATTTTTAATAAGGTTATTTTTAGGATTTTTCTTTACATCTAAATTCTTGTTTAAAACTGGAGGATTCTTTTTTTCTACTTTAATCTTTAATCTTCTTTTATTAAATATATCCTTAATTTTAATCTCCGTAAAAAGTAAAACGGCAATAAAGATAATAAATGTAATGATTATATAGGAGCCTAGGGGACCAAATAGGTTGAAAAATACATAACCAAATAATGCACCAATAGCTCCACCTCCTAAACCTTCCTTGCTCAACTTTACAGAACTTTTAATATGCACGGCAATACTATCTGAATTTTGATTCTTAATATCTATTAAGGTTAAAAAACAGAGAAATAAGATAAGAAGATAAATAGACTTTTTATCTTCTTCAATGTCAAGTTTATTGATTATGAATAATAGACCTATGGCTATTATGATTAAAGGAAATATGTATCCTCCAAATCCCATGAGAGTGAAATATATACTCCTTAAAAACACTCCCACGATTCCAGTTTTATAACTAAACAAACTGATTGCTGATAGAACACCGAAAGAGATAGTGACTATACCTAATATTTCTCTATTGTATTCTTTGCTTTTACTTTTGTTTTTCTTTTTTTTACTCAAGAAGATCACCTCTTGAACCAATTCTATATAACATTCAAAAACCCTCTTTTACTCAAAAAAATGAAATATTATCGTAATAATACCTACTACCCATAGATAATAGGAAAAATAATGTAGTTTATCCTTCTTGAGCATATTCATTAAAAACTTAATTGCAAACACTCCTATTACAGCTGATAATATAACTCCTACTAATAAAGGCATAGTAAAAGCTACTTCACTACCAGTTTTAACCACATCAATTATGCCAAGCAATCCAGCTCCGAAAGTTGCAGGTAATGCAAGTAAAAACGAAAATTCAGTAGCTAAGGATCTATTTAATCCCATAAATAATCCACCTACAATGGTAGAGCCTGATCTAGAGATTCCAGGTATTATTGCTATACCCTGAAAAGTACCAATGATTAAGGAATCAAAAAAGGTCATATTTTTAATACTCTTATTTTCATAGGATTTGTTATTTGCAATCCAAAGCAAAACTCCCGTTACCAAAAAAGCTATACCTATAGGTAGTACAGAAGCTGAATAGAGACTTTCAAAGAAATCTTCAAATAATAACCCAATTATCGCTGTAGGAACACTACCTGCAATTATAAGCAGTCCTAGCTTTTGATAACCATTGGCGATTCTAAACTTCTTATGCTTAATGCCATTTCCAAGCATCTTAAAAAATTCAACTATTATCTTTATTATATCATTAAAATAAACTATTACTATTGAAATAAGTGTACCAAAGTGGAGCATCTCCGTAAAAAATAGATTGCCCTCTTGTATTCCAAAAAATTTTTGTAATATTACTAAATGGCCTGAACTGCTAATAGGTAAAAATTCAGCAATTCCTTGAAAAATGCCTAAAATAATAGCTTGAACTAATGTCAAGTCAATCCCCCCTTGTTATTTTATTTATTCTCATGTTATTATAGCATAATTTAAAATGTTATACTATTTATATTTCTCTTCCATAAGAGAATTCAATTTATTCAATGCATCACTAAATCCTCCTACTTCATTTATCAATCCATAATCCACCGCTTCTTTTCCAATAAGAATAGTACCTACATCGTTAGCTAATTCATCAGTAGAGTACATAAGCTCTTTTAATGTTTTTCTATCTATATTAGACGTTCTTAATATAAAATCTGTTATTCTCTGCTGCATCTTTTCAAAATATCTATAGGTCTGTGGTACTCCTATTACTAGCCCAGTAGTTCTAATAGGATGTATGGTCATAGTAGCAGTAGGCACGATAAAGGAATAGTCTGAAGCAGTAGCCAAAGGCACTCCAATGCTATGACCCCCTCCTAATACTAATGATACTTTTGGTTTATCCATTGTGTTTAACATTTCAGCCAATGCTAAGCCCGCTTCTACATCTCCACCTACGGTGTTCAATATTATAAATATTCCCTTTATTTTAGGATTCTGCATGGCTGCTATTAACATAGGTATTATATGTTCGTATTTAGTTGTTTTTTTATCAGAAGGAGACAAGCTATGACCTTCAACTTCTCCTATTATAGTTAAAAATTGAATAGGGTTATCCATATTAGGTGTGTTTGGTACACCCATATTTTTTATATCTTCAATTATATCGTTGTTCTCCTTATTATCTATATCCTTATTCAATGTATTACCTCCATATTCTTAAGTATTGTTCCTATTATAGTTTTAACTATTCTCCTAATAATATGCTTAAATTAATAATATGAAAGAAATACGACGTAAAAAAACCTGATCTCTTAGATCAGGCAGGAAAATTTACTCAAATAATCTAAACTCCTTATGAAGAGCTCCTAAAGCTTTGTCGGTATCTTCTTCTTTGATTAAACACCAAATGGTATTATGAGAATCTGAAGTCTGGAGAATTTTTATGTTTTCCCTCGACAGAGCTTTTACGATTCTAGCCATTACTCCAGGAACACCTCTCATCTTATATCCTATGGCACTGATTTTACAACAGTCCTCAATTATTTCATAATTAAGATCTTCTTCTTCTAATATACTAATAAGCCTATCTTTATCCTCGTTAGTAATTGTAAATATCTTTTTATCAGCTAAAAAGTTAATCAAATCTAAACTTATATTATTTAACGTTATTTTGTCCATCAACTTGTCTATTTTACATTCATCTTCGTCTTCATTTAATGAAACTATTACTTGAACTCTACCTTTTTTATAAGTTATAGCCGTGATTATCTTTTCATTAAATAGTTCTTTTCTATTATTGATAAAATTTACATTCACTTCTTCTATTGATGTTCCTTCACTATCACTATAGGTATTTTTAATTATTAGAGGGATATTAAATTGCTGTGCCATTTCTACAGCTCTCGGATGAATAACTTTTGCTCCATCTTCTGCTAATTGATATACTTCAGAATAGCACATCTTCTTTAACACCTTAGCATCTGGTACTATATTAGGATCTGCAGTCATAATACCATCTACATCAGTATATATTTCCACCTGTTCAGAATCAACAGCACTGCCTATAGCTACAGCAGAGATATCACTTCCTCCCCTACCTAGGGTTGTGATCTCTCCATTTTCATTGTTCCCTTGAAAACCAGCTACTATTACTATAGTATCCTCTTCTAAATATTTCATGATATTTGTTGGGTCTATATTTATTATTTCAGCATTCCCAAAGTTGCTATTGGTTAAAATGCCAGCTTGAGCACCAGTAAGGACCTCTACTTTATATCCTCTCTCATAAAGATGGTTTGACAAGACTACAGCAGAAATTATTTCTCCACAGGACATGAGAAGATCCATTTCTTTATTGGTTATAGCTTTTTGATTTATCATGCCAAGTAGAGTATCTGTTGCATAAGGATCTCCTTTTCTGCCCATTGCAGATACTACTACTACCACTTTATAGCCTTCTTTGTATCTTTTAATAATCTTATCCGCTACCTTATTCCTACTTTCTTTAGAAGATACAGATGTACCTCCAAATTTTTGAACTATCGTCTTCATTTAAGTATATCACCTCTAGTATTTTATCTATAGTTTATATTATGATTATAATATTGTGATGTGAGTATATTAGAATATTTCTAATTCAACAATAACCATATCATTGCCTATTTTTCTGATGGTGTGCCAAGGTATTTCAATATCGTCGCTTTCTTTAAAAAATTTAAATTGAAGTCTTCTCTCAGGTACTAATAGTGTCATTATTTTCCCTGTTTTTTCATCTACTATAATATCAGAATCAGCAATTATTCCTAATCTTTCTCCATTATTTAGATTGATTATCTCTTTTCCTCCTAATTCACTTAGCATCATCATATCATCCCCTTTTAGTTCTTTATTTAAATATATTCTAAGGGATTTTATTTTATGTGTTATCATTTATGATAAGGTTAGATATGATACCATTTCATAATTATCAATACCCAGTATGTCCGAAACCGCCTGAACCTCTATTGGTATCATCTAAATATTCTACTTCACACAGATGAACTCTTTCATATTTAATAAATACCAATTGGGCAATTCTATCGCCTTTATTTATTATATATTCATCTTGGCTTAAGTTTACTAGTATAACTCCTACTTCTCCCCTATAATCGCTATCTATAGTGCCAATACCATTAGCCAAGGATATGCCGTGTTTTAGTGCTAACCCACTTCTAGCCCTTACTTGTCCTTCATATCCTTTAGGTATGGACAGATATAGGCCTGTCGGGATTAGTTTTCTCTCTAAAGGCTTTAATACTACTGGATTATCAATATTAGCATATAGGTCTATTCCGGAAGAACCTATAGTTTCATAGTTTGGAAGAGGAAAGGAGCTTTTATTTATAACTTCTATTCTCATAGTATCACCTCAATTAAAAAATATTTCTTTTAAGCTTTCATCGGTTTCTTGTGAATTTGGAATATTACCTACATAAGCAATATTATATTTATCCTTGTTAAATATGGAAAATATTATCCTTTCTATATCATCCATTTTAACATTATCTATCTTTTCCAAAACTTCCTCAGGAGATAAAATTTCCTCCAATAGAAGCTCAGACTTTCCTATATCAAACATCCTACTAAAGGTGCTTTCCATGCCTAAAATATAATTGCCTTTTAACTGTTCTTTAGACTTTCTTAACTCGTCTTTAGTTATTAAGTTTTTCTTTAAATCCTCTATATCTTCTTCTATGAGTTTAGCTACATTTATAACCTGCTCTGCACTTAAGCCAGCATATATTGTAAATGCACCTATATTTTGAAAGGAAGTAGGGTGAGAGTAGACTGAATACACCAATCCTTTTTCTTCTCTAATCCTCTGAAACAATCTGGAACTCATACTACCACCAAATATATTGTTCATCACCAATAATGGATATATATCATCTGAACCCCTTTTGACTCCTTCCATACCTAAGCAAAAGTTTAGCTGTTCCGTTTCTTTTAATTGAAACCCTATCTTCTGACTAAGGGTAGGCATATCATATTCAAAAGAATTAGCCTTTTGATTGCTACCTATATTATCCCTATAGAAGTATTCATTTAATTTATTCATGGTATATTTAGGATCAAAATTTCCAACAACTGAAATAACTATATTTTCCGAAGTATAATGGTCATTGTAGTATTTTAAAATCATATCTCTATTTAAACTATTTACCGTTTCATAGGAACCTAAAATAGGCAATGCTAAAGGTGTATTCTCAAACATGATCTCGTTTAAAACATCATAAACTATATCTTCAGGTGAATCCAAATACATATTTATTTCTTCAAATATTACTCCCTTCTCCTTCTCTATATCCTCATCATCAAATTTTGAATTGTTAAACATGTCGGATAAAATTTCAATTGCAATGGGAAGATGGTTGTCCAATACTTTAACATAAAAGCAAGTATATTCACTGCCTGTAAAAGCATTTATTTGACCTCCAATATTATCTATAGCCTCAGCTAAAGCTTTAGCCGTTCTATTTGTAGTGCCTTTAAAAAGCATATGTTCTATAAAGTGAGATACTCCATTTAGATGCTTGTCTTCTCTTATAGAGCCATTGTTTACTAATAATCCAATTGAAACAGAGTTGACATAAGGAATTTCTTCCATGACAACTCTAATGCCATTATTTAATTTATCTTTTAAATACATTTTTTCCTCCTAAATATAACAGTATTATTTTACTACATCTCCTATTGAACCAATTTTATATCCATTTTCATGTAAATAGGATATGATTTCTGGTAAAGCTTTTACAGTCTCAGCCGTAGGATGCATTAGTACTATTGCTGAATTTTCTACTTTGCTCGTTACTCTTTCTACTATTTGTGCTTTATAACTATCCTCTCTCCAATCAATGGTATCTACACTCCACATAATTATATCATAATTTAAATCTTTTGCAGCTTTAATAGTATTATCATTATATGCTCCTGATGGAGGTGCAAAGTATATAGGCTCAATTCCCAAAACGTCATGGATAATATTATGAGCTTTTAAAATTTGCTCCTTGTTGTTTTCATAACTTAACTTATCATAGTCTATATGTTTATATCCGTGGTTTCCAATCTCATGACCATGTTTATATATGTTCTTTAATAATTCAGGATATTTTTCTGCCCATGTCCCAGTAACGAAAAAGGTTATCTTTATGTCTTCCTTATCAAAAATCTCCAACATAGGTCCAATATATTCATTTCCCCAGTCTACATTACAAGCAAATGCCATTATCTTTTCATCTATATTTCCTTTATAATAGATATCCATATTAAAAGTTTCATCTACTCTATTATAAAAAGATATAAAGAAAATAGCAATTAGGAGAATTATTAATATGGTCAACAGCGTCAATATGGTTTTTTTGTTCATAATTAATATTTTCATATTTATCCCTCCAAATAGTCTTCTATCACTATTTATATTCAAAGGGATAGGAAAATATATTAGTTTATCATATAATTGTCAAAAATTAAAAACATGAACCTTTTTTTGGTTCATGCATTTACCTTTTATCTTCATCTTTTGAATCTTTATCTTCTTTAGGCAAAACAGCCTTTCTCGATAAATTGATTCTTCCTTGGTTGTCTATGTCGATTACTTTAACCAATATCTCGTCTCCAACATGGAGTACATCTTCAACTTTATTGATTCTTTCATGGGAGATATTTGATATATGAACTAATCCTTCTTTGCCATTGAGAATTTCAACAAAAGCTCCAAAAGGTACTATCCTTATTACCTTGCCCATATACATTTCTCCAACTTCTACATCCTTTATTACTCTATTGATTAACTCTATAGCCTTTTCTCCATTCTGGGCGCTGTCTGAAGCTATAGATACCTTTCCATCATCATCTATGTCTATCTTTACACCTGTCTCATCTATTATCTTATTAATCATCTTGCCTCCAGGTCCAATTATATCCCTTATCTTGTCTGGTTGAACTTGCATAGTGAATATCCTTGGAGCATAAGGTGATAATTCTTTTCTTGGGCTTGAAATAGCTTCTTTCATCTTGTTTAAAATAAACATTCTGCCTTCTCTAGCTCTAGCTAATGCCTCTTCCAATATAGGTCTATTGATTCCAGATATTTTGATATCCATCTGTATTGCAGTTACACCTTTTTCAGTTCCTGCAACTTTAAAATCCATATCCCCTAAGTGGTCCTCTAAACCTTGAATATCCGTAAGTATTGCTACTTTATCTTCGGATTTAATAAGTCCCATTGCTATACCTGCTACTGGTGCTTTTATAGGTACTCCTGCATCTAATAATGCTAATGTACTGCCGCAGACACTTGCTTGAGAACTTGATCCATTAGAACTTAATACTTCCGATACCAATCTTATGGTATAAGGAAATTCATCTTCACTCGGTATTACAGGTTCTAATGCCCTTTCAGCTAAGGCACCGTGACCTACTTCACGTCTTCCCGGACCTCTTAGGACTCTAGTATCTCCTACGCTATAAGGTGGGAAATTGTAATGATGCATATATCTCTTGGACTCTTCTTCACTAAGCCCATCAATTATTTGAACATCGCTAGAAGCTCCCAAAGTCGCAACTGTTAATACTTGAGTTTGCCCTCTTTTAAATAATCCAGAACCATGAGTTCTAGGAAGCAATCCCACTTCACAAGTTATAGGACGGATTTCATCGGATTTTCTATTATCTGGCCTAATTCCTTCTTCTATTATCAGTCTTCTAACTTCTTCCTTTACTATATCATCAAGTACTTCATTGATATCTTTTTCATTGTCAGGATATATTTCAATAAATTTATCTATTGTTTCTTCCCTAACCTTTTCAATATTGTCTTCTCTCTCCTGTTTTTCTACAGTTTGAATGGCATCGATAAGTTTTTCTGAAGCATATTCCCTTACTTCATCTTCTATTTGTTCATCTGGTTTGAATACTAGATATTCTTGTTTTTCTTTACCTACTTCTTCTTTTATGCTCTCGATAAATTTACATATTCCTTTTATCTCTTCATGAGCTACTAATATGCTTTCTAATACGGTCATTTCAGGTAATTCATTAGCACCTGCTTCAACCATCATTATAGCATCTTCGGTTCCTGAAACTACTAAATGCATTTCAGATTTATCTCTTTGTTCAGCAGTTGGATTTATTACAAGCTCCCCATCGACTAATCCTACTAATACTGAAGCCGTTGGTCCATCAAAGGGAATATCAGAAATTGATAAAGCTATAGATGAGCCTATCATGGCAACTATATCTGGTGTGCAATCTTGATCTACAGATAGTACAGTCGCAATAACTTGTACATCATTCCTATACCCATCTGGGAAGAGAGGTCTAATAGGTCTATCGATCAATCTAGATGTCAATATAGCCTTATCACTAGGCTTACCTTCTCTTTTTATGAATCCCCCTGGTATCTTACCTACAGCATATAGTTTTTCTTCAAAATCGACACTTAATGGGAAGAAATCAATTCCTTCTCTAGGTTCCTTAGATGCAGTAGCTGTAACCAATACTACAGTATCTCCATATTGTAGTAAACAAGCACCATTAGCTTGTTCAGCAACTTTTCCAATGGTCACCAGAAGATTTCTACCTGCTAAGTTGTACTGAAACTGCTTTTCCATGTCATACCTCCTTTTATTCCTATAATCTATTAATATTATAACCTATTACCATTTAAAAACACTAAATAAATCAATAGAGCGGGAAGTATCCCCGCTCTTATTAGCCTCTGATGCCTAATTTTTCAATTAACGCACGATATCTTTCGATATCATTTTTTTGTAAATAATTTAACAGTCCTCTTCTTTGACCAATCATTTTAAATAAACCTCTTCTTGAATGATGATCTTTTTTATGAGTCTTAAGATGTTCTGTTAAAGAATTGATTCGATAAGTAAGAATTGCAATTTGTACTTCTGGTGAACCTGTATCACCTTCATGCATCCTATACTCTTCAATAATTTGAGTCTTTTGCTCTTTTGTCATTGTCATTTTATCTTGCCTCCTCTATTTTAAATTCACCGTTAGCTAAGTAAATCGCCGAGGAAACGACAAACATAGCTAATGGCACATCACTATCAAATAAATTCTATCATATATCTATTCAATTGTAAATATCATTGATGTTTTTTATATATTCTACATCTTTATCTATTTGCTCTATCAATTCTTTGGCGGTTTTAAACTTAATATCATCTCTTATAAAATCAACAAACTTTACCTCAATAGGTGTACCGTAAATATTACCGCTAAAGTTTAAAATATGATTTTCTATTTTCAATACTTCTTCATTAAATGTTGGATTATATCCTATATTGGTTAAACTTAAAAATTCTTTATCTCCTAATAAGGTGGTAGTCTTATAGACTCCAGTTTTAGGCATTGTATAATTATGACTCAATTCAATATTTGCTGTGGGATACCCCATTTTACTTCCTCTGTTCTTTCCTGAAACTACTTTACCCCTTATAGAATAACATCGTCCAAGAAATTCATTTGCTTTTTCCATATTGCCCATCTGGATTAGCTTTCTAATAATAGTGCTGCTTACAATTTCTTCTCCAATATATATGGGCTTAACTATATTAGTCTCAAAACCTTTTTTTAAACCAAGTTCCCTCAAATATTTACTATCTCCTAATGCTTTATATCCAAATGTATAATCAAATCCCACTGTAACTAGTTTAGCATTCAGCTTATGTCTAATAATAGTATCGACAAACTCTTCCCCAGATAGTCTCATTATATTCTTATCAAAATTCATAGTATATACAACTTCAACACCAAGCTCTTCAAGAATCTCTAATTTTTGAGCATTAGAAGTAATAATGCCTAGATTAGTATTTCCATCTTTATTGAGTATGGTCTTAGTATGATTTTTAAATAACAAAACTGAAGACTTTAGGTTACTGTCCCTTGCTTTCGTAACCATATCCTTTATCAAATATCTATGACCTATATGAATGCCATCAAAGTTTCCTAAAGCCACGGCAGTTTCATAATTTCTTTCTTCATAACTATTTAAATCTATAATCTCCATATTTATCACCTTATATGAGAACTTTATCCATCTTCACATGATGTATATTATTCTTTTCTACAACCCTTCCTAAACCAATAAATTGATTTTTACAGTATATTTTAAAAGGAGAATTTAAACCACAGTCCTCAGTGTCATCTTTTAACAATGGAACTATAGCACCATTTATCAAACCATTAAAGTACTTCTCTTCAACTATTATGGAACCCATATGACTTAAGCCTTTATCCATTGGACAGATAATCGATTCTAAGCCCTCTCTATCTAAACTTTTAATATAATCGATGCTATAACTATCTGCTATTTTAAAATCTCCTACTCCAACCCTAATTAAATACGACATATAACCATATGTACCTAATAACTCACCAATATCATTACATAGAGTTCTTATATATGTACCCCTTGAACATTTTACATAGAATATAATTTTCCTATTGTCCAATATGTCCATAATCTTTAGGTCATATATAAATATTTCCCTAGGTTCTCTTTTAACTTCTTTACCTTCTCTAGCAAGCTCATATAACTTTTTGCCTTTAACTTTTAAAGCAGAATACATAGGAGGTATTTGCTCAATTTTCCCTTTAAACCTATTAAATACTTCATAGATTTCCTTCTCTTCAACCATCTTCGATGAATGGTTGATTATCTTACCTTCTCCATCTTGTGTATCTGTGGCTAGTCCTAAGCTTAATTCTCCTACATATTCCTTATTAACATTTAATAGGTATTCACTAATCCTTGTACCTTTACCAATACATAAGGGAAGAACTCCAGTTGCGTTAGGATCCAGAGTTCCAGTATGTCCAATCTTTTTAATCCCAGTGGTTTTCCTCATTATATAAACTGCATCATGAGAGGTTATTCCACGAGGTTTAAATAAATTAATAATCCCATCCATAAAATCACCTAAAAGCCATTTCTATTTCATTTAAAATCGACATCTTTGCTTCTTCAATTGTAGCATTAATTGTACAACCTGCAGCTCTCATATGGCCTCCACCATTGTACCTGCTAGATATCTTTGCAACATCTATATTCCTTTTACTCCTTAGACTGACCTTAACTTCATCTTCTTTTATTTCCTTTAAAAGACAAGCTACTTCAACGGAATCAATGTCTCGAATGAAAGATACTATGCCTTCAGTATCTTCTAATTTGGCATTATTGGCTCTTAACATCTCCTGAGTTACATAAACTATTCCTATTTTCCCATCTAAATGGAGTTCTAAATTGTTTAAGGAATTTATGAATAGCCTTGTTCTTTCAATGCTCCTACTTTGATATAAATTAACATTGATATCATTAATATCTATGCCCGTTTTCATCAATTCTGCTATAATCATATGGGTAGAATAAGTAGTGTTACTGTACATAAAACTACCAGTATCCGTACTTATAGCAGTATATAAGCATGTAGCTATATATCTATCTATATCTACATTCATCTTTTTAATAACTTGATATACAATTTCTCCTGTAGCACCAGAGGAATCAGATATAATATTTATATCACCAAATTTATCATTTGTTATATGATGGTCTATATTTATTATCTTTTCTGCTTTTAAAGCAAATTCCTTACCCAATCCCAGTCTGTTCATATCGCTACTATCAAGAGCAATAAATAGATCAACAGTTGAAGGAATTTCGTATTCTTTAATCAGTTCTACATTAGGTAAAAATCGATAGTCTGAAGGTACTTCATCCACCTTTAATATATTTACATCTTTATTCATCTTCTTTATGGCCATTCCCAATGCTAAAATGGAACCAATATTATCTCCGTCTGGTTGTACATGAGAAGCAATGTAGATGTTACTAGATTCTTTTATTAGACTTATAGCCTTTTCAATTGATAAATCTAAAGAGTCATTCATCTGTATTTCCTCTTTTTTCTTGATCTTCTTTATTGACCTTTTCTATTAGCTTTGACATATATATTCCTTGCTCAATGGTTTCATCTAGATGAAACTTTGGCTCTGGTACATATCTTAAATCTATTCTACTTCCAATTTCTTTTCTAATAAATCCTTTAGCATTTTCTAACCCTTGTAAAGTATCTTCTTTAACGTCTTTATTCCCTAGTACGGATACATATATATTTGCATATCTTAAGTCCCTAGTAACTTGTACCTTTGTAACAGATGTCATTGGGTCTATTCTTGGATCTTTAATTTCTCTCATTAATAGTTCTGAGACTATTTTTCTAACTTCTTCTGATATTCTATTAATCCTTTTATCATTCATAAAGGTCCACCCCTTATCTTTCTACTTCTTTTAATATATACGCTTCTAAAATATCCCCATCTTTAATATCGTTATAATTTTCAAGTCCTAAACCGCCTTCATATCCAGCTAATACTTCTTTCACATCATCTTTAAATCTCTTAAGAGATGATACTCCACCTTCAAATACTACTACATCATTTCTTAGAAGTCGTATAGTACTATTCCTTGTAATTTTACCATTTTGAATGTATATACCTGCTACTGTTCCAGCATTAGGAACTTTAAAGGTAGCTCTAACTTGTGCTCTTCCTATAACTTCCTCTACAAATTTTGGTTCTAACATACCTTTTATAGCAGATTGAATATCTTCAATAGCTTCGTATATTACCCTATATGTTCTTACATCTACCTTTTCTTCCTTTGCAATATCTAATGCATTTAAAGTAGGTCTTACATTAAAGCCTATGATTATAGCATTAGATGCAGATGCTAGCATAACATCACTTTCTGTGATACCTCCAACTCCCCCATGGATAATATTTACTTTAACTTCCTCATTTTCTAATTTTTCAAGGGATTGTCTAATGGCATCTATAGTTCCTCTTACATCGGTTTTTATGATTATATTTAATTCTTTAATTTCTCCTAATTGGATTTTTTCAAATAAATCATCTAATGATACCTTTTGAGAGGCTCTTAATTGTTCTTCCCTGACCATTTCTTTCTTTTTCTCAGCATAGTGTCTTGCAGTTTTTTCATCTTCAACTGCATATACCATATCTCCTGAATTAGGTACTTCTGATAATCCTAAAATTGCCACGGGGATAGAAGGTCCTGCTTTTTTAACCTTCTTACCTTTATCGTCAAACATAGCTCTTATTCTACCACTAGCACTGCCGCAAACTATCATATCTCCAACTCTCAACGTACCTTTTTGTACCAATATTGTTGCAACTGGTCCTTTTCCTTTATCCAACTGGGCTTCTATTACTGTACCTACTGCTCTACGGTTTGGATTTGCTTTTAATTCTTGCATTTCAGCTACAAGTAAAATCATCTCTAATAGCTCATCTATACCCTCTCCATTACGAGCTGAAACTGGAACATTAATGGTATCTCCTCCCCATTCTTCAGGTACTAATCCTTGCTCCACTAATTCCTGCCTAATTCTATCTATATTGGCTTCAGGTTTATCAATCTTATTAATAGCTACGATAATTGGCACCCCTGCTGCTTTAGCATGGTTTATAGCCTCTATAGTTTGAGGCATTACCCCATCATCAGCTGCCACTACTAGTATTGCTAAATCTGTAACTTGGGTTCCTCTAGCTCTCATAGAAGTAAAAGCTTCGTGACCAGGAGTATCTAAAAATACAACCTTCTTACCTTCTACATTTACAATTGAAGCTCCAATATGTTGAGTTATTCCTCCAGCCTCTTGTTTCGTTACATGAGTCTTTCTTATAGCATCTAATAGAGAAGTTTTACCATGGTCTACGTGTCCCATAACTGTAACTACAGGTGGTCTTAACTTTAAATCCTGTGGATCATCTTCATAATCTAAGTTAAACTCATCTTTTGACTCTGCAGCTTCAGTCTGGATAACTTTGAAACCAAATTCATCTCCAATGATATTAGCTGTATCAAAATCAATGGATTGATTTTGACTAGCCATTACTCCCAAACCTATTAACTTACTGATGACTTGGGTTGCACTAACGCCAATTTTATCAGCAAAATCTTTTACGACTATCGTATCCTCTATTTCAATAATATTCTCATCTGTTTCTGTTTTTATTTCTTTTTCTATTTCTTTTTCTTCATTAATTTTTTTTTGATTTTTATTTTCATTGTCTTTTTTCATATTATTAGCTGGTTTAGCCTTTCCTTTACTAGTTTTTTTTGCTTCTGAATCTTCCTTATTTTCTTGTTCAATAAGTTCTTTTATCATTTCTGCCTCATCACTTTCCAGAGTACTCATATGGCTATTCACTGCTAAATCTAATTCCTTCATCTTTTCCATTAGTTCTTTACTAGTCATTTTAAGTTCTTTAGCTAATTCATATACTCTCATTTTTATCAAACTAACACCCCCAATGTTATTAACAGGTGATAATTGGCATTATAATTGTTTATTAGAATCGATTATATTATTTAGTTTATCATAAATTTTATCTGAAATTTCTATTTCTAATGCCCTAGCAAGGCTTTTGTTCTTCATTGCCCTCTCTAGACACTCTTTGCTTGCACAAATATAAGCCCCTCTTCCGTTCATCTTTCCTGTTAAATCCACATCTACAACATCCTCATTGTTTTTTACTACTCTTATTAATTCTTTTTTAGGTTTATTTTCGTTGCAAGCTACACATTTCCTTAGAGGTATCTTTTTCTTTTTCAATTTATCACCTCACTTCTTATGGACTATAACTCTCCATCATATTGACTTTCGCTCTTGATATCTATTTTCCAATTAGTAAGCTTTGCAGCTAATCTTGCATTTTGACCTTCTTTGCCAATTGCTAGAGATAATTGATAATCTGGTACTACTACTAATGCTGATTTGTCTTTTTCGTTTGCTTCTACCTTAATTACCTTTGAAGGACTTAAACTATTTGCAATGAATTCCTCTATGTTCTTACTCCAAATTATAATATCTATCTTTTCACCATTTAATTCCTCAACTATTGCTTTTACCCTACTTCCTTTAAAACCTACACATGCACCTACAGGATCTACATTAGAATCCTTAGAAAAGACAGCAAGCTTCGTCCTTGAACCAGCTTCTCTTGAAATAGCATATATATCTACAACGCCTTCATGTATCTCTGGTACTTCTAATTCAAATAATCTTTTTACCAATCCAGGGTGGGATCTGGAAAGAATAATCTGTGGTCCTTTTGTTGTCTTCTTAACTTCCAATATAAATAATTTTATCCTATCCCCTTGGTTGTATACTTCACCTTCGATTTGTTCTGTAGGAGGCAACACTCCTTCAGTTTTTCCTAAGTCAACATATACATTGTTCTTGCTTATCCTCTGAATCATTCCAGTGATGATTTCATTTTCCCTATTTATAAACTCGTCATATATAACGTCTCTTTCCGCATCTTTAATTCTCTGTATTACTACCTGTTTAGCCGTTTGTGCTGCAATTCTTCCAAAGTTTTTTGGAGTGATCTCTATGTTTATAATATCTCCCACTTGATATTTATCATCAATTCCTCTTGCCTCTTCTATATCGATTTCTAACAGACTATCTTCTACTTCATCAACAACGGTTTTCTTTGCATATACACTGACCTTTCCATTAACTCTGTCTATCTCAACTTCTACATTTTGTGAAGACCCAAAGTTTTTCTTATAGCTCGAAATAAGTGCAGATTCTAAAGCATCAAAAATGACCTCTTTAGATATTCCTTTTTCTTTTTCTATCTCTTCAAGGGCCTCAATAAATTCTACATTCATTAGTTAAACCCTCCCTTAAAATTTAACTGCTAATTTAATATTTGAAATAGCTTCTCTATCTATTTCTTTCTCTATCTGGGTTTCTTCTTTTATCTTAATATGACTATCAGTAAAATCTAGCAATTCTCCAATATATTTCTTCTTTCCATCTATACTCTTATACAGATTTATTTCTATGTCCTTACCCTTATTCCTCTTTAAATCCTTATCTGTTTTTAAAGGTCTATCCAACCCGGGAGATGAAACCTCAAGATAATAACTTTCCTCTATAGGATCCAATTCATCTAAAATATCTTCTACAATTTCACTTACCTTTTGACAATCATCAATAGATATTCCTTCAGGTTTTCCAATATAGAACCTTAAAAAATTACTTCCATTTTCCTTAATAAATTCCAGATCGACTAAATCATATCCAAGTTCCTCAACTACTGGTTCACAACTGTTTTTAACAGTCTTAATAATATTGTTTCTATTCAAAGTATCACCTCCGCCATTTTAAATCTATTCTTTGTAATGTCAAAAGAAATATACCTTTTTTAATATTAACTCAATTAAACAAATTAAGAGTGGGGTAAGCCCACTCTCTTAAGCAAAATTAACCTCTAATTGTTGTCAATACAATTATATCACAAAAGTAAAAAAAATCAAATATTAAAAAGGCTAATTTGATTGCTTTCAGGCAAATCCGAAAGGCAACCATGTTCACGTAGGGCTTCTAATACTGGTTTACTGACCTTAGCTCTTGAAACCAGCTCTTCTATGGATAAGAATTCAGCAATATTGCGTTCTTCTACAATTTTTTTGGCTACAGTTTCCCCCACTCCATCTAGACTCTTCAAGGGAGGTATAATTCCATTTTCACCTAATAAGAATTTATCGCTATCCGATTTATATAAATCTACCTTTTCAAACTTAAATCCTCTAGCATACATCTCTTGAACAACCTCTAATACGGTTAAAAGATTTTTTTCTTTAGCTGTCATATTATTAGATAGCGATTCAAGCTCTTTAATCTTCTCATTAACTGCCTCCTTGCCTTTTAGTACTAGATGAGCATCAAAATCTTGGGCTTTAGTTGTGAAGTATGTAGCATAGAAGGCTTCAGGATAATGAACTTTAAAATATGCAATTCTAAAGGACATCATACTGTATGCAGCTGCATGAGCTTTAGGAAACATGTATTTAATCTTCTTACATGAGTCTATATACCATTCTGGCACATTAAAACTTCTCATATATTCTTCGTCTTCTTCTGTTAATCCTTTGCCTTTTCTTACCTTCTCCATTATCTTAAAAGATCTTTTTTTATCGAGTCCAGCATATATTAGATTGAGCATTATATCATCTCTCGTGGAAATAACTTGATTCAAAGTAGCCATATTACTTCTTACCAAATTCTGTGCATTATTTAACCATACATCAGTACCATGAGATAATCCACTAATCCTAACCAACTCAGAGAAAGTTGTTGGTTCGGTATCTACTAACATCTGTCTAACAAATTTTGTACCAAATTCAGGAATACCTAGAGTTCCTACTTCAATATCAATATCCTTTTCATCTATATTTAAAGGTTCCGTGCTGGTAAAAAGCTTCATGGTTTCTTTATCATCTAAAGGTATAATCTGAGGATCTACTCCAGTAATGTCTTCTAACATTCTAATTATAGTTGGCACATCATGACCTAGAATATCCAGTTTTAAAATCCTACCACTTATGGAATGATAGTCAAAATGGGTGGTTATGACGCCTGACTTTTTATCATCAGCCGGATATTGTATAGGACTAAAATCGTGTATATCTTTATATTTTGGAACTATCATTACACCACCAGGATGCTGCCCTGATGTACGCTTAATTCCAGTACATCCCTCAACAAGTCTACTTATTTCTGCTGGATGAGGATTCAATCCCTTTTGCTCAAAATATTTTTTAACAAAACCATATGCAGTCTTTTCAGCTATTGTGCCAATAGTTCCTGCTCTAAAAACATAACCTTCTCCAAATAACTCTTCCGTATATTTATGTGCATTGGGTTGATATTCTCCAGCAAAATTTAAATCTATATCTGGCTCCTTATCCCCTTCAAACCCTAAAAACACCTCAAAAGGAATATCATGGCCATCTTTTTTTAACTTGGTATTACATTTAGGACAATCTCTATCTGGTAAATCAATTCCAGAACCTACAGAGCCATCTTCAATGAATTCACTAAATTTACACTTAGGACAGACATAATGAGGAACTAATGGATTAACCTCAGTAATACCACTCATTGTAGCAACAAAAGATGAACCAACAGAACCCCTAGAGCCAACTAAATATCCATCCTCCATAGATTTCCATACCAGCTTTTGTGCTATAATATACATTACTGCATATCCATTTTTAATAATTGAATTTAGTTCTTTATCCAATCTTTCCTCTACAATACTAGGTAGAGGATCCCCATATATTTCTTTAGCTCTACTATGTGTTATCTCCTTTAACTCCTTATCTGCACCTTCAATAACTGGTGGATAGGTTCCATCTGGAATTGGAATTATATCTTCTATCATATTAGCTATTAAATTCGTATTCTTAATTACAACTTCCTCTGCCTTTTTCTTGCCAAGATATTGAAACTCATCAAGCATCTCATCAGTAGTTTTTAAATAAAGAGGGGGTTGTAAGTCCGCATCTTGAAATCCTTGTCCACTCATCAATATCTTTCTATAGATTTCATCTTCAGGATCTAAAAAGTGTACATCTCCAGTGGCAACAACTAATTTATTATATCTATCGCCTAATTCAACAATTCGTTCATTAATCCCTTTTAATCCATCTTCTCCTTTGACCAATCCATTTCTTATTAGATGCATATTATTACCTAAGGGCTGTATCTCTAAATAATCATAAAAGTTCACTATATCTTTAATTTCATTAAAATCTTTATTTCTTAATATGGCTTTATATAGTTCACCAGCTTCACAAGCACTTCCTATTATTAGACCTTCTCTATGACTTGCTAATAAGGATTTAGGGATTCTAGGTTTTCTATAAAAATAATTTAGATGGGATTCTGATATAAGCTTATATAGATTTTTCAATCCTTTATAATTTTTAGCCAATATAATTATATGGAAGGATTCATCTTTTGAAATATCTTTAGTACCTTTTAGTTTATTTATCTCAGCTAAACTATTGATTTTGCCATCTAATAGCTCCATACATTTTATAAATATTTCAGCAGTAGCTTTAGCATCATCTACTGCTCTATGATGATTAACTAAGCTGACATTTAAATGTTTTGCCACTATATTAAGTCTGTGGCTTTTTAATTGGGGAAATAAAGCTCTTGTTAACTCTAAGGTATCTAATACTGGGTTATCTAAAGTTTTGCCAACCTTTGAAAGCCTTTCCCTTATAAATCCTACATCAAAAGAAGCATTATGAGCAACTAAGACTGAGTCCTTAATAAACTCCTCGAAGTCTGGTAAAATTTCATTAATAGTTGGTTTATCTTTAACCATTTCATCGGTAATACCAGTTAAACTTACTATCTTTTCAGGAATTGGTCTCTCCGGATTTATCAATTGGCTAAATTCATCGATTACTATGCCATTTTCAACTTTTACTGCTCCTATTTCAGTTATCATGTCATTGATTGGAGAAAGACCCGTAGTTTCAATATCAAAAACCACATATGTACTGTAATTATCCTCACCATTACAGTTAGTTACAATGGATTTTTTGTCATTGACTAGATAACCTTCAACTCCATATATGACCTTTATTCCTAAATCCTTGGCTGATTCCATAGCTTCAGGGAAACCTTGTACTACGCCATGATCAGTTATGGCTACTGCACTATGCCCCCATTTTTTGGCTCTCTTAGCAAGTTTTTTAAAACTAGTTATACCATCCATAGAGCTCATCTGAGTATGTAAATGCAGCTCTACTCGTTTTTCTGGAGAATTATCCATTCTTTCTTGTTTTTCCAATAAGCATAGAGATTTCAACATTAAAACTAGATGTTTTGAATAATTATCAAATATAATATCTCCTTCTACCTTAACATATAATCCTTCCTTCACGTTGACTTCAAATTCACTAAACTGCTTTTCAGTTAAAAATACTTTAACGGTCATGGAATCCGTTAAATCAGTAATATTGAATGTTACTAGCTTTTTGTTGCCTCTTATATCCCTAGTTTCCATTTGGAATATTTCACCGGCTATTACAGCTAATCCTGTATTGGGATTTATATCCTTAATCTTCATAGGTTCTTCAGTAATTTTTTTACCAAAGCTATAGTTTGCACTAGGAAGTACCGCATTGTTGTTCTTCTTTTTGTCACTACTAGAGTTATCGATATTATTTAAAGTTTCAATAGATAATTTCTTTTCTTCAATAATTGTCTGCTCTATAATCTCTTCTCCATTTTCCATTATCTTAGAATCATCCAATATGACGTTCAAATCCATATTCAATTCTTCTTTAATTTTCTTCTTTATCTTATGGACTATCCCATTATTTTCTAGTGCATAGTTTATGATATCATTTGTTGCAAATAAAATAAGTGAATCACCATATATTTCAAATTCTAAGTCTTCAAGCCATGAAACACTAGAAGGAATTTCTCCTTCTATACAAAATAATATATTGTCCCAGTATCTATCTATAAAACTTTCTATATTTTGAGATAGAGTATATTTTATTTTCAATGATATGGTGAAATCTTGAAACCTTTCTTCTAGAACCTTTTTTATTGCATCCAATTCTCGTTCTTTAACAATTTCCTTTGATGATAATATAAGTTCTATCATCCTGCTACTAGTATAAACCTTAACTCTTTCAATAAATAAAGAGTCTAAATTTAAGTCTATTGAAATTTTATTTTTACTTAACAGTTGGGACAACTGGATTTGTTGTTCTTTCATCTTCTGCTTATGCCCCCTTTAATTCCTTTGGGAAACTTCTACTATATTATCAATGCTTGCAATAGAATTAAGTAATTCATATTTAATATTTGGATCCTTCATAGCTATTTCTATGTCCATACTTATTAATTCATCCTCTTTGTGTTCTATGTCAATACTCAATATATTAACTCCATAATCTCCAAGAAGTTGTCCGATTTTTCCAACTTGTCCTGGACTATCTATAGATATTATACTTAAAGAAATAGTATAAAAACCTTTTGATTTGAGCCTTCTCCCAACTCTATGAAAAGACATTAATGTGATAACGACTAAAGCCGTAGTTAAAACAGCACCTAGATAAAAGCCTGCTCCTACTGCTAAGCCAATGGCAGCTACTACCCATAAACTAGCAGCAGTCGTCAATCCTGTAACCACACCACTGTCCCTGCGCAAAATAGTTCCTGCTCCTAAAAAACCAATGCCGCTTATCACTTGAGCCGCTAATCTATCGGAATAATAAATTGAACCTTCATACATAGTATTCAAATGTAACGATAACAGCATTATTAAAGTTGAACCTAAGGATACAAGGATATGAGTTCTAAGACCTGCAGGTTTTTTGGTGCTCTCTCTATCAATGCCAATAAGACTAGATAATACAATAGACAATATTAGCCTTAAAACAACTTGTTTGTTATCTAACATAGAAACACCTTTCTTTAATAAAATTAAAGGCTTTCAATTTCTTTGATTAACTCATCTATCAAATTTTCCTCTTTAACTTTTTTAACGATTACACCTTTTTTAAATATTAGCCCTTCTCCGAGCCCGCCAGCTATACCAATATCTGCTTCCTTAGCTTCTCCAGGTCCATTTACAGGACATCCCATGATGGCTATTTTTAGTGGCTTTTTAATACCAGCTAATCTCTTCTCCGCTTCTTCTACTAAATCTATAAGTCCTATCTTAGTCCTACCGCAAGTAGGGCAAGATATTATTTCTACTCCTTCTTCCAGTAAATTTAACGATCTTAAGATTTCTCTACCTACTCTTACTTCCTCCACCGGATCTCCCGTTAAGGACACTCTTATCGTGTCCCCAATCCCCATAGCCAATAGGGTTCCCATTCCAACTGAAGATTTAATAGTTCCCCTCCAAATTGGTCCTGCTTCTGTTACTCCTAAGTGCAATGGGTAGTCTGCCATTTGAGACATCTTTTCATAGGACTTAATGGTTAAAGGTACAGAGCTTGCCTTCAAGGATATCTTTATATTTTCATAATTTAAGTTTTCTAATAGCCTTATATGTTCTAATGCACTATAGACCATAGAGTTTTCGTTAACTCCATTATACTTCTCCAAGTACTCCTTTTTTATGGAGCCAGAATTAACTCCAATTCTTATAGGAACATTTCGCTCCTTGCAGCAATCAATGACTTCTCGTACTTTGACTTCAGAACCTATATTACCAGGATTAATTCTTAAACAGTCAGCCCCACTTTCAACGGCTGCAATAGCTAATTTATAATCAAATTGAATATCTGCAATAAAAGGAATATTGGTACTTTTCTTTATCTCTTCAATAGCCTTTGCATCGTCAAAATCGGTTATAGCCCCTCTAATTATATCGCAACCTGCTTCTTCTAATCTTTTAATTTGTTCTACGGTACTCTTAATATCTTTAGTAGTCGTATTAATCATGGATTGAACCGTTATTGGGCTATCTCCTCCAACTGGCACATTGCCTACCATGATCTTTTTAGTTCTCTTTCTTTCCATGCAATCACCTTCTAAATAGATTAAATCTAATTATATCCGAATAAGTAACCACAAGCATAAGGGCTATTAATAAAACAAATCCAACTAAATGTATAAAACCTTCCTTTTCAGGATTCATAGGCTTTCCTCTAATAATCTCCACCAACAAAAAGACTATTTTACTACCATCTAAAGCAGGTAAAGGTAAAAGATTGAAAAATCCTAGGTTAACGGAGATAAAGCCCATCAAATATAGTAAATTGATAATCCCATATTTAGCAACTTCACCAATGGTATATATTACGCCTACAGGTCCAGATAAATCCTTAGTACTTATCTTACCTCTAAATACCATCTTAACGAAATCAAACATCATCTTTAGTACAAATCCCGTCTTTTGAAATCCACCTTTAATAGAAGAAACAAATGACTTCTCATATGCTGGAACTATTCCAATTATAGCTTTATTTTCTTCATTTATCTCTGGTTTTACAAGGTAATCTTTCTTTTCTTCTCCACGTAAGATAGTCACTTTAATTTCTTTAGAGCCAGACTCACTTATATTTTTAGCAAGGGAATCCCAATTTTTTGTCTCTTTGTCGTTGATGCTCAATATGGTATCACCGCTTTTAATTCCAACCTTTTCAGCAGGTGAGTTCTTTTGTATTTCCGAAATAGTGGTCGTTGGCATACCTACATTGAATGAAAATATGGAAAATACGATTATTGCCAAAACGAAATTCATAATTGCACCAGCTGCTATAACTGCTATTCGTGACAAAGCTGGCACTCTGTTGAAGCTTCTAGGATCATCTGAATTTTCATCTTCTCCTTCCATGCTAACATATCCACCTATGGGTAAGGCTCTTATAGAATATTTGGTCTCTCCTTTTTTCTTCTGAAATATCTTAGGACCCATACCTATAGAAAATTCATTAACTTTTATACCAACCAATTTCGCCACTGCAAAATGTCCAAATTCGTGAAATAAGATCACCATTAGAAAAACAAAAATTGCTGCAATTGCTGTTAGCAATTAAATCACCACCTATTCTCACAATATAAAATAATTTACAAAATAATAAACGAATGGAGCTGTAAATAGTATACTATCAAATCTATCCAGTATTCCACCATGACCTGGCATAATAAAACCAAAATCCTTTATACCAGTAACTCTTTTGATCTTAGAAGCTGTCAAATCACCAATCTGAGCAATAACCGCTCCTATAACCGATAGTAAGATGAGTTTCCATAACGGAGTTAAGCTAAAATACTTAGCAAATAAAAGGGTCAATATAGCAGAGCCAAATACCCCCCCCAATGATCCTTCTATGGTCTTATTAGGGCTAAGTTTCGGACAAAGTTTAGTCTTACCAAATAAATTTCCAAATATATAAGCAAAAGTATCTGTTCCCCAAGCGGTTATAAATATTAACCATATATAAATACTTCCATCTAAATATATAATATGCTGAAATAAAAATGGTATGTAAAATATACCGAAAAAAGTTATAGCTATATCGGATAAAGTAATATTTTTATCTAGAACAAATAGTATTAACAATGCAATAATGGAGAAAAAAGATATAGATATTAGCGGAGCCCATTTATATCCTAAAGAATTGAATAAAAATCCTATGCAGCTAATGTATCCTATTATCTTTATTGGAGCAACTTTAGTATCCTCCATCGCATTATAAAACTCTCTTATTCCTATAATGGATAATAAAAAAATAAAATAGGACATTAAAGCCCCACCTTTTGATGCTACAAAAATCATCAATAAAACTATTATAAAACCGCTAATTGTCCTAATAATTAATTCCTTCACCTAAATTCCTCCAAATCTTCTGTTCCTTTTTTGATAGTCAATAATCGCTTTATAAAAATGTTCTTCTTTAAAATCAGGCCAAAATATATCAGAAAACCAAAACTCTGTATAAGCCATTTGATATAACATAAAATTGCTTAACCTTAACTCACCACTAGGTCTTATGAGCAGATCAGGATCTGGCATATTCTTTGTATACAGATAATTAGAAAATAATTCTACATCTATATCCTCTTCGTTAATCTTACCCATTTTTATATCTTTTAAAATATTTTTTACTCCACGAATTATGTCATCCTTGCCACCATAGTTTAATCCAATATTAAGAACCATATCCGTATTATCCTTTGTCTTTTCAACAGCTTTTAAAACCTCTTCTCTTGGAGTTTTAGGCAATCTATTTATATTTCCCATAATTTGAATTTTTATATTGTTTTTGTGGATTTTTTCCAACTCGTTTCTTATATAATATACTAATATTTTCATAATTCCGTCTATTTCTTCTTTTGGTCTTTTCCAATTTTCTGTTGAAAAAGCATATAATGATAGATACTTTATGTTGAGTTTTTTAGCAACTTCGACGATTTCAACTACTCTTTTCATTCCTTCTTGATGACCTACAGTTCTTGGCAGAGATCTTTTCTTTGCCCATCTTCCATTTCCATCCATTATAACAGCAACATGATTCGGTATATTATTGATATCTATCATATTCTTAAGCTCTAGTATATCCTTATCGTTCATAATAATGTCCCCCATTATTAAAAACCCCTTCCTAATAAGAAGGGGAATCTTTATATATCTAATAACTCTTCTTCTTTTTTAGCAGTTATCTGTTCTATATTTTCTATATATTTATTAGTAATTTTTTGCATCTCATCTTCTGCTAATTTTCTATCGTCTTCACTAATTACTTTATCTTTTTCCAATTTTTTAATCTTATCATTTGCTTCTCTTCTAGTATTTCTTATGGCAATTTTAGCATTTTCAGCATTCTTCTTTACCACTTTTACCAATTCTCTTCTTCTTTCTTCTGTAAGTAATGGAATAGGCAATCTAATTAGTTTTCCATCATTTGATGGGTTAAGCCCTAAATCGGATTTCAATATTTCTTTTTCAATTACTGGAATTAAATTAGCATCCCAAGGTTGAATAACTAACAATCTTGGCTCAGGAGCTGAGACGCTAGCCACCTGTTTTAAAGGTGTTACTGTCCCATAATAGTCAACAGCAATTTTGTCGAGTAAAGCTGGATTTGCTCTACCTGCCCTTATACTCTGTAATTCTTCTTTGAGTACACCTACTGTCTTTTTCATTTTTTCCTCTGATTCCTTATGAACGTCTAAATACATAATCACTCCTCCTTTACATGAGTACCAATTTTTTTACCCAAAACTACATCAATAATATTATTTGGTTCATCTATGCCAAATACTATTAAAGGTAAGCTGTTATCCATGCATAAAGAAGTTGCTGTAGAATCCATAATCCCTAATCCCATATTTAAAATATCTATATACCTTAGAGTATCAAATTTCTTAGCAGATGAATTGATATACGGATCAGAGTCATAAACTCCATCCACTCCTTTTTTGGCCAATAATATGACTTCTGCCTCTATTTCAGCAGCTCTTAATGCAGCTGCCGTATCGGTTGAAAAATAAGGGTTTCCGGAACCTGCTGCAAAGATGACAACTCTACCTTTTTCAAGATGTCTAATAGCTTTTCTCCTTATATATGGTTCAGCTATCTGTCTCATTTCAATTGCAGTTTGAACTCTCGTAACAACTCCAATGTTTTCCAATGCATCTTGGAGTGCTAATGCGTTAATAACCGTACCAAGCATACCCATATAGTCTGAAGTAGTCCTATCCATTTCTGTAGCTGATCTTCCTCTCCAGAAATTACCGCCACCAACTACTATTGCTACTTCTACTCCAATATCGTGTAATGTTTTTATTTCTTTCGATATCCTATTAACCGTTTCCGTATGGATTCCATGTCCAACGTCTCCAGCTAAAGCTTCACCACTTAATTTTAATACTACCCTTTTATAAATTGGTTCCGTCATAAGAATCCTCCCTCGTCTAGTCCATTGATTAGCCAGTATCCTATTTAAATGGAGAACAACCAGTGTTCTCCATTTAATTACATACCCATTTGCTTTGCAACTTCATCAGCAAAGTTTTCTTCTCTTTTTTCTAAACCTTCTCCTACTTCAAATCTAACAAATCTTCTAATCTTAATGTTTTCGCCTATTTTGGCAATTTTTTCATTTAGTAGATCTTTAACCTTAACACTAGGGTCTTTTATAAAGGGTTGTTCTAATAAGCATATTTGTTCATAGAACTTTCCTATTCTACCTTCAACGATCTTTGAAGCTATATGCTCTGGTTTTCCTTCGTTAATAACTTGATGTGTAAGAATTTCTCTTTCCTTTTCTACTTCTTCTTCAGGCACATCTTCTTTACTTACATATTTAGGATTTGAAGCTGCAACTTGCATAGCCATATCTTTAACAAAATCCTTAAATTCGTCAGTTTTTGCAACAAAGTCAGTTTCAGCGTTAACTTCGATTAAAACCCCTATTCTACCGCCATGTATATATGCATCAACTAAACCTTCAGCAGCAATTCTTCCTGATTTCTTAGCTGCTTTAGATAATCCTTTTTCTCTCAATAGATCAACGGCTTTATCAATATCTCCATTGGTTTCTGTTAGTGCATTTTTACAGTCAAGCATACCTGCTCCAGTTCTCTCTCTTAATTCTTTTACCTGCGCAGCACTTATACTCATTCTATCCCTCCTCTTATTGTTAAAAATGGTAAGAGCGTAAAGGAGTGAATCCCTTTAAACCCTTACCCTTTTGCTATTCTTCTACATCTTCTATTTGTTCACCTTGTTTACCTTCCAATACAGCATTTGCCATAGTTTCCGTTAACAACTTAACCGCTCTAATTGCATCATCATTTCCTGGTATAACAAAATCAACTTCATCTGGATCGCAATTGGTATCAACTATAGCTACTACTGGAATTCCAAGTATTTTAGCTTCATTTACCGCTATTCTTTCTTTCCTAGGATCTACTACAAACAAAGCATCTGGGGTTTTATCCATATTCTTAATTCCACCTAAGAACTTTTCAAGTCTTTCCCTTTCATGGTTCAACTGTATGACTTCTTTCTTAGGTAAAACATCAAATATTCCTTCTTCTTCCATCTTTCCCAATTCATGAAGCCTATCAATTCTCTTTCTTATGGTCTTGTAGTTGGTTAACATACCACCAAGCCACCTTTGATTAACATAATGCATTCCGCATCTTTTAGCTTCGGCTTCAATTGCCTCTTGAGCTTGTTTCTTAGTTCCTACAAATAAAATTTCTCCACCAGCTTCAGAAACTTCCTTCATGAATTCATAAGCTTCTTCTACTTTCTTAACTGTCTTCTGTAGATCGATAATGTATATTCCATTTCTCTCTGTGAAGATATACTCGGCCATCTTTGGATTCCATCTTCTTGTTTGATGTCCAAAATGAACTCCAGCCTCTAATAGCCCTTTCATTGTAATTACTGACATATTAATTCACCTCCAGTTTTATTCCTCCATTCCCATCATATATTTAAGAAACCTTAAGCCAATCTTAAGGCACAGTCTTAAATATCAGAGAATGTGTGTAATCACTTTAGTAGTATAACATATACTAGATTTTTAATCAATATTTTTATACCTAATATTCCTTTATATATTACCCCACACCTTTATTATTATTTCTATTTCTCGTATTCCTTTATTCAATTTTTTAGCAATTTCTTCATTAGATAGGCCAATATTTTTTAAATCCATAATCTTTTCATATAAAGCTTTACTAGAATCCTCAGGTTTTGAGGATTCTTCTAGAATATCCTTTTTAAGTTCTGGATTATCATCTTCTTTTTCCTTAAAATCATGTGATTTATTTCCTTGGATATTTTCAACTTTACTTAAGCTAGTTTCAATTAAATCATCAAAACTGTTAATGACATTTTCGATAGTATAAGAATAATCCTTAACATTATCTTGAATAATCATCATCTGTTCATAAATATCCTTTTCTTTTCTTGAAATTTTAGTAATGTATATTAGGGATACCATTATAAATATCAATCCTATTATGTTCATTAAAATTGCCAACATAGTGCACCTCTAATTATATTTTTATATCGATAGTCCCACCTATACTATCTTTGATCTTCGTCTTCTTATTTTGGTTTTCTTCTTCCTTTTGTTTTTTCTTTTCCTTCCCTTGTCCATCTTTCTTCTTTTTATTTACATCTACGGTTATATTTTCGCTTTTATTGGTATCTCTAACTCTTTTTGTGTTTTTCTCAACCTGTTTGTCCTGTTGTAGTACCCCTTGCCGAATTTGATTTTTGAACTTATCATTTTCTACTTGCTTTATTCTCGATATCTCTTGAGATTTTGGAACTAAAATCTTATAATCGATAGGTTTGATTGACATAAAACCACTCTCCTAATATGGACCTACTTTAATTTCCCCTTCATCTCTATAGAAAGTACATCTTCTCATTTCATCTCTAACAAAATAACTACTATTTCCTATATTTATTCTTACTCCAGGATAAATGATATCTTCTACTTTTATTCTGCCTCTAGATAAATTCTCGATTTTTTCTTTAGAAATTTGGTATTCTTCCTTTAAGTCCTTTAATTCCTGTACTAAATTCCCTTTAGTTTTCAGTAGTTTTATATACATCTCCATCTTTTTATCATCTAATCTATTTGCCTTTTTAAGATTATCTAGTAGATTTAGGGATTTTGTTATTTTATCCAGATTATCTTCAATGACACTAATGGAATTTTTAATTTGTTCATTTCTTTCTTTAACGCTTGGATCTACCCCTACCTCTAAAATCGTCGTAGTTGCCATAGTTGAACCAATGGTCTTTGCTCTAATTTCCTTCCCGGCTCGGCAGACACCGCCAACTATTAAACCTTTTTTCCCAATAACTATGATATTCTCCTTAGCTGTAATCTGGCTATGCATAATTGCTTCTGCCGTAACACTCCTATTAGATTCTATTATTGCATTTTCTACAAACTTTGTTGTTATACTCCCTCTAGTTTTAGCTGTTAATCGATTGTATCCTTGTATGCCCTGTCTAACTATTACATCCCCTGTATTTTCAATATATGCCCCTTCTACTAGACCATTTATCTCAACATCACCATCAGCCTTTATTTGAAAACCATTTAATGCACTTCCTTTAACTACAACTGCACCATTAAAATAAATATTACCTACCTTACTATCAACATTAGGTACTTCAAAAATTTCAGATACGATAACCTTTCCATCTTTTAATTCTACAAGACCATCTTTTTCTGCTACTATATAATTTCCATTATCCAATAGTCTAATGTTTTTACCATACCTTAAAAGAGGTTTTTTGCCTTTTTTGTAAGGTATCGATTCACCAGTTACCTTATAACCATCTTTCCCCTCTTTTGGAGGTATGATCTCTGCTAGTATATCTCCCCTATTCACATTATTTATAATATCAAGCTCTCTATAATCCACTGTCCCATCAACTGATATCTTAGGTGTTAAGTTCTTTTCTAAATTGAAATGATACTCTATATAGCCATCTTTCCCATCAATGGGTGAAATTCCTTCTGCAATACAAACTTTGTCATCATAATACTTATTTAATAATACTGATCTTAGCTCATCTTCCTTTAAACCGATTTTAATTATACCCTTAATTTCTTCTATAATTTGATTAATGTCTTTTTCAAAATATCCCTTATCATCATTGTGTAGCTCAATATAGCCATTCATTCCATCTTTAGAAATATCAAGTACTATATTTTGAGAAATTTTGTACATAGAATACCCCCTAATTAATTTTCATAGATACCTTCTTTAATTAGTTGATTCTTAATCCTTAAAATTGCTTTACTATGTATCTGCGAAATCCTCGACTCAGATAGCTCCATAATATAACCAATTTCCTTATAGGTTAGCTCTTCGTAATAATATAATGATATCACCATGTTTTCTTTTTCTGGTAATTCGTCAATAACCCTCGATAGTATCTCCTTTAGCTCTTTTTGTTCGAAAACTTCTTCAGGTGTATTTTTTTCTTTATCATTATCTATATTGTATTCACCTTTATTGACTAGCAAATCTTCTAAGGAAGTCATATTAAAATTAGAAACATCTGCTAAAGTATCTTCTAATTCCTTTAATGATATTCCTAAGTATTGTGCCAATTCTTCATTAGATGGTCTCTTTCCCAATTCGTTTTCTAATTTCAACATTCCCTGTTGTATATCTTTTGATTTTTTTCTTAAAGATCTAGGTACCCAATCAAGTTTTCTTATATTATCAATAATTGTTCCTTTGATTCTTATTTGTGCATAGGTTTCAAATTTGATATTTTTATTTATATCATAACGTTCAATACTATCTATTAACCCCATTACTCCAAATCCAACTAAATCATCATATTCTATCTTACTCCCGTAGAAATTATACATCCTTCCAGCTACGATTTTAACAAGTCCTACATATTCTTCTATAAGAATGTGTTTTATAGCTGTATCTCTAGTTTGGCTATACTTTTTCCATAGTTCATCCGTTTTCATTTAATTACCTCCCTAAGGGAAACTAAATAGTTTTTATTCCATGTCCAATAGTTTTCACCAATAGTGAGCCATCATCAGAATTTAGTTCAATTGTTCTACCGTAGTTTCCTCCAGTATCCTCAGAGATAATTTTAATATTTAGTTCTCTTAATTTATCTTTTGTTGCTAAGACATTTCTCTCCCCTATTTTTAAAATATTACTATTGTTATTGAAAGAAAACATTTGGGAACCACCAGTAATCTTTGCAGTTAAATTTTTCTTTAGAGCCCCTTCCTTGAGCATCTTTTCAATTAATAATTCTATTCCAGTATCAGCAAACTTGGCCTTATTCTCATTATTTTTTATTTCCTGACTGGATGGTAACATGATATGTGCTAATCCAGCAATCTTATTATACTTATCGTATAATGCAATTCCCACACACGAGCCTAACCCTAGTGTTGTTAATATTCCAGGAGCTTTTATCACATTTAAGTCTGCCATTCCAACTTTTATAACTTCCATATTACAATACTCCTAAACTCGATAATATTTTTTCAAAGGAACTCATATCTGGTAATAAAAACAAGTTGCCTTTAACGCTTCTATTGTCTTCTTCAAATATAGTTTCTATAAATAAAACTTGATCAGCAATATACCCAAATTGAATAGCTGGTACACTTAATATAGCTCCTGCCATATCTATTGCCAAGGATGGAACTGAAACCGTTATTCTTAAACCAGTTAAAGCACTTAAAGAGTTCACATAAGACGAGGCTAGTATGTTTCCAACTTCAGATAAAGCAGAAATCGCCATATCATCTAATTGATTTCCGCTTTTTTCTCTATTTAACAACATATTTGTTAGATTAACAGCAGATTCTAAATCCAATATAAACATCATATTTCCCTTTATTTCTTCATTAAGATCTAAATATATACCCACAACTAATTTTTCTTCTCCACCTATAACTTCTGCTACATCTTTAAATTCTAATATTCTAACCTTTGGCACATTCATATCTACTCTCTTAGATAACATACTAGCTAACGCTGTAGCGGCATTACCAGATCCAATATTTCCTATTTCACCTAGTACATCTAGCATCATACTATTTAAATTTTCAACATCCATAGTTCTCTACTCCCTCAATACTCTAATATTTTTGTCAAATTTAACAATATAATCAGCCTATCTGAAGTCTTCCCTATACCACTAATATATTCTACAAATTGGTTGTCTTCATTTGCAGGAGGCTTATCTATATTTTCTTTGTCTATTTCTAACACCTCTGAGGAAGAATCTACGATTAACCCTGCTATAATTTCATTCACTGTAACAACAACAACTCTAGAATTGTTGCTTGAAGAATCATCTGATTCCATTCCTAACTTACTTCTTAAGTTAATAACTGGGACTACCTCTCCTCTTAAATTGATTACACCTTTTACATAATCAGGTGCATTTGGGATTCTAGTGGTTTGTCCCATTTTTTCTATAGATATTACATTATCTATAGAAATTCCATAATATTCTTTACATAATTTAAAAATAACATATTTGTTTTCAACATCAGAAGACATATCCGGTCCTCCCTTATATTAATGAATTTACATCTAGTATTAACGATATGCTACCATTTCCTAGGATTGTTGCTCCTGACAAATACTTAACATTAGATAAGTATTTACCTAATGGTTTAATTACAATTTCTTGCTGACCAATTAAATTGTCAACAAGTAACCCAGCTTGTCTTTCTCCTTTTCTCACAACGACTACTACATGTTCATCTATTGCATTTGTTGATTCTACATCCATTATTTCATCTAATCTAACTATAGGTATGGTCTTTCCACGGTATAAAAAGATTTCTTGACCTTGAATATTTCTAATATTATCGTTGGTAATATTAGTTATTTCAGTTATTGAACTTAAAGGTATAGCATATATTTCATCTGCTAATTTTACTAAAAGGGCTTGTATAATTGCTAAAGTCAAAGGAATTCTAATGATAAACTTAGTGCCTTTATCCACTTCACTATCGATTTCAATTGATCCGTTTATTGATTCTATCTTGCTTTTAACAACATCAAGACCTACTCCTCTTCCAGAAATATCTGATACTTTATCTGAAGTGCTAAATCCTGGCATAAACAATAGAGTAATAATCTCCTCCTGAGATAGGATATCCCCTTCCTCTGCAGTAATAAGTCCTTTTTCTATGGCTTTAGTCTTGACCTTATGGGTATCAATACCTCCCCCATCATCGATTACTTCAATTACTACATTATTTCCATCAGGATATGCCTTTAATATAACAGTCCCTTCCTCTGATTTTCCAAGCTTTATCCTTTCCTCGGGCATCTCTATACCATGATCTATAGAATTTCTTATTATATGAATTAATGGATCTCCTATTTCATCAATAACAGTTCTATCAACTTCTGTCTCTTCACCTGACATTTGAAGATTAATCTCTTTGTTTAACTCCTTAGATAAATCTCTTACCATACGAGGAAATCTGTTGAAAACCCTCTCTATTGGCACCATTCTAACTTTCATTACTGCATCGTGTAAACTTGTAGTAATTCTTTCGAGATACTCAATAGCTTCTGTCATGTTTTCTCTATTAGAGGCTTCACTTAAATCATCCATCCTAGTCTTTATAATTATCAGCTCACTAACTAGGTTCATCAAATTATCTAATCTGTCGATATCCACTCTAACGGTTTTACCAACTCTACTGTCACGACTTTTCCTATCATTTTTCTTATTATCTTTAGAAATACTTCCTGTCTTTTTATCATCTTTTTGAGTTTCTTCATTGGCCTCTTGCTTGCTTTCTGAAATATTAGTTGCATCTATAGCCGTAATACTAATATTATCGATTTCAGATATACCATCCAACGCTTTAGTCAATTCCTCTTCATCTACTTTTGATACAAATACAAGAGAAAAACTTAAATCAAATTTCTCATCTTCAATATCTTCTGCTGAAGGGTTGGAGTAAATTACATCTCCTATAGATTCTAATGTATTAAATATAATGAAAGCCCTAGCTGATTTTAACATACATTTTGAGCTTAGGCTAATGTCGATATTAAAGGCAATAAGCCCTTTTGAATTAGCTTCTCTTATAATATTTAGAACATATTCATCTAATACAGCTTCATTATTATTGGAACTAAGGTTATCTTCTTGTTCTACTTTATCGTTTTCTAGTAATGTTCGTAATTTATGTACTAAGTCCTTGTGCTCATCTTCATCTTCTTTTCCTTCTGTAGCTATTGCATTAACCGAATAATCTAATACATCGAAACATTCAAATATGATATCTATTACGTCTTCATCTAATATAATATCTTTACTTCGTGCTCCTTCAAGTACATTCTCCATTTCATGGGTTAAGTTAGCCATATTGGTAAAACCCATAGTTCCTGACATTCCTTTTAGAGTATGAGCAACTCTAAATATTTCATTGATTAAAGACGAGTTTGTAGTATCTTTTTCAAGATCTAGTAATGCTTCGTTCATATTTTGTAAATGTTCTTTTGCTTCTTCAACAAATACATCTATATATTGATTTAAGTCTAAATCCATTATTACACCCCCACTATACTCATAATCTCATGAGCAATACTATTCAAAGGAACAATTTTATCAATACAATTAGTTTCTATTGCTGATTTAGGCATTCCAAAAACCACAGAAGATTTTTCATCTTGGGCTATGGTATAGCCATTGGATTTTTTTATTTCAACAATGCCCTTGGCACCATCAGAACCCATTCCAGTCATAATCACGCCAACCTTTTTCAACTTATCTAACTTCGCAACTGAATCCATTAAAATATCAGCCGCAGGCCTCAGTCCCTTTATTGGTGCTTCTTTGTTTAGCTCTATTATATAATCCTCTTTATCAACTACTTTCATATGAAAATCTCCTGGTGCTATATAGCAATAACCTCTTTGTAATATATCCCCTTCTTCCCCTTCTTTCACTTTAATATTTGATAAGGTGTTAAGCCTATCCGCTAAAGATTTAGTAAAATTAGGAGGCATATGCTGTACCACCACTATAGTCCCGTTAATATTTTCTGATAATAAAGGTAAAACCCTCTGTAATGCATTAGGTCCTCCCGTTGAAGTTCCTACAGCAATTATATAATCAAACTTTTCTTTTTTGGTGTTAATGCCTTTAAAATCCTTTTTTGCTATTCTGGGAATAGATATATTATTATAATCTATATTTACCTTAGATTTAGCAGCTATCTTTATTTTTTCAATTATTTCTACTTTTATTGTCTCATCATTCATTTTAAAAATATCTTTTGGTTTTGGTATAAAATCAATTGCTCCCTTTTCAAAAGCTTGTAACGTCAAGTTTGCCCCTTTTATCGTTTGGCTGCTAATAATAACCACGGGAATATTATTGGCTTTAATTATATGCTCCAATGTTGTTATTCCATCCATTATTGGCATCTCAATATCAAGAGTAATAACATCCGGCTTTAATATAGGGATTTTTTCTAAAGCTTCTTTTCCATTTTTAGCTTCACCCACTACTACAATGTCTTCTTCTAAACTTAGTATATCTTTCAATATTTTTCGCATGAATATAGAATCATCAACTACTAGAACTCTTATCACTTAAATCAATCCCTTTTCTCTTAAAAGTCGCTCTTTTAAAAATATAAATTTTATAATTTTATCCCTATCGTTTTCATCTAATTCTAGAAAGTTAATTCCTAAGCTATAACTGTAATCAAAAGTATCAACCTTATCAACTCTTATAACTTTCCCTTTAACATCAATAAGATGATCTTGTATTTTAAATTTACATCTTATGATATCTCCAGGATTATGTTTAAAATTTGAATATAATCTTAATCCACTACCGCTAATATCTTTAGTCCTACAATTCTCAACTAAAATTTCTTCATCACCTTCTCCTTTGACGTCAGATGACTTAGTTACAGGTAGCGAAATGCTAAGCCTATAATATTTTCTCTGTTGATATCTTCTGATATTAGATGTCTTTTGAATTTCTAATTTGTAAATATCGCTACTTTCCTTTCTCAAAACCTTCGCATCAAAAGCATATCTTCCTTTGTTTTCTACGATATAGCTAACTTTTATATTTTGATTTTTATGTATCATTGCTAATTGGTTTTTATATATAGGTCCACTAATAACAAATCTATCCTTTCCAAGGATATCTAACACTTGACTTGGATAGGATTGATCCTCTTTAAAACCTATTCTAATTAATTCAATTCTATCTCCTATATTGAGAATATTCTTGTTTCTTATCATGTCAATTAACCACCTCTACCGAAAAACAAATCTTTTAACTTTTGGGCAAAACTATTTTCCTGTTTAAGTTCATCATGTTTACCAATATCTGCAAAATTTAATGCCATAATATTTATACTTTTAGATATTGGAGATAATGGACTAGATAATAAAAAAGGTTGTTGGTTTCTCACAGCTTTATTAACTACACTGCTCTTCTCTAAATATCCTAAAAAGCTCAATTCAACTTTCAGAAAATTGTTTGATGCCCTATTTAGTTTATTAAATATACCTATGGCTTCCATTCTGTTACTCACAATATTAGTAACTATATTTAGTTTACCTTTATATCCGTTGGTTGTCAAAGCCTTTATCACAGTATATCCATCCATTAAAGAGGTGGGATCAGGAGTAGTAATTAATATTACTTCATCTGCCGTCATAATAAAATCCAGAACTATATTTGAAACTCCCGCACCTGTATCGATAATAATAAAATCCATAGAGGATTCGAGTTTTCCTATTTGTCCGAGCAGTTTACGTATGTTTTCATCATTCATCATCGATAATTCATTAAAACCAGAACCACCAGATATAATCTTGATGCCTTCTGGTCCTTCTCCAATAATCTCGTATATATTTTTATTATTTAAAATTAAATCTGCAATAGTATATTTCATACTGGTACCAGTCAATATTTCAATATTCGCTAATCCAATATCTGCATCAAATATAAGAACATTATAGCCTAAACGTCGGATAGCAATTGCTAGATTAATGGCAAAGTTGGTCTTGCCAACTCCTCCCTTACCACTAGTTATGGCTAAAACCTTGGCAGTATTTTTTACTAAATGTTCTTCCTTACCGCTGGTTCTTTCTTTCATCAATTCTCTTAATCTCTCAGCTTGATCTTTCATCTATGTTCTCTCCAATCAACCAACTTGCTACTTTATATTTGTCTAATATTTCAATATCATCTGGTACATTTTGCCCTGTGGTTACATAAGAAACTGGATTTTTTGTTAAATATTTTATATTTATTATATTACCAAAACCTTCAGCTTCATCAATTTTAGTAAATATTATCTTGTAATTTTCAATAAAATTGTAGTGCTTTATAATGGAGCTTAAAGTATAATAATCTGTAGTGCCACTTAAAACTAAATATATCTCCTTATTATTTATAGATCTCATGATTTTATAAATTTCATCTTCTTCATCTATTTCCTTATGGTTTTTCCCAGCAGTATCTACAAATACAATATTTTTTTCTCTAAAGGATGCCAAAGTCTTATACATATCCTCCTGATTGTAAACAATCTCTAAAGGCAGCTTCAATATATCACTATAAGTTTTTAGTTGATCTACAGCCGCAATTCTATAAGTATCAGAAGTAATTAAACCGATGTCGTATTTCTTTTCCATAACCAATCGAGCAGCAATTTTTGCTAAAGTGGTGGTCTTTCCAACTCCTGTCGGTCCTATAAAAAATACTATCTTCTGATATTCATTATCTAACCTTAAAGGTCGTACGTCTCCTATATATTCCATTAAAGTATATTTGATAATATTTCTTATTACCTCATCATCTTTATTTGTAAGATTAACCTGCTCACTTAAATCTTTTAAAATAGAAGTTGCAGTACAGTATTCTACTCCATTTTCAACTAACTTGTTCCTATACTTTTCTACTCCAATTGGAAGCTTTGAATCCTTGTCTACAACATTAGCTGATATTTCCTCCATCATAACTTTTAATGTTGAGAGTTCATTGTTTATCTTTGTGAATTTATCATCTCTAGTTTTTTTAAAGGATAATAAATCTTTTTCTTCGTAAGCTGCAGTAACTTCTACTACGGGTTTCTTAAATAATCCTATGATTCCCTTCTCTCTTACAGTCCTTGTATTTAATATAACAGCATCGGAACCAAGCTCCGTTTTCATCCTATTCATGGCCTCATGAGCAGTTTTACCAACATACTTCTTAACCTTCATTATATGCTCACCATCCCGACGGATTGAACTTCTATCGATGGTTCTATTTCATTATAAGACAGGACTATTAAATCCCTAGTCAGTTGTTCTGTTAAACGCTTAAAATAAAATCTTACGATTGGAGCTGTCAATATAATTGGCTGCTCTCCGATGGTGGTTAATCTCTGTACAGATTTTAAAGTGTTATTTAATATCTTTTGAGCAGAATTAGGGTCTAAAGATAAATAAGCTCCAGTGTCAGTCTTGTTTATGGAATTCATAATCATTTCTTCTACTTCACTGTCCAAGGTTATTACGTTTAGCTCTCCATTTTCCACATATTTATTGGTTATATAACCAGATAGTTTTTGACGTACGTATTCAGTCAGTAAATCCGTATCTCTAGTAATATTTCCATAATCGGCTAAAGTTTCTAAAATAGTTACCATATCTCTAATACTTATCTGTTCTCTAAGTAAGTTGGACAAAACTTTTTGAACTTCTCCAATGGATAATACCTTTGGCACTACTTCTTCCACAACAGTTGGATATTCTTCTTTCACATTGTCAATTAATAATTTTACATCTTCTCTTCCAATAAGCTCGTATGCTCTCTCCTTAATTACCTCTGTCAAGTGAGTAGCAATTACTGAAGGTGGATCAACTACAGTATACCCAAATATTTCAGCCTTCTCCCTTTCACTTTCAGTAATCCATTTAGCTGGTAGTCCAAATGCTGGTTCTATAGTCTCAATACCTTCAATTTCCCCTTCTCCAGCTCCTGAATCCATTGCTAGATAATGGTCAAAAAACACTTCTCCTTTAGCTACTTGGACTCCTTTTATCTTAATTACATATTCGTTGGGGTTAAGTTGGATGTTGTCCCTTAAACGCACAATAGGTACTACTAAACCTAATTCCATAGCAACTTGTCTACGTATCATAACAATTCTATCCAATAGATCTCCGCCTTGACTAGCTTCTGCTAAAGGTATAAGCCCATAGCCACATTCCAATCCAATATCATACACTTTCAATAATCCTAGTACATTTTCAGGTTTTCTCAATTCTTCTGCCTCTGATATTTCCTCTACAGGAACTTCAACCTCTTCCTTAATTCCTTTGCTTGTTGAATAACCAAGAAATGCAAATATCAAACCTAGAACTATATATGTAACTTTAGGCAGTGGAGTAAATATTCCAAGTAAAGCCATAACCCCTGAAATTATATATAAAAGTTTTGGGTTATTGCCAAATAATTGTTTTATCAAATCTTGACCTAAGTTTGATTCAGATGCCGCTCTAGTAACTACAAGACCTGTTGCAGTTGAAATCAATAGGGCTGGTATCTGGCTTACCAATCCATCACCAACGGTTAGTAATGTATATTTTTGCATAGCTTCTTTAAAAGGCATCCCTTTTGAAATTACCCCCATAGCTAGTCCAGCAACTATATTAATTATAGTAATGATTATTCCAGCTATAGCATCTCCCTTAACAAACTTTGTAGCTCCATCCATAGCACCATAGAAGTCTGCATATTTTTGAATATCTTTCCTTCTTTTCCTTGCTTCTTCTTCCGTTATCAATCCTGAATTTAAATCTGCATCTATCGCCATCTGTTTCCCAGGCATAGCATCTAAAGTAAATCTTGCAGATACTTCAGCAACCCTTTCAGCTCCCTTGGTTATAACGACGAATTGGATTATTACAATTATAAGGAATATAATGAATCCAACTATAGGATCGCTTCCAATAACAAACTTACCAAAAGTTTCTACTACTTTACCTGCATCTCCTTCTGTTAAGATACCTCTAGTGGTAGATATATTTAGCGAAAGCCGAAAAAGAGTAGCAATCAATAACAAGGATGGAAATATAGATATTTCTAGTACATCCTTTGCATACATAGAGATTAACAGTATCAATAATGATAAGGCTATATTAATACTCAATAAAATGCTCAACAAGCTATTAGGTATAGGTATAATAATTATAATAACTATTGCAATAACGCCTAAAGCAACAACAATATCACCAAACTTCATTATTTTTCCCCCTAAAAATTATCTTTTAAACTATATACATAAGCTAAAACCTCAGCAATGGCTTCATATAATTCTTCAGGAATTAAATCTCCTACATCCACCGTATCATATAAGGCTCTTGCTAATGGTCTATTTTCAACCATTGGAATTGAATGTTCCTTTCCTACTTTTTTTATATTCTCCGCTATTACATCTGCACCCTTAGCAATTACATAAGGTGCTCCATATAGGTCCTTATCATATTTTATAGCAATAGCTAAATGAGTAGGGTTTGTAATTATAACATCAGCTTTAGGTACTTCCTGTATCATTCTAGACATAGCAATCCTTCGCTGTTTTTCCCTTATCTTAGATTTGACCAATGGATCCCCTTCGGTCTGCTTATATTCTTCTTTTATTTCTTGTTTAGTCATCATAAGATTTTTTTCATGTTCTCGCCACTGAAAAAGATAATCTAGAAATGCCAAAAACGCTAACGCTCCAATAATTCTAATGGAAAAACTAAAGGCCAAACTAGTAAAGTTTTTAAGAATAACCGTTGGTTCAAGTTTTGTTAGACTTATAACCTGAGTAATATTCTTTCTAATAAAAGAGTAGGATACATATCCGATTAAAACAATCTTTAAAATTGACTTTAACAATTCAACTAAAGCTCTTTTAGAAAATAATCTTTTAAAACCTTCTATTGGATTTATTCTATTAAGCTTAATTTTTAGCGGTTTAGTCGTAAATAAAAATCCAACTTGTAAATAATTGATAACAAGAGCAGATAATAGAGCAATAAGAAGCATAGGAGCTGCTAGTACTATAAAAACAACTATAATTTTGGTGAAGTTTAACATTAAATTGTTTTCATAAAACAGCTCATCTACGTTCTCTATTGTCTTATAGATATTTGTCATAAATTTAATTAAATAATTTAACATATACTTTCCAAATATCTTTAATCCTAAAAAAGTAGCCATTAATATAAAAACTGCTGTTACTTCTCTACTTTGTAAGACTTGCCCTTCCTCTCTTGCATCTCTTCTTTTTTTAGGAGTTGGCTTTTCTGTTTTTTCTGATTCTGCAAATAATTGTAAATTTATCATCAATTCCATAGTATCATCCTTCGACAAAGGATTTTAAAAAGTTATATATTTCCTCTATTGTTTCATTAAAAATCCCAGTTGATATAGCATAGAATATAGGTATAGATACGGATATAACTATCAATCCAATTAATATTTTTAATGGCATACCTACAACAAATACATTCATCTGAGGGATAGTTCTCGCTAAAATACCTAATAATAAATCCGTCAATAGTATTATAGCAATTATTGGTGTACTCAATTTAAAGCCAGTAATAAAAGATTTAGATAACACATTAATAAGCATCATTGCTATATCTTCTTTAAAACTAAACTTGCCAATTGGTATGAACTCATAACTATCTACTAGCGCCTTTAAAATAGTATGATGGCCATTAATTGATAGTAAGAGTAAAAAAGCTAATATGTAATAAAAATTTCCCATTAAAGGTACCTGCACTTTATGTTGGGGATCTATAACATTTACCATACCAAAACCTATCTTCATATCGATTATTTGACCCATTACATAGAATGTAGAAAAAAAGCCATAGCTGATGAAACCAATCAATAATCCCACCATTAACTCTTTAACTACCAATACCGTAAAAGAAGTATATTCAAGGCTTACATTGATATCTAATGTTAAAGTAATCAATACTGATATCATAAACGAAAAACCAGCTTTTAAAGTATTAGGTACGTTTTGGGAACTAAAAAAAGGTGATATAAGAAAAATTCCCGAAGTCCTAACTAAAACGAGTAAAAACAATTCATATTTATTAAATAATAATTCAAAAATATTTCCCATTATAAACACCTATCTATTGAATATATAAATTAACATTGGCTAGTAAATCCGTTGTAAATTGTGTAACTACCCTTAAGATCCATGGTCCAAATATTATTAACGATAGAAGTACAGCAACTATTTTAGGTACAAAAGCCAAGGTAGCTTCTTGTATTTGAGTTACAGCTTGTATTATACTGACTATTAGCCCCACAATTAAACTAAATATCAACATAGGTGCTGAAACCATCAATATAGTTCTTATTGCCTCCTGTGCTAATTTTAGAACATCACCCTGATTCATTTAATCACCCCTATTTAAAACCTAATACTATAGATTTAACTATCAAGTTCCAACCATCTACTAATACAAATAACAATATCTTAAAAGGTAAAGATATGATAACTGGTGGCAACATCATCATTCCCATTGACATCAATGTACTTGATACAACCATATCTATTACCAAAAATGGAATATAGATCACAAATCCAATTTGAAAGGCTGTTTTCAATTCGCTAATAATAAAAGCTGGAATCAAAACATGACTAGGTATATCTTCAAGATTACTTACCCCATCAATCTTTTTCATATTTAAAAAAAGACCTAAATCCTTGTCTCTAGTTTGTCTAAACATAAATTCCCGAATTGGTTCCATAGCTTTTTTTAAAGCTACTTCTTGATTTATCTCTTCTTTTAAAAATGGCTGTATAGCATCTTCATTAACTTGAGCTCCTATAGGTGCCATTATAAAAAAAGTCAGAAACAAAGCTAAACCTATAATTACTTGGTTTGGAGGTGTTTGTTGAAGCCCCAATGCATTTCTAATAAACGAAAGCACTATGATTATTCGGGTGAAACTCGTCATCATAATCAGTATTGATGGAGCTAAAGTGAGTATGGTTAAAACAAATAATAGTTGTAAAGAAAAAACATAATCTTGAGGCTTTTTACTGTCCTCCAATTTTACATTTTTACCAAATAGGGATACTTCTGGTTCTGCAGAAGCAATCCCACTTGTCAATATTACAATTGAAATTGCTAATATAAAAATTTTAGCACTTCTTTTCATTATCTTCGTCTTCCTTATCAATAAATTTATTGTTAGATCTATTTAGAGCTTTTTTAATTTTAGTATTAAACTTACTAATGAATTCAATGTCATGAGTGTATCTATTTTTATACTTGTCCAATTGTTCTTCAAAATCTATTTCTCTATCTAACTTAAAATCTTCTACTTGAAATTTATCAATAACTTCAATGGCATTGTTAGTAATAGCAAGTATATATACTATGCTGTTTATTTCCATGATCATTACTCTAGTATTTGTCCCTATGTTTAAACTATCGAGAATTTGTATGTATTTCCCATTGGCAAATCTTTTAGACTTCTTTGCAATAAACTTTGTCCCATATACAGTAACTACTAAGACAAAAATCAATATTAATGTGTAAAAAAACAATTTTAAAATTGCTTTTCCCAAACCAAAGTTTGTATCCTGGACAGCATAGCTAACATTGCCGGTTAACAACACCATTGATGAAATTAAAAAGAACATCTTGAACCTATAGTTCATACCTAACTCAAGACCTTTTTTACAGCTTCTATTACCCTATCAGCTTGAAATGGCTTTACTATGAAGTCCTTTGCTCCAGCTTGTATTGCTTCTATGACCATAGCTTGCTGTCCCATAGCAGAACACATAACTATCTTTGCATTGGAATTAATGCTCTTAATTTCTTTAACTGCTTGAATTCCATCCATTTCCGGCATGGTTATATCCATTATAATTAGTTCAGGATCTAACTCTTTAAACTTTTCAACAGCCTTCGCACCATTTTCAGCTTCTCCTACTACTTCAAAGCCATTCTTTGTTAAAATATCTTTAATCATCATTCTCATAAATGAAGCATCATCTACAATTAAAATCCCTTTTGCCATATCCATTCCTCCCTTTTAAATTTCAAATGCTCATTATTTGCCATAGGAATTATCAATATCTGTTATCCTTATACCAAAATTATCATCTATTACTACGACTTCACCCTTGGCAATATATTTACTATTTGCGTAAATATTTAATGGCTCTCCTACTAATTTGTCTAATTCTATGACAGTTCCTGGACCATACTCTAAAATTTCGCTGATTTTTTTAACAGTTCGTCCTAATTCAACAGTAAGCTCTACTGGTATATCTCCAACTAAATCGATAGATTCATTATAACTAACATCTGTCCCAGTGTCAAAGGATTCAAATTCTGGTTTTTTAATGACTACCTGATCTTTTTCGACTCTATCGTAATTTTTGTTTATCTTTGTAGTTTTTTCTATATTTTCACCATATGAGTTATTATTTCTATTAACTTTATAATCCATATCTATTTCATTAATAGGTTCTTCACTTTCCACAGTATCTTGAGGAGTACTTGTTGGTCCACCAAGTAAGCTTTGTACCATTTCCTGACCAAAATCTAAAGGTATTAACTGCATAAGTTCACTATCTATTAAATCCTCAACAATCATTCTAAAAGATACTTTAATTATAGGATTGGTAGTTTTTAAAACCTCTAAGGTTTCCCTACCTTCATCAAAAGTAATCTCATAGGATTTTGGAGGTTCAATATCTATTTTCTTTAAAAATATTTCTGATAGAGATGTACATGCAGAACCCATCATCTGATTCATTACTTCAGATATTGCACTTAAATCCAATTCAGTTATTTCTCTATCCTTATCTATCTCCTCATCATCTTTTCCCATCATGATGTCTGTTATAATCTTTACATCATCGATATTTATCATCAATATATTGGATCCCTCTAAACCCTCTTTATATTTAACATCGACTGCTACAAATGGGATTGGATATTCGTAGGATAGTTCTCCAGTTGTAGTTACCGTAACTTTCGGAGTTGTTATTACAACTTTTCTATTTAGTAAAGTCGATAAAGTTGTAGCGGCTGTCCCCATACTGATATTTCCTAATTCTCCTAATGCATCAATTTCTATTTCATTGATTACATCATCTCTATGAACTTCATCTTCATCATCTGTACCTTTTAATAATAAGTCGATTTCTTCCTGTGAAAGCATGTCTTTAGTCATCTTCATCATCACCATCCTTTACAACATTTGTAATTTTCATTGCCATTCTGTTCTTTGAAAGACCAATATCCCCTAAAAATTTAACATGGGAACCTATCCTAATCTTAGCTTTGTCATTAATGCCAGTGCCAAGATTTATAACATCTCCTATCTGTAGGTTAACAACATCCCTTATCCTAACCATTGTAGAGCCTAATTCAGCCTTTATAAGTACCTTAGTATCTAACATTCTTTTTCTCATCTCTATTAGTTCTTCTTCAGATAACTCTTTCTGAGCTGTTGAAAACCAGTACCTTGTACTAAGCTTATCTAAAATCGGTTCGATTACTAGATGGGGTATACAAACATTTATCATACCCTCTGTAGAACCAATCTCTATATTCATAGTAATAAGGGCTATTGTTTCATTAGGAGGCACTATTTGAGCAAATTGTGGATTTACTTCTATTTTATCTAATCTTGGCTTTAATTCAACCACATTACCCCAAGCTTCCTGTATAATCGGCATCACTTTTTCCATCATTTTCTCTAATAATGTTAATTCTATCTCCGTAAATGCTCTTACTTCTTGTTTCTCGCTGCCATCTCCACCTAAAAGTCTATCTATTATTGAGTATACTACATTCGTAGATATATCCATTAAAACTTGACCATTTAAAGGATGGAAATCTATTATGCTTAAAAATGCAGGGTTTGATATTGCATTACTAAACTCACTATAGGCAAATTGATCTACGGTCAAAATAGTGATCTTCGCTGGAGCCCTTAAATATCCTGATAAAAATGTCTGCAACAACCTTCCAAAGTTTTCATGTATTATTTCTAAGGTTCTCAGCTGATCTTTAGCTATTTTTTGAGGATTTCTAAAATCATATTTTTTTATTTTATTGGAGCTTTCTACTTCCTTTATTTCTTGGACATCTACCTCTCCAGAACTAAGGGCTTGAAGTAGTGAATCTATTTCATTTTGTGATAATACTTCAGGCAATTGCCTCCACCTCCCCTCCCTACTGTATAATTAAATCATCAAAATACACATTTGTGATAGTCTCATCATTAAATAACTCAATTAAGCTTTCATTTATCTCTTTTTGTAATGCAACTTGTCCTTCTTTACCTTGTAACTTATCTTCTGTTTTACTTCTAATGATCTTATTTATATCATCTCTTATTAAAAATTGTTTTTCTTTCAGTACCTCTAGAGATTTTTTATTATTTGTTTCTACAGTTACCTTTACTTTTACTATCTTTTTACTATCTTTTATATTGCAATACATATCATCTAATGTTAAGTTAAAGGTTTCTAATTGTTTTCTATTGGAATTATTAGCACTGTTATTCCTATAAAATGTAACGCCTAATACAATTCCAACAACTGCAAATATAATAACTAGAACTAAAAGAACTACTAACATTACATTTTTATTGCTCATATAATATCACTCCATTTCCTTTACTTTGGTTCCATTTCCTCATAAGAAGATTTTAAGATTACCATATCAACTCTTCTATTCTTTGCTTTATTCTCTTTAGTATCATTAGGAGCAATTGGCCTATAATAACTATAACCAGAAGAAGAAATTCTACTTCCATCGATATTCTCTTCTTCAACTAGATACCTTAATACATTGGTTGCCCTTGTTGCTGATAGTTCCCAGTTAGTAGGGAACTTTACAGAGTATATAATAGGATCCGTATCGGTATGGCCCTCCACTTTAATCAATCTATCCTTAAAATCATCCCTATTTAAGATTCCTGCTACGGTCTTCAATATCTCGATGGATTCAGGCTTTAAATCTGCTTTACCAGAATCAAATAAGACATTATCCATGAAACGTATGATTAGACCTCTCTCTTCTACAGAAAGTGTGATTTCATTTCCAAGACCAACACTATCTGCATATTCCTCCAATAAATCTTTTATTTTTTCTAAATCCTCTTCTAACATCCCATCTGAAGATTCAAGATTTAAATCAAAATCTACTGTGTTGCCTCCATTTAAAACCCCAGTTCCACCTTGAAAACTACTCATTACGCTTCTAAACTTCCTTGCATCTAACTCAGAAAAGGAAAAAAGGAGTATAAAAAAACATAACAAAAGAGTTACTAAATCGCTATAGGTTGTAAGCCAGTTGCCAGAGTTGCTTTCTTCAGTTCGTCGCCTTCTCCTCATTATATTCCCTCTTTCTCCATCTGATTTTTATAGTTATTTCTCATTTCAGGTGGAATGAAAGTTTTTAACTTTTCTTCGATTATCCTAGGATTTTCTCCCGCTTGAATAGATAATAGGCCTTCAACCATTAGTTCTTTTACCAATACTTCAGATTTACTTCTAACCTTTAATTTATGTGCTAAAGGTAAAAACACTATATTCGATAATGCAGAGCCATAAAAGGTCGTTACCAATGCAACAGACATATTAGGCCCTATAGTGCTCGGATCATCTAAATACTTTAGCATATTTATCAATCCTATTAAGGTACCAATCATACCAAAAGCAGGAGCATATGCACCCATGGTTTCAAAAACACTTTGTCCCTCTGCATGTCGTTCTTCTAGGAAGACCAATTCCGTTTCTAATATATTTCTTACTAGCTCTGGGTCTGTACCATCTACGATTAGCATTATTCCTTTTCTTAAGAATTCATCATCTAAGCTTTCAGCATATTCCTCTAAAGAAAGAAGCCCTTCTTTTCTAGCTACATTGGCTAAGTTAATAATCTCTCCAATTACCTCATTAGGAGAAGATTCTTTATGGAAAAATGCCTTTTTGATAACTTTTGATGTGTTAAGAAAACTTTTCAAAGGAAAACTAGCTAAAGTAGAAGCTATGGTTCCTCCTAACGTTATTACTATGGACGGAAAGTCATAATAGGAACTCATTTGTCCAGATTGAAGAATACCTCCTATAACAAACCCAATTCCTAGAAGCAGACCAACAACCGTTGAAATATCCAATTGCTACACCTCTTTCTCTTGAACTCTTCTTTTATATTCTATAGATTTTGCTTTAAATTCAATTACCTTGTCTATTATTTCATCTATAGTGTTAACGACTACAACTTTTTGACCAGTCGTTAAAGTTATAACTGTATCAGGGGTTTCCTCAACATAGAGTATCAAATCGCTATTTACAACAAATTCTTTGCCATTCAATCTTTTTACTTTTATCATAACATTCACCTCTTTAAAAGGTAATCGCCCCTAAGAAATATTCCCTAGGGGCATCCCCCTATTGATTATCTCTTTATATTTACCAATTCCTGTAGCATTTCATCGGATGTAGTGATAATCCTTGAATTTGCTTGAAATCCTCTTTGAGTGGTGATCATCTCGGTAAACTCCATAGACAAGTCCACATTGGACATCTCTAAAGTACTTGAAGCCACTGCTCCATAACCCGAACTACCACCAGTTCCAAATTGAGGTTCTCCAGAGTTTCTTGTATCTACAAAGAAATTACTTCCAATCTTCTGAAGTCCCATTGGGTTATCAAATTTAGCCAACATGATTTGACCTAAAGCTTTTCTTGCCCCATTGGTAAATACACCTAATACTACACCTTTAGCATCTATGGAAAAGCCTTCTAGTTTACCTGATGAGTTCCCATCTTGAGCATAAGGCTTAGCATCCATATCATTAGCAGTCTGTTTAAGATTGCTATAAGTTTCTTTATCTTCAGAATTAAAAATACTTATATTCTTAAATGTTCCAGATGGTGATGTAGGAGTAATATCATTTCCATCTCCATCTTTTTCAAATGTAATTCCACTTAATCCTTGTAAAAGCACTTCAAATTCAGGTGCTGGAGTAGCTTTTAAATCATTATTGCCTATTCTTCTAACCTTTCCATTTGAATCAAACTGTATTTCTAATTCATCCCCTGGTAATATTCCACTTGCAATTTCTGTGTATTTCTTTGTAGATTGTTCCGTTACTCTATCAACAGTCATCTTCCATGTGTTCCCATCATTTTGAGAATCTAGAACCTTAGTAAATTTAAACGTTATAGTATAGGAATTTCCTAAACTGTCCTTTATAATAGTATCCGCCTTATGTGTTCCATTTTCCTCCAACCTTGAATCCAAATTTCCCTTAAAGTTTATCTTACTCGTAGCTATAGCTGCTACACTTTCGGATTTATTAATCTGGATTCCCCCTATTTCTGAGGTTGCCTTACCATCTTCATCAAATTTATATCCTAATACCTTATATCCATCAGCAGTTACTAAGTTTCCATCTCTATCTAAACTAAAGTTTCCTGCTCGAGTATAGTATTTGTTTTCGAAATTAGTATCATCGGATACTACAAAGAATCCCTCTCCATCTATCATCAAATCCGTAGGATTGTCTGTCGGCTGGGCTGAGCCTTTAGTATGGATAGTATTTATAGAGCCTACTCCAACTCCTAGTCCCACTTGCATTGGGTTAGTACCACCTCTTCCATCTTGAGGTGCACTAGCTCCTCTCATAGTTTGACTGAACACTTCTTGAAACGTCATTTGACCTTTTTTAAATCCAACTGTATTCACATTGGCTATATTATTGCCTATGACATCCATTTTACTCTGGTGTGTTCTAAGACCTGATACACCAGCGTACATTGATCTCATCATACTTATTACCTCCCATTATTTGGGCAGGTGTATATCCTCTGTCAGTTAGATATACATAACCTCCTATTAAGGTCCGGTTATACAATAACTGCCCCATCTATATTAGTAAATACATTGTTCTTTAATTGTTCTTTGCTAACTGTAGTTATTACAGTTTTATTTTTTATGCTGGCAATAAAGGCTTTATCACCCATTAGGATTAAAGCATCCTTTACTCCCTTTTCATTTGCTTTACTGAATCCAGACTTTAATCTATCTAATTCTTCGCTGCTTAATTTCATATCTCTACTATCCATTCTAGATACGGCATGCTTAGAAAATCTAATCTCTTCATCTTTACTCTGAATATGATTTAAAACTTCTTCAAAATTCTTCTTTCTCGTTTCCTTAGCTTGATTATTTATTTGAGATGTATTAAGTAATCGATTTTCCAGTTGCTTAATATCTATGCGATTCATATTATCATCTCCACCTATTCAGGTTTTTCAGTTTGAGAGTCTTCAGGTTCCTGATCTCCTGATTCTTGTTCTTCTGGTTCAGGTTCTACTCCAAAATAGCTTTCCATGGCTTTTCTAATATTGGTTATCTCTGTTAATATCTGTACATTGGCTTGTATCTGATTTAAATTTAAGTTTTCCATAGAATCTAGCATTTCTTCACCCATGTTTTGCACATTTTTATTTAAATTTTGCATCTGCTCTAAGGAGCTAAACTGAGCTAATTGAGCTATAAACTCCCTATCCTCTATTGGATTTAATGGGTCTTGATTTGCCAATTGGGTAGTTAAAAGCCTTAAAAATGCATCTTTATCTAAATCATTTTTCTTTCCTTCTTTAGCTTTGTTTTCATCACCATAGATGATGCTTCCATCCTCGGCTTTTTTAAAATAATAGATGTTCTCTTTATAATCTTGATTTGATACCTCCACATTTCCACCTCCTTAAGCAAATAGGTTTAAACCTCCTTCTTCATATAAAGATGTCATGCTTTCCTTTATACTTTCATCATAGGTTTCTATTCCTTTTAATTTTTCATTCCTAATCTTCATCTTTTTACGTTTTTGACTGAAGTTGAATTCTTGTCTATTTTCCTTTTCAAAATCCTTATTGCTTCCTACAAATACTTCAAAGGTTTTAATCTCTAAACCATTCTCTTTCATTTCCTGTTTTAATTGATATAGATTTGCTTCTATTAATTCCTTTGTCTTATAATTATCTACTATTACCTTTGCTAATACAGAACCTTTTTCAACTTCCATCCTAAGCATCAATTCTCCTAGAATTTCTGGTTTCAATTTAACCTTTATTTCCTGTTTATTATCTTCTAATATAAGTTTTGCTTTATCGACTATTTGCTCAAATACTTCCTTCTTATCCACCTTGGGTAAATCTTTGTTTTCTATGCCTTTATTTTCTTCAGTTTTAAACTTATCCATTATCTGATATTGAGGATTATTATCTACTTCCTCCACTTGAATTTCTTCTACACCTGTATTGTCTACTGTTGGCTCATCTTCTCGTGATACAGTCTTTTCTTCATCGTAAACTTTTTCAAATTCTATTTCCATATCCTGTTTGTTTTCATCTACATCTAAAGGTTTTTCTTCATCTTTAAGATTAACATCCTCATTTTCCTTTAATTGATTTATACTATCTTCTAACGATTTTACAGTATCAGTTATTTCATCTAATTTAGTTGTTATTTCTTCAGGTAAGTCCATAGTTTCTTCTTTCAAAGAAACATTAAGCTTGTCCAATTCCTTTTCAAAAGATGATATCAATTCTCCAAAATCTTCTACTATATTTGCCATATCCTCTTCATTTAAAGATAGATTATCTTCTTGAAGAAATTCAGCTAGTTTTGAAGATAATTCTTCTGCCTCTAGTTTTAAAGGCTCTAAACTTAAGTCCTCCAATTCATCAGGTTCAATTTGTAATCTTGTAGCTATATCATAGATTAAATTCATTAGAACTATCAGTTCTTCCTTTACCTCTTCTTTGTCTTTATCTTCTTCTACAGGTTCTTCTGGTTTAACTTGATTGTCTGTATTCTTCTCTTGAACCTTAACTCCTTCCATTGAAGTTTCTTTATCAATGCTTGGAGTTTCTACTTTCTTTTGAATATTTTTTTGAGTTTCTAATATTTGAACAAAATCTTTACCCTTTTCATTATTGAAACTCTTCATGGTAGAATGACTTTTTAAAAATATGTCCATATCCTTTGCATCAACTTTTAAGTTTATCATTTAATCACCTCCTTAATGTTATTTTATGGTCTAGCTAACATTTGAGTTAGCGTAGTAGCTTTATCTGTACTCATATAATTCATAATACCTGATAGAGTCTTATTTCGCATCTTTGAAAGTACATCTACTATTATAGAAGCGTCTGATATCTCGAAAACTGGTTCTGAGTTTATTTCAAGTGCAGTTACCGTTTTATCGTTAGTCATCATCTTTTCAACTATCTGGGCAACCTTTTCGGCTCCCATTTTTTCATAAATTATAACTAAATCATCTATCTTCTTGTTATATTCAGTTATAAACTGTATTGTCCTATTGATATCGTTTATAATGGAACCATCTCCACCGCTTAATTCTTCTTCTCTTCTAATGGATGAAAATAGTTCTTCTACAAATTTATCATCATCTATCCTTGATAATATTTCTGCAGTCTTTAATACCGATAAATTCTTATATATAACACCTAATTCATCTATAGAGTAATCTTTTGTATTGCCAATTTCCTCTAAAGCTACTTCAACTGATTTTACCTCGTATAAACTTGCTGTATCTTCTAATCTATTTTTTTCTGTTCTTTTAGATAATAGTTTACTTTCAATACTTTGTCTCTTGTTTTCACTTAAAGAATAAAGAATTTCATCTTCTAGAGCCTCATCTATATAATAGAGTATGTCTACAACTTTTTCTTCTTTCATCATATTTATGATAGCTGGTAGGTTTTTCTTGAAATCTTCATCCTTTTCTATTTTATTTTCTATTTCATTAATAGTTATTGAAACATCTTGCTTTTCCAATCTAGCTACTTCATCGGCTAAAAAGTTTTCATTTTCATTTTGAATCTCATCATATATGGAAAGCAATAAATCCTTTCTACTCTCTAAGCTTCTTACAAGCTTTATTATTTCTTCAGTCTTTGAAGATGCGTTAGAATTCATCAATTTTATGATTTCACTATATAGTTTCTCATCGTCTTTTTTTATTATATATAATTGGTCGGCAGCAGCTACAGGATCTAAAGATATATAATATCTAGCCAATTCTTCTTTTTTCTCATTGCGCCCTGATTCTATAGGGGAAGAGTCAAAGTATTTACCTACACCAGGTAATCTGCCTAATAAATTATTTATCTTTGATTTAAATGTCTTGTTGCTAAAATAAAATATGCTTGCCATTAATAAAGCAACAACAAAAACTATAATTATAATAACCTTAAGTTTTTTTGGTTTATTCTTTTTTACATTTTCAACATTATCCATTATTTCTCCCCCTATTTTTGGGCACTACTCTTATAACTCACAATTGTATCAGTTTGTTTTTCTTCATCTTTTTTTACTTGATATAGATACTTTTCATATTCATTTTCTTTTAATTTTTCAAAAGTCTTTTTTTCCTGAACTGCCTCAATCATCTCTTTTTTTGCTTCTTCTAGTTCCTCTTTAGTCCTAGTTATAGTTTCTTCTTGTTTTGTAATCTTTTTAGTTATATCGTTTATGTAATTACTATACATTGCCAAATTGCCTACTTTAGTCTTAGTAGCTGATGAGTTTTTTTCATTTTGTAAATTGCTTTTGTATTGATTAAAAGTATACAACTTATTTTCCTCATCACTTAGTTTTTTTTGAACATTACCATACTTACTCTTTTTATAACCTTCAACGGTCTCTTTGTAGTTGAGTACTCTTTCTAATTTAAAATTGAAATTCATCATCTACATCCCTCCATTACATATCCTTGGATTTATTATATATTTTTTCCATAATGGATACCGTTTCATCAATTGGACAAGTATATAGAGTTTCTTGCATAAGCAGTTCATCTATGTCTCCTTTTAATTCTATAGCTTTATCTATTTTCTTATTTGAGCCTCTTTTGTATGCCCCAATATTTATTAAATCCTCTGATTCCTTGTAAGTAGCCATTACATCTTTAATTTCATTCGCCATCTTTAAATGCTCTTTTTCAACTATATTGGGCATAACCCTACTGATAGATGCAAGTACATCTATAGCTGGATAATGGTTTTGATTAGCTAATTTTCTAGACAGTATTATATGCCCATCTATAATTCCCCTTACGGTATCAGTAACTGGTTCGTTTAAATCGTCCCCATCTACCAAAACCGTATATAATCCAGTAATAGTTCCTTTAGAAGAATTACCTGCCCTTTCCAACAACTTAGGCATTACCGCAAAGACCGATGGCGTAAAACCTCTAGTAACAGGAGGTTCTCCTATAGATAACCCTATCTCCCTTTGAGCCATGGCGAATCTCGTAAGGGAATCCATTAAAAGCATTACATCATTTCCATTATCCCTAAAATATTCTGCTATAGCTGTAGCAACCATCGCTCCTTTGACTCGGATTAAGGCTGGTTGATCTGAGGTAGCCACTATTACTACAGATTTTTTCAATCCTTCTTCTTTTAAGTCATGCTCTAAAAATTCTCTAACTTCTCTACCTCTTTCTCCAATTAGGCCTATTACATTTACATCAGCAGAGCTGTTCCTTGAAACCATACCCATTAATGTACTTTTCCCAACTCCGCTTCCTGCAAATATACCAACCCTTTGCCCTTTTCCACAGGTCAAAAGTCCATCGACCGCTTTTATTCCAAGAGTAAGAGGTTCTGATATAACCTTTCTCTCTAAAGGATTAGGTGGAGAATTTGAAACAGCATAAGCCCTTTGGGTCTTAATTGGTCCTTTGCCATCTATTGGATTGCCTAGTCCATCTAGCACCCTCCCTATTAATTCTTCTCCAACATTTACTCTTAGTGTTTTACCACTAGCTACTACTGTACTCCCAGAAGCTATTCCTTCCATATACCCTAAAGGCATTAACAATACTTTATCATCTCTAACTCCTACTACTTCTGCTAATATAGGTTCCGTCTTATGGTAAGGATATATATAACATAGTTCTCCAATAGTAGCCATTGGTCCATTTGATTCAATAGTCAAACCAGCCACTTTAGTAATCTTTCCAGTATACTTCATAAACCTTTTTTCGTTTACCCCATCAATATATTTTTTTATATTTAATCTTTCCATCATATCAATCACTCATTACTTAAAATTGTTTTTAATAGATCTTTTACTTCATCTAACTGATTCTCAATGCTTACATCAACACTGCCTTTAGATGTTTCCAATATACAGTCTCCCTTTTTCATATCACTATTTATCCTTATATCTAGTTCATCTATTAAGCTTGCTTTTGCTAATATGATGTTTCTAGACTTTTCCACTATAGGATAATCCTTTTCAGAAACAATTATGGTCAATTTCTCCGATATTTCTAAATTGTCTATGCCGTTTAAAACTAAGGATACTATTAATTCTTCATCTTCTTTTACATTTTTATATAACACTTTTTCATAAATGGATATTACTAGCTTTATTAAATCCTCTTCTGCATCTTTTAATAATCTATTTCTTTCTTCTATATAGCTATTTTTTATATCTAAAGCTTCTACTATTAGCTTTTCTGAATCCTTTTTACCTTCTTTATAACCCGTTTCAAAGCCTTCTTCATGTCCTTTCTCCTTGCCTAATTTATAGCCATCATCATAGCCTTTATTCTTAGCCTCTACATAGATTTCTTTTGCTCTTTCATAGGCCTCATTTAATTTCTCTTCTGATTCTTCATAGGCAGAATCGATTATTTTTTTCGCTTCTTCTTCAGCATTTGACACTATTTCCTTATATTTTTCCTTTGCTTCTTCGATGAAAGCTTCTTTCACAGGGGTACTAACATCAGGTTTTTCTTCTGAGATAATATTTGCTTCAATAACTCTGTTTGATTTAATAATATTAGACAATTATCTCATCTCCCCCTCTAGGAGTGATAATTTCTCCATCTTCTTCAAGCTTTCTAATTACGTTAACAATACTCTGTTGAGCTTCTTCAATATCCCTAATACGAACTGGTCCCATAAATTCGATATCCTCTTTGATCATCTCCACAAGTCTCTTACTCATATTGGCAAATACAACTTCTTTAACTTCTTCTCTAGCACCTTTTAAGGCTACTGCCCACTGAGCATTTTCTATTTCTCTAATAACTCTTTGAATACTTCTATTATCTAAGGAGACAATATCTTCAAATACAAACATTCGTCTTCTTATCTCTTCGCTTAACTCTGCATCTCTTATATCTAACTCTTCCATAATAAATTTCTCAGTTCCTCTATCCACTGAATTTAAAATATCCACAGCAGATTGTATACCTCCTGCCGTTGTAAAGTCTTGGGATAGCATACCAGAAAACTTAGTTTCTAATACCCTTTCAATTTCCTTTACAACCTCAGGTGATGTTCTATCCATTACTGCAATCCTTCTCGTTACCTCTCCCTGCTTCTCTGGCGGTAAACTAGCTAAGATTTGTGCGGATTGATATGGTTGTAAATAGGATAATATCAACGCTATAGTTTGAGGATGTTCATTTTGTATATAATTTAATAGCTGATTAGGATCTGCCTTTCTAATAAATTCAAAAGGCCTTACATGTAATGATGATGTTAATTTATTAATTATATCTACAGCCTTATCAGGACCTAGAGCTTTTTCAAGAATCTCTTTTGCATAATTGATTCCACCCTCAGAAATATATTCCTGTGCCAAAGCAATTTGATAGAAATCCTCAATAACTTGTTGTTTTTCATCGGAAGAGACCATGCGCATATTTGCTATTTGCAAAGTTAATTCTTCTATTTCTTCTTCGCTTAAATGTTTAAATATTTCTGCAGATTTTTCTGGTCCCAAGGCAATTAGGAGTATTGCTGCTTTTTCTTTCCCATTAAATTCTCTTTTTGTCATATTTAATCGCTCCTATTCATTTAACCAAGTTCTTAATAACTGAGCTACTGCATCAGGTTTTCTATCCACAAACTTTTCTATCTGAGATTTCATCTTCGATTCTTCAGTTTCAAACTCTAAGTCTTCCACCTCTGTTTCTATTGAAGCTACATCATCTAATTCAATTTCTTGATCCTCTAAATCTCTTTTTCTCTTTCTTCTATATACAGCATATCCTGCTATACTAGAAGCAGCTACTAATGCCAACACTAACGTCAACCAATTATTTCCTTTTATATCCTTTACTACGTCGGATTCCTCGCCAGTTCTAAATCTTTCTGCTTTTACTTCTACCTGCTGAGTATCTAATCCAGTAGCTGCATATATTAAATCGGCAATTTCTTTTTCCTTATCTGGAGTAATATCTCCATCAATTAAGGCATCTTTATTTATTAAAACAGCTACAGTTATATTTTCTACCTGTCCAGGAGCCTTTTTAATGTCCTTGTTTATTTCATTCAACTCATAGTTTATGACTCTGCTCACCTTGTCATATCTTTCGTTTCCATCCTCTGGCATTACATACTCAGGTGGGTTTTCTTCTACTCCTGGAGTTCCTCCTGCTGCACCACCCGTCATATGTTCTTCCACTTCTTCCATGCTCCTAATAAGCCCTTCATCATTATCTTCAATAGGAGGAGAAAATTCAACTATAGTGGTTCTTTCACTATCAAAGTTTATCTTAACGCTGGATCTAACATCTACATTTCCATAACCAAATATGTTTTCTAAAAACTTTCTTAAACTTTCATCTATTCTAAGCTCTAAATTATTCTTGATGCTAAACTGATCAGTCATTAGAAAGTCGCTTTCTCCCTCTTCACCTGTTAATAGCTTACCTTCACTATCAATTATCTGTACCTTCTCTGGATCCATATTCACAGAGCTAGCTACAAGGTTCTTTATGGCTGTAACAGTTTCAGTCTTTATAGGTCTGTTATCAGATCTTTTAATTGTGACTGAAGCAGTACTTTCCTTATCATTTTCTTCTAATACAAAGCCCTTGCCTTCTTTTTCATTTATGTACACCTTGGCAGATTCAATACCATCAATTTCAGAAATAGTTGAAGATAATTCTGACTGAAGAGCATACTTCATTCTTTCTTTTTTATCATAATCAGTCATAGTCCAACTGCTATCGTTAAATGCATCTAAAAAGCTATATCCTTCTTTAGGTAATCCATAAGAGGCAAGTTCAATTTTTATCTTGTTTTTCATCTCTGATGGAACCAATATTGTGGTAGTATTATCTTTGCTTGGTGTCTTCCAAGCTACACCCATTTCATCTAATTTATTGGTGATTTGTGCCATATCCTTTAATGATAGATCCTCATAAAGTACTTCATATTTAGTTCTAGTAAAAACAATTGAAAGTATAATTATTGACAATACAACGATGATACCAATTACAATTAATTTTGTTTTTTTCTTTTTATCCATTTCTGTCCAATATTCATTTAGTTGATTTCGCATTTGCTGGATTGTTTCCCCCACCTTAACACCCCATTCCTTACAGCATTATTTTCTATATTTGCATTCTCATTATTTCTCTATAGGCTTCAACGACCTTATTTCTTATACCTAATGTTAATTGTAAAGAAATATTAGCCTTATCAGCCGCAATAGTTACATCATGTAGGTTGTCCACATCTCCAGTAACTAATAATTTGTTGTATTCATCTTTTTTCAATTGTAATTCATTTACTCTATTCAATGCATCTGTAAATAACGAACTGAACTGTTGATTGTCTGCGGATTTAGGCTTTAAGCTTTTTACTTCAGCTTCGTTGACTAAATCATTTAAACCAATAGTTTTTATTTGCATTTAATTACCTCCTACCAATATCCAATGCTTTCATCAACATGGACTTTGTTGAATTCATAGCAGTAATATTTGCTTCGTAAGCTCTTTGGGCATCTATCATATCTACCATTTCCTTTACTATTTCTACATTGGGTAATTTTACATATCCATCTTCGTCTGCATCAGGATGTCCTGGTTCATATACCAATTTAAAAGGAGTAGCATCTTCAACAATTTCAGATATAACTACACCTTTGCCATTAAATTTCTTACCCTGTTTTTCTAAATATGATGAAAACGGAGTCGATTTATTTTCTTGGTATACTGCCATCTGTCTCCTATATGGCATCCCTCCTGTAGCCCTTGTAGTATTAACATTTGCCATATTTTTACTTATAATGTCTATTCTCGTCTTCTCTGCAGTAAGAGCAGAAGCACTAATATTAATTGAATCAAACATACCCATATTTACTTGCTCCCTTCGTTAATAACATTTTTTATGCCTTCAAATTCGTTTGTAATTTGGTTTACTACAGCATTATACATAATGCTATTCTTTGCTAATTCAGCTGATTCAGTATCAATATTGACATTATTTTTATCAAACCTATAGGAATAGCTTTTATCAATACTTATTTTTGGCTCTAAATCGTTAAAGCTATTTGACGTGGGAAAATGTTTGTCATGAGTTCTATTAAGCTTAGATTCATGATTCTCCATAGCACTCCTTAATTTGTCTTCAAAATCTACTGTCAATCTTTTATAATTAGGAGTATTAACATTTGCCATATTATGCTTAATAACCTTATCCTTTAACCAAATCCCATCTAATGCCTTACTTAATATACGAATATTATCATCCATTGGCTTTATCACTTTATCACCTCATATAATTGATATTAATACAATATAATACAAAATTCAAGGAAATATAAGTCAAAAACAATAATTATGTCTTTATTACTATGATTTACAATTTAAAACGATTTTTTTCAACATATTACTATATATTCTATTCTTTTTTTAAAAACCCTCCTCATCTAGTGTAATATTTTGTTGATAAATGGTAAATCCATCTTTAGACCTATTATAGTACAAAAAAATAAGAAATAGGAGATATATCTCCTATTTCTTAAATAATTATTTTAGATTATTCTTTCACTTTATTTAATTCTTCTAGTAGTTTATCATTTAATATCTTAATATGGGTTCCTTTCATACCTAAAGATCTAGATTCTATAACACCTGCAGATTCAAACTTTCTAAGGGCATTGACGATTACTGACCTTGTAATTCCTACTCTATCGGCTATCTTACTTGCTACAAGTAGTCCTTCGCTTCCATCTAGTTCTTCAAAGATATGCTCCATGGCTTCTAATTCTGAGTAAGATAAAGTACCAATGGCCATTTGTACTACTGCTCTCTTTCTAGCTTCTTCTTCGACTTCCTCTGATTTTGATCTTAATATTTCCATACCAACAATAGTAGCACTATATTCAGCTAAAACTAAATCGTCTTCTGTAAATAATCTGCCAAACCTAGCTAAAACTAATGTCCCTAGCCTTGCTCCTCCACTGTTGATAGGTATTATAGTAGCTATTTTATCAGGATAGTCACATTCTGAAACTTGATCAAATACACATTCTGTAATTTCTTCTACATTTTCTTTAGTTTCTGAAACCTTTAATAATTCATCATTATATTTCTTTGGAAATCTCTTCTCTTTTACAATTTCTGACTGTATTATATCACAATCAAATCCAGAAGAAAGTTCATATCCTAATACTCTCCCTTTCTTACTAGCAATATATACATTTGCATCTAAAATTTCACTAAGTATCTTACTCAATTCTTGAAATGAAACAGGCTTTGAACCTGAGCTTTGTAATGCTTTATTTAATCTTCTGGTTTTTTGTAATAAACTTTCCATCGTCTAAATCCTCCTCTTTTATAATATATATTTGGATATATCTTTTTGTTGTATATGCTTCATCAATTTATTATTTACATAAGTTTCATCAATAATAATATCTTTAGTATCTAAATCAGGTGCTTCATAAGAAATATCTTCTAACAGCTTTTCTAAAACGGTTTGAAGCCTTCTTGCACCAATATTTTCTGATTGTTCATTAGAGACATAAGAAACTTTTGCAATCCTTTTTATAGCTTCTTCTGTAAACTTTAAATTGATGCCTTCAGTCTGTAACAATAGTTGATATTGTTTTATTATTGCATTCTTTGGCTTAGTTAAGATTTCAACAAAGTTATCCTCGGTGAGGTTTTCTAATTCCACTCTAATAGGAAACCTTCCCTGGATCTCAGGTATTAAATCTCCAACTTTTGAAACATGAAAAGCTCCTGCTGCAATAAATAATATGTGATCTGTTTTAACAGGTCCATACTTAGTCATTACTGTAGTTCCTTCTATTATGGGTAGAATATCCCGTTGAACTCCTTCTCTTGAAACATCGGGGCCATTACCATAATCCTTTCCAGCGATTTTATCAATTTCATCTATGAAAACAATTCCAGTTTCTTCAGCCTTTTTGATGCCAATATCCACAACTTGATCCATATCTATTAATTTTTGAGCCTCTTGATTATTGATAATTTTTCTAGCCTCTTTAATGGTAACTCGCTTTTTCTTAGTCTTTCTAGGTAAAAAATCTCCAAAGATATCTCCCATGTTTATATTGTATTCTTCAATGCCTAAACCATTAAAGAACTCAACTGTGGAATTATAATTATCTTCAACATCAATTTCTATTATTTCCTCATCCAACTCACCTTTTAGGAGTTTATCTTTTAATTCTTTACGCTTTTTAATTATAGACTCTTTTTCAGTTAGAGTATCTTCATCCTCTTCCTCTGTGCTACCAAAAATTGCTTCTAATGGATTCATGTTTTTCTTCTTTGAAGGGAATGGGATTAAAATCTCCACAATCCTATCGTCTGCTATAAGTTTACTCTTTTCATAGACTTCATCTATTTTCTCTATTTTAACCATTCTAATAGACTCTTCTATTAAATCCCTTATCATAGAATCCACGTCTCTACCCACATATCCTACTTCAGTAAATTTTGTAGCTTCTACCTTTACAAATGGTGCTTCAACCAATTTTGATAATCGCCTTGCTATTTCTGTTTTACCTACTCCTGTAGGTCCAATCATGAGTATGTTCTTAGGTTTTACTTCTTCTTTAAATTCGTCAGATAATAGGTTTCTTCTATATCTATTTCTCAGTGCTACGGCAACAGCCTTTTTAGCATCCTTCTGACCTATGATATATTTATCCAACTCACTAACTATTTGTTTTGGTGTAAGTAACTCCATGTTATCACACTCCTTAAATAACTTCAGTAGTTATATTGCTATTTGTATATACACAAATAGATGAAGCAATTAATATAGACTCCCTTGCTATTTCTTCAGCAGTTAGATTAGAGTACTTAAGGAGAGCTTTTCCAGAAGCTAAAGCATAATTACCACCAGAGCCAATGGCTAATATTCCATCTTCTGGTTCAATTACTTCACCATTTCCTGATATAAGAAGTAAATTATCCTTGTCTGCTGCAATTAACAGCGCTTCTAATTTTCGTAGAACTTTATCCCTTCTCCATTCTTTAGCTAGTTCAACGGTAGCTCTTTTCAAGTTGCCCCCATATTGTTCTAGTTTTTCTTCTAATACTTCTGCCAAGGTTAAAGCGTCTGCTACTGAACCAGCAAAACCAATTATAACATTATTATTATATATTTTCCTAACTTTTTTAGCAGTATTTTTCATTATAGTTGAATCACCAAAGGTTATTTGACCATCACCTGCTATAGCAATCTCGCCATCTTTCTTGATGGCTACAATAGTAGTGCCATTCATCATTTAAAACACCCCACTATCACGCTTAAATATATTGACTTTTTCATTTTTTCTGAATATTCCATCATATATCTTATAGGTTACTATATTTTTAGTAAAATGTACAGAAAAATTTTATTCTTTTTCAATTTTACTATAACCACATTCCTTATCCATACATTTTATAGTCGTTCCTTTTTTATTCTTTCTCTTTACCATTGGTCCTCCACAGTTTGGGCATCTTTCTTCTACTGGTTCATCCCAAGATACAAAATTACACTCTGGGAAATTACTACATCCATAAAACATTCTACCTTTTTTAGATCTTCGTCTTATAATATTTCCTCCACAATTAGGACAAGGAACATCTAATTCATCTAATATAGCCTTTGTATTTTTACATTCTGGATATCCAGGACAAGCTAAAAATTTTCCATATCTTCCATACTTGATAACCATATTTTTGCCACATTTTTCACAAATTACATCGGTTACCTCATCTTCTATTTTTATTTTGTCAATTTCTTCTTCTGCTTTCTTTAAAACTACATCAAATTCTTTATAGAATTCATCTACTACTAACTGCCAAGCATATTTACCTTCTGCAATTTTATCTAACTTTTCCTCTAACTCAGCTGTAAACTCTTCATTTATAATATCCTTAAAATATTCTTCTAACAAGTCATTTACTAAGCTTCCCAATTCTGTAGGCACAAAAGACTTTTTGTCTAAATTTACATACTCTCTATTCAATATAGTTGAAATAGTTGGTGCATAGGTACTTGGTCTACCAATACCTAATTCCTCTAAAGTTTTAATTAAGGAAGCTTCAGTATATCTAGCAGGAGGTTGAGTAAAATGCTGATTAGGCTCTATATCTTTTACTTTTACCTTATCTCCTTCTTTAAGAGTAGGAATTTCCATATCCCTATCTTGATTTTCATCAATACTATACACCTTCAAAAATCCTTCAAATTTCAATTTAGAGCCAGTTGCCCTAAAAATATTATCATTTGAAAGTATTTTTACTGAAAGAGTATCATAATTTGCCGGACTCATCTGAGAGGATATAAACCTCTTCCAAATTAGATCATATAGTTTAAATTGATCTAAAGTTAAAGAACTCTTAATATCTTCTGGTCTTCTTAAAATTGAAGTAGGTCTAATACCTTCATGAGCATCCTGGGTTTCTTTTTTACTCTTATTATTATATAGCTTCCCTCCATTAGTATAAGCTTTACCATAGTTTTCTATTATAAAAGATTTAGCTATTTTAACGGATTCTTCAGAAACCCTTGTAGAGTCAGTTCTCATATAGGTAATAAGTCCAACAGTACCTTCCTTTTTAATATCTATTCCTTCATAAAGCTGCTGAGCTATTATCATAGTTTTTTTAGTGGAAAAACCTAATCTCTTAGAAGCATCTTGTTGAAGAGTACTCGTAGTATAAGGAGTATAGGGATTTCTTTTCTTAGTTCCTTTTTTCACTTCGTCTACAATAAAATTATCTCTATCTATGGTGTTTAATATCTTATCTACTTCTTCTTTGCTAAAAAGTTCTACTTTTTTATCTTTTCCATCCTGTACTACCCCATAAAAGCTAGCATCAAAAGATATCCCTTCCTTTTCTAATAATGCTTTTATACTCCAATACTCTTGAGGTATAAAGACTTCAATTTCCTTTTCCCTATCACAAATAAGTTTTACAGCAACTGATTGAACCCTACCAGCACTTAAACCCTTTTTTATTTTTCTCCAAAGTAATGGGCTTATCTTATAACCTACCAATCTATCTAAGATTCTTCTTGCTTGTTGTGCATCGACTAAATCCTTGTCTAAAGCTCTTGGCTTTTTCATGGCATTTAATATAGCATCTTTTGTGATCTCATTAAATTCTACTCTTACCAATTCATCTTCATTTATACCTAGTATATGGGCTAGATGCCAAGAGATAGCTTCTCCCTCTCTATCTGGGTCAGTAGCAAGAAAAATTCTATCAGACTTTTTTGCTTCGTCTTTTAATTCCTTTACCACCGGACCTTTACCTCTTATGGTTATATACTTTGGATTATAATTATTTTCTATATCAATGCCAAGACTACTCTTTGGCAGATCTCTCACATGACCTACAGAAGCCTTTACTTTATAATTCTTCCCTAAAAATTTCCCAATGGTTTTAGCCTTTGCAGGTGATTCAACTATAACTAAATTCTTTTGCAATGATTACACCTCCAAATAACACTTAATCAGACAAGGTGAATACTCTACCTGTCAGTTCTCTAACCATCCCCTTAAGCTCTAGTATTGTAAGAATACTATATACAGTCGAAATGTCTAGCCCGGTATTGGAAGCTACGCTATCACAGTGGATAGGTCCTTCTTTTATTAATTCAAAAACTTCCATCTCCAATGGGCTTAACTCGGAAACGTCAATATCTTCTGATTTCTTTTCCATCATCTTAGATTGTAATTCATAAATTTCTTCTAATATATCATCAATGTCCATTATCAACTTAGCACCGTCTTTTATCAACTTATTTGTGCCTCTACTAAAGATACTATTTATATTTCCAGGTAAAGCAAAAACTTCTTTTCCCTGCTCTAAGGCATGTTGTGCAGTTATTAATGAACCGGATTTCTCTTTAGCTTCAATTACAATTACTCCTAAAGATATCCCACTTATAATTCTATTCCTTTGAGGGAAATTATAAGCTAAAGGAGGAACTCCTAAAAAATACTCAGTGACTAAAGCACCATTTTGGGGAATCTTCTCATAAATATCTTTATTCTTCTTTGGATAAACGGTATCTAGCCCATTTCCTAACACCCCAATAGTCCTTCCACCTTCCTCTAAGGCAACTTTATGAGCAATACTGTCAATTCCTAATGCTAAACCGCTAACAATAGTTACATCTAACTTGACTAGTTCCTTAACAAATTTCTCTGTAGCCCACTTGCCATAAGAAGTAGATTTTCTAGAACCTACAATGGCTATTGAAAGACTATCCTTCTCATCAAAATTTCCTTTTCTATATAAAACCTTCGGACTATCATATATATACTGAAGTCTATCTGGATAATCTTTATCAAATATAGTGGTTATATCTATATTATGTTTGTCTATTGAGGTAAATAATCTATTAAAATAATCTTCGTTACGATTTTGTATTATTTTATCTTTGATATTAGACTTAATACCCTTTAAATCATATATTTTATTGGCAGACAGATTCCAAAGTTCCATTAATTGTGGAACCTGCTCCATTATTTTCTCCATATTCCTATTTCCAATATTCAAGCTATTTAACCATATTAAAGTTTCTCTATTGGAAATCTTATTCACCACATACTACCCCCAATATTTTTTATCCAAACTTCTATACCTTATAGCTTCTAATATATGTTTTCCTACAATTATATCCTGTCCATCTAAATCAGCAATTGTTCTCGCTACTTTCAATATTCTGTTATATGTTCTTGCACTAAATCTATATCTTTTAAATGCTTCCTTCATAATCCCATCTGCTTCTTTATTGAGTTTGCAATATTTTTTTATATCTTTTGGAGAAAGCTGTGAATTACTATAAATACTATCTCCTTCATACCTTTTCAATTGAATTGTTCTCGCATTGTTTACCCTATCCCTTATTTCCTTAGATGTTTCTAGTTTTTTATTCTCTCTTAATTCTTTGTAATCTACTGGCAATACTTCAATATGGATATCAATTCTATCCAATAGAGGATTGCTTATCTTAGCTAGATATCTATCTATACTAGCTTGAGAACAAGTACATTCATGTAGGGAATCACCATAGTAACCACAAGGACATGGGTTCATACTTGCGACCATCATAAACTTGGCTGGATAGGTAAGAGTTGCATTTACCCTAGATATGGTGACAACTCCATCTTCCATAGGCTGTCTTAATACCTCCAAGACTTCCCTCTTAAACTCTGGTAATTCATCCAAAAAAAGAACTCCATTGTGAGCCAAAGATACTTCTCCAGGCTTTGGTATTCTTCCTCCGCCTATCAGCGAAGTAGATGATGCAGTATGATGTGGGGCTCTAAAAGGTCTCTTCTTTACTAAAGCATTGGATTCCAAAAGTCCAGAAACACTATAAATTTTAGTAACTTCAATAGCTTCATCAAAAGATAATACAGGAAGTATAGTGGGAAGTCTCTTAGCTGCCATGGTCTTTCCTGAGCCTGGAGGCCCAATTATTAAAAGATTGTGCCCTCCAGCAGCAGCTACTTCTAAAGAACGCTTCAACCCTTCTTGTCCTTTTATATCGCTAAAATCAATATCAAACTTATCATCTTCATCTAGTAAAATCCCATTGTTTTTATATGGTATTATCTCATCTTTTCCATTTAAATAATCAACTACTTGGTTTAAATTTTTAATAGGTATAATCTCTATATCCTCAACTACAGAAGATTCATTTTTATTTCCATAGGGAACTATACATCTTTTTATATTTAACTCCCTCAGGGATATTATCATAGGCAATGCACCCTCAACAGGATTCAAACTACCATCTAAAGACAATTCGCCAATAAACGCTGTATCACTATAGTCTGTATCTTCAACTATTCCCATTGCAATAAGAATTCCCAATGCTATAGATAAATCTAACTGGGAACCTTCCTTTTTTAAGTTAGCAGGTGCTAAATTGACTATTATCCTGCTCAAAGGAAATTCAAATCCGCTATTCTTTATAGCGGTTCTTACCCTCTCTTTAGATTCCTTTATAGAAGCATCGGGTAGACCAACAATATTAAAAACAGGAAGTCCTCTAGATAGGTCGGTTTCCACCTCTATTATATATCCATTTAAACCTTGTAATACACAAGTGTTAATTTTAGAATACATAGTAAGTCCCCCTTATTTCCAATATCAAAGGATATTTCCATTCCCTGGGTAATAGTTAAAAAGTCCTATTTTCCATTAATTATCTACAAAATGCATTTTCTATATGATTTATTTTTGTTTCCCCAGACAAAAAAACTTCTATAATGTCATATCTTACCTGATGGTTATTCAAGTTTTTTTGCTTCAAATATATCAATGAACTATTGATAATTTTTTGCTGTTTCTTCCAATTTACAGCTTCATAGGGATATCCATAATCTATATTTGTTCTAGCTTTTACTTCAACAAATACCAAAATTTGAGACTTTATAGCTATTATATCTATTTCACCAATCTTAGTACGATAGTTCCTATCAATTATCTTATATCCTTCTGATATTAGGTATTTTGATGCTATTTCTTCTCCTAATAAGCCTTTATTTATATTATTTCCCATAGGCATCTTCCTTCTCTTTATCCAAGGAATAGACAAATATAATAATTTGAGAAACTGCATCATATAGTTCTGGAGGAATCTCATCATTTAATTCTATCTTTAATAGATCTTCTACTAAATTCTCATCTTCATAAACTTGAATTTTTTCATCTTTCCCCACTTCAAGTATCTTGTCTGCAATCTCGCCTTTTCCTTTTGCAACTACCTTGGGTGCATTATATTCTTCTTTATAGGAAAGAGCTACAGCTTTTCTATCCTTGATATCTTTATCTTTTCTCATGATTATACCTTCACATCCAAATAATATATTGGTTTTGTATTTGTGATTAAAGAACTTAGGATGTCATTACCTTTATCCAAAGAATATTCTATAGAACCTATTTCATAACCTGTATATTCTACTAGAGTTTTTAACTTATCTTCATTAGATTTAAAAAGGTTCAAATCTTCATCTTTTATTTGACTAAATTTAATATTAATAGATCTATTTAATGCTTCACAGCATATATTAATATTTCCCAATTTGTTAGTCCATAAGTCAACAAATATATTTATTTTACCATTAGCATCGTTTTTTCTTTTCCTTTTCTTAAGTAAAGTGATTGCACCATCTTGATTATCATATTCTAATGGTAAATAAACGAAGACTAATTCCTTGTTCATTTCCTCTAAAAATTCAATCTTATTTCTTAATTCATCAATACTTTTTTTAGTGTCCTTATCTGTTACAGGACCATTTTCTTTAATATAGTTGATTATCCTATCCAAGTTCATCTTATATTTTACAATGCTTTTTTCAACTAGATTTTTAGGACTTCCATTACTAATAATAATCCTTTTGTCGGAGTTTGTAAACTTTTTATCTATAGTCTCTTCTAAAATTTTATAATCTTCTGAAAATAATTCGGGGTTCTCCCTTAATATCTGAAAGCTTTTAATATTATTTATAGTAGGTTTAATATCGTATTTGATAAAAAAGCTAATGGTTTTTACTGTCTCTGAATCTAAACCTTTATCCAAAAATCCAATTAAATCTTCTTTTACCACCTTACCTAAATAGGTTTTATCATGATTATCAGCTTTATCCATAATAATCAAGTTTCTAATATCCACTTTATCTATATTAAAATTTTCTTCTTTAGGACTTGCTACGGAAATTATCGCATCCTCATTTAGATTTAGCAGTTGTTCTAACTTTTCAAATATCCTTATTCCATCGATTAGATTTTCTCTGTTAATTTGAACATTATATTTTATTAAACTATCTAAAAATTCTAAAGATATGGGATTATCTTCAATATGGAACTCCTTTAATACATTTGTTAGATAATTTTCTTTTTCATTTGTAAATTCTACTGTTCCTTTTTCTTCAATATTTTCAAAAATAGGTTTTAATTCTATTTTATTTGGTAGTGATGTTTTTACTATGAAATCTAATGTTTTCCCTATATCTTCACTTAAATCCTCCTGGGTATAGGCCTTTATAATTCCTATACCATCCGCATCAATAATAACTAAATCCTCAATGACATCTAAAATCTCTCCTTCTATCAAGGAACCTTCTTTAATTAATTTATTACTGATGTAGATATTCATTTTATTCATATTTATGTTTATGGAATCATTGACTTTCATAATCCTTTCACCGCCTTTAATTCATCTATTGAAGTACTTTTTTTAAGAAAGACATTCTATGGATAGGAGAAGGTCCTATTTCTTTTATTGCCTCTCTATGCTCTTTAGTACCATATCCTTTGTTTTTCTCAATCTTATAACCTGTATATTCCTTTCCCCATATCTCACATAATCTATCCCTATATACCTTTGCTACTATTGAAGCACATGCTATACCGTGGCATCTTTCATCTCCCTTGATGATATTCATCTGGGGTATATCAATAGGAACCCTTTCAGCATCTATTAATAGATAATCAGGAGTTATTATATTACCATTTCTATCTTTTAAATTTAATACTGCTTCTTTCATAGCCAACCTTGTGCTTTCTTTAATATTTATCTTATCAATAGTATCTGGTTCTATTCGACCTATGCCTACGGCAATTGCTTTTTCAAGAATTTTTTCATAAAGTTCTTCTCGTTTCTTCGGTGATAATTTTTTTGAATCATTAACTCCGGGAATAACCATATCTCTTGGCATGATAACAGCACAAGCTAATACATCACCTGCTAAACACCCTCGTCCTACTTCATCTATAGAAGCAATAAGATTATAACCTTTAGCATGGAGTTCATTTTCAATTTCAATCAATATATCTCCCCCTAATCAATTTGGAAGTTCCAACGTAATTCTTCCTATAACACCTTTTCTATATTCATCCAATATTATATTGCTTACTTTGTTAAAATCTATTTCTCCACCTCTTATAATACATCCTCTTTTAGTTCCAATTTCCACAATTATATCATAGGGAGATTTATCTTCAACAGATATATTATAACGATTTTCAATAAATTTAGTAGATATTAAGTTTAATCTTTTAACCAATTCAAAGCTTAAACTCTCTATATCCAATAGTTCATCCTTGATAGCACCTGTAAACGCAAGATTTAAACCAACTTCTTTGTCTTCAAATTTAGGCCATAGTATTCCAGGAGTATCTAGTAATTCTAAATCCCCTTTTATCTTTATCCATTGGTTTGCCTTTGTCACTCCAGGTCTATTACCCACTTTAGCCCCTTTCCTCTTAGATAGACTGTTGATTAATGTGGATTTTCCAACATTAGGTATTCCTATTATCATGGCTCTAATGGGTCTGTTTTTAACTCCTCTATTTTCCAATGCTTTTCTTTTTTCTTCAGTTAGTACATAGGACATATTTATTACTTGGTCTAAGCCTTTATTGTTGAGGCTATCTACATTGACTACAGGTATTTTCTTCTGTTCAAAATAGGATTTCCAAATTTTATTGCTTTCTGCATCTGCTAAATCTGATTTGTTCATTATTATCAGCCTTGGCTTATTCCCAAGAATTCCATCAACATCTGGATTTCTGCTACTATACGGTATTCGTGCGTCTATTATTTCATATACTATATCAACTAAGGATAAGTTCTTCTTAATGGATTCCTTTGTTTTCTTCATATGTCCTGGATACCAATTTATATTCACAATACCCACCTACTTTTTCAAAAATAAAAATGGGACTATAAAAAGTCCCAATACATTAATAGATTTTCTTTTCTTTAACTTTCGCTGCCTTACCTTGTCTACTTCTTAAGTAATAAAGTTTAGACCTTCTTGTTTTACCTTTTCTTGTAACAACAAGCTTTTCAATCCTTGGAGAATGTAGAGGGAATGTTCTTTCAACACCAACACCATAAGATAATCTTCTTACAGTAAAGGTTTCTCTTGCTCCTCCACCTTGTCTTTTTATAACTGTACCTTCAAATATTTGTATTCTTTCACGAGTTCCTTCTTTTACCTTGTAATGAACTTGAACAGTATCACCTACATTAAAGCTAGGTAGATTATCTCTCATTTGTTCATCTTCTAAAATTTTAATTATATCCACTGTTCAAACCTCCCTTCTCCCTAGACGTTCTTGCCTTTTTATAGCAGAGGACCGCCCTTACTTCCATACGTTCTGTATTATAGCATATGTATTCTCAAAATACAACTAATATTTTTTCTTTATTTCTTCTCTTATCTTTTCCAGCATTTCCATTTCCATTTTAGTTAAATTACGCTTTTCCAATAAATCTGGTCTTTTTATATAAGTGGTTTCTAAAGACTTGTATTCCTTCCATTTTTCAATCTTCTTGTGATCCCCAGATAATAATATTTCTGGAACATGAAATCCATTAAATTCCCTTGGCCTTGTATATTGAGGGTATTCTAGTAATCCATTGTAGTGGGACTCATCTACATAGGATTCTTCTCCACTTAATGCACCAGGCAAGAGTCTTATAATAGACTCTATTAAAACCATAGCAGGAATTTCTCCTCCTGTTAATACATAATCACCTAAAGAGATTTCTAAATCAACGTAATTATCGATTATCCTATTGTCTATTCCCTCATAGTGACCACACAAAAGGATTAGATGGCTTTCTTTGGATAAGGAATTAGCTAATCTTTGATTATAAGTCTTGCCTTGAGGCGATAAATATATAACTTTAGATTCTTCAGATTTTACATTTGATATTGCTCTATAAATTGGCTCTGGTCTCATTACCATGCCTGGACCACCGCCAAAAGGATAATCATCTACTCGTCTGTGCTTATCTTCTGAAAAATCCCTTATATCCACTGTGTTAAGAGAAAAAATGCCTTTTTCTATAGTTCTCCCTACGATGCTCCACTTCTCAAATATATCAAATAATTCTGGAAACAAAGTCAATACGTCTATCCTCATTCTATCATTCCTTCAATTGGATCAATAGAAATCTTTTTATTGTCAATATCTATGCTAGTGAAAAACTCCTTTACTGCTGGTATCATATATTCCTTATTTCTTTTAGCATCCTTTATAACATAAACATCATTACTAGCTGATTGGAGAACCTCAGTTACTATACCAATCTTTTCTCCATCTTTATTAAATACTTCACAACCCACTATATCGAATATAAAGAAATGATCCCTAGGCAATCTTACTCTTTCTTTTTCATCTACATAGATATAATTTTCTTTATAACATAGGATATCATTGATATCATTGAATTCTTTAAATTTAATTATTACAAAATCTTTATGATATTTTACTCTTTCGATTTCAACTTTAATTTTGTTATCACCTAAATAAGCTGTTTTCAATTTACTAAATCTATTTTTATCGTCGGTTAAAGGATACACTTTAACTTCGCCTTTAATTCCATGGGTATTAATTATTTTCCCAACTTGAGTATAATCCATGTATTCACCTGCCAAATCGTAATAGAAAGGGATTAGAATACGCTAATCCCCTTTATTGAATAATTTCCACTACTACTCTCTTGTTTTCTTTAATAGCAGCTGCTTTAACTACTGTTCTAATAGCCTTTGCAATTCTACCTTGTTTTCCAATTATCTTTCCCATATCTTCATCAGCAACTTTTAACTCGATAATTACGGATTGAGTTCCTTCTATCTCATTTACCTCTACTTCATCAGGATTATCTACAAGTGCCTTTGCTATTATTTCTACTAACTCTCCCATTCTTAGCACCTCCTAGAAATTATTCTTCTGCTTTGTTCTCATTAAGTTTATCATAAATACCATTTTCTTTAAACAATCTATCAACAGTGTCAGTTGGTTTAGCTCCATTCTTTAACCATTTTGAAGCTTTTTCATCATCTACTTTAACTGTTTTAGGTTCAGTTAATGGACTATAATATCCTATTTCTTCAATAAATCTCCCATCTCTTGGAGAACGAGAATCAGCAACAACAATTCTATAGAAAGGGTTTTTCTTAGCTCCCATCCTTCTTAATCTGATTTTAACTGCCATCTTTTCACCTCCTTATAATGTTAAGTATCTATTTAGAAAAAGGGGAATCCAAATTTCCCTTTTTTCTTCATGGTTTTTTCCATTTCAGTAAGTTTCTTCATCATCTTTTTGGACTCTTTAAACTGCTTTAATAATTTGTTTACATCTGGTACGGAAGTTCCACTGCCCTTTGCTATCCTCTTCCTTCTGTTGCTATCAATAATTGCAGGATTTTCTCTTTCTTCTAAAGTCATAGATTGTATAATAGCTTGTATTTTAACTATGTCCTTTTCGTTAACATCAAAATCCTTAAGGGCTTTAGAATTAACTCCGGGTATCATACCCATTAATTGATCTATAGGACCTAAATTTTTCATCTCCTCTAATTGAACTAAGAAATCATCTAAAGTAAACTGCTGAGAACGTATCTTCTTTTCTAATTCTAAAGCTTTTTGTTCATCTATAGAAGCTTGAGCCTTTTCAATTAAACTTAAAACATCTCCCATCCCCAATATTCGGGATGCCATTCTGTCTGGATGGAATGGTTGTAATTGATCAAGTTTCTCACCCATACCAACAAATTTAATAGGCTTTTTAGTAACTGATCTTATGGATAATGCAGCTCCACCTCTTGCATCACCATCTAGTTTTGTAAGTATGACTCCTGTAATCTCAAGCTTCTCATTGAAGGTCTCAGCTACGTTAACTGCATCTTGCCCTGTCATAGCATCTACAACTAATAAAACCTCCTGTGGATTTACTACATCGTGAATATTCTGCAATTCATTCATCAAGTCCTCATCAATATGCAATCTTCCTGCAGTATCTATTATAATACAATCATTATTGTGTTTCTTTCCATGTTCAATAGCTGCCTTTGCAATATCTACTGGGTCATTTTTATCTCCCATTGTAAAAACAGGTACTCCTACTCGTTCCCCTACTACTTCTAATTGTTTAATAGCAGCTGGTCTATACACATCACAAGCAACCAAAAGAGGTCTCTTATTTTGTTTTTTCAAATTATAAGCTAACTTTCCAGATGTTGTCGTTTTACCAGCACCTTGTAAACCACACATTAGAATTACCGTTGGAGGAGTAGAGCTAAAATTTAACTTTGATTCTCTTTCACCCATTAGAATAGTCAACTCTTCGTTTACTATCTTGATTACCTGCTGCCCGGGAGTCAAACTTTCCATAACTTCTGAACCAATAGCCCTTGCCTTTACTGTTTTGATAAAGTCTTTTACTACTTTAAAGTTAACATCAGCTTCTAAAAGGGCAAGTCTCACTTCTCGCATGGCTAAATCTACGTCTTTTTCTGAAAGTTTTCCTTTTCCTTTCAGCTTTCCCAATGCGTTCTGTAGTTTTTCAGATAGAGATTCAAACACCATTAATCAACGACCTCCTGGCTATCATATATTATTTTTCTAACTAAACTTTTTATAGCTAGAGCTTCCTTTAGTATCTTCTCACTATTTATAATTTTGGATTCATTTTCTATTTCTACAACCAGTTCTTCTATCATCATTATTTCTTTTCTATTATTTCTAAATTTCTTTATTAGTCCAAGTATCTCTTCATATTCATATAGCTTCTGCTCAGCTCTTTTTAAAGTATCATATACGCCTTGACGACTAATTCCAAGTTCTTCCCCTATTTCTGCTAAAGAAAGATCATGGATATAATATAATTCAATAGCGGTATACTGTTTATCGCTTAATAATTTTCCATAAAAGTCGAATAAAATTCCAATTTCCACTAATTTCTCAACCATTTTAATCACCAATCAAATAATACTGTCAAGTTTTTTGCTTGACAGTATTATTTTAATATAGTCCTGCATCTTTGTCAACAAAAAATACAAAGTATTTTTGTATTTACTAATTAAAAATTGCTTCCACAAAGTCATCTATATTAAATTCTTGCAAATCATCAACCTTTTCTCCAACGCCTACAAGCTTTACTGGTAATCTTAATTCCGATTGAAGGGCTATTACTACTCCTCCTTTTGCAGTTCCATCAAGCTTCGTCAATGCAACTCCCGTTATATTGGATACCTCTTTAAACACCTTAGCTTGAGAAATAGCATTCTGTCCAGTAGTTGCATCTAATACCAACAGTATTTCACGTTTTGCATTAGGATATTCTCTTTCTACTACACGAAAAATCTTATTCAATTCATTCATTAAATTCTTTTTATTATGGAGTCTTCCAGCGGTATCACATATTAACACATCACATTTCCTAGCTTTAGCAGCTTGAATTCCATCAAATATTACTGCTGCTGGATCTGCTCCCTCACTATGGGCAACAATATCCACCCCTGCTCTGTTACTCCATTCTTCCAGCTGTTCAATAGCAGCAGCTCTAAAAGTATCTCCCGCTGCCATTATTACCTTTTTGCCTTCATTTTTAAGATTATAGGCTAGTTTTCCAATGGTTGTGGTCTTTCCAACTCCATTTACTCCTACTACCAATATAACTGCAGGAGAAGGCTCTATTTCTAATTCATTGGATGCTCCAGATTGTTTCATAATATCCCTTATTTCTTCTTTTAACAAATCCTTTACATCTTTAGGGTCGGATACCTTTTCTTCTTTCACACGATCCTTTAATCTATCTATAATCTCCATAGTCGTATTGATTCCCACATCGGCAGTAACCAATACCTCTTCCAATTCATCAAATAACTCATCGTCTATTTTTCCATAGGATTTAAGAAGTCCATCTATTTTATCCGTCATACCTTTTCTAGTCTTATCTAGACCTGCCATTAATTTATCAAAGAAATTCATCTTAGGTTTCTTTATAGTTTCTGCCTCTTCCAACTCTTCGATCTTCTCTATTTCTTCTACAATCGCTTCATCTTCTTCTATTGAGGATTCATAAGAATTATCATGAGGACATTCCTCTACTATTTCTTCTATCGTTTCTTCTTCTACTTTTTCTATTTCTTCTTTCTCTTCTATTTCACGTTCTACTACTTCCTCTATTATAGGTTCTTCTTTTTTTTCTTTATCTTTTTTATTCCATTTAAATAGGTTTTTAAACATAGTATATCCTCCTTAGCTTGCTATCTCATCTAAATTATCAGTTAATTTAACAGAAACTATTTTACTTATTCCTTCTTCCTCCATAGTTACTCCATATAGTACATCCGCCATTTCCATAGTACTCTTTCTGTGGGTTATCATAATAAATTGAGTCTCATCGGAAAAGCCCCTAAGGTAACTAGTATATCGGCTAATATTGGCTTCATCTAATGCAGCATCTATTTCATCTAAAATACAAAATGGAGTAGGCTTGATTTGAAGTATGGCAAACAATAAAGCTACGGCAGTCAGAGATTTCTCTCCTCCTGAAAGAAGAGTTAAATTTTGTAACTTCTTACCCGGTGGCTGAGCTTTTATCTCTATACCACATTCAAGTATATTTTCTTCATCTTCCAATACTAAGTCTGCCTTACCTCCATCAAATAGCACAGAAAATACTTGATTAAAGTTCTCATTGATCTTATTAAAATTAAATAAAAATTGCTCTTTCATTTTAACTTCCATATCAACTATGACCTCTTGTAGATTTTCTTTTGCTAATAATAGATCCTCATGCTGTTTAGTAATGAATCCGAGCCTTTCACTTGTCGTTTTATATTCTTCAATAGAGCCAAGATTTACAGTTCCCAATTCCTTAATCCTATTTTTCAATCTTTTAACTTCTTCATAGGCTGTATCTATGTCCTCTATTTCTATCAATAATTTTACAGCTTCATCATATTCTAATTCATAATCCTCCAATAATTTTGCATTTATATTTTCAAGCTTAACGCTATATTTCGCTTCTTTTATATCCCAGCCATTTTTAGATTTTTCAAGATTATTCAATTTATCGTTCATATCTTTTAATCTATTTTGCTCTAAATAATAGCCATCCATAAATTCATCTTTTTCTTTTTTCATTTGCTTAAATATCCTGTCTTTTTCTTCTCCTAATATAGAAAGTTTATCTATGGTTTCTCTAGTACTAGTCATTAAATCCGTTATATTTTCTATTTCTTTTTTATACTTTATACATTCTTGGTTCTTTTCTTCTATTAGTATTCGAGTACTGTCTATTTCCATCTTTGTTATCTCTAGCTTTTCATTAGCATTTCCTAATTTGTTTTCTAAGAAATTCATCTGTATCTTTGTATCTGTTACATCTCTCATTGCCTCTTCTCTAATCAACTTTTCCTCTTCAAATTGTGATACAAAATCATTTATATTATCCTTTATTAAATTGCTTTCCTCTTCAATGTCTTTTAGCTCTTTACTAAATTTTTCTTTTTCTATATTTATTCCATCTAATTCTTGGTTTAACTTATGGATTTCACCATCATATTTTATAATGGACTCATCAATTCTTTTTAATTCCATACTATATTTATTTTTTTCACTTTCAATTTTTATTATTTCAATATTTAGGTTCTGTAGTATTTCCTCTTTCTCTTTTAATTCCACCAAGTTATTTTCCAATATAGATTTTAATTTTGACTTATCTTCCTCTAAATTGTTTTGAGTCTTAGAAAGATTATTTATTTCATTTTTCAATGTCTCAATTCTATATCTTCTATTTAATATGTTTCCACTTACCTTAGGTAAACTGCCGCCTGTCATCGAACCGCCAGCATTTATTATATCTCCATCTAGAGTTACTATCCTAAAGGAATAGTTATATTTCTTTGCTACTATAGTAGCATCATTTAAATCTTTAACAACTATAGTTCTGCCTAAGAGATACTCCATAATATTTTTATATTTCACATCATAGCTTATTAACTCTGAACCTAAACCCAATATTTTATATTTTTCTCTATCTCCTTGGCTAATATATATGGGATTTCCTTTAATGGTGGATAGGGGTAAAAAAGTTACTCTGCCTAGCTTATTTTTTCTTAGATAATCGATTATAAATTTTGCATCTTCCTCATCGCCAGTGACTACATTTTGCAAGCTTCCTCCTAGTCCAACATCTATAGCTTTTTCATATATTTCCTCTACTTTTATTAAATCTGCTACAACTCCTATTAGGCTATTTTTTAATTTTTCCTCTCTTTTACAGGCTAACATTAAATTCTTAACACTTTTGTAATATCCCTCATAATCATCTTGCATATTTTTAAGCAGATTGAAATTAGAAATCCTTCCTTGGAGCTCCATCTTATTAGTATTTATTTCTTTATATAATCTATCTAATTGTTCTTTATAAGTTTTTTCTTCCAACCTAAGATTAGTTAAAAATTTATTGTAGATAATTACTTCTTCTCTTTTCTTTAATTCTAATTCTTCTATTTTCATCAAAGATTCCTTAGCTGTGTTTTTGCCATCGGATAATATTTGGATTTCTCTTTTGAGCTGTTCAATTCTCTTATGAATATTGTCTTCAAAGCTATTTAAACTATTTATATTACTTTTTTTGTCCGTAATTAGATTATACAAATTTATGACTTTATCTTTATCCTTTTCAATTGCCTTTTCTTTAAGTAATATCTTCTCATTTAATTCTTCTAGATTAATATTTTTTCTATTATAATCCTCTCTTAAAGAAAGCTTCTCCTTTTTCATGTTATTAATTTCATCAATTGTTGAAATTCTATCTTTTTCTAATTCTTCTAACCTTTTCTTTAAGTCCACTATTTCCCTTTCCAATCTTTCAATATCTTTAATATAGAATTTCTCTTTTTCTTCTAATAGACTCAAATCATTTTTACATTGATTAAATTGATTTGAAGTTTCAATTTTTTCTTTTTGAATATTATCTAAATATAAATTCATCTCCTCGGTTTTAATCTTCATCGAATTTAAATTATCTTCTATTTTATTTCTCTTAGCTACAACCTCATTTAACTGGACTTGAATTTTAGATTTTTCTCGTTTACAATTTTCTATCTCTGCTTTTATCTCATCAATATTTCTAACGAATAGATTTACTTCAAGTTCTTTCAGTCTACTAGACAAACCAATAAATGTACTTGCCTTCTCAGATTGCTCCTTTAAATTATCATATTGTTTTTCCAATTCAGAGATTATATCCTTTATCCTAATTAAATTGCTTTCAGTCTTTTCTAGCTTTTTTTCAGCTTCTGATTTTTTGGATTTAAACTTGACTATCCCTGCCGCTTCCTCAAAGATATTCCTTCTATCTTCTGGTCTACTGCTTAATATTTCATCAACTCTACCTTGTCCAATAATAGAATATCCATCTTTTCCTACACCTGTATCCATGAATATCTCTTTGATATCCCTTAATCGACAGGAGCTTTTATTCAAATAATATTCGGATTCTCCTGAACGAAACATTCTTCTGGTAATAGCTACTTCTTGGTAGTCAACAGGTATTAGGCAATCCTTATTATCGAAGGTAATAGTTACCTCCGCATATCCTAAGGGCTTTCTAATACTAGTACCAGAAAAGATAATATCCTCCATTTTGCTTCCTCTAAGGGTCTTTACGCTTTGTTCTCCTAATACCCATCTAATAGCATCGGATATATTGCTCTTTCCACTGCCATTTGGTCCTACAATGGCAGTGATACCTTCTTTAAATTCAATTTCAGCTTTATCTCCAAAAGACTTAAATCCTTGTATTTCAACTTTTTTTAAATGCAAGTTAAACACCTCTTAAACTCATATTATAGCCTTATCTTTTAAATATTTTCCCACTATCTCTTTTCTATCTATTATATCAAATTTATCATCCATACATATATTGATAACTCCCATGGGAATATCCTTTTGGTATATTTTTATTTTATTAAATCCATACTTTTGAGTTAAATACTTTATATTCGATGACTTCTGCCCTGCTATACTGGATATGTTTTTACCATTGGCTTCTATTACCATAGTCTTGCCTTGGATTATGCTTTTATCATAAGCATCTATATGGTCAGATAATATTATTTTATAGATATTGGACTCCACCAATTGTCTAAAAGATGGATGAAAAGGACCAGCTACTACATCTTTTCCTAGTGTTATATTATCTGTAGGCTGTAAACCTACACGGATAACATCAATATCATAATATTCGAACAGCATGAGTAAATCTGTAGTTATATCAACTGCTTCCTCTAGGGATAATGGCTTATATTTATTATCCCTATACATCTTTTCTAAATAGGTATCCTTAATAACCAAGGTAGGATAAATTCTAACACAATAGGGATTTAAACTTACCAATTCTTTAGCTGTTAAAATTGATTTTTGCCTATCATCTCCTACAAGCCCAATCATCATCTGCAATCCTAAATTAAACCCATATTCCTTGATTAAATTTGCAGCTATATAAACTTGATGGCTACTGTGACCTCTTCCGCTCCTATTGAGTACTTCATCATTTAAAGATTGAACTCCTAGCTCTATTGTATCCACTTTATATTCTTTTAGTAGGTCTAGGATTTCTCTATCTATATAATCAGGTCTTGTAGACAATCTGATGCCATTAATCTTACCTCGATTCTTATACTTTAAAGGTATGGCTAATAATTTTCTTTGTATTTCCTTATGGATTCCTGTAAAACTGCCACCATAAAAAGCAACTTCAATCTCTATTTCCCTATTAGGAAATGTACTTAAATGTTCTTCTATTATCCTTTCTACATCTTCTGGTGTGACATCAGTTGATAATCCTGTAATTCTCTTTTGATTGCAAAAAACACAATCATGGGGACAACCTAAATGGGGAACAAATATAGGTATTATAAAATAGTCTTTACTCAATTCTCTCACCTATTCTATATAAAGCCTGTTTTGCAGCCATTTGTTCAGCTTCCTTTTTATTTCTTCCCATTCCACTCCCTATGACTTTGTTTTCCACAATCACATTCATATAAAATTTCTTATTGTGATCTGGACCTACTTCTTTTTCAACCTTATATTCAATTTTGGATTTAGTCTTCTTTTGAAGTATTTCTTGTAGTTCAGTTTTATAGTCTATAAACAAATTTCCCTTAGATATTGCATAGATTACTTCTCCTTCAAACATTCCCAACAAAAATTTCTGAGTACTAATTAAACCATCATCTATATAAATAGCTCCCGTTAGCGCTTCAAAAGCATCTCCCAAAATAGAATCCCTATCTCTACCTCCTGTTGTCTCTTCTCCCTTGCCTAGCAATAGATACTTTCCTAGGTTTATCTTTCTAGCTGCAAATGCTAGAGAGGATTCACAAACCACCGTCGCTCTTTTTTTGGTTAGCTCTCCTTCAGGCAACTCAGGAAAGTGATGGTATAAATAGTCGGATACAATTAAATTTACTACTACATCACCTAAAAATTCTAACCTCTCATTGTTTTCATGATTTCTCATCTTATTTTCATTGGCATAAGAACTGTGAGTTAATGCTGTATTCAATAATTCTATGTCTTTAAATTTATAATTTATATCCGATTGTATTTTCCTTAAACTCTTTTGCCTTTCATATGGTATTTTCACTTTATTACCTCCAAGCATCTGATAATTACCTATTAGATCTTAAGATCTAATAGGTAATTATTCTAACCTATAATTTTATTTATATAGTTAACAGCATCTCCGACTGTATTAATAGTTTCCACATCCTCATCGTCAACTTCTAGATCAAATTCATCTTCCAATCCCATGATCAACTCCACTAAATCCAAAGAATCAGCATCTAAATCTTCTCTAAAAGAAGTTTCCATAGTAATATCATCCTCATTAATACCAAATTGCTCTGAAATCATCCTTTTTGTTTTTTCATAAACCATTTAATAAGCACCTCCAAAGTAATAATTAAAGATTTTATTCATTAACATTTATATCATTTTCAATTATTTTTATTACATCCATTTCAACAAAAGTTTTTACTTGTCTAATGGCATTTTTAATTGTGTAAGCATCAGAACTGCCATGAGCTTTGACTACTGGTTGTTTTAAACCCAAAAGGGGTGCTCCCCCATATTCTCGATAGTCGAGTTTATCTTTAAAGGATTTCAACTGAGATTTTAACATTAAAGCACCCATCTTAGATTTAAATGATTTTGTAAACTCATCCTTTAAAGATGAAAATAATGATATTGCCATACCCTCTGTTAATTTTAATATAACATTTCCTACAAAGCCATCACAAACTATTACATCACAAATTCCTTCTGGAATATCCCTTACTTCTACATTGCCAACAAAATTTAAGTTTGAGTCCTTAATAAGTTGGTATGATTCCTTAACTAAAGTATTTCCTTTACCCTCCTCAGTTCCAATATTAGCTAAGCCAACTTTAGGTGAACTTATCCCTAAAACCTTCTCACTATAAATGGAACCCATGGTTGCAAATTGTTGTAAGTATTCTGGCTTACAATCTACATTTGCTCCTATATCAAGCATAAAAGAAACTCCCTTTTTAGTTGGATAAACAGAAGCTAAAGCAGCCCTTTCAATACCTTTTATCCTTTTAACTATAAAAAGTCCTCCTGCTAGCAACGCACCTGTACTTCCTGCCGATACGAATCCATCTCCTTTTCCCTCTCTGAGAGCTTTTAATCCTACAACTACAGATGAATCCTTTTTCCTTCTTATAGCTAATGCAGGTTCTTCATCGTTAGTGATAACTTCAGTAGAATTGATTATTTCTATCATATCTTTTGGAAACTCATATTTAGATAACTCTTTTTCTATTATGTCCTCTTGGCCTACAATTATTATGTTGACTCCTAGTTCTTTTACTGCATCTACACATCCTTTGACTATATCCTTAGGACCTTTGTCTCCTCCCATACCATCTACAATAATATTCATAAACATCCTCCTAAAAAACCTATTAAAGCTACTGATATTAAATATATTATAGAATATGTAAAAATGCAATATTTATAGAAAAAAAGATAGTGATAATATCACTATCTTTTCATTGATTCAATTATTCAGCATCTATAACTTCCCTATTCTTGTAATATCCACAAGCTCTACAAACTCTATGTGGTAATTTTGGCTCATGACATTGTGGACATTCAGTAATAGTAGCCTTTGTCAATCTATAAGAAGAAGCTCTTCTTTTATCTCTTCTTGCTTTACCAGTTTTTCGTTTTGGTACTGCCATTTAAAACACCTCCTTATTCCTTTGGGAAAAAATCTTTAAGTACTGCAAATCTTGGATCGATATTTTCTACAATACAATTACATTTTCCTTTATTAAGATTTGTCCCGCATTTTGGGCACAGTCCTTTACACTCTTCATCACAAAGAGGTTTCATAGGAAGTGATAAAATTACCATACTCATTATATCTTCAGTTAAGTCTAGTTTTTCACCAACATAATAGATAAGATCATCTTCTTCGTCTTGGGTAATATCATCAACCTCTTCAACCAGTCTCCCTGATAAAACTGTATCCCTTTCATTTATAAAGGACTCCAAACACCTTCCACAAGCTTCTTCATATTTATAATTGATGAGTATATGAATTAGCTTTTCTCCCTGTGCTCTATAAATTTCCCCTTTATATTTGATAGGCTCAATAAATTTAATCTTTCTCCCATCTATATTTAAAGAATCTTTGTGTAATTCTCCCTCAATATGGAGACTCATAACAGTTTCATCATGAAAACCTGATAAATCTATACACATTACTTTCACCTCTTAAACTAACACACATTATTATATAAAGGAGACCAGTATTTGTCAAGAAATATTATTTTTGAACAAGCTCTAATGTATCTCTTGCTATCATTAATTCTTCATTTGTAGGAATTACAAGTATAGCAGTTGATGTTAAGTCTTTGCTTACTATAGCTTCTTTGCCTCTAACATTATTTAGTTCTTTATCAATCTTGATTCCTACACATTCTAATCCTTCACAGATCTTTTCTCTAATTGAAACGGAATTTTCTCCTATACCAGCTGTGAAAACCAAAGCATCTACATTACATAGAGTAGCAGTATAAGCTCCTATGTATTTTTTTACCCTATTGCAGAATACTTCTAAAGCTAATTTAGCTCTTTCGTTTCCTTCATCCATAGCTTCTTCAAGATCTCTAAAGTCACTGCTTATTCCAGATATTCCCAATACGCCAGATTTTTTATTAAATAGATCATTTACTTCTTCAAAACTTAATCCTTCCTTCTCCATAATAAATGGAATTATAGCTGGATCTACGTCTCCTGACCTAGTTCCCATAGCTAACCCTTCAAGTGGTGTAAAGCCCATACTTGTTTCAATGGATTTACCACCTTGTACAGCACAAACACTAGCTCCATTTCCTAAATGACAAGTTATAATATTTAAATCCTTTATGTCCTTACCTAACATCTTTGCAGCTCTTATTGACACATATTTATGAGAAGTTCCGTGGAAACCATATTTTCTAATGCCATATTTTTCATATAATTCATATGGTAGTGGATAAATATAATTTGCTGCTGGAATGGTTTGGTGGAAAGCAGTATCAAAAACTGCAACCATTGGTGTCTCTGGCATAAGTGCCTTGCAAGCTTCAATTCCCATTATATTTGGTGGATTATGAAGTGGTGCTAAATCTATACAATCATTTAAAGCCTTCATAACTTCATCATCGATTATCACTGAATTAGCAAACTTTTCTCCTCCATGAACTACTCTATGTCCAACTGCTCCTATTTCATCCATTGATTTTATAGCTCCATAATTAGGCTCAATTAAAGCATTTAATACTAATTCTAAAGCTTTTCTATGATCTGACATAGGCTCTTCAATGATGACTTCATCTTTACCAGTAGTCCTATGTTTTACCCTTGAACCTTCTATTCCTATTCTTTCTACTAATCCTTTTGCTAGAACTTCTTCATTTTCCATATTTATTAATTGATATTTTAAAGAAGAACTACCACAATTAATTACTAATATGTTCATTATACATTCCTCCTATAAATTCTTTTAGCTATAAAATATATTATTATATATTTGTTAAAAAATCAACGATATAATAATGCTTTAACACTTATGTTATAATATTAATAAAACTTAATGGAGGCAATAAATATGAAAGTTGTAGGCTTAATAACCGAATATAATCCCTTTCACTTTGGTCATCTCCATCATCTGGAAAAATCCAAAATAGAAACTGGTGCAGATTATTCAATAGCTCTTATGAGTGGTTCTTTTGTCCAAAGAGGTGAGCCTTCTCTAGTGGATAAATGGACTAAATCCAAAATAGCCATAGATAGTGGAGTGGATTTAGTAATAGAATTACCTATTATATTTTCCACCCAAACTGCAGAGCTATTTGCTTATGGCAGTACCCTTTTACTTGATAGACTAAATATCGTAGATTATATTGCTTTTGGCAGTGAATTAGGCAATTTAGAACCTTTACAGGAAATTGCAGATATATTAGTCGAAGAACCTCCTTATTATAAACATAAATTAAAGGAATATCTTAATATGGGACACTCTTTTCCTGTATCTCGTACTAAAGCATTAGAGGATTATTTTAACAAGCTTCCCATTAAATCAGAACAATATGATGATATAAAAAATATTTTAGAAGCATCAAACAATATACTGGCAATCGAATATTTAAAATCCTTAAAGATTTTAAAAAGCCATATAACACCTATAACCATTAAAAGAGTTGGCAGTTCTTATGGTGAAACTCAGTTAAATAGTAAAGTAGCCAGTGCTACTGGTATACGAAATACAATATTTAAACATGGTATTGATTCGATAAAAGAACATGTACCCTATAAAACATTTGAACATTTAGTAGATTATATTAATAAATATAAAAAGTTCAATACTTTAGATAATTATGCCCTAATAATTCAATATTTATTAAGAATTAATAGTGGAAACAAATTGTCCGATATAATGGATGTGGAAACGGGACTTGAAAATAGAATAATTAAAAAATCTATTCAATACAATGATCTAGAAGATTTAATTCAATCCATCGTAACTAAAAGGTATACGAGAACTAGAATTCAAAGAATACTTATTCATTTACTCCTAGATATGGAGAAAACTATGTTTTACGAGCTAATGCCTCATTATCCAGCATATATAAGAGTTCTAGGGACCAATGAAAATGGACTATGTCTATTAAAGAGGATAAAAAAAGAATCTAATCTACCAATAATAACCAAGTTTGCTGATTATAATAAATATAATAATCCATACTTAAATAGAATCATTTCCTTAGATAAAAAAGCAACGGATTTATACTTTCTTGGACTTAATACAGTTGAACCTTTTATGGATATGGACTATTATATATCTCCGTATATAAAGAAAAAATAGCAGAGGATTTCTGCTATTTTAATATTTTTAATGGAAACTCGCTATACCCAATACTATAAATATAATTAAAATACATCCTAAAAATGTTTCACTAGCTGTACTTTTATCATCCTTAATGTTCTTTAATATATTTATGAAGTTTACGAAAAATAATGTGGAAGCTAGTGAAGTCCAAATTACCCCCATCATTTTTTATTACCATTATTTATAATATCAAATATTTTATCTTTTTTTGCCATAGTGGATTCATATCCAATATGGACACATTCCTCTACTAATTCAAATTTTGACGATTCAATATGGCTTAAAGGTGGAGAAATTATTAAATCTGCTAAAGTTAAATCCGATTCCATTATTTGCTTTGCCATTATATCAATAGACTGGAGTATTATATCAAACATATGGATAAACTTGCTTTGATATCTACTAAATCCCACATCTATTCCTATAACCATATCCGCCCCCATATTCTTAAGAACGGACACAGGAACCCTATCTACAACTCCCCCGTCCACCAATATCCTTCCATTATGCTCTACTGGTTCAAATACACCTGGAATTGAAATACTAGCCCTTATGGCAGTATGAATAGCTCCTTCTGTAAAAACTACTTCTTCTCCAGTTTTCAAATCCGTAGCTACTATTATCAGTTTTTTATCCAATTCTTCTATATTCCTATCTCCTGTAATAAGCTTTAATATCTCCTGTATTCTCTCTCCCTTTATTATACCTTTTTTAGGCATAGTGAAATCAGTCCACATTTTTTTATCAATTTGAATAGCTAGGTTTTTAATCATATTAGGTGAAATCCCTGTGCAGTATAATCCACCAATAAGCGCCCCAGCACTACTACCCGATATCATATCCACTTCTATTTCTAAATCCTCTAAAGCTTTTAACACTCCAATATGTGCTAATCCCCTCGCAGAACCAGAACCAAGGGCTAACCCTATCGTTGGTCTTTCTACCATAAAATCACCTCTTATACACTTTATATCATATTAAAAATTATAAAAAATATAATTAAAATAGAGACCTTTGTATGGATAACAATTACAATACTCTAAATTTATTTAACAAAATCAAAGGGGGTTAACTATAAATATGAAAAAATCATTTTCAAATATACTCTTTTTAATAGTTATGATTTCTATTTTAATCGGCATTTTAAAATATCCTAAACTATCATTAAATAGTGCATCGGATGGATTATCTACTTGGTTTAATATAATTATACCATCTCTATTGCCTTTTTTTATAATTTCAGAAATTTTAATCGGTATAGGTTTTGTGGATTTAATAGGAAAACTCCTAGAACCGTTGATGAAGCCACTATTTAATTTACCTGGTGTTGGTGCTTTTTCCCTTTCCATGAGTATGGTTTCCGGATATCCTATGGGAGCTAAAATCGTATCCAACTTAAGGCAAAATAAGAGTATAACCAAAATCGAAGCAGAAAGAATGATCTGCACCTCTAGTACCTCTGGTCCATTATTCATGTTAGGTGCAGTTTCAGTAGGTATGCTAAACAATCCTTCTCTAGCTCCATTAATAATATATCCTCATTATCTAGGGGCTATAACACTAGGTCTTATATTTAGATTTTATAAAAAAAATGAAAAACCATTAACACAAACACAGAGTAGTATATATGAAAATAAAACAAACTATTCTATTGGCTCTATCCTAGCTAATAGTGTAAAAAACAGTATGAATACCATAGCATTAATAGGTGGATTTATGATATTTTATTCCGTACTAACGGAACTTCTTTTTACTTCCAATTTCTTTAATTCAGCAGTCAAATTTATAGATAATATCATTCCAAGAAAGATAAATATCGATGCTTTAAAAGGTATCATTGCTGGCATATTAGAGATAACAACTGGATGTAAAAAAATATCCACAGCCAATATAAACTTAAAATATAAAATTGCTATAATCAACTTTTTAATTGGATGGAGTGGTTTTTCTATACATAGTCAAGCATTAAGTTTTATCAGTAATACGGATATAAACAGCACTTTATATATTTTTTCTAAGTTCCTTCATGGAGTTTTTGCCTGTATTTACAGTTTAGTATTCTATCAATTAAAATATAAAAACATAATAGAGCCTTCCTTTTTACCAAGTTTACATCCTACAGAATCTATGTATTTTTTAGAATGGCCAACACTATTTATAAGTTCGATTAAACTTGCAATATTAGTAACCATATATATGCTAATCTGTTCATTGATTATGTTGTTAATCTCCTGTTTTACTTCTTCGAGTGATTAATTGCCTCCCCTAAGTTCTTGTCTGTTTTCATTTAGAAGCTCAATTAAATTCTTTAAATTTTCTTGAGTTTCTAATAAAATATTATCTGCATATTCTAATGCACCTAATCTAATCTCTTTAGCATTGTTTTGGGCTTTTGTGATAATCTCTTCAGCCCTTTCTTTAGCTTTTTTAGTTATTTCATCTTGATCTACTAATTCTTCTAATCTCAATTCTGCTTCATTTAACATGGTATCAGCATCTTTTTGTGCTTCAGCCAATATTCTTTGTCGTTCTTCTTTAATCCAAGTTGCTTGTTTTATTTCATCAGGAAGCTTAATCCTTATTTCCCTAATGATTTCATATAGCTCGTCTGCATCTACCATTACTTTGGATGAGAAAGGTAAGGATGACCCATTCTCTAAAATATCTTCTATTTCATCTATTAATTTTAAAACATCCATTTTTATTCATTACCTCCCTTTATCTTTTTTCTTAATTCTTTCTCTACAATTTCTGGGACAAAGCAGGAAATGTCTCCTCCAAAGATTGCTACCTCCTTAACTATACTGGAACTTAAATAAGCATATCTACCTCTGGATACCATAAAAAGAGTTTCAATATCATCTACTAATTTTTTATTTACAAGAGCCATTTGCATTTCGTATTCAAAATCTGACACCGCTCTTAAACCTCTAATCATCGTAGAACAACCTTTTTGTCTAGCATAGTCAACCAATAAGCCTGAAAAGGTATCCACCTCTACATTATCATACTTCTCTAAAACTTTTTCCAATAATTGTACCCTTTCTTCTATAGTAAACATGTTTTTCTTCGATGTATTATTCAATATGGATACTATTACTTTGTCAAACTTTTTAGAGCATCTATCTATAATATCTAAATGTCCATAGGTTACAGGATCAAAACTACCTGGATAAATTACTACCATTTGTCATCTCTCCTTCATCAGTCGCTATATGTATAGAAGGTTAAGGATTTATCTCCATAATTTCTATAATCAATCTTTTTAAAATCCCAAACTTCATCTCCTAGTATCAATTCTTTTTCGTGTTCTAAAATTATAATTCCATTCTTTTTTAATAGACCTTCATTACATATCTTCTCAAGGGATATCATGATAAGATTTTTTTCGTAAGGCGGATCTATAAAGATATAGTTAAATTTAATATTTTGACTTCCCAACGATTCAATAATTTTGATGGAATCACTTTTGATTACCTTAGCTTTATCCTCTAAATGGGTATGTTGTAAATTTTCTTTAATAGTTTTAATACTTAAATAGGATCTATCTATGAAATAAACCTTATTAACACCTCTACTTAAAAACTCAATACCTATAGAACCTGATCCTGCAAACAAATCTAAAACTATGCTTTCCTCATCAATATCCCTTAATATATTAAACAAAGATTCTTTGATTCTATCTTCAGTAGGCCTAGTATCTTTACCCTTCGGTGCTTTTAATCTATATCCTTTTTTAATCCCTGAAATCACTCTCAAGAAATCACCTCATCTTTATATAAAATATTTTACCATTTTTATTGGAACATTAGTAGTATTAGTTAAAAATTAAATCATTTATCCTATCCTTAAACATATCTATAATATTTTGTCTTAATAGAGAATGTTTTTCATCTAATAGTAGAGAATCCTCTTCTAATATTTCATTTGCTTTCTTCTGGGCTAATTTTAATATTTCCATATCTGTAAATAGGTTTGCAATTTTTAAATCTGGAATCCCATGCTGTCTAGTGCCAAAAAATTCTCCTGGTCCTCTTAATTCTAAATCCTTTTCTGAAATATAAAAACCATCCGTAGATTTTTGTAATATCCTCATTCTCTCCCTAGATATCTTGCTGTTACTTCCATTTATTAGAATGCAATATGATTGATATTCACCTCTGCCTACTCTACCTCTCAATTGATGAAGTTGGGCTAATCCAAATCTTTCTGCATTATATATGACCATTATATTTGCATTAGGTACATTTACCCCTACTTCAATAACTGTAGTAGAAATCAATATATCCAATTCCTTGTTTTTAAACCTATCCATGATGATATCTTTTTCTAAAGGCTTCATCCTACCATGAAGTAGCCCTACATTAAAATCCTTATATACCTCATCTTTTAATGATAGGTATAATTTCTCTGCCGATTTAATATCTAAAGTATCACTTTCTTCAATTAAGGGACACACTATATAAGCCTGTCTTCCCTCTAGTACTTGCTTTTTTACAAAATTATTTACCCTATCTATCATATCCTCTCCTACAGCATAGGTTTCTATCTCCTTCCTCCCTGGAGGAAGCTCATCAATAATCGAAATGTCTAAATCACCATATAATATCAACGCCAAGGTCCTCGGTATAGGAGTTGCTGTCATTACTAAAACATCTGGATTAAATCCTTTTTGACTTAATATTGCCCTTTGCTTCACACCAAATCTATGCTGCTCATCAGTAATAGCCAATCCCAATTTATTAAATTCTACACTATCCTGAATAACTGCATGGGTACCTACTAATATATCGATATCACCATTTTTTAAGTCCTCTAATACCTGCTCCTTTTTCTTAGCTGGCAGACTTCCCACCAATAATTCACAATTTATATCATAATCTGAGAAAAATTTAGAAATCGATTCGTGATGTTGAGTGGCTAGTATTTCCGTCGGCGCCATCATTACAGATTGGTAGCCTGACTTCCATGCTTTAAACATTGCAAGTATAGCTACGATGGTTTTTCCAGAGCCTACATCCCCTTGAACTAGCCTATTCATCTGTTCTTCTTTTTCCATATCCTCTTCAATTTCTTTAAATACTTTTTTCTGTGCCTTAGTAAGCTCAAAGGGCAAGCCATTTGTAAATTCATCTACATTGGTTTCCCGAGAAAATTTTATACCCTTATCTATTCCCTTTGTCCTATTTTTTATCAAAAATAAACCCAATTGTAAAGTCAGCAGCTCTTCAAATACAAGTCTTCTTCTAGCTTCATTATAGGAATCTTTATCTTTAGGAAAATGAATATTTTTAATGGACTCATAGATTGGCATTAAATTTAACTCTTCTCTTAAATAGAAGGGAAGCATTTCCGGCATCTTTTTTCCATAATCCTTTATGGCATTGGTCATTATATTTATCATTTCATTATTGGTTAGATTCTCTGTTAAAGGATATATAGGCATAATTTTTCCGACCTTATCCATTCCCTTTTCAAATATCGGATTTACTATTTGTATTTCCCTTCCAAATCTATTTATCTTTCCATTCACAAAAATTGTATCTCCTATAGTTAACTTATCGGCTATATAATCTTGATTAAACCATACCAAACTAGCACGTCCAGATTCATCCTTAATTGGAAGCTTCAATATAGATAAATTCCTTCTAGGACGTGATATGGAAGGATATCCGCATATTTGAACTTTTAAGCTAACCTTTTGTCCCTCTACACACTGGGATATATATGAAAAGTTGGTTCTATCGTCATATTCCCTGGGAATAAAATATAATAGTTCCTCAACTGTATGTATATTTAATCTTCTCAATTTGGCTGCTCTCTTAGGACCTACCCCTTTTACATACTGAACAGACATTGTATACCTCCTAGACTTATTCTTTAATCTACTTATTCAAACAAAATTCCCTACCATTTGGTAGGGAATTTATTATTCTATTGAAAAAATATAATAATAGAGTGGTTGACCACCAAATACTACTTCTACATCACAATCTTCAAATTTCTCTTCTATTTTTTGAGATAATTCTATGGCTTTATCTTCTTCTGTTCCATTGCCATAAAAAATAGTTATTAATGAAGAATCCTCTTCTATTATATCATTCAGCAGCTGAAAAGATACTTCTTCAATATCGCTGCCTATGGAAACTATTTCACCTTCTGAAATTCCAATGATATCATCTTTATTTATCTTCTTATCATTTATTTCAGTATCCCTAACAGCATAGGTGACTTGAGCAGTTTTTACATTATCAACAGCTTCCTTCATAATTTCCAAATTTTCCTCAATGCTTATTTCTGGATTGAAGGATAGTAGTGCAGTAATACCTTCGGGAATAGTCTTAGTAGGAAAAACATATACATTTTTATCGCTTAATTCCTTTGCTTGATCGGCAGCTAGGACTATATTTCCATTGTTTGGTAATACGATTATATTCTCTCCCTCTACCTCTTCTATAGCATTTAATATATTCTCTGTACTAGGATTCATAGTTTGACCGCCAGGTATAATATAATCTACATTTAATTCATTGAATACAGTGTCTATACCTTCTCCAATTGATACTGTGATAAAACTATATTTCTTTATAGTATTATTCCGTTTTTTTGTTTCCATATACTCTTCATTAGCTATTATATGTTTATGTTGATATCTCATATTATCTATCTTTATATCGCTTAATTCTCCTAGTTTTAAAGCATCTTCCAATACTTCTCCAGGGTTGTTGGTATGTATATGGACCTTGATTAATCCTTCACCTCCAACAACCATTAATGAATCCCCAAATTTGGTCAAAATATTCCTAAATTTTTCAGGATCTCCTTTGTCCGTATTGATTATAAATTCCGTACAGTAGCCAAACTTAATATTAGCAGTATCTATATCATAAGGTACAGATTTATGTTCAACTACTTCCGGCTTAAAGGTATCTAAAACAATCTCTTCCCTATTCGTTACTGCATTATAAGCTCCAGTTAAAACACAAATTAAGCCTTTTCCTCCAGCATCAACTACTCCAGCTTGTTTTAATACGGGTAGCATATCTGGTGTTTTATTTAGTACATTATTTCCTTCTTCTATAACTTTTTTCATAAATACGATTATATCTTTTTCATCTTTTGCAATCTTTAACGCATATTCTGCACAGCCTCTTGCTACAGTCAATATAGTACCCTCTGTAGGCTTCATAACAGCTTTATAAGCCGTATCAGAAGCTAACTTAAAAGAATCTGCTAGATCAATAGTATTCACACTTTCTTTATCCCGTAATCCATTAGCAAAACCTCTAAAGAGCTGTGAAAGAATGACACCAGAGTTTCCTCTTGCTCCCATCAAAGATCCATTGCTTGCTGCCATTGCAACTTTTCCGGCACTATACTCTTCAAGATTTAATATTTGCTTTACAGCCGACTTAATGGTTAAGGACATATTAGTACCTGTATCTCCATCTGGCACAGGGAATACATTCAATGCATTTACCTCTTCTTTATTGTCATCTAAAAACTTTGCAGCTCCAATAAATGCTTTTTTTAGCATAGTACCATCTATATTTTCAACCTTCAATTGTAGTACCTCCTTAAACTACTTTTCAACTCTAATTCCTTGTACAAATACATTTACTTTATTCACCTTAAGACCAGTTAGATTTTCCACATTGAATTTTACCTTTTCAATTATATTTTCAGCTACTACAGATATTCGCATACCGTATTCTAATATGACATGCAGATCAATTGCAACTTCATCTCCATTTGTGTATATTTTAACCCCTCTTGATAGATTATCCCATTTTAACAATTCGAAAAAACCATCAGTGGCGTTTTTGCTTGCCATACCTACTATCCCATAGCTTTCCATAGCTGAAAGACCTGCTATCGTTGCAATAACATTATCATCTATATTGACATATCCATATTCGTTATTTGTCTTTGCTGGCATGAAACATCGCCTCCTTATTATATATAATATTATATGGGTATATTTTACCTTATAATACTAAATAGTTCAACTATTTACTTTGAACTATTTAATTTATCTATTATTTTAGTTGCTTTTCTATCGTTTATTGTGTTAAAATATAATATGTTATAATTAAAAAGATAAAATATACCAATATATTCTTTTCTGTAATCAGTTAAGGAGGTGTTCATATGGCAAGAAGATGTGATGTATGTGGTAAAGAAAAGGTGTATGGAAACAAAGTAACTTTTTCAAATAGAAAAGGAAACAGAAGTTGGTCTCCAAACATTAGAAGAGTAAGAGCTGTGGTAAACGGTAGTACAAAGAGAATCAATGTTTGTACTAGATGTTTAAGATCTGGCTATGTTGAAAGAGCATTATAAAAAATAAGGCTTCCAATTAAAAAAAGCGGAAGCCTTATTTGGTCTTCAATATTAGTATTCCCATTACTACTAAAACTACTCCAATTGAAAATAATAAAATCTCAATAGGTATAAATTTGAGTATAATTAAAGCACCTACTATTCCCAGAACTATACCTATTATTTTTCTTGTTTTATATCTATATCTACAACAAAGACGCTTCATAATAACACCCCAAATAATATGGTTTACTCTATCTTATTCCTATATCTATGTTTTAGTTACAGGAATATTAATGATGGGGTAAAAAAGTGAGATAAAATTCAAATTTTACCTCACCTTTTTGATTAATCTTTTGATACAAATATTAAACATTTACCTTCATGGATTTTTATATATCCCCTATTTTCTACTATCCTATTGCTTATGCCGTGGGTTGAACCAAAGTTTATTTTCGTTTTATTCAACTCAAATTCAAATCCCTTTAGGGTGATAGTAGCCCCTATATCAGTAATAGGAATTACCGATATAAACCTATCCTTCTTGGTTAATATTAACTCATCCTCTATTAAATATATGATATTATTATCATCTACTATTTTCCCCTCTATGCCTTTTTTAAGTAATTTATTAAGCAATAATATATTGCCTAGAGTATGATCCATTCTACTTCCAATGGCTCCCACTAAAGTTATATCGTCGTATCCCTTACCAATTAAATAATCTATAGCTAATTCAGTATCAGTTGCATCTTTTTTTACTGGAAATTTCTCTATAGGAACGTTATTTTCATGAATTTTCTTCAATGTTTCATCTGAAATAGAATCTAAATCTCCAATAACAATATCTGGCATCAAGGATGCTTTCAAACAGTGTTCAGTACCCCCATCAGCAGATAAAATGAAGTCTGACTGTCTTCCTATTTCTTTCAAGTCGTCTAAATTTAAAACGGTTCCATTTGAAATAATTAAAGCTTTCATCTAATCATCCATTCTCATCATTTTGATACTTTACTTAAAGGTTTCCAAATTAATGATAATATTATAGCAGAAATAATAAACTCTGGTACCAAGTAAGATAATTGGTATCCTGCAGAATAGAACCAGGGATTTTTAGTTCCTGCGTATTCGCTAAAGAAGATTACTCCTGCTAATAGATGGCAAATAAATCTCCCTACTATAGCTAAAAAAACGGATAAAATAATTTGGAAATAGTTCATCTCTTTAGTGTTTTCAATTGAATTAGAAAAAATACCTGCCAGTCCCAAAAAAGCATAGGCTACTGGATATTCTAATATGGCTTGAGTTGGACTAAACACGTAGCCTCCAAGCATTATTTTTAAAACTCCAAAAGTAGCCCCAGCAACAACCCCAGGTCCTACACCCCATCTCATAGCAAATAATAAAAGGGGTATCATACTTCCCGCTGTTACGGAGCCCCCTTGAGGAGATTGATAGAGCTTTATTCTACTTAATACAACGGATAAAGCTATCATTATTCCTGCTTCTACTAACATTTTGGTACTCCACTTTTTCATTTTATTACCTCCTTTAAAATAAAAAACTCACTACCTGAATTAGGTAATGAGTACATAAGCAATTATACACACTTTCCTACGCTAGAATTATCTAGTTCAGGTTAAAGGGTCGGGATATAATCCCCTCTCAGCCACTTGGCTCCCCTAGTGAAAAGACATTATTTAGTTGATAAGTTCATTATATCATATATATTCTATATTTCAATTACAATTCCCTAAACATTTTAGTTCTCTTAGAAACATCCTCTGCTTCAAAAATCCCTGAACCGACTACTATGACATCCACTCCATAATCTATTATATCCTTAGCATTATCTAGTTTTATACCTCCATCTACTTCTATGAGTATATCTAGTTCTCTATCTTCTATCGTTTTTCTTAGACTCCTTATCTTTCGTTCCATGGAACCAATAAATTTTTGTCCTCCAAATCCAGGATTAACGGTCATTATTAAGACCATGTCTATATAATCTAACACATAATCTATATTATTAAGAGGCGTAGAAGGATTTAATGCAACTCCAGCTTTTAGCCCATAGGATTTAATCTCTTCAATAGTTCTGTGCAGGTGAGTAGTAGACTCTTCGTGGACGGTTATAATATCTGCCCCTGCATCAACAAAGTTCTTTATATACCTTTCTGGCTTGTCTACCATTAAATGTACATCAAAAGGAATATCTGTAATGCCTCTTATTTTTTTAATTACAGGAGGTCCAAATGTAATGTTGGGCACATATATGCCATCCATTACATCCAAGTGGATAAAGTCTGCGCCTCCCCTTTCCAATTTTAATATTTCGTCTTTTAAACTTCCAAAATCTGCTGATAAAATGGAAGGTGATACTTGAACCATATCAATACCTCCTAATATTTTTAATTTCATCGAGGAAATATAAATAGTTTTCATATCGAATACTCGATATATTTCCTTCATCTACTTGTCTTTTTACTTCACAACTAGGTTCTTTATAATGCAAACAAGATATAAATTTACACTTGTTGCTATATTCATAGATCTCTTTAAAATACCTAGCTAATTCCACATCTGATTGAATGAAATCAAGGTTTAGGGAGCTAAACCCAGGAGTATCAAGTACATAACTATTTGAGTCCAGCTCCATTAATTCCACATGTCGTGTGGTATGTTTCCCACGGGTAGTCTTTTTACTCACCTCTCCTGTTACTAACTTTAAGTTAGGATCTACTTTATTTAATAAAGATGATTTTCCCACACCTGACGGTCCTGCAAAAACTGTAATATTGTTTTTTAACACCTCTGTCAATTCCAATATCCCTTCATCGGTTTTAGTGCTAGTCTTTAATATACTATATCCCGCTTTACCATATATATCTTCAATTAAGCTTATCTCTTCTGTAGTACTTAAATCTATTTTGTTTATACATATCTCAACATTTAATTTTTCATACTCAGCCATAACTAAAAATCTATCTAATAGCCAAAAATTGATATCGGGATTGTTAATACTCATGACTATAATAGCTTGAGTAACATTTGCAACGGGAGGTCTTGTCAACTGAGATATTCTATCATATATCTTCTCTATATATCCAGTGTTATCCTCTTCACTTACCCTAATTAATACCTTATCTCCAACTAAGGGTGTTATTTTTTCCTCCCTAAATAATCCTCTAGCTCTACATTCATAAATACCTTTTTCAGTTTCTACATAATAAAATCCGCCAATTCCTTTAATAATAATGCCTTCTAACATTTAAACCTCCTATGCATCAGGATGTTGTCGAGTATCTATATATTCACCATTAAAATAGAATTCAAATTGTGCATCTAATTTTCCTTTAAGAGGTATTTTAACAGTTTCTCCATCTGCAGCATGGACTTTGTTATACATAGTTTCCCTAACGCCATCTTGGATTCTATCCACCCTTATTTCAATTTCACTTCCATCCTGTGGTAAAGTTAAACTAATGCTAAATGGAACTTCCTTATCATCATTTACCTCTGGTTCTTCTGGCTTTTCTTCTGGACCGCTGCTAATATATACATCTACTGCTTTATTGATCTCAATTTCAGTACCAGCATCAGCACTCTGCCATATTACAACTCCCTTAGGATATTCGTCACTTGGTTTTGGATTAACTTGACCTATTTGTAATTGATTTGATATAAGCGAATTTCTAGCTTCTTTCTCAGTTAATCCTATTAATTTTGGCACTATAGTGGTCTTCTTCTTTGGACCTCTGCTGACTAGAACATTGACCTTCGTCCCCTTTTCAACTTCTGAATAGGGTTCTGGGTCCTGATTCATTATAATATTTGCTTCTACTGTATCACTATCATCATATTTAACTAAACCTTCTTCTAATCCATATTCACTTAAAATCTCAGCTAATTCGGTAATGTTTTTATTAATTAAACTTGGTACTTTGACTAATGCACCGCCTTTACTAACATTTACTTCTATAGGATAACCCTTCTTAACCTTCTCTCCTGCCTCTACACTTTGCCATACTATTTGTCCTTCACTAAACTCGTTATCGTATACTTCTTTACCTAATCTTAATTCTAAACCTAATTTTTCTATTTCCTCTTCTGCCTTATCTTTAGGCATTCCAAGTAGATTAGGGACTGATACCATTGGGGTTATAAACCAATCTTTAAGTTTATAATATCCTAAGACTGCAGCACTTACAACTACAAAAGCAAGTAATATAGCTAAAAGCTTAACCTTGGTGCTGCCATTGTCATCATTTTTTTTCTTCTTTTTCTTCCTCGGTTTTTTCATATTATCCACATCCTCATCTTCAACGATTGGGATTATCTGCGTTGGCGATTCTATAATACTAGTATTATCCAAGTCATAGTTTGCATCTTTATACTTCATCCTTTTTAAATCTCGTAACAGTTCACTAGCCGTACTATATCTATCGGCTTGACTCTTCTTTACACACTTCATAATAATATTTTGTAGGCTAGTCGGCACTGTGCTATCTATTTCTTGAGGTGAAACAATTTCCTCTTGAATATGTTTTAAAGCCACTGATATTGGGCTATCACCTTCATAAGGTACCTTTCCAGTGATCATCTCGTACATAACAATTCCAAGAGAATAGATATCCGACTTTTCATCAGTATACCCTCCTCGTGCCTGCTCAGGAGAAAAATAATGTACTGAGCCTATTACATTAGATGTATTTGTAACCGTTGAAGCTGTAGCAGCTCTAGCAATACCAAAATCCGTTACCTTTACTCTGCCATCCTCGGTTACCATTATATTATGAGGTTTAATATCCCTATGAACTATGTGGTTTTTATGGGCATGTTCTAATGCTTCAGCTATTTGTATTGAATAATCCATAGTTTCATCAACGGTTAATTTACCTTTTTCTCTGATTATTTCCTTTAAAGTCTTGCCTTTTATATATTCCATAACTATATAGTGTATATCATGGTCATCTCTTTTTTCCACTCCAACATCGTATATATTTACGATATTAGGATGGGAAAGACTTGCCGCCGCTTGAGATTCTCTTCTAAATTTTTTTATAAATTCTTCATCATTTATATACTCATCTCTCAATATCTTAATCGCTACATATCTATTTAACAACCTGCATTTTGCTTTATAAACGAGAGCCATACCACCCCCGCCAATTTTTTCAATTATTTCATATCTACCACCTAATACGGTTCCAATCATATTATCACCCCATTCCACTAAAATTTAACGGCTATAACTGTTATATTATCAAAGCCGCCTTCATCATTTGAGAGTTTTATCAAATCCTCACATGCCTTTTCAATATCTTCATTCATAGTCAAAGAATCTTTAATTCGGGTCTCATCTACCATATTAGTCAATCCATCAGTACACAATAAAAGTATATCACCTTTATGTTTTCTTTCTACTATTATATCTGTTTTTATCTTATCACTAGTACCTACAGCTCGAGTAATTATATTGCGTTGGGGATGATGCTTTGCTTCCTCTTTACTAATGCTGCCATTCCTTATAAGTTCTTCTACTAGAGAATGGTCCTCAGTTATTTGAGATAGTACTCCATCCCTTAATAAATAAGCTCTGCTATCTCCTACATGACCAATAAATATCTTATCGTCTATCACATGTGCCAGGGTAACAGTTGTTCCCATTCCAGAATATCGCTCTTCTTCCATAGATTTTTTGTAGATTTTTTTATTGGCTTCGTCTATGGATTTTCTTATTCTGTCTTTAACTTCCTCATCTACTGTTGTAACATCAGCAAAATAATTCTTAAAATTATTGCTTATTATTTCAATAGCCATTCCACTGGCAATTTCTCCTGCTTTATGCCCCCCCATTCCGTCTGCTATAATAAATAGAGGATAATCCTTATCAGAAGAAACATAATAAGCATCTTGATTATTATCTCGAATTATTCCTACATCTGTTTTTACGCCAATATCCATATAAAATCACCTCACTGGAAAGTTTTAATGTCTTTCATTTGTGTATCTTCTTCTCAATTGTCCACATGAAGCATTAATGTCTCCTCCCATTTCCCTACGTATAGTTACAGGTATATTTGCCTTAACTAAACTTCTTTCAAATCTCTCAATATTAATCTTTGACGGTCTTTCTTGGCTAGATTCACTTATGGGATTTAAGGGTATTAAATTTATATGGCAATTCATTCCTTTAAGGATTTTAACCAATTCATTTAAATCCTTCTCCCTGTCATTAACTCCTTCAATAAGTGTATATTCTATAGTGATTCTTCTTTTGGTTTTATGATTATAATATTTACAAGCTTCTATTATATCATAAACTGAGTATTTATTACCTATTGGCATTATCTTCCGTCTATCTTCATCAAAAGGTGAATGAAGTGATATAGATAAAGTTATAGGTATATCCTCTTCTGCTAATTTATAAATCTTTGGAACCAATCCACAAGTAGATAAGGTTATATTCCTATAGCTCGTGTTATGCCCTTTCGGTTCATGAATTATATTTAAAAATTTTATAGTATTTTCATAATTATCTAAAGGTTCCCCACTTCCCATCAATACAATATTGCTAATCTTATTATTTAAATCCTTTTCCATCATATATATCTGACTAGCCATTTCACCAGGGGTTAGACTTCTTATCAAACCTTCTTTAGTTGATGCACAAAAAGAGCAACCCATTTTACAGCCAACTTGTGTAGATATACACGCAGTTAGACCATGTTTATATTCCATGGCCACACTTTCAATAATATTATTATCTTCCAATAAAAACAAGTATTTTTTTGTATTGTCAATTTTTGAATCAAATCGTTTAAAAATTCTTAATTGGTTTATCTTTGAAACCTTTTCTAGCTTGTCCCGTAGTCCCATGGAGAACACAGATATATTCTCAATATCTGTACCTTGATTTTTATGTATAAAGGTAAACAACTGTTCTGCTCTATATTTTTGCTCTCCAATACTATATATATATCCTTCTAACTCCTCCATTGTTAAGCTATTTAATTCAGTTTTATGCAAGAAATCACCTCAAATATATTCTTAATTTTATATTATACCATAACTAATAAAGTATTAGCCATTCTTCTTTTCAATTCTAGCAATAAAAAAGCCATCTGTATTATGTATATGTGGAAATAGTTGAATATAACCATCTTGAGACGTTTCTATATTTTCTTTTGAATAAATTAAATTTTCAAAACCAGTTAACCCAAATTCTCTATTATTATCTAAAAAGTCATTTATCACGTCCATATTTTCTTCCCTACCAATAGTACAAGTGCTGTATATTATTATTCCTCCAGGTTTTACATATTCTTTAGCATTATCTAGTACATTTTTTTGGATTTTATTTAAATCCGCTATATCCTCTTCTCGTCTATTCCATTTTATTTCAGGTCTTCTCCTAATAATACCTAAACCGGAACAAGGTGCGTCTACGATACAATAGTCTACCTTTCCAATTAAATTATGATCTAATTTAAGGGCATCAAAACTTTCAGTATCTATAATATCTATACCTAATCTGTTAGCATTTTGTCTAACCAATTTTAACTTATGATCATAGATATCTCTACTTATTATCTTCCCTTTATTGTTCATCAACTGAGCCATATGAGTAGATTTACCTCCTGGAGCACTGCACAAGTCTAATACAAGGCTATTCTCTTTTGGAGAAGCTATTTGAGATACTAGCATACTACTTTCATCTTGAATGGTAAAATAGCCTAAATTAAACTCTTCTATTTCAGTAATCCTCGTGGGATTATCTACAATAACTCCATCATCGGCATAATTTGTTTTATAAACCACATAACCATAATTAGATAGCATTTTCAGAAGCTCATCTCTGGTAATTATCAGAGTATTGACCCTTATGTTCAGCTTTGGTCTACTATTATTTCCTTGACACAATTTTTCAGTAAATTCATAACCATATTCTTCTATCCATCTTTTAATCATCCATTTTGGATAGGAATATTTAATGGATAGATAATCTCCACTATCTATCTTATCTATTTTCATCATCTCTTCTTTATTCCTTGAGATGTTCCTCAATATGCCGTTGACAAAGCCACTAACTCCCTTATGCCCATATTTTTTGGATAGATTAACGGCTTCATTTACCGCCGCTCTATCTGGAATTTTGTCCATAAAGACAATTTGATATACTCCCATCCTTAAAATCTCCAAAATTGTAGGATGGATCTTCTTTAATTTTATCTTTGAAGCTTTTGAAATGATATAGTCTATGTACAATAGATTTTCAATTACACCATAAACTATTTCCCTTATTAAATTCTCGTCTTTTATATCCTCTTTACCTTTTAAATGTTTGTTAATGGCATAATTGGAAAATGCCCCTTTTTCATCTATATCCATCAATATATTTAAAGCAATATCCCTTGAATTCATACTAAGCCTCCTATAAAAAATCATTTGCCTGGCTTAAGCCAGGCAAAGTTAAAGATATGATATTTTAATCTCTTCTTCTATTTGAAATAGAGAGAAGTCTTAATAATTGACCAATAGCAACCAGGGTTGCTGCAACATATGTTAAAGCAGCTGCAGTAAGAACCTTTTTTGATGAGTCTATTTCATCTCTAAAAACTATGCCATCTTCTAATTGATATAAGGCTCTTTTACTAGCATTAAATTCTACAGGTAAAGTAACGATTTGGAACAATACTACGGCTAAATATAGCATTACCCCTACTTCTACAAGAAATGGACTAATAACTAAACCTATTACGATTATAAACCAAACAAATCTAGCTCCTATACTTGCAATGGGTGCTATATTATTTCTTAAAATAAGCGGAAAATAGCCTTCTCCATGTTGTATAGCATGACCAACTTCATGAGCAGCAACGGAAACTGCTGCAATTGAGTTGCCATTATATACATTACTTGACAATCTAATTACCTTACTTCTTGGATCATAGTGATCTGTCAATTGACCTGCAATAGGCTCTATTCTAACATCATATAGCCCATTTCTATCTAATATCATCCTTGCAACTTCTCTTCCAGTATAACCTGAGCGACTAGATACCCTTAAATATTTGTTAAAAGATGTAGAAACCTTTAATTGTGCATACATGGCAAACAGTATAGCTGGGAATAAAAACAGCATCCAATTACCGCCATACCCCCCGTAATATCCACCATAATACATATTTGTTCCCTCCTTTAAACTAATCTAATTTTACATTAGAATCAAATTGATTTCCCCTTAAATATTGAGACACATGTAACTTTTTCTTTCCAGGGAATTGTAACTCTTCAATGACTACACAGCTATCCTCACAGTTTACAAAAATTCCTTCGTTGGAGACTTTTACAACCATTCCATTCTCTGCTGTTGAAAATTTTTCAACTATTCTAGCATTATGAATTTTAACATTTTCACCTTTATATTTCATGTAAGCAGAAGGCCAGGGTTTTAGCCCTCGTACCAAATTCTTAATCCTTTCACCAGTGCTATTCCAATCGACTTTTCCAGTATCTTTGTTTATCTTCGGTGCATATGTTGCTAAATCATGGTTTTGAGGAGTCTTTAAGATTTTTTGTTTTCCTAGTCCGTCTAATACTTCTACAATTAATTGACTTCCCAATATAGATAATCTATCGTGAATGGATTCTGCATTGTCATCTTCTCCAATAGGAATCTCCTCAACAAGTAGCATATCTCCTGAATCCAAGCCCTCATTCATTTCCATAATAGTAATTCCGGTCTTAGACTCTCCATCAATAATAGCCCAATTAATAGGGGCTGCTCCTCTATATTTTGGAAGTAAGGATCCATGTATATTGATACAGCCATATTGAGGTAAGTTCAATATATCCTTCTTGAGTATCTGTCCAAAAGCAACTACTACAATACAGTCTGGTGATAATTCCTTTATTTTATCTATGGATTCAGTAGAATTAATGGATTCTGGCTGATAAACCTCCAATCCTAATTCTATGGCTTTTTCCTTAATTGGAGTAGGCAGCATCTTCTTGCCTCTGCCTTTGGGTTTATCCTTTTGAGTCACTACTAAAGAAATATTATATCCCTTTTCATATAATGATACTAAAGATGGAACTGCAAACTCAGGTGTCCCCATAAATACGATATTCATCTTATTACCCCCAAACTTTATTCTTCATCCTCTTCAGTAAACACCTCTTCAATCATATTATCTATAAATAATATACCATGAAGGTGGTCTATCTCATGGCAAAGAGCCTTGGCCAATAATCCTGTACCTTCTATTACCTTTTCTTCACCATTCTCATCTAAATATTTCACTTTAACCCTTTCAGGTCTCTTTACTTTTCCTATCCTATTGGGAACACTTAAACAACCTTCTATATCTATCTTTTCCCCTTCACTTTCAATTATCTCAGGATTAACAAGTTTTATAACCCCTTCTCCTATATCTATTACAACTATCCTTCTCAATACACCAACTTGAGGGCCTGCTAATCCTACTCCATCATATTCATACATAGTATCTACCATATCATCTAAAAGTATCTTCGTTCTTTCATCAATTTTAGTAACTTCCCTAGAAATTTTTCTTAAAATAGGGTCATCAGAATATCTAATTTGTCTAATAGCCATGTCTTTTCCTCCTACAATATCGAATTAGGGTTTATATCTATGCTAAACCTAATCCCTTTTAAATTCATTTTATCTCTATTTATTATACATACCCATTCTATGATGTTTTTTAACTTATCCATATATTCATCCTTAGATTTTATGAGTATTTGAAATCGGTAATTATTCTTTATCTTTTCCAATGGTGCTGGATATGGTCCTATAACATTTTCAGTCAATTCATCAAGACCTTCCTTTAGCATCTCCTCTATTATTAGATTGTAAACTTCTTTTGTCTTCATTTCAAGATACCTATTGTCTTCTCCATACATAACTACGGATATAATATTAGTAAAAGGTGGGTAATTAAATTCCTTTCTTAAAACTATTTCCTTATTATAAAAAGCTACATAATCGTGTTCCCTTGCACATTGGATACTATAATGCTCAGGATTATAAGTCTGAACAATTACCTTGCCTTCAAACTCCCCTCTCCCTGCTCTACCTGCAACTTGGGTTATAAGCTGAAAAGTTCTTTCAGAGGACCTAAAGTCTGGTAAATTTAAACTTGTATCTGCTGCTATTATACCAACTAAAGTTACTTTTTCAAAATCCAACCCTTTAGCCACCATTTGAGTTCCTATCAATATATCTATTTCCTCATCTTTCATCTTATGAAGCATGGATTCATGGCTTCCTTTTTTAGAGGTAGTATCCATATCCATCCTTGCAACCCTAGCCATTGGAAACATCCTCTTAGTCAATTCTTCTACCTTTTCAGTCCCTATGCCAAAATACTTTATATATTTACTTTTACAAACAGGACATATTTTAGGAGGCTGTATAGCTAAACCACAATAATGACATTTTAACTTATTATCTTTCAAATGATAGGTCATAGATATATCACATTCATTACATTTTACTACATATCCACATTCCCTGCAAGAAATAAAAGTGGAATATCCCCTTCTATTGAGAAAAAGTATGGTTTGTTTCTTTCCTCTAAGGTTTGATCCTATAGCCTCATATAGTTCCTTGCTAAATATTGATTTGTTCCCCATACTCAACTCGTTTCTCATATCCACAATTTTAACTTCAGGTAACTTTTTGTTATTAATCCTCTTATCCAAATTAAGTAATCTTATATCTCCGCTCTTAGCTTTATAATAGCTCTCAATAGATGGAGTTGCTGAACCTTTGACTAAGTAGCCTCCTACCTGTTCACATCTCTTTTCTGCCACTTCTATAGCATCGTATTTTGGATTCATGCTGGACTTGTATGTATTTTCATGTTCTTCGTCAATAATAATGAGTCCTAAGTTGTTAAAAGGTGCAAAAACGACAGAACGAGCTCCTACAGCTATTTTAACTTTTCCCTCTTTTATTTTTCTCCATTGATCAAATCTTTCACCATAAGAAAGCTTACTATGGAGTACTGCCACGTTGTTGCCAAACCTTCCAACAAATCTTTCAATAGTCTGAGGAGTTAAGGATATTTCAGGTACAAGAACTATAGTTTCCTTACCCATATTGATCATCTCTTCAACCAATTGAAGATAAATTTCCGTCTTCCCACTGCCTGTTACACCATGGAGCAGAAATTTGTTTTCCTTACTCTTGTTTTTTATATTGTTTAATATGTTATCTACACAATATCTTTGATTAGATGATAATTCAAATTTTTTATAAGGTTTTATATCTTCTCTTATGGGATTTCGATATACTTCCCTCTTAAATATTTTTATTAATCCCTTGTCCTCTAGTGCTCTAACAGTGGACAAAGAACTACTGGTTTTCTCCATTAATCCTTTTAGGGATATTTCATCAACAGACATTAAAAACTTTGCTATTTGAAGCTGTTTATAGCTTCTTTTACCAATTATATTGGCAATGCTATCATAATCCATAGATTTATCTTTTAAAAAAACATATTTTTCATAATTTTTTTCTATAGATGTTTGTATTTCCAGTGTAGTTTCAATTAACCCCTTTTCTTTTAACATATTGATGTTCTTATTTATATCCTTATTCTTCATAATCTTTTTAATAATCTCTAAATCTACTTCATTGCCTTTATCTTTAATCAATTGAATGATATCTTCTTCTAAAGGGGTGAGCTGTTCCTTAAAACATTTAGAGTCAATCTCCTTTAGAGCAACATATGTCTTAACCTCTTTAAAATCTCCAGGAGGTAGAACTGTTTGAAAAGCATCTAAATAAGGGGATAGATAATGCTCAGACATCCATAAGCTTAAATCGATCATATCTTTGGATATCAAAGGTTTATCATCAATTACATCGATTATGCTTTTCAACCTATGGTTTTTTTCATAATAATCTTGAATTTTAATTATAATACCTTTAATAATCCTATTTCCTCGTCCGAATGGAACTAAAGCCCTCATACCTTCTTCTATATTATCCAGCATATCTGGCTCAATTATATAGGTATAGGGTTTATCGGTACTTGCAGCTTTATTTTCAATTATTACTTGTGCATATTTCCTATTCATAATACCAATCCTTTTCTTATCAAAATATTAAAAGCTAGATAACAAAATGAATCTAGCTTTTAGCATTCAATAAATCTACAACTTTATCTAAAATAATCTTTGATACTTGAGATTTATCTAATATAGGATAGTCATCAAGCCTTCCATCTCTATCAATAATTGTAACGATATTGGTATCTGATTTAAAGCCTGCTCCATCTTTAGATACATCATTAGCAACGATAAAATCAAAGTTTTTCTTCTTAAGTTTTCCTTCAGCATATTGGATTAAATTATTGGTTTCTGCTGCAAAGCCAACTACTATCTGCCCCTTTTTAAGTTTTCCAAAATGAGCTGCAATATCTGGATTTCTAACAAATCTTATATTTAACTCATCCAGTTCTCCTTCTTTTTTCTTTATCTTTTCATGATTAAATACTTCAGGTCTATAGTCAGAAGGAGCCGCTGCCTTAATTAAAACTTGACAACTATCAAATTGAGCTTCTACAGCATTAAACATTTCCATTGTAGTATTTACTCTTATTACCTCTACATCCTTTGGAGGTAATAAAGCCGTTGGTCCCGTTATTAAAACCACTTCGGCACCTCGTCTTTGAGCTTCCTCTGCTATTTTATATCCCATCTTCCCGCTGGAATGGTTAGTAATATATCTAACAGGATCTATGGGTTCAATTGTAGGTCCAGCAGTAACGACTATTTTCTTTCCTTTTAATTCTTTATCATTAAAACTACTTATTACATATTGAACAATATCAATAGGTTCTGCCATCCTTCCTGGTCCATATGTCTGACATGCTAACATCCCATTTCCTGGATCTATAAATTCATAGCCTAAAGTCTTTAAATAATCAAAGTTTTTTTGTACTATTGGATTTAAGTACATATTTGTATTCATAGCTGGTGCAAATATAACCTTTGATTTTGTAGCCATAATTGTTGTTGTAAGTAAATCATCAGCAATTCCATTAGCAATTTTACCAATTATATTGGCAGTAGCAGGTGAAATTAAAAAAAGATCAGCTTTTTTAGCTAAAGAAATATGCTCCACATCATAATTTCTTGGTTCCACGAACATATCTACATATACTGGATTCAATGCCAAAGTCTGAAAGGTCAGCGGAGTAACAAACTCCGTTGCATGTTTTGTCATTATTACTTCTACATTCGCATTTTGTTTTTTCAATCTACTTACCACATCTACAGCTTTATAGGCAGCAATTCCTCCTGTAACACCTACAATTATATTTTTACCTTTAAGCATATATCCTCACCTACTTAATTCCTTTAATATCTGGTCTTGAATAAGTAATCTTCCCTTCTATAATCTCTTCAATAGCAATACTTACGGGTTTAGTTGAAGCTGTTTCAATTAAAGGCTTAGCCCCGTCTACCAATTGTCTAGATCTTTTTGATGCTAACATAACTAAAGTATACCTACTATCTCCAAGTTTTGAAAGTTCATTTATAGATGGATTATACATAATATACCTCCTTAAGAAATAATCTTTTCCATAATATTTTTATGTCTTTTTACCTTTAACTTTTCTGCAGTAATTATAGTTTCTATCTTTTCTACTGCATCCATAACTTTATCATTGATAACGATATAATCGTATTCATCAATGAATTCTATTTCTTTAAAAGCATTCTTCATCCTAATATTTATATCCTTTTCGGTTTCAGTACCTCTTTTTATTATCCTTTCTTTCAACTCATTCATAGAAGGAGGCAATAAAAATATAAACACAGCCTCAGGATATGCTTTTTTCACCTGTAAAGCACCCTGCACATCTATTTCTAAAACAACTACTTCTCCTTTTTCGATTTTCTCCAATACAAATTTTTTTGGTGTTCCATAATAGTTGTTATGAACTTGAGCATACTCTAAAAATTCGTGGTTTTCCACCATATTATTAAATTTTTCTTCATGGATAAAAAAATAGTTTACTCCATTAATTTCCCCATTTCTAGGTTTCCTTGTAGTTACTGATACTGAAAATATAAGCTCTTCATTCCTTTTAAAAAGCTCCTTACAAACAGTACCTTTACCACAACCAGAAGGTCCTGATACTACTAGCAAAAATCCCTTTGACATTTTATACACTCGCTTTCTAAATATCTATTTTATCGTTTGATTTATTGTTTAATCTTTGAGCTACGGTTTCTGGCTGTACAGCTGAAAGAATTATGTGGTCACTATCCGTTACAATAACTGCTCTAGTCCTTCTTCCATAAGTTGCATCTATTAATATTCCTTTATCCCTAGCCTCTTGGATCAATCTTTTAATAGGAGCAGATTCTGGGCTTACTATTGCAATAATCCTGTTAGCAGATACGATATTACCAAAACCGATGTTGATCAACTTAATAGTCATCTTATATCCTCCTTAATCGTTATTCTACATTTTGTATTTGTTCTCTTATCTTTTCCAATTCGCTTTTTATATCGACAACATTGTTACAAATGGTTAAATCATTAGCTTTAGAACCTATAGTATTAATTTCTCTATTCATTTCTTGTATTAGGAAATCCAATTTTCTACCTATTGGCTCCTTTTCTTCTAAACTTCTTAAAAACTGTTTTATATGTGACTTAAATCTAACTATTTCTTCATTTATATCACTTTTATCGGCAAATAAAATGACCTCGTAATTTATCTTCTCCTCATCTATACTAGAATCCCCATCTAAAATTTCAGCAATTCTATCTTTAAGTTTTTGTCTATATTCTTCTACAACTAGTGGCGATCTCCTTTCTATTTCCTCAATCATTCCTTGAATCTTTTTCAGCTGAGTTTCCATATCCAACTTTAAGGCTATTCCTTCATTTACTCTCATATTTATTACGTTATCTAATGCCATCTCAAGGGCAACCTTTAAACAGTTCCATGTAACATCTTCGTCTAATTCTTTTCTTTCAGTTTTGATTATTTCCGATATGCTCAATATATGGGATAATTTAATATTATCTTCAATATTAAGTTCTTCTATTATCCTATCCAATCCAGCTTTATATGCTTTTGCTAATGGAATATCGACTTTTACCTCTATTCCCGATTCATCAACATATTCTAAGCTTATATATATTTCTACCCTTCCTCTGTTGATTTTATCTTTAATTGTTTTTTTGATTTTTTCTTCTAAATAGCTAAGATGTTTAGGCATTTTTATAATAATATCATTATATCTATGATTAACGGTTTTAATTTCCACATTAAAGTTGTGTATCCCGTCCGTGCTCTCTCCCCTACCAAATCCAGTCATGCTTTTAATCATCTGTCTCTTCCTCCCCCATTATAGATAGTAGTATCAATAAAAAACTGACTTTTAATGTATATTATACAAATATAAATTATAATACAATTCCTAAAATATACTAGAGATTATTACAATTTTTTAATATATTTTTAAAAATAATGGTTTGATTTATTGTGTAGCAGGTTATTATTGCCTAGTAGTTTATTTATTGTCTATTAAATGATATAATTCTATTACTAATAGTAATGGAGGAATATATATGTCATTAGATGGAATAGTTACAAGGGCTATAGTTAAAGAATTGAAGGATACCATTCTAGGTGGGAGAATTGATAAGATATATCAGCCCGAAAAAGATGAAATATTAATAAATATCTATAATAATGGTAAAAACAATAGGCTTCTTATATCCGCCAGCAGCAACAATCCACGTATATACTTAACTCAAAGCACTAAATCAAATCCAACTACTCCTCCTATGTTTTGTATGCTTTTGAGAAAACATTTAACAGGAGGAATAGTTTTAAATATAGAACAGTATCAAATGGACAGAGTATTATTTATAGATATATCTTCTCTTGATGAGCTAGGTCAACCTTCTGAAAAGAGACTAATTATCGAGATTATGGGAAAACACAGCAATATAATATTGACAAATAAAGATTCTAATAAAATAGTGGATTCAATTAAAAGAGTTTCTCACGACATGAGTAGAATTAGACAAGTTTTGCCTGGTATAAGCTATGAACATCCTCCAATAAAGGATAAAAAAAATCCACTAAACTCTAATCCAGATGAACTTAATAGCTTGCTAGATGAATGTAATTCCAATACTCAAATCTATAAATTCTTTTATACTAATTATATTGGAATAAGTCCATTAATTGGTAAAGAAGTATGTTTTAATTCGAGGATAGATATAGATAGACCTGTAGGCAGTCTAATGGTTAATGAAAAGGAATCACTGCTTAACTCCTTCGCAACCATTGTAGATGTAGTAAAAAAAGATATCTATAAACCTGTACTAATCAAAAATGACTTTGGAGCCGATTATCTAGATTTTCATGCTATTGATATTAATCAATTTGGGAATCAAAATAAGGTAATTTTAAATTCCATTAGCGAAGTTTTAGATAGATACTACCTTAAAAACGATACTTCGGATAGGATATCTCAAAAATCTCAATCCATAAAAAAATCTATTCAAACAAAATTGGAACGTTCTTTAAATAAACTATCCAAACAAAAACAAGAACTATTGGAAAGCGAAGATAGGGAAAAATACAAGGTATATGCAGATCTAATATCTGCCAATCTATATAAAATAGAAAAGGGCAGCAGTGAAACCCAATTAGAGAATTTTTATACGGAAAACATGGAAAAAATAAGAATCCCTCTCGACGAAAGATATTCACCAGCTAAAAATGCTCAAAGATATTACAAAAAATATTCTAAACTAAAAAATGCTCATTCTCTATTGTTAGAACAAATACCCGAAACTGAGGAAGAAATAAATTATTTGGAGAATGTCTTAGTAAGCATAGACAACTGTACTGAGGTCATAGAACTAGATGAAATCAAAGAGGAATTGATTAAGGAAGGATATTTAAAGGGAAATCCTAAGAAGAAAAAGAAAAAAGAAGTTATATCCAAACCTCATCATTATATATCATCTGATGGATTCCATATTTATGTAGGTAAGAACAACAAGCAAAATGATTATTTGACTTTAAGATTTGCTCATAAGGAGGATTTGTGGCTTCATATACAAAATATGCCTGGAAGTCATGTCATAATTGCTAAGAAAAACGGGGACATCTCCGATACTTCATTGGAAGAAGCAGCAAATTTAGCAGCCTATTATAGTAAAGCTAAGAATTCTAGTAATGTAGCTATTGATTATACGGAAAGAAAAAATGTAAAAAAGCCTAAAAACGCTAAAGCTGGAATGGTAATCTATGAAAATTTTAATACAATCTTTGTAACTCCAAACAAAGAACAAATAGAAAAGATGGAAAAGGTAGAAGATTAAATCCTCTACCTTTTTTCTGTAATGACAACTTGATCTAATCCGTCAATTTCGGTAAAATTGACACTCACTATTTCACTCTTAGAAGTTGGAACGTTTTTACCTACATAATCAGGTCTTATAGGAAGCTCTCTGTGCCCCCTATCTATAAGAACTGCTAACTGCACTTTACTTGGTCTACCCATATCCACCAATGCATCTAATGCAGCCCTAACAGTCCTGCCAGTAAAAATTACATCATCTACTAATACTATTACCTTATCATCTATATCATGATTAAATTCCTTATTTTTTACAATAGGGTCTTTATATATTTCCGTTAAATCATCTCTATATAATGTAATGTCTAAAGTCAATACAGGTACATTTTCCTCTTCTATTTCATAAATCTTCTTGGCTAATCTTTCTGCAAAGGGAATACCTCTAGTTTTAATACCTACCAATATGATATCTTCTATGCCTTTATTTCTTTCAATAATCTCATTGGCAATCCTTGTAGTTGCCCTTCCAATAGCCTTCTCATCTAAAATAATCGCTTTTGTCCTCATTTTTTACACCTACCTATTCCTTTTTATTAAAATTTCAAGTACCTTTTGAAAGTCCTCTGGAGGTTCAGCTTCAAACTCCATATATTCTCCAGTACTTGGATGGAAAAACCCTAATCTTCTCGCATGAAGAAGTTGAGTTTCTATTCCAAATTCATTTTTCTTCTTACAATACACAGGATCTCCAACTATAGGATGATTAATATATGCCATATGAACTCTAATCTGATGAGTTCTACCCGTCTGTAAAGATGCTTCCATTAAAGTATACTTTCTAAACCTTTCTAAAACTCTATATTCAGTTATAGCTTCTTTGCTATTTTTATATATAACCGTCATCCTTTTTCTATCCACAGGATGCCTGCCTATAGGAGCATTTATGATAGCTTGTTCTTTGTCCAATATCCCATAGACTAAAGCTATATAATTTCTTTTTACCTCTCTTTTCTTTAGTTGTTCCGACAATATCCTATGAGCTTTATCATTTTTGGCAACTATTAATAATCCCGATGTATCTTTATCCAATCTGTGAATTATACCTGGTCTTATAATGCCATTCACCGAAGATAGATTATCCACATGATACAAAAGAGCATTTACCAAAGTGTTTGAATAGTTTCCCGGAGCTGGATGTACTACCATTCCCTTAGACTTATTCACCACAACAACATCATCATCCTGATAAACAATATCCAATGGAATGTTCTGAGGTATTAACTCTAGTTTCTTTGGTTCTGGCAATTCAACTTTTATAATATCTCCTTTTTTAACTAGATATCTTGGTTTAGACTCCTTCCCATTGACTAACACTAGACCTTCTTTAATCAACTTATGTATATAGGTTCTTGATATTTCCGTAAGCTTTTTTGATAGATATAAATCTAATCTTTCACTTTCAACTTCATCTACATATATTTCAAATAATTCCATTATTCCCTCCTCAAATCTCATATTTATCAGATACAATCATAATCATTATCAAAAACGTTCCTATAACTACAAACATATCAGCTACATTAAAAACAGGAAAATCATACCCTTTTCCAAACTTAATACTAATAAAATCTACTACATAGCCTAATCTAATCCTATCGATTAAATTGCCAATAGCTCCCCCCATTAGCATTGATAAGGAAACCTTCATCAATTTAGTCAAGCTATGAGAGTATCTAAAAAGGAAAAATGTGATGCTAATAATTACTATGGAAGTAATTATTATAAAAAAAGCTTTCTTATTTTGTAATATGCCAAAAGCAGCTCCATAGTTTTCCACATAGTATAGTTGAAAGAAATTCTTTATTATAACATAAGGGTTATTCCCCTTTAAATATTTAACAGCTGCATATTTACTAACTTGATCTAATACTATAATAAGTATTGTCATTAAAAATAGCAATTTTTCTCCTCCTTATGTTGTTTATTTATAATATTATTTTAAATGATAATTCTACTTATTACAACATGGCTTTATGTTTTTACCTATTAAATTAGAAAAGCTCTAACAATCACTGAGATTATTAGAGCAAAACAATTATAATTATTTATTTACATCATTATAATAATCCTGAGAAATTTTTTCAACTTCTTCTACTATACCACTGTCCTCTTCGTCTAAAACTCCCTGTTCGTCTCCGGTAGAGAAGGAAGGATCTTTTTCTACTTTATTATATCTTGCAACACTCTGGTAACTATCCTCCCTATCAAATTCGTTGCCCTCATCATAGCTTTTACTCATATTGTCCTCTTCCTCAGGTCTAAATTGTCTTTTTTCATCTAGAGGTATTTTTTTCTTAGAACAATCTACGCATAATTTTAAATAGGGTATTAACTCCAGCCTTTCCTCATCTATTTCTTTACCACAGGATATACAAAATCCATAATTCCCCGTTTCCAAATCTTCTATAGATGTATCTATTTCATAAAGAGTATCGTTTAGTTTATTGATTATGCCTTTATCCTGTTCCATTATGAACATTTCAGTTCCCAGATCAGCTGGATGATTATCATAAGATGACAGCTCCATAGAGTATTCATCACTAAAACCATATTCTTCTAAATTATTCATCTTATCGATAGTATTTAATATATCTTCCTTCTCATTAAATAGTTTTTCTTTAAAAAATTCTCTTTTGTCCTTATCCATAAATAACCTCCTACTTAAAATATAAAAGGCCTCCATTGAAGCTTTTAAATCATGGGTTAACCAATACTTTACCGCTGAGCAAAAAGTATTTCTGAAACTTTTGATAATAATATGCCCATATACTTAGTATTAATTCATACTAAATAACCTTATAACCATCATGAGTACATAAGTAGGATTAATAGGAAAAAAAGTAAATTGTATTTGTTATATCTTGCTCCCCAAATATGAGTAAGTAAGATAAAAAAAAATAATAATTCATCATCAAATTCATCTATGCCATAGTTTCCCACAAAAATCCCCTCCATTCTCATCATCTATACTACATACTATGAAAACAAAGAGGATTTATCTACTCTTTAATTTCTTCTATTAAATTTTTAAACTCATGGAAATTTAAAGATTGTATTCCATCGGATAATGCTTCTTCAGGATTAGGATGGATTTCTATAATCACGCCATCTGCATTTAAAGCTAAAGCTGCCTTTGTCGCTGGCAGTACTAACTCTCTCCTTCCTGTCCCATGACTGGGATCAACTAAAACTGGATACTCGGTTTCAGATTTTATGATAGGAACACTCATTAAATCCAAAGTATTTCTTGTATAACTTTCAAAGGTTCTAATGCCTCTTTCACATAAGATAATATTATTATTTCCCTCCATTTTAATATATTCGGAGGCCTTTATCCATTCTTCTATAGTAGCACTCATCCCCCTTTTTAATAATACAGGCTTGTCAATCTTCCCCATTTCCTTTAAAAGGGAGTAGTTTTGCATATTCCTTGAACCAATTTGATATATATCTATATAATCATAGGCTTGTTCAATATCCCTTGGATCCATTATTTCAGATACAACTCTAAAGCCATAAGTATCTTTAATACTTTTAAGTATTTTTAAACCAGCCATTCCAAGTCCTTGAAAGGAATTAGGATCTGTTCTAGGCTTAAAAGCTCCACCTCTAATTATTTTAACTCCCATTTCACCTAAAAATTTAGCAATAGACTCCATTTGTTTTTCGCTTTCAACAGCACAAGGGCCAGCAATAATAGTAAATTCTTCTCCTCCAATGAATAGATCTTCATCTATTTTAATTTTATTTGTCATAAATATTCCTCCATCATCTTCGTTGCAGAAAATTCATATATTACATTTTAATAATAATTTATGAAAAATGTCAATACAAATAAAAATTGAGGGCTATGCCCCCAAATCATCAATATTCTTATCTAAATCTGTTTCTTCAGATTCTAGTTTTGATTCTTTTACCTCTTCTATGTAATCATCTGAATCCTTATAGTCTCCTAAATTTATATCCTTACTTTCTATTTCAGAATAAAATTCATCTAAGGTAATAAGTTGTGCTTCAATAAATGATTTATAACGGGTTTTAAATATGAATATCTCCTTTTTAAGATACTCATATTCCTTCCTAATATTTCTTACTTCATCATTAGCGGCATCGATTAGTTTCTTTGATGATACTTCTGTGTCTTCTATAATAACCTCTGCCTTTTGCCTTGCAGACCCAATTATTTCATCAGCCGTACTTTGAGCTACTACAAGGGTGTCTTTTAAAGTTTGCTCTAAGTTACTATAATGCTTTAGCTGTTCACTTAATACGAGAATTTTATCTTTTAATTCTATATTCTCTTTATACAGTCTTTCATAATCCTCAATGATATCATCTAAAAATTGGTCAACTTCTGATTCCCTATATCCTCTAAAGGATTTTTTAAATTCTTTGTTTTGAATGTCAAGGGGTGTAATCATATTATTCACTCCATTTATTTTAATAGTCTAATTTTTACCCTTACTCTTTCTTTTTTACTGATACCTTCTACTGAATTTAAAATGAACCTGCCATAACCTTTTGCGGAAATAACATCCCCCTCAAGAACATCTTTTGATGCCCTTTCTATTGGTTCCCAATTAACTTTTACCTTTCCTGACTCAATTAATCTTTGACTATCCTTTCTAGATAAATTCCAACTGCCACTAATTAATGCATCTAACCTAAGAGAAGGTATAGTGATTAAAATATCACTATATTCTATATTCCCCAATCTTAGGTCTTTTAATAAAATTTCTTTAACATTAACTTTTTCTCTGCCAACTCTATTTAAATTGATTAATATAAATTGAAGGATTTCCTCTTTAACCACTAACTGAACATAACCCTCATGTATTAATATATCCCCTATTTTCTCTCTATTTATTCCTAAATTAAGTATACTACCTAAAAAATTTCTATGAGAATATTTTTGAGTATCAGCCTCTATCATCAAGGAGGCAATAGGTATATTCAAATCATCGTATTGATAGTAATCAGGATAAATTAATATGATTTTTCTTTCAGCCTCCTCAATTCCACCTACTTCCATATACGATATATCTAAAAATCTGTTTAAAATAGATTTTGCAAGCCTTCTTTCATAAGGATTTAAAAAATCTGTAGATTGCACTATATGCTTGTCCAGCACAATCTCTATTTTATCCAAAACCCTTCGCATATTTAAAATCTGATCTTTATCATTTATATGTGCTATATATTTATCTTTGTCTAATTTCAACTACATCACCGTCTACTAAAAAATAATATATTTAATAATACTAGAAATAAGCCTAAGTATGAGTACCGCTACTATAGGTGACAAGTCCAACATTCCAGTATCTATTCCTAATTTATAAATTACTTCTCTCGCTGGTCCTAATATAGGCTCTGTTAATTCGTAGACAATTCTTCCTATGGAATTATAAGGGTCTATATTTAAAAATGAAAAAATTATTCTAATAAAGATCAACATTTCGATAATATAAAATAATATATCAATAGCTCTATATAGAGTAACCATGTTATTCCCTCTTATCTAGTATTTTACCACTGAAAAACTCCTCTGTTCTTTAATTCATCCTTTATATTTCCATCAATCTCTACATTATTAGGCGCAAGGACAAATATATCTTTAGTGACCTTTTGTATACTCCCTTCAAGAGAATACAATCCTCCATTTATGAAGTCAAATATTTGTCTCTTTATTCCAGGTTCCAATTGTTCTAGATTTACTACAACGGTTTTTCTCATCTTTAAATCATCAACAATTTTGGGAGCATCTTCATAATTTAATGGTTCATGAACTACTAGTTTCATGTTTCCAGCTGTATGAATATTAACAACCTTATTATTCAATTTTTTTGTTCTTGTATTAACTGGTAACTCCTCAAGTTCATCTTCTTCATACTCTTCATATTCTTCATCTACATCTAAATCATCGATTCCTATAAAATATTTTAACTTATTCATTAAATCTGCCATATTATCCCTCCTAATAATTTCTTTTTCCAAACAAACCCGTTCCAATCCTTATCATGTTAGAACCTTCTTCAATTGCAACTTCATAGTCATTTGTCATACCCATTGATAAAATTTCCATATCAACATTATCGTAACCTTTACTGTTTATAACTTCACCCAATCTTCTTAGATCCTTAAAAACCCATCTAATCTCTTCTGGATCTTCTGCAAAAGGTGCTATAGTCATTAAACCCTTAACTTTAATATTGTCATACTTCATTATCTTTTCTAAAAAAGGTATGACTTCATCTACCTTTAAACCATATTTGCTCTCTTCTTCTGCCACATTTACCTGTATTAATACATCCATCACTAGATCACTCATCTTTGCCCTTTTATTTAATTCCTTAGCTAAAGATAAGCGATCTAAAGAATGGATTAGAGAAACCTTGTCAATAATATCTTTTACCTTATTGGTTTGTAAATGTCCAATCATGTGAAAATTCCCATTACTACCTATAACATCATATTTTTTCACTAATTCTTGAACCCTATTTTCTCCAATATCTTTCAAACCTAAATTTAGAGCCTCATTTATCGCATCCACTCCTACAGTTTTTGTAACTGCAATTATTTTAACCTTTTCATCTACTCTTCCAGAGTTTTGCAACGCATTATGAACGTTTTTTTCTATATTCAATAAATTATCCTTGATTGTTATTTTTATTCCCTCCTCGATGTCAATTGATTATAGTTCCCTCTTTAACATTTATTGTATTTACTAGAATTTCATCAAACATTGTAACAGACTTAACTAAATCATCACTTCCTTTTACCTTGATGCTGTTGTTTTTATCTCCACTACTAATATAAGTAATTTTGTCCTCTTCTTTCAATATCTCTATAGGCCTAAATTTTACTATTCCACTAATCTCCTTTATATAAACACCTTTTATACCATCTTTTTCTACTATACTTTTAGTGGGTATTTTAAAACTATTATGTTTGGATTTTATTATGTTGACTTTTACAAACCTTTTATCATAGTAATTATGAAAATTGGAATTGAACTTACATAGGATAACTCCATTTCTCCTTTCCTTCTTTATATTCTTTATATATCCCCTTATCTCCTCTTCTGCTTGATCTGTTGTCAAAAGAATGGAGTTTCCTTCCTTATATGAGCTTATATCATCAATATTATCAATTTTAATTATCATATACCACTCAAAATTATCTATTATTTTGAAAATAGGTTCTCCAGTCTTAATATCATCATTGTTCTTTATTATTTTTTGCTTATCGGAGAACTCCTTAAAATCCGAATAACTATAATTGTTCTTATTGCTAATGGAATAAACTCCTTCATATCCATCTATGTTAAATGATATAATACCAGCTTCCTTTGAAAAATAATTGATGGTATTACTGGTAATTTGTTTAGAGAGTTCTTCCCTTTGCTTTTTTAAGCTGTCCAAACTTTGATTTATTAAGGTTTTCTCTCCTGTAATATCTTTTTGTTTCCCATCGTATATGGATAACTTCTCTTTTAATATTTCCGCTTTCTCATAATCACCTTCAGAAATACTTTTTTGAACGTCATCTATTATATTTTCTATATTTTCTTCTACTTTTTTTTCATCAGACCTTTTTATCTGATTATCCTTCTCAGTTTTTGATAGTATGTCAATTTTTTTGTCTATCTCTTCTAATTCTTGTTTAAAGGTAGAATTGTCGTTAAGTAATGCTAATTGGGCTATTTTAGTTCCAACACTTACTCTTTCGCCTTCACTGCCAATAATCTCTATTTTCCCCTCTCCATCAGCTTTATATAGGCTTTCATCTTTTAATATAATAGCCTCTGTTTCAATTTTTTCTTCAATAATTTCGGATTCAGGCAAGACAGTTTTAGATGCAACTGCAAATAGTGATGGGACGGATCTAAAAAATAAATATATAAATATAAAGGATATAAGAATTAATCTCCATCTTTTTTTCTTCTTTCTCCTCATTTCTCGTTCTTTTTGAGACATTAGTATCACCCTTATCAAATTGTTTACTATATATATTTCTGCATTAAATAAGATTTTCCTTCTTGTTTAAAAAATTTTATCAACTTATCAACGAGGTCTATCCGTTAGCATTGGTAAGTAAAACTCACTAAGCCTTGAAGAACTTGCCATACTTACTAATTATTTTAAACTTCAAAATATTGTCAATATTAAATTTTTTAATTTCATCATTATGAGTAACCATTAAAATGGATCTTTCTTTTTTTATAGCACCAATTAAAATACCCTCAAATTTTTCTTTAGTTTTAGTTATAACTTTTACTTCATCTCCAGATTTTACCCTTGCTCCATCTAACATAAATTCCTTCATATCGGCTTTTTCTAAATGATTTTGAGTTACAGACTTTTTATTAATAACTATAATATTGTTTCTCAAATAAACTTTTTCCTTTAAAACAACTAATACATATCCAAATGTACTGGCTGTTAATAATACAAATAATATTTTTTGGAAATATGTTAACAAACCCAAATCTCCCTCCATTAATGTTTGTTTTATATTAAGTATACCACATCTATCCCCTTGATTAAACCTACTTTGTAAATTAAAATTTACAATATTTTTAATTAATTATATGCTATTTTTTCTATCATAATTTAACCTATACCGCTTAATCTATATTAATCATGTTGTTTATTCATTCCCATGATTCGTTTTATCTATTCTCATATATGAACATTGGATTATAAGATTAGGACTTTTTTCCTATCTAATATAGTTCTTATTTTTTAAATTTATTATTGGTGAGTTAATTATTTTTTAGTCGTTATCATTTATGAGTAAATCTATTATGATTGAACATTATGGATATTACTTTTTTACTTATATTCAGATATTCAAATGATTGTTTTACTCACTAAAATAATTCTTGTTAGCTTTTTGATTAAATTTATGTTATAATATTATTTACCAAGAAGAGATACAACCCTTGTAATCTAGTATATGACTAGATTACAAGGGTTGTATAAAGCTATCGGGATGTGGCGCAGTTTGGTAGCGCACTAGTCTGGGGGACTAGGGGCCGCTGGTTCAAATCCAGTCATCCCGACCATTTTTAGATTTTATGAAGTAAATACCTTTGCAAAATGATCATTTATATTTTTTCAAATTTGTGTACATTTCGATACAATTTGCTACGTACTGAAACGAATGGCACGTAAAGTGGCACGTAATTTTAAATATAAAAAGACTCTAAAATAAAAATCTTTAAACGCCAACCTTTTAATTACGGTTGGCATTTTCTTTATTCTGCGTAAATAAATTTAAAATATAATATCTACATTCCTATACTTTTTTATGCTTCTTTACACTTATTTCTGGGTATAAGGTTTGTGTCTAAAATAAAGCATATCCTATAAGGATTCTCTTTATTTAAAATCTGGAAACCTTTCTACAAATATTTCATTAGCCTTCAATAAGTTCTGATAATACTCTTCATATGAAGGAGATAATCTCTTCATAGCGAGAATAAATACATCATAATAGCCACTGGTTTTTCCAAATGATTTCATAACCTCCATTAGCTGTCCATATAAAGACTGATATTCTTTAGATTCCTTAAACTCCTGATATTATTCAATCATCTCTGAATAATCCTCTAAAAACTTTTCTGGATTTTCAATGCTTTCTTGTTTTCTATCCCCTACTTCCGCCATTCTATCATCTGTCCAAAAATCCATTGTTTTTTCTAGTTGACTCATAATCTCATCTGAAACCTTAGGTGGTTCAACTTCATCTAAAAAATTTATAATCATTTTATAAGCTTTCTCTTGTTCTTCTGTTTTTATTGGATCTTCTAAAAATCTGCCATAAAATTCTGGAAAGGCTTCTAAAAGCCTTTGTTTTATGGATTTTTTCTTATTTAATTCCATAATTTCCATATTGATTTTTTTAATATCTTTACCATCTGAAAATTCTTCTAATAGTTGTATTTGTTTTTTAGATAATTCATTTTCTAATTGCTTTTGGATTATACATTTTCTTAAACTTTCTTTAGAAAATTTAGAATCTAAAAGTCCTTTAATCTCATGTACCGATAGCCCTAATGACCTAAATACACTTACTTGTTTTAATCTTTGGATTTCATATTCATTAAACTCTCGATATCCACTTTCATCAATCTTGGGATTGATGATTCTCTTTTGTTGATAATAGTCAACGGCTTTCTTAGTTAATCAAGTTATCTTACACACTTCATTGATTTTCATAATAAGCACCCCCTATATTAACTATAGGATACCCCCTTGGGGACTAGTCAAGATGAAGATTATATAAGCTTATGTTTAAAATAAAAATCCCTATATAGGGATTTTCATCTATTTAAAGTCTTTTATTTTGCCTTTAATCATCGCTTTTGATACTTTTATATCTTCATCAAATATTATTAAATTTGCATCCTTTCCTACTTCTATACTACCTTTTATATTGTCTACTTCAATGGCCTTAGCAGGATTCAATATTGCCATTCTTACGGCATATTCTAGATTTACTCCTACTATATTTACTATATTGTAAATATTTCATTAGATCCGATATTATTTTATTTTTTAAGATGAAATTCTTCACCTATATCAAAATGTTTAAGTCCTCCTTCATATACTAGCGTATCTCCCTTTATTCGAAACTTGATTATGACTTCATCACCATCATAACAAATAATCTGGTCACCTTCTTGTCTATAGCTTCCTATAGGTGCATAGCTATATATATACCCAAGATTAGCATGGTATTGACCTTTTTCATCTAACTCTATACTTCCATAATCGGGTATATCCTTTTTATTTTCATAGAGGCCTTTTTTCACTGTATATCCACTTGCAAAATAAGCATCGAAAATTCGATACTTTTTATTACTTGAATCATAAACTAGTGAACCTACATCAGAATCCCCAATTATTCTACCATTGAACTTTTGAAACTCAGCTAAACTTTCATCATAGGGAATTCTCCTTAGGCTATTTTCTCTTAAATTGTATTCAAACATTACATCTTTTTGCTCCAATGGCCATACTCTAGCTATCATTTCACTTTCATTGAAACTTACAATACTGGAGTTTTCATCTGATACACCACGGCAACCAATGGGTTCTAAATCCAAAGCTCCCACCATCTTATTTGCCTTTAAATCATAGATAAATAGGCCAAAATACCCATGAAATACTACATAATTTTCTGAATCATAGTCTAAAACTACTTCAGCACCTATATTGGTATCAGGGGTAATCTCAGGTTTTCTTTTAAATTCATCCATATTAATAACCCCAGCCATCTGACTCCTTAAATCCGTACGTTCTCCCGTTATAGGACGATTGCTAATATCCACAACTTCAATTTTTTCTATTACATTATTTAAGGCTTCTACCCCTTCACTTTCTATTCTATATATAGAATTATAGGGAATCTCTATATATTTCTCTCCATCTCTATCATAAATACTATGTCGAGCAGCTCCATCATCTTTGAAGAAGTATTGAACTATAGTATATTTTTCAATATTGGGAAAATCAGAAATGCTATAATCTTTAGTTTTTCTAGATTTAGCAATGGCTTTCTCAAAGTTCTCCATAATATCTTTATCCACCAAAGATATTTCACTAACAGGATTTCCATCTACTACATCTGTCAGTACAATCTTTTCCAAATCGTCAATAGAAGGTGTTTTATAATGTTCTTTTTTCATATTTGGTGAAGACAAAAGTCCTACAACAATCATCATTACTATTATACATATAAAGAATATAGGGAAAGTACCCCACTTACGATAATTAAGGATATTCTCAATTCTTTTTCTAGGATTTGCATCTCCAAAGGAAATAATAGCACCATTTATAATTTTTTTAGATTCCGATAAAGTCAATATGGAATGAGAATATTCTTTTTTGATTTCCGTACCTAATTTTTTTATTACTCTCTCATCACAAGATAATTCAATATCACCACTAAGAAGAATAAAAGATAACCATACTAATGGATTAAACCAATGGATTATCAATGCTATATATGCTATAAATTTTACAATATGATCTCCTCTATTAATATGGGTCTTTTCATGGAGAATTATTGCTTCCATTCCTACCTCGGGAAGTTCCTTTGGTAAATAAATCTTAGGTCTTATAATCCCTAAAACAAATGGGGAATTTACATTTTCAGATCTATAGATATTATCATTTAGATGTATACTACTCTGTAAATCTTTCTTTAATCTAAAATACTTAACCAAACTATAGATAATCATAATGGCCATACCTATTATCCATATATAAGATGCAATGCTAATATGTAACTGAAGTGGATTCATACTAGCTCTTAGTTCTGGTTCCGGAAGTTTATTATTTACTACTCTATCCAAATATTTTGAATTGGAATAAATAGCCGGTAGTTCTTCATAAGCTATATCCTTCGGGATAACATCTGAGTTTATCACCCTTAGGCTAAAACTTGCATTTAGATTAATGCTTACAAATAAGCTTATAAACACTGGAAACCACAGAACATAGGAAAATATTTTAGGTGCTTTTCTTAAAAAGAATCTTATCACCAATATAAATAAGATAATATATGAAGATACTAAACTCAAGTTGAGTATATGAATAAAAAACCTTGCCATCATTCTTCCTCCTCATAATTATCAATTAATCGTCTCAAAGAAAGCACCTCTTCTTCTGTTAACTTTTTCTTTCTACTAAAAGCAGAAAGGAATGCTGGCAATGATCCACTGAATGTATCCTCTACAAATTCAACGCTTTTATGAGCAAAATATTCCTTTTTGCTTATAAGAGAGGTCACAATGGTATCTTTATTTTGAAGTATTCCTCGATTACATAACTTTTTCAACACCGTGTAAGTAGTGCTTTTCTTCCAGCTTAACTCCTCCTCAGCTAAAACTACCAAATCGCTAGATTTTATAGGTTCATTTGCCCATACTATTTCTGTAAATCTCATTTCCTGTTCTGCTAAACGATAATCTTTCATACTAACACCTCATTCCTGGTCTACTCTCAATAGACTTTTCTTCAGTCTATCATCAATAGACCACGCTGTCAATAGCCTTTATCCACCATTAAGTGGAACCTCAAAAGAGTTCTAATGGTTAACTTATATAAATACTCATGGCCTTTTTAACTGATTCAACCATTTCATTTCCTACTTTATTTGCTCTTTCACTGCCATTAACTATAATATCACCTACTTCTCCCAGATGTTCTTCGTAATAGGCACGTCTTTCTCTAAAAGGTTCTAGAATCAAATTTATCCTTTTTGATAAAAGCTCCTTACAAGCTACACAACCGATATTAGCATTTCTGCACATTTCACAAATATTTTCATATTCATCACGACTAAATGCCTGATGATATTTACTTACTGTACATATATCTGGATTACCTTTATCTTTTATGCTTATTCTATTTTTGTCAGTAATTGCTGATTTTACCTTTATATTAACCTCTTCAACGGTATCAGACAAATAAATTGCATTGCCAAGACTTTTACCCATTTTAGAATTTCCATCTAAACCAATAAGTCGAGGAGTATTGCTAATTAAAGCTTGTGGTTCTTTTATGATAACTTTTCCTTTTCCATATAAATCATTAAATCGTCTTACAATTTTTCTTCCCTGTTCTATGTGAGGAAGCTGATCTTCTCCAACTGGAACTAAATCGGCATTACAGAATGTAATATCAGCTGTTTGACTAACAGGATAACCTAGAAATCCATAACTTAAATCATCATACCCATATTGCTTTGCTTCCGTTTTTATAGTTGGATTATGGCGTAATGAATTTACTGAAACAAGCATCGAATAGAATACTGTAAGCTCCGCAATTGCATTGATTTTAGATTGTAAAAACATAGTTATCTTATTAGGATCTAATCCTACTGACAAATTATCAATTGCAACATCGTAAATGCTCTTTCTTATCAATTCTGGTCGTTCAAAATGGGTTGTTAATGCCTGTACATCTGCTAATATTATGAAAGTATCATATTCATCTTGTAACTTTACCCTATTTTGAAGACTTCCTGCATAATGTCCTAAGTGTAACTTCCCCGTTGTTCTATCCCCTGTTAGAATTCGGTTCATTCCTTATACCTCCTATGAAAATTTATTTTAAAATAGGTATCGCTAATCATCTGTCATAAAACCATCTCTTTAAAATAACATATAGACAACGAGATATATATTCTGCCACAATTCGTGATAAATTGGAGAACAGATATCTCCTAATATATAAGTATCACCTATCTTAAGGTAATTTCCTCGACATTTACTTTCTAAAATATTTTTTACATATTCAATTTCAGGATAATTCGGTAAAAGTATATAATACACATTTATCCTATATACCTTATGCAAATATCATATTATCTAATATTAAAACCAAGATTTGAATTACAACAAATCTATCAATTCTCTCAATTTAAATATTTCATTATCAGGCTTAATGTCAGTATCATTCAAAGTAAGATTCTTATTGAACCATATTCCAGTTAAACCTAATCTTTGTGCTGGATCAATATCATTTTGAAGATTATCCCCTACCATTATGGCATCCTTTGGATTAACTTTCATCCTATCAATCGCAATTTCAAATAATTGTTTTTTGGGCTTGCATATTTTTAAATAGTAACTAAATGTAAATATATCTATAAACTTATCTAGTTCAACTTTCTTAAAACAATTAATCATGACCTCATCATAAAGTCTTGAATTTGAAATAACGCCAATCCTATATCCTTTCTGTTTGATATTTTCTAATGTTTGATGAATATTTTCCTCAATCCAAATGTTATTTCTGTATTCTGTATAAAAAGCATCTAGTGCTTCTATACACATATCTAAATCTAGTTCTACATCATATTTTTTTAAGAAACCATTTAAATAGTTTTCTACTGCATATTCTGTATTATTAATTTTTCTTAAAGTCATGGTCTCTTGCCATACATCAAAAAAATGTTCTTTTACATCCTCAAACTCAATTTGACAATTATATTGCTTAAGAAAATTTGTAAGATAGTTTATTCCGATAATATCTTTTTCCTCGTCAGTTTGCCCAAAATGAAAATGTAATAATGTATTACCCATATCAAAAAAAATTACTTTTGAATTCTTTGCCATTTTCTCCTCCAAACATCATTTTATAGCATGTCTGCCATTTCATTATAGCTTAAGTACTGCTAATTAATTAATTCATTTCTTATTCTTTTAAAAACTCTTTTTAATCTCTCCCTAGTACTATTAAATAAAATATCATCTTTATCTATTAACTCCTCTTCGCCATAAAAATGATTTTCTATATAAGTAGTATATCTCAATTCAACTTGTACAGCCTCCACACCATCTATTTTAGACGTTAATACATCTAAAGCCTCTAACAGGAGTAAATTTCTGTTTAAATATACTCTGAAATTGATAACCTAAATTGTCTATAGTACAATATTATTGCTAAAAACAAAGTCCTAATGTAAAAAAATTGTATCAATTAAATGTCCAATATGCAACAATAAAGATAAATATGATTATTAAAAATAATTTTAAGTAGACTCGCTGCCCTCTTCATATCATTACTACTTGGCTTTATCTTTACTTTTAAAAAATTCACTTCCGTTATTAGACAATAAAAATCTGTAGAGCCTCTCATATATTAGGCCTACAGATTTTTTAAGCTTGAAATTTATAAAGAACATTTGCTATCTACTAAAAGTCTATCTACAATCCCTCTTGATATATATATTAAATCACACCTTTCTGACTTTAGTCTTTCCTCTAATAATTTAAAGGCATTCCAAGGTTTTATTGTATTCCCACAAGTAAATAAATCTACAGCTGCATATCCATATTCTGGCCAAGTATGAATAGTTAAATGTGATTCTTCAATAACGATAACCCCGCTAACTCCCCAAGGATTAAATGTATGAAATACACTCTCTACTATTGTAGCTTTAGCTACCTCAGCAGCTTCTATCATATATTTCTCTATTAGGGATGTATTTTTTAATATTTTACTGTCACAATCATAGTACTCAATTAAAAGATGTTTTCCTAATTGTTTTTGTTTAATCATGATTTCTCCTCTTCACCTATATTTTATATTAACTAGTTCATATTTTTTCTTTGAATCAAATCAAATACTTGACCATTACATTTATAGCATCCCTTTGATTTCAATGTTTCTATATTATTAAACTTTTCAAAACCACCTACCTTTATAATTTCACCACATCCCTTACATCTATAAGAACGTACTGTTTTTTTAATCTCTCCAGTATATAAAGCTTCTTTATAAAATTGCTGTATTAGCGATTCAGTTATATTGGTAGTCTTAAGAACCATCATTTGTCCTGTATTTCCGATTATGCTAGCCCCTTCATAGGTGTTAAACCTAGGTATTACCTCAGAAACTGTAAGTCCCATGCTTAGAATATATTTTTGCATAGTTAATTGAAAATCTGGAGACTTATGAGCATAGGAAAAATAAATATTAAGTCCACTATCGTCTTTTAAAGCTTCAATCCCTCTTGAAAGAAAAAGGTTCATTCCTTCAATGGTATAGGGCGGATCTGTAAAAAAACAATCAAATTTATTTTTAAAATCATTGGCTAATGGTTTTCTAAAGTCTACAGCCGCACATTTAATTTGAAAAGATTCTTTCGTAGATATATTACTTATATAGTCTATAATTCTTTTGTCAATATCCATTACAGTAATCTTAGTAGTATGGTGAATAGTATTATCAAAAAGTTTTTTAAGTAAAAACCCTAAGGCTATACTTACTAAATCATCATCTCCTAAACACAAAATCTTCTTTCCTACCAAGTTATGATTTTTAAGACACAATATTGCTCTTTTTAAAGATGTATCCATGCTGGATTTGGACTGATCTACAGTCACATCTACCTGAGGTCTATTGTCAAATATCTCCTGTAGTTCTTCTTTTATCTCAATAATTTCTCTATGTTGCTTCCAAGGTTCCATCAATAATTTCATATATAAATCTTTGTCTATATTTTCAAACCCTAATTGTTGTTCTACAAAGCATCTCCCCTCTACTGTAAGCCTTGTTCCCTTATCTTGTATAACTAACCCTTTTTTAATGAATTCTTTCTTTATAGCTGCAACTATAGGAATAGGTAGAAGATTCTCCCTTGCTAATTCCTTAGTAGAAATTCCTTCTTTAAAGTATATTGATATTAATATATTTTCTATGGCTTTCTTGCCTTCTTCTATATTTACATTTTTGTTTATCTTCTCTATATAATTAAGCATTGTTTATTATCCTCCATGTTTATAATTTTGATTTTATTTAAAGGTAAAAAGAAACATGGACAAAACAAAAAGGTCATAGCAACACGAAGTCACTACAACCTTCTACCATTTAAATTATATGCAAAACAATACCCCATATTGAAGTTTAAAATAATCCATAATTATAATATAGAGTATATGATATTTCATATTCGATATAAAATACCTAATAAATATAAATCCTTTTAATATATTTTATGGTTTAATGATATCCATGTTCCTAACTTATCCTAAAAAAGTCATCAATAAATAAACCTACATAGTATAGGTTTAAAGACCTTTTAAGATACAACTATTTAATTTAGTTGATTTCGTTAAAAACAAATTCGGACATCAAGTTCTCTCCCTTAAATCTTTCTCATATTTATTCTTTTATGCGTTTATTGTAACACAAAAAAACATCTATTTCAACTCAATAAATTCAGCCATACAAACTCTTTAAGATACTATTAATTATAAAAGCATATTTTGTTCAAATAAATTATAGGATAAATTGGAATTTATCTTTGAAAGTATATGAAAGCAACAATTTATATAATATTCCTTATGCTAAAAACTCTCTAAACTCATTTGTAAATTCTCTCAATCCTTCTGCACTTAGATGAACCTTATAATCACTCTCTCTCCACTCTTTAGGAATACCTTTAAATATCCCATCTGGGCAATCATACCCAACTTTTCTAGCCATTGCTACTGCAAATTCGTTAAATGCAGAGCCTACAGCAGTTATAATATTTTTGTCTTCAACCAAAGGAGCATATACTATATTTTTTTCATCGATAAAACTAAACATTTCATTCATCTCTACGTATAATGAATTAGTAAACTTCCTATCTTTTAACAATCCCGCTTGTGCTAAATATATTGGGCCAGCACATATAGCCCCAATTACAAAATCATCATTGTCTTTGAATTGCTCTAGAAATTCTTTAATTTTTAAATCTCTAATGGAATCCCTTACATCACTACAGCCAGGCAGTATCAAGCAATCATAATCTTCAATATTAAATTCTTCATATGTTTTATGAGGTTGAATTAGTATTCCTTCTTCTGCATTAACTGTATCTAAGCTAGAAGAAAATACTACAGTTTCAGAATCATACTCCCAACGAAACAATGAGCAAATATTACCAATTTCCTGCATACTAAAATTGGGATAAACCATTAATGCAATTTTCTTATTCATATGTAAAATCCCCCTTTTCTCACATATCTTTCTTTTAATAAATTCCAATTTATTATTAAATTTAAATTATTCCACAACCTACTCTTATAAAATCAGCATTACCTCTATAATAAGACTACAAAGTCTTTTCCTAAGTAAACTATATAGTTGTTGTATACCTTTCACATCTTATACTGCATCTTTTATTGAAGTATCAGTCCTTATTTTATCTGGACACATTTTACAATTTGTTCAATATACTTTTTATTCGTCCAATCACAATTTGAACTAATTGCTTCCATTAAAGCCCTTTCCCATGGTTCATAAGTAGCTGGGTCTTTTTTGGCAATAGCTTTTTTTAATAAGTTGCACAGTGTTCGATCTTTCCAAGACATAATTTCTTCATTCCATGCACCTCTGCAATAAAAGCAAGGAATATGTGAAAGCTCCGCCTTAAAATTATGTTCTTTCAATACGAACATTGCTTTTTCATCATATGGGGAGGCTCCTACTGCAAATACGATAATTTTTTTATCTTTTAATCTTTCATAATGTTTTTTAAGAAAAGAAATGCCTGCAATCCCTGTAGCATA
>LN874946.1:711923-722596 GCA_001282665.1 Clostridiales bacterium mt11
AAGAAATGCCTGCAATCCCTGTAGCATATATACCACCCCCTAAAATAACAACGTCGTATTTTTCTATTTTCTCAATTACAGCTTTTTTAGTTTCAATTAAGTCACATGATAATTCTTCTGCTAACCACTCTGCATATTTTTTTGTTGCTCCATATTTAGATTGATAAATTACAACTATATTACTCATATATTTCTCACTCTCTTTAAAAATATATATTTTCCTTATTGCATTTTTGATGTAAATTCAAAATCTTTATTATTTATTTATAAATTTAAATACCTTGCTAAAGCCAAAGTGTAGAAGTTCCTCATCTCTTTCAATAAATTGATTGTTTGTATAATTAGATAAAGTTTTTCTCCAAAAGTTTATAGTTTTCAAATTGCTATCAGTAGGTGTTGTGAACAACATCCAATTTCCTAAATGCTTATTAAATATAGCCCTAGCAGCATACTCACCTACGCCTTTGCCCCTAAATTGTCTCATTACGAACATCTCATTTATCATAAAATCGCTATCATCAACTAGATAAGGTGGAGTTGCTACTAAAACAAATCCTGCTGGCAATTCATCAACAATAATTAAATACGGGAAAAGAATGCCCTCCCTATTCCACCATATATCAAATATAGATATCTGCTCCTCTAGTGTTTTTATGCTATCATCTTCAAAAACCCCATACCTATTAGGATAAACATTTCGTATTTCTTCTAGATCATACAAGTATAAGGGGTATATATTATTAATTATAAACTTATTATCATAATCGCATAATTGTATTGATATATTAGTCATTATTATTCGCCTTCTATAATCTTTTCATAGAGGAAACCATCTTCTGTTTGTCTAATTTTTTTATATCCCATCTTTTCATATAAGTGGTGATTTCTAGTACTAAAAGGTGATGTTGTCAGCGACCATATTTTTATATTTTTATGTAGATCTTCCATAAGTTCTATCGCCTTTGCTCCATATCCTCTATTTTGATATTCGGGAATTATACAAAAATCTTGTAATTCAAAGTGATTAGGTCTACCATCAGTTTCATGATCCAACCAAAATGTTCCAATTATCATTCCATCTAACATTATTTTATAGAGAAAAAATCTGTTCATACACCATAAAACAAAGTCTACATTTCCAATATATTTTAAATAATCTCCCTTTCCTTGTCCAAATCTAATATCTTCATCTGTATATGCAAGCTTTCTAACTTCAACAATTTTCTCGACATCATCAATTTTCACTTTATCCAAATATATCATAAAATCCCCCCAATACTTTATTAATTTAAACTAATAATCTACATAACCACATTATCACTCTCGAAGTCTAGCTTCGATATTACATACTTTTAATACAATTTAACTTCAAATATCTTATATCAATTTTGTAAAGTTAGAAGATAGAATATTATACAGATGTTGATAAAATCATTTCAGTTGTTTCTATTCCTGATAGAAAACCCATTTTATGATAAACTATTTCTGCATTATTACCTAAACCTAAGTACAGGATATTGTTCTCTTAATGTGATTAATGCTCTTTTTATCATGTTTATTGCTAATCCCTTTTTTTAGAATGATGGCTTTACCGCTATATCATGCACATTAGGCCATTTTTCCCAAAAACATATTAAACATACTCCTATGAGTTGATTCGTTTTTGTTTCATAGATTAATGTAGATGCCTTGTTTACCAAACTTTTCTCTGGATTTTCATCAAAATAATATTGTATTTGACTCCCAATCTCTGACTTGCTTTTACCTTCAATCCCAGTGGCAAAAGCTTCTGCTAAAAGTTCACTTATTTCATTTTTATTTTTTTCTAGCTAAAATAATTTTATATTCATCACTCCAAATTATTTCAAATTTTTCAGTAGGTCTAATCATACATCTCCTAGATTCTTCGCTTTTGAAGCCAGCCTTTTGGTAATACTTAATTTTATCTGATGTAATACCACCTACGATAATTTCCTCGTCTTTATTTGACCAATTTAGCAATATATTTTTCAATTTTGCAATTACAGTGTCATACTCATTATTATATGGTGGTTCTAAAATTAAACAATTCATGTAATTAGGTTCCAGTAGAACACCACCAATTCTAATACCATCTTTTTTAATCCAAAAACAAATCCCATAGTCCTCTATAACTGAACAATAAATATCAAAGCTCTGTCTAAACTAAAAATCTGTAGCAAATATATCATATACTGATATAAAATAAATTAACCGCCATTTATCCAGTTATAATAAATAGATTCTGTCTTTGGAATAATAGCTCTGCTTTCTCCATATCAATAGGCAGTGATGCTGAGAAAAATAGATAAGGTTTTACAGTTACTTGCCACCAGTTCTTCTTACACCCATATTTATAATAAAAATTGCATGACCTCTCTCATGTAAATAGACCACTAAATATAATTATACATAGCTTATCAAAATGCCGATTGCTATTTTCAAAATAATTTTTTCCCCAATATTTACGATGCCTAAATCATTGCATATTCTTCTTTGGTATAAAATGTCTTGGACCTTAGATAATTAGGAATATTTTGTTCTTCTCCATTTATGATTATGTTAGCATATTTTCTTGCGATTTCTAGACAATAGATATTATTATTTTCCAATACCTTATCAATGCATCTTAACCTAATTTTCAAATTGTCATCTAAATTACAAATATCGAAAAGTGTCAAAAACTTTTTACATCTTCCTTTAAATGCAAATTCAGGATCAAGATTTTCAATGTTTTCATTATCAAATATGAAATCAACCTGAAACCACCCATCAACAAATGACAAACCAGTTTTACAAAACTCTTCTACATACTGCCTGCTTTGATTAGCTCTTGATATTCTTGAAAATTCTTCAAGTTCATCGATAAAAACTAAAAACGCACTTGTACTTCCTATATCTTTTATTTGAAATTTAGAACATGTATGATTTGCCACAGCATTTAGTATCTCATTAATAAAGACAAACTTATCAACATCCATCTCACCCTGTATAATATTTTTATAATCGCTATAACAAAATTTAAATGTATTAAACGAATAAAGGGTTTTCATCAATAAAAATGCACTCATAATACCATGCTCGTAATGTTCAAAGTCATTATAAAAACTTAAACGTTTTGTAAAATCAACTTTTATTTTAATTCCTGTTCTTTCTTTTATATGTTCCTGTAGTTTTTTGTATTCTTCTTTACTTAATTTATCTATTTCTTCATCATCAATTAATGCTTTTCCGTCTTCCTCAATAAAAATCTTTTCAGATATTTCTTTTATCTCACCTTCTTCAGTGTCAATGGCAAATTCTAATTCTATACCATAGCACATAAGTTCAATAAAATCATTAATAAAGCTTTGTTGAATGTCCGTATAATTAAAATTAAATTCACCATAATTTTTCACATGAAAGTAAGGTAGAATTTTTTGAATACATTTATTGACTTTACTTATTTTTTTTATAGGATATCCAAGATCATGTGTCAATGAAGTTATACACCATATTGCCTCTTTATTAATTATGAAATTATTTATAATGTTCGATATGTAGAGAAAATCTTTAAAAAGCATATTATGTTTAGATGTTCGAAACATTTTATCATAATACTCAATCAATTTTTGTGTTTGTTCAAACTCATCTATTAAAATATCTTTATAATCATAATTTTTCCTAATGTACTCTCCCAGAAAATATACCCAAAGGCAGTGCATAGTATGATCTCTATAAAATGAATCTGAGGCAAATATTAATTCTTCAAAGTTTACATATTCATCAAAATATGCAAATAGATCATCATATCCACGTTTATCAAAATCTATATGGCTCATAGCTGATTCAAAAAGAAGTTTCCATAAATTCTTAGCAATTTCAATTCTATTATTCATGTCTTCTTCTTCTAATAGTAATTGGATTTCTTCTGATATATTATTTTTAAAATCATCTTTTCCCTTCAAAAAACTTACATTATCATCCTTTATCTGTTCTAAATAAAATTTAAGAACAACTTGTTCATCTACATGTGCCATTTTTCATCCCCCTAAAACTTATTGTGTACTCTCAAAAAATTCAAAATATTCTCCTTAAAGAAACTATATCCTATATAGTTTCTTTATGCAATATCCATATCAGTCTATCTATTACTTCTTAAAATGGTCTATACTTTCAATTTTAAAAATATATAATAATTATGGTTTTAATAAACTAAAGAAGTCTTCCATAATTGCTTTATTAAACATATAATAGAAAGATTCCTTAATTCCTTTCTTGTCCTATAACATAGCTTATAATATAATCAAAATTACAACTTATCAAGCTTTTTTCTTCACTGATACAAGAAGAAGTTTTATATTATGAAAAAAATGTATAAGTCAATTATACCTTATTTAATTATTCCTATATTACTTTCCATGTTACTTATTCTATTTTCTAAATATTATTATCAAATTCAAAGATATTTTACCAATAAAAAAATCCAGAAAAAGTAATACTTCTAGAAGATGATATGATTCGTGCCTTTGATAAAAATAATTATATTGATTCTAGAGATAGTTTTAGAGAGGACTTCAATAGAATAATAATTATTGATTTAAAATACAATCTTTCCGACTTTAATTCACAATACAATTTGAATTTTAATGAATTTAAAATAGAATTGTCGCAAGAAACCAAAAAATATCTTAGGGAAAGGGTATATAAAATTGAAGACTATCAACTCGTAATGTTTTTTCAAGATAACAGACTAATGATGTTAGTATAATATTGTAGACACGATTTTCCGAATACTATAGAATATAGAAAAGGAAGGAAGTGTCTAGAATGTCAAAAAGATATACAGAAGAATATAAAGATACCATTGTAGAGCTTTACAATTCCGGTAAAACACTTGCTGAGCTTAATAGTGAATATGGCCTACCTAAATCCACTATATTAACATGGGTAAAGAAAGCTGAACCTATAGCAGTAGATAATAATAAAACAATTACACAAGCTGATTATCAAGCCATGCTTAAGAAGATGGCTAGGATAGAAGAGGAAAACGAAATATTAAAAAAAGCCATGGCCATATTTGCAAAGAAGTAAGCTCAATATATAAGTTCATTACTGATAATAAGGATATCCATGACATAAAACTAATGTGTGAAGTCTTAAAAGTGTCTAGAAGTTCATATTATAAACATCTTAACAAAAAAGAGAGTAAAAGGAGCATTGAAAATAGATTTCTAGAAAAAGAAATACTAAATATATATAAAGCTAGTAAATGTCGATATGGAGCTCCTAAGATATATGAAAAATTAAAAGGTAAAAACATATTTATAAGTCTTAAAAGAACTCAAAGGCTTATGAACAAATTAGGCATAAAATCAGTAGTATGTAAGAAGTTTAGACCATTTTCATCAAGAAATAAGATTGAGAGCAGAGAAAACATAATAAATAGAGACTTCTCTACAACTGCCATTAATCAAAAATGGGTAACTGATATTACATATATTCATACCATTAAAGATGGTTGGTGCTATCTTGCCTCCGTTATGGATCTTAATAGTAGGAAGATAGTTGGATATTCTATGTCTAAAAATATAGATACCACATTAGCTATAAAAGCTTTAGATAATGCCTATAAAATTCAGAAACCTGGGGAAGGCCTAATTCTCCATAGTGACTTAGGAAGTCAATATACAAGTTATGAATTCGGAGAATATGTTAAAGACCACAAAATAGCTCATTCCTTTAGTGGTAAAGGGAACCCCTATGACAATGCTTGCATAGAATCCTTTCACTCAGTATTGAAGAAAGAAGAAGTTAATCTAGTTAAATATTTTGACTTTGATGCTGCTAGACTTGCAATATTTGAATATATAGAGTCATGGTATAACAGAGAGAGAATACATAGCTCTTTGGGCTATATCACTCCTCAAGAGTGGGAAGATAAATCTAAGAGGGTTGCATAAAATTATTCAAGAAAATGTGTCTACTATATTGACATAGGTCCAAATACTGTATAATACCTTATAAAAAGTGAACAATTTTTCTTGCTTATTCAATTTTAAATATACAAAACAATACCAAAATGCACCCTAAAAGTTAAACTTATCTTCCAACTTTTAAGGTGCATTTTTTAAAACACTGTTTATTATTGGTTCCATAAGTAAATATTAAATCTTAAATAGGTTCAATATCTAACGTAAACATTTTAATAAACGCCCAATCCTATATTTTAAATAATGATACAGATTAGGCCGCCGCTGCCATCGTTTATTATCCTTTCTAATGCCCTTCTCATCTTATGCCTTGCATCGTCTGGCATGGTATTTAATTTACCTTGTAATTGTTCATTTACTAAATCGTATAGGGATTTGCCAAATAGGTTGGACTGCCAAATTTTAGATGGATCTTCTTCAAACTCATCTAAGAAATATTTAACTAATTCCTCAGACTGTTTTTCTGTTCCTATTAATGGAGATACTTCTGTAGTTATATTGCATCTCAATATGTGAAGGGATGGAGCTTTCGCCTTCAACTTAACTCCAAATCTATTCCCTTGCCTATATATCTCTGGTTCTGCTAACTCTAATTCTTCTAAGCCGGGACTTACTAGACCATATCCAAATTCATTAGCCTCATTTAAAGCACTTTCTATTTTATCATATTCTTTCTTAGTCTGTGCCAATTTATTTATCAAACTCAACAATTGGTAATCTCCATCTATCTTGTATCCAGTCATTTCCTTTAAAACATTATAGAATAGTCCATCTTCAATAATTAGCGCTACATTTACTACACCTTCCCCCAACTTAATCTCTTTTATGTCAACATCGTTAATAATGTCTAGTTCATTTAGGGCTTTTAATGAAACTTCCACCTCATTTAGCTTCTGTAATGTTTGTATGGATTCCTTCAAAGAAGTAAATAAATTTGTTTTTATCCAGTGATTTCTTGGTAGTCCTTCTATCCAACCGGGTAGATTGATATTGATCTCTTTAACTGGAAATTCAAATAGAATTTTTTCAAAAACTTTCTCTACATCTTCAATTCCCATATTCAAGCAATCTACACTTACCACTGAAACTCCGTATTTTTCTTCTAAACTTTCCCTTAGGGCAATAGTACTATCCAAATTAGGATGCTTTGTATTTAATATAATAACAAAAGGCTTTTCTAGTTCCTTAAGTTCAGATATTACCCTTTCTTCAGCTTTAATATAGTTAGACCTATCTATATCCGTTATTGAGCCATCAGTAGTTACGACAATACCTATAGTTGAATGATCTGTTATTACTTTCCTAGTTCCTATCTCTGCTGCTTCTTCAAAAGGTATTTCTTTTTCATACCACGGAGTGGTAACCATCCTTGGTACATCATCTTCTATATGGCCTAATGCACCTTTGACTAAATAGCCTACACAGTCAACCATCCTCACTTTAAACTTTACATTATCCTTCAAAGTCAATTCAACCGCTTCATTAGGCACAAATTTAGGTTCTGTAGTCATAATAGTCTTACCTGCACCGCTTAGAGGCAATTCATCTTTTGCTCTTTCTTTTTTGTATTTATTGTCGATATTTGGTAATACCAATAGTTCCATAAACCTTTTGATAAATGTTGACTTTCCAGTTCTTACTGGTCCTACAATTCCAGCATATATGTCTCCCTCTGTTCTTTCTGCTACGTCTTTGTATATGTCAAACTTCTCCACATTTTTCCCTCCCTTACAATCATATTGTATATAATAATAGTACTTAACATTATATATATATGTGTAAGGGTCTATAATATGACAGGCTTAAAAAAAAACCTGCTAAGATTAGCGGGTTTTTTACCAGTCCTTTATTTGCTCTTCTAGGACATCTTCCATTTCATGTTTCTTATCCCTGAGCATTAAGTTTACAACGGAATTTTTAACATCTTTTCCTCCATATAAAACCTCAAAAATTTCTTTTGTTATAGGCATTATTACATTATTTTTATCAGCTAATTCGTATGTAGATTTAGTAGTCTTAATGCCTTCTACTACCATTCCTATTGAACTAACAGCTTCTTCTAGGCTTTGTCCTTGTCCAATTAGTATTCCAGCTCTCCTATTCCTGCTGTGCATACTAGTACAGGTAACGATTAGATCACCAATACCCGCTAGTCCAGCAAAAGTAGCACTATTTGCTCCCATTTTTTCTCCAAGCCTTGCCATCTCAATTATTCCCCTTGTCATAAGGGCAGCTTTAGTATTGTCCCCATAATTTAAACCATCGGAAATACCAGCACCTAATGCTATAACATTTTTTAAAGAGCCTCCTAGTTCTACCCCTACTACGTCAGGACTAGTATATACTCTAAAATAAGGAGACATAAATATATCCTGTACATATTTTGCAGTCTTTTTCTCCGTTGAAGCTACTACTACTGCGGTAGGCATATTTCTAACTACTTCTTCTGCATGGGATGGTCCAGATAATACTGCATATGGATTGTATGGCAAGATTTCATCTACTATCTGTGAAATTCTAAGTAATGTATTGTTTTCAATACCCTTCGCTACATTTACTATTACCTGTTCCTTTTTTATAAGTTCTTTAGAAACATTTAAGATTTCTCTAACTGCATGGGATGGAGTGGATAATACCAATAATTCCTTATCATATATAACCTTAGAAATATCATCTGTTACCGCTATTTTATCGGGAATAACTACACCAGGTAAATACTTTTTATTCTCCTTTAATTCCATTATCTGTTCTACCTGACGCTTATCCCTTATCCAAATATCTACTTCATGATTATTATTTGACAGAAGAATTGCTAATGCTGTCCCCCAGCTACCTCCTCCAATTAAACCTATTTTTGTCATCGCAAGAATTCACCATCCTATCTAATCTTTTGTCCTAACTTAAACTCTTTTCCTTCAGCCAATCTTTTTATATTACCTCTATGTCTAAAAATGGCTAGCATAGCCAAAATCAAAGTAGTTATAAAAAAATCTTTATTAAAAGGTCTATTCATTAAGAAACCTACTAAAGGTACTAAAGCCGCAGCAATGATAGAACCCAAAGAAACATATCTAGTCTTAATTATAATTAAAACCCCTATTATAATGCAGATAATTGCAGTTGGCCAATGCAATGCCAGAATTACAGCTAAGGAAGTAGTTATCCCTTTTCCCCCTCTAAACTTAAGAAATACTGGCCAGTTATGACCTAATACCACAAATACTCCAGCAATTAGCTTTCCCCTATATCCCATCATCTGTCCTCCAATATAGACAGCTATAATACCTTTTAATATGTCTAAAGTAAAGGTCAGTGCTCCAATTTTTTTACCAAAAACTCTTAAAGCATTGGTAGCTCCTGCATTACCACTGCCATAAGTCCTAATATCAGTTTTTCTAAATATTTTACCAAGGATATATGATGATGAAAAATTGCCTATTAGATAGGAAATAATTCCAATTATAAATAGATCTTTCAATCTAATCACCCTTTTCCCTTAATTCAAATTGAATAGGTACTCCATCAAATCCAAAATATTGTCTTATCTGATTCTCTAAATATCTTTGATAAGAAAAATGCATAAGTTCTTTTTTATTAATAAATATTACAAATTTAGGAGGTCTAACGGCTACTTGAGTACCATAATAGATTTTTAATCTAACACCCTTATCAGATGGAGGCTGATTTAATATAACCGCCTCATTTATTATATCATTTAATACTCCAGTGCTAATCCTTAGGTTGTAATTGTTATTAACTACTTTTAAAAGCTCAAATAGCTTATTAACTCTTTTACCAGTTTTAGCGGAGATAAATACAATTGGTGCATAAGGTATAAATCCCAATTTAGTTCTAATATCCTTTTCAAATCCCCTATAGGTATTGGTTTCCTTTTCAACTATATCCCATTTGTTAACTGCAATGATCATTCCCTTTCCTCTTTCGTGGGCATATCCAGCAATCTTTGTATCCTGCTCCGTAACTCCTTCGGTACCATCTATTACTAAGATACATATATCTGCTCTATCTACAGCAGATAGTGTACGGACTACACTATATCTTTCAACATTTTCATATATGTTTTTTTTCCTTCTAAGGCCTGCTGTATCTATAAACACATAGCTATCGTCCTCATAGGTAAAATAGGTATCTATTGCATCCCTTGTAGTCCCAGGTATATTGGTTACAATAACTCTTTCCTCTCCTAGTATATTATTTATTAAAGAGGATTTCCCTACATTTGGTTTTCCTATAACCGCAACTTTTATAATGTCTTCATCATATTCCGTATCTTTATTTTCTGGGAAATGTTTTATGACTTCGTCTAATAAATCACCTATGCCTAATCCTTGTTCTGCCGATATTACTAAAGGTGTTCCTATTCCTAATTCATAAAATTCGAACATTCTATCGGAATATTTACTTGTATCTATTTTATTGCATGCCAAAACTACTTCTTTTCCTGATTTCATCAACATAGCAGCTATTTCCCTATCGGTAGAGGTAACACCGTCTAATCCATCAACAACAAACAATATTACATCAGCAGTGTCAATAGCCATTTCAGCTTGTCTTTTTATGTTTAATGGAATTATCTCTTCGGATTCTGGCTCTAATCCTCCCGTATCTATTAATGTAAAATACTTATTAAGCCATTCGGCTTCTGAATAAATCCTATCTCTC
>LN874946.1:722724-763362 GCA_001282665.1 Clostridiales bacterium mt11
CTTCTGAATAAATCCTATCTCTCGTTACTCCAGGATTATCCTCCGTAATTGCTATCCTCTTTCCAACTATTCTATTAAATAATGTGGATTTGCCTACATTAGGTCTTCCTACTATACAAACAACTGGTCTATCCATTATATTACCACCTCATGATTTTCTAAATAAATTAATAAATTTTTTTCCTGAAACCTCTACTGGGATTATTTTAACCATTAACCTATTTTCTATATCCTTTATAGTCAAATCATCTAAAAAAACATCACTATCTTTTCTTAACATGGATTTTGGTATTATTATACCATCTACGTTCTTTAAACCTTCTAATTGAGAAATAATATCTTGCCCAGTAATCAACCCAGATACGGTAATAGTTCTCCCAAAAAAATCATTTTCTATTGCTATTACATTTAAGTTTAAATTTCTAATTTTTTTCATAGTCTTATCCTTGATTCTATCCATAAAATCTTTTGCTAACGTACCTGTAGCTATTATATATTTTTTATTTAATTCTACGTTATTTCCCAATTTTTCTAGTTCCATATCCACTTCATATTCAAAGGATTTCATAAGCCCTACTCCATTTTCAAGTTGAGTAAATCCCTCATATGCCTCATAGCTAGGTAACTTTTTATTAGTCATAGCATAAAACTCATCGGAAGCAAATACAAACCTAGTTCCCATATGTTCTAAAAATTTGTTTTGTTCTCTTTCTATAAGAGATAATACCTCTTTGGATTCTTCCTTATTAAATGGCTTAAGTTTATAAAGTTTTTCTCTATATTTAGTTACACCTACTGGCACTACTGCTACAGATTTGACACTTGGATATAAGCTAGATAGGTCTTCCAATGTTCTCTCCAATTCTTTTCCATCATTGACTCTTGGAACTAAAACTATTTGGCAATTTACCGTAAGATTTGCTTCCTTAAACCTTTTAAGTATGGGAAATATCTTTCCTGCATTTTTATTATTCAGCATCTTAACCCTTAAATCTGGATTAGTAGTATGAACAGAAACATTTATAGGACTCAATCTATAAGCAATTATACGATCAATCTCTTCATCGGTCATATTGGTCAATGTTACAAAATTGCCCTGTAAAAATGATAGTCTGGAATCATCATCTTTAAAATATAAAGTTTCTCTCATATTGGGAGGCAATTGATCTATAAAGCAAAATATACATTTGTTTCTACAAGATCTAGCTTTATCTATCAACGGATTTGTAAATTCTATGCCTAAATCTTCATCAAATTCCTTTTCAATTTCCAATTCCCATATTTCCCCGTCTTTTTTTTCTATTTCCACCTCTATATACTCATCGGATATTAAAAATTTATAATCTATAATATCTTTAACATTGCTCCCATTTATAGAAACTAAAACATCACCAGGTTCAATCTCTAATTCATCAGCAATACTGCCTTCTACGACTTTTTCTATTATATTCCTATTCTCATGTATATTCCTTAATTCCATATTATATCCTTTCATCTACTAGTTATAATCACTATCTATTTTATTATAGCAAAATACATAGTCAATAGATATAGTATAATTATTATTTTAATAAGCCTACAGTATATACTGTAGGCTTATCTGAAACTCTAAAATAAGGCTCATTTCAAAACCTGTCTTACGTTTATTATATATTATCTATTATCTATGTGCAACGAATAAACATTATTATATTCTCATACATCTTAAACTAAATTATCAAAATCGAGTAATTAATTATTCATATAATGGAAATCTGCTGCATAATTTCAATACTTTTTCTTTCACTTCTTTTCTATCATTACTTTCATCTAAAGCTAAACTCATTATTTCTGCAATTTCCTTCATTTCTTCTTCTTTCATTCCTCTAGTAGTAACAGCTGGAGTTCCTATTCTTATACCACTAGTAACAAATGGACTTTCAGGATCAAATGGAATGGTGTTTTTATTAGTAGTAACATTTACTTCTTCTAATAATGCTTCAGCTTTCTTACCAGTTAACCCTTTATTCCTTACATCTAATAGGATTAAATGATTATCAGTTCCACCAGATACTACTCTAAATCCTTTTTCTATTAGGCTATCTGATAAAACCTTTGCATTCTTTATAATTTGCTTTTGGTAAACTTTGAAGTCGTCCTGTAGTGCTTCACCAAAACTTACTGCCTTCGCAGCAATTATATGCATCAATGGTCCCCCTTGAATTCCTGGGAATATTGCTTTATCAATAATTTTAGCATATTTTTCTTTACAGAGAATTGCTCCACCTCTAGGACCTCTTAAAGTCTTATGAGTAGTAGTTGTAACAAAATCAGCATAAGGAACTGGACTTGGATGAAGACCAGCAGCAACTAAACCTGCAATATGAGCCATATCTACCATCAAATAAGCTCCAACTTCATCTGCTATCTCTCTAAACTTAGCAAAATCTATTATTCTTGGATAAGCACTTGCTCCTGCTACTATCATCTTTGGTTTTTCTTTTATTGCTATTTCTCTTACTTTATCGTAATCAATGGTTTCAGTTTCTTTATCTACACCATAAGCTACAAAATTATAATAAGTACCTGATATATTTACTGGACTGCCATGGGTTAAATGTCCGCCTTGAGATAAGTTCATTCCTAATACCTTATCTCCAGGTTTTAAAGTAGCAAAGTATACTCCTAAATTTGCATTGGAACCTGAATGGGGTTGAACGTTTACATGTTCTGCACCAAATAGTTCTTTTAATCTATCCCTTGCTAAATCCTCTACCATATCAACATATTCACAGCCTCCATAATATCTCTTTCTAGGATATCCTTCAGCATATTTGTTAGTTAATTGGCTTCCCATAGCTTCCATTACCTGTGGTGTAACAAAGTTTTCAGAGGCAATTAATTCTATATGCTCTCTTTGTCTATTTGTTTCCATTTCAATTATGTCCATTACCTTAGGATCATATTTTTTTAGATTTGTAAAATCCATAACATTAAGTCCCCTTTCTCTGTTATAATATAATTCATTGATAAATTATAGAATAAGACTATAATATAATAATATAAAATGTTTTTCTTACAAGCATATTATATAGTTAATTCTTAATATTTACAACAACATTAATATTTATGAGGTGAAAACCGTGAACTTTGGTGAAAATAATAGATCAGAAGCAAAAAAAATCCTTTTGTTGGCTTCTTTAGCAGGCGAAATCATGCTAAAAAATGGAGCAGAAACCTATAGAGTCGAAGATACTATTGAAAGAATCTGTAAATCAAGGAAGAACATCAAATATGCTGATGCTTTTGTAACGCCTACAGGTATTTTTGTTTCCCTTGAATACCAAGAAGAGATGATGACCTATCTTATTAGAATTAAGTCCATCAAAATTGATTTAAATAAAATAAATCTAGTAAATGAATTTTCAAGAGAATTCGTAAGCTCTAATATGTCTATAGATAAAGGCATACAGAAGCTTAGAAAGATAAACAAAGTGAATAATTATGGCAAATGGACTAAAATCTTATCTGGGAGCTTAGCTTGTGCCTTTTTCTCTCTTCTATTTGGTGGAACATTTTTAGACTTCATATCTAGCTATTTAGTTAGTTTAATTGTATTGATATCCGTAAATGGAATTGATAAATACAAGATGACTTTTTTTATAAATAATTTTATTGGAGCAGCTTTAGCTTCTATTCTATCCATATTAGCTACAAAGATTGGAATAGGTAAAAACATGGATATAATCATTATAGCGTCCATTATGTCCTTGGTACCTGGAGTTGCCATTACTAACGCTCTAAGGGACACCATTTCTGGTGATTTTATATCTGGCCTTTCAAGAGGCATGGAAGCTATATTTTCAGCTTTAGCCATTGCTTTTGGGGTAGGAATCGTATTAAATATTTATTTTAAGGGGATGATTTAATGGCTATTATAAAACAATTTATACTTTCTTTTTTATCTACAATTGGATTTGCAATATTATTTAGTATCCCTAGAGACTCAATTATAAAATCTGGTCTTGTAGGAGCTTCAGGCTGGGTTACCCTATATATCAGCTCTATATATTTTGAAAGTAATATAGCTGGAACATTTTTTGCTGCCATAATAGTAGGAATATTAGGTGAGCTATTAGCAAGGCATTATAAAAAGCCAGCAACCGTATACAGTATACCCGGAATAGTTCCATTAGTACCTGGTGCTGGCATGTATTATACTATGTTAGCTTTAGTGGAAAAAGATTTTCATAATGCAGCAAATAAAGGAACTGAAACCTTCTTCATAGCAGCTGCTATTTCTATAGGAATCATAATATCCACTTCTTTATCGAGATCAATTAAAAGAGTAAAACATAAAGGCTAGTTCTGTTTAGTATATTTAACCATAGTTTCAACCAAGCTATCTAGTGCTTCATCCCCTGTTTCTCCATCTAAATAGTCTTTTAGGCAGTCCTTCATATGGTTTTCTAGTATTAGCCCTCCAACTGAATTCATTGCAGCTCTAACGGCTGCAATTTGAATTAATATATCCCCACAGTACTTTCCTTCCTCCACCATCTTTTGAATACCCTTCACTTGACCTTCTATCCTTCTTAATCTCTTAATTATGGCTTCGTTATTACTATTTCCTAATGTCAACCCTATTTCCTCCCTTTACTATTACATTTTGTTTATTCCAAAACCCTTACCATTTCCATAGCATTTTCGTTTTTCTTTTTAATTGAATTATCTACCTTTCTAACTATGAAAAAAGAAAATACTAAAAATATTAATCCAACTATAAAACTATAGTTTTCATAATTTGCTATATTCATAGATTGGAATAAATTCATGCTCAATATTATTCCTAATATTAACATCACAAAGGGGATCATATAGACGATTAATGCATACTTAATAATTTTTTTCGACTTACCCTTAATCTCTACATAATCTCCTACTTTTGCATTGATTGGGTTCTCCATAGACACTACTATACTAGGCATATTACAGGAGCCTCCACAGCTGCTGCATCCTCCACCACAGCCAGAGATACGCCTTACTTCTACTTCAGCCATACCATTTGAAGTCTTACGTACATATCCTACCTGTTCCATAAGAGTCACCTCCAAATACTAAATCTTTAATAACTTCAGAAGCAAGTATTAGTCCAGCAACGGAAGGTACAAAAGAAACACTTCCGGGAACTGCTTTTCTAACTCCTTCCTTTTCTAAATTAACCTTAATTGGCTTTTCCTTTGACCATACTACCTTTAAATCCTTTATTCCTCTTTTTCTAAGTTCCTTTCTCAAGGTCTTTGCTAAAGGACAAGTATCCGTTTTATATATATCTCCAACTTGGAGCATAGTAGGATTTAATTTGTTTCCTGCTCCCATACAGCTGATAATCGGTATATTTAATGATTTGCTATTTTCAATTAAAGATATTTTAGAGGATACCATGTCAATAGCATCGATAATATAACTATAGTCTAAGTTTAACAATCTATCCTTATTCTCCTCGGTATAACATTCATTAATTGTAGTAACATTACAAAGTGGATTTATTTCCAATAATCTTTCCTTCATTACCTCTACTTTCTTCAAACCTATAGTTTTAGAAGTAGCATGGATTTGTCTATTCAAATTAGACACATCTATTATATCATAATCTATAAGAACAATGTTACCTATTCCACATCTAACTAAAGCTTCTGAGGCAAAGGAGCCAACTCCGCCAACTCCAAATACTGCAACCTTTGATTTGTTTAGTTTTTCCATAGCCTCTTTTCCTAATAATAGCTCAGTTCTAGAAAATTGACCTTCCATTCATATCTCCTTTCATTCACTACGAAATTATTATACTTAAGGAGTACTCTATATGAGCACTCCTATTCAGCCTTATTTTAAATCCAATTCTATGTGAACTTCCTTCAGTTGTTCTTTTGAGACTTCTGCAGGAGCATTTGTCAACAGGCAAGTAGCTGATTGAGTCTTTGGAAAAGCAATAACATCTCTTATATTAGAGCTATTTGTCAATAGCATTATTAATCTGTCAAACCCATAAGCTAAGCCACCATGAGGAGGAGTTCCATATTTAAATGCTTCCAATAAAAATCCAAATTTACTCCAAGCTTCTTCTTCAGAAAAACCAAGGGCTTTAAACATCCTTTGCTGTAAGTCTGGATTGTTTATCCTAATACTTCCCCCTCCCATTTCATCTCCATTTATAACTATATCATAAGCCTTAGCCCTTACCTTCTCTGGTTCTGTTTCCAATAGGTCTATATCCTCTTCCATTGGGTGAGTAAATGGATGGTGTTTTGCTACATATCTTTTCTCTTCTTCATCATATTCAAATAATGGGAATTCAGTAATCCATACTAATTTCATATCATCTTTATCGATTATATTAAGTCTTCTAGCTACTTCGTTTCTAAGGTTTCCTAAACTATCAAATACGATACTTGGTCTATCCGCTACAAATAGTAGTAAATCTCCCTTATCTCCATCCATCCTATTCAATATATTATCTAGTTCATCTTGGGATAAGAACTTGGCAATAGGTGAGGTAATTCCATCATCAGTTATCTTAATCCATGCCAATCCTTTAGCACCAAATGTCTTTACATAATCTTCTAATTTAGAAATATCCTTTCTTGTAAACTCATTTCCATGTCCTTTTACATTGATACCCCTTACACAGCCATTGTTAGCAATAATTCCACTAAATACCTTAAAGTCTGAATGCTCTACTATATCGGAAATATTAACAAGTTCAAAGCCAAACCTTAAATCAGGTTTATCCACTCCAAACCTTTCCATAGCCTCTTTATAAGTCATCCTCTGAATAGGTAGTTCTATTTCTGCTCCTTTTAATTCTTTAAATAATCTATATAACAGTTTTTCATTTATTTCTATTACATCATCAACATCTACAAATGACATTTCCATATCTATCTGAGTAAATTCGGGCTGTCTATTAGCCCTTAAATCCTCGTCTCTAAAGCATTTAACTATTTGATAGTATCTATCCATTCCTGATACCATTAAAAGCTGTTTCATAAGCTGTGGTGATTGAGGTAGTGCATAAAAACGACCTGGATTTACCCTACTAGGCACTAAGTAGTCCCTTGCTCCTTCTGGTGTTGGTTTTGTTAACATTGGAGTTTCTATTTCCACAAAATGATTTTCATCTAGAAAATCTCTAACCAATTTAGCGGTTTTATGTCTCATCTTTAAATTGTTTTGCATAGATGGCTTTCTTAAATCTAAATATCTATATTTCAATCTCATGGTTTCAGAAACATTATCATCATCTTTAATATAAATAGGTGGTGTTTCAGATTCGTCTAAAATTCTTAACTCCTCTGCTAAGATTTCAATTTCTCCAGTAGGGATATCCATATTCTTAGATTCCCTTTCCCTTACCTTACCTCTAATAGCTAATACATACTCAGCCCTTATCTTCTCGGATTTTTCAAATATCTCTTGTGATACTGTGCTGTCAAATACTATTTGACAGATTCCTGTTGTATCTCTCAAATCTACAAATATCAATGAACCTAAATTTCTTTCTCTTTGAACCCACCCCATTACGGTTACTTCTTGATCTACATTTTCAATTCTTAAATTTCCACACATATGAGTTCTTCTTAAATTTCCCATGTTTTCTCTCATTTCTATACCTCCCTAAATAATAAAGCCTCTCATCTCTGAAATTCAGGGACGAGAGGCTAATTCTCGCGGTGCCACCCTAATTAGGCTTTTACCTCACTTAAACCGATAACGCAATATATGCGAACAAACCAAGTTTGTTAACTCGGAGTTGTCTTCATTGAATATTAGCATCGGTTTCCACCTCTATCCGACTCTCTATAGCCAAGGGATTCAACTACTATTCCTCTTCATCGTTTTCTATATTTTAATCATTATAAGATATATTTACAACAGTGTCAAGATAATTAAATATTATAGCTATTTAATTTCTAAATTAACCAATTTTCTTTCTACCATCTCTTCAGTTCTGCCTAAATATTCCTCTAAACTCTTAACATTTGGAACCCTTTCTATTCTGTTCTCCAATGGATAAAATATTTTAGAAACTGCCCCCATTCCTGCTGCCATTATAGTCTCTTTTTCTTCCATCATCGCTATGTTATAAATGCACTCCTTGCCCTCTTTAGCATAGCCAATATTCTCAAAATTACCCATGGTCTGCTTTTGTCTATATAGATAATAAGGATTAAGTTCCATATTATGTGTAAAACACCTTGTCTCCTCTAACATTTCCTCTATAATATGTTGACTTTCCATATGATACTCGCTCATCTTATCTTTAAACTTTGAACCTCTCTTTACGGATAATGTATGCACTGTAAGATTTTCTGGATTCAATTTTTCTATCTCTTTCAAAGTAGTTTTTACTTCTTCTACCCCTTCAGAAGGAAGCCCTATTATTAGATCCATATTTACTACATTGAATCCAATTTCCTTTGCTAAATAATAGGCAGCGGATATTTCCCTACTATTATGTTTTCTACCTATGAGCTTTAATGTGCTATCGTTCATAGTCTGAGGATTGATGCTAATCCTATCCACCTTATTTCTATTTAGCATCTCTAACATCTTCCTATTAATGGTATCTGGTCTCCCCGCTTCTACAGTTATTTCTTCAATATTACTTTTTCCAAAATCCTTATATATAGCTTGTATTATTTTTTCAAGTTGATTTACTGGAATAGTTGTAGGAGTTCCTCCACCGATATAAACCGTTGAAATTGATTTGTTTTTCATCAATTCACTAATTTTATCTATTTCATAGATTAGATTATCCGTATATCTATCTACATAATCAATATATCTATCAATACTACAAGTAGGAAAAGAACAGTATAAACATCTAGTAGGACAGAAAGGAATGCTTACATATAGACTAAATCTATTTTCATCTAAAGGATATAGATATTTTCTTTGCTTTTTTCCAATGTTCAATATTAGATTAGCCTTTTCTGGAAATAACTTATATTGATTAGTCATTATATCAAATATTTCTTCATCAGTCGCCCCTTCATCCAATAAATTATGGATTATCTTAACGGGTCTAATGCCCGTTAAGACTCCCCAAGGTGCTTGGGCATCTGAAACATGAATTAAAGCCTCATAGATGCCCTTTTTAATACCAATTCTTATCCTCTTCTTTGTATTGTTTCCTTCAATTTTCATATTTTCTATATTTTCTACAGAGTATTTAAAAATTAATTTATTATTTCTATACACATTAGTAGTGGAGTCTATCCCTTTAGAATTACAGTTAAGGGTATTTTCAATGAGTATACCTTCTCCATCATATTTATCTATATTATCAATAAAGATTATATCTTCTCCAAAGAAGAAAACCTTAATCAGTTCATGTACTTCATATCTAAAATCATGGCCACTTAAATAGACATAAATCATAATTATTCTCCTTAATAATCATCATAAAAATCCTTTATCATCTTTTTAATATACTTCTTTGAGATTCCAAGTTCCTTGGATATTTCATCTTTATCCAATCCTATTTCGATTAAATCATATACATCATGTAAATCTACATCCTTTTTATCTCCTTCATGAATAATCCTTGATTTTTTAGTCATTTAAGCCACCTCCTACGGTATAAGATTCCCTAGAAAGTGGCTTTTAATTCTTTTTTTATTTCAAGAAAGGATTAGAAGCTTTTTCTCTCTTAATAGTTGATGATGGACCATGTCCTGGATATACAATGGTATCGTCTGGGTAAATCAAAAGTTTATCTTTAATTGAACTCATTATCTTCTCGAAAGAACTACCTGGAAAATCGGTTCTGCCAATGGAACCAGCAAATAGAGTATCTCCAGTAAATAGATTGTTTCCAATCTTTATGCTAATACCACCTGGAGTATGCCCTGGAGTATGAATTATCTTTGCAGTAATATCTCCAAAGGCTATTTCATCTCCATCATCAAGAAGTATATCTGCTGATAGTTCCACAGTTCCCATAGGCATCATGCTTGATAAATTCTCATCTCCATTTTTTAATAAATATTCATCATCCTTATGGATAGCTACTGGTACGTCTACATATTTTTTTAACTCATTGATACCAGCAATATGATCTCCATGACCATGAGTAAGTATTATATATTTAATACTAAGTCCCAAATTTTCTATTTGAGCTGTAATATCATCTACATCTCCGCCCGGGTCGATTACTATTCCTTCTTTATTGTCATTTTCAGAATAAACTAAATAACAGTTAGCAGCATAGATTCCTGCAGGTATCCTTACAACTTTCAATAATATCCCTCCTAAAAAGTTTTCTTACTATCTATTAAGATGGTAACTGGTCCATCATTTGCGAGTCCTACTTCCATGTGTGCTCCAAAAACTCCTACCTCCGTCTTCAATCCCTTTTCTCTGCATTTTTGAATAAATTGATTATAAATATTCTCTGCAATTTTAGGATGAGCTGAAGTTGAAAAACTTGGTCTTTTCCCTTTTCTAACATCTCCATATAAGGTAAATTGAGACACGATTAAAATCTCTCCATTAACATCCATAAGGGATAAATTCATCTTATCGTTGTCATCTTCAAATATCCTCAGTCCTAAAATCTTATCTACCATATATTCTAAATCCGTATTATCATCATCTTCTCCTACGCCAAGAAAAACTAATAGACCTTTATCTATTTGTCCAACTATATCTCCACGGACTTTAACATTAGCATTTAATACCCTCTGTACTACAGCTCTCACCTTATACACCTTCCTTAACTAGTTACCCTATATACATCGATAACTCCCTTTAACCTTTTAATTTTTCTCATGAGTTCTCTCAATTGGTCTACATCCTTTATTTCCAAAGTCATATTGATTACCACTAACTTTTCTTTATTGGTTCTAGCGTTTAATGATAAAAGACCTAGGTTAGAATCCGTAATCCTCTGAGTAATTTCCGTCAGTAATCCCGCTCTATCCGTTGCTTTTATCTGTATTTCAGCTGGATATGCAGCCTTATCATTATTAGCCCATTCCACATCTATAAACCTTTCCTGCCCGTCTAAATCTGAAACATTAGGACAATCTTTTCGATGTATAGATACTCCTCTACCCCTCGTAATATAACCGATTATCTCATCACCAGGTACCGGATTGCAACATTTAGAAAATCTGACCTTAATATTGTCTACACCCTTTATATTGATACCTTGTGTAAACTTTTTTTCCTTTTTATTTGTAGTCTGTTCTTTTATTTTATTTTCAACAAAGGCTTTTTCATCTTTAATTTCATAATGCTCTTTATGAAATTCTTTTAGCCTAGATACAACTTGTGATAGGGTTATACTTCCATATCCTAAACCAGCATATAAATCATCAGAGCTGTTTAAACTTATCTTACTCGCAATGTTCTTCAGCCATTCCTCTTTTAAAATCTCTGTCAATTTATATCCTTGCCTCTTAATCTCCTTTTCTAGCATTTCCTTACCTTTATTAATATTTAAATCCCGTTCTTCCCTTTTAAACCATTGTCGAATTTTATTTTTGGCTTGACTGCTCTTTACTATCTTAAGCCAATCCCTACTAGGGCCGCTACTGCCAGCCGATGTTAATACTTCTACGATATTGCCATTTTTAAGTTTATAATCTAACGGTACTATTCTCCCATCAACCTTTGCTCCCACACAATTATTTCCTACTGCCGTATGAACTCTATAAGCAAAATCTATAGGAGTAGAACCATTGGGCAAATTGATAACATCTCCTTTAGGTGTAAAAACAAAAACCTCATCAGTAAAAAAATCTATTTTTAAAGTCTCCATAAACTCCCTTGGATCCTTTAAATCTTTTTGCCATTCCAACAATTGTCTAAGCCAAGTAAGCTTTTCATCAAAATTATCCGTTTTAACAGTGCCTTCTTTATACTTCCAATGAGCTGCAATTCCGTATTCCGCAGTTCTGTGCATATCCCAAGTTCTTATTTGTACCTCAAATATCTCTCCTTCTGGTCCAATAACTGTAGTATGGAGGGATTGATACATATTGGGTTTAGGCATAGCTATATAATCTTTAAACCTGCCTGGAATCGGCTTCCACATGGTATGAACTATTCCTAAAACTCCATAACAATCCTTTATAGTATCTACAATTACCCTTATGGCCGTTAAATCAAATATTTGTTCAAAAGATTTATTTTGGTATACCATCTTCTTATATATACTATAAAAGTTCTTTGGTCTGCCGCTTATATCCCTTGGAATATCCATTTCATCTAGTTTTTCATCTAATTCATCTATTATCTTTTGAATATAGGCTTCTCGCTCTTTCCTTCTCTTAGAGACCTTATCAACTAAATCATAATATCCTACTGGATTTAAATGTCTTAAAGATAAATCTTCCAATTCCCACTTGATTCTAGACATTCCTAATCTATGAGCCAATGGGGCATAGATCTCCAAGGTCTCTAAAGCCTTTTCCTTCTTCTTTTCTTCACTCATATATTCTAAAGTCCTCATATTGTGAAGTCTATCGGCTAGTTTTATAATTATTACTCTTATATCCTTAGCCATAGCCATTACCATTTTTCTTAAATTTTCAGCTTGATTTTCCTGTTTAGTCTTATACTGTAATTTTTTTAATTTTGTTACCCCTTCCACTAAATTTGCAACTTCTTCACCAAATTCAATTACCAAAGTATCATAGGTAACGCTAGTATCTTCCAATACATCATGAAGTAATCCTGCAATAATAGTTGTAGCATCCATATTTAATTCTGCCAATATCATAGCTACATGAAATGGATGCACAAAATACTTCTCTCCAGAATTTCTAAGTTGACCTTCATGGGCAGATTCTGCAAAATTGTATGCTTTTATAATTTGCTTCATATCAGCATGGGGATTATACTGCTCAATCTTCAACAGTAAATTTTCAATCATCATTTTCACCTGCTTAATCTAATCTGTGTCTATAGATTAATAATTTTTTTAAATATTCTAACCATTATTGTCGAAATAAACCTTATATCATAATATATTATACAATTATATACTAATATTAAAAATTTTTCATTATTAATTTAGTATATATTTATATAATTACCTATAATTTTGTATTATAACCTGTAAAGTTCTATTACCCATATATTCATTTATCTTTGGTGAGTATACTATATCCAGATAAACTTTGTTTTTTACTCCCATATACATTTTATCCACTTCTTCTTTTCCAAACTTTTCAATTAGAAAGTTTTGAAATTCATCTATATCACCAAAGTAAAGGCCTTCTATGGAATTTCCATTTCTAGTTAATAGTATTAATTTAAGTACATTTTGATTCTTACCTAATATAAAACCTCTTTTTACACGGATATTTTTTTCTCCAAATAGGGGTTTAGGATTTCCCTTTCCAAAAGGTTCTAAAAGTTTTAACTCCTCTACTAAATCAAAACTAACATAATCCAATGGTAACTGCATATCGATATACACCTTTGGCAGTAAATCCTCTTCCGTTAAAGAAGCTTGTCCGTTTAGCTTCTCCCTGAAGACATCTATATTTGAAATATCTAAAGATAATCCAGCAGCCATAGTATGACCGCCAAAAGCAGTCAATAAATCTTTAGTCTTGGATATCTCTTCAAACATATTGTATTCCTCTATGGATCTTCCAGAGCCTTTAACTCTATTTTCATCTTTAGACTCGGTTAAAACTATAGTTGGTCTATAGTATTTGTCCTTAACCCTGCCGGCAATAATACCTGCTATGCTTTCATGAATACTCGGTTCATATACTACTAAAACTTTTTGTTCTCTAAATTTATATGATTGAATTCTTTCAATAATTTTTTCAAATCCCTCTTTTGTCATGGATTTTCTCTCTTCATTCAGCATATGAAGTCTATTAGCGTATTCATCAGCTTTTTCTTGGTCATCAGTTAAAAATAATTCCACAGCAATGTCAGCACTCTCTAGCCTTCCAGAAGCATTAATACAAGGTCCTATTACAAACCCTAAGGAATATGTATTGATCATCTTACCTTCTAATCCTGTAGCCTTAATAAGGGCTTTTAAGCCTATATTATCTGTCTCGTTAATCCTTTTAAGTCCTTCTTTTACTATGATTCTATTTTCATCTATAAGATCCACTACATCACATACCGTTCCCATGGCTACAAATTCCAGTAGACTATAGGATTCTTCTATATCGATTCCCATCTCATCATATAGAACTTGTATAAATTTAAAAGCTACTCCTGCTCCACATAGTTCTTTAAAAGGATATTTGCAATCATATCGTTTAGGATTTATAATGGCATCAGCTTCAGGTAAACGGTATTCTTTACATCCTCTTTCATCTTCAATGTAGGATAAATCATGATGATCCGTTACTATGACTTTCATTCCCAACTCTTTTGCAAGTTTTATAGGTTCAAATGCAGATATACCATTATCACAAGTAATCAACACACTGACTCCATCCCTTTTAGCTTCTTCAACTATCCTTTCATTTATTCCATAACCATCTGTGACTCTATTAGGAATAACATAATCTACATTGGCATTAAATCTTTTCATTCCTTTATATAAGGTCAATATAGATGAATTTCCATCTTGGTCATAATCTCCAGAAATTCGTATCTTTTCACTCTTTAATATGCTTTCCCTTATAATGCCTACACCGAGTTCCATATCCTTCATCAATCTAGGATCATGTAGTTTATCCAAAGTAGGATTAACAAAACTATTCATCAACCTATAGTCTGAAATATCCCTATTGACCATAATCTTACATAGTAACTTACTTACCCCTAAGGACTCCGACATTTTATTTAAGTCTGCGTTTACATTTCTTAAAAACCATTTTTCCAAATGCTATTCACTCCTATTTTGTCATCAGTCAGAACACTATTCTAAAATCGTGTCATTTTCTTCAGCATATGTATCATCAACTATAACTTTATTTTTTAAGGATTTAATTTCTTCTCCTCTTTCCTCTAATAATGATTCTAGGTTTTTCCTCTCATTTTCAATTGAATCCACTTTTTTATTCAACTCTTTAATCTCTTTTTTGAATTTAATATTTTTTACTAAACCTAGTACCGATACGGTTACAGCACCTAATATAGCCGATGCAAATATTACAATGGCTTGGGAAATCTCTACCTTTGTAAATAAAAAATCTATTAATACCTTATCTGCATTATTTAAAGCAAATACAGCTACTATAGCTGCAAATATTAATGAAAAAACAAAACCCTTTTCCATAGCCCTCCTCCTCTTGTGTCCATTAATCTTATATTACACGATATTTACCCAAATTTAAAGAATTAATTACATAAAACTGCCAAGAAGGCAGTTTTATGCTTTTTTAGTATTTAATTTCTTTCTATTTTTTAATCCATACCATATTGGACTAGCAATAAATAGAGATGAATAAGTTCCTGAAATTATTCCAAATATAAGAGGTAATGAAAGAACCTTTACATCTTCAACCCCTACTATATATAAAATCAATACTGAAACTAGAGTTGTTAAAGAGGTATTTATAGTCCTAGTCAAGGATTTTCTAATACTACCATTTATGGTATCTTCAACGGATTGTCTAGGATTTAGCTTAGTTTCTTCCCTAATCCTATCGAATATTACTATAGTGTCATTAATCGAATAACCTAGTATGGTAAGTATTGCTGCAATAAAAGCACTATTTGCTGGTATTCTAAATATTGCATATACTGATAATGTTATTAACACATCATGGAGTAGAGCAACAATTGCTGCCACAGCAAATTTAAATTCAAACCTCCAAGTTATATATATTAACATTCCTACCGATGCAATAAAAGCTGATAGCAAGGCTTTCTTCTTTATCTCATCTCCCATTGTAGATTCAAACTTTTCTGATTGAAACTCTCTATTCTTGATATCAAATTTTGCTACAAACTTATCTATAATGTTATTGATTTCATCATTGTCAAAATTTTTACTACTCTTTATTATTATTTCATCTTTTTCTTTACCTACATGGACAATGCTAGCTTCTTTATCATATTCACTCATTACTTCTCTGGCTTCGTCTACGGTTATCATCTTTCCTATTTTAATCTGTATAGATGTTCCGCCTGTAAAGTCGATTCCATAATTTAATCCCTTAGTAGCAAGCATTACTAAACCGACTATAATAATTGCTAAAGAAATAAAATAGTACATCTTCCTATTCTTAATAACGTTCATGCTCTCACCCCTTACGCACCATATAATTTTGTATTCTTTGTATTGGTCATGTCAACTGTTAATTTTAATAGATGTTTAGTTACAAATACTGCTGTTATCATAGAAGCAACAATACCTAATATCAATGTAACTCCAAATCCCTTAATCGGTCCAATTCCAAAATAATAAAGAACTACACCAGCTATTAATGTGGTTATATTGGAGTCCATTACCGATGATAAAGCTCTTTTAAATCCGTGTTCAATGGAAGCCCTTATAGATTTTCCATTTCTTATTTCTTCCTTTATCCTTTCAAAAATTAACACATTGGCATCTACTGCCATACCAATAGATAATATAAGACCTGCAATACCTGGTAGTGTCAATTTAACACCTAAAAGTTTCATAGCATAAACGACTATTAAAGTATATATAGCAAGTCCAATATCAGCAACTAAACCCGGTATTCTATAATAAACTAGCATAAATAAGAATATAAGCAAAATTGCAATAGTTCCAGCTTTAATACTCTTCTCAAGAGCTTCTAAACCTAGAGTAGGTCCGATAACTCTTGACTGTAAAGCTTTCATTTCCACTGGCAATGAACCAGCCCTAATTAAATTTGCTAAATTGTTAGCTTCATCTATGGTAAATTCTCCTGAAATCACAGCTTTACCATCTGTAATAGGATCTTCTACTATAGGTGCTGATATAATCTCTCCATCTAACATAATATATATAATCTTTTCAGCTGCATTTTGTTCTTTGGATAATTTTTTAGTTGCATCTGCAAACTTCTTTGCTCCTTCTTTATCGAACTCCAAAGATACTACTGGTTTATCTCCCATATCACTCTGTTGATATCTAGCATCTGATGCTTTTACATTTTTACCACTTACAACTTCATTACCCTTTGGATCGATGAATTGTAGTTGAGCAGTTTTACCGATTATATCTATGGCTTCTTGTGGATTATCAATTCCTGCTAATTCTACTCTTATCCTTTTGCTACTTTCCTTTACGATACTTGGTTCTGCAACTCCTAATCCATCTACCCTTTTATTGATTACCATAATGGTCTGATCCATAGCTTTTTGTAGTTCTGCTCCTTGTAGATCTGTCTGAGCTTCTAATATAACATATACTCCTCCAGCTAAATCAAGACCTAGATCTATGGAGTCCTTAGCCTTTTTGATCTTCATCTTCCCAACTTCTATACCGTTTATTGCTGTATAAGAAGCTAAAACCACTAGAGCAACAATCAGTATAAACAGTATGGTTTTTTTCATGTTCATCAATATTACCTCCCATATATAAAATTAGGCATTAACTTTCGTTCCCTATACTATACATCTATTATTCCAAATTTGCCAATATTGAAATAGCACATTCAATCCTTTTCTTTTCCATCTCACAGCCAATTTCATAAGGTTTCATTATATCCTTGTGATAATTATAAGCATTAGCATGACAGCCGCCGCTGCAATAAAACCTTGCCCAACAATTCCTGCATTTTTCTTTACTATAAACATTGGCTTTTTTAAATTCTTCTCTTATTTTAGTATTTAAGGTTCCTCCAAATACATTTCCTATCTTAAAATCTTCATTTCCAACAAATTGATGACAAGGGTATAAATCTCCTTGTGGTGTTACTGCCATATATTCAGAACCAGCTCCACAGCCAACAGCTCTTTTTATAAGGCAAGGTCCTTGGTTCAAATCGATCATAAAATGGAAAAATAAAAAGTCCTTGTCCTCTTTCTTTATTTTAATATATTCTTTTGAAAAAGTTTCATATTCCTTTAGCACTGGCTCTATATGTTCTTCTCTTAAAGCATAATCCATATCTGGTGAAGTAACTACTGGTTCAACGGATATCTTTTTAAATCCCTTCTCATAAAAATCGAGAGCATCTTTTGAAAAATCAATATTATGGCTTGTAAAGGTACCCCTTATATAGTAGTCCTTATCTCCTCTCTTATTGACCATGTTTTGAAACTTAGGAAGAATAATATCATAACTGCCATCTCCTGAAATCGTCTTTCTCATATTGTCATTTATCTCTTTTCTACCATCAAGGCTTAATACTACATTATCCATATTTTCATTTATAAAATCTATTTTATCTTCGTCTAATAGTACTCCATTGGTGGTTATAGTAAATCGGAAATGTTTATTATGTCTTTCTTCTAATTCTCTACCATACTTAACTAGGTCTTTAACTAGGTCAAAATTCATCAATGGTTCCCCACCAAAGAAATCAACTTCTAAATTTCTCCTGCTGCCAGAGTTCTCTACTAAAAATTCCAATGCTCTTTTCCCTACATCCAAAGTCATCAATGACCTGTCCCCTTTAAAGTCACCTTGAGAAGCAAAACAATAATTGCATCTTAAATTACAATCATGAGCTACATGGAGACAAAGAGCTTTAACTATATTATCCTCATTGTACTTTAGATTACCAATATTGGATTCTTCAGAGTATAGGACTCCCTTTTCTTCTAATATTTTTATCTCATCATAAGCTTCAACTATACTTTCTTCATCGTATTTATCCTTAAGCAGAGATACTATCTCCTCTAATGTGTTATCTTCATAATAATCTAGTATATTATAAGCTATATCATCAACCAAATGGACAGCGCCACTGTTTACATCTAATACAATATTTTTACCATTTAAAATATATTTATGAATTCTTTCTTTACTTACCTTACTTACCATAATTATCCTCCTAAGTGTAGACTTCAACTAAATTAAAAAGGAGTGGTTAAAACCACCGCCTTTAGAGTTTATCTATTTTCACACTTTTGGTTTCCTACTGTACATGAGGTTTTGCATGCAGATTGACAAGAAGTCTGACATTCCCCACATCCACCTTTAGCCAAAGTATCTTTTAGATTACTCCCAGATATAGTTTTTATATGCTTCATATCATTACCTCCTTAAAACTGGAATTATACTTTTATGATTATAACATAAAAACACGATTTTATAAAGTTTTATTTTATGTTTATACCTATAACTCCACCAATAATTCCAGTTATCAAGGAGATAAAAAATTTACTAATTGAATATATATCCATGTTAAATGGTTTGATGAATAAATAGTTTAGTAACATCAAAATCAAAAAATATAAAACTCCTATTATACCTCCGTTTATCCATCCTTTTTCCCCTATTTTAACTGCAATATAGATGCTGCCTATCGTGATACTTACTGTCATAATAATAGTATTTAATAATGGTATTCTCGACTCCTTTAATGGCGTATAGGTTAACAAAAGTGATATTATTAGTATTAGAATAAAAGTAGAAACAAAAGACAACACTAAACTTTTTAAAACATATGCCCCATGACTTATGCCTTTATTTTTCATATAATCCACCTCCTGTTCCTACTTTAAATTTATTTAACTAAGTCAATATTTATTACAGATTTCAGTATTCCATTTAAACAATTTGGAGATGGAGTTATAATTGATAAAAAAACTTCCTTATTAAAAGGAAGCTTTCTTCTTTATTCTTTGTCTTCTTTTTTATCTTCTTTATCTTCGTCTTTAGTTTCTTTTTTGTTAACTGTAGTACCTACTGCCCATTTTGTTATATCCATTTTAGTCTTGCTGGAGCCAACTTCAATAGTAACAATATCCTCTTTTATTTTTACTATCTTTCCACAAATACCTCCTATAGTTACTATATCGTCACCAACTCTTAAACTTTCCCTCATTTCTCTAATTTCTTTTTCTCTCTTCTTCTGAGGTCTTATAGCGAAAAAATAGAAAATAACTATAAACCCTATTGGCACTATAAAACCACTTAATCCTACTGCTCCTCCTGTATTTGCTGCTGCAAATATTTGCATAAATACTACCTCCTTTTTATCTTTTATTCTTTAAATCTATATTCAACAAATACTTTTAAAACCCTTCTTTATTTTATCTATATCCATATTTTTTATAAAATTCTTCTTTATATTCTAACAGCCTATCCTCTTTTATTGCATTTCTAATATTCTCCATAAGTTTTATTAAAAAATATAAATTATGAATGGTAGCAAGTCTTGCACCTAGTATTTCATTTACATTGAATAGATGCCTAATATAAGCCCTAGAATAATTTTTACAAGTGTAACAATCACATTCAGGGTCTAATTTAGTAAAATCTTTTGAATACTTACCATTTCTAATGACCAATTTACCTCGACTCGTCATCACTGTACCATTCCTTGCAATTCTAGTAGGAAGTACACAATCTGCCATGTCTATTCCACTAATAACAGCTTCAAAAAGATAATCTGGAGAACCTACCCCCATTAAATATCTAGGCTTATCTTTAGGTAACAGCGGTGTTGTAAAATCCAACATTTCACACATCAACTCTTTTGGTTCTCCTACACTTAAGCCACCAATAGCATAACCAGGGAACCCTATATCTGTAATTTCTTTTACGCTTTGCTCCCTTAAGTCCTTATACATACCGCCTTGTATTATACCAAATAATCCTTGGTTTTCCCAGTCATGATGATAATCTTTACATCTCTTTGCCCACCTTGAAGTCCTCTCCATAGATTCCTTTGCATACTCATAAGTAGAAGGATATGGGGTACATTCATCAAATGCCATCATAATATCAGAACCTAGAGAATTTTGTATTTCTATAGATTTTTCAGGACTAATAAAATGTTTAGAGCCATCAATATGGGACCTAAACTCTACACCTTCTTCTGTAATCTTTCTTAAATCCCCTAAGCTAAAAACCTGAAATCCTCCACTATCCGTTAATATAGGTCCATGCCAATTCATAAACTTATGTAATCCTCCTGCTTCTTCTATAAGCTTATGACCTGGTCTTAAATATAGATGATAAGTATTGCTTAATATTATTTGAGCTCCTAAGTCCTTAACTTCTTCTGGCGTCATTGCCTTTACAGTAGCTCTAGTACCAACAGGCATAAATATTGGTGTTTCAATAATTCCATGGGGAGTTTCCAATTCTCCTAACCTTGCCTTAGTATCTGTTGATTCCTTTAATACTTTGAATTTTATTGCCATATTGCTCCTCCTGTTATTTAATAAACATTGCATCCCCAAAGCTAAAGAATCTATATTCATCCTCTACAGCTTTATTATATGCATTTAAAATATTGTCTCTTCCTGCCAAGGCACTAACCAACATTAGAAGAGTAGACTCTGGTAGATGAAAATTGGTTATCAATTTGTCTACTACTTTAAACTTATATCCAGGATAAATAAAAATATCAGTCCAACCCGTTTTTGGAACAACTAATCCCTCAGGGGTTGCTACGGTTTCTAAGGTTCTAGTAGTAGTAGTTCCAACGGATATAATATTTCCCTTATTCCTTTTAACCTCATTTATAGTTTCCGCTGCTTGTTTAGAAATTTCATAGTATTCAGAGTGCATATGGTGTTGTTCAATGTCTTCTACCTTTACAGGTCTAAAGGTTCCTAATCCCACATGAAGTGTTAAAAATACTATCTTAACTTTCTTTTCTTCAATTTCCCTTAACAGTTCTTTAGTGAAATGGAGTCCTGCAGTTGGAGCTGCAGCAGAACCTTCATGTTTTGAATAAACCGTTTGATATCTTTCCTTTTCCTCTAATCTTTCTTTAATATAAGGAGGTAGAGGCATCTCCCCTAATTTATCTAATATCTCTTCAAATATACCATCATACTCAAATTCAACTACTCTAGTTCCATCTTCTTCTATGCTGAGTACACTAGCTGTTAAAATTCCATCGCCAAAAACTATCCTGTTAGAAGGTTTAACTTTTTTCCCTGGTTTTACAAGGGTTTCCCATCTATCTCCTTCAATTCTTCGCAATAATAGGAATTCAATCTTTTCATCTTTTCCTTCTCTAGATCCGAACAACCTTGCTGGCATTACCCTTGTATCGTTTAATACAAGGCAGTCTCCTTTATCTAAATAATCTATTATATTCTTAAATCTTTTATGCTCAATATTTCCTGTCTTCTTATCTAGAACCATAAGCCTCGATTCTTCTCTATTTTCTAATGGATGTTGAGCAATTAACCCTTCTGGTAAGTCATAGTAAAAATCTTCTGTTTTCATTTGATCATCCTTTGCTATTTAATTCAATATTGAGTTATAATATCTATACCTGTATAGTAATGTTTTAATATTTCTTCACAGGAATATCCCAATTCAGCCATACCTTTAGCACCCCATTGGCTCATTCCAACTCCATGCCCATAGCCTTTCCCTTCAATTATAAAATTACCTGTATTTGATGACTTTTCATCTCCAATTTGAGTAACATTATCTCGATTAATAGCCCTACTGCCTATATCCCTTGACGGTGTCTTTTTCAATTCACCATCTATTATGTTGGATTCAGATAGATTTACTATTTGAGGGTTTATATTTTCCCCATCAACAGCATATATGGTTTTAACATTGGTGCCATTTCCATCTCTTTTAATAGTAAACCAAGTACTTTTTAGTTCTGTACTACCTAGAACCTGTCTAATCTTATCCTTATTTAAAACCGTCTCTCCTACAGTTCCTACTACTTTAAGCTTTGAAACTCGTCCATTAGATGAGGTTTCCAATACTTCCATATTTACTATATTGCCAATACTTATACCACTATTTTTAAGCCTAGCATCAACTTCTGCACAGGTCATAGAAAAAGACCAAGTACTATTTGGTGAACCTTGTGAAAATTCGTCATTGACAGCTGACAAATAAGGAACGCTATTGCCCCAAACCTCTGATGCATCTTCCGTATATCCTCCACTATTGGAATGATATGTAGCATCTATAATATTGCCATTATAAGTAATTATCATTCCACTTGTATCATCAACAGCCCCATTAGTTCTTTCATTTTCTCCGTCTATACCACCATATACCTGACAGTGAGTAGTATCACAAAGATTATAGCCTTCACCACTATGTTTGTTTATATTAAATAATGTATAGGTCCTTGCTGAAATGGACTGGGCTTTTAATGATTCCACAGGGAATGAAGCGGGCATCTCTCTTGGCACCACTCCATATAGATAGTTATCCATTTTTACATAGTTAATCACTATTATTTCATTACCTTGTCTTTTGAAAAATACATAATCCCTATAACTTTTATCCTCAATTTTAATTCTTTTATCATATACATCTCCAGATGATAAAACTAAACCATCTTCCCTAAAGGAAAATAAATTGTTATTAAAAGAATCCAATACTATTATATTACCCTCTTCACCAATACTGATACTTATATATTGGTCCTCAAAATGTTCTAATTCATTTAATATATCATCTTTTCTATATATTGAAAAGCCATTTTCACTATATAATTTTATTGAGTTCTTTAACTTTATAGGGCTTGTCAACTTTATGCCCAAATAACCGTTCTCCATTGAACTAGCAGAAACGCATTGATTTGGTATCAGTAGTCCAATTATAAACACAATTAGGAATATAGATAGATATATCTTCTTCATATTTTAATCTCCTACCTTCTAAAAATATTCAAGATCAATGTCAATAATAAGCTTATAATCAAGGAAGATACAATAGGAAAGAAAAAAGTAAAATTCCCCTTTTGTATAAAAATATCTCCTGGCAATTTTCCTAAGCCAAACTTTTCACCAATAATCATCAATCCACCAATTAGAAATAAAACTATTCCCATGGTTATGAGTATTTTACCAAAGGATTCCATTCTAACACCTCTATTCCTCATCATAATGAATTTTAAAATGATCATATGCTTTTTTCGTTACAATCCTACCTCTTGGAGTCCTATTAATAAAACCAATTTGTAGTAAATAGGGTTCATAGACATCTTCTATGGTAGTTCTCTCTTCTCCAGTAGCAGCTGAAATGGTATCTAAACCAACGGGTCCACCGTTGAAGTTTTCTATCATAGTAAGTATCAGTCTTCTATCTACTTCGTCTAATCCTAGTCTATCTATTTCTAATACTTCAAGCCCTTTCTTTGCTACATCATAGGTTATGACTCCACTTTCCTTAACTTGAGCATAATCTCGCACCCTTTTTAAGATTCTATTTGCAATTCTTGGAGTACCTCTAGACCTTTTAGCGATTTCCATAGCACCTTCATCGTCTATTTCAATGTTTAAGATATTAGAGGAACGCTTTACAATTTTTTGTAGATTATAATCATCATATAGGTCTAAATTGAGCATTACTCCAAATCTATCCCTTAAGGGAGAAGTTAAAAGTCCAGCCCTTGTAGTAGCACCTATTAGAGTAAACCTAGATAAATCCAATCGTACAGACCTAGCACTAGGTCCTTTACCTATTATTATATCTAAAGCATAATCTTCCATAGCGGGGTAAAGAATTTCCTCTACTGTCCTATTTAGCCTGTGTATTTCATCTATAAACAATACATCTTCTTCTCCTAAATTGGTCAATATACTCGCTAAATCCCCAGGTCTTTCTATAGCTGGGCCAGAGGTAACCCTTATATTAACTCCCATCTCATTAGCTATAATGTTTGCCAAGGTAGTCTTTCCTAACCCTGGTGGCCCATAAAGCAATACATGATCTAGAGGTTCTTTTCTCTCTTTAGCGGCTTGTATAAATATCTTCAATTTTTCCTTAGCTTTGTCCTGCCCAATATATTCATTAATCCATCTCGGTCTTAAAGTAACCTCATTGTCCATATCCTCCATTTGTATTGAGCTTGTAACGATTCTCTCATTAACTCTATCCATATAATATCAATACCTTCCTTTATTGTTTTGATAGTCTCTTAAGAGTTTCCCTTATAATATCCTCTGTATCCATATTACTAGTATCTATTTTATTTAATACTCTTAATATTTCACCTCTCGTATATCCTAAAGACATTAGACCATTAATTGCATTCTCTACCATATCCACATCTTTTATAGTATCAATATCTTCACCAATACAATTATCATCTATTCTGTCTTTTAATTCAAGAATTATCCTACTAGCTGTCTTTTTGCCAACACCCGGGGCATTACAAAGAGCATTGGAATCATTATTCAATATAGCAAACTTTATTTGATTAGGCGTTAAAGTAGATAGTATGCCCAAACCTACCTTTGGACCAATTTTAGAAACTAAAAGAAGCAGGTTAAACATATCTAATTCCTCTTCAGTGATAAAACCATATAGATATACTCCATCTTCTCGTAAATTGAAGTAGATATACATAGTTACGGTTTCTCCAATCTCCAAACTAACCAATGAATTCCTTGAAGTAAATATCTTATACCCTATCCCATTATTATCTAATACTATATAATCCTCTTTAATTCCTACAACCTTTCCAATTATGTATTCATACAAATTCATCACCCTTTATTATTTCATTTTAAACATATCTTTAAAATTCAAACAGCTGCTATGGCATATTGCTACTGCTAATGCATCAGCTGCATCATCAGGCTTTGGTATCTTTTTTAAATTTAATAACAGTTTTACCATTTCTTGTACCTGCCTCTTTTCCGCCCTTCCATAGCCAACTACTGATTGCTTTATCTGTAAAGGAGTATATTCGTAAACCTCTAGCCCTTTATTTACAGCAGCTAAGACCTCAACTCCTCTTGCTTGTCCTACTTTAATGGCAGTTTTAACATTCTTATTAAAAAATAATTCTTCCATCGCCACATCATCAGGATTATATTTATCTATAAGAGATAACATCTCATCATAGATTATCTTCAATCTTTCAGGAAAGAATGTCTCTGCATCTGTAGTTATGCATCCATAATCTATAGCTTTATATCTATTACCTATACATTCTACAACACCATATCCAACTATTGCTAACCCTGGATCTATTCCTAGTATGATCATAAAAATCTCCTTTCAAAGATGCTATATAATATTTTAACACATTTTAGAAGAAAAAACTAAGTTAGAAATTCTAACTTAGTTTTTTAGCTTATGAAGTTTTCCAACACATCTGATAATTCTTCTTCACTATCGACTACTATTCCATTTATGAGCTTTTCCTGATCTACTTCTTTCAAAAGGGTAATAGGATAATTGTCATAAATCTTATCTAAAATGTTCTCTCCGTTCTCATCTACATTATAAATCGCTATCTTTCCATTGGACTCCCCTATTACATAATGATTTGGGCACAGATGATTTCTTTCTTCCCTTAACTTTATTTCTTTAGGAGAAAAGGAAATAATTTTTATATTTGAATAATTTTCCTTTATATATTCTCTATATTGTTTTTCAGTCATATTTATTATTTCATTATCTGCATTATTAAGCTTTGTAATGTTGTGATTACAAGATTTATAATATGTCTTCTTTTCAACAAATGTATTAGGTGAAATTCTTTCTTCTTCTTTCAATATCTCTAGTTCATCTTCACTTAAACTCTTCTTCTTTGAATTATCACTTATGAGCAAAGGTTTTCTATTAGCTCGACTCCCCATCATCTTATAGCCATATATAAAAGATGTTATAAACAATACTCCACAAAACAGAAATATTAAAATGGCGTTTTGTTTTTTCATAAATATCCCTCCAATACTATCTAAAGGGATATTTTTCCCATTTTAAAATAATTTATACATTTTATGCTATTTTGTTATTTCCCCTATTTTAAATCCTGCTTTATCTATTTTATCTATAAGGTCAGCTACATCCTCAGTATCAACACGAAGTATTACCCTATAAACATCAAGTACCTTAGCATCTACCGCTGCAAAATTTAATATATTAACATTTTCTTTTCTAATAATTTCTGTCAACTTAGCTAATTGCCCTGGAATATCAAACATATTTATTACTATCCTTGTTCCTCTATCCAAACCAAATATCTCTGAAAATGCATTAAAAATTGAAGTATGGGTCAAAATCCCTACGAACTCATCTTTAGAATTAAATACAGGTAAAAATGGAGTTCGTACTTCCTTCAACAAATAAGAAGCATTCTCTATTAATTCATTTTCCTTTATAGATTTATAATTATCGTTATATAGTTCTTCTACTTTAATGTCATTTAAGAATTTATCTCTATCCACACATTCAATCTCAAAGTAGTACCTATAAATAGCTTCCTTCATTAGGATTCCTTTGAATTCATCTCCATCAAAAGCGGGCAAGGATAAAAAATCTCCCTTGTTTATCTTTTCTAATGCACTGCCGATATTCTCTTGTAAAGACACAGTTGTCAATTTTTCTTTTGATAACATATGATTTTTTACGTACATTGATACTCCCCCTTAAATTTATTTAAAATATATTGCTAATATCTGTTAAGTACCCTATCATTGACACCAAACCAACTAGCATCTTTATACATTCTTATGGTGTTTTTTATTATAGTCTTAACTACTATTTTATAAATTCTATTTAGTTCATTTGTTGATAAATAAGGCTCTTCTTCTTGTATATTCATTTCATTATGATTATATTCTATTGTTAGTTGCTTATCCGTATACATATTTAAGTTATATATCTTCCCCTTAACAATTTTTTCACAATATATATTAATGAAATCATGCAAATATGATGTTTCTTTTTCTTCATTATCCATTTCTAATTCAAAATTTTCTCTAATCATTTTAATTTCATTTAAAGACGTATTATAATGAAATAAAAAATTCCTATCATATATCTCATCAACTGGATAATATTTAATTGCTGCATCCTCTAAAATATTTACCCATTTACTATGATAATAACCATTTTTATATCCTTCCAGATATAAAATTAGCTCAAGTCTATCAATATCCTCATGAATTAATAGAGCAATATTGTTAGAAATCAACTGCCTATCTTTTCTATGTATTAATATCCTCTTTACCTTTTTTCTTATTTCATTTGTAGATATATATTTGGGACAGATATTTGTCATATTGCTTTCTAAATCATATAGGTTTAGAAGGATATGTATAGAATTAATATCATTATTATATAAAAAATTATACTTTAGACCCTCATATATTTCCCAAAGGTTAGCTTTTGCTAAAACCAAATTATATCCCTCCCCTTAGCAATTGTTTCCAATTAAACAGAGGATTAAACCATTTAATTGCTTTAATACATAGGAAAATCGAAATTTTCTCTAGCTGTGAAATTGAAAACTCTATTTTCAATTTTAATAACTTGTCTAGCTTTTATCTAAAATAACGTAAATTATCTACTAGCATAGTTATTATAATCTTATATTTTTTGCTTGACAGCATATACTATTATACTACAATAATTTTATATATTGAAAAATAAATTTATAAATTTATTAGTCAAATTAAAAAGCATTGGAATTGTTCCAATGCTATCTTTAGATCATCTATCTTATTCAATAGCTGCTTTAATACTATTTCTATAATTCTAAAATTATAATGATTTAGTTATTACCTTTATTATGGTTTCATAATCAAAATCTTGAGATAGTTTATATTTCCCTACTCTAAGTTTTCTTTGTACTTTTTTTTCCTTGGCAACTCTTTTAAATTCCTCTTCATCATCGATTATACCCAGTTCCAAAAGTCCCTTTGCAACCTTCTCTAAAGAGTCACCTGTTTCAACTACAAACTCTATTTCCTCAGCCTTTTTAGGTGCTTCTATATTTTTATTGGATTCTTTTTTAGGCAGGGGTTTAATATTATCCTTTATAAAAACCATTCCTAAATCTGTAGCTAAATTTATAATTTCCTCTTCTGAATAGTCCTTATACTCTATATTGGGATTGAAAGTATAAACTGCATTAGTTAATATTATCCCTATTCCCACTCCTAATAGAACAAATGGTATCCTGCTTTTATTAGACATAACCTAACTCCTTTATCCTTTTACATCTATTTTACACCATTAAAAGATCAAAGTAAAAAGATATTATTCTTTTTACATTCCTCAATTATCTCCTCAGTCCAAATAGATGCTTGCACTTCACCTATATGTCTCTTTTCCAAGAAAAACATACATATTCGTGACTGCCCAATTCCGCCTCCAATAGTCAAAGGCAGCTTATCTTCTAGTAACATCTTATGGTAAGATAGAGTCATCCTTTCTTCAGCTCCAGCGATCTCTAATTGCCTTTCCAAGGAATATTTATCGACTCTAATACCCATACTGGATAATTCTAATGCCATCTTTAATTCTGGATTCCAAAACAACATATCTCCATTTAATTCCCAATCATCATAATCTGGAGATCTTCCATCGTGAGGAACGCCAGACTTTAATCTTCCACCTATCTTCATTAAAAATACTGCCTTATATTTCTCACAAATTAAATTTTCTCTTTGCTTTGGAGTATAGTTAGGATACATATCCTCTAACTCTTGAGATGTAATAAACATAATCTGTTCAGGTAATTTGTCCTCTAAGGAGGGATAAATGCCATTTATCTTTTTCTCAGTTTCTTTGAAAACTCCATATATAGTTTGCACTACCTCCTTTAGATACCCTTCTGTTCTATCTGCCTTTGTTATTACCTTTTCCCAGTCCCATTGGTCTACATAGATTGAATGGATAGAATCTAATTCTTCATCTGGTCTAATGGCATCCATATCCGCATAGATTCCTTCTCCTACTTTAAAGCCATACCATTTTAATGCCATTCTCTTCCATTTAGCTAATGATTGGACTATTTCTGCTTTTTGATTATACTTTCTCATGTTAAAAGATACAGGTTTCTCTATACCGCTTAAATTATCATTTAATCCAGTTTCAGGCCTTACAAATAAAGGGGCAGATGTTCTAATCAAATTTAACCTTTCAGATAACTCCTTTTCAAAAAAATCCTTTATAATTTTTATTGCTATTTGTGTTTCTCTAATATCCATATCTTATTCCTCCTAAAGCAAAAGTCTATATTGAAATTTATATCTTAAAATAAATAAAAACCTCTCATCCTAAAGGACGAAAGGTTATCTTCCGCGTTACCACCTTAATTAGCAAAGGGCTCAACTTAAAACCAGTACAGAAAATCATTCGATACTGTATAGCTTTTAACGGGCTATAACCGTCTAAGCCTACTCTTTGAAACCCAAATTTCGGTTAGATGCTCAAGGATGTTCTTCATCTATAATTCTGTGTTGAATTTCCACCTTCTTTCAACTCTCTATAACTTCCTTATAGATTACTCTTCCTATCATGGCTTTGATATTAGTATATTAGTTTATAATTATATTAGATAAGAAAATAGATGTCAATATGTAATGTAAAAAAACATTATTTACCATCATTGATTAAAGTTTTAAATAAACTATCTATATGTTTTTTTCTTTCCTCGGTTTTTTCCTTTTTAAGAATGAATCTATTATCTACATATTCAACTATATCCCCTTCTTTTATCTCTTTAGGGAATAGTTCTCTATCAAAGGATAAAGTACCCTCTGATATCTCTAATATAACCTGATCTTCCTCAAATCTATCAATTATACCCTCCACCGAACACCCTCCTATTTTACACATTTATCATGAGCCCTATAGCCATTTTCTATAGCTTCCTTTGAGGAATTAAAGATGATTTGATTTTCCTCTTTAGGAAGCGATCCGCAGCTTTCTTCGTGAAATACCTTAGTATTCTTATTCCCAATATATTGAATATTATCTTTATCTTTTACCATAGTTTCTTCTGATATTTGTAGTGTCTTACCATCAGAAATAATAACTATATCTCCTAGTTCATCAGTTCTCATAATATTAGAACTTATGCTGGTAAGCCTACCTAAGGTTTCCTTATGTGGATGACCATAAGAATTATCTTTCCCTACACTTATTATAAAATAATCAGGATTTATTTTCTTTAAAAATTCACTATTAGATGAAGTCCTTCCACCATGATGTCCCACCCTGAGAACATCAGCTTTTAATTCATAACCTTTTTCTATAATATCTATTTCAGAACTTTTTTCTGCATCTCCAGCAAAGATAAAAGAAGTATCCATATACTCTATTTTAGTTACAATAGAAAAATCATTTGTCTCACTATAATCGCTCCTATTAGGTGATAATATAGTGTACTTAAGTATTCCTTCATCTATTATAAAATTGCCTCCCTCAGCTAGGTTAATCTTTAAATCTTTATTCTTAATTTCAGTTAGCAATTCTTCAAATATGAGAGTATTAGCTGTTCTTTCTGGCATATATACTTTGCCAATATCAAAGTTTTTCATGACTTTAGGCAATCCACCTATATGATCCTCGTGAGGATGGGTTGCTATTAAATAATCTATCTTATTTATGCCTAGGTCTTTAAGATATTTTACCACCTTTTCCCCACTTTTTCTAGTCCCTCCATCTATAAGGGATGTTTCTCCATTGGGAAATTGGATAAAAGTACTATCTCCCTGACCTACATCGATATAATGGATTACTAACTTATCCTCATAATCTTTTGCCACATCATCAACTGGTTCATAGATACAACCAGTGAATATGATGCCTATAATTAAAATTATAGATAACAAAAAGGTAATTTTATTCTTTCTCATACTCTTCCACTCCTTACATTATAATATAAGAAATCCTTCCTATCGATGGATAAGAAGGATAAGTTTAACTAAAATTCAAAAGCAAATTCTTTATATGCCTCTTCAGTATATGCATTGACGGTATCAATAATAAAATACGATGTCTTCAAGCTTAGTGATAATGCAAAATCTAAATCGTTCTCAAATCCAGTCTTTAACGAATACTCTTGAACTACATCTTTTATATATTTTTTAATTATAGAACGAAGTTTTATTATTCGATCTTGAAATATATCTATATCATCTACGGTTATAACATTCTTCTTAAACTCATGGTGAGGGGAATATTCATTTAATTTTGCTTCATAGTTTATGTGTTTAAACATACTGGATGTAAAAGTCCACCTTTCTGCATGAGGAAGACATACAAAATCACTTAAATAATGTGAAATAATGCCTATTTTCTTACTCAATATACTTATCGTTATTGGATCAACTTTTCTATTGAATTCTATATATCTACTAATAAATATCAATTTAACTACTTCATTTACCACATAGTTTAAACTCTCGTCTTGATAATGCCTATGAAGTTTAAATTGTGGCAGTATATCAGGAGCTACAGAACCCCATAATAATTTATCCTTATCAAGTTTTATGCCATAAATATCATAAATATTTGAATATATATTTTCCGCAATTATTTTATGTGTATCTCCAAAAATTTCGAACACATCCTTTATTTTAAATTTACAGCTATAATAAATGCTATAATAAATTAAATAAAAAGTCAATATAATAATAAAGCCTATATAGGGAACCTTTTTCTTTACTGTTAGTTATTGTTAAACCTTTTATCCAATAATTTTTTATATAGTAAATAATCATTTTTGCTAAAGGATACAAATTGAACTTCTTCTATCCCACCTTCCTTATTGATAAAATCCGTTACGGCATTAATAGCAATTTTACTAGCCTCATCTTTAGGGTATCCGTATACCCCTGTAGAAATAGATGGAAAAGCTATGGCATTTATATTATATTCCTTAGCTAACTTTAAGGAATTATAATATGCATTATATAATAATCTATCTTCGCCTCTTGAGCCATCTTTATATATAGGTCCTACAGTATGTATAACATATTTACTAGGCATATTTCCCGAAGTTGTTATCCTTGCCTCTCCAGTAGGACAACCTCCAATTTTTTTACATTGTTCAAGGATAGTTGGTCCTCCAGCTTTATGAATTGCACCATCAACCCCATCGCCACCTAAAAGAGTATTATTTGCAGCATTTACGATTGCCTCTATCCCTATTTTCGTAATATCCCCTTCTACTATACTTAAACTTACACCTTTGTATTCATACATAAGTCTCCACTCCTTTTTATGCTAATATGTTTTTCCATTGAATCTTTTCACTTTTGTCCTCTTAAACATATGCTTCAGTTGTCCATATTATACAATATTTTTAACATCTTTAATATAAAACTTATCTCCTATACTTTTTAGCCTACTTATTTAGTATATACATTTAAAATGATTTTGTTAACAATGGAATAATTGGGATATATAATATAATGTAACTTTATAAATACTAACTGTAAGTAGTTATAAAACCAAAATTATTTTTCTAATATTAATACTATTGGAGGTATTACTTTGAAATATTTAGACATAGTTGAAGGAATATTTATAGACAGGCCAAATCGATTTATTGCTAATGTAATGATAGATGGAACTTTAGAAAAAGTCCATGTTAAAAATACAGGAAGGTGTAAGGAGATATTAAATGAAGGAACTAAAGTTTATCTAGAAAAATCCAACAATCCAAATAGAAAAACTAAATATTCTCTAATATCCGCATATAAAGGGGATTTGTTAATTAATATTGATTCTCAAGTCCCTAATAGTGTAGTTGAAGATGCCATATCCTCTAATCAGATTCAAGAATTACTTAATGTAGACTTTTTGAAAAGGGAGGTAACCTATGGCAATTCAAGATTTGATATATACTATGAAAAGGGAGATGAAAAAGGGTTTGTGGAAGTAAAAGGTGTTACACTGGAGGTAGATGGTCTGTCTATGTTTCCTGATGCTCCTACAGAAAGAGGCACAAAGCATGTACTTGAAATGATTAAAACTATTCAAGAGGGTTATAAGAGCTATATATTTTTCCTTATACAAATGGAGGGTATAGGTTTTTTTACCCCTAATGAAATTATGGATAAAGATTTTGCCAAAGCTCTAAAACTTGCAAAAAAAGAAGGAGTAAATATGCTAGCATATAACTCCATCGTAACTCAAGACGAAATATCTTTAGGTAAAAAAGTTAAGATTTTAGTTTAATTTTATTATATTTGATATGGCAGGCCATACTTCTTCCGTTTCGAATCCTTTTCTCCAAGAAGCTAACCCTGCTAAATCATACTTATTTACCAAAGATGATTTTAATTGAAGGGACTTAGCATCTTCAATCCATATTTTATAATCTACTCCATCGATTATAGTTTCGCCATAGTATTGTCCACTTTGTTCATTCCATTCTAATGTTATATTATTATCTTCTATGAACTGATTTGCTGATTCCATTGACAAAGCTTGAGAAGATACCTTTTCTTCATCATCAGTCTTTTCTACTTTCCATAACCTTGTATAAAACGGTATACCTAGTACTAACTTTTCATTTGGTATCTCTTCCAATACATTGATAATACTCTCTTCAACCCACCTGTATTCAGCAACTGAACCCGCTACTGGACTACTTGCCCAGTGTTGGTCATATGCCATCAGCATAATATAATCTACTATCTCAGATAAACTTTTCCTATCAAAACATAAAGACCAATTTTCAGCGGTAGACAGAGGGGTTACATCCATGGATACAGTCATTTTCTTCTCTTTAAAAATTGGATATAGTTCTCGTACAAACTGAGTTAATAACTCTTTGTCCTTCAAATAAATGTTCTCAAAGTCTATATTTATTCCATCTGCATTATAATCTTCATAAATATTAACCATTTTCTTAATTACTTCTTCACGGGATTTGCTGCTGGATAGAATCTCATGGGTTAAGTCAGGATTAAAACCATTATCGATTAAAGGCCAAATTTCATATCCCAGTAATTTATATTTTTTTACATATTCAATATTACCCTTATCTAATATATTACCTTCCTTATCAAGAATTGAAAACCATGTAGGAGATACTACATTTATTCCATATATATGACCAATACTATCTAAATCCGTTGATTTCTTATTGGTATAGTCCCATGTCAAGTTTATTTTTTCGCTAATTTCAGTGTTCTTCTCTATAGGCTTAGCTTCAACTTTATATATATCTTTTGAGAGGGCTACCTTTATATATTTTTTCTCGATGTACCCTACGATTCCATCATAAGTCCTAACCTTATACCAATCCTTTAACTCTTCAAATACTAAAACCGACGTTTCCACTGGAATATCTTTTAAAAGGATGGGAGACTTTCTATCATGATTGATTCTAATATCTGCCCCTTCTATTATTACCTCTCCTTGTATATAATTAGAATTCCTTCTATCCACTGTCACCACATTAGTATCCTCAATATAATCGATATGGACATCATAGTTATTAATCAGTATTTCATCTGGAATATATGGTAGTTCATCTACTATTTTGATTGGAGTATTTATATAGAAATCTTTATTATTTACAGTCGCTTTATTATCATCTACTCTATATCTTATAACCCTATCTCTATTTGTAAATATAACCATACCATCGTCAGAATCATAATATAGGGCTTGGTCTAATTTTTCTTTGACAATATCAAAAGAAATATATATTACCTTGTCCTCTTTAATTACAGGCACCTTTTCATTAAATACGCTATCTTCAATCACTAAATATATCTCATCAGAGATTGAAATCACTTCATCATTAGGTTTTTGGGTATAGCAACAGATGGATATAAAAGCTATTAATATCATAATTACAATAATAGTTTTCTTCACACCACTCCCCCTTGTCCAATTAATTGTTTTGTTTAAAATCTTTAAATCCAATGATAATAATTATATCATATTGTTATTTAATATTTGTTGGAATTTCTAGCATTTTGTATATTTTTATATATGTTATCAATTATGAGCAAATCTATTATGATTTATAAACTTATATAAATCATATATAAGTTTATAAATAAATCCCTATAATCATCATAATCACAAGGATTTATATGTATCAAATAAAATTACTCTTTAATTGCATAAATAGAAAACTCACCTGGCAATTTTTTATTTTCAAAATTAGGATGCCTGTTAAATTCTTTTATTACAAATCCTGCCTTAATAACTGAATTTATGATTTCACTTAGGGTATAAAAACGTAAGGAACAGTCTAGAAATAAATTTTGCTCTTCTTCTGGAAAAAAGCTTTTATATGCTACATTGCAATAATGAGTATGTGTATCGAAATAGTCTCCCTCTGTTTGGGAAACGCTCATCATCGATGAACCATTAAGATTAATTTTCCTAAAAGGATGGAAATCACTTAAAATTAATTTTCCACCTGACTTTAGTATTGAAAACAATTTACCTAAAAAGCTATTGATATCATGAAAATAATGTAAAACTCCACCTTCCAAATATGTCATATCAAAATATGAAGAATATTTTTTTAGATTAACATCATAAAAGTTTCCTACCTCATATTGGATTTGAACTCCTGCACATTCAGCCAATTCCAGTGCATAACGTTTATTTTCTTCTGATATGTCGAAGACCCTTACATTAGCACCTAAAAGTGCTAGAGGTACTGCAATTCTTCCATTAGAACCACATACATTTGATATCTTCAAATTTTCTATATCCTCAAAATATTTTTGATGGTATCGCAAACGGGTTTTTGGGTCCTTCATAATATATTCTGCCTTTTGTTTTGGACTCCCTTGACTACACCAAAATTCATAAGCACGATATTCCCATGCAGCTTTATTCCTAGTACTGTGTTTCCTCATATCAACACCTCCAAAATAATATTTATTTTAGAACATTCAAATATATATAGTGACAGAATTTATAAATTTATTGTTCCCTTTAAAATTTCACAATCTCTATATTTCCATTTTTGCTTTCCTAATAATATCTTCATATCAGTTATTTCTCTTTTATTATATGGATAATCTTTTTATTCTTAATTTACTCTAGAAAAGGGATTCCATTCTGTAGTCCGAATTCTTTTGCTATATCCTTTAATCCATCCACTATTTCCCCTCGAGAAAAATTACTTTCCTCCAAAAATTCATCATCTAAGTGATTTAATCTATTATAAAAATCTAATGCCAATTCTATATGTTTTTTATTCTCAGTATCTAGATTTTCAAATAATAGATTTTCAGCTTTATTTATTTCACCTAATTTTATTAACTTCAATAATTCACTATGAAGATAATCAGTTTGAGAGTCCTCCTTCTCATACACTAAATCATAATTCGTCTCATCTACATCTTTAATATGTAGAAAAATTTTTGCTAAAAACTTTATCGATTCTCTTATTAATCTCATTATATAATCCTGTTTATACATAAAATCACATTCCTTTCATAAACAAATAAGATTTGATAATAATTATAACATGGATTAGTATTATATACAATTAATGGCAAGGATACAGCAATTTTGTAATGTTACTTTAGAAAATGTGTATAAAAGTCAATCAAAGTTTGAACATTGCAGCTTTTCAAATTATATGGTACTATTTACTATATTAAATAAAAGCGAGGTGGACAAAATAACAGTCCTAATAAACCAAAACACCATTTTGTCCATCAAATAAGAATTTCATCTTCGTTCAAATGTAGATAGGATTGTCGTCTCTGATTTTACTAGAGGTTGTTTTTATATCCGAAAATTATTTAAAAGAGGTGAAAATAATTGTTAAAGGAGCAAAATTCAGATAAGGACATTATTATAATTTCAATAAGCGATTTTCTCACAAACGAACTTGCACAAAAAATAAGCCTGTTACAGTGGCATACATATAATCCAAAGTATGTCAATAAAATTAAGGAATTTATTTATGAAGGCAAATATCTTTCCGACTGTTTTAATGTAGTGGCTACAAATGCAGCAGATGATGTCATCGGATGGCTTTATTGTCTTAAAAGTCAGGAAAATCCAAAACTTTGGTATTATGGAAACCTTTTTATATCTCCAAACTATCGGAAACTGAAAATTGGAACAAAAATGGTAGAGGCAGCACAGAAAAAATTAATAGAACAGGGTGCTGAAGTTCTTCGTTGTTATGTCGATTCATTAGATACAGTAAGTATTCATTTTCAAAAATCTATTGGATTTAAAGAAAAGCCATATGAGAATTTTAACTCTTTTTTAAACAAAGGAAATTCCATGTTCGAATTAATCCTGACTCCCCAATTCGAAGTTATCCCCGCAACAATAAATGAAGCAATATTCGTTTATATGTTTTATACTCAAAATATTGATGCATTGCATGGAAAAGAAATTCCGCTTTCCGAGTGGAAAAAAATCCTTGAAAAAGATGATCCTGACGAACAAAATTTTCTTATTTGCAGAGGAGTCATTCCTCTTGCATGGCTACGAATCAATGGACTTTTAAATAATGATATGGCATGGATAAGTATGCTTATAGTCACCAACATTAGACAACATCAAGGCATAGGTACATTTGCTGTCCGTTTTGCAGAAGACTATGCAAAATCAAAGGGTTTCATAAAAATGGGTATACATACTACCGATGATAATATCCCAGCACAGAACCTTTATAAAAAATGCGGCTATACCATAACCGAATATGGCAATTGCACCACCGGAGATGGAGTAGGTCGTAAAGGGTATACATTTGAAAAAGTATTTTAATATTGCTACTACTTGATAAAGGGACGGAGGCATTATCATGTATGTTCTGAAAAGTGTAGAGAAAGAATCAGCAAATATATTTGATAATATAATTAAAAATAGTGAAAACAGCACGGAAAGTGGCACAAATGAGGATAATTTAATAGTTGTTAAAAAAAGCTCCTGCAAAAATAATAAATAAAGTATTTAAACTTGATTCAGAGCCTAAAAATACAGATATGAAATAGATGTATTTATTATTTTTTCTTAAATCTGTCCCCAATTTGTGCCCAAAACGTCATTATGTAAACCAAAGTATGTAAAAATAAAAACCCTGCAACAGTTGAAATTGCAAGGTTTCGTATGGTGTACCTACAGGGACTCGAACCCTGAGCCTCCTGATTCGTAGTCAGACACTCTATCCAGTTGAGCTATAGGTACATATATTAAAGTTGGAGGCGGCACCCAGATTTGAACTGGGGAATAAAGGTTTTGCAGACCTCTGCCTTACCACTTGGCTATGCCGCCGTGATTAAATTTGGTTGGTAAAAAAACTTTAGTAACAATATTAGCGACCCCGACTAAGCAACTCACATGAAAAGGTTTTGTTTTTATCTTTAATTTAAAATTCACAATTTTTAATCCATAGGGTTAAATAAAATGGAGCGGGTGAAGGGAATCGAACCCTCGCAACCAGCTTGGAAGGCTGGGGCTCTACCACTGAGCTACACCCGCATACATCAGTCAATTTATAATACTCAGAAACATTGTATTTCTGAGCTAAAATAATGGAGCGGAAGACGGGATTCGAACCCGCGGCCCTCGCCTTGGCAAGGCGATGCTCTACCACTGAGCCACTTCCGCATACCGCATATTTAAATTGGTGGAGGAGACTGGATTCGAACCAGTGAAGGCTTAGCCAACGGATTTACAGTCCGTCCCCTTTAGCCAACTCGGGAACTCCTCCTCAAAAGTGTTTTTGGAGCTGGTGAGAGGACTTGAACCCCCAACCTACTGATTACAAGTCAGTTGCTCTGCCAATTGAGCTACACCAGCTTATAGAATTGATAATTGACGATTGACAGTTGACAATTATCAAGGTCTATCTTTTGGGCCTTTCTGACGACCTTTGGTCGTCTCTACGATGGTTCTAACTTTCAATTGATTAAATGGCGACCTGGAAGGGACTCGAACCCTCGACCTCCAGCGTGACAGGCTGGCATTCTAACCAACTGAACTACCAGGCCACATATCAATTGACAATTAACAGTTGACAATTATTCAGGTCTATCTTTTGAGTCTTTTAATTGTACATTGTCAATTAGTTAATGGTGGGCGCAATAGGGCTCGAACCTATGACCCCCTGCTTGTAAGGCAGGTGCTCTCCCAGCTGAGCTATGCGCCCTTATTTAATTGACAATTGTTAATGTCTATCTTTTAAGTCTTTTTTGTTTTTTAATTGTCAATTGTTTAAATGGTGACCCTACCGGGATTCGAACCCGGGATACCGCCGTGAAAGGGCGATGTCTTAACCGCTTGACCATAGGGCCATGTATTGCTTCGCAAAATTTTGAATTTTGAATGTTTTGGGTCTATCTTCAAGGTCATCCTTTTAATTCAAAATTCACAATTTTTATCAAAGATAAATAATGGTAGCGGCGAACGGATTTGAACCGCTGACACTGCGGGTATGAACCGCATGCTCTAGCCAACTGAGCTACGCCGCCATATGTATGATTGTCCTTAAAAAGTAATTAAAAAATAATGGTTGCACCCTTCGGATACTCCTAATCGTATGTCTTCGCTATGCTCAGACAGAAAATTTGGTTGNCATCAGTCAATTTATAATACTCAGAAACATTGTATTTCTGAGCTAAAATAATGGAGCGGAAGACGGGATTCGAACCCGCGGCCCTCGCCTTGGCAAGGCGATGCTCTACCACTGAGCCACTTCCGCACATTCAATGACAGTTAACAATTCCCAGAGTCTATCTTTTAGGTCTTTCTGAAGACCAAAGGTCGTTCTTACAATGGTTTTTAATTGTCCATTGTCCTGTGTTAATTATCAATTGTTAAATGGTGCCCAGAGGCGGAATCGAACCACCGACACGGGGATTTTCAGTCCCCTGCTCTACCGACTGAGCTATCTGGGC
>LN874947.1:0-169773 GCA_001282665.1 Clostridiales bacterium mt11
CTTCACACTGTTAAGTTTTCTAGGTTCATTGTTGTCAGCGGTGTTTCGCAGCTGACTTATTAACTATAACAAATTTGAATCTTTATGTCAAGAACTTTTTTAAACTTTTTTATTTTGTAAGTTTAATTTGTTATTGTTTCCCGACAGCTATTTTAATATACCAGCTTTTTTTATTTTTGTCAACGGTTATTTTAAAAAATAATATTTTATTTCCATTTATCTTATATATTTGATAGAATAAAGCTATAATAAATCCTATATATTTGATAAAATAATGATATAGTAGATAAAACAAGTCTCATAAAATAGCAAAAGAAAGTGGTGATTATAATTTGGATTTAAGACAACTTGAAACCTTTATTGAAGTAGCTAATTTAAAAAGTTTTTCTCGTGCTGCAGAAAAACTTTTCATAACACAACCGACTGTAACCAACCATATTCAGAACTTAGAAAAAGAGCTGGGAACCCTTTTAATTAATCGTTCAGGTAAAAACATATCCTTAACAGAAGCTGGTAGTTTGCTTTATAAATACGCTATTAATATTATAAACTCTTGTGAGATGGCAAAGTTTGATTTAGCATCCTATAAAGGACGGATTCAAGGTCATATACATGTTTATTCTAGTTCCGTCCCAAGAAAATATATATTACCTAGTATTATAAAAAGCTTTTTACAGCAATATCCCGATGTATCTTTTACTTTAGCTGATAATGATTCAAAAAATGTTATAAATAGTATTATAGAAGGAGATACAGACTTTGGTATTGTAGGGGCTAAGTATCCTTCTAGTAATTTAGATTATATTGAACTAATAGAAGATAAACTATTAGTAATAGCTCCAAAAAATCATTATTATTCTAAACCTAATTATTCTTACTTATCACTAAAAGATATTTTAAATGAAAAAATTCTTCTAAGAGAAGAAGGTTCAGGAACTAGAGATTTATTAGAAAATGTATTGAAGAAAAAACATATTAGCATCGATGATTTAAAGATTGGAGCTTTTATTGAAGACTCTGAAACGATTAAAGAATTGGTACATTTAGGGGTAGGTATAAGCTTTCTATCGGAAAGAGCCGTAGCAGATGATATTAATTTAGATAAATACAAAGTCTATTATGTAGACGGAATTGACCTAAGCAGAAAATTCTATTTCGTTTATCACAAAAAAAGACAGCTATCCCCTTTAAATGAAACCTTTAAAACCTTTGTTTTAGACTATATAGATGAATTTTCAACAAAGCCTTCCCTGTGAAATGTATTAGCTATGCCTTCGTGGAAGTGCGCCTAAAATAAAAAGCAAGGAGAAAAAATTCTCCCTGCTTTTTATTTTGCTTGATAAAATGCTTTATAACCTCTATATGTCATATATACATCAGCTTTACTTACCACCTCATAAGGAGCATGCATACTAAGCACTGGTACTCCACAGTCTAGTACTTCCATTCCGTACCTAGCTAATATATATGCAATAGTTCCTCCGCCACCTTGGTCCACTTTGCCTAATTCACCAGTTTGCCATACAATTCCATTATTATTAAATATACGTCTTACATAGTTTATAAATTCAGGGTTTGCATCATTACAGCCACCTTTTCCTCTAGAACCAGTATATTTTACAATGGCTATGCCTTCTCCCATATATGCACTATTCATCTTTTCATATGCCTCTGGGTAGTTAGGATCAAATCCAGCCGCAACATCAGCTGATAAAACTTTAGAATTAGCTAAAGTCTTCTTAAATAAATTCATATTACTTTCACCTTTCAACAGATATATAATATCCATTACAGCATTTTCAAAGAAAGCAGATGTCATCCCAGTGTTTCCTACACTACCAATTTCCTCTTTGTCAACAAATAAACCTGCTACTGTTTTTTCTGTTTCTTCTATATCCAATATTGCCCTTAAAGAAGTAAAAGCACATACTCTATCATCATGTCCATAGCTCATAACCATACTTCTATCGATTCCTAAATCCCTTGATTTCCCTGCAGGAACAATTTCTATTTCTGCAGATGTAAAGTCTTCCTCTGTGATATTATACTTTTCATATAAGATATTTAATATATTGAATTTTATCCTATCATTAATGTCCTTGTCGTTACAAGGTATACTTCCAACTATTACATTTAATCCTTCTCCAGTTATCCCTTCACCAAGCTTCTTTGCCATCTGATCTTTTGCTAGATGTGGTAATAAATCGCTTATATATAATACTGGTTCATCATCATTTTCACCGATTTCAATTTCAACCTTTTCTCCATTATCCTTAAATACTACTCCATGTAATGCTAAAGGCATAGAAACCCATTGATACTTCTTTATGCCGCCATAATAATGGGTTTTAAAATAAGCCATCTTTGTATCTTCATATAAAGGTAATTGTTTTAAATCAAGTCTTGGAGAATCTATATGAGAGCCTATTATATGAAGCCCCTTGGATATATCTTCTCTTCCAATTATAAATAAGGCTACTCCCTTGTCCTTATTATTCACAAATACTTTACTTCCAGGAGCTAATTTTTCTTTCTTCGTTAATAAGTCTTCTAAATCTACAAAGCCTTTTTCTTTAGCCCTTTTTATAATTTCACTATTTGCCTTTCTCTCAGTTTTAGCATTGTCCAGAAAGCTCTTATAATCTTCATTTAAATTAAATAAATTCTGCTTTTCTTTTTCATCTATTACTTCCCATACATTCTTTTTTTCTAATAATAACTTTCCCTTTAATTTTGACTCATCTTTAATTGTCATAATGCTAACCTCCAGTTATATTTTTTTTATATTATTTTTAAATGCAAATATTGCAGCTTGTATCCTATCATTTACTTCAATCTTTTTAAATATACTAGAAACATGGTTCTTTACAGTTTTCTCGCTTATGTATAGCTTGTCCGCTATATCCCTATTATTTAATCCCTCAGCAATTAACGTTAACACTTCATATTCCCTTTTCGTTAAAGCTTTTATCTTTAATAAGTCCTTGTTTAATTCTTTATCATTTTTATTTATTCCTTCTACTAATAAAGAAGCAATACTTGGTTGAATATATGTACCCCCTCCATTTACATCTCTAATGGCTCCTATTAGGCTATCAGCATCCGAATCCTTTAGTACATAACCTCTTGCTCCAATTTTCATAGTCTCATATAGATATTCCCTGTCTTCATGAATTGTAAGCATTATTACTTTAGAGCTAACTCCAAAGTCTTTAAGTCTCCTTAAGACGTCTATTCCATTCATCTTTGGCATATTTATATCCAATAATATTACATCTGGATTATATTCCAAAGCAATTTCTACAGCTTCTTTTCCATCTCCAGCTTGGGCAATTACATCTATATCATTTTCTAACTCTAAAAGCTGCTTAATCCCTTCTCTCATTAGTACATGATCATCAGCTATCATTACAGTAATAATATTATTAGACATCAAAACTTTCCTCCTCAATTAAAGGTATATATATATTTAATCTTGTTCCTGCTCCTAGAGATGAATTCACTTGTATCTTGCCGTCTAGCAATTCTAACCTTTCTCTAATATTCATTAATCCAAATCCTCCTGTTGCAGTCCTACCAATCTTGCTAACTTCTTCTACATCAAAACCTATTCCATTATCTATTATCGATAAATTAAGCCTCGTTTTGGAAAACTCAACTATTATTCGAACGAATGTCCCTTGAGAGTGTTTGCTTACATTACTTAAAGATTCCTGAACTATTCTAAATACAGCTACTTCAATTGCAGGTTCTAAGCTTTTTACACTTCCAATTATATTGAGGTCAACCCCAATTCCTGTATCCTCTTGGAAATTATATATATACCTCTCCAAAGTAGGAATAAGTCCTAAGTCGTCTAAAGACATAGGTCTTAAATCGTATATTATCTTTCTTATATCTTTCAAAGTGTCTCTTACAACAACCCTTAAATTTTTTAATTCTTCTTTAGATTTTTCTTGATTAATATCCATTAATCTTTCACAAAGCTCAGTTTTAACTAATATATTGACCATAGACTGAGCTGGTCCATCATGAATATCCCTAGCTAATCTCTGTCTTTCTTCTTCCTGTGCTTCAATTATTCTTATTCCTAAAAACTGCCGTTTATTAAGATCATCTACTGTAAATAATATTTCATCTAAATTACCTTTTAAATATTCGGTAGCAACACTTACTGATTTCCCAACTTTTTCAGCTTTCTTATAGACGTCTATAGCAGACTTTAATCTAAGCTCTTTGTCCCCACGCATTTCTATAAGAGTTTTTTCTTCTTCCCTCTTAAGCAATAGTCTTATTCTAATTTCATTAGCTCTATCATAGGCTTCTTTTATATCCTTTTCAGAATATATATTAAAGTTTTTGCTCACAGAAGATAGGTAGGCTCTACTTTTTCTTTCTTCTATTTCTAATAAGTCAACCTCTCTTATTGTTTTATCGACTTTTTCTTTGATTTGGTTTAATTCTTCTTCAATTTTCTTGTATTCATTTCTAGTATGTTCTACTATTTCAATTATTTCTTCTCTACTATTTTCAATAGAATATATGGTCTCTTGTAATATTTCATTTATTCTATCAACCTTAGTGCAAGATTCTCCCATGATATACACCTCAAATTTCTATAGATCTAACATTTCTATCTCATCTTTTTCCTCATCTGTTAATATTTTTTGTAAGTCTATAAGTATTAATAATCTATCCTCACTAATTTTACCTACTCCAATAATATATCTTCTGTCAATTCCTGAAATTATATCTGGTGTAGGATCTATTTGATTTTCTTCTAATCTTAGCGTTTGGGAAGCTTCATCAACTATAAATCCTATTTCCTTTTCATCTAAATTTATAACTATTATTCTTGTCTCCTTTGTAATTTCTTCTGCTCCTATTTTAAACCTTCTCTTTAAATTTATTATGGGGATAACATTTCCTCTGTAATTAATAATCCCTTCAATAAAATTAGGAGTGTTGGGAACATGCACTGATTCCTGATGAGGTATTATCTCTTTTACATTCATTATATCAATCCCAAACTCTTCTTTACCCAATTTGAATACTACATATTGATTTTCAGCCATACTATTCCTCCTTATTTCCTTAATTACTTATATCATTCTACATAAATCGTGTTTATCCTTCTTTAATTATACATTATTTTAGTAGGTAATGCTAAGATTCATGTTGATTCTCTGCTCTAAACTTTCACCTAAATGTCTGTCTATCTCCCTTGTTTGTTTCAAATATTTAGGCAAATTACCATCAAATTTAAATCTTCTACCAAATAAAATTGATTCTAAAGACCCTTTAATCTGATTTATGATGAATTTTTCATCTTTCACTGTACCATATCTTATATAATCAGCAATTATTAAACTTAAAGCTTCTATAACTTTATCCTTATCGAAATCCTTTTTAATTAATTTAGTAAAATCTATATTTTCTTTAACATAATATTCTTCGTTATCTCTTGCATCTTTTAACATCTCCTTTGTATAGCCTATGATGCAAGTAATGCCAGAACAATTTCCACATTTTTCTTCCCCTAAACAGATCTCATCTAATGCTTTATTTAAAATTCTTGTTTGTATATATAATGTAGCTGCTACTTCTCTCATAGGTGAATTATTTATATATTTTCTTCTTAGTATCAATCCTCTTATGAATATAATTTGTATGGATATTACGATTCCAAAATAGATAATCCCATATAAAGGATTTAAAAATTGTTTAGGCAGCCAACTATATAATTTCAGTGTTCCAAAAAATACAAACACCAGTGAGGAAACTATCTTAATAAAAACATCTGGTATTTTTTCTCCAATTTTACTTCCAACATAGATTCCTAATCCACTAGTTCCCATCATGCCCAATGTAGTTCCAATCAATATAAAAAATGGGTAATTTCCTTCTGCTGATAAGGTCATAGCAGTAAGTTGAGTTTTGTCACCTAGTTCACCAACAAAAAATGCCAATGCCACTGTAAGAATTGGTCCAAATGTTTTTTTATTTTTAGTATCCTCTACATCCTCTTCTCTCAATGCTAATAGCCCAAAGATAACAAACATAAATCCTGCTATCAACTGAATCCAATTCATAGGTATTAATTTGGATAGATATCTTCCTAATACTATTGCTAATCCATGATTTAAAAAAACTCCTAGAAACACTCCCATCAACACCTCTTTAACTCTATATTGAGTCGCAAAGGTCATCGCTATTATCTGAGTTTTATCTCCCATTTCAGCTGCAAATATTAAAAAAAATGCCCTTACTAATTCAGTTAACATACTTATTTCTCCTTCTTCTATAGTATTTTTTATTATATTAAAAAGACTTTTAGTTTAATAGATGAATCTATTAAACTAAAAGTCTTGCTCCTCTATATTAAGAGTAAATAAGACCAGGTATTTCTACCAGTATGTTGACCTTATTTACAGTAATAAGTACTGTAGCTACTCCCTCTTAGCATGATATATGTTTGGATTTTTCAAATACTACTTTACCGTTTTTCACCACTTTATCTGTGTGATTAATTCCAAAATGGTATATGATATAATTGAGATTTGGAGCATCGAATATAACCAAGTCTGCTTTTTTCCCTATCTCTATACTACCAATTTTCTCTTCTAATTTCAATGAGGCTGCTCCATTAATAGTTGCAGCAGTTATAACTTCCTCTGGAGTCAATTTCATAATAATCGATGCAAAGCTCATAACCAACTGCATATTTTCTGTAGGGCAAGAGCCCGGATTATAATCTGTCGATAGGGATACTGCCACGCCTTCTTCTATCATCTTTCTAGCTTTAGCAAATTTATTAGCTTGTAAATTAAAAGATGTAGCAGGCAGTAGGTTGGCTATAACGCCTTTCTCAGCCATCATCTTTATTCCCTTATCACTAGCTGCAACTAAGTGATCTGCTGAAACACAGCCTACTTCCGCTGCTAATTCTGCTCCGCCTAAAGATTCTATTTCATCAGCATGTACTTTTGCCAATAGTCCATGGCTTAGCCCAGCCTCTAATATCTTTTTTGATTCCTCTACTGTAAAAACGCCTTTCTCACAGAAAACATCACAAAATTTAGCTAAGTTTCTTTTTGCTACTTCTGGAATCATTTCACTAATTATTATATTAATAAACTCTTTTGGATTATCTTTATATTTTGATGGTATAGCATGGGCAGCCATAAAAGTGGATACTACATCTACTGGATGATCCTCATCTAATTTTTTAGCTATCCCCATTTGTTTTATTTCAGTGTCAAAATCATCTAATCCATATCCAGATTTAGCTTCTACAGTAGTAACGCCATATCCTAGCATTATATCTAAACTCTTCTTTGCTTTCCTATATAGCTCATCAAAACTAGCCTTTCTTGTAGCACTTACAGTACTGTGTATACCACCACCAGCTTCTAGTATATCTAAATACTTTGCCCCATTTAGTTTCATAGCCAACTCGTGTTCCCTTGAACCTCCATGAACTAGATGGGTATGTGAATCAACTAAACCCGGAGTTACAGTTTTACCTTTTCCATCTAAAAAAAGAGTATTTTCATCGATTTCTATATCAGCTGGCAGTTCTCCTTCTCCTACATAAATTATTTTGTCCCCATTAATAGCTACTATACCATTTTTTATAAGACCAATTTCTCTCATTTCCTCTTTAGTCCTTGCTCTACTAGGACCCTTTAGCGTAATTAAATTATCTATGTTTTTTACAACCAAATCAGCTTTCATATGCCTCACCCTATTCAAACATTCTTTTTTCAAGGATTTGACTTGAATTAAAGTTCTCTAATTTTAGGTAATAGTCTGCTACATCTACCAAAGCTTGCATAGGTACTAAACCGATAATTTCACTTCCTATTACATTAACTCCATATCTATTAGCTTCTCTTTCTATAGTATCAAATACTCTAAATAGTGATGTTTGTGTATAGTCTACCATATTCATAGAAACTTGTACAATATTTCTTTCCTTTATTTCCAATCCTATAGCTTTGCAGTATGTGAAACCTCCCGTTCTTGCCCTAACGGATTTGGCAATTTTTTTTGCGATTTCAACATCATCTGTTCCTAGGTTTACATTAAATGCTACTAAAGGCATCCTTGCTCCTACCGCTGTTACACCTGCCTTTTCATTTAAAATATTAGGCCCAAAATCTGGCTGCCATTCTTCTTGTTTTAATTTATCAGCCATTCCTTCATATTGACCTCTTCTAATATCTGCAAGATTTTCTCTAGCAGGTGTCTCGGCAGATTTTTCATACAAAAATACCGAAATACCTAATTCCTCCCCAATCCTTCTTCCCAATTCCTTAGAATACTTTACACACTCCTCCATAGTTACATCAGATATGGGTATTAGAGGAATTACATCTGTCGCCCCCATTCTAGGATGTCCTCCAGTATGAGTCCTCATATCTATCAACTCCGATGCAACTTTCGATGCATTAAAAGCTGCTTCTATAACCTTTTCTGGTTCTCCAATAAAAGTAACTACAGAACGATTATGGTCTTTATCCATGGAATAGTCTAAAAGTTTTACTTCATCCATTCTTCTTATTTCTTCAACTATCTTTTCAATTATCTCTTTATCTTTACCTTCACTAAAATTAGGAACACATTGAATTATTCTAGCCATTTAACATCCCTCCTATTTTTTCGTATTTTTCTCATATTCCTTATCTACTAATTTCTTTACTAATTCTTCATTAGCTATATAAGGTATAGTTATATGATCTGTATCTTTAAATTTCTTGTTATATTCGATAGCAGTTTTAATAGAGTTTTCATTTCTTGCCCAAGATCTTCTAGCAACTCCTACCATGGTATCCCAAGGCATAGCTGTTCTTAATATATTATCTACCCTTTCACTTCCATCTAACACCATTCCAAATCCACCATTTATCGCCTTGCCTATTCCTACACCTCCGCCATTGTGTAATGCCACTAAGCTCATTCCTCTTGCTGCATTTCCTGCAAAACATTGGGTAGCCATATCCGCCATTACATTACTGCCATCTTTAATATTGGAAGTTTCTCTAAATGGAGAATCTGTACCTCCAGTATCATGATGATCTCTTCCCATCATTACAGGTCCAACTTCCCCGTTTCTCACCATCTCATTGAATTTAAGAGCTATCTTTGTCCTACCTAAAGCATCTTGGTATAAAATTCTTGCTTGAGTCCCCACTACTAACTGGTTCTTTTCCGCATCCCTTATCCAAATATAGTTATCCCTGTCTTGAGATCTTCTATTTGGATCTATACATTCCATAGCCGCCCTATCTGTTTTTATTAAATCTTCATGTTTTCCACTTAAACATACCCATCTAAATGGTCCATATCCATAGTCAAACAACATTGGTCCCATAATATCCTCTACATAAGATGGAAATATAAATCCTTCAGATTCATCTATTCCGTTTTTAGATATTTCACTTACTCCAGCATCAAATACAGCTTTCATAAAACTATTTCCGTAGTCAAAGAAATATGTTCCCCGTTCTACTAATTTGTGTATTAGTTCAAAATGATACCTTAAAGATTTATCTACTAATTTAACAAATCTATCCCTATCGTTGTTTAACATCTCTGTTCTCTCTTCAAAGCTTAACCCATGTGGGCAGTACCCTCCATCATAAACAGCATGACATGAGGTTTGATCGGATAGCAACTCTATATTTATATTTTTTTCAACTGCATATTCCAATAGGTCTACAATATTTCCATGATATGCTATAGCAACAGCTTCTTCTCTATCCTTATATTCTTTAGCCGTTTTAAATACTTTATCTAAATTATCAAAACTTACATCTATCCAACCTTGATCTAATCTAGTCTTAATTCTGGAATAATCAACTTCAGCTATTATGCCTACTCCATTGGCTATTTTAGTTGCCTTTCCTTGAGCACCACTCATACCTCCTAAGCCTGAACTTACAAATATATGACCTCTTAAATCTCCATCATCCTTTATTCCAAGTTTCATCCTTCCAGCATTTAGTATGGTATTATAGGTGCCATGTACAATCCCTTGAGGTCCAATATACATCCAACCTCCTGCTGTCATCTGACCGTAGTTAGCTACCCCCATTGCCTGAGCTTTGTTCCAATGTTCTCCATCATCAAACATACCTATCATTAATGCATTAGTTATAATAACCCTTGGGCTATTAGGTGTGGATTTAAATAATCCTAGTGGATGTCCAGATGCAACTACTAATGTCTGCTCTTCGGTTAACTGTTCAAGATATTTCTTTATAAGCCTATATTGCATCCAGTTTTGGCACACTTGCCCCGTTTCTCCATAAGTCACCAGCTCATAAGGATATAAAGCTACATCAAAATCCAAATTATTGTCTATCATAACTTGAAATGCTTTTCCTTCAATACAATTGCCTTTATATTCATCAATTGATTTTCCTTTTATTGGTCCGTCTGGTCTATATCTATAGCCATAAATCCTACCACGAGTGAATAGCTCATCTAAAAATTCTGGTGCTAAAGTTTCATGTAATTCTTCTGGTATATATCTTAATGCATTTTTTAGAGCTATCTCAGTCTCCCTCTTAGATAGCTTAAATTCTCTTTTTGGAGCTCTTCTTATGCCTTCTACAAATTTAGGTTCAGGTGGCAGCTCACTTCCAAGCTTAATAGTCATAGCTTCCTTAATATCATAATTTTTTGACATTTAAATTCCTCCTTTATAATAATTTACCTACTTTCTCTTCAATTTCATCAACTATTGTATTTGATTTAATAAGCTCTTCACATCTATTTATTTCTTTATACATTATGGTATCTTCTTCAATGGTTTGTATATGCTCTCTAACTATATTATAAGCTATTTCTGTTCCTTTTCCCAGTTTTTTCTTATCTCTTAAATCTATTCCTTGGCAAGCAGCTAAAAGTTCCATAGCCAGTACCTTTCTAGCATTTTCCAAAATTTCTCTAGCTTTTCTTGCAGCAATAGTTCCCATTGACACATGATCTTCTTGATTTGCAGAAGATGGTATGGAATCAACACTCGCCGGATGAGCTAATACCTTGTTTTCTGATACTAAAGAAGCAGCAGAATATTGGACTATCATAAATCCTGAATTTAATCCACCATTTTTAGCTAAAAATGCTGGTAATCCACTTAAAGCTGGATTTACAAGCCTTTCCAATCTTCTCTCTGATACATTAGCCAATTCAGATAACGCAATTCCTAAAAAATCAAAGCTTAGTGCCATCGGCTGTCCATGAAAGTTACCTCCTGATATAACTTCCTCTGATTCTTCAAATATAAGTGGATTATCTGTTGCAGAATTGATTTCAATACACACCTTATCTTCTACATACTTTAATGCATCCTTACTAGCCCCATGTATTTGAGGAATACATCTAAGAGTATAGGCATCTTGCACCCTTATTTCTCCTTGTCTAGTTGTCATCTGACTGTCGTCTAATAAATTAATTAGATTTTTGGATGTATCCATTTGTCCTCGATGTGCTCTAACCTTATGAACCTTTTCATCGTAGGCATCTACTATCCCATTAAGGGCTTCTATAGTTAGAGCAGCTGTTATATCTGCCATTTTACTTAAGTTTATACCATCATAAATTGCCAACGCTCCAATAGATGTCATAACCTGAGTCCCATTAATTAAAGCTAACCCTTCTTTTGAAGTCAATTCAACTATTGGTATTCCAGCTTTACTCATAGCTTCTTTACCCGATAAACGTTCTCCTTTATAATAAGCTTCTCCTTCTCCAAGCATTACTAAAACCATATGGGATAGGGGTGCTAAATCTCCACTTGCTCCAAGAGAACCTTTTTCAGGAATAACAGGGTGTACCCCTTTGTTTAACATATCTATTAATGTATTTAAAGTGGATAGCCTAATACCAGAATAACCCTTTGATAGTGCATTAGCTCTCAGAAGCATTACTCCTCTAGTTGTTTCTTCATCTAAGGGCTTGCCTACACCACAGGCATGAGATATTATTAAGTTCCTTTGTAATTTTTTAGTTTCTTCTTTTGTTATGGATACATCACTAAATTTGCCAAACCCAGTAGTTATTCCATACACTACCTTTTCATCTTCTACAAACTTATCTACAAGGCGTCTTGATTTTTCTATCCTTTCAATTGCTTCTTCAGTTAATTCTACCTTATAGCCCTTTCTTACTACATTGATAAAGCTTTCTAAAGTTAAGCTGTTGCCGTCAATAAAAATCTTGCTCATTGTTATCTCCTCCAGTTCATTATATTATGATAATTTCATACATTATTTAGGTAAAGCGTAAAAAACGACCACAGATATTATCTATGGTCGTTTTGGTAATCATTTCCTAACTTATAAGATTTTATTGGAGTATATATTCTATTTCCCATAATATTTTCACTTTTCATAAGAAACAAATCATCCAATATAAAATCATACTCTAATTCATATATAACAGCTTCTTTTATTTCATCAAAGGATTTGTTCACTATGATTCTCCTTCCCACTGTAATATGGGGTTTAAAACTTCTTTTTTCTAACTCAAAGCCAATACCATGCATCTCTTTTTCTATTGTATCATATAATTGATTTAGTTTCACAGTTTCACCTTTTAAGCCTATCCAAATTACATTATATTCTTCATTTTTTTTATTAAAATATCGCAATTCATCTAAACTCAATTGTATAGGCGAATATTTACAAGCTGCATTTTTAAGTATATTTTCAATATAACATATTTGTTTTTCTTTTATTTCTCCTAAAAATTTCAAAGTCATATGGAAGTTAGATTTATTTACCCAACTTCCTTTTATAGAGTCAACCCTAAGGATATTTTGAATTTTAAATAATTTTTCCTTTAATTTATCATCAAAATCCAACCCAATAAAAGTTCTCATAAAACACCACCAAATTATTTATCATTAAATCCCACTATAAAAATCATTGACTACTATTTTAAATATAAAATTTTCATTGAATTTTTTTGCAGCTTTCCCTCTTCATTATTTGAATTGGTAAATAAGTATTTGCTTTTTCTACTTCATCGTCATCTAATTGTTTTATAATCTTTCTTATAGCTACTGCACCAATATCATAGTAAGGTTCCTTTATAGTTGTTAATTTAGGTCTATAGATTGAAGCTATTTTTGTATCCCCATATCCACAAATGGAAATATCTTCTGGTACTTTAATATTATTATCATAACAATAGTTAACAAGCCCTATAGCTATTTCATCTTGACAGCAAAAAACTGCAGTAATATTATTCTCACGGATAATATTAACAACTGAATCCCCTGCTTCATAACCATCTTCTATACTAAATCCATTGGCAGAATATATAAATTCCTTTCCTTGTTCCAATCCTTTTACTGCTTCTTTATATCCATCAATCTTATATTTTTCCAAAGATGTTTCTTCATCATCTTTTGCAGTTAAATATAAAATATTTTTATGACCTAATTCTATAATATAATTAGTCATCCTAAGACCTGCTTCATAATGATCGATAGATACAGATGGTAAATTTAAGTTATTATAATATTTGTTTAAGTACATAAAAGGTATCTTAAAACTCTTTATTTGCTCTATTACCTCTTCATTAATTATTTCAGATATTAATATTATACCTTCCACTTGTTTACTCCTCAATAGCTCAGCAAACTTCTTCTCCGTCTCCACATCTCCATAGCTACTGGATAAAATGATATCATAATTATACATTCTTCCTACTTCTTCTATTCCTCTAACCATTTGGGCTATATATGAATTACCAATATCCGTAACTATGATTCCTATAAGGTTTGATTTCTTTGTAACTAAGCTTCTCGCCACCTCATTAGGTTTATACCCTAATTCTTCTATAGCATCAAGTACTCTTCTCCTAACTTCAGGGCTTACAGGTTTTGAATCGTTAATGACTCTTGAAACTGTAGATATAGATACTTCTGCTAATCTTGCTACATCTTTAATTGTTGCTGCCATTTTTTAAACCTCCCTACTTAACAATTATACCAATTGTATAAAATATTATATCATATTCGTTAATCGCTGTATAATGCATAAAATTCTATATTACTGTTGAAAAAATTCCACATAGTGTTTTAGCTAAATTATAAGAATTATAATCAAATTCCTTTTCCTTTATAGGTACCGTAACATAAACCACCCCATTAAGTTTGCCATTGGTTACTAAGGGAATAGCCATAACGGATTTCCAATTAGGTGTATTTAGTAAAACGTCTACTTCTTTAACGCTTTCCCAATCTATTAAATACTCACCTTTTTTATTATCCATAACTCTCTTTACTATATCATAATTAATAGAAAAATCATCTACCCATTGTTGAGTTAATCTTGATCGAGCATAGGTATTAGATGTTTTCTCATAATCCAACTCAATTAATGCAGAACTTTCAGCTTCTAATGTTTCTATTAATCTACCTAAAAATTTATATATCTTTTCTGATTTTTCACCACTTTCTTTGACTAAATCAATAACATCCAATATAGATAAAACATGTCTCTGATCCTGATTTATACTTCCAGATAATATTCCTGCCAATTTATCCACCCTATTTATAGTATTAGACAGATGAGTATCCCAAACCATCATATCTTTTCCTTTTTCCTTAGCTCTATAAAGAGCTTGATCTGCTTTCTCAACTAACTCTTCTTTAAATTGACTATGTTTTGGAAACATGGATATACCAACGCTAATGGTTATAGGATCTTCTAATTTAGATATACTAATTTTATCAATATTTTTCTTAATTTTTTCTGCTATTTTTACGGCATCCTCTTCTTCCACATTTTTTAAAATTATAATGAACTCGTCTCCTCCATATCTACCTATTATATCAGTAGTTCTTATGCTGCTAAGGAGACAATATCCGATTTTACTTAAAACTTCATCGCCTTTCCTATGACCATAGGTATCATTTATATTTTTGAATCTATCAATATCTACCATTAGAAGAGCAAAACACTCTCCACTTCTTTTAGCCTCATTTAAAATTTTATTTAGCTCATTCTCAAAATGTTTTCTAGTATAGGTACCAGTTAATTTATCAATAGTAGACAGTATCTTTAATTTATAATTTTCAATATTCATATATACTATTTGAGATAATGAACTCGATAGCATATATCTTGTTTCATCAAATCGGTTAAAAATTCTATCGGTTTCTAAATATATATAGCCTTCATTTCTTTGGACATTAACCACTTTACTTTTTCTTCGTTCTTTTTTCATATGGATATTATTCATCCTTGAAACTGTAATAGGAATACAGATTAACGCTCTTGTGTCCCTAGGTAAAAACTCTCTATGGAGTCCTATAATATTTTCTCCCAAATTATCATTTATTAAAATTCCTCTTTCATATCTATTGGCTAAGGCCAGTAGATTTTCATTTGGCAACCATTCTACATCTCCATTCAAAGTTGTAATAGGTAGATATTTATTATTTTTCTCATCATAGAGCAATATATACCCTCTTTGTGCAAAAGTTTCTTTAGCAAGATATTTTAAAATTAATTTTAAATTGAATTCATAGTTACCTGTTAGGTTTTGTATTAAGGTTTCAATGCTATTTATGCCCTCTGTTCCTTCATAAAGATAGCTTGTTTCCGTTATCTTTATGAACTCATCATCGTTCATCAATCTGAGTAAGGACTTATAGTTAAAGTATTTTTCAATGTTGTCATTAGAGTTTAAATCGTCTATACATAAGTAATCTAGCTTTTTACCAAATGCCTCATATATAACTTCTGATAATTTTAATTTTATTATATCCCCTTTTCGACTTTTAATATAACTAATTTGCATATCCCTATTTGGAATATTTCTAATCAATCTATATATAATATCTAGAGCTTCTAATAAATAATTAATAGCTTGATAATATTTCCCATCTTCAAAATATTTAAATCCTAATAGTTTATTGGCAAATATATCAATAAAGTGTAGATTATATTTTTTCATATCTTCTTCTAAAATTATCTTATCTTCATAGCCATATCCATATTGCCTTATACCGTATAGTAATATTTTTCTAATATAATTGAAACTAGGTACAAAATAATCCTTTTCAAGTTCACTATCTTCCTTCAAAATATCTAATACATATTCATAATCCCTTTCCAAAAATGGAATAATAGCTAAATCCAATAAGACTTTTCTTCTATGAAAATATAAATTCATACTTCTAATCTCAGCTCTAATGCCTTCTATATATTTCTTATTATACAAACCGTCCTTAAAGTATTCAATTAAAACTATTCTAGTCTTTATCATTAAATACTCTATATTGCTAAATTCCTTATAATCATCCATAGCTTTTTGAGAATACTTTAAAGCTTCATCCCAGTTCCCAAAAATATAATAAAATTCACCAAGATAGTTGTAATAAAAACTGATTACTTCAAAATTAAAGGCTTGAGTATTAACATATATTTCTTTTAAAATTATATAAAAATTATAGCTCTGTTCGTAATCACCAGTTAACAAATAGATTAATCCAAGATTGATATGAGTCATAAACACCATATTGGTATCTTCTACCTCTATAGCGGTAATCCTAGCCTCCTCTATATACTTCTTAGCCTTATCATAATCATAAAGATTTAAGTAAGCTGAGCCTATATTATTAAGAAAAACTAATTTAACATTCAAAACATCATATTTCTCAACGATGCCTAATCCCTTTTCATAATATTTCATCGCCTTATCAAATTCCCCATGCTGAGAATATATATTAGCAGTATTGTTAATCGGCTTAGTGGAATCAATAAATTCTCCTATTTCATGAAATGCTTCAATGCTTTCCTCATATTTAAGTATTGCATTTCCTACATTACCTCTGTAATACTCTATAAGTCCCATTATATTATATATGTTTCCTAAGTGCCTATTTAATTCATATTCCAACGCAAGTTCCAACAATTTCTCCATGTTTTTTTCTACTTCTTCTATTTTCCCATCATTTAATAATATTTTATTATATAATATTTGAGATTCAAAAAAGCCATCTAAACAGCCTAATTCTCTTGATGTTTCCATAGCCCTTTTAGCTTCCTTTAAAGACAAATCCGTTAAACTCTTTTTTAAATAGATTTCCCCGATACCTATATTAGCAGCTATAGTATACTCCCTTTCTCCCAGCCTTTCTCCTTCAGAGAAAAGTTCTCCATATATCTCTAAAGCTTTATCATTTTCCCCCTTTAGAAAATGAATTTTTCCTAAATTTTCTAATATTTCAAGCTTATGTTCAGATTCGCAATCCTTAGCTAGCTCATAAGACTCTTGCCATAAAACCATTGACTGAAAACTAAATATATTTTCATCTTTTTTTGCTTCTTTGACTATATAATCTAGTGCCTTATCTAGTTGATTGGAAGAAATTAAATGATAGATTAACTCGTCTAATATTCCTCTATAGTTATCCATATATGTGTCTTCTAATAGCTGAGCCATCTCCTTATGAAGTTCAACTCTTTTTTCTTGTGGGATTTGATGATAGATAAGTTTTTTCAATTGAACGCTATTTATGTTATAGCTATATCCCCAGTCAGCAACTCTCTCATCTAATAACCTCATAGAAATTAGATTGTCCAATTTTTTATTTAAATCCTCAATATCTATATCTAAAATTTTCAACAATGTTTTCTTTGACATAGAATCATTGTATATGGATATAACCTCCATTATATCCTTATATTCATCTTTTATTAGATTTAGCTGATTCTTCATAGCCTCATCTATACTGGAAGAAAAATAAATATCCGTGTATCTCTGAGTCTTTATCTCCCAAAAACCTTCTGGATGCAAAAATAGCTCTCCAGTTAAATACAAATCTTTCATCATATATTCTATATACCTTGGATTACCTTGAGTTTCCTTTAACATGACTGCAGAAAATTTCAATGGTTTATAGCTCATCCCTAATATATTTTGGATAAACTCTCCTATCTCTGATAAATCTAAATTAGTAACTGCTATTTCTTCAATATCTTTTTGAGCTCTCCATCTTTTAAAAAAGCTTTTTTCAATTGCCTCTTCTAATATCATCTTTTCATTAAAAGATATTATCAATATTATATTGCCTTTACTAATATTATTGATTATATAATCCAATAAAAATAAAAACTGGGCATTACAGTTTTCAATATTGTCTATAATTAAATATATAGGCTTGTCCTTAGAAATCTCTTCTAAATAATTAGTTATCCTATCATACAGCCTTAATCTTTCCCGCTCTCCACCTAAATCATTAAAAGAATCTATATCCAATAAAAATTTTAATTCTGGCAACACCTTTATCAGTTCTTTTCCATATTTCTCTAGTATACCTTTTGGGACATCTTTAATAGTCTGACGTAAAATATTGGTTATTGGCTTTATATCTATATTATCCTGCTCAGTAATCTCAGTATAATAGACATCTCTTCCTCTCATCTTTAAAATATGAGTTATTTCCTTGAGTAGCCTTGTCTTACCAACGCCTGTGCCACCATTTATTAGAATAGCTCTCCTATAACCCTTATCGATAATAAATTCATCATCAATCTTTAATATTCTTTCGATTTCCTTTTCTCTACCAATTATTTTAGTATCAAAATTTAAGCTTCCTCTTTCTTCTACCAAATCACGTTTATAATCCATATTAAATAGATTTATTATGTTTTCAATTATTTCCTTTAATGTACAATCTCTAGTAACAGGATTTTTCCTAATCAATATATTTATTATCCTATCTAAAAAAGCAATTTGGGAATCATTTAGCTTTTCTTTATATATATAATTAAATTCTCTGTTATCAGATCTATAAAAATCCTCAGTTAATAGATATATCATTAACATTCCTAAAGAATATTTATCTGCATTTTTATTTACTACCTCTTCATGCCCTAATATCACTTCTGGAGCAATAAAATATCTTGTTAAATCATCATAATCCGTATTTATAACTCTCTCATATATAGTTGCTAAATCCTTTATCTTAATGGACTCATCTTCTAATAAAAAGATATTAGAAGGACTCAAATGTTTATATACTACTCCTCTATAATGTAAAAAATCCAAAACTGTACATATTTGTAGAATTATATTCAACTTTTCCTTAAAGCCTAATTTATGAGATGATTTATCAAGACTAGGTGAGTCTATATATTCGGAAGTTGAATAATATTGCTTAATGCTTAATTTTTTTCTATCTATCGTATTGATTATATTAAACCTATCACTTGTAAGTAAAAATTTATGTTTTATTTTCGATAATAGAATAAAATTATTGATAAAACAGTCTATAACATCGTTTTGCTTATCTACATTATAAAGTTTCATGTATAATTTTCTATCGTTATTCCAAAAATCTATTACTTCAAAAACAGAACTATATAAATTATCCTCTAAGATCCTATCCACCTTATATCTGTTATCTATTAATTTCATAACATATTCCCCTTTATTAACTTATACAAATTCATAATAAATAACGTAATATCTTTAATTATCTTTCATTGCAGTATATAAAGATTCAAGTCCTTTGTTTAGAGCAATCTTTTCTTCTTCTGTTAATCCACTCATCTTTGCTTCTAAGAATCTAACCCTCTCTTGAAGAACCTTCTCTACAATTTCATACCCAATAGGCAATACTTCTATTCTAACAACCCTTTTATCTTTTTCATCTTTTTTTCTTATGACAAGTTTACTATTCTCCATTCTATCAATTAAATCGGTTATAGTGCTACAAGCTAAAGCCATTTTTTGACTCAATTCACCTATAGTCAATTCACCATTGTTTATAAGAATTTGTAATGCAGTAAATTGAGGTACTGTAATATTGAAATCGTTTAATATTTCCCTGCCCTTTAATCGTATAATATAATCAATCTTTCTTAAATGTCTTTCAATACTAACAACATTTTCACACAAACCTTTGTCTTCCAAAACATCTCCTCCAGAATACTTATTTTCATCTACTCTTTATATTAGATGAACTTTTAACTTATGGTACAAATATCTTAAAACCATCTGGTTCTACTTCAAAAGTGGCTGGCAGCTTTCCTCCATATTCTCCATCAATATCGATGGTAACTTCCTCTTCAGTTTCCACCTTAATTCTCTTAGATTTAAAATAGGATACATTTGGGTGGTTTACATGTTCTCCTTTAAATATATTGATAAATATTTGGGCTAAATCTCCTACTTCTGACTTCTTTATAATCACTACATCTAAATAGCCATCAGATACACTAGCATCAGGAGCTAACCTTTTAAATCCGCCTATAGAAGCACTATTGGATATTAAAAATAATAAAATATCCTCTTCTTTTGTATACTCTTCAGATTCAAACCTTACCCTTATAGGATCAAATTTTTGTTTTGGTATTTCCTTTACCCCTTCCATATAGTAGGCCATTCTACCAAAAACAGCCTTCACCTCAGGTTGCACTTGATAGCCTACATTAGTCAAAAGTCCACTAGCTGCTACGTTTATAAAATATTCATCATTAACCTTTCCCAAATCCACATTGATTACCTTTTCATCTCTAATCATTCTAAAGAAATCATCCATATTCTTTGGTATTCCCATATGGTTAGCAAAATCATTTACTGTCCCTGCTGATAAAATGGCTACAGGAATTTTTCTTTCACTTTTGGCTATACCTTTTGCCACCTCGTTTACAGTACCATCTCCACCACAGGCCACGATAAAATCCCAACCCTCGTTGCAGGACTTTATGGTTTCCATCATTGCATCATCTTTTTGTTCAGTATTAAACTTCGCTACAATATATCCATCGTTTATTAATAAATTACATAGGTAATCCAACTTTCTTTGAATTATTTGTCTTCCAGAAGAAGGATTACATATTATCTTCGCTTTCTTCATCTTGTATATCAACCTTTCATAGCTATTTAATCATGAAAAATTTTTTTGCATATATCTGGACAATCAGTTATAACACCGTCTACATTAAATAATTTCATAAGTTTAAGTTCTTCTTCCCCGTTAACTGTAAAAGGATTTACTTTAATCCCATTTTGTTGGCATTGTTTAACAACTTCTTTATTAATGGTTAAAAATAATGGGTGTATAGCCGATGCCCCAACACTTTTTGCGTACTCCCAAGGCTCAAGCATACCTGCTATATATAGTATACCAGTCTTAAATTCTTTGGCAATATTTTTAATGTAAGCTAAACTATAGTGATTAAAGGAAGATATTATAGTCTGCTCCACTAAATCGTAGGCTTTAACTACATTTATTACATCTTCTTCAATTTTATCATAAAATATTGGTCCATTCTTAACTTCTATATTCAATAATATATCTTCTTTTTTAACAAATTCTAATACTTCTTCCAGCAGAGGAACTTTTTCACCTATAAAATCTTTAGAAAACCAGCTACCTGCATCTAGAGCTTTGATCTCCTTTAAACTTAAATCCTTAATAAAACCTTTACCATTTGTAGTTCTATCCACCTTTTCATCATGGCATACTATTAAATGCCCATCTTTACTCTTATGCACATCTATTTCAATACCATCTGCTCCCATTTCCACTGCTTTAATGTATGAAGAAAATGTATTCTCAGGAGCATATTTTGAAGCACCTCTGTGACCATAAGTTATTGCATTACCCATATAATTTCCCCCTTATATATATTCCTATATACTATCTATATTCACCAAAATTTATTATTTCCCTTCTATTTCTTTTTAAGAATTTTACAATTTTAGATAAAAGAGAACCCAGCGGGTTCTCTTAATAAAGGTTATCGATTTTTGAATGCATTTTTTATTATATCTATTATTTCCATAACTAATTTTATGTAATCTGTTACATTCTTAACATTATCCTGAATAGTTACGGCAGTATCACTTACACTATCACTTACTAAATCAATGGCATCAAATATCTTTTCACTAGTAGTATCCAATTTGTTTGTAATAGAGCTTGCATTGGTCATTAAATCTGTTACTTCTGGCGATACATTTTCTATTAATTCTTTTACATCTTCGGTTATACAATTTAAATTGGTACTAATTTCAGGAAGCTGTTTTAAAGTAGTATTAATTTCTTTTTCATTTTTCTCTGCTATCTTTTTAGCATTTGAAACCAATTTATTGGCATTTTTTATTAGCACAATTAAATATCCTAATAAACCTATTCCTAATAAATATAAGATAAACGTTAATAATTCTTGTATTGTTATAGTAGCGGTCATAAGCATCACCTACTACATTTCTTCGTTATTATCGGAATCTTGTTGTACCTCTATTTCAGTTTCTTCTTCTAATTTATCAGAGCCTATCTCTACTTCAAACATATCCCTATCCTTAAATTCCTCTACTTTTTCTTTTATCTCTTTTTTAAGTTTTGCTTCTCCTTCTTTAATTGCATCTACTGAATCTTTAACAGTTTTTTTAACATTTTGTGCTGCTCCTTTAGTCTTTTTGCTTATATCTTCTCTAGTTTCTTTACCCGATTTTGGAGCCAAGATTACTCCTGTGACAGCCCCTACTACAGTACCAACTGCAGTCCCTACAGCTATCTTCTTAGCAGTCTCCTTTTTTTGTTGCCTTTCTTTCTCTTTTCTTCTTTGATCTAAAACTTCGCCTAATTTCATATATATTCTCCCCTTTTCTGTAGTATTTTTAATATGAACATTAATTACCCTGAAGTAGGACTTTTTAATCAGTTCTATTGTCAATTTTATAAGTTATAAGGGAGATATTCAAGTATAAATTTATTTATTGTCGATTTTTTTCAATATTTCTTGTAATTTGCTAGCTTGATATCCTGATTCCTCAGCAAAAGTTCTAAATAATTCTGATACTTCCACATCCTGAACATTTTTAGCATACATTTCATAATCTCTAACCATCTCTTGTGCATCTAATATCTTTTTTTTCAATACTTCTTTTGTATTTAATTCCATACTTGTACCTCCGTATCTTTCATTTTATAATCTCATGATAGTATTTTGTTCATATTAAGTAATTTTTATGTAATTATTACTAGATTTTTTATCTTGTTAAAACATTGGTTAAAATAAATATATTTTCAAAATTATCAATCTTATACTTTAAATAATTAATATTTATATTATAATATGAATTACAGCTATTATTTTGAGTGTCGAAATATTCCAGTTAAGGGGGCAAGATTATTATGAATGCTTTTAAAACTTTAAGAGACTTTTTTAATGAACATAAGTTGAGTTACTTGGTTGGAATAGTTTGGTTGATATTAATCGACTCTGTTCAACTGATGGTTCCACAGATATTAAGAAAAGCTACCAACCTATTTCAACAGGGAAATTTAAAATTTCAAGAACTTATAAGATACAGTCTACTCATCTTATTAACCGGTTTAATAATTGCCATAGGAAGATATTTTTGGCGAATTTATATTCTAGGAACTTCAAGAAAGATGGAATATTATTTAAGGCATAAACTTTTTAATCATTTGTTAACCCTATCCCCTAATTATTTTAATACCCATAAAACTGGGGACTTAATGGCTCATGCTACTAATGATATTAACGCTGTGAGAGCTGCTTTGGGACAAGGGATTATTATGATTGTTGATTCCATATTCTTGACTATACTAACCGTTATAATGATGGTTAGAACTACTAATCCAAAGCTTACTTTTATTGCTTTATTTACTTTACCTTTTCTAACCTTTGTAGTAAGCAAGTTTGGTAAAGTCATACATAAAAGGTTTCGTTCAGTACAAGAAGCATTTTCTGATTTAACCGATATTACTCAAGAAAATTTCGCAGGAATTCGAGTCATCAAATCCTTTGTGCAAGAAGATTTAGCAACGGATAAATTTACTGAAGTAAATAAAAACAACTTAGATAAAAATCTGCAATTAGTAAGAATATCTGGTACTTTTCATCCATTGATACAATTTATTGCTTCCATTAGCTTTCTAGTTGTTATCATATATGGTGGAAGACTTGTAATACTAGACACCATAACTTTAGGGGATTTTATTGCCTTTAATAATTACCTAGGTCTTTTAATATGGCCTATGATGGCTGTAGGTTGGGTTATTAATCTATTACAAAGAGGCAAAGCCTCTATGGAAAGAATTAATACCATACTAGACGAAACTCCTGAAATTGTAGACTCTAAACAAGCTATTTCATTAGATAATGTAGATGGTAAAATACAATTTAAGAATGTCTATTTTAAATATCCTGGAGGAACAGATTATGTGTTGAAAGATATTAGTTTTGATATTGAAGCTGGTAAAACCTTAGCCATAGTTGGTAGAACAGGCAGTGGAAAAACCACCTTAGTAAATTTACTTTTAAGGCTCTATGAGCTAGATGAAGGAAATATACTATTAGATGGTAAGGACATAAACCATATTAAAATTAAATCCTTACGAGAGAATATTAGCTATGTACCCCAAGATAATTTCTTATTCTCTACAACTATTAAAGACAATATTGGATTTGCCCTTGATAGAAGTATAACTGAAGACGAAATGATCGAAGCCTCTAAAGCGGCAGAAGTTTATGATAATATTATAGATTTTCCTCATGGCTTTGATACCATTTTAGGTGAAAGGGGAGTTACCTTATCGGGAGGTCAAAAACAGAGAGTATCCATAGCTCGAGCTATAGCAAAGGATGCACCTATATTGATCTTAGACGATAGCTTGTCTAGTGTGGATACAGAAACTGAGGAAAGAATATTAAATAATTTAGAGAATCTTTTATATAAGAAAACGACGATTATAATCAGTCATAGAATATCTACCATTAAAGATGCTGATGAGATTATTGTATTAGATGATGGAAAGATTATAGAACAAGGAAATCACGATGATTTAATAAATATCGATGGATTATATAAATATTTATATGAAAAGCAACTCCTAGAAGAAAAAATATATAAAGAGCAATTGGAGGGATAATATGAGTTCAAACTATCATGATGACGAAATAATCGGTAAAGCTTACGATTCTAAATTGATGAGAAGGTTATTAAAATACGCTAAACCCTATTGGCACTATCTATTGCTTACTATAGTTTTAATGATGTTAATTACTGGACTAGAACTTGTTAGACCTTATCTATTGAAAATAGCCATAGATGATTATATAAATGGTTATAAAAAGCCTATGGCAGAAGTAGAATTATCTGAGCCCTATGATGGCGTTATTTTTAACAATAAAAAATATGTTAGACTAGATAAAGTATCACAAAAGGATAAGCTAAATACTTATCCTCAAAAAACAATAGTAAAAGAAGATAATCTTTATTATCTAGTGGATGTTCAGAAAAAGAATCCTTCTAAGGGTATTCTACTATCAAGAGATGATTATAAAGGCTTTAGGAAATATGATGGAGACGGACTTAATAAAATAGGCATCATATTTATATTATCTATAGTCATAGCCTTTTTATTTAATTATTTGCAAGTTTATATTTTGAACTATACTAGTCAAAATATTGTTTTCAATATTCGACAAGATGTCTTTACCCATATTCAGTCCTTATCAATTTCCTATTTTGATAAAAATCCGGTAGGTCGTTTGGTAACTAGGGTAACTAACGATACGGAAACCTTAAACGAAATGTACACAGGAGTTTTGGTTAACCTATTTAAGGATATTTTTATTCTAATTGGAATTATAATAGTTATGCTTAAAATGAACTATAAATTAGCCCTGCTCTCCTTTTGTCTAATGCCTTTAATATTTTTAGCTTCAGTAGTATTTAGGAAAAGGATTAGAGAGGTATACAGATTAGGTCGTATTCAATTAGCTAAGATAAACTCTACCTTAAACGAAAACATTACTGGTATGAAAACGATTCAAATATTTAAAAAGGAAGATAAGGTTTCCAACCAATTTGATAAAATAAATAGTGACTACCTACAAACTGCAAAAAAAGAAATAGGCATATATGCAATTTTTAGACCTTCAATTGAAGTAGTTCGTTCCCTTGGACTGGCACTTCTAATATATTTTGGAGGGGGACAAGTAATTTCAGGTTATATTGAATTTGGTGTATTGTACGCCTTCATAGACTATCTACAGAGGTTTTTTGAGCCAATACTCGATTTAACGGAAAAATATAATATACTTCAAGCCGCTATGGCTTCCAGTGAAAGAATATTTATGATTTTAGATGAAGAAATTCAAATTGATAATATAGAAAATCCTATACCTATAACCGACTTTAAAGGAAAAATCGAATTTAAAAATGTTTGGTTTGCTTATGAAGAGGAAAACTGGGTATTAAAGGATGTAAGTTTTACAATTAACCCTGGTGAAGTAGTGGCCTTTGTCGGTGCAACAGGAGCTGGTAAATCCTCTATAATCAATTTAATCACTCGATTTTATGATATTCAAAGGGGAGAAATATTAATAGATGGAGTAAATATTAGAGAATACGACAAATATGAACTAAGAAGGCATATAGGAGTAGTCCTACAGGATGTATTCTTATTTACAGGAACTATTAAAGATAATATAAGATTGAATAACGATAGTATATCAGATGAAGATATTATAGAAGTATCAAAATATGTAAATGCTCATCACTTTATAGAAAAATTACCTAAAGGATATGATGAGCCCGTTATGGAAAGAGGCTCTACTTTATCTTCGGGAGAAAGACAATTGTTAGCTTTCGCCAGAACTTTGGCTTTCAACCCTAGCGTATTAATCTTAGATGAAGCAACTTCTAGCATAGATACGGAAACAGAGCTCTTAATTCAAGATGCATTATCAAAGTTAATAGAAGGCAGAACAACTATTGCCGTAGCCCATAGATTATCTACTATTCAAAATTCAGATAAGATCATAGTTTTAAATCATGGAGTTGTAAAAGAAATGGGCAATCATCAAGAGCTTCTTGAAAAAGAAGGTATCTATTATGATCTATATAAACTTCAATACAAAGAAAGTTTTCAATCATAGTCTTTACTATTTGCAATTTTTAAAGTAAAATAGTGTAAGTTAATATAAAATAGGGGTGTTGAATATGTACGATTTTCACATCCATAGTGACTACTCTATGGATTGTAAATATTTGATGGAAGAAATGGTTATAGAAGCAATCAATAATAATATGAAAAGTATCTGTTTTACAGATCACATGGATTATGATGTAACGGAAAACGGAATTGATATTGATTTTAGAACAAATGATTATTTTAAAAAAGTAAAGCAAGTCAAATATAAGTATCTAAAAAATATTGAAATATTAGCTGGGGTTGAAATTGGAATGCAGCCTCATCTTAGTGAAAGATATGATGACATTATTGATAGCAATCCATTTGATTTTGTTATAATGTCTGTTCACTCTATTAATAGAAAAGATATACATTTAGATAGATTTACCTGCGATAAAAGCCCCATAGATGCTTTAACTGAGTATTATGAGTATTTATACCAATGTGTTAATAGCTTCAATAATTTTGATGTAGTAGGTCATATAGATTATATTGATAGATATTTTGATGAGTCTACTACATTGCCTAACTTTGATGAATATTCTCATATAGTTGAAGATATTTTAAAATTAATAATTGAAAAAGGTAAAGGAATCGAAGTAAATACTGCTGGTATAAAATACGGACTTGAATACTATCATCCAAAGTTAGAAATCTTAAAACTCTATAAGGAGTTAGGAGGAGAAATAATAACAATAGGTTCCGATGCCCATAGTCCAGAATTTATTGGATATGAGTACAAAGGAGCTGAAAAGCTCCTTCGTGAACTTGGATTTAAATATATATATTTATTTAAAGAAAGAAAAAAATTCCCTATCCACATAGGCTAAATATTTTTTCTTTCTATAGAATAACGTTTTTTATAATTACAGTTTGAACATTGATATATATGTACGCATTTATCATTCTTTACTCCGTCTACTAGATGGGTTATTTCATCTAGTAGATAGGGGCTATAATTATCCATATAATTTACTTCTGGACCTTTGTCTACCATCACTCCATTACATTTTGGGCAATTGTAATCCACATTATATAATCCATTACACAATGGACATACCGTCTTCATAGTATACCTTCTCTCATCTTTATCTATTATTATTGTTTAACTAAATAGACTATTATATACAAAAAACCCTTAGGAAAATCCTAAGGGTTTTTCTAATTACCGCAATGCCGTCCTCCCAATTAATTCACACCCGCCTCTCACAAGGTGGGTGCCCTGTCAATAGTTCAGAACTTCCATCCAAAGAAGGCATGTTCTTTGCTACTGAACTCGAACTCCCGTATTCACTATGTCGGTTGAATTACTTGGGTAACGTACACCGCAGAAATATTGTCTAAATCTATTATAACCTTTACCAATATAATCTGCAAGTAAGCTTTAGAAATTTTAAATAACAAATTTTAATTTGCTAGAATTTTATTTATTTCCTCCTCATTTAAGGATTCCTTTTCTATGAGTACATCTGCTATGTCATCTAAATATCTTTTATTCTTATTTAATATTTCCTTAGTTTCAATATAGAATCTCTCTAGCATCTCCTTAGTCCTTTCCATTAAAGAAATATCCGTATTTAGATTGTTGCTCAACACTACATCATAGTTAATCAATCCTACTTCCTCATCCATGCCATAAGAGCCTATCATGGATAAAGTCATCTCTGTAGCTTTTTGAAGATCTGAGGACGCTCCAGTAGTAATATTATCCTTGCCAAATATTATCTCTTCTGCTGCTCTTCCACCTAATGCAATCTTAATATTTGTGATAATATCTTTCTTAGTCTGATACATCCTATCTGGAGGTATATTTACGCTAAATCCTCCCATACCCTTAGTACTCGGTATTATGCTAACTTTTGTTACTCGATTTAACTTGGATAATTTTTTAGCAACTAGTGCATGTCCAGCTTCATGATAAGCTGTAATTTCTTTATCCTCCATAGATATACTGCTTCTATCCTTTTTTTCTTCTCCTACTAAAACAGTGTAGTAAGCTTTGTTGATATGATCCATAGTAATATGTTTATCCCTTTTTCTAGCTGCTATCATTGCCGATTCATTCATTAAATTCTCAAGTTTTGCACCACTAAAATATACCGTTTCTAATGCAACCTTTTTCAAATCCACATCCTTTGAAAGAGGTTTGTTTTTACTATGGAGTCTTAAAATAGAATATCTAGCATTTACATCTGGAAGTCCAACTTCTATTTGCCTGTCAAACCTTCCTGGTCTTAATAATGCCTCATCTAAAGTATCTACCCTGTTAGTTGCTGCTACTACTATTATACCTTCGTTACCTTTAAAACCTGACATTTCCGTCAATAAGGCATTTAATGTCCTATCCCCTTCTTCACTACCACTATGGGAATTGGAACCCTTTCTCTTCTTACCTAAGGAATCAATTTCATCGATAAATATTACACTTTTTCCATCTTCTTTAGCTTTTTTAAATAATTCCCTTATTCTGCTTGCACCAAGCCCTGCGTAAACTTGAATAAAATCAGATCCAGATACTGCATAGAAAGGAACCTTGGATTCTCCAGCCAATGCTCTAGCCAATAAGGTTTTGCCAGTTCCAGGAGGCCCATATAGCAATACTCCTCTAGGCAATCTAGCTCCATATCTATCATATTTTTCCGGATATTTAATAAAATCTACTAACTCCTTTAATGACTCTTTTGCTTCCTCATTTCCTGCAACATCATCAAAGGTAGTCCTATCTGAAGATGAATCTTCAGCATCCATTTTAGACATAGTAGCCATTTCCTTCTCAGCTTGTTTAGAGTTATTTTTGTTGATCATAAATGCCACAACTCCGATACCTGCTAATAAAAGTATAAAGCTTATGCCTTGACCTAAAATTGCGTTCGTTTCTCCTTCTTTTACTTTGACATTATGAAGCAACAATTGTTCTTTAAAATTTTCCGTTCTTGGATTATCTGTAATAAAACTTTCCCCATTCTTTAACTTACCTATAAGTTTTGCTTTATCGCTTAATTCTACTTCTTCTATTGATCCTCTTTCCAAATGAGCTAAAAATATTTTATATGGAATTTCCTTATATTGTCTGCTGCTATACTTATATAAATATATACTAGATATCAAAGCAATGGATACAACTAAAACTAATAAAAGTTTTACTTTTCCATTTGTCTTCATATTTATTTCCTCCTTGGTTTACATAATACTATTAAAATTATAACATTAAATATTTTCATTGTCCATTTCTTAATTTTTACAAAAATAGAACGTCCAGCGGACGTCCCAACAATATTATATTTCTATTTCCCTAAAATATCTAATAACCTATCTAGCTTCTCTAATTGTTCCTCATCCAATAGAGGCCTTATACTATTTAGCTTTTCAAATAACTCTTCATATTCTTCGCTGTCCATTTCCTTTTGCATCTGCTCATTTACCCTTATTATCTCTACGAAAAAATCTTCTTCTGACTTGTCGGAATAAGCATTTGCTAACTCTTGGAATTTACTCATTTGCTCTTCTGTTGGCTTAAAATCTGAGAACTCTTCTATAGCCTTATTAATATCTTTATCTTTACTCATATCAAAACCTCCCTATGTGTTCTAATCTAATTTATGAGCTAGGTCAAATATATATTACAATTTTTAGTAACCTTTATCTAAAAACCTGCATAGAATAATATATATCTATTTGACTTTAGGGGGATTAGAAATGGATAATGGGCTTATATTGTTATTGCTGTTATTATTACTAAATAAAAACAGGGAAAATAAAAATTCTTACATGGCGATAGACGAAGAGGAAAATGAATTAAAAGTAAATTCAAACTCATTTAAAAATAAGAGCCTAAATATAAATATTCCGTATACAATAGATAAGATTAAAATAATGAAAAAAGTCGGTCCTTATTTTCCTGAGGAATTTGTACCAACTTTAAACAAATCGCTACTTCTAACAGAAAAAATAATTAAACTAAATGAAGTAATGGAATTTATACAACACGATGAAGTTAAATATATTAAAAATACAGTTCCTGTTGAAAATAATAAGGAAAGACTTAACTACATAGTAAATACCATTCAAAAAGAAGTCAAAAGTGAAGAAATAAAGAACGTAGGTGCCGTCATAGAGATGATATTAAATATCGATAAGTATAAGAAAATGATGACAGTTTTAAACTCAGTAATGTCCAATCCTGATGGCTTAAACGACCCAAGTAAGCTTTTTTCATTAATCGAACCCCTTATGCAGGGTAAAGATGAAAAGGAAAAAGAAAAATTAAAGGATATGGCTAAGATGTTAGAAATCATGAAAACACTTGATAACACGAAAAAATCTAAGGAAAAAGATACAAAAACAGAAAATTAATAATCAATGAATAGTCTTTGGATTAATTTTCCAAAGGCTATTCGGCAGTGTAAGTAGTGTAAAATAGCTTTTCCTTTATACTTTATTATCTAACTCTAAAAGATTGAATTTCTTCAACCATCCTAAGAACCTCTAATGTTGACGCTCTATTTTCTGATTCACTTGCATTATAGAGTCTTCTTAATAATATCGGGATATTACCTCTATAATCCCAAGCTTCTTTTTCATCTGTAATATCCGCTAAATTAATCGCATCAAGACGCAGCATAGCACCAATTGTAATTATTTCTAATTCATATATAACTTTATCATCAAAATCTATGAAATCAGCATGATGTATAATACATTCGAGTAACATTAATTCTTTGGAATTCATATTATCCATATCAAAATCACTAGCAAATTGCCTAAAAAATTCATCTTTATCCTTTAAATTATAGTATTTAGAAATAGCCTCCTTCTGATTTTTAGAGCCCTCAATTTCACTATTTAAAAACTTTTGCGTTAATTCTTCTAACCCTTTTTTCCTTTCCACCTTATCAGTAGATGTCAAATAATTTGAAAATTTTTCTTCACTAATCCTATTTTTATTAGTTGTAGGTACATTACTTTTATAATTATTAATTGAATTTAAAATTTTATTATTAATTGAATTAATCATTTATAATCCCCCAATCTAAAAATCTGAACTATTCATAGATAATTATCGGCAAATATTTATTTAAAATAAGGATTTTTTACAAATATGTATTTTAAATGAATATTTTTTACAAATATGTATTTAGCTTGTTGATTTTATTTACTCAATCAAATATACTATAGTTGAAAACTAAAACCAATTTAACTATTAAGGGGGTATATCAATATGAATAAAAAGGTCTTAAGTATTTTACTAATCTTTGTAGTTTTCTTTGGTATAGGAAGTCAATCTTTTGCTGCCCCTGCTCCACCACTTACAAGTCTTAGGGTTATTAGAGTAAGCTCAGAAAAAGCTGGAATAGAACTCATTGGAAGAAATCAGCTATCTACTAACTATGACCATGGGGGGTCATTCATCCATGTAACAACATAAGAAATAGGGTATTCTTCTTATAGGTATGCAGCATTCAATAATGAAAAAGCAGAACTTATTCATTCAAAACCAATTGTTGGACGTGATAATATAGCAATTGGTTTTGAATGAATTTGGAAATTATTTGTATTTGACAATGATGTTAGTAATCAAGGATACTTTACTTATGAAGCTATGTCATCTAATGCACCTTATAATACTATATCCACAAGTATTTTTATCAAATAATAAATTAATATAATTATGTTTTTAATACTTCAATATATCATAATTTAAAAAATATTAAAAAATAAATAATGAAAAATCATAGTTTATAATCATAAACCACTCATAAAACGAGGCGAAGGCGAAAAAAATATAAATAAAAATTACTTTCCCTTCGCCTTAAAAATTATAACAAATGAAACCACTCTCTAACTTTAAAAAAATAAAAAAGAGCCTAAAATTCAGACTCTTAAAAATATAATTTTAACATATTATTCTTCTTTTAAAATTTGAAGTAAGTTTACAATATCCTTAGGTAAATCTGCATTAAGTTCTATTTCTCTGTTGCTCCTTGGAAGTTTTGCCTTTAAATAATAGGAATGTAAAGCTTGCCTATCTATATATCTACTAGGTTCATAATACAACGTATCTCCGATGATTGGATGTCCAATATGATGTAGATGAACCCTTATTTGATGAGATCTTCCAGTAAATATTTGTACATCTAAAAGAGTAGCATTTTTATATCTCTCTATTACCCTATACTTGGTTATTGCTCTCTTGCCTTCTTCCGTCACAGTTTTTCTAATACTTTTTTCCTCTTCTCTGCCTATAGGTAAATCTATTATATCCTCATCATTTTTAACTACACCCGATACCACCGCCATATATTTCTTTTCTACTTCATTATTTTCAAATTGTAAAGCCATTCTCTGATGTGCAAAAGGAGATTTAGCAACAATAAGTATCCCCGATGTATCCATATCAAGTCTATTGACAAACCTTATCTTTTTATTTATCCCTTTAGCTTTAAAATAATAGGATATTCCATTGGATAGTGTACCTTCTTGATGACTCTTTGTAGGATGTACTACGATGAAAGGCTCTTTATTTACCACCAATAAATCCATATCTTCGTATATGATATCCAGTGGAATAGGTTCTGGAAGGACATTCTCCTTCTCATCATTCATAACTATTGCTACGATATCTCCTACTTTTACTTCTTGACTCTTCCTCTTAAATTCCCCATTTATAAATATACTTTTCTCCCTATAGAGTTTTTTAAACAATCTACCTGATACTCCACAACTAAATAAAAATTCTTCTAACGATTCTCCATCATTTTCTACATTGAATAAGATTATATTTTCATTTTCCTTTAACAAGTTCATTTGCCCCTCCAAATATTATATCTTTTATTGTATAATATAACTACAATAATTAATTATACCAAAGATATAGCATATTTAAAGCACAATAGGTTTGGAGGGGAATTTTTTGACAAATAATAAAAGTAAAATCATAAATGTTATTTCCAATTACAATACATCGTCCCAAATGACTTCTAAATTGTTGATAGATAAACTGAATAAAAAGGGCTTTGTTGTACCTACTAAATATGATGACAATGCTGAATTAAATATTTGTGTAGGAGGAGATGGGGCTTTTTTAAGAGCTGTACATAAATATAAGTTTACAGATATTCCTTTTATAGGTATCAATACAGGTCATCTAGGTTTTTTCCAAGAGATACTTCCTGAAAATATTGATACATTTATAGATAAATATATCAATGGTGATTATCTAGTGGAAAAAGTCCTTTTAGTGGAATCTAAGGTATGTACTAAAGAAAACTGCTTTCATCTATTTGGTGTAAATGAAATAGTAATCAAGGGAATTCAATCTAAAGTAGTTCATCTAGAAATATTTATCGATGGAAATCATTTAGAAAAATTTTGTGGAGATGGAATAATTGTATCTACACCAGCTGGAAGTACTGCTTATAATTTTTCTAGTGGTGGCAGCATAGTATATCCTTCTCTAAACACATTGCAAATAACGCCATTATCTCCTATTAGTTCAAGGGCTTACCGTTCTTTACCTAATAGTGCTATTGTACCTGGAGAAGTCACTATAACCATTAAACCAGAATATAGATATGAAAATTCCATATTGATTATAGTTGATGGATTTGAGTATAAATATGATGATATAGTTGAGGTAAACTTTACAATTCCAGAAAGAACTATATCCAAATTAAATTTCGATAAGGATATGTACTGGAATAATTTAAAAAGTAAATTCTTATAAGTTAAAGGGATATACCCTAGAGTGTCTAAGGTATATCCCTTACTTTATATATTACTATATTAATTTATCCATCTCATCAACTAGTTCACCAAATAATTTTAGAGCATTATTTACTGGTTCTACTGTTGCCATATCTACTCCTGCAGTTCTAAGTACATTGATTGGATAATCCGAACTACCGCTCTTTAAGAAGTTTAGATATCTTTCTACAGCTGGATCCCCTTCTTTTAATACCTGTTGTGATAGGGAAACTGCGGCTGAAAAACCTGTAGCATATTGGAATACATAGTAGTTATAATAGAAATGAGGTATTCTTGCCCATTCTATAGCTATTTCATCGTCTACTACTACATTTGGTCCATAATATTTTTCATTGAGCTCCTTATAGGTATCGGATAGATAATCTGCAGTTAGAGCACCTCCATTTTCTGCATGTTCATATATTATCTTTTCAAATTCTGCAAACATGGTTTGTCTATATACTGTAGTTCTAAATTGTTCTAAATAATGGTTAAGTAAATATAGTTTCTCTCCATCATCCTTAACGTTTTTAAGCATATAATCCAATAATAAGGCTTCATTAGCCGTAGATGCAACTTCTGCAACAAATATACTATATCCTCCATATACAAAAGGTTGATTTTTTCTTGAAAAATAGCTGTGTACTGAGTGTCCCATTTCATGCGCTATGGTAAATACGGAGTCCAATGTATCATGGTAGTTAGACAATATAAATGGCTTTGAATCATAAGCCCCTCCTGAATAAGCTCCAGATCTTTTTCCTTTATTTTCATAGACATCTATCCAACGGCTATCAAGACCTTCTTTTACCACATCGATATACTCATCTTTAAGTGGATGTAAAGCTTTGATTATTATTTCTTTTCCTTCTTCGTAAGGTATTTTAAAATCTACATCTTGGACTATTGGAGTATATAGATCATACATATGAAGTTCTTCAACTCCTAATGCCCTCTTTCTGATTTCCATATATTTATACATACTATCCAAATTATCATGAACTGATTTAATCAAATTATCATATACTTTTACTGGTACGTTGTTTTCATCTAAGGATGCTTCAATGCTGGAATTATACTTCCTAACCTTTGCATTGAAGATATTCTTCTTAGTATTTCCATTTAAAGTTTGAGCGTAGGTATTTTTAAAGGACTCATAAGTATGATATAATCCCTCAAAAGCTGTCTTTCTTACATTTCTATCCTTACTTTCCATAAGGGGAATAAAATTACCTTGAGTAATCTCTACTTCATTTCCATTTTCATCTTTAATTGTTGGGAATTTCATATCTGCATTGTTCAGCATAGAATAAATTTGTTGTGGTAAATTAGCCACTTCTCCCATTTGTGCTAATAGGTTTTCTTCTTTTGCTGAAAGTACATGTTCTTTTTGTCTTAATAGGTTGTCCAAATGCTGTTTATATAGCTTCAATCCCTCTGATTCTTCATAATAGTTATTTAATCTCTCCATATCTATTTGAAGTATTTCAGGTAATACAAAAGAAGTCTTTTCCTCCACTTGAACAAATGCACCTATAGCTTTATCGGATAAAGCTTGAGAATTTCCAACCCTAGTATCTTCATCTAATCTCATGCTTGCATAAGAATAAACTTTTGATATGGTTCTATATAGTTCATCTTTATCCTTTAATACATTTAATAGGGTTTCAGAACTTTCTCCAACTCTACCAATATACTTTTGAAAGTCTTTAGCTTTTTTAGTTACATCCTTTAAATCTTCTTCCCAAGCCTTTTCATCCTTATACATGGAGCCTAAGTCCCAAGTATACTCAATTGGTATATCCTTCCTCTCTTTTAATTCCATCTTTTCACTACTCATATCTATCCCCTTCCTTATAATTATTTAATAGTATTTAAAGCCTCCATCATTATATCTCTTGCTATAGGTGCAGCAGTTTTTCCACCAGTTGTGCCATCCTCTTCTAAAACTACAGCTACAGCAATCTTAGAATCCTCGGCTGGAGCAAAACCTATAAACCACGCATGAGACTTTCCAGATGGATTTTCAGCAGTACCTGTTTTACCAGCAACTCGCATATTTCTAATCTTTGCATTGGCTCCGGTTCCCCTATTGACTACTTCTACCATCATATTTTTTATCTCATTAGCAGTAAATATATCTGTTCCCTTGGAAAGAACCCTCGAATAATTGGTGTCCATTATAGAACCATCTGGTGCAATAGTCTCTTTAACCAAGACTGGTTTTACAACTTCACCTTTATTTGCAATACCTGAAGCTATCATTGCCATATTTAATGGAGTTACTACCACCTTGCCTTGACCAATACTTGCAGCGGCAACATCTGTCTTTCCTAAGTTTTCTTTATAAGGAAAGCTTGATTTAGATGTTGGAAGATCAAAAGGAATATTCTTGTTTAACATGAAATTATCTGCTATTTCCCCCAGTTTGTCTTTTCCAACTATAGTACCTTTTTCAGCAAAATAGCTATTACATGATTTAACCAATGCTTCTTCTAAATTAACATTTCCATGAGGTTTACCATTATAATCCTTAAGAACATATCCATCAATCTTGGTACTACCTTTACATTGATAATCTCTATCTAAATCCGGAGTATTTAATATACCCATAGCAGTTAATACCTTAAATGTAGAGCCTGGAGCATATAACCCTGATGTAGCTCTATTTAAGAAAGGACTATCTCCATCCTCCATAATATTATTCCAATTCTCTTTAAGAGTAGAAGGATTAAAATCGGGTAAACTTACCATAGAGTATATCTCTCCAGTACTAGGATTCATAGCCACTATAGCACCTTTTTTGCCATTTAAAAGATCCCTTGAATATTCCTGAAGGTGATGATCTATAGTGAGTTTTAGTGTATTTCCTTCTGTATTTGGAACTACTATATTCTTTAAATCGTTTAAAGGAGTATTCTCAGATATATTCAACAGCGTATTGTTATATTCTAATTCTAATCCTACCTTTCCATATTCCCTATAGCTGTATCCAATAATATGACTGTATAGATTTCCATAATTATAAAATCTCTTGTAGGTATCTCCTGATTTTTCACTATAAGCTAATATCTTTCCATTCCTATCTATAATAGAACCTCTTAATATCTTTTCTTCATTAATCCACAACCGTTTATTGTAGCTGTTATTTTTAACGGCTTCAGCTTTAAATACTTGAAAATAACTTAAATATACTATTAAACTGACGAATAGAATACAAATTGCTACTAAAATTACAATTATCCTTTTAAGCTCTTTGCTCATCTTTATCCTCCTCTAAATCTAACTCTTCAGATGCCACTTGAAGAATCCCAAGGGCTATGAAGCTAGATAACATGGAGCTACCACCATAACTAACAAAAGGTATGGTAATGCCTGTAAGCGGAATCATCTTAAGGACTCCTCCAAATATTATAAAGGATTGGATTCCAAACAATATACTTATACCCAAAGCTACTATTCTAAAAAATTTATCTTCTTGTTTTATAGAAATTTTAAACCCTCTATATACCAATATTAAGAATAACATTATTATCCCTATACCAGTGAATATTCCCATCTCTTCGCATATGGCTGAAAATATAAAATCAGTATGAACTTCTGGAATAAAATCTGGATGTCCCAATCCAATTCCAGTACAAAAAAAACCGCCTGTAGCAATAGCAAACAAGGACTGGGTTATCTGGTAACCTTTGTTATCTATATATTTCCATGGATTTATCCAAGTTTCAAATCTAATCCTCACATGATCGAACATAAAAAACCCTGCTACCCCACTTAGAACAAAAAACAAAACATTATAGAGTATTAACTTTCTATCCTCCTCATAAATAAATTGGAGAGCTAAAAATATAGAATAGAATATTAAAACGGTTCCCAAATCCCTCTGTAAAAATAAAAATATAATGAAAACGTAAATTATTCCAACTAGATAATAAGAACCATATTTGTTTTGTTTATATTTTTCGTAATTTGTATAATAAGAGCTAATAAGAAAAATCATTAGTATTTTGATTATCTCAGTTGGCTGAAATCGAAATCCGCCAATTGAAATCCAGTTGATAGCTCCTTTGGTCCTAGTGCCTAATAATAATGTTAAAAGGAAGAGTCCAATGGATATGATTCCATAAAGCTTTATCCAATTCTCCCATCCCTTAATCTTCTTTAATATAAAATAGGTCATAAAGAATATTGTAATTCCCATACCTATCCATACTACCTGTTTCATTCCTAAAACTGGATCAATTCTATAGATCATTATGACCCCTATGCTTATAAGCATAGTAACAATTAAAAATATATAGTTATCTCCAGTAGATATACGCAATAATATAAAATTTGAAATATATATGATAAATACCAATACAATACCTGAAATAAAAGTAAATTTATCCAAGTTCTCCTTATCATATATAAAAAGTAACGCCAAAGCCATCAACTCAAGCAAAACCAAAAGATTTCGCGGAAACTTATAGTTAACCTTTTTATTTAACATTATTTTTACTCCTATTCTCTATTTACATATAAAAATTCTACTTGACCGACTCTTATTCGATCCCCATTTTTTAATTCTACTACATCCATAACCCTATCTCCATTTAGATAGGTACCATTGGCACTATTCAAATCCTCTAAATAATAATTTCCTTCATCTTCAACTATTTTTAAATGTTTCTTTGAAATATATGGATCCTTTAAAATAATTTGATTTTCATTACCCCTTCCAAGAAAAATTTCTCCCTCTAAAGAATAGTACTCCTTTACCTTAAAAGGTAATGAATCCTTTCTATTTATGAGTTTCAAATAGATACTATCATCTAAAGAAGTTGTATCTATTCCCTTTATGTCCAAATAGATTAACCTTATTATACTCAATATAAATAGATAGATTATAACTATAAATATATATTTAAATATCAGAGAAAATATATTGTACATGATGGCCCTCCAATTCTATTCTATTAATTAATGTTATCACAAACCTTCCCCATTGTGAATAATTTATATTGTAATAATACGATTCTATTTAATTTTCGCCAATTATTTGATAAAATAGTATTAGTAAAGGGGGATTTTTATGAGTAAAAAATTAAAACGTTCAAGCACAGATAAAGTTATTGCTGGAGTCTGTGGAGGTGTAAGTGAATATTTCAATATCGATCCTGTAATTGTTCGTATAATTTGGGTTTTATTATGCTTTGTACCAGCAGGTCCAGGATTGTTAGCATATTTAATCTGCGCATTGATAATTCCTGAAGATGATGGAGTCATATATCAAGATGAAAATAATAGCTCTAGTTACAATACCAGTAATACACCTATTTTTATAGGCATCGCTTTGGTTATTGCAGGTGGATTTATGTTGACAAAGGCCATTTGGCCTCAATTTGCTGCTAATCTTATGAACTTTGGTAAGTATTGGCCAATACTACTTATAATATTCGGTATTTATATTATTGTTACCCAGAGCAATAGACGATAATGCAAGTATAACTCTTGCGCTATCGTCTTTATTTTATATAAAATAAACTCATTTTCGTGTATCTTTTTTTCCTCTTTGGAAATAATATGAATTAAACTATATAGGAGGAAATTAAAGTGAGAGTGCCTGAACATATAGGTATTATTCCAGATGGTAACAGAAGATGGGCTATAGAAAATGGATTGACTAAAGAAAAAGGCTATAAAGAAGGTTTAAATCCTGGTCTTGAACTATTCAAGTTATGCGAAAAAGAAGGCATCAAAGAAGTAACATACTATGGATTTACCGTAGATAATACAAAACGACCTAAAATTCAAAGATTAGCATTTACCAAAGCCTGTGTAGAGGCAGTTAAGATGCTGTCAAAAGAAAATGCCTCCCTCTTAGTTGTAGGCAATACGGAATCAGATGTATTTCCTAAGAGTTTAATACCATTTACTTTGAAAAGGCAGGTATTTGGTACTGGGGGAATAAAAGTTAATTTTCTAGTCAATTATGGATGGCAATGGGACTTAAAGGATTATTTTTCTTCAAATAAAGGAGATTCTAATATAACCGATTTAATAAGATCGAGAGATATATCAAGGGTGGATCTTATAATTCGTTGGGGATCTAGAAGAAGGTTGAGTGGATTTCCTCCACTTCAATCGGTTTATTCAGATTTTTATGTAATTGATGATTATTGGCCAGATTTTAAACCAGAACATTTTTATGATGCTCTGAAATGGTACGATAAACAGGATATAACTTTAGGAGGATAACCCTCCTTTTTTGTTGCCTAAACTCAAATAAAATGCTAAAATTAATACACAAAAATGTAAGGAGGGTTGAAATGAAAAATTACAGCGTATTTGATATATTAGGCCCTGCCATGATAGGTCCATCAAGCTCTCATACAGCAGGTGCGGCAAGGCTTGGAAAAATTGCAAGGGAAATTGCAGGAGAAGCCTTTTATAAGGTCACCTTCTACCTTCATGGTTCCTTTGCTAAAACATATAAAGGTCACGGTACTGATAGAGCTTTAGCAGCAGGTGTACTTGGTATGGAGCCTTCAGATGAAAGGATAAGAAACTCTTTAAATATTGCCAAAGAACGAGGAATAGATATGGAGTTTATTGAGGCTAATTTAGGGTATGAACATCCAAATACAGTTAAAATTGTATTCCATTATAGAGACAGGGATGACTATTACATAATAGGTTCTTCTATTGGTGGTGGAAGTATACTTATTACCAATATAAATGGGAATAAAGTTAAGTTTTCTGGAGATTATCCAACTATTTTAATCAGCTATAGGGACCAGAAAGGTTCTATAAATAGGATAAGCTCAATTCTTTCAAATCAAGATATTAATATAGCCACCATGGCAGTATCTAGAGAAGGTAAAATTGCAACTATGATAATGGAAACGGATAGCCCTATAAAAAATGGTGTAATAGATAGCATATCAGCTCTAGATGAAGTTGTCTACGTTACAGGAATTAATTCTATTAGGAGGTAGTAATCTATGTTTAATAAAGGTAGTGAATTATTAAAACTATGTAAAGAGCAAAATAAAAAAATATCTGAAATAGTAATGGAAAAAGAAATGGATGATAACGATATATCCTATGATGAACTTATGGATAAGATGAAATCGGTTTTAGATACCATGATAAAATCAGCTACAACTGCTTTAGATAAAGAAGTTATCTCTGTAAGTAAGCTTAGTGGTGGAGATGCAAAGAAGATGGAAGATTATAAGAATAAAGGTAATACCATTAGCGGTGAACTGATTACCTCCGCTATGGCAAAAGCCTTATCCACATCAGAGGTCAATGCTTCTATGGGTAGAATTATAGCTGCCCCTACTGCTGGAGCTTCAGGGATACTTCCTAGTGCAATTATTACAGTTAAGGATAAATTCAACTTATCTGAAGAGGATATGATTGCCGGATTATTTACGGCCGCAGGAATAGGGGAAATTATAGCAAAAAACGCAACTATATCAGGGGCTGAAGGAGGTTGTCAAGCAGAATGTGGTGCTGCAAGTAGCATGGCTGCCGCAGCTATTGTAGAAATGGTAGGAGGAAATGCAGAAGCCTCTTTAAATGCTGCTTCTTTTGCCATGATCAATATTATGGGTTTAGTATGCGATCCCGTAGCTGGTTTAGTAGAATTCCCCTGTGCTCTACGCAACGCATCTGGAGTTGTAAATGCTTTAGTATCAGCCGATATAGCTATGGCAGGAATTAAATCATTAGTACCTTTTGATGAAGTTATAGATGCTATGTATAGAGTAGGCAAATCTATGCCAGAATCTTTAAAGGAAACAGCATTAGGCGGAGTCGCTGCTACCCCCACTGGAGATAAACTGAAAGGGAGGGTTTTATGATAGATGAAATTTATAATTCAATTTTAGATGAATTGGAAAAAGACTATCTGGATATTTATAAAGAAGATTTTTTTAAAGCTATAAAAGATGATAATTTTAAAAATGGTTTAAATGAAATAACTTTGGAAAGCAAATATACTGCTATTGCCTTGATGGAACTATTACACCCAATATATGTACAATACCTATCATTAACAAAAACAGAATGGCTAAAATACATTTACGATTGGGTTTTAAGTTTATCTTTTCCGGAAAAAGTTTCTCGGGAATTTCATAGAAATTTAACTCCTTTGATTACATTTTATTTAAACCTATTAAGAACCTTTTCACATTACGAAATAATTTATAATCAAAACAGCTTTTTAAATAAATATCCTATAAGCTTCTTGAATTTTGAAGAAGAGGAAAAAACCAATTTTATTGATGAATATTTGACCTTTAAGAATGTATTTTTAAATAATTGGATATATGAATTGATGAAATTAGATTTATCTTTAACAGGTCATAATACTATAGAACATGTAGTTGGAGTAAATCATCTTAGCCTTAATATAGGAAGACAGCTTAAACATTTAGATTTACCTATAGATTTAGGAATTGTAGTAGGAGCAGGACTCGGTCATGACATCGGTAAATACGGTGTTATGGATGAAGAAATTCATAGGGTCCCTTATCTTCACTATTATTATACTGAAAAATGGTTTAACCGATTTGGCATGGAGAAAACTGGTCATATCGCCACTAATCATTCTACTTGGGATTTAGAGCTAGAAAACTTACCCTTAGAATCATTAGTCCTTATATATGCAGATTTCAGAGTCAAAAACAAGATGAAAAATGGCAACTATGTAATGTATATATATTCCTTAGATGAAGCTTATGATATAATCCTCAATAAATTAGACAATTTAGATGCAAAAAAACAACAAAGGTATGAAAAAGTATATAAAAAGCTAAAGGATTTTGAAAATTATATGATTAGCTTAGGAGTAGATACAACCCTTGCTACAAATTTTACTCCTTCAAGTAAGAAAAAACCTTTTTCTTTGATGGAAAATGAAGAGATTATAAATAATATTAAATACTTTGCTATAGAACATAATATATACCTAATGGCTAAACTTTTAGATGATACAAGTTTTAATAATATCTTGGAAATGGCAAGAAGTGAATACAATTGGAGAAAACTGAGAATATATCTTCAAATCTTTAAGGAATATTCTACTTATCTAACTCAAAAGCAAAAGATGGTAACCATCTATTTTCTAACAGATCTTCTCTTTCATAAGGAAGAAGACATTAGAAAGGAATCAGCTGAACTAATAGGATTATTGATAAGTCAATATGATGAAGAATATAGAAAGGAAATCCCCAAATGGGAAAGAAGAAAAAAGCCTAAAATAACCAGTAAAAGTCTATTAGATAACTTTTTGACTTATTTTTTGTATCCTGACCATAAAATTGCAGAATCCACTATAGAATGGCAATACAATCTTAAAACCATAATAAAATCTTTGTTTTACAACTCGATTACAGAAAATTATGAAAAATATTCAAATATTCTAATTAAATACTACGATAACTTTGATACTATTTCACCAACAGGTCAGCTGTATCTATCCCAGACTATAAAGTATATTCCTATCCATTATCTAAGCAAAAAAAGCCTAAGAAAACTTCATAAATATATAATAAACCAGTTAAATTCAAACTTATTGGAAGTTAAATTGACTATTTTAGACATTATAGATGAAATATATGAAGAGTTAAAAGATGATGCTAACTTCATTAGTCTCCTTAAAAAATGGATACTACAAAATATACAATCTTCTCCCTATGCTGCTGAAAACTATTTGAAATATAAACTAGCAGTAAAGCTTAAAGCAGAAGACCATATTTTAGAGGTGCTAAAAGAAAACTATAGTAGAGATGAGGAAAATATATCAGAAATTTTCTTAAAAAATTTAAAAACTGCAACGGATTGGATGAACAAAAAAATTAATATTGACATCTTATACGATCAGGTAAAAAAGTCCCCTAGTCCTGTAGGATTCCACACTGGGATGCATTTTTGTAATCTATTAAAAGTATCTGCCATTGAAAAGGTTCGCAATTATGCTGGCCATACTCTACTAAATATATTTGAATTTTTATCTTTAGAGGAAAGAAATGATATAGCAGTGGAACTTCTTAGAGCCTTAGAAATGCAAAACTATCAATTTACTAAGTATATACCCAATTATCTAGGTAGATTGCTCCTATATCTACAGCCTATGGAATTAGATGAAATAATAGACGATTTTGAGGAAAAGATTAAACAATCCAATACGCAAGTGGTCTTTCTATTCTTAAAAACGACTGGTGTGTGTATAGAAAACTATTCGCTGTATAATCAAAGGTTTAAAGAGGATAAAAAAACTTATGAAAGGCGATTAAACCGACTATTAGGGATACTTCTAAGCGGTATGACTTCCTTCCATAATGAAATAAAAACTGAATCTTTTAGAATCATAGGAAGTCTCTTTACCCCTAATCCATTATCCTTAGGGGAAAAATATCATATATTCTCCTTAATAGGTAAAAAAGTTTTAACTCTATTGACGCAAAAGAAAGATGATGAATTCCTATTTTTAAATAACTCTGCTTCCTTAAACCATATATATAGATTTATATTGGACTATGAATTTTATTATGGAGACATAAAAATAACTAATAAGGACAAAGTGGCCTTTTTCCCTGGAACTTTTGATCCTTTTTCATTAAGTCACAAGGAGATTGCCTTAGAAATAAGGGATCAAGGCTTTGAAGTATACTTAGCCGTTGATGAATTCTCTTGGTCTAAAAGGACTCAACCTCATAGATTTAGAAGAGATATTATCAACATGACAATTGCAAATGAAAAGGATATTTTCTTATTCCCTAATGAAATCCCAATCAACATAAGCAATGATGAGGACTTGTTAAAATTAAAAGATCTATTTAAAAATAGACATGTCTATATGGTGGTGGGAACTGACGTATTAGTAAATGCTTCAGCTTATAGAAAAGATGGACTATTAACTGAATTTCCTCATATAGTATTCGATAGAAAAAGTTCAAAATCTAAAAAAGATGATGAAGTAATATTGGAAGAAAGACTTAGATGTATAAAAGGAGAACTATTAAGGCTTTCATTACCCCCTCAATATGAGGATATATCTTCTAGTAATATTAGGGAATCCATAGACTTAAATAGAGATATTTCAAATCAAATAGATCCTTTAGCTCAACAATATATATACAAATATGGTCTATATTTAAAAGAACCTCAGTACAAATCCTTAGTTCAAACTAAAACTTTGGAAACAGAGATTATAAAAAATATAGATGATAGTTTCATTGAATACTTAAACAACCAGTTTCATCATGAAATAAATATGGAATCAATATATAGTCTAAGAGAAAAATTAGAATACGGTCTATTGCTCCTTAAGGAACCTGAAAACAATACTATTCTTGGATTTTCTATATTCTATTATATAAAGAACAGTATGATGTTTGATGAGTTTAAAAACCTCCACATAACAGAGTATTTTAGAAAATATTCCAAAGGGAAGCTGGTCCTTATAGCAGGAATATATAGTAAAGATTTAACTGAAATCCTATTAAATGAAACATTAGCCTATTTAATTGCCAATGACTACAACTATGCCATATTTAAAAATACTATGACTTTCAAGGATAAGGATTGTATTGAAGAAAATTTAAGATTACAGGGATTTATAGAAACTCCTTTTTCCTACAATAATAATACCATATTCATGGTGGATATGAATAATCCCATAACTCTGAATCAGGATTTGGAAAATTTGCTAAAGCCACCTTTTGATGAGGATCAAGAAGTAAAAAAAGTAATTACTAAGAGCAGAAAGAATTTAAAAAAAGCCTTATCAAACCTTTATCCTGGAGAACTACTATTATCTCTTAATAGGGATATGATCTACAGTAAGCTGATACAAAAGATATGTGATACTAACCAAGTTTCCACCATACAAGGAGAAAAGCGTAAACTAGGTCCAAATATTTGTTTACCTTTTGGTTCCATATTAAATGGCACTATACTACCTAATACAGTAACTAAAACCATGCACACGGAAAAAATATTTAATCCTAGCATTGATTCCTTTACCATCGCCGCTTTTCCAAACTATTTGAGCTTAGAAGAACAAGCTAAAGTATTCTATTCTTTCAATAGACCAGTCATATTAGTAGATGATTTGCTCAATAAGGGATATAGGTTAAACGTTATAGAACCTCTATTGAAAGAACATAATATAAAAATTAAAAAAGTAATAGTAGGTATTCTTTCTGGGAGAGGAGAGGAAATAGCCAAAATTAAAAACTTAGATGTAGATAGTGCTTATTTTATACCCAATTTGAAATTATGGTTTAATGAATCTCTCCAATATCCTTTTATTGGAGGGGATATGGTCTTTAGGGAAGCTACGACTCAAGATTATTTAATCCCCAGTATAAATTTAATTCTTCCCTATGTTTCTCCTAAATTCATTAAAAATACATCTCCTAAATCCATATATCAACTATCAGAAACCTGTTTAATGAATACAATCGAGATATTTAAAATAATGGAAATGGTATATCAAGAAAATAACGAAAAAAATTTAATTATAAGAAGCTTAGGTGAAGTGTTAACATCGCCTAGAAGACCAGATACCTATAAAAGTATGGATTATATTAAAAACTTGAAACCATCTTCTTGTTTAGAAATGGATTTGGAACAATTAAAAAGATTGGAGAATATAGTCAATAGGTAATCTATAAAATCCTTAAGGAAGTGAGGAAAATATGATTAATTATTACAAATATGAAGATAAATATTTTTTCTCCTTTAATAAATATAATAATCTTGAAAAAATTAGTGAAAAGGAAGCAAAATTAAATGAAGGAGTACTATTCTTTTTAAATAAATTAGATCCATTAAATTCCAGAAGGAGTTTTTTAGTAAATCATCCTTCCCTATTATTTATTGAAAACGAAGGAACTAGATTATTTCTCCTAGAGGATAAAAGCTACAATCATATACCCAATTGGTTAATAGAAAAGATTTATAAAAGTCTAGTCATATCCATAAATACTGAATATCCCAATTGGAAAGAAATATTAAGTATAAATAACAAGAAAAAATGGAAAGTGAATTTAGTTGCTCTAGGCGATGTAGGAAGCACTCTCTTAATAGGCTTAAGACTTTTAGGTGGAGATTGTATTGAAGAAATAGGAATATACGACAGAAATAAAAATAATCTAATGCGTTGGGAATATGAGTTGAATCAAATTAGACGTCCTTTTGATGAAAAATCATTTCCCCTCGTTAAATCCATAATGAAAGAACAACTATTTGACTGTAATATGTTTATATTTTGTGCTTCAAAGGGAATACCAACTATTGATAGCAAAGTTGAAGATGTAAGAATGGCTCAATTTAATTCCAACTCAAAAATAATAAGAGATTATGCCATCATGGCTAGGAAAGATGGATTTAAGGGAATATTTGCAGTAGTTTCAGATCCAGTCGACCTACTGTGTAAAGTAGCCTTTTTAGAAAGCAATAAAAACGGGAAGGGCGAATTTGACTTTAAAGGCTTAGCTTCAGATAGGATAATAGGTTATGGCTTAGGAGTTATGAATGGCAGAGCTTGTTTTTATGCTGAAAAACATAAAGAAACGTTTAACTTTTTAGATGAAGGGAGAGTTTTTGGTCCTCATGGCGATGGACTTATAGTGGCTAACAGCATAGATAATTATGACGAAAAACTATCTAACTACTTAACAGATAAAGCCTTAAACGCTAATAAGGAGATACGTAAGCTTGGATTTAAACCCTATGTAGCTCCTAGCCTATCTTCTGGTGCTCTTTCCATAATTTCAACTATTAAAGGAGAATGGTTTTATGGCTCTACCTATATGGGTGGTGCATATATGGGGGCAAAATGTAGATTAAAAAATAGTGAGATAGAAATTGAACAACTAAGACTTCCTGAAAAACTATTTGATAAAATAAATAAAATCCACGAAAGGTTAGTGAGCATAATATGAAAGAATATTATCTTATAATACCAGAACCTCCTTCACCCCTATTAAAAAAGATGATTGAAGTAACATTGGAAGATATTGATTACAAGGTTATAAAGGATGAAAAAAATCTTCCCGATTTAAAAAATAGAAAGATTATATTTGCTGTAGAACTTCCCATAACAGGAGTAAGCAATAAATTAAATGATATATTTAAGACATTGTTTTCTCGAGGAAATGACTCTCTACTCGACTCAGATGGAATTGTTTTAGTTCACAGTAATTTTCAGCTATTTACTAAAACTGCTGCTCAATCCATAATATTTAACAGCAATTTATTAGGATGCAGGTTTATGGGCAGACCAATAGTCGAAACAACTGGAAATCTAAATAACCTTATTCCCTTGGAGAAGATCTATAATTTACCTGTACATGAAATAGCCCTCTATCTGTGTATGGACTTAGGAAAAAGGTTTATCTATGACAATATCTCCAAAGTGGAAAATCCCAAAATTCTCGTACTCCATTCAAGCAGTAGAAACACTTCTAATACTTTAACCCTCTGGGATATGGTAAAAAACAATTTAAAAGGATATGATATTGCTGAAATCAACATTAACAATGGTACCATCATAGACTGTAAAGGATGCCCATATAAAACCTGTAAACATTATAGTCAGCAGACAAAATGTTTTTATGGCGGCATAATAGTAGAGGAAGTCTACCCCGCAATACTTAAATCCGATGCAGTAATATTTATTTGTCCCAACTATAATGATATGATTACAGCTAATCTGGTTGCGTTAATCAATAGATTAACTGCTCTATTTAGAAAAACTAAATTTTATGATAAGACTCTATTTTCAATTATAGTCTCTGGTCATTCTGGGGGAGATGCTCTAGCCAAACAACTGATCAGCAGTTTAAACATAAATAAGACTTTTAGACTACCTCCATACTTTCCTCTAATGGCTGTAGCCAATGATAAAGGAGCCATAAAAAAAGTCCCTAATATTGAAAAAGAAGCTAAAAACTTTGCAGAAAACATATTAAAGCAAATAAAGAAATAAATAAAATCTGCTGTTTACTATATAGCAAACAGCAGATTTTATTTATCTTATATTAATATATTTCCATTTATTCGTTTTAAACCTTATCTTTATAAGAGCCCATCTTACAAGTTGATCGCAAAACATAGCATACCAAGCCCCTATTAATCCTAAACCTAAAACTCTGATGAATATATGAGCTAATACTACTCTAACTATTAATACGCTAAAAAATATTGCTACTAGTGTCCATACGGTATCCCCTGCTCCTCTTAATCCTCCTGCGGTAATTAACTGAGAGGATTGGAAAGGTTGAACAAATGCCATTACCTTTAAAATCTTAGAAGCTTCTTTTATTACTGCTGGGTTTTTAGTATATAAGCTTGCTACAAAGAACCCAAAGAAAAAGAATAGTCCTCCTATAGCAGCAGCAATAACAGCTCCAATTTTGCCGCTTGTTTTTATATATTCTTCTGCTTTGTCTGGATCTCCTGCTCCTAAACTCCTCCCTGTAAGTGAAGAAGCGGCTATACCAAAAGCCTGACCAGGTGTAAAAGAAAGGCTCAATATATTCAAACAAATCTGATGGGTAGCAAAAGCAACTGTACCCAAAGATGAAACAATTCGAACAAATATCAATATCCCAACTCTAAAAGCAATTTGCTCTAAAGAAGCAGGAACACCTATTTTTATTAAATTATACATAATATCCTTGTTAAACTTAAATCTATTTTTCAAATTTAATTGTATAATAGTATCCTTTTTAAATATATATTTAAGTAACATTAAAGTTGCTACCATTTGAGAAAAAGATGTGGATATACCTGCACCAGTAACCCCTAGTTTAGGAAATCCAAACAATCCATATATAAGTACTGCATTTCCAACTACATTTAAAAAGTTTACTTTCAAATTTATATTCATAGGAGTTTTAGTATCTCCTGAACCCCTTAAAACTGCATAAATAGAAAAATTAAAAGCCTGAAATATAAGACCAATGATTATAACTTTAAAATAATTTCTACCAAACATTAAAGTATCCTGATGTGCACCCAAAAACTTCATTATCTCATCCGTAAAGGATAAACCTAAGATAAATATAGGTAGCACTAAAAGTACCTGAGTCAATAAGATTACATGCCTTACTACACTTTCTATCTTATCCTCTTTTTTTGCTCCTACATATCTAGCAACCATAGCCGTTGCACCTACATTTAAGGATTGAACTAAAGACAAGGCAATAAACACAATCTGGTTAGTGATTCCTATAGCTGCAATTGAGGCAGCAGCTTCCGTTGGATCATTAATCCTCCCTAACATCATCATATCAACCATACCAAATAGCGTACCCAAAAAAACTTCTATTAAGACTGGTCCCGCTGTTTTCAGTATGATATCCCTTATTGTCTTCCTTTCATCGATAGAGACCTCACCCATAAATATTACCACCTCTTAAAATTAATTTCGATACTCTAAACATTATAGCACAAGTTTAACATAATTCAAATTATACATCTAGATAATATCAAAAGCTATAACCAAATTTCAGTGTTTTTTTATAATAATAAAGAACCGTAAACCATTGAATCCAATGGTTTACAGTTCTCTGTTAAATTTCTCATTTAATATAATTATTTATTATATTTTTCTTTTATATATTTATCAATAGCAGCTGCTGCTTCTTTTCCTGCACCCATAGCAAGGATAACTGTTGCTGCACCAGTTACTGCATCTCCACCAGCAAATACTCCTTCTCTTGATGTTTTCCCATGTTCATCAGCTACTATACATTTACGATTATTAATTTCAAGTCCATCTGTAGTGGATGGTATAAGTGGGTTAGGTGATGTTCCTAAAGCCATAATAACAGTATCTACATCAAATTCAACCTCTGAACCTTCAATAGGTACAGGTCTTCTCCTTCCTGATGCATCTGGCTCTCCTAATTCCATTCTCTGACATCTTATGCCTTTTACCCATCCATTTTCATCGCTAACTATTTCTATAGGGCTAGTAAGAAGTTCAAACTGTACGCCTTCTTCTTTAGCATGATGTACTTCTTCTACCCTAGCTGGAAGTTCTTCTTCAGTTCTTCTATAGACTATCCATACTTCTGCACCTAGTCTTAAAGCAGTTCTAGCAGCATCCATTGCAACGTTTCCGCCTCCAATAACTGCTACCTTTTCTCCAACTTTAATAGGTGTATCATAGTCCTCTCTAAATGCTTTCATAAGATTGTTACGAGTTAGGAATTCGTTTGCAGAAAATACTCCATTCAAATTTTCTCCAGGTATTCCCATGAACTTAGGAAGTCCTGCCCCAGAACCTACAAATACTGCATTAAAGCCTTCTTTATCCATAAGCTCATCTATAGTTACAGTTCTACCTATAATTACGTTAGTTTCTATTTTTACCCCAAGCTTCTTCAAGTTTTCTATTTCATGTTTAACAACGGTTTCTTTAGGAAGTCTAAATTCAGGAATACCATATACTAATACTCCACCTGCTTCGTGAAGTGCTTCAAATATCGTTACATCATAGCCTTCCTTAGCTAAATCTCCAGCACAAGTGATTCCAGCTGGTCCTGAGCCTATAACTGCCACCTTAAATCCATTTTTTTCTTTTGCTCTTCCTACTTCAATATTATTTTCTCTAGCCCAATCCGCAGCAAATCTTTCAAGTTTTCCTATGGATATAGCATCGCCTTTATTTCCTAACACGCATTTCATTTCACATTGTTCTTCTTGAGGGCAAACCCTTCCACAAACTGCTGGAAGTGCACTATACTCTGCAAGAACACGAGCTGCTTCTGCAAAATCGCCTTCTGCTATATGATGAATAAATCTAGGAATATCTATATTTACAGGACAATTTCCCCTACAAAGAGGCTTTTTACAATTTAGACATCTCTTTGCTTCTACTATTGCTTCTTCTTCAGTATATCCAAGGCAAACTTCGTCAAAATTTGTTGCTCTAACCTTAGGATCCTGTTCAGCAATTGGTACTCTTGTAAATCTATCCATTATTTAGCACCTCCTTGTTGTTGACATCTACAAACATGTCCCTCACGTTTTTCGTTTAATATATTTTCTTCTGATTTATATTGTGTTTGCCTCTTTAGAGCTTCGTCAAAATCTACAAGATGACCATCAAATTCTGGACCATCTACACATGCAAATTTTGTTTCATTTCCTACGGATACCCTACAAGCACCACACATACCAGTACCGTCTACCATAATAGGGTTAAGACTAACTATAGTTTTTATTCCAAGTTTTTTAGTTAAAAGACATACGAACTTCATCATTATCATTGGTCCTATAGATATAACTAAATCATATTTTTTCCCTTGATTTTTTACAAGATCTTCTATAAGACCTGTTACCATACCGTTAAAACCATAACTTCCATCATCAGTAGCAATATATAAATTTCCAGCTACATTTTTTATCTTGTCTTCAAGAATTATTAAATCTTTAGTCTTTGCTCCTACTATTACATCTACATCGATGCCGTTTTCATGGAACCATCTAACTTGAGGATATACAGGAGCTGCTCCGACTCCACCTGCTACAAATAGAACTTTTTTCTTTTTAACTTCTTCAATATCTTCATTTACATATTCAGAAGGTTGTCCTAGAGGACCAACGAAATCCTTAAAATAATCTCCTTCGTTATATGCCGCCATTTTCTTTGTGGAACAACCCATAGCTTGTACTACAATTGAAACTGTTCCTTCTTCTTTATCATAGTCACAAATAGTTAAAGGAATTCTTTCACCTTCTTCGTCAGCTATTACAATAACAAACTGACCTGGTTGAGCAGAATTTGCTACCCTTGGAGCCAAAATATCCATTTCAAAGATATTAGGGGCAAGGTCTCTTTTCTTAACAATCTTATACAATTAAAACTCCTCCCTTACTAAATATTGTCATTTTAATTATACAGCATTTACTACCATTATAAAAGAATAGTTATTTATATGACTAATAACCTTAATATTAATATAATAATGCCAATAAAAACATGTAATAATTAAACCATTAGATAGTAAAAAATAAATCTATAATTATCATACTACATTATAATCCTCATTTCATTCATAAATTCGATAATTAGAGTAGTATTGATATCATTGTGAATAAAAAAAGGATATAACTTGTCATACAATTAACAATAGCTTTACACAACTAATATACCATAAAGATTTTGTTAATTCAATATATCAAAATAACACTTATTTCTACTTAAAAATAATATTTCCATCTACTGGTTTTTCAATAATCGCTAAGGATTCAACTTTAACTCCTTTTTCCCTAAGAAGTTTGCCTCCTTCTTGAAAGCCTTTTTCAATTACAATACCTATACCTGCTAGATTACATCTAGCTTGATCTAATATATCTATTAATCCTTCCATAGCCTTTCCTCTAGCTAAAAAATCATCAATTAACAGGATATTTTCCCCTTCATTTAAATATTGTTTTGACACCCTTATATTGTAGTTTCTATCCTTTGTATATGAATAAACGCTGGACTCATATACATCTCTATCCATGTTCTTTGAATCGGTTTTCCTTGCAAATACTACAGGGACATTAAAATATTGCGCTGTAATAGCTGCTATGGCTATCCCTGAAGTTTCTATTGTTAATATTTTATCAATTTTTTCCGCCGAGAACCTTCTTTTAAACTCCTTGCCAACCTCATTTAATAATTCAACATCTATTTGATGATTTAAAAAGCTGTCAACTTTTAATATATTTCCATTCTCCAATGTTCCGTCCTTTAATATTCTTTGTTTTAAAAGTTCCATAAATGTCCTCCTTAAAAATAATAAGCTTAATTCAAATTGTATTATACTAAAGATAAAAAATCAATGGTAAACAAATGGGACAAAAAGAATTGTCCCTTCTGTCCCCTATCCCATATCTTGAATTACGTTTTTTACCCACTTTTTTGAAACTATTCTAGGAATACCGATAATAGTTTTTATTACCTCTTCTATATATACTAAAGCTAATACATAATGTACTGGAAACTTAAATACAGTTGCACCTAAAAATGCTAGAGGAACTCCTACTAACCATACAGCTGCCATCTCCAATAGCATTGAAAACTTAGTATCTCCTCCACCTCTAAGAACTCCTACTATCATAGTTCCATTGAATACCTTTATAAAAAAGAACATAGCCAACACCGTAAGCAATCTTTTAGAAGTAGCATATAGCTCTGGCGTTAGATTTCTAAATATCTTAAGAATAAAATCCGATGTGAAGAACAACATCATTCCAAGAACTAATCCCAATATGAGGGACATAATTAAAAATCTATTTGCATATTCTATGGCCACATCTTCTTCATCTGCACCGATTTTATTCCCAACCATCACTGTACACGCATTAGCTAATCCCCTTGTCATTACCATAAATATGTTCTGAATCGTATTTAAAATTTGAACTGCAGCAGCTGCTTCCGTTCCAATTTTTGCATAGGCTATGGAGTACAATACATTTCCTAAAGACCACAATGCCTCGTTCAATATTACTGGATAAGTAGTTTTAAAATATTTTTTCAAAAAATCTTTATTCCAATCGGTCATCTCTTTGATACTACCAGCCAAAGGTCCATCTCCTGAATAGATGGAATATAGAATAAAGGCTACTTCAACTATTCTAGCTATTAGTGTACCGTATGCTGCTCCTTTTATTCCCAGCTTGGGAAAACCAAATTTACCAAATATCAGCATGTAGTTAAATACACCGTTAGTTAAAAAAGATATGATACTTACGACCATTGGCATCTTAGCATGACCAATACTCCTTGAAGCCACTGCATAAGTGAAGCTGATGCCAGTTATTATGTAACTAAAAGAAACTATCTTCAAATATTCTGCACCTAGTCTAACTACTTCACTATCTTTACTAAAAATTCTCATAATATGCTCTGGTATAAATAATGTAGCTATGGTAAATATTATCCCAATTACGCTGCCAACAGTAAGAGATAATCCTATTATTCTTCGTATATTTGAAGTATCCTTCTTACCCCAAAACTGAGATATAAATATGGATGAACCAGTAGCTATACCAAATATAGTTACCGCATAGAGGAAAAACACTTGGTTAGCCAGACCTACTGCTGCAAGGTTTTCCTTCCCCAAACTGGTAATCATAAGGGTGTCCAACATATTTACAGAAGATGCTATTAAATTTTGAAGAGTAATGGGTAAAGCTATAGCTATCATAGCTTTATAAAAATTGTTATCCTTTTTAAAATTTTTCATAATGCTCCTCCAATTAACTTATTACATTATTTTTGCGTTAATATTTATGATTCTATCATAATAAGTAGCTTTTGAATAGTGATTTAATGAAAATATTAGAGACTCGAATGAAATATATTTTTATGATTTTATTCAATTTAAAATTGGAGATCGATACACGGAATAGAAAAGTTTATAGAATGTTGTAATTATAATCAAAACACTCTCCAGTATTGTACTTTTATGAATAACATATGGTCTGTTTTAATTATAGGGGTATACTTTATATATCTTTTTATTACAAATATACTAGATAATGAAAAAAGTCTTTGGTATCCCTTTATTAATAAATAATATAATCTCCACCATAAGAATAAGCATTAAAACTAAAGAAATAGTTAAAGGGTTAAACTGAGAACTTTGAATAAAATAGGTTACATCATCATGCTTTGGATAAGTTTTTAATAAGGGTATGATTATCCATGGAATAGAACTAGAAATAAATATTATAAAAAAATTGATATAAGTAAATTGATATAAAAAATTCATTGAGTCTTTTCTATAAAAAGCCAAAAGGAAAAGTATAATGATTTTAGGTAAAATTGTACCATTAGCATATATAAGAGATTTCGAGAATGTAAAAAACTTTGTGTTTTAGAGAGAATTAATCATCTCTAATCTAGCAAGAAATATTAAGCTGGATAAAACTTACAATTAAATATCTTGTATTTATCTTTGCCGGAACTATTTTGTTTTATGCATTAAAATGATTAGTTCTGGCAATAATTTTAATTATGGGTAGCTATATCTTAATGTAGATATCTTATTATAGGTGTACCCAAAATTAAAATCCTATTTTAAGATTAAAAGGCTTACTGATGTGGCATGTTAAAGATGTGGTCCGATTCTTCCGTCAAAGAATATGATTAACTGGTTTAATATTAGATCCCAGTTTTTATATCTTCTGGACCATTTCTTCATTGCATTTTGACTTGCTAGGTAAAGTATCTTTTGGAGAGCTTCATCTGATGGGAACATGGTTTTAGTCTTAGTTACTTTTCTTAGCTGTCTGTGAAAGCCTTCTATGATGTTTGTAGTGTACATTACAGTTCTAATTTCCTCTGGATACTTGAAAAATGGAGAAAGCACACCCCAGTTCATTTCCCAGCTTTTAATGGAATATGGATACTTTTTACCCCATTTTTCTTCAAGTTCTTTTAAATTCTCAAGAGCTTCTTCTTCATTAATTGCCTTATATACATTTTTGAAGTCGCTAGCGAATTCTCTTAGATCTTTGTAACTTACATATTTAAAGGAGTTTCTTAGTTGATGAATTATACATCTTTGTATTTCAGCATTAGGATATGCCGCAAATATTGCCTCTTTAAGTCCTGTAAGTCCATCTATACTAAATATTAATACATCCTCTAACCCTCTATTTTTCATATCATTTAATACCCCAAGCCAGAATTTAGATGATTCATTTTCTCCTATCCAGATTCCTAGAATATCTTTAAAACCATCTAAATCAACTCCTAATACAACATAAGCTGCTTTACTTTTTATCTGCCCATCCTCTCTTACTTTGTAATGTATAGCATCCATAAATACAAATGGATAAACCTTATTTAAAGGCCTATTTTGCCATTCTCTAATTTGAGGTATTATTCTATCAGTCATCTTACTTACCATTTCTGCAGATATTTCTATTCCATAGATATCTTTTATTTGTTCATGAATATCTCTAGTTGACATACCTCTTCCATAAAGAGAGATTACTTTCTCTTCTATACCTGATATATCTCTTTTATGTTTAGGCACTACAATCGGCTCAAACTCTCCATCTCTATCTCTTGGTACTTCTATTGGTAGCTCACCAAATTGAGTTTTTACAATCTTTTTTGAATAACCATTTCTTCTATTATCGGTATCTTTATTCTTTTTATCTCCCTTAGAATATCCTAGCTCCATTTCTAATTCTGCCTCTAACATCTCTTGGAGTGCATCTTTAAACATATACTTTAGATAAGAATGAAGATCTCCTGCTGTTTTTAAATTTCCATCATTAATCATATTTCTTAAAACTTCCTTTGGTAATGTTGACATAAAAAATTCTCCTTTCTGGTTTAAATCTTATCTTGATTCTTGCCAGAAAAGAGATTTTTATTTCCTAAAAGCACAGATTATTTTACATTACCAACATTTCATAAATTTATTATATTTAGCTTTCTCTGTTTCAATATGTGCATTAAGCCCCAATTTTAACTTATTAACTTTTCTACCACATGCTGTTGATATAATTGCATGTCCCATTTCATGAATAAACGAATATAAAAAAAGATTGATAACAAAAGTCAAAATCGAATGAAAAACTAATAATAAAGTACTTTTTATATACAACTACCTTCCTCCTTAAATTGCTAGCTTTAGTAAATTAACCGTAATAAACTAAGGGAACTATCCTTTCTAGCCCATTATCCCCAATTTTTATTGGCTGCAGCTGTATACAATATCATGAGGTATAATAGGCTTATTTAGCTCAACTAACATGAAAGATATTTTTATCTCTATAAATCTATTATTCTTTTAATAGCCTTTTCTAGCTCTCCGCTATGAATAGTATCTAATGAATCTTGAGCCCAATTGGGGAATCTAGGTCGTCTATATGCGAATATTAGAGTAATTAGAGGGGATATACCTTCATCAATTATCTTCTCCTCCTCATTAATGGCACCATATTCCTCGATAAACACTTCACCTGCTTCTTCTGATAACGATGAGTATACATTCCTAATATCATTATATCTAAAACCTACACCTAGCAGATTGTAGTCAAACATTATTGCTTCTTTTCTATCCTTCTTAACTGCAAGATTCGTCCAATAAAAGTCATTATAAGTTAATGTTTCTTGAAGGCTATCAATTTTACTAAAAGTCAAATCATAGTTATCAAGTATTAAATCCCATACTTTGCTATGTCTAGCGTCAGATTTATTTTTTATGAAATTGATGTTTTCTCTTGTAACAACATCAATTTCCCTATAAAGATTGTCACCATTTTCATATACATATTTTACACCCTTATCATGTAAATCAACATACCAAGCAGCAAGTACCTTTGCTACTTCAGTATCCATTAAATCTGATTCTTTTCCTAATCTATATTTTTTACTTCTTTTTAAATCTTCAAGCAATAAAGCTCTATCTGTATGAGCATATACTTTAATTGTGGGTATATCTAACTTTTCAAGAATAGAATAATTTTTTATTTCCCTTGTATACTCATCATTTAAAAAATATTTAAGTACATAGTATCTATTCTCATATTTAATTCTAAACAGATAAATTCCATCTTTATTTTGAATTTCTTCTAAATCAATATGATCGGTATTTGACAAGCCCAGTTTAGCTAATTCTCTATAAACTTCTTCTATTATATTCATACGATCTCCTTTTTAATTCTATATCGGTTATTTTAATTTTACTTTCTTGAATTCTCATTACTATATTTAATATAGTTTCATTACTTATTTTTCTGATTTTTTAATATGAGAAAGATATAAAACTCCAGCTACTGAAAGCAGTGCAAATGTGACAATAAAAACATTTAAAGATGGTTCTTTTGTTATATAAAGAGCAGTTGGTCCATCTGCACTACCTATAATTTCTACTGAACTTGAACTGCCTATCTGTTTTTGTAATTTGGATAATGGATATATAGGCATTATAAAGTTATGACATACACTGATAAGAGTCATTATAATAAATATAATGGTAAATAAAGTGACTATTTTTCTTTTTTTCAATTATCTTCACCTCAATTGTTTTTTTATCATTAAAAATAGCATGATTAATTTCTATTTTTAATCCTTCTATCTATAATTCTACATTCTATAATTCTACATTTTTCTTTTAAATCCTTCTCTTATGATTAACTATTTTCATTATCAAATTATATTTAAAAAATATATTAGGGTGAGAATCAAAAAAAATAATAAATGTTTCAATTCTCACCCTATTTTCCATCTTATATCTTATTTGTTTGCTTAACTATAGATGCCCTTAAAGCAGATTCTTTATGGTATTAAATAAACTCTTTTCAGATTTTATTTTAGTTTCTTCTCCAATTACACATATATTATTCTGCTTTAAAATTTCATCTATCATGTCAGCATAGCCTCTGATATCCTCTGCCGTAGTGGATATAATTTCATCTCGATATCTCTGTATATCTTCCTGTGTCTTTCCTGTTATATACATAGCAGTAGAATCTGATCCTTTATACATTGGTTCTCTAGGATAATCAACAATAAATAATGCTCTATTAATGTACTCTGCCATTTTTTCTTCATCTGCAGTGAAATTTCTAAGATAATCACCTGCACCATTAAATACTTCTATAGTCTCTTTTAGATTTGGATCTCTATATGAATAGAGCATAACAGATGAATCAGTTACCATAGCATTTCCACCATAGGCTCCTCCTTTTATTCTAATTTCTTTACTTAAATATCCACTTAAAACCTTCTCTAATACAGCCAATTTTCCACTATTCTCATACCCTAATTTTTTAAAATTCCCGGCCTTTGCTATATATTGAACTTTAGATGGTATTATAAAGCCTTCATTTTTTATTGAGTCATCAAATTCATACTTTTGTATTGAAAGATTGTTGACTTTTATATTATTGTTAAAACCCTTAAAGCTCTTTTCAAAATCATTATAATCTGTTTTATCTCCAGTAAAGCTGACAATTAAGTTATCTTTATCAAATGCCATATCTTTTACTTCTTCAAGATTCTTGATGATTTCATCTGAATTCTTATCAAAATTTTTATCTAAATCACAAATAAACTGATAGAATGGAATATAGTTTAAATTCTTATATTTTCCATATTGGGAATCATAAGACGAAACCTGTGATGAAAGATAATAAAAAGGATCACTTTCTATTTCAAATTGAATTTCCGTTTTTATTCGTTGAATCTGATTTTTTAAATTATCCTTATCATCAAGTTTGCTTTTATTAGTTATTTCATTTAATATGTTAAATGCATTATCTAACTTATCTTTTAGTGTATTAAAAGATATTAGTACTTTAGGATAAAAATTATCTTTATTTTTACTGTCCTCAAATGCTATTATTTCAATGGAAACTCCATCAGTATAAGTATATATAACATTGTTAAATTGAGCATAGCTATAATTTTCAGTATCAACATTTCCTAGCATCTTAGTTAATAATATTAAATACATTAGTTTATCTTGTGGAACTTTAGTTGTATCATAGTATAGATTTACATATTGAATTCCATTTGTATATATTGGATGATTTAATATTTTCGTCCCTTCAATCTCTTTTATATTTATTGGTATTTCTTCAACCTTTTTATTTTTATCTTCTAAACTAATTTCGAATGACTTTTCTTTTTTGAGTTTTAAAGAAGCTTCTTGCCATTTTTTAAATTCTTTATTTTTGCTTATGAGAGCATTCAACTCTTCTTTAGATAAACTTGCCTTATATCTAGCAAGCTCATCATTTAATTTATTTACCTTTTCCTCTTCTAAACCTAGCTTTGGCTTTAGAACTACAAGGGATGAATAATTATTATTCAACATGTACTTTTGAATTAATTTTTCAAAATATCCATCATCTGCTTTTCCCTTTATTTTCTCAATTTGTGAATTCACTTTAAAACATTCCATCAAATCTCCACCGTACAACCATGTATTTCTTGCCTTGTCCATATAGTCTCTCCATCTCTCTTCGGACAAGTTGTCCTTTCGTATACTCAATTCATATGAGTTGAGCACTGAATTAATCAATTCCTCATCAAAACCATTTTTCACTATATCATTTAATGATTCATTTACTACTTTAACAAATTCCTCTTTCTTAGATTCATTTGAATCGGATATTATGATACCCCGCATTGGCTGCTGTATATCATCTCCGACGGTACCAAGAAAATTCCCTATTCCACTTTGTGAAACTTTCTTATAAAAAGGCGAAGAATTGGAATGAAGCAACATCTCCAGCATATCTAATCCCATATTTGTTTCATAATCTGTATTTTTATCAAAAACATAGTTGATAGATAGATAAGTTCCATCCCCTACACTACTCCCCATTGGTAATGAATAATAATCTTCTACAACTTTCATTTTATCAAAGGGTTTTTCTTTATAAATTCTATTATCAAAATCTACTTTCTTTAATTTACTTAAATAATCATCGTTTATGAATTCCAATGTTTTTTCAATATCCATATTCCCATAAAGATATATGAAGGAATTAGAAGGAGTATAGTTTTTATTATAAGTTTTTAAAAATTCTTCATAAGTAAGTTTATGTATATCATTTGGATTTCCTCCTGAATCAAACCTATATATTGTATTCGGAAATAAAGATTTGTCTATCACTTCGCACAGTTTACCTGTAGGAGAATATCTGCCTTTCATCTCATTGTATACAATACCATTTACATTCAATTCTTTTTCAGGCGAATCTATTTCATAACGCCAGCCTTCCTGCATAAAGAGCATCTCACCATCATTTATATCGGGAAAAAATACTGCATCTAGATATTCACCCATATTATGTTTAAACTCATCTTCTTTATCACTAAAAGTAAAATATTGAGTAAAATCTGATCCAGTATATGGATTACCTACAGCATCCACTCCATTTACAACTACATGTTCTATTATATGATTCACTCCAGTATCGTCTTTAGGTAATGTCTTAAAACTAATTCCAAATACTTTTCTTTCATCACTATTCTTGATATATACAAGTCTTGCCCCTGTTTTCTCATGCTCAAACTCAAAAACTGTGGAATCTATATCATCAATATATTCCTTTTTTATTAATTTGAATCCTGAATAAGCTTTAGAAACTTTTAGATCATCCTTAACTCCTTCAGCTGCTACAATTGACGAATTAATCCCCAGTGGCTGAATTGATCCTAAAAAACATGTAACTACTAAAATAGCTACTAAAAACAACTTCAATTTTCTTTTCATTTTGCTCTTCCTTTCAAATAAATTTTTTATACTCTTTTGAAATAAGATAATAGTAAAATATACTTACTCATATGTTAATACGGAAAACTGTTGATTTCATTACATTTTCCTTTTATATCATTTCACTTACCCCCACATCACCTCTATTCCCCAAATGCTACAAACACCAAAATATGACTCTTTCAAATAAATTATATATAATCTTTTTCATATAATCCTGCGTTAATCCTTAAGGTTTTCTTAAGAATTTACACGGGATAGACTTATCAATTTAAATGACTATTATTTTGACTAAGTATAAAAAAGTTAAACTTCGTATAAATAATTTATACGAAGTTTAACTTTTATCATTGATTCTTTTCATATATTTTTTCAAGCTATATTATAGAGAAAAAGACTATTTTATATCATTGCAAAGGAGAAATAATCTATTGTACTGTTCATACTCAGAATAATAAATATCCTTATAACTTACAATGGTAAAATAACTAGAAAATAGTTTTTCCCACTCCTCTGTGGTTTGATTCCACAAAAATAATCCATCATCTAAAAAATTATCTTCTATCACTTTAATATTCCAATCTTCAATCTGCTCTTCTGTAACAAAAGGATTGAGTTTAATTAATATCTTCCCATGTTTTTTAAGAACTCGCCTTACCTCGGATAACACCTTAAATGTATCTAATGGGATTAAATTGTCAATTATATTGGAAAGCACTACACCATCAATGGAATCATCTGAAATGGATTCCATTGCTTCAACTTCTCCTACGGTAAATATAAAATTTCCTTCACCTGTCTCTTTCTGAATTTCTTTAGCAACTCGAATACCCTCATGAGAAAAATCTATCCCAAAATGATTTTTCGTTCCCCTTAAGAAACATTTAAACAGCCAACCTCCATTTCCACATCCAAAATCAAGTATTGAATTTGAACCTTTACAAAGCCAATCCAATCCATAATCTAAATCATCATGTCCAATACTCTTTGAGGTAATTTGATTTCCATGCTCTTTCTTAAAAACATCATTCCAATAACCAATATTTCTATCATATGTTATCATGGTCTACCTCCTGTGCAAATATTATCTTTTAAATTTATGCTTAAATAAAATAATATTTTCCTAATTTGTTTAAAAGCATTTCACGGTTTCCTCTGGTATTTCAATATAACGTGAAAATAATTCTAATTCTATTTCACCATTAAAATCTTTATCTATTGGCTGCATAACGCATTCCCTCAACTTATAACCATTGATTCCAATTTCATCAGAACCACATATAAATCCAAATCCGATAGCTGATGCAGAATTAATTGGTTTTCGTTCTAGATAGTCTTTCATCATAAAATTTAATTGAATATTATTTTCCGTTTCGTATTTTATAACAGCAAGATTTTTATCTCTTGGACAAAAACTTTCCATTGCTTCTATAAAATTATTAAGCATATCTTCTCGAATCTTTATATCTTCTATTTCATCGGCTCTTTTTGCAACATCTTCAAAGGCATTATAAGAATAAACTTCATCTATAAAAAAATATTTTTCCATTTCAAGAATCTCATCGTAGTACATTACTTTTGTTCCGATATCTTGTTTGCCAAACCCTATCTTAAAAGGGCATTGAATAGGTACTTCCCTTGAGCTTTTTTCAATATGCAGCAAAATAAATAGTTCCTTCGTTTCATCTATATTAGGAATAGCATCACCCTTTACTTGCTCATATTCAGTAATCACAATATCCTCTAGTCTGATATCATCCCATTCTGGCGAAATCAAACCTTTTTCAGCAAAATGCTGTAATTGCATTATTCCTTCCCTATTCATATCATAAACCGAACTACTGCTACAGGAATCAAATCTAATAATCTGTCCTTGAACTTCCATTTCTTTTATGTAGAAATCCTTACATCTGTTATCTCTATCAATATTATGCAGCATTTCTTCTCGATTTGTCTTAAACTCATCATATTCATTATCAAAGCTATCCTCAATCGAATCTCTATTTTCGTACATTAACCACAAACGATTTTTATCTTCTTCTATTGTGAAACTCAATAGTAATACATCTACTCCTCGAATATTTGCACGTTTATTGATAATATACTCTTTTTGGGGAAGCAGCATTTGTTGCCTTAAATATTTTAATGTCATTTATATCTCCATCCTTTATAAATAAAGTCATATTTTAAATTGATTTTGTTCTCTAAGATAATCTTTTATTTCCTCATCACTCAATTTACGAATTTGAGCATTAGGACTTTCAACGTATTGTTCTGATATATAAACAGGTTTCTTATCTTCACATTTTTTGTCTTTGTTCTTTGATAAGTAATTTTCCAAATCTTCTTCAGTATGAAATATCTTATAAGAGATTCTATCGTTCTTTCCAATAATCTCATATATTCCACAAACATCTTGACAAATTACTTCTGCTGTTTTTAAATATAACTTTGCAATTTCCAATGTCTTAAAAGGAAAGTTCCATCTGTAAACATCCCTTTTCTCATCACTTTCAATACATATACATCTCCCACAGGTTGAACATATATATTGGGTATGATTTTTTAAACAATCCTCTGGCTTTAAAAGTGGAGTTACCCTTGGTTTATCACTATAACATTCTTTACATATCATATTACCTACCTACTTTCTTTATTAATTTGACTATAAAATACTATCTTTTTTACATACATAGAGATTATGCAAACTATATCCTATGAGTGATGGCTTTCTAAAGGTTTTAAAATGATAGTCCAACCATTTAGCAAACTCATCTTCATCTAAGGAATTAATATTATCTCGCATCATATGAACTATACCATCAGTCCCAACGTGGTCCAATTTCTTCACCTTGAATTTAGTCATCATTTCTTCAATTTCATCATAAGTTGAAAAATAAAAACAATCCCTATCATCTCCATATTCCACTCCACAATCAACTATATTTTTTAAAAATCCATCATTAATATAATCTTTATCTCTACTTATATGAATAACATATTGAGCATATCTATTTATATAGGCTACAGCTAAAATTCCATCTGGCTTTAATACCCTTAAACACTCATCAATACACTTAATCTGATCTTCATAGTTTAATAGATGATACATAGGTCCTAAACACAATACCACATCAAAAGTATTTGATTCAAATAGCGACAAATCTTTAGCATCGCCAAGCTTTATTTCTAAATTTTCCGACTCTACTGCTTTTAATTTTTCCTTCATTATTTCAACATTTTTTGGTACTATATCTAATGCGGTTATTTTATTTCCTCTATTAAAATAATAAGATGAATATCTACCGGTTCCTGCTCCAACATCTAATATTTTAGAACCAGCTTTTATCTTCTCATCTAATATATGAGTTGTTGTAATAAACTCTACTTTGTGAGAATTATCTTTTATCAATCTTGAATCTTCATCATATCCTTCATAATATTTTTCAATCCCCAGCATACACTTTTCCCCTTTATTTTAGTTTTATATATATAATTTTTAATCTTATTATAATTCTATATTTTACTCAACCATTCCTGATACTATTTGTAATAATAAAATAGTATAATCCCAAATGTTTATCCCTTCTTCTGATAATTTTACTCTTCGATCAAACCTTTCCACAATCAATTGTTTCAATTGTTTTTGTTCACTATCTGATAATTGGTTTTGATTTCGTTGTACACCTATATCTATAATTTCAAGAAATTGCTTTTTTTCCGCTTCTATCATTGCTAATTTTTCATTATAACTATTTCTGCCATCATCAATAGCCATAGGAATAGCAATTGCATCAATCTGAATATTTTTAAAACCAAGTTCATCAAATAGTTTTGGTAATTCAATAGAATCAGGCCAATACTTACCTACATCATATTTTTTATAGGTTTCATCCGTTCCCTTAAATAACTTGTCCAAAAGTTTCTTTTCAAGTTCACTTTGTTTTGAAAGTAACTCAGGCTCAGTTTTAATATATTTATCCGGCCTACAATACATTACTGAAACTCTTCCCTTTGACTTACAAACTCTTTTTTGTTCTAATAAGAATTCCTTGTTTGGTACATGTTCTATTACTGTGTGGGATATACAGGCATCTACTGAATTATCTTCTAATGGGAGTTTTAGTGCATCACCTTCTAAATAGCTTATATTATATATACTTTGCTTCTTTGCCTTTCCGTTTGCATAATTTATAAATGTTGTATCTCTATCTATACCTATTATCTTAGTTTTATTTCCTAGCCAACTAGATAGTTTCCTAGTTATTGCACCAGGACCACAGCCAGTATCAAGAATTGTCATTCCTTCTTTAAGTCCAAGTAAATTTAAAAATAAATCCTTTCTATCATCTCTAAATCTAATCTCTCTACTTAAATCAAGATTTAAAATCCCTTGTATGTTTTCTGACCAAATGTTATTTTCCATACTATCGCCTCCACCTATATTTCATCTCTTTAAAATATCTTTATTACAAGCACCCTCAATTATATCACCTACAGATCTAAACTGCCCAAGCCAAAACATCAGTGCATCGTCACGAACATAATTTTCATCTATATGGACTTCTCTTATTTCTCCAATGAACCATTTGTGACTACCCTTGTAATCAATCTGATGTACAACTTGACACTCAATATTTACTGGGCATTCTTTTATGATATAGCTGTCAACCTTATTTCCTTTTTGTGGTGTCAAAGATGCTTTATGATACTTATCTTCGTGTCGTCCTGAGATAGTACCACAAATATGTATTTTATCTAGTTGCTCTTTTGTTGGTATATTTATTACAAATTCTTTATTTGATGTAATCAATTCATAAGTATATTTTTCAGGCTTAATCCCTACCATTACAGACGGAGGATTAAATGAATAGAAATGAAAAGCTGCTGCAACCATGATATTACGTTCTACTGTAACAAAAACAACTGGAAAAGAAGGTAATGCCATTATCCCATTATATAGGTTGTTTTGTACTAACTTCATCGGCAGTTTCTCCCTCTGTACGCACAGATCAGATACATTTATCCAATATCTTTGAACTACATTTCCATCATCCTCAACAACCTCATTTTCCAATATACCGCCATTTGCAAGTATAGTTTTTGCTGATGCTATATTAATCTTATCACATGTCACAAGAACTTTTTCTATGTTCAACTTAACACATTTTTCTAATGCCATTTTTAACATAGTTTTTGCATAACCTTTTCGTCTTTCCGTTGGACGAATTCCATAGCCAATATGCCCACCAGTGTTAAGCAAACTTTCACTTAAATAGTGGCGTATGCTTATTGCACCAAGTATCTTTTTATTATCATCTACCAAGAAATAGGTATCTGAAGGTACTAAGTGAGGTGGGCAAGTTTCTCTATGATTATATGATTTAACAACATCTAACCAATCAGAATAATTCATTCCTTTCCTTTTTATTGCACCTGGATAAATATGCTCTCCTGTACCTTCCCATTCAGTCATCATATCAATATATGATTGCCCATGCTCTTCTGATGGTAGTACTAAATATACATTGTCCATTTTTTATTTCACTTTCCTTTCTCTGCTGATTTGACAATAAAATATTATCCTTTTACGTGTATTTTTTAATATTATCATATTAAATTCCTGCTTAAAACTTGGTTTACTCTTTCAATAATAATTGATATATCTTCTGCACTATCAATTATTATTTCATTTTCTAACGGTTCAATATTAAATTTGCTATAATGATCTTCTGCTTCTTTTACACTTTTGAAGGACTGGTTTGGAAAAGGATTAGCTAATCTCTTTTCGATTCTACTCCTCCATTCTTCATCATCACTACAAATACACAAGAATTGATAAACTTGTGAGTCCTTTAAATCAATTTTAGATAGAAACTTTTCTAAATATGGATTATGGGCTAAACTAATATCAACAATTAGATCACAATTTGTATCTATATTGGTTTGAATTATTCTTGCTAAAATATCATATGAAGCACTATTAATTACAGAATGTTTTAAACCACATATTGACAGCTTGTCATAGATATCATCTTCACGTATAACAGTAATTTCTAATTTTTTACTCAATAAATCTGTTATATAAGTTTTTCCAGTAGCTGCTTTACCTCTAAACAGGATAATATTACTCATAATTTCATCCTCCATACTTTATATTTTCTTAATTATCTTTTCCATATTTATCTGCCCCCGTTCATCTTTTCTTTCATAACCGAAGCTTTCATATAATCTTATAGCACTATAATTTTCTGCATCACAGGCTAAAAAGCTTCTCTTTGCATTATTTTGCTGTCCCCATAATATTCCATTCTCTAACAACATACGACCAATCCCTTGTTTCTGATATTGTGGTCTAACGGCTATTTCTCTAATCCATAATACTATTCCATTTTCACTTTCAAAACCATAAAGTCCTACACAACATATGCCAACTACTATTCCATCTAATTTAGCTGCAAATACTTGTGAATCATCTGACTCATGCCATTCTTTTATCCATTTGCTTGTTTCACCTTCAAATCCCCTAGAATTTCCCTTGCAAGACTTAGTTACATCAGAAGCACTATCATATTCAGTACTTTTTAAAACTGAGACACATGTATTTTCTTTTTTTGGTATTTCTAACTTATCAATATCATATCTCCAGAAGTCAACATATTCAGAATAAATTTTATAGCCTTCTCCATACATTTCTTCAAGAAAATCTTCTGGAATAAATTCTATATACAATTTTTCTATATCCATCATATTTTCTACCATAAAATCTTCAACTGCTTTTAAACCTATAAAAAAAGCTTCTTTCGTATTTGCCGCCCAAAATAGCTCTATTTTATCTTCTAATTCTTTAAAGAAAATGATACAATCTTCCCTTTGGCTACAAACCTTTGAATCATAAATTTCTTCCTCGTCTACATATTCCAAAGAATTATACTTAAGTTGTTTAGCTTTATTAAAAATACTCTCCATATTTTATACCCCCAGTTTTTATATCGATAAATTAGGATATTCCATATAGTAAAACTCATCTTCACCGTTCATAATTTTTTTCACATATTTATCCCGAATTTCAAATCCAACAGCTTTATAACAATTAATAGCCCTTTTATTAAAGCTTCTAACTTCTAACGCTATTGGAGTATTTGGAAATCTTTTTTTACATTCTTCAATTAATAAATTCATTACTTCTTTCCCATGACCTTTCCCACACCAAGAAGGCTTTAGACCAATTCCAACAAATGCCTTCCCTTCTCTTTTGGTAATCCTTATATAAGCTATTAGTTCTCTATTTAATAATACTGCCAAAAATTCCTTTTCTCTTATATCCTTTATAGATAAACCCCAGCCATTTCTCACCACAACATCCCAATCTGAAAAATTATAAACTGAATAATCCCCGTCATATCTCCAACTACAAATTTTTCTGGCATAGTCCTCAGTCAATTTGGTTAAAGTATATTTCTCCACATACTTAACCTCCTTTAAAAGCTTTTATCATCAAATTTATATTAATTTTTTACATAAATATTTTTATAGCTATTATAAAAGGAACATAAAAAGTATAATAAAATATACATAACGAATATTTTTATTAAGCAAATTATATATAATACCATATATTATTGAACTACCAGCGGCTATTATTCCAGTAGATAAGCTTTGGGTTAAAATATGTACTAATCCCCATGTTAATCCAAGGAAAATACCACCCCAAGGAACTTTATTATTATTAAAACGAACTTCTCCAGCTTTCTGTCCAAATGCTATAGATAATACAACCAGCATTATTTCAAAAATATAATAAATATATTGAAAAACAAATTTATTAACGCCAAGATGTTTTAATTCAATATAAGGTTTGAACCCTTTCCAACTGACTAAGCTAACTACAGTTGTTATCAATAACAAGAGCAAAGAAATTACAATTTCCTTTGTGTTCGGCTTATCTCTATACATAAATACATCAAAGAAATTATTCTTTTTAGAAAATTTTACCAGTGCGAAAGCAACTACTCCCCATATAATACATGTCATTATCCAATGAATAATAAAATTTATATATTGAAATTCACTGGTTGGCTTCCCTATTATCATCTTTTCTAATATAAGTAATACTAATTCCATACCCAATCCTGCAAAGGCATATAATCCAAATGCAAGGTGATCATCCCATTTCACTACTTCATCTTTATTCATTCGCAACTCCTCCTTTTATCAATACTAATAACTATATTCTTAAGACCTAATAATGAATATAATCTTCTTCCAATATACCATACCAGTATTCATCTATCCATTTTCCATTATCAAAATTTCCTTTCCTGAAAATAGCTTCTTTTTTCATATTTAATTTTTCCATCAAATTACTTGACCTAACATTACCTTCTACTGTAGTAGCAAAAATTCTATGAAGTTTTAATTCCTCAAACCCATATTTTATGAGGGCATTACTGATTTCATAGGCATATCCTTTTCCTTGATAATTTTTGTTTATTATCCAGCCAATTTCATATACTTCTTCATATTCATATGAATGGAATACAATATGTCCTATCACTTTACCACTTGATTTTTCTACTAGAGCATATACACCTGGATTTTCACAAATAAATCTATTAACAAATTCCTCTACTTGTTGATATTGAAATGATGGTTCAATATATTTCATTACATCTTCATCACTTAGATACTCAAATACATCCTGATAATCATATTGATTAAACTTGCGCATTATCAGTCTTTCAGTGGAAATTTGTTTAATTATATGCATGGTTTCTCCCCCTATATTTCCTTCCCATTTTTAATCACACTAACTTATATCTTCACGAGTTCTCCAATCCACTGATAGCATTCTTCTAGCTCCATATCGCTTATCAGATGAGATTTGTGTTCAAACAATACTTTATAATTATTATTTGTCTCGTTTAAAACTTGGAAATAAGGTTCCATATCTCCCCATCCGTCCTCTACCTTCAAAGATTTAAGTGCTGGATAATGCCCATTCCCTTCAACTTTTGCATTCCATAGATGTACTAGATATGTGTACATCCCAAATTTTTTGATTATATCACAGCCTACAAAATTATCATCTATACATTCTTGTATATGTATTCTACCAAAGTCAAGGCACAATTTGATATTTGGAAATTCGTCTAGTAGATTTTCAAGCAAATTTGTATTATATATATATCTATTCAATCTATCTAATTCTAATACTGGAGTAAATTTATATTTCTTGCCCTGCTCAGATAATATCCTAAAAAAGTTTCTACTCTTCTCCTCAAAATACTCATATGACATTTCTGATTCATAGTAGTACTCGGTATCATCATAAAACCTCCATGATGACCAATCCACATTATCATCTAATATAGCTGGCTTTGGATAATGAAGCAAAATATAATCTGGATTAAATTCTTCTGCTCTTGCAAATTCACTCTCCATATAGTTCATTGATTCTTCATATGTGATATCATCTTTGGAAAGATACTGAGGATCTCTAGCTCTCCATTGATTATTCAACAATGGAAAATGAATACCCATGTTTAATTTTCTAGCCTTGATATTATCTTTCAATGCTTTTAGTTCATCGAAGGATTCCATTTGGGTAGCTTCAATACCAAAAAAGTAATCTCTAAAATCTCTGTTTTGTTTATTTATATCAAATTTACCAAATTGACCAATCATAAATCTTTTCATATAGTTCTCCTTTTAACTGTTATATTTTTTATTGAATTCTTCCCTCAATATAGCATAATTTAGCCTGTCCCATTTTCTCCCTGCAAAATATACAGCTTTTCTTTCTATGCCTTCTAATGTAAAATCTAACTTTTCCAATACACGCTGTGTTGCCTTATTTTGTTCTAAGGTACTTGCAGAAATTCGTTCTAGACCAATGTTATTGAAACCATATTCTAAAATTAACTTTACAGCCTCAGTTCCATATCCCTTGAAACGATTTTTAATTTTCGAAATACCTAATCCAATAGTACAAGAACGATTTTCCCACTCAATATCTTGAAGTGCAACATCTCCTATTACAGTTCCATCAAGCAAAAACACTCCCAAACGAATATGTTTACTTCCCTGAACACTTTGAATTTCGTCAAACCACTTATCTCCCCTCTCACTAGAATGTCCAATATTCAAAGGTTCAGTCATTGTTTCAAAGTCATATTCAAAATCATCGCATACTTTTTTACAATGTTCTCTTTCAAGTGTTGCAAGATATACATTTTCACCACTCAATTTCAACATAGAACTACCTCCTACAATTTTTCTACTTTTAATACCCATAAAATATTTCTACTTTATTTTGAGATTCTTTACTATTTTTTAATTCCATTAACAATGATTTAACAAAACCGCCTAATTCATAATTATCGATTTCCCGTAAATCTACCCATTCATATTCCTCTGCTTCATCATTTAAAGTTACTTCATATGAATTGGTTCTACATGTATAGTCAATAAATATAAAATGTTTTCCCTTGTGAAAGGTATCACTAAAAACACTTTCCTTTAAACTTATCAATTTGATATCATATATTTCTAGCCCCGTTTCTTCAAGTATCTCCCTTTTTAAAGCTTCTTCCATCTTTTCACCTAGTTCAATATGTCCTCCAGGTATTACATATTTATTGTTCCATTTATGAGATTTACAAAGAAGTATTTTATTATCTGGATTAAAAATAATAGCTCCAACAGTAGGTTCAGGATATTTCATATATACATCATTCCTTTCTAATCTTTTACAAAACCAAGTAAATACTTAGTTTTTTTATTTTTTACTGGGATTTAACTGACAACCTTCACAATAATAAATACTGCCTCCCTGATAAGTTTCCTTAATAATATTTCTGCCGCAAATTCTACATGGTTCTTTCACAGTTTTTTTACTTAATTTGGTCACATAACCACCTGAACATCCAAATAAATCCTTCTCAGTATCTCGTCCACCTTTTATAATCATCTCTTCCAATGTAGATTTAACGGAGTCAAACAACTCCTCTATCTCCTTATTTGAAAGTGTTAATATCCTTCTTTTAGGATGAATTTTTGCATTAAACAATATATCCTGTAACACCCCATTTCCAAGACCAGGTACACGTTGTTCAGTAGCTAAAAAAGCTTTTATACTCTTCTTTTGTAAACTCTCGTCTGATATGATTTCCTTAAAATACTTTAAATCAAACTTTTCAGACAAGGGAGATAATTTTTCCTTAGCTATTTTATAATAAAGATTGTCAAATTCTTCGTCTTTAAAGCACCAAATGCCACCATACATTTGAACAGATGCAACAAGTATAGAATCATCCTCAAACTGTATTAATAGTTGATGTTTTTGCGGGTGTTTCTCACCTTTATTAAAGTATCTCAAATTTACTCCATCATTAAATAATAATTTTATATCACCTAAGCTAACTTCAACAAATCCCCCATGTGAATGAGCACTCTCTATGATTTTGCTATTTAATTTTGAATCATACTTACTAGGATCACCACAATACCAAGCAAACTTATGTGGTGATTGATTTACAATAACGCTATTAATTTTCTTTCCCTTTAATGTTTTGTTTATCTGATTTGATAATGTAATAGCTTCTGGTATTTCAATCATACATTCTCCTAGTTTCTAAAATCATATTAAACGGTAACAGCACAAAATTTTAAAGCTCTTATTTCTAAATATCTTATGCTTACTATAATTAGTATACATTTTATGTTTTTTATTACAAACTAGGATCTTCACCACCTTTTTAATAATTTTTAATATGCTATCACGGACGACCTATGGTCGTCCGTTCTTATGTTTTTTAGCCTATTTATACTTTTCAAATATTGCTATTAATGCCTTATTATCACTTGCCATTACTTTATCATATACCTTTTCGCCATCAGTTGTAGTAACATACGGGTCTGCCCCTGAGTTCAATAGAACTTCAGCAATTTCACAGTTTTCTATAACCAATACTATTTCTATTGGATATTCATCTTCAGAATTTGTTTGATTAATATCAATAGTTTCACTTTGTATTATCTTGTTTATTAATTCCTTATCATTTGACAGTATTGCATCTGAAAATTCATCAATTGTATATTCAGAATCACTTTTGCTGGAGTTTTCTGCTATTACATCTTTACCCTGCTCGTTAACTTGCGATATCTTTCCTTTTATAGAACAACCAGATGAAAAAATAACCATTAAGAATAAAATAATTATTAGTCTTTTCTTAAACATTATCATCCCCTTTCTTTTATGTGCTTAATTAGTTTATTCACCAACTTTATAATCTTTTCCTATTTTAGTTTAATTTCATTTAATGTGATTTTCTCAAATCTTCATCTAGTTCAATATGCCCAATAGATATTTCATATGTATCATTTTTTCTATTACTCACATCATGTTATTTCATACTATCATAAATAGTATACATTCTTTCTAATTAATTAAATATATCTATAAATACTCTTTCTTCTTGAATGAATAGTACTGGCAATTAGTCTTTAGTTAGATAAACAGTCATACATTTAAAATACTCTTCATTCCTAGTATTCAGCATCTTTTCGATGATAAAACCTGCATCTTCTAATTCCTTTTTATGATTTTCCCAATTGATAGCTCTATAAGAAGTGCCAGCTACTTCAAATGTCTTTCCTGAAATTGTGTGATTTCTTTCCTGTAGTTCAAATGCCTTTGAAACATCTGATTTTCTTTCTACCTCTCCATTTCCCATATTAATCAATAAAAATTTTCCTCTGGGTTTAAGCAGTGAATTTATTGTCTTTAAAAATTGTTGTCTATCTTTATCTTCTACTAACATATGAAGCGTTCCTACTGAATAAATCCAATCATACTGCCTATTGAGTTTTTTATTTAAATATAATGCATCGGAGACTATCCAATTTACATGAACCTTTCTTTCTTTTGATAGTTCTCCACACTTTCTTATGGCTTCTTCTGAAATATCTATACCAGTAAGCTTATATCCATGTTCTGCAAGGTATAATGCATCTCTTCCTTCGCCACATCCAATTTCACATATATCATCATCTATGGAAATATTATAATAATCTATCCAATTGATTAATTCAGGAGTAGGATTTTTAGAAGCCCATAGCAATCCTTCCTCGTGAATTTTCTTATATCTTTCTTCATACGCATTATAATATTTTTTCAAAAAATCCCTCCTAAAAATTTTCAAATTTTATTCCTACTGAATCTTTTATAATAGATAATTAAAAATCAAATAATGTAGAGTCCTATTCAACTTTGGTGAGATACACTATTATTTCAAAGAATTTAAGTTCTATAGATTTTCATATTATTATACCAATTTCATTAAAAACATCTTTAAAAAATTGATAAAACCCTTTATACCATGCAATATCATCAACTTGATATGTATCTATATCATAATAATATTTTTCACTTGATATGTCCACTGATAAACTATCTAATGGGAATCCTTCTACACGTTTTATATGGGGTTTTCCCGTCAATAAAAAATATTCCCCAGAAAGATCTTCTGCAAAACTTTCATAGATGTGATTTTCATCATATACAAAACAAATAGCATTTCTATATCTCGCTTTTAAATTACCATATCGATGTGCTAAACCTCCATAATAAGCTATCATTTCATCATCTGTCATATATTTTCCATTTACATTTCTAACATGAACCCCAGGCTGTAGAAAATCTGGTAGATTATCGATATAAATACCTGAATCACATGAAAAAACCGGTTTATGAATTAATTTATAGTATGAAACTGCTTTGATATGTGCATTTTCAAGTGGTGTATTTCCATTTTCGATTATATTCGGTACTTCTGACAATAAATCTTTTATCCCAATAACTTCTATGTTTAAACCCGAAAGTGCCCTTTTCATGGACAATATCTTAGCTTGATTTCCTGTTCCATATGTGACTTTCATAAATATCATCTCCCCACATAAATACATATTTCATATTATCATTAATTAAAAATTATATAGCTACTTATTCCACAGTTTTTATTAAAATCCTTCAAAAAATAAGTCTTTTATAAAATAAAATGTATTTATATATCTAAATTTCAATTTTAAAATTTTTTATTAAAAACATCTATGAAAATAAAAAGAAACATATCCAACTTGAATATGTTTTTTTATTTTCATATAAAATTAGTAATAAAACTTCTATCATATATATACCACTTCTTTAAATGCTTAAGTAAACTTTCAGCAAGTCATTTGACATAATTTAAATAAATTCATATGCATATTCCCCTTGTCTTTCAAATCCTATTGATTCGTAGGTTTTCCTCGCAGGAATATTTGATATTGATGTTGCTAACACTGGAGTTCTTTGCTCTCCAATGGCAATATCTATCATATGTCCTATTAACTCCTTACCAAACCCTCTACTTCTATAAGCTTCACTAATATAAACACTTGTGATTTCAGAAAAATTATTAGTTTTCCCTACAAATCTTGCCATTCCTATAAGAGTATTTTCATAATCCAGTAAATAAACTCCTGATTTCATTTTAGCTAATATTTTTTCATCATTAGCTACTTTTATTATTTCTTCTTCGGTTTTTGCTTCTAAAAAATTTACTGTAAACTCTTTAACCTTATCTACATCTTCATTATTTAAACTTGCAATCCTAATTTTACTCTGATATTCTCTATAAATATCGTTATATTTTTTAATGTTCAATTTATAAAAGATATTGGGAGTTATGGTCTTGTTACAACCTAATATTTTAAATAAACTATTTACATCCTCCAGCTTTCCTGCTAATAAAATTTTTCTATAGTTTAATTCCTTAATCTTAAATGCAATATCCTTCAATCCATCTGCTGATGTATATACAAAATTAGTAAAATTTGAATTCCCATCATTCCTTATATGTAAAATTTCTGTTATTCCATTTTTAGTTTCATTGATATAAAGTTCGCCTAAATTATCCATATTATTTTGAATTAACTCAATCAATATAGCATTATACATTTCATCACGATATAAAAGTTCTAAAATTTCTTTTTTTAATTTCTCCGTAATAATATCTATCTTCTTCATATAAGTATTTACCTCCAAATAAGATTAAATAGTTTTAATCTAAAGGAATATTAAACATTGACTGTCTAACAAAGTTTTATTCATTATCTTTTATCTCCTACCTTAAAATTAAGTTTACATTTTATTATTTTTTATAATTTCTAAAACTTTTTCCATCTGAGGATCTCTATCATTTAAAATATCGTCAATTGTCGTATATACTATTATATCTGGTTCTAAACAATTTTCATCATCTTTGCTGATATCAGGTCTTGTAAATTTCTTATAGGATACTGTAAATATAAACTTGGAATTTGGCATTTGAAATCCCAATATATCCCCATACGAAGAAGGTTGATTTCCAGTAGGTTCGCCAACAATTGTTCCAATTTTATTATCTTTAAATATAACGGAAAACCAATTTCCAGAGCTAAAAGTGATAGGAGAAGTTAATACAAATATATTTCCTTTAAAAATTAGCTCTTCATCATCAACTTTTATATTTTCTACTTCCTTACTCTTATTTTTTATATATTTAATAATGGAAGTTTCACCTCTTTGCTTTTTTACCTCTTCTGAAAATCTGATTTTCGATCCATAAGATTTATATTTATCTATATCTAGATATCTCAAAAACTCATCTGTTACACTTGAATCCCCACCTGTATTTTTTCTTAAATCTATAACTATATTATCTATTTTATTTTTCTGTACATCTTCAAAATAATCATTAAGGACATTCTTATAATAATCGTTATTTGTACACTGATTTAGAGTAAATATTCCTAGCGAATTTTCTTTATTAATATTATATTTAACCCAATCCTTTTCAGCTGAATCTTGGTTTAATGCTTTTATAGCTGAATATTTGCTTTCAATTAAAGGTATTTCCATATTTACTATTTTTCCATCTCTTAGTAACTCTACATCTACTTTAGAATCTTTTATAAGTCCTAGATAATTTAAATAAGGTTCTTTGGTCAGAGCTGAGTTACCTTCTATCCTTACCCACTGCTGATTTTCAGCTGGAATAATCTTTGAAAGTTCCTCTAACAACTCATCAGGAGTTTTACCTCCAATAGATTCAATTTTATCACCTTTTTTCAATTCCTGAAGATCTTCACTAATATACATACCGTCATTTAGCCATACTTTGGGTAGGTCTATAACTTTATCATCATCATTTTCATATAAATACAATGATGTATGAGCATCTTTAAAAGAACAAGCTATTTCGTTAATGACAAAATAAAATTCACCTGCTTTTAAAGGCTTTTCTATCTCTACATAAGAGCTCTTAACAATATTATTTTGTTCTTCTGACAACCCATGTAATGCTTTAGGATGGACATTTTTTAATGTTTCCACAAGATAATCTAAATCCTCTTTCATATCCTCTTTAGACATTAATGTGTCTGATAAAATTTGTGATTCATCATTTATTTCATCTATATCGACTTTTTTTGTTTGACCCTTATAAATGAATATACCGATAAATATAATCGCTAGCCCTAATAGCGGAAATAGAGTTAATTTCATACTTCTTTTCATATAAGCACCTCACCTTTTTCTATATATTTTGAATTTTCAACCATATATGAAAAATATCATATAAGTCTATTAATGTCAATTTCTTAACTGTATTACAAATGGGACAAACCAGCTGTCCTTTTGTCCCATTAAGATTCCTTTCTTATTATGAATAAACAAGCTATTAAAATGATAAATCCAATTCCCAATAATTTGAATTTACTCATATAATTTTCAACTGTCATACCAAATAGATAGAAATTCTTCGTATATTTGCCTTTTGAGAACAATTCAAAAAAATAATAGATAAAAGGAACTAAATATCCTACCACAGTCTGTTTACTTATAGATGAAAACAGCATTCCCATTGTTCCCAAATAAAAGGAAGTCACAAAAGTCCCCAGGAGTATTACGATGTAATCAAATCTTCCTCCAAAAAATTTCAATATAATAAACCCACAAGATAGTATCAATATAAGCTCAATGGATGTGATGATTATGCGATATAATACAGCTTTAAAATAAGGTGATATCTTTGAATATATAATCTCATGAGCTTTCATCTCATACTCTAGTATTGGAATTCTCGTATACATAATTATTCCAATAGGTGAAAAAAATTGTTCTCCAATAAAGGTTACCATATCTTGAGTTAAATAACTTTTATTTATCATAAATATTATAGCAAAAACATATCCCATAGCTAATAAAAGGCTATTAAATGAAAGTATCTTTACATTATTTAGAAATAGCTTTTTTTCTAATTTTAAATCCACCATCTAATGCACCTCTCTTTATATCCCATAGTTTCATCGCTACAAAAAGTAATATTATAGATAACAATGTGTAAAAAATTCTATTTACAAATATGGTATGCTCTACGGGTTGAAATTCTGAATAGGGAACTATACTATTAAATCTAATTATATATTTTGAAATCTGGTTATGGTGTATATTTGAACTATACATCCAATATAAAAATTGTATAATAATAGGGACGATGCCATTATCAAATATAATTTGAAGTACATAACTCAAAGATGCAACAATCATAATAGTAGGCAAAATCCATATAATAGTGTATTTAAAAAAAGCTGTATATGAAATTGGATCCCTTGTCACATTTGAAAAACCATGAAACAGCCAAGTAGCATGGCCTGCCATTATTGTTACTATAATTAAAGCTGTAAGTATATCCGCTAAATACTTTCCTCCCACATATTCAAAACAAGAAACTTCTTTAGTATATATAAGTTCATTTGAACTATATCTTTTATCTCTAACAAATGTAAATCCAGTAACAAATACCATAAAAAATCCAAGGGCTATGCCAATATAATCAGCAAAAAGTCTAGCATAGGCATTGGTAACCTTATCTTCCTTTAGGATAGCATCATATTCCTTTTTTTCCACTTCGTAAGACTCTTTATTAGCAAAACATAAACGATAATATTCTTCATTATAGGCTGTATTTCCTCCTAAAGCTTTGTCTACTTTTTCCATAATATTTTTAAATTCATCATAATTCATGTCAAAGGACTTATCCTCAAATTCTTCAATAATTTCCTTTAAAGCAACTTTCTCACTATCATTTATTTTTTCATATATTCTATTGATTCCTCTAATCTTCAAAGTATATCCCTTCTCATAATCCGTCTTCATATTTTCATATACAGATTTTATAACTTCTTCATTGTTAAGGATTAATATATCACCTTTTTTTTCCCAAAGGACTTCAGTATGTGTCCTTGGAGGTATAGGCTTTACCCACCAACGTTTTAAATCTCCAATAAATTGAGTATAGTAAAATAAAAAAGTAGATACTATTAAAATTACAATAGTAAAACTTGTAAACTGGTATTTTAATTCTTTTGAAAAAATCTTTTTAAACATACCTACACCTCCCTTATAAGCTTCATATAGGCATCCTCTAAAGTTGGAGGAACCACTTCTGCACTTGAAGAAGGTTGTTCCTTTGATAAAATCCTTAAACTAGCCTTGTCCTCTTCAAAAACTGTTGACAAAACTGTAAAGTTTCTATTATATTCTTCTATCTTATCGATATCTATCTTAACGCCCCATACACTGCCTTTAGCCTGTTTAATCATATTCCCAACTGCACCGTCATAGACAACTTTTCCTTTGTTTAAAACTACTAGATTACTACAACTTAATACTATATCTTCAACAATATGAGTTGACAACAATACCGTCTTATCCTTTCCTATTTCAGAGAACACGTTTCTTATTTTAATCCTTTCTTCTGGATCAAGACCTGCTGTTGGCTCATCTACTATTAGTACTTCTGGTCGTCCTACCATAGCTACTGCTATTCCAAGCCTTCTCTTCATTCCCCCTGAAAGAGCTTTCGTCTTTACCTTAGATAGTTCTTGTAGATGTACTTCTTCTAATTTAGATAATATTTCACTTCTAGAAAGTTTTTTATTAGAAAGTGCAGCAAAATAATCTAAAATTTCATATACTGTAAAATTAGGATAAAAAGAAAATTCTTGAGGAAGATAGCCTATTATCTTTCTTATCTCCTTTTTATTTTCAACATTTATTTCATCAAAGTAAACTTCTCCTGAAGTCTTAGGTATCAAAGTCGATAATATTCTCATCAAGGTCGTCTTCCCAGCACCATTTGGTCCTAAAAGTCCATGAACGCCCTTATCTATATTGATATTTATATCATCTAAAACCCTTTTATCATCATAATCCTTCCTTAGTCCTTTTACCTCAATATTCATAATAAATCCTCCTTTTTACCTCTCTGAATAAGAAATATTCATATACCTGCGATGCAATCAAAAAAACGAGGGTTAATGTGGCTAATAATCCTATTCCTATACCTATTTTTAAGAGTAAAATCAACGATAAAATAATTGGTGCCCCAAATATTGATAATATCCACCGTAACTGTATTTCCCTTAATGTTCTTTTATTTTCTTTAATCTTTTCAATTTGAGCCTTATCATATTCTAAGATATTAACTCGTCTCCAAACTTCATTTAAATATTTGCGATTATCTTCTCTGCCCTCCATTTATCCACCTCCTATTCATTAATTTCCTCATTATATAGATTCTTTAATTTTTTTCTTCCACGAAAAATGGTTACTTTAACTTGAGCTAAACTTATTCCCACTACTTCCGATATCTCCTTATAGGACAATTCTTGAAAAGCATATAGATAAAGCACTACTTTATACTTCTCATTTAAATTATTAAAACTTTTTATAAAGCTTTTTCTTCGCTCCTCATCCAATACTTGTTCTTCAGGAGAAAAAGTGGAGATAGCATTTAACTCTAAAGTAATATCTCCATTATTTTTCCTAATATAATCGACTGCTCTATTATGTATAATAGAAAACAAATAGGATTTTAAAGTGCTATAGTTTCTAATTCTTTCCCTATATACATAAATAAAAGCAAAGCTATCCTGTACTATATCTTCAGCAATATGGTAATCTCTTAATATGGTTACTGCAAAATTTACAGCTTCCTTTCTATATTTAATCACAAATTCCTCAAAGGCTTGCTGGTTCCCTTCCTTTAATAACTTTAGCTTATCTTCCACCTTTTCACCTCCAACTACATTATTCTTTTTCCTCCTTCTTACAGGTATATAATATAAAAATTAATCCCAATAGGATAAACTCCAATCTCGTATAGATAAATGAATTTGGCAATTTAAAAGGTACAACCTCCATTTCCCTTCCTATCAGCATTGAAAATGAATACATATCAAAAAAGTTATTTCCAAATATATCTGCCCACATGGGGACCATATTGTTCCCTAAATTTAAAGCTCCCATGAGAAATGCTACGGGTATCAAAGCATATATCAATTTTATATTTATTTTTCCTAAAAGCATACTCAATCCTAAAAAGAATATAAAAGTTGGAAATAAAAAAGCAAATATAAGCCTAATAAAACTTCCAAACTCATTATATCCAAACATAGATTTATAATATATAAAACTCATGAAAATTGGAACTAATAATGTCAATATGAATATAACAAATATGGCAAAAGATTTCAGTATATAGTATTTAGTTTGAGATATGGGTGAAGAAAATATAATGCTTCTTGCCCTCATCTCCTTATGGTTAAAAGTATTTGATACAATAAATATCATAGCAACCATTAATAATGGAGAAATCAAATTTAGAAAGAGTGTATAACTCCAATCTGAAAAAGGGGCAGTTCCCATATATCCACCTGTAACCAATCTTGTTAATGAATCATAAGCACTTGCTATAATCAATAAAACAATATAAAAGTATTTTTTGGACCATACAATCCTTTTAATCTCATATTTTAATAAATTAATCAATCTCAATCGCCTCCCTAGTAAGATTCATTTCTTGAAGAAATTCGTCATAAGTTAAATCTTTTAATAGATGTCTTCTATATATTTTCTGCATTCCTTCTAAAAAAGCTTTTTCACCTTGAATTTCTTCACCTTTTAAAAGTTTAAGAGGCATTAGATAATATAATTCAGAGTGCATCTTTTCCATTTCTAATGATTTAATAAACCTTTCATTTAACTTCTCTTTCATATCATCGTTCTTTATATAATAATAATTTTTAAGTTCATTTACCCTGTATTCCCATGGTTGCAGAAAAGCACCTGAAGAAATCATGTCTCCAAATTCCTTCTGTATATATTTATATGAAAAATAGTTTGCAAGACCTTCAGATGACCAAGGAGTATCATCTCTAATATTTACACCTGTTCCCCACCATTGATGAGCCATTTCATGAGCTATTAGATTTAGGTCATTGACATAAACGTCTACTTTTCTAAAATCTTCTATTTCATTATTTTTATTCAATATAGAATACATGCTGTTATCACGATTTATAGTGTTTTCAGCAAAAGTTATAACATTTTCAGAAGAGTGACCTCCCCTCTTATATATGGAAACTTCAGCTATCTTCAACGGATACTCCTTTGAATAATACTCACCAATATTTTGGATATAATACTCCATCATACCTTTTATATGCTCTACTATTTTCATATTGTCCACATATTCTTCATGTTTTGGTGTATAGTAAAATTCAACAGTCATATTTGGGGCATCAATTTGAACTTTCTTATATTTGGCTGCAAATGCTCCAATATCGGCAGTATGAGATTTATACTCAAATATCCATTTTTTATTACCATCAATTGTTTCCACATCTATAAGTCTACCTGGTACCACCATAGTTAAATAATCTGGTGCTATATAATATCCAGAAATACCTATCATATCTCCTTCAACAACTAAAGGTCTAAAAATCCAATTTGAAGCTTCAAGTAAGTATATGCTCTCCTTCGAAATATATCCAGGCATTGCCCTACCTACACCATTTTTATCACATTTGACTTGACCACCATAAGAAAATTCTATATTTATCTTTTCTACATTAGGTATAGATACTTCAATAGTATTTTTAATTTTTTGATATGCTGTTTCTTCTCCATTGACTTTTAAAGAATTTATTTTTAGTCCATCATTTATATTAAACTTAATGATATTTGAACCATTATTTATAAAACTATATAAAACATGAGCATCCATCTTGCCATTTTCACAATCAAATTCAACTTCTGGGTATATGCCATCTAAGTATATTCTCTCATCTATAGATGTTTCGAAATCATTCATCAATTCCATAGTATAGGGTTCTTTGGCATAAGTAAATCCACTTCCTAATATGAGAAATATAACTAAGACTAATAATCCTCTGCTCTTAATATTTATAAAAAAGGAACTGCCAACCCCACTTTCATACCTTCTCCTAAATAATAATCCTATAAAAAATATAGATAAGGAAATTAAAAACCATAATAATCTATTGTAGATGATGGTATTGCCCACAGCTCCTATACCTGCAAAATCTGAAACAATATCCAAATTTGTTCGCACCCAAGTTAACAGGTAATTATTTGATCTCAAGCTCTTTATAAAAATCATACCAAAGGTTATGATGCTCATATCCAAACTTTCCGTTAAAATATAAAGTCCCGATATTATCAAAATAGAAAATAAAAGGGTTGGAAAAAATATTACAAAGTAGCTAAACAAGTAATAAGAAATATCTATTGGAATACTATATATTGACTTTTGTATAGCCATGACAACTATCATCCCAACTATGGTTGTTAAAATGGCATAAAATATTATAGAGACAATTCGTGCCTTCATGATATTTAAATAGTCTAAATTTGATTCTATAATAGTTCTGCTTCTCTTTCGTTTATCCTTATCCAAATTAATTACGGTAAACAATGAAAACAAAAGAGAGCAAATAGTAGCTCCAAACTTTACAGAATTAAAGGATATAGTTGACGAAGTTCTTCTTATATAAAATAAATTAAAATCATTTGTCATGTTTAATGAATTTATTCCTATTGATAGTATAATACATGCAGCCAAAATCAATAAAATAATTGTCTTTGTCTTAAACATATATTTGACTTCATTCTTAATCAATAAAAACTTGTTTGGCATTTTCCACTTCTCCTTTCAGCATACAATATATATAAGCATCTTCTAAAGAAGGAGTTATCCTTTCAAAAGATGATGGCAAATTTTCAGATACTACTCTATACCTAGTTCCATGTGGAGTAATTACAGTGGAAGTAATCTTGAATTCACCCTTCATTTCACTTTCCAATATCTTTTCTCTATTATTTCCTTCAATCTCTATAGTTCCTACATGTCCTAAAGCTTCTTTAACCAATTGGCTAGGTTCTCCTACAAAGAGTATTTGCCCTTTATTTAGGACTATTATTGAATTACATATGGATTCCACATCTTCAATGATGTGAGTGGACAATATAACTATTTTATCCTTAGAACCTTCAGAAAATAGATTTCTAAACTTAATCCTTTCTTCTGGATCGAGACCTACTGTAGGCTCATCAACTATCAATAGTTCAGGATTATTAAGTATTGCTTGAGCTATTCCCACTCTTTGTTTTTGTCCTCCTGAGAGAGTTTTTATCTTAGATTTTCTCTTTTCTTCTAGGCTTGTCATACTAATAACCCTGTTAATTGCTTTTCTTTTATTCCTATTTATACCTTTTAAGCAGGCCATATAGTCCAAGAATTCTTCTACGTTAAGTTCCTCATACAATCCAAAATCTTGAGGTAAATATCCTAATCTTTTTTTAAGATGTTTTTCGTTTTTGTTTAAAGGAACTCCATCTACTATAATATTTCCATTGGTAGGCAGCAGTTGCCCTACTAAAATCTTCATCAGCGTACTCTTTCCTGCTCCATTGGGCCCTACAAATCCAATCATAGCTGGTGAATTAATTGCTAGATTGATATTATCAAGTGCCTTTACATTTTTATATTTTTTGCTTATATTCTCTAATTTTATCTCCATTTATATCACCCTCCACTATATATTCGAAAAAGGATAAGAAAAGTTACAAAAAATAAAGCCAAATTTGAAATAATAATAAACTATTTCAAATTTGACCTTGTTTCTTCACTTACCACCATCTTCCCTTAAATATCAATTTCTTCAATACACTCAAGTTTCATATCATTGAGTTTAAACTATAAACCTTTTCCAATGACCATTGTGTTCCTTTATTTTGTTCAAGAGTATTAGCGGAAGTTCATTCTAGATAATAGTACATGAACGATTTTTCCAATCAATATCTTGTAATACAACATCTCCTATTACAGTTCCTTCAAGTAAAAATATCCCTATGGTATTTCAAATACAAACGCGAGAATTATGAAAATTTTCTCTACTGCCCTACTATCCTCTAAATTATCAAATAAAGTTTGTATTTTTATCAATTATTTTCAAAGTCAGAAGAAAATTAAAATTCTGTTGAAAAAGGTTACTTAAAAGAGGTACTTTTTTAGTAATTTCGACAATCCTTTAACTCACTCTTTTATTTTATCCTCTACAATAACCTTAATACGGTTATCTTCGAAGAATATCATTCTTTATTGTTTCACATTCTATAAAACATGTGAGGCAATTGGTGAATATATTTAATATTATAGATTACCTCTATAGTCCCATATATATTAACTGTAACTTTTATACACCAAGACAAATAAATCTAATTAAGTCTACTAACGTATGTGCTGTAATAGCAGAAAACAAATCTCTTTTCCGCTGTAATAATGCAAATGGTAATCCAAATAATAATGATAATATTACTACACTTCCGATTATACTACCGAAATCATTTGCTGCAATTATATCAGGAAAATGTAATAAAACATGAGGCACAATCATAATAACATAGGATAATGAATTTTCCATTTTTGATTTAGGACTACCGTTTAATAAATAAATACATATTGCAAACATAAATAAACGAAATGCTATTTCTTCACAAATACCTGCTCTTAAAGCATTAATTAAATGGATATAAGAAAATGAAATTGATAAATTAAATTGATTCATTCCCAATAATAAGTTAATTATCCCCAATACTACACCATAAATGGTTGCAATTATAATTGACATTGTAACTCCTTTAAATGTTATTTCCTTAAAAACAGGAATATTAACATTAGTATATTTGAATATACATCCTGATCCTATGTAAGTAATGACATGGACCTATGTCAATATAGTAGACACATTTTCTTGAATAATTTTATGCAACCCTCTTAGATTTATCTTCCCACTCTTGAGGAGTGATATAGCCCAAAGAGCTATGTATTCTCTCTCTGTTATACCATGACTCTATATATTCAAATATTGCAAGTCTAGCAGCATCAAAGTCAAAATATTTAACTAGATTAACTTCTTCTTTCTTCAATACTGAGTGAAAGGATTCTATGCAAGCATTGTCATAGGGGTTCCCTTTACCACTAAAGGAATGAGCTATTTTGTGGTCTTTAACATATTCTCCGAATTCATAACTTGTATATTGACTTCCTAAGTCACTATGGAGAATTAGGCCTTCCCCAGGTTTCTGAATTTTATAGGCATTATCTAAAGCTTTTATAGCTAATGTGGTATCTATATTTTTAGACATAGAATATCCAACTATCTTCCTACTATTAAGATCCATAACGGAGGCAAGATAGCACCAACCATCTTTAATGGTATGAATATATGTAATATCAGTTACCCATTTTTGATTAATGGCAGTTGTAGAGAAGTCTCTATTTATTATGTTTTCTCTGCTCTCAATCTTATTTCTTGATGAAAATGGTCTAAACTTCTTACATACTACTGATTTTATGCCTAATTTGTTCATAAGCCTTTGAGTTCTTTTAAGACTTATAAATATGTTTTTACCTTTTAATTTTTCATATATCTTAGGAGCTCCATATCGACATTTACTAGCTTTATATATATTTAGTATTTCTTTTTCTAGAAATCTATTTTCAATGCTCCTTTTACTCTCTTTTTTGTTAAGATGTTTATAATATGAACTTCTAGACACTTTTAAGACTTCACACATTAGTTTTATGTCATGGATATCCTTATTATCAGTAATGAACTTATATATTGAGCTTACTTCTTTGCAAATATGGCCATGGCTTTTTTTAATATTTCGTTTTCCTCTTCTATCCTAGCCATCTTCTTAAGCATGGCTTGATAATCAGCTTGTGTAATTGTTTTATTATTATCTACTGCTATAGGTTCAGCTTTCTTTACCCATGTTAATATAGTGGATTTAGGTAGGCCATATTCACTATTAAGCTCAGCAAGTGTTTTACCGGAATTGTAAAGCTCTACAATGGTATCTTTATATTCTTCTGTATATCTTTTTGACATTCTAGACACTTCCTTCCTTTTCTATATTCTATAGTATTCGGAAAATCGTGTCTACAATATTATACTAACATCAACAGTTATAATTCCCATAAATGGATTTTTAACTCCGGCAATAATACCAAATACTATTCCTAAAAAAATATGTCTTTTTTCAAGCTTCTTTGTTTTTAATATTATATAAATGGTAATTACTAATGTAATTATAAAACAAATAACAAATAATCTTGTAGAATATGGATTTTCAACATTTTTATTAATCGGAATCAATAAGTTCATAATAAATATAAATATGAATATTAAAAATACACTAAATAACTTTAAATCTTTCCTCATAATTTTGTCCTCCTAATATACAAATGATTTCAAGTAACTAAAAGCAATTTGTTATTTTTAAAATACTAATATTACATCAAGTTGTTGAATAATTAATTTTTTATTTCACCTTAGAATATTAAATACAAAATGCATTAACATTAAGACGTTTATAAATTCTTTGGATATTTTCTTGATTGTACGCCTTGTTCTTTTTTTATGAACTCATCTATTAGATATAAAATAGGATCCATTTTATATGTCTTTCATACGTTTTTTATTATAGAGTCTTAAGTTCTCCAAATTACATAAACCTTTAAGCATAGAGAATAATTACTCTAATTTTATTCTATATTTGTATAATTTTTTACCTATTGATGATTCCATAAATATAGCATTTTTATATCTAAATTCATTATTGAATGATTCAATATTTTTAGCTCTATGCATATTTACATCTGTTAATAAATTTAGTTGTAAATCATTAGTTATTTGAAACTAAGTATTATTATCATATGCAACATCAACAAGTGTTATAAATGGACTATAAGTTTTTAATTCATATAATAAATTCTGATACTTGATTATCATATATGTTTGCAATAGTTAAAGCAAAAGCTAAAAGTAATACATTATTCGTTACACTATCCTATGTGTTAGGATAATTGTCATATAGAATAAATATTATATAATAAAACTACGATAAATACCCTAAAGAGAATTAATATGGCTAAGATAATAAAAATAGACAATATATAAAAGAGTTTAAAAATTAATTAACCTAATGTGCTAGTAAATCTTAATCTAGATAAATTTACCAATTATTTTTTAGAAAAAAGATACCTCATAAGAAGACCATTTAGAAATATTATCTAAATACAAGTTAAAATATATGAACAAGTTATACTTCTATTCTAGAATAAGCTATTTCCGATTACTCCTTATAGATGATTTATTATTTCTATATTTTTAACAATTTTTTAATAATTTCTTCTAAGGCTTTCCATCTTTTTCTGTATTTGATATGATTATTATAATAATTGTTATAAATATGATAATTATACCATATAAAGGGACAAGTTTTAAAAATTGGATTAAGAGGTAGGTTTTTTTGGACTCAACGGTAATTTTTTAGATTAAATGTTTATAAATAATATTTTATCGAATTCTGAGGTGATAAGATGATTAAAATATCCATTTGTGAGGATGAGGAAATATTTATTACCATATTAGAATCTATAATCGATAGCAAGCTAAAATCTTTCAATATTGATTACACTATTGACTGTTATGAAACTGGAGAAAGCTTGCTTAAGGAAATTGTCTATTACAATGAAAAATATGATATTTATTTTTTTGATATACAACTTCATAAAATGGACGGTATTGAACTTGCGACTAAGATAAGAAGTATAGATAATAGTGGAGTTTTTATTTTTATAACCTCTTTAAATGAAAGAGTTTATGAAGTGTTTGAGCTAAATACATTTGATTTTATTAGAAAGGATTATTTTGAAAAGGAAATTGAACAGGTGTTAGATAGATTAATTGCTAATTTTGATACAATACTTCAAAAATATACTTTTAATACACAATATGAAAAGATTAATCTAAAACTGAGGGATATTCTTTATTTTGAAATTATAAATAGACATGTAATAATTCATACAAATACTGTAACTTACACTACAAACTACAGAACAATTAAAGAATTACCATTATCATTAGAGGATAAATATTTTTTTGAAATATATAGAGGTATAGTAGTAAATCTAAACTATATAAATATTATTAATGGTAATGTAGCAATATTGAAAAGTGGGGTAGAGCTGCCTGTTTCCCGTAGGCGACTATCCAATTTGAGAAGAGTCTTTTTAGAATTTTCAAAATCAAAAAGGGGGTAGAAAGTGATTAAATTCAACTATATTTATATGTATATATTATGCCTTTTAGATACATTTCTTTTTACTTTTTTATTGAGTCCCTTTATAAACAAGACTAATAAAAGATATAAATATTTAAATATAGTGTTTGTTTTAGTTTTTTCTATTATTTCATTTATTCTAACGATATTTAGATTAGAGTTTTATGTTAAAGCAATCGTTTTATCTATTTTGATATACACATATATATCTCTATATAACATGAAATCTGAATATAAAACACTGATAGTAACGCTGTATTATTTTCTTTTAATTGGCGTTGAAATTTTAGTTTATATTTTTCTATTTAGAGTATTAAATTTTTCTTCAAATAGAAATAACGCCATATTTACAACTGGATTAATTAGTAAGTTTATTATTTTTATCTTTATTATATATATAATAAAACTATTAAAAAAAGAAAGTATAGTTCTGCCTAGAAAAATAAACTGTTTTTTAAATTTTATTTTATTGACATCTGTTTTTCTATTGATGTTACTACTACATTTGACTATAATTTTAGAATTTTTAGATGATTTAAGTTTTATTCTATTTACTATTTGTTTTTTAATTATTGTCGTCAATATCGGAGTTTTTTATTTTTATTATAATCAAAATAGATATTATAAGAAACTTCAACAACAACAAATCCAAAGTATATATGATAAATCTAATAAGGAATATATTAATAAAAATAAAATTCAAAGCCAAATGGTTTCAAAAATGTGGCATGATATAAACAACCATTTAAAAATTCTTAAAATTATGTTGAAAACAAATCAAGACTCTAATACCAATTCATATTTTCAATCTATCCAAAAAAAATTTGAAGATATCCCAAATGAAATAAAAACGGGAAATATCATTGCTGATGTTATTTTAAATAAAAAACATCAAGATGCTTCAATACATAATATAAGCTTTAATGTTAATGCAGTAATTCCACCAAAAATTTGTATTGAGAAAACTGATTTTAGTTCTATTCTATTTAATACCATAGATAATGCTATTGAAGCTAACTTAAATCTTTCTAAGGATAAAAAAAATACATTAATATTAATATATATCCACAAGGCGGATATCTATATTATTCTATTAAGAATTCTACCATTAATATTCCTAAAAAAAACAAAAAGTATTTCAATAAAAAGGATTACATTGACTCAGGATATGGAATTAATATAGTGAATGATATAATTACCAAATATAATGGTGAAATTCAATGTACTAAAGGGCCAAATGAATTTATAATTATACTCTTAATTCCATTTAATGGCTAATAATACTTTTTTAAAGATTGATATTCATAAAAGGCTTTTTGATTTATACTGTTTAATGAGGCTTTTATGCTAACAAAAACAGTAAACCTATATCAATAGTTTAAACAAAAAATTAGATCTTCTGCAACCCAATACCACCTAGTCATCTTCTAGTGTCCTCCGCCATTTCTAGTTTTTTGACTTCTTAAACCATGTGTTCACTACCCAATATAGGTAATAATATTACTATATAATTTTACTATTTCTTCAAAATTATTGTCTAATAAATCTTTATATCAATTTAGACTTTCTGCAATCATTAAATCCTAAAATTCTATTACTTCAATTACTTCATTCCTGTTTTCATACTTTACAATTAAGTATTTTAATAACTCTAGTTATGCAAAAATAAAAGTCTAATTGATAATACTACCAAAAAATAAAAGTTGGCATAAGCCCTTACCTCGTGTTAAATAAAAGTTGCAAGCGAATAATTAACATAAGGGTAAGAACTATGCCATATCCAACTATTAATATTTTAAAACTAAATCAAGAAATTCATAATTATATAAATAATGTTAAGTATGGAATATTTATATCACAATTTAATCATTTATCCAATTTAATACAGAGCTTAATAGTCGTACATGGCGATAAGCCTATTTCTTTAATTTCCAAAATATTCGACATTCAACTGATAAAAGCTATATTTATAAGTTTTTAAATAGATTTCAATGTAGCAACTTACTGCTTAATAGGAACCGAATTATTCATTTAAATTTGTTTCTTGATGGATATATAAAGCCTAGCTCCGTAGGATTTTTAGTTGTTAATGATACTATCAAGCCCGTGGCTAAAAAAATTGAAGGTCTAAATTATCACCTTTTTCATGCCGAAGGTAAAAATGTTTGGTCTCATTGCGTTATCACTTCTAATTTTATAGCATAGAAAATTTCTACTCTTGTTGACTATAAACCTTACTACAAAGAAGAACAATGCAAGAATATTAACAAGCAATTTAAAAGCAAGATGCAGTTAGCAAAAGAACCTCTAAATATTCTTGAAGACCATTTATCTATGAGAAAATATATGTCTTTACAAACTTATGGTACAATAACAACACCTTAATAAATGAAAGTTTAAGCAAAAGATACCATTTAATTTGAGCAAGTAAAGTCAAATAGAATAATAGCCTCAAAAGGAGTTAAATTCTAACTTTCATAGTTTGAAAAAATATTGATCCACATTCTTTAGATGTCGTTACCATCAAAGACAAGGTTATAAAATTTATACTTATGAAGGTCTAATTGCAAAATTTGAGAATGCAATTGTTCTCATTTACTATGAGGTTGAAGAAGGTAGCCTAAGAACTTCTGTTTATCTAATGTCCACCGATATTGAACTCGATGCAAAGATAATAATCAAATACTATCTAAAAAGCAATTTAGGATTTGATTATTATAGAGTTCATAACATTTTATTCATCCAGAGGTATTTAGGATATCACAAAAAATTATTATGCTAAAACGTAAAGCAATATGCTTTTAAAATAGCCTAAAGGATTTATTCAATTTGTATATTATAAGGCATAAGAAAATATAACTTTAGATGAAATCTACAAATATCTAAAAGTTGCATAACAAAATTTAACAGTAACATTTACCATCAGAAAGATTTCTCCCCCTTAGAACTGGTTAAATAACTCTATACATTAATATATCCATAATTAGTAATTTGATTTTTAAAATTACCTAACTAAAGTATATTAAATTAGATTTATAACTTATACAGTATAGGTATAGATATAATTTTAGGAGGATTATTTATGAAAAAGCATGTAAAAAACCTTATTCTTCGTTATTATTTGGATTAACATCCTTTTATCGTTCCTTGGATGTAGTAATCAAGATGAATTAGAAAAACTAAATAAAATTAATAATACAAAAGATATCAATTCTATTTTTGAAAAATATGATATTATAAAAATTCTACAAAGCCATGAAATTGAATTTTAATCATCAGAGATTGATATCTTTAATATTAACAATTACATATTAATTTTGGAATACTATGAATATGTTAAATATAAATTAAGGTGTTATGCTAGTTAAAATTTACAAATAGAAAAACTCCAGCAAAATATGTTAACCTATCATTAATAACCAATCAAGAAATTAAGATAAGAGGATAACATATGCTAGAGTTTACTAATAAATATTCTATCAAAGAAATTACTGATTTAAAAGACTTTATTACAGTCATTTATATCCTAATTGACGATATTTACCAGGAGACTACTCCAGCACATATTAAGGAACGTCGAAATATCAAGGATGCTATCCTAAGTGATAGTGAAATAATTACCATTAGTATCGTTGGTGAACTCTTAACCATTGATTCAGAAAAAGCTTGGTTAGGATTCTGCAGAAAAAATCTAAGGGATTTGTTCTCAAAATTCTGTGACAGAACTAGATTCAATAAAAATTGATATTATCAAGTGCCTTTACATTTTTATATTTTTTGTTGATATTCTCTAATTTTATCTCCACTTATATCACCCTCCACTATATATTCGAAAAAGGATGAGAAAAGTTACACTATAAAAACAAAAAAATAAAGGTTTTTATCAATTAATGTAGAAAATCTATAGTATACATTCTAATTAAGGAGGCTTTTATATGATAAAGACAAATAAAGATAGGCTAGTTATCCAATCTGTACAAGGCAGAATCCACAGTCCAACTGTTGGCAATAGCCCCTATAGAATAGATAGGGAAGGATTAGCTCATATACTTCCAGCTACTGGTGGTATTTGCTACAACGTTAAAATAGGGGATTCCTGTATGAAATGGGTAGGAGATCATATTGAACCTGGAGTAAGTATAAAGAGTGAAGATTCCTCAGAGAATAAAGCCTTAATGCTATTGTCCTGTATAGGCAATAAAGCAAGAATAGTTACAGGAGAAGCAAAAGGTGCTGAAGGTTTTGTAACTGGAATGCATGGTGGAATCGACCACACTTTAGTATATTTTAAAGAAGAGGATCTAGAAAAGATGTCCATCGGAGATACTATTTTAGTTAAAGCTCATGGTCAAGGTTTAGCCGTAGATGGTCATGAAGATGTAAAGTGTATGAATATAGATCCTAATCTATTTGAAAAGTTAGGTATAAAAGAAAATGAAGAGGGTATTCTAGAAGTTCCTATTGTAACAGAAATACCTGCTTATTTAATGGGCTCTGGTGTAGGAAGTGCTACAGCATTTTCTGGAGACTATGATATAATGACTGGAGATAATGAAGCCAACAAAAAATTTGGAATTGATAAGCTTAGATTTGGAGATTTAGTATTGCTAAGGGACTGTGATAATACTAACGGTCGTCAGTATCTAAAAGGCTCTGTTTCCATAGGAGTAATCATTCATAGTGACTGTATCAAATCTGGTCATGGACCTGGAGTTACTGCTATAATGAGCTCTAAAACTTCTAATATAAAGGGAGTCGTAGACGAAAAAGCTAATATAGCCAATTATTTAGGAATACTATAATGAGATAAGGACAGTTGGGACACTTTAAGTCATCCCAACTGTCCTACATTTTTTTAAATAGGAATATAGTCCAATTTAATAACTCCTACTGAGCATTTACAACATTTACAATATCCATTTGATTTATTTTTTTCACTGGTCTAATGACGGACAAAATCGTAGTCACAACAGCAATAACGATGATTACAACAAGTGGAATAAATGGCAACTCCCATTCAAGTCCCCAACGGGAAGTAATCATGGAGTGATAAATAAATCTGTGCAGTGGCAATCCTAAAATGCATCCCATCAAGCATCCACAAACTGCATAGGTACTAGCTTCAGCAGATACCAAGTGGTGAAGCTGCTTTCCAGACATTCCTACTGCTCGCATTACGCCATATTGATTCATTCGTCCAGTAACACTCATATTCATACTATTTATTATATTAAATACCGTAATAGATGCAATAAGCAGTAAAAATCCATAGATAAATATTGCAAAAGAATAAAATGCAGCCCTACCTTCCTCATTGTCTTGACGCCTATCTGAAAGCTTCATCTGATATGTTGTCAAATTGCGTATCTCAGAAACCGTATCATCAGTAGCACCTTTTTCCAGCTGCATATCGATTATGGTATATCCTATTTCTCCTGTCAACTCTCGAAATAGCTTTTCTGAACAAATTACAGTTTGAGTTCCTGGATCTCTATCAAATGGACTGTCAGACAATATTCCAGCAATTTTAACTTTTTTCTCTCCTGAAGGTAATTTTAAAGTAATGAAGTCTCCTATCTTATAATCCAAATCCTTTGAATACACAATCAATATGCTATCTATCCCTTTAGTTACTTCATCAATGCTTCCCTGAGTCAACTGTTTCTTAGCCCAATTAAATTGATTTTCCTCATAGGAAATTAGATTGATCTTGCTATCACCATGACTACTCATTGCAGGCACATCATATGAAAACATACGACCATATACACGCTTTATTTCAGGGTTTTCCTTTAACTTTTCAAGTAAATTTATGTCCAATGAACAGGTATTGTTCTCACTGATAATAGAAATATCTGGTGTATAAGGTCTTAACGGTTTTAATGCTTGATGCATAAAATTTACCAGTACACTAAAAGATAAAAATAAAACAATACTTATACCAAAAGAACCAGTCATCAGCAAAATATTTTTCCTACTATCAAATGCGTGATGAATCCCCATCGTAATATCTACCCGCCTATTTTTAGTTTTCACCGCTGTTTTAAATTGTGGTACATTATTTTGAGTGATGTTTCCAGTTACTGCACTAAGTGGAGAAACTTTAGATGCCTTTTTACATGGAGAAAGGGAAGCAAGTATTACCGTCAAAAACCCCACCACAATTCCTGTAAGCAAACTAGGCCAGCTAACGCCAAGTAGGGGAATATTGCTGAAATAAACAGGGTTTATATATTTTAAGTATGCTGAAGCTATCCAAACGACAATGGTCCCTACCAACAAGCCTATTGGAATCCCTTTAAGGCTAAAATTGATTCCCTCTAACAGCACAATTTTTTTGATTTGCCTTTTGGAAGCTCCAAGGCAACGGAGCATCCCAAAGAACTGGGTACGTTCAATAACTGACATATTGAAGCTACTTGCAATCATCAAGATTCCAGCAACTAATACCAGCACAAACAATACAGCCGCAGTCTTATAAATCTGCATCATATAACTATTACGGCTCTGACCAGCTAAAGCCAAAAGCATAGCATTTTCTGCAACCTGTTTGTCTGTTAAGTTAAAATCCCCCTTGATTTCATCAATTGCCTTTCGCATATTGATGCCTTTTTTAAATTGAATATAATAGCGACTTCCATCTCTATTTCCTGCAACCTTACGTATTCCTTCATTGGATAGATATAACCCATGAACATCTTCCTTCTTAAGATTTGCAAAGTCTTTATATACACCAACTACTTTATATTTATTAACTTTCCCATCTGATAGAGTGATAGAAACCCTATCTCCTAAGGAGATATCAAACTGCTCCATAGCCTGCCTATCAAGCAAACACTCATTAACTGCTTTGGGAAAGCGTCCTTCCTCAATATCAATTCCCATCTCATGGCTAATTGCCTCTTCACCACCGAGCACCGCTAATGTCTTTTCATTGAATGTACCGATTATAGCATCATGAATCCTTTGCACCCAGCCAGAAACTGCCACATCTGCTCGACTGCCAATCAAGCTTGCAGCTTCATCATCAATATCCTTGATTCCAATATGAAAGTTGCCATAATCTTTAATAGCATCTATCCTCCTAGTTCGAATCTCCATATCTGCCATACCAAAAATTGCAGTAACCAAACACACAGCAATTGCAATACATATAACTGTCATACGATTCTTTTTCTCATGAACTCTTGAGTATTCTCCTACTAAATCAAGATAACTTTTCATTCGCTCTGCACCCCCAAATCCGTCAACACACCATCGAAAATTTCCAACACACGGTCAGCGGCAGAAGCTATATTTTGATTGTGAGTTATCATAATTATAGTTTGCTGATATCTAGAAGCAGCAGCTTTTAACAGGGAAACAACGTCTTTACTGTTTCTACTATCAAGATTTCCTGTTGGCTCATCGGCTAATATTAGCATTGGATGGGTAATGAGTGCTCGCCCAATTGCAACACGCTGTTGCTGTCCACCAGAAAGCTGTCTAGGCAAATGGTTTCGTCTATCTTTCAAACTAAGTACATTTAAAATCTCTTCAACATATGCTGCATCTGGCTTTTTATAATCCAAAAGCAAAGGAAAAATTATATTTTGTTCTACATTAAGTTCTGGAATTAGATTATATGCTTGGAATATAAAACCAATATTTCTACGTCGAAAGATTGTCAACTGTTCTTCCTTCATAGAGAAAATATCTTTTCCATCAATAAAAACCTTGCCAGAAGTCGGTGTATCCAATGCCCCAATTGCATTTAAAAGTGTACTTTTACCAGAACCAGATTCTCCAACCACTGCCACAAATTCACCTTTTGAAATTGAAAATGACACATTTTTGAGTGCATCTACTTTGGTGTCTCCACTGCCGAAAGTTTTGCATAAATTTTTAACCTCTAATATATTCATCTTCTTACCACCTTTCTTGCTATTAACACCAAAATATCATATGCAGCTTACTCTCAGGTGAATTTCAGCTTACATATTTGTAAGCTTTAAAAAATCAAGTGTAAAAATGCTGCCTTTGCCCAATGTACTCTTTACAGTAATAGTACCGTTATGAGCTTCTACTATAGATTTTACCAAAGATAACCCTAGTCCAATTCCTTGCGTATCCTGTGAAAAACGACTTCTATAAAAGCGTTTGAAAACATGATGGATATCCTCAGGATGAATACCATTGCCATTATCTTTTATAATGATCCTTGTAATAACAGGGGTTTCTTTCCAAACGATTTCTATTTTTCCTCCTGACTCCATATGATCCAATGCATTTTTAATAAGATTTCCTATGGCTTCTATCATCCAATCTTCATCACAATAGAGAATAACATCATTCGAACCCTTTACTATGATGCTCTTCTGTTCCTGTTCAGTCCGAGTTTCAAAGCTAAAAACCGCTTCTTGTACAATAGTACCAATGTTTTCTTCTCTTTTATTCAATAGAATTGTTCCTGCATCAAGCCTTGTAATCTTTAAAAGATTTTGAATTAAAATTTCTATACGTTCCAATGAATTTTCCGTTTTTAAGGTAAACCTTTTTACCGTTTCTTCATTTCCACTTTCCTCTTGTATGATTTCATTGTACATTCTCAAAGCTGCAAGAGGTGTCTTTAATTGGTGAGAAATATCTGCAATGGTGTTTTTCAAAAACTCCTTGATATGCTTCTCCGACTCAATATGTGCATTTAAAGAAGTTGCCATTGAATTAATAGAAGTAAATAATTTATATAAACTTCCTTCTTCATTATCATCAATTCGTACTGTTGAATCCCCGTCCATAAAATTGTTCACAGCCAAATTGGCTCTTTCAATCATATTCTGCTGTCGTTTAAAATATATAAAAAAGATAGCTATTATAAACGCTCCAAATATAATTACGGATAACATAGAAATAAAACGGTATCTAAAAAGAAGTTTATCTATATCTGGAAGCAGCTGATTATTCATATCTGCCTTATACCCTAGTGCTACCAAAAAATTTTTCCCATTAGAAGTTTCCTCCTCCGTCTTTTCACTTGTAAAAGCAGCTGAAACATCTGACGAACTCGTTCCATGTTTTAATAGATATCCTGCAACTTCATAGTCATGATTAAGCATCCTCACTTTAAAATCTTTTACAATCCCTTTAGAAAAAATTAAACAAAACACCAAAAGTAATATTATAATAGCTGAAATTCCTATAAACAATCGGCGAATATCTTTATTTGTAAATATTTTCATAGATTGACAGCTCCTTATCATTTAACTACATTCCACTTATAGCCAACGCCTCGTACTGTAAGAAGCATTTGAGGCTGATTTGGATTAGCCTCAATTTTACGTCGCAGTCTACGTATATATACGGAAAGGGTATTGTCATCTATGAAATCGCCATCCCCATCCCACAACTTATCCAATATGTTTTCTCGTGTCAAAGTGATATTTGGATTTTTCATGAGTAGACTAAGTAACTTATATTCACTTACGGTCAATTCCAAAACCTGTCCATATTTTAAGGCTCGATTGTTTAGAAATTCAATAGTAATACCATTTGAAGATACTATGGCAGTTTCCCTTTGAAAAGCATTTGATCGGCGAAATAATGCCCTTATCCTAGAAATCAGCTCATTTAATTTAAAAGGCTTAGTGATATAATCATCTCCCCCAATATCTAAACCCATAACCACATTTACTTCTTCATCAGATGCTGTTAAAAAAATAATGGGCACAGTTGAAGTTAAACGTACCTTTTTACAGATTTCAAAGCCTGTACCATCTGGCAGGGTTAAATCCAAAACCAATAAATCGTACTTCCCATCTTCATAAAAAGAAAAGGCCTCCCTTACAGTTCGTGCAATATCAACATTAAATCCATTTTTTTTAAGTGAATACTCTAAACCGTCTATTAAATTCAAATCATCTTCGACTAACAATATATTTTCCATTTGTAAATTCTCCTTTTTGAAGTTCCTAGACATTATTTAATCTTTATAATCATTACCACTGAAAATTCTGTATCAGTATAATTGACATCCAAACTGCCATTATACTTACTTACAATATCCTTCATATTTTGCAGCCCAAATCCATGATGTTTTTTATCTAGTTTGCCTGTCATAATAGTATCTCTATAAGTTAAAATGTGGTTTACCTTATTATTTACAATTGAATAACTAAAATATCCTTTATCACTCCTAGCCTTTATGGTAATCTTTCGTTGAGATGTATCTTCTATCTTAAGTGAAGCTTCTATGGCATTGTCAAATGTATTTGCAAATATTGAGCATAGGTCCATATCGTCAATAGAAATCATATCATCAATAGAAATATTTATGCTACAGTCAATTTGGTTTTCAATTGCTAGATTATATTTGTTATTTAAAACCGCATTGACGATGTTATTTTTACAAAATACTTTATTTCTGTAAGAAGTAGATTTCTCCATAATATCTTCAAAATATAATTTAGCTTCTTCTATTTCATTATTATTAATATACCTACTGACTACCTGTAGATGGTTATTCATATCATGATGTATTTTCCTTATATCTAACTGTTTCTCCTCCAATGATTTATAATAACCATATTGGAGTTTATAGTTTTGATTATCAAGGCTTATCTTAACGCTTTCAATTATGTACTTAATTAAAAATATAACTCCTACATTGGATATGATACATACTAAACCAATAATATAAGCTTTGTATTCCTCTTCATGACTTGTAAAAATAATTGTTGTCACTATGGAAACAAAAGAAGCAAGACAGATTATATCTATCAGTATCCAAGTTTTATCATTAATATATTGTTTAGCATATATAATTTTATCCTTCATAACTCTATATATAATAGACCAAAATAATATTAACATAAAAGACCACAACAACAAATGAATCTTATATCCATAATAATTACTTATAATTGAATCGTAGTTGTCACCAAAAAGATTGATTGAGACTATGATAGGATAAAGCACCATGACTACAGATATCCTCTTTATAATGCTCCCCTGATAACATACTATCATAATGGCCATATATCCTATTAAAGCATACAATACATCGACAATATCGCTGACAAATATTACAGTATTTGTAACCATAGCCAGTCCCACAAGAGCAATCAATTTAAATACTATATTTTCCTTCACATCAACAAAGCAATCCGTAATTCTATAAATATTTATTCCTATTAAGATAATCGAAATAATCTCTAATATATAGTAAATAAAGCTCATATATATTACCCCTTATCTAAGCATAGTTTTTACAAAAGCAATCATCACATCTTGATACCTATTCCTACTAATTGGCAACTTTTCACCATTTATTTCAATATAATTGTTCTCAATAGATGATACAAAATTTAAATTCACTAAATAACGCTGATGTATTCTTATAAAGAAATTTGGGAGTTCTTTTTCAATATCATCAAGCTTTCCATAAAACTCATAGGTATTCCCTTCTGTTTTGACCTTAATTTTCCGTTTATCACTTATAAAATAAATGATGTCGTTTAAGTAAAGTTTGTATGAATTGCTGTTTAACTGCACTATAAAAAATTTATTTTGTATAGCATCTATTTGTTTCAAAGCTTCAGATAAAACATCAGCAATCTTTTCCTTTTTGTACGGCTTTAATATATAATTAAGTGCTTTTACTTCATAACCATCAAATACATAGTCGGCAAATCCGGTTACAAAGATAATCACCACTGTATCATTTAAAGCCCTTATTTGTCTTGCTGTTTCAACCCCATCTATTCCATACATCTCTATGTCGAGAAATATAATATCAAAATAATTTTTATCTTTAGCAAGTACTGACATGAGAGTTTCCCCATCTTTACTCTCCTCAATGGAAAAATCTACTTCCTTAAGTTCAAGCTCTCTATTTATAATAGATTTTAGTTCACTTCTTTGGATTTTTTCATCATCACATATACATACCCGAAGCATTAAACCACCTCTAAAAAGATTATAACATAGGATTATTATGTTTTTATAAAATCTACTAAAGATTACAAAAACCAAACCATATGTTATATTTTCTAAAAAATCGCCATGACAAAAATAATCTCACTAACTCAGAATTTTTATGAGATACTTATGTATTGTGAACTATAAACTGAATATAATATTATGATATAATATAAATGGAAATATTTTGATAATCATGAAAGGAGGTCAAAAAATGAAAAAGAATATTATATTGATATTAACACTAATATCAATTGTCATTTTAATCATGTCAGTATCTATTCCTGAAAATCAGAAGTTTTTTAATATTAATGGTACTTTTATATGTGATAAGCTTCCCTTTTCTACCATATCCTTTGATGAAGATAATAATTCTACCTTTTACTATTATTATTGTGACCCGAATATTGATAATGCCCAGAGGGAAGATAAGGGCACTTATTCGAGAAAACCTGATTCTTCATCAAATTATATAATCAATAGTGAAATTTTTGATAACGAAGTAATCCATTTTGACGGAAAGAAATTTGAAATAACCATCGATGGTAAAGTATACACTTTTAAAAAAAATAGCGATAACCCAACAATTATTATTTTACACGAAGAAAACACAGAAAATGAAAATCATGAATAAAGTAATTATTGTAGTCAATTTACACTAATTTTTTCTTGAATTTTATATTGTATTCCTCATAAAAGATACTTCCGTAATTTTAAGTTAATATTTCTAATCTTAGAAACAACTTTTAAATTTTCACAATAACTATAAAACTCCATAACATCAACTCTATTTAAGATATCTCAATAAATACATACTTTATCCAGTCTATTCAAACTTAGTTAAAATATATATTATTATACTCTCATATCCTCAATAAAATGTCTCCTCAAATAAGACATCCAAACATTAAATAAAATGAATTTTTACTATCATATTCTTACTAAAGGCTAAACTAATCATTTTTTATTAAGTATCCATTGTAATTACTCCATTTATAGACTTTAGTATTATCCACTATATCTATAAGCAGATTTTTAATATTAAAAAGTTTACTATATCTATCCTTTATTCTTTATATTTGCAAAACTTAAAAAGATACCAAGTTCAAGTAACTATTGGTAAATATCTACTATATTTATGCAATAACTTTATGATTCTTAATAACCAATTTATTTTCTTCAATATCAGCAATTCGTTCATCATGCGTTACCAAGATTACTGTTTTGCCCTTTTTATTCAAATCCTTTAAAATCTCATAAACTTTTTTGCTGTTATCTCTATCCAAATTGCCAGTCGGCTCGTCTGCAAATATGTATTGAGGATCTTTAACTAGCAATCTCGCCATAGATACTCTTTGCTGTTCTCCACCACTTAATTGGTAAATCTTCTTGTATTCATAATTATTTAAACCAACCTTGTTTAGAGAATCTTCAATAATAGCTTTTTTATCCCTACACTTTTTGTATGCTAATGAAATCTTTATATTATTAAAAACTGTTTCTTCTTCCATTAAGGCATAGTTCTGAAATATGAATCCCGCATTTTCTCTAAAAAACTTCTGTTTCCTTTTTGAGTTATTAATTTTAGTACCTTCTATAAATATGTTTCCTTTATCAGGATTTTCAATTAGTGACATTATATTTAAAAGAGTTGTTTTGCCACTTCCACTTTTTCCTGTAATTACAATGAATTCACCTTTTCTAATTGTAAGATTTATATCTTCAAGGATAAGCCTATCTCCAAACGATTTATAAATATTTAACAATTCTATCATTCTAATGAGCTCCTTTCATTATATGATTTATAGATTTTCTACTTATCAAAGCAGAAAGCAGAATCATAATCATCAAATCTGCTAGCAATATCGAAATCATAAATATAAATGACACATTATAATATATCAGTATTATTCCTATTGCAACCGTGTTAATTGATAAAATCAACATATTTCTCCTAGCAAAACTATATCCAAATAAATATTTTAAATATAATTGATATTTTTTACTTTCATAGTAGGACATATTAAATAAAATAGAGCAAATGCCAAAGCCTATAATCAATATAAACTGTAATATCTTTATTATATTAATATGATTTTTCAAATTTCTAATTTTTTCTGCACGTAAATTATAAATAGGTGATAAAGTATTAAATATGCTAGTTAACTCATGTTTTTGTGAAATTGAAATCAATTTTTCTGTAGAAGTAATATCACCTTCAATATAGCAACAATTAGTCAAATATGAATAATAATTCGAAGGATCTAAATTTAAAGTATCTACCACTACAATAGGATTATCAACACAATTTCCATGTTCTTCTTCAATATCAGAATCATATGTAAAGTATCTTAAATTATCAGGAACATAAATAATATTGATATCCAAATCTTCAATCTTTGTTTTTTCAGAAGGCATATTCATCTTCTCATTATACGTATCAGCAACTCGTACTTTCAAAAAATAAAATCCTTCAAGAAATTTGTCTTTAATAAAAGCTTCATGCTCTTTCAACGAAATTGGTACCAAAATATTTTGAATTAACTCATCTTTAATTATTTTGTTTATAACATCTTCACCATATATATCTCTTACAGTATGTCTTTTTAAATAATTTTCATTTACACTGATAGACTTTCCTGAAGGTGAATAAAGCTCCATTCCTCCACCTGTATTAGAATTATAAATATACTCTCCAGATAATAATTTATCATAATTAAAAGCTCTGATAAAAAACATATTCATTTTCTCTTCCAATTCTCTATAAAATTCTTTAGACTTTAATTCATATTCTCTAAAGGCTATTGAATCCTCCGTTAAAAACCATGCCCTAGTTCCATAAACATTCTCAGCATAGTTCCAATATTTACTTCCATAATTAAATTTTTTCAACTGTCTATTTGCCTCTTTAGAAGATGTAAAAATAAACATTATAAAGATTAAAATAATACATTTTAATGCAAGCTGCAATTTATATACGACATTAAGGGTCTTCCTATTCTTCAACAATTCATCTTTTCTATAATATTTTCCTTGAAAAGAAGTGATTAATAAAACCACAACAAGTAAAAATAATAGCATAATTACTAAGAATAATATAATTGCAAATAAAAACTCCCAAATATAATTAATTTTTTCAATACTATTTAAATATATGGCAACCCCTATTGATAAAATTGTAAACTCTAGCAGTATTGATAATTTAAATTGCTCTAAATAAAATAAAAATACTTTTTCTACACTATATCCCCATAATTTTAATATAGCAATATTTTTAGACTGAGAAACAGCAAATCGTATACAACTAAAAATGAATAATATAGAAAAAAGCAATATTGTAAATCCTATTAGCATAGAATTTTCACTTAAAATTGGACCTATGTCAATATAGTAGACACATTTTCTTGAATAATTTTATGCAACCCTCTTAGATTTATCTTCCCACTCTTGAGGAGTGATATAGCCCAAAGAGCTATGTATTCTCTCTCTGTTATACCATGACTCTATATATTCAAATATTGCAAGTCTAGCAGCATCAAAGTCAAAATATTTAACTAGATTAACTTCTTCTTTCTTCAATACTGAGTGAAAGGATTCTATGCAAGCATTGTCATAGGGGTTCCCTTTACCACTAAAGGAATGAGCTATTTTGTGGTCTTTAACATATTCTCCGAATTCATAACTTGTATATTGACTTCCTAAGTCACTATGGAGAATTAGGCCTTCCCCAGGTTTCTGAATTTTATAGGCATTATCTAAAGCTTTTATAGCTAATGTGGTATCTATATTTTTAGACATAGAATATCCAACTATCTTCCTACTATTAAGATCCATAACGGAGGCAAGATAGCACCAACCATCTTTAATGGTATGAATATATGTAATATCAGTTACCCATTTTTGATTAATGGCAGTTGTAGAGAAGTCTCTATTTATTATGTTTTCTCTGCTCTCAATCTTATTTCTTGATGAAAATGGTCTAAACTTCTTACATACTACTGATTTTATGCCTAATTTGTTCATAAGCCTTTGAGTTCTTTTAAGACTTATAAATATGTTTTTACCTTTTAATTTTTCATATATCTTAGGAGCTCCATATCGACATTTACTAGCTTTATATATATTTAGTATTTCTTTTTCTAGAAATCTATTTTCAATGCTCCTTTTACTCTCTTTTTTGTTAAGATGTTTATAATATGAACTTCTAGACACTTTTAAGACTTCACACATTAGTTTTATGTCATGGATATCCTTATTATCAGTAATGAACTTATATATTGAGCTTACTTCTTTGCAAATATGGCCATGGCTTTTTTTAATATTTCGTTTTCCTCTTCTATCCTAGCCATCTTCTTAAGCATGGCTTGATAATCAGCTTGTGTAATTGTTTTATTATTATCTACTGCTATAGGTTCAGCTTTCTTTACCCATGTTAATATAGTGGATTTAGGTAGGCCATATTCACTATTAAGCTCAGCAAGTGTTTTACCGGAATTGTAAAGCTCTACAATGGTATCTTTATATTCTTCTGTATATCTTTTTGACATTCTAGACACTTCCTTCCTTTTCTATATTCTATAGTATTCGGAAAATCGTGTCTACAATATTATACTAACATCAAATATCTAAAAAATATTCTAATAAATTTGGATTATAAACTTCAAAGATTTCCGTCTTGCCCAGATTATTATTTAAATATTCAACTATCCTATTTAAAACTTCAGGATCTGTTGTACCTGTATAATATAAGCCGCCATATCCACCTATCTTTGACAAATTATTAATTGGATATATTTTTATTGTATCCTTCTTAGAAAAAGCTTTAAATACTCCCATTTGTCTAGGGTTATCGTAATATTTATCACAGATATAGGTTTCAGAATTATTTTCGGGAAAATTTCCAGAAGTTAAATTGATTTTTCCATCTAACGTGGTATCTGTTGAATATATAAATATATCATTAGAATTTACTATAATATATTTAGCTAAATATGTATTTTCTTCTTCACTAATTCTATTCAAATGGCAGAGAATCTCTTCCTCAGAGTAAACGCTTTGATCACATAACAATGTAAATGCTGATTTATTTCCATACATTAATTTATTTATATAATGCAATTCTGCAAACTCTGTAATTATAAATACGAATAAAATACTTAAAACTAACATCAACAGATTAAGAATTTTTTTCAAGTGCAAACTCTCCCCTCTTATGTATATTAAATATACATTCTTATTGATACTATTGTGCAAGAAGAAATCTAAAAATGTATCTCTTCTTGCACAATTTATATCAAAAGTAGAAGCGTATGAAAATACTACCTCATTTTATCTATCAATAATTTTTTATGTCTCTCTAATAAACTATCTATAATCATAATATGCTTTGTTGGTCCCTCTGATTGTCCATTCTGCTTCTGCTTTACTCCAATCACCAACTTCAACCCAGCCACCGTCGTCAACTACCCCTAATCCATTTTTAACAGAAGCTTTACCTTCACCAATATATGGCTTGTACTCTGAGATTACATTTCCATCTCTTTTTCCTGATAACCAATAACCTACTCTCTCTCCATCTTTATTATAAATATATCGGTCATCCACTTTATCCATATAAAATTCCGCATCACTTGGTAAGATATCTTCTGAATTTACAATTATAAATCCCCTACCTGATTCTCCATCCCTAAAATTATAAATAGCTCCATTTGCGAATACTGGAATTGCAGAAACCATTAATAATGTAGCTACAAATAATACTATTTTTCTTTTCATCCCTATTCTCCTCCCTTTTATCACACAATACGCTTCTACTTCGATATTCTCTATTTTTATAGTATTCAATTATTTATAATTTTTTCAGAGGGAATACTTAACATTTTTCCATTATACTTCATTGTGATTTAAAATATATAACTAAAGTTATAAGCTAATTAGAGATATCTCTTCAAATAAAACCTCCTATCTTTCATAACTAATAATATTTATATCACAGCTAAGATTTTGATTTGAATTATTAATGATTGTTACTCTATATTTTCTATTATCTTTAGCACCTGTAGTTTCTAAACTTATATCTTTATTAAAATTTTTACTGTAGATTATTTCTTTATCTTCTTCAATTATAATTTTAAAATCTATATTCCCTTTTGACGATATATTGCTTACATTAGTTATAAATCTTTTGTGCGAAGCGCTTGTCCAAGAATTCATATTGAAAGTATAACTTTTACTTCCACCAAAAGCTTCTAAAGTGATTCTATCACTAATATCTGCTTTCATTAGCTTTATCCTATCATTTTTCTTATAAACTTCATTGTATTCTTTAATAGTTATTTCTCTGGTTCTATCGTCTACATTAATTATTTCTTCTTCCCCTTGTATACTAGATATTGTCACAGGCAAAGTCTTCTCTTCTGCTGAAATAAAAGCTGTTGATGTAATACAGATCATCAATACAGTTAAAAGAATCCCCCTTTTTTTAACTCTACAATTCTTCAACACCTTCATCCTTTCTACATTAGGGTGTAAATTTGCCCCTAAAATATTTTTACTTTCTTTTTCTGTTATTAAACTAAGCATTGCAATGCAATAATCTTTCTTATTTTCTTCATCGTTTCCTGTTTTCTCAATTACTAATTTGTCACAAAGTATCTCTATGTCTTCATTTAAATAAATAGCCATTATCCAAACTAATGGATTATACCAATGGACACATACTAATATACATTTTATATGATTCCATACTACATCAAATTTTCTAATGTGTATCATTTCGTGGATCAACACATACTTAAGTATATTTCTATCTTCTATTAGCTTACTTTGAATAATAATTTTAGGCTTGATTATTCCATAGGTTATAGGATATTTTAAATCGTCATTTACAAGGACATGAATTTTTCTTTTTAAATCATTTCTTTGAAGAAAATTATTAATATATTCATCATTTTCTATTATTAAAGAATTTGAAAGGAATTTTACTGTTTGGTATATTTTAAATACTACGTATGTACCAATAAACAATATTATTAAAAATCTATTTAATTTAGGAAAGAAGTTATTTATATTATCTATTAAATAAACATTTTTAAATTCATTGAAATTTATTATTAAATCTATTATAGAATTTATAGCTTTATCATTCTTTCTAGCGGCTCCCACTCTATTTAATGGTATTCTAATACTATATGGGAACATTAACCTTAAAAATATAATCCCCCATAATATTGTTGAACTATATTTAAAGCTTTTCTTATTTAATACTTTTCTTACCATAAGTATTAAACTTATATAAATACAGGATATTATACTTATCTCTAAAATACTTATTCTTATCATCTTTATCTTTGCCTTTTTTTATCTTTGTTTGTTATTTCAAAACTATTTATAATTTCTTTCATTCCTTCTATATCTTCTGGAGTAATTTTTTTATCACTAATAAATGCATTAAAAAACCTTAATATAGAACCACCAAAAGTATTATCTATTATTTTATCTATAGCTTTATTTACAATATCTTCTTTTTGTATTAATGATTTTATGGTGTAATTAGGATATCTTCTACTTATAACCCCTTTTTCAAGTAGTCTTCTAAAATAGACATAATTTGAATTTTTATTCCATCCATATTTTTCAATAAGTATATCTGAAACCTTTTTTGCTGTTATTTCGCCATCTTCATCTAAATAATTTTCGTCCCAAATAATTTCCATAACCTTTAACTCGTTATCTGATAATTTCATTTATTTTCTCCTTTTTGCTAATTTCTTATGTTATACATTTGTATATTATACATTATGTCTTATATTAATTATATTGTATATAATGCTTTGTATTTTGTCAATGGATAAGCCAAGTTATTTTATTTAATTTTAACAACGCTCAAATACTATTAACAATATACATTAATATTGTTAATTAAAAAATACTAGTAAAATATTCTTTCATTCAACACTTTTATGAAATCTACTAAAGATTACAAAAACCGTACCATATATTACATTTGCCAGTATTAAACATAAGTGAAATCCACGTTATCATATATACGATGATTAAAATAGAGAGGTGGTTAAAATATGTTAGAAGTCAAAAACCTATATAAGTCCTATAAGACAAATAGTATTCAATATGATGTTCTAAAAGATATATCCTTTGAAGTGGAGAAAGGCGATTTCGTTGCGGTTATGGGACCATCAGGCAGTGGAAAAACTACATTGTTAAACAGTATATCCCACTTTATTCCTTTCGATAAAGGTGAAATCTTACTAAATGGAGAAAATATGGCTAAATTAAAAGAAGATGAGTTAGCCAATGTTAGAAATGAAAAGCTGGGATTTGTATTTCAAGATTTTATGCTGCTAGATGGGCTCACGGTATTTGAAAATATATGTCTTCCCCAGATAATTGCTTATAAAAATATTGCTTCTATGGAAGCTTCTGCAAATAAATTATGTGAAGTATTTGGTATCTCCCATATTAAAGATAAATATCCCGCTGAAATATCAGGAGGAGAAAAACAGCGAACCGCAGTTGCAAGGGCATTGATCAACAATCCTCTATTGATATTAGCTGATGAACCCACGGGAAATTTGGACAGCAAATCCAGTAGAGCAGTAATAGATTCATTCATTCGTGCTAAAGACGAGCTTTCGGCTACAATATTTATGGTGACTCATGATAGTTTTTCAGCAAGCTTCTGTGATAAAGTTATTGTTTTAGAAGATGGTCGAATTTACAAAGAGCTAATAAAGAAAAATGGTAGAAGTGAGTTTTTAGATTTATTACTTGAAACCTTAAAGGAACTTGGTGGTGATAACAATGACAATGAATGATATATATTCAAAACTCCGCTCAAAGAATATTAAAAAATATTATATGTTAATTTTTTGTACAATATTATCTGTTGTACTTATTACTTCTTATGCTGTAATGTTTTTTAGCTCTACGGTTCAAAAGATACTCCCTGTCCAAGGGGATAGTAGAAAACAAGCTTATTTAATTTTTGGAATTGCAATAGTAGGCTGTGGAGTATTTACCACATATGCCTCATCATTATTCTTTAAGTATAAGAGCAGAGAAACAGGGATACTCCTTTCACTAGGTGCTAAAAAGTCGCAAATTAAAAAAGTCCTTTTTACTGAACTCTCCCTTATTACCTCAATTAGTTCTCTAATTGGTTTAGCTTTAAGTATTCCAATATCCTTTGGCATCTGGAAATTGTTTCAGATTTTCATCATCGATACAAAGGAGATGACCTACCATATAGGTTGGTACGGCATCTTATTTGGAATTGCTTTCTGTTTATTTGTCACACTATGTATATTCATTATGGGAGGAAAGTTTATTAAACGTACTAATATAATAGACATAATAAATGAACATAGAAAATATGAGACAGTCAAAGACGTAAAACCATGGTATGGTATAGTTGGAGGTGTTTTAACAGTTGTAGGCATAGTTTTAGGCTATGGAGTTCCTCAATTGGTCATAGTTTATTTAGATTATAGAATGCCTCCAATTTGGAATATTACGTTTTTATTATCTGCTATTGGTATCTACATGCTGATAACATATGTTGTAGTTCATGATAAAAAAGGGAAAAATCCTAAAAAATATTATAAAAACATCATACCAAAAAGCATGATGAAGTTTATGGGAAAGCAAACCGTTAAAAGTATGTGTACCATAACCTTGTTAATAGCTGGAGGATTGTTTGCAGCTTTTTATACACCTGCAGCTATGGGACAGTCTTTTTACTCTGTTGATAATAGCCCTGTTGACTACTCCTTCTACTACAAGATGACTGAAAACCAAATTACTAAAGATGAAATATCTTCCATTGCAAAGAAACATGATGTAAAAATCACCAATTATGATGAAATGAAATCCATTTTATTCATAATTAATGGAATTAATAGCAATTTTGAAGATGATGGTAGGATAACCTATGATTATATAGATAAAATAGGCTATGGTGAATTCTTTAGTCAAAGTGATTTTAATATGGTTTCTGGATTAGATGTTGATGTTAAACCTGGTGAATACCTAACTATCATTGAAACTGAAAGCTCAGAAAGTATTCATAGAAAGTTTGATAATTTGAATAAGATTACCAATCCTGTAACTGATATTTCTGAGGAAATAAAATATATGGGAACAACAACTTTTGAACCCTTGGGAGATATGCTCCTTACAAGATATGTAATTTCTGATGAAGATTATAATAGATATATGAAAAACTTACCATTAGAAAACCTTGAAAATTTTGTACTATTTAATGTAGAAAATCCAAGTGAAACCTATGACTTTGCCAACGAACTTAAAAATGAAATTATAAATAGGAGTTCCAAAGATGTAGCTGTTATACCATCTTATGATGAATACGCTAAGAAGTTATCCATAGAGAAAGGCGAGAAATATTATGCTGATAAATATTATGTTGAATTATCTCCTGATAACAATCTATTGTTTACTGATTGGAAATATTATCCTTCATTTAGGGTATTGGATCGTCAAGATTTAATAAAAAATATGTCCGTATTTTTAATGCTATTTGTTTATATTACCATCGTCTGTTTTATAACAGTTGCTATTATTTCATATACTAGGAGTCTCACCATTGCCATTAACAATAAAACCCTATTTGAGGATTTAAAAAGACTTGGAGCAAATAATAAATATATTGAAAAATGTATAAAAGTACAGCTGCAAAAAATATTTACTATTCCAACCATAGTTGGGAGTACAGCAATCTATCTACTATACTTTTTAATAATGTATGGAAATAGTGGAAGCATTACTGCAAGTGAATATATTGTACTTGGTATTAGCTTTAAAATTATCCTTATAAGTAGTTTATTTATGTACTTAGTTTATAAGTTATCCTTTGGAAAAGTTAAAAAGATAGTTGAGATTTAATATTATTTTAAAAACTGGGACAAAAGGGCTATCCCTATTGTCCCAGCTTCACTGCAATAAAGTGTTCTATACCATCATCAGCTAAATTGATATACCTTTTCTCTATAGCTACTCCATCTACTACTATTTTGCTTACTCCTCTATTTACCTTATCTGGATTTTTTATTTCTATATTATAATAGGTAGAGCCATATCTATATCTAATGCTATATCCTTCCCACTCCTTAGGTATACAAGGGTTTATGAATAGTTTATCCCTTTCTATTCTAAATCCTAGTATGTCCTCTAAGCCTACTTTATACATCCAGCCTGAAGAACCTGTATACCAAGTCCATCCTCCCCTGCCTAAATGCTGTGGATTAGTATATACGTCTGCTGCTACTACATAGGGCTCTACTTTATAAGTAGCACATTCTATTAAAGTCCTAGAATGATTAATTGGATTTATCAGTCTAAATAGATTATAAGCTTTATCTCCTTCCCCTAGCATGGCAAAGGCTTTAATAACCCAAGTAGCTGCATGAGTATACTGTCCGCCGTTTTCTCTTACTCCCGGAACATAGGATTTTATATATCCTGGGTCTAAATCCGTATCATCAAAAGGTGGTGTAAGCAGTGACACTATCCCTGCTTCTTCGTTTACCAAATATTTTTCTACAGATTTCAATGCTATCCTCGATTTCTCCATATCCCCTATATCAGATATTACGGACCAAGATTGAGCTATAGAATCTATAGTACATTCACCATTTTCTTTTGAACCTATAGGTGTTCCGTCATCAAAGAATGCCCTCTTATACCACTCCCCATCCCAAGCATTGGTTTCTATGGAATCTTTTAATTTTACAATAATCTCATTGTACTTTTCTACTCTTTGAGAATCACCCATCTTTTCACATATTGGTACAAAAGCCTTGAGTACCGCAGCTAAAAACCAGCCTAACCATACGGATTCACCTTTTCCTTTATATCCTATTTTGTTCATGCCATCGTTCCAATCTCCAGTCCCCATAAGGGGCAGTCCTCTTTCTCCAAATCTTAAGGATTTTTCAATAGCCCTAATACAATGCTCATATACGGTTGCCACATCTTCAGATTTAGATGGAACTTCATATCTTTCGTATTCTCCTTCTTCCAATATAGGGCTTTCTATAAATGGAACTTTTTCCTGTAAAATTTCCTCATCTCCTGTTACCAATATATATTCTGCTACTCCTAAAGGCAGCCATAATAAATCATCGGAATATCTACTCCTAATCCCTTTGTGAACCTCACTATCTGGTACGGGATGCCACCAGTGTTGAATATCTCCTTCTTTATATTGATGCTTACAATTTCTTATGATTTGTCTTCTTGCCTCTTCAGGCATATGATAGAGAGTATTGGTTACATCTTGCATTTGATCCCTAGCACCATATGCTCCACCTACTTGATAAAATCCTGCTCTGCCCCATATTCTACACACTATAGTCTGGTACATTAGCCAATTATTCATCATAAAATCTATTGTACTGTCTGGAGTTTTTATTTGAACTGTATTCAATGTTCTATCCCAAAATTCTCTCGCTTTCTCCAATGCCTCTTTTGATGCATCCATATTCCTATATCTATTTATTAACTTATATCCTTCTTCTAAATCTCTACTTTCCCCAAGTAAAAAAGCTATTTCTTTTTCTTCATTAGGTAGAATGCTCACTTCTATTTCTATTACACCACAAGGGTTGTAGCCTAAACCTACTGTATTTGACAATTTTTCTCTCTTAAGACCTTCTGGTCTTTTATAGCTAGGAGTCTTTCCTAAAAACTCCACTCTATCTCCAGTATAGGATTTTATCTCTTCAGAAGTACCTATAAACAATGTACTATTTTTAAATTCGCCATTTGCTGAATTCTTTATCATAAATACTTCCCCATTGATGTCCGTTTCCAATAGATTTTCTGTTTCTTCGTCTGTTACTCCTAGGACAGGTCTAATATAATAGGCTAAACTTATCTTTCTTTCAATTTTAGTATCATTTTTTAACCTCACTAGATTGATTTTTATCTTATCATCTGTAGGTACAAACATGGTAAGTCCCTGTTCCATACCTTGGCTATGATGATAGAAAGAGGTATATCCTAAACCATGAGTAATTATATAATCCTTTTCATCTCTAATAGGCTTAGGAGTTATACTCCAGATTTCTCCCGTACTATCATCCCTTAAATAGATTATCTCCCCTGACTTCCCAGTTATAGGATCATTATACCAAGGTGTTAATTTGTTCTCTCTACTATTGTCAGACCAAGTGAATCCAGTGCCTAATTCGGATATGCTAAATCCAAAACCTCTATTCGCTATTACATTTATCCAAGGTAGAGGAGTGTTTAAATCCTTAGTCAATTTGATAATATATTCTTTGCCTCCATTTGCAAATCCACCATATCCATTGAAATAATCGAGATTCAATCTTATATCTTTGTTGGGATATTCTAATTTTTCTTCACCAAACTGTTTATATGGAATAGGATTAATTTTTTCTTTTCTATCTATAAAACCTTCTTCAGCTTTAATCACCAATGCTGCCCATTTATATAATAGAGCTTTATCCTCTTCAGGTAGGGTATTTTCATTTCTAATGAATATCCCTCCATTTACATCTACTACATTTCCTCTTTTCTCATATACTATTTCCCTTATATTTTCAAACAGAGGTTGATAATAGACGCTATCATCTTCATTTAAAACGACTAAATCCACTTTTAACCCTTTATAGGACCAATATTCATGAGCATCTATTAACTTCATTAGATTTTCTATTCCTTCCATAGATTTTATAGTTATAAGCACTATAGGGTTATCCCCTGAAATCCCATAAGCCCATAGTCCTTCTTTCCCCTTCTGATTTTGTCTTAATATATCTTTATATCGCAACTTAGTATTCTTATTTAAGTAGAATAAATATGGGAGCAGTTCTTCATAAAATGGAATATTGGAATGATTTAAATTCAAATATCCTATTTCAGTTTGACTCTTAGTATTAGAAAGATCTATGGCCATATTTATACTGTCTATTTCACTGTATTTGTTCAATATATCTACTGCTTCCTGTCTACTATGGGTTAAAGCAGTTATATAATATAAACTTATCTTTTCCCCTTTTTTAACTTTTATCTTCTTCCCTATACTCATTATAGGATCGAGAACTATTCCTGTAGTATTAGTAAGCCCTTTGATAACCCCTTTTGGTCTTCGTAACGGATTCCCTCTTCCTATAAAGTTTGTTCTACTGGTTTCATATTGAAATTTACCTTCATCTCCGCTAAATGCTTTAACCCCATGAAGAATCCAATTATCCTGTATTTCTTCTTCTCTTTTTCTCCTATGAGCCAATAATCCTTCTTCACCTTCTAAAACCTCAGTCTTTATAAACAAATTGCTAAAAGCAGGATGAGCTAAGTCAGCTCCCAAAGTTTCTCCTACAACTTCAAAGTAACTTATGGTTTCAAAGATGGCTTCATCTTCCCCATTGTTCTTTAGAGTAATCTTTCTAATCTCTCCTAATTCTTCTGGCAATAATACTACATCCATTTTGGTTTCAATATTCCCATCTTTTCGCCAAAAGCTAGCTTTATAATTAGAAAATTCTACTTTATAGGAATCTGGTTTCTTATATACAGGTGCATATGTTGTGGACCAGAGTTCGTTATTTTTCAAATCCTTAATATATATAAACTGTCCATAGGGATTGGATAGATGATCTCTTCTCCATCTATTAATAAATATATCCTCATTCTTAGAAAATCCTTCTCCCCTATTGGTAATCATCAGTGAATAGGTACTAGAGGATAGTATATGACATTTTATATCCGACAAATCCTCTTTTCCATATACTCTTCTCTTCCACATTTCATCTTTTCTTTTAATTATATTCTTTTCTTCTAATTTTTCTTTTTCTTTAGATATAATCGGTCTCAATGGAACCTTTTCTTGTAACAATAACTCTCCACATCTCATCTGAGGGTCTCTATGGAATCTATCTACTAATATATTATCGTTTAAAAAGTTATTTATGGAAGCAAATATCATCCCTTGATGATGGCTCATATAGGATTTAACTATACCCTTATCTAAATGTGCTGGAAGCCTACTAACCGTATAGTCTACAGCTTCATAAAATCCATACTTACCCTCTAAACCATCATTTTTAAGCTTTTTGATATTATCCAATACTCCCCTGTAATCAAACTTTAAAGCTAAAAAAGTAGAGTAAGGGGATATCACTAATTCATCTCTCAGTCCTCTTTTAAAACCTAAAGCAGGCACTCCAAAGGCTTTGTATTGGTAGTTTAATTGATTATCAAAAGCAAAAAATCCAGATTCAGAGACACCCCAAGGCACATTATTCAAGTCTCCATAATCTTTCTGCACCTTAATAGATGTTTTATAGGTCTCATCTAATAAAGTGTTTTTATAGTTTTTCAATACTAATGAAGGCATTAAATATTCAAACATAGTACCTGACCACGAAGCAAGGCTTATATATCCTTTTTCCATAATCAAAGATTTTCCTAATCTTCTCCAATGTTTAGGCGGTACTTCTTTTCTTGAAATAGCAATATAAGATGCAGTCCTCGCTTCAGAAGCTAGTAAATCGTAGTAACAATTTAATATTTTTTTCTCACCTACATTATATCCAATGTAGAATAGATCCTTTTCTTCATCATATAGAGATACAAATTTAGTGTCATCTATTAGTTTCTCTATTCTTTCTATTAGTCTTTCTGTCTTTAAAATCAATTCTGGATCCTCTAAAGGCATTTTAGAATATTCCTTTAACCCTTCTTTAAGCACTATTAGATAAGATACTAAGTTTCCACTATCAACTGTTGATACAAATATAGGTCTCAGTGGTTCTAAGGTTTCTGTATTATACCAGTTATACAAATGTCCTTCCCATTTTTCCATCTTTTCTATAGTTCCTATAGTTAAGTCAACTAAATCTACCATTTCTCTAGTGGTTATAAATCCTAAATCCCTACTAGATAGTATGGCTATGAGATAAAATCCTATATTTGTGGGAGAAGTCCTATTAGCAACTCCATTATATGGATACTCCTGGAAGTTATCTGGGGGTAAATAGTTGTTCTTAGAATCTGTAAAAGTTCTATAGTATTCCCAAGTTTCCCTTCCAATCCTCCTAAGTAGTTCCGAATCCTCATCTTTAATTTGTATCTCTTCTATATCCTCTTTACTGATTATATAGGCAACCACTGGTCCCATTAACCATAATATAGCAATGACTCCAGATATAATTAAATTCATAGGCTTAAAAGTATATGTTAGGATCATCAATAATATGGAAAATATAATATTCTGTTTCATCCTTTTAAAATAGCTTGAAAGGTCGTTTTCCAATTTCTTTTCCATATCAAAAGCAGTAGTCCATTCTAACATATTCTTCTTCGATACAAACACCCTATATATAGTTCTAACTATGGCATCTAACATCATAATGGCTTCATAGGGAAGAAACATAAAGGACAAAATTCCTTGACATAAGTAAGCTCTATACCCTAATATCAAATCCCCATTTAATTTCATTTTTTGGATTTTAAACCTTTTATATAAAATCATCTCCAATGCCATAGTGATGATTGGCAATAACAAAGTAACCATCACAAGCCCTATCCATAGATAAGTATTTCCAGGGAAAACAACTATACCTAAGATTAAAGTGATAAGCATAAATATTGGTAGTAAGCTTCGCCTCATATTATCTAATATCTTCCACTTAGATAATGATGATAAATTGCTGCCATACTCATGATATAGCCACCTAATCAATTGCCAATCCCCTCTAATCCACCTATGCTGCCTCATAATATAGGAACTATATTTTTCTGGATATCCATCTATTAATTCTATATCCGTAGCCAATCCGACTCTAACATAGCTGCCTTCTAAAAGATCATGACTCAAAATAGTATTTTCTGGTATAGTTTCTTTCAAACAATTTTGAAAAACCCTTAAATCGTATATCCCCTTACCAGTAAATATCCCTTCACCAAATAAATCCTGATATATATCTGAGATTGCAGTACTATACGGGTCTATGCCTCCTGCCCCTGCAAATATTCTAGTGAATAAGGATTTATTGCTGCTTTCAATATCTATTGTTATTCTAGGTTGGATAATACCATAGCCTTCCACTACGATATTTTTCTCTCTATCTATTACAGCGGTATTTAATGGATGAGAGATAGTTCCTATTAACCTCTTTGCCCCATCTATAGGCAACTTAGTGTCAGCATCTAGTGTGATAACATATTTAACTTTTTCTCTTATATGAGATATATCTCCAGAAATTACGTTAAAAGTGGTTTTTTCTTCTCCTAATAATAAATTGTTAAATTCTATTAATGCTCCTCGCTTACGTTCCCAACCCATCCACCTTTCTTGAGTCTTTGAATATACTCTCTCCCTATGAAAAAAGTAAAATATATCCCTATCCTCACCATATCTATCGTTTAATTCCCTTATAACTTCCAGTCCTTTTTGTACTATCTTTTCATCTTCTTCCGTGGTTTTCTTATCTCCATCTTTGAAATCCCCAACTATTCCAAAGTATATATTTTTCTCTCTATTGGACAGATAGTAGACCTCTAAGCTCTCTGCTAATTCCGCAACTCTAGTTTCACTAGGTAAAAGGGTAGGTATTACAACAAAGGTAGTACAATCCTCTGGAATACCATCTCCATAATCTATTTTGGGAATTACCTTAGGTTTAAATTTTTTAGAATATATATAGTTAAATATATTGATTGAAATAGTGGTAATTGGAATAAATGTTACGATAAATATTATTATACTTAAAGAGATATTCCCTGTATCATATCCATACTTACTGAAGATAGAAGCTATAATAATGGATAATAAAATAATAGGGAAATAATAGTAGCTGTATTTCCCCAAATAAATACTTGTATTTTTACCCTTTTGACCAAAGGTGTCAAATACCTTCTCCCTTCCTTGGTCAATCAGATAATATCCTATATGAGCTTTTTTATCTCTGCTACCCTTATTCCATTCTTCTTTTGCAAATTCCAATACCTTTTTAGCTATATATATTTCTTGAATTTTAAACTTTTTGGCTAACTTTTGAGTTTCGTATCTATAATAATTCTTCGATTCCAAATCCATATTTTCATATATACCTAGAGGGTCCTTTTTAAATACCCCTTCTACTAGGCATATGGAATCAAATATATTTTCCCAATTGAGGGAAGATATACGCTTTAAAGATGTTATGCCATATCCTATGGATATCTTATATTTTGATTGTATTCTATACTCCTTTTCCAAAGTCTCTTTAATACTTGTGTCTATATAGCCTAATTTCTTATCTATCTCTTCTAAGACAAACTGAAAATCCTCTTCACTTTGTCTTATCTTTCTAACTAATCTTTCTATTCTTGTAGAATCCATGTTGTGTATATCTTCTACTATATTTTTTAAACTTTCATCTAAATCTACATTTTCTATTTCTTCCCATACTTCATTTATCATAATTAGGTTTGATGAGATATTGCTAATATACTCCATCAATCCCAATGTAAGAAATGTAGGAAGATGGGATATCTCCTCTAAAGTCAATATCTCTTCTCTTTGAAAAGCATTTATGAAATTTATTAAACCCTCTTCTCTAATATTACCTGCTGAATGAGATATTAGCTCTAAACTTAAAGCATAATCCAAAGGGTATCCCTTAAAGGGACCTTTTTCTATTATGTTTAGTACTATCTTATCCTCTTTCTTTAAATTGGCTTTTAATTCTTTATAAGCCAATTCAATTATATAGAAATTATCTAAAAGCCATTCAGTCCCTTTAGGCAAATGTCTCCCCTTTGATGAATCTTCATTAAACTTTAAATAAGCTTTCTCTATTGTCTTAAAACTTCTATTTAATCTATTTAATAATAAGCCTTTTACATTGGCTTTTCCTTTTACCTTATATATATAGGATATTTCCTCGCCATGCTCTGCTAACATATCTCCATCTAAACTTATATCCTTAATAAGAAGGTTTTCTTCATCTTTTTTAAGGTATAACCATATAACAATAAATAATAGTATAGTGGTAATCGTTAACGTTCCAAATATTGGCCACATCTATATGCCCTTCCTTTCATTCTAGACCTTTCTAAATCAATCTTCCATCAAGCTTTTAATTTTATTATCATATTTAACCCATAACTCTTCAGCATATTCTTCGTTGTAACCTTCTACATATAGATTAAATATTGGTTTTTCTTCATCGGGAATTATCAGTGCCCATCCTTTATCATCTATAAATCTAACCCCTTCTTTTAACTCAATTCCCTCTTTTCTGTCCTCTGTTAATCTTCTAATAATATTCCCCTTATCATCCCATTTGCATGGAATCTCCTTTTTTAAATAAAAATATTCGGGGAGTTCCTGCAACACTTGGTTTAATGTAATGTTATTTCCAATTAGATAATCTATTATTTTCCCCGTAGCCCAAATACCATCAAAGTTTAAAATATATTGGAAACCAATATTTTTATTTATTATCTCTTGAATAATGTTCGATATATTGGATTTGCTATAGATGGTGTTCCCATTATATTCCCACGCTAGCTTTTCCATAATTCTAGGGAAATTATATGGAATGACGGCTTCCTCCATCTCCTTAGTTTTAAACCCTATTAGTAGGGATAACAGGTAATATTTTTCATCTTGAACTATACTAAAACCATCGGTTAATACTATTCTTTCTCCATTTTCAGAATATAATATACCTAAGTCTCCATCTTCTTCTAATACTAAATTTTGAATATCTCTTATAGTGGACTTATCATTATATGGTGCTACTCTAACATTACAGCCTATATCTTTTAAATAACTTTCTGCCAATGTGGATATATTTTTAGATGGAGAGGTTATGATTAGTTTAGGTTTTCTATTCCTTATACTTTCAATGTTTTTTATTCGTTCTTTCCCTTCCTTTAAATAAATTGAAAAAAAGTTATATATATTTACTACATCTTTAATTTCACTTCCAGAGCATCTTTTAAAGTCTTCTATTATTAAACAGTTTTCAATTTTTCTCTCCATATTTTTATCTATATTAGAACCTTCTCTATTGATAAATTCAATAGAGACCATATCCTTATTAAAACTTCCTGTGCTTATATGTATCCCACCATCAGCTTTAAAATGTCTCACTCCAAATCTACACATGGGTACTGTGCTATTTTTAATATCTATAACCTGAGAACCTGTTGAAAGTATGCCTGAAACGACGGAGCTTTTAACGGATTTTGATAAATTGTATTCGTCGCTGCTTACAACATAAGTCCCTTTCCCCTTTGTAACAGTGGCAAAGGCAGTACCTATGCTAGTGGCTATTTCAGGAGTTATCTCTATATTAAACCTTCCTGATATATTTCTACACCCAAATAATTTTTTGGAGATCTTCTCTCCCCATATTAAGTTTTCACCTACGGTTACTTTCTCATCTATTGTCTTATAAGGCCATATCTTTATCTTAGGCTTTATAGTAGTATCTTCTGAAATCTTTGAAAAGGATCCAATTACTGCTCCTTCAAATATTCTACTACGTTCATCTATATGGACATCATTACAAATAACCGATTTTCTAATCTCACAATTTTTGGATATATTAGCATTGTCCCATATGATGCTTCTCTTTATGGAAGTGCCTTCTCCTAAATTACAATGATTTCCTATAACGGTATAAGGTTCTAAAACTGCACCTTCCTTTATTATAGAATTTCTTCCTATATAAACTGGTGGATAGATCTTAGCATTTTTTTCTATAATAGTGCCTTCTCCTATCCAAATATCTTTTTTACTATCCCTTCCTAGTAGACAATGTTTTTTATAATCTGATAGTATATCCACATGGGTTTGTATATAGGTATCTAAATCTCCTACATCACACCAATATTCTTCTGTTATATAGCCGTACATAGGTATATTGTCTTTGAGAAGTCTTGGAAACAAGTCCTTACTAAAGTCAAAGTTTTCCCCTCTTTTATAATAATCTAGTACCTCTGGCTCCAATATATATATACCTGTGTTAATGGTGTCACTAAATACCTCTCCCCAGCTTGGTTTTTCTAAAAATCTAATTATCCTTCCATCGGCATCGGTTATTACTACTCCATATTCTAAAGGTATTGGTTCTCTTTTTAGTATTAGAGTAGCTTTGGAACCTTTAGCTTTATGAAAATCATAAGCTTTTTTTAAATCTATATCGGTAAAAGCATCTCCACTAATTATAATCATAGTGCTGTCTAAAAAATCATGAGCATTTTTTACACTACCCCCTGTACCTAAAGGCCTATCTTCAATGTAATATTTAATATTGGCGTCAAACTCAGAGCCATCCCCAAAATAATCCATAATCATATTAGGCAGATAGAATAATGTAACTGCTATGTCATTAACTCCATATCTCTTTAAAAGGTCTATTCCATATTCCATAACTGGTTTGTTAAAAATAGGTACCATAGGCTTAGGTAAATGACAAGTTAATGGTCTAAGTCTGGTACCCATTCCTCCTGACATTATTACTCCTTTTATAATGATCACCCCTCTAAACATTGTCATATAAAAGTATTTTGTGGATTTTCTCATAAATTATACATTATTAAAGCCTTCACTTTGGCCATAATTACCAAAATGAAGGCTTTAACTGTTTTTTAATTATTTTATTGATTCTATTCTATCCATAGCCACTCTTTCAATATTCTTAATCTTATTTTCCGATGTAATCCTATCCTTTCCTTTTGAATATATATATATTTTAATCTTTGGCTCCGTTCCCGATGGTCTTACTGCATACCATGAGCCATCATCAAAGAAATATTTTAAAACATTGGATTTAGGATTTCCAGTTTCGTCCTTTAAATAATCTATGGTCTTTATAAGTTTCATATCATCTATAGCTGTTATAGGGCTACTCCTAAATGAATCCATTATTCTATCAATTCTTTGACTTCCTTCTACACCCTCTAATACTATGGAAATCAATTTTTCAAAATAATAACCATGTAGTTTGTATAATTCTTCTAGTTTATCTAATAAGGTTTTGCCTTCCTTTTTATAGTAAGCTGCCATTTCAGCTATTAGCATAGATGAAATAACTCCATCCTTATCTCTTACTATAGTGCTATATACATATCCTATACTCTCTTCATATCCAAATATAAATTCTCGTTCCTCAGTTTTATCGAACTCGTTTGCCTTGTTGCATATATGCTTAAAACCAGTGAGGGTTTCTATGGTAGCTACATTATAATGATCCGCAATAGCCCTGCTTAAATCTCCAGTTACTATAGATTTTACTATGGCACCGTTTTCTGGTATAGTATCATCTTTATGCCTTGATGACAATATGTAATTTACCAATAAAGCTCCAGTTTGGTTCCCATTTAAAGGTACATACTCTCCATTATTATCCCTTACCATACAAGCTACCCTATCGCAATCTGGATCTGTTGCTATTAGTATATCGGCATCCTTTTCCTTCCCAAATCTTTTAGCATAATCAAATGCCTTTACATCTTCGGGATTGGGATATCCTACTGTTGTAAAATCTGGATCAGGATTTTCCTGCTCTGGTACTACAAAAACATTGGTAAAACCTCTTTCTCTCAATATCCTTCTAACCAACTTATTTCCAGTACCATTTAATGGAGTATATACAACTTTTATATCCTTATCTATATCTTCATTTAAGGATAATTTCTTTACCTTCTCTATATATTCGTTATCGATTTCTTCTCCAATATAGTTTATTAAACCCTTATTCAATCCTTCTTCCAAATCCATTAACCTTATACTAGAAAAATCATCAATTTTATTGATATTGTTAAGTATTTCTTCTGCTATATCATCTAATATTTGAGAGCCTTCCTCCCAATATACTTTATATCCATTATAATCTTTAGGATTATGACTTGCAGTAAGTACTATACCAGAAATGGTTTTTAGCTTTCTAATGGTATAGGATAATAATGGAGTAGGTCTTATATCTTCAAATAAATATACCTTTATACCATTGGAAGCTAAAACCCTAGCAGCCATTTCAGCAAACTCCTTAGAAAAATGTCTTACATCATAGGCTATAGCGACTCCTCTATCCATAGCGATCTTTCCTTTACTAACAATAGTATCTGCTAATCCTTGAGTCGCTAAGGAAACGGTGTACCTATTCATTCTATTAGTACCTGCACCAATTTTACCTCTTAATCCAGCAGTTCCAAAGGTTAAATCTTGATGAAATCTATCTTCAATTTCTTTTTCATCATTCTTAATGGATTCTAATTCATTTCTAGTAATTTCATCAAAATATTTATTATTTAACCAAAAATTGTATTTTTCTATGTAATTCATATCTTTTACCTCCTAAAGCACTGTTATCTATTTGTTATATTATACCACAAGATAACAGTATATAATCAAGTCTAGGAAACTTAAAGCTTGTTTGTTTATATTCAAATCAAAAAATTCTTGATGCTATTTAATTCTATGCTATAATTAAATAGAAAAAAATATAAGCAGTAAAGGAGACATATATGTTAAAAATAACAAGCCTGAACAAAAAGTACCATAAGATAGAAGCAGTTAAAAACGTAAATCTTACAGTAGATAATGGCAATATCATAATACTACTTGGACCAAATGGCGCAGGTAAAAGTACTATAATTAAGTCCATTGTAGGATTATTGAAATATACTGGTTCTATAGAGATAAACGGATTTTCAAACAAAAGTGTAGAGGCTAAAAGAGAATTTTCTTATATTCCAGAAACACCAGCTCTATATGATCTATTAACAGTTGAGGAGCATATAGAATTTATAACGAAGGCCTATAATATAAAAGATTACAAAGAAAAAGCAAAGGTTCTTTTGGAAAGATTTGATATGGTAGGTAAAAAGGACAAATTAGGAAAAGAACTTTCCAAGGGTATGCAGCAGAAAGTAAGTATTATTTGTGGACTAATTACAAATCCAAATTTAATACTCTTCGACGAACCCATGATAGGATTAGATCCTAAGGCTATTAAAGAATTAAAGTCTATCTTTTTAGAACTAAAATCTCAGGGAAAAACTGTAATCATAAGTACTCATATTATAGATTCTATTACAGATATATGGGACAAAGTCTTTATAATGAAAGATGGAGAAATAATTTTTAGGGGAAGCAAAGAAGAGTTAAATGCAAGAAATGAAAATCTAGAGGATATTTTCTTTAAAGCAACGGGGGTTATGTAATATGACAGCCATTAGCTATTTACTAAAAAGAACTAAAATTAACTCTCTCAAAGAACTAAAAAAACACCCTCTTAAACTAGTATCCTATATATTATTTCTTGCTTTAATTGTATTTTATATGGTAAAAGGTAAAGAAATAAACCAAAATACATGGGATAATAGTATTCAAATTTTTAATGGAATTTTTCTAGTCCTAACTTCATTTTTAGTACTTTCAGCCATAAAAAATGGAAACGAAAAGGGTAGCTCACTATTTAGAATGGCTGATGTAAATTTTTTATTTCCTGCACCTATTAAATCTCAAAAAATATTAATATATGGATTTATACAGCAAATATTTACAAGCTTAATCTTTGTTCTAGTCGTAATTTTCCAAATTCCAAATATCCATATGTTTTTTCCAGTTCAAAATTATGGTGGAATTTTAATTGCAGGAAATGTGTTTTTGTTAAACTTTCTATGTGGCATTTTAAGTATCTTCATTTATTCCATTGGAAGTTTAAAAGCAAATAATAAGAAAATAATAAAAAGCATATTATATGGAAGCATTTTTTTATTTGCTCTAGGAGCAATATATAACATATTTAAATCTGGAGATATTGTAGCTGGAATACTTGATTATCTAAATATGCCATTTTTTAAATATATACCTATAATAGGTTGGATTTTAAATATCTTTAATAGTGCAATCTATGGTGCAAATTTTAACACTTTAATTTATGCTATTTTAACCATGGGGTTCTCTGGATTATTAATATTTATATTATATCGTTTAGATTTAGATTATTATGAAGATGTTTTAGACACTACCTTAACCAAGGAGGAATTATTTGCTAGAGCAAAAGAAGGAAAAACTGGATATAATCCTAAGTTAAAGATTAGAAAAGTTAAAGGAAATATAAAATATACTGGTGCTAAAGCTATTTTATCCAAGCAAATATTAGAAGCTAAAAAAACAGGGCTGGTATTTGCCAATTTAACTACTTTAATAACAGCCGTAGTAGCTTTTATATATGCCTATTTCTCTAGAAATAAAAATATAATTTCACTACTATATATGCTTACCTATATGAATTTACTTTTACTATCTACAACTACATGGGCAATGGAACTTAAAAATCATTATATTTTTTTAATTCCAGAACCCTCTAGGAAAAAAGTTTTTTATGCTACATTTTTAGAAGTCCTTAAATCCTTTATAAATGGGATAATAATCTTTACTATAGCTGCAATAATGTTTAAAGAAAATCTATTTTTAGGAATAATCATGGCAATTACCTATACTAGTTTTTCAGCCTTAATATTATATTCTGATTTAATCCTTAGAAGAATATTGGGAGGTAAACTAAATGTACTGGTCGAAAGGTTTCTAAGATTTTTAATTATAATTATCTTTATACTACCTGGAATAATATTATCATTTATTGCAGGCAGTAAATTTAATCTTTATATTGGTAGGTATGGAGAATATCTGATTTTAATTATATATAATATTTTAATTTCTTCATTATTTATATTTTTATCTAAGGGAATATTTGAAAGGATTGAAATGGATTAAACCAGGGATACCCCTGGTTTAATCACATTTAAAACTTACTATAATTTCACTTAAGTCTTCTACAGTTTTTAATAAATTATCCGTATTACCAGATATAGTTTCTATAGTTGCCGCCTGTTCTTCCATAGAAGCTGCCAATTCTTCTGTGGATGCTGCTGTTTCTTGTGTTACTGAGGATATACTTTCTATAGAACTTATAACTTCTTCTTTATCTTCATCTATAACTCCTAGTCCAGTACTTAATCCTTTTATAGCTTTAATAGATTCCATCGTAGTAGAATATATATTTTTAAAAGCTTTGTTGGAATCTTCTAAAGAAATATTTACATCTTTCATAGCTTTTTCTGATATATCCATGTTTTCCTTGGTTATCTCCACTTCTTGTTGAATAAGGTATAATATTTCTTCAATATTCTCAGTAGCATGGCCAGTTTCTTCTGATAATTTTCTTATTTCTTCTGCCACAACTGCAAACCCTCTACCCGCTTCTCCTGCTCTAGCTGCTTCAATAGCTGCATTTAATGCTAACAAATTAGTTTGCTCTGAAATTTCATTTATAGAAGTCAATATATTTCCTATGGATTGAGATTTTTCCAATAATGAATTAATATTTTGGGCTACTATGCTAGTAGAACTATTTGTTACATGAATTTTTTCTGCCATATTATCTAGTGCCTTACTGCCTTCTCTAGTCATTTTCCCTGCATCCATAGAATTCCTAGTAGCTACTTCCCCATTTTCTACTGCAGTAGCTATTTCTTTAGCTAATTTTATTAATTTTGTAGCTCCAGTTTCAGCATCTGTTGCTTGTCCTGCGGCAGCACGAGCTAATTCATCTACAGTAGCAGTTACTTCATTAATAGATTCACTAGTTTCCGTAGTAGCTTCATGTAGATAATTGGCACTTTCCACAATATTCATAATAACATTTTCTAAAGTCTTAATTATATGCCTTAATTCTTCCCTAAGAGATACTGTAGCTTTAAGTATAGAGCCTATTTCATCTTCTCTTTTTAAAATATTTTTTATTTCTTTAGTTTCTTCTATATCCCTTAAATCCAATTGAGCTGTAGTATTTAGGATATCCGTAACCATAACTATAGGATTAGAAATTTTCTTTCCCGCAACTAAAGAGAATAATACTGCTAAAATAATAGATACAGCCATAACTAACCAGATAATATATAGAGTATCATACATACTATCTAATATCTCACGCCTTGGAGCTGTTAAAACTATGATTTTCCCATCCCTTAATTTTGCAAAAGACATTAACTTTTTTTCTCCATTAAAACTAGTTTCTATAATACCAGAATCTTCATTTTCCATTTTTTCTGCTATAGACTCATATTTTCCATCATTTATAGTCTTAAAATTACTATTGTTGTCTAACTCGGGATGAACTAAATAGTTAAAATCCTCACTAAGTAAAAATGCATATCCTGTATCATATAATTTTATATCTTCAATATATTTAATTGTACTTTCTAAATTTAAATCTAATCTTATTACACCAATTGGAATGGAATTAATTAAAATCGGTGCAGAATAAGTCGCCACATTTAGCCCTTCATCATTTACATAGGGATTGCTCCAAATGCTTGCCTTTGATTTAAAGGCATCCTTATACCATTTTTCAGAGGAATCTCCTGTATCCTTTTTAGATATATCCTTCTGAGCACTACGTTCTATAAATCCCTTATCATTTAACTTCCATGAAGCACCTTCAGTTTTTCCAGTAAACTTATAGTCAAAAGCCACAGAAACACCTAAACAATCTGGAATCTGTTCAATAATTTTTCTAATCATGGGATCTAATATAGTATCTATATAGCCTTCAAGATATCCATCCTCTCCCAAGTTGTTAACTTTTATAACTGCATCTGCTAATTGGGAAATGCTTTTATTTGTAGCCTCGTAGATAACTAACCTACTATTGATATTTTCGCTATTTATTATAGCTTTATCCAGAAGATTTTCCTTTGCTCCTTCTCTTATTGTCCCTATACTCCTATATATACTAGTAGTCCCTATTATTGCAGCCATAGATATGGAACAAATCAAGACGATCATTATGATTCTAGTACTGATTTTCTTCACACATATTACCCCCAATGCTTATGTATTTAATTTAAAATAATATTATGTCTAATTATCATTCTAACATTTTTTAGGGACTTTTTCATGGATAACTTTGGTTTTCATGTGAAATGTATGTTTTTTTTAGTTTTTTGTAGGTATTGCTGATCATTATAAAGAGTTCTTTCTAATATTTCTTACCTATTCACTTATTTCAGACATTTTAAAAAGCGATTAGGAATTATCCAATCTTACCTATTATTTTTTAATATTATAGCATATATTGGTAGAGAAATAAGATAGCCTCATATAAGACTATCTTATTTAATGATCGATTTAATTATTTCATCAATTCTTTCATAAGAGTATTAATTCTCTCACCAATAACATCTTTCCTACCCAATCTGTAAAGTGTCCTTCCAATAGCTGAAATAGTTGATATCAAATAATGAATATCAATATTTCCCATCATCTATTCTATCTTCCTTTCTGCTAAAGCAAATAAAGAATAGTTTCTATCCAAAACTAAAAGAAACTATTCTTTATATTATCTTAATTATCCATTATATACTTTTAATGCTGCCTCTGTTGCTGCTCCAAAATCGACTCTATGTCCTTGCTGCATAAGGGCATCTCCTAATGCATTCAATAATAATATTACATTATTTCTCTTAGAGGATTCTCCCATAAGTCCTATTCTCCATACTTTCCCTTTAAAGTCACCTAATCCTCCTCCAATTTCAATCCCATATTTATCTAAAAGATAAGTTCTTGCTGTAATATCATTAACTCCTTCAGGTATGCTTACTGTATTAAGGGTTGGTAATCTATATTCTTTGTCCTTAACTGCCATACTAAGTCCCATAGCTTCTATTCCTGATACAAAAGCATCTGAATTTAGTTGATGTCTTTTAAACCTTTCCTCTAATCCTTCTTCATATATTATAAGCAGTGCTTCTCTTAAAGCATATATCATATTTATTGGTGCTGTATGATGATATACCCTTTCTTTTCCCCAATAATTCTTTATCATACTTAAATCCAAATACCAACTTTGAACTTTTGTCTTTCTATTGCTAAGTACTTTTAAAGCTTCTTCTCCCATTGTCACTGGTGATAATCCAGGAGGGCAACTTAATGCTTTTTGAGTTCCACTATAACAAGCATCTATTCCCCAATCGTCAATCTTTAAATCTACTCCACCTAAGGAAGTAACCGCATCAACAACTAAAAGAGCTCCATTTTCTTTGGCAATCTTGGATATCTCTTCGAGAGGTTGCTTTACCCCTGTAGAGGTTTCCGCATGGACTATACCTACTAATTTTACCTTACCAGAAGCATTTTTAAATGCCTTTTTAACATCTTCTGGATCAATCGTCTTACCCCAAGGTGCTTCAACAGATATAACTTCAGCTCCACATCTATCAGCCATATCCCTCAATCGCTGCCCAAATACTCCATTAACACAAATTATAGCCCTATCCCCTTCTTCCAATAGATTAACCATTACGGTTTCCATACCTGCACTGCCCGTTCCTGACATTGGAATCGTTAGTTGATTCGTAGTTTGAAAAGTATATCTAAGTAATTCCATAGTTTCATTTGTTATTTCTAAAAACTTTGAATCCAGATGTCCATACAGAGGATTAGACATTACATTTAATACCCTTGGAGCAACTTCCACTGGTCCAGGACCTAATAATAGACGGTTTTCAGGTGCTAATTTTTTATACTCTTTTTTCATAATAAATACCCCCTAATAAAATTTTTTGAATTACCCTTACTATCAAAACTCTTTTTTATTTTTACCATTATTAAATCCTATTTCCTATTATTAAACGTATTATAAGCTAATTTAAAATCTATGTCAATACAAACTTATATTGAACTATCTCACTACTTTGAGAAGTGGGGATGTTATTCTAATTATTGATAAAAAAGGAATCTCTTATCCATCTAACTCTAGATAAGAGATTCATTTCTACTTAATATTTAATCAATAGTTTTTAGATAATCTGTAGCTTCATTCGATATCTTTAATATAATATCTATCCATTTATTTTTATTTTCTTCAGTAAATCTTGCTGTGGGACCAGATATTGTCATACACGCTATTGCTTCATCATTTAAATCAAATATAGGTGCACCTATACAGCTAACCCCTAATTCCCTTTCTTCTCTATCAAATCCATAACCATTTTTTCTTATTTCTGAAATCTCTTCAACAAGATCCCTCTTAGTCATTATAGTATTATCCGTATATTTAGTTAGCTCTATCTTATCTAGTATTAATTCTTGTACTTCTTTAGGTTTGTATGCTAACAAAATTTTCCCTGCAGCTGTACAATGTAATGGAGCAGTAGCTCCTGTTGTAGTAAACATCTTCACCAGTCTATCGCTTTCTTCTTGGGCAATATACACAATCTTATAATTATCCATAATGGTTAAATTAGCTGTTTCACCAGTGAGTTCTTTCAGCTTTTTCAAATATGGTTTTAAACTAATAGAAATGTGATTTTGACCATATGCCAACATTCCAATTTGCCAAAGTTTCAGTCCTAATTTGAATTTCTTGGTTCTTTCATTTTGCACAATTATATTGCATTCTTTTAATGTGTTTAGCAAATGATATGTTGCACTTATCCCATAATCTAATCCATTACTTATTTCAGTAACCCCAACTTCCTTTTCTGAATAAGCAATGTATTCAATTACGTCTATAGCCTTTTTTACAGATGCTATGGTTTTTTTCTCTTTTGTTTTTTTATCATTCTCCATTATAATACCCCCTATGAATCAAAGCTATAACTATTAATAGTACGTAGTAGACAGACCTATTTTGTACTTTATATTATAAAAACAACGGTATTTGTTTATTTATCAAACTTTACTACCATCAATAAACTTCCTTTATTAGTATATCACAACTCATATATAAGTTTCCATTATACTAAATAGTTTTGTAAAATCTCCTAACCCATTAAAAATACAATAGTTATTAAGCTTTGTTAAAAACCTAATAACTATTGTATCTTATTATTTAACTGGGATATTTAAAATATATTTATACATCATCCAAAAGTGACAAGCACTCCCTGCTATAACAAACAAATGAAATAATTCATGGAATCCAAACCAGCTACAATTCATCCTTGGCCACTTCTGAGCATAAAAGATTGCTCCTACTGTGTAAAATATCCCTCCTCCAATTAGCCAACCAATACCTGCTAAGGACACCGCATCTTTAAGAGGATAAAAGGCAATAACTACAAGCCATCCCATGATTATATAAATAGCTGTGGATATCCATCTAGGTATATCCATGGATATTGATTTTAAAACGATTCCTCCAATAGCAAGGACCCATATGCCAATAAGTAAACTCCACCTCCAAATACCATGTAGAGCAACTAAACATATTGGGGTATATGTGCCTGCAATTAAAATATATATCATCATATGGTCTATCTTTCTATAAATTAATCCATCTTCATCTGAAAGAATGAGCCAATGGTATACAGTACTAGCAGTATATAAAGAGACTAAGCTAATACCATAAATGATGAAAGATACAACCTGCCTTATGGAAGTTACTTGGATAGCATTATAGACTAATATGATAGAGCCGATTACAGACATAATAACTCCTACTAAATGAGATAATGCACTAAATGGATCCTTTATTTTAGATTTCATAAGACCACTCCTTCTATTATATATATGTTTATATGTAGTTTTTATTACTACTTGTTGATATATTGTTATTATATAACCAATATGATAATATTGCAATAGCTTTTATTAACTTTCCAGAGTATTTTTTATCGTTGTATTGTTAAGTAGTATTTAATACCGTATAATAAAAGTGAGGTGATGATTTTGGAATTTAGAAAAGAAAAGTTACTGAATATAATCCAAGAAATTTCATGCTTTAAAACCATCGATATTTCAGAAATTCCTGATATTGACTTATATATGGATCAAGTAACAACATTTATGGAAGATAAACTTAAAGGATTCAAAAGGATGGAAGAGGACAAGATTTTGACTAAAACTATGATTAACAACTATACAAAAAACGATATTATCCCTTCTCCTACAAAGAAAAAATATTCTAAAGAGCATATGATGTTATTGATTTTGACCTATCATATGAAACAAATTTTATCCATAGGAGATATCCATTACTTATTATCTCCAATTACTGAAAAAGTCGATATGGAGAAAATTGCTCCTATGGAAATAGAAAAATTATATAATAATTTCCTTGAAATTCAATCTAAGGAGTATACTACTTTTTCTGAAGAAATGCTTAAAAAGATTGATGAACTCGGAGAACACATTCATTCAGATGAAGAAATAGAAAATGTTTTAATACTCTATTCAATAATCTTTCACCTAGTTATACAGGCATCTATACAAAAAAAGTTGGCAGAAAATTTAATTGACAGTTTCTTTGTTAGTAGCGATAATGGAAAAAATAAAAAATCAAAATAATATAGACCTCAAGAACCATCCTTGAGGTCTATATTATTTTAATCCTATTTCATTGGCTATACTTTGCATACCCTTAATTGTCTCTTCAATTATTTCATTTAAATCCATTCCAAGCATCTGTGCTCCTTCTGCAATAACCTCCCTATTAACACCTGCTGCAAAAGATTTATCTTTCCATTTTTTCTTTATGGATTTCACCTTCATATCCGATATGCCAGTAGGACGCATTAAAGCTGTAGCATTGATGAGTCCTGTTAGTTCGTCGATGGTATATAATACTTTTTCCATTGTCTCTATGGGCTCTATATCGGTACATATTTTCCATCCATGACTTACTATTGCCCTAATATAATCTTCAGGCCAATTTTCATTTTTCAATATTTCTTCTGTCATCTTACAATGCTCTTTTGGATACATTTCATAATCTAAATCATGTACTAACCCTACTATACCCCACTTTTCTTTATCCTCTTCTTCAAATAATTCTGCAAAATGAAGCATAACTGCTTCTACAGCTAAAGCATGGTATATAAGACTTTCACTTTTATTATACTTTCTCAATAACTCATATGCCTCTTCTCTAGTCGGAATTTTATTTTTCATATTAGGCACCTCTTTTTTCATCTTTAGAAATATTTTGTTATTTGATTATCTTAAATATATTGTATATCACTCATATTTATCATATCTTATTATGTCATCTAGCTCTTTCCTTGGTCTTGGTGATGGGGACTCATCAGGGTATCCTAATGGAGTTATGGAAACTACCCTCACCTTTTCTGGAATACCTAAAACTTCTTTTACCTTTGTTTCATCATAGCTTCCTAGCCAACAAGTACCTAATCCTAAGTCATAAGCTTCTAATATCATATAAGCAGTAGCTATGGATAAATCTACAGTATATCGTAGTTGCCCACCTCTCATAACTGATTCTGGCTCTGTACCACAGCATACTAATATTATTGGAGCTTCTCCAACAAATGGCTGCCCTATAGCTTCAGTAAGTCTTTTTCTTGTCTCTTGATCCTTTACGACAACAAATTTCCATTCCTGCTGATTCCTTGCAGATGGTGAAATCCTAGCAGCTTCTAATACCTTTAATAATTTTTCCTCTTCTACAGGTTTATCTTTATATTTTCTTATGCTTTTTCTCCCTTGTATTGCAGACAAAACATCCATTATATATACCTCCTATAAAAATAATTGATTAAAGAGTATCAACCAAAATGTTTCTTTAACTTTAATATATTATATCATATCAAATGCTAGATATAATTAGATTATAAGGATAAACAAGGTAATTCCATCATTAATTAAAAAGAATCCCCTACTTCAATTTTATATAGTATACATATGTTATATATAATAACTGAAATTTTAATACAACTTGGTAATATTCGATTAACACTAAATTGTTTGCACCCATTAGCAAAGACTTTTTAATATATATTCTAGTTTATTGATAGCATATGATTAAGTCAATATAAAGAATCTTTCTTCCATTATTAACTACTCCTGTTGTACATATAATATAAAAGATCGGATAGAACTAAATATATAATCATGTTATATCAAATCTACAAATTGGATTTTATCTAATTACTTCTAATAATTCATTTAGTGATTTAATCTCAATAAAATTTTTGTTATTAATATTGGTATCTTGTTTACGGTTTATAAAAATTGGTGTAAAACCAAAATTTTCAGCCCCAAGAACATCAGCTTCAAAGTTATCTCCAATAAAGTAAATTTGCTCCGTTTTAATGTTAGCATCATACTTTTTAATATCATCAAATATAATTTTAAATAAATCTTTGTGTGGCTTTCTTATCTTATAATCAGCACTAAAATGTGTATTAACAAAATATTTTTCTAAATCATATTGATTAATGAACTTTTTCATTACATTCTTTTTAAATATGGAATTACTTAATAAATAGATTGGAATTCCTAATAACTTAAGTTGCTCTAAGGTATAAATAGTGTCATTAAACAATTCAGTAGTGTTTATTTCAAGTGCACAATTAAATAGAATTTCTTCTAGTGGATAATTCACTTTAAAACCATATTTATCTTTGAAATCTAAAAGTTCATCTTCAAATGACAGCTCTGAATTATCATCGCTTCTTTTATCATAAAGTTCTTTCCAATATGTAGCTGCATACTCTATAAATTCAACTTTATCAGTATCTTTTGATAAAATATTTTCATGTAGATAAAATAATCCCGAATCAAAATCAAATTTAATATCATGAATCAATGTATCGAATAAATCAAAGACAATAACTCTAGCTTTTGTCATAAAACCCCTCCATAAATTGCTAGTTTATATTACTCAACCTTAAACTAGCAATTTATTTTTCAATACGTTCCCCGTGTACCCAAACTCTGCCATCATCCGGACACTTTATATCAAATTGTGGAGAACGAATTTCTCCTTAATCCAAATTTGCACCATTTTGCAATGCATATACTAATGGATACATACAATTCCATAGTTCATGACAAATTGGTGGGCATAAATCATCTATAATGTAACTATTCCCTTTTTTACAATATCCACACCTACACTTACTTTCTACTACTGTCAACTTAACCTTAGCCATGACTCTTCCCCCTATAAATTACTATAATTTGTACCAAATACTTAACTAATCTGATACAATTGATTTTTAAAACAAAACTTGGCGAATAGTTCTAATCATTATATAATATGGACCTATGTCAATATAGTAGACACATTTTCTTGAATAATTTTATGCAACCCTCTTAGATTTATCTTCCCACTCTTGAGGAGTGATATAGCCCAAAGAGCTATGTATTCTCTCTCTGTTATACCATGACTCTATATATTCAAATATTGCAAGTCTAGCAGCATCAAAGTCAAAATATTTAACTAGATTAACTTCTTCTTTCTTCAATACTGAGTGAAAGGATTCTATGCAAGCATTGTCATAGGGGTTCCCTTTACCACTAAAGGAATGAGCTATTTTGTGGTCTTTAACATATTCTCCGAATTCATAACTTGTATATTGACTTCCTAAGTCACTATGGAGAATTAGGCCTTCCCCAGGTTTCTGAATTTTATAGGCATTATCTAAAGCTTTTATAGCTAATGTGGTATCTATATTTTTAGACATAGAATATCCAACTATCTTCCTACTATTAAGATCCATAACGGAGGCAAGATAGCACCAACCATCTTTAATGGTATGAATATATGTAATATCAGTTACCCATTTTTGATTAATGGCAGTTGTAGAGAAGTCTCTATTTATTATGTTTTCTCTGCTCTCAATCTTATTTCTTGATGAAAATGGTCTAAACTTCTTACATACTACTGATTTTATGCCTAATTTGTTCATAAGCCTTTGAGTTCTTTTAAGACTTATAAATATGTTTTTACCTTTTAATTTTTCATATATCTTAGGAGCTCCATATCGACATTTACTAGCTTTATATATATTTAGTATTTCTTTTTCTAGAAATCTATTTTCAATGCTCCTTTTACTCTCTTTTTTGTTAAGATGTTTATAATATGAACTTCTAGACACTTTTAAGACTTCACACATTAGTTTTATGTCATGGATATCCTTATTATCAGTAATGAACTTATATATTGAGCTTACTTCTTTGCAAATATGGCCATGGCTTTTTTTAATATTTCGTTTTCCTCTTCTATCCTAGCCATCTTCTTAAGCATGGCTTGATAATCAGCTTGTGTAATTGTTTTATTATTATCTACTGCTATAGGTTCAGCTTTCTTTACCCATGTTAATATAGTGGATTTAGGTAGGCCATATTCACTATTAAGCTCAGCAAGTGTTTTACCGGAATTGTAAAGCTCTACAATGGTATCTTTATATTCTTCTGTATATCTTTTTGACATTCTAGACACTTCCTTCCTTTTCTATATTCTATAGTATTCGGAAAATCGTGTCTACAATATTATACTAACATCAATATAAAAGTTAAAAACTAAAGTATACATTTATATAATTTATACTTTTCTTTAATCTCAAAGCCTGCATTTAATGCTAAATTAAATTCGTCAGTAGAATCTTCATCGATAAAATATAAAATTTCCTTTATCGCACCAAATTCATTATATAATTGCATCAGCATTTCATTTATTAGGATGCCTTCAATACCTTTATTTTTATATTCTTCATCAATAAATAATCCAATTATATCGGAAATGTCTTTATCTGCTTTAACAAAGATGCTTCCATGTATCTCCTCATCTTGTCTAAAAGCAAATATTCGAAAGCTTTCTATTTCTTTTCGCAAATTTTTACTATTAAAATACATTTCTGCAGGAATAGCATATTTGTCATGAAATACAGTATATTCTTCAAAATTATCTTTGCTAATTTCTTCTATACAATCATATCTTTGATTTGTATGAGATTCTAAATTGCATATTCTTGTAACGATACTATCTTCAATACACTCAATATTCTTTTTCTTAAAATATTCATTTGCATTTTTATTAGTAAATGGGACACCTATGAATAATTCATATCCTGGTAATTGCTTACCTATATAACTAATAAATTCATCTGCAATTTTGTCATAATTATCTCTTATTAAAAACCCTATCGTTTGTGCATATTTTTCATCACTTATCCAAAAATAAAAGCAAACCCCGCATAGTATATCCTGATGATAATAGGCTATTATATTGCAGTCCTCCAATTTGATGGATTTTTCAAGTTCTTCTTTAAGCCTCTCTATTGAATCTATCCTCGGATAACTGGCATGCAATTTATTCTGACTCAGCTCCCATGCAAACTCAAGTACCTCATCTAATCTTTTAATTGTTTTTATCATTGTTTATATCCCCCTTGATATTAATCTGAGAATTTGTGTTTAACTTATTTGCATTTATTGGGTAGTTCTCTAAATATATATCAATTATTTTAATCACATATACTTGATTACCTTTATTCTATCAAATATATTAACTAATTTCTAACTTTATATAAACTATTAAACTTTATTTGAAATAAAAAACAACCCGCTAGTCTAAAGCTTTATAGCCTTTAGACCAACGGGTTCTGATTTTTTATGATAGCTCTGTTACATCCTTGAATTGGAATATTATATTATTATCATTTGATTATATATTTTATCTCTATTATATTCTTCTAACTCTAGCGGTAATCATCTGAACATCGTGGATTTCTTGTCTTATTCCTCCAATATCCGCCTCTATTTTTTCTAATTTATCGAATATAATCATCTGATTATCGTTTAGAATTTTAACATCTTTTCTAGTAGTTATTATAGCTTCCTTTAATTCTAATATCTCAGACTTTATTTCAGCCTTTGAATCTGAAATTTCTTGATTTAATTCAGCACCTGTGTCTGATATTCCTTGATTCAACTCAGCTTTCACTTCAGCTATCTCTCGTTTTAGTTCGGTTTTCACATTGGTTGCTTCTTGTTTTAACTCTGCACTTACATCAACTGCTCCTTGTTTCAAATCAACTTTTGTATCAGCTGTTCCCTGCTTTAATTCGTCTTTCATATCAGATATTTCCTGTTTCAATTCCTTGGTTGTGCCTTGAAATTCAATATAAAATTTCTCCAAGAGGTCAAAAATTTGCTCTGTTTTATCCATAATTTTCACCCCTAATTTAATCTTATACAGCCTAACAGGTTATATATGTCTAATAACTCAAATTTTAATACGATTTAGCAATATTTGATTAACGCTAAATATTAAACCCAAAATAAAACTTCATTATGGGTATCGTATATCTATTTGAATAAAACGGCTCTATAATTTTTTGATATATCTATACTACCATTATATGCATCTGAAAATTTTATTTTCCTATCCTTATTGTTAATTTGTTCTTTTTTATAGATTTTCAATTAAAATTTCATCAATTTCTTTCAAATCACTGCAAATCATTCTTACATTGGGCTTTAAAAACGGATGCATTATTTTTATAATTTAGAACTTACCAACGTTCCATATTTTTACAATGCTTTTCTAAGTATACTTCTTATAATTTTTTTGTCATATATACCATTCCAGGAATATACCCAAGTTTTTGATTTAATGCCATCATACTATTATTCTTATAATGTACTGTTGTTTCTATTATTTTTATTCCTTCAAGCCGACACCATTCCTCCAATAATTTTTTTAGTTTTGTAGCTACCCCTTGGCCCCTATAATCATCTGTTACATATAAAGATAAAATCATAACACTATCTTGAGATTTCTCTTGTTTGCAAGCCCATATAAATCCCTGTGTATGCCCTTGTTCATCTTCTGCAATGGCAAGAAATAAATCTTCATTTCTTGTGTTTTGAATTTTTAGTACTGTTTCTTCTATTTCTGCTGTTGTAACTTTATAATCTGGTATCCATAGTTTTGGTGTGAGATTATGCCATTTTGCAATCTTCATTAAAAGTAATTCTGATTTTTTGTCGATATTGCTACTATCAAGCTCAATTTTTCTATAATTCATTATTAAACCCTCCAAATACCGATATTTATGTGACTTTATTGAATTATCTATTATTTTAGCTATACAATACATCAATTATCTTAATCACATATCATTTATTTCCTTTATTCTATCAAATATATTAACTAGTTTCTACCAGATTTTATTTAAAATAAAAAACACCCCGCTATTCTTAGGCTTTGTAACCTTTAAACTAGCGGGTTCTGATTTTTTTATGATGATCCCTATTTAATTTTAGTTTTATACTCATCTTATACCATTAAGCTACCATTTCATCATAATTTACAATAAATACTTCTGCTTTGTTTTTCCTTACTTTATCTACCATAGATTCGATTTCTAGAGCTGTTTTAGTATCCAAGTAATACTCACCACACTGATCACAGATGTTGGCAGGTACATTTTTTATAATGATTATTCCTTCACCTAAATCAACAATATGATTTACCCTTCCTTTTGTTAAATTAGCCTTGCAAAGAATGCAATTCATGGTTCTACCTCCTTCTAGTTTTAAAATCATCTGACCATTCACTTTTGGCTGGATAATATGCTGTTATCATCCAAATATTTTCCTTTTCTAAAGCACATACAACATGAATATTTTTATTATCATCTGTGCTACCTAATACAAGACAGCTAGGATAGGGATAATCATCTTCATAATATTCTATAATTTCTCCATTTGAAAGAACATCTATAATATCTTTAATTTTTATTCCTCGCTGTTGCATTCTAGTTAATATATGTCCACTCCATTGTATATTATCCTTTTCTAAGGCCTCTTTAATATCATTCATGTTAAATGCCATATTTACCTCCATGGATCTATTTTCCTATTACTCTAATCGCCTTAATTATATTATACAGTAAATAGGAATAATATACTATTCTTGTTTACTAGGTATAAAAATCGGTTCTTTACTTTTATGACAAGGTTCAGAAATCTCAGTTGTATTTCTTAAATCCTTTATTGGTCTAATTTCAGGCATAATTATGTTTTCATCACAAACATTAAATGGTAATTTCCTACTAAAATTTCATCTATCATAGCGACAGGATGTTTTCATCTCCCAAAAAAAGCCAAGGTTCCTGTCCCCTTGGTATATATCTCATAATAGAAATTATGATGAATAATTACTAAACAAGGCTTTTTAAAAAATATTTACCTACTTCCTATAAGAACACTTGTTATCAATAAAAAATAAATTTAATTTGCTTAAGTACCTAAGTTTCGTACAAACAAAACAGCTTGAATTTCAATAACCTGCCATATATATTTCCAAAAAATAACTAGAGGATAATACCACGCCATGAAGTATAATTTTTTTATCCACAAAAAATTAAAGAAAGGCAGGTATTATCCCTATGAATAATGTTACCTTTTCTCAGGCTAAATGTAAAGAAGAAACTACTTCCACATGGCTTGCTGCTGTCATGAACTTTGGTCTAAGGATCAATTTTTTTAAACCATTGGAGGATTTTAAGTTGAAAATGAAAAAAGTAAATTACTCTGTTTATCAAAAACTTATTACAATAATTATGTCTATAGCCATAGGATGCGAGTATATGAAAGATATTAACGAAAAACTCGCCCCAGAGACTTTAGCAGCGAATATGTTTGGTATGGATAAAATTCCAGACCAATCTCAAATTAATGAACTTTTAACTCGTATGGATAATGATAGCATCAAACAACTCGAAGATATTCATCATAAAACATTAATTGATAATAGTAGCTCTATCTCATCAACCAAGATGTTAGTCGTAGATATCGACCAATCAGGTTTAATAGCCAACGGTAAAACCTATGAACTTGCTGATAAAGGTTATTTTGCCAAGAAGAAAAATCAAAGGGGCTATCAGTTATCTGTAGCTTTCACAGGTGAAACCTCAGAAACCATTGCTATGAAACTTGATTCTGGCAACACTCATTGTACAGAGCATTATGATGAATTAATAAATGATATTTTATCAAAATATCAGAATCAGCTTCATAATGAAAATTTAACTTTAAGAACTGATAGTGGTTTTGGTTCTATGGAGAATATTGAAAAACTAATGAATATTAAAGGATTAAAGTTTATTACAAAGGGATATTCTACAAAATCTGCAGCAAACTTGGCAAAGAATATACCATACTCTGAATATACTCAAGCTGATAATTCAGTTTGGGTATATGAGTTACCCGAAGAAATAGGTTTAAGAAAGATTATCGTTCAAACCCTTTCCAAAAGTGGTAAAATCACATACTCTTTGCTCATAACTAATATATCAAGAAACCAAATGAGCTCAGTAGAGGCATTTCATTTTTACAATGAGCGTCAAACTATTGAAGCCTTCTTTAACATGGCTAAGAATATATACCATATGAGAAATCTTAGAACTACAAAATTCTATGGTATTTACGCATTCCTATGGCTAGTGTTTATAACTCATAACCTGATAAGCTGTTTCAAGTCAACCATTCTAGCAGGTACAGAACTAGAAAATGTAGGTGTAAGGGTTATGATCAAAAAGCTTGGAAATATTAGAGGATTTGTAAAAAGAACCTCTAAAGGAATAGAGGTTCAAATTCCAGCAATTACTCATTTAGCAAGACTTATTACCGATGCATTAAGGGAACCTCGGCATATCCAATTAAGTTTTCTGACATAATTTTATGCCATAGAATCTAGTAGAATAATTTTCCATATGTGGTAAAGCAATGTTTACCTTTTATTTTGATACACAATTTTAACTTACCACATTTTTACAACACATTAAAGTTGATTTTTAAACCAATATATGAAGTTTTATTCTAAAATTTCACTGTTATATTTTTGAAAAAACTAGTTTTTCATTTGTACAAAATCTAGGTAAATACTTCTTGAAATATTTCTTTTAAAGATTTCCCCGAATTATTTTTATCGTTAGAATAATAACTTCTTGCGAGATTATCGAGGTCATTGTATTCAAGTTGAGAACTCCATGCAGCATACTCTAATATTTGAGCAATTACCTCTCTTGGAGTTTTCCCTTTTTTTAGTTCTACTATTACCAAATCTCCAGATGCATCAATACCAATTAAAACCAATTAAATCTGGAAACTTACCAACATCCCCCACACTAGCTGTAACTTGCCTTCCTATCCATAATACTGTATTTCCATCATCCTCATCATCAAATAGTAATGATGGACTATTTTGCAGCCAAGATTCAAAGTAACATTCATAATCTATTGAATCTGACTTAACCTTTTCAGCAATTCCATCTTCTATGTCTTTCCCCGTATTTTTAAGCATATATAATCCCATATATACCCCCCATTTTTTCCCAAATCCCCTTATCGCTAAAAAGTACACCCACCCAATAAAAACTGCACACCCGTGTGCATAATTCAGCATTACTGTGTACAAATATAGAAAATCAAAATTTATCTCCAAAAACAACGAAAACCCCTTGAAATCAAGGAGTTTATATTGTATCAATATTTAAGTTCTTAAATGGTGGAGGCGGTGGGTGTCGAACCCACGTCCGAAAACATTTCCACAAGAGTTTCTCCGAGTGCAGTCAGTAATTTGACATTCCCTCTACTTGACCCCTACTGACAGGGTTCAAGCTTCAGTAGCTTCATAATTTCCGTTCCTTACTCAAAGCTTTGTAAGGCTCGGTGCCCCACTAAATTGGCGTCCTATATCAAGTCGTGGGATTCTCGATTAGGACGAGCTACTTAACTAAGCAGCTAATGCGTAATTATCGTTTGCGTTTAATTTAATTTGCCACTTTTAACGTTGTTTGGCGACAACGACTCGCTACTCCTGATTCCACATCCCCGTCGAAACCATTTTCGCCCCCATATATTAAGTTTTAACTATATTATTATAGCAAAATTACAGTATTATGTCAATTAACTGCAAATGCTGAAAATATCTACTCTTATAATCTATATTTTTCAGATGCATGCTGCTGTATTCTTCTTTCAGCATCTTTCTTGGCAATACTTTCTCTTTTATCATATAATTTTTTACCTTTAGCTACTGCTAATTCCACTTTTACCAATCCATCTTTGATATATATGGTTAATGGTACTAATGTATATCCCTTCTGCATAATAAGAGAATCAAGTTTTCTAATCTCCCTTTTATGAAGTAAAAGCTTCCTTTTTCTTATAGGATCCACATTATAGATATTTCCCTGTTCATAAGGGCTTATATGCATATTATATACATATACTTCACCATTCTCTACAACTGCATAGCCTTCCTTCACATTAATCTTTCCTTGCCTAACGGATTTTACCTCTGTTCCTTTTAAAGCTAGACCTGCTTCTATAGTTTCTTCAATAAAATATTCATGTCTTGCTTTCCTATTAGTAGCAACTATCTTTACATTTTCTTTTTTCATCTAGAATCACCACACTTATTTTTAAATCTAACTATGAGTTTATCAAGCTTTTAATTGACTGTCAATATTTCTTTTATTTTGAACTTAGGCGACCAAAGGCCGCCCCTACTTTTATAATTCGTAATTTCTATAATATAAAGTTTTCCTTTAAGGTAATATCATAAAATCTACAGTCCTCTTAACTAAATCAGCGCCTACAACTTTAATTTTTATAGTATCTCCTAATCTATATATTTTGTTAGTATGCTCACCTATGATATAATATTTTTCTTCATCAAATTTATAATAATCGTCTATCATATTGCTAAAGTGAACTAATCCTTCTACTGTATTATCCAATTGTACAAACATACCAAAATGGGTTAGGGATGATATCATCCCTTCATATTCATTGCCAATCCTCTTGGACATATATTCGGCTATCTTTAAGTCATCTACTTCTCTTTCTGCTTCTTCAGCCGTCCTTTCTGTTATAGATGTATGATCCGCAACTTCTGGTAGTATTCTATCCAACTTTTCTTGTTCACTATGACTCAATTTACCATTAATATACAGCTTAATAATTCTATGAATTTGTAAATCTGGATATCTCCTAATAGGAGATGTAAAATGGCAATAATATTTAGCTGCCAATCCAAAATGTATATCCTCTTCACTACTATATCTAGCTTTCTTAAGGGATCTTAATAGCAATGTATTGATTAAGGTTTCTTCCTTTTTTCCCTTTACTTCTTGGGTTAACCGTTGTAATTCCTTAGGATGTACTTCTTGTGCTCCCTTGATTGCATAACCAAAATTATGGATAAACTTATTGAAATCATTCAGCTTCTCTGTATCTGGATTTTCATGAATCCTATATAAAAATGGCATCTCTGCCCAGTACATATGCTCTGCTATGGTTTCATTACATACTAGCATAAATTCTTCAATCATCCTATTTCCTATTCTTCTATCCTCTTTTTCTATATCTACTGGTATACCATCATCATCTAATATTATTTTAGCTTCTGGAAAATCAAAATCTATGCTTCCTCTTCTCTCTCTTTTTGCATATAATATCTTGCATAGTTCTTCCATTATCTTTAAATCGTGAGAAACATCTTTTAATTTTTTAGCTGCCTCTAAATCGTCGTCTTCTAATAGATTGGAAACATCATCATATACAAGTCTTGCCTTGCTTCTTATGACTCCTTCTACAATCTCGTGGTCTACTACTCCACCATTCTTATCAATCTCCATAAACACCGACAAAGTCAGTCTATCTACATTTGGATTTAAACTACATATTCCATTAGATAGTTCTTTAGGCAACATAGGAATTACCCTATCGATTAGATAAACGCTGTTTCCTCTTTTATAGGCTTCCTTATCTAAAGATGATCTTTCCTTAACATAATGGGACACATCTGCTATATGAACTCCTAATCTATAATTTCCATTATCTAATATCTCTATGGAAACTGCATCGTCTAAATCCTTAGCATCTGCTCCATCGATGGTAAAAGTATTTAAATCCCTTAAATCCACCCTATTTTTAATTTCTTCTTCTTTTATAGTGGATTCTATTGTTGAGGCTTGGTCTTGAACTTTTTGAGGAAATTCTTCAGGGAGCTTAAACTGTTTTATTATAGAAAGAATATCAGTACCTTTTTCACCAACAAAACCTAGTATTTCCGTTACTTTACCTTCTGGATTTCTTCTTTTCTCTGGCCATCTGGTTATTTCAACTACTACTTTTTGATTAGTCTTTGCTCCATTTATATCTGCCTTTGGTATGAATATGTCATAGGCTATCCTAGAATCATCAGGTACTACAAAACCAAAGTTTTTGCTGCTTTCAAAAGTTCCAACTATGGTTTCATTTGCTCTTTCTAATATCCTGATTACTTCTCCTTCCTCCTTCTTTCCATCTCCTCCACTACTTACTATTTTTACTATGACCTTATCGCCATGAATTGCACCATTCATATCTTCTGTAGGTATAAAAACATCTTCTTTGGTTTTGTCATCTGGTACTAAAAATCCAAAGCCCTTTTCATTACCTTCTAATCTTCCTACTACTAAATTCATCTTATCCACAAGACCATAACGTTCATTTCTTGTCTTTATGATGGTTCCTTCCTTTTCCATATCCTCTAATACCTTATAGAAGGCTTCCATCTCTTTGCCTTCTAAACCAAACTTAATTGCTAGCTCTTCTTTTAACATAGGTTTATAAACTTTATCTTCCATAAAGTTTATAATATTTCTTCTTATCCCCATACGTATCCTCCAGTCTTATATCGATTATTATATATAGTTTATCCCATTTTACAATCTATTTACCCCGTTTTGAAAAAATAATGTAAGATACTTTAAATATCTTACATTTTACCAACTTTAGTTCCTCCTAGATGAACCTTATTAAATAAATCTGCATCATATGAATACATATTTTCATTCTTGTTTTCATGAACTTTCAAAGCTATATCTATCATCTTATCTATTAACTTCGTAAAGGAATACCCTTTACCCTCCCATAGATAAAAAGCTACCGAACCAGGTAAAGTATTGATTTCATTGATATAGATATTATTATCTTTATCTATTAAAAAGTCAATTCTTGAGTTACCACTGCAATCTATAGCCATAAAGGATTTCTTAGCAATATCTTCTATATTCTCTCTAATGCTATCATCAATTTCAGCAGGGATTATCCTTCTGCTACCTTCCTTGCCTATACCCTTGGTGTTGCTCTTTATATATTTATCCTCAAAGGTTAATATTTCTTCCCATCCTAAAGGTTCTTCACACAAGGAACTTTCTATTTTATCATCATATCCCATTACAGCACAGTTAATCTCCCTTGGATTCTCTATGGCCTTTTCTATGATAATTTTTCTATCGTATCTTATGGCTATTTCAATAGCATGGATTAATCCATCCCTATCCTTTGCTTTGGATATGCCTATACTGGAGCCTAAGTTTGCAGGTTTTACAAACACTGAATAACCTAAATTTTCTTCAATGTCCTTTATAATATTTTCCTTATCCTTTTCCCACCTGCTCCTATAAAACCATAAATATTCCACTATTGGCAATCCGTTAGCTTTAAATACATCCTTCATAAGTATTTTATCCATACCTACAGAGGAAGCCAATACTCCGCCACCTACATAGGGAATATTCATCAATTCAAATAAGCCTTGAATGGTACCATCTTCACCATTGGTGCCATGAATAGTTGGAAATATAATATCTATTTTATCTAATACCTTCTTCTTAAATAATCCTATATTTTCTGGATGAAGATAGAGATTATGATCATCAGTATTTTCGGATAATACTATTTCTTGTAAATCATTTAAGTTGCTATCTTTAAAGTTTATAAATTCCCTTAAACTATCTCCAGTAAACCATTTTCCTTCTTTATCAATATAAATAGGTACTATATCGTACTTTTCTTTATCTATATTCTCTATAATTTGCATACCAGTAATTACAGAAACCTCATGTTCCACACTGCGTCCACCAAATATAACTCCTACACTCTTTTTCATCAAATCTCCCACCTATTCATTATAATTATCAGGTAAATCATTTTCAAATAGTATTATATCTTTAGGTCTTGCAATTCTTTGTATTTTCGCCGTAGCCTCATCTAAATTGTTTACAACAAATATATTTTCTTCATTATATCCAACTTCTATTAATCCTTCATATATTGGAATGGTTCTTTTTTTACCAACTAATATTACATAATCACATACCTTGCCAATATTCACTCCAAACTCCTTATTAGCTTCTTCCTCCCTTGAACCTAGCTCCACCATACCGGGAGTTACTATTATCTTTCTACCTTCTTTAAACTGGCTTAATACGTCCAATGCTGCTTTTGCACCAATAGGATTTGAATTAAAGGCATCGTCAATTACTATTATACCAGTACCTGGATTCATTATATTTAGTCTGTGGGGGATAGGCTGGATTTTTTGTATGCCATTTTTTATTTCCTCTAAATTAAGCCCCATAGCTACACCCACACTAACTCCTGCTAATATGTTATATATATTATGCTTACCTAATAACTTTGTAGTACATGTTATACTATTTCCTTTTTTACTTTTAATGGTGAAAGTAGAACCCATTTCAGATACCTCTACATTTTCAGCATAGATATCCAATTCTTGAACATCTTCCATACCATAAAGAATTTTTTCTTTAAATGTCTTATCAGCTAATTTTTTAATGTATTCATCATCATAATTAAATATTGCTATTCCATCTGTAGGTAATTCTTCAATTAGTTCATACTTTGTCTTCATAATATTATCCAAATTTTTAAAAGTTTCTAAATGGGTTGGTCCTATAGATGTAATAACTCCAATCTTTGGTTTAGTCAGCTTTGACAGTTCTCTAATATCCCCAATATTCCTAGCACCCATTTCCGCTATGAATACTTCATATTTATCCGTCAATTCATCGTTTATTACCTTACTTAACCCCATTGGAGTATTATAGGATTCTGGAGTATTTAGCACCCTATACTTTTCTTTCAATATGGTTCCCGTTATAAACTTAGTGCTAGTTTTTCCAAAGCTACCTGTAATCCCAATGACATTGAGTTTTTTCATGGCTTCAATTTTTTCCTGTGCCTTTTCAAAATAACGAATATTTATTCTATTTTCAATTGGTTTCATCATTATAAGCGATACATAAAGGATTTCAGATTGAAAATAGTATAGCAAACTTCCTAAAAATAAAACTATTGGAAAATATAAAGAAAAATCATTCGTAGTTTTGGAGTAAATCATGCAAACTATTAGTATTCCTAACAAATTCAATACTAAATTAGCAGCATAGAGACGCTTAGCTCTCTGAGTAAATACTAAAGGTTTTTTTACTTCTTCATCTTTAATATCCATAGTTAAAATCATAGAGAGAAACCAATATATATTGTAAAAGTACCATATGGATATTCTAAACATTTCATATCTATTAAACAAAACAGCAAGAACTATATATATCACAGTAATTATAAAAATATTTCTTAAAGTTTTTTTAAGTTTTTCAGTATATGCTTTGTTGCTTTCTATTAACCATCTTCTATATTCTTCTTCCTTATAACCTTGAAGTTGTATCATATGTAAAAACAATTTAGATCTTTTTACAATTAAGAATGTCCATATAAAACCTAGAATCAAAATTACTACTTTATACAACCTAATGCACCCCCATAATCCCTATTCTATTGCCCTTCATTATATGAATTATTAGGCAATAAGAAAGCTTTTAAGATTATTGAAAACTTATTAAAGTCATCTAAATATGAATAATGACCTGTACCTTCTAAAACTACTAAACCGCTATCTGATATTTCTTTTTCCATGGTCTTTCCCATGTACAATGGTGTAGCAGTATCTTTATCTCCCCATATTAACAATGTAGGTGACTTTATATTTTTAAGTATAGGTTTCAAATCTTCATTTACAACTTTAACAAGTATTTTTTTCATTATGCCATTAGCATCTTTATAATCTGTAGATCCAAATTTTTTATAAAACTTCTCCATCTTTTTATCATGGTCCATCCAAAAGAAAATGGTTTTATAGAAAAATTTCAAAGTCTTAAAGCTATAAACCTTTGTATAGTATTTAAGACCCCTCTTACTCTTTAATCCAGCACTATCAATAAGGACAATTTTATCTACCATTTCAGGATACTTGCTGCCTAACCATATGGAAACTTTCCCACCAAAAGAATGGCCTATTAATATTACTTTCTCTATATTCATCTTATCCATAAACTTTTTCACAACTCTAGCATAATCATCTGAGCCAAATACCTCTTTAGGCTCTGTACTTTTACCAAATCCAGGGAGGTCCAAGGCATAGACTTTAAAGTGGTGTTTTAATAGGTTTACTATTGGGATAACCGTATTTATATTAGCTCCCCAGCCATGAAGTATCAACACATCTTTACCTTGCCCTTCACATATGTAATTTAATTGTATTTCTTCAATATTCACTATCATGTTATACCTTCCTTTAGATTAAGGTAAAGGCTTTTTGGTACAAAGCCTCAATTTATCTAGCATATTACTATTCTTTATAAATATTATTAACTAAGACTATATGAATATAACAAATCCAATTATTTATTTATAAATAATTCTATAAAATTATATCATATAAACTTTTAACTTCATAGACTAACTTTTATTATATCCCTGTTGTCACAAATAAGAAAACCCCCCGTTAGGAGGGTTTCTATTTATTTAAATAAGTTAAATAATATTCCACCATAATTTAAGAAGAGCTCTGCAAATACTAAAGATACTATGGTCATCAATTTTATCAATATATTCAATGATGGTCCTGAAGTATCTTTGAATGGATCTCCTACTGTATCTCCAACTACTGCTGCCTTATGGGCTTCACTACCCTTACCACCATGATTTCCTTCTTCTATATACTTCTTAGCATTATCCCAAGCTCCACCTGCGTTTGCCATGAATATAGCCATTAATACGCCTGTGATTAATGCACCAGCTATAAGTCCTCCTAAAGCTTCAGGTCCTAATAATAATCCTACTATTATTGGAACAACAACCGCTAATATTCCTGGTATAACCATCTCTCTTAAAGCTGCTTTTGTACTTATATCAACACATGTACTATATTCTGGTGTTGCTTTACCTTCCATAATTCCTGGTATCTCTTTGAATTGTCTTCTTACTTCTTCTATCATACTAAATGCAGCTTTTCCAACTGCTTCCATTGTCATAGCTGAGAATAAGAATGGTAGCATTCCACCTATAAATAATCCTGCAATAACTGCTGGTTCAGTTAAATTGATTCCACTCAAATTTACTGCTTGAGTATATGAAGCAAATAATGCTAAAGCAGTTAAAGCTGCTGAACCTATTGCAAATCCTTTACCTACTGCTGCTGTTGTATTTCCAACTGAATCCAATTTATCAGTAATATTTCTTACTTTTTCTGGTAAATCACACATTTCTGCAATTCCACCAGCATTATCAGCAATTGGGCCATAAGCATCTACTGCAATTGTCATTCCTGCAGTTGAAAGCATACCTACTGCTGCTAATGCAATACCATATAATCCAGAAGCTGGGTCTGCAATCCCGCCTGATACATAAAAAGCAATTAAAATGCCGATAGCAATTACAATTATTGGTCCACCTGTAGACATCATACCTACTGATAAACCACCAATGATATTGGTACTAGCTCCTGTTTCTGATTCACTAGCTATTCTCTTTACTGGAGAATAATCTGCTGAAGTATAGTATTCAGTAATTCTTGCAATAATTAAACCTACTGCTAAACCAGATAAAATAGCGATAAATGGCTTGTTTGATCCTAACATACTTCTGCTCAATACAAAAGAAACAATTACAGTTATTATTGAACTAACTAATGTTCCATTATTTAATGATTTTTGTGGCTCTTTATCTCCTCTTACAAAATAAACTCCTATTATCGATGCAATTATTCCTACTGCTGATAATGCTAATGCAAATTTAACTCCACTATCACCATAAGCTACTATTCCCAATGTAATAGCTGAAATTATAGCTCCTACATATGATTCAAATAAATCTGCTCCCATACCTGCAACGTCTCCAACGTTGTCTCCAACGTTGTCTGCAATAACTGCAGGGTTTCTTGGGTCGTCTTCTGGTATTCCCGCTTCCACTTTACCTACTAAATCCGCTCCTACATCGGCTGCTTTAGTATAAATTCCTCCACCAACACGTGCAAATAATGCTATTGATGAAGCGCCTAAACCAAATCCTGTTATAATAGATGGATCAGGAAATAGTATGTATAGCACAGATACTCCTAATATTCCTAATCCAACAACACACATTCCCATTACTGCTCCTCCAGAAAAAGCTACGTTTAATGCTTTGTTCATACCTTTTTCCATAGCAGCATTTGCTGTCCTTACGTTAGCTTTAGTAGCTACCTTCATTCCAAAATAACCAGCAAGTATTGAAAAACAAGCTCCTAATAAGAATGATACCGCTGTCTGCCAGTTTATAGCTATAGCTAAAACTACAAAAAGAGCAATAACAAATACCGATAATGCCCTATATTCTCTCTTTAAAAATGCCATAGCTCCTTCTTCTATATAAGAAGCTATCTCCTTCATTCTATCATTGCCAGGACTTACTTTATCAATAGAACTGGCTTTGTAAAATGCAAAAAGTAAAGCTACTATACCAACTATTGGTGCAGCTATTAATGCAAAATTCATTTTAAACATACCTCCTCATTTTTATTGAATGGCTGCAATAACTAATGCAGATATCATAAACACAATTGCTGAAACTGTGGTTATCTTGCTAAGCATAGCTTCCATAGTTCTGGCTCTTGATTTTCCCCAAAGCTTTTCCGCACTTCCGCTTATAGCACCTAATCCTTCTGATTTACTTTCTTGAAATAGTACAGATACGATCAATGATATTCCTGATAAAAGAATTAAAACTGAAAAGAAAATTACCATATTTACACCTCCTATATTAAAATGGAAAAATTTATTTTATCATACCCATAAACAAGAATATTTTAACACAGTGCCCCTATAAAATCAATAGCTTTATACTTAGCAACAGGATAAACTGATAAATTAACATTTTTAGGTAATGGTTGTTTTAAAGTAAAAATATGTGTATCATAAAATTAAGAAGGTGAATTTTATGGCACGAAAAGCAAAAAATTACAGGAACTTCAAAAATTATTTGATGAAAGTGAAATAGACTTTTCTTTATTAGAAAGTGATAGGATAATTAATCAATTAATAAAAAAAGCTGAATTAATATATGACACAAGAAATGAATCATATATTAAGCACAAGTTAAGTGATATTGTTATATTGACACTTTTTGCAGTATTAGCTAATGCTAATGAGTGGAAAGAAATTGAGGCTTTTGGAATAAAGAAAGAAAAATGGCTTAGAAGGTTTTTAGAACTTTTAAATGGAATTCCCTCTGATGACACTATAAGGGTCGTAATATCAAGCATTAATAGTAATTACTTTTACAATATAGTTGTTGAATTTTTTATGGAAATAATAAATAATCTAACTGAAATAGTAAATCAGAAGAACGAGGATAAAGAACAAGACATACTATCAATTGATGGGAAAACAAGCTGTGGTTCTAAACAAAATGATACTAATGTAGAAGGCTCTAAGGCATTGCATACTTTGAATGCATATTCAAGCAATTATGGAATATGCATAGGTCAAGTCTTTGTTAACGAAAAAAGTAATGAGATTCCAGCAGTAAAAGATTTACTGAAGATAATAGATATAAAAGATACAGTAGTAACATGGGATGCTTTAAATACTCAGAAGTCTACAGTAGAAGAAGTAATAAAACATAAAGGAAACTATCTGGGTGCATTAAAGGGTAATCAAGGTCTACTTTATAATGATATAAAGGATTATTTTGAAGAAGAAGTATTAGAAGAACTTAAAGGAAATAAGGCTAATTATAAGATAACTAAAGAAAAAGAACATAGTGCTATAGTAACAAGAGAATATTTTTTAACAACAGATATAAATTGGATATATGGAAGGAAAGACTGGAAAGGCTTTAAAAGCATAGGATCAGAGAGAAAAATTATTAAAAGAAATAATGGCACAATGAGTCAAGAAGAAAGATACTTTATATGCAGTATAGATGATATAGTTCTATTTTCAAGGGCAGTAAGGGATCATTGGGGGATTGAAAATGGGTTACATTGGCATCTAGATTTTACGTTTAAAGATGATAAAAATACTACTCTGAGTAAAACTGGGGCTAAAAACCTTCAAATAATGAAGAAAATTGCATTAACAATCTTAAAGATGGTTCAAAACTTTTATAATGTAAGCTTAAAAATGATAAGATATAGACTTTCATTGGATTATGAAAATGAGATTAGCAATATATTTAAGTTATTGGATGTGGAAGGTTTGAAAGCAGTATTAAATAAGTAAAAAATTTCCACATTGCTTATATATTTAAAAGCAGGATAAACTTTTATCAGTTTATCCTGGCTTAGCAAGTACAAATAGGCTAAAAAGAAAATAGTAAGGGAGCCTGTAAAATATTTTGTGTAAACTGAATAAAAAGTACTCTTCTTTGTTAATAATTGGAATAGATAAATAATCAATAATTACAAGGAGGAGTATTTTTATGTCGAAAGTTTCTAAAGAAATATTAAGAGATTATGTAAACGAACAAAAATTTTCTAGTCCTGATGATATCCTTAATGCAATGAAAGAAATGTTTAAAGACGTTCTTCAGGAAGTGTTAGAGGCTGAAATGGATTCACATCTTGGCTACGATAAAAACGATCTATCTGATAAAGTTACTAATAACAGAAGAAATGGATACTCAAGTAAGACTGTTAAATCAGAGTTAGGTCCAGTGAAAATTGATATACCTAGAGATAGATATGGTGAATTTGAACCAAAAATAATACCAAAATATCAAAGAAATATTAATGGTATTGAAGAAAAAGTCATCGATCTTTATGCCGCTGGCATGACTACAAGAGATATATCAGAGCAAATAAAAAATCTATATGATATTGATATATCAGCTCAAATGGTTTCAAATATAACTAATAGAATCATTCCAATCGTAACAGAATGGCAAAATAGGTCACTTGAAAGTATCTATTCATTCGTATTCATGGATTCTATTCATTACAAGGTTAGAGAAGATAAACAAATTGTAGTAAAGGCTGCATATGTAGTATTAGGTGTAAATATGGATGGAGAAAAAGAAGTCCTTGGAATATGGATTGGTGCAAATGAGAGTAGTAAATTTTGGCTATCCGTATTAAATGATTTAAAGAACAGAGGAGTTCAGGATGTATTAATATTCTGTGTAGATGGACTTAATGGGTTTAAGGAAGCAATAGGCTCTGTATACCCATTTGCTAAGATACAACGATGCATAATTCATCAAATTAGAGCAAGTATGAAATACATCCCATATAAGGATAGAAAACTATTTGCTGCAGACTTAAAATCAGTATATGGAGCTGTAAATGAAGATGAAGCATATGAAAATTTACAGAGTATGAGAGAAAAATGGGGGCATAAGTATCCTAATGCAATTAACAGCTGGGAAGAAAACTGGGATAATCTAATAACTTTTCTTGCATTTCCAGACTTTATCAGAAAGATTATGTATACTACAAATGTCATAGAGAGTTTACATAGTCAATTTAGAAAAGTAACGAAAACAAAATTAATATTTCCTAATGATGAAAGTTTATTGAAAATGTTGTATTTAGCAACTGAAAAAGTTAGTAAAAAGTGGACCAGAATATATCCAAACTGGGATTTAGTAATAAGTCAATTAAAGATACTATTTGAAGAAATATTAAACAAAGAAGCATAGCTTGGGGACTCTGTCCCCAAACCCCTGAGGTTTATGGCCTTGATTCTACTAGGAACGGATAGATAAAAACTAATAGATTATATAAACCATCCATTCCTGTATAGAACTCCAATAACCGCTCAGCTTGCTTTATCCTTTTATTGAATAAGATTGAGCATATTATTGCCAAGTATAGGAAATAGTATACTTAATCAAGCGATCTTTGAAAGATTAATAATCGACCATTTTTTACATTTTATTACTTTGTATCTTATGCCAAGTTATTATTCAAAGAATGAGAATACACAAAATTATTTACACGGCCTAGTAAGGAGAAGCCCCCTTACTATTTCTTTATATTATAGAATGCTTTCTTACCTCTATATTCACTACTTAGTCCAAGGAAATCTTCAATCCTTAGTAGTTGATTATATTTAGCAACCCTATCAGTTCTAGAAGGTGCACCAGTCTTTATTTGACCTGCATTTGTTGCTACTACTAAGTCTGCTATAGTTGTATCTTCAGTTTCTCCAGATCTATGGGATACTACTGCAGTATAACCATTAACCTTTGCCATCTCTATTGTATTTAATGTTTCTGTCAAAGTTCCTATTTGATTTAATTTTACCAAAACTGAATTGGATATTCCTAAATCTATTCCTTTTTCTAATCGTTTAGTATTGGTTACGAACAAGTCATCTCCTACTAATTGGATTCTATCTCCTAATCTATCAGTAAGTTTCTTCCAACCATCCCAGTCATCTTCTGCTAACCCATCTTCTATTGAAATAATTGGATATTTGTTAACTAAGTCTTCATAGTAATCTATCATTTGATCTACAGTTAATTCTCTGCCTTCTCCTGCTAGGTTATAGATTTTTCTTTCTTCATCATATATTTCTGTAGCTGCTACGTCTAAAGCAAGAGCTACATCTTCTCCTGGTTTATATCCTGCTTTTTCAATCGCTTCAACTATTGTCTTTAATGCTTCTTCATTGCTGGATAGGTTTGGTGCAAATCCACCTTCGTCACCAACAGAAGTGTTTAAGCCTTTTCCTTTTAATACTGCTCTTAAATTATGGAATACTTCTGCTCCCATTCTTAAAGCTTCTCTAAAGCTTGGTGCTCCAATTGGCATAACCATAAATTCTTGAATATCTACGTTGTTATCTGCATGTTCTCCACCATTTAAGATGTTCATCATAGGTACAGGTATAACTTTTGAATTAACTCCACCAATGTATTGATATAAAGGCATTCCTAATTCATCAGCTGCAGCTCTAGCTACTGCTAAAGATACTCCAAGTATAGCATTAGCTCCTAATTTTCCTTTATTTTCTGTTCCGTCTAATTCTATAAGCTTAGCATCTATTCCTAATTGATCATATACATCCATTCCAATAATTTCTTCTGCAATTATATTGTTGACATTATTTACTGCATTCATAACGCCTTTACCTAAAAATCTTTCTTTATCTCCATCTCTTAATTCTACTGCTTCATAAGCTCCAGTACTTGCTCCTGATGGTACTAAAGCTCTACCAAAAGCATCCATTTCTGTCCAAACTTCTACTTCTACAGTTGGGTTTCCCCTTGAATCTAGTACCTCTCTAGCATAAATATCAGTAATTAAACCCATATCCTTGTTCCTCCTTATTATTTATTTAAATTATCAATGACTTTCCTGTCATCTCTTCTGGCTTACTAAGTCCCATTAGCTCTAGTAAAGTAGGTGCCAAATCTGCAAGAATTCCTTCTCTTAATTTTACATCATCTTTACCTACAAGTATTAGCGGAACCTTGTTAGTTGTATGAGCTGTAATAGGGCTATCATCTTTTTCATCTATTAGCATTTCTGCATTACCATGATCTGCTGTGATCAAAGCCTTACCATCCTTTTTCGTCAATGAATCTATTATTTCACCTAGACAGCTATCCACAGTTTCTACAGCTTTTACTGCTGCTTCTACAACTCCTGTATGACCTACCATATCCGAGTTTGCAAAGTTTAAGATTATTAAATCATATTTATCCATATTTAGCCTATTTAATACTTCATCTTTTACTTCTACAGCGCTCATCTCTGGTTTTAAATCATAAGTAGCTACTTTTGGTGAAGGAATCAAAGCCCTATCTTCATTTTTATAAGGTTCTTCTCTGCCGCCATTAAAGAAGAAGGTTACGTGAGCATACTTTTCAGTTTCTGCAATTCTCAACTGATTAAGTCCTAAACTGCTTACATATTCTCCTAAAGTATTTTCTGGCTTCTCTGGTTTAAAAGCAACATGAACATTTTCTATGGTACTATCATATTCCGTCATGGTAACAAAGAAAGTATCCACTTTCTTTTCTCTTTCAAAACCATCAAAATCTTCATCAACGATAGCTCTTGTTATCTGTCTTGCTCTATCTGGTCTAAAGTTGAAGAATATCATTGAATCTCCATCATCTATAGTAGTTACTGGACTTCCATTGTCAGTAATTACAGTAGGAATTATGAACTCATCATTTATACCTTCATCATAAGATTTTTGTACTGCATCTGTAGGAAATTCATCTTTTTTACCTTCTCCTAATACCATAGCATCATAAGCTAATTTTATTCTTTCCCATCTCTTATCTCTGTCCATAGCATAGTATCTGCCAGATACAGTTGCAATTTTCCCTACGCCAATTTCGTCTATCTTTTCTTGAAGTTCATGTAAATGTTGTTTACCAATAGTAGGTGGTACATCTCTTCCATCTAAAAACGCATGGATAAATACATCTTTAAATCCTTCTCTTTTACACAATTCTAAAATTGCATAAAGATGTGTGTTATGACTATGAACACCACCATCAGATACTAGTCCCATTACATGAAGTTTAGAATTGTTTTTCTTAGCATTATCTATGGCATCTAAAAATTCTTTCTTTTTGAAAAAATCTCCATCTTCTATGGATTTAGTTATTTTAGTCAACTCTTGATAGACTATCCTTCCCGAGCCAATGTTTAGATGTCCAACTTCTGAATTACCCATTTGGCCTTCTGGTAATCCTACTGCTAATCCACTGGCTTCCAATTTAGTATTAGGGCAGGTTTTTAGAAGTCTATCAAAATTGGGAGTATTTGCCAGTTTTATTGCATTTCCCTTATAATCTTTGCCTATACCCCATCCATCTAGTACTATTAACATTACTGGTTTCTTAGTCATATCTATATCCTCCATTTAATAGTTTACTAGTTTTACAAAATCTTCTGCTACTAAACTAGCACCGCCAACTAATGCTCCATCTATATCTTCTTTCTCCATTAATTCCTTTATAGTGTTAGGTTTAACACTTCCACCATATTGAATTCTTATATTATCTTTAGCCTCTTTACCATATTTATCCCCAATTATTCCTCTAATGAAACCACACATTTGATTAGCATCATCACTAGATGCAGTCTTTCCTGTTCCAATAGCCCAAATTGGTTCGTATGCAATTACAATATCCTTGATATTTTTATTATCTATATCTTCTAGAGCTTTTAATACTTGTTCTTTAACAACTTCTTCTTGTCTTTCATTTTCTCTTTCTTCTAATGTTTCCCCTACGCATACTATTGGTTTTATATCATATTTTAAAGCTGTTTTTATTTTTTTATTTACAGTTTCATCTGTTTCATTAAAATATTGTCTTCTCTCTGAGTGACCAATTATACAATAGTCTATTCCTATTTCTTTTAACATCAATGGAGAAATTTCACCTGTATAAGCTCCGTTGTCTTCCCAGTGCATATTTTGGGCACCTAGTTTTATGTCTGTTCCTTCTATAGCCTTTTTTACATCACTAAGATTAGTAAAAGGCACACATACTACTGCTTCTACATCTTTATTTAAACTACTCTTTTTTATTTCATCAATTAATAAAGTGGATTTTAGAATAGTATTGTTCATCTTCCAATTTCCTGCGATTATTGGTAATCTCATTCTTTAATGCCCTCCTTATTTGTCGCTTATAGCTGCAATTCCTGGTAGTTCTTTTCCTTCTAGGAATTCTAAGGATGCTCCTCCTCCTGTTGATATATGAGTCATCTTTTCTCCATATCCTGCTTTTTCAACAGCAGATGCACTATCTCCGCCACCTACTATTGTTACACCATTGGATTCAGCCATTGCTTTTGCTATTGCATCTGTACCTTTTTTGAAGTTTTCCATTTCAAAAACTCCCATTGGTCCATTCCAAACTACAGTCTTTGCATTTCTAACTTCTTCTCCAAATAGTTTGATAGTTTCTTCTCCCATATCCATTCCCATCATATCAGCAGGGATACTATCTATCTTCACAGTCTTAAATTCTGTATCATTTTTAAATTCTTTTGCTACTACAACATCTACTGGTAATAATAGTTTTACGTGTTTTTCCTCTGCTTTTTTAAGTAATTCCTTAGCTAAATCTATTTTATCTTCTTCTAATATAGAAGTACCTATTTCATAACCTTGAGCTTTTAAGAAAGTATAAGCCATACCTCCACCAATCAATATGGTATCAACTTTATTTAATAAGTTTTCTATTACACCTATTTTATCGGATACTTTTGCTCCACCTAAAATAGCCACAAAAGGTCTTTCTGGATTTTCTAGTGCCTTACCCATAACTGATATTTCCTTTTCAACTAGGAAACCTACTGCTGATGGTAATTGGCTTGAAAGTCCTACATTTGAAGTATGTGCTCTGTGAGATGTTCCAAAAGCATCATTTACATATAGATCTCCTAAAGAAGCTAATTCTTTAGCAAAGTTTTCTTCGTTCTTTTCTTCTTCTTTTCTATATCTAGTGTTTTCTAATAGAACTACATCTCCGTCTTTCATATTAGAAACTATCTCTTTAACGTTATCGCTAACTACTTTATCATCTTTAGCAAATATAACTTCTTTATTTAATAACTCTGATAATCTCTTAGCCACTGGTGCTAAACTATATTTTGGATTTGCTTCTCCCTTTGGTCTACCTAGATGAGACATTAAAATTACCTTAGCTCCATTGTCGATTAAATACTTAACTGTAGGTAGTGAGCTAGTTATTCTTCTATCGTCGGTAATATTTCTATCATCGTCCATAGGAACGTTAAAATCACATCTAACCAATACTCTTTTACCCTTTACTTGCAAATCTTCCAATGTCTTTTTATTTAACATAATATCACCTCTTAGGAAAATTTATATTATAGTATGGGCTGGTCTCTGTGCCAGCCCATATAGTCATCATAATTCTGTATTTTACTTGTTAGCAACTAAACTTGCAAGGTCTACGACTCTTTCAGAATATCCCCATTCGTTGTCATACCATGATACAACTTTTACCATGTTATCAATTACCATTGTAGTAAGTCCATCTACTATTGAAGAATGTTTATCTCCTCTGTAGTCTATAGATACTAGAGGTTCTTCTGAATATCCTAATATACCCTTCATAGCACCTTCACTTGCTTCTTTTAATACTTTATTAACTTCTTCTTGAGTTGTAGCTTTTTCTACTTCAAATACTACGTCTACTACTGAAACTGTTGGAGTTGGAACTCTCATTGCAAAACCATTTAATTTACCCTTTAATTCTGGTATAACTAAAGCTACTGCCTTAGCTGCTCCTGTTGTTGTTGGAATTATTGATTCTGCAGCTGCTCTTGCTCTTCTTAAATCTTTATGTCTCTTATCTAATATTTGTTGGTCATTTGTATAAGCATGAACTGTTGTCATTAATCCTTTTTTAATTCCAAAGTTATCTAATATAACTTTGGCTACTGGAGCAAGACAGTTAGTTGTACATGATGCATTTGAAATTATATTATGTTTTGCTGGATCATAATCCTTGTCATTAACTCCCATTACTATAGTGATATCTTCTTGTTTAGCAGGTGCTGTAAGTATTACTTTTTTAGCTCCTGCAGTAAGGTGTTTTGAAAGACCTTCTCTGTCTCTGAATGCTCCTGTAGAGTCGATTACTAAATCTACTCCTAATTCTTTCCAAGGTATTTCTTCTGGATTTCTGTGATCTACAACTTTTATTTTCTTTCCATTAAGTATAAATCCATCTTCTACTACTTCCATAGTTCCATTGAATCTTCCATAAAGTGAATCGTATTTAAATAGATGGGCTAGAGTATTTAAATCTCCTGATGCATTTAAAGCAACTATTTCAAAATCATTAACATCTTTTTCAGCATAAATTCTTAATACGTCTCTCCCTATTCTTCCAAATCCGCTTAAGCCAACTTTCATACTCATAAATATATTCCTCCTTAATATTTTTTATATATTAAATATATATTAAAGCTACTTGGTAGCTTTCTCAGCTATTTTAATAATCTTCTTTGCAGCTCCCTCATCGGTGATTATAGTAATATTCTTTCTCAAAGAAGCTATGGATATTATAGCCTCTGCCTTGTCCTCCCCACCAGCCACGCCTATAACCTTTTCTATCTCTTGAAAATCTTCCAATGATAGACCTACTGTCAAGGATTCCCATACTTCTTTACCTTCTATATCAAAATAATGTCCAAAAGCTTCAGCTACAGAGCCATTTTTAACTAACTTTTCAATCTTTTCTTTAGGTAATTGTCTTCTTTCAGCCATTATATCTGCTCTTCCAATGCCAAATACCAATATATCCATCTGCTCAATCAATTCTATTACTTCTTTTACATCGGATATCTTAAGTACTACATCTAATGTCATCTTATCGATATTATCAGGTATGTGAAGAAGTCTATAACTCCCATCTAGTTTTTTGGCAAGTTTTGCAGCAATGCTATTAGACTGAGTTTCCACATCTTTGCCTAATCCACCTCTTGCTGGTGTCACTAAGACATTGTCTGCTACCTTTCCAAAAGACATCTCTTCAGCTACATGAGCCATAGTCGTACCTCCTGTAACGCCGATGATGGAATCTTTCTTAATCAATTTTCTTAAGTATATAGAAGTAGTTTTACCCATATCCTTTAATACTAATCCATTTTCATCAGAATTACCTGGTACTATTATTATCTTTTCTACTTTTAATAATTCTTCTAGCCTTCTCTCCAACTCTGAAATACCTTTTAATTTATGCATGACATCTTTTAGCTCAACTAATACCTTTACCCCATCTTCTGTTACATACATACCCATACTTTCTATGTTCAATAATCCTTGTTCTTTAAGAATATTTACTTCAGTTCTAATGGTTCTTTCTCCAATATCTAATTCATGTGCTAATGCTCTTCTGCCTATAGGCTGATTATAATAAACATTTCTTAAGATATTGTATCTCTTTTCCATCATTTCAAATATTTCAGGGACTATTTTCTTTTCCAGCTCTATTAAATCCACCATAAAACACCTCTTGTTAGCTAATCATCTATTAGTATATGAAAAATAATCAATTTAAAACAGCTGGGACTTTTTATATCCCTCGTATGTAGATTTTGTCCCGCCATGTTGAAAAAAAATACGGGGAATTTCTTCTACCCAATTACATTATAGACTATCTATTAATTCTTTTCAAGAAAAAAAACTCCTATTTTAAATTAATACAAAATAGGAGTTTTTTTCACTTGAAATTAATATTCTATATAGTTTACACCATGAATATCTTTGAAACCAAATCCAGGGTCATCTGTTAATCTAATTTTATAATCCTCAAATATAGCTCCCCCATCAATTGGATCCTCACTACATAATATAGGACCATCTAAATCTATTTTTGTAATTATATTCTTTGCAGTAGCTAGATGAACAGCTGCAGTAACACTTACTTTGGATTCAAGCATACAACCGAGCATACATTCTACTCCATATATTTCAGCTATAGAGCATATTTTTAATGCGTTGTGAATGCCTCCTGTTTTCATCAACTTTATATTTATTAAATCAGCTGCACCCATTTGCATAATGGTTATGGCATCCCTTGGGGAAAATACACTTTCATCGGCTAATACAGGTATATTGATATTATCCGTTACCAATTTTAATCCTTTTAAATCATGAGCTTTAACAGGCTGCTCTACAAGTTCTATATTTAAACCTGCATCTTCCATCTTTCTCAAGGTATATATTGCTTCCTTAGCATTCCAACCTTGATTTGCATCTATCCTCAAATCAACATCATATCCTACAGCTTCTCTAATAGCCTGCATACGTTTTATATCTAAGGTTGCATTATCTCCTACCTTTATCTTCAAAGTTTTATAGCCTTTGTCTATAGCTTCAATACTGTCTTGAGCCATTTCTTCTGGAGCATTTACGCTTATAGTTATATCTGTTACTATTTCTTTTCTGTAGCCGCCTAACAATTTATAGACTGGAGTATTATATAATTGTCCATATAGATCATAAATTGCTATATCAACCGCTGCTTTTGCACTTGTATTATTTACAATAGATTTATCCAACCTTAACATTATTTCTTCCATATTTTCTATATCCATTCCAATGAGGTATTTCTTTATATGGTCTTCTATTGCACCAATTATTGAACCTGTAGTATCTCCCGTTATCACTCCTGTAGGCGGTGCCTCCCCATATCCAATATTCCCTGTATCCGTTTCAATCTTTACTATAACATCTTCTACACTTTCAACAGTCCTTAAGGCTGTTTTAAAAGGTTTCTTTAACGGTACCGATATATTCCCAAGTTTTATATCTGTAATTTTCATATTACATACACCTCCACATTAATATTAAATCCAGTAAAAGTCTATGATATCTATAACTCTTACTGGATTTAACTCACTGAATAAATTAGAGCGAATAGAAATATTTTTAGCATATATTTAGTGAAATCAAAGTATTATTAATACTTTGATTTCACTTCATCATATCTCTTTAAACCATCTTTATAGGCTATTATTATTGCCTTCTGGGAAGAACCAAAATATCTTGTCATTATTTCTTCTTCTATTTCTTCATAATATTTATCAAATTTTCTTCCAATAAATATACTAGCAATAAACTTTTCAGTAGTGGGAATTGTTGCAGAACATGAAAGGTCTATAACCTCATCATTTTCTGTATTGATTACAAAACCTATAAAAAATATCTTAAATTGTTCTGTAATAGCATTATCTTTAGCGGTTTTACCATGACCAATTATATATACAGAACTTTTACCATACATTTTAATCACCTACAAACTTTTTTTACATAATCGACATTATTCTACCAACTATTAAACCGCCTCCTGTACCTATGACATATCCCATTAAAGCCATGAGTATTCCTATTGGTATTAAAGCTTCATTATAGGCACCTGCAAGAATAGGTGCTGATGCAGTTCCACCTATATTGGCTAGGCTTGCAACACCACATGTAAATAGATCAAGCTTAAATAGTTTGGCTATTAATGACAGTATTAAAGCATGAATACCTAGAATAACAAATCCTGAGAGGATATATAATGGTGCTTGAGCAAGCTCTGCAAAATTTGCTCTTGAAGCAATTAATCCTATTATTGTATATAACATCAAATTAGATAATTGAGAAGTTCCTGATAGTTTTGCTAAAGGTGTCATTGCTCCTATAATGCCTGCTACGGTTGCTATTATTACAGTCCAAGTTGTTGCAGATAAGAAATCTGTCTCTGGCATTTTACCACCCAAAAATATTGAGATTGCTGAAATAAATAAGCTTGTACCTGTTAAAATAATCAAATCCGAAAACTCCACATTTGTTCTTGCATTTTCTTGAGCACTTGCAAGTTCAGCTCCTACCTCATCAATAGCCTTCGTATCTGCTTTTGTCCATTTATTAAATTTATCAGCAAATGGAATTAATCCTAACAAGATCATTACCCAAACTGCATAATTTACAGAATCCATTAATAATGCATATCCTAATTTAGCATCTGGTATATTTAATGCTCCTTGAATAGCTACCATGTTGCCTGTTCCACCCATCCAACTTCCGCATAATGCTGCAAAGGCTTGCCATGTATCTGGCTCATAAAATCTTTTAAATATTGCATAGGTTACGATAAATCCTACTCCTACACTTATTGATGCGGCAAAGAAACCTACTAACATCTTAGGTCCTAATTTGATTATTTTTCTCATATCACATCTCAATAACATTAGGAAAATCATTGCAGGTAATAAATTATTTTTGAACATACTATAATACATATTAACTTCGTCTGTTTTCTGCCATAATCCAAATGTAGATAATAGCATAGCTGCTAAATAAAGTAATACTGCTGCTGGCACATACTTAAAAAATTTGCTATTCTGATATTTCTTTTCCACCCAAACAATAAGTCCCGCAAGAAAAATCAGAAAAGATAAATAGGTAAAACCACTGGTAATCATAAAAATCCCCCTTATTTAATGTATTTATAATACTTAGTAGAGAACACAACTACATTCTCTTCCAAGTTTATTATAAACTCTTGATTAGGATTAAATGAATACAATGCTAATCTATAAAAGTTATTGCTTTTTATCAGCCTATTAAAAACAAAAACAAGATCACAGCAATCCATATATGATTCCTAATGACCTTGTTTATGACGATGCTATACATCTGAATAAGCAAGTGACAATTTTCTAAATATTCTGTTGTCTTATATATATTATATAATATATATGTTTATTTGCAAGGAAAATTTCGCTTTTAATATCTTCTCCTCATTGAAGATGATGGGATTTCTAATTCATCTCTGTATTTAGCAACTGTTCTTCTGGATATACTTATACCTTTTTCCTTTAAAATATCGGATATTTGTTGATCACTATAGGGCTTTCTTATATTTTCCCCTTCTATTATATCTTTAATGACAGATTTAATACTAGTAGAAGATACATCTCCTCCCTTATTGCTTGAAAGACCACTGGAGAAGAAAAATTTAAGTTCATATAGACCTCTAGGAGTTTGGACGTACTTTCCGTTAGTAGCTCTACTTACTGTGGATTCATGGACACCTATATCATCTGCTACTTCTTTTAAAGTTAGAGGCTTTAATCCTTTTTCTCCTATATTAAAAAAATCTATTTGAAATTTCAATATAGACTCTACTACTTTATAGATGGTTATCCTTCTCTGTTCGATACTTCTAATAATCCACATAGCTGAATTCAATTTTTCTGTTAAAAATTCAGTTGCATTGGTATCTTGTTCTTGTCTCATCAATTCTCTATAAAAATTATTGATATTTAGCCTAGGCCCTGTTACATCGTTTAATAATATTATATATTCCCCATCTATAAATTCTATAGTAGCATCTGGAGTAATATATTTAACCCTATCACCGCCACTATTAAAACATCTTCCCGGCTTTGGTTCTAAAGTTTTAATATAATCGCAAATTTGTTGAACTTCTTTTAAATCTATATCTAATTCTTTTGAAATCTTTAACAATCTGTTATTAGCTACATCTTCTAAGTAATCTTCTATTATCTTTTCAACATGTGGATTCTTATTTTCATCTTCTCTAATTTGAATTTGCAAACATTCCTTTAAGTTTCTTGCCCCTACACCTAATGGTTCAAAAGTTTGGATAGTGCATAAAACGTTTTCCACATTTTCAGCCGACATCCCTAAATCCATAGCCACTTGGTCTGCAGTTGTAGTTAAATATCCATTTTCATCAATATTTTCAATTAGCATTTCGCCTATTCTTA
>LN874947.1:170052-214203 GCA_001282665.1 Clostridiales bacterium mt11
TTTTCAATTAGCATTTCGCCTATTCTTATATTTTCTTTATCCATTTCCGATATGTTTAATTGAAGTAACAAATTCTCCCTTAATGAAGGTAAATAGCTTATAAAGTTTTCATAGCTATATTCTTTTGTATTTTTATCCCGTTGGGGCTTATAACTAACATCATCGTATTTCCCAATATATTCTTTCCAATCGATTTCTTCCCTTTCCTTGGCATAATCATCGATATTATCATATTCTTCCCCTGATTTTTCTACATCGAGCATAGGATTTTCTAGAATTTGTTTCTCCAAATATTCATTCAATTCTTGACTGGTAAACTGGAGTAGTTGAATAGCTTGTCTTAATTCTGGCGTCATAACTAATTTTTGGACTTGTTCAAGAGCTAAGTTATATCCCAATTTCATTAAGCTCACTCCCACCATTATTAATAATATTAATAGATAATTATTCACCTATTACTGTTATTATACCAAAATACTTGTTAAAGTACAAAATCATTTGTTATTCGACAAAAAAACTTTTGACCTCTATTGAAGTCAAAAGTTTTTATATTTTTATCTTTCAGATTTATCGTAGGGAATTCCTTCTGCTTTAGGTGCTCGAGATTTCTTTGAAGTAAATGCCAACACTACCATTGTAGCTAAATAGGGCATCATCTTGTAATATGTTTGTTCGATTCCTAAATTATATAAAAATGGTATTAGGGAAACCGAATATGCTAATGTCCTAAATAAAGCAAAGAACAAAGCTGCAAAGAAAATTTTAACTGGCCTCCACTGTCCAAAAATCATTACTGCTAAAGCTAAGAAACCAAATCCTGCAACACCTGTATGACCATTTACATTTCCGTCCATAACCCCAACGGAGTAGAAAAAACCACCGATTCCACCTAGAATACCAGAAATAGTAGTGCCAGCATATCTCATCTTATAGACGTTTATACCTACAGAGTCTGCTGCATGAGGATGCTCCCCACAGGCTCTAAGTCTAAGCCCAAATTTTGTCTTATAGAACACTATAATTGAGATAACAAATATGATTAAACTGATTATAACCGTTAGATAGGTCCTTTGAAAAAACATGGGTCCTATTATGGGTATTTTCCCTAAAACAGGTATTTCTTTAATATAAAAATTTACATTTGTTGTAATTCCATCGGAACTAAAAAACATTTTAGCAAATAATAAAACAGCCGCAGGGATTAGCATATTTAAAGCAGTTCCTGTAATAACTTGATCTGCTTTCATATTAATTGCAGCAAAAGATAAAAGTAATGAATATAATAGGCCTGCAACTGCTGCAACTAACATTGCTAAAAGCAAAATTACTTGAGGATTTAAACCTAAATCCTGTAATGCATAAACAAACAAGGCACCAAAAAAAGCACCAAAAAGCATTATACCTTCAAGGGCAATATTTACAACGCCTCCTACCTCGCTAAACATTCCACCTAAAGCTACAAGAAGCAATGGCATTGCTACAGGAAGCATATTTTGAATTATATAATAAAGCGTCTTCATTATTTTGCCTCCTTTATATCATTAGCTAATTCCTTTTTTCCAATACGTTTTTTAAAAAATCTAGCTAGAGCTTCATTCATGGCCATAGCAAATGCTGAGAAGTAAATGATAACAGCTATAACCACATCTATGATCTCTGGCTTATAGCCTACAAGACTTGCTAAAGTTCCACCACGTTGTATATGGGATACAAATATTGCCGAAAATATGGTTCCTATTGGATGAGAATTTCCAAGAAGTGCAACAGCAATACCATTGAAACCATTAGCTGCAATAATATTAATAGGCTCGTAGGTCATACTACTACCTGCGATAGCCGATGGAGCAAGTATTGCAAAAGCTCCTCCAAGACCTGAAAGACCACCAGCAATTATCATGGTAATGATGATATTTCTTTTACCTTTCATTCCAGCATATTCACTAGCAAATTTATTGAAACCTGTCGCCTTTAATTCATAACCAAAGGTAGTTTTTTGAAGTACAATATAAAGCACTATTCCAATAAGAATTGCTAAAACAATTCCCCAGTTTACATTGGAATTAGCTATACCAAGGGATGGAATCTGCACACTAGCTGGCAAATAGTTGGTTCTAGTTTGATCATATTTATACATAACAGAACTATGTTGAATTGCCATATCCACTAGATACATTCCTATATAGTTAAACATTATAGATGTGATTACTTCATTTACATTTAAAAAGGCTTTAAAAATACCTGGTATAAATCCCCAAATCATTCCTCCTATCATTCCTGCTAAAATAGCTACTATCCAATGTATACTTGGAGGCAATTTCCACATAAACCCTACATATATAGCAAAAAACATTCCCATAGTATATTGTCCCGAAGATCCTATATTAAATAGACCCATTTTAAAAGCAAATCCAACGGATAATCCTGTCATGAGTATAGGTGTAGCAAAATAAAATACATCTGCTATACGGCTGAATCCTCCAAGGGCTACATATTTAAATCCTGCACCAGCATTTTCTGGTATTGCAATTAACATTATAAGGAAACCAAAAATAAGACCTAAAATAATTGCCATAAATGCGGAGGAAAATGAAGCAAAACCACCATTGTTAATCAATTTCTTAAAACTAAATTTATTTTTATTTGAATTTATTTTATCTTGCATCGTCAATCTCCTTTACCACATCTCGTTTCGCACCTGACATGTAAAGTCCAAGCTCCTGTACATCTATAGCTTTAGGGTCTAATTCCCCAACAATTTCTCCTTCATATATAACCAAAATACGATCTGAGACATTCATTACTTCATCTAATTCTAAAGACACTAAAAATACTGCCTTCCCCTTATCTCTACTTGCTATAAGTTGTTTGTGTACATATTCTATAGCCCCTACATCCAGTCCTCTTGTAGGCTGTACTGCTACTAAGAGATCATGTTCCTTATCTATTTCCCTTGCAATAATTGCCTTTTGTTGATTACCACCTGACATAGACCTTGCTATAGTTATAGGTCCTTGACCAGATCTAATATCATATTTTTCTATAAGACCTTCAGCATATTTCCTCACTGCATCAAATTTAATAAATCCATTTTTCTGAAATTCGTCTTGCCAGTATCTCTGTAGTACTAAGTTTTCTTCCAATTTATAATCTAAAACCAAGCCGTGTTTATGTCTATCTTCTGGAATATGACTCATGCCTTGAATGGATCTTTCTCTAATAGAAGCTTTGGTTATATCTTTACCTTTTAAGATAATGCTTCCAGAACTAACCTTATCTAGCCCTGTTAATGCATTTACAAGCTCAGTTTGTCCATTTCCATCGATACCAGCTAAACAAACTATTTCTCCAGCTCTAACATCAAAGGACACATTCTTTACCGCATCTTTTTTATGAGTTTTAGATGCTACACTTAAATTTCTAGCAGAAAGTACCACATCTCTAGGTATACTTTCCTTTTTATCTACTTTAAAATTAATATCTCTACCTACCATCATTCTTGAAAGTTCTTCTTTAGTTGTATCTTTAATATCTACAGTTCCAATATACTTTCCCTTTCTAAGAACTGTACATCTATCTGCAACTTCCATTATTTCATTTAGCTTATGGGTAATGAAAAGTATGGACTTCCCTTCCTCTGCAAACCCTCTCATAATATCTAATAATTCCTTGATTTCTTGAGGAGTTAAAACAGCAGTAGGTTCATCAAATATTAAAATTTCATTTTCCCTGTAGAGCATCTTTAAGATTTCTACTCTTTGCTGCATCCCTACAGTTATATCTTCAATTAAAGCATCTGGATCTACCTTAAGTCCATATCTTTCACTAAGAGCCATAACCTTTTTCCTAGCTTCTTGCTTTTGAAGAAAACCTGCCTTATTAGGTTCCACTCCTAGGATAATGTTTTCTAAGACAGTAAAAATTTCCACCAGTTTAAAATGCTGGTGAACCATTCCAATTCCTAAATCATTAGCATCATTAGGATTATTAATTTGTACAACTTGACCATTTTTTCGTATTTCACCTTTTTCAGGCTGGTATAGGCCAAAAAGTACGGACATAAGTGTAGACTTACCTGCACCATTTTCTCCTAATAGTGCATGTATCTCACCTTTTCTCAATTTTAAAGTAATATTATCATTGGCAATAATACCCGGAAATTCTTTTGTAATATTAAGCATTTCAATAATATAATTTTCCACTTTGACCTCTTCCATTTTTTATATTTTTTTATTTTCATTTTATACCGAAAATGAGGGATACAAATCCTCCCTCATTCTCAATATTTATCTTAATAAAATTTAAGCCAAATGGCAAATAGTCTAATTATCTTGTAGTAACTGTAACTTTTTTAAGATTTAGTTCACTAGTAAGTTCTTCTGCAGTAGCATATCCTGTTGAATCTGCAATTTGTATTTGACGAATAGGTTTAACTGTGCCATCTACTAATTTTGCAAATACTTCTTCATATTTTTCCTTAGTGAATTTTTCAAATCTATCAAATGCATCTGCATTATCATCACCTATTACAACAGTTGGAAGGCTAACTCCATCATTGTCAGCACTGAAATATGTAGTTTTACCTGCATAATTATCCCAACTATCTGTTTTATAAATAGAATCTAAAACAGCTATTACTGATGCTGCAAGACCTTTTGTAGCAGAAGTTATAACAGTTTCACTATCATATCTTTGGTCTACGTCTACACCAATAACTTTTCCTTCAGCTTCGCTAGCTGCTGACATAACTGATTTACCTACTGAACCACCACAAGCAAATATTACTTGTGCACCTTCTTGATACATAGCCTTTGCAGTTGATTTGTTAGTATCAGTTTCGGCAAAATCTCCAGTATAGTGATATATTGCTTTTATAGCGCCATCTTCAAGCCCTAATTCTTCAGCTGCATCCTCAGCTCCTTGAAGATACCCGTATCCAAAAGCTTGTACAGCTGGAACTGCCATACCACCCATAAATCCAAGATTAGTCATGCCATCCATAACTGCTGCATATCCTGCAAGGTATCCAGATTGTTCTTCTGAATATTTTATACTTGCAACATTATCTTTGATTTCTTCAGTATAGTCATCAGCTGGATGAGGTGCTCCATCTAGAAGTATGAATTTAACTTCTGGATATTTTGTTTGAGCTTCATATATTGGAACTTCAAATAAAAATCCTGGTGTTACTATAACCTTTGCGCCGCCTTGTACTGCAAGGTCAATAGCTGCTAAATATCCAGCATCTGATGCTTCTTCTGGTTTAATATAAGTATGCGTTATATTGTTTTCCTCAGTGAAAGCAACTACACCTTCCCAAGAGCCTTGGTTAAATGATTTGTCATCAATGTTACCTTTGTCAGTAATCAAAGCAATTTCATGTCCACTAGCTTTATCTCCGCCATCTGCTTCTGGCTTTTGAGCTTCATTAGCATCTTTATTACCACAGCCAACTAAGCTCATTAAAACTAGAACAATTATCAAAGAGCTTGCTATAAACTTTTTCATTTTATACCCCCCTATTTAATTTAAAAATTTACAACTACAAATAATTATAACGTAATTATAGCAAAATTACAACTGATATACTTTACAAATCTATTGTAAAAAAACACTCCAAGTACCCTTGGAGACTTGGAGTGTTTTAACAATCATTCTTTTCCTGAGAAACATACCCTGCTTTTCCTAATATCTCAACAGCTTTATCCACTTTTTCTTCACTTACCATAACTATTGGCCCAGTGCAACCCATTCCTGATTCTGCATAGATACCTTCTTTCCATAATACTTTAACGGCATCTTCTAGTTCCATAATATCTATACCTGCGATTGTACCTGTTACAGTTTCCTTTGGTGGGGCTGTTACTTCTTCATCATCTTCTTCTGATTTTTTAGTATCTTTTGTTAATCCCTTTAATATATCTTTAAGTCCTGCTTTGTTGGCTTTTACAAATTCAGATTTAGCTACATCCTTCACATTGCCTTTAATCATGCTTGCACCATAGCTTATTGCATTAGCTATAACTGGTACTCCAGAAGCTCTTGAAACAATTAAAACTACTCTACCATAATCTTCTCCAATTCCAGGTCCATATCCATATCCTAATGATTCATAACTTCCTCCAGTTGTAAATGAGGAAAATACTTTCATCAATATGTTACCTGTTAATGTATCTGTAACCATTACATCTGGTACTCCAGCAAGTAAATCGTTACCTCTCATAACGGAGCCACCATCTGCCCTCATGGATTCAGTAAAGTTGATATTATATCCTTTACTATCCAATTCCTTGAAAGCTCTTTCTACTTGTCTTGCTCCATCAACGTTTAATATACCAACTGTTGGATTTTCAATTCCCATAGTCTTTGCTGCTATAATACCGTATATACCATTCTTAACCATAGCTTCGACTCTATGTGGAGAAGATGTACCTGTAGTTGTTGCGATAATCATTTCTCTACCTTTTCCAGGTGTTACAACCCTACCTACAGTAGAAACTCCTATTGGAAAGCTATAATGCATTGTAACACATGCACCTATTTCTCCATTATCCAATAGTTCTTCCATCTTTTTATATCCTTCTTCTTCTGTTTCAGCGATTACTTGGGTTAGTTTACTATCTACTTTCGGTCCTATTAGTACTACTTCCATTGATGGATCTCTTTCTTGAGCTATTTCTGCACCTTTTACCATGTTTTCTATACCATGTTCACTGCCTAAAGTAGTCACACCTACTCTAACCTTTTCACCAAATTGACCAGTTTCCATTGCATCTGCTATATCGTTAAAAACTTTACCAATCATATTCTTTACATTGTTTTCTGCCATTTTATCACCTCTAATCCTGAAGTAGATGAGAAGCAAAATCTCTCATAGCTTCAGCTACAAGTTTCCTAACTTCCTCTTCTGATACACCTTTTTCCTCATCTGCTTTTCCTGGATTCTTTTCTACTACAATAGACACACCATCAAATAAATTGGTCATTCTTCCTAAGAATAAACTTCCTTTACCTATTATCATAGCATTTTTTATTTTACCTTCTAGAATATCTTCTCTAGCAAATCCTAAGAATGGTACTCCAGATGGAATATGACCTTGAGTTGGTGCCCAACCTTCCATACCATGTTTTTCTATGAAATCTTTTATTTGAGCTCTTTCAAGATCCTTTCTCATTACTCCTAATGCACCAATCATCTTATAGTTTGCATTTGGTACATCTCCTGCTCCTGCTGGTTTTGTTACGTCTGGATTTTGCATTTCTACTGAATATTTGTCTATATCAGTTATCTTTAGATTTCCTTTATCTAAAGGTGCAGTTACTAGAGCAGTCATTACTGCTTGTGGTGAAGAACCTGTTCCAACTGTATGTCTTCCAACTAAGTCTGTTCTTAGTATTGGGTTAACACCATCATTTTCGCCTATTAATACAGCGAAACCGCCTATTACGTCTTCAAGAACTGGCATATCTTTTTCAACGTGATTTTTACCATTCATACCAAGTTTAGCTGTTGAACCACCAGATATAACTACTACATTTTTGAATGTTCCTGCTTGTACTAATGAAGATGCTACTATTAAAGAGTGAGTTGGTGCTGCACAGAATCCTCTTGTATCTGAACCAGTAGCATTTTTAAATCCAACTAATTCAGCTATGGATTTAGCAAAGTTTCCTCCACCTCTTTGGTTCATATCCCCGCAAGCTTCTTCTGAACATTCTATTACATATTCAACGTCTTCAGGATTGATATCATTTTTAGCAACAAGGTTTAACCCTGCTAAAACTCCTGAAGCTTTACATACAAGGTTTTCAAATAACACATGAGCTGTTAAGTTAGTATCTACATCATGAGCTCTTTTTACACAGCCAACTATCTTACCATCAAGATATAGTGCTTCTGCTCCTTGTTCATTAATTAATTTTTCAACTTCAGCTAACTCTTCACCAGTTTTAAGTCTAGCTACTAAATCATCATTAATAAGAGGATGTTTCTCTAATTTTGCTTTTACCTCTTCAGTATATTCTTTTGTTAATTTAACTAAATCAAAGGTATCAACTATTTTTACTAGTCCAATGAACTCATCTTCTGGCATCATTTCGCCATACTTACCATTTCTGCTAGCGTTTTCTAAAGGTTTATCATACCAAGGTTGTGCATATTCTCTTAAATCTTCTGGTCTCATGTTTCCAATATAAACTTGGTTTGGTATATAGTTTACTGCTTCTTCAAAACTACGTAAATGGTTTGGTAATTTTTTTAGATATTCTGAGTTTGGATTGATTACCCTTTCTGTAGATTGGGTTGTTCCATTATGGATAACCATATCTTCAGCATGTACTAATACATAACTAGTGCCTTTTACTACAGGATAATTCATATTTACACCTCCATAATTTATTGTGTATATTTATATATAGCCTTAAAATGGGTGATAATATCACCCATTTTAAGTTTATCTACCTATCTTATAAATATTAGTCTTCAAACACTGTTTGACCATCAACTTCAGTTGTTAAAGCATTTAATGCTTTTTCAACTAAGTTTCTTCTAAGTTTCTTTTCCTCATCAGGTTCTAAGTTTGGATTTCCTAGTGGATGAGGTATAGCAACTGTTGGAACTATCCTGTTTGCTCCTACAGTTAGAGAAATTGGTACTACTGTACACATGTGAACTACAGGTAAACCTGCACGTTCTATTTCTTTTACCATTGTTGCACCGCAACGTGTACAGGTGCCTCAGGTAGAAGTTAATATAACTGCATCTACTCCGTCAGCCACCAATTCTTTACCAATTTGTTCAGCAAACTTCTTAGCGTTTGCTACTGCTGTACCATTACCTACTGTAGAATAATAGTATCTATGAAGTTTACCTATCTTACCTTCCTTTTCCATATCACGTAAAACATCAACTGGTATAACTCTGTCTAAGTCTTCATTAGCATATACAGGGTCATAGCCACCATGAGCTGTTTCACCATTTTCTGGGTTCAAATTGTCAATTCCTTCTATATCATATTTACCAAATTTAGAAGCAGATGATGATTCGATATGGTCAGGGTTTCCTTTTGGAACTGCACCACCAGACGTTACTATAGCGATTGTAGCTTTAGTAATATCCTTAACTGCTGGATTTGGATCAACTCTATCGAAATTAGGCATTGGGAATTCAGTTTCAAATTCTTCACCTTTAATCTTCTTAAGAAGCATCTCAATAGCTCTTTCTGAACCTCTCTTATCAGTAAAGTAATTCTTTCTGATCCCTCTAGGAATATAATTTTCCTCTTCTGGGGAGCCTATTTCTTCACCCTTTGCTAATTTTAATGCCAAAGGTGCCATCTTCTTAACTGCATCTCTCATACCTGCAGCGGAGTTTTTGGTTGAAATAATGTAAACATTTTTCTTATACATATCTGCTCCAGGGTTTTCTTCATACATTCCTGTTAAAACTGGAATTCCTAATTCACTTTGAACTGCATCTGTAATTGTACCACATGCAACACCATATCTACCTGCATTAAATGCTGGTCCTGCTATGAATAGATCTGGGTTGTATTTTTTAACCATTTCTAAGATTTCAGCTTTTGCTTCCTCAATATTTTCACCAAAATAACTGTCACCACAAATAATTGTAGCAACTATTTCAGCTTCACCTTTGAACCCTGCATTTAACGCCATACCTGGTCCTACAATTTCTTCTCTAACTTCTGGCTTAATATCAGCCTTTTCTTCTCCACCGATTCCAGCAAAGAACTGATTTATATAATGGACTACTCTAATTTTCCCCATTATTTTCCCCCCTCTCCTTTTTTTCTTAGGGAATTAGTCGTTAAACTTACCATATTCTTCTCTTATACTCTTTACTTCTTCTATAATTTCATCAACGTCAAGAACCATTTCCATCATTCCTATTTGTTCATCATAAACATCAGCATCTACTGATTCTTTAAATTCTGGTTCTACTGCATGATAAACTCTGAGTCCTAACTCGACTCCTGCTAATGGACCTGCGAAAGTTGGGTCTCCAGCTGTAACTGTTTCAGCTGCTAATCCAGCTGCTTCTGCTTCAGCTCCTCCAATTAATACGATCATGTTTTCTGCACCGTATTTTTCTGTAAGGTCTTTAACCCTCTTTTGATTTTCTAAGTCCATAGCCCCTGCAGCCGTTCAGACAAAACATTCAGTAGATGAGAAAACTACTTCAGCGTCTGTAGTCTTAATACATTCTTCCATGGCTGGTCCAGGTATACCGTCTCTATCGCCAATTATGATAACCTTTTTGTTAGCATCGAATATTGACATACTCACACTTCCTTTCCTTAACTATTTTTTACTTTTACTTTATTTTTATACTCAACTAGAATCCTTTTGCGGACATCTTGTTAAATCCTACTTCATTTGTTGCACCTGTAATAGCTTGAAGTTCTACTGTTATGGAACCATCTTCATGTAAGCTTCCATCAAATCCTCCAGCTATAATGTCAACAAAATCTAATGTTCCAATTATTTTATCCATTGGTGGTAATTCTATAACTTCGTTAGCATTTCCTCCAGTAACAACTGCATTTGCTAATGGATCAGCATCTGCTAATGATTGACTAGCACCATCTCTACCTGCATATTCATCAGTTATTATAACTGTTTTAATACCTTTTTGTTCTATCTTCTTACAGTTCATAATCAAGTCAGTATCTGGGTTTCCAAATCCTTCTTGTGAAATGATTACTGCATCTAAACCAAGGTATTCAGCTAATTTAGCTGTCCAGTTTGAGGATCTTTCTTTATCTGCTAAATATACGTTTTCGTTAGTGATTATAACTCCTACAAAGTTAAGTTCTTTACCGTGAACTTCTAATAAATCGTGAATAACTGGGTTGTTTATTTGATGATAAGTTGTATTCTTATCACAAGCGGATACACAGTTACCACTTACAATAGCACCATCCATAATTTCAGTTGGATACATTATAGTTGGTACGATTTGTTTACCATCTACTCCATATACATAAGTATCGTGAAGTAACCCTTGAGTTTGAAGCATTTGAACGTATCCTACCTTTGGTAGGTCTGGATATTTCTTTATACCTTCTAAGAAAGGATCTACTTCGTATACTTTAACTGTATCTGGTGTTACTTCTTTAGCTGTTTCTGCAAGGTAAGCAGCTGCTTTAAATCCAGCAAATCTTACAGCTTTTTCGTGGTCGTGTTGTTTTAATCCATCTATTGGTTCACATTTTAAAACTACATTTATAGTCTTAGAGAATGGAGTATATTCTGCTCCAGGTCCTTTCATATCCACAATACCTTCTTGGAACCCTACTATTTTACCAGTTGTCATTACTGTACAACCTTTTAAAACATTAGTCTTACCTGAACCTACAACATCAACCTTTGATAATATTCCTGGGAAAACCCCTCCTGGACCTTCAACCTTAACTCTTGGTTCAACAACATCCTTTACAGGAGTAATCCTTACACTTTCACCAGGTCTTGCAATATCTACGTCTACTTCTTTAAGGTGCTCATCTTCTTTTATTAAAGCAATTAATTCCTCTTTATTTACATAAAGCACCCCACTATCAAATTTGGTTTCTTTACCAAATTGAACGTCATTAATAAGCACTTGGCCTAATTCAAGACGCATATAGTTCACCTCCCCTTATTTTTGAAACTATATATCTTAATTCTGGGCCAAGCCCAGAATTAAAATCAACTTATGCATACTTCTTAACTAGTTCTTCTACAGCTGTTGCTGTTGCTGCAGATTCTGCCAATCTTTCTACTTCTGCTCCATCTTTGTATATGATAATTGCTGGCAATCCCATTACTTTTTGTCCTATAGCAAGTCTTCTTGCCTTAGTAATGTCTAATGAACAGAATTTAACTTTATCTCCATATGTTTCTTCTAATGCATGAACATGAGGCATTAAAGCTTTACATGGTTCACATGTTGGTCCCCAAAAATCCACTAGAACAGGTCCTTCTGCCTTTAAAACTTCTTCTTCAAAATTTTTCTTATCTAATTCTAACATAATTATCCCTCCTAAAATTATTTTTAAACATCAAATACTTCATTGATGTATTTTTCGGCTTGAACAGCTGCAATAGCACCATCTGCAGTTGCAGTTACTACTTGTCTTAAAGACTTAACTCTACAATCTCCTGCTGCAAATACTCCAGGTATATTGGTCTTCATGTCAGCATCTGTTGGAATATAGCCATTTTCCAATTCAACTTTTCCTTCAAATAATTGAGTAGCTGGAGTAAATCCTATGAATACAAATATTCCAAAGGTTCCATCATCTTCATCTGCATGAATTTCTGTCTTTTCACCAGTCTTAATATTTTTAACTACCATTGATTCTACTATACCATCACCCTTAATTTCTTCAACTACAGAATCCCACATGAAGTTCATCTTTTCATTTTTGAAAGCTTTCTCTTGAATTGATTTTGCAGCCCTTAGTTCATCTCTTCTATGAATTATAGTTACTTTTCTTGCAAATTTAGTTAGATACATACCTTCTTCTACAGCTGTATCTCCACCACCTACTACGAACACTTCCATATCTTCAAAGAAAGCAGCGTCACATGTTGCACAGTAGGAAACTCCTCTACCGGTTAATTCTTTTTCTCCAGGACATCCTATTGGTCTTGGTTTAGCACCTGTTGCTATTATTACTGTCTTAGCTTGATATTCTCCCTTTTCACCTTTTAAAACCTTAATTTTACCTTCAAGCTCTACATCTTTTATTGTGTCAATTACTTTTTCAGCACCAAATTCTTCTGCTTGTTCAACCATCCTAGCTATCAATGATGGTCCAGATGCGTTTTCTACAGAACCTGGGTAGTTTGCTACTTCATCTGTAGTAACAATTTGTCCACCAGCTTTTTCTTTTTCAATGATGAGAGTTTTCAATCTAGCTCTTGATGCATATAGTCCTGCTGCTAGACCTGCAGGTCCTTCTCCTATAATGACAACATCATAAATTTCTGACATCTTTTTCTCCTCCTTTGGATATAATTATTGTGTTGGCAACTCATACAGTTATATTTGCCATAAATATATTAATAATATTCTCTTTAAGCAAGAAAATAAAGTTGAAACACGATTTAATGACAAGTTAAATTACTTAATATTCTTAAGTATGTAATGTTTTCTTCTACTCTAGGATAAGATTACTATGGTTGCAAAAGTATTCTACTATAATGATAGTAAAATTTTCATAGTAAAACAAGTTATTATTTGTGAATGATACTCATACATTAATATTTTACCCATAAAATATTATTTTAAAATAAATAAAAAAACAGAATAGAAGGAAACATTTACAATGCCTTCTACTCTGTTTCATAACCTGAGAGTTTCCCCATGCAAATGGATTGCTCCTTCGGTGCTTAACGCTTTTCAGAGTTTCGTCTAAGCACGGTCCTTTTGCCTGAGATCATCATCATAGAATGGCAAATTCTATGACTTATTCCTTCGGCGCTAAAAAACTAGTCTCTCCCGCACTTTTCATCCGAAAATCATTTTCTTGTTTGATATTTTTTTAACACTTCACTGACATTATAATATATAATACTAATTAAAACAATACCTTTTATTAATTTATTTTATAGATATTTTTATTTATTGTTCTTTCAATTGATCTAAAACATATAGAGAAATATTGGATGAGTGATCAGATATCCTCTCTAAATTACTCAATAGATCTAAAAATACTACACCAGAACTAGGCTGACATAATAGCTTATTCAACCTGTCTATATGGTTAGTTCTGTACTCTCTTTCTAAAACGTCCACTTCTTCTTCAAGTTTTAGCACTTCTCTCGCCTTGTCAAAATCTATATCACTAAAAGATTCTATAGCTTTTTGGAACACTTCCAAGCTTTTACCAAATATATTGTCAAATTCTTCTATGGCTTCATCACTAAAGGAAAGCCTTTCATCAATTACGGATTGAGCCAATTCCCCTATATTATCCGCATGATCCCCTACCCTTTCAATATCATTAACTACATTCATCAGTACATTTACATGAGTATGCTGTTCATCGGTTAAAGGTGCATTAGAAAGCTCGACTAGATACTCTACAATCTCTCTTTCTAGTCTATTCACAACTTTCTCTTGAGAAAACACTTCAGACGTCATCTTTTCGTTCTTATTTTTAAAAGCCTTTGAAGATGTGACCAAGTTATCTTCTACTATTTTACCCATTCTAATAACTTCCTTTTTTACTTGACCTAATGCTATAGATGGAGTTTCAATAATTCTTGGATCCAAATACTTTACGCCTCCCATTTCCTCTTCTTCATCTCCAGGAACGAGTTTTTTAGCTGCTTTAACTAATAATTCTGCAAAAGGTAATTGGATAGCCACATTTACTAAATTAAATAGTGTATGAGCATTTGCAATTTGTCTTTGTATATCATCAGGTGAAATCTTCAAAACAATAGCTTCAACTGGCTTTCTAAGTATAGTCATAAAGATAATAGTACCTATTAGATTAAATAAAAAGTGGATCACTGCAGCTCTTTTGGCAGTTTTATTAGCTCCCACACTAGAAATTAACGCAGTAGTAGTAGTTCCAATATTATCTCCAAATAGAATAGGAAACGCTATGTCTAAACCTATTAGCTTTTGAGATGCTAAAGCTTGCAGTAACCCAATGGAAGCACTACTGCTTTGTACTATGGTTGTTAATCCTAGACCTACTAATATTCCTAAAAATGGATCCCTTAAGCTAATGATGATATTCTCAAATACAGGATTTCCTGCTAATGGTTTTAAACCGCCGCTCATCATATCCATACCTATAAATAGTATACCAAATCCAATAAGTATTTCAGCTAAATTCTTAGCTCTTTTTTTAGACGACACAAGCCAAGCACCAACTCCAATAGCTACAGCTAATGGAGCAAAATCCGTTAAGTTAAAAGCAATTAGTTGAGCTGTTATAGTCGTACCAATATTTGCTCCCATTATTACTCCAGCAGCTTGAGATAAAGTCATAAGACCTGCATTGACAAATCCAATTACCATAACAGTGGTAGCACTACTACTTTGGATTACCATAGTTACTAATGCTCCTACTATTACTCCCATAATCCTGTTATTGGTTAATATTTCTATCAACTTCTTTAACTTTTCTCCAGCAGCTTTTTGGAGTCCCATGCCCATCAAACTCATTCCATAAAGAAAAAGTCCTAACCCACCTAACACAGGCAATGCAATATCCATTTGTACCCTCCTAACTCATGTTAAAATTTTGTATGGGTATTTTGTATGAGTATAACTTTATAATAATACATTTCTAAGGCTTGTTTTGTTAAATCTTTGTAAAGTTTATTTTAAATATGGAAAATCCAATTGTCTTAAAGCTTCAAATAGTATAATATTTACAGAATTTGCTAGGTTTAGGGATCTCTTTATCCCTTGCCTCATTGGAATCTTTATAGTCCTATCCCAATTTTTGTTTAATATATCATCAGATAATCCCCTAGTTTCCTTTCCAAATACCAAAAATGTTTCGTCTGTATATTCTACATCCGTATAATGTTTTTTACCCTTAGTAGTTGCATAGTAAAAATTCCCCATTGGATATTTGGATATTAATTCTTCAAAACTATCATAATAATGAATCTCTACTAAATCCCAATAGTCGAGTCCTGCTCTTTTTAAATATTTATCTTCAACAGAAAATCCCAATGGCTTAATCAAGTGAAGAATTGTATTAGTTAGAGCGCATGTTCTAGCAATATTCCCAGTATTTTGAGGTATCTCAGGTTCTACAAGTACGATATTTAATGCCATCTTAATCTCCTTCTTTCTATATGTTCAATACATATTTTGCAATAGCGTTTCCTACTCCATTTTCATCATTCGTATCCGTAATTACATGAGAATGTTTCTTGATGATCTCATCTCCATTTTTCATTGCCACAGCTAATCCTGCTATTTTAAACATGGATATATCATTTTCATTATCTCCAATAGCCACTATTTCGGATTTATCTATGTTTAATACTTTAGATAGATGTTTTAAAGCATTACCTTTAGAAACTCCCTCATTCATTACTTCTACATTGTTATACCAAGAACTAGAAATATTGATGTTTTCTATCTCTCCTAATTTTCTTCTAAAATTTAACAACTTATCTTCGTCATCTTCAATGAAAACAAACTTGTATATGTTAGGCTTCTCATCCTTTAGAAATTCCATAGGATCATCTAAAAGCCTTAAATTTATCTGCTGCTTTTTAAACTTATCTTCATAATCCTCGTAAGATTTATAAAACTTATATAATTCCTCTCCTATGTCTTTAGTATAAAAAGTATTTCTATCATAAAAATGATAGTATATATTGCTTTCTTCCGCTATCTCCATTACCTTTTTACTCGTTTCAATATTCATGTATTTCTCATAAATAATATCTTTTCCATCTTCGCAAGAAACTATAGCCCCATTACAAGCAACTATTGGATTTTTTAGCCCTATGGATTTTGCATAATATAATGCTGATTCCAATATCCTTCCAGTAGATAAAACTATATATATACCTTTATCAACCGCTTTATGTAGTATCTCCATATTGCGATTAGATATTTTATTATCACTGTTTAACAGAGTTCCATCCATATCTATAGCTACCAATTTATATTTCATATTTATTCCTCCTCTTTTATTTGACAAGCATAATATACCATAAAAAATAAAATAGTCAACAAAAAACTCCTCTTTAATAGATTAAAAGGAGTTTATAAAGGCGTTACATATATACTGTTTGTTATTAAGTTTTTTTCAACTGCTACCTTTAAATTATAGGCTTTTTCTATATTGTCATTATTTATTACTTCAGATGGTTTTCCTATTCCTAGTACTTTGCCACCTTTAAGTAAGATAACCCTATCTGAATACCTACTTGCTAAGTTAATATCATGGACTACTAAAATTATTGTAGTTTTCTTGTTTTCATTAAGTTTCTTAAGCAGCTTAAATATTTCCATCTGATAGTTTATATCTAAATGACTTGTGGGTTCATCAAGTAGTATTAAATCTGGATTTTGGGCTATAGCTTTTGCTATTAAAACTCTTTGCCTTTCTCCACCGCTAATTCTATTTATATTTCTTCCTTTTAAATAAGATGTATTAGTAAGCTTTAATGCTTCATTAACTATAGCATAGTCTTCATCATCTTCCTTTTGAAATCTACTTATATAAGGGTGCCTCCCCATTAGAACTATATCTTCTACTGGAAATTCATATTCTATATTGGTATCCTGCGGAACCATGGCAATCCTTTTAGCCAAGTCTTTAGCCTTATAACCACTAACGTCTTTATCATAAATCAATACATTGCCTGACTTAGGTTTATACAAATTGTTTATAAGTTTTAATAGTGTAGATTTGCCAGAACCATTAGGGCCAATTACGCTTATAAATTCTCCATCTTCCACTTTAAAGTTTATGTCTTCTAAAACTTTATCTTCATTATAGCTAAAACTCAAGTTTTTTACTTCAAGTGCATACATATTACCACCACTTTTCTATATGGATCTCTTTTTCTTTCGCAGCAAGTATATAAAAAAAGGACCTCCAAATAACGCTGTTATAATCCCTACTGGAATCTCCACTGGAGAAATTATGGTTCTTGCTATAGTATCGGTAAATATCATAAAAATTCCTCCTATTAAAGCGGAGGAAGGTAATAGTATTTTATGGTCTGGTCCTACTATCATCCTAACTATATGGGGTATAATAAGGCCGACAAATCCAATTATACCAGTTACAGATACCATCATAGAGGTCATAAATGCTCCCAATATTAAAATATATACCTTCGTCTTTTCTACTTCAACACCTAAACTATGAGCTGACTCTTCACCAGTTAACATTATGTTTAAATCTCTAGCAAATATATTCATCATTATTATGGATAAAATAGTAGGTAGGGAAACCTTAATTAAGGGATTCCATCCTTTCCCCGCTAGACTTCCTAAAGTCCAGTATACTATCTTGTTCATATCCTTACTATAAATGACCATTAAAAACGACATTATAGCCGTTAAAAATTGTCCTACTGCAATTCCAGCTAATAATAAAGTCGTAACAGGCACTTTATTTTTCACCTTTGCAATATTATAGACTACAAATACTGCAATTAAGGCACCTAAAAACGCTACAATAGATATGGTTGATATTCCAAGTATATTAAAATTCAAATTAAAAACTATGGAAATAGTCGCACCTAAAGCTGCTCCTGAAGATATTCCAATAACATAAGGATCTGCCATTGGGTTTTTTAACATACCTTGAAAAGCAGTACCAGCCGTTGATAGGCTGGCACCAACTAATACACCTAATAAAACTCTTGGTAATCGTATAGATAGTATTATTGTCTTATATGAATCAGATATTTCCGAAGTATCAATATATCTATTTATAATAGGAATCCTTGAACCTATAATTTTAAATGTATCCATTATACTTACATTGGCTGTACCTATAGTAGCAAAAAATCCTATAGAAAAAAGCAGAACCAAAGTAAGTACAAATATTATAGTCTTATAATTATTTCTATTTATATTCTTTTTCATTTAAATCCCTACTTTATTTAAACAATTCAGGGTGTATGGATTTCGCTACTATTTCTAGAGCATCTATTATTCTAGGTCCTGGTCTTGATACGATATTAGGATCTAATAGATATATTCTATCATTTTTAATAGCTGAAATGTTTTCATATCCAGGTCTAGATTTAATGGATTCTATAGTCTTTTCTTCCATATCATTTGATGACAAGTACACTTCTGGGTCTCTTTCTATTAATTGTTCTACATCAAATTGAGGATATTCTCCCTCTGCATCTTTAGCAATATTGTCCCCTCCTGCTAAAGTCATCAACTCATCCATAAAGGAACCTGGTCCTGCCGCCATTAAAGGATCATGCCATATTTCATAGAACACCTTTACATTTTCAGCTCCCTGAACTTTTTCTACTATGCTATCTCTTCTATCTATCATATCCTTAGTTACTTTTTCAGCTTCAGAGGAAGTATCCGCTACTTTACCTAGGGTGTTTATTAGCTCTATAATCTGTTCAACGGTTTCTGGCTCATAGGACAATATGGTTATCCCAGCTTCTTTTAATCTCGAATTGCTTTCTTCTTCTCCTTGTCCATATTGGATTATTAGATCCGGTTCTAGTTCAATTATCTTTTCTAAATTTATATCCTTAAAGCTACCTATATCTTCCTTAGTTTTAGCTTCTTCAGGATAATCACAAAAAGATGTTACTCCTACAATTTTATCTCCTAAACCTAAACTAAACAAAATTTCCGTATGGCTTGGTGCAAGAGATACTATTTTTTCTGGTTTCTTTTCAATAGTAACCTTATTACCAAATTGGTCTTCAATATCCATAGGGTAATTAGCAGACGCTTCTATATTTTCACTATTAGCATCTTTAGGCTTTTTAGTGGCATCCTGTTTTGGTGTACATCCAACTGTTAAAGCTGTCATCAGCATTATTAATGCCAACAACATAGTCATTCTTCTTAATCGTATCTTGTTCATTCCAATTCTCCTCCATATCGTTTTATGTATAACAAAAAATAAATCCCTATGCCTTTATATACAAAAGGATAGGGAAATACATTCTATTTTATCCCTCCCTCCGAGGCAATTTATATAGGTAGGTATCCTGACTTATGGTTCAACCTACTTCCAACGCCTTCCCAGTTTCCCAGTGGCACCTTGTTGGTTTCGTACCCATTTACAGTAGCGGGGGCTGTAGTGGACTTTACACCACTTTCCCTTTTAATTCCTTAAAAAAGGAATCCTATATATTCAACATATAAAATTATCACTAAATAGATAATATCAAATTAATTATCTTTATTCAAGAAATATTTAACAGTCTAATGTCTTTCTAAATCTAATAGCATTCTCTTTAAATCCATTCCACCACCAAAGCCAATTAAATCACCATTGGAGCCAATTACCCTATGACATGGAACTATTATGGGAATAGGATTTCTATTTAAAGCTCCCCCCACTGCTCTATATCCATAGGGTGAACCTATAGCATTGGCTATCTCCTTATAGGTCCTAGTTTCTCCATAAGGAATATTCAACAACTCATTCCATACCTTTTTTTGAAATTCGGTCCCCTGTAAATCTATGCTTATGGTAAATTCCTTCGACTCTCCTTTCAAATATTCTATTATTTCTTTATGGTATTCATATTGATCTAAATCCACCTTTTCAAAACTATTAAATCTCCTTGTAGCTTCATTAAAGATGTTATCCTCTTTTGCATTGGGTAATGTAAGAAAAACTAAACCTTTAGAGGAAAAAAACAAATACATTTTCCCTATAGGTGTAATAAAATCATAGTATTTGATATCCATATCGATTATCCTTCCCTTATTAATCTCCATTGTTCTCTAATCATGTTTTCCAACATTGGATTAACCTTTAAGCTCGGATTAGATAGTACGGTATTGAACCATTTTAAGGCTTGTTCCTTATCTCCTAACCTTCTACTGATTTCACCTATTAAATATCCTAATTTTAATTCATCCATATTAGTGCCTACTAAAGACTCCTTATAAAAGCCTTCTTCAAAAAGGTCTCTAGCCAATCTTAAGAATCTAGTTTCATTTTGTTGTTTTTCTTCAATTCTATATAACCAGCCTATGCTTAAACACAATGATCCTAGTTCTACCTTTTTATAATTTAAAACTTCGCCAATATAAAGGGCTAATTTATAAGCCTTTATTGCCTCATCCCATGTCCTCTTATCTCCGTAGCTTCTCTTATTCCACTTTGAAGTTATTTCTTTTAATATTATTTCCTTTTCTTCACTGGTTATGGAATCAAATTTACTTTCTGAGGCAGAATAGCCGCAGTTAGGGCAGACAAATACATTATATTTAAGTGGACTCTCCCCTGCGTAATAGGCTAAAAAATCCTCATCTCTTCTAATTAATCTTAGTTTTGCACTCCTAACCTTTTTAGTTTCAAATTCTGTATTGCATATAGGACATATTACTTTTTTGTCATATAGCTCACTAATTTCTGTCAATTTAATACCTCCTATTAATCGTTTACATTGTCATCTTCTATTTGATCTTCTTCCGCGTCTTCTTGATTGGAAAATGTTGTAGTTGTATTATCGGATACTCTATAGATAAAATTTCTTGGTCTATAAAAATCCCTTGTAATTAAATCTTTACTTACAACTTTTCCATTTTTAACTATAGATTTATAGGTATTAACTTTATAGCCTGTTCTTCCCTGTTGAACAAGCTCTTTAGTTCCAGGAGCTAAGTTCTTATCTACCACTATTTCTTCTTTAGCTGGGATTGTCTCTACAATTTCTGATTCAATTTTCACAGTATAATCTTTAGCATTTTTATCCCCATATACATAAAAATGAATCCGATCCCCTATTATCTTCGAATGAATATAGATAGGAAAATCAAAATCATTCCTAAATTTCAAATCTAAATAACCATAGGATACCGCAGCATCTTGCCCAAAATTCACATATTTTGCAGGTATAGAATGGGGAGATCTTTCTAAAATAGTTACATTAGCTAGTAATAACGCATTATAAAGGGTTGTAGAGGCTTGACAAACTCCGCCACCTACACCTGGGGTAAATTCTCCTGCCATTATTACATTGGCTTCCTTATATCCAAATTTTTTCTCTCTAGGTCCTGTTGTTTCGTTAAAAGAAACTATATCGCCGGGCATTATAACTTTTTTCCCAAGGGATTTTGATGATATCCTAATATTTTCAATCCTATCTGAACTACTTCCTTTAAATGAAGTAGAAAACTCTCCAATAATACCATTAACCCTCTGTAAAAGTTCCTTAGTCTTTACTGGTTTTATCTTATCTACAGGTATTTCAATAGGATTTAAAACGTATATATTCCCATTTATCAATTGCGTTAGTTCTTCTTCATTTACTTTTCTGCCTATTACCTCTTCACTAATTTTTATATTACCATTGTTAAAATCAAAATCTGCTTCTTTCATATCTAAATCTATTTCCTGGGCAATTATATTTACAATGCTATTGATCTTCTCTTTGTCATATTCTGAATTCAAAAGGACTTTTACACCTTTCTTCTTAGTATTTATTATATCCTTAAGTCTTGTAATTACATTACCTTCTCGTCCTACAGAATAAGCTTCTTTAATAGCTTCATCATAGTCATAGCGAAATCCTAACTCCCTTAAATTTATATCGTATACCTTATCATCATATGTTAAGACCATATTTTTCCCATCTAATTCTTTTTCCCTTTTATCTTTAATAAGCTTTAAGGCTTCTTCTTTAGTCATAAAGCTTAGGTTGAATTCATCAACTTCGACTCCTTCATACATAAGGTCAGTATTTAATACTTTAAAATAACCGTAAGTACCAAATCCTAGAATAATAGCAAGCAAGCTAATTAAGATGAATAGAATAATTCTTTTTTTATTCCTAGTTTTCTCCATAACCGTCCTCCATATAAAATAAATTAAAGAAATATGTATTTAAATATATGTATCTTGATTCATAAGAATGCTATTTATCCCAGAATATTTCGACTATATCTCCATTTTTAAGAGGAGCCATGTATTCTGCCTCTCTTCCATTTACCTTCAATACTAGCGTCCCCTTTGGTTTAGTCAAGTCAAAGTCTATATGCTCAAATACATCTACAAATATAAATTCCCTTTTACTATACTCGATTGTTCTTTCTACTCCATTTATAACCAGATTAATAGACTTATTTTGAATTGAAATAATCTCATCATTGTCCTTTAACAATGTATTCTCATGAGCTTTTTTACCATTGATAAATATGCTATCAATAGGTATATACTTATCCATATATTTCAATAGATCGTCTAAAGTTTTTATCTCCTTTATTTCTATCCTATCACCCTCATTTAGTTTAGGATTTCCAAATACTTGTGAACCATTAACCTCTACATTTTTAATTAGATTAATCTCTACATTATTAAAAGTTATCACTTTTTTCATTGGAATGCAATCATATAAATATGGAATTCTTTTTTGTCCTTTTACTCCTTTAATAACCTTTACTATATCCCCATCCTTTAATGGGGTATATAAATTGGCTTCCTTATTATTTACATATATTTTAGCTGAACTTCCTTCTTCCCCTTTTATTATTTCTTTTTTATTATTTAAAAAGTATATAAAATCATCAGCAGACTTAGGGATAAGATCTCTTGGATTATAACCAGTTAAAACCAATACATCAGAAACCTTTATACTATCAGTATTGAATATTCTTATCTCCTCATCATTAAATTTTACCTGTAAGAAGCTATTATATCTACGATTAGCCCCTTCTAAAGCTATACCTATTGGAGTGACAATATCTGGTCCACTAAAATTGTCATCAATTTCCTCAATGTTTTCAATAAATCTTATATCTCTAATGGATACCCTTTCCTTAGGAAGTCCAAGCTTCTCAGCTAAACATTCTTTTAGACCAGGCATTTGACTGCTCCCTCCAATAAGAAATACTGCACTTGGAGCCTTTTCATTAAATTCTAATATTTTTTCTGCTATCTCTTCTGAAATTCTAACTATAATATCATATATATCATCAACTATTTCTTTTGTAGTCAATTCATGTTTTATACCTACTATATCGATGAATTCATGTTGTTCTTGAGAGCTGAGTTTAATCTTTAATCTTTCACTAGCATTAAAATCTAATAAGTATTTTTTTGATAGAGTTTCAGTTATTTCATCTCCTGCTTGAGATGTCATAGCATAAGCCATAATATTTCCATCTCTTGTTATAGCTATATCCGATGTACCAGCACCAATATCTACTAGTGCTAAATTTAACAATCTTAATTCCTCTTTTATAGCTACATTTATAGCTGCTATTGGCTCTAAGGTAATATTTCCAACTTCAAGACCTACTTTTGATATTACCGAATAGAGACTTTCAATAACCATTTGAGGTAAAAAAGTTGCCAGCAGATTAACCCCAATCTTTTCCCCTCGATGATCCTCTAACTTTTCCATCACATTATCATCTAAGTAATAATTAATGACGGTATATCCTATGTTATAATATTTAAATCTACTTTGATTGGTTTCACTGTTTATCATGTCTTGTGCTTTTTGAACTGCCTCAAGTTCTAATACTTCTACCATATTTCTACTTATTTCAGATGTAGTGTTAATTTCTTTATCTATTCTTATCTTACGTGTTTTTAACGATCTACCTGCCGCAGCTATTGAAACTTTCTTTAAGCTTGTCCCTATTTTTTGTTCTAATTCTTCTTTTATTTCCTTTACTATTTTGGTTACTCCCTCGATATCATGTATTTGCCCATCATACATATTCCTCTTATTGTGTTCTCTAATAGAATAAGCCAATATAGTAAACTTTTCATCTGGCAAGTATCGACCAACAAGTCCAATAATAGTTCTTGTACCTATATCTAAGGAAAAAATCAAGTCGTTTCCTTTGTTCTCCAACTGTTTCATACTAACAGCCCTTTCTATCATTATTAAACTTAATTATCTTTAAAATAAAAACAATAAGTTGTCAAAGGACATTTTTCACATAAAGGTTTCCTTGCTTTACAAATCCTTCGTCCGTGGAATATCAATAGATGATGTGCTTTAGACCACATTTTTTTATCAATATTCTCCATTAAGTCCTTTTCCGTATCCAATACATTATCGCTATCTGCTAAGCCTATCCTGTTGGATACCCTGAAGACATGAGTATCTACTGCTATGGCCGGTTTTGAAAAGGCGTTACTTAATACTACATTAGCTGTTTTCCTCCCGACACCTGGAAGTGTCATGAGTTCCTCTAAAGTATCTGGTATCTTTCCGTTAAAGTTTTCAATGAGTAATCTACACGTAGATAGGATATTTTTACTCTTAGTTTTATAAAATCCACAGCTTCTAATCTTTTCTCCCAATTCTTCATCCGTTAAGGTTAAATAATCCTCTGGAGTCTTATAGTCTTTAAAAAGCCCCTTTGTAGTTTTATTTACTTGGACATCGGTGCATTGTGCAGAAAGAATAGTCGCTATTAACAATTCAAAAGGATTTGAAAAGTTTAATTCTGCTTTAGCATCGGGATATAAATCCATTAAAATATCAATCACTTCTTTTATTTCTTCTTTAGCTAAAATCTTTTTCAATTTATCACCTACATAATCTCAATATTGTAATCAGTTATTTCTACTCTACCATCCCCATCTATAAACTTTAACACATTTGTAATAATTTGATCAGCATGGTGAGTATCATTTGTTACACAAGCAAATCCAATTATTGATGTCTGCCAGCTATCGTTTAAATCCACTTCAGCTATGGACACATTAAACCTAGATTGAATTTTACCTATAATACTTTTTATTATATGCCTTTTATCTTTTAGAGAATTTGACTCATATATTATTAGTTTTAAAGTACAAGCACCTACTATCATATATACCACCTCAACAGAATATTAATCCCATCTCCCTCTATATATATTAAACTATATTTATATTTAAAAAAAGGGGACAAAGTCCCCTTTTATTATAATATGTTCATTTCTTTTCCAACTTGCTCAAATATGTCTACAGCTCTATCTAATTGTTCTTTTGTATGAGCAGCAGTTACCATACATCTAACTCTTCCAGTTCCCCTTGGTACTGTTGGGAATACTATAGCTGATACGAATACGCCCTTATCTAATAATTTTTTACTAAATTCCATAGTCTTAGCTTCATCTCCGATTATGACTGGGGTAATTGGAGTTTCACTATGGCCAGTATTAAATCCTAATGTACCAAGCTTTTCCTTAAAGTAGTTAGCGTTATCCCATAGTCTATCAGTATATTCTGTGGATTCCATTAACATCTTAACTGCTTCCATAATAGCACCTACTGCTGCTGGTGGTAATGAAGTACTAAATAGCACTGGTCTTGCCCTATGATTTAACCATTCATACATAGTATTTGAACCAGCTACATATCCTCCTACTACTCCTATAGCCTTTGAAAGCGTTCCTATTGAGAAGTCAACTCTACCGTGTAGTCCAAAATGATCTACTGTTCCTCTACCGCTTTCTCCTAAAACACCTGAACCATGAGCATCATCAACATAGGTCATAGCTTCGTATTTTTCAGCAAGTTCAACAATTTCAGGAAGTTTAGCAATGTCCCCATCCATACTGAATACACCATCAGTAATAATCAATACATTTCTATACTTATCTCTATTTTCCTTCAAAACTTGTTCTAAGTGGTCTATATCAGAGTGATTAAATATTTTTTTATCAGCCTTGCTAAGTCTAGTACCATCAATTATTGAGGCATGATTTAATTCATCTGATATAATTAAATCTCCTTTTTCAGTTATAGCTTGAATTGTTCCAGCATTACAGTTAAATCCTGATTGATAGATAAATACAGCTTCTTCTCTTTTAAATTCAGCAAGTAATTTTTCTAATTCTTCATGAATGGACATATTTCCAACAATTGTCCTTACAGCACCTGCTCCTGCTCCATATTTTTCAACTGCTTCTATAGCACCTTTTTTTAGTCTAGGATGGTTCGCAAAACCAAGATAGTTATTAGATGATAAATTTATAACCTTTTTACCATTTAAAATTATTTCAGCTTCATTTGCTCCACCTAATACTGGAAGTTTTCTATAAACTCCTTCTTTTTTGAGATCCTCAATTTTTTCTTTTAAATAGTTTAATTCATGAACGTTTCCCATGACGACTCCCTCCTATATCTTATAGTTTATGCTTGTTTCATAGCTATAGTATAACATAAATTTAATTATTGTTGGATAGCTTTGTTAAATAATATTTAATCATATTTTTCATTTCTAATTTAACGTTTTCATCCTTCTCGTCTTTAGATGCCATTTCTATGACTTTTCTTCCATATTCAAAATCTATGTTTAAAATAGCCCAAGCCGCATATTCTCTGATCATAGGGTTGGGATCATAAATACATGGTTCCAAGATATTTAAACTATTCACATCCTTAATATTCCCCAATGCGATAATTCCATTCCTCTTTAATATATTTTTTCCTCTCCAGCTTCCCGCCATGGAACCATATTTTTTCTTAAATTCCCTATTTGAAAGGGAAAGCAACTCTTCAATATCCATATATCCCTTTGTTATATTAGGAATAAATTCTTTATAGCTAGGTTTCTTTACGTCTTTATTCTTAGGACATACCAGCTGACAAGTATCACAGCCATATATTTTGTTTCCCATTTTAATTCTCAATTCATAAGGAATCTTATTCTTTGTCTGAGTTAAATAGGATATACATTTCCTTGGATTAAATTTATATGAACCTTCCAAAGCTCCTGTAGGACAGGATTTAATACATATTTGACATTCCCCGCAGTCCCTTTCAAGGAAAGTAGGTTTAATCTCTAAATTTAAATTTGTTAAAATATATCCAATAAATATAAAAGAACCATATTCATCATTGATTATAGAACAATTTTTACCATAATAACCTACGTTAGCTTTTTTAGCTAGTTCCCTATCTATTAACGGACCTGTATCTACAAAATATTTGTATTCAAATTCCGTTATCCTCTCAACTTCCCGTATAAGTTTTTCCATCTTATCTTTGACCACTATGTGATAATCCAATCCCCAAGTGGATTTTGAAAGTAGACCTTTATATTTAAAGTCTACTTTTTCGTCGAAAGTATTATTATATGATAAACCGATTACAATGATACTTTTACATTCTGGAAATATTAGCTTTGGTTTAATCCTTCTTTCAATATCCTTTTCTTCAAACTCGGTAGATATATTTTCTTTTTCCCTTTTAATAAGATAATCCTTCATATTTAATAATGGACTGCAATCGGTGAAACCAATAACATCTATATTCAATTCCTTTGATTTGTCGATTATATATTGTTTTAAATTCATATTTATCCCCTTATATCATTGATGATTATATTATATCATTACTAATTGGATGATATAATATTAAAGATTGGAGGGATATTATGAAAAAATGGTATAATAAGTTCTTTTTAAACGATGTGAGAAAAGCTGTAGAAAAATATAACCTTATTGAAAATGGAGATAACATGCTTGTTGGACTTTCTGGAGGAAAGGATAGTATCTTTTTAATATATGCACTGAAATTATTGAAAGAGAACTCATACATTGACTTCAATATGACAGGAATCCATATAGATATAGGCATAAATATAGATATGTCCAGTGTAGAATCTTACTTGAATGATATGGATATTCCTTTTATATATGAAAATATAGATATTGCAGATAAAATATTTAATGATAAGAAAAGTCCCTGCTATCTCTGTGCCAAGATGAAAAGGGGTACTATTGCAAGGATTTCTAAAGAAAAGGGATTTAATAAAATAGCCTACGGTCATCATATGACGGATATAGTAAATACCTTTTTATTAAATATTATATATACAGGACAATTTCACACCTTTAAACCCAACTCCTATAATGAAGAACATAATCTACATCTAATCCGACCTTTAATATATGTTAAGGAAGAGACAATAAAAAAGGTGGTAGAAGATGAACATCTTCCTTTAGGACTTGATAAACTTTGTCCTCAGGACAAGGTAAATAAAAGAAAAGAAATATCCGTATTAATAGATGAAATAAAAAAAAGATACCCTGATTTTGAACAAAAAGCTGTAAAGGCTATTGAAAGTTCCGATGACAAAAGTTTATGGGAATAGAAGCAGAGGATGCTTCTATTCCCTTATCCCCTTTAACGTCTCTATTTCCTTCTTATATCCATCTAATTCATTTGGGGTTTCTAGGTAAAAAGGCAAATCCTTTAAACTTGGATGGTTTATTATATTTTTAATAGCTTCTAAGCCAATAGTACCTTCTCCTATTTTGGCATGTCTATCTTTCCTACTATCGAACTCCATCATACTATCATTTAGATGAATGGCTTTTAATTTCTCCATTCCAATAATATCATCAAATTTTTCTAACACTCCATCTAAGTCGTTGACTATATCCAAGCCAGCTGAATAGACATGACATGTATCAAGACATACTCCCACTAATTCATCATGATTTATTCTATCCATGATTCCTCTAATCTCCTCAAAAGTATGCCCTACCTCAGTCCCCTTACCTGACATGGTTTCAAGTAATAATATAGTGGTTTCATTTCCTGTAATTATTTCATTTAGAGCATCTGCAATCCTTGTTACCCCATATTCAGAACCCTTTCCCACATGATTACCAGGATGAAATGTAAAATAAGGGATAGAGATTTTGTTCATCTTTTCATAATCTTCTTTTAATATTCTTTTTCCTAAGCCATAGGTATTCTCTTTATAAGAGGCTAAATTTAATATATATGGAGCATGAGCAAGTAATGGTCCAAACTCATTATCTTTTAGTATTTTTTTCATTTCACTTACATCATGTATATCTAATTCTTTAGAAGAAGAACCTCTAGGATTTCTACTAAAAAATTGGAATACATTGGCCCCTACACTGAGAGCTAATTCTGCTGCCTTTTTATATCCTCCTGCAATGGTCAAGTGGCAACCAATATACATAATATCACCCTTTCTATTAACTATATTATATAATACCACACCTTACTATTGATTTAACTATTTTCAATCTCTTAAAATGTGATATAATTAATTTTAACAACAGATTAAGGAGTATAAAATATGTTTAATTTAAAAAGAAAATCCTTTAAAAGATTCGACTTTACATTATTTATCACTGTTTTATTGCTGTGTATCTATGGAATAATAATGATTAGATCTGCTACCTTAAGCTTTGATACTAATCGCCATGTAAAAGTACAAGCCGTTTCCACTATATTAGGAATAATTGCTATATTGTTCTTAGTCCTAATGGATTATCAATTCATAGGTAAATTCTATATACCTATTTATATAATATCCATTTTATTATTAGTTGCAGTACTATTCTTTGGAACCGGAGCTAATAAGTGGGGCTCTGATAGCTGGTTGAACATTGGCGGTTTTACCTTTCAACCTGCGGAAATTGCAAAGGTAGGGATTATCATATTTTTAGCAAAATATATTGATAAAAATAAAAATGAAATTAATCAACCTATAGTGTTGTTAAAAACACTAGCCCTTGCAGGAATACCAATTTTACTTATAGCTAAACAACCCGACTTTGGTACAGCAGTTGTATTTGTATTTTTCGTTGTAGTTATGTTATTTGCAGCTGGTATAGATTGGAAGTATATAGGATATGCTTTCCTAGTAGGTATTATTAGCTTGCCCATATTGTGGTTTTCTTTAAAACCCTATCAGCGGGATAGAATTTTTAGCTTTTTAGATCCAGAAAAAGATACTGCTGGTGCAAACTATCAAGCTCTCCAATCAAGGATTGCCATAGGCTCAGGAAAAGTATTTGGCAGAGGGCTATTTCAAGGAGTACAGACACAATTCAACTATATACCAGAAAAGCAGACGGACTTCATATTTGCAGTTGTTGGTGAAGAATTAGGATTAATAGGTGGGCTAGTACTTGTTTTATTATACTTTATAATGCTTGCTAGGCTTATAAAAATTGCAAAAAACAGCAAAGATACATTTGGTTCTTTAATGGTCGTGGGATTTGCAGCCATGCTTTTGATTCATATATGGGAAAATATTGGTATGACCATAGGTCTTATGCCTATAACAGGTATACCCCTTCCTTTTATGAGCTATGGGGGGACTTTTCAACTTGTCAATTTAATATGCATAGGAATTGCATTGAGTGTAGGTGTTCATAAAGAAGGACTTAATTTTTAGCTGCATAAGATTGCAGCTATTTTTTTCAAAATAGTACCTTGTATTATAAGATAGCATAGTATATAATATAGTCAAACATTATTAGAAGGGAATATGCTTATGAATATACAATTTAAAAAAGGAGTATTAGAACTATGTGTTTTATCACTACTTACAGAACGTGATTATTACGGATATGAACTGGTGGAACATATTTCAAAATATATTAATATATCTGAAGGCACTATATATCCCCTATTAAGAAGATTTAGAAACGAAGGATATGTAACTACCTATTTACAAGAATCACAAGAAGGTCCTCCTAGAAAATATTATAAGATTACAGAAGAGGGTAAAAAAACTTATGAAGAACTAGTAGAGGAATGGGATAACTTCACCATAGGAGTCAATAAAATTATAAGGGGTGATTTTAATGAATAGAGATGAGTTTATTCAAACTTTAAATCAAGGTCTACATGGTATTCCTGAATATGAAATAAATGATATTTTATATGATTATGAAGAACATTTTGAAATAGGATTATCTAAAGGTAAAACAGAAAAAGAGATAGCAAAGGAATTAGGAGACCCTAAAAGTATTGCTAAATCTTACAGGGTTTTTTCTAAAATATCTGAAGCAGAAAATAATCCATCTCCCAAAAATCTATTTAAAGCTATTTTGGCAGCTATGGCTTTAGGCTTTTTCAATCTAGTAATTGTCCTAGGACCTTTTCTTTTAATGGTTGGTTTAATATTTGGTCTATATGTAGTCTCTGTAAGTTTCATTGTTGGAGGTATTGGCTCTTTCTTCGGCACAATTGTATCACCATTTATCCCATATACAATAAATATAGGTTTTCGCCCTATAACCTCCATCTCCATGGGAATAGGTTTAATTGCCCTAGGATTGTTGATGTTAATTGGTAGTTTTTATTTATCTAAATTATTATATCAAGGAACCATTAGATATTTGAAGTGGAATATTAATATTATTAAAAAATAGGAGGTAAAAAATGAATATCAAAAAATTAGTTTTTATATTAATTGGTGTTGTACTGATATGCTTTGGGGTAGGATTTTTATCTTTAAAACTATCGAAGAATAACAACTTCAATATAATTTCAGATAAAACCAACTCTAATGAAAAATATAATATAATAGATGAGAAAGATGAAGTTTCTATAGAAGGAATTAAAGAGATAAATATTGATGCAGACATTGCAGATATTAAAATTACCTCTGAGGATAGAGAAGATGTTTCATTTCATTTTCATGGAGAGGCTTCCCCTCATATAAAAACCAGTTTTAATATAAAAAAATCTGGAAATAAGTTAATCGCCGAAACTAAAACCAAAACTCCTAAGGCTATATTTAATACCTCAACAAATACAAATTTATACTTAGATGTTGTCATTCCTTCATCTTATAATAGTAATTTAAGTATAATAACAGATCTAGGTTCTATTAATATCGATGGAATAAAGTTGAATAAATTGAATATTCAAGAGGACTTAGGTGACATAAATATTAAAAATACTGATCTAAAGGAATTAGAAGCAGACTCTTCTCTAGGAAAAATATTCGTAGAAAATGTATCCTCTTTAAAAAACAAATTGTCTACTGACTTAGGAGCTGTTAATGTTAAGAGCATTGAGGGTCCTATAGAAGCTGAAACCAATTTAGGAAATATAGAATTAGAATATGATAATATCAATTGGGATATAGATGCTAAATCTGATTCAGGCAATATAAAAATACTTCTCCCTAAAAACTCTAATTTTACCATCGATGCAAGTACCGACTTGGGAAATATAAAAAATAGTTTTCCATTAGATACTAGTGAAAATTCAGGGTCAAAACTTAAAGGCAAAGTTGGTGATGGAAAAAACATGATAACTCTTTCAGTGAATTTAGGAAATATAGATATTAACTCAAAATAGTGTGACAGGGGAAAATCCCCTGCCATGCTAACAATATCAAAAAATACTTTTATATAATTAATAATAATTTTAGATAGCAATTAGGAAGCATACACCTAATTCAAACATGAGTTCTATACCAGTAAGAAAATAGGAGGTGAAAAATGAATATCAAAAAATTAATTTCCATATTAATTGGCGTTGTATTGATTTTCTTTGGGGTAGGATTTTTATCTTTAAATTATTATGGCTTTAAACTTAATAATAGTAATGGTGTAAACATATATTGAAACTTCTTCGGGAAACCAAATAATCGAAGATGTTAAATCAAAAAAGAGTAAATTTATAGCAACTTCTGGAGACATAAAAATTTCTAATCTTAATTCAGAAGATCTCTATATTGAAACCTCTTCAGGAAATCAAATTATCAAAGATGTTAAATCGAAAAAGAGTGACTTTACAGCTACTTCTGGAAATATAAATATATATAATTTTTCTAATGATGCTAATGTAAATACTAGTTCAGGGAATATCGAGTTATATTATGAGAATTTTAACAACAGCATCAGCGCTAATGCCACCTCAGGGAATATAGAAATAAAATTGCCTAATGATTCTAAATTCAATTTAAATGCTAAAACTTCCTCAGGAGATATAGAATCCAACTTCCAAATAACCACAACGGGTAAACAAAAAAATAGTCTCTCTGGAAAAGTGGGCACAAATACGAATACTGTAGATATTAAAACTAGTTCAGGGAATATAGGAATCAGACATTAAGAATATACAAATAATGTATAATGATAAGATTTAAAGGTACTATTGCATTAAACGGGAGACCAAAGGTCTCCCTATTATTTATCCTTTAAAAACCATTCTATAAGTTGTGAACCTATACTAAAGGATTTCTTATACATACCTGGAATTTCTTCTTTAGAAAACCAATCAGCGTGGATTATCTCTTCTCCATCTACTTTTATATCTCCATCTAAATATTCGGCTATAAATCCAATCATCATAGAATTTGGATAAGGCCAAGGCTGTGAACCAAAATATTTTATATTTTTTACTTTAATACCTACTTCTTCATATACCTCCCTTTTGACACAATCCTCAAAAGTTTCTCCGTATTCAACGAAGCCAGATATAACACCATACATCCTATTGGAAAATTGCCCGTTTTTAGCTAATAAAAGTTTATCATCCTTAGTTACAGCTACGATGATAGCTGGTGATGTTCTAGGCCAAGTTGCATTGCCGCAGTTGGAACATATCATAGCCCTCTCTGATGGACTATCCTTTCTATACATCTTGGAACCACATACTCCACAGTATTGATTTAATTTAAGCCAATTAAGCAACAAATTTGCCTTAGAAGCAAGTAAATAAGTATCTTCATCTACAGATTTAGATAGAGTTCTTAAATCCATAAAATCTATACATTCTTCATAGATATCATCTATAATCTCTCCACAGTAACAATTATATCCACAGTAAGCTCCCATATATTGAGTCCCATATAAGCTTATATTTAAATTTTCAACATCATTCCATCTTGGAATAATGCTCTTTTCTTCCTCTTTGAAAACCATTAACTTGTTGTTTTTAAATAGAAACCAATAATCCTCATTATTTTTCTCATATAAAGGTTTCACCGATGGCTCAAATAATATATAATCATCCACATTAGTCACCTCATGTATATTAATCTATCATCTTCTTTTCCTCTAAAAAGCATTTCCTGCATAAGGGCTCATACTCATCTGAAGCTCCTATTTTAATTCTCTCTTGATCTTTAGATTTCCTATTACTAACCCATCCATCTGCACCACATTTTACGCATACAGCATGATGTTTATATAGATAATCAGCTATAGGCATCAACTCCTTTACTATTTCAAAAGGCCTACCTGTAAAATCCATGTCTAATCCTGCTACTATAACGGTTAAATCCCTTTCAAGAAATCCATTAATTGCAGCAATAATCTTATCTACTGGTTCATCTAAAAATTGAATTTCATCTATGGCTATAACATCTGGTTTCAATTCACTAGTATATTCCATCATCTCATCTATAGTATTTATCAAAATGCAATTCATAGAAGTCAAATCGTGAGTTACTATCTCATTCCTTTTATATCTACTGTCAACCACTGGTTTAAATGCTATGGTCTTATATTTAGCTATATTAAATCGTTTAACGTCTTTTTCTAAGCTAGATGTTTTCCCTGAAAACATGGAGCCTGTGTGTACTATAAGTTTTCCTTTGTATTGATGCAAAACCCTACCTCCTTTTTAATTAACTTTTATTATTATATCATTTATTTTTAAGTTTTGCTTTTAAAAATCTAGTAGATAATCACATAAAATTTTTTAATGAATATTATAAAGTATCATATGCCCTTTTAAAGGAGAGAAGCTTATGGACAAAAAGAGAATAGTAGAAATAAATAAAATTGGAATGATATATCACACCCTTAGTGGTGAAACTGAAGCAATTAAAAATATAGATTTTGATGTTTATGAAGGTGAAATAGTAGGGATTGTAGGCCCAAGTGGCTGTGGCAAATCTACCTTGCTTTCAATAGTGGCAGGTTTAATTACACCTTCTACAGGAGAAGTATTGGTTAATGGAAATAAGGTTGTAAAGCCGTCAAAGGATATTGGCTATATGTTCCAAAGAGACCATCTATTTGAATGGAGAACCATATTACAAAATGTGGTATTAGGGCTTGAAATCATAGGAAAGGTAGATGAAAATTCCTATAAATATGCAGAAGAGCTACTGGATACTTATGGATTAGGAGATTTCAAGCATAATTATCCTAGACAGCTATCTGGGGGTATGAGGCAAAGAGCAGCATTGATTAGAACTTTAATAGTTGAACCAAATCTACTACTGTTAGACGAACCGTTCTCAGCCTTAGATTATCAAACAAGACTAGCTATAGCAGATGAAATTGGGATAATCCTAAAAAAAGAGAAAAAAACTGCATTATTAGTAACTCATGACATAGCTGAAGCTATATCCCTTTCGGATAGAATCATTATTCTTACCAATAGACCTGCTACTATTAAAAATATTATTAAAATTAATTTGACTTGTCCTGAGGGAATACGAACTCCATTAAAATGCCGAGAAGCTCCCGAATTTAGATATTATTTTAATGAAATATGGAAGGAGCTTGATGTTCATGTCTAATAACAAGATATCAAAAGAACATGATGAGTATTTGAAAAAAGTTAAAAAGAGAAAATATACTATATTCATAACTCAAATAACTATTTTAATAGTAGGCTTAATCTTATGGGAAATAGCTGCACGACTTAATTGGATAGATACATTTCTAACGAGCTATCCTTCAGGAATATGGAAGTTGTTCTTACAGTATACTAAAAATGGTGATTTGTTTTACCATGTTGGCATTTCTGTCTTTGAAACCATAATTGGCTTTTTGGCAGGAACTATACTAGGAATCCTCATAGCTATAGGTCTTTGGTGGTCAGATTTTTGGGCAAAGGTTCTAGATCCTTATTTAGTAGTACTCAATAGTCTACCAAAAACAGCTTTAGCACCAATTATCATAATCTGGGTAGGAGCAGGATATTCTGGCATCATAGTTACAGCTATTACCGTATCTATAGTCATAACTATTATGAATATGTTTGTTAGTTTTATATCCGTAGATGAAGATAAAATTAAACTTCTTCAGACTTTTGGTGCAACAAAATTTCAAATCCTTAAAAAAGTGGTTATTCCTTACTCCATACCAACCATGATAAGCACACTAAAAGTAAATATAGGCTTATCTTGGGTAGGAGTTATTGTAGGTGAATTTTTGATATCTAAAGCAGGAATCGGCTATTTAATCGTATATGGCGGTCAAGTATTTAAGCTGGATTTAGTAATGATGAGTGTATTTATTCTAGCTTTAATTTCAGCACTTATGTATAAAGGTATTGCTATACTTGAAGATAAGTTTATGAAATGGCAAGAATAAATATTATAAAGGCCTGAGCTTGTGATTGGAAAACTCAGGTCTTTTTGTTTTTATAGGCAGTATATTATCCATTAGTCCTATTTATTTTCTGTACTGTCTGTATCATCTTTTCCATCTTTATCGTCTATTTTATCCTCTACCATTTCATTCTTTTTCTTTTTTAAATAAACACTAGCTATCTGTATTCCTTTAATAATAGCAAGTATTATTACTATTTCTTTAACTAAACCTACAACAAATGAAAACACGCTAATAAAACCATATAATCCCATATTATCCATTATAATCCTCCATTCAATTATTAACTAATAATTAACTATCTTAATTTTTTTTATTACAACAGGCTTTAGAGGTTTATCATTTTCATCTCTTTCTACTGCTGCAATTTCATCTATTACATCCATACCTTCAAATACCTGTCCAAATACCGTATGCTTAAAATCTAACCAAAAAGCTCCGCCTAATTTCTCATAAGCTTCCACTACTTCCTCTGGATATCCTTTTTCTACTCCTAGTTCGGTCATTTGCTTAATAATATCTTCTTCAACTTTAGAATTTTGTACTATGAAAAATTGGCTTCCATTGGTATTAGGTCCGCTATTAGCCATAGATAAAGCGCCTCTTAAATTTCTGTAATTTATATCAAATTCATCTTCAAAAGGTTTCCCCCATATACTTTCTCCACCCATTCCTGTTCCATCTGGGTCTCCCCCTTGAATCATAAAGTCTGATATAACCCTATGGAAAGTTACTTTATTATAGTAGCCGTTTTTCGCATGAGTCTTAAAGTTTTCTACTGCCTTTGGAGCTACTTCAGGAAAAAGCCTTACCTTAATATTCCCATAGTTAGTTTTTATTACTGCAATTTCTTCTCCCTTTTCTGGCAATTGTAATTGGTCTAATGCCATATCTTCCCCTCCCTCCTTTTTTTCTACTACTTCTTCTTTTTTACATCCTCCTAAAAAAGATAAAGCTGCTATTATAGCTAGTAACAATATGATCTGGTTTCTCTTCCTTTTCAAAGCTGATTTTCCTTTCTAATATGTGGTATACTTATATAGAGTATCATATTTTTGAGTTTATTATAAGCCTTTTATATTAAATTTTACAAAAAATTAGGATTTACTTAATAAAAAACAGGATGATTACTTCCATTGATCATCCTGTACTCAATAAATTCTATTCTATGTTATATTACATCCCAATGTATTCTTTGCTTCTCTTAATGCAAAATTATGGGCTTCTTCATCAAAAGAAGCTACTCCATCTTCATAGATATTTACCTTATAAGCTAAATTCCTAGCATCAGCTGCTGTATAAAGGACACATATGTTAGTGCATACACCTACTAAATATAATTCCTCTACTTTCTTTTCTCTCAAATAAAGATCTAAGTCCGTACCAAAGAAAGCACTATAACGCCTTTTTTTTATGAGCTTATCTTCATCTTTAACTTCTAAATCTTTAATTACTTCACTACCTTCCATTCCTGCTATACAGTGGGGTAAGAACATATCAAATTCCTTATCATCCTTTTCATGATTATCACATATATATATAATAGGATAGCCCTTTTCTCTAAATTCCTCCGTCTTTTCTTTAATAAATTTGATTATCTTATCCCCTGCTACTCCAATAGTAAGTGCTCCATCTTTATCGATAAAATCCCTCAACATATCGATTATTAATAATGCTTTCATAAGTTAAAAACCTCCTATTCCTTAATTTATTATTTTGCAATAAATTGTTCAATGAATAGTTGCAATATTTTTACCTTACTTATAATCTTAAAAGGAATCTCCTAACCAATATTTATCAGTCCATGCATATTTTAATACGATATTCATCATTAGCTGTATTTGTTCTTCTAGTTTTTTAGGATTTATTTTACTCACATCATCCTGACTTCCTCCATGATATTTATTATAATCATCCTTCTTCACCCCTGAAATAGCTAATCCTGAAACTTTATTTTCTGAAAAGATTTCTAAATCTTTAAACATCAGATCAAAATAATCCTGCTTTATAGGAATTCCTAACTCCTTACTTCTATCTTTAACATTCCTTATATTTTTATAATGCCGTCTATAACCGCTAAATACTGTTGAAGTATCCATATATAATACATCATTATCCTCAAGTCCTAAATAGCTTAAATATATATAAAAACTATTTTCACCTATATTCTTATTTCCTAATACGCTATAAGCTCCTCTACCATCTTCCATTTTCCCATCAATAAATAAAAATACCATTGTTCTACTTGGCATTTTCCGACTACTTTTTTCTCCAATACTTCTTGCTAATTCTAAAATAGCAGCAGTACTTGTTCCATTCTCATATAGACCATTGGTATAATCAGTTACTATCACCAGTGGATTATTACTATATTTTCCCCAAATATATCCAGCTATATTTTTCCCTTGACCTTCTATATCTTGAATATATTCTTCATTAAAAACCGGTAATATTCTATCCACATTTCTTAACTCATTGGCTATATATTCTGCAACCTTATCTCTTCCTTCTACAGTGATATCTCCATCTATATATAAATCACTATAAATAGTTTCTAAGTCCTGCCAAACTTTTACACTATCAATCTTATATTCATCCCCTGCATTTACTGATGGAGCTATCCATAGAGCTATCAATAAAATTATCATAGATTTAACTACTACTATTGTCCTATTCCACTTAAATCTTTTTACATCCTTTACATATTGTTTTGGAGAAAGAAATCTTCCAATCTTTTTCATTCTCCTTGAAACTATAGTACCATAATTATTAATATTATTTAATAGTCCATGAGCCACTAATAGAAATCCTACAATATTTATTATGAAAAATATTAAAGGATATAGTATCAACCAATACTTCCTTAAAGCTATAGCTTGTTTAGCTACTGCCAATATACCTCCCCACTCAGGATTATAATTAGGAATAGAACCCCACTTAGTGCTAATATTTGCATATTTATTTATTCCAACGGTTATTCCTAGAAATCCAAAAATGCAAAGGGTAAAAAGTACCATACCCATTTCTAAAAAGAAACTTATTATAACAGTAGGAAGTTCTATTTCATTTTTAGTTTTATTATAGTTATAATTCCAATTATAAAAGATGCCTTGATTTAGTGAATGAAATACTCTAGTCCAACCTATAATGCCTAAGACTATTCCATATCCCCATATAGCCTGATGTAACTCCAATCTTTTGAAATAATTTCTATTTAGAATAAAATATCCAATTATTATTTCTAAAGCTAAACTTATAAAAATACAATAAAACCTATTACTTTCTCTATAATTCTTTTTCCTATTATGGGTAATCTCAAACGCTAAACTACCTAAAACTAGTCTAATTAATGTAGCAATAAAAGCTATCCCAACTGTTACTTTAGTTCCTTTAATAAGTAAGCTAAGTACATTTCTACCTAATGGATCTGTACCCAATTTATCTGTACGATTAGGCTTAATAGGATGTTCTAGTTTAAAAACCTGATCTTTAATAACATATTCTAATCCTTTATCTAATGAATAAGGGTCGGCTGTGATTAAGGCGTCTTCATAAATCATTACAAACAATAGTAATAAAATTGTGATACTTCCAATAATTAATGACCAATTAATATTCTTCATGGAACCCCCTCCCATTTTCATGATTACATAATATTGCACTTTCTCCATTTATCACAACTTATACTTTTATTTATTTTATCATATATTTCTCTTATATGGTTAAATATTAAAAATCTTTCTTCTATTATGACAAGTGTTCCAATTAAAGAAGGACCTTTAAAAATATTTTATTGAATTACTTTTAAAGTTCCTTTTGTATTTAACTTTATTCTACATGTTTCTTATACTTTTCTATACAGGATTTACATATGCAAGATTTTCCCTTTTTATCTTTTGGAACTAATTCTAAAATGTACTCAGGTATTTCAATTTTTTGACACCAGCAATTCTCATCATGTTGACAATTGTTCTCTTTACCACAAATAGGACATATTTTTTCCATTCTTCTCACCCCTTTTAAAATTTTCATTAACAGAGATTAATCTCAATAAACTATTGATTATCAAAAATATTATCAATATAATTAACCATATCCCCTACGAGTCGAAAAAGCTGCTTTACATCATATACCGTTATCTTAAATTCTTTCTCAACAGCTATAATCTATTTTACTGCATCAATAGGATTGGTTTCATATTTCTTAGTAAGTCCTGCTTCTTCATTTATATCATCTTCATCCACTTCGATTATTTCTACAAGTAAATAAATAACCTTATCCAATATCATTACAATTTATTCCTTTTAAAAGACTACTTGCTTTTCCTGTATATAATAATGAAAGTCTGTGAAGAGGTCTTGTAGAAGCAATATAAAGTAATTTTTTATCATCTTCTGAATTATAATGGTTTTCATCTACATCATAGATAATCACCGCATCAAATTCTAATCCCTTAGACATATAAATTGGGATAATAAAGGAACCTATTATATCTTCATAATAATTCCCATCTATAAGCTTTATATCTAATCTATCCTTTATTTCACCATATAATATCTCACTATCTTTAAAACTCTTACATAGAACAGCTATGGATTTATAATCTTCCTTTTCATAGCCTTTTATGATTTCAACAAGTTTTTCATCTAAAGCCTTTCTAGTATTTCTAAAGATAATCTCTGGTAAAGTGCCGTTACGGCTAAAACACTCTAATTCTATGGATTTATCTATAAAGTTAGAACTAAAATCCATTATTTCATTGGTGGAACGAAAGCTCTTAGACATGGTCAATAGCGTGGCTGATTCTTTCTTAAACATTTTTTGTATTTCTTCATAAAAGTCTAGTTTAGTATGCTTTTCTATGGTTTGATTTATATCTGCAAGAATAGTATATTTAGAATTTGGAAATAGAGAATTTAATATTTCAAAATGGATTGGATAATAATCTTGAGCTTCGTCTATGACTACTTGTTTAATATCTTTATAGATATGCTTATTTCCCATTTCTATCTTTAAGAAAGTAAGTGCTAAGGCATCTTCGTATTTAAGAACTTCACCTTGTAAATTTTTTACCGTATAAACTCTAATTTCTTCAATATTTTCTGTCAACTCTAAGCCTTCAGCTACAGTATAGAATAATTCCTTATTTGAAAATATTTCATAATAAAGTTTGAAATAATCTATATTGGTAAATTGACGAATATTTGAAGCCAACTTGCTAATTTCCTTAATGGATATTAGCCTAGCATAAGGCCTTATTTCAAAAACGTGTTCTGGATATTTAGATATGAATTTTTCAAGTTTTTTTAATCGTCCTGCCTTCTCTTCCCTAATCCTTTCTAAAATTATGTTTTCAATCTGCTTTAAACCTGCACAGGTAGAAATATATTCACTTCTATTGAGAAATTTAGATTTAAGCAATTGTCTATGGAATAAATATCTATTGTTATAGTAAATGTCTTCAAAGGGAGTCATACTATACTCATAATGAAAAATTAATTTTTTGAGTATTATAACGAAAGTACTGGAGGTCTTAAATTCCATACTGGATTTTATTAAATCCTTTTCCATGTCATGATCTGCACAAATAATTTCTTCAAAAAATTCATTTCGTGTTTGTAAAGTCCTATCATCTCCTATAATATCATAGCAAATATTTTCAAAGTCTAATGTTTCCACATTATCCTCTCCTAGTTCAGGTAAAACATTGGAAATATATTTGCTAAACAGTATATTTGGTGAGATGATTACAATATTATTGTGAGATAAATTAGACATACCTCCTTGATACATTAAATAGGCAATACGATGTAGAGCTACGGAAGTTTTACCACTTCCAGCTACTCCTTGTACCATTAAAAGATCATTTTTTTCATCTCGAATAATCATATCTTGGTCTCTTTGAATAGTTTCTAGTATAGTAGTCATCTTTGCTGAAGTGCCCTGAGATAATAGTTTCCTTAAAAATTCATCTACTATCTGTATATTAGCATCAAAAAAATATTCAAATTTACCTTCTTTAATTTCATACTGACGCTTAAGGGATACATTTCCTGATATTTCACCTACTGGTGCTTGATAGTAGACAGGTCCCAATTCAAAACGATAAAAGATGCTTGCAATAGGTGAACGCCAATCATAGATAAGAATTTCATTGTTTCTATCTATTAAAGTATGTCTACCAATATAAATTTTTTCTAAATCGCTATAACCGTCTTCTGTAAAATCTATTCGTGCAAAATATGGAGAATCTTTTAATCTTTTAAGCTTTTGTATTTCGTCTACTTCAGAAAAATAAGATGATGTCTGCATGTTTAGATTTTGCAAATATTGGGCTAATTCTACTAACTTATCTATATCCCCTGTTGAATGTCCCATATCTTCCCACATTTCTTCTCGAGAAGAGATTATATCATCCCTACTCACCCCATTTTCAGTAAGTTTTTGAGATAGCTGTAATTGAATTTCAAGTATAGTTTGGTTAAAATATTCCATTTCCTCTTTTAATTCATCTTCATAACTCCTCAAAGCATACTCTCCTTCCAAATAAATACTTAACACATAATGATTTCATTCTAATATAAATAGAATATTATTATAAGTCTTTAATTTTGGAAGATTTTATAATATAATATATATATAGAAAGTAATATATTTCATTAAAATGCACTAGGGTTACCCCTAGTGCATTTTTAAATTTTTATATTATTAATTGACATCATCTTAATTATTTATTTTAATTTATCACTTATAGTTTTATTTCACCGCAGTTATCATCGGTTCCATATCTATTGGTGCTTTTAATCCTATAGATATCTTTACTACTCTTTTAATCAATTCATCAATAGAATCTAAATCCTTTGGTCTGTCTTCATCTGTAAATTGCTGAAAAAGTTTATATGCTGCAACTCTTCCACTATGGGAAGGTAATACTTCCTTAAAACCTACTTTCCTTAACCAAGACATATAGGTCTTACCAGAAGGATGTATTGTCTTACAAGCTTGAACATTAATAATTTTATCTTGTATATCTTCTAAAAATGAAATATTAATATTATCAAAGGAAGCTCTACCATCCAATGATAATCTTTTACTTAACTCCTCCTCCGACATTTTAACTGTCAGCCCATATTGAATTGCATATTCATCATCAATATTTCTATCAAATAATATCAGCTTACAAAGTTCATTACCTAATTCAGCAATCCAAAAATCATTTTCTTGTCCATCTTTATAATCACTTAATGCTTCATAATAGATTCTTAATCGTCCTCCTGGCTTTAATACTCGATATAATTCTTCTAATGTTTTTTTAGGATTTGGAGTTTGTTCTACAGACGAAGCAGCCATTACTCCATCAAAGGTATTATCTTCAAAGGGCAACTTGGTTCCAA
>LN874947.1:214263-243949 GCA_001282665.1 Clostridiales bacterium mt11
TTGCATTTGTAATCCCCATTCGCTTTGCATTTTCTGTACATACCTTAATTCGTTTTGGGGATGAATCCAATCCTATAACCTCTTTAACATAAGGGGCAACGATCAATGAAGGCCAACCATCTCCTGGTCCAAAGTCTAACAACTTTTTCCCCTCTCCATCTGTTGAATAGAGATAATCAAAAAGGTCTCCCCTATCAGTCCAGTGAAATACTTTCGTTGAATCAAAAGGCTGATAAATTATAGGCAAACTAAAACCCGATTGAGATTCCATTTCATTGTACACGAACTCTTCGGAAGTACAAAAATTAGGGGATAGTCTTTCCTCTATCCAATCAAATACACTTTTATTTTCCATTAGCATTGTTTAATACCTCCAATTTTTTTGTTTTTATTAGGTTTGTTTAGGGTACCTTCTGCCAATGGAATAAAATACTCTTAACTAAAAAGAGTTTCCTCCAATGGTTAGAATGTCCCTTTTATTTGTTGTTTTTCTCATGACATTCCCCTCCTCTCGTAGTATATTTTTATTATTCTTTCTACATAGCTATATATTCTACATATACTAACAAAATCCTTTATTTAAAAAATTAAATATCTTTAATAAAACCAATTATCCTATTAGCTTCCTTAAAACCAATAAAAATTAACTCCCTGTGGATTTATAATGCTTAACTCCAAATTTCCAAACCCACAAACTAATTAGGAAAAATATTACCCCAGCCATAGGGGAACTCCATTGAAACCATATTGGGGATTTTAAGGGATCTGATTTTTCTAGTATTGCTATAGCTGGGAAATAATTTATACATGCAAGAGGAATTATGAATATAAATATTTTCCTAAACCAAGATTTATATATGGATAGTGGATATTGAGCTGTTTCTACCCCTCCATATGTAAAAGAGTTAATTATCTCCAAACTCTGTATGGACCAAAAAGACAGTGTAGCTTGAAGTACAATAAGAGCTGAAAATAAAAAATTCCCACCTATTATTGAAAATATTAATAACATTATCTTGCCAAAAGTCCATCTTATATTTAATTTATAAGCTGCCCAAAGTAAAACTATAAGGCCTTGAAAAAACCTTCCAACCCGCATCATTTGAAAATCATGACCTAATACCTGTACGACTGTGTTTCTAGGTCTTGTAAGTATCCTATCGAAGTCCCCATTTCTAACTAATCTAGGAAAGGTGTCAAACCCTCTGGTCCAAGCCTCTGTTATTGCAAAGGCAATATGTACCATCCCATAAAACAATGCGGCTTCTTCAAAAGTAAATCCTTTCAAGTTTCCAAACCTATCAAATAGTACCCACAGCCCTAAAAAATCTATAAAAGTTATTAAAAAATGTCCTATGCTCATCATAATAAAAGAAGCTTTATATTGTAATTGGCTTTGTATACATAATGATAGATATCTAAAATAAAGTCTAATTCCACTCATTTTTATCCTCCTTGTACTACGATTCCTTTTAATTTCCTGTTTAGCAGCCATCGTCCAAATCCATACAATAAACCTGCCCAAACCATTTGAAAGATAAAATATCTATGAAGCTCAGCAATAGGAATATCCTGAATATAGAGCCTTATTGGTATGTCTACTAAACCTCCAAAAGGTAATACCTTTAAAATATTTTTAAGCCAATCTGGAAAAAGAGGAAGAGGTACTATCATTCCTGAAGAAAAGCTTACAACAGCTGATAACAATCTAACAATCCCATCACCAGATATAGACCAAAGTGTACAAATATTGATAATATTGGTTATAGCACAGGAGATCATCAAAGCTCCAAAAGTGGTAATTATCCATCCAACAAATGCCCCTAGAGTAGATGGAAACATCATTCCATATTGTTTTGGCAATAAAAATAAAGCTATTATAAATATAGGTATAGCTCTAAGAATAGTAGGAGCAGTTCTCAAAGCAAAAGCTCTGCAAAACCACTGATTATATAGATTAATAGGTCTTAGAAGTTCATAGCTAACATTTCCAGTCCGAATCAAATTTTGTATCTCACTATCTCCATTCCACGGTAACATACCAAGCATCGCCTGTCCTATCCATATATAGGTTATAGCTTGAATATAAGTTAAAGATGTTCTATCAGGAGCCATACTATAGAAAGCATAAAAAACCATTACCCGAACCATTCCAAAAAAGAATTGAGTAAATATCCCTGCAACAGCAGCCGTCCTATATTGAATAAGTAACTTAAATCTAATTTTGATTATAGATAGATATGCTCTCATATTCTCAGCTCCCCATATAAATCAGCAATGGTTTCTTCTATAGGTGGATTCTCTATGAATATGTCTTTTATTTCATAAATATTGGATATGGTGGCTAACAGTTTTGCAGGTGAAATCATTTGGGGATCAAAGTTTATATAGGCTCTATTGCCTTCCCATTTTACTAAGTATGCCCCTTCAATGGAAATATCAAATCCATTGTTCTCTAGTTCAATAATCAATCTTCGTTCTTTTGATACTCTTTTTCTCAATTCATCAAGGGAACCATCAGATAGAACTTGTCCTTTCCCAATTACAATAACCCTGCTGCATAACGTTTCAATATCGTCCATATCATGGGTAGTTAATATAACCGTAGTCTTTTTTTCATAGTTTAACTCTTTTATAAATTGTCGAACAGCTAATTTGGATACTGCATCTAGCCCAATGGTAGGTTCATCTAAGAATAGTATAGATGGACAATGGAGTAATGAGGCTGCTAATTCACATCGCATTTTTTGTCCGAGGCTTAGTTGTCTAACAGGGGTGTTTATAAAACTTCCTAAATCTAACCGTTCTATAAGCTCATCTTTAGTCTTCTCATAATCATTATGAGGTACCTTGTATATATCCCTTAAAAGCTCAAAGGAATCTATAACGGGTAGATCCCACCACAATTGAGTCCTCTGACCAAATACTACTCCAATATTACCTACATGCTCTACCCTTTCCTTCCAAGGGACTTTTCCCAATACCTTACAGTTTCCTGAATCCGGGGTAAGAATTCCACTTAATATTTTAACCGTTGTAGACTTCCCTGCTCCATTTGGACCTATGTACCCTACCAGTTCTCCCTCTTCAATCTCAAAGGATACCCTATCCAAAGCATTTATAGTTTCGTACTCCCTATGAAAAAGATTTTTAAAAGCATTTTTTACACCAGAATTTCTCTTGGATATTTTATAAGATTTGCTTAAATTCTCTGCTAAAATATGCACATTAACCCCCTCCTTTCAAACTCTAATTTCAGACGTATTGAGAATATTATCAAAATTTAATAGACTTGTCAATGAGAAAAACACCTCTTTTTTAAAAGGTGTTTTACTATATTTTAATTTCTAACCTAAGCTTCTTTGCGAATTAAGCGTTATCAATTATTCATTACTGTTTTTTCTATTAAATGTCATATCAAATTCCTTCATCAATTTCTCCATGTTGTCTCTTTTTATAAACCTACCCTTAATATCAATGCTTTAAGCTAATTTCAAATAATCTTAGCTCATATTCTTTTTTCAATACTTCCATCAGAATACTTAGCAAATCCTATTCTTCCTATCTAAAAATAAGAATCTATCATCTTGACTTTAACAATCTAGTTTTTACTCAAATCTTCTAATCTATGTTTTAATACATAATTATATAAAACTGGCGATAGTATTCCTTTTATAATGCTTGATATACTTATACTCCACCAAATCCCTAATAGTCCTAATGTAGTGCTGCTTAATACTAATGCTAAAGGTATCCTTAAAATATTGAAGACAACTCCAATTAATGTTGGCGGTAAAGTTCTCCCAATTCCATTAAAAGCACCTGCTGTTCCTATTTCTATTGACATAAAAAACTGAGATAATCCTAAAATCCTTAAATATTTGATCCCTTCATTTATAGCGGTAGGGTCTTTCGGTGTAAAAATTGTAAATAATGGTCTTGCTCCAAATATTAATAAAAGAGTAGCAAAAGCACCTATACTTCCTAATATTTGCATACCTTTATGATATCCCTTTTTGATTCTATCTAATTTTTTTGCACCAAAATTTTGCCCTATAAAAGCAGCTATAGCGGAAGAAAATCCTTCTGAAGACATCCATGCTATAGATTCAATTTGAGAACCTATATTTAAAACCGCAACAGCAGTATCTCCAAATCCAGCAACAATTCTAGTCAACATCATACTTATGCCAGAATGAATAGCAGTTTGCACAAAAGGCGGAAACCCTAATTTCACCATTCTTTTAATATACCTAAAATCTGGTTTCATAAATAGGTTGATATGAGAATAAACATTATTACTTTTCTTTCCTAGAATTACAAATACAAAGGTCACAATAAATTGAGCAAATATTGTAGCTATTGCTGCACCTTTTACTCCTAAAGATGGTATTGGTCCCAATCCAAAGATAAGAAGAGGATCTAGTATCATATTGGCTATTAAGCCAAGAGCATTTAACTTAAACGGAGTTACACTATTACCTGAACTATTAAGGGTAGTTGAAAAAATTGGATTTATAAAGTGAAAAATAATTCCAATAGCAATTATACCAAGGTATTCCTCTGCCATTCTAATTACTTCAAAATCATTTAGTTTAAAAAAGCCTATAATCTGAGACTTAAATAAAAACAGTAATAATGAGTATAATATTGCAATAAATATGTCTAACTGAAATCCATGAGAAATATATTTTTTAACTTCTTCTATATCATTTCTGCCATAGGATTGTGCAACGCTTACGCCTAGGCCTACCTGAGTAATGAGAATTAATCCTGATCCAAACCACATTAAATTACCCGCTGTTCCTACTGCTGCCACAGCTTTTGTACTTGCCCTTCCTAGCCACATTGTATCTGTTAAACTATATGCCATCTGAATAAATGATGTACCCATAATTGGTAATGCTAGTTTGGTCAATGTACTTGTGATTTTACCTTCTGTTAAGTTTAAATTTCTGTCCATAACACCCTCCAAATTAATTTATACATTAATCAATTCTATAGGAGAATATGAAATTATTCAACACTAATTTAAGATATGAAATAAATTCTTGACTAAATAGACTATATCTAATATAATTGAATTAATTACTTAATTATGGGAGATTTGTAAAATGAGTACAATACTAAGATGGATTAAATTTGAGTCAATTACAAACGCAATATCAACTGTTTACGGGAGAGGTGCGTCCAAAAATAGATTCAAATTGTTGCAATACCATATTAGTATTAGGGAATACTCTTATTTTTATTGTTAGGATATTTGTCATATGATAAATATATTTTAATCCGTATGATAACCCAAAGCTAATTATGGCTTTGGGTTTTTTTGTATACTTTTATGGTAATGGGTGGGCATGGGACGTTTGCAACGCTATTCATAAAATAATAAGCGAGGGAGAAAACTATGATTGAATGTAGTGTAAATAATATAACTAAGTATTACGGTGCTAATAAAATATTCGAAAATATATCGATTGAATTAAAAACTAATGAACGAGTAGGTCTTATTGGTTCAAATGGATGTGGAAAGACCACTCTAATGAAAATTTTGATGGGTATTGAGGATTATCAAGAAGGCAACATTAGTTTTAGAAAAGGAGCCAAAGTTGGTTATTTGGATCAAATTTTTAATTATAACTTAAATGCTACTGTTATTGATATACTTGAAGAAGCGTTTCAAAATATTAAGGATATAAAAAAGGAAATGAAATCTATAGAAAATCAGATGAAAAAATTAAATGGAGTATCTTTGGATATGGCTGTAAAAAGCTATGGATCTCTTATGGAAAAATACGAACTACAAGGGGGATATGAAATTGAAACACGTATGAATAAAGTATGCCAGGGTCTAAAGATAGAAGATAATTATAGAAACATGATCTTCGAACAGTTAAGTGGTGGCGAAAAAACTAGGGTCATGCTAGGAAAGCTTTTGTTAGAAGAACCTGATATTCTTTTATTAGATGAGCCAACTAATCATCTAGATATTGATTCTATAGAGTGGCTAGAAAACTTTTTACAGGATTATAAGGGTACTGTTCTGGTAATATCACATGACCGTCGTTTTTTAGATAAGGTGGTAAAAAAGATTGTAGAATTAACTCCTAGAAGTACATCTGTATATGATGGAAACTATAGTTATTATGTAATAGAAAAAGAAAAACGCTTTCTGTTGGAATATAAGGCTTATGAGAATAATCAAAAGAAAATAGAAAGAATGGAAAGTCAAATTCAACGTTATCGTATATGGGGAGCTATGAGAGATAGCGAAAAAATGTATAAGCGTGCCAAGGAACTGGAAAAACGTTTAGAAAAATTGGAAGTATTAGATCGCCCCGTTTTGGAAAATCAAAAAATTAGACTATCTTCTAGAGATACTAACCGTTCAGGCAAAATTGTACTTAAAGCAGACAAATTAAATAAGTCTTTTGGAGANAACGATATTTTATCAAGACCATCTTTGTATAATTGGGAAAAACGGTAGTGGAAAAACAACTTTACTGAAATTGATTTTAGGAGAACTTAATCCTGATAAGGGATTTGTTTCATTAGGAGCAAATATTAAGATAGGATATTTACCTCAAAATGTTACCTTTGAAAATGAGAAAATGAACCTGCTAGAATATTTTACAAATACGCATACCATCACTGAAAGAGAAGCAAGGTCTGAATTAGCAAAAATGCTATTTATTAAAGATGATGTGTATAAAAGAATCAACACTTTATCAGGTGGAGAGAAGAGCCGACTTAAATTAGCTTCCTTAATTTATGAAGATGTTAATTTCATGATTTTAGATGAGCCGACTAATCATTTAGACATTGATTCAAGGGAAGTATTGGAAGAAACATTACTTCACTTTACAGGAACCATATTGTTTGTTTCTCATGACCGATATTTTATACAAAAAATAGCCAACAAAATTATGGTGATAGAAAACCATAAGGGAAAGCTATATCCTATGCCTTATGAGGATTATTTAGAAGAACGACAAAAGGAAATGATAGGGATTCCCGCTAAAAAGGATTTTAAAATACCTAAAAAGACTCAGACAAAGACTATAAAAAAACCTATCAACGAATATAAACTGGCAAAGGTAGAAGAGGAATTAGAGTTGCTAGAAGAAAAATTAAATGTTTTAGAGGAACAAATGGTTTTAAATAGTGTAGATGCAGAAAAGCTATTTGAATTATACAAGGAAAAGGAATTACTTGAAGACGAATACGAAGAAACATTTATTCACTGGGAAAAATTACAAAGATAACAGGATAATATCCTGTTATCTTTGTATAGGAAATCTTAGTACAGTCCTCAATCTTTCTTTTGAAGTTCTTCGTGGGTCGGATAAGTAGATTTCATGATGTTTATGAACATCATCTGTTATATCAGTTAAATTATTCTCAGCAATAAATTTATCGATTAACTCAATAGATGTATATTCCTCATCATATGGTCCAATATGCATCATCTGAACGCAAAGTCCTTCTGTAAAAGGGACAAAACGAGCTTTAGATACATCTATGTCTGGCTTTTTCTTTTTGCATTCTTCCACAGCCCATTTAAAAACTTCTTCTGTAACAAATTCTGGCTGACGTATCATAGATGTCCATAACCATTTGGTCTTTGGCACATTCCAATCCAATCTACCCCCATTACACCACCATAAACCTTCTAATGGAGGTACTACATATTCAAAATATCCATCTGGCTGTTGTCCACTCTTCTTACTCATCTTAATGGTAAATGATAATGAGTATAAAACTTGCATAGCATCCTGATATTCTTTATCTTCCGGTGCACCTTCTCCATCAACCATAATAAAATTCATAGTTGGTACTTCAATTATCATCGGTTTCCGTTTTGGAATATAGATGTCCTTATATTCCTTCTTATAATCAAACTTATCCTTCATTTATCATGTCCCCTTATATTCTATAAACTCCAATGCTTCTTATTTTTTCCAACGCTTCAACTGTGGAAGTTGATTATTTAGAATTTCTTTTGCTTGTTTTTCATCCATACCGCTTTCTTTCATAAAAGGTATACAGGTTTCTATCATCTCTTCCATAGTTTCATTGGGATTTCCAAATTCCCCATCTTTATAACAGTAGATGCAATAATCATCACTTTTAGTCCCATCCTTTTCTGTTCCATAAAGACTATCTTCCATTGGCATTCCACAACTCTGGCAATATTTTTGTTTCATAATATTTCCCCCTTAATGTTATTATTTAAATATATAATAACATTACGTTTTGACAGCTATATGTCATATTTAATATTTTTCATAAGTTTTCTTTGCTCTTTCCTTAATAATCTTTTTTATATGTAATGGTTCAACTACTTCCACATATTCACCATAGCTCAATATCATGGAATATACCCATTCATCTTCAGGATATGAAACGTTAACTATCTTATATCCATTTTTCTCTATAATAGTATCCTCTTCATAGAAAAAATCTGCAACTCTTTGGGATACTTCTGGAGAAAATTTCAATACAAGCTCTACCATATTATAATTGAAATTACTTCTCTCTTTAAAATCTTCATAGGACATTTCCCTACGACTAAATTTTTCTTCTGCCATTCCATCCTCATAAGATGTGGTATATTTAAAGTTGTCTTTGCAATTTCCACATCTCCAGCTAACCTTTGAATTTCCTCTGCATCCTCAAGATTAAAGGGTCTAAGTATCAATCTTTTTGTTTCAATATTGGGTAAGTGAATCATATTATCCGTCCTTTCATAATAATTTCAATACATAATATTAGCTTTATTATATCAATAAGAGCATTGTTGTCTATATTTTCACTCTATTATATAGCTCCCAAAATAGAAAGAATTAGATAATATTGATGAATTTGTAGAAGATTGTTTGAGAGCATGTAGAAATTATATATAAAATGAGGTGAGAAGTTTGGTTAGAGTGCGAGGTTTTGAGGAAAGAGATAGAGAAGAAGTTTTTAAGTTAGTTGCAAGTTTTAGAGTAGATTTAGTGGGGTTAAAAGGAATTAAAAAAGAGCCCAATATGAATATGGCAAAATAAGAATTAGAGGAATATATGGACTATAAATATCCTATATTTGTTGCAGAAGTTGAAGAAAATATAATAGCAGGATATTTGGTTTGCAAGGTCTGTGAAGATATTGTTTGGGCAGAGTCTCTCTATGTTCTACCAGAGTATAGAAGAAGGGGAATAGCTTCACTATTATTTAATGAAGCAGAAAAATTATCAAAAAATTTGGAGAGGATACGGTTTATAATTGGGTGTATCCAAATAATCATAAGATAATTAAATTTTTAAATAAGAAAGGATATAATGTTCTAAACCTTATTAAGATATGTAAATCAAGGGAAGGAGAAGTGAATAATTAAAAGATAAGGGTAGATGAAAATGAGTTTAATTATTGAGGAGAGTCCTATAAAAATAGGGCAGACAACTATGTCTGCCCTATTTTTACTCCAAAGCCAGATAAACCTAATGTGATGCAAACAGAACCGTCCCTAGTGCATTTTTTCCTAAAATACATACTAATCACGATATGCATAAAATTGTGCTGTATAGGTTCCGAATTTTAAAATTGCGGGTGGATCTATATCTACCCCATCGATTTTCCCATTTAACCTTGCCTCCATATCATATGTTGCATAGAATTTTACTTTACTTGGCATTATATTATAACCAGTTGAAACACCCTTAAAATATGGACTAAGTTGAGAATTTACTCCTGAAATATCATATAAATCAAGTCTAGGGTTATTTGCAGAATAGATCTCCCCAGTATTAGGATTATATACAATTGTTCCTTCAAGTATTACATCCCAAGATTGAATCTTCCCTTGTAAATTATACTCATGTGTTATTATATCGTAACAATATTGAACTCTGCCAGTACTCATTAAATCATTATTTTTTTGCCATTGATTATGATTTCTATAAATGGTGTTAATTCCTCATTAACTATAATTTCTTGAATTGCTTTATAGTCTTTTTTATCAAATAAATCTTTTGTCTTATTTATGAAATAATCGGTAACATTTTCTCCATCTTTCTTTACAACACGAAGTTTATCTATATTATTATAGGCTTCATTTATAAAATCTTTAAACAAAACACTAGTCTCACCATTCTCTTCGATACTTTCTGCATGCGAAATTATATTACTCCCATTTAAGATAAGCATCATTATAAATAAAAAAACTAAACTTCTTTTAGTTATTTTACTCATTTCCAATACCCCTTTCTTTTAATTTCATAATAATTTGTCTGATTATCCCTATTATAATAATCAAAATAATATATCTTATGCTTCTCCAAAATAATAAGAATGTATTCCCATAAAGGACAAGTTCTGTATAATCTGCAATGACTATTATTATAATCATTAATATTAAATAAATAGCAGTTAATAATAAGGATTTTTTTATCTTAGAATTATCCTTTGTTCCTAAAATGTACATGAAATAAAGCAAACAAACAAGTGCAGTAATTCTTAATATAAATGAAATATAGCTATTTACTTGATCCATTTGTATTGCTTTAATCCAACTAGGTTCTATTATTTTACTTTGAGATGGAGCAGATTTTGATAGCATTGTCTTATATCCCTCAATAAAAAAACAACTGAAAGACAAAACTGTGTGAATTAAGATAAAGAAAAAGTATGTGCTAAATTTTTTATTTATTTTTTCTATAAAATTCACCTCCATTAAAATTATTGCCAAATTTATAATTATTTTACTTTCCTTGAATTTATATTAATATATTAAGGATGATCCATCAAGAAATTAGCACAAGATATTTTCACAATATTTCGACATTTTTTTGAAATCGTTTTTATTTATCGATCTCCAAATCGAGTAAGCAAGGGGAATTTCACCAACCTTCTCACAGAACCATACGTAAAAGTCTCCCTTCATACGGCTCATACCATTCACCTTATGTTGTTTTACCTAAAGAATTCCACAACTTTGACAATATTTTTGTTCCATAACATTTCCTCCTCAACATTATTATTTAACTCTATAATAACATTATGTTTTGACAGCTATATGTCATATTTAATATTTTTCATAGATTTTCCATACCCTTTCTTTAATAATCTTTTTTATATGTAATGGTTCTACTACTTCCACATATTCACCATAGCTCAATATCATGGAATACACCCATTCATCTTCAGGATATGAAACGTTAACTATCTTATATCCATTTTCATCTATAATAGTATCCTCTTCATAGAAAAAATCTGTAACCCTTTGATATACTTCTGGAGAAAATTTCAATACAAGCTCTACCATATTATAATTGGAATTACTTCTCTCTTTAAAATCTTCATAGGACATTTCCCTACGACTAAATTTTTCTTCTAACGACTTGATTTTATATATCCTAGAAAGACGAAAAAATCTATAATCCTCTCTTAAATGACAGTACGCAAATACATACCAATTGAACCCCTTTAGAACTAGACTTATAGGTTCTATATTCCTTCCTGTTATGTTCCCATAGGAATCTCTATACTCTATATTTAATAACTTTTCTTCAATTATCGCTTCATGTAATAGCTGAAACTTTTCCTTATCTTTTGAATTAGTTCTATATCCCCAAGGTAAATCACATATTATTATCTCATTAAAATAATGGTTAAACTCCTCTTTCTTATCTTGAGGTACAAGACTACTTATCTTATCAATGGTTAAATTCACATCTTTATTTTGAGTAAAATTGTCTATATTTTTAAGTGCAGCAACTATTGAAATCATGTCATCTAATGTCAACAATTGATGGTTAATCTTATAGTTTTCTAAAATACTAAATCCCCCATACCTTCCTTGATTAGACACTATAGGTATACCTGACATATTAATAGTATCTATATCCCTATAAACAGTCCTTGTAGAAACCTCAAATTTATCAGCCAATTCTTTAGCAGTTACATTATCTTGATTTAATAATATGACTATAATAGAAAGTAGTCTATCTATTTTCATAGCTTTATTCTCCCTTTAATAAATTGAATATATTTCTTTGTATTCTTCTAAATATAATACTTCCACTGCTCCCGACCAATCTAATACTGAACCTACAAAATCTTTTATATCTAAACCTTCCATTTCATATACATCCTCATCATTAACCGTTCCTGTTGCATCTTCTACAAAAGTCACTCTATAACCTCTATCATAAGCTGCTATAGCAGTAAACATACAGCAAAACTCTGTATTAAAACCCGATATAACTAAATGTTCTATTTTTTCATCTTTTGAAATTTTGCCCAATTCTGTACCTGCAAACATACTAGGAGTTTGCTTTTTAACAGTATAATCAGCATATCTTTCATATTCCACGGGTATTTCGGATTTTTCGCTTAATATATAAAATGAACTTTCTAAATCATGTTCATCTACATGCCTTGCAAAGATGATAATTTCTTGATTCCTTTCAAACATCTTAATAAGCTCCATTATATTTTTTCTTTCATCACTAAACTCCTTACAATTTAAAATACAATTTTGCATATCCAATACTAATAATGCTCTTATATTGAATTATATCTCCTAAGACATTTCCAAAATTAAAAATACTATAGTTTCCTGACCATCTAATCTTTTGAATCCCGTTACTTTTTTAAATCCAACTTTTTCATATAAATTTATTGCCCTCTTATTAAATTCGGCTACTGTTAATCTAAATTTATCCTTTGAATATATTTCTTTACCGAATTCTAATCCTCTTATAAAAAATTCATATCCTTTTCCTTTACCACATAAATCTGGCCTCATACCTAATCCAATATCAATAAACTGATTATCATCATATACTCCATACTTATTACCAATTGGAACCTGTGCTGCATTTCCAAAGCAAAAGTACCCTACAATATTACATTTTTTATCTATGGCTACATAATATGAGCCTTTAAGCAATTCTTCTATATCTTCCTGGCTTCCATTTAAATTATATATTTCATAAGGCATGGAATATTTCCAATTAGCTATTTCATTTGCATATTTAATCTCCATTGGTTTAATTATAATATTCATAAATTCTCACCCTTTTATTACAAATTAAATTTTTCCTTGAACTCAACAATAATTACTGAAAACTTCAAAATTATATTATCTATTCTACCTATGTCGCGAAAACCTACATTCATTTAATGTCATCGAAATCACTTCTATTGTATTTTCAATAAATCTATCCATTTCTTCTTCAGTTAAATAAATAAAGTTTTCTTTTGTCTGATTGTTCTTACCCAAGTAAAACTCAGTTATATACTTTACCTGTCTTTCAAATGCTCCTTTAGGAAAATAGTCCAGATAATCTGGAACAGTCTTTATTTTTTTAAATAAAGTATGAAAAACACAGTCCTCGTGCTTGTCCAAATATAAATAGTCAAGACCATACCAGTCTTTTTTTATAGTCCATATAAAATTAGGATCTTTAGACAAGCCATCTCTATATAGTGATTCTTCCTTTTTTCGTCTGAAGCTTTTTTGCCATTCAATATCAGTCAACAAATGAACATAATATCCCATGAGAAAAGAGTATCTATCCACATCTTCCCTTACTTTTTCATTATTCAAATATTTATTATAAAAGCCTATAGCATCTATGTTTTTTTCACCATCCATCCAATGTGTAATACTCTTTGGCGGATTGAAATTACTCCAATCTTCATTGGGAACTCCTGAATCAGGTCCAATATTCCCTACAATGAAGGGAATAGGTTGAAAATCATGTCCCTTATTTAATATGTTTTCCGCTACCCTAAGGTGAGCAATCCAAGTTGCCATATTACCCCTCCTTGATAAATAAAATTTCGAATATTCGATTAATACTTTTTGAAATTAAAACCTAGTATTTCAACATCATCATCTTTATTTAATTTCACATCATAATTCTTTCTCAACTGTATTAAATTTAGATGATCAAATCCACATTCCCTATAAAATTTAAAAGCACTCGTATTTCTTGGGATAATATCTACAAACATTGCTGCTACACCTTTTTCTATCATTAGTTCGTCCAATTTAGACATGGCTATCTTTCCTATTCCCTTTCTTCTACAATCTTCAATTATATATAAGTCTTCTAACCATGCTACATTTTGACCTCCAAACTTCATATAGAAAAATCCAACCACCTCATCACAATTAAATATATTATAAATTTTGCCTTTTTCGCACCATTCCTTTAAAGTTTCAACTGATTCCTCATCGGTTTGCCAATATTCTTTTGGTGCATCGTTAAGTCTTCTATGATAATTCATTAAATCTGTTATCATTTTAGCAGTATCTAAAAATAATTCTTCATTCATTTCTTTAATAATGATATCCATTTCTTCTAGCATACCATAATAGACTAAGTCTTCATATTTGCCCCACTTCTTTACATGTTCTTTAAGAATTCCTTCTTGTTTCATTCCTATTTTTTGCATAACCTTTCCAGAAGCTGGATTGATTTTTAAATGAGTAGCATATATTTTATGTAGACCAATGTTTTGAAAACCATATTCGCATATAGCTTTAGCTGCTTCTGTACAATACCCTTTATTCCAATAGGTTTTACCTATCCAGTATCCTAAGCTCCCAATATCATAATCTTTATTTATAATCAATCCAATAGCTCCAATCAAACACTTTTCTTCTCTATGAGTTATTGCTAATGCTAATCCATTTCCCTTTTCATATTCTTCAACATGTCTACCAATCCATTCTTCTGCCATTCGATCCTCATAAGGATGTGGTATATTTAAAGTTGTCTTTGCAATTTCCACATCTCCAGCCAATCTTTGAACTTCCTCTGCATCCTCAAGATTAAATGGTCTAAGTATCAATCTTTTTGTTTCAATATTAGGCAAGTGCATCGTATTATCAGTCCTTTCATAATAATTTCAAAATATAGGGTTAAATCCATTATATCAATAAGAACGTTGTTGTCTATATTTTCACTCTATTTCCTATGATTATTTTATGATAATCTAGATTTCCTCTCCTTAAGTAATTCTATTAATAGATAAAACTTATAAACCTTTTATATTGTTTTTCATATTATATTATAAGGATAAATTGTCTAATGAAGTGCTATATACTATAACATCTAAAAAATTATCCCAATTGTAAATATGGAAAGGAGATTTAAAATGTCATATTATGATTATAAAGATAAATCAAGATTTTACCCCTATCCCTGCCCTTGCACTAAAGAACATGATTGTGACTGTATGTTCAAAATAACTATAAAATGTCCCCCAGGTCCCACTGGACCCACAGGTCCTACTGGGCCTACTGGTCCTACTGGACCCACAGGACCTACGGGACCTACACCTACAATACCAACTATTTATGTAGCTAATATTGGAGATAATACAGTATCGGTAATAAATGGAGATACTAATTCAGTTATTGCCACTATTCCAGTTGGAAGTAATCCAATTCTTATTGGGGTAAATCCGAATACTCGAAGAGTTTATGTCTCTAATGCTAGTGATGCCACAGTGTCCGTAATAGATGCAGATACTAATTCAGTTATTGCTACTATTCCCGTAGGAAATTATCCTGAAGGTATTGGGGTAAACCCAAATACCAACTTAGCTTATGTTGCTAATACCGATGATGATAATGTATCGGTAATAGATGGAGCCACTAATTCAGTTATTGCCACTATTCCTGTAGGAGATGGTCCTGTTGGCGTTGCTGTAAACCCAAACACTAACTTGATATACGTTGGCGATCAACTTAGCAATACCGTGTCAGTAATAAATGGAGCAACCAATTCGGTTGTAGCTACTATTCCTGTAGGTTCTGATCCAAGGATACCAAGCGTAAATCCAAATACCAATTTAATATACATTCCTAATACCAGTGATAATACAGTATCTGTAATAGATGGAGCTACTAATACCGTCGTTGCTACTGTTCCTGTAGGTTCTAGTCCAGAAGCAGTAGTTGTAAATCCAAGTACTAACCTAATTTACGTTCCAAATCCTGGTGATGATACGGTTTCAGTAATAAATGGTGCTACTAATTCAGTTATCGCTACTATTCCTGTGGGTAACAACCCTGTCATCTCTGATGTAGACCAAAATAAGAATTTAATTTATGTTACTAACGTAGCTGATAATACCGTATCTGTAATAGATGGGGCTACTAATACCGTTATAGCTACTATTCCTGTTGGAAGTAGTCCTGTTGGAGTAGGAGTATTAACTTAGTAGTTTACCTAAAAATATATTGGAAGTTGAGTTCTCTATTAAATAGAACTCAGCTTCTTTTGATTTTAAAGTTTCCAATACATTTCCTGATTATATGGAATTTACAAACCTTTTATATTATCTTTCATATTATATTGTAGGGATAAATCATCTAATGATGTGCTATATATTATAGCATTTAGAAAATTATCCTAATCGTAAATATAGAAAGGAGATTTAATATGTCACATTTTATGCCTAATAATAGAAATGAAGTTAATATCAATAAACCAAAACAGAGTAATTATAGATGTGGATGTGCCAAAAGATATTCCCTAGCAACAGGAACAGCAACTAAAATGAAAGAACCAGCAAAACCATCACCTCTTCATAGCAATAATATTCCCAGTAATACCTGGTCAACAAATAATACTACAAATAATTCGTCTAGTTCGACAAAACGTCCTGCAAGTACTGCGACAGATATCTTTGGTATAAAGCCAAATGCTAAATAATATATTAAAAATTGAGTTCTATATTTAATGGAACTCAATTTTTTATTTGCTCTTAATATGTATATCTCATATAAATCACAAAATCAAATTCCCTTTCATAGTATATACTGAAAAACATTTTTTGAGGTGATTAGATGATAACTATAAGTCTATGCATGATTGTCAAGAATGAAGAAGATGTTATAGCTAGATGTTTAGATTCTGTAAAAGATATTGCTGATGAAATAATAATAGTAGATACCGGTTCTAAGGATAATACAAAAGAAATCATCAAAAAATATACCGATAATGTATTTGATTTTGAATGGATTGATGATTTTTCAGCAGCAAGAAATTATTCTTTTTCTAAAGCTACGAAAGATTTTATTCTCTGGCTAGATGCTGATGATGTTATTCTTGAGGAAGATAGAAAAAAATTCAAACAATTAAAACGAGATTTAGACCCTAATGTTGATGTAGTGATGATGAAATATAATGTAGGGTTTGATGAAGATGGTAATGTAACTTTATCATATTTTAGAGAACGTTTGTTAAAAAGAATAAATAACTATCAATGGATGGAGCCTGTTCATGAATATCTAGAATTAAGAGGAAACATAATAAACTCTGATATTTGCATAACTCACAAGAAAGAACGTCCAGCGATTCAAGGTAGAAATCTGGCTATTTATAAAAAGGCTATTATGGAAGGGCGAACCTTAACACCTAGGGGTCTATACTATTATGCTAGGGAATTATTCTATAATGAAAAATATGATGATGCAATAGAATATTTTAATAAATTTTTAGATACAAGAAGAGGATGGGTAGAAGACAATATAGCTGCCTGCTATACTCTTTCAATTTGTTATGAGAATATTAATGATAAAAGAAATATGTTGAAAATTTTACTAAAAAGTTTTGAATACGATATTCCGAGAGCTGAAACCTGCTGTAGGTTAGGAGATTACCACTTTAGTAATGAAGATTATAGAAAAGCAATATTCTGGTATAAACTAGCTTTAGAACTAGAAGAACCTATTAACAGCTGGGGATTTATACAACATGACTATTGGGGATATATTCCATGTATGAAACTATGTCTATGCTACAATATACTCGGAAACATAGAAGAAGCAATAAAATATAATGATAAAGCTGGAGAATACAAACCTAACGATTCCTCTGTAGCACATAATAAAATTTACTTTAAAAGTATTAGTAAATAAGAAATTAAATATAAGTTTATGTAATTGGATATTTAATTCCTATGAATCCACTTATAATAATAAGATTGTTTTTAATTTAACTATAGTTAAATTTCCCTACTATATCCCATTGGCAATCTTTTTAAAGGCTATAAGTTCATAGGGATTTTTATTCGTCAAATTTTCTATAGTTCTATTTTTTATTTATCTTTACAAGTGGTTAGATACGTATAAATTTGATTTCTACTGTAGTTCTATTAAAAGTAAAGATTTAACAGAAGGATATGAGGTAAGAGTAGTATTTACATTCTACTGTAGTTCTATTAAAAGAAACCTCATACCCCCCTATAAAATAAGGTCAAAGTGATTTACATTCTACTGTAGTTCTATTAAAAGACGTTCCTCTGTGGGTATCTATTTGTATGCTGTTGCTTATGGGTTTCTGTCTATTCAATGTTTTTTACCCGTTTTAAATATATTATATCATATATTTTCTGGCATCCTCATATTTAGATATCATAACACTCACAATTGTCTATCTTCATGGTTTTTTACCTTATTAGAGGTCGACAAACATATAATATTAAAAAGTGGGTTACCAATTATCTATTCACCCTTAATCATTGAATTAGAGTTTAACCAAGCTCTCCAGAGTAGTTTTGTTCCAATAATACCAAAACCACATTACTAGTTTCATCAGATTTCTAACAATATCTATATAAAAACTTATTCGATTTGTTATTTTTTATGTTGTTTAGCAAACTTTAAACTTTTCTCATTTCTACCATTGCTATTTTTAACCATTCATTTAATTTTAAATTTTCCATATTTACTTATCTCATGTATTTAATGAACCCCAATGTTTAATTTGAATTGTCCTCTTAATATTCCTATATCACTAAAACTATAATTTTCTTATCTTAAATCTTTATATTAATATTATATCATGTTGTATCCAATATAATTAAATCATGTGTTTTTAAAGTTTTGCTATGCTATAATTATACTGAACCTTTAATTAAAACTAAAAATATATAAAATGGAGGGGTGTGTGATGAATATATCAAAAAAATTAGTATCTATAATATTACTTACAGCTTTGTTACTAAGTACACCTACTATTATATTAGGTGCTTCCCAACCTAAGCTTAAGGTTATATTAAACGATGCAGCAGTTTCTTTAAAAAACGAAATATATATAAATGAAGAAGGTCAAATAATGTGTCCATTACGTGAAATTGCTGAACAACTAAAATACGAAGTTAATTGGAACGATAAGGATATGACTATCGATATATCCAAAGGTTCTGAAAACATTAAACTAAAGGTTGGACAATCCAATATTAATGTACATGGAAAAGATATAAAGTTAAATTCTAATCCTGTTGTTAAGAATGGTAAAACCTTCATATCTGTAGACTTTTTAGGAAGTGCCTTAGATTTAATCGTAGGCTGGGACAGTAAAGAACAAGTTCTAAGAATAAGTCAACCAAAAGAAAACAAAGAAGTGTTCTTTTCAATGGATAAAGATAAAAAAGTTACAGATGAATTAGACACTTACATGAAAGCTCTTGAAAAAAATAAAAACTTTCACGGTAGTATTTTAGTGGCTAAAGAAGGAAAAGTGCTTCTTGACCAAAGTTATGGATTTGCAGATTTTAAGCAAAACACCATGAATAAACCTCAAACTAAATTTGCCATTGGTTCGGTAACTAAACAATTTACTGCAATGGCTATTATGCAGCTTACTGAAAAAGGATTAATAGATGTGGAGGATAAGGTTTCAAAATATATTCCAGATTTCCCAAATGGAGATTTAATCACTATCCACAATCTATTAACTCATACATCAGGTCTTAAAAATTATACAAATTCAAGTGAATTCCTTAAATTGAATTTAGATAATAAGGATCCTATGGAGGTCATTAACCTTATAAAGGATACGCCTTTAGAATTTAAACCTGGTGAAAAATTCGAATATAACAATACCAATTATGTATTATTAGGTATAATATTAGAAAAGGTAACGAATACCTCTTATGAAGATTATCTACAAAAAAATATATTTGAACCTCTTAATATGACGAATACAGGAATATGCTACGGTAAAGATAATGGTTTACATGATGCGACTCCATATTCAGGATTTTTAGAGGTAGCCCCTGTAGATGATAGGCTTGTATTAACTCAAGCTTATAGTGCAGGAAATATATACTCTACAGTTGAAGACCTATACCGATGGGATAGAGCTTTAAAAACAGAAGAGCTTGTAAAAAAAGAAACTATAGATAAGATATTTAAAGGACATATAGATACATCTCAAGGAGTAAGTTATGGTTATGGATGGATGATTTCCGATACAGACTGGGGCAAAAAACTTTTCCATGGTGGAAATACTTTTGGATTTACTGCTAATATAACTAGATATCCAGACGAAGATCTTGCTATCATTGTGTTAACAAATAATGGATATCATGATTCTCAATCTTTAGCAGATACCCTAACTTCCATAGTTCTTAACAGGGATTATAAGATGCCAGAAGCTTTAAAGGAAATTGAAATAAAAGACCCAAAATTATATGACAGTTATGTTGGAAAATATGACTTTTTAAATGGATCATATATAGATGTATTAAAAAAGGATAACAAACTTTATTTTCAAGTTACAGGACAAGAAGCTTTTGAAGTATTCCCACAATCAAATAATAAATTCTTCGCTAAAATAGTAGATGCTCGTATTGAATTTATAATGAACGATAAGGGCGAAGTTAATGAACTAGCATTTGAACAATTAGGCATGAAGTTTAATTGTAAAAGAGTAGAAGAAAAAGAAACAACAGTCGTAAATCCTATAATATATGGCGATTATGTAGGAGAGTATGAACTAGCCCCTAATGTAATTATTAGCATTACAAAGGAAAATGATAAAATTTATGCCCAACTTACAGGACAAGATAAATACGAAATATTCCCTAAGTCAGAAATAGAATATTTCTATAAAATAGTAGATGCTGATATTACCTTTGAAAAAGATGAAAAAGGCAATGTAATAAAATTGACATTACATCAAAATGGTCAAAACATGCCAGCAAATAAGATTAAATAAATAAGCTACTCTTGCGGCAATAATAACTATTGTCGCAAGAGTATTTTTTTACTTAGCATTATAAAGAATTAGTCTTGTAATAATTTTTCCGCAGAATAATCAATCCCTATAGCTCCTAAAGGTGCTGTGATGATTATGGATAATACCGAAATGGCTAAAATAACTTCTCCAGACTCTACTCCTAAGGATAATGGAACTGCTCCCATTGCTGCTTGCACCGTAGCCTTTGGTACATAGGAAATTATACAAAAAAGTCTTTCTCTCCAATTTAAATCCGTTCCTAATAGGGAAATCAATACCCCTATACTTCTACCTATAAGACCCGCTAATATGATTATAATCCCTACTTTTCCTGCATCAAAAGCTACATGGACATTAACTTGAGCTCCTACCAATACAAATAGTAATAACTCTGCAAATACCCATACCTTATTAAACTTTACCGATAGTCTTTCCCCTACATTAGGCAGCTTATCTGATATTATAAATCCTATAGTCATTACTCCTAATAAAGAAGCTATTTGAATTTTCGTCTTTAACAAGTTTTCTATCTCAGTTAATAAAATTGCTAAACCTAGTATCAACAATATCTTTTTAGTATCCCTTATATGATGCTTTTTAAAGATTTTTATTAATATGCAACCAATGATAATCCCAGCTATAATACCTAATAATATGGATACAGGAATATTTAGTATTTGTACTCCTATATTTATATGAGAGCCACTATACAATCCTAAGAAAACACTAAATATGGTAATAGCAAACACATCATCAATGGAGGCCCCTGCTAATATCAATGTCGGTATGCCTTTAGCCTCTCCTAGACCATTTTCAATCAATTTTAACATAGAAGGAACTACTACTGCGGGAGAAACTGCTGCAAGGATGAAACCCAATATTCCTCCCTCTACAAATGAAAAATTTAAAAGCTTCGTAGCTACAAATGAAATGAAGAACCCTTCTACTAAACCGGGTATGCAGCTCATCTTTAAAGCAGTACTTCCGTTTCTTTTTAAGTCCTCTTTACTGATTCCAAGTCCTGCTCTTAATAAAATAATAATTAAGGCAATTTTTCTTAAATCATCTGAGGCATTAATCATATCCTGTTGCAATAAATTAAAACCATAAGGTCCTACAACAACTCCTAATAGTAGCATCCCCAATAATCCCGGCATCTTCAATTTTTCAAACAGTTTGTTTGCTGGTAATCCTAACAACATTATTATTGCTAAACTTGCCGCCATAAAATCCTCTCCCTTTCTCTATAATTGGAAAAAATAAAACTCCTACAGGTACAACTATAGTATCCTGTAGGAGTCATTAGCATTAAGCGGTTAAGGTGAACTCCATCACCTCTATTAGTCTTATATAAAGATTATATTATGTATCAACATCCATGTCAAGAAACTTAAATCTGTTTTATTCATCTATTGAATAAGCAAATTCTTTTCCTATATTTTTATATCTAATACATATCGCATTTCAGCAACAGGTAAATTTCCAATAATCCTTTCCTTTTTTGTGCCGTCAAATAAAAGTCTATCAATTTAGCCCTCCCCTCAATAATTAAACTCATTTTCATCTACCCTTATCTTTTGATCACTCACTTCTCCTTCCCTTGATTTACGTATCTCAATAAGGTTAAGAACATTGTATCCTCTCTTATCTAGAAATTTAATTATCTTATGATTATTCGGATGCACCCAATTGTAAACCGTATCCTCTCCAAATTCTTTTGCTAATTTTTCTGCTTCATTAAATAATAGTGAAGCTATTCCCCTTCTTCTATACTCTGGTAGGACATAGAGGGACTCTCCCCAAACAATATCTTCACAGACCTTGCAAACCAAATATCCTACTATTATATTTTCTTCAACTTCCGCAACAAATATGGGGTATTTGTAATCCATATAGTCCTCTATTTCTTCTTTTGCCTTATCTATATTAGGCTCCTCTTTAATTCCTTTTAACTCTGCTAAATCTACTCTAAAATTTGCAACTAACTTAAAAATAGCTTCTCTATCTCTTTCCTCAAAACCTCGTACCCTAACCAATCTTCTCACCTCATTTTATATACATTTTTTACATTCTTCCAAACAATCCTCTACAAATTCATCAATATTATCTAAACCCTTCCATTTTAAAAATAGTTGTTCCAAAATAATGGGAACATAAATAAAACCATAACCCTCATGAAGATTTGCATTTATCCGTGCATTATTTAAATCATCATGAAAAATTACCCAAGTTGAAATAGCTCTTATAAAATTTTCTTCAAAGACTCTACTCCATGAACCTTTATCATAATCCCAAGCATACTGATATCGAACCATCTCATCTAAAACGGGTTTAAGCAAATATAGATTTTCATCTATTAAATCTCTACACTCTTCCAATCTAATATCTAAAATGTGATGTAATAACTCATGGACTATTGATTCCTTATCCAATCTAGCTGTTATTATATAGATTTTATCTTCTATAGTAACAAAATCAGTAGCCTCATGAGCTTGTAAATAATTTGGAATTATAATTAACTCTGGAAGAAGTTCTTCAGAGATATCTAAAACCCTTTTTATTGATGAATAAGATTGATTAGCCATTAAATCATATTTTTCTATATTTTCTTTTACTAATGAAATATACTTAGACCATATTTCTTGAACCATACTATTATCTTGAAGCTCATCAATTTTAATAGGAAGTTCCTTTAACCAGTTAATTAACTCTTCATTTATTTCATCCGGATTAATCTGTTGGAGACTCTTCATATAATTTAACATTTCGGGAAAATTTGTATATTCTAAGGAAAGTCTTTTAGTTATAAATAAGCTCGATAAAGATAGCAAAAAAGTTCTTGGCCAATATGGATTAACTTCACAAGTTGAAGTTCTAGCTTTTTTAAAATAGTCAATGATATCTGCGTCATATTTTATCTCTCTTATTGAATTTATAATGTCCCTATTACAGCTATCTTCTGCAAGATTATATCCAGATGCTGTTAGTCCGACAAAAACAATAAATATATTTTTGTTAGGCTCAATTGAATAATGTTCCATATGGTTACCCCCTTGTATTATGTCCTTATGTCACATTTTTGCTAATTTTAAGAATATTATATCATATATTCATCCATTGATTGCTGCCAAGCTAAATTCCATTACTAAACAGTAGGGTATATCCTCTCTTTATAAACATAAAAAGGTATTACCTGTTTTCAAAATCTCAATCACTTATACTTATTTTTTTAATATGATATAATTATATAGATTACAAAATTAATAATGTTATCATTTTTTCGAGGTGATACAATGAATAAAATCATAAAAAAATGTAAGGTATGCCCTATTGGCTGCGAGCTCATTATAACTGAAAATAAATCTGCTCCTTCAGGTTATAGCGTTGAAGGAAATAGCTGCAACAGAGGTAGAGATTTTGGAATAAAAGAAGTAACAGAACCTTCAAGAATTTTAACTGGCAGAGTGCTACTTGAAAATGGTCATATGAGTCGCTTACCTGTTAAAACCACTGGAGTTGTGCCAAAGGACAAAGTAGAAGAATGTCTTGAAATATTTAATTCTACTGAGGTTACTGCTCCTATTAAACGGGGAGAGGTAATTATTAAAAATATCTTAGGATTAGGGGTAGATGTAGTAGCTGCAAGAAAAGCCTTACAAAACTCGGCCATGTAACTATCCCTGTCCAAGGTTAATATCGTCTCTCTAAACTCTTCTCCATTAATAGAAGGAGAGGGTTACTTTATATTCCATCTTATTTAGGCAATATAACCACAGTTTCAAAACCCTCTCCTTTTTTTGTTATATATTCTACTTGACCTCCGACTTTGATTATTCTTTCTTCTATTCCTTGTAATCCATTCCCTTTAATGACATCACTACAGCCTATTCCATCATCTTTCATCGTTAAATATATTTTATCTTTTACTTTTATATCAATTTGTATTTCATTACATCCCCCATGTTTTATACTATTGGTCATACTCTCCTTAATGGTGGTATATATAATATTTTTATACTCTGGAGAATAGTTTTCTATTCTTTCATCTATATTATGATTTGTATTTATCTTTGAACTATCATCAATACTACATACTAACTTTTCTATGGCTTTAATTAACCCCTTAGATATATTCTCATCTTTTAATGCATAGACTGCCTTCCTCAAACTATACATACTATCCTTAGTCAGCCTTTGGCATTTCTCTATTATCTCCTTAGTGATATCCTCATCTTTATATAGCATATTATTTGCCACATCTAAGTTCATATTTAAAGCTATAAGACTATGACCTAAATTATCGTGAATCTCTTGAGCTACCCTATTTCTTTCCTTCGTAATAGTTAACTCTTCTATCTCTTTATTTAACTTCTCTACCCTGTTTTTTTCTATTATCAATGCTCTATAATAAAATATACTAGTAGTATAAAAAAATAAATACATACCTAACATCAAATACTCAAAAAAACCTTCTTTAAAAAACTGTAAAATTCCTACTTTCTCAAATATGATTACCTGCAAAAAAGGGAGGAGAATAATAATCAATATGTTTAACGTACCTAAATATTTAACTGCCTTTTTATCCCTAATAAAAGCTATATCAATTATGGATATATACAAATACGTATCTATATACCCTCCAACAAAAATTTTTAAAACAGTACTAATCAACATGGAAATTAATATGGAAGTATAAAATATTTTTGCTGAAGTTCTATGTAAATAATTAAACCTTATATGATCATTTATAGCAATACATAAAAATAATAAGGAAAATATAATCATATGCCTTGTATTTCCCATATTTCTAGATATAATATCATACAAAAAGCTTAAATACATAAAATATCTCAAGATATAGGTATATTTCCCCCATTTTCCCATTTAAAAACCTCCTAAACCACTATCATTAATTTTTAATATCATCATATACCATTCTAATGCTAAACAATCTAAGCACTATTACACAAAAAACCATAAGCAGTACCCCTTTTATATAAAACACCATGCTATTTCCCATATACTCATAAATATATGTACCTATTATTGGTCCTATAATACCACCTATACCTAAGGCAAGTCTATACCTTCCATAGTACTTTCCCCTTTGATTATCTCCTACAATATCCATTACCAATGCAGATTCGGCTGGTCCATAGAACATCCCATTTATGGATAGCAAAGTATTTATAAACATAAAGTAATAATAATTTTTTATTAATGGAAACATTAGATATAGTATTCCAACAATAAATATACCTAAGAAAACTATTTTCTTTTTATCATTCCTATCGGATATTCTCCCAAATTTTTTTGGTAAGAACATGGATAATATAGCTCCTGGTACATACAAACAGGATATAAGAAAAAAATCCTCTGTTATATTTTCCCTAAGATATATTAAGTATATATGACTAGTTAAACTAGATATAAGGGTAAATACAGCCATAATGACTAGAAATATATTAAATCCTCTACTATTCCTTATTACTTCTTCTTCATATGTTTTTCTCTGTTCAACGGTTTCACTCAGTTTAAAAATGGCATAATAAAGACTGATTAAACTAAATCCTAAATAGATTATAAATAAGATTTTAAAGGAATCCTTAAACATATTATTAAATAAAATATTAAAACCTATAGTTGCCCCTAAGAAATTTCCTTTACTTAAAGATTGTTCCATAATTCCAAAGTTTTCAGCCTGATTATCTTTACTGCTTATATCAGATATAATGGTATTTACACTAATCCAGAAAAAAGAAGCTGCTATACTTTGAACAATTCTTGCAATCAATATATATTTAAAATCTTTATCCAGTAAATATAATATATTGGTGAAGGAATAAAAAATTGTTCCTAATACAATTCCTAATTTCCTTCCTCTTTTATCAATTAATCTACCTACCAATGGTCTCATCAAAATTGTAAATAGAGAAAAAAGGGAATAAACAAGCCCTATTTCCCTAATAGTAGCCCCTTTTGAGTAGGCATAAATTGGAAATAAAAATCCTATAATGGAAAAGGGAAAAGATATATAGAATACTGATTTTTTTAAAGCCTTTAAGTTATTCATCTTAAAACCTCCTATACTAATTTGTTAATTCTAGTATAGGTTTAAAAGCTTTAAATTTCTTGAACATAAAGTCATCATTTTGGTAATGTTTATATATGACTTTAGTCATAGCTATTTATTTTTAATCAATATAGCCAACTGAGTCCTATCCCTTAACTCTAATTTATTCAGTATATTAGTTACATGATTTTTAACCGTTCCTTCTGTTATATATAGAAGTTTGCTTATTTCATTATTGCTTTTCCCTTCGCCTATTAGCTCTGCTATTTCCATCTCCCGAGAGGTTAATGGTTTAAGGATATCCTCTTTCTTATTAATATCCTGCTTGCCCTTCATAGCATTTACTATGGTTTTAGCTACCTCTCCATGAAATAGGATATTTCCCTTATATATAGATTTAATATTATTTACTAATTCCTTTGAGCTTACATCTTTAAGTATGTATCCATCGGCTCCATTATTAAGCCCTTCAAATATGTATTCGTCTTCATTAAATGTAGTCAAAATCAATATCTTTATATGGGGATATTTTTCTTTAATAATCTTAGTTGCATCTACCCCATTCATAATAGGCATCCTGATATCCATAAGGATTACATCAACTTCTTTTTCCTCAAGAATATCAAATGCTTCTTTTCCGTTGATAGTTTCTCCAACTATTTCTATCTCTTTATAAAGACTTAGCATCATACTTAACCCTTCTCTAATAAGAGCTTGATCATCGACAATTAATACCTTAATCATTTCTTGACCTCCTAATATGAGATACTATCTTTACCATATATTTTAACTTATTAATCATATTATACTACATACTCATATTTTCCAGCTATTATAAGTAAAACATCTATAAAATTAGCCACTAAAAAATCATGTTTCAAATACGATATTCGGAACATGATTTCTATAATAGTGCTTATAACTTCTTAAATATTTTCTTGGTCTGTTAAAATAATTGGTCCATCTTTGGTTATAGCTAATGTATGCTCATATTGGGCAGATAATTTTCCATCAATAGTTCGTGCTGTCCATTGATTATCATCTACAGTACATTCAAATTTTCCTATATTGACCATAGGTTCTATAGTGAGTACCATGCCCTCCGTCAATCTTGGTCCTCTTCCCGGCCTTCCAAAGTGGGGTACTTGTGGATCTTCGTGCATATTCTTACCTATGCCGTGACCAACAAAATCTCTTACAACAGAAAGCCCTTGGGATTCTACATAGGATTGAACTGCATAGGATATATCACCTATTCTATTCCCTATAACAGCCTTTTCTATTCCAAGATACAATGCTTTTTTTGTAACATCTAGTAATTTTTTAGCTTCATCCGATATATTCCCTACTCCATAGCTCCAAGCTGAATCGGCTAACCATCCATCTAAGTTTACAACCATATCTATAGTTACTATATCCCCATCTTTTAAAGGTTCTTTTCGAGGAAAGCCATGGCATATTTCATCATTAACAGATGCACAAGTAGCATAAGGATAACCATGATACCCCTTTTGTTCAGGGGTTGCATTATGTTTCTTTAAATACTCCTCTACAAATTGGTCAATCTCATAGGTACTAATACCAGGTTTTATAATTTTAGCAATTTCTTTGTGCACATTTGCTAAAATGATACCCGCTCTTTTCATCATTTCTATTTCCTGTTTTGTTTTTATTATAATCATATATCCTTTTCCTTTCTATAATTTTTCTATATTATATATACCAAAAATATTCTATTTAATCAATTATTTCTACTATTTTGATTTAATAGAGAAATAAACCTCTCATCCTTTCGAAGATTATCTAAATCCTTATCCTTCTCAATCATATCTATTATTTTTTGACTTATGAGTATTGCTTTCCTCAAATCCTTTATAGCTAAATCATTTTTGCCTAATTTAGCATAGCAACATGCCCTATTATAGTATAGATATTCAGCATAAGGATTATATTCTATACCTTCAGTCAATACCTTTATAGATTCCTTTAACTTTCCCTGCTCAATATATATGGCTGATTTATTTAAATATGAATATGAATAATTTCTGTTCTTTTCTATGGATTTATTGTAATACTCCATAGCTTTTTTATATTTGTTTAACTTTTTATATACAACTCCCATATTAAACAGTGCTTTATAGTAATTAGGGTTTATGCTTATACTCCTCTTTATCATATGGTAGGCATTGTCGTATTCCTTTAATTCTTCATATATTGAGCCTAAATTATTATAGGCTATATAGTCATTAGGTGTAATATTTATTACCTTTTTATAATAATAAATAGCTTCAGCCTTGTTATCCATTTCATCATAGATATTAGCTATATAAAAATAAGCTCTATCGTATTCTGGATCGATTTCTACTGCTTTAAAATAGCTTTCTAAAGCTAATTCCTTGTGATTCAACCGTTCATACATAGTCCCCATACCATAAAAAGCTCCAGCTTCATCTCTATCGATCTTAGTAATCTTTTCATATACTTTTAATGCCTTTGCAGGAATATCCATCTCATCATATATAATTGCAATATTATATAAAATCTCTATGTTTTCAGATTTATCTCCCTTAAACTGTAATGC
>LN874947.1:244061-280483 GCA_001282665.1 Clostridiales bacterium mt11
TTAAACTGTAATGCCTTCTGATAAAAATTAATTGCTCTTTCCATATTATCATCTAAATAAGAATTCTCAGCAAGAATAATATAATTTTGTCTTCTGTCCATGCTACTTAAATGACTTTTCATCCATCACACCTCTAAAATATTATATATTTAATTATAGTTTATCACAACTTCACATCTAATTATTACTTTTTCAAATAAAAAACAAAAATGAACAAAAACATAAATAGGACAGACTATTGAGTCTATCCTATTATTAATAAATTATTCTTCTATTCTTTTACTTTTAATGCTCTAATGGAATTTAGTATAGCTATTATGGAAACGCCCACATCTGCAAATACCGCTTCCCACATAGTAGCTTTACCAAAGGCACCTAAAGTCAACACTATGACCTTTATACCTAAAGCCAATATGATATTTTGTGTAACTATCTTCTTAGTATTTTTAGCAATATTTAGAGCTGTAGCGACTTTACCAATTTCATCTGTCATTATTACTATATCAGAAGCCTCTATAGCTGCATCAGAACCTAAACCTCCCATGGCTATTCCAATATCTGCTCTAGCCAATACTGGAGCATCATTTACTCCATCTCCAACAAAAGCAACTTTGCCTTCATTTTTAGTAATTATCTCTTCAAAGATCCTAACCTTGTCTTGAGGTAGTAGATTACCGTATACTTTGTCAATTCCCACTAATTCCCCTACTTTTCTAGCCGTATCTTCATTATCCCCAGATAACATTATGGTTTCTTTTATGCCTTGTTTCTTCATATAATTTATATCTTTAGCTACATTCTCTTTTAATTCGTCTGATACTACTATAGTTCCTACATGGATATTATCTTTTCCTATATAGGCTACAGTGCCTATAGAATCTTTTTCCTCTATACTGATGTTGTTGTCCACGAATAATCTTTTGTTTCCAACAAATACTTTACTGCCATCTATTTCTACCTCAATACCCTTTCCTGATATCTCTTTATAATCTTTAATTTTTTCTTTATTTATTTCTTTTCCATAGGACTCAACTATGGACTGCCCTATTGGATGATTGGAATATGCTTCTCCATAGGCGGCTAGCTCCAATACCTGTTCTTTACTTAAACCATCATAACTATCTATATTGGTTACTTTAAATGTTCCTTTGGTAATAGTTCCTGTTTTATCAAAAACTATAGTATCTATATCGTTTAGACCTTCTAAATAATTTCCACCTTTTATAAGTACTCCTGTTTTAGATGCTCCTCCAATTCCACCAAAGAAACCTAATGGTATGGATATAACCAATGCACAAGGGCATGAGATTACTAGAAATACAAAAGCTCTATATGCCCAATCCTTAATATCATAGCCTAATAATAGCGGAGGCAATAATCCAATAGCCAACGCTGTAAATACTACTACTGGTGTATAATATCTTGCAAACTTAGATATAAAATTTTCTGTAGGTGCTTTTTTACTAGAAGCATTTTCTACTAAATCCAATATTTTCGATACTGTAGACTCTCCATATTCTTTCTCTACTTTAACTTTTAATAATCCTTCATTATTCACAAAACCACTTAAAACGGTATCACCTGTATTTAAACTCCTAGGTACAGATTCTCCTGTAATATTAGATGTATCAACTGAAGATTTACCATCTACTATTACTCCATCTAAAGGTATCTTTTCCCCTGGCTTTATGACAATATAATCTCCTACATGAACATCTTTTGGATTAACAACCATTATTTCTCCATCCTTATCTAAGTTAGCAGAGTCAGGTCTAATATCCAATAAAGATGAAATAGATTTCCTTGAATGATTAACTGCTAAACCTTGGAACAATTCCCCTACCTGATAGAACAACATTACTGCTACACCTTCTGGGTACTCTCCAATAGCAAAAGCTCCTATAGTTGCTACTGTCATTAAAAAATGCTCATCAAAAGGCTGCCCTGCAAACAAATTTCTAACTGCCGTTATAACTATTTCTGCACCTACTATTAAATATGCCACTAAGTATACTGACAATCTTGAAGTTCCTTCTAACTTTAACAACCAAGGAGTTACAAACAAGATACCGCCTAATATTAATTTAATCACATCTTTCTTGTTGATATCACCACCATGATCATGGCTATGAGAGTAACCATGTCCATGAGAATGATCGTGATTGTGAGAATGACCATCACAACAACCATGTCCATGCTCATGGTGGTGATCGTGATCGTGGTCGTGAACATGGGAGTATTCATGTTCGTGTCCTTTTTCAATTACAGCCACTCCAGGTTCTAATCTCTTTACTATAGTTTTTATTTCATCAGTTATACTTTGGGCTTGTTTTTCTTCTTTTATAGTTATCTTTAATTTTTTAGATATAAAATCCAAATTGGCATTGTCTACGCCATTAATATCATTTGTTAGCTTTTCAATTTTAGCTGCACATCCTGCACAGTTAAGACCTTCTAGCTTTAATGTGATTTCTTTCATAATCTGCCCCCCTAACTTTATCAAACATATGAGCATCTGTTCATATGTTTGATTATATTATATTGCTTTCTTTAAAAAAAGTCAACAAAAAAACGCCTAAAAAGGCGTTTTTTAATTTTCATTTATAATTTAAGTTCTCCAATACATTTATATTTATATTCTCTATCTTCATAATCATGGTTTTCTACTAACTTCCATTTACTATCAATACCTATAGTCTTTGCTAAACCCTCAAAATAGTACATTATTATACCTGCATCGGCTAAATTTAATTCCTCATCTGATAAATAAGATAAAAACAAAACTACTCTATCACCTTTTAAAACAAATCTCCAAGGCTGTATATTGTAGAATGAAGGTGCAAACCTTATATAATAGAATAAGTCATCTAATCCTCTGCTTTCAAGTTCCTCTATGCTAATAGGCTTTCCGATTTCATTTTTAAATACAATGTCCTTAACAGCAATTCGTGAGCTAGTGGGACTTTCTATAAATGGATTTTTTGCTATAGGATAACCAATTGATAACAGATAATCTATATTCCCACTCTTCATATGGAATAGCTCTTCTTTAATATTTTCATCTACATCCTTTATGCTAATCCAACAGCAGCCTACATTTAAATTGGTTAACTCTGTAATTAACTTTTCTATATAATAAGCACCATATATAATAGTCTTCTCTCCATTATCCTTTGTATTAAGTCCTATATAATGAGGACTTCTTATCATGACTCCAGAATATCCCCCTATACCATTTAAAGATTCAAATATCCTCTCTCCATCTTCGAATAGCAAAAACTCAAATTTATCACTTCCTTCTTTTTCAAATTCATTGCACTTTTCTCTAATACTTCTTAAAATTTTTATATCTAAGTATTTGTCTTTAAAATTTCTAATAGACTTTCTATTTTTCAAAAAATTATTCATTAACAATTAAATCCCCCCTTTATATATATTAATTTAGCTCGTTGCAGAACTCTACAACTCGCATAAACACTGCAATTTAATATATTGAAATGGCTGGATTCCCCCCATTTTTGGGTATATATACATTGATAAAGTGTGCATAACTCAAAGAAAGGAGAATCCTATGCCAGTTTCAGCTAAACAATTAAACTTTTGCGATATTTCTACTGATTTTGATAAGTTTTATAATCAAAATCAAAGTAATTTACTTGATTTATTAAACCAATTCATTAATATTAGTGATTTTATCCCATTTTCTTTCTATCAGAAATATTATTCTCATTTTGGTAGAAAAAGAGATTTCTCTTTAGAATCTATGTTATCTGCTTTTATTCTTAAAAATATTTTGTCTATTCCTTCTATTGACCTACTAATTTCATTACTACATATATCATCAGAAATTCGTAAGTTCTGTGGTTTCTTAAAGATACCTGATAAATCTCAGTTCTCTAGATTTAAATTAAATTTTCTTGATAATCTTAATGATTTATTTAATAATCTAGTTGATGTAACTGAGGAAGTTTCTAAGGAAATCAATCCATTTTTAGCTTCTGTTTTAATTACTGATACTACTGGATTTGAAGCTTATGTTACTGAGAATAATCCTAAGTTTTATCAATCTCAACTTAAAAAAGCTAAAGCATATTCTAAGTTAATTATTAAGGATAATCCTAATTCAACTTTTGATGTTGAAAAATATGCTCAAAGTCAAATGCCTAAATCTGCTTCTTCTAACCCTGATGCTAAGCTTGCTTACCTTAATGGACATTTTGGATACTTTCAAAAATGTATTATATCTACTAATGCCCTTGGTGTTGTTAGATATGTTAATTTCTATGATGCCGACAACAATCTAGAAAAAGATTTAAGACCTCAAGTTATTAAGGATAATTACGATGCTAAATCTTTGATTTCTTCTCTTGAAACTTATTTTCAACTGCATCCTAACTTCTCATATAAATATTTCTTAGGTGATGCAGGTTTTGATGCCGATGATAATTATGCTTACCTTCATCAAAACAACATCATGCCTATAATCGCATTAAATCCACGTAATTCACCTAATTTACCTCAATCTGGATTTAATGAGGTAGGAGTTCCCCTTTGCCCATACGATTCTTCTTTATCTATGGTTTATGACGGAATCACTCGTGAAAAAGGTAGAGCTGATAGAATAAAATATATATGTCCAATGGCTAAGAAAATTAATGTTAAAGGTAAGCTCAGCTATATATTAAATTGTAAAAATCCATGTACCAGTTCAAAATGCGGACGAATCAAGCAAATTACTATACATCATAATTATCGATTTAATTCTTCTATCCCTCGTGATAGTTTGAAATGGCAAAAGTTATATAGACTTAAAACTATTTGCGAAAGATCCATTTGCCAAATTAAAAATTTCATTCAAATTAAATCATCAAGAATTAGAAATACAGTATCTTTAAAATCAGATATTTTACTTGCTTGTATTTCTCAATTAATTGCTTTTATACTTATATTTAAGACTAAAAATTATGACAATCCGCTTGCTATTAAATCTTTGATTGCTTAATCTCAATCATCTAAATATTAATTTTAAAAGGTTAGGCTAAACCTTTATTTTCCTATGCTCTTTTTTTGTTAATATCTCAATGTTTTTGATAATTTAAAGCTAATTTCTGTGGATAGTTTTGAATTTATATTCTGCAACTAACTAATATATTAATATGTAACATTTAATTTCTTTTCTAGTCAGTTTACATTTTTAAAATATCAGTGAGCCTTTCTATATAGACTAATAAATAAATATGAACTACCAACGCAGAACCTACCCCCAATATTATACCTGCTGCTACATCCGTTGGATAATGAACTCCTAAATATACCCTTGAAATACCTATGGTTAGTGCAATAGCCAAAACTAAAATAGATAATTTTGGCATATTAAATGCTATGGTAGTTGCTATAGAAAAACTAGCTGATGAATGACCTGAAGGAAAGGAATAATCCTTTAAAATTATACCAAATGTATTTAAACTTTTAAGTTTATTGTATGGTCTTTCCCTACTTAATAATGCCTTTAAACTATAGGTAATAGCTTGACTAATTATAAGAGTAACAGCAGCTTGAATTCCTATAAACCTAGCTTTTCCCTTTCCAAATAATATTAAAGCTAAAGTAAAAAATGTAGTAAATATGACTCCGCCTAAATTCGTAAACTTTAACATAAAGCTATCTAAAAAGTCATTCTTAATCCTATCATTTAATATCTCAATTAATTTATCATCAAACCACTTAAGTCCCTTTTTCATATTATGACCACCTCTAAAGTGAAATTTCATTATAATGTTACCCATTTAAAGCTATTATAATCCTGTTAATACAAAGAAAAAACCGCCCTATTCTTAAAAGGACGGCATTCTTTTATGCTTTACTTCTATTTATTTTTATACTAAATTGAGCCAGAAAATACCCTAAGGTTCCACCTACAATATATCCTATTATGACTTTAATTATCTCAAAACCATAAGATTCATAGCTAAATCCATCAAAAATCGATGAGAAAATTATTGCCATTAATAACGCTGTACATACGGATACACCAACCTTAAAGAAACCTTCTGTCTTTTCAAACTCTAAAGTCTCTTTATTTCTTTCTACTTTGTTTTTATCAAATAATATCTTTGATATTATAATCATTATTATTGACAATGTAATATAAAAGATGTAATATTCAAAACCTCCATTTAAACTATCGAATACTCCCATAATAGTATAATCTGCCATCTCACTCAATATATTATTAAAACTGAAATGTCCTGCAAATCCCAAAAGTTCTAAATTATATGCTATTAACAGCGGAAATCCTATTGGAAATATTAAAAATATTATAGTTAATATTATTTGAGAAATAGTTGTTCCCGTAATGGTTCCAAATATTAGGGAAAAACCTAACATAGGTAATTGATAGTATATATTTAATGACATCCAAGTTAAAACCTGTTTTGCTGAATAAAACATCCTTAGATTAGTTGAAATTAATAGTGCTAATATCATAATTAACCCATTTATAATAAAGGGTAAAACTATGGATAGTAAAGCTGCTAACAGTTTATTGAAAAATATTTCATATTTTGTATAGGGCATTACCGACAATACCTCAAAAGTTTTATTTCTTTTTTCCTCTCCAAACAATATGGCAACTAAAACAATAGGCATCAATATAACTAAAAATATAGTTACTTCTCCTTGGTCGAGTCTCCAACTTGTTTCATTTTTATATGTTTCTATAACATAATCTCTATCGTATTCAATTCCTTCCTCCATATAATATTTTTCTAAATTATTCAAAGAATTGTAACGAGATAATACATAGACCGTTACACCTACAAACAATATGCCTGCTAAGAGAAATGATATTACCTTAACCATATTAAAGTCCTTCTTAAAAAGGGTCTTATTAAAGGGCAACATCTTCAAATACATAGCCTACACCTCCCATTTTGTAGATAAATATCTCTTCTAAGGACATATCTATAGTATCTAATAATATTGGATTGTATTTTTTTATTTCAGTCATTAATCTTTCAACATTATCGTTTACTATTATCTCATACACCTTTCCTCTATTTTCTATTTTCAAGATATCTTCGCTATTTTTAATTTTCTCAGGTATATCTTCCTTAAATGCTACCTGAATCTTTCTAACTTTAGATTTCAAATTATCAATGCTTTCTTCCATCAATATTTGCCCTTCATAAATTATTCCTATATGGTCACAAATCTGCTCTAATTCTCCTAGATGATGAGTAGATATAAATACTGTAGTTTCATTGGTACTCACTTCATCGATGATAAGGTCTAAAACCTTCCTCTTTATAACTGGATCTAAGCCCGATGTAGGCTCATCTAATATGAGTATTTCTGGTGTAATAGAAAGGTTCAGCATTAAAGATAGTTGAGTTTTCATGCCCTTGGATAAATTCCTAATCCTTCTCTTGTCATCTAATTTGAATATCTTTTTTAAAGCATTATATCTGTATTCATTCCATAGAGGATATGTATTTCTATAGAACTCAACCATTTCTTCTACTCTAAAGTTAGAATAAAAATTTTGATAATCCGCTACATATCCTAATCTGGATTTTATACGTGTATTTTCCTTAATATCTTCCCCAGAAATAAGTACTTCTCCACCATCTAACTCATATATACCTACCAATGTCTTTATTAAAGTAGTCTTTCCTGCCCCATTTGGTCCAATTAACCCGTATATAGAGCCTTTGTCTACATTTATATTTACATCATTTAATATCTTATCTCCGCCTAAATATTTTTCTATATTCGACCCCTTAATCATCATTTTCCACCCCCTCTAATTCTTTTAATAGTTCATCAATCATATTTAAAATATCATCTTTTCTAAACCCCATATAATGAGCTTCTACTATTCCTTTTTTAAATAGCTCCTTCACTTCCATTAACTTATCCTCATCCTTTCTTGGCTTATAGTCTGAAGAAATATAAGTCCCCTTACCTCTCAATGTAACTATTACCTTTTGCCTTTCTAATTCTTGATAGGCTTTCTGTATTGTATTTGGATTTAAAGTCATAGTCTTAGCTAATTCCCTAACAGAAGGTAGTTTTTCACCCGGCTCTAATAGACCTTTAAGTATCCCTTCCTTAACACTGTCAGCTAATTGCTGATAAATTGGCGTACTGCTAGAAATATCTACATTAAACACAATCTCACCTCCTGTGTCCCAAGTGTACTATTTGTATTAGTACACTATATTCAGTATAAGTTGTAATTATTCTTTTGTCAATGCCTTTTATAACTTTTTTAAAGATTATTTTTATGGTAAGATATAGTAGATTATAAGATAATTAGGTGGTGTTTTTGTGAATTTAAGTAATGAGCAAAAGAAGGCTATATACCATTTAGATGGACCCGCCTTGGTATTAGCAGTACCTGGGGCAGGTAAAACTACTGTCCTTATCCATAGAACTGCTAATCTGATATTGAACAATAATATAAGCCCTGAAAGGATATTGTCCATAACCTTTAGTAAAGCTTCTGCTAAGGACATGAAGTATAGATTTAATAGATTATATGAAGATATCTCCAATATACCCGTTCATTTTTCCACTATACATAGTTTTGCCTATAGTTTAATAAGAGAATATGCTTATAAAAACAAAATCAGGTATATGCTTATTGAGGATAGTGAAAAAGAATTAAACAAATATAATATATTAAAAAAAATTAACTTTTCTATAAACAATGACTATATTACAGAGGAAAAATTAGAAATACTTATAAACTCCATAGGTTATATCAAAAATATGCTTATATCCCCGGATGAACTTAAAATCGATATAAATAATTTTGAAGATATATTTAACACCTATGAGAGATATAAAAGAGCAAATAATCTAATAGATTTTGATGATATGCTCACATTATCCTTAGAAATTTTAGATAAGGATAAATACCTACTAAATAAATATAGAAATAGATTTGATTATATCCAAGTAGATGAAGGACAGGATACCTCCAAAGCTCAAATAGAGATTATTAAAATCCTATCTCATCCAAAAAACAATCTATTTATAGTGGCAGACGATGATCAATCCATTTATGGATTTAGGGGGGCATATCCTAAAGGATTGTTTGATTTTAATAAAATATATAAAAATAGCAAGGTATTCTATATGGAGCAAAACTATCGTTCTTCAAAAAACATAGTTTCAGTATGCAACAAGTTTATTAAACAAAATACCTTAAGATACAATAAAAATATATTTACTCAAAATATCTTTATTGAACCTATAAATATTATTAAGGTAAATTCTTTAGAGGATCAATATAAGTATCTAATAGATGAACTAATCCAAAAAGAGGATTACAATAATTCAGCTATCTTATATAGAAATAATATTTCAGCCATTGGAATTATCGAATTTTTAGAAAGAAACAATATACCATTCTATATGAAAGATATAAAAATTAAGTTTTTTAATCATTGGATAATGCAAGATATATTGAATTTTTTCCTATTAGCTCAAAACAATTCCGATACAATATGTTTTGAAAAAATTTATTTTAAGATGAAAGGATTTATATCTAAGAAACAACTGAATTTCATAAAGACCTTAAATTATGATCGTTCTGTTTTTGATAGATTGTTACAATACCCTGGAATCAATGAGTTTTATAGGAATAATTTTTTGAACTTAAAATTGGATTTTAAGAAATTATCTAAGCTGCCGCCTTATGAGGGCATCCTATATATAGAAAAGAACTTAGAATATGAAGATTATTTAAGAGAAAACTGTATGAAATTTGGACATACTTTAGATTCATTAAAGACCATATTATATTTCATTAAGATGATAGCTTCAGAAACTAAAGATTTAAACGAATTCATTAGACGTTTAAAGTATTTAGAATACCTCTGTAATGAGTCTAAAAAAATTAGAAACGGAATAACCTTATCCACCATACATTCCGCAAAAGGACTAGAGTTTCAAAATGTATACATAGTAGATTTAATTGATGGAGATTTTCCCAACACCAGTAGTATTGATGAATTTACAAAAGGCAATATCCAATTCTTAGAGGAAGAGAGAAGATTATTCTATGTGGGTATGACTAGAGCAAAGAAACATTTAAGCTTGATTACCATAAATAATATAAACGATAAAGAAGTTAAACCTTCTAGGTTTTTAGTAGAGTTAGAAAACCTTATTAGCTAAGGTTAATGTAGTACATTAACCTTAGCCAAACTGTAAGACAAGCCATTTCTTAATTAAAGTTAAACTTTAAGATTAAGCTTACACCCTCCCTACTAACCTAATACGAAACCATATTTAAATGGATCTTCTTCTTCAAAGACTATATTTCCATAGGCTGTTATAAATGCTTTTCCTGTAATCTCTGGTATAATAGCATCATAACCCTCAACTTTAGTTTTCCCTATTATTTTGCCTACAAATTTGGTACCAGTAATGCTTTCGTAGATAAAGGGTTCATTTATTTTCAATAGTCCCTTTCCATATAATGAGGCTAATTTAGCACTAGTTCCTGTACCACAAGGAGATCTATCCACTTGCCCAGCTCCAAATATGACTACATTTTTTAAATTAGCTTCTTTGCTAGAAGGCTTATCATATATTTCAACTAAATCTACCCTATCTATAAAAGGATTAATTGGATGAACTACAGGTATCTTATCGTTTATAATATCTCTAATAATCAGACCATACTTTACTAGCTCATCAATATTGTCTATATCCACTTTTATTCCTAAATTCTGTCCATTTACTAGGGCAAAAAAACTACCTCCAAAAGAAATATCTACAGGAATCTTTCCTAAGTCGGGTACGTCTATTTCTATATCTTTCTTGTATAAAAAAGATGGAACATTGACTATTGACACTTCTACTACTTTTCCATTTTCAACTCTAACTTTCGCTTCTATCAATCCAGCTGGTGCATCTAATGTTATATATGTAATGGGCTCTGTTACCTTGACATATCCTCTATCTACTAGTAAAGTAGCTACTCCTATAGAACCATGACCACACATATTTAAATATCCTCCACCATCCATGAATATGACTCCCATTTGAGCTTCTTCATGGATAGGTTCCGTTATCATGGCTCCAAACATATCTCTATGACCTCTAGGTTCGTGCATAGCCATGGTCCTAATATAGTCAAAGTTTCGTTCTAAATATTTTTTCTTCTCCATCATAGTATCCCCTACTATTGGGGGAAGCCCGTCTACAATAATTCTAGTGGGTTCCCCCATGGTGTGGGTGTCAACATATTCAAGTTTCATCTAACCCCTCCCTTATACTTTTGCTATATATTCATAAGGCAATGGTATTATCTTCCCTGGAGTATCTATTTCCACAAGTTGAGTTAAAGTATCTCTTAGTATATTTCTTTGCATGTCTGGATTATTAGGCTCTCCTACATTAGCACCCATTGGTACAATAGGTGCTGTACACCTTGGAGTACCATTTTGCCTAACTACTGGTGGCAAGGCAGCAATAATTATACTTGGGATTCCTGCCTCTTCAATCGCTCTCTGCACAAGCACGGCAGAGCGGTGGCATGTTCCTCACCCACCTGTAATTACTACACCATCTACTCCTTCCTCTTTTAATATATTAGCTATTTCTGGTCCTGTATGTTCAACAAACGCCTTAACATCTCCTCCTCCGCCCATGAAACCTATATGCTTTGGAGCTATACTCTTTATAAAACCTTCTTCTGCTAATTCCTTAAGTCTATCAATAGGAAACATACAGTTAATATCCTTATTTACATCTGAATTATCATATCCACCGTGAGATACCATCAAATCATGACTATCTGTATTATTAGGTACTATTCTATAAGAGGTATCTCCAGCCAAGTTAAACCTTTTATCTGACTTTAGATGGACTCCTGCTGCTGTTACTAGAGCAATTACCATTTCATTTAACGGTTTTGTAATAGGTGTCCAAACTGGTGGTGGAGTTATAGGTACATATATTTCAGATTGTAAACCCTTGATTGCTGTCAGACCCATTTTATCCCTCCTCAAATTAACTTTAACTATCTAACCTTTTATTCAACTGTTCCTTAGCCGATTTCAAATAATTCTCCTGGATTTCCTCATTGACCACTTCTGGATAGGTCATCAAAAATCCAACTTCTTGACCTTCCTTTAGTTCATTATCACAAATTACCATCCTTCTTGGAAGTCTTAACTGCCCCATACGCCCTTTTAAATCTATAATTACGGAGCCATCTGTAAGCTCTACAATTATACCTTCATAATATCTTTCCGAGGAAATAAACTTTAACTTATCCATAAATTATTCTTCCTCTTTCTCATATATCTCTCGTCTTTTTTTACTAATCTTTAATACGGTTTCATTATCTACTAGATCAATTTTCTTATTAGTACTTTTTTCTATTAGCTCTATATTATTGAGTTTAACATCTTTATCATATTTTCTTTCCGCTGATTTTATCTTTTCCCCTGCCATTTTCGTCTTTAACATGGATATAGCCCTTATGGCATCTTCTTCACATAGACAATTATTTTCTAATATTTCATTTTCAATTCCCTGTCTAGATTTGTTTAAATCCACCATAGCATCCATGTATTTATTTCCTACAACCAACTGTCCTTGTACTGCTGCAAAAGTCATTCCTACCACTTGAATACCTCTTTTACCTATTTCTTCTATATTGCTTGCAAAATCTACATGATTATTGCCAAAGCCTTCAGTAGTGACAATGGCTCCATCTATGTCCATAGCTTCTACAGTCATACCCAATAATTTTGATACATAGAACTTTTCAGAATTAGCTTGAGGTGAACCTACAAATATGACAGCAGCTAAGTCTATTTCTTCATCTTTCATTGCTTCTAATACCAAAGGTTCCCTAAAATAATGTCTCGATGTTTCCTTAGATGCAGGTCCTATACAAGTTAAAGCATGAACACAGCCATCTAATACTTGTAATGGGGATACTACTACTGGTACATTACCTAAATCTACATTGGCTTTTGCCCCTAATACCCCTACTGGTTCTTGCGGCATTAAATAATTATCGTGCATTGCACCTTGCCCCATTATTTCCTTTACTATAACAACCTTTTTCTTATGAGGCCTTCTCTTTTGTATAAACTGTTCAGTCTTTATAGCTAAACTTTCATCAATCTTCTTTAAAGCTTCTCTAATCTCTTGAGTAATAAAATCTGTAGCTTTATGGGCAGCCATAGGTCCTGGTCTCTCCATATTTTTGCCTGCCTTTATTATGACATTGGTCTTAATAAGTATTTCTCCTAATTCGGGAGAACCTGGTCTACTCCACATTATATTTTCTTCAAGAATTCCCTCTGATGAACCAAACTCACCTATTTGAACCCCATTCTCATCAGTGCCAGTTACCATCATAACTACACCATCTAAAACTCTCGTTATCCCTTCTCCTAGTTCTCCTTCTTCTTTAGTGGCTATTGGCTGTATATCCATTATGGTATTAGAAAATTCACCATATCTTTCTGATGTTATAAAATCTATTTCCATATCTACCACTAACTCTTGAGAATCAACGGCTTCTTTGCAGATATCCTTTCTAATATATAGAGTTGTACCATCTATTTTGGTTTCATCACCAAATTCTACTTTTTCAATTTTAAAATACTTTCTTTCTAACCTTCTCAATTCTTTTTCTTCATAAATAGTTTCAGTCTTTTCTTCAATTACCGGCTTAACAGGTTGATTTATTAATCCACCTTGTCCGATTGCTGGAAAAGGTATCTCAATATTTATATCCCTTCCCTCTCCGATACAGATTTTAATATTTCCATTATTGGTTTGTGTAGTAGATATTTGGCTATCCAGTTTACTATCCTTTATTTCTTCCTCCTCTGCTACATTATCGGTTTCAGAATTCAAATTCTTAATACCTTCTAGCACATCAGGGGTTAAAGGAGTCAATGCATCTACTGTTTTAACAAGTTTTGCTCCTAGAACCTCCCCTATCTTAAGGCAGTTTTCAGGAATAGTGATTAGCCCTGAATCTTCTAAATCTGGTATTATATTTGGATCTTCAATGTTAGATGGGCTGATTATAGTACCTTCTTCAAATCTACAGCAAGTTACTGCATAAGAATCCTTATGTTCCATAGCTGTTTCATGAGTTATTGCCATATCCATCCCTCCTATTCTTTTTTTCTTCTATATAATCTATGACCTACTGCCCTTAAAACATGGTCTGTGCTGTGATACATTGGTAGTCCTAACCTAGGAGCTACATTCATTACAGTATCAGTTCAGGTTTCACAGGTTCCAACTATAATAGCCTCAGCCCCATTTTTCTTTAGCCCCATAACCTTCTCTGCTTGACCTGGACATACTCCTGGTTCTTCACATCGCAATCTACCATTGACATCCTTCATCCTTTTACAGTTAGCAGTAGATACCACTTCTCCGCCCATATTTTCTACAATAGCTGTAAGTCTATCTATTTGGGCACCACATTCGCAACCTAATACTCCAAATTTTCTACTATCATTGGGGAAAGGTAATGATACCAGTATTCCACCAGTAGTTTTAGTAACTAAAGAATCTTCTCCCCCAGCTTTTCCCATAAATGGACCTCCTAAAACGATCTCACCATGAGGCTCTATATAGCCCCCGCAATCATCTATTATGGATTTAATAGATGTGCCTATAGGTACGTCTAAAAACACCTTCTCTCCAGAATTTACTCTTCCATCCACTGTTAAGTCCTTTGTAATTACTGGTCTTCTCTCTTCTATAGCCAATACGATATTTCTTATGGTTTCAATATTGCTTACTACCACATTAGCTTCAAGAGGTAATTGTCCTGGTTTTAATATAATTCCAAATAGTTCCCTAATGATAACCCTTTCATCTCCTGCAGGATACATATCAGGTAGATATTTTGCTTCTATATCCTTATAAGATTTTATGGCCTTTCCTAATTCAATTAATGGCTTTTTATTTTTCGGTTTTATAGCTATATATCCTTTCTTAGCCCCTGTTATCTCCATTACGTATTTTAAACCACGAAGGATTAAATCTGGATCTTCCATTATCCTTGTCATATTATGACTCAATAGGGGTTCACATTCTGCTGCATTTATTACTACAAATCCACTTTGAAGTTTGGTGTTTAGTTTAATATGGGTAGGAAACCCTGCTCCACCTGCTCCTACAATTCCAGCTTCCTTTATTAATTCTAAATAATCATCACTATCCTCAATCTTTATATAATCATCAGGTTGATTTGGTAAAGCTTTTATAGTAATTTCTCCTTCATCTATATCTATTATTTCTCCACTTACGCTAGAGTGGATATTAGCCCCTAAACCATTAGGCACTGCTATAAGCTGCCCTCTATATACTTTATCCCCACATTTTACTATTGGGCTATTGATTCCTCCTACATGTTGTCTTAAAGGTATTTTTATTTCCACTTTTTCACCCCCCGTCATTAATATATTAGCAATTTTCATACCAACAATTAAAGTTGTTCTAGCCGTTGATAATAGCAAATCCTTCTAATTTAGAAGATTAACACGTGACTAATTTTAGTCTTATTATAAGTTAAATTCATCAATTAAAGTTATACTATAGATAAATTTTATTCTATACAGCACTCAAGTTGCCTATTTCCTCAAAAAATAAAACTACGACTAATATTAGTCGCATGACTATAATTAGTCGTATAGATTGTACTTTTTCATCTTTGAATGAAGAGTAGTTCTAGGAATATTTAGAAGCTTAGCAGCCTCCTGCCTATTGCCCTTATTTATTTTAAGGGCTTCTTTAATCATAGTTATTTCTAAATTCTCTACAGATTGATTCAAGTTCATAGAATGTAATGATCTAATATCGATTTTATCTATTCTTCCTTCCATTATGTATTTGGGAATTAAATCTAGTGTAATGGTATCCTCCCTACACATAATAGCCATATGCTCAACCACATTTTTTAGCTCTCTAATATTTCCCTTCCAAGGATAGTCTATTAAGAAATTTACTACATCATTATCAATTTTTAATATTTCTTTATTATTTTCTATACAAATTTGTTTTAAAAAATAATCAATAAATAAAACTATATCCTCTTTTCTTTCCCTCAATGGAGGGAGCATTATCTCTACTACATTTATCCTATAATATAGTTCATCCCTAAATTCATTTTCTTCTATCATCTTAGTTAAATCCCTATTAGTTGCAGAGATAATCCTTACATTAACAGGTATATACTTTTCTCCCCCGACCTTTTTTATCTTCTTATCCTGTAATACCCTTAATAGTTTAGCTTGCATGGATATAGGCATGTCCCCTATTTCATCTAAAAATAATGTCCCATCTTTTGCTTGTTCAAAAAAGCCTACCTTTCCCTCTTTTCTAGCTCCTGTAAAAGCTCCTTCTTCATATCCAAAGAATTCGGACTCAAATAGTTCTGAAGGGATAGCACTACAATTTACAGGAACAAATTTACCAGATAAATTACTATAATTATGAATAGCCTTGGCAAATTCTTCTTTTCCCGTTCCGCTTTCTCCCGTTATAAGAACTGATACATTGGTTGGTGCTATCTGTTTAGCTATATCTACTTTATCTATTATCTTTTTACTATGTCCTATAATCCTATCAAATGGATCTGAAGAATTAATTTCTATTTGTCTTTCTAATACTGATAACCTCTCTCTTGCTTTCCTCAATTCTTTTTGCAATTCTTCAACTTCTGATATATCCTTTTCTGTACTTACTACTCCATATAATTTGCCGTTGATTATAATAGGTGAAGCACTAATTATTACATGATATCCATCTTTAGGAGAATGGTAGACATTTCTTACACCTTTTTTAGTTTCAAATATTTTTAAATCTATAGCATTAGGAAAATGGTTCTCTAAGAATTTCCCCTTTATTTCCTCTTCTTTTATCTTATATAAGGTTTCAGCATTTTTGTTCCATATGATGACTCTCCCCTTATTATCCACCACACATACAGCTTCATTTATACTATCAAATATATGGTCAATAGCTTCTTCAGCTTCCTCTACTCCCTTATAAAAATAATCCCTAATATTCTCTTCCCTAACAATTCCTACAATATCCTCCTCATAAAATATAGGAATTCTACCGATCTTATTCTTCAGCATTAAAACTCGAATATTTGCTAAAATTTCTTCTACATTAACTTTTATTACATTTTTAGTTATAACATCCCTTATAGAAATTGAATACATATCTTTGTCAACTACTTTGTAAATATCGTTTATAGTAATTATGCCTATTAATTTATTATCCTCTAATACCAATACTTCCCTTTTACTATTTTTCATAAGGTAATTAAATACCTTATGAAACTTATCTCCTACATCAATGAAATACATATCTCTACTCATGATTTCTTTCACAGGTATACTATAGGCTTGTAGAAACATTTATTCACTTCCCTTTACTTTATTAACTATAGTTTACTACATTTACATTTTTATCACAATTTGTATACTAAAATTTGAAAAATTAGCAATACTATAATGTGAAGGATTATATTTAGAAAAGGAGGGAAACCGTGGCTAAAAATAATAATAACAAAGATTTTAAGAACCAAAAAAACAACAAGAATAACAGTAATAATAACAAAAATGTGAACAGAAATGACAACAAAAACGACAACAAAAATGACAACAAAAATGACAGTAGAAACGATAATAACTAGTTAAAAATTAATGAACCCCTCAATACATCTTGAGGGGTTCATTAATTTTGGTTTAATACTATTCTAATTCTTTAACATTATCATAATCTACAGTAAAGTACTCATTTTCACCAATAGCAAAATGCCCTGAGCTATAAGGGGTACCCTCTATGGATATATATACTTTTTCTACTCCATAGTAATTTCCAAGGGTATTTACTATGCTCTTCAATATTTCTCCTTCCATAGAAGAACCTGCATTCATATCAGTCAATAATTCCTTTGAAAAATCCACCTTGACGACTCTATTACCTCTATCTAATTTCATAGAATTAATCTTTGTATTATTTGATATGGTAGGCATTAATTTATCTGATTTAGGATTTTGTAAATTAGATTCTAATATTTTTTCAATATCCCCATTGGTGCTAAATTCAATATCCCTATCAATATACATACTTCCTATGTCTGTAGCTGATGGATAGTATAATCTAATCTCAGTTTCATAAGGTTTCTTTTCTATTTCTTCTAATAAAGTCTTAACCTCAAAATCCCCATCTTTATAAATTGATGCTACATGCCCTATCCCTACAACATAATAGTCAAATTGTTTTCTACCTTCTCCTAATTCAGTAGTTACCTCAAGGGCTTTAAATTTTTTATAGGGGGTTTCTATATCTACATCTACCCCAGTAATAGTCTTTTTGTGTCCCCCTGAAATATTCCATGTTGTACCTAGTTTTAGTGGCTCTTTTAAAAGTACATTGTTATTTTCACTAACTGAATCTAACATATTTTCAATATGATAGAATTCTCCTTCAGTAAATATCTCTCTCAATTCCCCATCATTATATTCCAATACTTTTACTATAACAGTACCAGAATTAAATATCTTTAATTGAGCTCTATTATCTTTAACAAATTCAAAAAATGTTTCTTGTTCTGCATATTCATTGCCTATTCCTTCGTACTCCATTTTAGTATTTTCTTTAAACGGATAGTAATCCTTTATAGTCCTATTTTCATCAGACTTAATATTTTCAGTATCATTTCCCTTAGAAAGATTTTGTTCCTTAGGTATATTGGTCTTTGCACAACCTGTAAATGCTATAGCTACAATCAATAAAACAGTCATAAGCACCAGATACTTTTTCATATGATCACCTCGAAAACCTTAGTTTGATATATTTCTATATATTGATTATATCCTTATTGTATAAAATTTATATCAAAGATTGGTTAAAAAAGAGTTACAATTATACATCTAAAAAACAGGATAGGTTAAAATATTTCTATATCTGCTTTTAATTTATAGATTACATCTTTCCTTTCTATGATTATATCCGTTTTCTTTAAAAGTTCTTCATCGTCTCTTATGCTCAATAAAAGTTCCTTATTTGGATTAATGGCAATAGGGTTTTTCACCATTCTCAGCATAGATAGATCTCCTGTAGTATCTCCATAAGCATAGCTATTTTCCAAATCCACATCATATTTTTCAACAAACTCGTCTAATGTTTTTTGTTTATTCTCAGAATCCCACATTTTTACTATTTCTCCTGTAAAATTATTCTTCTCATCTACTAAATAAGCTGTACCCCTATATTCTGTAACTTCATATTTTTCTGCCATCTTTGAAACGAGAAAGTCTGGACTACCCGATATAAAAAAAACCTTATGTCCCTGTTCTTTATGCCATTGGATTTTATCTCTAGAATATTTGTATACCATATCTCCATTTACATTTATTACTTGTGAGGCAATAAATTCAATATAAGATTTATTCACTCCTTTAAGTTCTTGTATATAGACCTCTGATAAAACCTCTAAATAATGTTCAAAATCTCCGTATCTCTTCTCCCATTCTTTATAAACATCTTTTATTTTGTTATACCATAGAGATGGGTCGATTACCTCATATTTAATCAGTTTTTTAAAATGCTGTATCATAAGAGAATTTCTAAAAAGAGTTCCATCTATATCAAAAAAAGCTGCAATATTTTTCATAGAATCCTCCAATCCTTTTTTATTATTTTATGATATATACCCAATTTGTATAGTATTATTTCCTAATTATAAGTGCTGAATATAAAAATATTTAATTTCTTAACTTTCATACCATGATTAGCTAAATCTCTATGGTGTTTTCAAATATATTAACTTTATTTTTAATAATTTATCCTTAAACATTAGCAATTATTTAACTTTTTCATAATATATATTAGACCTAAAAAATATTGCTCTAACGTAATCCGTTTTAACGAATCAAATCTTTCCTGTTATATTTTATTTACTTAAATATCATAACTAGGAGGTGTAATATATGTCTGAAACAAAGGGTGGATTCTTTGGCGGAGATTGTGGAATGGATGATTCTTTACTATTCTTCTTCCTATTGCTAGTACTTTTATTCTGCAACTGTGGTGGATTTGGTAGAAGGTGTTAGTTAAGAGTTTAAAAAATTTAAACTATGGAATAACAGGGGACCTTGTAATATTACAAGGTCCTTTGCTATTCATATTGAAAAAACATATATTTTTTATTTCTCATAAGCAATCTTTAATTTTTTTCAACTTGGAATCTTTCTAAGTAGTTTGGGTTAAAAACGCTGGTATCTATATTTTTATCAAATACTTTACGACCTTCACTATAAGTTGCAATTGCTTGAAAATCATCAGTTATAACTGCAATATCAGCATCCTTTCCAATTCTTATAGAACCCTTAGTATTGCCAAAGCCATAACAAGTACATGGATTTAAAGAGGCCATTTTAATAACCGTTTCAAGTGGCATATTAAGTTTGTTTACTAAAACAGACATACCATAAAGTACTGATTTGGTAGAGCCCATTAAACGTCCTGTCTCAGATAAACAGAAACCTTCTGAATCAATGTTCACCTCAAATTCATCCATCTTATACCGACCTTCAGGTGCTCCAGCAGGTGGAGTACTGTCTGATATCATCATCCATTTATTTTCTTTCTTTACTTTAAACATCAGCTCCAGCATAACAGGATTTATATGCAAGCCATCGCAGATAACTTCACAGTCAATATTTGGATTAAGTAAGCAGGCTCCAAGTCCTCCCATGTTACGATGGTGAATTCCACTCATAACATTAGCAGTATGGGTGGAAACAGAAATTCCTCTTTCAAAAGCACTCATGGCTTCATCATAGTTACAATCACTATGTGCATAAGCAACCTTAATTCCTTGTTTAGTTAAAAAATCCACTACTTCTTGACTTCCTTCAATTTCAGGAGCAATAGCAAATAATTTGAGCCATCCCTCTGCCTCATTAACCATTTTTTTGACATAATCCATATTTATCTCAGGATGGGACACATTAACGCCCTTTTCTCCAACTCGATTAAGGTAAGGTCCCTCAGAGTGAATACCAAGAATTTTAGCACCATCATTATCTTGATTTGCTAGCTTAGCAATTGTCTTAAACATGGAGAAATCTGCTGTAGGAAATACACTGGTTACTCCTGCTGCTGCACATCCCTTTAAATAACCTCTAAGTTCAGTTTCAGGATCATCATATTTATTGTTAAACAATGCATATCCCATAGTTCCGTGATTGTGGGTATCAAATATACCTGGAATTAAACGATAGTTTGTGTAATCTGTATAGTCACTTATATTTGTTCCAATTGGATAATAGTTTGTAATTTTTTTCCCCATTATTTCTAAATAGCCTTTTTTTATCCCGTCTTCAAAATAGATGTAATTAGATTTTAAGATCATCTTTTACACTCCTTCTATTAAATCACGATAAGTGATTAATTCCACATTATTCTCTTTTATAAATGCCTTAATTTTATCAGAAGTAGCCATATGCAAATCTTTTGCTCTTATCATGGTATATGTTGAATGTTTAAAAATATCTTCATCCACAAAACCTGCATGACAAATTGTTAAAGCAATTTTATGATTTAATATTTCTGGTAAAACTTTTAGCATATTATTTGTAACATCTGTCTCAATTTGAGCTTGTAAGCTAAATGCTTTAGGATTCCATGTGTTTTTTACAAAATATATATTGTAGCTTTCCCAGACATGATTTGAAAGTACTATGTTATATTTTCTGCCTACTTCCTCCATTGCTCTCATTATGTTTTTTGTAATCAGAGAGTGTCCATGTAGATACTCTGGTTTTTTACCTACTAGTTCAATGAAGCGTTTCACTTGATTTTCAACTTCTATAAGAGTTTCTTCATATGAATATGGATCCTCTTCAAATTCAGTCACAATACCATTTATTTTAGTCATTTTACTTCGTTTCATAATTTCTGTTGACTTAATAAAACAACCACTTTCATCCACTAAATTAGGAATTAAGTTTGGTTTAGTGATAGGTTTGCCTGCTACTAGGTTAATATCTTGTCCAAAGCAGCATTCTGGATAAAATTTTATCTGAGTCGCTGCATAGATTGAACTGTCCATATTAACAAATAATCCAGTATTACGAATAACACCATCACGTATTCCTTTTAAAATACCGCTAGTGACCCCATCTGTTAGCCCATAATCATCTGATTGAAATAATAATTTCATATTTATACCTCGCACAAAAAGGGTTCTATCCCTTTTTCTATCCTTTCTAATCTATTTATATCCAGTTGATAGTCTTTGCCAGAACGGGAATTTTTTACAGCTAGCTCCCCACGAATAATTTCCCCACTGGTTAAAACCAACATATTATCAAAAAAGTGCAGCATTGTTTCTCGGCATCGTTCCTGTTTATAAGTTTTATTAATTATATTCAAATCCTTTAAATGATTAACAAGAAGATCTGCTATATCATTCATCTTTTCATTGTGCGCACAAACAAGGTTTGTTCCAAAAGCTAAACTATCTAAATAAAGAATCAATTTCTTATTATTTTTTAATTCTTTTTTTAGAAGTTTTAATCCCTCATAAGAATTTACATTCTGATCCAATAGCACAAAAGAAATATTCTTATTTTCTTTTAATTCCTGTGCAAGCTTTGCTATTAAAGCTACACTACTACTACATCGATTAAAATTTACTCTATTAGCGGAACCCTTCATTAACTTATAAGCAATGATTACAAGAATTCCACAAATTAAGGAACTAATTATTTTGAACAATAATGAATATGTCTTAAAAAAAATCAGTAAAAAATAAATTGAAATAAAACATATACCCATTAAAATGAATTGAAAAAACAAATTAATATTCTCTTCTCTTAAATTCTTTTTTGTATTAAATGGGTAATAAAGATAATTTGGTATTACAACTCTACTTGGAGTATCATAGGCACATACTACTACCACACTAGCTGTATCAAGTTCTCCAATAACCATATTGGTAACTGGATTCACTTTATTGCTATTATTCTGATAGCTTATTTTATAACCTAATTTTAAGAAGTATTGGTATACCTGAGAAAGAAAAATACTTTTTTGTTTAGCTGTATATCTTTTTGCTAATGTCACTCCAAACAACATCATTAGATCCTTCATGGTCTCATCCCTTCTGTAAAATAAAGCTATGAAGTCATGTCCTCATAGCTTTATTTTGTATGATAAACCAATACTAGAAAATACCTATAAATGCTCCTACCATTGCCAAAACAAAAATACCAATAATCAACTGTGTAGGACGAGCTCCTTTTTTAATAAGTTTAACTAATCCAAAGAGTAATAATACTCCCAGCAAACCAGGAAATATTGAATCAATAACATCCTGAATCACAACGGAAGTCTTTCCAACTTGAAGCGTCCATTGTAAAGGAACATTAACCATTTGTGCTGTCATTGCACCAACCATGGTTAATCCTAAAACAGATGCAGCTTTAGTTAACCCATTCATTAATCCTGATTTATAGATTGTATCAATAAAAGAAGTTCCAAGAGTATATCCCCAATTTATAAATAAGTACTTAAAAACTGACTGACTTACCCCATATAATAAGATAAAAATAAGTGTACCCAAGATACTCCCTTGAGAACAAAGACCAATACCAATACCTGCTGCAATAATACGTAAACAGTTAAAGAACAGTGAATCAAACATACCAGCTGTTGGTCCCATTAATGATGCTTTAACACTGTTGATAGTTTTACCATCAATTGTATTACTTTCTTTATGCTCTTTTTCCATAGCATAGGATAAACCAGCTATAAATGAAAAGGGTACTGCATGTGTATTAAAGAAACTTTGATGACGCAAATATGCTTCTTTCTTTCCTTCTGGATCATCTTTATAAATGGACTCAATTGCAGGCTGCATTGTAATAGTAAAGCCATTTGCCTCCATCTTAACCATATTAAATCCTAAAAACACTAAATGAGAACGAATAAACATTGATTTAAGAATCTTTTTCTCATCTTGAGATATTGTATTTGTTTCCATTAGAAAAAATCCTCCTCATCATCATTATTAACTTTCTCAACTGTCAATGAGTTCTTTAAGTCAATTATACGTTTTTCTGAAAAGAATAATGTAATTGCAATAATTGCTGCTATTATAGCTATTGGCAGAGTACCAAGGTTCAAATATTTAACCAATACATAACCTAGAAAGAAGAAACATCCAACTTCTTTAGACCATATCATCGAAGTAAGAATTGAAAAACCAACTGCTAACATCATTCCTGATGCAGCATTTAATCCTGCCATAACCCATGAAGGAAGTGAAGCTAAAAATGCATTTAACCCTTCAACTCCAAATGCAACTGCAACAAATAAAACAATGGCATTGATTAAAGGTGCCAAAGCACTTACTGCAAACACTTGTACTGTAAACTTCTTAGTTGATCCTTCAACAGCTAATTTTTCCCAGTAAGCAGCTAAAGAAGCCCATAGCGGTGTAAATAAGTTAGCAAATGATGCCATAACTGCACCTATAGGAAGCGCTAAAGCTAGCCCTGCTTCAACGTTGGATCCAGTTAATATCGTGTAGGCAACAGCAATTATACTTGATGTAGTAGCATCTGCTGGTATAGATCCACCAATGGCTGAAATACCCATGAAAATTGATTCAAGAGCAGCTCCCATTATAATACCTGTTTGTAAATCACCTAAAACTAATCCTGCAATTGGCGCAACAACAATTGGTCGATTCAAACATTGCCAGCTCATAATATAAGGATCTAATAATGAAATAATATAGTACGCAATACAAATTTTGAAAGCAGATTGTACCATTTTTCTAAAACCTCCTTTTATTTATAAAATATTATAATCCCAATACATTTTTAAGACTCTCTGGATTATCCTCTGGAGTAGTTTGATAATTACAATCTACGCCAGTTTCAATCACTTTTTTAAGTACTGCAACTTCAGAAGGATAAGCATAAAGATTACTGCGGTATGTTTTTCGAGGCTCGTCTCCTTGATTAGAAGCAATTCGTCCATAATTACCTACATTAACCACCGGAATATCTTCAACTTTACTAACAACAGCTAATAAGTCATCTGGATTACTAACAATCACAAGAATCTTTAAATTAGCACATCTTGGATCCTGTAACAGTTTAATCCCTGCCTCAACAGATTTTATTGCAACCTTTACAGTTGCAGGTGCCGCCATCATAAGTGATTTATGAATAATAGAGTTGTTAGCGGCTTCATCGTTCACTACAACAATACGATCAACACCAGTATGGCGAGACCATTTAATAGCTACCTGTCCATGAATCATTCTTTCATCAAGTCTTAGTAATTTAATCATTTTAAGTATCATTCCTTTCGCTATGTTCAAAGCACAAAAATTAATGAAAACCATTTCAAAATTGGCATTATTCATATATAATATGCTTAATTAACAGGTATACTACAGAGTACTGCGGAGTGAATGTAATTTCACTTTAATTAATCCGCATAATAACATGTGTGGAATACCTTTTCAAGTACAAATAAGCGTGCCTTTAAGCACGTAAGTTAATCGAGGATTTTTGTTTTCAATCTAATTTATCACTTCGTCTTTTAGAAGAAATCACTTTCTTCTTCACTCGACAAATCAATTTTAACTAAGCGGAGCATCGAACGACTTTGCTCAATAAGTTCTTCAAGTTCACTTTCACTGATGTTGTCTTGCCTAATTGCAAGCTCAAGGACTAAAGATAAATTAACACCCGCTATGAGCATTGTGTTAGGTTTTTCAAGATATAAACACATAGTTTGATTGACACTGCCGCCATAAAGATCTGATAATAGCAATACTTGATCATCTTGGCATACCGTTTGATAGAATTCGTCCAATTTATCCTGTACTCTACTATCATCAAGGTATGCATCGAAAACGGTCACATGATCACTATTACCCAATAGAATATCCAGGGAACTTTTCATTCCACTTGCTAATCGTCCATGTGATGATAAGAAGATCTTTAACATTCAGCTACCCTCCTTAATATGTAATTGTTTTTAACCCATGTATATCATAACTCATATACTAGTAAGTTCAATGCAGACTTTTTCATAACAATAAGGGAAACCAATTCCAGTTTCCCTTATGCTAGTGAAATTTATTATAATTCTTTTCTAACAATATAAATAGCATTATCCATATTTTCACTTTCAGTTAACAAATAGATATTTTCTTTATCAATGACAAGTTGATGAGTTAAATGCTCAATAAATCTCAATGCTCTAAGCGAATCATTAAAATCAACCGACATAACAATGATGTGTGAAATTTCTTCCCCATTAACAGACATTATTTCATCAAGTTGATAAATTTCAAATATATTATCATCTACATATTTATGATTAATAAATAAGAAACAAATTTTACAGTAAATTGATTCAGAAATACATGCATTGAGTTCATTTTCAATATTACGAATAAAATAAGGTTCTTTACCATGTTTAAAACTAATAAGCTTTATAAATGATTTCATGGATTCAAAACTAAACCCTCGGAAAACAAAGTTTTTATTAAAATTAAATGAATCTAAAATTGGCTTCAGTTGATAACCTTGAAGAATAACATTCTGATAGAATTCCTGAAATTGTTTATCAGTTGGAATCAGTTCGAATAAGACATAGTCCCACTGATAATTGTAACTAAAATATGGATAACTTAAAACTACAATATCGTAGTCTTCATATTTTAGTGCTCTCATCTCATAGAGTTCATATAAATCAATCCTTTCAAAATACTTATTACCATACTTATTTATAATACGATTCTTAATTGAACGAGCTGCTTCGATACCATTCTTACTGCATACAATCATACGAGCTGGTTTATAATCATATTTCACTTTATTAATAATAATATAAACTCTATTTGCAATAATTAAATGTGACTCAAAGGAAACATCTGTCTTATATTGCTGATTGATCATCTTAATAGCACTATAAGCAAGTTTTATACTCATAGGGGAAGTTCGTATGTGGTCATTGCATAGAACTGATGCTCTCATGTAACCTTTCTCACACTTAAACCGAATTTTTAACATAACTGGAATTAGTCCAGTTAGAAAAACTCTTTTATCCGTTTCACTAGTAAAAAGCTGAATTGAGTAGTCATTACTTATCTTTTTTGATATATTCTCTGCTACTATCAAAGATTGTTGGTATACTTCCTGATAATCACTTTTCATATCCGAAGTACTATCAATATCTACCCATATCAAAAGAAGAATTTCTAAAGCTAGAATTTCATTCTCATTCACATCATAACCACCATACTTTTTCAAAGAATCAATGATATCACAAGCAATTCCATACTGTCTAAAGGTTTTGAGAAATGTTTTATCTTCAATATTGAATTTTACATAGTATTTAGCTTTATACCGATTTCTTAAGAGAATAAGATATCGTGCTATTCGCTGTGTAAACTCGTCCATGATTTGGCAATCAGATTCTCTTAATATCTTTAAAAAAATGTGGCGAATTTCATTACGCTCATCATCATCGCATTCAAAACATTTCATAAATTCAGCATTATGAAACAATGGCACTGCTTTATGATAGTGGATTTCAAAAAGCATTAACATACATAAACGCCTGTCAAATTCAGAACCTTTTACACAGTTTCCAAGACCTGGTTTAGTTTCTAAGGATAAATTATAAGAACCAAGTATTTTACGAATTTCTTTAACCTCATTCTTGATGGAGCTTCGTGATAAATATAGTTCATCTACAATATCATTAAACTTCACATACCCTTCTTGAGCAATAATTCTTCTTAAAATATCATTGCTGCGCTTCTGGAGAGACTGATCACTTAAATCATCATAAGAGAAGTATATTTGTAGCTGTTCAACTGCAGCATCAAATATAGCTTTATCAGTTACTTCAACCCAATACCCATAACCTCTTTTAGACTTGATAACTGCACCGTTATCTAAAGCAAAGTCTCGAACCATGCCCATGTCACTTTTAATAGTACGCTGTGTTACCCCAATCCTTTTAGAAATATCTAAAGAACTTAGTGTATCATCTGCGGTTGCTATTAAATAAAAAATATTTAAAATACGTTTTTTCCCAACAGTCATATTTGATTAACCCTCCTACCTTGGAAAAATCCTTAAAATAGTAAAACAATCTAGATATTTGAGACTTGCTTTTTGTATAAATAATACCATAAATATCAAGTTACTATACAATTTAACCTAAATCACTCATATATTTTATTTACTGGTTCTTTAACTAGCATAGATATTATAATATTGCTGATATTGCATTTCACTTAAAAAGTGAAGTTTAACTATAGATAAGATGGCTCAGTCTCGTTAAAATATAGTCCCAACAAGCCACCAAACAAAGTGGAGCTTTCAACGTCTAGTTTAGTTGATACACGATTAGAATGCAAATAATAAATTAAAAATTAGTTTCGATGGTAGTAATTTATCCTCCAATACAGGATTATTCCTATTAAAAAAATTTATCAATAAAATTGATTTTAATGAAGTCATAAAAAATATTTTTAAAACCGATGAGTCAGTCAGTTACCATATTCATAAGAATACAGGCATTACCTACTAAATATACCACTGGTTAAAATAAAAATCACGCCAACCGTAATTTAACGATTGGTGTGATTTTTTCTTTTTCCATTGTCTACCTGACAAAGGCATATTTATGATTGTAGTATTAGAATTTTCTTTATATATAAGCTTCAAATGTAGCAATTTCACCATCACCAGAAGTGCCATAATCCCATATATAATTTATATTTTTATATCCAACACTTTCTAGTATTAATTTAAATTCTTCAACTCCATACCAATTTAAATTAAACTCCGAAACTTCTGTTTTTATCAATTGATTATCTTCCCATTTTTCATATCTATTGATATAACAAGTTCTTTGCTCTTTCCAATCCATCTTCAGCGATTCAATAGTATATATTATCCCTACTCTATCGGATAATTTACAAATATTTGTATGTCTTTCTCCCTCTTTAAAATTAATTGGCATTCCTATGTCCACTATAATCTTACCATTCTCGGATAGATGTCTTTTAAATGATTTTAATGTATTAATTACAGCTTCTCTATTAGGTAATAAACAAAAGCTTCCTGTTGGCATTATAATCGCATCATAGCGTTTATCTATATTTAGATTCTGCAAATCTTGTAAATACAAATCTGCACTTATGTTTGCTTTATCACAGTTATACCTACATATATCAAGCATATCCTGGGATAAATCTACTCCATCAACTTTTAAGCCTTTTTGTATATATGGAATAAGCAGTCTTCCTGTACCTACACCAGCTTCTAATATGTGCCCATCAATATCTTTTAATAAATTCCAATAATATTCCAAGTCTCCGCCTAATGAAGTCCCTACCGGCTTGGTAAACTCATATAGTTCAGAACTTATTTGTCCATATTCTGAAAACATAAATATCCCTCCCCTTTTTTCATATCGATTATAAGTGATACCAGATGTACTAAATTCAAAGCTTCACCAAATTATACCATATAAAAAATACACTGTAACTATTTATATTAAAAAACAGAAGGTTCTACTCCCCCTCTAGTCATACTTCCTTAACCTATTCATTATAGTATTTCATTAGATAATACAACCCTTCGCTACACATATCTTCTTTTTCAACTTTCCAATTGTGCGATACATAATAATTAAAAGCCTTAGTATTTGACTTTACACATTTTAAAGCTAAGGGCAATCCTACTCTTTCAATAGCTTCATTGACTAAAGCCGTACCAACTCCTCTACCCTGAAAACCTTCCAGTACAAATAAATTATGAATAAATTTTTCTGGCACCCAAATGGATATAAAACCAACAATTTCATTTTCTATCAGTGCAATCAATATTAATTCATCTTTAGTACTCTCATCAAAATCTGATAGCTTTAATGTTTCAGGCTTTATCCAATGAAAAGTATTTTTACGAACAGTAAAGAAAATTTCTCTCAGTTCTTCATAATTTGATTGCGTTGCTTCCAAGACTAAAATATTACTTTTCAGATAGCATACCTCCCAAGTATTATTATTAATATGTAAGCTTAAATAAAAATTGAGTATCTCAAGCCCCTTATAGTACAATGTTTCTAATAAAAACAAATTAATTACTAGAATTGTATCAATTGGATGTTTAAAATGCAATAGCAAATATTTATTTTACTATATTGCATTTTTATAGATTCATTGATAATGGAAGAAATAATGTTTGGCAAAGATACAAAAGAAGGTTCAAAAAAAGATGCAAATTAATGACTCTTATTATTTTTTCCTATTACTGTCCCCAAAGTGTCCCCATTTCAACATCATGTAAACTATTTTTAAAATATAAAAAGCCCTCACAATATCGAAATTGTAAGGGTTACGTTATGGTGCACCTTCAGGGACTCGAACCCTGGGCCCACTGATTAAGAGTCAGTTGCTCTACCATCTGAGCTAAAGGTGCATGCCCAATCAACATTACCTATTATACTACTATTGATTGGGTTTGTCTACACCTTTTTTAAAAATTATTATTTATATTCTTCCCTCAGCAGTCCCATGACTATTTCATCGTGATATTCTCCGTATCTAAATATCCTTTGTCGCAATCTTCCCTCTTCTTTAAAGCCACATTTTAAGTAAGATTTATAGGCTCTTTCGTTAAAACTAAATAATGAAAGCTGTATTCTATTGATATTAGTATGATTAAATATAAAATCTATAAGGACTTTCATAGCATCTGTACCATAACCCTTACCTCTAAACTGTGCATTTCCAATAAATATGCCTACTTCTACTGTCCCATTTTTCCAATCATATTTGTTAATCCCACAACCTCCAATATAGATACTATCCTCTAATGTTTCTATAGCAAAACTATAAGAGTTATTGCTTTCTCTTTGTCTGTCATACCATTGTTGTTCTTTTTCTAAAGTCATAGGATAAGGAATGTCTGTCCCTAGATTTAAAATAACATCTAAATCATTCATATAATTATATGCTAACTCTACATCCGACTGTCTATACTCCCTTAATCTTACTAATTCCCCTTTATACAAGATTTTCGCCTCCTTTATAATATTATTCTAATAATATTTAGATTTGGATAGAATGTCAACTATAGTTTTCTAATAATAAAATCCAAGCAACTATTGCTTGGATTTTATATATTAATCTTCATATTTTTCATTTAAAAAGAATACCGATAAAGTCCCTGGACCTGAATGAGCTCCTATTGCACAGCCTATAATATTAATAACGAAATCAGTACAACCATACCTTTCTTCAATCAATTCCTTTAACTTCATTGCACCTTCTATATCATCACCATGATTTATTCCTATAGTTTGATTCTTTAAATCCGCATTACCGCCTCGTTCTTCCATAATCTCAAGCATTCGTTTCAATACCTTGCTTCGACCTCTTACCTTTTCTATAGGTCGTAGGGTTCCATTTTCGGGTATATCTAAAATAGGTTTTATATTTAAAAGCCCTCCTACAAAAGCTTGAGTTCGAGTAACCCTGCCTCCTCTAAATAAACACTCGATATCATCTACTGTAAATATATGCTCTATATGTTTTATATAGAAATCAAGCATCTTCAATATTTCTTCTTTACTTCTACCTTCTTTAGCCATCTTACCAGCTTTATGAACCAATAATCCAAACCCTACTGAAGCAGATCTAGAATCGACTATATCTATGTCCATATCAGGATATTTATCCTTCAATGAGTCCCTTATTATAACTGAAGTCTGATAAGTCCCAGAAAGCCCTGATGAAAAAGCTATGTAAATAGCGGATTCGCCTTTTTTAGCTATCTCTTCAAATTCGTCTTCAAACATTTTAGGTGATATCTGAGCAGTTTTATAAACTTCCCCTTTTCTCATATCATCATACATTTTTTTTGGATCAATAGTAACCTTATCTAAGTATTCCTCATCATCTTTTATTACTACAATTGGTAGTAAATCTATATTATATTCTTCAAGTATGTCTTCTGGTAGGTCACAAGCACTATCACTTATTATTTTTACTGACACAAAATCTCCTCCTTTACCCTACTATTTATATATAATATATCATTACTTATAAATAATTGAAACTATAAAATTAAAATGCAGGTATATATTATTAATATTATAAATACATTATAGTACCATGATTAATGAGGGGTGGTATTGTTGAAATTTTTCTTTGTACGTAAAAAAACACTTTTTTGGATCTTAGGAATCTTAGTAGCAATAATTGCATTACTCATTATTTATTCTATAGTTTAAATAGTTGTTATAAGTGGGTATATATGAATCAGATGATACAATATAGGAGGCGATTAATATTTTAACACAAACTAATAATGTATTTGCAATTGGAATGTTAGCCAGTATTGGAGCAGGACTTATGACAGCAGTAGGAGCTTTACCCATTTTTCTAACAAAAAATATATCTGATAAAATGTTGGATGCACTTTTAGGGTTTGCCGCTGGAGTTATGCTTGCAGCAACTTCTTTTTCACTTATAATACCTAGTATCGAATATGGCGGTGGTGGTCTAAAAGGTGCATTGATTACTAGCTTTGGAATACTAGTAGGAGGAATATTCTTAGATCTTGCAGATAANTGTTGGATAAACGTCGTGAAGGTGCTAGTGCATCTTTAAAGAGAATATGGCTGTTTGTTATTGCAATAACAATACACAACTTTCCAGAGGGACTTGCTGTAGGCGTTGGATTTGGAGATCAAAACATAAAAAATGGTCTAATCCTCGCTATAGGAATAGGATTACAAAATATGCCTGAAGGACTAGCTGTAGCTTTAGCACTTCTTAGAGAAGGTTATTCTCAAAAAAAATCTTTTTTAATTGCTCTTTTAACTGGATTAGTTGAACCTATTGGTGGATTTTTAGGTCTTTGGTTAGTAAATGTATTTAAGCCTATACTTCCTTTTACTTTGGCATTTGCAGCTGGAGCTATGCTATTCGTTATAAGTGATGAGATAATACCTGAAACTCACAATAATGGTAATGAGCGTGAAGCAACATACGGTATTTTAATTGGATTTGTTATTATGATGATATTAGATATAACATTAGGATAAAAAAAAGAGCAGATAAAAATCTATCTATCTGCTCTTTTCTTATTCAACTCTATATCATAGTACTTACCAATAAGTCTGTCTAATTCTATACTAAATTTTAATACATCATCTTTATTTATATCACTGATAACCAACTCATTTAATTTAATTCTTTTATCTTCTATTTCAATTTTAATTTCTTCCAGTGAGTTAGATTCTCCCATTCTCCCCATCCCCTTAATCTAATAATTGTTTTCTCCCTTTTATAGTTTATATTCCATAGCCCCCGCGACTAACATTTTTCCATATGTGTTAAACTTTTCCTCTCAAGCCCAACCTTTTTTAAATTATATTCATGAACAAGAAATACTTTTTTATTATCTTCTCTTGAAATACTGCTACTTTATTGTGTTTTCTTAAATCTTCTATTATTAGATGCAAAAAAATATTTTAATTTAGTATCCTCTCTCATCTTTCCTCTTTTAACAATATCTTTAAACCTATCTATAATTAATTTATCTTCATTTTCAAAGTAATTAGTTTTTATATTAAATGGTTTATCCATTTTATAGATATCGACATAATACATTTCATCTTTTTTTACTATAGGAAAATTATGTTTTATCCCATCCTTTATTTTCCTGTGCAAATTTTCATCTTCTAATCTAAAGGTTGGGTCATCTGCTTATGTATATATTTTGTCATCTGTCTCATCGATAATTATCTTTTCGAATATATTATCCTTTATAATACTTACTGGCAATAAAATTTTACCTTTTTCAATTACTCCACTTCCATCCTCCACTATGACTTTATTATGAATTGTTATGGTTGTCCCACTTTCAAGTGGAACTTTTTCCTGGGTCTCTACCCCTATTATGTTGAATACCATAGAGTTTGCTGTCAAAACAAACATTAATATTGAAACCCCTTCCCTTAACATTTTTCACCTCCTATGTTTTACTCCCTTTATAATTATACCAAGAACCGTTAGCTTTTCATATTACAAAATAATTAAATTTAACGACATATTATTCTTGTTTACATTCAATGGAAAAACCTACATTTTACTTGCTTTTAAGGTATAATATTATTAAAAGTATAATAGAGGGGGAAATAATATGTCGAAAGTAGTAAATAGGTTTTTAAAATATGTAAAATTTGAAACTACATCAGATGAAAATTCTGCTACTGTACCTAGCACAACAAATCAATTAGAATTTGCTAAAATAATAGGTAAAGAGTTAGAAGAAATTGGTCTTACAGATGTTTCAATCGATGAAAATGGATATGTAATGGCTACATTACCATCAAATATGGATAAACAAGTTCCTATTATTGGATTTATTGCTCATATGGATACAAGTCCAGATATGTCTGGCAAGGATGTAAATCCTAAGATAGTTGAAAATTATAATGGAGAAGATATAGTCTTAAATGAAGAAAAAAATATCGTATTATCATCTACTGACTTCCCTGAAATTAAAAATTACATAGGGAAAGATATAATTACAACTGATGGTACTACACTACTGGGAGCTGACGATAAAGCAGGAATTGCTGAAATAATCACTGCTATGGAATTTTTAATAGATAATCCAGATATTCCCCATGGCACTATAAAGATTGGATTCACTCCAGATGAAGAGATAGGCAGGGGTGCAAATTATTTTGATATAGAAAAATTTAATGCAGATTATGCTTATACATTAGATGGTGGTCCAATTGGTGAATTAGAATATGAAAACTTCAATGCTGCAACTGCTCGAATATCCATACAGGGAACCAATATTCATCCAGGAACTGCTAAAAACATGATGGTAAACTCCATGCTAATTGGAATGGAATTAAACTCTATGCTTCCAGTAAACGAAAGACCTGAATATACCGAAAACTATGAAGGATTTTATCACTTAGTGGGATACAATGGTTCTGTAGAGAATACAGAAATGACTTATATAATAAGGGACCATGATATGGGTAAGTTTAACATCAAAAAGGAAAACCTTAAAAAAATAGTCGAATTCTTAAATTATAGATATGGGGATATTATTGTCCTTAACATTGAGGATTCCTATTATAATATGAAAGAAAAAATATTACCCTTTATAGAAATCGTCCATATTGCTAAAAAAGCCATGGAGGAATTAGAAATAGAGCCTATAATCAATCCTATTAGAGGTGGTACTGATGGTGCTAGGCTTTCATACATGGGACTTCCTTGTCCAAATCTGTTTACAGGAGGTCATAACTACCATGGTAAATTTGAATATATTCCTATTTTTGCAATGGAAAAAGCTGTGGATATGATATTGAAGATTATAGAGCTTTATACCTTATAATCTATAATATATTATAAAAAGGGATTGCATAAGCTAATCCCTTTTTATAAATCCTGAATATCCAACACCAATATATCGTCTCCATATTCTATGTCTAAAGCTTTCAGCAACTCTTCTCGTGTATTTCCATAGGATTTATGAACTTCTATAATATCTAAAGTATAACCTTCATCTAATTTCCCTCTAATTTGTTCTTCAAACCAGCCAAGATATATGCCTATCCTATCATTTAAATTAAAATCTCTTCCTGAACCTTGATAATTAGTCTGTTCTAATAATAAGTCCCCTAGCTGTTCTTTATCCTTTATATTACATACGGAATATCTTGTAATTATGTTTCTAATTTTTTCATCAATATTCCTATAGGCTATGAGCATAACCTTAAATTTTGTCACAACACCACTTTTCATATTGGCTCCCCCTTTATTTAGATATTACTTTCATTCTTGTATAGAATATACCCTTGGTATTTTGCTATAAACTAATTTTGTTAATTATTTGACATTTGAAAATTTAACTTCATTAAGGTATTTAAGATTATTCTATTAGTTCTATCATTTATAAATATAGCTTTTTTACTTTGATATAAAAAGCTTTCCGCTGGACTAACAGAATATTCTCCACAAATATCTATGCCACAAATGTTCTTATATATATCAATATATCTTACCAATTTAATTAATTGTTCAAGGTTCATATTCCCTTGATCCCAATTTACTAAGGTCTCAGATTTAGCTAAAACATCTTTATCAATACTTATATATACATTGTTAGTTGGAATGTTTACAATAATATCTTCTTCCTTTAAAGGATGTTCTTTGCTGTAAACCCGTACTTTTCCCTTAAAAGATGAAGGGATATTTTCTGCTAAATCCTGCCTTACGCCAACGATTATGACTTTTTCCAATAGAGGTA
>LN874947.1:280636-346897 GCA_001282665.1 Clostridiales bacterium mt11
TTATGACTTTTTCCAATAGAGGTAATTTTTCCAAAGCTTCCAATACCCATGAACCGCAAGATATAAGGGACTCGCAAATTGGTTTCATCATATCCGTATGATGATCAAATAATATTAATGTAAATGGCACTTGGACTTCTAACATGAATAAATAGGTTACATAATGGTAGTTTCCACTTCCTATAAACGATATGCCCTTATTTTTACGATTTGCTAGTCTCTCATTTATGATCTCCAGAGATTGTGGCTCACAATATCTATTTGTATTATTGATATCTGAAAGTTCAATTCACTCATAATTAGTTTTATGAAAAAATTTTTGATCTTGATATATATTATCAAAATTCAATATACTAACTGAACCTTTCATCTTTCAACCTCCTTAACTTTTATTATATTATCATTACGGCTATATATTATAGATACAGCATTCTCCATTCGTTGAAACCCTATACTTTTATCTTATAGTGTTAAAATTTGGATGTCAAGAATGATATATAGTTATTTTATTTTGTTATTATATGGGTAAATTAATTATATATTAAAAAAATAAAAGGAGTGTTTATAATATGAATACTATGATAAAAAGATTTGTGGTTCAAGGATTTATGACAGAATCACAAGCTGAATATATTGAGAAAGCTATCATTAGAAAAGAATCGATTATAATATCTGGTCATAGAAGTGCTGGTATCCGTCCATTTATGGCTACTTTAATGGCTGTGGCTAAAAGCAATTTTAGTTCAACTCAAGTTAAAAACTTTGATGATTTACAAGGTGAAGTGGATTATCTATTGATTCCAGGCATCGATAATATTGATTTTGAAAAGATGATTAATGATGCTATGGCTAAACCCAATACTGCATTTATTAGTATAAAGGAGCCAGAACATCCTTATTCCATCCTTAAACTTCTTAGGGATGTATATAAACAAACTGGAGATAGTTCAAAAGTCTATCAAGTATTAGAATGTGCTAAGGTTGATAACGTACCAAAGCTTACTAAGATAACTAGAATGTCCTTAGATGAAAAAGGTAAAATTATAAAGGTTAACTTTGAAGGATAATGATATTTATTCTACTCCCTATGAAAACTATATTAGTAGATAAATAGAATAAATTGTGCTAAACTATTTATAATCATATTATAAAATTTATATCAGGAGTGGTACTATGGAAAATAAAATACGAGTAGGTATAGTCGGATATGGTAACTTAGGTAAAGGAGTGGAGTTAGCTTTAAAACAAAACTCAGATTTTATACTTAAAGGTATCTTTACTAGAAGGGATACTTCTCTTATAGATACAAATTCCAAGGTTATCCATATTTCTCACATACTAGATTACAAAGATGAAGTAGATGTTATGATTCTATGCGGAGGTTCGGCTAATGATCTTCCAAAACAAGGTCCAGAATTTGCAGGTTATTTTAATACGGTAGATAGCTATGATAATCATAATAAAATACCCGAATATTTTAAAAAGGTGGATGAAGTTGCTAAAAAATCTAAAAAGGTAAGTTTAATTTCTGCAGGCTGGGATCCAGGACTATTTTCACTTAATCGTCTATTAGCTCAATCCATACTTCCCGATAGTAGGAATTATACATTCTGGGGTAAAGGTGTAAGTCAAGGTCATTCAGATGCTATTAGAAAGATAGAAGGTGTAAAGTATGCTATTCAATATACTATACCTTCAGAAGAAGCTATAAAAAAGGTAAGGTCTGGTGAAAATCCTCATCTTGAAAATTGTCAAAAACACACTAGGACTTGCTATGTCGTTCCCAATGACTTTAATGATACTGATAGAATTGAAAAAGAAATAAAGACTATGCCAAATTATTTCTTAGGTTACGATACTACAGTACATTTCATAACAGAGGAAGAATTTAAAAAGAACCACTCTAAAATGCCCCACGGAGGATCGGTTATCTGTACAGGAAAAACTAGTGATGAACATAAACAGAGAATTGAATTCAATCTCTTTTTAGACAATAACCCCGAGTTTACTTCATCAGTATTGGTTGCTTTTGCTAGAGCTGTATATAGAATGGCTTTAGATAACAAAACAGGAGCTTTTTCTGTATTCGATATTCCTTTAGCTTATCTATCACCAAAATCTGGGGAAGGGTTAAGAAAAGAGTTATTATAAATATAAGCATATTATCCTCCAAAAGCTGGAGATAATATGCTTGTATCTTAATCTTAAACATTTAATTTAAGGAAAATCCAAAATTTCCACCCTAGTTTAAATATATAAGTAATCCTTTAATAAGCACTCTCTAAAATCGTCATAGCCCTGTCATAAGTCACTTCTACAGGATTTACAATGGCAGCACCATCGTTTATTGCAGTTTTTGCAATATCCTTCAATTGCTCCTTCTTTACTCCAACATCTTTAAGCCTAATAGGTAGTCCACATATTTCATTAAGCTTTAGGATGAATTTTTGAATCTCATCTATACACCTTTGACCTCGTTGTTTCTCAGGAGTATTGCTGTAGACTTCCGGACCAGAAAAGGCTAATAGTATTCTTGAATACTCCTTCTCACAAGGATTTAAATTGAGTTTCATACAATGAGGTAATAGTATGGTCATAGCCTCTGCATGAGGTACATGAGAAACCCCACCACAAGCATGACCTATTGCATGGACTATTCCTACCATAGAATTTGAAAATGCTACGCCTGCCATCAGCGAGGCATTTGCCATAGCAACTCTAGCCCGTCCATCCTGCCCTTTTGAAACTGCATCTATTAGATAATTAGAAATCAATTCAATAGATGTTAATGCGTATATATCACTTAAAGGGTTTTTTTGAAACCCGCTAAAGGCTTCTATGCTATGGGTTAGAGCATCTATTCCCGTAGAGGCTGTTAATCTGGGAGGAAGCGTCTTTGTCATACGTGAATCCAATACTGCTACATCTGGCAAAATACTATAAGATATAAATTCCATTTTAACATTTCGACTCGTATCGGCAATTACTGAAACCAAGGTAGCTTCTGAACCCGTACCAGCAGTACTAGGTATAACTATAAACGGGTTTAACTTTCCTTCTAATATCTCCAGCCCCATATACTCTTTTAAATCAGAAGCTTTTGTAGAAACTAACATATTCACCCCCTTAGCAGTATCTATAACGGAACCACCCCCTATAGCAACTATACTATCGCATTTATTTTCTTTATATAACTTGCTTATGTTATTTACTATTTCAACAGAAGAATCTTGAGGAATATCTTTAAATATAAGTCCAATTTCAATATTTGAATTATCCATAGCATCTGTAATTATCTTTAGCTGACCATGCTTAATAACGGATTTAGTAGTTAAAATAAGCGGTCTATTGGCATTCAGATTGTTTAATTCAAAAGGAATATTCTCTAGGGCATTCTTTCCTGAAATAATTTTTACCGAATTTTTAAACTCATAATATTCAGGTAACATATTAAATCTCCTCTCTTTTTAAGCTATTAAATGTAAATATGCTTTTATTTTAGATGATGAAAGCTCTGGTATCTCTTTTAAAATCCTTTCACAAATTGATTTAGGAAAAAGATATGCTTCTACATAATATAAAATTCGTATAAAAGGCATACTTCCAATAATGTCTCCCTTCACAATAAATCTGTGCTGAGCATAACCTTCATAAACTCCTATCCGTCCTAAAATAAGTAGCAATGCTCCCTCATAACTTTTGAATATAATTGAAAGATCTGGAGTTTTCATATATTTACTTCCAAGATATTTAAATTTATCACCTAGCTTTTCTACAGCTATTTTAGTATTGGTATTAAATATTTTTAATTCAATTATAAATCCATCATCATAAAACTCTAACTCTTTTTGAATTTCTGTTTCGATTTTAGAACAAGAAACTAATCCTCTTCCAAGAAATTTTAACCCTATTCTAGCAACAAATGGTTTAACCCCCATAGTATCACCCCTTTATGTTTTAATCCCTAACAAACATTCTCATACGAAATTTCTTCCTAATTTTATTATATTTTCTAATACTCTGAATCCTTCATGGACTTAATCGGACTATTACCAATTATATCATTAAATATAAAAAGCCTAACTATTTTAAGTAATAGGCTTTTTATATTAATTACCTAAGTTTCGTACAAACAAAACAGCTTAAAGTTCAATAATCTACCATACATATTTCCAAAAAATAACTAGAGGATAATACCACGCCATGAAGTATAATTTTTTTATCCACAAAAAATTAAAGAAAGGCAGGTATTATCCCTATGAATAATGTTACCTTTTCTCAGGCTAAATGTAAAGAAGAAACTACTTCCACATGGCTTGCTGCTGTCATGAACTTTGGTCTAAGGATCAATTTTTTTAAACCATTGGAGGATTTTAAGTTGAAAATGAAAAAAGTAAATTACTCTGTTTATCAAAAACTTATTACAATAATTATGTCTATAGCCATAGGATGCGAGTATATGAAAGATATTAACGAAAAACTCGCCCCAGAGACTTTAGCAGCGAATATGTTTGGTATGGATAAAATTCCAGACCAATCTCAAATTAATGAACTTTTAACTCGTATGGATAATGATAGCATCAAACAACTCGAAGATATTCATCATAAAACATTAATTGATAATAGTAGCTCTATCTCATCAACCAAGATGTTAGTCGTAGATATCGACCAATCAGGTTTAATAGCCAACGGTAAAACCTATGAACTTGCTGATAAAGGTTATTTTGCCAAGAAGAAAAATCAAAGGGGCTATCAGTTATCTGTAGCTTTCACAGGTGAAACCTCAGAAACCATTGCTATGAAACTTGATTCTGGCAACACTCATTGTACAGAGCATTATGATGAATTAATAAATGATATTTTATCAAAATATCAGAATCAGCTTCATAATGAAAATTTAACTTTAAGAACTGATAGTGGTTTTGGTTCTATGGAGAATATTGAAAAACTAATGAATATTAAAGGATTAAAGTTTATTACAAAGGGATATTCTACAAAATCTGCAGCAAACTTGGCAAAGAATATACCATACTCTGAATATACTCAAGCTGATAATTCAGTTTGGGTATATGAGTTACCCGAAGAAATAGGTTTAAGAAAGATTATCGTTCAAACCCTTTCCAAAAGTGGTAAAATCACATACTCTTTGCTCATAACTAATATATCAAGAAACCAAATGAGCTCAGTAGAGGCATTTCATTTTTACAATGAGCGTCAAACTATTGAAGCCTTCTTTAACATGGCTAAGAATGTATACCATATGAAAAATCTTAGAACTACAAAGTTCTATGGTATTTATGCCTTCCTATGGCTAGTGTTTATAACTCATAACCTGATAAGCTGTTTCAAGTCAACCATTCTAGCAGGTACAGAACTAGAAAATGTAGGTGTAAGGGTTATGATCAAAAAGCTTGGAAATATTAGAGGATTTGTAAAAAGAACCTCTAAAGGAATAGAGGTTCAAATTCCAGCAATTACTCATTTAGCAAGACTTATTACCGATGCATTAAGGGAACCTCGGCATATCCAATTAAGTTTTCTGACATAATTTTATGCCATAGAATCTAGTAGAATAATTTTCCATATGTGGTAAAGCAATGTTTACCTTTTATTTTGATACACAATTTTAACTTACCACATTTTTACAACACATTAAAGTTGATTTTTAAACCAATATATGAAGTTTTATTCTAAAATTTCACTGTTATATTTTTGAAAAAACTAGTTTTTCATTTGTACAAAATCTAGGTAATTAAAAATATTAATTTTATTTAAAATCCTTATGAAGCTTTTGGATAAATAGGATTATTAGGATCAAAATTACAATCTGATAATAAATATTCATGAATATACTTTTCTACTTCAACGCCCATCTTTCTTAGCCCTTCATTTCCAAACATAACATTATATTCTAGTATATAATACTTATTACCCACTACTGCTATATCAAATCCCGCATGATTTATATCTAATGTATTAGCTATCCTTTCCACTAACGAAATAGATTCTAAAGGGATATTATCAAAATCATAGCTGGCTCCTCTAGCAATATTATTATGAAATTCACCTTCACTAGCTATTCTCCAATAGGCTCCTATTATCTTATTTCCAACATATACTATTCTTAAATCCCTATCTATAGGAAGTCTTTCTTGAATATATAACACATCGTTATTTTCAATATAATTTTTTAATTCTTGTCTATTCTCTATAAGAAAAACCCCTCTGCCCATTGAATTTTTTATTTCTTTAGCCACTAATGGATACCCAAACTCTTCCTCTATTATTTCTATATCTACAGCGTCTTTATTTAATATTTGAGTATAAGGTACATTTTCTGGAAAGGTTGCCCATAATGCTCTAGTAGTTTCAACCTTGTTATGTCCTAGTTGATATGTGCTGATATTGGGAAATATTTTCTTTTTTAATCCATAGACCAAAGAATTTACTTGCCAGTATTCAGGAAATAGTATATAATCTGCTTCACTTATTTTATCTATTTCTTTAAAAATATTTTCTGGTTTAACATAAGTTATATTTGGAATACCTATAGTTCTAAAAGGATCAAAGGTAACTAATTTCACTTTAAACACCACCTTTTAAAGAATAACAAAATTATTTTACTACCAATTGTTTTATTTTTCAATATTTTATATATGTTTTATCGTGCATTATTTGGAATATCTACCAACCTAGTATTTGTAATTATCATTAAATTATAAAAAAGACTTCCATTGAACTTTTTTCAACGGAAGCCTTTTTATAACTATTAAATAGATTTAATTTTTTCTTCTCCTATGGGGATAAAATAAGTCAAATCTCAAATTGAAATATACTACAGCTTTAGAAGAAATCGCAATTGCAGAATATGATCACTAGTAGTAAAAAGAAAAATAGTAAGGAAGTATCCGTTCCACCACATCCTCTATCAAAGAAACCGCCTCTTGCTTCACTCATAACAACACCCCCTGACATTATAGCAATAGAGGTTCAAATCCGGCAAAACAAAATAGACTGATTTAGGGTTATTCTTAATCCCTAATATATATTATGAAATTCTTAATAAATTGTTAATCTTTATATTGAATTATTTTATAGAAAGGTAAAGTCCACCTTTATAAATAAAGGTGGACTAGGGGAGTTATTAACTAATATCTATTTATCTAACCAAACATAGGTAAATTCCGCTTCAGATGCCTTATCACTTGCTTCAGTTGCTGGATGACCTTTTACATAAGATTTAACAACTATCTTTGCTCCCTTTTCACTATAGAATACTACGGGGAGATCTTTTGCAAGTATTTCTTGTATTTCCTTATATACTGGTGCTCTTTCTTCTTCTGTTGTCAATACTAAACCTTCTTTTAACAATTCATCTACTCTTGGATTACTATATCCGCCTATATTCATTGAACCATCAGTTGCTATACGGTTTCCTATAGCTGATATATCAGGCCCTTGGTATCCTCCAATCATTGTCAATTCATAATTATGACCAAACCAAACTTTTTCATCATAAGCTGGATCATCCATTACATTTATACTCATATCTATACCAATTTCCTTAAAGTTTTCCTTTACTACTTCTGCTACATCATCAAATCCAGGGAAAAGATCCATTGTTGTAGAGAAATACATTCCATTTTCATCTTCTTTATATCCTGCTTCTTCTAGTAATTTTCTAGCTTTCTCAACATCTCTCTCTGGAAGTTTTACATCTTCATTTATTGCCCAATCATATATTGGTGATATAAAGTATTCTGCCTTTTCTCCTACTCCTTTTAAAGCCTTAGTAAATATCTCATCTCTGTCAATTCCATAGGCTACTGCTTGTCTAACCTTCTCATTAGCAAAGTTTCCTTCTCTAAGATTGAAATTTATATACAATTTATTAGGCCAAAGCTTTTCTTTTACTACATAATCTGGATCGTCATCAAATCTATTAGCTTCATTAAATGGTACTCCATTTCTACTTTCATCGGTTTCTCCATTTAACCATGCTTGGAATGCAGTATCTTGATCTGGAATTATAGTGTATACTATCTTATCTAAATAGGGTTTGTCTCCCCAGTAATCTTCATTTTTTTCAATAATTATTTTTTCTCCTTTTTTATGCTCTACAAACTTAAATGGTCCAGTACCTATTGGATTATGGTTTGCGGGATTTTGTAGCCAATCAGTACCTTCATATATATGTTTAGGCATTATATATGTTCCAAACCATGCAATGTTTCCTAATAATCCAGAATTAGGTGCTTTAAGCTTAAACTCTACTGTATTTTCATCAGGGCATACTATTTCTTCGATATCTGAAAGAGATGCTGAAGCAAATCCCTTTTCCTCTAAAATTGTATCAAAAGTCCATTTTACGTCTTCTGAGCTAAACTTTTCACCATCATGCCATTTAACATTTTCGTGAAGGTGGAAAGTTAAAGTTTTTCCATCATCTGAATATTCCCAGTCCTTAGCAAGATCTGGAATCACCTTATCGTCTCCATTGATCTTTGCAAGTTTATTAAACATATTTTGAATTATAACATAAGCTGCATCATCAGCTTGGGCGCAAGGATTATAGGTTTCTGGCTCTACACCCATACTTACTACAAATGTTCCACCTTCTTTAGGTGTGTTTTCAGTATCTGAAGTATTTTGGGCTTCGTTAACTTGTTCACCTTTGTCAACTTCCACATTTTCATTTTTACCGCATCCTACAACTAGTCCCAAGCATAGAACTATGACTAGGAATAAAGATAATCTTCTTTTCATTTAATTTCCCTCCATTTATCTTATTCTATTATTTTTTGTTTATGTAGCAACCAATTAACGCTATAATAATATAGGCTATAATCAATCCTCACCTCCAGCTATTATTTGTTATTTAAAGAGGATGTATATTCCCTCTATTGCTACCCTAAATAATAACAACTTGCATAATGTCCTTTTTCTATCTCTACCATGTCTGGATATGATTTCTCACACTTTTTACTTGCTTTATAACATCTTTCATAAAAATAGCAACCTGGACCTGTCCCTATAGGTGTAGGAGGTTCTCCAGCTATTTTAATCACATCTTTCTTTTCAAGTGGATTTATTGAAGCACAATTTGAAATTAAAGCCTTTGTATATGGATGCTTCGGATTATGTATTACATCATCGGTTTTTCCCATCTCCACTATTCTGCCTAGATACATTACTGCAATCATATCGGATATATAACGAGTAGTTGCAATATCATGGCTTATAAAAACCATAGACGTTTCTCGTTTCCTTGTAAGTTCCAGTAAAGTGTTTATTATGTCTGCTCTAACAGATACATCAAGCATGGATACTGGCTCATCAGCAATAATAAGCTTAGGATTTAAAAGCATAGATCTAATTATGGATATCCTTTGAAGTTGCCCTCCAGATAGTTCATGGGGATATCTATTCATATAATCCATTGCTGGTCTTATTCCTGCATCTTCCATAGTTTTTATACAAATATCCAATCTTTCTTCTTGAGATCCCCCTATATTATGAACCTTCAATGGGGTAGTTAAAACCTTCTCTATATCATCTCTAGGATCAAAAGTATCAAAAGGATTTTGAAAAATCATCTGACAACTTCTTCTAAATTTAAGAGGATTTTTCTTTAATATATGCTCAATTTTTTCACCTTCAAATTCAATACTGCCATCTGTTGGATTTTCAAGGGCTATTAACAGCCTTCCAAGAGTAGATTTACCACAGCCTGACTCTCCTATTATTCCTAAAATAGTTCCTCTATCAATAGAAAAACTTACTCCATCAACAGCTTTGATAATCTGATTTTTCCTTTTTTCTACATACCATTTGACTACATTATTCAATCTCATTAAGCTATTCAATATCCTCACCACCCATCAAATGACATGCAACCTTCCAGCCTTTAGTAAGCTCTACCATCTCTGGAGTTTTAACAAAACATATATTATTAGCTTTTTTACACCTATCGGCAAATATACAGCCTTCATGTGCAATACTAAGATCAGGAAGGGAACCAGGAATTCCCCTTAAATCCTTTCTTTCCCCTTCAAGAGATGGAAAGGAACTTAATAATCCTTGAGTATAAGGATGCTTAGGTCTAGTAAGAACATCTGATACATAACCTAACTCAAGAAGGTACCCTGCATACATTACAGCTACCTTTTTACAAGTGGAAGCCACTACGGATACATCGTGGGTTATCATTATCCTAGTTAAATGTAATTTTTCTTCAAGTTTCATGATCTCATCAAGTATTTGTCCTTGAGTAACAACATCAAGAGCTGTTGTAGCTTCATCTAGTATTAGAAGCCTTGGGTAGAAAATTAAGCTTAATGCTATACTAACTCTCTGCATCATGCCCCCAGATAACTCATGGGGATAAGAATCATAGATTCTTTCTGGAAGGTTTACAAGCTTAAATAGTTCTAAAATCCTTCCTTTAATCTCTTCATTAGTTGAATTTGGTTTATGAACTTTATATATATCCCCCATTTGAAAGCCAATCTTATGTACTGGACTTAAGGAATTCATGGATTTTTGAAAAACAACTGAAATATCCTTCCATCTTATGTTTCTCAACTCATCCTGACTAGTTTTTAACAAATCAATACCATCAAATATTATTTCACCTGTAGCCTCTGCTATATTATAGGGGAGGAGTTGGAGAATCGCCATAGCCAAAGTCGATTTACCTGATCCCGATTCTCCAACTATTCCAATTGAATCCTGTGATTCCACATTTAATGTAACATTTCTCACTGCCCTGATTTCTTTTCTTTCAACTTTATATATAACATTTAAGTTTTTTACTTCTAATAGTGACATTTTATCCCCTCTTATTTGTTCTCGTTTAATTTAGGATTTAATATGCGGTTTATCCCTTCTCCTATTAAATAGAAGGAAAGCACTGTACATACAATAGCCAAACCCGAAAATGTACATATCCACCAGCCATGGGAAAGATATCCTTTACCATGATAAATCATCTGTCCCCAACTTATAACATTTGGGTCCCCAAGTCCTAAAAAGGATAGGCTTGCTTCAGACAATATTGCCGATGATACTGCCATAGTAGAATCTGCTATTATGGGGAAAATTCCATTAGGGATTATATGCTTAAATAGTATTCTCATATTGCTTTCTCCAATGGTCTTCGCACTCTTAATAAAAGTTCTTTCCCTTAAGGATATGGCTTGAGCACGCATCAACCTCGCAGTGCCAGTCCAACTCGTCAAACCAATTACTATAATCACATTAGTTAAACTACTGCCATATATTACAACGATTATCAATATTAAAAAGAAAGTTGGCAGCATTAAAAACATATTGATTATCTCTGAAATTACTTTATCTACTGTTCCTCCTATGTATCCTGCAATTCCACCTACTATAGTTCCGATAACTGAGGATATGGTAGCAGCCATGATTCCTACTTTTAGTGAAGTTCTTGCCCCATAGACTATCATGCTGAATACATCTCTACCTAGACCATCAGTACCTAATAAATACTGAGATGATGGTTTTACAGCTATATCATCATTTAATTTATAGGGATCATAAGTGGCAATTGCTGGTGCAAAAATTGCTATTAATATCAATATAATAAGAAGTATTATTCCAATTTTAAACTCTTTAACAGAATTCATTTTATTAAAAAGTCTGCGAAAGCTCTTCTTCATATTCAAACACATCCTTATTCAAACCTAATCCTCGGATCTATTAATGCATATATAATGTCAGTTATTATCATAACTACACATATAGATATTGAAATTATTAAATATATACCTGTTAGCACTGGATAATCCCTTTTCATTATTGCATCTTTCATGAGCCTTCCCATTCCCGGCCATGCAAAAACGATTTCAATAAGGGTTACCCCACTAATCATAAAGGCTAGAGATAAACTAAACATTGTAATAGTTGGTATTATTGCATTTCTTAGTACATATTTGTTAAATATCCTACTCTCCTTCATCCCTGTAGCTCTTAGCATTAGAACAAAGTCTTCAGACATAGTCTGTAATACCGAAGATCTGGCAATTCTAAAATATACTGGAATCTGTATTATAGAAAGAGTAGAAACAGGTAAAACCATATGCTTCATCACATCTAATACATGAGCAAGTCCCTCCTTTTCAACTCTTAAATCGTACATCTTAGATGTAGGCAATATTTTCAATGTAGATGCAAATATGAGTATAAGGATTAATCCCAACCAAAATCCAGGAATGGCATCTATAAAATAAGACATACCACACATAACTCTGTCAAACATAGAACCTACCTTTCTTGCAGCATGTACTCCTAAAAAAGTTCCTATCACTACTGCAATAATAGACGATGTTAAAGTAAGTAAAATTGTAGGAAATATTTTTTCCCCAATTAATTTTGTTACAGGTTCATTGCTCATATATGAATATCCAAAATCTCCTTTTAATAAATTTCTTATATAATTTGCAAACTGTACTGGTAGAGGCTTGTCCAATCCATATTTAATTGTGAGGTGTTCAATAAGCTCTGGATTAGGATTATCAGTTCCTGCGAGTACTTTTATAGGATTTCCAGGAGCATATCTAATAAGAAAAAAAGTAAAACAAAAAGAAAACATAATAGTTAAAATACCAGTAGCAATACGTTTCTTTATATAATTCTTCATCAGATTTCCTCCTTAAATTATTATATGTAAATTTGTTATTTTTTTATCAATTATTAATACATCAAAAGTATTTTTTCTCTATCCTAATGCTATGTTCATTTTGGTTATATCCTTTACCTCGACTAGTATAACATGGAATCTCTAGTGTGTTAAATAGAACTTATCTATCCCTAAAATTACGTGATAAATTATATTGATAGTGAAAATATATTTTATATTCTGTAAACAAAAACAAATGCTATACCAATTGACGATATAGCATTTGTTCGTTTATTATTTAATTAATCATCTGCAATAAAGGAGATAGAATTCCCATTATTCCACCTAAAAGAGCTCCTAACCAAGTTATTGCTTTTAACTCCTTATTGGCTATTTCAACTATTAGTTCTTCTGCAAAAGCAACATCGAAGCTATTTATTTGATCTTCTACTACCTTCGATATATTAAAAAGCTCAATGATATTAGGTAATTTACTCATTATAAAATCATTAAATATGTTCTTTATAAAACTAACAATATTTTTCATTGAAATTTCATCTATATTTTCTACAAATGATGAAACTGGTCTGCTAATAATATCTTCTATGCTATCATGTACGATTAAATAAACATTATCATATAAGGTTTCAGATGTTAAGATGTTTTTAAATTCTCTAGACAATAAACCAGATATACTGTTTTTAATATCTGTGCTATGGAATTTTATCTTTTTATCTATTATATTGAGTATCTTATCTTTATTATCTTCATTAGTAATATATATCAATATACCTTTAGATATATTTGAAATTTCCTTATAGCTAACCTTTTCTGAAATACTAGTACTTATATTTTTCACTTTAATTTCTAGTAATTTATCAAAAACAGATGTAACTATAGAAGCAATATTTTTATTGACTTCAGGATTATCTAAATTTTCAACAATAGCTTTAAATATTTTTTCAGATATAATCTCAGGACTTATAAATATTGTTATTGCCTTACTTACATTCTTTTGAACGAATATATTAATCGATTCCTTAATTTTAAACTCCATTACAGGATCCTCTAAAAGATTTCGTAATATATTTACAATATCCTCATTGTGTTCATCAATAAAAGCTTTTATCTCACATATGATATTCTCTGGAACCGTTTCTTGTAATGTTCTCTCATCATTAGACAGTTGATCTAATCTGTTGTATATGAGTTCTTCTAATGCCCTCCTCATCTCATCTGAAGATGATACACCATCTAATAGTAATTTTAACTTTTCATTTACCACCATAGGAATAGTATCGTCAAGCCTATTGAAAATATATTCTTCAACTAAATATATTGCTTTTTGTTGAAAACTATCTTCCCTTAATTTAAAACAAATAGACTCCGTAGTTTTCCTCTCAAATAGGTCAAATATCCTACTGACATTTTCATACTTTAAATCCATTATAAATGCTTTTATGCTTCTGTCTTCTTCTGCTAACTTATTTATATTGGATTCTACCCAAAGCTTTATGTAGTCATCTATTTTCTCTTTGGATAGAGTATCTATAATTATTTCAGGAGATAAAAGGTATTCTCCTATGGTTTTACCTACACTATGAGCTATTCTGCTCTTTTCCTTAGGAATAAGTCCTGGTGTAAAAGGCACAGAAATTCCTAGAAACTTCTTTTCTTCATAAGGTCTAAAAAGCATCTTTATAGCCAGCCAATTGGTAATATAGCCGATAATTGCTCCTACTATTACTGGTATTATAAATCTCACTTCTCCACCTCGCATATTATTTATAGTTTTTTATTATTATGCCATTAGTATATTTTAGAATACGTAATAGTCATATGTCAAGCTTCATATATTCTTAAAATTTGCAAATGTAAATCTGGGAATACTATAGTATAATATGAATAGAAATATAATTAGATTTTTTGAAAAGGAGAATTTTATGAAAAAGAGAGTAATATTAGGTATGAGTGGAGGAGTTGACTCATCTGTTTCTGCACTCCTTCTTAAAGAAGCCGGTTATGAAGTCATTGGACTTTTTATGAAAAATTGGGATGAGAAAGATGAAGATGGTGTATGCACAGCGACAGAGGATTCCGAAGATGCAAAGAAAGTGGCTAATCAATTAGGAATTCCCTGCTATACTATAAATTTTGAAAAAGAATATTGGGATAGAGTATTCACTTATTTTTTAGATGAATACCAAAAAGGAAGAACTCCTAACCCAGATGTAATGTGTAATCAAGAAATAAAGTTTGATGCCTTTTTAAACTATGCTCTAAAATTAGAAGGAAATTATATAGCTATGGGGCATTATGCACAGGTAGAAGAAAGAGATGGAAAATACTATCTACTTAGAGGAAAAGATAGGAATAAAGATCAGAGTTACTTTTTATCAAGGATAGGTCAAGATGCTCTTTCCAGAACTATATTCCCCATCGGACATTTAGAGAAAAAGCAGGTTAGAGAATTAGCTAAAAAACATGGATTATATACTGCTGAGAAGAAGGATTCAACAGGTATATGCTTCATAGGTGAAAGAAACTTTGATGAATTTTTAGATAAATATCTTCTAGCAAAAGAAGGCAATATAATAGATGTAGAGGGTAACATAATAGGTAAACATAGCGGACTTATCCATTATACATTAGGACAAAGAAAGGGAATAGGAATAGGAGGAGTAGGTACAGGAGAACCTTGGTTTGTAGCTGGGAAAAATTTAAAGAAGAATATACTCTATGTTGCACAGGGTGAGAAAAACCCAGCCCTTTATTCCACTTCATTGATTGGTGAATCACCTTCGTGGATATTAGAAAAGTCTCCTAATATGCCTTTAAAATGCACAGCTAAATTTAGATACAGACAATCGGATATACCAGTGACGGTAAATATATTAGAAGATGGAAACCTTCATATTAAATTCGATAATCCAGTAAAAGCAGTAACACCAGGACAAGTAGCTGTATTATATCAGGGAGAAGTTTGCCTTGGAGGATCCATAATAAAATCCATAGAACCTCTAGATAAAAAATATTTATATTTGAACCAAAACTAGAATAATAAACACACAAGGGGACGGTTCTTCTGTGTTAACACAGAAGAACCGTCCCCTTGATTTATTACCTGTTTTTCTATTTTACGATAAAATGAATTGACAGCAATAAAAGTGATACTAAGAACAATATTCCTATTATTTTATTTTTATTTTTAAAATTATTCAATGCTAACAGAACAAGTGATATTGAAATGAGGGGGTAAGTAATACCGTTTAATTCAATCCTTCTTTCAGAAAAAAGTAATACTAAAAATATAAAATTGATTATAGAAAGAACCCATACTAGAATTTTCTTATTCAGAGTCAATAAAATATCCCCTTTCCATTTAATCTAGTAAGGCTTTGAGGCAAACCATATACTACCTTTGCTTAAAAATATTTCAGAAAAGTTCTTGCCTTTGATTCCAAAACTAGCCCCAATATCTTGATATCTATATCCATATTGCTCTGAACCATAGCCAGTATCTATTGGTACTGAAGTTTCATATAAATCAAATGTTACTTCTCCATCAAGTAACCATCCACTTACTAAAGAACCTAAGCCGACAACACTAGCCCAACCTAAAATAGCAGAAGAAATTGTTGTTTTAGCTATACTTACACCAGCTAAAGCTACACAGCAATTACTCCTCCTATTATTGTTGTAATAGCTCCAATGCCTGTAACAATCTCGCTAAAAGACAAATTATAAGTATATTTATAGTTCCACGAATAAGAGCTACTTGATATCTACCTCCCTGACCCTTGAACTTTCATCGGATTTATAAAAGTATTTTTTTCTATGTGTATTTCCTCCCCATCAAGTATAAAAATGGAGCTTTTGAAATTATAAATACCAGTGTGTTTTTCAATAGTCCATCACTCATTTTTACTACAGTATTAACTTTAACAGTATCTGTATCAAGCTGTTGAATGTCATAATTAATCGAAATATCTTTGTTTATTAAGTTAAAATTAACCCCTGATGAACTTTCAGTTAAATTTGTGGCAATAAAGCTTTTACCACCAATTTCCAAATTTGAAGCAAACGCGTTCATTGAAAATACAAAAACTAAAATCAAAGTCATAACAAGTGTTATTGCTTTTTTCGTAAATCTCTACCCATTTTCTTTTAATTATTTTCTCCCTAAAAATCCCCTCAATAACAATTGTATAAAACAAAAAAGTAATTATCAATAATTTCTAGTATAAACCGATAAAAGTTTATACTATTCTTAAACAAGCAATATGGAGCTTTTTTACTTATTTGATAAAATCCATAACAGAGGGACGGGGGTGTTTCATGTTATAACTGAGATTCTACTATATCTAGTAATCTTAACATCTCTTTAGATATATCTATGGCTTCATCATAATGTCTATGGGCTTCTTCAGGGTTGTTTTTCCTTATCGCTTTCATTACCTTATCTCCAACGCTATGAAATTTATGATGAACATTTTCTATTTCTCCCCACGTATTAGCTATCTTTGAATTTTCAACTTGTATTGAATAATAAAAATGTCCAAAAGCACATTTTTTATAGTTAGTTTGAAGAGGATATAGACTTTCTTCGTCTACAATTTTTTTAAGATCTTTAATCCAACTTAAATGGGATTCTCTTGCCTTTCTTATTACTTCAATTAACTCATCATCTGAAATATAGTGTATACCACCCTTAAGACCTATGTACATTTGATTTACTATTAAGGATAACTTATCATCAATTTGAGAAATTTGACTAGCAAATTGTATACTTTGACCTGCGTTATCATAAATACTCTGAGTCATATGACTTAACCTCTCAGCTTCACTACTTGATGCTTCCATTGCCTGATCAATTTCATCAGCAGCAACCTTTATGCCTTCCATGGAGTTGTTGATATTGTCTACATCTCCAACAACAACTTTAAGTAATTCCACATTTTTACCAACTGTATTCGAAACCATTTCAATCTTTTCACTCATCAATTCAGTTGATTCTAAGGTACTATCTAAGCTATTTTTTCCTTCATTTGCTGCACTTTGCATTCTTTTAACAAACTGTCGCATCCCATCTAGATTTCCCTTTGTATCATCAGCAAGTTTCCTAATCTCCTCTGCTACAACGGCAAATCCTCTACCATTTTCCCCAGCCCTTGCGGCTTCAATAGCTGCATTGAGTGCCAATAAATTGGTCTGTTCTGCGATTGCTTGTACACTTTCTACTATTTTCCCTACCTCTGTAGCCAAATCTATTAATTGTTGAATCTTTTCATCCATAATTCCCGTATCATGAACTACATTCTCCTTTAAATTTTCTACCTCGTTAAGTAAATCCATACTTTCATCATTCTTTTGGGACAAACTTTCCGATTCCTGTGCTAAATTATTCAATGTTATAGAAGTTTCATCAATTGACTGTTTAACTTGATTCATACTTGCAGTAGTCTCTTCAACCATTGCTAAATTAGATTGGCTAAGAGATGCCATTTCCCCAGCAAAACCCTTTAGCTCATAGGAGATATGCGACATTCTCACATCAAAACTACTTAAAGAGCTAACTATATCAAGTATATCTTTGGCTGATTCAGCCATTAACTCTTCATTACCCATTAATTTTTGAAAGTACTCTAAAATCTCTACATGAATAGGATATTTAATTACTGGACATTCTACCTTCTCTCCATTCAATGTATCTTCAATATATTTTATTATACATTTAGCTTCTTCACATAGTATCTTCGATTTATTTTTAAACACAATATCACACTCCTAAAGTATATATTATTAGATATTATCTAACTATTTATTTCTTTAACATAAGTATATAATACCGCAATTCGACATATTTAAACAAATTATGCACACAAAAAAATATATCTAATAGCATGTCCCTTTGTATTCCATCCTTCTTGACTTTTTGAACGTCGTTCAGTATAATGCATTTGAACACTGTTCAAGGAGGCCAATATGAAAAATACGAATGATATTAAAGAAAATATTATTAGCGTGACTACTGAATTGATTGAGGAAAGCAATGGTAACATAAAAGACATTACTGCTCGTGCAATTGCCGAAAAAGCAGGTGTGGGATTAGGGTTAATAAACTATCATTTTGGTAGTAAAGACAATCTTATTACTATATGCGTCCAACGCGTTATCGGAAAAATAATCGCAGGATTTAATACTGAAAAAGAATATGCCAGTGATAAAGAACGCTTAATCGCTTGGGCAACCTATGTCTTTGATTTTCTTTTTGCAAATCCCGCAATTTCCCGTATCTCAATATTAGGAGATTTGCAGAACTATACAACAAATTGTAATTCTGTTCATTCACAAAAGGGATTTATGATTGCATTGACTAATGATATTGATGATAAGGATAAACCTTTTTTGTCCTTTATCCTCACATCTGCAATGCAAACAGCATTTTTAAGTGGAACTGCCGCAAAAGAGTTGTTAGGATATGATTTCGCAAAACAAGTCGACAGGGCCGCTTTCATTGAAAGATTAGTGACCGTTATCTTTGAGGATAACAGAAAGGAGGTTTAATTATGAATAGAAAAATTGGAATATACGCTTCTCTTATCAATGTTATGGCTGTCATGGGTTTTGCTCTATCTATGCTGATTGGAACAAACTTCTACAGTTATCTCACTTCTATATTTATTGCTTTCAGTTTTGTACCAATGGTATGTGCATATTGTACTTATACAAGGACAGAAACTAAATTATCTGGCTATACGGCAATAAGCTTTGCGATCATGTATGCAACAATAAATTCGTTGGTTTATTATACCCAGATGACCTCTGTCCGCATGGGCAATCTATCGAAACAAGCTGCTCAAATTCTTGATTTCCAACAGTTTGGACTTTTCTTTAATTATGATATGTTAGGCTATGCTCTAATGTCGTTAGCTACTTTTTTTGCAGGGCTAACCATTGATGTAAAATCAAAATCAGATAAATGGTTAAAATCCCTATTGGTAATACACGGTATATTTTTTATTTCTTGTATTATGATGCCTATACTTGGATTATTTACGTCCTATATGAATGGGGTGGATTGGATAGGCACTGCTATATTAGGCTTTTGGTGTGTTTACTTTATACCTGTTGGAATATTGTCTTATCTACATTTCTCAAAATGTAAAGAATAAAGTAAAAACACAAGAGAACCGTCCCCTTGTGTTTTTAATATAGGCTATATTCTATCTAGGTAGAATAATAGCTATATATTATAATAATCCCATAAAGCTACTGCCATTCTCCGTCTTTTCTACTTTGAAATAATCAGAAATACTTGCAGCAATATCTGATAATGTATCCCTTTCACCTAAATCCACATTTTTCAATTTTTTACCATATGCTAATAGAAAGGTTTTTTCCCTAGTATGCTGGCTGAAACCTATAGTAGGATCATTACCATGGTCTGCAGTAATGAATAATATATCTTCATCTTCCATCTTGTTTAAAATATGCCCTATATAATTATCTACTATCATTAATTTTTCAGCATACTTTTTAACATCTTGGGCATGACCCGCTAAATCCGTTTCTTGAACTGTAGCAGCAATTATACCATTCTCCATCTTATCCATAGATTCTATTATAGATTTCATTACCTTTTCAGTATCTACTGCTGGAGTTCTATTAGCATTTTTACATTCTATTACATCTTGCATTTTACCAATCAAACTTACTTCATAATTATTTTTAGATAAAATAGTACTTATTTGATTTTCTGGATTGATACCATAACCTAAATGTCTACTTACATAACCCTTATTATACACTCCTGATTTTGGAGAGTTGACTCCTATTAAACCATCTTCTCTTTCCTCAATACTATTTAAAATTTGTTCTATACTTACATTTTCCCCACCAAGGGCTATAACTCTATTAACTTTTACTACAGATCTTACTATTTGTCCTATTTCTAATACCTTATCAAAAGAAATATAGTCTAAAGGAGCTGTTACATTATATATTTGTCCATAATCTGTTTCTATATTATCTGCAACAACTACTAAATCATCTACAAGTATATAAGGTTTATCTTCTTCTGGAGTAATTACTTTGTGTCCTTCATTTTTTAACTTTTCTATAACTTCATCTCTAAAATATGAAAAGGACTCCATTAGAGGTTTCTTTGGTTTTGTTCCCATTATTTCCTGATGTCCTACAAAACTATCTGCACCATAATGTCCTAAATTTAACACTCCATAACTTCCAATATTATCTATATCCTTTAGATTTTCATGTTTTAGTATTTTATTGATACCTAACTTTTCAAAATTAGGAATTTGTATTTCTCTTTCTTTATCTAATATATGTTTGAAAGTATTCGCTCCCATATCTTGAGGTCTGCATTTACTTACATCTTCCATATATCCTACACCTAAACTATCTACTACAAGTACAATGGCTCGTTTCATAGTATCACCCCTTATCTTAATCTATTACCTAAGCTATCATAAATCCCAATTAATTTAGGTCTATTATTTTGAATACCTTCTACTAATGCTACTTCCGCTCTAGTTACAAATATTTGAGTTCTAAAGGCATATATTACCGTATCTCCAATATTTACTTTTTTATCTCCTATTTCCAAAGCTCCATAATAATCAATATTTGTTGGAGACATTTCAACTACATTTAATATATTGTCTAGTCCCTTTTCCAAGCTTGAGCCTACTATGGCACTTTTAATGTTCCCACGTCTATAGTATCCTCCTCCGTAGGCATAGGCTTTATCTTCATAACAATGTGATATTTCACTTACATATACCATTGATGGAATCTCTGGTTGTTCCTCATAGACATTTATAGGAATTGTGCCAGTAAAAGCATGCCCCGGCTCTCCGTGAGTTCCCCCAATTTCTTTTATAAGTGAAATAGAACTCACTGAATTAGCACTAGGAACATTTATCTGTTTTAATTTTATTCCTAACTCTTCTTCTAATAATTTTGCACAATCCAATAAGGTTTTTACATTGTGAGTCTTTACTACTTTCCTTTTTTCTGAATCATATAGCAGACATGGAAAAGCAGTTACTCCTACTATTTTTACACCTTTGTATTCCATTATCTTTTTAGCTGATTCTATAAGATCTGCTTTCTTAAATCCACCAGTTTGACCTTCGTATATTAAATCTTCATTATCTATAACCTTTAATATTATATCCTGCACTTTTCCCTGTTTTTCTGCTTCTTGGGAAACTTCCTTTGCTTTTTCTACGGTAAATACAGTGACCACTTCTGGATTTACTTCTATTATATCCTTAATCATATTAGATGGGATTTGAACTAAATGACCAACATTCCCTATTTTTATACCACTTTTAGCTAATGTTAAAGCTTCCCAAGGGTCTACTGCTACTGCTTTATTTATACCTATCTTAGATATTAATTTAGCTACCTCTGGATTTCTGCCAATCTGTTTTGTCATCATATATATCTCTATATTATTTTTATCTGCTTCTTTTTTTATCTTTCTTGCATTTTCTTCTATACCATCTAAATCTAAAACATAGGTATTTGGTCTAATTTTACCACTTTGATGTAAATTCATTGCAGTTTGTATTAAATTAATATTTCTTCTTATAGTTATATCTAAAAACATCTATACACCTCATTTCAATTCAGCATCTACTGCTTCTTTTAAAACTCTTATTATAGTATCTGCGCCTGCTCTCATAGGATTTATTCTAATCATATAATCTTCTAATTTAGGATTGGAAATTAAAAATGTTCCTGATACTCTATAGAACATACTACTTACTTCATATCTCGATTCTGATCCTACGGGATAAGGTGCAGCTCCCAACATATTAGTACGCTTTAAAACTTTTTTAGCTATAGGATTTTCAAATTCTACCAATATTACCCTTGATTGAGCATTAGCTATAAAGGCAGATTTTACTCCAGCCACCTCTCCATTATTTATTCTTTCTACTACTTCATTTCCAACCTCTTTTTGAATAGCTAGCATAACTGGAGCATATACTAAGGACCTTAATGAGTCCATAGCCTCATAACCTTGAACTTGACTTCCTCCAGAATAATTAAGTTTATTTATATCTTCTATAGTTTCTTTATCTCCAACTATACAACCTATTCCTTCTGGTCCTAGTAGCTTAAATAGTGAAAAAGCAGATGCATTTCCACCAGATTGAACACCTATTTTCCTAGCCTTCATTATCACATAATTATCATCTACCAATATATATAAACCAGGATTTATACTTTTTAATCTTTTAATTACCGTTTCCAAGTCATAATTATCATGTATATTTTGCCTAGAATGTTGAAGCAAACAAAAGTTTGAATCCCGAACTTTTTTCTCGTCTATTTTATCTAACTCATTAAAATCTACTACTAACTTCTCCAACCCCATAGAATCTATAATAATTTTGGAGGTAGGATATATAGGTGCTTCGTGAATTAGTATTTTATCTCCAGGACTTAGTTTGGCATTTATAACATTTCTTATAGCACCTGTACCAGCACCTCTTACCAATCTACAAGACTCGGTACCAAAAAAATCAGCCAATACTTCCTCTACCTTTTTCGTATACACAGGTTTTCCTAAACCAGGCACTACTCCAAAATCTCCAGATTGTAAAAATTCTTCTCCTGTAAAATGTCTATGAATTGTATCTACTAATTTAAATTGTAATATTTTTGCTTCTTCCATATTAATTGTTTCTATAGGATAAGTTTTCATAAAATTCCTCCTAAACCTCTAATAATCTCTTTGGATTTTCAACCAAGATTTGTTCTATTTGTGCCTCTGTTATACCTTCTCTCAATGCTTTAGGTATAAAGCTCTCTGTTATATAATCATATCCAATTCCACCATGCTTTTTTAAATGAGACTTTCTAGTTATATCTTGAGATAAAACTATTTGATTCAGATGACCTCTATTAATAAGATGCTTTATGTGCTGAATTTTAACTTCATCCTTTTCATAATTTGTCTTTCCTATAGTGTCAAACCCTATATAGCATCCACTATCTGCTATTGTTAAATGATAATCATAGTCACACCTTAAATCTAAATGTCCTATTAATACCTTTGACATATTTACATTATGCTTCTTAAATAAATTTAATTGTTCTAATGCCATAGTGCCTAAAGAAGTATGGGTGAATATTGGATGTCCAGTTTCTAGATGGGCATATATAGCTGATTGTAAAACTTTTAACTCCATAGGCTTTATTTCGTCCTTACTGGTGCCTACCTCACCTATTACATGGGCCTTTATATTTGTATCATCTATTCCCTCTGTTATTTCCCTTATAATTATCCTTCCAATATCTTTATAATCCATTTCATAAATTTCCTTAGGTAAAAAAGGTTCCTTATAAAAACCCGTACTAGGAATAATATTAATACCTGTTTTCTCACTTATATACTTTAATACTTCTATATTTCTCCCCATACCTATATTAGTTACTTCTACTATGGAGTTTACAGTACTGTTTTTTAATTCATCTATAATCCCCTCAATATCGTTCAAATTAGTATCTTGATCACCTTTTATATGGGATAAATCTATACATAGATGCTCATGTACATAAGTTTTTTTTAATTCTTCTTTATCTATAGTACCTTTTACAGTTGATATGCTCATTTAATTAGATTAATCCTCCTTTTTTTCTTTTGTAACTATCTATAAAGTAACTTCTAAATAAATCTGGGGTTGAAAAATTGTTCTTTATTATATTGCCTAGAGATATGGCTAAATTACCTCCTTCAAAACCTTCCCTACCTAATATTAAAATTCCCATGCCTAGTTCACCAGTAGGAATAGTAATGGCTGTTGTATTTATCATATTAGCTATTTTAACTAATTGCTTCCCAGATAAATCCTGAATTTTCTTTCCTATAGTTCCCCAAGTTCCTAAGACGGAATCTCCTCTTCCATATAAATCTATAGAACCTTCCTCTGTTATGATTAGGTCTATATCTTTTTTAAACAATTCATTACATTTCATTATTAAATTTTCTCGATTGTTATCTCCAAAATTTACTTCTTTAAATTCTACAATATTATCAAATCTATTTATTATTTTATAAAGATTGCTATCTATGTTAATTCCTTGAGGAACTGCTGCCTTAATTTTTCGCTGTTTTAATCCTTCCTCGTCAATATACTTCATGGGTACAAGGCTGTTTATAATATTCATACATAAACTGTAATCATAGCTAATAACTCCTATGCCTGCTGTAAAGGAAATGCTGTCTGTAGACAATTTTTCTCTATTTCCCTTGATACCTAATCCCTTTGCCATAATACTATAAAGTCCAGTACTCATAGCAGGAGCAAGTACAGATCCACCGCCATCTGTACCCAATGCAAAGTCATTTATTCCATATAATATATTTATACAAGATCCACTGGAGGAACCAGTCATTATATTCCCAGTTAAAGGGTTTATTAAATCCACATCTATAGCCCTTCCTCCTTCTGCCAATCTATCTATAGTATGAAAAAGATATCCTTCACCTATTAATTTATGGATAATCTCCCAACTTATTTGATCAGTATCCTTTACTCCAAAAAGAAGTGGGAATTTCGAAGGGTTTTTTATTAGACTTTCAGCTGCTTCATCTAATACATCTACCCTAGAATATTCTACAGTTTTCCCTATGTTTTCTTTAGCCTTCAAAACCGCCTTGCTTATTTTTAACATTTGATTTATTGAATCTTTCCCCATCTCATCACACTCCAAAGGAGTAAAGCCAAGAAAACTCTTGGCTTTACCCTGGTATATTAAATAGACCAATCACTGATAATATATTCGCTAAGATTCCAACTAGTATTGCAGATATAGGTCCTACTGCCATTCTAACTACTGGCGTACCTGCTATTTCATTTAGTATATATAATCCTGCTACTACAAAAAAGCCTAATCCCGGAGCTATTGCATTGGCTGCATTCATACCTCCTACTAATAATGCAATCTCTAATAATTTACTCATTGCATTTCTTATATTGTCTCCTGCACTTCTCATTCCTGGATATTTATCCATTGAAGAACCTAATTTTTCAAGTAAAAGCACTTCTAATCCTGCCATAGCTGCTCCAGCTATAAAGGATATTATTGGATTTCTAATAAACAATCCTATAGCGAAAACAAATGTCATTCCTACTGGTCCATAAACTCCTGTTGCAATAGCTGTAGATGCAATTAAAGGAATAAAACCAATTCCCCTTGCTAAAGCAGCAAAACCAGCATCTATAAGTTTACCTTCACTAGCTAAATTTAAGGATATAGGGTCTCCTGATACAATGCCATAGGAAGTAGCTGCTGCAACTAATCCTCCCATTAGCATAAATACAAAAATATTATTTCTAATTCTTTTTACCCTTTCACCAAAAACAGAAGATAAATCTATTGCATCCTCTTCTGGTTTTTCTTTAGTTGCATATACAATTAAAACTATCATTCCAATTATAAGTGCCATACCTTCTGGGTTTAAATTTATAGTTGCAGTACCCATATTTATTGGTCCTATTAAAACTGTTAATTGTCTTGCTAATAATGATAGTACAAGGTTTAACAACCCCTTTTTAGCTCCAAATTGATAAGCTGTTGCTAAAGCTGGGAATACTGCAAAAGCAGCTACTATAGGGGTGCTAACTTGTCCTAAGCTATCCATAAAGTTTACTGGTAACTTTTCAAACAAACTTACAATAGCCCCTAACCCTGAAACTAATCCAACTCCATATAATGCTCCAACAACTCCAGAAATTATTGTACCCTTTTTTCCATCTGGACTAAAAGAACCAATAATATCAGTCCCTAAGAGTATACTGTGAATAAGTACAATACTGGATGTCAATGAAAATGGAATTCCAAAACCTATAACTAATCCAAAACTCATGGCAAAAGATGTAGCTGCCAATTCTCCCCTGGTCATCCTACCTTCCAAGTGTTCTGGAACAATTGGTCTTAAACCATCATTAAATACTGCAATGCCCTTATTCGCCATTATTGCACCTAATGCACTAATAAGAGCTACTAAAATCATTTCCATCTTTGACCCTCCTTATTTTATTATTCCTTTTTTAAGAGTTCTCGTAATAAAATTGGAATAACTTGTTTATAGTGATCTCCAGTAAATCCAAAGGCTACTTTTCCTTCTTCTACAGCCTTTACTATATCTTCTTCTTTAGGTGGTCTACCTGGCATAGAAAGAGTTGCACATTTATCCCTTGTTAAAAGTGCTATGGCCATACTCAATGCTCCACCACCACCTGTATGGCAAGCTCCAACATAGTAATCAGCCTTACCTAACTTTACATCATTAGCAGCTTGAATATCAGTTTTTATTTCTGTTTGGATTTTCCCTTCTCCCAGTTCATCAATTAACTTTTGAATATTTTGTTTTTCTACCTGACCTCCAACTATAATCTTCATATCTTTCACCTCCCTTCTAGATATTTGCTATTAGTGTACAAAGATGTAATGCAATAAAGTCCTTCTCTGCTTGTGGTATTTTAATATTAAGATTTTCCTCTAAAGTATCATAGAACATATCTAGTTCTTTATATGTTTTAGTTTCTTTGACCTCTGCAAAAAGTTCTTCATCCATAGTTTGAATCTCTTCTCCTCTTTTTATCCTACCTAATGCCATAGCTAAATGGCTTACTAACATAGAGCCATTTTCTTCTGTTATTTTCAATGAATATTTATCTTCTATACTCTTTACAAATTCAACAACTGAACACCTTATTGTGTCATCAATCTCTCCTGCATCTACTAATAAATTTAATCTAAGCATTAACATATCATCCATAAATATCCCTCCAAATCATTATACAATTTTTTGTATATTGAAACTAAAAAATTAATACATAGGAATTAATTGTCCTGTAAGGACTTGCTTTTGGGTTCCTTTTATAATTTCCATATTAATAAATTTTTTTATAATGTTTTGTATTTCTACATGATCCCTATTTACAATCATCACAGCTGTAGAAGCTTTTTCATTTACTTCTAAGCTCTTAGGGTTTTTCAACTTAGTCATATTATACTTCAATCCCTTTTCTATTATTTCATCCTCATTCCATATTGCCACATCTATTTCTCCATTCTCCAACTTTTCTGTGATTTGATTATAAGATGTCTCTACATATTCTACGTTTTTACCTTCACATTCATATTTAGTCAATAGAAACTGGTCTGGTGATGTTGGGTCAATTCCTATTCTCATTCCATCGTCTATATTACATCTATTATTACCTTTGTATATAACCATATGTTCACCTACATAAGAATTCTCTCCAAATTCATAGATGATTTCTATAGAAGGATATTCACTCTGTTTATAAATAGATGCTAGTTTAGAACTTATTACAAAATCGTATTTCCCAAAATTTAAAGTTTCAATTCTTTTACCTGCACCCCTCATAAATGCTAAACTAAAAGGAATATCAGCCATTTCAAATGCTTTATATAAACCTGTTGCTAAGCCTTCATATCGTCTAGAATATGGAAGAGGCATAACCCCAATTATAGTTCCTAAATCGGATATCTGCCATAGCTTTTTATAGTCCACAGAAAGTATAAATGTTCCAAGATGACCTCTGCTTTCCAAACTTATAGCTTCCTCATCTCTCAAGAACTTAATTGCAGACTGGATGGTTCCCCTTCCTGTCCCAAAATTATCAGCATATTGTTCTACGGTTTTAATTCTATCGCCTATATCATAGCTAATAAGTTCCCTAGCTAGGCCCATTGTCACTTCACCATTTTTAGACATTAATTTTCTCTTATAATATTGCATTTAAACCTTCCTTTGCTTATATTAATCAATATTCTTCTAATACTTTCCTTTCATTTTCACTACCAAGGGGCATATTAAAACCTGACTTATAGCCATATTTTAATGAAAAGTTTCATCTTTTTCTAAACGATTTCCTCTTGCATATTTAAATTGGACTTATCTTCAATAGCATAAGTAACAATAGTAAAATATATGCACACCAAATGTTTTCCTTAACTATAAAATTTACTTATACCCCCTTTCTAAAACTATTAAATTTAACATTTTCAGCTGTATGCATAGTCAAAATTTCTCATTTAGTCTATACTTAAATATTCAACATACAATTTACTGTATATTATCATATGGATTATAAATTTTCAAGTCTTTTATACTAATTTTTATATTTTGGAACACAAGGGGACGGTTCTCTTGTGTTTTATCCTTCCATAATCCAAGAAAGATATAAAGATAAATTAAATATATAGATGAAAAAGCATAGTAATAAAACAACTTCCATGCAAAAATTAGTAAGAAACGATAAGAAATAGAAATATCAACTTTATACCTTTAAATTAATGAAGATGAACTTTGAAATAATTCCTCATAAGTATTCCAAAATCTAATTACACATCTTGATATCACTATTTTAGTACCCAATACTTGTATAGCATAAAATAGAATAATATGGTATTATATATTCAGAATATTTATATTAGATTTTGTATTACTTCTTATAATTAATAGAATGTTTTTTATAGGAGAAAAAAATAGTAAAACTTCTAACATTATCTTTTCTATTGTCATCGTTCTATTTACTATCTTTAGCATAAATGCAGGAATAAATTTTAATAAGTACAAAATATTATATGATTATGATAGATACGTTAACCTGAATTATTCACAGTAATTCAATAATAGTACTACACACTAGATATTTTAAATAGTTTCAACATTTACTACTTTCACTTAAAAAATAATGCTTAAATAATAGAAAAAGGGATTCAACTTATGTTAAAATGAAGTTACCAACCAAACACTTCAACAAAAGGAGAATCCCTTATGTCTAGTTTAAATAATTTTCACTTAGAAAGCAATAGTAAAATCAAATTAAATTTTAATGGAGACGATTTATCCTCCGATTCTAGACTGTTCCTAATTAAGGAATTTGCCCATAAGATTGGCTTTCATAAGCTAATCAAGGAAATATTTAAAACCAATGATAATTCCAATAGAAATCATAAGGATGATGAGAATCTCTGCCAAATGATATATCAGATATTAGCTGGTTATTTTAATGATGATGCTGATGAACTTACCAATGAGCCTATTATGAATACTATTCTTAATAAGAATGGATTAGCTTCGAGGATTATCCATACAGCCAGATATATTGTGTTTAAACTTTGTAGTAGTTGTCCTTATCAGAAAGAGTTTTACGAAACTCTTGATAATATTAGGTTATTGCCTAAGTTGGAATAACTAGTTAATGCACCTTGAAAGTTGCAAAAACTAAATTCATTAACCAAGGGGTTATTGTATCTTTTTTAGCTAATATTTTGATGTATTTGGTGGCTGAAGCTTTCAAAATAAGTTTTGGTGATAGAAATTTGATTTTTATACCACCGTGAATAATTCAGGTTTATCTATATTTTCGCATTTTTCTTTTCTGTAGTAAGGGTAAAAATCAACAGGAGTTGATATATCCCCTACAACAAAATTTTATGTAACCACACAATGAGACCAAATATTTTTACCTTCAGTATGAGAGAAATGATAATCTAATCCTTCTATTTTTTTAGCTTTAGGCTTAGGGCTAACTGTATCATCAATTATTAGAAATCCTGTAGATTCTGGTTTTGCTTGTTGCTCTAAGAAGAGATTTAAATATTCTACATGATTTCTATTTAAAAGTTTATCATCCCACACAGATGTATTTAAAAACCTGTAAATACAGCTACTATCCTTAGCAGTTAAAATAGTCTTGGATATAGAAGATATTGATTTATGTGATTAAACCATGAATCAAATTCTTTAAATGATTTATCTGCGGCTTAGACATACCATAATTTACATCCTCGATATAGTTGTAAATTTCTTGATTTGGTATTACACTATTATTAGTTGTATATGGCATAGTTCTTATCCCCTTGTTATTTATTTGTGTAGTAACTTTTATTTAACATAGGTTAAGAATTTATGCCATATTTATTTTTTGGAAGTATTACCAATTATGATTCTTTTTTTGCAGAACTAGAGTTAAATAAAAACAATTTACTTAATTTATTAAACGAATTCTTAATAATAATGATTTATATTTTCTTTCTACTATAAATATAATTCTCTTTTCCGCAAAAGAAGATATTTATTTTTATAATATATATTTCTTCTTTTGTTCCATTAATTTCAATATTATATCTATCTTACAAAGTAGGCGAATTTTTTGATTTTCTAAATATCGTTTTTATGATTTAAAAATGATTTCCTAGATAGTTTAATTGATTTATTTATAGCTTTTAACAATAAAATATTCCACAAGTCAAATATTTTGCCCTATTTTTTTAGCACCCATACAAAATCAGATTATTTTAATATTATCTTTAGATACCTTAAAAAACGTAGTTCTATCTATATTCCGTATTACGATGCAGATATTTCATATAACTTTTTAAAATCTTCACTTTCTTTTAATAGTTCTCGAAAAGAGCCTTTACATTCGATCTTGCCATTTTTCAGGAGAATGATTTCATCATACTTTTTCATATTTTCTGTAATAAATCTATGTGTTATAGCTATAACTGTTACTTGTTCTAATGAAAGTAAGGTTCTCTCAACCTCATTTGCTACCTGATTGTCTAGATTAGATAATACTTCATCTGCTAATAGAATCGGTGTTCCTCTAATAATAGCCCTTGCTATTGCAATCCTCTGCCTTTCACCTCCAGATAATGAATTTCCCTTTTCATTTATAATTATATTTCTATTCTCACGAAATGCCATAAATTCTCCTAATCCAGATTTTATAAGTGCTTTTTCGATTTGTTCATCACTGTAATCCTGGAACATACATATATTATCTCGTAAACTTCCCTTAAATAGAAAAACATCTTGCTCAATATAAGACATCATTTGTAGGATTGAAGAATCACTTAAGAAATTAAGGTCTATATCATCTATAGTGATGTTTCCAGAATTAGGACAAATCTTTCTAGTGATTAAATCTATTAATGTGGATTTTCCACTTCCTGATGCTCCAACAATAGCGTATTTTTTGCCTTTTTCAAACTCAATATTAATGTTGTCTAAAATATTATAATCGTCATTATATCCAAAATAAACTGAATTAACCTGTATAGTCTTCTCAAATTGATTTAAACTAACATTAATATCATCTTTTTTATCATGGCAGAAATCTCTATTCATGATAGACTCCAATCTCATAGTAATTTTTTTAACTGAATTTACCGCTGTGACATTATTAATCAATGTAAAAATAGGATTACTAATATTGTTAGATAATTGAATGCAAACAATCATTTCCCCTAATGTTAATAGGTTTTTCAAAACAAGAAATCCTCCAAATAGAACCCCCCCATGAAGGTTAAACTCCCTAAAATAAGGGTAACTGTATCTATCTTGTTCGATAATTTTCCATATTCAATAGCAGAATCCATAACTTGTTTTGTATTTTTCTTAAATTCATTGATTACAAATTGAACTATCCCAAAAGACTGTATTGTAGAAAATCCTGATAAATACTCTGTTGTCCTTGCCGTATAATCAGTTTGTGCAACTGAAAAAGCATCTTTTTTATCTTCTAATGTTTTATTAACAATATTAGGCAGTATCAAAGATAAGGAGGATATTATAATTAAAAAAATTGCCATCATATAATTAATAAGAAAGATACTTACCAGTGAAAACACAAGCAGTAGCGCACTTCGAATTATATTAATATATCTTCTAAAATAATCATCTTCAATTATCTTTATATCATTAGTTAAAGATGATACTTTCTGTCCTAAGTCTGTTTTAAAATATTCAGTTACGTTCTGATTAATTATATTCTTGAATACCTTGTGATGTTAGTATAATATTGTAGACACGATTTTCCGAATACTATAGAATATAGAAAAGGANATTCCTTCATTCTTGTTTCCGAATATTCATTTATAAAAGAGAATGTAAAAAACTTTGTGTTTTAGAGAGAATTAATCATCTCTAATCTAGCAAGAAATATTAAGCTGGATAAAACTTACAATTAAATATCTTGTATTTATCTTTGCCGGAACTATTTTGTTTTATGCATTAAAATGATTAGTTCTGGCAATAATTTTAATTATGGGTAGCTATATCTTAATGTAGATATCTTATTATAGGTGTACCCAAAATTAAAATCCTATTTTAAGATTAAAAGGCTTACTGATGTGGCATGTTAAAGATGTGGTCCGATTCTTCCGTCAAAGAATATGATTAACTGGTTTAATATTAGATCCCAGTTTTTATATCTTCTGGACCATTTCTTCATTGCATTTTGACTTGCTAGGTAAAGTATCTTTTGGAGAGCTTCATCTGATGGGAACATGGTTTTAGTCTTAGTTACTTTTCTTAGCTGTCTGTGAAAGCCTTCTATGATGTTTGTAGTGTACATTACAGTTCTAATTTCCTCTGGATACTTGAAAAATGGAGAAAGCACACCCCAGTTCATTTCCCAGCTTTTAATGGAATATGGATACTTTTTACCCCATTTTTCTTCAAGTTCTTTTAAATTCTCAAGAGCTTCTTCTTCATTAATTGCCTTATATACATTTTTGAAGTCGCTAGCGAATTCTCTTAGATCTTTGTAACTTACATATTTAAAGGAGTTTCTTAGTTGATGAATTATACATCTTTGTATTTCAGCATTAGGATATGCCGCAAATATTGCCTCTTTAAGTCCTGTAAGTCCATCTATACTAAATATTAATACATCCTCTAACCCTCTATTTTTCATATCATTTAATACCCCAAGCCAGAATTTAGATGATTCATTTTCTCCTATCCAGATTCCTAGAATATCTTTAAAACCATCTAAATCAACTCCTAATACAACATAAGCTGCTTTACTTTTTATCTGCCCATCCTCTCTTACTTTGTAATGTATAGCATCCATAAATACAAATGGATAAACCTTATTTAAAGGCCTATTTTGCCATTCTCTAATTTGAGGTATTATTCTATCAGTCATCTTACTTACCATTTCTGCAGATATTTCTATTCCATAGATATCTTTTATTTGTTCATGAATATCTCTAGTTGACATACCTCTTCCATAAAGAGAGATTACTTTCTCTTCTATACCTGATATATCTCTTTTATGTTTAGGCACTACAATCGGCTCAAACTCTCCATCTCTATCTCTTGGTACTTCTATTGGTAGCTCACCAAATTGAGTTTTTACAATCTTTTTTGAATAACCATTTCTTCTATTATCGGTATCTTTATTCTTTTTATCTCCCTTAGAATATCCTAGCTCCATTTCTAATTCTGCCTCTAACATCTCTTGGAGTGCATCTTTAAACATATACTTTAGATAAGAATGAAGATCTCCTGCTGTTTTTAAATTTCCATCATTAATCATATTTCTTAAAACTTCCTTTGGTAATGTTGACATAAAAAATTCTCCTTTCTGGTTTAAATCTTATCTTGATTCTTGCCAGAAAAGAGATTTTTATTTCCTAAAAGCACAGATTATTTTACATTACCTTATAAAATATTTAACTTAAATGAATATCACCCTATTAATTTTATTTATGCTTTATAAAATTATATACTTGAGAAAATTGTATAATTAAATCTATAAAATTAGATAAAAAGAATATAGAGCTACAACTCATTAAAAATGAGATTTTAAATTTGATACTTCAATTTTATAGATTTGCAAAAACCTCCAAACTATTGTTAACATTCAAGCATTTATATACAATTAGGCAGCTTTATTTAATGATTTACCTAAGTTTACTGCAATAGTTCCAGCTATTAAAGTTATGCAATTCAATAGTACATGTATCTTAACTTTTTTAATACCTTTAAAAATTACATTATCTAAATTGAGATATTTTTTAAGTCTGCTATTACATCTTTCAACAGATGTTCTTTTATTATAGTATGAATCTAATTTTATTGAATCAATAGAAACATGTTCTCCATCAATAATGTTTAATTCTTTATCCCTAATAACTAAGTCATAGAACAATCGTTCAAGTTCTTGTATATTAGTGAGTTTATCCAAAAATCTACTAAAAGTAGATTCAGATGGAATCGTACCAAGGACATCAAAGCCATAACAATATCTTAAATATTTCTTAACTTAATAAATAAAGGATTATTGTATGGTGTATTGGGAACATTCTGATTACTTTTCTTTCACGTTAATCATACTAAATCTTCTATTTCCTGCTTCCACCTTTAATATAACATTTTACTTTTATTCTCAGCACTTAATTTGCTTTTATCTATCTTGATTATATCATATATACAATACTCACTCACTAAAACTCATTCCCCATTTTCTAGTATACTTCAACATTTTTTGTAGAATATAAAATCAAGTCATGATTATCCCTTCAATTCTCAGCTAAAGATTACCTTATCTTAATTATTCTCTTAACTTCAATTCCATTCAAAAACCTTACAGTTACTTTCTTATGCCCCAATTATTGTCACATTCTTAATCATCTTAAAAACCAATTTATATCAATTTTTTCAATCATAGTTTTATATTTTATAATATTAATCAATTCTCTGCTCCTATATTTTCTTAAGTCATCCATATTTTCGCCTTTCCATTTCTCTATAAAATATTTCTCTATTTTCTACCAAAGTATTAGTGCTGCCAACAAATGCCTTATATAAAATTTCTTCATCTATACGCTTATTCTTACACCTAACTTTCCTTCGACCCATACTTTTTTAGTATATTAACTCGTTGTGCTAGTAAATTTTATGTTAGATAAACTTACCAATTATTTTTTGCAAAAAGATACCTCTTAGGAAAGCAGTACGGAAATATTATCCAAATATGAGTTCTTTAATGTGTCCTAAACTTATGTCATTCCCAAGCATCTGATTGATGCTATAACAAATATTATGGGATAGAATCTTTGTTCTAAGTCTTGAGATAAGACCTAGCATAGATTTGGTTAGAACCTTATTGATATTTAGTTGTTCAGCTAATTGTGAAAAAGTAGTTTCAATTCGCCTTCTAAGTTTGAAAATATGTTGACTGAGCCATTTGTGATGAGGATTTTTAGCATTATCTCTTTTCATAAATATCAGGTGAATCCCTTTTTCATTATTTAAATCTAATGATAAATGCTTATTGGCATATCCTTTATCACCCAGAATAGTTATATGTTTATAGGTTTCAACCAATTCCCATACTGCTTCCCTATCATCAATATTAGCTGAAGTAAGAACTAAATCTGTAACATAACCATCAACTGTAGCAAGAACATGTAGTTTAAATCCATAATAAGTTTCTTTTTTGGAAAGACAAGCCTAAATCTAATACTAAAGATTATTGATAATGCTTTAAAAACATCATATAGGGAAAGTTCAAAAGATGTAATAAAGACTACTAATACTTCAGTGAGTCATCAAACTGTAAAAAACAGGGGAGTTTGATAAACTTATGCTAAAAATAAAGGAATTAATAGATAAAGAAGATGATGAAAAATCAAAAGAAAATTTAAAAGAACTCTACAAATATTATGAAAATAATTATGAATCACTTCCAAGATATCAAAATAGAAAAGATATAGATATATCTAAACCTCCGGAAGGACTTGAGTATAGAGGACTTGGTACTATGGAAAGTAGTATACACAACGTTTTAGCTAATAGGATGAAAAATAATGGAAGTAGTTGGTCTATAAAAGACGCTGATAATATAGCTAAGTTATTATGCTTTAAGCATTCTAATGTAATTGATAATAATTTAGATGAAATCTTATCTAACTCAGAACAAGTTGACATAGTTGATGTAAGAAAAATAATAAAAAAGCAACTAGAAGAAGCAAAGAAAGATATGAATAATGAAATAAAATTAGCTATAAAAGAACAAAAGAAAAAGAGAAAGTTTGGAGGAGTTCAAAGTACAGTTGCCCATGGAGGAGGCATGGCAACTACTGTTAGTCAGGCTATAAAAGGTTTATTAAATGGTAATTTATTAAATAATGCAATATAGATAATTTTAAAAAACATGAATATTAATTAGGTAGTTTGTTTGTAACCTTATGTGAAAAATCATGGATATGCGGGGAGAATGTTTCTGCCATAAATTTTTTTGACAGTCACATGACTATAATAAAGCCTTTTGTATCAGTAACTTCTTTGGTATAATATTTATTAGAAAACTCTAGCATATGTTATCTTCCTATCTTAATTTTTTGGTATTAATGATAGGTTAACATAATTGCTGGAGTTTTTATATTTGTAAATTTTAACTAGCACAATGAGTTATATTACTATACTCCTCCCTTTGAGCTTTCGTCAGTTGAGTTCCAAGCCTTTCCACAATGATATAAATAACTCTTTGAAGCTTTACCTATAATTGCTATATGGCTTTTTAAATATTCAGTTGTATTATATGCTGCTTAACCTCCATGAGATATTTTGGGCAAGTCTTTTTTCTAGCATTTCCGAAGTTAATTTTCTGAGTACCCCTTTTAAATTATTGAGTCTTCATTATTGAATTAGTAAGTCGATAACTTGGTCCAGAATGAACGAGTAAGTGACTATAATGTACAAGCCTATCTATAATGGCAGATGTTAGTTTTTTATCGTGGAAAGTCCCATCCCATTTGCTAAACTCCAAGTTTGTATTAAGTATTACACTTCTTTTTTTCATAACACTCGAAAATTATCTTAAATAGTAGTTGTGATTCCTCCTCATCAAGTGGAATATATCCCCATTCATCACAAATCAATAAATCTGTTTTTTCAATTTGTTTAATAAGCTTTTATAATTCACCCTTAGTCTTTACCTCACTTAATTTATTAACAAGAGCTTCTGTTCTAAAGAACTTAACCTTTTTACCGTTACTACAGACTGCCACCCCTTGTGCTTTTACTTCTATATTTATAGAAACAGATTGCTTTTTTGTGAATTTTATGTTAATATCTATATTGATATATATCAAATCAAATTTATTTAGGAGGAATTGAAAATGGATTTTACTACGCTTATACCAAATATTTGTGAAGGATTTCCTTTTGAGAAGGGAGATTCAGTTTTATTAAATTTTTGGGGAGATAATAATGATTTAGAAATTTTAGACTTACTCTCAGAAAACTTAAGTAGAAAAGGTATTATACCTATTACACATCATTGTTCAAAACTCTTTTTCGATAAGGTAATTTTAAATTTAATCGATAATAATCAAGAATTTCCCAATGAATACTTTGAATATCTATCTTCTTTTAAATCTGTAATAGATATATTTATGTATACACCAAGTCTACCTCGCGGAATTTCAAATGAGAATATCCCAAAATTTAAAAAATATTTAAGTGGACTATTTGAATCTTTAACTGAGAATAAAAAATATTATATTCAGCTTATGGTTCCTACAGAAACGAATGCTCTTAATGCTGGTTTAGAATACGATGCATATAATATCTACATATGTAATGCTCTATCTGTAGATTTTCCTAAGTTGAAAAGGGATTGTAGAGAAAAGGTTAAAGAACTTCAAGATAAAAATAGTGTAGAGATAGTTACTGGTAAAAAATATTCTTTAAAATTGAATATTAGTAATAGAAAATGGTTTGTAGATGATGGATGTGGCGATTTTCCTCCAGGTGAAATTTCCATTGCCCCTATAGAAAATGATAGCAACGGGGAGCTACTGGTAACTATAGTTAATTTAAGGGGGAAAATATATAAAGATGTTCTCATGACATTTCAAAATGGTAAACTTATAAGGTGTTCCATAGAAGAATTAAATGAATTTTTTAATTCATTACCAGATAATTATAAAATTTTGTGTGAATTGGGTATTGGACTTAACCCTAAAGTCGAGGAATTAACAGGACTTACACTTGTTGATGAAAAATCCTTAGGAACCTATCATATAGGATTAGGGATGAACCATTTATCTGGAGGGGAAAACGACTGTCCTTTCCATATGGATTTTGTTTTCTACTGCGATAGTATTTCTTTTTATTAAATAGAGGTATCTATATGTTGAATTAGTAGGACAAATCTGATATATTATACTTGTAAACACAGCTTACTTATTTTAAAACTTTACAATGACAGGGTAGATAATATGCGTTAAGTGTCAAAGGATGGGACGTAGCCTTTGAACGAAGGGCAAATGCTTGCGGTATATTATCGCGTTCACTGACATCATCAGTAATATCTTCTTTCTGATGTGGCAGACTGTCATATCATATATGAAAGGAGGTATTTTTTTGAAAAAACCAAGTCCTAAAATTATCACTATTTCAGGTTTTTTAATTGCACTTAATGTAATATTGTCCAGATTTATCACTATTCCTGGTATTATCAATTTCGGAGGATTTCCAATTATCTTTGCTGGTATAGTGTTTGGACCTACTGTTGGTGGAGTCGTAGGAGCATTAGGAGATGTAGTTAGCTTTCTGATGAGACCAACAGGACCATTTATGCCCCATTTTGTTTTAACTTCAGCTCTTACTGGGATTATTCCTGGAATATTAATGAAGCTTCTAAATGCTGAAACGGATAAGATACCATTTTGGAAAATATTTTTATCCATACTCATTGGACAAGTAACTACGTCTGTTTTGATGGTTCCTTATTTTAGAAATATTTTATTTGGGCATCCACTAATTGTTACTATGACAAAAGCGGCGACTAAACAAGCTATCAACATTCCCTTTTATTCTATATTGATAAAGGGATTAGTGGAATCACTAGTTAAGGCAAAAGTTATTGAGAAGGAATCTTAAGATTAATTAGAAAAAGTACCCTAATTCAAAAACTTAGGGTACTTTCTTTTTTATTATTTAATATTTAAATTTTGCAATGCTTTCCTGCATTTCTTCTGCTAATCTTGATAATGCCTCACTTGCACTTGAAATCTCTTCCATGGAAGCAGTTTGTTCTTCTACAGAAGCAGAAGCTTCTTCTGTGCTAGCCGCATTTTCTTCTGATATAGCTGATAGGTTTTGTATTACACTTATCATCTCATCTTTTCTATTTTCCATCTCTAAGCTTGATTCATTTATTGACACAATTACTTCTTTTACCTTTTCAACAGCTGAAGCTATCCCTTTAAATCTATCATTTGTCATATTCACACTGTTACTCTGAGATCTTACTATTCCTTCTAATTCTTCTATTGTATTAACGGAATATACCGTCTTAGTAGTTAAATCTCCAATAACCTTAGTAATATCTTCTGTAAATTCATTGGATTCTTCTGCGAGTTTTCTTATTTCCTCTGCTACAACTGCAAATCCTCTGCCTGTTTCCCCTGCTCTCGCAGCTTCTATTGCTGCATTTAAGGCTAATAAATTAGTCTGCTCCGCAATATTTTTTATCATTTCGCTAGCATTTTTTATCTTTTCTGCACTCTCATTGGTGTTTATAATGGTTTCATATATCTCTTTAACAGAATCATTTGTAATCTTAGTCTTTTCTACAAGATCTTCTATGATTTCAATTCCTTCATCTTTTAAGTGGCTTACATCATCAGCAGCACTATTTAGACTTTTTACAGCTATTTGATTTCTTTCTATTTCCCTGCCTAATTTATCTACATTTACCGCCCCTTCCTCTGTATCTCTTGCTTGATCCGTTGCTCCCTTTGCAATTTCCTCAATGGTTTTGGCTACTTCTTCGGAAGCTACTGCTGACTGTTGAGTGGTGGCTGTTAATTCTTCTGAAGCAGATGCTACTTGTTGTGAATTATCTGCTATCTTTTTAATTAGATCAACAAAATTTATCTTCATATCCTTTAAAGCTCTAGCAATAATACCTATTTCATCTTTTCTGTCTAAATACACTATTGTTTCCCCGTTTTCATTACTGGTTAAATCATAGTTTGCCAAGCTTTCAATATTCTTGGACAAGTTTATGATTGGTTTTGATATAGATTCTGAGATGATTAAGATCAAAACTATCAAAACGATTATACCTATACCTCCTGCTACAATACTGGTTATAATAGATTTATTTAGTTCTCTGTATATCTCTTCCTGAGGAACGATAGATACAAAAGACCAATTAAGATCTACTTTTTCTATACTTATAGGAGATGTAGCTAAAACTTCTTTTCCTTTTACCACAGAACTTTCTCTCTCTAAAATTAAACTTTCTCCATTAGAAACAGCTTGTTTAAATTCTTCATTATCAAATACATCAAATTCATTTTGTCCAAGTAGTTCCTTATTTTTATGTCCTACTATCAAGCCTTTATCAGTAACTAATAAAGCGTATCCCGTATCATATAAAGTTATTTCTTCTATAACTTCTTGGAGTCTATCTAAAGAAATATCTACTCCTACAACTCCTAATACCTTATCATTAATCATAATAGGCGCTGTAACCGATACCAACATTACATCTTTTCCTTGTAGTTTATAAGTATATGGTTCTAAAACTGCTGGTAATTTTGAATTCTTAGAAGTTTGATACCATAATCCAGTTTCATCTGAATTATCATATGTACTTCCGCATGCTTGAATATCAATTGTGCCACTTCCGCGATTCCAATAAGGTATAAATCTTCCTGTATTATCATGCCCTTTAGTATTTACATATTCACTGTCTTTTCCATCTAATGCATTAGGCTCCCAAACCGTCCATACTCCAACTAAATTTTGATTTTTCTCTAGGATATTTTTCATAATTTCATTCATTGCATCTCTATCTGTATGTCCACTTTGTTTTAATGCTTCAAAAGTTTGAGCTAATTCATTAGCAGCTATTAAAGCAGATTCTACTTCCTTTTCAGATACTAATTCATATTTTTCTGTTTCTGATTTCAAATACTTTATAGAGTTCTTTTCCAATGTTTTATAGGATCCTGAAGTAATAAAACCAGTAACCAATACAAATATTATTAAAACAACTGCTAGTGTACTTGATAAGATTTTCATTTTAATTGATTTCATAGATTACTCCTCCAATTTCATTTATTTTTCCATCCACAAATTCTTACTGTAAATTTTAAACTATGAATAGCGATATTGGGAAACCCACATTTATGTAAGTTGTTTTTATAAAATCCTTAATATGAAAGTAAATCAGGTGACTGTTTGATTTATAATATCCATAGTTTCACCTCCCCTTATTTATTAAGATAGTGTGCTAAAGTTTTTGAGAAAAACAACTTACATATTTTACTATAACATATTTCGACAATAAGCGACTATTTATAATAAGGTTTATTTCAGAAAATACAATCTTTATTTAAAACTTCAAAATAAAAATCTTATCATTATATTTTTAACATATAATCTTTTGACTTATATATACCCACATTGAATTACAAATTTAAAAAAATATGATTTTTTATATATTAATATCTATTTATGTCGATTATTATTGTTTAATTTATCTTAAATAAAAATGAAAGCCATATAATAAATTAATCCTATATTATATGGCTTTCATCCTCTATATTAAAATATATTTTCCCTATAACGTTTTTTCCAAATGATATGCACCTTATGTAATTTACATTTATCCATAAATCTAATTTATTTTTTTCTTTCAATTACTAGTTTCTCCGTAGGTACTATCATATTTTTTATGGTCCATACAATAAAGAATAATGCAATAATTCCTGTTATAATACCTAAAGGAACATATCCTATACGTTCCATTATTCGCAATAGAAAATAAAAAACAATTGGTACCCTAAAAGAATAACTTTGTGCCGTTTCCATATAGTATATAAGCCATGTACAAGCTCCGCCAAATAAAATCGTATAGAATAGACGTTTCAATGGAATTCTCATAGAGCCTAAAACAGTATTTTTACGTATTTCACGTATAAAGTTTTTCTCTATATATCCATATATTTTCTCAATAAAGATATTCTTTTCCTCAATATTTTCAAAAGATATCTTTTTACGAACTGTGCCTTCTGCATCTGAATACTTAAAAAATAAAGTATACTTCATCATTATCCAGTTTAAAAATATCTGGATTCAAAGTCTTGCTATCTGTCATATAACGCCTCCTAATGTGTCCTATCTAAATTTTATTATCTATTTTGTGGTTAATTATAGCATAAATATAAATCCTATTTCAATAGGATAAAAGTAATACAAAGAGATGGTTCTTCTGTGTTTTATTTAAAAAATAAATAACTATTGACTTTTCGAGTTTACAAATGTAACATTTAATTAAATGTTACATTTGTAAACTCATATTAGGAGGATAAAATGAATAAGTCAAATAGAATATCAGAATCAGAACTAGAAATAATGCAAATATTATGGGATAATAACAGACCGATGACGGCACCTGAGATTAGAAAAATACTACAAAAACAAAAAGACTGGAAGAAATCGACAGTCCTTACTCTAATAAAAAGACTTACGAATAAGGGAGTAATTACCTGTGAAAAAAAGGAGCTTTTCTATTATACTCCTCTAGTAACGGAACAAGAATATGTAGACTATCAAACACAGAATTTAGTTGATAAATTGTATAATGGAAACTTGAAAAACTATGTTCTATCCCTATGTGATAACAATAAGTTGAATGAAAATGATTTAAAAGAATTAAGAGATTATTTTATGGAGGGAATGGAGGGAATGGATGATGAGTGATTTTGTAACTACTATATTTTTTCTTTCAATATTGGGAAGCATTCTCTCCATTATTGTACTTTCTATTAATCTTATGATAAAAAATAAAGTTTCTAAGTCATGGCAGTACTATATATGGTTAATAGTCATTTTAAGATTTTTAATACCGATATTTCCTAAAATCAATTATGTTAAAAAGGATTTACCTATACAAGTCATACCCCCTATTACGTCTAACTATAAAGAAGATACTATTATAGATAACAACGGTGAATCCAATACAATAAGGGACATATATATAATTGAAAGTAAAAATAGTTACATAGAAAAATTATTTGATAATATTTGGATTTTATGGAGTATTGGATTTATTGTATCCTTCGGATTAAATATATATTTTTATATTGTATTTATGAAAAATATAAGAAAAAATAATAGGCAAATAGAAAATCAATATTATCTTTCCGTTTTAGAAGATTGTAAAGGGGACTTAAATATAAAAGCAAAGTTGAATTTATCCAAAAATCCTTATATCTCAACCCCTATGTTGGTAGGTCTATTTAATACAAAGGTATTGTTACTTTACGAAGAATACTCAAAAGATGAGCTTGGATATATTTATAAACATGAATTAACCCATTATAAACAATGGGATTTAATAATAAGGTGGATTGTTAATTTTACTGTAAGCATTCATTGGTTTAATCCCATTATTTACTTAGTTAGAAATGAAATTAATAAAGTATGCGAACTTTCTTGTGATGAAAAGGTTATTAAAAATTTAGACAAAGACCAAAGAAAGACCTATGGTAACATGCTTTTAAAAATTGCTGAGAATAAAGGTAATACAAATACCACTTTTGTTTCTACTATGTATACAGATAAGGAAATATTAAAAGAAAGGTTGTCGACTATTATGAAATTTCAAGGCATTACTAAGAAGTCATTAGTTGTTCCAATTATTTTATGTTTTGTTATATCTACTATTGCAGTAGTATCTGGAGCAACTTTTGTAGAGCCTAAAAATGAAAACATAGATGCATATATGGATAACAACATAAAATCTAATCAATTATTTATATTAAAAGATAAATTCTCATATGCATCTATTTTTCAAAGCAACAAATATTTTGAAATTAAGGGTAATAATAAAATAGAATTACACTTAAAATTCAACTGTAATAATGGAGATATAGCATTTTATATTTATAATGCAGAGCCTTATACTTATTCAGATAGTAATAAAATAGTATATAAAAAGTCGGGAAATAATGTAGATGAAACTATTGAAATCCATTTAGAAGATGGAAACTATAGAGCCCTATTCAAAGCGAAAGGGGCAAATGATGTGGAGTATAATATTTTCGCAACCCTATTATAGACTTTAGTAAGTTAAATTCATCAGTAAGTTAAATTCATCAAAATCTTAACAACACAAGGGGACGGTTCTGTTGTGTTATTAAGAAAAACCGTCCTCCTATATTTAAGCAGAAGTTTTAAATTCTTTAGGCGAACTTGGTAATATTGGATTGCTAGGGGTAAAATTGTTGTTGACTACAAAACTTAAATTTTTTGCTTGGTTAAAATATTCCTGTTCATTAAAAGGACTTAATCTATTGTATATAACCCCTGCCATAGGATTGTGAAGTTTGTTATAGTAATAATATATTTCATTAGCTAATGTAAAGGTAGGATATTCTCTTCCTTGAAGTTTAAAATTTGATACATAAGGTTCAAAAAGATGTATATATTCAGGTGGAATATATACTAATTTATCTTTATTGAAATGTTTAGTACAATTTACACTGCCAATATTTTTGGAAGTACTATACCAATGATTCCTAGCCTCTCTACAGATATAGGAACAATATGAGTTGGCAAGTATTATATATTTATATTTTTTAGGAAGTTCTTTTAATCTGCATAATGCCCTATTGAATGGAAAATGAAGCACGATTTTATCATACATAGAGTAATCATTTTCAGCAATATCATTGGCACTAAGTATTTTAGTTATAGAAGCCACTACATTATAATCAGAATCTTTACTCTTTATATATAGTGCAAGATTATCATTATTCACTATAAAATCTTTGATTCCTAAATTGAAATAATAATTCAGTTTTTCCCTCCCAATTGGATTACGGTCTTGTAGTAGGATTGCAGGTCTATATCCTCTTGTCTGTATTTCTTCAATATATTTTGCATACTCTTCTCTAGTTTCTGGCACCTTATAAATCCAACCATTTACCTCTACGTTTTCTATATGGCTTCTAGCATTTCCACTATCCTCCTTAAAAGGCGATAGAAATAGAAACTCAATCCAATTTTTATCAATATTATCATCTAAAAAATTTAATAGTTTTATATCAAAATTAAAAGGTACCTCGAACTTTTTCATAATCATCACCCTTTCTTATGATCAACGAAAAATTACTATTTTATTTTAAACCTTTAACATAAAATGTCAATAGTGTTTAAAAGTAAAAAAATCCATAATATAGATGGGATATTATGTTATTTAAGAAGATATTGACGATTATTTAATCTTTTTGTATAATTTAATAGGTAATTATAATAATTTAATATGAAAAACATATAGCTTAAAAGCAGATGGGTGGCTTCTATACAACCCATTTGCTTTTTTATTGTTCTAATAATAGAAGGAGGAATTAGATGAAAAAGATACTTAAAGACAAGAAGTTTTTTATTACAATTCTCACATTAGTAATACCTATTACTTTACAAAATTTAATTAGTTCATCATTAAATATGGTGGATAATTTAATGATAGGAAAACTTGGAGAAAATGCAATTGCAGCCGTTGGATTAGTTAATCAATATTTTTTCGTATTTATGCTTTGTCTATCAGGAATTAATGCTGGAGCAGGTATATTTATGTCCCAATTCTGGGGTAAAAAAGATGTTTCAAACATACGTAAGATGATTGGTTTAGACATTATACTTAGTATGGCGGCATCATTAGTTTTTTTCCTTTTGGGATTTATATTCCCTGAAACCATAATGAAAGTATTTACTAAAGATACTGTAGTTATAAATTTAGGGATTCGATACCTTGAGATTATCTCTGTAACCTTTATATTCACTAGTATTACTCAGGGTTATTCTACGGCTCTAAGATGTATAGGTGTAGCAAATGCACCTATGTTTGCTAGTTTAATAGGAGTACTTACAAATGCATTTTTGAATTGGATATTAATCTTCGGGCATTTTGGATTCCCTGCTATGGGTGTAGCCGGTGCTGCTATAGCTACTAGTATAGCTAGGCTTGTTGAAATGATATATGTAGTTATTTATGCTTATAAGTCCAACGAAGTTATTCCAGGTAAATTAAAGGAAATGATAGGATTTAATGCTGAATTTGTTAAAGTATATTTTAAAACATCTGCTTCAGTAATCATTAATGAATTAGTATGGGCTTTAGGATTAACTGTATATTCAATTATATATGCTAAGATTGGTATTCGTGAAGTAGCTAGTATGCAAATAGCAACTACTATTAATAATATGTTTATGGTCTTATGTATCGGTATTGCTACTGCTGCTTCCATTATGATAGGTAATAAAATAGGAGCAGGTGAAGAGGATTTAGCCGTTGATTATGCAATAAAACTAGGAATATTAGCTCCTATTGTAGGACTAATATCAGGTATAGCGTTATGGATTGCATCCCCTTCGATTGTAGGAGTATTTAAAATAAATAAAGATACTTTAGAGATTACAATTACGGTACTTCGAATTATGGCTATATTTGCACCTCTTAGATTTTTTAATGTTCTCATGATTGTAGGTGTATTTAGAGGAGGAGGAGATACTACTTACTCCATGTTAGTGCAGCTTGGAACTGTATGGTTTTTTGCTATTCCAGCTGGATATATTGCTGCTGTATATTTAAAAATGCCTTTAGATAAAGTTTTTCTTATAATCTGTTTAGAAGAAGTGGTAAAAATAGTATTTGAAGCCAAACGACTTCATTCAAAGAAATGGATTAAAAATATTGTAAAAAATTTAGATTCTATAAATATGGCTGCATAATAAAAAAGTTCCAGTAAGAAATATTAACCTTGCTGGAACTTTTTTTACTCTAGTCCAAGAGAACCGTTCCCTTGTGTTATTTGGTTTACATAATATGAAAAAAAGGTTATTTCTCTAAAGAAATAGCCTTTCCCCTTTTTCTGAGTATATTATACTCTAAAAATGCCAAACATGCAAGAAATAACTTGAGATATTAAGAAATATATAGATTAAATTATTTAATACTTTTCTTATATAATAGTGCCATGTATTTGTTAATATAAAGGACTTTATTTTTTCCTCTATATTGTATAGTATTAATGTACTGTCATTTCACCGCATAAATTCTTTATATTGGAGGTGTAAATCTTATGCAGGCTCAGAAACACCCAGCATTTCGTGAGGAAAAGAAATACTTAGAGGATACTTGTAAATGTATGGGTAAAGAAATAGATTATCTTGAAAGCGAAATAACGAAAATGGACGAAGAATTATCAAAACTTAAAAGATCGGTAGGTGGAAATTATAGCGATGAGGTTATTGTAAAAGCTACAATTCACGAATCTAATAAAAGAAAGCTTAATCAGCTTAAAAAGGCAGAAGACAAACCCTATTTTGGTCGAATCGATTTTAAAGATACAGGAAAAGATGATTATGAAACTTTTTATGTAGGTAAAACAAGCCTAACTAAAGGAAATAATAGCAAAATGCTCATTATTGACTGGAGAGCTCCTATGTCAAGCTTATATTACAGTGGTGAAATAGGAGAGGTAATGTACAAAGCACCTGAAGGACTGATAATAGGAGAGCTAGGTCTTAAAAGACAATATGAAATAGACGAAAAGAAGTTGATTAATATTTTCGATAAAGGACTTACTCCTATGGATGAATATCTTCAATCTGCACTATGGGAAAAGAAAGATAACAGACTTAAAGATATTGTTAATACTATCCAAAGTGAACAAAATGATATCATAAGAGCAGATAAAGAAAAAGTACTTATAGTTCAAGGGGTAGCAGGAAGTGGAAAGACCACTATCATCTTGCATAGAATAGCTTATCTTATGTATACTTATCAAGAAGTATTTAATGCTGAAAAACTGCTTATCATAGTACCTAACAATCTTTTCTTAAACTATATTTCTGATGTACTACCAGATTTAGGAGTTGAAGAAATAAAGCAGTCTACATTTGAAGATATGACTATGACTTTGCTGAATACAGAATATAAGCTAGTAGATATTGAAACTAAATTTTATCAGCTATTAGATTATCATAACTTATCCGAAGAATACAGAGAAAAGTTACGGTGGGCTTCATTTTTTAAAGGATCTATGATTTTTAAGAATATAATAGATAGATACATCAATCATTTATCTTCTAATTTCGTTCCTAAAGTGGATCTTACAATCGATAATTTTGTCCTATATTCATACGATGAAATCTTAAAAATGTATGAAAAAGACTATAAATATCTTCCAATTATACCTCGGTCAAAGAGAATACAGAAATATATAGAATCCAACATCTTAGATAGAGTTAAAATTATTCAAAGTAAAGTTTCCGATGAATACGAAAAGAAAGTGAATCTTTTAAAGGATTCCGTAGATGATATAGAATCTATTAGAGATGAGCTTATACAATTATATGATAAAAGGGATAAAATCAATTATGAATTAAAAAAATCCATAAATAAAGCTACAAAACAATATTTCGATCAATGGCAAAGTCTCGATATAGTTGCCTTATATAAAGATTTACTATCAGACCATGAGAAGTTAAAATTATATGCTGATAAAAATTTTGACATATATGATATTGTATTTGTAAGTAATTATTCTAAGAAAACATTTGATAGTGGAATGTTGGAGCGAGAAGACTTAGCTGCACTATTATATCTTTATTTGAAGCTTGAAGGATTATCTTCAGAGGAAAAATATAATCATATAATAATAGATGAGGCACAAGACTATAGTGAACTTCAGATGTATGTATTAAGACAACTTAGCAGTAATAACTCTTTCACAATAGTAGGAGATATTTCACAAGGAATATATTCATATAAAGGTATAGGAAGTTGGAAAGACTTAATGGAGAACGTATTTGTTGGCTGTGATAAAGAACTATTAAATTTGAAAAAATGCTATCGTGCTACAATGGAAATAATGAATTTTGCCAACCAAGTTATAAAGAAATGGAGAAAAGATGAGATAACTCTTGCAGAACCTGTATTGAGGTCAGGAGATAAACCTCTTATTATAAAAAAGAATAGTTATGAAGAAATAATTAATGATATAGCTTTGAGAATAAAAGAACTTAAAGAAGAAGGCCATAAATCAATTGCTATAATATGTAAAACTACGGAAGAAAGTATAGATGCCTATAATTTATTGAAAGATATCATTAAAGATGATATACACTTAATCACCGATAAAGACACCTCTTACGAAGGTGGAATAGTAATAATTCCAACGTACTTATCAAAGGGATTAGAGTTTGATGCCGTTATAGTATTTGATTGCTCAAAAGAGAATTATATTGCTGATGAACTTCATATAAAGTTGTTATACGTTTCAATAACTAGACCTTTGCATAAGCTTTATATATATTATAAAGATGAGCCTTCGGTATTATTAGATGCTGATAGCAATTACTTTAATGTCTTATAAACTAAATATCTAAAGGGGCTAAAACGATTGCTTTAACCCCTTTGAATTTTTCTCAAAACATAAGAGAACCGTCCGTCCCTCTGTGTTATATGATCAATTTAATTAAATATAGAATAACAAAATGTAATGGGTAGAATAAATAATAACCGTATTTAAAAGCATTTTTTTGTTTTAAAGAATAATTTTCTTTATTCGTAAGATTATTATTAAACATTGCCAACAATAATATAATAATTAATCCTATTAAAAAATAAGAATATCTAGTTATGTAGATTAAGTAACATATGATAAGCTTTGTAACTGGATTATCTCTAAAGTAGAAAAAATTAAATGCTAACATTATAGAGAAAAAACCAGCATCTACCTGTAATATACTTGATAAAATGAACATTAAAATAAATGAGCACCCAATTAAAAATAAATTGTTTTTAACTTTATCGAATAAATATACTGCAACAAGAGTTAATGCAAGTGTTGCCATTATATTTCCAAAATAAAATCCTTCTTGAGGCATTATAGGAAATATTAATCTGTAAGGCAATTCACAAATAAACATAGATATTATTAAACGAAAAAAATATTTATATACATTCTTAGTGTGCATGTATCCTTCAACTAATAAGAAAGTAATTAAAGGTATTGTTATTGTTCCAATAGCGTTCGGTAAATTAAAATAGTTTTTAATCAGTGATGTTAGTATAATATTGTAGACACGATTTTCCGAATACTATAGAATATAGAAAAGGAAGGAAGTGTCTAGAATGTCAAAAAGATATACAGAAGAATATAAAGATACCATTGTAGAGCTTTACAATTCCGGTAAAACACTTGCTGAGCTTAATAGTGAATATGGCCTACCTAAATCCACTATATTAACATGGGTAAAGAAAGCTGAACCTATAGCAGTAGATAATAATAAAACAATTACACAAGCTGATTATCAAGCCATGCTTAAGAAGATGGCTAGGATAGAAGAGGAAAACGAAATATTAAAAAAAGCCATGGCCATATTTGCAAAGAAGTAAGCTCAATATATAAGTTCATTACTGATAATAAGGATATCCATGACATAAAACTAATGTGTGAAGTCTTAAAAGTGTCTAGAAGTTCATATTATAAACATCTTAACAAAAAAGAGAGTAAAAGGAGCATTGAAAATAGATTTCTAGAAAAAGAAATACTAAATATATATAAAGCTAGTAAATGTCGATATGGAGCTCCTAAGATATATGAAAAATTAAAAGGTAAAAACATATTTATAAGTCTTAAAAGAACTCAAAGGCTTATGAACAAATTAGGCATAAAATCAGTAGTATGTAAGAAGTTTAGACCATTTTCATCAAGAAATAAGATTGAGAGCAGAGAAAACATAATAAATAGAGACTTCTCTACAACTGCCATTAATCAAAAATGGGTAACTGATATTACATATATTCATACCATTAAAGATGGTTGGTGCTATCTTGCCTCCGTTATGGATCTTAATAGTAGGAAGATAGTTGGATATTCTATGTCTAAAAATATAGATACCACATTAGCTATAAAAGCTTTAGATAATGCCTATAAAATTCAGAAACCTGGGGAAGGCCTAATTCTCCATAGTGACTTAGGAAGTCAATATACAAGTTATGAATTCGGAGAATATGTTAAAGACCACAAAATAGCTCATTCCTTTAGTGGTAAAGGGAACCCCTATGACAATGCTTGCATAGAATCCTTTCACTCAGTATTGAAGAAAGAAGAAGTTAATCTAGTTAAATATTTTGACTTTGATGCTGCTAGACTTGCAATATTTGAATATATAGAGTCATGGTATAACAGAGAGAGAATACATAGCTCTTTGGGCTATATCACTCCTCAAGAGTGGGAAGATAAATCTAAGAGGGTTGCATAAAATTATTCAAGAAAATGTGTCTACTATATTGACATAGGTCCACAGACCAGCATACATAGCATGTTGAATAAACATACAAATAAGAGATATTGTCTTTATCTCATTAGAACTTAGTAATTTAAACTTGTCATTGATTACCATTTCATTTCTAGTCTCCATCAAAATTTATTCACCTCATTTTTATAAAGTTCACTAGTTATATATACAAACTTTAATGTATTATTTTCGTCAAAAGCAACATTAACTTCAGCCCCTGAGCTTACAAGGGTTGCCAATCTTTCATTGACATTACACATAATTTTGTTATTTAAATCATCTATAAATATATAATTTAGTATTGGATCTACTATATATATTTTACTATGATCATAATCTAAAACCTGTTTATCAATAATTTTGCTTTCCTCATCAATTTTAAACTTATGAATTTCACCAGAAATATTAATAAATAAATAATTATCTTTAACTAAGAAACCTTTGAATTTTCCTTTAATTTGCTTATTTCCTGTTACACTTTCTAAATATTCTTTGTAAGGAACATAAGTATATTCTTGGATTGAAATATTCGGATCGTAAAGTTTTTCAAATTTTGATTCTTCAATAAAATTTGATCCTTCAATAAAATTCTGTTCAGTTGTACGATTTGGATTAATAAAAAATAATTTATGAATAATTCTAAATTGAAAAATTAAAGAAAAGATAAAGAAGAAAATGATTAGTAATATTCCCTTTTTCAAAAATCTATTCTTTGATTTATTTACATAAGAATCTGTGATGATATATCCTATATACAATCCTATAAAGTGCAAAATTATCATATCTATTCCCAATTCGCTGATATGTAATAATGATTTAATGAGTTCATAAAATATTGATATTGTTAAAAACATGATGATAGATTTTTGCCTAGATATTTTTTGTATATTTAAAACACATCCTATAGGAACAAATGCAAAGATATTAAATATTATAAGGTATATAACAAATTTTGCATTTACTCCATAAAAAATTGCATTAGAATATATATTAGATATATTAAATCGAAAGCTATTATATTTAATAATATTGGGAATATCTTTTATACGATTTGACCCTACTAAATCAAATTGAAAAAAGTATATGAGAATTATGAACACAAGAAAAATGAAACTTAATAGACTTAAACATTTACTTATATTCTTTATTAAATTATTGTTTTTTGAATCCATTTTTTAACCTCCTTATTTAAACACAATAACACTAGATGCTGGTTCGAATGGTTCTCTTGTGTTTGATCCTACCTCCCAGTAAAATAGTGTTTAAATAGATAATATAATATGAAAGTGACATCTAAGTGACATTTAATACATAAGAGGGTTCTCTTGTGATAGCTAGGAGCAAAAACAGATAAGTTTAGAAAAACGTATAAACAAAGAGCTTACCAAAATTGGAAAAATGGAGAGATAAAAAATAATGATTTAAGTTTTCATAAAGTATTTTTAGGCTATTTTTCAGTGGTTTCGAACCGTCAGACTGCGTAAAAACTGATGAAACTTCCATTGACTTTCTTAAAAGTGGGACTATTTATTTAAAAAGCCACTGGTTTTTTATGTCGATCCCAAAACAAAGTCATTTTTAACCCCAAAGTGAGATTGGTATGCATACCCAATTGATTTTCTACCCAGTCTGACGATTCTCTTGTGTTTTACAATAGTAAAGAATTTTAAAAATCTACACCAATAGAAATTGGTAGAATTATACTAAGGTTGATATGTCTGATCAAAAAATTTAAAGTATAAAATTATAAGTAATTATATGAATTTTTTGGTGTTAAACCATAAAATGATATCAATGTATCCTTTATCCTCCTTGCGATTCATACTTTCTTACTCCTATAACCCACAAAACAATCATTATAATCAAAAGTATAGTTATCCAAATAATCTGAAATCCTAGATACTTAATTGCCTGTGCCCATGTATATCTTCCTTGAAATATTGATATAGGAACATAATAAATATATTGAAATGGTAACCATCTTGATAATTTACCTACGATTTCAGGAAAGAATGTTATGGGCAATATTTGTCCTGATAACAATTTTATAATATTCCATAAATTGTCTCTGAGTGTCAATATGTTTTTTACCCAAAATGTTAACTCACCTACTGTAAAAAATAAGCAATACATTATTACTAACCCTAGAAAAACATTTAACAATGATAATGCAAAATTTGCAATATTTACTGGTAGTTTGATTTGGATTATAGTTTTACTTAAATACAAGAAAATCAATCCTGAAGTTATTCCCCAAAAAAAACAACCTATCTTAGTACAAAATAAATATAATGGATAACAAATTGGCTTTGTCAAATACATGTTCAGATTTCCTGTATTAATATCAGTAAATACTTGATAAGCAGTTATCCCCACAGGTACTATTGCAGTTTCAAATATGTTCAGTAAAAAATAATATGTAATAATATCTTCAAAAGTGTAATCTTGTATTGTATTTGTACTCGCATATACAAATTTCCATATTAAATATAATATTAATAATTTTAATGGTAAATACATAATTTGTCCTATAAAATTTAAAACATATTCTTTTATTCTGCATAATTCAATTTTTATAATATAAATATATTTTTTCATCTTTATCCTCCATTTGACTCATATCTTTTTATTCCTAAACGCCATATTTTTATAAATAAAATAAATGTTATAAAACAAAAGACTAATAATTTCAGAAAAAACATAAAATTAACGCTTATTTTATCTAATAATATAACAGTAGGATAATACGATACAAATGCAATTGGCACTATATATGTTAAAATCATTCTCATCTTAATTGGGAAAATATTCAACGGATACTGTTTGCTTTCTGTTAAACCTAATATCAATCCTCTAAATACTTCTATTTTTCCAAACCAAAATGCCATAAATGTTATAATTCCATATATAAAATTATAGATTAGCACTCCTATGAACATTACTATAATACTCATTATTATATTACTTACTTTTATAGATATTTTGCTATTTATCGCTACAATTATGATTAAAATCAAGCTTACTAAAAGCTGCTGTATAAAATAAACTATTGACACACTCTCAAATAATACCGCAAACAATGTATTTATAGGTCTACTCAAATATTTATCTAAATTTCCCATTATTATTTTACTTGGCAAATCTCTAAATCCAAAAAATAATCCACCTAAACTTTCCCCAAATAATGTAATTGCACTAAACATCGCTAATTGTGAAAAATTCCACCCTCCAAGTTCTTTTATATTGCTAAGTAATGAATACCAAAATAAAAACACAAAGCTAGTATTAAACAATAAATGTAATAATACCATAAAAAGCTCAAATTTGAAAACATATATTTCTTGCCAAGAAATTATAACAAATCTTCTTATTAATTTCATATATTTCCTTATCATAACAATTCCCCTTGATCATTTAAATATATTTCTTGTAATACTCTTTCTAAACTCAATGTATTTATATTAAAGTCAACTATTTTAGGGTTATTAATCAAATTATTAACAACATTTCCCACATCTTGCTTAATTACTTTTATAGTGGTTTTATATTCCTGAGATACTAAAACTTCTTTTTTTAAACCATCTAATACTTTATCTAAATTAAAATCTTTTTCATGCATAATTTCAATTGTTTTGTATTTATCTCTATCTTTAAGTTCTTTTATTGCTCCATCGTACCTAATAATACCTTTATCAATAATAATTATGCGTTTACAGATTTTATCAATATCCGCTATATCATGAGTAGTTAAAAATATGGTAGTATTAAAATTCTTATTTAAGTATGTAAAAAAATCTAGCATTTTCTGTTTAGCTATTATATCAAGTCCAATAGTAGGCTCATCTAAAAGTAATATCTTTGGATTATGTAATAATGATACAGCAATCTCACATCTCATTCTTTGTCCAAGGGATAACTTTCTAACAGGGATATTCAATATATCATTTAATTCTAATTTTTCCAAAAATAATTCCATTCTTTTTTTATAATCATTGGTTGATATTGAATAAACATCTTTATAGAATTTAAAAGATTCAATAACAGGGATATCATAAAACATTACTGACTTTTGTCCCATTATTACAGCGATATCCATAGACAATTTATCTCTATTTTTATATGGTATATACCCATTTGCAATTATCTCCCCAGACGTGGGTGTTAATATTCCTGATAACATCTTGATGGTCGTTGTTTTACCTGCCCCATTTGTTCCTACAAAACCAACTATTTCTCCTTCTTCTATATCAAAACTTATATTATCTACTGCTATTTTATCTTCGTAAGATGGAAATAAAAAATTTTTCAGTGTCTTTTTTTTATTTTTTTTTGGTACTTTATATATTTTTGTCAAATTCTTTATATGTATCATGTTATATACTCCTTTACACAAATCTCATAAATTTAGTTTCTCTAGGACATAACGGATCTTTATTATATATAGTTCCATATGCAATTTTACTTCTAGCATAGCATAACCCTTTATCAAATATACATTTTTCATAATTGTCACAATCATAACAATCCGTATTGATAAACTTACTTCTTTTGGGATATATAAGATTATATAACTTGTCCGAATTCCAAATATCAATTAATGACTGTTTTTTTACATCTCCTATTATGCATTCCTCACTATTTATTAATCTTTCACAAATAGTTACTTTACCATTTGGAATAATAACTAATCCCATTCTACCACCTGAACATCTTTGAATATTTGCTAATGTTTTAGACTCAATTTCATATTTGGGGCTCTTATAATTGATATTCATTCTTCCATCATATTTACGTATAAACTTTTCCAATAATTTATAACTCTCTTCATCTGGAAATAATAGTTCGTCGTGTCTTCCTAATGTTTTTAAATAAGGCGATATCATATGCTCTTTTACACCCATATTATTTAACTTTGTTATTAATGCTGGTATATTTTTTATATTTTTTTTAGTTACCTAGATTTTGTACAAATGAAAAACTAGTTTTTTCAAAAATATAACAGTGAAATTTTAGAATAAAACTTCATATATTGGTTTAAAAATCAACTTTAATGTGTTGTAAAAATGTGGTAAGTTAAAATTGTGTATCAAAATAAAAGGTAAACATTGCTTTACCACATATGGAAAATTATTCTACTAGATTCTATGGCATAAAATTATGTCAGAAAACTTAATTGGATATGCCGAGGTTCCCTTAATGCATCGGTAATAAGTCTTGCTAAATGAGTAATTGCTGGAATTTGAACCTCTATTCCTTTAGAGGTTCTTTTTACAAATCCTCTAATATTTCCAAGCTTTTTGATCATAACCCTTACACCTACATTTTCTAGTTCTGTACCTGCTAGAATGGTTGACTTGAAACAGCTTATCAGGTTATGAGTTATAAACACTAGCCATAGGAAGGCATAAATACCATAGAACTTTGTAGTTCTAAGATTTTTCATATGGTATACATTCTTAGCCATGTTAAAGAAGGCTTCAATAGTTTGACGCTCATTGTAAAAATGAAATGCCTCTACTGAGCTCATTTGGTTTCTTGATATATTAGTTATGAGCAAAGAGTATGTGATTTTACCACTTTTGGAAAGGGTTTGAACGATAATCTTTCTTAAACCTATTTCTTCGGGTAACTCATATACCCAAACTGAATTATCAGCTTGAGTATATTCAGAGTATGGTATATTCTTTGCCAAGTTTGCTGCAGATTTTGTAGAATATCCCTTTGTAATAAACTTTAATCCTTTAATATTCATTAGTTTTTCAATATTCTCCATAGAACCAAAACCACTATCAGTTCTTAAAGTTAAATTTTCATTATGAAGCTGATTCTGATATTTTGATAAAATATCATTTATTAATTCATCATAATGCTCTGTACAATGAGTGTTGCCAGAATCAAGTTTCATAGCAATGGTTTCTGAGGTTTCACCTGTGAAAGCTACAGATAACTGATAGCCCCTTTGATTTTTCTTCTTGGCAAAATAACCTTTATCAGCAAGTTCATAGGTTTTACCGTTGGCTATTAAACCTGATTGGTCGATATCTACGACTAACATCTTGGTTGATGAGATAGAGCTACTATTATCAATTAATGTTTTATGATGAATATCTTCGAGTTGTTTGATGCTATCATTATCCATACGAGTTAAAAGTTCATTAATTTGAGATTGGTCTGGAATTTTATCCATACCAAACATATTCGCTGCTAAAGTCTCTGGGGCGAGTTTTTCGTTAATATCTTTCATATACTCGCATCCTATGGCTATAGACATAATTATTGTAATAAGTTTTTGATAAACAGAGTAATTTACTTTTTTCATTTTCAACTTAAAATCCTCCAATGGTTTAAAAAAATTGATCCTTAGACCAAAGTTCATGACAGCAGCAAGCCATGTGGAAGTAGTTTCTTCTTTACATTTAGCCTGAGAAAAGGTAACATTATTCATAGGGATAATACCTGCCTTTCTTTAATTTTTTGTGGATAAAAAAATTATACTTCATGGCGTGGTATTATCCTCTAGTTATTTTTTGGAAATATATATGGCAGGTTATTGAAATTCAAGCTGTTTTGTTTGTACGAAACTTAGGTAGTTACTACTGTGTTAACAGTAACACTAATTCCATTAGAAATTAATTTATTAATAACTTCTATCATACGTTCTGCAAAATTTTCAATACCCGTTAAATATTCAGCTATACAATTATCAAGTGTATCTATACTTATCTGTATACTTTTTAAACCGGTTTGCTTTAGTTGTTTAATTTCTTGAATAGACAGTAATTTTTTTGTTGATATATTTATATTTATTCCTTCTTTAACAGTTTCTTCTAAAATTTCATATATATCTTTTCTTATAAATGGATCTCCTCCTGTTATTTCAATATGTTTTATTTCCAATTTTTTTGCATCTTTTAATATTTTATCTATCAATTCTATTTCTAATCCTTTCGCTTCATCTGTATTCTTACAATACCTAGCATCTGCATAACAATATCTACACTGCATAAAACAATCCCTAGTTAGTGATAATACTAAAAAATTTGGAACTATAGCTCTCAACCTATTTAAGTTAACTTTCTGTTTACTATCTATAAATACATCAAAATTTCTAAATACTGAATCTTTTTTTCTAATATATATTTATAATTTTCTGTAATTTTATCAAACATTTTTTTGCTTCTTCTTTATCAAGCTGAGTTAGCTCAGATAGTATCTCAATAATGTTATCATCACTTATATAACCATTAAATAATGTTAATAATGCGTGCATCCCTAATTCAACTTCTCCTATAACTTTATCTCCTTCGAATACATTAACCATTTCATTATCAGTCATCTTAAAATTTATACACTCTTTTACTACAGTATTCAATATAACCACCTCACTATTTATAACAGAAACCCTAGCAAATTTTAACACCTTATGAACAGCCTTATAAAAAATGCTTTAACTTTTATTTATTTCTGTGTCACTACAATCTTCATATCTAGCTTTCCCACCGCCATGGCTAGAACAACAACAAGAACATTGACTAGGTTCTTGAACTACTTGTAAATCTACATATTGTTGCAAAAATAATTTTGCTTCTTCAAAATTCATCATAATACAATCATACTCCCTTCTTTTTTGCTAGGGTTTTCTGTATATTATATATAAATTAATTTTTATTGCATTTAACCTCCCTTTCATGAAAAACTTTATAGCAAAGTAAAATTATTTATTTTACTATATAATTTTACTTAATATCAATATACAGCCTTTCTTTCTATAAATTGTATCACATTTTTTAATATTATCAATATTGTCATTTTTTTCATTGTTTATGAATATGTATTTTGAATCCCTTTGAAAATAAATAAAATCTATATTTATAACTAATTCAATAGTATAATTATTGTATCGTGTTTTTAAAATTAACTACTATTAGGAATCAAGTAGACCCTAATTTACATAAAAAATCCAATAATTGATTGACATAACATTGATAAATCATACTATTAATTTGCATATACAATTTAGAAAAATAATGATACGATAATAAAACACAAGGGGACGGTTCTCTTGTGCTGGATAGACAGCATTTACTTGTCACCTTTACTGTTTTTATAGTATTTCCTATCCTTTATAACAGCCTTAACACATTTATCTTTTTTAAGATCCTCATTAGGGATAGGATTAACTTTAATATGTGGAGTTGTTTTTGTTTCAATATTTATGGTTCCATCGCTATTTATGCACAATTCACTACTAAAATTTAATACTATACCACTATTAGATAAAGATGCAAAAGGTATTATTTCAAAAACCATATCACCACCAGTAGTATCTCCAACTAAAATTGCAAAACCACTATCTTTGGCAACTGCTGCAAACGTTTCAGAGGCAGAATACACTCCCTCATCTATTAATAAATATATTTGTCCCTTAAACCCTACAGTATTGCCTTGTTCTATTGTAACTTTATTTATAGTATAATAATCATAATCCTTTATTTCCTCTGGCAATTTAGCTAGAGTGTTATGGTCTAATTCATTTATATCTCTATGTTCTTCTTTTACTTTATAAATAGGGTATTTATCCCTATAATCTCCTTTAAAGAAAGATAAATATTCCAATTCTACTTTCTCTTTAATTAATGGTTGCATTATATTTCTAATCCAATAATCTACAAACCCTCCACCATTCCCTCTTATATCTATAATAAGTTTTTCATAGTCTTTAACACTTCTTAAAAATTCTAAAATTCCGTTTCTATCTAATTCTACTCTATTACCATACATTCTTTTTATCTTTAAATATGCCACCTTATCTTCAATTATAATATCAGTTTCATAGGCAGGGTCATCTGAATTTAAATGAGACCTTGTATCGTAAATATCTCTAGGTTCATCACTAGCATTATATCTAAGTCTTGTCTTTTCATTTAAAAGGACTTTATTATCATATTTCTCTTCATATTTATAATAGTGCTGATAAAAATCTTCATATGCAATACTTGGTAGAATACTCGTATGTCCGTTGTTTAAATCCCTTACTATATGGCCTAATGCTCTAATAAATTGTGCATCATTTTCAGTAGCTTCAATTATCTCTATGTATTTTTCCTTTTTTCCAAGCCAATCTATGTTGTTAACTCTTTTATTTACTTCAAGAAATGAGTAATTTCCCTCAATAAGTTTATATAAATATTCAAAGTCCTCTATTTTTTCCTCAGTAGACAAATATGTTTCAATAATGCCATAATCAGCCGCATCACCTACTTTATCTAAATTAGATATGAACTTTGCCTCTTCATCTTTTCCATCCAACGAACAAGATACCAAAACATTTGAAATTAAAAATAAAATTAGGAGCAATAATATAATTGTTTTTGTCTTTGTTTTCATTCATGATTCCTCCATTTTTTTATTATGCAAAAAACACAAGGGGACGGTTCTCTTGTGTTTATACCTTTCTTATTTCATTAAATTTAATCCCCGTCAATCTCTCTATTTGTCTTATTGATAATCCATTATTTCTTAATTTCTTAATCACTTCATTTCTTTCTAGCGTTTCAAATTTCTGAATCTCATTTATATTTTCTATTCCAACTATAGCTATTATCATTGCTATTGCTTCTTCATCATTTATCCTAACTGTTTCTCTGTATTCAAGACATTTATCATCATTTTCTTCGCTATTAAACTTTTGAAATAACCCTACTGCTCTTTTTTCATCATCTGCAAAAAAATCTAAGGAGAACTTTATATCACAAATATTATGATTTTTTAAATATTCATTATAGCTGCTCCATGGATACTTTGCTATATCATTCTCAATACCTGCTTTAATTGGATTTTGATGAATGTATCTAAGTACTGTTAAAAAATATTGTTCATTCTCTACTGGCTCACTTTTATATCTATCTTGAAATAGATGTCCACTCCTTCCATATTTCCAATTATACCAGTATACATAACTTGCTCCTATTCTTCTAAATACTATTCCTAAGTCTTCCCTTCCTTCTTTTATTAGCAAGTGTATGTGATTTGTCATAAGGCAATAAGCATATATTTCATATCCACATACTTCCTTATACTCTCCAAGTGTTTGAATTAGCCTTTCGTAATCTTCATCATCTTTAAATATTGTTTGTCCATTTATTCCCCTCAGCATCACATGATATATCCCTGTGCTACTCTTTTCTCTTGCCATTCTTGGCATAAAACCACCCCTGGATAATTCTAGCCTAAATCATAGTAATAAAAATAAATTTAACACAGAAGAACCGTCCCTATGTGTTTTGTTAATTTAATACCTTATGAGCATTCCCTTAGCCCTTGTCCTGTTATATAGGATTTGAAATATTATCAATCCAAACATCAAATATATAATAGCATTTATAATTAAAACGACATACATCCTTCCAGTCATTATATTAGGATTAACTGATAACTCTTTTAATAAATCCTGTCCCTTTACAAACGGAATAATTAATGCTATCTTTTCTGCCAAAGGAGATGAATAATCAATATTAATTATACTGGTTCCTAAAAAAAGTGCACTTATTATAAATGCTAATTGACCCGTATTTTTAAACCTAACAGTTAAACCTCCTAATAGAAATGATAAACCTAGAATGCCCATCATTAAAATTAGAAATACCCATAACATTTGAATAGAGAGATGTAGACGAATACCTGTACTCAATAACAAAATAATGGTAAATGGAATCATAGTCAATATGTTTTGCAAAGCAGCAACTAAAAATCTTACAAACATAATGCCCTGAATTGAAGTACCTGTTAAACTCAATTGTTCAAACGTACCTGTGAGCATTTCCGAATATAAACTATTACTAACAAAAGATAGTGTAAGGGAAAAGAAAAACCAACTAACATATCCAATTATTAACTTTGTAATTTTCATTTCAATTACTGTAGAATCCAAATCCTTCATATTCTTTGTGTATAGAAATATAATCATAAAAAAAATATAGTAAAATAATAAATCTGTTAAAGAACCAAACCAGTAACGCTTAACTGTTATACAAGTCTTTTTTATTTGCCCAACTAATAAATTCATTATTTCACCACTCCTTTATCTTTTTTAACTAGATCTATATATAAATCTTTTAATTCATATTTGCTCTTATACATATCTAAAATTGGAATTGAATCATCTTCAAAACTACTAATAATAGATTTAACTTCATAAGGTGATTGAATCTCGAATCTTATCTTAATAGTATCTCTTTCATTTATTATTTCAACGATTTTGTCATGTTCAAATAACGAATACCCTGTAGGTATAATCACCTCAAAAAAATCTTTGGCTCTCAATAATTCTAATTCATTAATTGAACTATCTAATACTTTCTTCCCTTTATCTATAACAACGACATGATTTACAAGCCTTGAAATGAAATCTAAATCATGGGAAGTAATTACAATAATTCTATCCTTTGATCCTAATTCTTTAATGATATTCTCCATAGTTTTTACTGATTCAAAGTCAAGTCCTAATGTAGGTTCATCTAAAAAGATTATTTTAGGATTGTGTATTATACTACAGCATATTGCTACCTTCTGCTGCATACCTCTCGAAAGGCTAATGCATTCTATTTTTCTTTTATGTTCCAGCTCAAAAACTTTCAATAGCCTGTCCATTCTTGGAAAGTATTCCGATTTGCTCATATTTCTCATCCTAGCAAAATATTCAATATTCTCCTCTGGAGTAAGTCTCATATAGATATTTCTATTACCTTCTAAAACTGCACCTAAATTTCTTATATATTCCTTTGGATTAGTTTTTATACTTCTACCAAAAATGAAAATGTCCCCTTTTGTTGGCTCTAATAGTCCACAAGATGCTTTTATTATAGTAGTTTTCCCAGCACCATTGGTTCCAATTAACCCTATTATATTCCCTGTTTCTATACTAAAACTTATATCATCAACGGCTATATTGTTTCCATAAACTTGAGTGAAGTTATTAACTGAATACATCATATACCCTCCCTATGAATATCTTATAAAACATAGGGGATGGTTCAAACCGTCCCTATGTGTTTATTTGAACCTCTTCCAAATATTTAAATTTCATATTATCAAACCTAAAATGTAAAATATATGGCATCTTTTCAACAATTTCGCAGAACCCAGCATATCCAAAATTAGGATTGAAATAATTTATAATCGTACTTAATGCAGTGCCATGAGTTGCAATAGCTATACTTCCACCAATGTTATCCCTTATCACCTCAAAAAGTGCTGATATATTTCGTTCTTGTACTTCTCTCAATGACTCCCCTTTATCAAGTTTAAAATCAAAATCTTCCCACTGTTTCCGTGAAAACTCTTTAAAATCATCTACCCATTCACCTACTTTACGTTCACGAAAATCATTATAAATTTTAACTTCAAGTCCTGTACTTTTAGCAAAATCCCTTATGGTATCAACAGCTCTTTTATACGGACTTGAATAGATTAAAGTAATGTTCTTATCAATTAGTGCATATATAACTTTTTTAGTATCTAAAATCCCTTTTTCTGATAAAGGGCGGATACAATCATCTTTAATTGAAAAATCTGGTTGAGCATGACGAACAAAATAGATATCAGTTTTCATCTTTATATTCACCTCGAAAATTTATTTTAAAAGTACCTCTTTTGAAAGATATATTTGTTCCATTATATGTCCTATATTTCCTTCTCCAGCAAATCTTGTATCAAAGAAGTTCTCATTTATTTCTATCCATTCTAAATCATTTTCATCTCCATATACATCAACCTGTTTGTTTAAACGACCAACATATACTTCAAGCTTAATATTTGATAAGTAATATGTAAAATCCATTAAATGTGTTAATATAATATCCTCTTTAGAAATTCCAGTTTCCTCTTCTAATTCTCTATAAGCAGCATCTAATCCACCTTCGCCGTTTTGAATCTTTCCTCCAACTAGATTATATAATCCTTTATATGGATTTTTTCTTCTCTTGCACATAAGAACATGCTCCTCATCATTATCAAAAACAGCAATCACATTAAACTTTATATCCATTTTTTACCTCCCATTATAATGGTGATTAAATATTTCTTGATACTTGAAATTAGCCATAATAGTTCCATTACATAAAAATCTAATATCTTTTAACAAGATAACATAAGTGATGTTTTTGATTGAAACCGACTGTACTATATAAATTCAATGCCTTTTCATTTGACGAATTAACACAGAGTATAATATTATTTATAGAATCAAAGGTAAATAGCCATTTTAATGCCATAGTCAATAATTTTCTTCCTATTCCTCTACCTCTTTGAGACTCATCTACAGCAAAGAATTCTATACTCCCCTCTCCAAACTCTGGATTAACTTCAACATATATATACCCTGCTAATTTATTATCTTTTATATCTACAAATACTTTTCTATAATCACTTAACCTTTCTATTATCTGACTTCCACTATAATATGTATTGGGAAAGACTTTATCATGGAGTAACTTCATGTACTCATAATAGGTATTAGTAAGCTCCATTATATGTATGTTTTGTAACCTATAAGCATCGGTTCGTTCAAATTCCAATATTATTTCTTCGCTTCTTTTAATAAAATGGATGTTGTCTGCTAAACTTAAACAATTATGATTCTTCTTATTGATAAACATACTTATTGATTCTATTTTCCTGGGTAATATTTCTATCATTTTACTCCATATTTCATCTACAATATTCCATTTATCCTTTTCTAAAAACGGCCCCCATATTTCAGCATTATTGCTCTCAAAATCCATATCAAAGCCTAGTACAGCAATGATTTTCTCATCTTCAGTACCAATTATAAAGCTTTCATTGAAAGGAATATCTGTTATATCTTCCCTTAGGGAATTAGCTATTTCTTCACTATTACTACCGCAATAACCAATGTGGCTTTCTTCTTTACTATTAATTTTGGATATAAAACTAGCAATTGGATTTATATCTTCATTTTTAGCTAATCTAAATTCTATCAAAGTTAGGTCACTCCTTATATATAAAATGCTCGATTCTATCTGATAGCTCTAATAGCTTCTGTTTGGCGTTTACTGGATATAGTTCAATATCTTTAATTTGTGATAAAGGTATCCACGAAAATTCCAAATCTACATTAACTCTTTCTAATTCATCTATAGCATTAAAGGTTCCACTTAATGCTATCTGATTTTCATCGCAAAGGGAAATACGATAAAACAAACATATTTGGTGACAAGATTTATTTCCCCAAGGAAAAAATATTTCTGCTACCCATTGTAGAGCATCTACTTTTATATCGGCTGATATCTCTTCTTTGAATTCTCTAATGAGGGTTTCTTCATTAGTTTCACCAAAACTTACATGTCCTCCAGGAAAAGCATATCCTATATCATCT
>LN874947.1:347104-445434 GCA_001282665.1 Clostridiales bacterium mt11
GGAAAAGCATATCCTATATCATCTGTTGGCCGCTGCAATAAAATTTTTTCATCTTTTATCAATATTCCTGCTACTCTATAGCTAAAAATATTCTCTTCTGTTTTAAATAAAATATCTTTATTCTTCAAACTCGTCACCTCTCATTTATAAAATTCTGTTTCGCTATAAATTCCTCATCTAATAATGCTATTAACCCTTTTACCATCTTTCTTTAATATAATTAAATCTAATATCCTAACTATATATATCTAATCACATCTTTTAATGAATCTATGATTATTGTTTTTCCTTCTCTTTTTCCTAATCCTATTCCAAATGTTTTTATTCCTAACTTTTCTCCAAGTTCAACATCGCATAAAGAATCTCCTACGATAAAACAATCCTTTAAATCAATTTCAGAATACTTTTCCAATGTCATTTTTATCAAACCTTCTTTTGGTTTCATACAATTACAATTCCTATGTCTCGAATGAGGACAATAGAAGATATCCAATATTTCTATCCCATTATCCTCTATTCTTTTTAAAAATTTATTTGTAAAATCCTTATATCGTTGTATGGAAATAATCTTTTCATCTATTAAATATTGATTTGTTATAATAATAATTTCATAACCCTTTTGTTTTATCTTTTTAAGTCCTTCTATTGAGCCATTTATAAAAACAGGTTCAGTTATATCTTTCCAGAGTTCATCTTCATAATCTTGTATAATTGTTCCATCTCTATCCAAAAAAGCAACCTTCAAATACTCACCCCTATCACCCTAAATTAAAATAATTACAACAAATTTAACACAGAAGAACCGTCCCCTTGTTTTCCAAACTGATTATATCAAAATTTTCACACAATAGATACCATCTATTCTCTAATTTTAAATATCTGAATAGCATAGAACTATCAAAACGTGATATAATTGGACTATATTATTTCAAAATTTAATACAAATTAAGGAGTAGATATTTATATGAACAGATATAAGGGAATTATTTTTGATTTAGACGGGACTTTACTAAATACAATTGAGGACATAAGTGATAGCATGAATGAGGTACTTCAAGCATTTAATTTGAATACTTATTCTTATGAAGAGTATAAGCATAAGATAGGGGGAGGCTTCAGAAATCTAGTATTAAATAGTTTCCCTGAAGGAACTGATGAGAGTACCATTGATGAAGCTTTAGAGATGCTTCTTAAAATTTATTCTGAGAAATACATCAATAAAACCCGACCATATGATGGAATTAATGAACTATTGAACCTACTAGTTGAAGGAAATATAAAATTAGGAGTCAATTCAAATAAGAAAGATGAATATACTAAAAACTTAATTTATAAATTCTTTGATGGGATACCTTTTATAGATGTTTATGGACAAAGAGAAAATGTCCAAATCAAACCAGACCCCATTACAGCATTAGAAATTGCTGAAAATATGAACCTTAAACCAGAAGAAATATTATTTATAGGGGATTCAAAGACGGATATCTTAACAGCAAAAAATGCCCATATGGATAGCGTGGGGGTCGTCTGGGGTTTTAGAAATCGTGAGGAATTATCTAAACATGGTGCAAAATATATAGTTTCAGATTGGAAAGAGATCGTAGATATAATTGGATAGCAAACAGACACAGGGATACTATCTTCATTTTTAAAACCGATAGTATCCTGTGTCTAGAATTATATTTTGAAAAATGTTCATCAATAATAAAAAACAAACTTAAAGTTTCTTATTAAAACCTTTCGATTTATTGCCCTTTTTAGATGCAATTATTACTATACCTATAATCAATACTATGCCATATGATACAATAAAGAGTAATAATTCCATTGGGTTTAAAGGATATGGACTAATTGGGTAACCTTTTATTAGATTAATAATCATTGATATTGGCATAAAGATTAGCAATGCCAAATTGGTAATCTTTAAAATCATAGGTACAGGTTCTGATGAAGAAATAGCCCTACCAATTAATAATGCAGCAATGCCAACAATTTGAATAATCATTCCACCAGCTATGGAATCAAGGTTTTGCTTCTCATGCCACCCACCAATAGCACAAATTAATCCAATTGAAATAAAAAATGCAGATGCAATAAAAAGAATTTTAACATAGATATGCTTCTTTTCAGAATTATTATTCTTGCTTTCAGATTCTTTTAATAAATAGTCCGTTGATACTGAAAAAAAATCACTGATTAAAATTATTTTACTTACATCAGGAATTGAATCATCCAATTCCCATTTGGAAATAGACTGACGAGAAACATCTAACTTTTCAGCTAATTCCTCTTGTGACATACCTTTTGATTTTCTAAGTTGCTGCAATTTTTGTCCTAAAGTCATTAAGACCACCTCCTATTTATGATATTTAGTTTAGCATCCTTCCTAGTTGCACTCTATCAAATAGACTTTGAATCTCCGCAACTGCCAGTTGCAAGTGCTATTTTAAGCCATTTCACAAATATTATATAAAGAGTTTTCATAATGTAAAAAAATTAATAAGCAAATTCATTATACCAAATTTTTTTACACCATAAGCAAATTTTATTTCTCTAATTTAGAATGAAAATTAATATTTATATAACTATTGAGCATATGTACAACTAAAAATCCTTTATTGTTCATAGTATACTTAAAGGATATAGGATATAATGAAAAAGAAAAGCAAGAAGGGGGAGATGATAGATATGGAGAACAATGAGCTTACTCTATATATTAATAAAGCAATTGGCAATATCGTTTCAGATGTTCTTGTTAACACTTTAAACAATCCAAAAGAAAGTGCATTTCTTTTAAAATATGGGAAGCAGAGCAAGGAATCCATGAAAAGAAGGGTTAAATACGAGGAAAAAGGGCAGCATATTCCTGCGTTTTTAATTTCCAGCATCACTAATTCTTGCAATTTATTCTGTAAGGGATGTTATGCAAGAAACAATGGTATATGTAATGAAAAAAGTCAAAAACAAATGCTTACCGATAAACAATGGGAAGATATTTTTAGACAGGCTTCTGAATTGGGTATAGGATTCAATTTGCTTGCAGGTGGCGAACCCCTTATTCGGAAAGATGTAATACAAAAAGCAGCAGCTTTTCAAAATATAGTTTTTCCCATATTTACAAATGGCACTCTAATAGATGATGATTATTGTGAGCTCTTCGATAAAAATCGCAATCTTGTTCCAATATTGAGTATAGAAGGGCTACAGGAAACCACTGATTCTCGAAGAGGAAAAGGAATATATCTTCAACTATTAGATAAAATGAAGATGCTCCAACAGCATAAAATATTATTCGGTGTTTCCATTACTGTAACGAAGAATAATATCCTTGAGGTAAGCCATATTAACTTTATGAGGCAATTAGAATCATTGGGATGTGGATTGGTATTTTTTATTGAATATGTCCCAATAGATAAGTCTACAATGAACCTTGCATTTTCTGATACAGATCGATATGAATTGGAGAATCGTCAGCAGGTATTAAGAGCTGAATTTCCATCTATACTATTTCTATCGTTTCCTGGAGATGAAAAAAGTATGGGAGGCTGTTTAGCCGCTGGCAGAGGATTTTTTCACATTAATCCCTATGGAGAAGCAGAAGCTTGCCCATTTTCACCATACTCTGATCGAAATCTCCAGACTTCTACACTATTAGAAGTTTTACAATCTCCTTTCTTTAAAAAACTCCAAGAAGACCGTTTAGTTGGCGGAGAACATATTGGAGGTTGTACGCTGTTTGAAAAGCAATCAGCTGTAGAAGATATTTTAAAATTAGTAAAAGAATAGAAATTATCTCTTCTCTATTCTTTTACTTCCCAATCTTGAACTGGAATCCAATTCATTATAGGCTGATTATCTTTTGCACTTACCGTTCCAACTAAAACATCATAAGTATTATATCCATATTCTATATAATGCTTAAGTATCTCTTTTGTCGTTGTAGACAGATCTCTTTCAAATAATTCTTCTTTATTTATCCAAAACAATTCTCCTTCATCTGTTTGAATTACATTTCTTATCTTTGAATAAGCAAAGTATACATATTGAATTCTTATCTCATCTTTTGATCTTCTTAATACGATATATTTTAACTTTAGATTTTCTAAGTCTTCTTCTTTTATCCCCGTCTCTTCAAATATTTCACGTAAACATGCTTCTTGTGGTCTATTAATTTCATTTGGCTCAAGATGTCCTCCCACCCCTGCCCATATCCCAGGTGCAAATTTTCTATTTATCGATCTTTTCATCAATAGAAACTCTTCATTATTCATTAAATATGCTGTAGTGGTTGTCCTTAGCTTTATCAATCTCCTACCGTTACTGAAAACTTATAAAAAGTTATAAAAATCAACTTTTATGTTTCATTCCTTGTTCAACGTATCCACTTTTGGATTAATCCTACTTGTGTGGTCTTGATACTCCAAAGGCTTAAATTCCCCACTAACATATGGGTACATTTTACGACTTAAGTGATTTAAGCTACTTCTTGACCATAGTTTTTAAGATTTAAACTGGCATTATAGTCTCTATCTAATACAGAACCACAACATTCATAAATGTATTTTCTATTCCCTAACTTTAAGTCTTTATTATAGCTTCCACACTGACTACAAGTTTTAGAACTTTGAAAATATCTATCTGCTACTATAAGTTTTATATTATTCCTTTCAGACTTATATTGTATTTGTCTATAAATTTCATAGAATCGTTGTTCCTGAATAGCTTTAGATAAATGCTTGTTTTTCATCATACCACTTACATTCAAATCTTCTACCACAATAAAACTTGGTTTTCGCTTTATTATTTCAGTAGTTGTTTGATGTGAGTAGTTATGGCGAATATTTGTAAGCCTTTGATTTAACTTTTTAAGTTGATTTTCTAATTTTACATGAGTTCCATTAAATTGTATCCTATCTGTGTCTACATAAAATGAAGGTTTAGACCTTTTCCTACTTTTAAATCTAGGGTATTTACTTTCTCCTTTGAAAAATTTAATATGAGCGTCGCAAGCATCTTTTATAGCTTGTTTAGTGATATTGTTGCTATAATTATTTAGCCAATTATATTCTTCTATTTGTTTTAGTTTAGTAAATTCTTTTCTTAATTCGTTATCAGAAATAAACTTACCACCATTTTTATAGTTTTCTATTTGTCTATTCAGCGTCCAATTGTATGCAAACCTGGCTACTCCAGCTGATTCAAACAATTTAGTATTTGATTTAAGTTTAATCTTAATACCTTTAATCATCTTCGGTTAACTCCTTAATCATCTTTTTAGCATTATTTGCTCTTTTACCTTGCAGCCTACAACTGAAATATGTTTACCATCAGAAACATGATGTGGTTTTAATTTCCCTTCTTTATCCCAATTTCTTAACGTTTGTGTGGTTATATTTAATTTATTAGCAAATTCTCCTATTGAGTAATATTTCATTTTATCACCTCAATAATATTAAGACGATCACTATAAAACGCTTTAGCTTCTTGTAATTATTTATAAATATATTTCGACTGTTCTAACTCCCCTTAATTATCACTTAAGCAATACTCCAATTGACAATCACATGGCTCTTCTTCTACCAATTTAGCATTATATTCCACTGCCTCCACACACCCAACAGCTTTATAAAAAGCCTGTGTCTCTTCAGATGAATGGGCAGATATATAAAGTTTTTGTGCACCCATTTCTTTTGCCTTTTTACATATGAGAGAAAATAGCTTTTTCCCTATTCCCATACCACGCTTCTCATAAGATATATGAAGGCTTGAAAGTTGTAGATACTCTTTTTTAGAACCGAAAAGTTCATTTTCTATGGAAGCAAATCCAACTAGTATATCATTATCAAATACACCAAATACTGCACCACCTATATCTATGGTGTTTTGTAAGCATTTAACCAAATACTCATATTCTTTTAAATTCCAATGTTCAGTAAAAGCAATTTCTTTCAATACCCACTCTCCATCTTCTTTACGCCAACATTTCTTTACATCTTGATAGCGATTAAAATTTTTAAATAAATTTAGGTTTATTTCAGCTCTTTCTAATTGTCTATATGTAATCCTTTCCAATGGATACACCTCCGCTCCCAGTAAATAGTTAATAATCTATCTGGATTTTATAAATTCAGTCAAATAATAAACCAGCCCTAATTAGTTTTATATTATAAAATGTATCTTCTTGATTTCTTCTAAGCAATACTCTAGAGAATAATTATAATGTACTTATTTCTTATTTAAACTTACAGTGGTAAAGGTAAGTTTCATATTCTAAAACTACACTTCCATTATTGCTATATTGATTAAATAAAACTTGTAACTCTGATATCATAGATTTAAAATTAGGATCCTCTTCATTTGGCATATATGAAAATGAAACTAATTCTCCTTTTAATCTCTCAAAATCAACTTTTTGAGGATTAGGAAAAACTTTTATATGTATAGTGCTATCATCAAAAAAATGCGACATATCATCATCACTTGATTCATCGGTATAACTTGCTTTATATTTTCTTATAAGTTTTAGATAATCGTGCATAAATCCATATGAGTTTTCTTTTCTGTAATTCCACAATAAAACAATTATTCCATTAGGCTTTAATATTCTAAAGAATTCTTCTTTCGTAGGCTTTAAATTAAACCAATGAAATGCTTGTGCTACTGTAATAATATCAATTGATTTAGATTGTAATTGAGTATTTTCAGCAGAGCCATCAATAGAATAAAAATTATCATAATCTCCAAGTAAGTATTCCGCCACTTGTCTCATATCTTGATTTGGTTCTACAGCATACACTGTATTCCCATTATCCAAGAACATTTTAGTACATATCCCTGTTCCTGAACCTATATCTACGATAAGGGAGTTTTTATTAAGACCAACAGAACTATGCAGATAACTAATTATTTCATTAGGATACTCTGGTCTATATTTAGCATAATTCTGAACTCTATCACTAAACCTTTCCTTCGGCTTTAACTCTTCTAAATCCATTTCTAATACCCCCATAAATTAATTTTATCTATCAATTTCTATTTTTTACGTCCCTAAATTTCCCAAAGATATACTTCATAATGAATCCTTATTCCTAAATGAAAAAATATAATATGCAATGCCTTAATATTATTCCTTTATATGATAAAGGATAAATTCATTATAGCAGAATTTTCACACAATAATCACTTTCTAATTCTATAAATTAAAATATTTAATTATATTTTCTATTCATAGCCAACCTACTTTTCCACTAAATACTTCCAATACCTCATGGGCATATTTCTTTTTTGGAGCTTTGGGTTTATTCTACTTTGAATGGCAACCGAATTAAAATATGCTCTCCAAAGTTCCTGATATTCTTCCTCTTCTTCTTTTACTATCAATGGGTCCTTAAACTCTATATCCTTAATAACCCATTCATTCCTATTATATAAGGCAGCTATTCCCCTTTTTACATCATGTATTGCCCAATTCTCATTTACCATTCTAGATGCAAAGTGAGGTGCAACTAATCCTACAATATTATAATCTGGTTCAATGGAAGAATAGAATATTCCATTTTCCAACTCTCTAAATCTAATAAGCCCCAACATCCTATGTTTTTCCCTTGCCACCTTACGATAGATATTGTCCACCATGCGGACAGTGTCGTTTGATAAGTTTAAATCCACTTGAGATCCTATCTTAAATCCTAATCGAAGATACATAAGCACTGTTATTCCATGCATTGGAAGTTCAGATAAATAAACATAGAAAACCCTTCTCAAAGTTTCTTTTGAAATCTTTTTTTCTATGGCTTCGTATACTTTTCTAGCCTTTTCCCTATCCGTCGGAATAAAGATATCTTGTATTAAAAAATTGGCTTCAATACTATCTTCAGGTACTATATCATCAGGATTTTCTCTTCTATAGTAGGCTTCATAAATTGAAGTCAACAATCCATCAAAACTACCATCATAAATATAATGAAGTATCATAGCTGTCCACCTATTTCTATGTACTTATCCTCTAAAGATACTTGATCAAATAAAGATAGCTGCTTATAATTCTTCTCTACTGGAGAACTTGTTACCAATTGATTACGTATTATTTCACTATTCATGGATTTTATCCCGTAGTATTTTCCCTTGCAGGTAATAAAATATTGAGCTCTTTTCATAACAATGCCTAATTTTTTTAAATCATAAAAATCTATAGCTGAGAATCTCCTTGCCTGTATTATCTTTATGGCCGATTTAACTCCAATTCCAGGAACTTTTAAGAGCATGTTATAGTCTGCCTTGTTTATTTCAACTGGAAACAGGTGAATATTTCTAAGTGCCCAATCACATTTAGGGTCTAATGCTAGATCAAAATCTGGTTTATTCTCATCTAATAGTTCCTTTGCTTCAAACCCATAAAATCTAAGGAGCCAATCTGCTTGATAAAGCCTATTTTCCCTTACAAGAGGTGGAGATTTGATCAATGGCAGTTTGGGATTATTAGACACTGGTACAAATGCTGAATAATATACCCTTTTAAGTCCATATGAATTATACAATCCTTCAGATAGCCTAAGGATTTTTAAATCACTGTCTGTAGTTGCTCCTACTATTAGTTGTGTCGTCTGACCTGCTGGAACAAATTTAGGACTAAAGTGGAATTTTTTCCTCTCTTCTATAGATTGGGTAATTCCAGTTTTAATCAGGTTCATAGGCCTTAAGATATTTTGTTTATTCTTTTGTGGTGCAAGTAACTTCAAGCCTTCCTCTGTAGGTAATTCTATATTTACACTCATCCTATCTACATACCTACCTACTTTTTCTACAATTTCCTCATCTGCTCCAGGTATTGCCTTTGTATGTATATATCCATTGAAATTTTCCTCTTCTCTTAGTCTTTGGACTACTTGAAGTAACATCTCCATCGTATGATTAGGGGATCTAAATACAGCAGAACTTAAAAATAATCCTTCAATATAGTTTCTCTTATAAAAATTTATAGTTAAATCTACTATTTCATCTGGTGTAAATATAGCCCTAGGTAGATCATTAGATGATCTGTTAATACAATAAGCACAATCATAAATACAGTAATTAGTCATTAAAATTTTCAACAGAGAAATACATCTTCCATCATCCGACCAGCTATGGCATATACCACAAGAGCTGGCATTTCCCAATCCATCTTTTTTATTTTTTCTATTACTTCCACTAGATGAACAGGATACATCATATTTAGCTGCATCTGATAATATCCTTAACTTTTCTAGGACCTCCATCATTAACACCTCATTATCGATTATTCTTAGGTAAATTGTACCATAAGAATAACAACAACGCAAACATATGTTTCGACTATTGTAAAACTTTTTATTCGGATTTAAACTTAAAAAAGCATCTAGTTTTAATAGAGGCTTTTATACTCTAAATATTATTTTTAAGGGTTCACAAATATAAAAATCCCTTATTTTTTCTCAATCTCCATTCGAGCTTTAAAAATTAATTTATCATCCTTTTCATTTATACCTTCCATATATATTATATTTGAATGAATTTCAGACACATCTTTATAAATAGTAACTGTACTATCAGGCAAAGCTTCATTACTATAGCTTATCTCAATAGATTTAATATCAAAATCTTTATGTTCTTCTAAACTAAAACTGTCCATTATAAAATCCATATATTTTGCATTGTTTAGATGTTTATTAATATCGATATCGCTATATCTAACTGTCCTTTTATAAACCATTTCCAATTTTCCTTTGGATTTTAAGTTCCCCAGTTTACAATCAATTGCTCTTTTTTCTATTATTGTAGGATAACCTGTATAAATGGATTTAGATTTCATTAATTTTCTAGTTTCAAAATCTATTACTACCCAAGTAGATACCCCTTTTATTAAAATATTTCCTTCATTATCCTTTACTAAAAAGTCCCTATCGAATCCTATCCTATCAGGCTTTTGAGGCCATGTTTCTATAGTAATTGTATCCTTCCATCGTGGATATTTAATAATATCTACTCTCATTCTAACTAATACCCATATGACTCCATACTGTTCAGAGAGTGTTTTTCTTCCCATACCAAGATTCTCTGAATGAAGCCCTGCAATGTTCTGAAAGTATGTAAATAATGAACTCAATTTTAAATCTCCATTAAAGTCTACATGATTTATCTCTACTTTATAATCTTTTTTGTATAATGAAACTGGTTCCATATTTAGTCCCCCTCCTATTAATTGACTAGGATAATCCTTTTATCATATATTTTTTAATCTTTTATTTGAAGCACTTCAATGGGTACTTCATCGAATAGTGTGCTAACTGATTCTCGTCTATGTATTCTCCTAATAGTTTCTGCGAACAGTGGAGCAACAGAAATAATTTCAATCTTTTTATTATTTAAGACATGTGGATTATATACTGAATCCGTTGATATAAGCTTTTCTATTTGACTATCTTGAAGATTTCTAACTCCCTTTTCATTTAACAGCACATGGGATAGACATGCAAATACTTTATTTACTCCACGACTTTTTAATTCACTAGCTAAATCGATTAGCGTTCCTCCTGAAATACTAAAATCATCTACAATTAACGCATTTTTATCTTTCACATCGCCAATAATATCAATAATCTTAGCATTCTCATCATGATCTTTTCGTTCCTTATCTCCAATTGCAACTGGTAATTTTAAATATCGTGCATATTTTCTAGCTTCCTTCGCAAAACCTGCATCAGGGGAGATTACTACTAAATCTTTAATCTCTAATGATCTTATATATTCACATAATATTGGAAGGGCAAATAAATGATCCACCGGTTTCTTGAAGAAACCTTGAATCTGCGGACTATGTAAATCCATGGTGACAATCCTATCTGCTCCTGCTAATTCAATACATTCCGCACATACTCTACCACGTATTGACACTCTCGGTTCATCCTTTTTATCTCCTTTAGCATATGAATAATAGGGCATAACGACTGTTACAGAATTTGCACTAGCTCTTTTAAATGCATCGATCCAAAATAATATTTCAGTAAACTCATCGTTGGGATTTAGTCCAATAGATTGGACTAAATATACATCTTTATCTCTAACGGTTTCTTCGACCTTTACATATATATTTCCTTCGCTAAATGTAATAACTTTGGATTTTCCTAACTCTGAATTTAAATAATTACAAATTCTCTCAGCAAACTTTTTACCCGTACTTCCAGCAAATACTTTTATTTCACTTTCGTTATTCAAACTCATCACCTCTAATATTTATTTCAGAAGGTATCTTTTAAATCAACTTTATTAAACTATCTCTGGATTTCATATTTCTAAAATAAGGGTAATAGAATATATAGTGTTTTGATTTCATTAATCTTATTGGTTTATTTAAAACAATTATATCATGAAAATGAATAAGATATTTAAAGATTCTTACATATAGTATTAGAATTTAAATTGTTTTCATAACTAATAGGGTGTAGCTCCTTTCATTAAATAAGGTTTTATATATTTGAATATATAAAACCTTATTTAATGCTATGCCTCTTCCGTTGTAGCAAATATATTTAATTTATCGTATAGATCCTTATTCTTTTCAAAAAAGTCTAATGATATTTCTCTAGCCTGCTGTAGAATATCTTTAGCTTCTTCTATTTTATTATATTCCATAAGGGTCACTGCACAGTCATGATAAGGAGCCATATAATTATAATCCGTAAGTTTTACAGCATTTTTAAGATACTGTATTCCTTTTTCAACTTCTCCCAACTTACACAGTGTTAGACCTAACCCTTTATTTGCATATATATTTTTGCAATCTATTTCAAGAATTTTTTCGTTTATATCTTTAGCTATAGTATAATTCTTTAGCATAAAATTTACATAAGCATAAAGATTTAAAAACTCTATATCGTCCTCTTTCAAATAAAGTGCTCTTTCCAATAAAAGTTGAGATAATTGAAATTCTCCAACTCCTGCTAATTTCTCTGCATTTTCAAATAGATTGTCTATATCATCTATGGCCGCTATTTCTTCTCTTTTCCTATCCATAGCCATATAATATGAACAATATTTATTTTCTTTGTATATACTATTTTCCATACATAATCTTGAATTAGAACAACCCCCAAGACACACATCCCCATACTTACATTTACCACAAAACCCCTCTATTTTTTCTTTTGTAATATCTCTATTCCATTTAAAAGTTTTAGTACTTGTCCATATATCTTTTAAAGAAGTTTCTCTTATATTACCTTCAATAAACTCTCTATCCCTTATAGAAGTACATCCTAATATATCACCATTGCATAAAATCCCTAAGCTATTTTTTCCAGCCCCACAGCCTTGCCATATATGATCACTATTAGAGGAAGCCTTTCTTACTTCCATTTCTTTTACATTGAAATATCCTATACAATCTGCAAAATGTATCCTTATTCTATTATCATCTAGACTTTTATATCCAAAGTCAATTATTTTATCAATTGCATCGTTACCTAAAACTAATTCACAATTTTCTTTTAAACTCCCCATTGGCATACCAATCTGAAGCTGCCATGTAGTTACTCCATTTTCTATGAATACATTTTTCATATCTTCTAGTTGGTCTATATTTTGCTTATTTACTGTAGTTACTACTGCAGAATACATCCCTTTATCTTTCATAAGTTTAAGAGCTTTTATAGACCTTTGAAAAGAACCAGACTTTCTCATAAAGTCATGAGTATCTTCCAAACCATCTATACTTATGGCAACAGTATTTATCCCTGATTTTATAGCTTTATCAACAATTTCTTCGTTTATAAGCCATCCATTGGTTATCATTGTTGGAATAATACCATTATCTTTCAGTCCTTTAGCTATAATATGCCAATCATCTCTCGTAGTCGGTTCTCCTCCAGATAATGTTATATGTTTAAAGCCTAATTCTCCAAGCTCTTTACATAATTTTAAAGCTTCTTTTGTCGTCAGTTCATCATTTTGAGGATTTTCACATATTGATCCACAATGTTTACAACGCATATTACATCCCATTGTTATTTCCCAAACACCTGTCATTGGCTTATATTTCATAATTATCCTCCCATTTAATTATGTTTTTATTTATTACACTAACATAAAAAACTTATACTAAAACATTGGGAATGACTTAAGTCATTCCCAATGCTATTGTTTCTATTATTTCTATTCTTTTATTGGTGGAATTCCATACATTGGTTGCACTAGATCGTCATCGTCTCCTAATTTATTAAGTGCTTCTGTAATTACATCTGCTGATAAGAATTCCTCTAACCCCTTAGTTAATTCTTTGATGTTCATACAAATACCCCCTTGTTTGTTTTTTTATTGCCATTATATGAATATAATTTATTTAATGGCAAGGTATTGTTATCATGTAATATATTGTATAATATATAAGTAGAAAAGACAAGCCTTTTTGTATATAATTTAACATTTATTTAATAAAATTGTAATTTTACCTATTAAAAGGAGGCGATGGCTATGGAAAAAACCAGTTATAATGAAGAAAGTAAAACATCTTTTGCGGTATGTATGTCAACATTATGTAAACATTATGGTATTAAAATTCCTGTATCTAAGATTAACAATATTATAAATTGTAGAGAAAAAGCAGAAAGTTTAAATATTATGGATTTGGAAGACAAACTTGGATTTTCTATTAAACAGATTAAAGGAAACAATATTGAAGATATATTATCCTACTGTCCTATACCTGCAATAGCATATATAAATGAAAATGGAATCAATAATTATATGGTTATAGAAAAAATATATGAAAATAAGATAATAGCATATATTCCTAAAAAAGGTGTTAAAAGTTTTTCTTTTGTTGAATTTATGAATGTATGGAATGGTGTAATCTATGTAATTATACCTAAAATACGATTAAATCCTGAAAAAAGGGGATTGTTTAAAAAATTCTCTGCCATCCTTAAATATCAAAAAAAATTTATTATAAAAATATTTTTTATTTCATTACTCATAACAATATTTGGTATAGTAGGAGCATTTTATTTTAAGTTTCTTGTTGATAAAATAATTCCCAATAACTCTAAAAATTTATTAACCAAATTTTCTCTTTTATTTATTTTACTCTTTACTTTTAAAACTTTATTTGAATTATTTAGAACTCAGCTTCTGCTATATCTTGGACGAAATATAGATATGGGGCTTATGCTTGGTTATTATGAACATGTTATCGATTTACCTATGAGCTTCTTTGATACAAGAGAGGTGGGAGATATAATATCAAGATTCAATGACTCAGGAAAAATAAGAGATGCCATATGTAATGTTGCTTTAGCAATTATGATAGATGTTCTTATGGCAATCGTAGGTGGAATTATACTTTATAGTCAAAATAGTATATTATTTTTAACAACTCTTATTCCCATTATTTTTTACAGCATAATAGTATACTTTTTTAGAAAACCTTTAGAAGATATAAATCGAAAAACTATGGAAAATGGATCAGACCTTACTTCGTATTTAATATCATCGCTAAATGGTATAGATACTATTAAATCCTTTAGTACAGAAAATGAAACGAAACTTAAAACAGAAAAGAAATTTTTAACCCTTACAAAAAATACTTTAAAAAGAGGATGGATTACTAATCTTCAAAATTCTTTAAAAATCTATATTAAAGTTATATTTAATATTGTGATTTTTTGGATTGGTGGGATAGAAGTCATAATAGGAAAATTAACTTTGGGTGAACTTCTAACCTTCAATGCCCTACTTACATATTTCTTAAATCCTATAGAAAGCATAATAAATTTACAACCATCTATCCAAACTGCAATAGTCGCAGCTCAAAGGGTTGAAAGCATATTAGATATTGAAAAAGAAAAATCAAGACATAAAGGATCCTTAGAGCCTTCTTTAAGGGGAAATATTAGCTTTGAAAATGTTTCCTTTCAATATATTTCAGATTCCCCTATATTAAATAATATTAATATTGATATAAAATCTAGTGAAAGAGTAGCTTTTGTAGGTGAAAGTGGATCAGGAAAAACTACTTTAGCAAAACTTTTAATGAATTTCTATTCCTTAAAAGATGGAAATATATTTATAAATAATGTGAATATAAATGACATAAATCTCGACTATTTAAGAAATAAAATTGGATATGTCTCTCAAACTCATTTTTTCTTTAATGGAACTATAAAAGAAAACTTACGTATGGGAAACTTTTTTATAAAAGATAATGAAATATATGAAGTTTGTAAAAAAGTTGATATAGACGATTTTATAAATTCCCTTCCAAAAAAATATAATACTATAATAGAGGAAAATGGAACTAACTTATCTGGGGGTCAAAAACAAAGACTTTCTATAGCAAGAGCTTTATTAAAAAATCCAGATATATTTTTATTAGATGAAGCTACTAGCAATCTTGATTCTATAACTGAAAAAATTGTGGAAGAAACTATATTAGAATATACTAAAAATAAGACTACCATAATTATAGCTCATAAGTTAAGATCTATAACCTCCTGTGATGTCATCTATGTTATAAAAAATGGAGAAGTAATAGAAAAGGGTTGTCACCAAGAACTCATAGAAAAAAACGGAGAATACTATAAACTATGGCATAAACAATTAAATAATTAAGCCAAATAGCTTACTTCGTATCATTGGATACTCTCACTAATTATAGAAGTGGGAGTGTTCTTGCTAATTATTGATAAAAATAGCTATATAATTTTTTCCTGTGATTTAGATAACAAAAAAGGCTATGTTTTTCAGCATCAAAACACAGCCATATAAATCAATATAGTTCATATTAATCCCTTCGCTCTTTTGCCCATTTCATCAATTCTTCAATATCATCATCAGTAAGCTCTTTTCCATCATATAAGGTATTTACAAAACTAAGGAATGAGTTTTCGTGGTAAAAGTTCATGAAATTCTTGGTTTCAAACTTTAAGTAATCTTCCTTTTCTATTAGAGGAAAATAGGTACGTTCTTTTCCTTTTTTCTCAGTTCTCAAAAATCCTCTATCTACTAACCTCATCATAAGGGAAATTATCGTAGGAGCTTTCCAGCCTTTATCTTTACCTAGTTGTTCCATAACCATATTGGTAGTAATCGGCGGCTCATTTTCCCACACTACCTTCATAATTTCAAATTCTGCATCGGGCAATTTTTTTATACTGCTCACTTACATCATCTCCTTAAGACAATTAATTTTACTTAAATATTATTCATTCACTTCAACTAACTTCTCAAATTTACCATTTGTGTCCCTTATGACTTTTAAAGATATGCCATTCTTGAGTGCAGCTTCACTGTAGTCCTTAAGTGTTATATAGTCCTTATCATAGAAAAACTTAATTGGCTTATCCTTATACATCCATACTTTCATTTCCTTATCATAAGAAACTCCATACTCCTTATATGCACTAAGGGAATCATCTGCATAGTTTGAATCACCAATCTCAGTGGTAATTCCATCACTATTCAAATCACCACCAATATTTTCTTGAATTTTATCGGACATATTTTTAAAAGAAGCCTTGATTTTGGCTGTTCGCTTATCATATTCTTCTTGGCTCACAGGTTCAACTCCTATTAGCTCATATTTTTCATTACGAATTCCCCGCAAATCAACAGTACCATCTGTATAGCTAAATGAATTACAATAGCCTTCTTTATCTAATTTATCAACAAAAAATCTTACTAATTCTCCATTATAAAAAAACCTATCCTTTGCTTTGTCATAGACCAATCCATATTTAGAGTAAATTGAATACCATTTTGCTTTTTCTTTCTTATTTTTCTGCTCTTTACTTTCAATCTCCCTATTGGATAATGGTATATTGCTTTCAGAAGCCTCTATAGGCTCTTTGGTGACTATAGAAGTAAATGAAACTCCCGTCATCATAATGCCGATGAGTATTAAGAGTATAATTATTTTATTTTTCATATATTTTACCTCCATACAAATTTATAAGGATTATAACAATCTCACTATGTCCATTTATCTCTAGTATTAACCTTCTTTCAAACTTAGTATACTTTCTTTATGTATCTTATTAGTTTCCAACAATATTGCCTAATAAAGCTAATATTAAAAGATGTGCAGGGTAAAACCCATACATAAAATACTGAGTAAATTTATTGCCCTTCCCCTTTTCACCATTATAGAAAAACGTAACGAGGACACCTAAATATGGACCAAAAACGTTTAAAATATATGTTCTAATAAAATTGGGATCATTTATAGCCATAATTCCAAGTCTTACTCTAGACAATATCATAATAAAGATCCAAATCAATGCTCGTTTACCCTTAGGTATATCTTTCAATAAGTAGAACATAAATATGATTAGGATATACCCTTCCTTACCCTCTGCATGAATGATAAACGACAGAGCAGCAATGAGGGCTACTACTCCAATAGCTATAACCATATTTTTATCTTTTAAATGGTCAAAAGCATAAATTGCAATTAAACCAAGAGCTAATGTAAAGAGGATATTTAAGCCTATATCCTTAAAATCCATTTCCATTTCGGTTCTAAAAAATAAAATATAGGGTATCTGAGAAATTAGTGCAAAGATAATTATTCGTGAAATATATTTTTTAATATTATTTGTATGTATATATCCATTTGCAATACAAAACATAAAAATTGGTGCTGCTAATCTACCAATGTAAGGCATTATTATAGTAATAATATCAAAAACTTTATATACTAACTGTACACTTTCAGGATTGTTCATTGCTATTCTATCAAATAAATTGGCAATGGGCATCGTCACAGGAAATATTACATTTATATGGTCAAAGAGCATGGATAAGATTCCAATTATCTTCAATGTCAAAAAGCTCATCGCCTTATCACTCCCTATTATTTTCGATACTGAAACTATCTTTAATTAATATATCAGCCTTAATGTTTTCATAATCTTGTGATATAGATATATTTTCATCGCCATTTATAGATTTAGAGTACATCACACCATTCCCAATATCCTCTAATATCCTTTCATACATTTGAATTGTTTCATCAACCTTTTCCTGTGTCCAAACATACCAACCCTCTGTTGGATTCCAACTACGCTCTCCAATAATATCTTGCAATTGTACTTTTTCAATATCTAACCATTCTTTATACTCATCATAAGTCCACCATTCAATATTAGATGTTGGAAATTTAGCTTCATACTCTTCATCGGTCAACGAAATCCATGTTACATCATCATCCCAACTATAGGACGTTTCCCCTGTTTCTTCATCTAAATATGACATGACGTTAACATCTTCGACGAGGTCATTAAGGGAGGCACTATCTTCGATAGACTCCATACTTATATTTTCAGTAATAGTCACGCCAGTTATCATAACTCCAATTATCATTAAGCAGAAAATTAATATACCTGTTCTTTTCTTTTTCATATCCATTATGGATAATATCCTATTTTTAATCCCCTTCTTACCTCCATAGAAGTTGGTTGAAAATGATGTCTGTACTCTTGAGCCATTTTTAATAACAGAAATAATAGCTTGAATATACTGTTGTCTCTTATCTATATCCGTCCCCTTTACAACTTCTGCATCACAGGAGATCTCACATTCCACTGCTATTTCCTTTGCCATCAAATAAACTATTGGATTAAACCAATGGATTGAAGTTGCTAAAAATACTAAACCTTTATACCATAAATCTTTACGTTTAAAATGAATTAATTCATGTTTTAATATGAATGAAATTTCATCTATGGGAATATTCTTTGAAGGAAGTAAAATTACTGGATTGATAAAGCCTATCATCATTGGAGTTGTAATACAGGAACAATATAGCAGTTTAACTTGATTAAATATTTTTAATTCTTCCTGTAGACTACTTAAAACCTCTAGTATTGCGGATTCAGTGGCTTCTTCACCCCAACGTTTTACCATTCTTAAAAAGTCATGATGTCTAATGATGTGGTAAGCTATAAAACCTATAACTCCTACAATCCATATTCCTATACACCAATTCCCAGATACTAAGCTTATCTTTTCTGCTTGGGCTATATTTTCAGATGTATTCATTGGAATCATTTGTTGGATATTCGGCGGTGATATTATGGTGCTGGATTCTAACAGGGGAATTTCTAGACTAAGTCTAAATGGAACTATAAAACCAATTACTATAATCAGCCAAGCATAGTAACGCCATTTTGGTATATATCTTTTAGAAAATAAGGGAGTTATTGCTAAATAAATCAATACAAGTATCGACATGGAGATGGAATTTTTGATTAATGTAATTAAAAAATTATTCACATTATCTCCTCCACCCTTTTTCCCTTTTCAATATCATCAGTAAGCTCCCTACCATTACATAAAATGTTTGCAAAATTAAATGTTCTTTTTATATTATCCAATATCATCATCTCCTTTTTAGGCAACTGTCTATATTGATATTATACACCTGCCTAAAATTGAAGTCAATATATTTTTATACAAAAAAACTTGCCCTGTAAAGGACAAGCTCTTTTTCGTACATACGTGGAGGAAAATTTTATTTAGATTTATAATATATCGCTTTTAAAAGTTTTAACTTATAGCTTCCATAGGTTGATAAAACTCTTGGGCGTATTCATTTAATCTACGGATTGTGTTCCTCATATCACTTTCAGTTGCATATGGATTGATTGCACAAATCCTCAAAACCTTTTTACCATCTAATTCTGTAGTGAAAACTCCTGCATATCCACTATCAATAATTGCTTTAGAAATTTCCTGATTCAATTCATCTGCCTGCTCTTCAGTTATACCAGAAGGAGCAAAACGGAAGTTTACAATAGCAAGCTGTGCATGGGAAATAATCTCCCAATCCTTTTTCTTTTTCAATTCATCTTCTGCCCATTCTGCAAGCTGGAATCCGTGTTCTATTGCATCACCAATAGCATCTGAACCCATTACTTGAAGAGTCAACCATAATTTTAGACCACGAGCTGGTCGTGTTAGCTCCATTCCCATATCCCCATAATTTATTTGATCTTTCTTGGCTTCTAAATCTTTGAGGTATTCTGGATTGGCATGAAAACTGTTGAGTAGATTCCTCTTATCCTTTACTAGAACCATACCGCAATCATAGGTTTGAAATAACCACTTGTGTGCATCCCAACTTACGCTATCTGCCTTTTCAATTCCATTTAATAAATGTTTATACTTCTTCGTCAATAGGATGGAAGCTCCATATGCACCATCTACATGCATCCACATACTATGTCTTTGGCACAAGGAGGCAATTTCTTGTAGTGGATCAATACTACCAGTATTTGTAGTTCCAGCACTTGCAATCACAACAAATGGAATTAATCCATTCTTTATATCCAATTCAATAGCAGCTTTCAATTCTTTTATATCCATTCGGAACAAGCTATCTGTAGGTATCTTTCTGATTCTATCGTTTGGGATTCCAATAATACGCAATCCCTTAGCTACAGAGCTGTGAGTCTGATCTGAAACATATGCAACACCTAAGTGTCGTGTTTCCTCTTTCAATATGGTATCACGAGCTGCAGTCAATGCAGTCATATTTGCCATAGAACCACCAGAGACAAATAGTCCCCCTGATTTTTCCGTATATCCCACTTGAGTACAGAGCCAACTTATCAATTCCTGTTCAATACAACTTGCTGCAGGACTTGTAGTCCAAGTTGCAGCATGGATATTGTAAGCTGCTGTCATAATATCACCAAGCCAAGATAACATGGATGCTGGTCCTGGAACGAATCCAAAAAATCTTGGATGATTTGACTCTGCCCTATATTTATAAATATCTTCTATCATTTCATTTACTACCTTATCTATAGAACGTCCCTTACTGGGTATGCCAATTTTCTTCAATTTAGCAATTTGGTTCTCGCAAGCTTCGTTCATAATTCTATTAGCAGGTAATTTCTGCTTTTCTGAGCAAAATATCTGAACAAACTCCTCCACTGCATGCTGTACTTCATTGTTTAACGTCTTTTCCTGTTTATTCATCATATCGTCACCCTGTTTAAGTAATGTATTGAGAATGCCTAGTTAAAAACTTGACATCCTCCATTACCTATGGTAACATTTAAACACGTATTTGTAAAATTCATAGATTTCATAATATATATTAAAAATATTAATAGGTGATAAATATGGAACTTAGAAACATCTCAACCTTTTTAAGAGTAGCAGCAACAAGAAATTTTTCAAAGGCAGCAGAACAGCTGGGTTACTCTCAATCCACTGTTACAATTCAAATACAGCAATTGGAAAAAGAACTTGGAACACAGCTATTTGAAAGAATAGGCAAACAGGTAAGTTTAACAGGTCAAGGAGAAGCTTTTATTTATCATGCAAATGAAATAATGAGGGTCACTAACGCAGCTATGACCTTTGCCCTTGATGATAATATTCCCACAGGTTCTCTTCGCATTGGAGGCGTAGAATCTTTGTGTACAGCTATACTTCCAGAACTGTTGCTACAATTTCATCACGTTTGTCCCCAGATAGAAACGGTTCTAAAAACTGCTAAGACAGAAGAGCTAATAGACATGGTCAAATGTAATGACATCGACCTATTGTTTACATTGGATAAAAAAGTATATGGTTCAGAATGGGTACGAGCTGTACAAAAAGAAGAGGAGATTGTCTTTGTAACCTCAAGTAACCACTCTTTTACAGATGGTGAAAAAATCAATCTACAGACTATTATAAAAGAACCCTTTATATTGACGGAAAAAGGCGGCAGCTATCGCTATGAACTAGAAAGAATACTAGCCTCACATGAGATAGAGATTAGACCCGTGTTAGAAATAGGCAACACCGAAACCATAATACACTTACTAGAAGAAGGTATGGGAGTTTCCTTTCTACCCTTATTTTCTGTGAAGAAGGCAATTAAACAAGGTAGATTATCCCAGATTCAAACGGATATCCCAACTATTCAAATGTGCAGTCAACTCCTATATCATAAAAACAAATGGGTGACTCCACAGATGGAAACATTTATTTCAATAGTTCAGGATTTTTATAAAAAGGAATAATTATTACAGGAATAAAAAGCTCCCTTTTTGGTGCAAAGGGGTTAATGGTGACTTTAAACTTTAACTTTAAAGTCATCACTTTTTATTTATTGTATAAAAAGTATCAGTTAACTATTCTATCAGTTTATAGTTCTTTATCGACTATGATTTTTTCAAACCTTTTCTCTGATAGAATTTCATTGGTTATAAACTCGCCATTATAAAACAAACTATAAGAGGTAAACGGTGCTGGGGAGTTCTGCGCCTCTTCTGTAGTTTTAAATCGAATCGATTTAAAAGGAATTCCCTTTTCATTTGCAACATCTTCAATTAATGGAACATACTTAGCCGTAAATGGGCATTGATATGTATAATAGAGGACAAATCCCTGTTCTTCAACTTTAGGATTTTTCACAGTATCTTTAAAGCTTGGTTTATATGTATCATCATCAAAGGGTAAATACAGCAGTTCATAATATGGCTTAGTAGAATCAGCCAGCTTAAAACCTTTATAGCGTAAATATTTAGGATCAGATATATATGGAATTTTCTTTTTAGAAGATAATACAACAAGACCTCTTTTCCCCTTAGTCTTACTATCCTTAATACACTCATCTAGAAGTAAGTTGGAATTCCCCTTACCTTTAAATTGTCCAGAAACCCAAAAACAATCAATATACATATAATCTTTAGCTTCAATAGGTGCCCATGCTTTTTCTGCAGGAATATATTCAATAAAGCATTTACCCCGCACATCACATTTTTTAAAAACAAGACCATCACCAAATCTTTCAGCAAGCCAAGATTTTTTGGCTAAAACTTGATGATCATTGTTATTAGAAATTGCACAGCAGATATGTTTCTGCTCTAGATTATCTTTTGTAACAGTAATGATTTTTTCCATATTATACTCTCCTTTTTCCGTGTGATTTTGGTATATTCAACTTTCAAATATAAAATGGGTTTCCGTTTCCTCTATTATTTTAAATCCCAACTTTAAATACAATGTTTTAGCTCCCTCGTTGACTTTAAAACAACCTAATCTGACTTTCTGCCCTTTCTCTTTAGCAGCCTTCAATATATCCTTTAATATAGAACTTCCGATTCCCTTCCCTTGGAATTCAGGTAATATCTCCAACTCCACGATTAAAATTACTTCATCTTCCTCATTTATTTCAAGTACTCCAATGTTAGCATCATCTAATACAATAATATGATTTCTACTAGGTAAAAAGCTTTTTGAAAAATCATCTCGCTGATATTTTTCATCCCACCCCCAAATTTTTTCAATATGATTTCCTAGGGTTGTATTCTTTACACCATATATAAAATCATAATCCTCCATTGTGGCTTTCTTTAATGAGTAATCTATCCTATTCATCTTATCCCTCCTATAAAAAAGAAATGCTACAGATTTAATTCACATATTCACCACTAGCGATTCTTAACATACGTTATTCTACCTTTTATTCCAAAATCCTTCTTTATTTTTAAAAAATACTCTTTATATTAAAAAAACGGGATAATTATTTATACTATCCCGTTTTTTTGATCAAACTATATTTCATTAATATATCATATCATGATAGGCTTGGTTCTTTTCCATCTGTGCTTTTGCATAGGAACAAAGAGGAATTATCTTTTTATCTTCCTTTCTTGCCCAATCAACTAACTCTTTTAGCAACAGTTTTCCAACGCCTTGACCCTTTAACTCGTCTGATACATATGTGCGATCAATTATAATAACATTATCACCAGAATGAACAAATGTCATTTCTGCTATTGGGTTTTCCTCTGAATCTCCCACGTAAAAGCTTTTAGTTCCCTTTTTAATTTCTAACATTAAAGCACCTCCTAGCACATTATTACCCAGTTATTTTCTCATTTCAACAACAAGAAAATGTGAAGTTTCTAGTGCTTTTATCTTTATATCTTCTTCTGTTATTTCTAATGCATCTCTCATATTTAAAATAATATCATTTATATTAGAAGTTCCTTCTATTTGTACTAAATATGCCTGTCTATTTTTTCCTACTTTAAAATCTATTTCCTTATCTTTATCTAATTCTAGTACAAATATATTTGAATCCTGATTAATCTTTATTGGTGCATTGCCCTCCTTAGAAGATACAATATTAAGCCATTTATTCTTTCTGTCATCCCAGTTGAACTTATAGTCTCCATAGTTTGGTTCATATCCCTCTTTATCAGGGAAAATCCATATTTGAAGAAATCTTAATGTATCATTCCCAAAGTTGTGTTCGCTATGCAATACTCCTGTACCGGCACTCATATATTGGACATGTCCACGAGATAATGTGTTCTTATTTCCCATGCTGTCACCATGAGTTAACTCCCCTTCTACAACATATGATACGATTTCCATATCCCTATGAGGATGTATATCAAATCCTGTCCCTTGCTTTACCAAATCATCATTTATTACCCTCAAAGTTCCAAAATTAATATTGTCTGGGTTATAGTATCTTGCAAATGAAAAATGAAATTTGCTTTTTAACCATCCTAAATCACTACTTCCCATTTTAGTATTATCTATTCTTCTCAACATATTTACTACCCCCTATGTCTTATTCTTTATTTTTATTTCCCCTTATGCTATAATAATATCAAAAATAGCATTTAGCACAAGTATGCACTTTTTAGTAGGATACTATATAAAAGGGAAGTAATAAGATGAAAAGCGAAAATGAAACAAAATACAGTTGCCCAATTGAATATACTCTAAATTTAATTGCGGGCAAATGGAAATTGATTATATTATGGCATCTATCTCAAGAGAAGGTAATGAGATATGGTGAGATAAAGAAATCCCTAAACAACATTACCCATAAGATGTTAAGCCAACAGCTAAAGGAACTAGAAGCAGATGGATTCATACACAGAGAACAATATCCAGAAATACCTCCTAAGGTTGAATATTCTCTGACTAAATTAGGAGAATCCTTTATGCCCATATTGGAAAGCATGAGCAGTTGGGGTAAAAAACATTTAAAAGAAAAATAAGCTAAAAATGCCTAAAAGGTTGATAATACTAACCCTTAGGCATTTTCCATTTTTAAATCTTATTTAATACATTTTAAAACAGTTGTATTGCCAAATCGATACATTACCTCGACATTTGAAAAACCTGCATCATATAGCATTTTTATTTGATTTGGTACTGTACATGGCGTATCATAATGATATTCAGACTTTTCATCTAAAGCCTGTTCTTTTCTAAGTATTTCTAAATTTTTAAAGAACTCATCCTCAATAGACTGAGGATCTTCATTCTCCAATTCTGAAATCATATAATCATTTTCAATGTAAACCCCACCATCATTTAATGCCTTTCGAATATTACGATAAATATCGGTTTTCACCTCGTGAGTATAATGATGTAGAGTCATAACGGAAATGACGGCATCAAATGTTTCTTCCTCATAATCATAATCAAGATAACTCATATTAAGAAGATTAATCTGACCTTTTTCATATTCTTCTTTGTACTTATATTTAAGATTATTTAGCATATTTTCTGCTATATCCAGTCCTGTTACTTGTATTTGAGGAAATCTATTAAATATTGCTTGTAATTCCAATCCCGTTCCAATGCCAAGATCTAATAAGTTTTTTGTAGATAATGGCAATAAACTTGCTACCACGTTTTTGCCTACTATTCCTCCTCCAACATCTGAGGTATGAACTTCATCATAAATTTCAGATCTAGCATTAAAAAAATCATTCATCTTTTCTAATCTTTCCATAATTAATACATCCTTTCTATCATGTGTAATATTATAATTATCTTAATCCACTAATAGCAAAGGCTGCATACTATTTTATATTGCAGTAGCCTATGCTATGCAATAGTAATTAATTTCATCATAAGAAAATCACTCCTCAACATTTATTAACTCAACTTCTATTCTAATACCCCTTCATATAAGATGTCAAGTAATTGAAAAATACGTACTCTTCATTATTCTATTTGATGATTTTTAAAAGCACACTTAGTAATGGGTATAATCAATAGGGAACCAATTATTGAAAAGATAATATAAAATGCTGCTGGAGTTAATACAAATCCAAATATCTCAAATAGATACTCCGAATAGATGTTGGAAAATTCAGTTGCCTTTGCAGGGAACATCTGAAGTATCTGATACAATAATCGATTTTTATGGGAGATATTAAACAAACCAGGCATAAACAAAAATGTAAATGAAGCTATGGCAACTAAAAATGAAGATTTAAACCAAGATGAAAATAGCATAGTTACTATTCCAAAAAACAAAGCTATAAAAATAGTAACAGCAATGGCTATTAAACTTGCTTGCAATACGGTGATAGGATACGTTGAATAAACAGCCATTGTCTGTATTGCCATATTAGCTCCACTAAAGCCATGTATTGATAACATGAATAGTAGAAATCCAAACAGTGTGATAATCGATAAGCTCACTGAAAATGTCACACCTGTAAACAATTTAGCAAATATAGCTTTACCTTTTCCATGTTTCGATGACAATACAATTTGATCTGTCTTTAAATAATATTCATCTGCAAAAATTGGAGATATAGAAATTGCAATAACGATCATTAAACACAGGGCGATTACCTTTAAATACTTATCAAAATTTAGATATCCATCATAATGTTCATTATAGTAAGGCGTTTTTACCTGAGATAACATTTCGATATGCTTTTCTTTTTCATTTTGGGATAAATCCCATAGCCTGTTAACATTTGCAATTAAAGCTTGATTCATATATGTATAAAAGTTTTCTGCCTCTTCTACTGTAAGTGTATCTATGGGCTTTACATCGCTAATATTTTTAAGTTGAAGTCCATCTGTACCAAGATTTCCAGCATTTACTTCATATATGACATTTATCATATTAACAATCTTTTTGTATGGCAAAACATATTTTATATACGCATCACCTTTTAAATGTCTGCCATAATCATTAATAAGATAATTATCATCATTATCAATCATAATAATATTTTGTTCTATAGCTTCCTTTATAAAAGCTTCATCCATCACCCCCTTTTTCGAACGAATAACCTCTCTATCCAATTTCATAGCTTCAAATCCAGATTTTCCACCTTCTGAATGCCAATACATGGTACCAGTAACCGATGCTATGCTTAAAAGTGCTACAACGATTAAAAGCAGAAGTAAACTAATTATAGTACTTTTTCTTTTGAAAAGTTTTTTATACTCAAAGCTTACAATATCAAAAAAACTATTCATTTTCTCCCACCTCGCTAAAATAGTATAAATATAAATCCTCTAAAGTTGCTTTTACACAGATAGCATCTTGGGAAGGTTTATTATTGCATACGATTCGCAAGAATACTTTATCATTCTCTTGTCTTAGATTGATAATCGGATATATATTAGTTAATTCTTCTGCTATCCTGCTATCAACAATACATTCAAAAACCCTACCATCAATAGCCTTGATTATTTCCTCTAAACTGCCCTTATGGATAATCTGACCATCCTTCATCATTAAAATCGTTCCTGCGATATCTTCAATATCGGACACAATATGAGTTGACAATAGCACGATTCTATCAGCTCCAAGCTGTGAAATAAGATTACGAAAACGTACACGTTCTTTCGGATCAAGCCCTGCTGTAGGCTCGTCTAAAATCAAAATCTTAGGATTATTGAGCATTGCCTGTGCAATTCCAAGACGCTGTTTCATCCCCCCTGAAAAGGTCTTAATTTTTCGATTTGACATATTAGATATGGACACAATATCCAATAGTTCTGCTGATTTTTCTTTCGCCCTTGGCTTTGTTAAACCTTTAAGACTTCCCATATAGCACAAAAATTCCATTGCTGTAAATTCAGGATAGTATCCAAAATCCTGTGGCAAATAACCAAGTACATCACGATAATCTTCATGATTTACATCTATTCCATTAAATTTCACCTCTCCACTTGTAGGTCTTAAAATGCCACACATCATCCGCATTAAAGTTGTCTTTCCTGCCCCATTGGCACCTAAAAGTCCATAAACACCTTTTGTCAACGTTAGAGAAATTCTATCAACGGCAATTTTATTTTGATACTGCTTTGTTAAGCGATCAATTGTAAGTTCCACTGTAATTCCTCCATATTCTTAATAAATTTAACTGTCTGTAAAATAATTAAGATGAGTAAAACAAAGAATGTAATCTTCCATAAAAGCAGGTATCGGTCAGTAAATGCCTCCTGTGTTGAATACACTAAAACGCTATTTAATACACTAACAAAGCAGCTGATACCTCCACATATATATATACTTTCCTTTACTCTTCCATGACTTAATACAAACAGTGATAATGTACAAGTCAGCATAAAAGGAACAAGCATATATATTCCTAAACGCCAAAAACTATAATCCATTCTCCCCCTTAATAATAATAAAAGTGCCATAAATACGATAAAATTCAGACCTCCCAATACTCCTAAACGTATCAGTACGATATCGCCAAGACTATATTTGCAGCTCATCTCTAATTCCGCCATATTATAAGAAGTGCTTCGAGATATTTCCATAATAGCAATCAAAGCCATAAATGGCAGTATTGAAGATACAATCCACAAAGGCTCAAATATATTTTCGGCGGGAATAAACCTCAAGCCAAATAAAACACCTATTACTAGAGAAATGGATATCACCCAGATGGGTTTCCTAATGTATCCTATTTGGCTGAAAATGAAATCACTATATTTTGATTTTGGGAAATTTATACTTTGTAAAAATTCATCTCTTCGTGTAGGCGGTGCTGTATTAAATGCTAATTTTATCTGCATCTTTAACTTTCTATTCAATAGAAATCCTCCTCCTTCAGTATTAGTTTTATTTCTTTTAATGCTTTATTTACCCGCCGATATACACTAAACCGTGAAATCCCCACAATACTACTGATTTCTATTATGGATAAATCATTAACGAATCGTAAAAATATAACTTCTTGTAAATCCTCTGATAATGTTTCTATAGCCTGTCTTATAGCAAAGCTGGTTTCAAAATCTTTAAATGTACTTTCTGATGGAATATCTTCATCTAAAGGCAGCATTTCAGTCTTCTTATATGTATCGATACATAGATGTTTTGCTATAGTATAAAGATATGCAAGTGTTTTTCCACGATTGATATAGGAATTTTGACTAAAAAATTTAAGAAAGGTTTCCTGTGTCAAATCTTCTGCAACATGTGAATTTTTCACTTTAAAATAGCAGTATTTATATATTTTGTCGTACTGATCTTTAAGCTCTAAGGACACAAAAAAACCTCCTTTCACTATGTATAACGATTAATCAATGTAAAATGTGCGGGTAAAATAAGTTTTTTAATACTACACCTCTATTTTAACATCCTTCTCATCTATGTTAAAATAAAAAGGCGAATACTTCAGGTCTATAATGACCAAAGCCTTCGCCTCTTTTTATTACCATATTTAGTTTTGTGAAGTCTATGAAAAATATTTATCTTCTAAATCCTCTAAATGGTAAAAGATATGCACTAAATCCTTGCCAAAACTCAATAGATAATAAGCTGTAGTACTATCATCCACTCTCTTTTCTATAACATTCTTTTCTACTAGTGTAGATAGCTTTCTATTCAATTCTGTATGACTGATATATGGAATACTTGTTAAAATTTCACTATAACGATGATTGCCAAGTTCTATGGATTTTAATATTTCAGGTACCCATCTTAATTTAATTAAGTCTTGTACTATCTCAAATCCGTTGGATATTTTACTTCCCATATTCTCACTCCTACTAACATATTTGTGCCTTTTTGTTTCTTTTATTATATCATATAATATAACCATCAGGAGATAATAATTAATGATTTTAAAATTTTAAATATCTTAAAGGAGGTATATTATGGGACATATAGAATTATTACAAAAATATTTGGCAAACTTAGGTGTACTAAATATAAAAATGCACAATATTCACTGGAACTTAACTGGTACACAATTTATGCAATTTCATAGTTTTACGGAAGAAATTTATGAAAAACTATTTGAAAATCTAGATGAAGTAGCAGAATTATTAAGAATGAAAAACGAAATACCACTATCCACATTAGCTGAATACGTAGAAAAATCTGATATAGAAGAAATTAAGGGAAAAGAATTCTCTGTAAAAGAATCATTAGAAATCATCAAAAAAGATATGGAATTGATGAAACAATTAGCAATTGAAATTAGAAATATGGCTGATAAAGAAGGAGACTTTGAAACCGTCAATGTATTTGAAGACTATGTAGCATACTACAGCAAGAACTTATGGTTTATAAATGCCATGCTAAAATAAGAAAGTTTAGTAAGGGGTATCAAAAGCGATTTATTAATCACTTTTGATACCCCTTTTTTTATTTCAAATTATCTTAGCCGAAATAAACTTACTATGTCATTATCCTTATCTTTTCTATTTTATTTTTTTTGATATTTTCAACAATAAACTTAATATCATCGTACTCTATTATTTCTCCTGATTCTGGGAACTTTCCCAACACTCCTATAATAAAACCACCTATAGAATCAAAATCTTCTGATTCTATATTAGTTCCTATTAATTCATTGACATCTTCTATTTTAACGCTTCCGTAAACTAGATATTCATCTTCTTTTATTACTTCAATTTCGTGAATCTCTTTATCGTATTCATCTTCAATATCACCAACTATTTCTTCAATAAGATCCTCAATTGTTACAATACCTTCAGTACCACCATATTCATCTAATACGATAACCATATGGATTCTATCCGTTCTCATTTCTTCAAAAAGTTCTTTAGTTGATTTAAATTCATAAGTAAAATGAGGTTCTCGTATATATTTATTTAAAAGAAATTCATCTTTATTATTCTCTAAAAATAGTAAATCTTTAACATACAAAATTCCAACAATATTATCAATGGTATCTTCATATACGGGAATTCTAGAGTATTGCTCCTGTTTAAATATATTTATAATATCTTCGTAAGGTAAATTAATATCAATAGCAACCATATCGGTTCTAGGAATCATAACATCTTTAGCTTGAGAATCACTAAAATCGAATACATTATAAATCATTTCTTTTTCTTCGCCTTCCAAAACCCCTTCTTTATGACTTACATTGACTATAGCTTTCAATTCTTCTTGGGTAATAAAAGGTTGATTTTTATTGACATCGCCACCCATTAGCTTAACTAAAAAATTTGTTATATGTGTTAAAACTAATATTATAGGGCTAAGAACAATAATTATAATATAGATAAATTTAGATAATCTTAAAGACACCTTTTCTGAGTTTTGAGCAGCTAATGATTTTGGTGTTATTTCACCAAAAATCAGTATCAACAAAGTCATTACTCCTGTTGCAATACCTACTCCACTGCTGCCGTAATAATCTATTGCTAAAGAAGTTAATAAAGCAGAAGCACCAATATTAACTACATTATTTCCTATTAATATAGCACTTAACAATTTACTAGGATTGTTAACTAATTTATCAATTATATCTGCACCTTTTTCTTTATTTTCCACCATCTGTTTAACTCTGATTTTGCTCAATGTCATAAGGGCAGTTTCTGATGCAGAAAAAATAGCAGATAAAAATAAACACACCATCAATAAAATAGTCTTCCACATGGCATCCGGGTCCAACAACTATCACTCTCCTGTTATTTAAACGTATTGAGATAATTATAATAGAAAATTTTATTTATATCAATAGATATTAAAATAAAATATAGCCTTATCAAACTCTACATCCTTAAAAATCATTATATTTAATTTTATATTATTTATGGTAACTTTTATTTTTATGTTTAATTATAGAGATAGAGACTATAGTCAGTATTATCAAACTCAATAATAATATAATTAAATATCCATTTTCAAAGTATACCCCCATAGTGGAAATAAATTAAAAGCAAACAACATAATATAGACAAAAATAGTCACTCCAACTGCAACGGTTATTCTTGTTTTTATTAAATTTGTCCTTCCAGTTTTAGATGTATATAAAGCCACCCATGTTATTTTCTTTATCTCTTGAAAAAAGCTCGAAAAGACTAACAAAATAAATACACATAAAGATAAAGTTCCAATTGAAGAAAATGAGATTAAAGATTTAGTCCATCTTTAGAAATGTGAAATCATCTATTGGGAGCATATTCCCATAACATTTGTTTATCTTATCAATTTTCACTCCATGGTATATATCATTATTCATAAATATCAATTATTTTAAGATATTCATTATAGTACTATCAACTCCTTTTAATAGTATCTCCATGCTTTTCCTAACTTTTTCATTTTTATATCTAAATTATATCCTCAAATATATTTAATGTCAGCCAATTTCTGTACAGTTTATCATAACTTTGTAAACTTTTTAATCTCATAGTCAATAAAACAACTTCTTTCTTAAAGTCCTCAATTACTCCTTATCTATCAATTTATGATAAGCATCTAATATCTCAATCATCTTTTCATTACTTCCCCCATAATCAGGATGATATTTTTTTGCTAACTCTCTGAACTTCTTCTTTATATCCTCAACTGAAGCTCCAGGAGTCAATCCAAAGTAACTTAAAATACTTGGGTCCTGAATTTCATCAAAATATAGCCCCATATCTTGATACTTACGAAAATATACACTGTAAAAGTATTCTTCAAAAACTTCCTTCAATTCCTGTTTATTAAGATAAAGCAATTTACGCATAGGATATTTAACTGTAGAATCATCTATTGATTTGGTAGAGAAATATTCATTCCACACATACTTTTTAAAACTTGGATCTGAAATATGCTCAAAACGAATTTTATCTTCAACCTTCTTCAATTGTCTCAGCTTCCGTTTTAATTTAGGAACTTCCATATAAGCACATCCTTATCGCTAATATTTCACTCCAGCCGCTGATTCTCCATTATAAAAAAGTTTCTAAAAATAAAAAATCATTACTTTTCATTAATTATATAAGAAATATAAAACATATGCTAGAACTATTATGAATTTATTGACAATTTCCCTTATATGTACATAATTCTTTTAATAAACATATATACTTTAATCATCATTATAACCTAACTTGGCTCAGTCTTAGAATGACCACAATTTAAATACTACATCACTAAATAAAATATAAGACGTTTCTCAATATAAAAGAAACGTCCTAAGTTATTATAGATTGAAAACCTCTGCTAGTCTATTTATTAAATAGTTTATATCTCCACCATCAAAAAAATAGGATAAACTTAATTCAGATGTATATAATTTTTTATATTTTATGTTAGTTCCATCTATTATGTCAAATACATTTGACGTAATCTCTGCCTGATTTATTCTTCCATTTCCAATTATAGATACCCTAGTAGATTCACTAATTTCCATTTCTATAAATCCATATATGGTAGATATCATCTCTTTTTCTATAGATGATAACAACTTAATATACTCCTTAGAACATACAAATGAAATTTCCAAATTACCATCTACCAAGTTGTTTTCTGTCATTCCAATATCTAAATTATATTTACCTAATATTTTAAATACATGTGATAATTTCCCCATATCATTTGGAATATTTTTAATTTTTACTTGAATTTGATTACAATCTGCTACTAAAGATAAAACTTTTAGTTCCTCCATATTACCACCCCCTATTATTGTCCCGATCTTATTATTAAAGCTATTGCCAATGTACAGTGGAACTTTAAATTTCTTTCCTAATGTCAATGCTCTTTTATCAATAATTCTAGCTCCTAATCTAGACATTTCCAAGGCAATGTCATAGTTCAGCCTTGAAATCCTTTGGGAATTTTTATATATTTTAGGGTCAATAGAATATATCCCGTCTACATCCGTATATATCTCACATGGGCAGTTAAACTCTGCTGCTAAAGCTACAGCAGTAGTATCTGAACCTCCCCTTCCTAAGGTAGTAATATCTCCCTCTTCATTAACCCCCTGAAAACCTGCTATGACTACTACATTTCCTTCATTTAGAAATTTCTTTATAATATCCCTTTTAATATTTAGTATACTAGCTCTAGTATGGCTTCCTTTAGTCCTTATTTTAGCTTGTAAACCTGTCAATGAAATAGCCTTGCAACCTAAATCGTTTAATGCCATAGAGAGTAGAGCTATCGTTTGCTGTTCCCCTGTAGATAATAAAACATCTAACTCCCTTTCCAAAGGATTTGAAGATACCTTCTGAGCTAATCCCAATAGTTCATCTGTGCTATCCCCTATTGCAGAAACTACAACTATAATATCCTTAACTATTTTCTTCCTTTCAATAATATTTTTAGCTACTTTAATAATCTTATCAGCAGTAGCTAGTGAACTTCCCCCATATTTTTGTACAATCACAAAATCACACTCTTTTCTACAGTTCTAATCTTGCAATAAAATAATCCTTATCATCTATCATATATTCATCAATTATTTTTTCTAATTTCTTCTTTGGCACTAATTTAGTAGTAAATATTATGCTATTTTCTTTTTCAACTATATTTTCTGAAACTTTACTATCAATAATATATTTCTTTACTTTATATTTAACGTCGTCTTCTGCAACGATTCTCATATAATATTTTCCTTGAACAAATTGATTTCCATTAATTAAATGGTTATCTTTCAAAACTAAATTCTTAGGAGAAGTATCAGCACCAATATCAATTAAATCACCTATTATTGCATTAGCTGTAGGAAAACTACCAGCACCTTTCCCAAAAAATCTCAATTCCCCAACTACATCTCCTAAGAAAGACACTAAATTATTTGCATCTTTAACCTTTCCAAAATAAGAATCCTCTTTCAAGATAACTGGCTCTACCGAGGCATAATATTTATTATTACTAGCAGCCGATAGCCCTAATAATTTAATAGTACAGCCCATTTTCTTAATATTTTCTATATCTTCTAGATTAATACTGCTGATACCATAGCAAGGAATATCTTCTTCATTAATTGTATCTTTAAATGCAATAGTAGATAGAATTCTAAGTTTTCTTCTAGTATCATATCCCTCAATATCATCAGTGGGATTTGTCTCAGCATATCCTAATCTTTGACTTAACCTTAATGTTTCTTCAAAACTTAGGTTTTCAGATAACATTTTTGACAATATATAATTAGTAGTACCGTTTAAAATCCCCTTTATCTCTTGTATATCATTTGTAACCATCTGTTCCTTCAATGGCTTTATGATCGGTATTCCTCCACCTACGCTGCCTTCATATAAAAAAAATTTGTTTTTTTCTTTGGACAATTTTGTTAATTCCTCAAAATGTTTGGAAACTACAGCTTTATTAGCTGTTATCACATGTTTTTCTCTATTTAGAGCTTCTTTTATATAATTATAAGGCTCATCTAAACCTCCCATTACTTCAATAATTACATTTATATTACTATCTTCAATTACCTCACATATATCAGTTGTTAATTTGGTTCTATCTACATCTATATCTCGTTTCTTATTTATGTTCTTAACCAATATCTTAGATATATTAATTTCTTTATTTATCGTTTTTTCTATATCTTCTTTTCTTTCTTCTAATATTTTTACAACACCTGTTCCCACTGTTCCCAGTCCTAACAAACCAATGTTTAACATCCTCCCACCCCTATCCTTTACATTAAATAATATCTAATCCAATTCTCAAATAATCTTTGAGAATCATTTTCCCAAATATTTTTTGGCTCTGATTTAAAATCATCATTCTTAAAATAATTTTTAGGCAAATTAGATAATATACCTTTATTTAGATCCCTTTCATACTCGACTTTTAAAGTCTTTGTATCGTACTCTGGATGACCCGTAATATACACTTGCTTTCCTTCCCTTTGAACTACTGAATATATTCCTACCTCTTTTGATTTAGATAATATTTCTAATTCATCTATATGTCTTATATCATCTTCTTGAATTTCAAAATATCTAGAATGGGGAACCCATAGTTTTCCCATATGATTTTTAAACAATAGTGAGTCTTTATCTAAAACATCATGATTAAATATTCCAGTAACTTTTTTACGGGTTATATGTTTAGGTATCCCATAATGATAATATAATCCAGCTACTACTGCCCAACATATATACATAGTAGATTTCACATATAGATTAGAATAATCCATTATAGCTTTTAACTCATTCCAGTAAACTATCTTATCAAATTCTAGAAATTCTAAAGGAGCTCCAGTTATTATCATCCCATCATATTCTATATTTTTTATCTGATCCAATGTTTTATAGGCTTTTCTTAGATAGTTAAGATTTGTATTTTTAGATTTATATGTTTTTGTATATAGAAAATCCACTTTTACATCTACATGAATATTCCCTATGATTTTTAATAATTGGTATTCAGTGTCCTTCTTCTTGGGCATTAAGTTAACTATTAGTATCCTCGGTATGTCTTGAAGAATATTTTTAGAATTGACCTCTATATTTTCTTTAATTAATAGATTTATTGCTGAAATATTGTCATTAATTATCAGTCCCATATTTATCTTCTCAATGCCAATTCAAAGTCTTCTAAAATATCTTCTATATTTTCAATACCAACAGAAACCCTTATCATATCTTCCCCTATACCTGCTAATCTTAATTCCTCATCTGATAACTGTCTATGAGTGGTAGTTGCTGGATGCAGTACCGACGTTCTCACTTCTCCTAAATGTACTACTAAACCAGTTAATTGTATATTTTTAAGAAACTCCTCAGCTGCTTTTCTACCTCCTTTAATTCCAAAAGCTAAAATTCCACTTGCACCAAGAGGTAGATATTTTTCTGCTAATTTATAGCTCTCATTAGACTCTAATTTAGGATAATTAACCCAGCTAACCTTAGGGTGAAGCTCCAAATACTTTGCTAATGTCAAAGCATTTTCACTATGTCTTGCCATTCTTAGATGCAAAGTTTCTATGCCTAGATTTATTAAAAATGCATTAAGAGGACTTAAACAATTACCAAGATCTCTTAAAAGCTGCACTCTTGCCTTTGTAATATAAGCTCTTTCTTGAAATTCTTTTACATATCGAATCCCATGATAGGATAAATCAGGTTCAGTTAATTCTTTAAATTTCCCATTATCCCAATTATAGTTTCCTCCATCTACTATTATCCCTCCAATACTTGTAGCATGACCATCTAAGTATTTAGTAGCAGAATGGACTACTATATTAGCTCCATATTCAAATGGATTGCATAAAAATGGAGTTGGAAAAGTGTTATCAATTATTAGTGGTAAATCTACTTCCTTAGCAAAAAGAGAAAACTTTTCTAAGTCTAAAACCTTAGGAGAAGGATTGCTAATAGTTTCTGCAAAAATAGCCTTAGTCTCTGGTCGAACATGTTTTATAAGCTCTTCCAAACTAGAATCTTGGTCTATAAAAGATATACTAATTCCAAACTTTTTTAAGGTTACCGACAATAATGTAATGGTCCCCCCATATAAATTTGAAGATGCCAATATATGGTCACCACTTTTACAGATATTTAGTATAGCTATTAAAGTAGCTGATTGACCGGAAGCCACAGCTAAGGCTCCTACTCCTCCTTCTAGTTGACTTACCTTCTCTTCTAATGCCGATATAGTCGGATTGCTAATTCTACTATACATATGTCCTTCCTGTTTTAGATCAAATAAGTCTGCCAAATATTCTGGATCTTTATAACTGTAAGTTGTACTTTGAACTATGGGTAAAACCCTTGGTTCCCCTGATTTTGGATTGTACCCTCCATGAACACAAATAGTTTCTTTTTTCATTTTCTATTCCTCCTTTTATAATTTAAAAAATCCCTTCAATAATAAGAAGGGATTAAAAATATTGTAAAGCTCCACTTCTTATCTCTCAGTTTTCACTGCAGGAATTAGCACATTTTTTTAAGTTATATAACTTAAAACTGTTGCTGGGTTTCATTGGGCCAGTCCCTCCACCTCTCTAGATAAGTAAATATTAAATTATAATTAAAAAAACCTTCTTTGCCAATGCAAAGAAGGTTGATTTACTGAAAATCATTCTTATCGACATTAGCAGAACCACCTTACTAAACAGCAGGTTGGCATAGGGTCATAGAGCTAATCCTCTACCCTAATTCTAGATAAGTAAATTTATTTAATTTCATATAATGATAGCATATACGATTATATATGTCAATGAAATTTCCAATGATTTTTTACTTTTACTCAATTCATGTTATTTATAATGGGTTTAGATAAATAGGATATCGTTTGAAAACAGAAAATCTTCATGGATTAAAAGTTGAAACATATGTCTATTCTTAAATAAGTTCACAATCCAATATAATAATGATATTATATGATTAGAAAGCAAATCAATGTTAAAGCTTATTCTTAAGTGGTAATTACCGTAGATTTAACCTTAAAGAAATTTATTGCCTAATAATTAGCTAAACCTTTTGGGGATATACCTAATAAGAATAAGTTAAAATTATAATATCTTTACAAGTATATTGATTATGCTTATTTATTTTATGGACTCGTGGATAGTTTCACTAGATCCTTTTCTCTTGATAATGTAATTTTTATTTTATATAAATATTAAATCCAGTGGTTTTGTCTAAAACTACTGGATTTACATTTCTAATCAATTTTTATTTTAATCTTTTTAACAGCTGAATCAAATATTCGTAGGTTCTCTTTGTAGAAGAGATGCTAAGTTTTTCTTTTGGAGTATGAACATCATACATATTGGGTCCAAAGGAGATAATATCTAAATTAGGGTATTTTTTTGCCAGTACTCCACATTCCAATCCAGCATGGATAACTGTTGATTCCATTTCTTTTCCAAACATTTCTCTATACAAATCTAATGCTATATCTCGTAATTCTGATTTAGGATTATACTCCCATTCTGGATAATTACCGCTAATTTTATACTGTGCACCAGTTTTATCTATTTCATTTAATATCTTTTGACGCAGCTTTAATAATATATTTTCTGCTGAACTTCTTGTAGATACTTGAAGTATAATTTGAGCATTTTCTATTCTGATTATGGCTAAATTGCTAGAGCTTTCTACTACATCTTCATATTCTGGCAGCATAGTAAATACCCCTGTAGGAATATTATCAAGAAGTGAAATTAAGGAATCAAAAGCCTTATCATTTATAGCCTCTGATATTTCTTCACCTTTTGTAACTACTATATCTATTCCCGGTTCTTCTAGTTTATTTTCATCTATGATTTTATTTTTAATCTCTTCAATTTTACTGATACACTTAGAGGAATCATGGGACTCTACTGCAATTCTAGCTATAGTTTGTCTTGGGATTGCATTATCCTTAGTGCCACCTGATATATATATTAGTTTTATATCTGTAGTCTTTCTTATTCCCTTCAATATATTATTTAATATCTTATTGGAGTTACCTCTAGGTTTATGGATTTCCATACCTGAATGGCCTCCCATTAAGCCTTTTACTTCTATATCTATCCCCACATAGTCTGAAACCTTTTCATATTCTATTGGGATTCTTACTTCAATCAATTCTCCTCCAGCGGACCCCGTTACAAGGACCCCTTCTTCCTCTGAATCCACATTTAATAGCTTAGTTCCTTTTAATACATCTTTAGATAAACCAAAAGCACCTTCCATCTCCACTTCTTCCGATGTAGTAAAAAGCAGTTCTATATTAGGATGCTCTAAGGTATTATCCTCCAATATAGCTAATCCCATTGCTACAGCTATTCCATTATCTGCTCCCAATGTAGTTTTATCTCCATGAATATAATCCCCATCTATTTCTAGTTTAATAGGGTCCTTAGTGAAATCATGGCTGCTATCATTTTCCTTTTCACAGACCATATCCATATGTCCTTGTATGATAANTATCCAGGACTAGCAGGTTTTTTAATAATTATGTTAAGGGCATCATCTTGAATTGTCTCAAATCCTAACTTTTCTCCTACACTTTTAATATAATCACTTACCTTTTGCTCATTATAAGAACAGCGAGGTATTTGGGTTAATTGTTCAAAATAATAGAACACTCTTTTAGGTTCTAGTCCTTCTAACTTACCTATGGTTTTCACCTTCTCTCTAAATTATTTTGCATTGTTTTCTATAATCTTTACGATTAATTGTGATGCTAATTTCATAGATTCCGTTGGTATAAACTCAAATCTTCCATGAAAATTGTATCCTCCTGTAAAGATATTAGGACATGGAAGTCCCATATAAGAAAGTCTAGCCCCATCAGTTCCCCCTCTAATTGGCTGAATGATTGGGTCAATTCCAAGCTCTATCATAGACCTCTTTGCAAGTTCAATTATCTCCATATGGGGTTGAATTTTTTCTTTCATATTATAATAGCTATCTTCAATTTCTATAGTAATTATATTTCCATATTTATCGTTTAAAAATTCTACAATTTTTCTAAAATCTTCTTTCTTCTTTTCAAATATTTTATTACAGTGATCTCTAATAATATAGTTGATAACGGTATGATCCACATTTCCGCTGATTTCATCTAGTAGATAAAATCCTTCATATCCTTCTGTATATTCTGGTTTTTCGTTTACTGGCAACATGCTTTCAATTTCCATCGCTATTCTAATCGAGTTTATCATAATGTTCTTTGCCGTACCGGGATGAACATTTTTCCCTTGAATTTCTATTTTTACACTGGCAGCATTAAAATTCTCATATTCTAACTCGCCTATAGGACCGCCATCAACGGTATAGGCAAAATCTGCATGGAAACCATTTACATCAAATAGATCTGCTCCCCTTCCAATTTCCTCATCTGGTGTAAATCCAATTTTTACATCTCCATGTTTTATTTCTGGATGTTTAATTAAATATTCCAATGCATCCATGATTGCAGAAATTCCAGCCTTATCATCGGCTCCAAGTAAAGTAGTTCCATCTGTTGTAATGATTTCTTTCCCTACTACATCTTTTATGAAAGGGAACTCCTTTTCAGTTATACTATACTGTTCATTTAACTTTATGTCTCCACCTTCATAGATAAAAATCCTTGGATTAATACATTTACCATCTAAATCTGGACTTGTATCCAAATGAGAGATAAATCCTATAGTTGGCACCCTCTTATCCATATTGGATTTAAGTGTAGCATATACATACCCATTTTCGTCTTGTATAGCATCCTCAAGTCCTAAATCCTTCAGTTCTTCTACTAATATGCTACCCAACTCTAATTGACCTGGTGTGCTAGGACTAGTATTGCTATTTTCATCAGATCTTGTATCTATTGAAATATACTTTTTAAATCTTTCAATAATCCTATCCATATAACCATCCTTTCAACAACTCAACTTATAATATTGTCTGTATGACAAGCATTACTATGGAGAAAACCCCAATTATCCCCATAAGAGGCAATACAAATTTTATCCATTTATTATATGTTACATCTACCATCTCTAAAGTTGCTAGTATCAATCCTGTAGGAGTAATAAATGCCATCCAACCTTGCCCCCAATTATATGCTGTAACTACAATATCCCTAGATATTCCCACGGTATCTGCCAAAGGTGCCATTATAGGCATAGAAAGGGTAGCTAAACCTGAAGAAGATGGTATGAAGAATCCCAAGAGGCTAAATAGTATCATCTGAACTGCTGCAAAAATACCGCCGTTCATATTTTTAATAATGGATGATGCATAATACAACAATGTATCAGATATCATTCCATTATCCATTACAATATTTATTGCTCTTGCAACTCCTATTATTAGGGCAACTCCAACTAAATCTGCTGCTCCATCTATAAATGTGTTGATGGCCTCTTTTTCAGAAAGCCCTGATACCAATATTATAACGATGGCTACTGTCAAAAATAGAGTTGCCATTTCTGGAAACCACCAGCCGCCTTTAGAAACTCCCCAGATCATGAATGGAAATGCACCTAAAAATGTAATGAGTATTAAAATTCTTCTCCAATTAAACGGAGCTACATTTTCAGGATCATAATCCTTCAAAAATATTTCTTCTATCTTACCCATATCTTCATAGATTAAAGAGTTCTTAGGATCTCTTTTTACCTTTCTAGCATATCGATAGATATATATAAGGGTTATTATAGTAGCTAATATTAAAGATATAATACGGAATGTAAGTCCTTCATTAAATGAAATTCCAGCAGCATTTGAAGCTATAACTACTGAAAAAGGATTTACAGTTGAATACATAGAACCAATAGAGGAGCCCATATATATGGCTGCAATACAAACTATTGCATCATATCCACTAGCTATAAATACGGGCATGAGTATAGGATATAAAGCGATGGTTTCTTCTGCTAATCCAAAGGTAGTTCCTCCTAATGCTATTAAAGCTACAACAAATACCACCAATAAAAATTCTTTTCCCTTTGTCCTCTTGGATAAAGCTGCTATTCCTGCATCAAAGGTTCCAGTTCTATTAACTAAACCAATAATCCCACCTAAAATCAATACAAAGATCATAATATCAACAGTATCCATAATACCTTGTATAGGTGACATAATAACCGCTAATGGTCCTTGAGGTGATTGTAATATACGCTGATAGGTATCTGGAATCGCAATAGGTTTTTTAATACTTCCATCTTTAAATTTACTAATATTCATCTTAATATTTAAGTTATTTAATGTTTCTTGAGTGGCTGGAAGGGTAGTAACTTCTCCTTTGTGATTCTCTATTAAAAAGACATCTTGTTCTGAATCATATTGTAATTTTGAATAAAATCCTGCTGGAACTACGTAGGTCAATATAGCAGCTAATATCAATATAATAAATAAAACTGTAAAAGCTGTAGGAAATTCAAAGGTCTTCTTATTTTTATTATCCATATTTTTCATCTCCCCATGTAATAAATGTTTATAAATATTTAATATTTCTTAAACAGTATTTGCATTTACTACCTAATTTATAGCTACTTTTTAAGCTTGATAAAACTTCCCAAAGAAGTATATACTTTCCGCTATAAAAAGGAGATGAAATCAATATATGTTATAATTTTTAATCTTCCATTATATATATTTTTGATATTAAAACATCAGTAGGATTCTCAGATGATATTTTTAAATTTAAATTCTCAGTTAATTTTATTATGAAAGTTTGCAGAGGCTCAATAATCTTTTTATCTCCATCAATATGAATATGTATTCTATCCCTATAAGCATATATAATATAAAAAATTTCTTTAAACTCAGAAGAATACACTTCCATTGATGAATAATCTCTATCTATATGAATACTTTCAAGTTTTCCCTTAGCTCCATTTCCAAGCATTAAGTTGAAATCTCTTACAGTTCCATAGCTGGTAGTGTTTATCTCTCCATCAAATTCATATACCTCAAAAGGTTTTAAATTTATATATTCCTTATTATCATGGGTTAATTTAAGTTCCTTATCTAATGGTGTTATAAATCTATATATTCCTTCTAACTTAGTAAACCTCGACTCCTCTAATTCTACTGTGGCAGAACTTAGCCTAAATTTAAAATTTAGATTTTTATAACTGGAATCTTTGGGATAAATAAACAATTGTGTAGTTTTTCCCCCAGACCATTCCGTCGTTATATACTCATCTTTACCAATGAGTTTTGTAGTAATCTTCATCTTGTCCTCCTTCCTAAATTCCTAAACCATTTATTTTAAACTTTTTATACAATTACAAAACCACCACTTGGATTGATTACTTGACCTGTTATTAGTTTAGTTTCTTCTCGTGATAAAATATATATTATGTCTGCAATTTCCTCTGGTTTTGCAATTACTTCGAGAGGAGTTTCATATCTAATTTCTTCTAAGACTTCACCGCTGACATTTGCAATCATATCCGTATCTACTGCACCTGGTGCGACTGCATTAACCAATATATTGGAAGGTCCTAATTCCTTTGCCAATGCTTTAGTAAAGCTTATGATAGCACCTTTTGTCGCTGAATAATGAGCTTCACAGGAAGCCCCTACTAATCCCCAAATAGAAGCAATATTAATAATTCTTCCTGACTTCTCGCTAATCATCCTTGGAAGGACACACTGACAACAATTAAACATTCCATTTACATTTACATCAAAAATTCTCTTCCACTGTTCTTCTGTAATATCTGTAAATAAAGTCATATCAGCAATCCCTGCGTTGTTAACGAGGACATCAATTTTCCCAAATTTTTCATAAGCTTCTTCAAACATTTTTTCAACCTGTTTTCTATTAGAAACATCTGCTTGTATAGCAATAGCATTTGTACCCGATGAAAGTAGACGCTCTAATAAATCAATTGCCTTATCTTTACTTTTATAATAGTTGATAATAACATTATATCCTTCTCGGGCAAACTTTTCTGCTGTAGCTTTTCCAATTCCCCTTGAAGCTCCTGTAATCAATACTGTATTTTTCATACTTCATATCTCCTTAAAATAAATTTAATAAAATAATACAGAGTCAAAGTTCTAGACTTTGACTCATATTACTCTATTTAAACCATTATTCGTAAAAAATATAATTTTTAATATTATGTAAATAATATTATAACTAAATCCATCTTTTTTCAATAGATACGACTATAATTATAAATAGCCTTAAAAAATAAGTAAGCTGCCTCCCAAAAGATTTAAATCTTTTGGGAGACAGCTTGTTTACTCTTTATCATACATTTAAGTTAATATAGGATTGTTAGCTGAATTGCTAATGCCATTTTTTGAATCCTTATATATCTGTGCCACTTCATCATAGCCTTTGTTAACTATCCCATTTATATTAGATGCTGAATCCCTTATAGTGTTTGCTATATCTATGCTGGCAGCTTTTACTTCATGGGCTATAATTTTGACTGAATCTACAACTTCTTGACTTACTGATACTATGGCATCTTTAGCCTTTCTAATTTTAGATTCTGAATTTTTAACAATATCCACTATATCATTATAATGTTCCTTTATATTTTTACTACCTGTTAAAAATGTATTGGGTATCCTATTTATAGGCTCTTTTATGGAATCTATACCTACTTTTATAAATCCTATAGTTTCTATTCCCTTTCTTATAAATCCAGTAGTAGGATTACTTGTGACAGCTGCAATATTGGTTGCTGTAATTCCAACTTTTGTTACTATGTCTGCGACATCTTCTCCTATAGAAACTGCTGTTTTTACAGTTTCTCCAACTATGGATGTAGCAGAATCCATAACTTCTCTTCCAGCTTGTTCCAATTCTAAAATGGTAGTAGATAATTCCTTATAAGTATTCGACATTTGGGAAGTAGTATCAGTTATTTCATCTGTAATGGTTTTAGAAACGTTTTCTATCTTCTCACCTATAGAACTAAAGGTGTCTTTAATGGCATCTGATACTAAAAATACCGTATTTTTAATGCTTTCACTTATGGATATAGCTGTTTTCCCAACGTTTTTTACAATACTCAATGCCATGGAAAAGGATTCTTTTATTGAACTAAAAAAAGAGTTTATGGAGCTTTTGGTTGTATCCTTCTCTTTAACCGTTGCTTCTTTAATCGTAGTAGTACTTTTTACAATTAGCTCCCTATAGTCGCCTTCAACTGCTTTAATGCTATTATCGACTATACTCGTCTTACAATTATCATTATCCTTTTTTTTAATTTTATATATATCACTATTAGTCATAGAATTTAAACTATTAATCCTATCAGCAGGTTTTATCATAGTTTTCAACTCCTTTTTCTAAAGTTAATATTTTATATCTCCTTGTGAAGAATATGAACTTGACTCTGATAATACAAATTTATCTTCCAAAATAAATTGTCCATCTATAAATAGTTTTAAAGTCCATATTCCGCAAGGATAATCCCGTGTTTTATCTTCTAAATCCATCCAGAACCATATCTTTATTGGTTGTTCCTCTCCCTTTGGTGTAAATAAATTGTTCTCTGTAATTTGAAACAATTCTCTCTTTGGAGTATACCATGCTGTTGTCACTGTATGCAGTCCTGTCACATTGGTAAACTCAAATCTTGTTACTACTTTTTTATCTAACAAAATATTAAAATTTTTCTTATTAGCTACAGCTTCTTCATTTAAAATTGAACTTATATTATATTTATCCATGTGTACAGTATATTGAGTATTATTGTAAAGTCTCTGATCTTCATCATTTATGATAACTACTGACCAAAGTTCTTCTTTATCGTCTGGAAAATATATATTGGCTGTTGGATCATTAAGCTTTAATTCTTCATTAATAAGAAATTTATATTTATGTTCTCCTGTGGGAAGGTCACAACTAAAAGCCCAGATATCATCATTTTTCTCCATTTGTCCTCTTTTCGGATCGTAATCATTAAAATCTCCTATAACAGATATTGTATCTACAGCTAGATACTCATTTTCCTCATATTCAAAATTTATTTTCATAACAATCCTCCTCTCAGACATCCATTATCTAGTATTCTAATAATTCTTAAATCTTTCTTATTATTAATATCGGCAAATACTATAATTTCTTGAATATTTCCTCATTACCCTTGAAGCTTTTTAATATACGATTCAAAGTATCTACCTATTTTTACAACTTCACCCATGACAATCTTAATTTTATCTTCATCTAAAAACCAATTATCCTTTGTAATTTCCTTTCTATCTGGAACACATGCAACAAAGAATTCTATTCCCTTTGGAAATACTGATTGATACGTTAATAGCGCACGTCTTGAATGAAATGCTTTACAAACCAATATAGCCTTTTTTACTGATAGATTATTTTCCTTTATTACCTTCCATGAAAATTCAGCATTCTCAAAGGTATTCCTTGCTTGATCTTCTTTTAATATCTTTTCTTCTGGTACATCTAATTTTAATCCTATTGATTTTAGAAATTCCCATTCTGAACTATATTCCGGTATTTTAGAATTAAAATGTCCACTGGGCAGTACATATGGTGCCAATCCCTCATTATATAGTTCTGCTGCCCTTTCCATCAATTGTGGCTGGCTTCCCCCTAGCACTAAAATTATATCCGCAGTCTTTATCTCTGTTTCTACAAAGACTAGTTCACTTATATAATCAAATGGATAACTCATCTTATTACCCCCATTTTTCATCATTGTATTTTATGAGCTACAAAAAGCAATAAGGCTCCATTATTGACTGAGCCTTTGTATTTTATATAAAATCCCTGTGAATATCTATCTTGTATTTTTTCATTGATATTAATATATATAAAAATGTGAATTTTACTAACTTTGCCGTTTTACATAATCAATAATTTCCTTTAAGGATTTAATCGTCCATTCATTTTCTTTATTCCCACTTCTATCTATATGAAATGATGTAAATCCCAAATTTCTTGCTCCATCGGCTTCAATATCATAATCATCAACATAGATGCTCTCTGAAGCTGTTACTTTGAGAGAGTTTAATGCTGTATTATATATTAGGGGTTCTGGCTTCATAGCTCCAACTAAATCACTACATGTGTAGCTATCTATGTATCTGCCCAGCCCTAAATTCTCCAGAGTAATCTGTAGAGATGGGGACGTATCACTTATTATCCCTATCTTATAACCCTTATCTTTAAAATACTTCATTACTTCTATAACTTCATCATAAAGCTCCCTATCGTTATTGCACCAAAGCTCAGAAAATAGCAATTCTACCTTTTCTTCTATTGAATCCGTTATCCCTTCCCCCTTCAATAATTCTTCATAATACCTCTTCCAAAAATCTTTTTCCTCATCTATGCTTTTCAACCCTTGTTTTGGATAACCGGCAGCATCAAACAATCTCATCATTTTATCATAATCCAATTCAAACTCCTTTTTTGACCATTCTTCAACAGTCTCTTTATACCATTTCACTTTTTCCTTATTGGCATATGTTAGCGTTCCATCCCTATCAAAGAAAATTGCTTTATATTTCATTAATATATGCACTCTCCTTTATAAAAAGCTTACAATTGAATTACCATTACTTCTTCATCCCACATTATCTCACCTGTTTTTCTAAATCCTATACTTTCATATAATTTCTCTGCGACTATATTATTAGGTTCAACACTTGTATAAAATTTAATTTTCCCGTATCTTTCTCTTATTAAATCCAATAACTTTATAATAGCCATTTCCCCATAGCCTTTGCCTTGTAATTTTTGATCAATCATCAATCTACACATTTCCATTCTTTTCGTATCGGGATCTAAACCATACATTAAGAAACCAACCATTAATTCTTCATCATAAATACATAATGGATAGAGTTCTTCTTCAAATTTAGATTGCAATATGGAGTACCAATTTGAAGCAACATAATCCTTTTGCTCTTCCGATACACTTAAATCAACGCATCTTTCCCAATTCTCCTTATCTACTATTTTAAAAATTAAATCCATTTGTTTCACTCCCAATAATCTACTTATTTAATTTAATATATAATTTCTTTATTAATTTTTCTACGATACTGTTGGAACTTTCATAAGATACATATAACCTCTTAGTATTTGCGGCATTCCTGCAAAAAAATATCTATTTTTAACTTATCAAATTCCATAGCTATATCTGAAATTTAAATGTTTTCACTAACTTTACTGGATCAAATTCTACCAATTGGATGGTCTCAACTTTAACATCAAATGGCTTAAAATCTTCTTTAATAACATCAAATGCATTTTGAAGCTCTAACTTGGGAATATTCATTCCTAATGTACAATGTGGAATCCAAAAGTCTGGTAAATAATATTCCCACTTTTCTTCAATATCTTTTAAAGCTTCATGTAGTTTTTTATGTAAGTTAATTAGTGTATCTGAAAAATTTGGAGATACGAAAAGTACACCCTCATTTGATGGAAAACTTCCTAAATTAGACATCTTTATACTAAACACACCTTGATTTTTAATAACCTTTTCTATTCTCTTTTCCATCTCTAAAATATCAATATCATTAAATACCGCTAGTGATATATGTGGAAAAACTCCGTGTTTATCCATATAGTCTGATATACCTCTTTCTCTTAACTTCCTCCACATATTTCTAATGATAAAATTGCTCTTTTCATCAAAATGTAATTCTATAGAAAATGACATAAAACTTATCCCTCCATAAATTTAACCTTTTGTCTATCCCATAATTTTTTGATTACCACTTATTAACCTAGTGATATAATATTTATTTTTTGTCTTGCTTCAAAATTCTGACTTCAAACTGCGATATAACATTGAATAAATTCTTTATCATTATTCAATGAAGTTGACATGTTGATCTACTATTCGTCCTATTTATATAAGATAATATAACATAGTATCATTTGTTGCCCTAAATTAACATTGTACACCTTTGCAAATATAATATTATGAAACATTTTACCACTCAATTTTTTTTACATCAAACAAATGATCTCCAATTACTGTTCTAACTGGTCCTCTAATTATCTGTTCACATTCACCTATCTTTATCCTTAAAAAATTCCTATGTATAACTTCTTGGTTTCTTTTTACAATATTCATAGGATCAATGCCTATTACTTCGAACCCATCCTTCAAGCTATTTAACTTGCCTTTTCCTTCAAACTCATCAAATACTTTATCTCTTTGTTCTTCCCAGTTAATTATGCACTGCTTAATTTCCTCTACATTTTCACGTCTGTACTCGATATTTATATCTTTTATATTTAATTCCCCTCTAATAAAATCGCTTAGAAATAATTCACTATTATCAAACTTACTTTTCCAGTTTGGTATATATTCATCTGCAATTAAACCTAATAACAGACCTTGATTATATGTACTATGTCTTATTTTTAAATTTTCTTCATTTATTTCTGTAAGTCCCTTTGTATATTTTTCCAAAATTGAATTTTGGTTATTTGAAATTAATTGAGTAAGTGCTTTATATTCTACATATACTGCTGTTCCTTCAACACTTTCTATGGCTTTTTCATATTCTATAATATTTCCTATAAGCTTTTCTCTTTTATCTCTAACTTTAAAATATGAAGTTAATGACTCCAACTTTTTTTCTTTATTATTTTTAATACTTGCATCTAGAAGATACTGTCTTTCTAACATTCGAAGATTAATATTCTCAATTGTAATTGGGTAATCAGCACCTAATAGTTCATTAGGAAACCTTTTTTCACCATTTGCAAGCTGAAAACCATGAAACATTTCATGAACAATAAGTGATGCTAACTCTGTGTTATCAATATCTTTAGAGATAGTATTTTCGTTCAAAATTGCTACATAATTATTGTTGATTGAAATTACAGTATTCCCCATAAATCTTTCATCTACATTCCCCACAAAACATGAATCCTTTTTTATTAAGTTGAGGTCTATTCCCACGTTATCATTAATATAGAAATTTTTATCGTTATATATTGCATACTTTGTTTTTGTAAACTTGTCCCATAATCGATTATAGTCAATCAAGTCTAAAAGTTTTTCTAGTTCTTTCATTCTCCAGGTCATTTGAATCCCCCTTTTATCTTTTTCAATAATTATTCAAAAATATAACTATGGATTATATTAATATAGCTCAAGTTCTAAAAGTCCTATATTGCCCATAGGCAAAGAGATAACTATTTCATTTCGATAAAGTACATAGCATCCCCCTTTGGCACGATGAGGATCCTCAACAAAACTATTTATCATCAAAACCGGATAAGGTAATTTCTTTGTTCTTTCAACATATTCCTTTTGGAATGACTTATTCCACTGTTCAATAGAGAAATCTACATAAAGTGGCCATAAAAGTATATCCATTTTGATCTGCTCTAGATCTTTAAAAAAGCAATCATCCCATAGGTCACCACATATAGCTACACCAAGCACTTTATCCATATAGGTAAAAGTATGAAAGCCCTTTCCCTCCTTGTACTTAGAATTTGCAATGGGTTCTTTCCAACCAGTGGAAACTCTTCGAAATACATCGATAATCTCCCCACATGAATCAATGACCATATTGCTGCCATAAATAATATCCTCTTCTTTTTCTATAAATCCAAAAGAGATGCCACATTTATAGTTTTTAGCTAATTGCCTAATGTGAAGAATGATTGGATCATCTTTAGCTAATGCTCTTTTTATATCCTCGTCATATTCCCATGTTAACCCCTCAAATCCTTGAAGAAAACTTTCCCCAAAACAAATTAAATCACAATTATGATTAGTTGAAACATAATGTTCTATCTGTTTCAATTGATGTTTTGTATCGTTATCCTTCATTAGACAAGAAACTAAACCTATTTTCATCTTTATCACTTCCACTTTATATGAACTTTTTATTTTTTCATGTAAATTATATTAACTCCAATCTTGCTACTAATTCACCATCATTAACTGCCCCTGTTTCCACAAAACCAAATGCTGCATAAAGATTTCTGGCTACAATATTTTTAGGATCATAAGAAAGATAAATGGCTGAAGCTCTCCCCTGAGGAAAAGTTTTAATTAATTCAAGTGACTTAGCAAATGCTTTCTTGCCATAACCATTACCTTGGTATCGTTTATCAATCATAAATCTACATATGCCATAACATTCTTCGTCCCCATCCTCATTTTCCTCTGCTGTGTCATGATACATCATAACAAAACCTATCATTATATCATCATTATAAATGGAATATGTCATAGGCGGCTGCTCATCATTTAATAAAGCTACATAGGATTGTGCCATGCTATAGATATTAGATGCTATAAAATTATCCTGTTCTTCAGTAACCCTTAAATTAATACACTCTTCCCAGTTATCCCAGGTAATTTTCCTTAATTCCACCATATTTATCTCCCCAATTTAATAAATTATTTATCCCTAATATTTATAGTTTCTAAAAGAATATCAGGTCCTTCTTCAAAAATTTCTTTAAAACGCATCAAATCTTTATTATGACTATTATAGTAGTCTATAATAGCGAAAAGTCCTGAAATAGCACCAAACTTGTCCCAATACTTTCCACTATTAGCTCTAGCCAATATTTCACCTTTTCTATCTTCAGAGTTATTTTTTATTTCATTAAGTAAAGTTGAGTATGCCCTTTCTTTTCTCTCTATCATTTCCTTAGTATACCAATCAATTGATAAAACATCTTTATCAAAAGATAAGAAATGTGCAATACCTTCATCAAAGACAATATATCGTAAATTTTCATAAATTGAATCTTCAATACCAGGACTTTGATATTTCTTATTTATATAGATATGTGCCATCTCATGGGTAATTAGATTCATAATGATTTCTAAAATTTTATCATCATTTTCAGAATATGAACGTATCCGTTCTAAATCAAAGATTATAGATTTATTTCCTTCCTTATCTTGTCTAACCATTGCATCATATGGGTTAGGTGAACCAACTATTATATATATAGTTGCATCTTCTGATAGAGCATTATACTTTCCAAAAAATTGTTCCCATAATGGTAAATTTAATGGTTTAAAATCTTCTAATAATTTCAATAGCATTTCATAAATATTTTTAAGCCTATCATAATTTTCTTCAAGTGGTTCCTCATACATATATTTTCCTGGAACTATGGATTTGAATATCCAATGATTTTTCATGTTATTTATCGATTTATTAGAGAAATATTCATCAATTATTTCAGTATTCAATTTCATTTAAATTTATACCTCCTAATTAAAAAGTTGCTTCTAACTCTTGTATTTCCAAATCTACATACTAACAAATGATGTTCATTAAATTATATATAAAATAGTAAATAGCATAATTAACATAATTGTATATCATTAAAAAGTCTATTTCAACATAAATCGTTCAATTCTATAAAATAATTTGAAATTATCTGATAATAATAACTTCCAATGGAGATTATCCTTTTGGAGCTGGATTTTTAAATCCTTAAATAGAATAAAGCAAAATCTATTTTTTCAATAAATAGATTTTGCTTTTCATCTCTTCTAATTTTAATACTTTATTTACATCCTTGTATGTCATACATAAAGAATAACATAATTATTTCTTTCTATAGCTCATACCTTTAATGATACCATCTGCATCTCGTGAAAAAACAATAATCATATTTTCATCAATATACCTTATGTCAGAAAAACCAGTTTGACCTTCTTTGAACATAATCTCTAATGGTGTTACAGTTTCATGTTTGTCAAAATTATAAACAATATTACCATCTTTATTAGGAGTAAGTTCTTGTATTGATTCTGAAATAAGAGTTGTATCTTTTAGTAATTCCTCTATAGCTGGCAATTCTTCATCTGATGTTTCTTGATTAGCTGATAATTCTTTAAGATATTTCTCTGCTTTATCATAATTACCTTTTGATGGATCTAAAGGTAAATTAAATAAAGCATTGATTCCTTTATAGTCAGTATTACGACTAATCTCTCCTGTGTCTTTATTAAAATTATAGGCGTGAGTAACGTCAAATTTATCCATAACAGCGATATACAATCCTCTATCTGCAAAAACTTCTATATCATCACATTCCATAATTCTATACATTATTCCATCTTTTATAAACCAGCTTGCTCCGCCGTTCATGGTAAAAATATTAAGGTCTTTTGGATGCTGACCTTTTATAAAAGGAGAAACAAGAAATGATACTTTATCATATAAAGGATCATGAGAATCAGGCATTGGTGTTTCATCTACTTTGGAAATAGCAAGTACAGAATATGTCCTATCTGGAAATATTTCTTCTGCAGAATGTTTAAAGTCACTGATTTCCTTACCAGATACTATTCCCATTAAAGTTATCCTATAATCACCAATGGTCTGAGTTTTATCTATGGACATAGCTCCTTCACCATCAAAAGCAATAGCAAGTCCCTTATCCCCTAAATTCTCTGCAATCTCCTTAGGCGTTAATAGCTTCCATGCTGCAAATGCTGAAACCGATGTTGCCACTATGAGTATAGAAGCTACAGCTGCCACTGATAGTCTCCTTTTATTTGTACCTTTCATACTATTTTTCCTCCTTATTTTATCAATAATTTGTTGGTTCAAACTATCTTCTGGTTCCTTGCTAGAAGATAGTGCCTGATATAACAATTCATCTAATTTTTCAGAATCCCTCATATCCATTAACCTCCATATACTCTTTAATCATCTTTCTCGCCCTATAAAGTCTACTTTTTACAGTTCCAGTTGGAATCTTAAGTGCAGAAGCAATATCCTCAACTGACAATCCAGCGGTGTAATACATATATAAGGGTATTTTCAATTTGTCATCTAACGATTCCGAAGCCATATCAATCATTGTATGAAGTTCATTGGTTAGTACGACAAGCTCTGGTGTAGTTGCATCAATTAGATGGGTATCATCCTCAAATGCCACTATCTTTGCAATATTATGTCTCCAACCAAATTTTCGTTTTTGATTTTTCCACGTATTAGCTGCAATAGCTATAAGAAAACTCTTTGGATTTTGAGTATTATCTATTTTATAACACAATTCCGTGGCTCTTAAAAAAGTCTCTTGATACAGATCATCTGCTTGATGTTTATCCCTTGTTAGCTTATAACAAAATCCATAAATATCTTTACCAAAGCTTTCAATTAAATTATTTAATTCTGTAACATCCAACCTGATATCTCCCCCCTTTTCCTTGATTTCATAAATTCTTTAAATTTGAATAGACCTTATGTATTAATTGGCCTCTCATCTATATATTGTAATAACCTTTAATTTGGTTCATAAAATATCATATTTATAATATAAAAATAGACTAACTTAATAAAAATCCTGTAATATAAAGATTTTCTAAATTAGTCTAATTATAACAGTATTTTGAATAACTACAATATAAAAAACAATTTCTATAAACCTCTTCTGATAAATTACATTTGAAAACATCCTAATCCTTTCTAATATGAATAGAAGTATAGAAACAAAAAAATTTATTTCGCATATTATATTGTAGATTATAAATATATTATTAAATGGCGAATTTAGCCACTAGAGAGGTGATATTATGGATACAACATTAGGTCGAGCTATATTCGACCGATATAAAAGTGCTGCTATTAATACTGAAAACTCAGATGAAAAGTCTATTGATGAATCCGCTATAGATGAAGAATTTCTTGATCCAGCAGATGTCTCAATATTAAAAACAGCAACTCCAAATGTAATAAGTCCAGGAGGATTACTCACTTATACAATTGATGTAGCAAATGGAGGACCAGATGAAGCACAAAACGTCGTGGTAAGTGATATTACTCCTGATGTGTTTTTGAATCCAGAATATTCTACAGACGGTGGAATAACCTGGCAGCCTTGGACTGGGTCTTATAATATAGGAACTATGCCAAGCGGAACTTTAAACACTATTTTGATTAGAGGATCAATAGACCAAGCTGCTAGAGGAGTTATCATTAATACTGCTACAGTAACTTCTACAACACCAGACCCGTTTCCTAACAATAACTCATCTACAGCAATTGTACCAATTGTTCTATCGGCAGACCTTGCTGTTACAAAAAGTGCAAGTCCGGACCCTGTAAATACAGGAGATCAAATAAATTATACAATTGATGTAACAAACTTTGGACCAACAGATGCAGACGATGTCAACTTAACTGATACTATTTCGCCTGAAATTTTAAACCCAGAATACTCCACAGACGGTGGAATAACTTGGCAGCCTTGGACTGGGTCTTATAATATAGGAAGTTTACCAAGCGGGTCTACAACTACTGTTTTAATAAGGGGAACCGTAGATCCATCTGCCCCATCAGGATCTATTCCCAATACTGCAAATGTAACTTCTACAACACCCGATCCTGATCCTAATAATAATACAACTACAATAACTACACAAGTTAATGAAGCTTCTGCAGATGTTGCAGTTAACAAAATTGGAAGCCCAGACCCAGTAAATACTGGAGATGTATTAACTTATGGAATCAATGTATCGAATTTAGGTCCATCAGATGCAGAAAATGTTTTTTTGGATGACTTTACTCCTCCTCAGCTTCTAAATCCAGAATACTCTACAGATGGAGGATTGACTTGGCAACCTTGGAGTGGGTCATATTTTATAGGAACTTTACCAAGTGGCGATGTAGTACCCATTTTAATTAGAGGTACAGTAGATCCAAATTCTCCTCCAGGACCTATAATTAATACTGCAGATGTAACTTCTACAACTCCTGACCCTAATCCTAGTAATAATTCATCTACAGTAGTTACAAACTCCGATCAACAAGATGCCGATATTGAAGTTATAAAAACAGCAAGCCCTAATCCAGTAACTGCTGGTGATATGCTTAATTATTCAGTTACTGTAGCCAATTTAGGTCCTGGGACTGCACAAGATGTTAATTTAACTGATTTTACTCCTCCTGAACTTCTAAATCCAGAATACTCTACAGATGGAGGATTGACTTGGCAGCCTTGGACTGGGTCATATTTTATAGGGACAATGCCAAGTGGCGATATAAGGCCCATTTTAATTAGGGGCACAGTAGATCCAAATTCTCCGCAAGGTACTATGACTAATACTGCAGACGTAACTTCTACAACTCCTGACCCTAACCCTGGTAATAACTCATCTACAGTAAATACAGATGTTAATGCACTGGCAGATCTTTCTGTTGACAAAACAGCCAGTCCAAACCCAGTAAATGCTGGTGATATGATAAATTATACAATTAATGTAACTAACTTTGGACCAGGAGATGCACAGGATGTTACACTAACTGACAATGTTCCGCCGCAAGTTTTAAACCCTGAATACTCCATAGATGGCGGAATAACTTGGAATCCTTGGGTAAGTCCTTATACCATAGGTACAATGGCAAGTGGTGAAATAAGGACGATTCTAATACGCGGAACAGTTGACCCAGCGACTCCATCAGGTCAGATATTTAATACTGCAACTATAACTTCATCAACACAGGATCCTGATTCAGGTAATAACTCATCTACAACAGTTACAGATGTTAATGCATTACCAGCGGACATTTCAGTCGTAAAAACAGGAACTCCAAACCCAGTAAATGCAGGAGATATGATAAATTATACAATTGATGTAGCAAATGCAGGACCAGGAGATGCACAAAACGTTGTATTAACTGATGCTGTTTCACCTCAACTTTTAAATCCAGAATATTCCCTAGATGGAGTTACTTGGCTGCCTTGGACTGGGTCTTATGATATAGGGACACTACCAAGTGGAGCTACAACCACAGTTTTTATTAGAGGAACAGTTGATCCAACAACTCCATCAGGTCTCATTTTTAATACTGCAAATGTGACTTCTACAACTCCTGACCCTGATCCTGATAATAATACTTCTACAGTAATTACAGAAGTCAATGCAATTCCAGCAGACCTTGCAGTTAACAAAACCGCGAATCCAAGTCCAGTAAATGCAGGAGATGAACTAACCTATACAATTGATATATCAAACTTCGGACCAGGAGATGCACAAGATGTTACATTAGATGACATCGTTCCACCTGAAATTACACCAGCAGAGTATTCCACAGATGGGGGCATTACTTGGCAACCTTGGCCACCTTCTAATTCTTATGATATAGGTACATTGCCAAGTGGAACTACAACCACCATCTTAATAAGAGGAAAAGTAAATCCATCTACTCCAGCTGGTACTATAATAGTTAATACTGCAAATGTGACTTCTACAACACCAGACCCTGATCCTAATAACAATACTTCTACAGTGACTACAGATGTTAATGCTCTGGCAGATGTTTCCGTCAACAAGACAGGGAGTCCCAACCCAGTAGTTGCTGGAAATATGCTTAATTATACAATTGATGTATTTAATTCAGGACCATCAGATGCACAAGACGTTACATTAAATGATGTTATTCCACCACAAGTTTTAAATCCTGAATTCTCAACAGACGGAGGCATTACTTGGCAACCTTGGACGGGTAGTTTCAATATAGGTACATTACCAGCTGGAGCTTCAAATACCATTTTAATTAGGGGAACTGTAGATCCATCAACTCCAGATGGTACTATAATATCTAACACTGCCAATATAACTTCAACTACACCGGATCCTAATCCAGGTAATAACTCATCTACAGCAGATATCATAGTAATGGCACCTGAATCAGCTGATGTTTCGGTTACAAAAACACCAACTACATTTCCAGTAATCGCAGGACAAATATTAACTTATAATGTCAATGTATCCAACGCTGGACCATCAGCGGCAGAAAATGTTACTCTAAATGATGTCATACCACCAGGAATTATTAACCCAGAGTATTCTACAGATGGCGGAGTTACTTGGCAACCTTGGACGGGTAGTTTAAATATGGGCACATTGCCACCTGGAGCTTCAGTACCTGTTCTAATTAGAGGAATAGTGGATCCAAATTTCACAGGTGTACTAATTAATACTGCAAATGTAACTTCAACTACACCTGATCCTAACCCAAATAATAACACCTCTACATCAGTTGTGCCAGTTGAAGCTTCAGCAGATGTTTCAGTTGTAAAAACAGGAAATCCTGATCCAGTCAATGCAGGAGATCTATTAACTTATACAATTAATGTATCAAACTTTGGGCCATCAACCGCACAAAATGTTAATTTAAATGATGCTATTCCATCTCAAATTACAGGTGCAGAATATTCTACAGACGGCGGAGTAACTTGGAACCCTTGGACGGGTAGTTTAAATTTAGGCACATTACCAGCTGGAACTTCAGTACCTGTTTTAATTAGAGGAACTGTAGATCCAAATTTCACAGGTGTATTAATTAATACTGCAAATGTAACTTCTACAACACCAGACCCTAATCCAGACAACAATACCTCTACAGAAGACACTACAGTAATACCAACAGCTGAATCAGCCGATATTTCAGTTATGAAAACCTCTACTCCAAACCCTGTAAATGCTGGAGATATGCTTAACTATACAATTACTGTGTCAAATTCAGGACCATCCGATGCTGAAAATGTTATCCTAAATGATACTATTCCATCCGAAATTTTAGACCCAGAATATTCAATAGATGGAGGAATGACTTGGTTCCCATGGAGCAGTCCCTATTCTTATTTTCTAGGTACATTACCAGCTGGAACTTCCAGAACTATTTTAATAAGAGGAACTGTAAGCTCATCTACTCCATCCGGCATTATATCTAATACTGCAAATGTAACCTCCACAACACCAGATCCTAATCCTAGTAATAATACATTTACATCAAATACTACAGTAAGAGCAGCTGAATCCGCTAATATTTCGGTTTCAAAGACCTCAAGTCCAAATCCTGTAAATGCTGGGGATATGCTAAATTATACAATAAATGTATCAAATGCTGGTCCAACAGATGCACAAAATGTTGTTTTAACGGATACTATTCCATCTAATATTTCTGAAGCAGAATATTCTACAGATGGAGGAATCACTTGGCAACCTTGGACCGGTTCTTATGATATAGGCACATTGACAAATGGAGATTCAAGAACCATCTTAATAAGGGGAATAGTGAGTTCATCAGCTACAGGTGCTATATCTAATACTGCCAGTGTAACTTCCACAACACCGGATCCTGAACCTGATAACAATACCTCTACTACAACTACTACGATAACAAAAGGTGAAGCTGATATTTCAATTACCAAGACATCGAATCCTAATCCAGTAATGCCAGGATGCCCATTAATTTATACAATTACAGTGTCAAATGCTGGACCATCAGATGCACAGAACGTTGTTTTAAGAGATGATATCCCATGCTGTATCATGTGTGTAGAATTCTCTACAGATGGAGGAGATACTTGGAATCCTTGGTGTGGTTCTTATAATATAGGCACGATTCCAAGTGGTACTTCTAAAAACATTCTAATTAGAGGAATAGTAAACAAAAAAACTAAATGTAGTATATGTAATACTGCAAAAGTGATTTCTACAACACCAGACCCATGTCCAACTAACAATGTAGTAACAGCGGGTACATTGGTTTATAATTGTCATAAAGATAAACGTAGTAAACACCAGGATAAAAGGACTTATTGCTAAATTAGCAGTTCTCAAAATATTTATAAAATGATTTGGATAATGTAAAAACCCCACATATGGGGTTTTTACTACTTTCACAATATAAAATTAAATTTTAAATAATATATTATGCTCCACATTATCATTATTCCAGTCTCTACTATCTATTTTGCAAAGGGATTTGATGGATTAAAATCACAAGTTTTAAAAGCTCTAGGCTCAATTCTATTGTATATTTTTCTTCTTATTCTCATTAACATAAATGTATCCTCTATTGAATCCTAACTGAAATCATCTCCAACTACAGCTATATCTATATCACTATCTGATGTATAAGTTCCTTTTACCTATAGACCATATAAGTATATACTTTTTACATCTAATTCTTCTTTCACTAATCTTCCATATTCCCTTGCAATTTTCTTTATTCGTTCTCTATTATCAAAAAAAGCCATGCTCTCAACTCTCTTCTCTATAATCTCAACCACTTTATATCTTATGCTTATGTATATATGCCCATAAACAAACGATAGACTCAGTTTACATAAAATTGATTCTCAATAATTTTAGCACCTCTATTTATACCAACAATAATTCGTCTACACATATTAAAAAATAGACCTGTTTCTACAATTCCTGGCATGGCAAAACCTCTATAGATAATGGCGATATTCTTGTTCCGATTGTAATAGATTACCACACTTGATCCAGCTTATCCGAATAAAATTCTATTGCCATTCTATAATTCTGTATATTTTCATCTGAAGATGTTTGAGCTAAATTATGTAATAATATTTCCATTGCTTTAGAGTATTCCTTTAGATTATATAATGTCATCGCATAAAAAACTTTTATTGCTCTATTCTCTGTAAACTTAGCTAAACCTTGTTCAAATACTTCTTTTGATTTTTCATATTGTCCTAATGTTCTATATGTGCTACCTAATCCTAAAAATGCACTTTGTAACTCCTTATCTGGCAGACCAATTAAAATAGCTTTTTCATAATAAGGTACTGCATCTGCCTCTAACCCTAAAACATCAAAACTCCATGCACATTGATAATTGACTATTGGATCATTAGGATATTCCTCTACAAGATCTATTAAAACTTCATTTGATTCTTTTAATTTCCCCTCTTTCCTTAACTCAACAGCAATTTCTAATCTTTTCAAAATAAATCCCCCCTTGATTTTATTTATTATACACACTCTCTATCTTCTTTGCAGCTGCACTGGCTCCTCCAGCTTTCTTAAAACTTTTAGAAATAATTTCCGCATTTCTTTTATAGGATATATCATTCAATACTTGTAAAACAACTTCTCGAATACTCCTTGGAGTATCCGACTTTAATCTCTTCCCAGCATTTAGCTCTGCTACTCGATTAGCCACCATAGTTTCTTCACTATGCAGCGGAAATAAAACGCATGGTACTCCAAAATATAGACTTTCATTTATGCTATTCATTCCACAATGAGTAATAAATACATCAGTCTGTTGTAAAACTTTTAATTGCTCAACTTTATGATAAACTTTGAAATTATCTGGCAGCTTGCCAAAACTAGAAATATCCGTTTTCTCTCCAACGGACATAATAACTTGGCAATCTACATCAGCTAATGCCTCAATACATTTTTGATAAAAATCCTTATTTTGATTCAACACAGTTCCCAATGAAATGTAAACCAGTGGATATTTCTTTTCAATTCCTTCAATTTCTGGAACTGAGAAAGAAGGGCCTACAAAAGCATACCTATCTGAAAATGTTTCTACCATAGGCTGAAATTCTTTAGATGTATAAACAATCGTATCAGTATAATTGTCATTTTGAATAATACTTATAAGATTTTTTACCTTATAGCCTTTTTCTTGTAGTAGCCTTATCTTTTTATTAACTCTAGGAAAGCCCAAAATCATAAGAAACATTTCTTTTAGGCTCTGCTTCATTAACTTTGCAGTGTATTTATTCATTGCAAATGTGGTAGTAGAATAGATATAGGGTATATCTAATTTTATTGCAAATAGTTTTCCCCAAATGCATATAGAATCCGATACAATACAATCTGGTTTAAATTCCTTAAGCTCTTCACATACCTTTTGGTCTAAATTGATTGTTGTATCTGCTCCCATCTCAATAAGAGCTGCGAAATTCTTTCCAACTTTCTTTTCTATCTTAGGAGTAAGTTCTGGTAAATAGTCATCACACGGAATAAACTTTGCACCTGCATTTTCAATTTTCTCCTGAAACTCATAAAATGAATAATACCAAACTTCATGACCTCGTTTTACCAATTCATCTACTACTGCTATGGTAGGATTCGTGTGTCCATAAGCTGGAATGCTAAAAAATACTATTTTACTCATCATCTTCTCCTCCAGACTTACTCAACTTTTTTATTTCTTTAGCAAAAATAAGTGAATCTTCTTCCGACTCCAATGGATNCAAAAATTGCATCAGCAATCTTAGAAAAAACATCATATCGTTCAATTGCAATACCCTTTTCTACATCTGCCAGCAAAACTAAAGTATCTCCCGAAGAAATATGAAACATATCTCTTACTTCCTTCGGGATAACAATCTGTCCCTTTGAGCCTACTTTCACAGAACCCATATATTTGTCTTCTGAATTCTTTTTATTCATAATGCACTTCCTTTCGGTATTACTTTTCATACTAGTTATACTAATAATATTCTTGTATTGAAATCTTGTCAATATAAGGAGATTAAATATATATTATTACAAAAAACAAGGAAACATCCTTGCCTTAAAAATCGTATATTTAATGCATTGTATCTTCATATTTCAAAATAAAATTATATGCTAAACTAGTTATTAGCATAAATTAAAAGGACGGTTCTATTGATTTAAAAATCAATAGAACCGTCCCCTTAATTTATTTCTTTATAATGATTTCTTATACTGTTTAATTTCTGATGATGACCCATACACAAAATGACCTTTTTTTACTTCAACCATTTCAGGCTTTTCTTTACTGTAATTATGCATCGATGGATCATAATCAATATGTTTTCTGGTTCTTTCATAATCAGGATCAGGAATAGGAATAGCCGATAATAAAGACTTAGTATAAGGATGCAACGGATTACGGTATAACTCCTCTGAATCAGCTACTTCTACTAACTTACCATAGTACATAACTCCTATTCTATCCGAAAAATATTTAACTACTGAAAGATCATGGGCTATAAACATTATAGTAAGATCTAACTCATTTTTCAATTTATTTAATAGATTAAGAACTTGAGCTTGTATAGAAACATCTAACGCTGATACTGGCTCATCTGCAATTACTAATTCTGGATTAACTATTAACGCCCTAGCAACACCTATTCTCTGTCTCTGACCTCCAGAGAATTCATGAGGATAGCGATTAGCATGTTCTTTGCTTAAACCAACGGTTTCAAGTATATCATAAACCATTTCTGCCATTTCTTTTTCATTTTTACATAGCTTATTTATCTTTAAACCTTCTCCAATTATTTCTCTAACGGTCATTCTAGGATTTAATGATGCTATAGGGTCTTGAAATATCATGGAGATATCTTGAGTGAGCTTTCTACTTTCTTTTTGCCCAGCTTTACCCGATATAATATTACCTTTAAAATACACTTCACCATCTGTAGGCTCATATAATCTAATAATCGATCTTCCCGTTGTAGTTTTACCACAACCAGATTCTCCAACTAGCCCAAATATTTCACCTTTATATATATCAAAACTAATATCATCAACTGCCTTTACTACTAATTTTCTTTTGCCAAATCCCGAGGTAAAATATTGTTTTAAGTTCTTAACTTCTAATAACGGTCTCTCGTCCTTCGATATACGCTTTTCTTCATCCTGAAATCCTTTTCTTTTTTCCAATGTTTTTTGTTTAAAACTATTAAAATCAATAGTAGGTGCATCTTCGTGGAGCAACCATGTAGCTGCATAATGAGTATCTGATACTTTAAACATAGGCGGTTCTTCTTCTAAATCTATCCTCATAGCAAATCTATTTCTTGGAGCAAATGCATCTCCTTTTGGTGGAAAAAGTAAATTTGGTGGAGCTCCAGGTATAGCATATAGTTCAGTAGATGAATCGGTTTCTAAATCTGGCATTGCAGAAAGCAAAGCCATGGTATAAGGATGTCTAGGATTCTTAAATATTTCATTTACAGTGCCCTGTTCAACAATCTTTCCCGCATACATAACAGCAACTCTATCCGCTACATTAGCAACTACCCCTAAATCATGTGTAATAAATATTACAGATAAATTACGCTCTTTTTGTATATCTTTAATTAATTCAAGAATCCTTGCCTGTACTGTAACATCTAAAGCAGTAGTAGGCTCATCACATATCAATATCTCTGGATCACAAGAAAGAGCCGTCGCTATTACAATTCTCTGTCTCATTCCTCCTGAAAACTGAAATGGATATTGATTGTATCTTCTTTCAACCTGATCAATTCCAACTGCATCCATTATCTTTAACGCCTTGTCCTTTGCCTCAGCTGAAGAAATTTTTTGTTTTACCCTCAACGTTTCCGTAATCTGCTTCCCAATCTTCATAACTGGGTCTAAAGATGACATTGGATCCTGAAATATCATTGCAATCTCTGATCCCCTAATATTTGACATCTCCTTATCGTTTAGCTTTATTAAATCTTTTCCTCCATATATTATTTCCCCTTTGCTAATAATAGCATTCTTGGATGATAATCCCATTATGGTTCTTGCAGTAACAGACTTACCTGAACCTGATTCACCAACTATTGCTAAAGTTTCTCCCTTTTTAAGATTAAGATCAACACCTCTAACAGCATGAATCTTTCCTGAATATGTATTAAAGCTTACATATAGATCTTTGACTTCTAATATAGTATCTTCATTTTTCATTTTCATCTTCGCCCCCTACTCTTGCCCTCTTAATGTTGGATCAAATGCATCCCTCAAACCATTTCCTAGTAAATTAAATGAAATCATAAGAACAGAAATTAAAAGTCCAGGAAATACGGTTAAATGCGGGTGTTGTAACAGCACTTTCTGTCCCTCAGCTAACAATACTCCTATAGATGGTTCTGGTGCTTGAAGCCCTAAACCTATATAGGCTAAAAAGGATTCTGAAAAGATAGCACCAGGTATTGCCAAAGCACTCATAGTTATAATAATTCCCATAGCATTTGGCAATATATGTCTAAAAATAAGGGTTCTATCCGTTGCTCCTAAAGTTCTAGCAGCCAATACATACTCCATTCCCTTATATTTATAAAACTGAGCCCTTATCATTCGACTCATGCCTATCCATCCTGTGAGACATAGAGCAAGAGCAATAGGTATGATCCCCGGTCCATAGTATAGCACAAATAAAATTACAATAACCATTAACGGAATTCCACCAATTATCTCTATAATTCTCTGCATTATCAAATCCACAACTCCACCATAATATCCTGATATAGCTCCATATATAACGCCGATAAATATATTTACTGACATAGATAGGATAGCTATAATTAAAGATATTCTAGATCCTCTCCACAATCTTGTCCACTGATCCCTGCCTAAAGAATCCGTTCCAAACCAAAAATACTTGTCCTCTGCTCCAGTATACTTATACATATCAACCTTTATAGTTGCCATATCCGTATCTCTAATTTTATACTCCTTTACTATTTCTACTAATGAGTCCTTGTATTTTTCTTCTATACTCTCTTTTCTAACATTAATAGCTCTGATACCATCACAGATGCCCAATTTTTCAAGCCCTGGAATTCTAGCTGGTAGTAGAGCAAGTTTAGGATTTTGTTCTTTATAGGTATATTTGTTCATCATGGGACCAAAAATAGACATTATTACAATAATAGCTACAATTATTAATGCTACTACCGATGACTTGTTATTTCTAAATCTAATCATGGCATCTTTAAAAAAGCCTATAGCTTCATCTTCAAATTTCTCGTCTTTTAATGTTTCATCAAGTTGAATAAATTCAAATTTATTTTCAGTTTTAGTCTTCATTATTTTCTACCTCCCATACGAATACGAGGATCTATAATTCCATAAGATAAATCTACAATTAAAATTGTCAATAATCCTATTAAAGAATACCAAAAAAGCACTCCCATGGCTACAGGATAATCCTTCGCATTAATTGCATCTATCATGACGTTTCCCATTCCAGGGATACCAAATATCTTTTCAATTACTAAAGAGCCCCCCATAATCCCTGTGAACATCGGTATTATAATATTAGCTAAAGGAATAAAAGAATTTCTCATAGCATGTCTCGTAGTAGCTTGTACCTGATTTAAACCTTTGGATTTAGCTAAAAGCATATATTCAGAGTTCAATGCCTCACATAGTTCTGCCCTAGTATATCTTGCAATACCCGCAATAGAACCAAAAGATAAAGCTAATATAGGTAAAACTATGGACACAAACTTACTCCATGTTAGAGTAGTTTCAGTTGTTACTATTATAGGGAACCAGCCAAGCTTAAAGGCTATAAAATATTGAAGCAAAGACGCAAATATGAATGATGGTATAGATATAAATGCTATTATCAATATATTAATAACATAATCTGGAGCCTTGTTTTTCTTAAGGGCTGCCCAAATCCCTAATATAATGCCGACGGGTATACTGAGTAATAAAGAAAATATATTTACTTGCATTGAAACTGGTATTTTAGATGCCAATATTTTATTTACTGCTACTTTAGGCTGTATAGCTATAGATACTCCAAAATCTAATTTAGAAAATTCCTTTAAAAAGTATCCATACTGTACTCTCATTGGATCATTTAAATGATATTTATTTTCAATTGCCTCTCTAACGTCCTTAGGCATCTTCGGATCCGTGATAAAACTGCCAGGCATAGCATGAAGTACAAAAAACGAAACGGAAACTATAATAAATAGGGTAATCATCATTAAAATAAGTCTTTGAGCTGTATATCTAAGCATTTTTGATGCTCCTTTCAATGGCTTTTATATTGGTAGTTCAAGTATTTATAACGGCAAAAGCCGCTATAAATACTTGATATTTATCTTCTATTCTAATGGTCCAAAAGTACTTTGTTCTACGGCAAATCCTACTCCAGGTAAATACTTGCCTCCTGTAATTAACTCGATTCTATCATGGAACAAAAAAGCTCCCTGTTGTTCATACATAGGCACAAAAGGTACCGCATCAAATAACATCTTTTCCATTTCTCCTAATGCTTCTAATCTTTCTTTTTCTTTAAATATCAAATCACCTTTTACAGTCCTTCTATACAACTCATCAAATTCATCACTTCTAAATTGGTCAAGCTTCATTGTAAATCCTTGAGTATATACCTCCATACTAGACCAAGGATTAAATAATCCTCCTGACCATGCTCCAAATCCAAGATCATAATTACCATTTTGCATATTATCATATGCGTTATTCCATGGTACGGCTCTCAACTGTACATCTATCCTATCAGAACCAAATGCATTCTCATAAACTTGTTCCAATAGTTCTGCCATACGCTTCATATTTTCACTATTCTCAAAATATTGGACTTCAACTTCCATCTTCTTGCCATAAGCTTCATAGGCTTTATCAAAATATTCCTTAGCCAATTCTAAATCATATCCATTATTTTCTGGCAATACACTTTTTGCCACATCGGTTTCACGATAAGTTAATCCCTTTGATGGGACTGCAATCTTAGCACTAGAAACTACATATGCAGCAGGCATTCCAGTTTTCACAATATCTTCTGCAATAGTATTTCTATCCATTGCATAAAAAAGAGCTTTCCTAAAGTTTACATCTCTTAAAAATGGTTTCTCTTCCGACTCCATATTTATAAACATAGACCAAACAGATGTGCTCTTTGAAAATACTAATCTTGGATCTTCTGCATATTTATCATAATGTGCTCCTGCTAGACCAACATAATCTGTATCATTGTTTTCAAATAACTGTACTAATGTATTTATATCTTCTACAACTCTCTGCTCAATTCTATCTGGTGTATATATATCTTTTATTGGTGAATACTCATTTTTTACATATACTTTATTCTGATCCCTATTCCACTCTACAAGTTTATATATACCAGAAGAAGGTGCAGTTTCTGCAGATGTCCCATAATCCGTTTCTGTTCTATCTTCATTCATTCCCGCTTCGTATATCTTTTCCTGTACTGGTGAACTAGGTCCGCCACCTGAAAAAGTCAAATAGAAGTCCATTTCTGGCACTGCAAAATCTAAAGTGAATTCAATAGTATAGTCATCTAATACTTTTATACCTACATCTTCCCACTCACATTCTCCATCCCAATACTTTTTAGCATTTACTACAACTATATCCGCATCAAACATTTGAGGACCTCTAGAATTCTTGAGCTTTGGATCCATCAACATCTTATAGGAATATTCGTAATCCCTAGCATTTAGAGGTGAACCGTCTTCCCATTTCAAATCTTCCTTTAACTTGAAGGTCCATACCGTTCCATCTTCATTCCTTGTAGGAAGATCTACCGCATGGTCACCAATTACCTTATAGTTATCGGTGTCCTTATCATAGATCATAGCTAGTAAATTACCGAAAATATAACCCATTGTCTCACTTTCTGCTGTAGTTTCATAAATATGAGGATTTAAAGTAACAGTTTTACTACCAGTAATTCTAAATACCACTGGTTCTTTTTTCTCTTCTACTTCTTCTTGCTGATCATCTGCTACATCTTGATCATCAACCACCTTTCCTACATCTTTTTTACCACAGCCAACCAACATTGAACCTATCAACATTGCAACTAATAATAGTGATAAAAACTTTTTCATTATAAATACCCCCTATTCTAATTCTTAAAGAATTATAAATGATATTAGAGGCTTTAGATTTTTCGTAAATAACTTCTAAATTAAAATAGATATTAATACATTAAAGAATTCATTATATATTATATTTTTATTAAAAAAATCTAAAACATAATATTCATTTAATTTATTGTTATAGCAAAAATAAGTGTATAGATTATCTTTGCTGTAACTTCGGTTCATTAATATGTACATAACAAACTAATAACTACAAGATTCGTAATCATGCCTATATTTTTTATTTTCTGATTATTTTTGATTCAATTTGTATCTACATACAAAATAAATCCATCACTATCAGAACACGTTCTAATGAAACAATTTAAGGATAGTATAAGACTCATTTTAAACCTTTATTATATTTTATTTATGCAATCTTTATATTTGGAATATAATTGGTATAATTTTAAGAATATATCAATTGTTAGATTTATCTATTTCGATATATTGTCTTGAGAAAAGCTGTATGGGATTCGGCATATTTGAAAAATATTCGTTGATTTGAATTTTCTAATTATTTTTTGCATTTTTCTACATTTTTATTTTATCCATTTATAGGTATTCCTTTAAATAATTGTACGTACTTAGCTCATAAAATGCAACATGAGAGTAAGTATATACAACCTCTTTTGCTCATTTTATCAATATATTTCTCTTATTTACTTCTTTAATCTTAATATTTTGAAAATTATAAGCCTTCCTTAAATTTTTCAAACCGTTCCATTATATCAGGATTGTCTAATAAAAATTTATTTAATATATGTATATTTTCCAAGGTACTAAGACTTACACCATGTTCTATCATCTCTGTATCCTTAAGTCTATTATCTTCTACTCCAATATTTTTTAAAAACTCATCTATTATATTGTGTCTCTTCAATAAAAATCTGCCTACTTTTTCGCCTTCTTCTGTAAGCTGAATTATGCCATACTTCTTGTAATCTACCATGCCTAAGTCCTTTAGTTTCTGAACTATCTTAGTAGCTGATGATGGACGAACATTTAATTTTTTTGCTAATTGATTCATCCGTATATAGTCCTCTTTTTTGGATATTCGATATATCATCTCCAAATAATCTTCCATACTAGAAGTTAATAACTCTTTTTCTGCATTTATCATTCTATAGCCACGAACTGTATAAAACTCATCTTTTCCCTTCATTTTTCCCTCCTAAAATTTAAAATTGTAACATATATAAACATTACTGCATATCTTAATTATTAGCTTTAACTAATAAAGTTTCCTATAGCTAACTTATGAAATAAAACCATAAAAAATTAATAAGATGGAGGTTTTCTTATGAATAAAAATTTACTTACCTTAAATCAAATACCTATCGGTTCTGTTGGTAGGGTTAAAAAACTTGTTTCAGATGGCTCCATTCGCAGGAGGATGTTAGACTTAGGTCTAATCTATGATACAACTGTAAAGCCATTAGGACAAAGCCCATCAGGAGATCCTACAGCATATGAAATTAGAGGAGCTACTATTGCATTACGCTCAGAAGAAGCATCGCAAATTCTCGTTGAGTTAATACAACACAAAAAATAAAGGAGGTATTATTGATGGGTCTAACGAACCAATCCACAGGTATAGATATATTAAAAGAAACCTTTGAGATAAAGCTTGAGTCCTCTGATGATATAGTAGTTGCACTGGCTGGTAATCCAAATACAGGAAAAAGCACGGTCTTTAATAGTCTTACAGGCCTCAACCAACATACAGGAAACTGGCCTGGTAAAACCGTCACCAATGCTCAAGGTGAATATATTCATGAAGAAAAACGGTATGTATTGGTGGATTTACCAGGTACTTATTCCCTTTTAGCCAATTCTGTAGAAGAACAAATAGCTAGAGATTTTATCTGTTTTGGAAATCCTCATACAACCGTAGTGGTTACAGATGCAACTTCTTTGGAAAGAAATCTTAACTTAGTCCTTCAAATAATGGAAATTACGGATAAAGTAGTTGTATGCGTAAACCTTATGGATGAGGCAAAAAGAAAAAACATTGACATTGACTTAAAAGGTTTAGAAGAACTTCTAGGTGTACCTGTAGTAGGAACTACTGCAAGAAATGGTGAGGGTTTAGAAGAATTAAAAGATACCATAGAAAAAGTTGCCTGTGGAGAAATAAAAACTAATCCGAGAAAGGTAATTTATGATGAAATCCTTGAAGATGCAGTTAAAAGAATACAATCTCATGTTGAAAACTTAGTAGGAAATAAAATTAACAGTAGATGGATGTCCCTTCGCTTAATTGATGGAGACGATAAATTACTAGAATCAATGAATGACTATATAAATTTTGATCTATCTAAAGATGAATTTTTAAATAAAAAGTTGGAATCTATCAATACCTATTTTGAAAAAGAAAATTTTAAATTAAAAGATTTAAAGGACCATATAATCTCTAGTATTATAAAAACTGGAGAGAATATTAGTAGAGAAGTTGTTACATTTCAAGATGAAAATCATAATAAAATAGACCATAAAATTGATAGGGTGCTAACCTCTAGAATCTTTGGTATACCCATAATGATTGCCCTTTTAGGTCTTGTTTTCTGGATTACCATTGAAGGTGCCAATGTTCCTTCTGAGCTATTAGCTAAAGGTTTATTTTGGATAGAAGGAAAATTAAGTCAGCTTTTTAAATTTATGAGGGCTCCTAACTGGCTGCATGATATGTTGATATTAGGTGTTTATCGTACACTGGCATGGGTTATATCGGTAATGCTTCCTCCAATGGCAATATTCTTTCCATTATTTACACTATTAGAGGATTTAGGTTATTTACCTAGAGTTGCCTTTAACCTAGATTATTATTTCAAAAAAGCTGGAGCTCATGGAAAACAAGCCTTAACCATGTGTATGGGATTTGGATGTAATGCTGCTGGAATTATTTCATGTAGAATTATTGATTCACCACGAGAACGGTTAATTGCTATTATTACAAATAATTTTGTTCCCTGTAATGGACGCTTTCCAATATTGATTTCTCTCGCTACTATCTTTATTGTAAATTCTACTGGTGCTTTTCGTTCTCTAACTGCTACACTATCAGTGCTGGCAGCTATAGTATTAGGAGTTATAATTACCTTGTTTATATCTAAATTGCTATCAAAAACTATCTTAAAGGGTTTACCTTCTTCATTTACTCTGGAACTACCTCCTTATAGGAAACCTCAAGTAGGCAAAATTATAGTCCGCTCTATTTTTGACCGTACATTATTCGTATTGAGCCGTGCAATTATGGTGGCTGCTCCTGCTGGTTTGGTTATTTGGAGTATGGCTAATATCACCATTGGTAATTCAAGCTTATTGACCCATTGTGCTCTATTTTTAGATCCATTTGCCCAATTATTGGGAATGGATGGCTATATTTTGATGGCTTTTATACTGGGTCTACCAGCTAATGAGATTGTTATTCCTATTTTAATTATGAGTTATATGTCCAAAGGATCTATATTAGAGTTGGATAGTCTAGCTGAGATGAAACAACTATTTGTCGACAATGGCTGGACTTGGTTAACTGCTGCTTGTACTATGTTGTTCGCACTAAATCATTGGCCCTGCGGTACCACTCTCTTAACTATACGTCAAGAAACTCAAAGTTGGAAATGGACCTTGGTATCATTTTTAGTTCCAACGATTACAGGTATTGTTATATGCTTTATAGTTGCCCAAGGAGCAAGGCTATTTATATAAACTATAATATACCTTTGACACTAACATATTAATTTATTGATTAAAATTAATATGTTAGTGTCGAGGATAATAGCCGTAAATATTCATCCTAATATTGAAAAAGCAGCTCCCTATTTGAAAATAGAGATTCATACTAACATAAAAATTGCTTCTACCTTTAATTTTAAAACAGTGGAACAAAATCTACTTCCTTTCCTTTTCTCAAAGTTCTCCAAACCTTAAATTCTTCATGCATAAAACATTCTTCTTCCTGAGTTAATAACTTTGGAAAATACCTCCACTTATAACTTAAATCTAAAATTTCCTGAAATCTATAATTAGAAACCTCTTCTTTCATTTTTATAGGGATTTCTTTTTTATTTGAACAGCTTTTTTCAGTTTCAAAATAATAATCTAGCATTGCCCTAGTCAAAACAGATTGAGCTAAAAGCCTTGTACTTATATTATCTATCGTTTTAAGATATTCTTCATACCATTCTGGTGAATCTTCAGCCATTTTTTTATTCCAAAGCCTTCCAAATTCTTTTGCCTGAATAATATCTTCCCTTGTTGGGTTATCTATTTCCTCAATAATATTTTCCCCATATATGATAATCCCTGAATCCTTAATCCTTAAAATCTCAATGGGCAATTCCATTAAATCTTTGTTCTCCAGATTTAATTCAAAGTCCTTTGGATAAGGTCTATATAAATCTCCATATCTATAGACATTTTTAGAAATAGGTATATCACAATCCGTCAATGTCATAGTATTTTCAATTATAGCTATTATATCCTCTCGAACATGATGAGCTACCGTATCTCTTAAAATATGTATTAAGTCTATATCACTTCCTACATTTCCAGTATAACTATTATTAGATAGACTTCCAACAAGAATTATTGATTTCACAGCATCTGCTTTACTTTCTCTAATATTATCGATATGGATTCCAATTATTTCTTTTGCTCGTTCTATAGTCTTATTCATAATTCCCCTCATCCCTTTTTATTTTATTTTCTAATAAATTTCCAAAAAAGTCAATAAATTAGCAATGCTTAGATTGCCTATCCTTCCTTGTTTTTTGTGATATATCATAACCTTGCATATTTCAAACATGCAAAATATAATAAAAGCATTAGAAGGAATTAGTATGGATTATCTAATAACAGAGGAAGCCACTTTTGGCATTACTAATAAAAAGAATAAGAGATACAGGAGGGAAAACATGCCAAATAGAGTTTTAATCATAGACGATGACATAGAGCTTTGTGCATTGATAAAAAAATGCGTTGCACAGGAGGGTTTAGAAGCTGACATTGCTTATACAGGTAAGGTAGGGTTATCAAAAATTAAAGAACAAAATGACTTATACTGTCTTGTGATTCTAGATATCATGCTGCCTGGTATGAACGGATTTCGAGTCTTATCGGAAATACGAAAAATCAGTACAGTTCCCGTGCTTATGCTGACAGCCAAAGGAGATGAAATTGATAAAGTGACTGGCTTACATCTTGGTGCAGATGATTACCTTACAAAACCATTTAGCATCAATGAACTGATGGCACGAGTTGAATCCCTAATAAGGCGATATACCACTTTTAATCAAACTGTACCCCTTAATATTCTCAACTTTAAAGATATGGTGATTGACAAGGAAAACCGAACGGTTTGCGTAAATGGAGAATCCATTAACCTTACAGTCAAGGAATTTGATTTGTTGACATTTTTAGCTTCCAACAAAGGACGAGTTTTTACAAAAAAACAAATCTATAACCATGTTTGGGAAGATGAATATGCTTTTGACGATAACAATATCATGTCCTTTATCAGTAAGTTACGAAAAAAGATTGAACCAGATTCAGAACAACCTTTTTATATTCTCACCGTACATGGCGTTGGATATCGTTTTAATAAGGAGGCGTAGAGCATGAAATGGACACCAATTTTTATCTTCTCCATATTTCTATGTATTTGTATTATCCTCTATCTTGCAACTAAACTTTGTCGTGTAAAGGAACAGCTTTCCATTATTAAAGATGCACTAGAGGATATAAAAAGAGGAAACCTAAATCGACGTGTTCTCACGAGAAAAAGTGATATGACGAAGATGATTTGCTACAATATCAATGAAATCGCCATTAACAATCAAACACAGCTTATTAAGTTGAAACAATCAGAACAAGCATACAAACGCCTCATGACTAGTCTCTCCCATGATGTCAAAACGCCCTTGACATCTTTAATCGGATATTTAGAGGCCATACATGAAAAAATTGTGACAGGGGAAGAAAGAGAAGAATATATGGTCATAGCTTTAGACAAATCATATCAATTGAAAAACTTCGTAGAATCCTTATTTGAATGGGTAAAACTAGATGCCAAAGAACAGATATTTCAATTTCAAATTTATGATTTAAATGAACTTTCCCGAAATATTTTAGCGGATTGGATACCAATGTTAGAAGATAAACAATTCACCTACGAAATTGACATTCCTGATATGGGATACGATGTACGTTTAGATTACAATGCCTATACACGCATACTCAACAATCTACTTCAAAATGCTCTTTTACATAGCGAAGGCGATAGAATTGATATTCACATTTTAGAAGATGAAAAACAAGCAAATATCACCATAGCGGACAATGGAAAAGGAATCTCCCAAAAAGATATAATACATATTTTTGAACGCATGTATCAAGGAGATGAATCCCGTAGAATCAGCGGAAACGGTCTCGGACTATCCATTGTTCAAGAACTTGTCATAATACATGATGGCACCATTCGTGTGGAAAGTCCTCCATCTGGTGGTACAATATTTACCATAACATTTCCAAAAGTCCTGTAACTAATACAGGGCTTTCCTTTTTTAAAACAAGAAATAAGCAAGAAATTGGCAAGGTTTTAGCAAGGTTTCTACGCTATACTTAAAAATAGAAAGGAGAAAAACTATGTGGACAATTATTCAGACTGAATTATTAAAACTAAAACGTAAGAAGATGATGCTATTTATCTTTATTTTGACAACACTACTATCTATTTTGGCAATTGAACGAGCTTGCAGTATTTCCAGAAGCAGCAGCTATATGGATAGCTTTGGGGATTTATACACACTGGCTTTTAAAAACCTTGGAATGGTTTTCCTTCCCACTGTAATTGGTATGTTCACAACCTCATTATTCTTTGACGAGCATAAAAATGATACTCTAAAAGAGTTGCTAATCATACCTATTTCTAAAGGAAGACTATACTTTTCAAAAATAATAACTGTATTTATGCTATCCTTGGAAATATGTTTGTACACGTGGATACTTACCGTATTAAGTGGATTTATTGCAGGAGGTTTTCCAGACCTGAATACCCAAACCATCTGGCAATCGTTCATTTTATTTGCAGAAGGGGGTATACTCATTCCTTTTGCCATGCTGCCTATAACTTTTTTAGCAGTATTGGGGCAAAAAGGTTATCTTATGTCAATTGGTGCTACCCTGTTATATCTGTTCCCTGTCATAGTTTTACCTGTGCCCCTTATGGGCATACATCCGTTGGCAAGTGCATTGTGTATTTATAGCCAATCTTCTGAAGCATCAGCAGGTATGGTGAACAGCTTGTCACAGGTCACAGAGAGAACTGCTTCTAGTACTGGATATGGAGCATGTTTAATTAATATAGTACTAATTGGCACTATATCTAGTGTATTTTCGATTATAGCACTTAAAAAACAAGAACTTTAAGAAAGAGAGGAAATCAAGATGGATAATCTTATTATTGAAACTCGACAATTGACGAAGGTTTATGGAGAACAAACTGCCGTAAATAAAGTAAATCTCCATGTACAGAAAGGACGCATTTATGGATTGCTTGGCCGAAATGGAGCAGGCAAAACCACCATTATGAAGATGATTTTAGGGCTTACCTCCGTTACAGCAGGTGAAGTTGATGTTTTCGGTCAAAATATAAAAGGCAACGAAAAACGTATTTATCCCCGTATTGGAGCAATTATTGAAACTCCTGGATTTTATCCTAATCTAACAGGAGCAGAGAACCTCGAAATATTTGCGAAACTTCGTGGAACTTCAAATCCTAATGCTATTAAAAATGCTCTTGAAGTCGTAGGATTGCCTTATAAAGACAAGAAAATATTCAGCAAGTATTCCCTTGGTATGAAACAGCGTCTTGGAATTGCCAATGCTATTCTTCATGATCCTGAACTTCTTATACTAGATGAACCAATAAACGGACTTGACCCTATTGGTATTGCTGAAGTTAGGAAGTTTATACGGGATTTATGTGTAGAACAAGGAAAAACAGTTTTAATATCCAGCCATATTCTTTCTGAAATTGCACTATTGGCTGATGATATTGGCATTATTCACAACGGTATTCTACTGGAAGAAAGTAGCTTAAAAGAACTTCAAAAGAAAAATAGCAAATACATTCTATTACAAGTCTCCGATACAGCAAAAGCTACACTGATATTAGAGCGGAAATTCCACATAAAAGAATACTCTGTGCAGGATACTCATACGCTGCATCTCTATGACACAGCACTTGATATAGGTGAAATTAATAAAGCATTAATGCTTGAAAATATTTCTGTAACAGGTTCACAGTTTTGTAATGATACTCTGGAGGATTATTTCAAGAAAGTCACAGGAGGGAAAGGGATTGCTTAATCTAATTGAGACAGAGTTTATAAAACTCCGCCGTAGAAAATTTATTTGGCTGATGCTATCTGCATCTATGCTTATGCCAATTATCGGCATATTCTATTTCAGTGCAGAAGATACGGCAGAAATCTCTCCAATACAGTTTTATAAATTTACCACTTTTTCCTATACACCATGGATTATCCTTCCCATAGTGTTGGGAATGTTCTGCACAATGCTGATGTATGATGAAAATCAAAATGATATGTTAAAACAACTATGGATTATCCCCATAAGCAAAATAAGATACTTTCTCAGTAAATTTACGATAGTATTTTTCTATTCCATTTGCTTCATGCTGCTCGCCGCTGTGAGTTCCATTATAGCAGGAATACTGCCAAGAACAGTATCATTAACGGTAGACAGCGTATCATTCTTATTTATCAAATGCTTGGAAATCGGAGTGTTAACGCCTTTTGCCATGATACCTATTCTGGCTGTGGCTGCCTCCCAAAAGGGATATATTCTACCTGTATGTACGACTATAGTCTATACATTTCTTGGTTTTATCCTGCTAATGGTAAATATGTACGCCCACCCTCTTTCAAGCATGACAGCCATTCTAATGCGGAATATCTCAGGAGTTGTTATGAAAGAGCCAGTACATCTGAGTAAAGCTCTCTTATGTATTGCTATATGGGGAATAATCTCAACCGTTTGGGCAAATATTGCACTAAGTAAGGGAAAGTAGGTGGATAAAATGAAAACATTGTTATGGGCTGAAAGATTAAAGCTAAAACGCTCAAAAATTTTATGGATTGCTGTATTTTCTACAGTTATTGTAGCATTTATTGTGTTTATGCAGGGACAGTTTCAATACTATGGTCAGCGATATATTGATAATGTTGGATGGTATATGACTGCCATCCAGTCATTAGGAAGCTTATATGTATTTCCAGCAATCATTGCGCTTATGGGCAGCTACATGATTTGCAGAGAGGATCAAGATGATACCATGAAATCCCTTGCTCTGGTACCTGTTGAACTTTCCAAATTAGTAGGAGCTAAGATGATTGTCATAGGGATATTTGCAGTAGCCCTGTATGCTTTTATGTATATAATCACATTGATTGTAGAAGTAGTACTTCATATATCTTTACTTGAGCTTGACATGGTCCTTGACTTTGCAAAGATATATCTTTTAGAAGGATTTGGATTATTCCTTGCTGTATCCCCTATAATAGCCATTGTATATAGGTTAAAAAAAGGATATTGGCTTGCTTTAATATTTGCAGAAATCTATTCATTCATGGGACTTTTCTTAGGAATGGAAAGTACAATACGCCATATATATCCAATAACAGCAGCCTTCTGTGTATCAGGTTATTATGAATCAACACCTGTTCAATTTATTGTCAGTCTATTTAGTCTGTTAGCCTGCGGTGGTTTATCGCTATTGCTTTTACGTGGACTAAATAAAAAACATAATGTCTTGAAATAACAATTTTTTCTCCGTTTTTTAAGGTAGCCTCTAATCTTCCGTTAAACTGTGTACGAACTGAACTAACGCAGAAGATATTGAGTATGCAATTTTTACTGACTCTAATAAGCGGTGTATGGATATAATCTTTTTCGATTTCATAAAGTTTTTTATCATATTCGTACACTTCTTTTTCAGTATAGAGAAAAACCTTATTATCAACTGTATTAAAATAAAAGACGTCCTCTAAAGTGATGGATATAATTGCACCATCTTTTTGCACATTTAGTGAATAGGAAAACATCTTTATATGCTCAATGAGCTGAGATAGGTGCTCGTCGATATAAGAACATGAAATTTTGACTTCAGGCTCTTTATATTCTTTGGATTGTTCTATAATCAACTTCATGCCATCCTCATCCCTTAGGTCTCTATAAATTTTAACATGTTGAGTTGGTTTTTCAAGAACAATTAAAGTAAGATGCGAAATATACCTAGTATTATGTCTGCAAATCAAGGGAACGGTTCTAATGATAAAACCGTCCCCTTGATTTGTAAAGGATAGATTGGATTAAAATTTGATGACTTTTGGTTCTTCCGTAAAAGAGTATATTGTTGCAATAGCATCTTTTAAGTATAATACTTGAGTGTTATTATCATCTGCAGAATACATACTTTGTAAATCTGGATAAACATCTAACATATGCTGTCTTGCTTCACATCTATCATCTTCAATGGCATTAGCTTGTATACGAATCCATCGTTCTCCATTAATAGCACAGATCTCAATTTTAGGATTGTGAAGCATCTGCTTCGATACATTTTTTGATTTTCCTGTTTGGATATAGAGTTTTCCCTCAAAGATATCCACAGTTCCAAATGGACGAACTCTTGGTTGATCACCTTCCATAGTTGCTAAAAAATAAGTTTCACTTTCTTTTAAAAAATCGTATACTTCTTGCATTTAATATACCTCCTAAATCAATTCTTGATCTTTTTATCGTACATGATATGATTATATCTAGTAATACATTAAATTCAAGTACTATATTTTTATATACTTAGTATCACAAAACATACTATTAGGAGTGAAGCAATGGAAGAATTATTTGGAGTCTGTCCAGTAACGACAGCACAAAAAATATTGTCTGGAAAGTGGACTTTAATAATATTATATTTATTAAACAAAAAAACAATGAGATTTAATGAGCTTCAAAGAGCACTCAATAATCTTACACAAGCAACTCTGTCAAAACAGCTAAAAAAGATGGAGGAATATGGTTTAATCATTAGAACAGCATACAACCAAATTCCTCCAAAGGTAGAATATTCTTTGAGTGATCTTGGCAAACAGTTTGTTCCAGTATTAAAGGCACTTGAAGTATGGGGAAGTGAATATATCAAATACATGAAATCAAATGAGGTATAAAATCAGTTAGAATCCCAATTAATTTAAAGAGGATAGAAAACATACTATCCTCTAAATCTTCTTTCTCATATTCAGTTTTTTTAAATTAGAGTATTTAAATCACTTGAATCCTTTATTATTTTTCAACTTCTAGCGTATATACTGACCCTACTTCAATTACTATACAAACTGAAATTATTTTTTAATACTTTTATTTAACTTCTAATTTTAATATATAAAAAGACTACTGCTTAATTCAAACAACAGAATTACTTAGTTCCATATGATATTAAAAGACCTCTAGCATTAACAAAAGACAGGTCTTCTGTGTCATTTACTTTTATAGCTTGTACCTTGTACATTGTTTAATTTTTGAAAGTTTTTGACATGTTCTTCATATCCATCACCATCATGTTTTGGGCTTATAAATTCTACAAAGTCATTTACTCGGATTTCAACATCCTTTAATCCTAATTGTTCCATATATATGGGAACCTTAATTCCCAGCATATAATCTCGACCCCCATTTTTTAACTCATCATACCATCGGCTTTGTAACAATAAATCTTTTTTAACTATATCATATGTATATCCATGAATATACAGCCCTGCATTTTCCATTCTTCTATTGACTTCTATACATATAACTTTTCCAGAAGATACAACTGAATTAACCATCTTTTCTAATATCATCTTTGGCTGTGGAATATGTCTCAATACAGATTGACAAATTGCAATATCATATTGTTTTTGTGGTATGTATTCTCTTAAATCCATATTGATAAATTCAGTGTGGAATGGTACATTCTCAAATATTTTCCGAGCTTCAGCAAGTAATTCTTCCCCCATATTAATTCCAGTGTAAGTACTTCCCTCAGGCAATAACGGCATTAACTTCATTCCTAAATATCCATATCCACAACCAAAATCTATAACATCTTTAGAGCTACGAATATTCCATATCTTATTTACCAAAAATTCAAAGTAATCATCATTCCACATTTGCTCCTTTGTAGATTTTAAATAATCCATTTGAGTATCCCAAAAGTATTCTCCCAAGTCATTCACCCCTTTTAATTATAGCTTTAGCTCCATATTTCTATATTAAAAGTATGTAAATTATCACCAATTCAATTGCTTCTGATATATCATCTAATTTAATATTCATATGGATCTACTCTTAATTGTACTATAAGTATCACATTTATAATAAAAAATAAGGACTATCTAAGTAATTTAACAAATCACTTAGATAGTCCTTTTAAATTTATTTTACTATTTTATAACTCCCATCCACTTGACTCCATTTGTATAGTCCACAATCTATTGTAAAGCCCATTCCTATCCATAAGTTCATCATGTGTACCTTGTCCTGCTACTCTACCCTCTTCCATAACAATAATATTGTCTGCATCCTTAATGGTTTTTAAGCGATGAGCAATTACTATAACCGTTCTTCCTGCTATTAGTTCATTGATAGCTTTCTGTACTTCTACCTCATTTTCAGGGTCAAGGGAAGCTGTTGCTTCATCGAGTAAAACCACAGGAGCATCCTTTAACATAGCACGAGCAATGGAAATCCTCTGCTTTTCACCTCCCGAAAGAGTACATCCTCCTTCTCCAACCATAGTATCGAATCCCTTAGGGAGCTTCATAATAAAATCATAGCAGCAAGCTTTTTTAGCTGCTTCAATCATTTCTTCATCTGTAGCATTTTCTTTCCCAAAACGAATATTGTTGCCTATGGTATCTTGGAATAAATACACATCCTGAAATACCATGGAGATTTTTCTCATTAATTTTTCAGGATCAAGGGTTGATTCATCAATTCCTCCAAATGTTATTTTACCCCTTGTAGGGTCATAAAATCTTGCACAAAGTTTTAATATCGTACTCTTACCACTTCCTGAGGGTCCTACAAGGGCTGTCAACGTTCCTTGTTTCATCTCTAAAGAAACATTATGCAAAACGGTTTTATCCCCATATCCAAAGGAAACATCTTCAAAAACAATATCAGTATTATCATTAGGCTCTTTATCTCCACTCATTTCTGGTTCATTCATTAAATTTAAAATACGCTCTCCAGCCCTTTCATCATAGCGAAGCTCTGCATATTTCATTAGAGCCGAAGTAAGAGGGTCATACACCCTAGAACCTATAACTAAAAACATTACAAAGGTCAATACATCTAAAGAGCCTCCTATCAGTAAATAAGTCCCCGTTAAAATCATTAAAGTTAAACCTGCACGAATAAGTGTAATAGAAGTAAGAATAATTGGTCCTGATAAAGCTTCAAAACGAATACATTCTTTCATTAGCTTCCTGAAAGAGTTCTCAAGACGAGCAAACTTTTCACCTACAAGATTATAGGCCTTCATAACACGTATTCCCAATAAGTATTCCTGTAGACGATTACCTGCATCTAACTTAGATTTCATCTGTCTATCTGCCATACGCCTTTGTATCTTAGCACAAGCCCATAATAAAAGTATGGTAATGGGCAGTGCTATAAACATGGCGATAGACATACGCCAGTCAATCCATAAAAGAGAAACAAAAGCCATAAGAGGCATAACCAACGCACCAAATAGCTGCGGAACAATATGGGATACTCCAGTTTCAATCAAGGTGAAATCACCCATTATCATATTAGCTAAATCTCCTGGGTCCCGACTTGTAATATAACCTAATGGAAGTTTACGAAGATGTTCTGCAAGATTAGCTCTTCCATATGCTGAAAGTTCATAAGCATCACGATAACTATGACGATAAGCAGGCTTTTCAGCAATAAACATAACTATCATATAAGCAAATAATATGCCAACAATCTTCCAAAGTCTAGCTGTGTCAAGTCCTGTACCAGAACCATCAAAAGCATTAAATATAATCTTTATCGCTTCGATGGAAAACATAAAGGGAACTACATTGACTAAATTAGCCAAAATAGTAAATCCAATAGGCTTTATAAGTTTTTTGGGTTGCCCTACTGTAATATTTTCAAAAATTTTCATGCCTTTGCACCTCCACTCTTCAATGTCCAGTCATAAGCACTAGTATAAGCTTTCCACATTCGATGATATAGACCTTCTTCAGCTACTAATTTATTGTGGGTACCAATCTGTTCAATTCTTCCATCTTTTAATACAATTATTTGATTCGCAGTCTTTATAGAAGACAACCTATGTGCAATAACGATAACGGTTTTATCCTTAATCAGTTCTTTTAATGCTATCTGCATTTTATACTCATTTTCAGGATCGGCAAAGGCTGTTGCTTCATCAAGAACGAGAATAGGTGCATTCTTTAGAATAGCACGAGCAACGGAGACACGCTGTTCTTCTCCTCCCGAAAGAAATACGCCACCTTCGCCAATTAGTGTATTATAGCCATCTGGCAATTCTTCAATAAACTCATGACATTGTGCTGCCCTTGCTGCAGCGTAGACTTCCTCATCAGTCGCATCTGGTCTACCTACTCTAATATTCTCAAATAAAGTATCATAGAAGAGAAATGTATCTTGAAATACAAAAGATACTATATTCATAAGTTCTTCTGTAGGAATATCTTTTATATTCACTCCGCCAATTTTTATTTCACCAGTCTTAATATCCCAAAAACGAGGAATTAAGTTAGCTACAGTCGATTTTCCAGAACCCGATGGCCCTACTAAGGCAGTAATCTCTCCAGCTTTAGCCGTAAAGTTAATATCGGTTAAAGCTTCAACTCTCGTAGCCTCTGCTTTGTTCTCATAAGCAAAAGATACATTTTCAAAGGTAATATCATGACCATGAGGGATTTTTGGCTTTAAAGTTTCTTTAATTGGTTCTTCAGCATATATATCATCAATACGTGAAACACCTTCAAAAATTTCCCTTGTACCCGAGGCAAGCAAAGTCAATTTATATAATGGAGAAGATACACCAGGTATCATTATAATGAAGAATAGATATACAAGAGCAAAGGATATATTATTTGGATCTCCACTCATAATCAACAAACCAACAGGTAAAATGAAGGTTAAAAAGGAATTAAGTACTACGGTAAAAACAGCCATACCATTTTCAAATTTATCACAATAAGCTACTGCCCAATCTCTATAGGCAATTAGATCATTATGAAATTTTTTAAAAGAAAATACTGTCTGTCCAAATATTTTAACTACTGGTATTCCTCGTACATATTGTATAGCTGAAGAATGGATACGTTCCTGTGCATCGAAATACTCCTTCATTGTATGTTGTGCTTTTTTACCGAACATCATTGAAGCCTGCATAGCGATACTAATAATAAATGCAATTATACAAATCAACGTCATCCAACCATTAAGACTAAAAAATATAGCAAACATAACAATAACTGTTGCTGCTGCATTTACAAGGTCTGGGATTGTATGAGCTACAAATAACTCAATTCGTTCTACGTCTTGCTCTAAATTCTTCTTTATAGCACCTGTTGCAGTACTATTTAAATATCCAAGGGGTAATTTACCAATATGCCTTGCTAGTCCCATACGCATACCATATAAAATACGAAAAGCCGCCACATGGGAACAAATAATTGCAGCGTATAAGAGAATAAGACCTACAATTAACCCACCGAAAGCAATCCATCCCCATCTAATCATCATAGCACTATCTACTAGAGAAATATTACCTCCGCTTCTCAGTAATTCTCCCAAAATTTGATACACTGATACAAATGGTATTAACATACATATGGCACTAAATGCTGATAAGGTTCCCGATACTATCAGCAATATCTTTTTCTCACCAGCTATTTCAAACAAGCGGGAAAGTCCCTGCTTTTTCTTACCTTTTTGCTTCATAGCAATGCTCCTTTCTAAAATGGAATATGGTTAGTCTAAACTAACCATATCCATTATAATAAGTATTATTTTTTTGTTCCACTCCATAAAGTTGATTTAGCTCCAATTAGACGAAGACTTGTTTTCACTTCACTTATTTTATATCAAAGGATTTCGAAATACCAATGAAATTATAATTCTCAATACTACTTTTAAAAAATATTTAATAATTTATCCTTACTATAATTAATTAGACAATCAAAAATTTCTTTAATAACACTTTGTCATCTATGGTATAAAATTCATTTATTAAATATCCAGTTAATCTATGCTAAATATCATGCCGAAAATATGCTCTTTAACTTCCTTAGATATTACTATAACTGGTTTTAAAACTATCTTCTATTTAAAGAATCAGATAATGCTCCATTTAGACTATTTGTTTTTCTGTATTCTAAAGGGGTCATACCCATAATATCTTTAAATGCAGAAGCAAATTTACTGGAATTACTATATCCTACCTTTCCAGCAATAGCAGCAACGCTGTCATTTTCTTGTCGCAACATTATAGCGGCAGCCTGCATTCTATATGAACGAATATAAGCATAAATAGAAGTCCCATAAACCGCCTTAAAGCAAAGTTTCATTGCTGTTATAGGTATTTTAAAACGGTTAGATAGTTCCTCAAGGGTATGATGCTCCTCCAAATCCTGTGTCATATATTCCTTAATTGCCTTTATAATATCTACTTGGCTTTTATGAAAATATTTTCTCTCTTCTCTTTGTTCTTCAATATCTACAATACTAAGAAACAGTAAAAGCTCCAATACCTTTAATTTGAAATACCCAAGTTTCACTTCATCTGGCACTGTATATAGTTCAAAGAAGATATGTTCTATTGAATTTTTAGCACGCATAATAAAACATCTATTTTCACAACATAATCTATGACGTAAAGAATATAAATTAATAGATATATTATCCAATACACAAGAAATTGAACTTTGAGCTTCATCAAGACATATTACAACAGATACACCGTGATAATGTTCCAGGGGAAAGCATGACTTTGCAGTTCTGTTACTTAACATATTTACTGCAAGATCCCCTTCCTCTAGATATACATATTCTCCATTTAGAAATTCACATTCAAATCGTCCTTGACGACAATGATTGATCTCCATAATATTTTCATGGGATTGTTTATTGTGAAAGCAGTTTCCCATATGAAAATCGTTATAAATCAATTCAATACCTGGAAACACTTGATAACTAGTCATAACGCCTTCGCCATTACTACTTTTCATTTTATATACCACACAATCATTGGATTTATTAACCATCTCTACTTCAGAACCATATATCCCTTTGTCTTTTGATAAAATACTCACCTTTTCAACCTCCTTACACTATAATTCTTTATTCTTATTATTACAAATTCTAATCTATATCAAGGAGTTAGTTTGAACTAACTTGCTTGAATATTAGTTTAGCATTGTAAAATCATGTTGTCAATCAATGCAATCCCGTCCTTGAAAAAGCTGTTAGTGTATAATAACATAGATGCATAGAACTATTTTCAGGGGTGATAAAAAATGAAAATACAAGAGTCATCAGAAGATTACTTAGAAACGATTTTAATGCTTAAGGAACGTATTGGACAGGTCCGCTCTATTGATATAGTAAATGAAATGGGATACTCTAAACCTAGTGTTAGTATTGCTATGAAAAAGCTTCGAGAAAATGGATATATTCAGATGGATTCCAATGGATATATTACATTATTAGATGCTGGTCTTGAAATTGCAACACAGACCTATGATAGACATAAATTCCTTGCAGAATTTCTAATGTCTATAGGTGTCACCAAAGAAACAGCATTGGCAGATGCATGTAAGATTGAACATGATATAAGTGATGAAAGCTATGAATGTTTGAAAAAGCATTTTAAAGACTACAAAAGTAAGTAATAATATATATTTTATGATGAATATGACTAATCTAAAAGAGACTAAGTTCATGTATCATATAGATTGACTTAGTCTCTTGATTAAATATTAAATTTTTAACTAAAAGGAGATATACATAATCTTCAAATTTTATAAAACTCCACTATATCTATATATTATATCTTCTTTAGCTACAAAACTACTTTTAAATAGTATGATAAATTTGGCGATAACATTTTCCAACATCAAACTGGGTATCTCTCATTAACCTCTTATCTCTAAAAGCTTCGTTTTCAATTCTTTCTCAATTCTATTTAGCTCGATTTCTGCTTCTTTCCTCTTCTGATGGCCTTCTGTTTGAATACGTATAACTTCATCAAGAGTCGATATTAATGACTCATTGGTAATACGAAGTGTCTCAATGTCCACAACTCCCCGTTCTGATTCCTTTGCTGTCTCAATGGTTGCCATTTTAAGTGTTTCAGCATTTTTCTTTAATAACTCATTAGTCATATCCGTTACTTCTCTTTGAGCTTTTGCAGCCTGACCTGAATGGGTAACCCCCAATGCTAAAACCATCTGACTTTTCCATAGTGGAATTGTGTTTACAATCGTAGACTGAATTTTTTCAGCCATTATAGTATCATTACCTTGAACCAAACGAATTTGTGGCGCCATTTGGATGGAAATCATTCTGGTTAATTCTAGATCGTGAATCTTTTTTTCAAAACGGTTGCAAACAGCAGTTAAATCATTGACAGCCTGTGCATCCTCTGGCAAACCGCTGGCAGCAGACTTCTCTATAAGTGCAGGTAATTCTTCATTCTGAACCTTAGCCAATTTCTTTTTACCTGCTAAAATATACATGGAAAGTTCTTTAAAATATGTCTTATTAAGTTCATACATCTTATCAAGCATTGCTATGTCTTTCAGCAATTGTATCTGATTCATTTCTAGTGCTTCACAGATTTTATTTATATTGACTTCTGCCTTATCATATTTTGCTTTCATTGCCGTAAGTTTGTTCGATGATTTTTTGAAAAATCCTAAAAATCCTTTTTCCTCTTCTTCTACATCAAATTTCTTTAATTCTGTTACAACACCAGAAAGCATATCCCCAATTTCACCTAAATCTTTAGTCCTCACATTGTTTAAGGCTGTTTCAGAAAAGTCTGCTATCTTTTTTTGAGCTCCTACGCCATATTGGAGAATCAGATTGGATTTATTTAAATCTATTTGATTTACAAAATCGTCTACCATCTTTTTCTCTTCAGGCGAAAGGATACTTTCATCAAGTATTGGCTTTTGAACTTGCATATCATCTTCATTTAGTATCTCTTTACATAGTCCTTCTTGAGTTGATGTATCTTCACTAAAAGGTTCAAATGTTAGTGTTGGTATTTCATCTTTCATTTTTTATCCTCCATGGTTTTATTTTTCACGCTCATATTCTTCTCTGTTAAACCTTCTTGTGCAAACATAGTCTCTAATACAGATATATCCGTTGATACATCCATTGCTACATCTTCAAATAGACTATCCAACAAATTTTCAAATGCAAGATTAATAGTATCCATCGTGTCCTCTATCTCTTTCTTTGCATTTGAAATATTTTCTCCTTGTACAGGCTGGTCATCAAATCTCCTATAAGCATCCAATAGTTTTAATGTTGTTGGCAAAAAATATTCCGTAAATTTCCTTATTTCAGGAAACTTTTCTGGATGAACTTCCACATAATCAAATATTTTTCCTGTTACTTCTTCCAATCGGTCTAATTTACATGAAATCTCCTCACCTGGAATTGCAATATTTGCATCTCTAATTTCCATAACTAATTGTCGGCCTTCATCAATTGCTTTTCTAATTTCTGGCTTCAACTCATTTTTTTCTTCCGGTGTAGGATCCTTGTGTATCGGCTGATATTTTTGCTTTTCCTGTTCTTCTAAATCTTTCATTTTTATATCTTCCTGCAATTTAAGATATTGTTCATAACATTCGTCGTTTAGTATAAAATAGGTTTTTTTATCATCAATATGTCCTTCTGGAAACATACCTATATCAATCATCTTCCGCAAATCTTTCACCGTAGATTTATGGTTCAATCCTGTTGCGGAGGAAAAGTCATTAATCAAGCAGTAACTGCGGCCATGCATCTGTGATATATACCTTTGAAATCTTTTTAATCTCTTACGAATCCTGCTTCCATTCATACACAAAATTATGCACCCAATAAAACAAGGTAACAATCCCATAGCAATGGTATGAAATACACCACTATTTCTAATAGAATATCCTAATATTGTTAATACGGTTACCGCTATTCCAAATGCAACACTTCCTATGACCCCAAATACAGTAAACAATACGCCTGACACCTGTCCAACTGGAACAGCGAACTTAGTCAACCTTTTATAATTATTCATGATATTATGGTTATTCCTTTGTTGTTTTGTTCTTTGTTCCCTCAATGTCTGCGAATCCTCTTCATATTTATACTGATAACCATTAGTCTTACTAGTATGAATACTCGAAGTTTGCTTATTCCAATTATGTTGATCCTCTGGTTTCCAATAAATTGATCTTCTAACCTCATCAAGTGCACCCTTAACAACATTCTGAATATCCCGATTTAATCTGTTAAAGTCTCCATTGTTCAAGGCATTCTGAACTATATTTTTAATCTCATCACCTAAATTTAATTTATCCCTATTATTCATATTCGCCTCCAAGTGATTAACTTTAGAATATGTTTTTGTTTATAACAATTAATACCTTTCTATCATTTCGTAAATCATATCATATCTTATTTTCGAAATCAACTACCATCGAAATGGTATTTTTTATTATATACAACCATCTACTTTACTCTAAGATACATAAGTTTTCAGCAACAATTGATTACGATAAATTATCACAGCTTCATACTGGACACCCCAAGAAAAAACCCACCTATAAAAGGAAGGTTTTTCTGACCTCTAGCTTATTTATATGGACCAAAATATAAAAGCCATGTTAATCTTTAATTTTCTGATTCATAAAATCCCATATTCATCACAATATTATTAGGACAAATATCTTCATTGGTTATTTCTACTTTATATTATGTATTTAATAATTTTAGGCTACTTATTAAAGAATGATTAGAAGATAAAAAAGAAAAAACGTGAAAGTTGGATTGCTCTCACGCTAAAAAGTGTTTTTCTATGAATTTATAACACAGAAAAACCGTCCTCTTGTATTTGGATTAATTTAAATCGCCTTTCCCCTTTAAATTAGACAAAAACATATAATAAGTCAGTAAGTAATAGACTAAAAGTAGTATCAATATTATAAACAGCACCGTACCAATACTTGCAAATATACTAGCATCTACATAGGCCTTTATTTTATGAGAAATACTAAGCAAAAACATTGCTCCAATTGATACTGCTCCTAATAAGCCAATCATCAATGGTCTCCAAAAGGAAAACAATAGTTGCTTTGATGTCAGCTTGTTAATTTCTCGCTTATGCACTCCCAATTGCCAAAGCTTAGTATATCTATCTTTATTATATAGAGAGTCCTCTAATTCAATTAATGCAATTATTGTAAAACTAATAAGCAACAAAATAATTGCCAAATAATTCATAACGGTCCTGAGAAGAAAATTATATGTGCTAATATTATTTTTTTCTATGGAATATAATCTTATAAACCTAGAAGGTCCTCCAGTTACATCTTCATAATTTAAGTTAAATAATTCATCTAGTTCTCTTGCTCTTACTATATCCAGATCATTAGCCAAATCTATAAATAAATTTGTCCCCACAAACAATAAACCATCTACATTTGTATCATTTAATATATATATAGCATCAACATGAGAATTAAAAAGGTATTCGGATATCTCATAGTCGTATACACCATTTCTTTTTAAATCATATCTTCCATTATCGGTTTCTAGACCATTAAAGATATCATGATCGTATTCTACTTCTTTTGTATTATGCTTAATTTGAATAGCATATTCATTGCTTTCAAGACTTATTGGCTTATAGCCGTTCATCGCCAATAAGTCATTATATTCACTTAATTTTAAAATAGTCATTGGAAAATCATATCGTACTCTCTTTCTAAAATCAGAATGTTTGGGAAGGTAAGTGTTCATAAAAACCGAATCCTCTATCTCTATATTTTCCTTTTCCAAAAATTCAAATATACTTTCAAATCTATCCCAGCTAATATTTTTTTCTTCTGCTACGCTATTATAAGTGGTAATAATCTGAATATCTTGCGTCATCCTGCTATTTAAATATCCTTCTGCCCATGCAGTAATAATTGGCTGAACAATAAACAACAATATGGAGGCATATATAATAATAGATATCAAACTGAATATCTGTCTGTATTTCTTTAACTTTGAACTCACCTGTCCCTTTAAAAATATGCTCTCCCAAGAATTATTCTTAGATTTAAATCTATATATATAAAAGTAATGGTATATAAAAAAGGCCACATATATCCCACTGTTCAATAGATACCGAAAGGAAAAATTGGTATCCCCTGGTAAATTTAACTTAACAAGCCCAAATATATAAAAAACATTTGATATCGCCAAAATAATTTCAATTGGAACTAGGATTTTCGAAGTTTTGCTATCAGACTTTTTTAATAGTTTTGATACTATCAAAACTATTACATAGCAGGGCGGAAATAAGAATAATGAAACATAAATAAATTTACCTAAAAGTGGAATCCTGCTATCATAGTAGTTATCTAGGTTTACATATCCTAAATATGTATAATAAATATTTACTATTAATCCAAATAGATGAATTACTTTTATAACAATATCTTTTTCATTTACTTGTTCATTCTCTTCAGCATATATCATATCAATTATTTTCTTCTTCAAAAGTTTATATGATTCAAGTTTTCCCACTATGCCAAATATAGCTGCAAAAAAAATAATGGTATAGAAAATCGTATCAGGATAGTATGGAAACATAAACTGAGCTGTTCCATCAAAAGTTCTTATTAGGAAGAAGTTGATGAATTGAGACAACACACCTCCTAGTACTATCCCCATAAGAGTAGAAATCACTCCAAGCAATAATATTTCTCTAAAGAATAGAGTAGATATAGTCTTTTTATTTAATCCCATCAAATTTTGCAACCCAAATTCCTTTTGTTTCTTTAAAGAAAGATATCCAGTAACATGCTTTACTAAAAATACGGAAACTAAACTCACTCCTGCTATAGAATATCTAATTATACCTTCCACATGTGATAGATCATAGACTACAGATACATTTGGATTATACCACTTTGAAGTAATTGAAAAAAATGCATAATATACTCCACTACATATCATCATGGTGATTATAAAAATTCCATAGTCTTTGTAATCTTTTTTCACATTTCTTATAAGTAGTTTAAAAGTCATTGCTATCACCGCCTAAAACGGACATGGACTCAATTATTTTATTATAAAATTCCCTATTAGTCATTTCGTTTTTATACATATCCTTCCAAATCATTCCATCTCTTAAGAACAAAACCCTATCACACCATGCTGATACAAATGCATCGTGAGTTACTACTAGTATAGTGGCACCCCTCTGCTTAAGTTTTTCCATAGATTTAAGTATAGCCTTTGAAGAATTGCTATCAAGAGAACCCGTCGGTTCATCGGCGAGAATTAATGCTGGATTATTTATAAACCCTCTAGCAAAAGCACAGCGTTGTTTTTCTCCACCTGAAATATGATTTGGATATTTATCCAAAATATGATCAATACCCAGTATTTTAGCTATTTCTTCAATAGACACTACTGGACTATCACCTTTAATAGATATGGCTAGTTCAATATTCTCTCGCACAGTTAATATATCTAATAGATTATAATCTTGGAAGATAAAGCCTAGATTATTTGCTCTAAATTCGCTTAATTTTTCTTCATCTTCATCAGTTATGTCCATACCATTTATATAGATATTTCCTGCCGAAACAGTATCTATCGTGGAAATCAAATTTAATAAAGTTGTCTTGCCGCTGCCAGATGGCCCCATTATAGCTGTGAACTCATTTTCACTTATATCAAAAGATACATCTTTCAGGACTTGTACGACCATTTCGCCAGCAGCATAATACTTATCCACATTTTTTACTTCTAATAATCTCATATCATCACCTCTAGTTAAAGATTATCATAATAATTTTAAAAGCATATAAAAACAGCTGCATTTTTTCTTACATTCTTGTAAGGTTACAGCTGTTTACTAAAATCATTTATTGGAAAGATAAGGTCTATTTTAGCTCCACTCTTCTTAGAACTATCTATAGATATGAAAATATTTAATCGTTCACTTAACATATGCGTTATATATAAGCCCATTCCAGTTGAATTTAAATTATGTGACTTCTCTCCTGTAAATCCTTTATCGAATACTCTCCCCACTTCATATTTATTAAATCCAATGCCATTATCTTCAATAGAAAGCTCTATACCATTCTCTAAGGATTTTCCTCTAACGATTATTTTCGGCCTTTCTTTCCTATATTTTATTGAATTACTAATTAGTTGGTTTATTATGAACACTGTCCACTTTTCATCTGTATATACACTATACTTTAAATCTAAAGTTTCTATTGAAAATCCATTTTCTAAAAGTGCTCCTTTATTCTGCATAATTGCTGAATTGACTAATTTCTCCAAACTAATTTCTTTAATGAAGTAATCTTTTTCCATGTTTTCAATCTTTGCTAAATAAAGTGCTTGTTCAATTAAATTAGATATCTGCTCAGTCTGTAAAGTAATTTTTCTAGAAGTCTCTCCTTTATCATTGTCACAGATCAAATTTATCGTAGCTAATGGATTCTTAATTTCATGTATCATTATTTCTATATAATCCCTATATGTTTCTTTTCCCTTTCTTTCTAAGTTTACTTCTTCTAACATGGATTTACTCATCTTACTTAATATTTGAAGCCATCTTTCCTCTTCAAAATCTTCATAAGAAAGTAATTGTAAAAATAAATACTTCTTATCCAAGTCCTCAATTAATTTATTATAGTTTTTAAACTTATTCATTATTTTCCTATAGTCGACATAGTAGTATAAGCTGAATATAATTGTGTAAATTGTAATTAGGAAATAAATTACTATAAGTGGAATATTAAAGTTCAAAGCAATTATGGATATAATGAGTATAAATATTAAATGAATAATAACATCTGGTATTTTTTTCTTTAAATAACTTAAAAAGTTCATATCCTGTATCCTTGTTTAGGAATGGTTATAATGAAATCTTTAATCCCAATATTGCCTAGCTTTTTACGAAGTCTCGACACATTAACTGAAAGGGTATTATCATCTATAAAATTTTGATTATCCCACAAATGTTCAATTAATTCTACTCTTGATGTTATCTCCGAAGGCCTATCAAGTAAATATTCTAAAATAAGTGATTCTGTATTAGTTAGATAAATTTGGCTTTCATTATAGCTGACTATATTTTTCCTAGTATCTAGACAAATACCATGATATTTCTTTATACTAACTACTTTCTGCCTCTCTAATAATCTCTTAATTCTAGCTAACAATACTCCTGAATGATATGGTTTTTTAATGTAGTCATCTGCACCCAGGGACAACCCCGTTATCTCATCAATATCTGTACTTCTCCCAGTAATGATTATAATTGGAATATCATGCTTTAATTTAATCGAATTGCAAATTTCAAATCCATTTACATTAGGTAAATTTATATCTAGAAGCAATAAGCCTATATTATATTCTAACAATAACTTTTCATAATCTTCTCCATCGGATACATAACAGTCATATCCATTGTTGTTTAATAATTTCACTAATTCATTTCGTAAAGAAATATTGTCTTCAATAATGAGAATTTTTTTCATAATACAACCCCCTTATCATCGGAAGATCTTAAATTTTTCAATAAATTATGCACTTGTTTGACCATTTATTAGAAGGAAATATTCATCCTCTAGAGGATAAATGTATCCATAATATAACTTCATTAAGATATTTGATGATATCTTTTGATTTCTATATATCCCTTTTATGAATGGCATTTCAGCCATTGTCTACTATTTATTATACTATAAATATCTATCAAACGCTTGAACGTATCAAATTTCAAGAACAATTTTTATAATGTTATTTAATTTTCATCTAATCTTATACAATCTGCTATTTCCTTGGCTTTATGGACAACACAAAAGAACCGTCCCCTTGTGTTTTGGACACTTATTTTTAAATTTAATTTCTATCTTTTTATAATACCTTCAATAATCTTTACGAGTTCTTCAAAAGATACCTCGGCAGTAATAGAATAGCTAAACTTTTCATCATTCCAATATGCATTATAAATATCCTTATTAAAAGAATACTTTATCATCTGATTATTAACTTCTATTTCTTCAATTGATGTATCTTCCGTGTCAATTCTTATTTCTTCATTTGTTATGAGACCTTGTATAAACACTATTATTTTATCTTCATTCATATAAATCAATTTTTCTTGTTATATCAGTTTGCATATCGCCTATAATTTCAAATCCATCTGGAATATATGATGGTTGAGTAAATTTCATTCCTTCATTAGAAGGTTCTTTTATCTTTATTACAACGGAAGTAAATTTTTTATAAACAGTCTCTATTATTTCAAAAAATCTTTCTCTATATGATTGTGCTGTGGCAAATAATATACTATTTGTTAAAATAAATAAAATCAAGATAGCAGCTACACGTTTATGTAAAACAACTAGCTTTCTTTGTGCTGGGGTTTTACTGTATTCTTTCATTATCTTTTTCATCTTTCTTTTATAGCGCCTTGAAAAAATATGAGGTGTTACATCTTTATCCCTTTCTTCCTCTAATTGATCCAATAATATATTGGCTATTTCCTTGTATGTATACCCATCGTCATATTTTAAAGATAGAATTATATAGTGAGATCTAGGTAATTGAAGAATATAACTCTCAATCTCTTTTCCTATACATATCAATAGAAATGTTTCTAACTATATTAACGAAATATTTTCGAGTTTGTGGACACTTTTTCTTTTCAATTTTCTCAAAGTTTTTTAAAATGCGTATAAAACTCTCCTGCACAACATCTTCTTCTAAAGAAGAATCTTTTAATATGGCATATGCCTTTTTATACATTATTGTGTTATACTCATCATGAAGTTCTATAAATATATGTTTATCCTCTTCTGTCTCTAGCCTAGATAAATATATAATTAGCATAAATTACAATACCCCTTTTAAATCTATCCATTATGACAAAGATACTCATTAAATATATTTTATAAAACTTTTTATATAATAACATCCTTGGGTATATAATCAAATATAAGAATATTTAAAGAGGGTGAAAATATTGGATGATATTAAAAAAGTAATAGTGGAACAAAGGGAGTTCTTTAAAACAAATATCACCTTAGATCTTGACTATAGATTAAACTCATTAATTAAGTTAAAGAGTCTCATTGAAGAGAGAGAAAAGGATATTTCTACTGCCTTAAAAGCTGATTTAGGAAAATCTGAATTTGAATCATATTCCACTGAAATTGGAATTGTGCTAAGTGAAATAAGCTTTACCATAAAAAATCTAAAAAAATGGGCTAAACCAAAAAAAGTTAAAACCCCTATTACTGCTTTTAAGTCAAATAGCTATATATATGCTGAACCTTATGGAAACACATTGATAATAGCTCCATGGAACTATCCTTTTCAGTTATCGATTGCCCCTTTAATAGGGAGTATTGCAGCAGGAAATACTGCAATAATCAAACCATCTAGTACATCAAAAGAGACTAGCAGAGTCATTGAAGATTTAATTAATGATAACTTTCCCAGCTCATTTATACATGTGATTACAGGAGAAAAGAGTAAACTTTTATTAGAGGAACAATTTGACTATATTTTCTACACTGGTAGCGTCTCAGTAGGTAAAAAAGTTATGACAAGTGCAGCAAAATACCTTACCCCTGTGACATTAGAATTAGGTGGTAAAAGTCCATGTATCGTTGATAGCGAAGGAGAACTAGAGATATTTGCTAAGAGAATGGTTTGGGGTAAATTTTTAAATGCAGGACAGACTTGTGTTGCGCCAGACTACCTTTTAGTTCAAAAAAATGTAAAAGATAGTTTGGTTAAACACTTAACTACATATATTGAAAAATTTTTTGGTAAGTATCCTTTAAATAGTAAAGATTACGGAAGAATAGTAAGTGAAAAACATTTTGACAGATTAGTAAAATTGCTAGGTAGTGGAAATGTTATATATGGTGGAGAATATAATAGAAAGATGCTTTATATATCTCCTACGCTTTTAGATAATGTATCATGGGATAATCCAATTATGGAAGAGGAAATATTTGGTCCATTATTCCCAATACTAGAATACACATCATTAGATGAGGCAATAGAGATAGTAAATTCTCATCCCAAACCATTAGCATTATACTTTTTTTCCAGTAATGATGATAAAATTGAAAGAGTCATTAAATGTACTTCCTATGGTGGTGGCTGCATAAATGACACTATAATGCATCTATCTACTCCATATCTGCCTTTTGGAGGTGTTGGAAATAGTGGTATGGGAAGTTACCATGGAAAGGGTAGCTTTGACACATTTACCCACCACAAAAGTGTACTTAAACGCAGTAATACATTTGACCCAGACTTTAGATATCCCCCATATGAAGATAAAATCAAATTGGTTAAGAAATTTCTAAAGTAGCTTATAATAAGCTGCTTTTTTATGATTATGAATTACCTGCCACTTACCCCCATTTGTTCGTTGGAAATGTTTCAGCAAGAATTCTCCAACTCATAAAAGATGAGAGAATTCTTGCTAAGAAAGTTAAGCTTATTTTCTTATCTTTTGAGGCTTGATTAAAATATTGGCCAAAACTAGCCCTAAACCGATTAATGCAATGATTAGCCTTTGTACCGTAAAAAACGCTGGAATCACAAATGCAGGTTCTTGCCCCGCCATCGTAAAAATAGTCTTGGGAAAATTCTGATAAAAATTGCTTCCAAACAAATCAAAGCACCTTATCAATGGAATTCGTTCCAATAAAATCAGTAAACCCATCAACCCATAAATGGTACCAACATGCAATTGTCCTAGAGCCATCCCCACACCTAAAATAAATAACATTGCAGGCGGTAGTGTTAACAGAGCAGGTAATATAAATGTACCTAGATCATCGAAACGAAAAATCCTGATATAAAATAGTGCACTAATCCCTATGGTAACAAAGGAAATTATAATAAATCCTGTCACTACAGCACAGCAGCGTAAAAGCATTAACTTTGCTGGACTTATAGGCATCGTATTGACAATTTTCTGTACCTGCTTTTCCTTTCGTGTATAAAAAAAGGTAATTAAAAATAACAGTGTAACCGATAGCAAGGGCATCATTTTAGATAAAAACCAGCCATAGCTCCATGCAGAAAAAGGAGCTGTATTGGCTATTCCAAGTATTATATCACCAGTTAGAACAGTATAGGCATATAA
>LN874947.1:445562-788642 GCA_001282665.1 Clostridiales bacterium mt11
TTAGAACAGTATAGGCATATAAAGAAATAATTATCAACAATCCAATAAAGAATTTATTGACCAATAAACGACGCAGCTCATACATGAATATTTTACTCAAGTTCTAACGCCTCCTTTGTTAACCCACAAGCTGATAAGAACTCCTGATAGGTTAATTCACGGTTATCTGAAGTGGACTTATCTTTATAAATCTTGCCCATGATTTCATCCATTTTTTCTTCTCCACCAACCAACTCTGCTGCTTTGAGAATCTTAAGGGGCATTACACAGTATTTTTTAACTTGTCGTTCGTTCTCCCTAATTAGAGAGGCATATCGTTCAGGCAGTAAATTGGTATACTGGGGATTTCGATGATAGAAATTGTTTTTCATATCTTCAACTGCTGCTTTCCACACATCAACATAGTAGGTCTTAGCATATTCCTCACCATATTTTTCTTTCATCATTCGATAGGTGGTATATACAGTAAATCCTTCTCCTGTCCATTCCATGTCACCATCAAGATCATATTCTCCTTCAAATGCAACACCAAGACCGCCCCACCATTGGTGTACAATTTCATGTGCCATAACCTCCTGTCCTGAAGCTCCTCGTAATGGGTCCTTTAATGTATCCTCTGCAAAGGTAGTCTCACCAAAAACACTCATTCCTCCACCTGCATAACCACCAAACATGCTTGCTGAAATTTGAAGCAGCGTAATGTGGTCATCTTTACTATATGTAACACTTCCATATTTTTCTGTGCAAAAGTCCATAACCTCTTTTAAAGTATCTGCAATTGCATATTTAGTCATCACAGGCTCACTTTTACGACTATAATAAAAATCTGCGGTCATATCCCTAGCGACAACTCTTTGTTTCAAGTAGTCTGCTGCATACATATAGATCATGGAGTGGTCATTTCGCTCAAGATACCAAGTTTTAGTGCCATCATGATTATCAGTCAATAATTTTGTAGAGCCCTCCATCACCAAAGGTGTCATATATGATGGAAGGACAATCTCAGCAGTATTCTTCATACCATAATCCCATTTGCCAAGAAATAGCGGGGTAAAGGATGCTCCAGTAAGCATAATGAATCGACTGCTTATTTCATCACCTGAAAGAATCAAGGCTGACTCACTCCATATTTGAGGATAACCACCATATTCCACCACAAGCTCAATATCCTGTTGAAGCGGAAGTCTAAACTTTACAACCTTTGAAGTATATAAATCATTATTTAAATCGGTAAAATCTATTGGAGATCCGTTAACAGCGATGGAGTTAACGGTATAGCCACAGTCGATTTCAAGGGAACATTCTTGTTGTTGTGCAGAATCATTCGTAAGCTGATAGACTGTTGTTCCCTGTTGTGTTCCTAAAATTGGATTCGGTTTAGCCTTTGTATGAATAGATTTTACTGTAATGTTGCCTTGAAAAAAGTCATCATGAGCTCCATATTCCGTAGGTGCATGGTTGATAAATGGCTGATTGATATAAAGACAGATTGGAGTGACAATTAAAATCATTATGGTTATAGGGATAATCAATTGTTTTGAATTAATGACAAGTGATTTAAATATTCCTTTCCCATATCGCCTAATACATAATAGGGAAAGCATATACAATCCAGTTAACAGCAAAAACCAAAAAATTCGATTGTATGATGTAGTCCGCAGGATCAAGGCATTTGAAAAACCATCGGAAAACACCGGCACATTGGGATTAATCCATCTTAAAATAAAATCATCTCGAACAAAACCACCAAAAGGTAAAAAACTACATACAAGAAATATGATAGCACTTAAATCAAAGCGTTGAACCATATTATAAAAAATTGCCCCAAATAAAACTCCCATAATCAAGGATGGAATCAGAATAATACCATAGGTGGCAATATATGTTGATAAAGAAAACAAATAGCTCATCTTATGGATCGTAAAGGGTAAATAAATTAAGCCTACCAGTATCCCTGTTAAGAGAGCTACAATAACTAGGGCTATCAGGCGTATAGCATTCATCTTTAACGGTGAAACAATAACATCTGTAAGTGATGAGGTATTGTATTTATTGATTCGGTGAAGTTGTTGAATGGTAAAAAAGCCAAATAAGATAGCTCCTCCTAGGGCACCAGCAAGCGCTGGGTTAGCTATCCATATACTTGACCGTGTTCCGCCAAATGCCGGCTGATAAAAGCTATAGCCTGCCAAAGGAATACAAAAACTAATAAAACAAACAAGCCATGTACTTGGGTCTAACACCAGACGACGCAGTTCTACCTTTAGATATGAAGAAAATTTCATTTCCCGTCACCCTCTTTCACCTCAAGCAAATACATATATGCATCTTCAAGGGTTGGCTCTACAACATGACAAAAATCTGGAAGACTTTGGGCCACTAGTCTGCAAACTAAACCATTGGCGGTGTTGACCCGTGATGTGATATGAACCCCTTTCATATTTTCAATGTTATGGTCAGATTCCATATATGTACCAACATGACCTTGAGCATGTTTGATTAAATTCTCTGGAGAACCGTCGAATAAAACCTCCCCATTATGTAAAATCAATAATCTATCACAAATAGATTGTACATCCTCAATGATGTGAGTTGATAAAATTAAAAGTTTATCCTGAGCTGTTTTTGAGAAAAGATTTCTGAAATTGACGCGTTCTTCAGGGTCAAGACCAATTGTGGGTTCATCGAAGATGAGTAGCTGTGGATTTCCCAGCAAGGCTTGGGCAATCCCTAATCGCTGTCGTTGTCCACCGGAAAGGGTTCTGATTCGTACCTTCCTTTTTTCTTCTAAATTAGTTTGGGTGATTGCTTCATCAATTGCAATTTTGCTATGTTTAATACCTTTCAATGCTGCTATATAGTCTAAAAACTGCCATACCGTCAATTCATCGTACATACCAAAGGACTGAGGAATATATCCCAGCATAGATTTAAGCTTTTGTTCTTGTTTTATCAACGGATTCCCATCAAATAAGATTTCCCCTTCCGTTGGCAAAAGCTCTGAAACCAGAAGCTTCATTAAGGTACTTTTTCCTGCGCCGTTAGGTCCAATTAAACCAATGAGACTGGGACTACTCATTTTAATATTAATGTTCTTTAAAGCTCTTTTTCCTTTTGAATAGGTCATTGTAAGATTTTTTATCTCTAAGTCCATAGGCCATACCCCCTTTTTTAATTATTAATAGGCTATTATGTCGACATTCTAAGATGTTAATCTTATATTAGATTATATTACAATTATCTATAATATCAAGTTATTAAAGGTAGCGATGTTAGAATATTCCTGTATTTTAAAGTCCTTCCTTACTTTAAACCATCCCTTGTGTGTAACAATCTTACATTACCTTAATATCAATATAGTCCATAAACTATAAAATTGATTATTATTCTCGTTCTAATATTGACCTAACAAACCTTTCTTTTTAGCCAACTTAACACATTTATTAAATATCACTAGACCTATACTAAAATATAAAATAGAATTGCATATCATAATTCCATAATCATGTATTGAAAAATCAATTAATGAATATCCTCCTATCATAGAGGCGAAAACCATATCTGCCGCAGGTCTAAAAGGTAGTAAATTATAAATTATTTCATTTTCTGGACTTATAATAACTAAAGCTATAAGAAAATATTGAACTATATTTAGTAAAGATTGAACTTTTTTAAAGACAAGTGCTAAACCTCCAAAAATCAACCCTATGCCCAATACACTAAATATACCAATAAATACAGGAAGCAAAATTGAAAATATCTTTATCTCAAGTTTATAATTAGTTGTTACCATAATAATAAATAATAGAATAGTAGAAATTAATAAGTTTATTAACATATCAGAAAGGCTCCTTACGGTCACTATAGTTGAAAGCTTTATACCTGACATATTTAATTGTTCCAATGTACCCCTATTAGCATCATTCATTAGACCATAGGCAACATCTGAATAAGCCATCATCATAATTGTCCATAAAAAATATCCTACTATAAATCCTTCTAAATTACTCCCCATATCTATAGGAGAAATCCCAAAACTTGTACCAAAACCTTTAACTCCTAGAAACATCGCCATAAATAGTACATAAAGAACTAAAATATCCGAGATTGTGTTAAACTTATATCTACTCAATTCCTTTAAAGTTTTTTCTATAGATACTTTAAATAAATAGCAGTATTTAGCCAATTAACCCACCTTCTCCTCTGTGAGATTTAAATATACTCTCTCAAAATTGATATCCTTTTGTTTTATTTCTTTTATAAGGATATTTATGTTTTTTAATGCTTCTATAATTTTATATATATCTTGAAAACTTGATATATCTATTTCTATTTTTGATCCATTGTTTGTAAAATAAAATTCATAATCTAATCCCATTAATAAATTCTTGTTTTCTTCAGTAATACACTCTGTCAGCACAATTTCATAAGTCATAGTTTTAAACATATTCAATAGGTTTTGCATATTATCTTTTGCAACTATTTTTCCTTTATTTAAAATAACTACATCATCACAAATAGCTTGAACCAAGTTCATATCGTGAGTACTAAGCAAAATAGTTTTATCTAAATCTGATGTTATATCCACTAATATATTCTTAATATCCAAATGACTTTGAACATCTAAACCAAGAGTGGGTTCATCTAGCAAAATAACATCTGTATTACAGATTAAAGTCATAGCTATAGCAACTTTCTGCTGCATACCCCTTGATAAGTTGTTTACCATAACATCCTTTTTATCTGTTAGATTAAATCTATCTAATAACATATCTATATCTTTTTCTAATCTTTTTCCTCCTAACCCCCTTATACCTGCAAAATAACGTAAGTTCTCCCTTGGGGTTAGCCTCCAATAAAGGTTTCTAGTACCTTCAAATACAGCTGAAATTCGATTTGTAGACTTCTTGTTGTCTTTTCCAAATATCTTAATATCACCCCCATTAGGAATTATCAAATTACAAATGCTCTTAATAGTTGTAGTTTTACCAGAACCATTTGGTCCAAGTATTCCACATATACTCCCCTTTTGAACTCTAAAAGAAATATCATCTACTGCCCTAACCTCTCCATAATGTTTTACTAAATTAATTACCTCTACAGCCTCCATATTGTCATCCCCCTATATTAATTATATAATTCCTTTGCCAGTACACATCCTTGCCCATATTTTATAGTATATATCAAAAAACAGAATATTCATATAACTTTAGTTATTATATATAAATAGATATAGGAGTAGACTTCTATCTTTATTCCCATTTAAAATATTTAATTGAAATCCCACTACATACAAATATAATAACTGCCATTAAAATAAGTGGAAAAACTATATTATCAATTGAAAGCCCTAGTGAAGTAGCTTTTAAAAGCTTAATACCTTGTGTAAGTGGTAAAAAATCAACAATATTTTGTAGCATTTTAGGCATCACTTCATAAGGTAAAGTTGCACCAGAAAAAATCAACATGGGAAAATATAAAATACTTGCTATTATACTTGCGATTTTGATATTGGGCGCAATGCCACCAACCATCATACCAATACTGAACATGGAAAACATGACCAACAGGAATGTAGAGATAAATAGCAGCACAGAGCCAGTAATGGCAAAATCAAAAAATATTGTAGCAATTACAGTAATTAAAGCAAGAGAAACTAAGGAATACAATGAATAAATGGTCCCTTGTACCATTAAAATCAACGCAGGACTTACAGGTGTTACTTTAAATCTCTTTAATATTTTTCTGTTTCGATAGTCAGATACTACAAGGGGCAATCCCATAAGACCACCTGCACAAATCCCAATCGTTGATATTGCTCCAAATGATTGGGCTAAGAAAGTATAGTCAGCCCCTTCAAAAGCAGGTTTATTTCCATAAATGATACCGAGTAAAACTAAAATTGCAACAGGCATACATATAGCAAAGATAAACATGTCCATACCTCTTAAAGATAGTTTCAATTCTGTTTTCAGCATAGTTCTAAATGTTTTCATCAACCTTTTCCTCCTCTGCATACCAAAGATATACATCCTCAAAATTTTCATACGGACTATTTTTAATAGCTTCTTCAATAGTTCCAGTAAACACTATATTACCTTTTTTTAAAATCATAATTCTATCACATAGAGCTTGAACTTCATCCATAAAATGAGAAGTCAAAAATATTGTCAATCCCCTTTGTTTTAAATCAGACAAACATCTCCACACATCACGTCTTGCCTTTGGATCAAGTCCAGTTGTTAATTCATCTAAAAATACGACTTTTGGATTAGGAATAAGAGCTAAGATGATAAATAGCTTTTGTTTTTGTCCTCCAGATAATTCGGAGATTGGACTATTTGCTTTTTCTATTAAGCCAAATTGCTTTAAAAGTTCATTGTAATCATTAGTCTCTTGGTAAAGGCACTGTGTTTCTTCACACAACTCCCATACCCGTATCTTATCTTGATAACTTGCTTCTTGGAATTGAACTCCAACATATTCAAATAATTTCTTTCTGTCAGTCTGTGGGTTCATGCCAAGAATTGAAATCATACCGTTATCAGGTTTGCAAGTACCTAAAATACATTCTATAGTAGTGCTTTTTCCAGCACCATTTGCACCAAGAAGCCCAAAGACTTCTCCACTATTTACAGAAATATCTATGTTATTTACAACCGTAGTATTTCCGTAAGACTTTTTGAGTTTTTCAACTCTAATTGTTGTTTTCAATTTACATACCTCCTTAATCTTATAGTAAAATAATAACACCAGAAGAAACTCTGGTGTTAAAATGGAGGGTTAGTTTAAAACATCTCTTTCATATTTATAAGAGTCTGTTTCATAAATAAAGCATTTTGTTTAGCGTCATATAGAGATAACAATAATTTATCACAAGCTGTTATAATATCTTCACCTTCTTCCGGCATACCAATAACATTTCTTATGTCTATATCTGGATTATTTGACAAAGCATTTAACATTCTTAATATAGATGATAAAGAATAGTTGGCACATCGCAATACACGAATAACTTTTAAGCGGCGTAAATCTTCGTCCGTATATACACGGTAACCATTGGATTTACGTTTTACTGTTAACAAGCCGTTAAGTTCCCAGTTTCTTAATGTATCCATTGAAACATTCAAATACTCTGATACTTCTTTTCTCTTCAAAAGTAATTCATTGGAATCATATTTCCCAGATAACAGATTGTTAACTATATCAATGGCTTCTTCTGCATTACTTTTTTCTTGTTCTAGCTGTTCTAAATAGTCCGCTGTTAAGGCTATAGCTTTATCAAAATTACCTGTTGCAGAAGTTTTTATTATATTCATAGCTTTTTTTCTAAGCCCATTTTGCAAAATCTCCACTTTTAATGCAGCACGGGCTAATCGAAACTGTTCAATATGAAAATCATTAAAAATACGATAGCCGTTTTCTTGTCTTTTAACCTCTGGTATTAATTTTAATTTTTCATATAATCTTACAGTATTAGGATGTACACCAACAATTTTTGCTACTTCTGCTGTTCGGTATGTATTCATTAATAACCCTCCTATTCTATTAAAATTATAGCATTTCAAAAAAGTCTGGTGTTTAAGTGGAGGGTTTTAATTATATTTAAAACATAATATATGCATACCAAACCTATTATTGAACATTCTCATCACTTATAAAAGTAGAAAATTGGGATAATATTTTGTATATAACACAGAAGAACCGTCCCCTCGTGTTTAGTTGTTGCCACGTTCATCCATCTTGTCAAAGGCAAGTGAATCGGGAAGAATGGATATGGTAATTGAATCGTTGCTGTACTTTGCTGCAATACTTTCCATATTCGCAAGTACATCCTTTTCATCTAGAATCAAAAGCTCTTCAAAATCTATTTGGTTCCAATATTCTTGGATACCATTTATAACTCCTCCGACGCAGCGATCACGCTCTCCGACAGTCATATGGCTGTCGTCTTTTATACGATAGGAACCCTGATAATATAATGAACACCATGCTGATGTTATTCCTTCCTGCTCCAATGTTTTTTCTGGGAGAGAGACACTAAATTCAATATCCCCTTTAGGCTCTCCCGTCTGATGACTCTTAATCAAAGCTGCATTTTCTAGACCTGAATAGTTTACCGTAACTGTGACAAATGAAAGTTCCTCCGGCGACAAAGAAACGACAAAATTATTCCGAGCCGTATCTATGCCTATCCTTTCCATTCGGTCATAATCTTCATTTGCCCAATTCAATAAATCAGCGTTAAAATCAGCTACCGTACGACTTTGATAATCTTCTGTTTTCAATTTTAGCAGAGAACGATAATCTTCCTCGGTACCATAAGTCTTCCGAATTTCCTCAATAAAATTTGGCTGCTCTAAAGTATCTACTGACAATGGTAAAAATGAATAGGAAATTTGAATTTGCAGTTTCTCTGTACTCCATTGATTTGCCAGTTTTTCCGTTTCACTCTGTAGAATCTTTTTCATAGCCTGAGCATCTTGCAAAATTTCATCTGTTTTCCCATCTATAAGCCTTTCCATTGCTGATTTTATTTCACGGCGTGCATTATCATATTCACCAACCTTTAAATTTTCAGCATCACGAATACGAAATTCCATATCATACTCCAGCATGGCCTTTTCATGGTCCTCGCCAGAATTCGACAAAGCCATATATATAAAGTTTTCCCTTCCCCAACGTTGTCCTGTCAAAGGACCGAGAATATTGTATAAAAACCCTGCGATTTCATTTGTATCACGCAATTCATATAACCTTTCATCCTGAAAAAATCCCTCTAGCAACTCCCTGTATTCTATAGTATCTATTGTTGTCCAAACCTTTTCTTGAAACTCAGCTACACTCATATCTTTGTAACCATCAAACTGTAAAGCAAGGAGCTGTCCGTATTCTTCTTCTGAAAATGAACTATCAGAAATCATCATAGGCTTATTCTTTCCGTGAACAAGTGTCGCCCCTGTAAGCATAATTCCAGCCAGTGCGATGCAAAGAACAGCGATACCAGTCCTTTTACGTTTGCCGTCTAACATAAACTCAATACGTTTTTTTATACCTCGTTTTCCTCCATAAAAATTAGTTGATAATATAGTTTGATGCATTCTGCCATTACGTACAACTGTTATAATTGCTTTCCCATACCTCTTGCGTGTATGTATATTCGCATTTCTGAGTACAAGAGCATCGCAGGAAATTTCACACTGTATAGAAATAGCCCTTGCCATAAAATAAATTACAGGATTAAACCAATGAAGAACAGTTGCTATTAAAATTATTGCTTTATACCACAAGTCATGTCGTTTAAAATGGGTCAATTCATGCTTCAAAATAAGCGTGAATTCCTCTTCTGATAATTGCACAGGCGGCATCAAAATAACTGGATGAAAAAGGCCGACCAGCATAGGGCTCGAAACACACTCACATGACCTGTATTCGATTTTAGTCTTAATACTCTGTTCACGTTTAAGTGAATCTACTAAATTCAAAATATTTGGGGTAGTTTCCAGTTCGCTCCAACGATTTACCATTTTCATAAAACGTCTATGACGTAAGACATGATATGTTAGCATGAAAACTACTCCAGCCATCCAAATCAAAGCAATAACATTCCATAATGAAATTTGCTGCGTACTTAACACAGTTTTCTGAGCAGCAGTCAATACCCCTTCTGACGATGTCGGGGTAATCGGTGAAGGAATGGACATTATATCCGAACTAGGTGCAGGTAAAAATGGAATTTCTATCAGAGGTCGGAAAGGAATAATCCAACTTGCCGCAATAACCAACCATACAATATAAAGCCATTTAGCGGCATATCTCTTTGATAGAATGGGTAAAACTGCTGCATACAAAAGCGTGATAATTGACATGGAAAGTGTACATTTAAACAGTGTAATTATAAATTTCTCCATATCAATCTCGCCTTTCTTTCAGCCATTTTGCTAATTCGTCAAGGTCGTTGTCCTTTATCTTCTTGCCATCATACAGCGTAGTAACTAAACTGGCAAAGGAATTGTCATGAAAACGCTCCATAAAGTCTCCTGTTTCAAATTTCAAATAATCCTCTCTGCTGATAAGAGGAAAATAGATACGTTCCTTACCCTTTTTCTCCGTTCGTAAAAAGCCGCGTTCTACTAGCCGAGCCATGAGAGTAAGAATAGTTTGAGCCTTCCACTCCTTTTCCTTACCCAACTGTTCCATAACGATGCTAGTCGTAATAGGTGGCTCATTGGTCCATACCACCTTCATGATTTCAAACTCAGCATCAGGAAGCTTTTTCATCAACTTCATAAATAACACCTCCATATTCTACAATTGTCTTTGATTGTATTCTACATCCGTCTTAAATCTTTGTCAAGTAGTTTAGAAAAATAATTTTATCTTTTACAAAAAATTATTTTTAAACAAAATATGGTAATGATTTAATCATACTTACTTGTCCTTTTCAACAAAAAACCGCCACAAAGGTAGCGGTAATAAACTAAAATTATTTAATTAACTCTTTACCCCCCATATACATTTGTAATGGTTTTGGTATTGATATAGTGCCATCTTCTTTTAAATTATTTTCTAAAAATGATATCAACATTCTTGGAGGTGCTACGACTGTATTGTTAAGAGTATGGGGGATATAATTTCCTCTATCTTTACTTCTTACCCGAATGGAAAGACGTCTTGCCTGTGCATCTCCTAAGTTAGAACAACTACCAACTTCAAAATATTTTTTCTGTCTTGGCGACCATGCTTCTACATCTATACTTTTTACTTTTAAATCTGCTAAATCACCTGAACAACACTCCAAAGTACGAACAGGTATATCTAAAGTACGGAAAAATTCGACCGTATATTGATATAGCTTTTTAAACCACTCTGCACTATCTTCTGGTTTACATACCACAATCATTTCCTGCTTTTCAAATTGATGAACACGATACACACCCCGCTCTTCAATGCCATGAGCTCCAATTTCTTTACGAAAACATGATGAATAACTGGTTAGTGTTTGAGGAAGTTTTTCTTCATCGATAATCGTATCAATAAATTTCCCAATCATTGAATGTTCACTCGTACCTATGAGATATAAATCTTCACCTTCAATTTTATACATCATATTTTCCATTTCTGAGAAACTCATAACACCATTTACCACATCACCCCTAATCATAAATGGAGGTATATAATAAGTAAATCCTTTGTCAATCATAAAGTCTCGTGCATATGAAAGAATTGCAGAATGTAAACGTGCTATATCGCCGCAGAGATAATAAAAGCCATTTCCACTCGTTTTTCTTGCACTATCAAGGTCAATTCCATTTAACTTTTCCATAATATCAACATGATATGGTATCTCAAAGTCTGGTACAACTGGCTCTCCAAATCGTTCAATTTCAACGTTCTCACTATCATCTTTACCAATTGGTACATTAGGATCTATAATATTGGGGATAACCAACATTCTTTTACGAATCTTAATATCAAGATTATCGATTTTCCTCTCCAATTCTGACAATTCATCTGCTATGGCAGCAATATCTGCCTTCGCTAACTCAGCTTCATCCTTTTTTCCCTTCGATATTAATACTCCAATTTCTTTACTAATTGAATTTCTCCTACTTCTGAGGTAATCACGTCTTGATTTTGCTTCTCGATTTTGAGTATCTAATGCGACTACCTCATCTACAAGTATGAGCTTTTCATTCTGAAATTTTTTTCTGATATTTTCCTTTACAATCTCAGTGTTTTCACGTAATAACTTAATATCTAACATCATTTTCCTCCTCATATATTTTCTTTTTATAGAAATGTAGTATGAGTTTAGAAAAATAAAAACCTTCCGAACCCATACAGATAATATGGGACGGAAAGCATCCGCGGTACCACCCAAATTGTCAGATAAGACTGACCACTCTAAAGTGCTGTAAAGGGCACACCCTTCGACTCATCGCCGATAGCTCTAAAAATGGAACGGTTTAACTTCTCACCGATTCTCACCAACCATCGGCTCTCTGGGAGATTTTTAAACCTTAGTTTTTGTCATCGCTATTAGATATATAATATGCATATATAAATAAATTTACAAGAAAAATTGCCAATTTTGTGACAACAATTTAAAATTTCACCTAACGTATTTGAATGAATGATAAAAATAAGCAAATACCTTTGTCTATAGTGGTTCATCGCAAATTATAAAATATGGATACCATAAGTCTAGACCCTCTTTTAGCCTAAGAGTTGAAACTTAATAATTTACTTTTTCCTTCAAAAATTCTATCCATCCATCTCTGAATTCATTTTCTGATATGTTTAAAACTTTCTCTATATCTCCATACTCCCTTAACAGCTCAACAAGCTTTTCCTTGCCATAGGTTTCAACAATATATTCAACCATACTGTACCCATATTTATATACGTCCTCATTATTCTTTTTTAAAGTGTATATTTCTGGTATTCCTTGGTCTAGAAATTTCCTGTAATTATCCTCATATCTATCCTCACTCTGTGATAAATACATTGCAGTTCCTTCAGCAATCCAACTATCATGAGTCCCCTTAGGGGCTAAAATCCTCGTCACATTGTGAGTAAACTCATGTAATGCAATAGTTTCTAATCCTACAAACTGGTTATGTTTACGTCTCAAAGTATAACTAAAGGTATTGTTACTTCCAGCATAACCTGTTAATTCCATCCCCATATCATCTACATTGTATTCTTTGATTATGTTTCTCTTAAAAGCTTCATAATTATCATACATATTAATTTTCACAACTGGCATATCTTTTTTATCAACATCTAAGAAGTCTAATATTCTGTCATACTCCTTTTCTAATATCTTGATAGAACTTGAAGCATAAAGTTCATTTAATTCATTATTAGAATTATAATATAGTTCAAAATGCTCACTTGCTATATATTTATCAAATCTATACCCTCCAGCGTCATCAAAATAGCCCTTCTTATCTATTTCTTCAATCCTATTTCTATTATCAAATTGATATACACTTTCTAACTTTTTTATATTATTTAGCTTAATATTGTCAGAGGTTAAAACACAATCCTTTATAAGTAAATTACCTAGTGCATCGCACTTTAAATTTTCCACTAAATTATCATTGAAACGATAACAAACACGATAATGATATATTGGAATAGCAGGCAATTCTTCAATCAATATTTTTTCTGCATCAATTAAATATTCGTCTCTTTCTATTCCTGAGACTATAGAAGAATCTGTTATTACATCTTCAAAGTCTTGATCATACCAGAAGTTATTATCTTTTGAATTTATACTGAAGTTAGTAAGGAATGTCATAGGATCATCATAATCAGCTTTCCACAAACTCGTAATCATTTCAAAATCTCCAGTATTACTCCTATCTACAAGCTCTTCAAAATCTACTATTTTAAGATCTACCTTAATTTTTAAATTACCCTCAAGCATACTTTTGATAAAGTTTCCATAGTATTCATTATCTACAGTTAATTCAACTTGAGGAAAATTATCATTATATCCTGCAATATTTAATAATTGTTTGGCTTTTTCTGAACTAGAATTCAATAGATAATCTACATTTTTACGTCTTTCTTCAATAGGAGTACCATGGCTAAGTTTCATGTTAGGCGGAATAAAGCCATATGCTGGTATGCTGTCTGGATAAACTTTTTCACAGTAGTACGCACTGTCAATACCATAGGAAAATGCCTTTCTAACGTTAACATCATCAAGTGGCTTTTTATGGGTATTTAACATTATATAAGAAGTTCCTAAATAATTTGAGTATAGCAGAGATTGTTCATCCATTTTTTCATAAGGAAATATTCTCATTATGTGAACTTCATTATTATCATACATTAGATCTATATTCTCATCCTGTGTATTGATTAAACACTTTACATAGGATACCCTAACATTTTTATTATCATAATAACTGTCATTTTTAGATAACAAAATATAAGAACCAGGTTCATACGAATGAAGCTTATATGGACCATTTGATATACATGTTTCTAAATTTGTTTCCCAACCTTTAGCTACAGTCTCTATTATATCTTCTCGTACAGGCAAAAATTGAGGCATTGCTAAAATTTCCATGAAATAAGGGGTAGGTCCATTAAGTTCTATTTTCAACGTATCTTTATCTAATGCCTTTACTCTTATATTATCCTTGTCATCTGCTCCTCTTATATATAATTTATATACTTTAGAAATATCTCCTTCCTGTTGACATACTCTTTTAAAGCTGTATTCAAAGTCATAGGCAGTTACATCTTTTCCGTCTGACCATTTAGTATCATTTCTCAATTTAAATGTATATACAGTATTATCTACTCCTTCATCATTGGAAGACACTGTAAAGCTTTCAGCAACACCTAATTCATATCCATCTTTACCTAATACCGTCAATCCTTCAAAAATTTGACCTGCAATACTAGTTGATACACTATCGTTACTCAAATGTGGATCCCAAGAAGTAACATCGTTGGATGACAAGTGCCATACCAATGTGTTTTTTACATTAGGATTTTCTTCTTTAAAAGTATCGATTATATTGCAACCTGATACAAACATACTTAATATTAAAACGGAAATTAATAAAAATATAGTTATCTGTGTCTTGTTCATGTTGTTTTGAGTCCTCCTTTCATATAAGTTTTGTCTTATATTCCAACATTGATGGAAATATAAGCATTTATCATATGCCATACATAAAGACCGTTTTCCCATAACTTACCACACAGGAGAACCGTCCCCTTGTGTTATAAATATCAATTATACAATACCAAACTCAATTTTGAGTTTTTCATACCTACTCTTTTCATGCGGCATTATTTCAAGGGTAGGATTATATAAACAATGATGAAGTATATCTGCATCTTTTAAAACTTCATTAAAGGCAAAATGCACCAATCCTTTTTCGCTGTGTGTATAGATAGCATCACAGATAATTTTAGTTTCATCTTCATTTGTTATCTGCAATGATGTCAGTATTTCTCTTGCCAAGACAGCACCTTTATGTGCATGGTTTTTAGTATCCATTTTAGCATATGAATATATGTCATGAAGCATACCTGCCATAATTGCAAGTTCAACATTCTCTCCACGTTTTAACGCAATTAATGCACAATATTGAGCAACTCCATATAAATGTACATAAGCACATCTTCGTTCTTCAACATCTAACATATTTAAAAGTATATTATCAATATATTGTCTCAAGACCTCAATTCTGTTCATTATTATTCCTCCCCCTAATTATAATTAATAATTGCTAAATTATATTATTTTTTAAAAATTAATCTTTAACCAGGATAAAATATATTCTAAAGCTAAATCATAATTTCCAACTCGACAATTATGTTCTCCAACTTCTGCTTCTATAAAAATTCTGCTTGTTACTTTTGCAGATGGCTATGTTCATTTTGCGCACTACCAAACATCACTATAAATTGTTCAGATATGCCAATATACTTCATCTCTTTTCCTCCATATCTTGCACACTATTCTACTAATATATTATATAATCTCAATATCCTTATCATGTTATTATCCCATATTCTTAACCCTGTTTTATCATTCCTACCCTCTTATCATTCAAATAATCCCGTATCATATATATTTACCCTTAAAAACTTGGACAAAAAAATTTGGGGTCATGCCCCAAACCTATATAAATAAAAACAATTAAATACATAAAAAATTTGATAAATTAACCGTACCTAAATTGTATACAATTAATACCTTGTAATCAAAAAGTATATCATTATATAGTTTGATGCAATAAGAGGCGCAACCAGTACAACTTGGACAAGAGGCCTACTTCCTTATTCATTACTTAGATTTCTTAGAAACTGGTATCCAAATTCCACTTTCATAGTCAACTGATCTGATATCCCCTTTTGCATACCACTCTATATTAGCTCCCATAGCTATCTCATAATCAGGGTTTCCCGGAAGCCACTCATTAAATATCTTTGTATTTACTGATTGCAATGCTCCCGGCATAGGTCCTGTGCAATTAAATTTTGCCCATTCCATGTCAGGAAACTCAAAGATAATCATTCCATCAGGCACATTTCCACCATGATAGGTACCTGCGATAAGATAGCGAAACCTTCCATCTTTCCCAATATCGTCAATACAAATCCCATATTCGCCTATACAACAATCGCAAATTACCTGCTGAATCTCTCCCTTAGGTTCTTTCTGATGATCCAAAGTTGTCATATGTTTTTCACAATATTTTTCACAAAACTCATCCCAAAATTTTGGAATCTCCTGATAGGAATTGTCAACAGAAAATTCTCTCTCAAAACCAATCACCTTAAAACCCTGCATCTTTTCTACTACATAGTCCATCTCATTTCCCCCTTGAATTATAATTTTTATCTTTAGAGGTAAAAATACATTCATTCTACTTATATCTTTTTTCAGTTGCATAGGAGAACATCCATGAAATCGACGAAAAGCTTTTGTAAAACCCTCCGGAGTATCATATCTATACTTATAGGCAATTTCAATCGTCTTCTCTTTATCTGAAATAACATCTAACGCTGCAAGATACAATCTTCGACATCTAATATATTCACCGATAGAATAACCAGTCATAAACTTAAACCCTCTCTGAAGATAGAAAGAGGACATATGAACTTCATTTGCTGCATCTTCAGCACTAATTTGATCCAGCAAATGATTTTCAATGTATTTAATTGCACCTCTTATACTTTCTGTCCACTCCATTATTTTCACTTCCATATGCGAATCATACCATATATAGAAAAATCAATCCTATCATATTCTGTACAAAACCGTCCATAACACAATATAACGATTCTAGTAATTTAGTCCCCTTGTATTCCTTGATTGCTTATTAAGGAACAAATTATTCTATAACAGATAATACCTTTTCTCCTTGTACATTAATCCAAAAAGGAGTCCGTCTAGGAACGTCATCGTTGCCATACAAAAACTTTCGAAACTCTTCTTTGTTTGTTGTAGTGTACTCCTTATCATCGTCTTCTGAAACAAATAAGTTTCCACTATCTATATTTTCACATGAAATTAAAGATAACATCAATATATCAAACAAAAATATAGTCAATATCTTTTTCATTTTCTAATCCTCAATAATCTCTGTAATATATCCACCATCTTCATGATAGGACTAAAAGATTGGCTTGGAATGTCTATCCATTTCTACGCAATCTGACATCCCCTTGTGTACTTTAGTTTTCTACATACCACTTGCTCTGAGATGTATACAAATCTCGATACTTTCCATCTATATTAATTAACTCTTTATGATTTCCTGTCTGAACCACTTTTCCTTGGTCCATGACAACTATTTTATCTGCCATTTTAGTTAGAGCTAATCGATGTGTGACAATGAAAGATGTTTTTTCTCTTGAAAACTCCATAAATTTCATATATAATTTAGATTCTTCTACTGGATCAATCGAAGCTGTGGGTTCATCAAGAAGAATCATATTATGTTGCTTATAAAATCCTCTTGCAATCGCTACTCTCTGCCAATATCCTCCTGAAAGATCTACTCCACCGAAATCTCGTGAAAGCATTGTATTTATACCTTGCGGAAATACTTTCGAAGACATATTTAAATCAGCTTCTTTTAATGCATTCTCAACGCATTCATTTATTGGAATGATTGATGTATCGCTTATAATAATATTATCCTGTAGGGTCATCTTATAACGTTGGAAGTTCTGAAATACACTAGAAATATTTTTCATCAAACTTTTAGGCTCTAATGTCTTAGTATCTTGACCATTAAAATATACGCCACCTTTATCGGGCAAATAAATTCCAGAAATCAGCTTTACCAATGTACTCTTCCCAGAACCATTTTCTCCTACAATAGCTACGGTTTCACCACTCTTAAATTTGATAGATATATTTGAAATAGCATCTTGCTTACTCCCTGGATAACTAAATGAAACATTCTTAAGCTCAATAGCTGGAGCTGTTTCACAGTTAATTTCGTTTCCTAGTCGTTCCTCTATATTCATAAATTTAAAATAGTTATCAACAGTACCAATCTTTTTCATTGCGTTTCCTATTATATAGCAAATCATCTGTTCTAGCATGTCCATAATCATTCCAGTTGAAGCTAAAACAGCGCCAAAGTTTCCTACTGAAATCGAACCGTCAAGAAGATACTTAACAAGCAGCAATAGTGTAAGTACCTGTCCAAATAATACTGAAACCTTCAGTAACAATTCAATTCTTATAGATTTGACTTGAGTCTTGACAATTTCATTATTTAGTGTTTGTAATCTATTCTTATATTTCTTAATGAAAAAATCATATGCTCCAAGTAATCTTGTTTCCTTAAACTTTTCTTTGCCAATAATGCATTCCTCATAATGCTCGCATTCCCTACGCAACGGTGCAGCTTTATCTTCCAGGCGAGCATATAATCTACTTTTAAACATCTGAGAAAACATAGCAGGTAAGAAAAATAAAAAAATGATTATAATTAAATTTGGTTTTAACCTATAAAGATATGTACCTATAATTATAAAATAAGGTATATAGATTAGTGTAGCATCCACTATTCCTGTTATAAGTGATACACTATTTTTTACACCTTCATGTGCCTTGTTAATATCATCTAAAAAAGAGATTTTTTCAAAATAAGAGGCTTGCTGCATAGCGCATTTGTGATTAAACATTTTTTCAAGTTTTCCTATTACCTTACGTTCATAATCCAAACCAAAAACTGTACTTATTCCATTCAATACTGGGTTCGCCAAAATACAAAGTAAAAGTAATATAAGAGAACTCAATACTCTAATTAATACTGTTTCCTCAGCAATATATTGACCGATAACGCTAAAAAAGTGGTCGAGTGCCACGGTATTAAGAGCAAGTGCCAATCCCAATAACAAATCAATCATGCAGATAAATAGAAAATACATTGGGCATGCACAAACTACTTTCTGAAATGCCTGAGCAATTGTACGGAAGTCAGATCTTCGATTAGTTTTCATTTTCATACCACCCTCTCTGACTGTTAAACATTTCAGCGTAAGAACCATTCTTTTTCATCAGTTCATCAAAATTACCTTGTTCACTTACAGCTCCATCTTCAATCACATATATAACATCCGCTAGTTTCGTTGAAGCTAATCTATGACTAATGAGAAGTGTCGTCTTCCCACGATTAATTTTTTCAAAGCTCTCGTAGAGCTGACTCTCACTTATTGGATCTAGTGCTGCGGTTGGTTCATCCAAAATTCTTAACGATGCATTACTTACGAGTGCTCTTGCAATAGCTACTCGTTGCCACTGCCCTCCTGATAAATCAAGGCTATCTTTGAGAATTCTCCCAATAGAGCTATCGATGCCATTAGGAAGTACTTCTACTAAATCCATTAATCCACTTTCTTCAATTGCTTCTTGAATACACTGAGGATTATAACCATTCAAATTTCCTAATGCAATATTATCCTTCAAGGAAATCTCATATTTAGCAAAGTCTTGATATGCAATAGCAAACATGGATTTTAGTTCTTCTTGGCCATACATCCTAATTGAAATGTCGTTAATAAGAATATCCCCTTCAAATTGCTCGTACAAGCCTGTTAATAGTTTCGTGATTGTTGTTTTTCCACAACCATTAACACCAACAAAAGCATAGTGCTTTCCTCCTTCAATAACAAGATTAAGGTTCTTTAAAATATCACGTTTAGTTCCTGGATATCGGAATGTTACATTTCTAAATTCTATGCGATTCACTAAAATTGGCTCTTCTGATGAAGCACATAAGTACTCATTTTTATAATTCAGTGACAATAGACTCGTAAAATCTTCTAAATACTCTTTTGATTCAGCTATTGCTTCAGTGTACTCTGGCAATTGCCAAGCCAAATCTGGTATTAAGGATATAATACTATTAACAATCGAAATAAAGAGTCCTATAGACAATAAACCTCCTTTGAGAGGAAAAACAAGAATTAAGATAATAATAGCTATAAGTAGCGAAGTTAAAATCCCACCAATTTCAGACTCCTTTAACCATTTTAAACTAGCCTTAAATTTGAGATTCCTTGCAACTTCATATTGCTCATGCCATAAATCATTAACCTTTTTTGAAAAGTTAAAAAGAGTTCTTTCTTTAGCAGCATTTCGCCCTATTAGAACTTCTGATAAATACCCTGCTTTTCTTATATGTTTTTCAGCCTCTCGATTTGCTTCGTAATTTTCTTTGCCTCCTCTTATAGCAATATGAAATGTTGGGATTGCTATAAATACAATTACTAGTGCAGCCCATGCAACTTTAAAGAGAAGAACACCCATAATCCCTATAATCTTAAGTATTAGGCTAAATGCCCCCAAAACCTGACCATATGCATTGGCACACTGAGTCTCAGGTTGTCTAGAAACTCTAGATATTAAATCTAAACTTAGATCCTCCTCAAGATAATCATATTTAAGTGATGCAATCCTCCCCATTAAAGAAACAGAAAAACTTTCCCTTAAACCATTTTCAAGTTTCGTATTAAGATATTCCATTAGTAAAGCTGACAAGTTTAAATACAGTGTACATAAAACAATTGCCAATACAGACATTTTGATATGAGTTGCCCCTTGACCTTCTGTAAAAAACATGATTGAAGAATTGATGAATTGCGAAATGGATAGCAGTGAAAGTGTCGGAACTAACCCATTAAAAAAACTAACAATCGCAATTGAAATAGCATAAAAAGGGAAATAATAAACTGGAATGCGAATAATATCAAGCATTCCAAGCTTGTTTTTTGAGAACAAATTATATTTTGACATTTAATCCTCCCATTATCTATTTAGATTGTCCTAGTTTAATATAAATTCTAAAACCATTATAAATAAAATTATAATTTTCCTAATCTCTTTCTCATATTCTTCATCTCCCCTTTACCTTAGTAGATCCTTATTGGGAATATCTTATGTACAATATAAAAGAACCGCCTTGTATATTTTTTAAAAAGGTTCTTTTAATCTAAAATTCATCCTCTACTCTAAAACAATATCCTTACTTTTTATACCATTTTGTTCTTCAAGTTTCAAATCTTGATTTTCTAGATTATATATTTCATTACAACACGAAAATGCTAATTCATCATGAGATATTACTATTATTGTTTTATCTTCGAGTATTGTATCTATAAATTCTACCAACATTTCTTTATATTCCTTGTCCACATAATTTAAAGGTTCATCTAATATATAGACATCTCCATCTTGTAAAACTCCCCTTAGAATTTGAACTATTTTCTTCTCTCCCCCTGATAACTCCTGTCCATTATTAGTTATTATAGTATCTAAATCTCTCTCATTGTCTTCAAATAGTTTCAGAAGGTTATGTTCTTTAAAATATCTATTTATATCTCCTATTTCTTTATCCAATACAATATTTTCCCTTATTGAACCATTAAATATAAATACATCTGATGGAATTAGTATTATCCTTTTTCTTATTTCATTAGGATCTATTTTTCTGTAATTTATATCATTATAATATATCTCTCCTGAATAATCTCCTATTAGTTTTACAAATAGGTTAGCTACTGTAGACTTTCCACTACCGTTAGCCCCTCTTATTGCTATCCTATCACCCTTGTTTATTTTAAAATTTACATTTTTAAGTATTTCTCTCTCTTCATAACTTATGCTTAGATTTTTAAATTCCATAGACTTATATTCTGGTATGTCTTTTAATATATCCTGATTATTATCTTCTTTATATAATATTTCTTTTAATCTATTTAAAGATATTTTTTTAACTTTTATATCTTTAGGTAATTCCATAAAACTTTCTATTGGAGTCCACAATCTAGAAAAATATATTGTAAAACCTGTTAATGTTCCAAGGGTTATATATCCTTTAATTGCTAAATATCCGCCTATTATATATATGAATAAATTAGTGAGATTCATAATCCCTGTTATAAATACAAAATTATATTTTATTTCATACTTTATATTTCTTAGGCCATATTGAGTATATTTATCTAAGGTATTCATTAATTTAGAAAAAGCATATCTATATCCATTGTTTACTCTTATATCCTTTGAACCATTTACAAGTTCTTCTGTTAAAGTTTTTAGGTTCTCATTTTCCTCGATAATATCCTTGTTTGCTCTTTCAATATGTGGAATATAAAATTTACTGATTATTAAAAATATCGGTATAAGTATAAGAACCGATATACTTACTATAGGATTTAGTCTAAACATAATAATTAATATCCCTATAACAAATCCTATATCTAAAAAAACATCTACATATACTCTAATTATCAGACTACGAACTTGTTCACAATCATCAAATATCCTTTGAATATAATATCCTATGTTCTTTTCTTTTACAATTGTATAATCCATATACATAATTCTATTAAATATGTCTTTCCTCATTCTTTTTATAACATCTATTTCTATATAGTTCCTTAAATAATACATTGTTGATAAAACTACTTGGAAAACAAACAGTAATAGTACATCAATAACACACCATCTAATAAATCCATTTAAATTTTTAAATTGGATATTATCTATTATCATTTTAGTTGTATACGGTATTACAAGAAGTAGTGCTTTATGCATAATACTACTAATCACATAGCCAATGACTTTAGATCTTAGTCCATCATAATATACTTTAAAAAATTGGTATATCTGTTTCATTGTCGTCCTCCTATTTGTACTGGTTTTTATTTTTCTGTATCACCTTCTATATATGATTTATAAGTATCTTTTATTATCTTTCCAAGATTAAACTTCCATAGCTCACAAGTATCTCTAAGCTATAAATTTAAATATCTAATAGAGCTTGTACCTTTTAAGTATATCTTATTTGATTTGCATTTACTGTCGCATGCTGTCGTAAATCTGATTTTTTAGGAAATAACTGTAAGGAAATTTTCGGTATTGATTTATAGATTAGATTGTATAAGCCAATTAGAATTATATATTTCTATCTAAATTGGCTTATACACACAAGGGGACGGTTTGAACCGTTCCCTTGTGTGTTGATTTTATATTCCATTATTCCTTAATATATGGTCTTGCATATAAATCCCTACTAACATTAAATTTCTTAGCTTGGATTTTCCATCCCCTATTGGCAATAAAGGTGTATATATTTATAGGGAGTAATTTTCTTGACATCAGCTCCATAGCTTCCATAGGAATTCTTTCGTTATTACTTATTGATTCTATTGCCATGTCTAAAGCTTTCACTATATTCCTAGTCATTCTACCTAATTTTTTAATAGGCACACCATTTATTGCAGCTCCTCCCCCTAATGCAAAACCCCCTAGCCATATAAAATTGTTTTTGCTTGCGAAATTTTCACATATTCTAAGAGCTATATGATTATGAAAAGATTCAGGAAATCCACTGTTTATAATAGCAATCAAATTTTGTTTTTTAGTGATTTTCTTTTCATTTCTATTATTAGTTATAAATTCAAATGCTCTTATCAATGGCGATGGTAAACTATCCACATATAATGAAGAGGAGATTATAAGTATATCTGCATTATTTACTTTATTGAAAAGTTCTTCTATATTTTTATTGACCACAGAACGCACATTTAGCTTTTCACATGTATATCCCCTTTTATCCAATCCTTCAAGTAAGTAGTCTCCTAATGATTCCGAAGTACTATTTTTCACTTTAGGACTTCCTATTAATAATAAAGCCATCCTTTCATTTAACATCTTTCCGCCTCCAAGATATTTAATTTTTCCTTTAATTGATTTTCAATATCTTCTTTTGAAGTATTCTTTATAGCTCCTCCAGTAAATGAGTTGTACCAGTTTAAGGAATTTCTTTTAATAAGGCTATTGAATATTTCTTCCATTTCATTGTCTTCATCTGACATCACACCTAGTGCTATTACTTTAGGATAATTTTTATATCGTTTTTTATGATGTATTTCTCCTTCAACTTTTTTAAAGAAAGGGAGAATGAGAGGAATTATTCTATCTACAGCTTTTTTAAGTTCAGAGGAATATCCTCCATAGACAATAGGAGTAAGATATATTACAGTATCCATATTTATAAGAGTTTCTATAAGAGTCCGTCCATAATCATCTATTACACAAATTCCTGGTGTCTTTATCCAACATCCAAAGCAGCCCATACACTCACCTATTTGTTTTTCACGAAGTAAAACAGATTCTACTTCATATCCATGTCCAGTAAGTATTTTTTCAATAAGTTTATTTATCGTTGCCATGCTGTCCTCTTCTTTTAATTCACCATTAAGTATCAATGCCTTCAATTTATCCACTCTCCTTTTATCCTCTATTTAAATCCTTTACAAGTCTTTGATACCAATCAGCTGTGAATTTTAGATGATCTATTCCAAAATTTAATTTCAAACACAGAAAACGTTCTTTTGAGCCACACTACAATCTTATCTTATAATAACTCAAAGTAATCCTCTTTCAAAAAATCATTATAATTTTCCATCTCAAATTTCAACTTTCCTTCACAATTCAATTTATAGATTGCAACATTTGAAACTTTAAATGATTTATTTTTATTGGTCCATTCAATATCTTTTACAATATGGCATATTATATTTATTACGCCACTGTGAGTTACGATTAAAACATTTTCATTAGAATCTTTATATTTACATATTATATTATCAAACCATTTCTTTACTCTCTTATAAAAATCCTCTGGACTTTCACCATTAGGATATTTTTCATCCATTTTTAAAGTATTAAAAAACAATCCAGGATACTTCACTAATGCTTCTTTATTCAACATTCCTGCCAAATCACCATTGTTCATCTCTCTCAAATCTTTATCAAGTTCAATTCTTATATCTAGTTTTTTAGCTACTTCATTTGCTGTAGATAAAGTTCTTGATAAATCACTTGAAATAATTTTTGCTATTTTAAACTCTTCTTGCTTCAAATAAAGAAATCCAGCAAGTTTTTTAGCTTGTTCTCTACCTTCTGGTATTAAATCTAAATCACTCCACCCACCTCTATATCCATCATCATCTTTAGCATGTCTAACTAAATAAATGCTAATTTGAAATCACCTCGCATTTATATTGTAAGGATATTTTATATTAAAATAATTCATCTAGCAAAATATAATACCTGACTTTTTCCCAGTTTGGCTCAATATTCAATTCTTCAAAAAATTGTTTAATATATCCTTTATTCATTCCAAAATTATGTTCAATACTTCTAACACATAGAGCAATATCCTGCCATTTATCCGCGGTACCAGCTCGACCTAAATCAATAAACCCGCTTATTCCCCCATTTTTTATAAAAACATTGGGCAGGCAATAATCTCCATGTGAAAATACAAGTCGTTCTTCTGGTTTGTTACTAGCAAGCCAATTAAACAATTCTTTAGAGTCTTTAAAACCATTTTCTCCATATGTATCTGGTTCAACATCATCTGTACATAAATTATTTTTAACTCGATATTCTGCAAGCCTCAATTTATTATCCAAATCATTATTATAAGGACAATTTGAAATATCAACAGTCCAGATTATCTTTAGACCTTCCACTAACAGATGAATCAGTTCTTTTGGATGCTGTAAATAGAACTCATCGCAAGCCATTACTCCGTATATACGTGTCATAAGTAAATAACTAAATCCATTCTTCTTTTCAGAGACAATTATTTCAGGAACAGGAATTTTTCCCTGAAGCCATTGTAAAATTCTATGTTCATTGTCAGATTCTTCTCCTTCTTTCTCTATTTTTAAAACCATGTCATCAAAACAAATGACTTCAGAATCTGACATCCCAATCGTATCTTTCACATAATCTCTTTTACCAATAATATCTTTTATACTATCAGGTATAGGATATTCCATGGTTTCACCTCGCAAATTTAAAAAATCAAATATCTATTACGTTTAAATCAACAGTAAAACTACATATTACCCCATCCCTTAAAATATGTAGTTAAAAGATTTTATCCATAAATCCAAAAACGGTTTGAATGATGTGAACGTCAATACATAAGAACCTTTCCTTATGTTTTTAAACCTAGTTGAAAATAACATAAAAACATATTATGATTACAATAAACTATAAATTTAAAGGGAGAGTTATTACTATGTTAGGTTTGCTAAACTTAGGTAATCTTGTATTTGAATTAATTGCATTGATACTTCTTATGCAATTGCATTGGTGGCAGCATTATTTCTTACAGCTAAAATCATTCTTAATGTCATTACATTAGCTAAACATTATGGGAAATAGCCAAGAAACTGATAAACTTTAATTTATAAAGCAGATTTAGCTCGTCAACCAGACGAATTTAGTCTGCTAAATCATGTGTCTTTCAAATATATGCTGGGGCTATTAAGGTAAATAATAAGCATATATTGAAAATCTCATTTTTGGCAGTATATAAAAACATCTTCTGAGAAGTATACCTTATTGATTTTTCACCATAAAGTTTATAGTCAAAAATAATGACACAAGGAGATAGTTCTCTCGTGTTCCCCTGTTTAAAAATCGTATAGATTAGATATTTAAAAGTTCAAATAACAGAAAATATGACTTTATTTGTTATATTTTTTAAGACGAGGAAGAAGTGTGTTTTGAATTGTTTTCTTTTCCTTAAATTTGTTTTTGTTTATAACTTTTCAACACCGCTACTATTATTCATTGTATTGGTTCTAATTATTGCCTTTGTTGTTAAATCTATCTTTGTTCCATTGCTAATTACCGCTATTACACTATAAACTCCATCTTCATCAACATCATATGATATATACTGTCCATAATAATTATCATATGTTTTCTTAATACTTTTATTTTCTAAATCAATTATATAAAGCTTTGCCGTCTCATCTTTATTAATATTTAAATCTAATTTATCTACATTTAATTCTGAATCCTTGGAAAGCCTAATACTGGTGCCATAATCCCGATATAGTAAATCATCATCAGCTACTATATTTTCATCACCTTTTTGGTTGTTTTTTATATCTCCATAACCAACCAGAAAAACGATTATAAGAAGTGCTATTAAAAATTTTATTTTCAATTAACTATTCCCTCCTTATATAAGTTTTTTTATTTAGCTATGTTTTGATTTTAAGTAAAAATAGAGTTTGTCTTAACTTTACTTAATTCCATCTATCTCCAACATTAACCTATTAAAATAACTTTCCATAAATTCAAGTCTTTCTTTGCCGATTTCTTTTGCTTTTTTTGTATACAATTTATCAGGAATTTTTTTAAATTTTACTTCATATTCAATGAAAGGTGTATGTTTTGATACGTCTTTTAGTCTCCCATTTTCAACAGTATTAAATTCGAGATAGTTATTAAGTGGTTCATTAGCTATCAATCTTTGTCTAAATTGTCCTGCTAACATAAAAGTACGTGCAATTCCACTTGCACCTATAGCATCAAGCTTATCTGAATCAAAAAGTATCTTTGCTTCTATCGTATTAGGCTCATTCCCAGTCCTAAATCTATGTGTTATAATACAGTGCTTTATCTTTTCGATTTTTTCATCCTTATATTGTAATCTTCTTAATATATCTTCTGCAATTTCACTACCTAAGATAGCATGATCAAGTTTTCCTGTCTTATCCTTACTCTCTTCTACTCTTGCGATGTCATGTAACAATGCCGATGGAATCAGAACTTCTAAATCAACATCTTTCTCATACTTGGCAATTAACAAGCAAAGATTACAAACCCTAAACACATGGTCTAAATTATGAGCTGAACAAGCTAATTTCTCTTGAACAATTTCTATGATTTTCTTATGTTTTGTATCTATATTCATTAACGTATTACCATCCCTTCATAATTTATTAGTGATATTTATTATGTAAAATCCAACTAACTCGTCAGATTATTCTATTTCCGCCCTGCAATCACCTGATTTATCCTATGTCACCTATATTATATTTTACAAGGGGCAAAAAACGGTTTTTTCACTAAGTTTTAACCAAAAATCACTCTTAAGCCATTATAAAAATCCATAGAACCTTCTCCCTTCTGTACTACAAGCTGTATTATATACTTTTGACCTAAACCTAAGATATTAAAATCCTAATTCTTCACTTACAATAAAAAGTTTCATCCTATTCTTAACAAACTGACCTTCTATAATAACTAAATTAAAACAAACTCTTTCATTAATTCTACAATCTACACATCTCTTCAATTTTAAACATGGTGGATTATATCCAGCCCTTTTTGCGTTCATGGGATCTGAAACATTTCTAGCCCTTTATATCGCGGCATCTAATGTATCACAAATTTTATTTTTCCCAACAACAATTATTACGTTATCTGGTCCATATATCATTGCTGCTACCCTATTACCACTATGATCTATGTTAACAATATGTCCTTCTTTTGAAATTGCATTTGTCCCTGTTATATACCAATCAGATAATAATGATTTTTTCTTTATCTGCTTACTTTCTTCCTTGGTTTCACCCAATGTTTTATCAAATACAATGTTTCCTCTTTCTCTTAATATCTTTAATATATTCATATCCTTCATAGTTTTTGAATTTCCAATGCCAACTGAACAATCTGTAGGTATTAATTCATTTATTTTATCCTTAACATTGTCTAATGTTTCAAAAAAAGCAACTTCTATATTCCTAGACTTAAAGTTTTTTGTTATTTCTAATTTCATGTTTTCGTCCATTCTTTTCCCTTATATTCTATAAATATTCTCCCTAATGCTGACAAAGCTCAATAACATAGTTCATATATTTTATCATATCCTTACGTCTGTTTGCTCTCGACGAGTAAAATTTTTGTCCGTTTCCCAATCTAATAGCCTGTGCCTCATTCAAAATCTTTTGATATTCGTGTGGTGATCTATTTATCATATATTCCACAGCTCCACTTTTAGAGGTGATGTCTTTTTCCTGCAATGTATAATACATACGTGAAAGACCACATACACACCATTCAATAGACCAGTCTGTAAAAGAAAGGATACCTTTTATCGAGAATATTTTTGTAGCAGAGGTAACCCATGCTGTCCAATATGTATTTACATTCTCATAAACGTATGAGCATAGCTCTTCTTTAGTCGTTTTTAGATTTAATTCTTCAACGGGCTTGCCCCATATGGCTACGCCATACTTTTTAAGGGTATACCAAGTAACCGGATTAAAATTAAAATATGATATGTTATGTTTTTTATCATGATAAGCTAAAATCGGTTCAGCCTCTTCTTTGGATTTTCCTAATATTGAAATGGGAATATACTGTATTTCAAGCTTTACATTTGAGTATTTGGATTCCAATAATTTAATTTGTTTTTTCAACAAATCAACATTCTCTTTTGATATAGAATTATTAACAACCACAATAAAATCAATATCGGATTTTCCATAATACCAATCTCCTAAAACCGCTGAACCAATCAAATAAACACCAATTAAATTTGACTTTAATACCTTATGTATCATATCTGTTACTTGTTCAGAAATATGCTTTAGTTTTTGAGAATCATTGTTCCCAAGCTCCATATAAATCACCTCCTGCCATTGTCATATGGATTTATCTCTTTAATTCTTATTCCATATTAACATTACAAATTCCTGTTTATTGACAAGATTATATAATTAATCATTCATTTATAATTTCCAACAACTACAACACAATACATAAATTATAAATATCAATACTATTCAATATTTAGATAATAATCCTTACTTGAAAAATGTTTTTTACCACTCAAGCTCGTATATGAACTATCAGCATAATATTCAAATCCAAGTTTAATCATAACCTTTTTTGAGCCTATATTATCTACTGCATGTCTACAAAAAAACTTCTTCTCCCCTAAGGTATTTATAGCAAAATCTAATATAACCTTTCCAGCTTCTGTTGTCAGACCTTGTCCCCAATATTTTTTCATAATATTATATCCAAGTTCATAGCAGCCAAGTTCCTTTTTAAAGTCTATACCACCTGAGCCAAATAATTCTCCAGTTTCTTTTAATACAAATCCCCAAGCATAATGATGTTCTCTATCAATATTTTCCACTTCCATTTCCAACCATTCACTAGTATCATCAACAGATTTATGTACGTCCCATACCATAAACTTTGCTACTTCAGAATCAGATGTCCAGCTCTTAAAAATATGATCAGCATCATTAAGTGAAAGAGGTCGAAGTATCATTATTTTACTTTCTAATACAGGTGTAATCATTTGAACTTCCCCCTTTATTATAAAAATATCTTTTACTTGACTTGTATAATTCTATTTATATACAAAACATAGGGCTCTTCATAAACATGAACCCTCTTAAATCCCCTATATCTATAACCCAATGGAACAGTTGAAACTATCCCATTGAGTTTAACCTTTTCCTATTAAGAGACCTCCTATTTGCAAAATTCAACTTCTGCTACAACACCATAATGATCACTTGCAGAAAGATTATTCTTAGCTGAAATATCTGTTCCAAAAATCTCTACTGATAATAACGAAGTATCAAACCAATTATCCATTATATAAATTCTATCCATCACGCTAGGTTTATATATTGTATTTTTACCCTTCCAACGAGGATTGTTTATAACATCAAGAGTAGCCCTCAATGGCATATTATTTAATTTAGCGAATACATTGGCTAGTTCATTCCAATATGGATTAGATTCATAACCATTCAATGTCTGCTCTCCTAATAAAAATCTGTCTACACTAGAATGAACATCATTATTAAAATCACCAAGTAGAATTGAAAAATCTACCCTTGTGCTTTGCTCGTGCAGATACCTGTCTATGGCAATAACTTGAGTTTCCTGTTCTTTAATAGAATCCCACGGTAAATGGACATTTGTAAACGAAAAACGAATTCCATCTGATTCAAAACAAACAGCTAACGCCCTGCTATTAAAATATTTTTCACTCTCATGTAAAAAGAAATGTTCATCAATAGGATACTTGCTTAATACTGCTAGTCCTTCCTCTTCATCTCGGTATTTTCCATAAATACAATACCTATATCCTGATATCTTAATCAAATAATTTTTATAAAAGAATGGTGTTACTTCTTGTAATCCTATAATATCAGCATCAACAGAATTAATTTCCTGAATAATCTGTTCAAATCGATTTCCAATACCCTTGTCTTCATTCCATACATTATAAGTTGCTATTTTCATAGTTATACCTACCTACAGATAGCATTATTTATGAGTATGTTTTTATTAAACCCTCACCATTTAACACAGTTTGAAGTGAAGAATTCTTTTTATAAAAAAGTTTGCTATTACTTTTTAACCTAATTAAGTTAAAAAACCTTATCTTTTTAGGTATGTCCAAGTATGCCCTATACCATAAGGATTTCTACTCTCGATTTATATTTACGTTATTTTTATTGGATCTACATATTCTAGGTTTATGATTCAAAAAATAATTCTATTGAATCTGTATCTTACCGCTTATTTTATCATCTTTTCTGTATTTAAGACACTTATAGTTACTTTCTTCACCATTAAGATTTTAAAATCATGCTACAGGACTATTTTCATATAATTTCTTTCTCTTATATTTTGGGCATAAAATTACTCTTGAATAATTTAAACTTAAATTATAATAATGATAACCAGTTTAGTAAAAGAAAATTATTACTATGCGTTCCTTTTCTCCATACAAAAACTTAATTTACCAATTTAAAGCCAAACATTAGTTATAAATATTTATAACTCAAGACTTGCTTCAACTGCAAACCAAAATAATGCTTCTCTAATGAATCTCCTATCAACTTCGCTACGTGAATTCCATTCCTCACAACTAATATCATCACCACTATAAATCATTTGACCAAAAGTAACATTTCTATATTCTGCAACTGCACAAAAAGCAGAGCATTCCATATCTACTGCTAAACACCCTTCTTCTTTTCTTAATTTCATCTTATCCTTCGTTTCCCTATAAAATGAATCTGTACTCCAAGTTTTCACCAACATATAGCTACAGTTATGCACTTTTAAAACCTTCTCTATTGCTTTTACTGCCTCATCATTTACAGAAATTTCTCTACTTGGCCTAACATAATGATAAGATGTCCCCTCATCCCTTATTGCAGAAGTAGGCACAAGAATATGACCTGCCACAATATCCTTATCTAGCACACCTCCACTACCACAACAAATAAATTTTTTACCTCCTAAAGCAATAACTTCTTCCATAAGACCTACTCCAAGTGAAGCACCTAGTCCTGGATGAAAAACAGCAACCTTATCATTTTTATACTCTAACTCATAGACTGGATGTTTACCAATTTGAGTGTAAAGTGTTCTAATCTCCTTAAGCTTTCCTTCTCTAACAAGTTTTTCAATCACTTCACTATAAAAACACATTATAACTTGTTCAGGTATATCTATTTTCTTAATCAATTTAGAAGGTTCAATAATATTTTCTGATACCCCATCAAACTCCAGTATTGGAAATTCCCTACTTATCATGAATTTAACCCCCTTAACGTTTATAAAAAATGATTTAAAATCTTGCTCCAATATTACAATTTTACTTAACTTGTTTGTTTTACAACCCCCATTTGTTATATTTCCCGACACAATATTCTTAAATGCTTTACTATAATATTTCTATCTACTATTCATACTTAAACTAATTATTCAATAAATTAAATATGAGCTTCCATATCATTAAAATATTTATTCAGAACTATTAGAAAATTAGTTTTATCTCATTATATATCATTTGTGTAATTAATTCACTATGTTTCTTAAATTACTTATAAAAAGAAAACAGTTAGCACTAAACTCCATCTTTAGATTTCTATTTTTCTATATATTTTCTCCTATTTTCTGCTAAGGCATTAAAGCTATTGACAAATGTTTTATGTAAAACCATTTCATCTATAATTTTTGAGTGACTTTTATTCACAATAAATTAAAGGAATGGCTTTAATAATGTAAAAATCACATCAACAGAGCTGTCCCTTGTTTTTCTAATTTACGTATTGGAAACTTATATTATCAGATATACTACTTATATCTCACTGTTTTCAAAATTATAAAGCCATTTTCCTTTATCTTTTAGTACAAGGAAGTACGCATGATTGTATTACTCCTACAAATAAAAGTCTTCTGTAAGTGTTAGAATACAATACTCCATTGTGTTTTTCATTAGGACTATTTGAATAGTTGCAATGATAAGTGATGGAGTTTACCAATATACAAGTAGATTCTTTAGAAAAAAATTAGACAATGTAGATATGAGACAAAAGCCGTTGTTTATTATATAGATTTCTATAATAATCACAGATTATACAACAAAATAGAATAAATTACGCCAACCGTAATCTGACGATTGGCGTAGAAGGACTTTTGTTTTTTCAACTGTCTTCTTAACAGGAGCATATTTATATTAGATTTTAAAACTGTTAACTGCATGTTTTAGATTTTCAGATAAACTGCTTAAATCTATTGATAGACCAGATACTTCCTTTGTCATACTAGTTTGTTCTTCAGCAGAAGCTGTTACTTCTTGAGTAATAGCAGAAGTTTCCTCCACTCCTTCTACTATTTTATTTATAGAAGTTATCATTTCATCTTTGACTTCATTTAATTTTATAGATTCATCTAAAACAGAAGTTATATTATCTGACAATATATTTACTGAATCAATATTATTCTTAAATACATCTTCTGAATTCTTAAATGCCATTTCTAACTCTTTCATTACATTTTTCACTTCTTCCATCATCAATACTGAGTTTTTAGAATTATATTTAATTTCTTTAATAAAATTATTTATATCACTTGTGGCAACTTCAGTTTCATTTGAAAGCTTTCGTATTTCATCTGCTACTATTGCAAAACTCTTGCCTGCTTCCCCAGCTCTTGCCGCTTCTATAGAAGCATTAAGTGCTAACAAGTTAGTCTGGGAAGATATTGTCTGTATAGAATTTGTAAAATTCTGAGCATTATTGGCATTAATAACTATTTTTTCTATAACATTTTCAAATTCTATTAATTTATTAATGCTTTCATTTTTCTTTCTCTTTAAGTCATCCATTTCATCTAAAGCATTCAAGCTATTAGTTTTAGTTTCTACAGATATATTATTTACTTCATTAATTTTACCGGATATATTGTTTATACTAGCGTCTATACACTCTAAATTATTTCTAATATTAGATGCTCTATCTGCTTGATTTACCGTTCTTGTAGCTAGATTTTCCATAGCAGTTGCTACTTCTTCTGTTGTCTTAGAAGAAATTAATGATAATTTCTCTAGATTTAAAGATCTATCTTCTAATTTTCTGGTCAAATCTTTTATTCCTCCAATAATATAACACATATCATCTTTTAATTTTTTAGTTGACTCAACCAATAAAGAGGTTTCATCTCTTCCCTTTAAAATACTTTCGTCTATCTCTAATTTCAAATTTCCTGAAGCCATTTCATTTAAAGCTTCCGATGTTTTAATTATTGGATGTGTTATTCTATAGGAAATAATAATTACAGCTATAAATGCAACTGCTAATGATATCAATGATAAACTTAGCACAATTGCATTTATAGTATCTATTAGTCCATATAAAGATTTTTCTTTAATAAAACTCACTAGAGTTCTATCTAACCCCTGTATTTTCCTACTTTGAATTACATATTCGTCCTTGCCTATTTTAGCGTTAAAATCTACATTATCTTGTTCTAATACAGTTTGTAATTTCTCTATACCTAAATCAGATATGGATTTTGAAGTATATTCATTGTTTGAATCAACTAATATTGTACCACTTTTATCTAATAATATATATCTATCATCTTTATAACTCTTCATATTAGATAAAATTTCTGCTATCTTATTATCGTAAACATTTATACCAATAACCCCTACTATTTCCCCATTTGCATCTTTAATCGCCATAGTATTATTTACAACAAAATTATTTGAAGAATCAATATATGGGTCACTTACATTAACTTTATCCGGATTTGCAACTGGACCTGTGTACCACTCTCTAACCCTCGGATCATAGTTTGTTCTCTTCATAGGGGCTTCCGGCCATTGTACATAACCTCCATATTTAGTTGCTAAGTACACATACTGAGTTCCATTATTGAGATCCGCATAAGATTTAAAAATTTCATATAACTCTTGCTCTATTCCTCCATTTTTTGAAGGTGTCATATTTACTTCTTCTGAACTATTTATATAAGAGGTTATACTTTCATCCACATTTTTAACCGTGTCATTATTAGCTAAGAACTTTATGTCATTCTCAAGATCTTGTTGAAAATCTAATAGATTTAACTGTATTATGCCAACTTGTTTATTTAATCTGCTTATACTCTCTTCTTTTATTATACTTTTTATAGCTCGATTCAAACCTAAATTCATGGCTACAGTCATTGAAATTACAATTAATGATACACTAATAACCAACTTTGCCTGAATACCTTTTTTAATTTTAAGATGTTTTAAATTCAACTTCAATTTTTTCATATATTTCCCCCATTTACTGTAATTTTAATGTTGTAAATTATAATTTTCTGATATAGATTAAATGACTTTAATCTGATTTAATTTATTGATATTTTTTTAACAATCATTTTTTCAATTGATATAATTACCTATAAATAATTATATCTAGTCTCTATATTTTATTATCATCAGATTAAGTTTAAACTCGTTACATAATATATTACATAACTTCATATTTGATTATATAATATATATCGTCCATTTTTAATTATACTTCATCTTTATTGTCTAATATTGTCGAAAATTTATTTATTTAAGATTAAATTTAACACAATAGAACCGTCCCTCTGTATATATTAGTCTTTATTGTGGCAACGGTAGAATAATTTACTTTAAACTATTAAATGATGCCTTTGAGGAAAAAGTTAAGTACCAGATGCTGTGAAAACTTGAGATGACTTAATCAGAAATAATAAAGTCCATTTAAAACGGATAGGGTATACTTTGTCTTATTTTTAATCCTAGTATCTATTCATATTATAGTAATTATTAATTTATTAAGTAAAATTATTCTTATAATTTAATGGTTCTTATAATAATCACCATAAGTACATTTACATTAGTTTATGGAATTTTCTATTATATAATAATAAAAAACTTTTAATATAATATATGAAAGCTAATAATCTTATTAACGAAACAAAAGCTATATCTTACCCCCATTTTGAGTAATAAAATATAGCTTTTGAGTCTTATAAAGTATCAATATCTTTTATTAAAACCATAAAAGGTACTATAAAATAGTGATTAATATATAACCCAATAACCCTTAAAAACTTTTCTTATTAACCAAGATAATTATTATCATTATTCCTATTAGGATCGATAATATTAATATTTTGGAGATTTTTGCTGTCCGTTGATATAGTGACTTCTGTTTGCTGCCCTTCTTCATCTGTTACAATAACAACGACAAATATCTCATAAGCTCTTACATTATCTGCATCAGAAGGCGATTTTCCAGCTGGAATACTTTTGCCATCGATAGATGCAGCTATGTCTTTGAACTCTGCTGTAATTGCTTTGATTCCAGAATGTTTTTCAGTAAATTGCTTTGCCAACTGTAAGTATTCATCGCAATTGTTTCTGTATTTTTCTGTAGCTTTCTGAGGACTAAAGTGTAGGGTTGTTTCTTTTTTCTCAAATCGCTTTGAAATAGAAACCCTTTTACCAGATATAGCTTCAATGACGAAACTATAAGTTGGCGTTGTTTCTGAAATATCACTGCCCGTTTCAATAATGTCACCTTTCCAGTATGCTTTGGCAGCAGAAGGATCAATGAAGTAGGACATATAAATTGTCTTACCCTCCAGATTGGTCTGAAACATATTCCAAAGATATTGGGCCCCAATCTCAGCCGCTTCGTCAACTGGCAATGCACTAGCACTTGTAGATGGCATGATTTTGTTCTCCAAAACACTGTAGTTAGCCTTTACATAGTCATCAGCTTTGTTAATTACTGTAGTACTGATATTGTACGTTGTAGGGATTGACTCTTCTTTATCCAATGCTAATGCCATTGCTGCATTGTTCGCTCCCAAAAAAATCGTACCACATAAGCCGATAGCAATTGTGCTTGATACTGCTGTCTTCCAGATACTTTTTTTCTTTACTTCTATTCTTTGTGCCATAAATGAATCTCCTTTCTAATTAATTTTACTGATGAACACAGGTAAAGTATAAACTTACGATATTATTGAATTATTATGAACTTATTATGAACTTGTAAAAGTTAATTTTACTACAGTGCCCACATTTGGTAATGATTCAATTGAAAGCACAGCATTATGACAATTAGCTATTTGTTCACAAATAGAAAGTCCAAGTCCTACACCACCTTTTTCTCGATTACGTGATTCATCTACACGGTAAAATGGATCTATTATTTTACTAATTTCATTTTGTGGAATGCCTTTACCGTTATCCTGAACAGATAAAACACGACATCCATTTTCAATGTAGGCATTCCATATAATGACTCCTTCAGGATTACAGGCTTTTATAGCATTATCAGTAAAATTAAGAAGCAGACTTTGTAATAAATCCTTATCACCGTAAATAGTACCTATTTCATTTTTCCACTTAAGTGAAATCTGATTTTCAGTCAGCCTTGCTTCGAGAGATTTATAAGAATGCTCAAATAGACTTTTTACATCCACTTCTTTCATCTTAATTTTCTGATTCCTTAATGTAGCTAACTCTAAAAGTCTGTTAGATATATTAAGCATACGTTGGCTTTCAGACATTATATAATCGGCTGCTAGCATTTTTTCTTCATCACTTATAGTAGCTTTCTGAATATATTCAGCAAATCCATAAACCGAAGTAAGAGGGGTACGTATCTCATGTGCTAAATTGTCTATAAATTGTTGTTTTTGTTCTGCTATCTCTCCAAGTTGAGTAATACGTCGTTGGATTTCCTCTGCCATGTTATTAAAACTCCCTGCCATTTCAGCAAGTTCATTGCTTCCAGATATGGTAATACGGTTATCATATTGTCCATCAGCAATTTTCTTTGATGCAGCTGACACCATATCCAATGGTCTGAAAACACGTCCTAGTAGATATTGAAGGCTTATGGCTAAAATAATGGCAAACATAACACCAACTAACAACAAAATACGCTGTGTATCTTTCCATCCCTTCAAGTCACCTGAAATATCGTAAATATACTGAATGCTAAATTTATTATTGGTTCCTGGCAACTCTCCAATGACCTTGAAATAAACACCATCATCTATATTTTCAAAAGTTGCTTTTCTGACACCTGTTTCTGTAAAAGAGTATCCTAATTTATCTGAAGGTTCCGGCAAACTGCTGTATATCATCTCTTCCTGCGAAAATAATTCTAAAAATACATTTTGCTTTTTATAGTACTCTGTATAGAAATCAAAAAGCTGCTCTATTGCTTCATCTAAATTTCCTCCACGATTTGATGTTAGTATAATATTGTAGACACGATTTTCCGAATACTATAGAATATAGAAAAGGAAGGAAGTGTCTAGAATGTCAAAAAGATATACAGAAGAATATAAAGATACCATTGTAGAGCTTTACAATTCCGGTAAAACACTTGCTGAGCTTAATAGTGAATATGGCCTACCTAAATCCACTATATTAACATGGGTAAAGAAAGCTGAACCTATAGCAGTAGATAATAATAAAACAATTACACAAGCTGATTATCAAGCCATGCTTAAGAAGATGGCTAGGATAGAAGAGGAAAACGAAATATTAAAAAAAGCCATGGCCATATTTGCAAAGAAGTAAGCTCAATATATAAGTTCATTACTGATAATAAGGATATCCATGACATAAAACTAATGTGTGAAGTCTTAAAAGTGTCTAGAAGTTCATATTATAAACATCTTAACAAAAAAGAGAGTAAAAGGAGCATTGAAAATAGATTTCTAGAAAAAGAAATACTAAATATATATAAAGCTAGTAAATGTCGATATGGAGCTCCTAAGATATATGAAAAATTAAAAGGTAAAAACATATTTATAAGTCTTAAAAGAACTCAAAGGCTTATGAACAAATTAGGCATAAAATCAGTAGTATGTAAGAAGTTTAGACCATTTTCATCAAGAAATAAGATTGAGAGCAGAGAAAACATAATAAATAGAGACTTCTCTACAACTGCCATTAATCAAAAATGGGTAACTGATATTACATATATTCATACCATTAAAGATGGTTGGTGCTATCTTGCCTCCGTTATGGATCTTAATAGTAGGAAGATAGTTGGATATTCTATGTCTAAAAATATAGATACCACATTAGCTATAAAAGCTTTAGATAATGCCTATAAAATTCAGAAACCTGGGGAAGGCCTAATTCTCCATAGTGACTTAGGAAGTCAATATACAAGTTATGAATTCGGAGAATATGTTAAAGACCACAAAATAGCTCATTCCTTTAGTGGTAAAGGGAACCCCTATGACAATGCTTGCATAGAATCCTTTCACTCAGTATTGAAGAAAGAAGAAGTTAATCTAGTTAAATATTTTGACTTTGATGCTGCTAGACTTGCAATATTTGAATATATAGAGTCATGGTATAACAGAGAGAGAATACATAGCTCTTTGGGCTATATCACTCCTCAAGAGTGGGAAGATAAATCTAAGAGGGTTGCATAAAATTATTCAAGAAAATGTGTCTACTATATTGACATAGGTCCAATTGACAATAGCTACTAAGTCTTTACCAAATGAAAAAGAAATGAAATAGTGTTCATTTATTCCTCGTTCTTTTATAATGGTCATCTGATTATTAAAAATAAAAGTCGAAATAAAAAACAAACTGGCAAAGAATATTATCAAAAATAGAGTAAAGGTGGCAATGAATGTTCTGAACTTCAATCCAGCACCTCCAATCTATATCCTAATTTATATACTGTCTTTATGTAATTATCTAAGCCTAGTTTTTTTCGCAACTTTGTAATATGAACATCTACTGTTCTTGTATCACCTTCAAAATCATAGCCCCATGCTAGTTCTAATAACTTTTCACGTGAAAGAGCAATATTTCGATTTCGAATCAATACAACTAACAAATCAAACTCTTGTGGTGTAATATCAACCAATTTATCATTGAGAAATACTTGTCGTCCATCTAAATCCACGCAAACATTGTTAAGTACAAAAAACTTCTGAGCTTTATTTGTTCGCCGCAGCAAAGCTTCAACACGTGCCTGTAATTCCAACATTTCAAAAGGTTTCACTATATAATCGTCAGCACCTAATGTCAATCCTTTAACTCTATCTGAAAGAGAACTTTTTGATGTAAGAAATATAACTGGTATATCCGTTTTCTTTATATCCTCTAAAACCTCATAACCATCCATCTTGGGTAACATTATATCAAGTAGTATCAAATCAAATGTACGTTTCTGTATCATTTCCAACGCAGCTTCACCATCATATACAGATATACACTCATGCCCTACTAGCTTTAAATTTCTGTTAATTAAAACATTAATAGGCATTTCATCCTCAACGATTAAAATTAATGCCATAAATCCACCCCTTTTATTTTTCGACTACATACTCCTTAAGCATATAGTTGAGACATTCCCAACTTAATCTATGGAAAAAATAGTTTATAATTTTAATGAATTAATAATATCATTGAAATTATTTTTTTTCAAATATAGCTATTTTTTATATCTAATCTAATCTTTTCTTTCTAATTAAGCCGTTGTATTAAACATAGATTGGCAACCTCAATAGGTTTTGGAGAAGTTAACTAAAAATGATAAAAAGTAATGATGTAAATCAAAAACCAACTAATGAAGCTGGCTGGCATAAAAATGTATGATCAACTTCTGCAATAGTACAAACCGTATTTTCACTATTGATCAATAGTTTTTTTGCACAATCTAATCTATATTGTATTATATATTCCCCAGTTCCCATCCCTGTATATTTATTAAATGCATAAAATAATTGATTCTCACTTACTCCATTCTTTTCTGCTAGTTCTTTTACTGTTATGCCATCCATATAATGGTTATGAATATATGAAGATACCTTTTCAAACAATGAATCTATTCCCTTGTTTTTTGGCTCTTGAACACTTATGAAAACTTCTTCTAATATGGATCTGAAAATATTCTCTGTCTGAAATCTTGCTATTTCATGTTTTTCTTCCGAGACATTTTTTAACCTCCACAAAAGGGATATCAACTTAGGATTCCCTCCTATATTTAATTTAAAATGCATGTTGTGTAAATTAAATTCATTTTTATTTTAATAACTAGTATCATATAAGACCGTAATAAATTCCCAATTGCTACTTCCTATAACTTGTTTATCTAAATGCATATTGGCACTGCTGTGAACTATATTTCCAATTTCAGAAATATAAGGAGTTTTGTTAAAAGAATATTGTGACTTTCCTCTAATAGGAAAAATAAATCCTGACAATGGAGCGGTTTTTTCAAAACCTTTATTTCCTGGACTAATGTTATTATAAAATACGATTTGCACCATAAAGTGGTTATTTGAAAAATGATTTATTAATTTATTCAAATCAACTTCCATCTTGTATTCTCCTTTATATCTTTGTGATTTGTGACTTAATAATATAAAGTTAACTTAAGTAATTTAAAATATTTAGCTTACATTTAATCTTCCATGAACATAGTCCATTAACGATAGATGAAATTCATTCATCCTTGTGCAATCACTTGTATAGCTACAATTTAGAAGGAATACTACATTGTGTCTTATATCTTGAATTTAAAAAATAAATTCACATTTTATTTTTTATGTTATGGAGATTTAGGTGGTTTACTATAATCTTTTTTATAAATAAATTCTCCTTAATATTTTAATTACTCAAAAAAGACATGAAAGTTTTAACTCTCATGTCCTTAATTCCAATTTATTTATATTAACTTTTTTTCTTATAATTTAGCTATTAATCCCCATTTATTTGACTCTTTCTTACCTATTTCATGTCTTCTACCTTCTGAATTCTCACTATACTCTGATCCTGTTAATTCCGCTTTACATACATACTAATGCTCTGTATCAGTTAGTCAATCTGTATCCAATGACATTCCAATCACAAAATACATTACTGCCATTATAGTCAGAGGTAAATATGATTTTGGCATTAAAGATTCCTTTTTGACTTTGGATAAAAGAAAAGAGTGATCGTTTAATCACCCATAAAACTATTTTGTTTATTCAGTTATGCTCTATTTATGCTCTTGAATATATGGCTGATTTGGTGACGCTAATAAGCTAATATTTCATAGCCATCATCAGTCACTAAAACCATAACTTCCCATTGGGCTGATGGCATTCCATCTGCCGTATAAACTGTCCAACCATCATTATAATCTACAAAAACTTCATCAGTTCCCATGTTAACCATTGGCTCGATAGTAAATACCATGCCTGGGAATAAAAGCATTTCTGTTCCTTTTTTTGAAACATAGCTTACCCATGGCTCCTCATGAAACTGCAAACCAATACCGTGTCCGCCTATTTCCCGTACAACTGTATATCCATTATTCATAGCATGTTCATGCACAGCTTGCCCCATATCACCTAAAAATCCCCACGGATTTATTTGTGCTAATCCTAACTCAACACATTCCTTAGCCACATCCACCAGTTTCTTTTTTTCAAGACTTACACTTCCAATACAAAACATTCTTGATGAATCCGAAAAAAATCCATTATATATTGTAGAAACATCAATATTTATAATATCGCCATCTTTAAGCAAAACATCACTTGATGGTATGCCATGGCATACTTGATCATTGATTGATGTACATACGCTTTTAGGAAAACCTTCAAAATTTAGCGTTGCTGGGATTCCACCCAAAGCCATCGTTTTTTCATAAATCAAAAGATCAATTTGTTCTGTTGACATTCCTATATGCAGCTGTTCAGATATGAAATCTAAAACTGCTATATTGATTTTTCCACTTTCTTTAATCCCAGTAATTTGTTCTGGGTTTTTTATGATTTTTCTAGGTGGAATAATACAGCCTTGAGTTTTGTACCATGATAGCTTTTCGTCAAAAGACTCATGACATTTTTTATACTTAATTCCGCTTCCGCACCAACATAAATCATTTCGCCCAACTTTTTTTAACATTAGAAACACTCCTTATATTTACTGTGGGGTGTTCAAAAATCTATTTGAGCTTTATCAAAAATTAAGATTTCCGGCAACAATTTACGATATTGAGAGGGTGTATAACCATAAACACGCACAAAAGCCCTTGTAAATGCTTCATGTGATGAAAACCCATGTTGTATAGCAATATCAATAATTCGATAATTCGTTTTCTGTAATGCCACTGCTGCCATACTTAGTTGCCGCTTCTGAATGTAATCTTTGAATGAAACACCGACATATTCATGGAACTTAGTAGAGCAATAACAAGGTGAATACCCTACAAAATCGGACATTTCTTCTAAAGTTGGATATTTTTCTAGATTTTGTTCAACCCAATTTACCATATTTTCAATTGTTTTGATAGACAATCTTGTTCACCCCCGCCACTATATTATATCTTCTTTTATATTTCAAAACTTGATTACAATTTCAACTTTTATAATATTATATCATCCCTATTCAGTAAGTCATCAAGAATCTATGGCTATGCAAAAGTTCCTGCCACACAGTAGCATCTAGGAAAGTTTCTGTAACATAGTACCATACATAAATAATCTTGATATTTTCATCTTGCCTTTATTTTGTTTTTAGACATAAAAAACTAAGTCTATAGGTCGTTTAAATTTACCTAAGGCTTAGCCAATCAAATTGGAGGCTTGTTTTTCACCGAAATAGATTATTTCTTAGCATGCTTTCTATTAAGCTTTAAAACAATATTTCTCTGTTCTGCAACAGTTTGAAAAACATTTACCGCAGCACTTGCTTTTTCCTTTAATGTTAAGTTTTCATATACAGTCTTAGAATTGATTTGTTCTATAATATTTTTCAAATCATGTAAATCTAAAAGGTTTACAGATATACCAAAAAAGCTTTTTCGACGTCCATCATTATAGTTTGCGAGCAAATATTTTAGTATCTCGGCTTTTTCCATTAATTCAGAATTATATTGCTCTACACCTATCTTCTGTGCTTTTTTCATATCTTTAAGCTGATTGCGATGGGTAATAAAAGAGTCAAATTCATCTATGCCTATATATTTTTCACAAGGATATTCATTGCATAGATAACAGTATTCAATATCTCCATGCTGTAAACTGCACTTGGCAATAGCACAGCCTTGATTACCTGCACCTCCACCACAACCGGGGCAGTAATTATCCAATTTCATAGTGCAAAGTTCACAATTCAAACCACATAACGAAAACATCAGGTCTTTTCTTTGAAAGTTTTTCATACTTATCCTCCTTACATGAGATATAAGCTTTCTTCACCTATAGAGAAATAAATCCTTTTGTTTACAACTTTAATATCCTTCACTTTTTATACAAATCACTATGTCATCTATATTTCTGCTATTTTTAAGCTTGAAAATCACTCCAAAACTATAACATGTTATGATTTAGCTATCTTATTTTTCTTGTTATCACAATTCATCCAGAATTATACCTTTCGCATGGGTTAAAATAACAATAATGATATCGTGAGAATCTGGTACTCTCTTAACGTAGGTTAACTTTCCCGAAAGTCAATCATAGAAACCTACATTTACAGATTCTAGTATTCATACTTTCACGTCGGCATCATTCCTTTAATCTCGCCTGGCTCATACGTTTTTACTAAAATAGTTACTGCCACTTCCTCTGAAACCTTAACTAAAATATTTGCTATGGTATTTGAAATTTACATAAGACTTACTACTGTTCTTTGGTCTTAAGTTCTTGCTTGTACTTAAGTTCGTGAAAACATATTTAATCTCATTATAAATGTCTATACAATAAAATTAGAACTTTTTTCTTTCATTCCTTCATAAGTATTACTCCTATTATAATAATGTTATAATTACTAGGGGCTATAAGTATCAATATAATACATTTCATTTCTATAGATAAGTAACAGAATAAGGAGTTCTTCCTTCATCAGATGTTACTTCTATATTTAATATATCTGACAGTTTCCAGTAAACTCCAGACCTATCATAAAGTATAATCCTCAAAGATAGGATAAATAATGTATCAATCTTTGAAGAGTCAGTTTCTACTGTCCCATACTCAATCAGTCTTCACTAGAACCAAAGGAACAGGAGCTTTGACTCTTATGCTTTTGTGATCACTGTTCTAAATAAACTAGTTTTTCTTGATAAATGTCTAATAGACACCCCTTTAATACTTTTTAACTCTTTCAGTATTAAGTTTCTTTTTCAATCGATTTAAAATCGTCTATTTTATTTACACCTCCAGATAATATTTCCCGCTTTACTTCTGTATCTATGGGCTTTATAAAATCGTCATAATCTAAAAAACTTGCTTTGTTTTCTTCACTCATATATTTTATAAATTGAGATTTTGCTTCTGAAGTATTCTCCCAAAAAATTGATAGTCCATATTTATAATCTATAATATCCATTTCACTTATATAAGAACTATAGCTTAACCAATTATACTTATGGATGGACTTTACCATTCCAGCTTTAACAAGGTTTTGATGAATATACCTTAATACAGAAAAAATACCTTTCATCTTCTATTCATTCACTTCTGAACCTTTCTTAAAACAAATGCTCAACTCTTTCATATTTTTATTATACCAATATACATAACTAGAACTTATTTCTTTTACTACTATAGATATATCGTCTGCTCCTTCCTAAATTAATAAATGTGCATCATTGTCCATCAAACAATACTCAAAAACCTAAACTTTTCTGATTCTCTACACTCACTTACTATAGAAATAAATTTGCTTTTATCATTCTCATTCTCACCTTCAAATATTGACTGCCTATTTATTTTCCTTAGCATAACATAATATATGATATATTCCAGTTTTACTTTTCCTTCTAACTTTTCTTAGCATAATAGTCACTCATATCTAATAATTTGATGTTTCCGATTATTATTAAATGACATTTCATATGCTATATTATAGGTTTTATTACCTTTTATCGTATACTAATACTAATGTATTTACAATGATTGCCATTTTAAAAAAGCCAAAGTTCCTATCCCCTTGGATTCTGGCTATAAGGGAATTCTTATTACTATTCTCATCTTCTAAAAATCTAATTTCCCTTATTTCATTATTTAGAAAATCAACTTTTTCTGTGATAGCAATCTGAATATCTATCTTTTTTTATTGAAATTATTATAGTAGTCAATAATCCTCCCCAAAGTACTGTTGCACCTATACCGAAGAATATCGTTGCACTTAACGTCATTTTTATCACCACACCTTTATTTATTTTTTAAATTAATATTATCTCTCCAAGGTTGTTTACTTATTAAAATTGCTCCAGTAATTCCTATTAAAATAATTCCCCATCCATAAACAAACAAAGCCTGCAAATTATATCCACCATAAGGTGTATGCATTTCTGTAATAAGACTTTGTACTAAAATGAAAGTTAAAACAATTGGATTTATATATTTAATAAATACATCCCACCATTTTCCTATTCTATAATAAGATACTGAATTTGTATGGTCACGAATTATCTTAGGTCCTACAATCCATCCTACTAAGATAGTTTCTAGTAATCCAACTACAACTATTCCATAGTTATTAATAAAGTTATCCATAATATCTAATAGGTATAATCCTGCTCTAGTTGCAAAGGAGATACTTATAACAAATCCAACTAACGAAATTCCTGTTACTACTTTTTTACGTTCCCATCCTATTTTATCTATTATGGCTGAAGAGATCGCTTCAACTAAGGATACTGCTGATGTTAACCCCGCAAATACCAAACAGGTAAAGAATAATACAGATAGTATGTTTCCCCAACTGCTCATTACTGAAAATACTTTAGGAAATGCTATAAAAGCAAGTCCTATACCATCAGATGCAACTTTATCAACAGATACTCCTTGATTTGTTGCCATAAATCCAAGGATTGCAAAAACCCCTATTGCAGATAAAAATTCAAAGCCACAATTGGCAAAAGCAGTCATAAATGCACTATTATTTATATCTGTTTTTTCAGGAAGATAACTAGAATAAGTCATCATAATTCCTGTAGCTATACTTAATGAAAAAAATACTTGTCCATATGCTGCAATCCAAACTTTAGGCTCTTTAACTTTTTGCCAATCAGGTGTAAACAGTGTATTTAATCCTAAAGAAGCACCTTCTAAAGTTACACCTTTTATTACTATAATTATCATTATTATTAATAGAGCTGGTAATAATATTTTACTTAATTTTTCAATTCCAGCTTTTATTCCTTTATAACATATAAACCAGTTAGTTAACCAAACCAAAGTTATTCCTATTAATATTGGAACAACTATACCTCCAAAATCGAAGGGTGATGATGATAAATTTAATACTTCATTATAAAAATAACTGTTAGTGTCATTTCCCCATACTTTTTTAAAGCTTAATGTTAAATACTTTATAGCCAAGCTCAAAATCATTGAATAATAGGATAAAATTATAACTGCGCTAATTACAGGCCACCAACCAAGCCATTCCCATTTTTTATTTGCTCTTGATATTGCAAGTGGTGTTGAGCCTCTAAATTTATGACCCATTCCATATTCAAGAATTAATAAAGGTATTCCTGCTGTAAATATGGCGAAAAAATATGGAATTAAAAAAGCTCCACCTCCATTTGAATAAGCCACATAAGGAAATCTCCATATATTACCTAGCCCTACAGCAGAACCAATAGCTGCAAGTAGGAACCCTGCTTTTGTCCCCCATTGTTCTCTGGATTTTTTCATTTTTATTCCTCCTAAATATTTTGTCTGAATTTTGCGGATGTTGATATTTATAAATAAAAAGGTCCCACAGTTTATACTATGAGACCTCTTTTATCTAGGATATTACAAAAGTCCCATAGTTTATCTATAGGACTTAATTTATTTCAATACAAATAATTAGCCACTATAGATACAAACGCCTGTTTTGGCGATTGCATCTATAGTAGTATGTAACGTATCTATATATACAATCGCTATCTTAAGTTAGCTAATAAGAGTAGATTATTTAATTTTGAAATAGATATATTTATGTTAATATTCATAATAATCCTCCTCTTGATAAATTTACGTTATGATATCATACTATTCTAGTAATGTCAATAAAATATTAAAAATAATATAAAAAAATGTAATATAGTTAATTGTAAAACTAAATTAGACCCCTTTTTAAGGTGACTCCAAAATCTTATACTGGTATTCGTGGTGTTTATCACGAGTACAAAAATGATCTAATGCTAAATTAGATCATTTTGGCATGTTCAAAATTTTGGTGTACTCACTTCTCCTCTTCATTTTCTATATTAAATTTTTGATTTGTATAAAAAATAAATGCATTAAGATATTGATATCCAAATACACTTATAGTTTTCATTACTAAGTTTTTATATATATCATTTAGATTATTTCTTATTTGTTAGATGAACAAAATATAATGATGCGTCTTAACCTTATAGTTAATCTATCAAAGAAAATGCTTATTTTACAAAGATGTGTTACTAATAGCCTATCAAATACTCTTAGATTTCTACATAGGAAAATGCATTGCCATGATTTTTTATTACTGATTCCATATCTTCAGGCTTTATCCAAACTGTTGCTGTATTGTCGGTTAAGATGAATACCGACATGATGAAAATATCGAACATCACTATCTAATACAACTTCAACTTTGCAACTTGTATCATTTAATACACCGAGTGGTGTGGCAGAACCTTTGTCCAATCCTAAAATTTCATATAATGCACTCTCAGATGCAAAGCTTAGAGGTCTACTATTTAGATTTATCTTTAATTACTTTAAATCAACTCGTTTATCTTTTTGCACAGATATGAGAAAATATCTTTTCTTTTTATCATCCCGTACAAATAAGTTTTTAACTACTTGGTTATTGGTATCAATGCAAAGATTGTCCATTTCCTCTATTGTATAAACAGTAGGATGCTCAATAATATCATAATTTATATTCATATCAGATAAATAGTCAAGCACTCTTTGCCTTTCTAATTTCATAATTAACACCCTCTCAAAATATAGATAGTATTTACTTCGCCTTTTTACTTATATTCATTGTATACTCTCTCTGTCAGTATATTTTAAATGGTCAAAAATTGGTATTTTCCATTGATTTTCAATTCAAATTCTGCCCTTAAATCGCCATGTTTTGCATTTTAAATTCATATAAATTACTATTTATCTAGATAGTAAAACTATACATTCAACGTGCCTTGAGGTGACAATAATGATGTCTTAAGTGGACAGTAACCCCTTAGCGGTAAGATATATTTTTAAATTTAAAATAATTCTTCAGTTTATAGTACTCTTCTATCTAATACGATTCTTTAACTGTCTTATCAGAATAAGTATTCAAATAATTGAACCAAAGAGACAATTCTAGTAATGTAATATTGGATCATTACAACCGTCCCCTTGATAATTACATATTTATCTCCAAGTAGCTTATTATGTTTTCAAATTGATAATCCTATAAGATTCCAAATGTAGGGTCATAGTACTCACCATTATAATGAATTAACAAATGACCTTTTTACAACCTCTAACATTTAAAATACAACAGTTTGGCAAGTTAACCATCTTTCCTCTTGTATAAATTGGTCTTCCATAGAAAAATCCAAAGTAATCTAACGTTTCTATAACTTTGCTAAGACTGGCTTGCCATTTTATGCTTTTCATTATTTTAATTACTTCATTAATAGAAATTCTGGCAAGCATCGCAAGACATGCTTGCCCATAGAATCCATTCTGCGGTTATTGTATATAGTTTATACCATCTACTTTTTTAATAGGATTTTCTTTAGTATATGGACCATTAGAATTAATTCAGCTAAGTCCATCAATAAGCTTAAATTGAGTATCTATTTCTTCTAAAGGATTAATAATATTTTTATACACTTGTTTAGTGACTGGAATAAGGTACTTTCCATTTCCTTTAGGAACTAATTTACATTCAAAAATGTTACCTAAAATTCTATCCCTACAGGTACCAGTGCTTTTTATCCACAGGTTTCCCAAACATTAAAAAGGATACTTAAATATACTCTATTACCTTCCTTTAACAAGGCTGACTTAAATGAATATAACATATTTATCTTACTTCCGTATTTTTATAAATTGCAATCCAAACTTCCTGATGATTTTCTTGCATATAACATTCAATAACAGGAAGATCCGCCAATGCATATCCCGAATTAGGAAGCCATTCAGTATAAATTAATTGTAATTTGAAAAGAGAGTTTAGGACAAGATTTTAGTTGAACTGTTCCTTTTCTAACACTAGAAGGCAATACGCCATGAAAACTTTTAAATGCACGAGTAAATGCATCTTGGGATTCATACCCATATTTTACAGCAATGTCAATTATTCTTTCTGTGCTATTTAATAAATCAAATGCAGCCATTGTTAAACGCCTACTTCTTATATACTCGGATAATGGCTTATCTGCAATATAGGAAAACATTCTTTGAAAGTTATAAACAGAACATCCTGCAATTTTTGATATTGTTTCATAAGATATTTCACCTGCAAGATTTTCTTCGATATAGTTAATTGATTCATTCAACTGTTTAGCCCAATCCATATTCTCACCCTCATTAAAATCATATCTTATCTAATTTTTTTTACTCGACTTCCTGTGCCATTTTTTATAGGCTATATTTTTTCTCTTTAATGCTGTCATCCTGCTCATATCCAATAAGAATTTCTCTGGGGTTTTAAATGGTTCTCTTTCATGCTCTAAATTTAACTCTTTATAAGTATTTTCAAACTTATGACTAATAAGTAGGTCTTTAAGTAAGGTTATATGCCTAGCAATATTTTCATTTGTACTCCTGTTATTCCAAACAGTTTTCTTGTGCTAAAACTCTTTTTTATGTTTTTTAAAAAACTCATAATATGTATGTACATTTTCCAATTCTGTCCACTTTTTTACATCAACTGGATTTTCATCAAGATCATATATTTTTGCTCCAGTCATGGCAAGTAGAAATGGTGAATGTGTTGATATTATAAATTGACAGCTAAAAAACCTTGCAGAGTCCTCAATAAATTTTGTTAATTCTATCTGACGTTTTGGCGAAAGACTATTTTCAGGTTCGTCTAGCAAATAAAGCCCATTTTCTTCAATTTTTTCTGTAAAATACAGAAATGCGCTTTCGCCATTGGAATATTCTTTAACATTATCCATCAATTCATTTCTTACAAAACGGGACTGGGTTTTACTTCTAGTAATATTTATTTTTTTTAATTGTTCATAATCTGCCATAGATCTCATTTGAAAATGAGAATATTTTGCATCCAAATATTTTTCAAAAAGCTCTTCCCGTTTTTGGTCAATCCCTTCATTTATAGTACGAATATTTAACATATAGTCAAATACATCATCACTGGTAATAATTCTGCTATTTTCAGGAATTTGATCTTCTAGACGCATCTCACACATATTAACATAGTCCTTAAAAAAATTAGATTTATTAAAGATAGAATCACGGTTAATTCCTGCTTTTTCTGCTATTACATTTAATGCAGTTGATTTTCCTGAACCATTTCCACCATATAAAATCGTTACTGGCTCAAAATTAATTCTTGAAAAACCATGTCTTGATAATATCTTAAATGGATAAAAGGAATCATAGCAAGTTCTTTTTATCTTCATGAAAAAATCAAATTCCATATCTTCACTTGGAAATGTAAAGTCATTTAAATAAACCATTATCATCTTCCTTATCATAATATTATATTATTAATATCATGGTTTCATTATATAATAAAGCATTGATAATTTGAAGATAAAAGGAAAAGCTTATTATTAAATAGATTTATTGGAAAGCATGGTGAAATTAAAAAAGATTAAATTTATGGCACTTAGTTTAAAATAATACTTGACTTTTTATATAGTTATAACTATAATTATATTGTAATCATTTCATCTTAGTAACGATTACATATATTAGACAAGGACGTGAACCTATGAATAAGACATTTGAGGAATTAACAAATGAATTAAAGAATAATGGAATTCGTCTATCTCATCAAAGATTAAAAATATTGGAATATATCAATAACCATAGAACCCACCCTACTGTTGATGAGATTTATACTGATCTGTTAGATGAGATTCCTACATTGTCAAAAACAACTATTTACAATACTTTAAATACTTTAATTGAAACTGATTTAGTAAAGTTATTGACAATAGAGGAAAATGAAACTCATTATGATATTAATTTTGAAAATCATGGCCATTTCAAATGTGAATCTTGTAAAAAAATATTTGATTTTGATATAGATATTGATTCCTTAGAAATAAAAGGATTGGATGATTTCAAAATTAAACATAAAGATATCTACTTCAAAGGCGTATGTCCTGAATGTTCTAAAAAATAAATTATGGGGGAGATAAAATGGAAAATAACAAAACACTTAACAATCTTATGGAAGCATTTGCTGGAGAATCCCAAGCAAATAGAAAGTACTTAGCCTATGCAGAAAAGGCAGAATCAGAAGGAAATTTAAATGCTGCAAAGCTATTTAGAGCAGCTGCTGAAGCTGAAACTATTCATGCCCTTAGACATTTTAAAGTAGCAGGAAAAGTAGGATCAACTGCTGAAAACCTTGAAGATGGTGTAAATGGGGAAACTTATGAGTTTGAAACTATGTATCCACCATTTGTAGAATTAGCTGAAGCTGAAGGAAATAAAGCTGCAGTACAAACATTTACTTATGCAATGAAGGCTGAGCAAGTTCATGCTAAGCTATATAAAGAGGCTTTAGATAATTTAGATAATACAGAAGAAGTGTTTTATTATCTATGCCCTGTCTGTGGAAATATTGAAAAGTTTGTACCAGAAAAATGTAGTATCTGTAATATAGATGGATCAAAATTCATCAAATTCTAATGCCAACACCTTCTCTAGATAAAATCTGGGGAAGGTGTATTTTTAAAAAACTAATATTATAGCCAACAATACTTGAAAAGATCCTATTTGTTCATCAAAACATGTTTACCTTTTGTGCCACCAGCATTAATATAGAATCCATCAATAATTTCGTTAATGCCTCCACCAAACCAGCAGTTATTGGACTCAATAAAGTCAATGAATCTATTGAAAAATTCATCTTCTGATAATTCTATAGGAACCTCCAGACAACCTTGAATTTCAAATTCCTTTCTCATAACAGAACTTCCTCCTATTGTATAAATAACCCTTACGTTGCATTTTTTACTGATGTACATTATATAAATGATATGCAACTAATTTATCCTGACCTAGGTACTTAAATTATTATCCTATTCCTAAGTATTTATATAGCCTTATAATTTTCCCTAAATTTTTCATAAATAAAGTTTTTAAATTCATCTATATTTTTTAAGTCCTCTTTTTTGATTAGGGATGCTTGATTTGCAGTAAAGTAAAAAATGAAGAACTCTTTACTTTCCATTAAAGCATGAAATTGGTCATACCTTAATTCACCTCTTGATCTAATTGATCTATTCTCCATTACAATTCTATCTTCATAAAACTTCAAAGTATTAATGCTATCAAAGGTACCAGTTTTATCTGTCTTAACTCTTTGGGCATTCTTTCTTTTGATTTTAAACATGAGAACTACAATGGTGAAAATGAACATTAAAATCCAGCTTATAAAAAACCTTACTATACTAAAATAACCCTCATCATAGCCTATAAATAGTCCTCCAATTAAGGCCATCAGTATAAGAATGGGGATAGTGAATTTATTTTTTCTAAAGGTGGCAATAAATAAAAACTTTTCATAATCCCTTTTAGACATGCTTGTATTTACAGTAATTTTAGGTTCTTCCATATAAACCCCCTCTTCGTGAATATGTTTTTGAATACAGTTGAGGCACATAAACATACTTATGTTCATCTATAGTATATAATTCACCTATCATTTCATCAACCAAATTTAACCATCTTCACATGAAATAGCTCTAATTATCCAATGTCATCTATAAAATACCCTATTTTTAAGGGTCAAAAAGTAGTGTTTTTTCACTCATTTTTGGCCCAATTTTTGTCCTTGAACCACTATATGTTGTGGTCAAATCCTACTATTTCTCCTCGAAGCCACAATACGTCATCAGAATTGTACTCTCCACGTGCCTTGAGGTGACAATAAAGATGTTACATCTCGCTGGTATCCCCTTGGAGGTCACTCTTCAATAATAAAGTTAGTAAAAAATTATAGCCGTGGCATCAAAACCGGTGCACAGTATTTTTCCAAAGTAAATGCGGCATCAAAAAGGGACATTTCATTCGCACCATAGAGTATCATACCGCGCGGCATCATCAAGCCCTCCTGATGCACTATCCAAAGCACCACGTAAAAGTGAGTTTCCATACTTCATCATACACTCAGGATTATCTTCATAGCAATCGACAATCTTATCCAGCGTCCTATCTTTGGCAGTTGAATTTGCCAGATAATCCTCTAGATCGTGACGGAACTCACATCGCATTACATCGTGCTGACATTTAGTACGTGTATGATATTGGTTAACCACAGATTTGCTTAATATTCTCCAATTTCAATTTTCTGATAATACTTTTATATTCACATATAATTGTTTGTATTTTCTGCAATAATGGATACCTTCAACATTATTGTTACCACCTCAGTTGTATTTCATTGCTCTAGAAATTATTTATTTGTTACAGCGATCGGTTTTACTTTTATCTTAATAAATTCTAATGCTTCCATAATATCTTCTTCTCTAATTACTCGATAATTAATCCAACCACCATGCTCACCACACGGATACCGACTAGACCATATCGATTTTGCTTTATCTGATAGAAGAACTAGTTTATTCTCCATTTCGGAAACCTGTTTATCACCAATCTGAGTGAAAATTGTGAATCCACCTTGTTCAAAAAACAAATAACATAGATGTTTGTTTTTATGACTATATTTATATCCCCAACCATAATTATTACCAAATGGAAATTTTAACTCTCTATGTAAATCATATAACTCCATCAAAAAAGATTCAAATTGATTTAATTTATCTAACGCTGCCTTTCCGATCGTCTCCTGAATTTCATTCATCGTTGGAATATTCATTTTGTTTAACATCCGTTCATACATTAAACGCACCTCACAAAAGTTACTTTTGATTTTGTTCCTTTTTCCTAATTGGAAGCCATAGCTTGAATTCACTCATACCTTCTCTCGGATCATTGTCTTCTAAATTAGACCTATGTCAATATAGTAGACACATTTTCTTGAATAATTTTATGCAACCCTCTTAGATTTATCTTCCCACTCTTGAGGAGTGATATAGCCCAAAGAGCTATGTATTCTCTCTCTGTTATACCATGACTCTATATATTCAAATATTGCAAGTCTAGCAGCATCAAAGTCAAAATATTTAACTAGATTAACTTCTTCTTTCTTCAATACTGAGTGAAAGGATTCTATGCAAGCATTGTCATAGGGGTTCCCTTTACCACTAAAGGAATGAGCTATTTTGTGGTCTTTAACATATTCTCCGAATTCATAACTTGTATATTGACTTCCTAAGTCACTATGGAGAATTAGGCCTTCCCCAGGTTTCTGAATTTTATAGGCATTATCTAAAGCTTTTATAGCTAATGTGGTATCTATATTTTTAGACATAGAATATCCAACTATCTTCCTACTATTAAGATCCATAACGGAGGCAAGATAGCACCAACCATCTTTAATGGTATGAATATATGTAATATCAGTTACCCATTTTTGATTAATGGCAGTTGTAGAGAAGTCTCTATTTATTATGTTTTCTCTGCTCTCAATCTTATTTCTTGATGAAAATGGTCTAAACTTCTTACATACTACTGATTTTATGCCTAATTTGTTCATAAGCCTTTGAGTTCTTTTAAGACTTATAAATATGTTTTTACCTTTTAATTTTTCATATATTTTAGGAGCTCCATATCGACATTTACTAGCTTTATATATATTTAGTATTTCTTTTTCTAGAAATCTATTTTCAATGCTCCTTTTACTCTCTTTTTTGTTAAGATGTTTATAATATGAACTTCTAGACACTTTTAAGACTTCACACATTAGTTTTATGTCATGGATATCCTTATTATCAGTAATGAACTTATATATTGAGCTTACTTCTTTGCAAATATGGCCATGGCTTTTTTTAATATTTCGTTTTCCTCTTCTATCCTAGCCATCTTCTTAAGCATGGCTTGATAATCAGCTTGTGTAATTGTTTTATTATTATCTACTGCTATAGGTTCAGCTTTCTTTACCCATGTTAATATAGTGGATTTAGGTAGGCCATATTCACTATTAAGCTCAGCAAGTGTTTTACCGGAATTGTAAAGCTCTACAATGGTATCTTTATATTCTTCTGTATATCTTTTTGACATTCTAGACACTTCCTTCCTTTTCTATATTCTATAGTATTCGGAAAATCGTGTCTACAATATTATACTAACATCATTTGCAGTTACCAACAAAAACAGAAACATATTCGTCATTACTATGAGTGTAACTTTTCTGTTCAACTTCTCGCATATCCAACCTCCTAAGTTTCCGTAGATTATATAAATTTCCTGAGATGGGCATGAATCGCCTACAGAAGCGAATGCCGTAGTTTTATAGTGAGCATACTTCCTCTATATAAGTTGGCACAAATTTCCTTTGCCACTCCCCCAATTTTCCTCTATTCCCCTTTTTATATATATCGGAGTGTTGGTGAGAAATATTTACAATCCTATCCTACAATATCAAAATTTAAGGATATATTTCGTGAATGTGCAATATTAGGCAATTAATCAGCACCATCAGCGTGAATTGGTATCACTTTGGGAGCTACATCTAAAAAATCAGCTTCTGCATCAGTATTTTTCGCTGAAAAATGGGGCTAAAATCGTGCATTTTTTGCCCCGATTTTAACCCTTTTTTTACCTTCAAACCACTACATATTGTGGTCAAACCTTATTATTACTTCTCCAAACCACAATACGTCATCAGAATCACGCACTCCACATGCACCGTCATCCCAAACATATCCACAGGTTGCACCTTTTCTATACCATATCCCTCTTCTTTTATACATGCCAGATCTCTAGCCAATGTGGAGGGATTACAGGATACGTATACTATTTTCTGTGGATTAGCTTTTATTATGGAATCTATTAAAGTTTTATCTAGTCCTTTCCTAGGGGGATCTACTATTATTGCGTCAATTTTTATACCTTTTTCATTTAATTTAGGTAGTATATCTTCAGATTTGCCTTGAATAAACTCTATATTATCTACATTATTTAGCTTCAAATTCTCCTTGGCGTCTTCTATAGCCTCTTTTACTACTTCTACACCATAAATCTTCTTTGCGTATTTGGATATATATAATGCTATGGTACCTATACCGCAGTATAAATCTACTAACGTTTCATCACCTTTTAAATCCAAGTATTCCAATACTTTATTATATAGTACCTCAGTTTGAACAGAGTTTACTTGAAAAAAGGACTTAGGTGATATTAAAAATTTGTATTCACCTATATAATCTATAATCTTATCTTCACCATATAGTTTTATATCCCTTGATCCTAAAGTTAGGGATGTATCCTTCTCATTAATATTTTGATATATACTTACAACTATAGCCTCTTTCATTCCAATGAGTAATTTTACTAATTCTTCTTTGTGGGGGAGGTTATCTCCTTTTGTGACTATTACCACCATAACTTTACTATCTTTTGTAGTTCTTATTAATATATTTTTTATTATTCCTTTTTTAGTTCTACTATCATAGGCTTGAACTTTATATCCTTTCATATAATCTCTTATTATATGTAGTATTCCATCTACTATTTCATTTTGAATTATACATTTATCTATTGGGATTAAATCATGGGTTTCCCTTTTAAAGTATCCAATGTTTGACCCCTTGCCAACTTTAAATTCAGCTTTGTTTCTATATCTATAGGGGTAATCCATTCCAAGGGTATCATCTATTTCTACATCGGTAATTTTTCCTATTCTCTCTAAATTATTTTTTACCATATCCCTTTTAAATTCTAGCTGCTTTTTATAGTCTAGGTTGTGAAGCTGACAGCCATCACACTTGGGGAAAAATTTACACTTGGATTCTATTCTATATCTGGACTTCTCTATTATTTCTATTGCCTTTCCAATTCCAAACCTCTTCTTCATTTCTGTTATTCTTATCTTAACTTTATCTCCAATGGTTCCTCCATCTATGAAAAAGGTAAAACCTTCACACTTACCTACTCCCATACCATCACTATTTATATCCATAATATCTAGTATCAATTCATTTCCAACTTTAAATGTTTCCATAGGATACTCCTTTCCAAAAAAATAAGGCACAATATGTGCCCTAAAGAATCAGTGTCCCTTTTATCTCATTCTAATTTTATCCAATATTTGCTAATTTATACCTAATACTCTTTACCATTTAATTAGGATATTTGTATAACCTCTATTTATCAACCTTTTAAGCCATCTTTCTATATATCTTTTATAGTAGTTTCTCGTCCCCGGTATTACCATAGTTATACCTATAATATCAGTTATAATTCCAGGCATTAGAAGAAAGAATCCACCTACTAGAATACAAAATCCACTTAAAAGTTCATTTCCAGGTACATTTCCTTGGGACATTTCTTTATTAATATTTCGAATTACTAGTTTTCCCTCCGACTTTGCTAGATAATATCCTGCAATTCCTGTTAATATAATGAGCAGTATGGTAATCCCAAACCCCATAGTCTGGGATGCTCTTATCAGTATATATAAATCCAATATAGGCATTATAATTAATAATGGAATCAGCTTTCTCATAATTTTCCCTCTTCCCTTTAAAATATGAGACATCTATAAACACAAAATCCATATTTGTAGTAAATTCTAAACTCTATTGTATTTTTCTTTAAATATTTATATTTAAAGCACAAATAGTATACCCTTATATTTAAAGATTATTATAGAACTCTAGCTTCTCCTTTATATATAAGCCCAGCAATAGCATCTACTGTGACGGTTTCTCCATCCTTTAACAATTCAGTTGCTTTTTCTGCCCCAACTATAGTAGGTACTCCAAAGTTTAATCCTATAATTGCACCATGAGATGTTAACCCACCTTGTTCTATTATTATTGCTGATGCCATTTTCATATAATCTACCATGTCCTTATCGGTAAATTGACTAACCAATATATCTCCTTCATTAAATTTGCCTTCTAATTCCTTTTTACTGCTGCCAATACATACTTTGCCTGAAACTGATTTTTTACCAATTCCTGCTCCCTTTAATAGTACTTTGCCAACAGTATGAACTTTTATTAAGTTAGTAGTACCAGAAACTCCAACAGGAATTCCAGCTGTTATTATGATTAAATCTCCTTCTTTTATATAGCCTATTTCCATAGCACTTTGAATGGATCTATCAATAACTTCATCAGTAATTTCACTTTGTAAGGATTCTACTGGATAAACTCCCCATATTAAGGATAATCTTCTCATAACCCTCTGTGTAGGAGTTGCAGCAATTATAGGAGCCTTTGGTCTAAATTTCGATATTGCTCTTGAGGTATAGCCTGATGATGTTGCTGTTATTATGGCATCTGCTTCTAAATCTCTTGCTGTAGTACAAGTAGCCTTACTTATGGCATTAGTTGTGGATATCTCCTTAGCTGCTGACCTTGACTTTAATATTTCTAAGAAATCTAAGGATTCTTCTGTTCTAATGGCAATATTATACATGGTTTTTACAGCTTCTATAGGATATTTTCCTGCTGCTGTTTCCCCTGATAACATGATAGCATCGCTGCCATCTAATATTGCATTAGCCACATCTGTTACTTCTGCCCTTGTAGGTCTTGGATTTCTCATCATAGAATCTAACATCTGTGTAGCTGTAATGACTGGTTTTCCTGCTATATTACATTTCTTAATTATCTCTTTTTGTATAAGGGGAATTTCTTCTGTTAAAATTTCCACACCTAAATCCCCTCTTGCCACCATTATTCCATCAGATGCTTCTATTATTTCATCAATATTGTCAACACCTTGTTGACTTTCTATTTTAGAGACGATTTCAATATGTTCTCCATTGTTTTCTTCTAATATTTTTCTTATCTCCAAAATATCAGATGCTTTTCTAATAAAAGATGCAGCTATAAAGTCTATATCATTGGCAATACCAAATTTAATATCCTCAATATCTTTTTCTGTTATTGCAGGTAAATTAATGGAAACATTAGGCACATTTACCCCTTTATGGTCCTTTAGTGTCCCACCATTTAAAACTTTACACTGTATATCTGTTCCATCGATAATTTCCTTTACTTCAAGCTCTACCAATCCATCATCTATTAATATTCTACTTCCTTTAGTGACATCTTCAGGTAGTCCCTTATAGGATACTTGAACTTTAGTTTTATCTCCAACTATATCTTTTGTAGTCAATGTAAAGCTATCACCATCTGATAATTCTATTTCTTCTTCTTGAAAAGTCCCTATCCTAATTTCTGGTCCCTTAGTGTCTAACATTATGCCAATAGGTAAACTTAATTCATCTCTTAATTTTTTAATGGTATCAATTCTTTTTTTGTGTTCTTCATAGGTCCCATGAGAAAAGTTAAGCCTAGCAACATTTAATCCATTCATAAATAGTTGTCTAAGAACTTCTTCCTTTTCTGATGCTGGTCCAATGGTACAAACTATTTTTGTTTTTTTCATAATCCCACCCCATTCATTTATATAGAAAGTATTTTTGCTATTTCATACATTTCTTTATCAAGTTTTTTCTCTGCATTAAGAGCTTCATCTAGATCGATATCCACTATTTCATTACATTTCATTCCCAATGCTCTTCCAGATTCATTATTAAGTAAAAGTTCTACTGCCTTATTGCCCATTTTACTAGCCATAATCCTATCGAAAGCAGTTGGTGAACCGCCCCTTTGAATATGACCTAATATTGTAACTCTAGTATCTGTACCAGTCTTTTCTTCAATTTCTTTTGCTACCTCATAAGCATTCCCTACACCTTCTGCTAATGCTATTATGTGATGAAGTTTTCCCCTGTTTCTTCCTTGGATTACCCTCTTACATACTTCATCAATATCAAAATCCATTTCTGGTACGATAATACTTTCAGCTCCTCCAGCTAAGCCAGAATACAAAGCTATATCTCCACATCTTCTTCCCATTACTTCTACTATATTAGCTCTTCCATGAGAAGTAGAAGTATCTCTAATTTTACTTATGGCATCTACTACTGTTTCTACTGCTGTAAAGAATCCAATAGTATAATCTGTATATCCCATGTCATTATCAATTGTACAAGGAATACAAACAACTGGTACACCTGCATCGCATAAATTTTTAGCCCCTTTAAATGTACCATCTCCACCTAATACTACTAAACCATCTATTCCAAAAACCTTTATAACGTTTAAAGCTTTATTGAGTCCCTCTTCAGTTTTAAATTCATCACATCTAGCAGACCTAAGCATAGTGCCTCCTCTGTGAATTATATCTGCTACAGATGATAAATTCATTTCATCTACTTCTCCATTTAATAGCCCATTATATCCTTGTTTTATTCCCATAACTTTTACTTTATTGTATATGGAAGTTCTAACTACGGATCTAATTGCTGCATTCATTCCTGGAGCATCTCCGCCACTTGTTAGTACACCTATAGTTCTCATATTTTTCCTCCTTATTAAATAAAATATTCTGTTAGATTATACCTAAATCAAATAGCACTGCCTGTATATCATTGGCTTCAAATTCAGGAGCTAGTATTTCATATAGTTCTTCATCACCTTCTTTAGTAAATAGCTGTTTTTTTACGAGGAATCCTTCTGCTTGTAATTTTTTTTCAATTTCTGTTGCTAATTCTAAACCTGTTGCCAAATAAACCGCAGTCCACATTTTTAGCACTCTCCTAACCAAATTATAGATGTTAAGAATTCGTCTTTTTAATTCTTCATACTTTACATTATAACACAAAAGATTATTGTTTTATAAAAAAGGCTTCTATTGAAACATTTTTTTATTTAATAAATCATTTTTCGAAATTTTCCATACAAAATTTATTACATTAGGAAACTTTTACATTATCCTCTCCTAATATTTTTATCAATTCGGTAAATAGGGACTTCTGTTCCATATCAACCCATAATTCCCTCTGCGCCATGACCGTTTTTCCTTCTTCTTCTAGATATACATATACTGGTGTTTCACCCCTAAACTTGAAGAGTACTTCTTTTATTAGGCTAAAGGTATTTAAGGATTTTCCTTTAGATATCTTTAGATATACTTTCCCTTTTTTATATTTATTTAATGGGCTAATCTTTTCGCATATTATCTTTGGCTCTTCTTCCTCATTTAAACTTATCTTCCCTTCAATTACTACTAGACTATCTTCTTCTATTAATCTACTGTATCTATCATAGGTAGTTGGAAACACTATACATTCTACTGCACCATATAGATCTTCTAATGTTATAAATGCCATCATATTATTATTCTTAGTTATTTTATTCTTCTTGGAAATAATAATTCCTCCAATAGTAGCTCTTTTTCCATCCATATTTCTACTTAAAGTTTCTCCCACTTCGTCTTGATGCTCAAATAGTTCTGATGTATTAATGGTAGATATACTGTCTAGCTCCTGTTCATAGGGTTTTAGAGGATGACCACTAATATAGATTCCCAGCATCTCTTTTTCCATTGAAAGTAATGTTTTTTGGTTAAATTCATTTAAGTTTGGTAAATTATCCTCAGTAACCTTAGTATCTATGGTTTCAAACATTGAAAATTGTCCTTCTATATTCCTTTTTCTATCTTCATGTATTCCATCCATAGTCTTCTCAAAGATAGCTAAAAGCTGAGCCCGATTTCCTCCTAGACTATTCATAGCTCCACATTTTATTAGACTTTCCACTGCTCTTTTATTTATCACAGAGGAATCAATGTTTTCTATTCTCTCACAAAACTCTGTAAAACTATTGAATGGTCCTTCTTGTCTTGCATCTACTATTGCTTCTATAAAGCCTTCTCCTACATTCTTTACTGCCATCAATCCAAATCTTATCTTTCCATCTACTACAGTAAATTTTTTATAGCTCTCATTTATATCTGGAGGCAGTATTTCTATGCCTAACTTCTTGCACTCTTGTATATATAAGGACACCGAGTTGGTACTTCCCATTACGCTGCTTATGAGAGCAGCCATAAATTCTACAGGATAATAATGTTTGAGCCATGCTGTCCTATAGGCTACTACTGCATAGGCTGCCGAATGGCTTTTATTGAAAGCATACTTAGCAAAGTCGATCATCAAATTATATATCTCATTAGCAGACTTTTCATCTACGCCATTTCTAACTGCACCTTTAATTATTACTCGACCTTCTTCGTCGGTTTCTCCATATATGAATCGCTTCCGTTCTTCCTCCATTACATCCATCTTTTTCTTACTCATAGCTCGTCTTACTAAATCTGCCCTTCCCATGGAAAATCCACCGATATCTCTTACAATCTGCATTACCTGTTCCTGATACACAATACAACCATAAGTGACGTCTAGTATAGGTTTAAGCTTAGGATGCAGATACTCTATGTCATCAGGATTATTTTTATTTTCAATATATTGAGGAATTTGATTCATAGGTCCTGGTCTAAATAAGGAATTAGCTGCTATTAAGTTTTCAAACATATTAGGTTTTAATTCCTTTAAAAACTGTCGCATACCAGCAGATTCAAATTGGAATACTCCTAATGTTTCCCCTTTGGTAAACATCTTTAAAACATCAGGATCATCATAGGTAAAATCTGAAAAATCTATTTTTAATCCATAGTTTTTTTCAATCAAATTTACTGCATCACGGATTACAGTAAGAGTCCTAAGCCCTAAAAAGTCCATCTTAAGTAATCCTAACTCCTCTAATTCCGTCATATTGAATTGAGTCGTTATGGCGTCTTTATTTCTTGATAGAGGTACATAGTTTGTAATTGGCTCTTTAGCTATTACCACTCCAGCTGCATGAGTAGAAGTATGTCTTGGCAGTCCTTCTACTGCAAGTGCTAAGTCGATTAAGTTCTTTACTTCTGCTTTGGACTCATAGGCTTCTCTTAAAGTTCGGTTTACATCCAAAGCCTTAGATATAGTCATGCCAAGCTCCATAGGTATTTGTTTAGCAATATAGTCCACTTCTCCATAGGACATATTAATAGCTCTTCCTACATCTCGTATAGCACCACGAGCCGCCATGGTACCAAATGTAGCGATTTGAGCCACTCTATCTTCTCCATACTTTTCCACCACATAATCTATTACTTCTTCTCGTCTCTCATAGCAAAAATCTATATCTATATCAGGCATAGACACCCTTTCAGGGTTTAAAAACCTTTCAAATAGTAGATCATATCTTAAAGGATCTATATCTATAATGCCTAAAGCATAGGACACTATACTTCCTGCTGCTGAGCCTCTCCCCGGTCCTACTGCTATACCATTATCTTTTGCAAATTTAATGAAATCCCAAACGATCAAAAAATAATCCGTATATCCCATTTGGGTTATGGTACTGAATTCAAAATCAAACCTTTCTTTTATTTCCGGGGTAATTACCTCATACCTTTTATAAAGCCCCTCTATACAAAGTTCTTTTAAATATTCGACATTGGTATATCCCTCTGGTATTTCATATCTAGGTAAATGCAATGTATCAAAATCTATTTCCACATTACACCTTTCTCCAATTTTTACGGTGTTTTCTAAAGCTCCATCAAAATCTCCTAAGATGCTTTTCATCTCATCATAGGATTTTAAATAAAACTCATTAGATGGAAACTTCATTCTATCATCTTCATCTATGGTTTTCCCCGTTTGAATACATAGGAGTACATCATGAACTATTGCATCTTCTTTTCTCAAATAATGAATATCGTTAGTAGCTACTAATGGTATACCCGTTTCATTACTAATTTTTACAATTTGCTCATTGACCCGTTTTTGTTCCATCATTCCATGGTCTTGTAATTCTAAAAAGAAATTGTTTTGTCCAAAAATTTTATTATATTTAAGGGCTATTTCTTTAGCCTTATTATAGTTACCATTTAATAGATATTGCTGTACTTCCCCCCCTAGACATGCACTCAAAGCTATAATTCCTTCACTATACTTTTCCAATATATCGTGGTCAACTCTAGGTTTATAATAGAAGCCATTTACATATCCTTCTGAAACTATCTTCATTAAATTAGAATATCCAATATTGTTTTCAGCCAATAGCACTAGATGATATTGACTTTTATCCTTTGGTTCCTTCTCAGTATATTTATTCATAGCCACATAGACCTCAGAGCCTAAGATGGGTTTGATTCCCTTTCTCTTGGCTTGTTTATAGAACTCTATCACTCCGAACATGGAACCATGATCCGTTATAGCTATAGTATCCATACCTAATTCCTTTGTTCTATCTAAAAGATCTCCAATTCTACTGGAGCCATCTAATAAGCTATATTCTGTATGGACATGGAGGTGAACAAACTTATCTTTAATCATAATAAAATCCTTCCTAAATATATTTATAATTTTATTTTATCATAAATAGAAATAAATAAAACTCCCAGTTTAATGGGAGTATTGTTCATTTCTATTTAATTTAAACATTTCCTTCTAATATAAAACCTATAGACCAATTCTTCCATAAAAGAAAATATACTAGAAGTTATAAGATATATACCTACACCTACAGGTGCTTTACCTACAAATAATATACTAATGATGGCTGTCATTAGTATATTAGGTTTTTCGACTTTAATATTATCACCAACTCTAAAATATGGTATATATGAAATTAAGCTTGGACACAAATTAGCTATTAAATATATGATGGGCAGTATAAAATATTTATCTGGTAATTTTATATTAGTAACCCAAGGAATAAGTATAGTGCTTACTTCTACTGGCAGCCTTATAATGGTTAAGTATAGTGACGATATAATTGGCAGCTGTAACAAGCTTACAAAACAACCTAACATGCTTTTAGCACTTTCCTCATAGTGCTTTTTAAGTTCTTTATCCAACTTTTCCTTATCATTTTTATATTTCACCTTTATATCTTCCATCTTTTTAGATATCTCCTGTTGTCTAGTCAAACTTATCTTTTGCTTTATGGATATAGGTAGTAAAATAACTTTAACGGCTATAGTCAACAGTACTATTGCTAAACCCCAGTCTCCAGTAAAGGTAAATATACGTTTTAATAGATTGTTAAAAATAGTAACCATTAAGACACCTCCAGCTAATTAATCTTTTATCTTTGATATATCCATCTTATACATAGTTAATCCTACAAATATGACCACAACTGTTACTAAATATAATGGATTGTTATATAGGTTTATTCCATGTTTAGCCATATCAATACCGTGTATCTTTCTAAGATTACTAAATACTAGCATTGGAATTATTATAGCCATCCAAGATACAAAATTTATAGCTCTTAGTCGCTCTTTTCTTATGACAATCTTCTTAGAAATCATTAAGGGGTTAAGTGAATGACTATATCTTCTTGAATAAGGGATGACAATGAATGAAATAGAAAGAGAAAATATTATACCCTCTAAAGATATGAATAGATCTTTACCTCCGTATTTTATCCAATTGACTCCAGCAATTACTATGATTATTCCTAAGAAATAGAATATGGATTTCTGAAGATAATCTGCCACTTTATAAGCTTTAGACTGGTAGCTTTCATACTCCTTAATAATTTCATCACAAAAAACTTCGTAATCCTTTCCAATAAATAAATCTACTAGTTTATCCTCCGCTTGGGATTGTAATAACATATCCATTATCTGCTGAAGCACTTCTTCTTTTTCTATTTCTCTTAAATCACTACCCTTAATGTAATATGTCATATTTTTAAATAACAAATAATTGGTTTTATTAAGTTTTTTTTGTTCTTTGAGTCTAATTCTTTTTAATTTTAATTCCAAAAACATAATCATCCCTCCAATACCCTTTCTACATTTCTTTTTATCTCCTGCCATGAATATGTGAAATTTTCCAGTTCAGTAATTCCTTCATCGGTAATATGATAGTATTTTCTCATAGGTCCAAAAGGGGATTTTTCCATACTAGCACCTAGATGCCCTTTCTTCTCAAGTCTAATAAGTATGGGATAAACACTGCTTTCAGAAATATCCTCAAATCCGTATTCCATCAGCTTCTCCACTATTTCATAGCCATATGTTTTATTTTTTTCTATTATTTTTAAAATACATCCTTCTAATAAACCTTTAAGCATTTGAGTATTGTTTGCCATATTTACACCTACTTTGTATTACATAATAGTATCTAATTTAATGATATATTAACTACTATGTATTGTCAAGTAGCTGAGTAAAAATATCTTTATAAAGAATTGTAAAAGAACCATTTTTCTATGTTCCAATAATTAAATATTTATTATTTCTCTTTTTATGATAAAATAAGTATATTAAATAATTTGGAGGTTTAAAATGAAGGATATAATTGTTACAAATAACAGATATGTATATGAAAAATATAAAGATGATTTCAAAATCAAATTTGATGAAAATTTTACTTATTTAGATGTAATAAAATATGTAAGAGATAAGATTCATGAAGGATACAAGTTAACCACTCACCCATTATCTGGTAGCGTTAAACCTAATGAAACCCCTTATAAAACCATAATGATAAGCAATGATAAAAGTGCTTTGGATTATGATAGCTTAGCTATTATCGAAGATAGCATTGCTACAGCTAAAAAGTTTATGAACAATAAACCTACTCCTGACTGGACTGAGAGTGTCCTTGATGACTTTAGAGTAATAGATTTGTCCTTAATAGAAAATGTAATCAAAAAGATGACACATATATAAATCAGGGGATTTCCTCCCCTGAACTCTAACTTTTATTATTTGCCTTTTAAGCATCTTGTAGACCATATTCTACTAATTTAGCTAATTCCTCACTAGCTTCTTTCTCATCTTCTCCATCTACTATCAAGATTATTTCTTCTCCGTTGAAAGCTCCTAGGGACATGACTCCCATTATGCTTTTACCATCTACCCTTATTCCTTTTAATTCAATATAAACATCACTAGTAAATTTATTTGCTGTTTGTACGAATAGTGCAGCAGGTCTTGCGTGCAAACCCACTTCATTATTAAGTATTACTTTTTTCGTTATCAATACTTTTTCTCCTTTCTTTTTAGTTCTTCTGCAATTTCCTCTATTTTTCTGAACCTATGATTAACCCCAGATTTCCCTACAGGCGGATTTAGTTTTGTACCCAGTTCTTTTAAACTGGCTTCTCTGTATTCTAGCCTTAGTAAAGCGATTTCCTGTAAGTTCTTTGGAAGTTTTTTAATTCCAATTCTATTGTCTATATATTCAATATTTTCAACTTGTCTTAAAGATGCATCTATAGTCTTCCCAAGATTAGCTGTTTCACAATTTACAAGTCTATTGATATTGTTCCTTACATCTTTAAATACCCTAATATCTTCAAATTTTAACAGAGCTTGATGAGCTCCCATTATATTCAATATATCTACTAGCTGCTCTCCTTCTTTTATATATACTACATAATTATCTTTCCTAATAACTATTTTAGAGCTTAAATCAAAAGAATTTATTATATTTGAAAGATCTAATCCATGTTCTTCACTATTGGTGACAAATTCCATGTGATAGGTTTTTTCAGGATTGCTTATGGAACCGCCACCTAGAAAGGCACCTCTAATGTAGGCCCTTTTACAACATCTATTTTTAATCAGATTTTCTGGAATCTTATAGCTAGCATCATAAAAGCCTATATCTTCATTAGTTAAAAATCCTACATCTTCTAATATCGCTTTAGTTATATCGGTACTATTTATAACTATTAGATAATTATTATTTTTCTTTAACTGTCTATTTCTTCTTACCATAACCTCAACATCTGTATTATATAACATCTTTAGTAAGGTAAATATTCTTCTTGCTATGGCAGCATTTTCTGTAGCAAATTTTAAATTAACCCTTCTCATTCCACTTATTTGAATTGTGCCACACATTCTCACAATGGCTGCTAATTCAGCTATTGCACAGCATCTACTTTCAATGGGTAGCCTAGATAATTCATTTTTTGTTGTTGATGAAAAAGACATTCTATCTCTCCTAAACTCAAATATTAGTTTTCATTAGCATTAATGCCTTATCGATTATTTTTCTTTCATCGTCATATTTTACTAAATCTATAACCTTATCTATATGAACAAATGTAGCTTCTGCAAAGCCTTCATTTTTTTGAGGAACAGACTCCATATTATTGGTTTTCATTAGATACCAATGAACAGTCTTATAAACGGTTTCATTTCCCTTTAGATTTTTATAGGTATAATGGACCATACCAACATACTTAATAATCTCTGCTTTTACTCCACTCTCCTCTAAAACTTCCCTTAAAGCAGCTTCTCTAAAATCTTCCTTTTCTTCAACTCTGCCCTTTGGTAATACCCAATCTCCATTAAATTTTTTAAGCAGTAAAACCGTGTTGCCAAATATTACAACACCTCCAGCACTTACCTCCTCCAACATTGAAACCAACTCCCATATATTAACAATCATTTGAATTATTTAATAAATCATGTGGATATTAAAATCATTATACTATAAAAATAAAGATTATGCTAAAGTATTTTAATTATTAATCATAATGTAGTATTATAGTATTAAAGTATGCTTTAAGAGGAGGTTTGTTTATGAAATTAAATATTGATTACATAATCAATAAATTATCAGATCTATTAAAAATACCTAGTCCTTCAGGTGATACAGAAAAGGCAATACAATTTGTGGAAGATGAATTTAAGTCCATGGGAATTTCCACCTATAGAACTAATAAAGGTGCATTAATAGGTACTATTGAAGGTCTAAATACAGATAAGGAGGTAACTCTCTCTGGTCATGTGGATACACTGGGTGGAATGGTTAAAGAAATTAAATCCAATGGAAGAATAATGTTCACTCAAATAGGGGGGTATGTTTGGAGTACTGTAGAAGGGGAATATGTAAATATTGAAAATAGTGGTGGGAAGAGATATTCAGGAACTATATTGACTACTAAGGCTTCATCCCATGTTCATGGCGAAGAAACAAAGACCATCGAAAGAAGTATGAAAAACATGGAAATAAGGTTAGATGAAAGGGTATCAAGTAAGGAAGATGTAGAAAGTCTTGGCATAAATGTGGGAGATTTTGTATTCTTTGATCCTAGAGTTACTGTAACGGAAAGTGGATTTATTAAGTCAAGACATTTGGATGACAAAGCTGGAGTAGTATCCATACTAGGCATAGCAAAGTACTTAGTTGAAAACAACATAAAGCCAAAATATACTACCAACTTTTTTATAAGCAACTATGAAGAGGTAGGTCATGGAGCTAGTGCTGCTATTCCTGAAAAAACTTTTGAATTTATTGCTATTGACATGGCAGCTCCAGGTGAAGGTCAAACTTCCGACGAGTTTAGTGTAACCATTTGTGCAAAGGACAGCTCAGGTCCTTATGATTTAGAATTGAAGAAGCGATTAGTTACTTTAGCAAAAGAAAATGATTTAAGTTATCAAATCGATATATACCCATATTATGGTTCTGATGGCTCAGCAGCATTAAGAGCAGGTCATGACTTTAAGGTTGGACTTATAGGTCCTGGAGTAGATGCATCTCATTCCTTTGAACGAACTCATAAAGAGGCTATAGAAAATACTATAAAACTTGGTATATTGTATTTGACTAAATAAAACGGGAATTTCTTCCCGTTTTATTTAAATTAAATTCATAATCATAAATTAACTAATTTTTCCACGGTTAATATGAATAAACTTTGCAGAACATAAAGAGAGGTGATTTTATGAGTATAAATGAAAAATTTATTATAGACTTACAAGGTAGATCCTATGTTACTTATGAAGGGCTATTGGATTTAGCCCATCAAAACAATTTAAAATCCCTTGAGGTAGAACTCATTCAAATTCCGACAAAAGATAATAATATGACTGCCATATGTAAAGCTACTGCCACTACTGAAAATGAAACCTATATGGACATCGGAGATGCTAGCCCTCAATCCGTTAATTCCAATATAGCTCCTCATCTAATTAGGATGGCTTCTACTCGTGCTAAAGCAAGAGTTCTAAGGGATTTGACTAACGTAGGTATGACTGCTATTGAAGAATTATCTTTAAATGAAAATATTTCAGAATCAGAAGACACTTATACACCTATGGCGGAAGAGCCTCCTACTAGAAGACAATTAGAAACTATAAAAAAGTTAGCTGATGAATTGAATATTCCTGTTAATTATGATGAACTAACAAAAAAATCTGCTGGTAGTTTAATATCTAAAATGTTAGATGAAGTAAAAAAATCCTAATTATACAGGTAAAGCGGACCATAGGTCCGCTCTCTTTCATCAAAAAGCTTTCTTCTTTGCTACTTCTATTAAAATTTGGCTCAAAGATAAGGAATCGTGACGAATATAATCTTTTTTAATATCCACTAAGTTTTCTTTTATCAGTTCGATACCTCTAGAATTTAATATTTCTTCATCATTATCCCCTAGAACTACAGTTTCTGAACCATCAAAAATGTATTTTTCCAACGTCTCTTCTGGAATCTTTTCCACATTTGCAATTACATAATCTAAGAAATCATCCCTACTATGCTTTAGTATTCCATTTACATGGTCTAATACCGTATACCCATCAGTTTCTCCAGGTTGAGTCATCACATTGGTAATATATACCTTTGGACCTTTTGCTTCATATATTGTATCTACAATATTATTTACCAATAGATTTGGTATGACGCTAGTATATAGACTCCCTGGTCCCAATACTATTAAATCAGCATCTTTTATGGCTTCAACAGCTTCCGTCAGTGGATAACTTACCTTAGGTTCCATATATATTCGACTTATCTTACTGGATAACTCTTTATTTTTTAAAGGGATTTCCGACTCACCTTTTATGGTGTGACCATTTTCCAACTCAGCATATAGTATTACATCTTCTAACGTCATGGGCAATACTTTTCCCGTTACGGCTAATACGTTGGAGGTTTCCTTTATTGCCATTTCAAAACTGCCATATATCTCATTCATAGCAGCTATAAATAGGTTTCCAAAGTTTTGACCCTTTAGCAGTCCTTCATTAAACCTATATTGTAAAAGTTTTTCCATAGTAGGCTCTGTATTTGCTAAGGCTAAAATACAAGATCTAATATCTCCGGGAGGAAGCATACCTAAGTCCTCTCTTAATACTCCAGAACCTCCACCATCATCTGCTACAGTTACAATGGCAGTGATATTGGATGTGTACTCTTTTAACCCCCTTAATAATACAGATAATCCAGTTCCTCCCCCAATAACTACCACCTTTGGTCCTCTTGACAGTACCTTTTCTCTATATATAATATCGCTAATGTCATTTCTACTTATATCTCCATTGATAGTAGTCCTTTTAACTCCATTTGCTATACTATAAAAGGACTTTTTTATAGAAAAGAGTATAAGAAAAACTCCAACCGCAACAAATGTAATCTCTGCACTAATTCTATATTTAACGACTATATTGTACATGAAACTGGATAATCCAATAGACAATAAGATAATTCCAAGAATGCCTAAAAAAATCCAGCCCATGAGTATTAGTTTAGGCCTATGTTTTTTACTCATAAATACATACCCCTTCTATCTTAATTTATAATCTCTATGAATTACAATCGCTCGATGGCCATTTTCTTTAAGCTCACTTCCTATATAATTTGCTATAGCAACGGATCTATGTTTACCTCCAGTACATCCTATGCCTACTATTAGTTGAGTCTTTCCCTCTTTAATATAATATGGAATAAGGAATTCCAGCATATCTACTAGTTTCGTAGTAAAGGTATTTGTCTGCTCCCAAGCAAAAACATATTTTCTAACACTTTCATCTTCTCCAGTTAAATCCTTTAATTCCGGTATATAATAAGGGTTTGGAGTAAACCTTACATCAAAAACTAAATCTGCATCTAAAAGTATACCATGTTTAAATCCAAAAGAAACTACGGATATAGTCAACTTTCTCAATTCTTTACCTTCAACGAAAATTTTACCTATCTCTTCCTTTAACATTCCTATAGTTAATTTTGATGTATCTATTATATAATCCGATCTGTTTTTTACATCTTGTAGCAAATCCCTTTCTTCATAAATCCCTTCAATAATCCTTCCATTTGGATTTAAAGGATGAGGTCTTCTCAATTCCTTATATCTTTTTATAAGCACATTATCTTGTGCATCTAAAAATAAAATCCTATATTTTAATCCCTTTTCGTTTAAAGCTTCCAACCCTTTGAATAAATCCTCAAAGAATGTACCCCCTCTAATATCTACTACTACAGCTACCTTATCTATACTCCTTTTAGATTGGTAACATAGTTCAGCAAACTTTGGCAATAAAGCTGGGGGGAGATTATCCATACAATAATAGCCTATATCCTCCATAGCCTTCATAGCTTGACTCTTCCCTGCTCCAGACATTCCTGTGATTATAACAAATTCCATTACACCTTCACCTCCTGTAGTTAATCCTTTGCATTTATTATCCTATTAATAGGGATATTAGCTTGTAGTATTCTTTTTATTCCTTCTTCAACATTGCCCACATCTGATGGGCTATGAGCATCGCTGTTTATATAAAATTCAACCTTTGACTTTAAAGCAATCTCTAAGTTTTCAACAGATAATTGACTGTGGTGTGAATTAATTTCCAATGCTGTACCCTCATTATAAGCCACATCTGAAAGTTTTCTAATATCCAATTTAGCTTTAGAACCCGGATGGGTAATTATATCTATTGGATACTTTTTCATAGCCTTTATCACAGCTTCTGTATTCGATTGTTTCATCTTATTTTCAAATATAGATATTACTTTTGACGTTGGATTTAAAATATAAAACAAAAATATGCTCTTTATATTTTTAGGAACAATGCCATAATGAAAGCCTAATAATAGTATATCAAGTATTTCAATTATCTCTTCATCTACATCTATATTACCATCATAATCCATTACATTTGCCTCAACGCCTAATAACACATTTATCCCTTTTTCCTTATACTCTTCTTTTAATTCATCTATTTCTTTTCTCATCTTAAATATTTCTTTTCTCTTTACCCCATATAAGAAATGCCCTGGTCCATGGTCGCATATAGCAATCTCCTTTAATCCTTTATTAAGAGCTGCTTCTACATTTTCCCTTATAGTTCCAGTTCCATGACTGTATACAGTGTGGGTATGGTAGTCTCCTATTATGTTCATCTTCGTTCCTTTCTAATCACCTATAATTTTTATCTCTGGTTCTAGCATTACATCAAATTTATCATTAACTATCTTTTGAATGGTCTTTATAAGGGTGAAAACATCTTCAAATGTGGCATTGCCTACATTAATCACAAAACCACAATGTTTCTCAGAAACTTTAGCATCTCCAAATCTAAGCCCTCTAAGTCCTGAATCGTCTATAAGTTTTCCTGCATAAAAACCTACAGGTCTTTTAAAGGTACTGCCTCCACTAGGGAATTCTAGAGGTTGTTTAGAATTTCTTTTAAAAGTTAAATCCTTCATCTTTTCCTCTATTAAAGAATATTCTCCCCTATTAAGCTCAACTTCTACACCTAAAACTATTAGCCCTTCATCTGCGACTCTACTTCCCCTATATCTAAAATTCATATCTTTATTGCTAAACTCAACTACATTATTATCCTTATCTAAAGCTTTAACTTTAGTAACTATATCTTTCATTTCACCACCATAGGCTCCTGCATTCATTGTAACAGCACCGCCTATGGTACCAGGTATTCCACTGGCAAATTCAAACCCCGTCAAGGAATGTCTTAGACTATTTTTTGCAATTACAGATAACAATGCACCGCCTTGACAAATAACCTTGTTATCTATTACATCTATTTTATCAAATCCATTTCCTATTTTAATAACTACTCCTCTTATGCCTGAATCTTTAACCAATAGATTGGTTCCATTCCCCATAACAAAATGTTTAATATGATTATCTCTACAGAATTTAACAGATTCTATAATATCCTCTTCTGTCTTAGGTATTATCATCACATCTACTGGTCCACCAATTTTAAAAGAGGTATGATTTTTCATAAGTTCGTCAAACAATATATCTCCAAAATTTTGATTCTCAAATAGCTTAAAAAGTTTAACTTTATCCAAAATACCACTCCTACTTCATAAATTTATTTTATTAATTTATCTATTTCTATTTTAGCATCTTCAATAGCCTCATAGGAAAATTTTTTCCCTAAAATAGCACTTTTTATTTCTCCTTGGATTATGGAATCTATCTCCACCCAATTATCTATGAAGGGTACGTAATAAGTATAGGATAGACTCTCCTCTATTCTTTTCATTTTAGGATTATCCACATACATATCCTTTACACCTCTTTTAACCGTAAATAGTCCAATTTCTTCTAAGGTTTTCTGGTTGGAATCCGTAGTTAAGGATTTCAAAAACTCAACACACATTTTCATCTTCTTCGTATCCTCACTTTTTATAACTCCATAGGAAACTATATCATTACTCAACACTACTGGCAAATTTTTATCTCCTATTGGATAGTTGACTACATCAAAATTAAATCCAGTACCCTCTTTATATGATTTATCTAGTACATTTACAGCCCAAGAACCTGTAGCATATACTGCTGCTTTCTGCTCTTTATAAAACATATTCCAAGCATCCTTCTCCTCAATTATACCAAAATAATCTGGTACTACCTTATATTTATGTTTTAAATCTGTGACCTTTTCCAATCCTTTAATAGCCTTTTCTCCATAAAATCTATATTCCATCCTCTTATGGTCTATAAGCTCGCCACCATCGGAAAGGATTATTCCCCAAATATTATAATTCTTTGGTTCAACATAGGAAATAAAACCATATTCATCTATCATACCATCTCCATCAGAATCAAAATTAAGTAGTTTAAGTGAATTTACAAATTCTTCATAAGTCCAATTCCCATTTAGAGGGGGTGTTACCCCTCTTTCACTAAATTTATCTAAATTAATATACATGGTATAAGTACTCATGCCTATAGGTACTGCCATCAATTGTTTATTGTACCTTACAGATTTTAATACCTGATGTTTAAACTCTTCTAATTCTTCTTTTTCAAAATAACCATCTAAAGGTTCTAAAATACTAAACTGTTGAAAATTCGAATCAATGGGAATTATATCTGGCTTATTATCTTTATTATCTCCAACTTTATCATATGAATCATTATTCTTTACTTGAGTTAATTCAATATAAACTCCTGGATTCCTCTTTTCAAATTCTCTAATCTTCCTTTGCAGCCAATTATAACGACTGCCCATATTAGGATTTCTTACATCACATATATTTATTATACCCTTATATGGCTCTTCTTCTACCTCCTCCAATTGAATAAAACTATTTATAAATAAATTATATGTCCAAATCACTATAAATCCAACCAATATAATTGATATTATTTTTCTCAAAACAGCCACCTCCTACAATATAATTATTCACAGAAAATAATCATTATGTAGAGAATGACAAAATGAACATAGAAAAGAGAGCTAATTTTAAAAATAGCTCTCTTGGATTAGCTTATTCTAAGAAGGTAGTATTCATAAACTAATAAAGCAAGGTAGGAACCTAAGTCCCTACCTTGCTTTATTTTTAGTCTTCTGCCATTTTCTTATATTTTTCGTATCTTTCCTTAGCATCTTGTTCTGCTGCCTTGAATAGTTCATCAGCTTCTTGTGGGAATGTACGTTTAAGTGATGTATATCTTACTTCTGAGTTTAGGAAATCCATAAATGGTTCTGTTGGTTCTTTTGAATCTAGTATAAATGGATTCTTTCCTTCTTCTTTTAATCTTGGATCGAATCTATATAGATGCCAGTATCCTGTATCTACTGCTTTCTTTTCTTGTTTTATACTAGTTCCCATACCCGTTCTTATACCATGGTTAATACATGGTGCATAAGCTATTACTAGGGATGGTCCATCATAGGATTCTGCTTCTTGTAGAGCTTTCATCAATTGATTCATATTTGCTCCCAGAGCTACTTGTGCTACATATACATATCCATAAGTTGCTGCAATCATACCTAAATCTTTCTTTCTTACCTTTTTACCAGATGCTGCAAACTTAGCAACAGCTGCTGTTGGTGTTGATTTAGATGATTGACCACCTGTATTTGAATATACCTCTGTATCGAATACCAATACATTTACATTTTCTCCAGATGCCAATACATGGTCTAAACCGCCAAAACCTATATCATATGCCCAGCCGTCTCCACCAAATATCCATACGGATTTCTTAATTAGATAATCCTTTAATTCAGCTATTTCTCCAAGGATTTCGCTGCCTCTCTCATTTGAAAGTTTTCTATCCAATCTCGGTATAATAAGCCCTGCCGCAGCCTTGGAAGCCTTTGGATCATCTTTACCGTCTAGCCAAGCGTTAAATGCCATACTTAAATCTTCATCTATATTTAATCCAATAAACTCTGTCATTAGATTTTCAAGTTTTTCTCTAATCTTTCTTACTGCAATTGCCATACCATATCCATATTCTGCATTGTCTTCAAATAAAGAGTTAGCCCAAGCTGGTCCTTTTCCTTCTTTATTCATACAATATGGAGTTGATGGTGCAGATGCTCCCCAAATGGATGAACATCCTGTAGCATTAGCTAAAATCATCCTATCTCCAAATAGTTGAGTTACAAGTTTTGCATATGGTGTTTCTCCACAACCAGCACATGCTCCTGAGAATTGTAGTAATGGTTGTTTAAATTGACTTCCTTTTAAAGTTGTGTCTGCCATTAACTCTTCCTTTGGTTCTACCTTATTAACTGCATAATCCCAATTCTTAGATTGTACTTCATAATGCTCTTCAAATGGTTTCATAACCAATGCTTTTTGTTTTGCAGGGCATACATCTGCACAGTTTCCACAGCCAGTACAGTCTAATGGTGATATTTGAATACGGAATTCATGACCTTCTAATCCTTTTCCTACTGCCTTCTTAGTTTCAAAGGTTTCAGGTGCATTCTTCTTTTCTTCCTCATTCAATAAGAATGGTCTTATAACTGCATGAGGACATACATATGAACATTGATTACATTGGATACAATTTTCCATTATCCATTCTGGTACTTCAACAGCTATACCACGTTTTTCATATGCTGATGTTCCATGTGGAAATGCTCCATCTTCCCTACCAACAAAAGTGCTAACTGGAAGTTTATCTCCCTCTTGTCTATTCATTGGTATTACTACATTTCTTATGAACTCTGGTACTTCTTTATCAGTAGCTACTTCTTCGTCTTTTGCATCTTTCCAACTTTCAGGTACTTCAATTTGAACTAAAGCTTCTATACCTCTATCTACTGCCCTATGGTTCATATTTACAATTTCTTCACCTTTTTTACCATATTGTTTTACTATGGAATCTTTCAAATGTTTTATAGCTTCATCTATTGGTATAACGTTAGCAAGCTTAAAGAATGCAGATTGCATAATCATGTTAGTTCTTCCGCCAAGTCCAACTTCTTCAGCTATCTTTGTTGCATCAATAGTATAGAAATGTATATCATGTTCTGCTAAATATCTCTTCATTGAAGCTGGTAGATTTTTTTCTACTTGCTCTTTATCCCAATTACAATTTAGAAGGAATTTTCCTCCATCTTTCAATCCACTTAGTACATCATATTGGTATACATAGGATTGTTTTGAACAGGATATAAAATCTGCTTCATCTATTAAATAAGTAGATTTTATTGGTTGATGACCAAATCTTAAGTGAGATATTGTAACTCCACCAGACTTCTTACTATCATATGCAAAATATCCTTGTGCATACATATCTGTGTCATCACCGATTATCTTAATTGCACTCTTATTAGCTCCAACAGTACCATCAGAACCGAATCCCCAGAATTTACACCTAATAGTCCCTTCTGGTTCAGTGTTTATATCTTCTTTTATTTCTAAAGATGTATGAGTAACATCATCTACTATGCCAATGGTAAATCTATCCTTTGGATTTTCTTCTTTCAAGTTGTCAAATACGGCTTTTATTTGAGAAGGAGTAGTGTCCTTTGAACCTAATCCATATCTTCCACCAACTATTACTGGATGTAAATCTGATTCATAGAATATACTTTGAACGTCTAAATGTAAAGGTTCAGCAATTGCACCTTTTTCTTTTGTTCTATCTAATACAGCAATCTTCTTAACGGTCTTAGGTAGTACATCAAAGAAATATTTTGGTGAAAATGGTCTATATAGATGTACTTCGATTACTCCTACCTTTTCTCCTTTTGCCATTAGATAATCGATAGTTTCTTCTATGGTTTCAGTTACTGATCCCATAGCAACTATTATCCTTTCGGCTTCAGGATGACCATAGTAATTAAATGGTTTGTATTCTCTACCTGTTATTTTGTTTATTTCCTTCATATAGTCATTTACAACTTCAACTATATTTTCATAATATGGATTTGAAGATTCCATAGCTTGGAAATAAATATCTGGGTTCTGTGCAGTTCCCTTAGTATATGGATGCTCTGGATTAAGAGATCTATTTCTAAATTCGTTCAATGCATCATAATCGATTAGCTTTGCTAAATCATCATAATCCATTACTTCTATTTTTTGAATTTCATGGGATGTTCTAAAACCATCAAAGAAATGAACAAAAGGCACTCTACCTTTTATAGCAGATAAATGAGCAACCCCTGCTAAGTCCATGGTTTCTTGGACACTTCCAGATGCAAGTAATGCAAAACCTGTTTGTCTTGTAGCCATTACGTCTTGATGATCTCCAAATATACTTAACGCATGTCCTGCAAGAGCCCTAGCGGACACATGGAATACTGCAGGTAACAGTTCTCCTGCCATTTTATACATATTAGGAATCATCAATAATAACCCTTGAGATGCAGTGAAAGTCGTCGTCAATGCTCCAGCGGATAAAGATCCATGAACAGCACCTGCTGCTCCAGCTTCTGATTGCATTTCTGCAACTAATACTTCTTGATCAAAAATGTTCTTTCGTCCATGAGCGGACCACTCATCCACCAATTCAGCCATAGTTGATGATGGTGTTATTGGATATATAGCAGCTACATCAGTAAAGGCATAAGCCACATGAGCTGCTGCGGTGTTACCATCCATAGTTTTCATAATTTTTGCCATTAGTAGACCTCCTTCAATATTGTTTACTTTTATATTTAATTACAAACAAAGCTTAGCTCTTTTTAGCCATAATTCTCCTGTATTTATAATTAATTTTGTTTAAATTTTTATGAAATATTGGAATTTTTTGGCTAAGAAATTATAGTAAAATATCATATAATTTTACCTACAAATTAAGTATATTAAACATCATTAGCAAAGTCAACCAATATAATCCATAGTAATTTGCTACTATATCTAAGCTTATATATAGTTCTAAAACTGACTTCCATCCTCTAAACTATTACTTTTTCTTTGCTTTATCATCTCTTTAATTTTATTATTTAATTCTACAGCTGCATTATACCCTAATTTTTTCTGTCTTGTATTTCTTGCAGCTACTTCCACAATCATAGCTAAATTACGCCCCGGTCTAACGGGTATAATAAGTTTTGGAATTTTAATTCCTAACATCTCCACACACTCTTCATCTAATCCAACCCTGTCATACTCTTTAGATTCATCCCAAAACTCAAATTCTATCACCAAATCTATAAATTCATTTTTTTTCACGGCACCAACCCCGTATAATCTTTCAATATCCAATATACCTATTCCCCTAATCTCCATAAAATGTCTAATTAAGTCTGGTGCTTCGCCTCTTAATCCTTCTTCTACTTTTTTAATCTCTACTGCATCATCAGCCACTAAACGATGACCCCTTTTTATTAATTCTAGGGCAGTTTCAGATTTTCCTACTCCAGATTTCCCCATTAGAAGTACTCCCATACCATAAACTTCGATTAAAACACCATGAACTGTTGTCTCTGGTGCTAAAACATAGTCTAAATGGTTTATTAAATCATTTATAAATTTAGTTGTAGAACGTTCAGTTCTCAATATAGTCCTGTTGTATTGGTTAGCAAGTTTAATCATTTCAGGAAATACAGGTAAATTCCTCGATACCACTATTGCAGGGAAAGGATAGGAAAACAACTTTTCAAGCCTTTCATGGCGTATATCTTCTTTTAAATCATTACAATAATGCCACTCTACTTTTCCTATTATTTGCACCCTTTCATAAGCAAATCTATCAAAATATCCTGCAAGCTGAAGCCCCGGTCTATTCACATCATTACCACTTAGCTTTATCTCTTCCATATTATTGGATTCATATATAATTTCTAACTTCAAATCTTCAATTAATTTATCTAAAGTAATATAATCCATTTTTTCTCCTCCTAATACCTTTCAGGTATTATTATACAAGCTATTATATAAGCTATTATTCCACCAAACATAGCCGTAAATAGTGAAAACATAACCCAAGCTAATCTTATAATAGTAGAGTCCACATTTAAATATTCCCCAATGCCACCACATACACCGCATATCTTCTTATCCTCTGAGGACAAATACAATTTTTTATTCACGTTAAACCTCTCCATTCTTTCTAAAGTGATTATATAAATCTTCAGCTGCTCTTATATTCATTCCATCTACTTTCGCCAACTCCTCTATAGATGCTTTTTTAATGTTATCTATAGTATGAAAATGTTTAAGAAGTTCCTTTTTTCGTTTTTCTCCTATACCTTTAATATTATCTAACTCAGATTTAAACATCTTCTTACTTCTTAAACTCCTATGGTAAGATATCGCAAACCTATGGGCTTCTTCTTGGATTCTATATATTAATCTAAATCCAAGGCTATCCTCATCTAAGTTAATCTCTTCATTATTATATATGATTCCCCTGGTCTTATGAAAATCATCTTTTACCAATCCTGAAACTGGAATATTTAATCCTAGCTTTCTTAAAACCCCGAGGGCTACGTTTACCTGCCCCTTACCACCGTCCATCATGATTAGATCTGGAAAATTTGAAAAACCCTTCACTTCTATTTTATTTTCTCTAATCAATTCTTTCTCTTTTATTCCCCTCGTAAATCTTCTTCTAATTATTTCTTCCATACTCTTATAATCATCAGGAGTATTTACCGACTGAATTTTAAATCTTCTATAATCACTTTTCTTAGGTTCTCCATGTTCAAATACTACCATAGAGCCTACTGGATTTACACCAGATATATTGGATATATCATAGGCTTCAATTCTATAGGGCATTTCTTTTAAATTTATAGCCTTTCTTATTTCTTCTAATGCTTTCTCATTCTCTCTTTGTTTTCTTAATAGTTTATCTCCATATTGATTAAGCATATTTTCTGCATTCTTTTTTACCATTTCCATAAGCTCTGACTTTTCCCCTCTTTTAGGTATCCTAATGGTAACTTTAGAGCCTCTTTTTTCCCACAGCCATTTAGATATAGCCTCTATGTCTTCAACTTCCTCTTCTATAAATATTTCCTTAGGCACATAGGCGGTTCCTAAATAGAATTGTTTTATAAAGGAGCTAAGTATCTCCTTCCTTTCTTCATTAAATGTATCTGATAATATAAAATGTTCTCGACCTATTATTTTGCCTGCTCTAACGAAGAAGACCTGTATACATACTTCATCTATACCTCTAGCCATACCTATTATATCTTGATCTATTAAATTGGTAGTTACTATCTTCTGTTTTTCTAATATAACATTTAAAGATTTGACTTGGTCTCTATACCTAGCTGCCTCTTCAAAGTTCAAATCCTCAGATGCCTTTTTCATCTTATCTTCTATTACCTCTATTAATTTGTCTTCCTTCCCATTTAAAAACATAATTATTTCATCTATCATCTCCATGTACTTTTCTTCAGATACATTTCCTTGACAAGGACCTAAGCATCTACCTATATAATAATTAAGACAAGGTCTAGTCTTTCCTTGATTCTTTTCTAAATTTTGATTACACATCCTTATAGGATAAAGATTTCTTATTATCTCTATAGTATCATTAACTGCATATACACTAGGATATGGCCCAAAGTATTTTGCTCCATCCTTTAGCACCCTTCTCGTCTTTATAACCCTTGGATATTTTTCATTTATAGTAATTTTTATATATGGATACTGTTTGTCATCTCTCAATAATATATTATATTTAGGTTTATGCTTTTTTATAAGATTTGCCTCGAGAATTAGAGCTTCTACCTCGTTATCCACAATAATATATTCAAACTCGTAAATATTCTTAACTAAAGCATTAACTTTAGGTGGATTATTTTTAGGAGAACCAAAATATTGTCTAACCCGTCTTTTAAGAGAAATAGCTTTTCCTACATATATTATCTCATCATCTTTATTCTTCATTATATATACCCCAGGTTTATCTGGTAATTTTTTTAATTCCTCATCTATATTAAACATATACTCACCTTTCGATATAATATTATTCCTAAAGCTATAATACCATAATATACAGGATTATATAAAGTAGAGAATTCTTTTTTGAAGCTTACTAGAGCAAGTTGATATTTTAATTATGAAATAGCCTCCCGTTTTGGCATTAATACCAAAACGGAAGGCTATTTATTGAAGTTATATTTATTCTATTCCATTAGGTGGAATTCCAATATTTGTTCCTTTCTAAAGCCTTGTATTCCTAGATAATGGTCTAGGTTATTTAGTAGATAATCTAATTTCACTAGATCCACTAATTCTGAACCTGTTACTGCTGGGCTACCCCTCTTTATTATTTAATCAAATTATTAATTCTACAATATTATCCAAATATTCTTTCTAATATAATCTCATATTTTAGTTAAATAATCCGAACATACTATTCAGTTCCTGTCTCATAGATAATATCCAACAAAAACTTCTGAGCTAATTGCATTTATCAGAATTTTTTGAAATATAATTATTATTTTTTGAATATTATATGTTAATATATAAGTAAGTGGATAATTTTACTTCTACAGGAATAAACTATAAAACAAGGGAGGTAAGGTCTATGTTATTTTCAAAAAAGTTGAATATCTTGCAAATGGAAGTAAAAGACCTAAAAGATGATGAAGTATATATATGCATATTGAAAAATAAAAAAGGAAAAACAATAGATGATGATGAAATTGAAATAACAGGCAAGGAATTAAAATATCTATTTGAAATGCAGGGTATGAAAAGTGGAATGATACGATATAGTAATGAGCATTTCTATGAAGTAATGAGAAAAAAAGAAGAAGCTCCTATTTAATGGTAATGTAAAATAATCTGTGCTTTTAGGAAATAAAAATCTCTTTTCTGGCAAGAATCAAGATAAGATTTAAACCAGAAAGGAGAATTTTTTATGTCAACATTACCAAAGGAAGTTTTAAGAAATATGATTAATGATGGAAATTTAAAAACAGCAGGAGATCTTCATTCTTATCTAAAGTATATGTTTAAAGATGCACTCCAAGAGATGTTAGAGGCAGAATTAGAAATGGAGCTAGGATATTCTAAGGGAGATAAAAAGAATAAAGATACCGATAATAGAAGAAATGGTTATTCAAAAAAGATTGTAAAAACTCAATTTGGTGAGCTACCAATAGAAGTACCAAGAGATAGAGATGGAGAGTTTGAGCCGATTGTAGTGCCTAAACATAAAAGAGATATATCAGGTATAGAAGAGAAAGTAATCTCTCTTTATGGAAGAGGTATGTCAACTAGAGATATTCATGAACAAATAAAAGATATCTATGGAATAGAAATATCTGCAGAAATGGTAAGTAAGATGACTGATAGAATAATACCTCAAATTAGAGAATGGCAAAATAGGCCTTTAAATAAGGTTTATCCATTTGTATTTATGGATGCTATACATTACAAAGTAAGAGAGGATGGGCAGATAAAAAGTAAAGCAGCTTATGTTGTATTAGGAGTTGATTTAGATGGTTTTAAAGATATTCTAGGAATCTGGATAGGAGAAAATGAATCATCTAAATTCTGGCTTGGGGTATTAAATGATATGAAAAATAGAGGGTTAGAGGATGTATTAATATTTAGTATAGATGGACTTACAGGACTTAAAGAGGCAATATTTGCGGCATATCCTAATGCTGAAATACAAAGATGTATAATTCATCAACTAAGAAACTCCTTTAAATATGTAAGTTACAAAGATCTAAGAGAATTCGCTAGCGACTTCAAAAATGTATATAAGGCAATTAATGAAGAAGAAGCTCTTGAGAATTTAAAAGAACTTGAAGAAAAATGGGGTAAAAAGTATCCATATTCCATTAAAAGCTGGGAAATGAACTGGGGTGTGCTTTCTCCATTTTTCAAGTATCCAGAGGAAATTAGAACTGTAATGTACACTACAAACATCATAGAAGGCTTTCACAGACAGCTAAGAAAAGTAACTAAGACTAAAACCATGTTCCCATCAGATGAAGCTCTCCAAAAGATACTTTACCTAGCAAGTCAAAATGCAATGAAGAAATGGTCCAGAAGATATAAAAACTGGGATCTAATATTAAACCAGTTAATCATATTCTTTGACGGAAGAATCGGACCACATCTTTAACATGCCACATCAGTAAGCCTTTTAATCTTAAAATAGGATTTTAATTTTGGGTACACCTATAATAAGATATCTACATTAAGATATAGCTACCCATAATTAAAATTATTGCCAGAACTAATCATTTTAATGCATAAAACAAAATAGTTCCGGCAAAGATAAATACAAGATATTTAATTGTAAGTTTTATCCAGCTTAATATTTCTTGCTAGATTAGAGATGATTAATTCTCTCTAAAACACAAAGTTTTTTACATTCTCTATTTAATGGAGCTTCTTCTTTCATTATATATTTCTAGTTTCTTTTCTTAGCCATTCTTTTTCTTCTTCTGTTAAATATGGTGATAATTTATTATACACTTCTTCATGATAGTCATTTAGCCACTTTTTTTCCTGTTCAGTAAGTAGACTTACATCTACTCCATCTAAATCTATTGGACAGTAGGATAAAGTTTCAAACCTCATAAATTGACCTGAGTCAGTTTTTATATCTTCTTCAACTACTACAACATTTTCAATCCTTATACCATGTTTTCCTGCCTTATACACACCAGGCTCAATAGTTACAACCATACCTTTTTCTAAGCTTACTCTATCTAGAACTGTAGATAATCTATGTGGTCCTTCATGAACATTTAACAAAAATCCAACTCCGTGACCAGTACCACATTTATAATCTATTCCTTCCTGCCATAATGGAGAACGAGCCAATACATCTAAATTGGAACCTGTAGCTCCATATAAAAACCTTGCCCTAGCTAAATTAATATGGCTTTTCAATGTAAGAGTAAAATCTCTTTTTTCTTCTTCCGTAATATCCCCTAATACTATAGTCCTAGTTATGTCCGTAGTTCCATCATAGTATTGACCACCAGAGTCAACTAAAAACATCTTTTCCTTCTTCAATTCATAGTTAGATTTACCTTCTTCTGCTTTATAATGCATCATAGCTGCATTTTCCTTATATGCTGCTATAGTATCGAAGCTTGGCTCTATGAATCCTTCTTGTTCTTTTCTGAATTCCTCTAATCTTTCCGAAGCCGATACTTCTGTAATTTGTAATTTACCTACATTTTCATCTAACCAATGTATGAATTTAACTAATGCTACCCCATCCTTAATATATGCATTCTTCTGATTTTTAATTTCTACACTGTTCTTTATAGCTTTTAAATCGGTAGTTATATTTCTACCTTCTATTATTTCACACTCAGTAGGTATTCCCTTATAAAGCCATCTGTTGACCCTTGTAGTATCTAAAAATACCTTGCTTCCCTTTTCAATATTCTTAACATATTCAATAACCTTATCATAATCCTCAATTTTTACACCATTTTCATTTAGATATTTTTCTACATCTTCTCCTATTTTCTCCTTATCCACAAATAACCAAGCTTCATCTTGAGAAATTAAAGCATAAGATATAATTATAGGATTACAAGGCACATCTCTACCCCTAATATTGTAAACCCATGCGATATCATCAAGACTTCCTAATAGAAAATGAGTTGCTTCTTTCTTAGCCATCTCTTTTCTTACTTCTTCTATTTTTTCCTTTGCAGTTTTCCCAGTATATTTTACATCATGTATAAAAGCTTTACTCTTTGGCATTTCAGGTCTATCAGTCCATAGTTCTGCAATTAAATCATATTCATCTATAAATTTAACACCTTTTTTACCCATAGTTCTTTCTAAATCAACTACATCGGATTGGGGAAATATCTTACCATCAAATCCTAAAGTATCTCCTTCTTTTAAATTATCCTTTAACCATTCCTTATAAGTGGGGAATCCCGGTATGCCCATTTTAAATAATTTTATTTCACTGCCTGATATTTCTTTTTCTGCCTGAATAAAATACCTACCATCGGTCCAAAGAATCACTTCTTTTTCAGTAACTACAACAGTTCCTGCTGAACCAGTAAAACCAGAAATCCAAACCCTAGCTTTATAACAGTCTGCTAAATATTCAGATTGATGTGGATCATAAGTTGGAATTATGTAAGCAGTAATTCCTCTTTCCTTCATTAAACTTCTTAAGCTATTGATCCTTTCGTTGACTTTCATGCTAAATCCCCCTTCTTTAATATGAATTTTACAAAACACCTATTTGTTCCTTTTTCTTAATATTAATTAATAGGTTTGCAACTAGAACTCCAGATATTCCCCCAGACAATTTAGCCAATATAAATGGGGTAACCATTGTAGAGGAAATACTTGATACATAGCCTAGTTGACCACCAAAAGTAAAAGCACCGCTAACTACAAAAGCAGCATTAATTATTTTCCCCTTTTCATCCATTTTATCATATATTGCAAAAGTAGGCACACAATTAGCAAGAGAACTTAATAATCCTAGTAATGCAAATTCGTTAATGCCTATCTTTTTGGATATTATATTAAATTTCTTATATGTCTTTTCATAAATAATATGAAACAATGGATAAGCTCCTGAAAGAATTACAGCAATTTTCCCAACTACTATGATACCCTCTTCAAAAGATGCCATATTAGGTATTATTTTTATTCCTAATACGCTATCCAATATGCTAAACAATAAACCTATAATACTAATAATTATAATTACTTTACCAAATATATTAAATATTCTCATAGTTCCCTTTTGGAATTTAAAAAGTCCAATCACGATTAGTATGGATAATAATATTACAGGTATTAAGTTTACCCAGATATCTTTAATAGGAATATCCATAGCCAATCCTGCAACTACCAAACCTACTGGTATGGTTACAATCCCTGCAAGTATTCCATTAGCAAAGTAGACAAAATCCTCTTTTGAGATCATATTTATAGCTATGGGAATTGTAAAGGATATAGTTGCCCCCATCATAGATGCAAGTATTAGTCCACTAAACTCAGCTATTTCCTTGTTTTTTGCAATTTCCATACTAGTGGTATAGCCTCCCATATCTACAGCCAATATACTCGATATAAATACGGAAGGATCCGCTCCAGTGGTCTTGGACAAAGGAGATAAAATTGGGGTAATTAATTGGGAAATGATTGGAGATAAACTTATAATTCCAATCATGGTTAAAGCTAAACCACCCATGCTTTTAAAACCTTCTTCAAATTTATCTCCTAATCCTAATCTATTATTCAGCAGCCTGTCCACTCCACCCACAATAGAAAACAAAACCATTATATATAGTATTATATTATCCATACTCCACCTCTTATTAGTCATATAACAACTTATATTATAGTACATTTTAGACTATATGTGAATTGTGATAATGAATATATGATTATAATTATATAGATACTATTATCCCTCTAACCATACCCTCTTTATCTAAAATTAATCCTGCTACATCTCCTATCTTCAAATCTTGAAAACTAATATTCATCCTGTTTTGTTTTCTTTCTACTATCAATATTGCATCTTCCCTTACTTTTAATAATGGAGAAACTTTTATACTGTTATCATCCATATGCTGTTCTATGATTATCTCTTTCTTCTTATGGTCTATTTTTTGTATGGAAGCGTAGACAAATATTTCTCCATTTAAACAATCGGCTTCTGGAAAATCTCGATAGTTTCTCAACTTGAAATAGTCCTCTTTATATTCTACCTCTCCACCAATAAGTTTTAAAAAATCAGCCATAGGAAGATAAAGTTTTCCATTTACATTTAAACAAGATATTTTAAAATCCTTTTTATCAGCTTTAAATAATAACTTATCCTCTATAGCTTCTATCCTCTTAATTCCTTCAGAAGATAAAGATACGGTATAAAATGAAAATAACAACAACATTATAGTTGTAAAAGAAAAAATTCTTTTTCCCATTTAAATCACTCCTTTGAGAGGATTATTAACAGAAAAAAGAATTTTATATCATCTATATTAATTTTTTATTCAGTTCTACTATCTTTGTATATTTAACTCTGTAACTAATTTAGGTGAATTCGTTAAAGTGTCTGCTACTGGACAAGTTCTGTCTATAAATTCAACAAACTTTTCTATATCTTCTTTAGATGAGTTAGACTTAATGTATATTTTAGATCTCACCTCTGAAAAGCCAATTTTTGCGTCCTTATTTTTACCCATAAATCCATCAGGGTCTAAATCCCCTTCTAATTCAATATGGAAATCCTGAAGATCAATTCCATGAGCTTTTGCAAAACATCTAGCTACTATACATTTACAAGCACCTAATGCACATAGTACTGCCTCTACTGGATTCATACCTGTATCGGTTCCACCTAGTCCCGCTGGTTCATCCAAAAGAATCATATGCTCTCTTGCTGTACACTCTACTCTCATGCCTTTGGTTAATTTAGTAGTACTTTTAAATACTTCAATAGCCATTTGAAATCCCCCTTATTAAGTTTGTTGTCAGTACCTATAGTATAATATTAAGAAGCCATATTGTCAATATATTAACAATCTCTCGTCTATAAACGATGCATGAAATCCATTTTAAATCATATATTTTATTAATTTTTAATTACATTATTGACACAATTACAGTTATAGTGTACTATATCCTTAATACTTTAACACAAACACATTGATAAAGTATATCCATAGTATATAATGTATATATACACTATGTACTATATGTTCATTATATAAATGGAGGTGATAATTTTATCTTATTTCATCAAATTAAATTTAGAAAATTAAAAAATAAGGGGGATATTATGAGAACATTTTTTAAAAAAAGAAAAAAAATTTCATCATTTGTCTTAACAGTAATGTTACTGACAATGTTAATCTCTAATTTGGATTGTACTCAATCATATGCAGCAGAATCAAATTTAAGAGTAGGTCAAGTTTATCATGGTTTTAAATTAATTGAAGAAAGGGATTTAAAGGATATTGAATCCATTGGAAGAGTCTTTTATCATGAAAAAAGTGGTGCTCGACTACTACAGATAGAAAATGAAGATGAAAATAAGACCTTTTCCATTTCCTTTAGAACACCTGTAGACAACGATAAAGGTATGCCACATATCTTAGAACATGTCATACTAAATGGAGGTTCAGAAAAATATCCTGTAAGACAACTTTTCTTTGAAGTTTCAAAAGGATCCCTAACTACATTCCTTAACGGTATGACATACCCTGATAGGACTACATATCCATTCTCTAGTATGAACGATGCTGAATTTTCAAATTTAATGGATATATACTTAAATGTAGTATTCAAACCTTCATTCTATAAAGATGAAAGATTTTTTAAAACTGATGGATGGCATCATAAAATTGAAGATAAAGATGCTCCTTTAGAATACAATGGAGTTGTATATAATGAGATGAAAGGTGCTCTATCTTCTCCAGACTCCCAGCTCTACTACTATATAATGAGAAGTTTATATCCCGATACAAATTACAAATATATTTCTGGTGGAGATCCTATAGAAATACCTAATCTAACTTTTGAAGAACTAAAAGAATTTTACGATAAATATTATCATCCTTCTAATAGCTATATTTATATCTATGGAAAATTAGATATTTTAGAGAAACTCAAGTTTATTAATGACAATTATCTAAAGAATTATAATAAAATAGAGGTAAACTCGAAACCAAGTATCCAAAAACCTTTTAATGAAAAAAAAGAATTGACAGTAGAATATCCTATACTAAAAGAGGATTCGGAAAAAGATAAAACATTTATAGCTCTAAATTTCTCCTTAGATGAAAAACCCGATATGGAAACCACTTTAGCTTTTAGCATTTTATCACAGATGATATTCAACAACCCAGCTTCTCCAGTGGTACAGAATTTAAACAAGGCAGGTTTCCATAATATTACTTCTATGTATTACTCCAACTCTGCACAACCTTTTATATCGATAATAGCGCAGAATTCTAATGAAGATATGAAAGATAGATTTGTGGATATCGTCTATTCCTCATTGAAAGATATAGTAGATAAAAAAATAGATAAGACTCTAATTAAATCTACATTAAATAATATGGAATTAAATCAAAGGCAACAGTATTCAAGAGATGCTATGTCAGGACTTTTATATAGTGAACTAGCTATGCTAAGTTGGCTCTATGATGAAAATCCTCTTGATGAAATGAATATTGAAGAAAGTATTTCAAAAATAAGAATTGCTTTAGAAAAACCTTATTTTGAAAACTTGATAGAGAAATATATTCTGAAGAATAATCACAGTTCAGTAGTAATTGTTAAACCTAGAAAGGGTTTAATGGAAGAAAAGAATAAAATTACCAATGAAAATTTAGAAAAATATAAAGCTTCTTTGTCTGATAAAGAAATAGAAAAATTGATTAAAGATTATAAAGACTTACAGAAGTGGAATAGTACACCTAATTCTGAAGAAGCACTAAATACTATACCTGCTTTATCCATAAAGGATTTAAAACCTAAGATAGAAAAAATCCCTACTAAGGAAACAACGGAGAATGGAATAAAAACTTTACATCATCCATTGTTCACTAATGGGGTAGGTCTTTTAAATCTATATTTTGATTCTTCTACTGTAAAACAAGAGCAAATACCCTATATAAGATTGTTATCTCAAATATTGGGGAAGACAAATACTAAAAAATATGATTACACTAAACTACCAGTAGAAGAAGCTATGTATACTGGTGGAATTCAATACTCTACATCAGTAATTATAAAACCAGGCTCTACTGATGTATATTCGCCTAAGTTTACCATATCCTCATATTCAACAGGAGAAAATATACCAAAGATGTTAGAACTTATGGCGGAAGAAATGACAAACAGCAATTTTGATGATAAAGAAAGACTTAAACAGTTAATCTCCAATATAAAAAATGATATTGAAGGTGAATTAAATTCCAATCCAATAAATGCTGGAGTTATAAGAAATCTTTCATATTTTTCACCTGCTTATAAGTATAGTGATAATCTATTGGGATTGTCCTACTATGATTTTATTGTTGATTTAGATAGAAACTTCGATAAAAAATATGATGAAATCATAAAGAACTTAAAGGAAGTAAATAATAACATATTAAATAAGAAAAATATGCTAATAACATTTACTGGAGAGCAAAAAGAATATGATATATTTAGAAAAACTCTTCCTACTTTATTAGATGTTATTGGGGATGAGAATCTTCCTGCACAAAAATATAATTTCAATTTTGATAACAAAAATGAAGCTTTCTCTTCACCTATGGATATATCATATAATATCCAAACTTTTGACCTCACAAAACATGGGTATGCCTACAATGGAAAAATGAAAGTTCTAAATAGTATTTTACAATCAGACTATCTGTTCAATGAGATACGGGTCAAAGGCGGAGCCTATGGAGCACTTTCTGGGATTTTAGATGAATCCAACTTTTTCTTTGGAAGCTATAGAGATCCAAATTTAAAACAAACTTATAATGTATATGAAAATACTATAGATTATCTTAAAAACTTCAATATGAGTGAAAAAGATTTTGAAAAACAGATGATCTCCTCTCTAGCAGAATATTATGTTCCTAAATCCAATATAGCAAAAGGACAATTAGCTGACTATTACTATCTTTATGGAATAACAGAGGAAGATTTAAATAAGAAATTAAAAGAAACACTAAATACTAAACCAGGGGATATTAAAAAATTTGCTGAACTATTTGAAAAGGGATTGAAAGAAAACTATATTTTAACTATCGGTAACGAAAAGGTAATTAAAGATAATAAAGATTTATTCAATAGCATCCACAACTTAATAAAATAAGCTAAAAGTAAGCAGTCTCAAATTTTGAGACTGCACTTTTTTTATAGTCTGTTAATATTGGATAAGTAGAAAAATGATTCTAGTAATGCAAAAATTAACACAGAAGAACCGTCCTCTTGACTTTTGATGTGTTCAAGATGACAAAATAGAACTTTCATGGTATCATTGCATCATATTTAGAATATACTGATAATTTGCATTCCACTTATATAATATAGGAGATAAATTTCAAGTTTAAATTAAATACAAAGAAGGGGGTTAATATGAAATATAACAAAAAAGATACATATTTAGAGTATTTATTTTATTTCTTATTTATCATATCCTTAACATTATATCGAACAAATAAAAAATACATATTTATTTCAATATTAAGTGCAATAATAGTTTTAATATTTTCTTTTAAGAAATATCTAGAAAACGTTAAAAGCACAATTATAAAGAAAATAGTCATAATATTAAATATATTAATGTTACTCACTTTCTATTTAGTATATTACTTAGACATTGAATATAGTAAATATATATGTCTTATAGGAGTATTTAGTGCCATAGCTTATATTGCATTATACATATTAATAAATATAGAATCAAAAAACCTATTCTAGTGATACAAAATTTAACACGCAAGAACCGTCCCCTTGATTATAAGAAAGGAGTGCTAAAGATGGATATCAGAGTAAAGCCTGATTTTCTACCAATGGCCATCAATTTTATTGGTGCATTAACTGCATTAGCAATTACCATATCTATAATATATTTTTTCATTAAGCTATTAAATAAAATTTCAAAATGTTAAATATATATAGCTTTATTTTGTGAGATTCAAAAATGCACATATGGGTAGGCCTGCACACCTACCCATACGTGCATTTCTTTCTGAAACTATTTCGTTTTGTTAATATTAGAATTTAACACAGAAGAACCGTCCCCTTGTGTTTATTTTAATACCTTTTTCAAGAACTGTCCCGTATAGGATTCTTCTACCTTTGCTACTTCTTCAGGAGTACCTGTGGTGACTATGGTTCCTCCTTTATCTCCGCCTTCTGGACCTAGGTCTATAATATAATCAGCGGTTTTTATTACGTCTAAATTGTGTTCAATTACCAATACGGTATTGCCGCCTTCTACTAACTGATCTAATACCTTTATTAACTTATGGATATCTGCCATATGGAGACCAGTAGTTGGCTCATCTAATATATATATGGTCTTCCCTGTGCTTCTTTTGCTTAATTCAGTGGCCAGTTTAACCCTCTGAGCTTCTCCACCTGAAAGTTGAGTGGAAGGCTGACCTAGTTTTATATAGCCTAATCCTACATCGTATAGAGTTTCGAGTTTCCTTTTAATTCTCGGTATGTTCTCAAAAAATTCTACTGCTTCTTCTACTGTCATATCCAATACATCGGATATAGTCTTTCCCTTATATTTTACCTGTAAAGTTTCCCTATTGTATCTTTTACCCTTACATACTTCACAAGGTACATATACATCAGGTAAAAAGTGCATTTCTACTTTTAAGATACCATCACCACTGCAAGCTTCACATCTTCCACCTTTTACATTGAAGCTGAATCTTCCCTTATTGTACCCTCTCATCTTAGCTTCTGATGTCATGGCGAATACATCCCTTATATGGTCAAATACTCCTGTATAGGTGGCAGGATTAGACCTTGGAGTTCTACCTATAGGGGATTGATCTATTACTATTACTTTATCTAAATTTTCTAATCCTTTTATGCCTTTATGTTTCCCTGGTTTAGTCTTTGCTCCATTAAGATTTTGTGCAAGGCTCTTATATAGTATTTGGTTAACTAAAGTACTCTTTCCAGAGCCTGATACTCCTGTTACACATGTGAATACTCCCAATGGAAACTTAACATCTATATTTTTTAAATTGTTTTCTGAAGCCCCTTTAACTTCTACCCATTTACCATTAGGTTTTTTTCTCGTCTTTGGTATTTCGATACTTTTCTTACCAGATAGATATTGGCCAGTAATGGATTTTGGATTGTCCTTTATCTCCTCGACATTTCCTTCTGCTACTACATATCCGCCGTGAACTCCTGCTCCCGGACCAACATCTACAATATAATCTGCACTATACATAGTGTCTTCATCATGTTCTACTACTATCAATGTATTTCCTATATTAGTTAAATTTCTCAAAGTCTTAAGTAGTTTTTCATTATCCCTTTGATGGAGTCCAATACTAGGTTCATCTAATACATAAACTACTCCTACTAAACTAGAACCTATTTGAGTAGCAAGTCTAATCCTCTGAGATTCCCCTCCAGATAAGGTTCCTGCATTTCTGGATAGTGTCAAATATTCAAGTCCTACATCCTTTAAGAAATTTAATCTTTCCTTTATTTCCTTTAACACTTGATGACCAATTAGCTTCTGTCTTTCATTTAGCTTCAAATTCTCAAAGAACTCTATAGCCTTGGATATGGATAGATTAGTAACCTCTGCTATATTGAACCCATCTATCTTAACTGCCAACACTTCGTCTTTTAACCTATTGCCCTTACAAGCTGGACAAGGTATCTCAGCCATGTAATCATCAATCCTATCCCTCATATAATCGGAGTTAGTCTCTCTATATCTTCTTTCCAAATTATGAATAACCCCTTCAAAATTTCCTTTATAATTTCTAAGTCCATTATAGTGGCTTTCAAATTCAAATGAAATGGTTCTGTCTGTACCATATAATAGTTCATCCATGAATTTTTTAGGAGCATCTTTTAAAGGTGTATCCATATCAAATTTATTATCTTCTGCTAATGTCTTAAATATTTGATAGTAATAGGTAGATTCATTAGCAGTATTAAAAGGAGCTATTCCCCCTTCATTTATACTTAAATTTGGATTTGGAATTACTAAATCCCTATCTATTTCTTTATAGTATCCAATACCATTACAGGTAGGACACATTCCAAAAGGGTTATTGAAGGAAAACATCCTTGGAGATAGTTCTTCAATAACTACTCCACAGTCAGGACAGGATAACTTTTGACTAAACATCATCTGCTCTTTACCTATTACATCGACTATGAGCAGTCCGTCTGAAAGTTTTAAAGCCGTTTCTATGGAATCCGTTAACCTTCCCTCTATCCCTTCTTTTACAATTATCCTATCTACTACTATTTCAATATTATGTTTCTTGGTTTTCTCTAATTTTATCTCATCAGTTACCTCATACATTTCCCCATCTACAATTACCCTTATAAAGCCTTCCTTCTTGATATTTTCTATAATCTTTTTGTGTTCTCCTTTTTTTCCTCTTACTACTGGAGATAAAATTTGAATCCTTGTCCTTTCTTCTAACTCCATTATCCTGTCTACCATCTGATCCACAGTTTGGCTAGTTATTTCTTTACCGCATTTATAACAATAAGGGGTTCCAATTCTTGCATAGAGTAATCTTAAATAATCGTATATTTCTGTTACAGTACCTACTGTAGACCTAGGGTTTCTGTTAGTAGTCTTTTGGTCAATAGAAATAGAAGGCGATAAACCTTCTATATACTCTACATCTGGTTTCTCCATTTGCCCTAAAAATTGACGTGCATAACTAGATAAACTTTCTACATACCTTCTTTGTCCTTCTGCATATATGGTATCAAATGCTAAGGAAGATTTTCCTGAACCACTTAATCCAGTGATTACAATAAACTTATTTCTCGGTAATTCTAAATTTATGTTTTTTAGATTATGTTCTTTAGCACCTTTAATTATTATTTTATCGTTTATCACTTGTATTTCACCTCTTTTTTTCAATGCCAGTACAATACTATAGTTCATCATTAGAATATTTCCTTAACAAACTATTTTAGCCCTGCATCTTGCATTTTTTTTAGTTGAATCATCTTATCTCTAAGCTCTGCTGCCTTCTCAAAGTTTAGCTCTTCTGCTTCTTTTAGCATAGCTTCTCTAAGAGCTTCTATCATAGATTCTATTTCTTCTCCTGTAAATACCTCTTCACTATATTTTGCTTCCTCTTCTAAAGCCACTGTTGCCTCTATAACGTTTCTTACAGCTTTCTTAATAGACTTAGGCGTTATATTGTTTTTCTTGTTATATTCGCCCTGTATTTCCCTTCTTCTATAGGTTTCATCTATGGCCTTCTTCATGGATTTGGTTATCCTATCTCCATACATGATAACTTCACCAGATACATTTCTCGCAGCCCTTCCCGTAGTTTGAATCAAGGAAGTTTCGGATCTTAGGAAGCCTTCTTTATCTGCATCTAATATGGCTACTAAAGATACTTCAGGTAAATCTAATCCTTCACGTAATAGATTGATACCTACTAATACATCATATTTTCCTAATCTTAAATCCCTAATTATCTCCATCCTTTCCATAGTATCAATATCGGAATGAAGATAGGTGACTTTTATACCTATTTCCTTAAAATAACTGGTTAAATCTTCAGCCATCCTCTTTGTTAGAGTAGTTACCAATACCCTTTCTCCCTTTTCTGATCTGTTTCTTATTTCTCCTACTAAATCGTCTATTTGATGCTCTGTAGGTCTTACATCGATTTTTGGATCCAACAGTCCCGTTGGTCGTATAATCTGCTCTACTATTTGCTCTGAATGTTTAAGCTCATAAGGTCCAGGTGTAGCAGATACATACAATATTTGATTTATATGTTCTTCAAATTCCTTAAACTTCAACGGTCTATTGTCTAAAGCTGAAGGAAGCCTAAACCCATACTCAACTAAATTGGTCTTTCTCGATTTATCCCCTTCATACATACCCCCAATTTGAGGAATTGTCACATGGGATTCATCAACTATTATTAAAAAGTCTTCAGGAAAGTAATCTATTAAGGTATATGGTTTACTACCAGGCTCTCTAGCACTTAAATGCCTAGAATAATTTTCTATTCCTTGACAAAATCCCATCTCACTTAACATCTCAATATCGTACCTAGTCCTTTGTTCCAGTCTCTGTGCCTCTAGTAGCTTTTCTTGAGATCGTAACTCCTTCAATCTTTCTTCTAATTCCTCTTCAATGGTAACTATAGCTCGTTCAATTTTGTCTTTAGATGTAGCGTAATGGGAAGCAGGAAATATGGATACGTGATTCCTTGCACCAATAACTTCTCCAGTTAGATAGTTTAATTCTACTATTCTGTCAATTTCATCACCAAAAAACTCTACTCTAATGGTATGTTCACTAGAAGAAGCTGGAAATATCTCAAGTACATCTCCTCGAACTCTAAAAGTACCTCTGACAAAATTTATGTCATTACGTATATATTGAATATCAATTAATTTTCGCATTATCTCGTCTCTATCCTTATTCATACCAGGTCTTAAAGAGACTACTAAATTTTCATAATCAATAGGATCTCCTAAACCATATATACAGGATACGCTAGCTACGATTATAACATCTCTCCTCTCAAACAAGGCAGCTGTAGCTGAATGTCTAAGTTTATCAATTTCATCATTTATTGAAGCATCTTTTTCAATATAAGTATCAGTTTGAGGTACATATGCTTCTGGTTGGTAATAATCATAATAAGAAACAAAATATTCTACTGAATTATTGGGGAAAAACTCCTTAAACTCACTAGCTAACTGATAAGCTAAGGTTTTATTGTGTGCTATTACTAAGGTAGGTTTTTGTACCTTCTCTATTATATTAGCCATGGTAAAGGTCTTGCCTGAACCAGTTACCCCCAATAGGGTTTGATGTTTTAAATTGCTTAATATGCCTTTTGATAATTTATCAATAGCCTCAGGTTGATCACCGGTTGGTTTGAAATTTGATTCAATTTTAAATTTACCCATAAATCTCACCTCGCATTGAACGCTTGTTCGCTCTATTCTTTTATTATATTACATTATATATTAATGTCAAAGATTTTTTGTTTATTTAAAAATATCATTGAACAATTCTTTTTAATATTATAAACTATTAAGGAAGGAGGAGCTATTAATGAAAAAAGTTTTATTCCTTTTGATAATTACAATATTATTATTTTCTGCATTAGGGTGCAGTCCCAATGAGAATACTCCCTTTTCTCATTCTAAAAAAATTGAAGAGGAATCCATTAGCTATAGTATAGATAAGATCGTATTATCTAAAGGGTTTCAGTCAATAGAACCTAATGTAGAAGTGCTTAAGAAAAATAGCAACTTAAAACTATTAGCTAGTTTAGGACTAGTAGAGAGTTCTGGTGTGGAAATCGAGAAAATTACTAGATTGGGGAAAAATATAAATATATATATAAACCGTTTCCTTGAAGGAGATAATATTCAATTAGCAGTACCTCAAGTTTTAATTGAACTAAATGATCCTATTATTGAAAATATTGAAGAGGTAAACTTCAATATAATTAACAAAAATTATGAACCTATAGCTTTAAAACTTGGAAAAAATCAAGTATTAAATCAAATCTATTCCCAATTTAAAATTGCACCTAGTACCATGCCAACTGTAACTTTAACTAAATTAAGGGATAATATTACTTGGGATATATCTTTCCATAACATATTTGACAAAAAGAACTCTACATTCCCTTTAGTTAATCTTTCAGTAAAAGTAGATGCACTTACTGGCAAAATATTGGATTCAAAACAGGACACCATATCTAAATATATAGACGATGGGTATCTATTGGATTATATACCCCACAATTATCTCCTATATAAGCAAGAGGACGATGAAAAAAACAATAGCTATGAAAGTTTATGGACTTACGATATAGAAAACGGAGAACGAAGTAAGATATATACTTCTAAGGATAAAATACAATCAGCTATTTTCAGTCCAGACTACAAATATATTGCTTTAATTAAAGTAGGTGAGGACAGGTCTGATCTTTATATAATATCAAGATCGGATAAAGTTGCCCATAAGATAACTCCTATTAGGTATATATATCCGAAACTTATGAAATGGAAAGATGAAAATACCCTTTACTTTGTAAATACTGATGGCGATAAATCTACACTGTTGTCTTATGATATAAACCAAGGTACTTCTAAAGTAGAATTTGATTTGCATATGAACATTGAAGATTTTGATTCAGCACATGATAAATTCATATTTACTGAAGGTGACGAAAACTCTTTAAATAAGAGAATATATATAACCGAGGATGGAATAGATTTAAAAGAAATTGATAAAGGTTTCAAAGCCGCATTTTTAAATAATAGTAATATCATATATTTAAAGAATTTAGAAAATGAAGACAAAAATATCCTACACGTTTATAATATAGAAAATGGATATAAAAATAATAATTTTAACTCAGATGTTACTAATTATTTTAAATTAAATGACCAAAATATCATCTTTATTGAGAAAAATACATGTAATAATGATTATACCCTTAATAGATATAATCTAATAGAAGATTTAACTACGCCTATTGCAAATATAACTAGCGATAGAATATTTTATGACTCAGATAAGGAAAGAGGATATATAACTTTAACACCTCCATCTGAGAATAAGAAAAGTGTAATATACTCTATTGACTTAAAGAAATTAAAAGGACCTTTCTAGGGTCCTTTTAATTTCTAAATCGAGCTTTCTTTTTTTTAAAATTATCCAACAATTTGAGAATAGAATTTTTTTGTTCTTCTACGACAATGGCATATTCAGGTAATGTAGAAACTACAATTATACCTAAGCTATTAATGCCTTCTTGATAATTTTTATATTCCTTAGTAATCAATCCCTTTTCCCTATCAAATATATCTATCCATATATATTTAGGTTGAAAATATAGTATATCCTCTATATCCCTTTTGTCACGTATTTTGTTTCCATTTATGGATAGTATGGTATCTCCTGACTTTAAACCTATCTTTTTCCCTATACTATCGGGCAATGTATCTAACACCTTTAATCCACGATGAGAAGGACCAAAGATAAAACTTCCTTTTTCTTCTTTTTTTCTACCTATCATTATAATTACCTCATGAACTAAAGGAGCAAAAATAGCAGCTATATATTCAAATATATAATATTTCATTGAAAGCCAAGCAAGACAAAGTAAAGTTATACTAAATGCCCATAAAAGTCCAGCTGTCTGTCTTGATTTCTTCTCAGGTTGATTTGCTATAGCATAGTCTCCATAACCTAGTATAGCTATAATAGCAGCTGGATAAATTCCACCATTATTAACGAATATGGTAAAGGGAACTGGCCAAATCCTATTCATACTAAATCCTCCAATAATGTCCCCTTCCCTTTCCATGAAAATTGGAATCTTTCCACTTACACCATCAACTAATACCAAGAAACTTTCGATTAAATGTAGTACTGCTATAACGATCATTACTCCCGTTATATCTATATTAGGCCACCCAAATATAAGCTTTGACAGGGAAACGATTCCCCCTGCATAGGAAAAACACATAAACTTTGGATGAAATATAGACAATAGTATTGCTAATGGGAAAATAAAATAAAAGTCTACTGGATTGATGGTAATACCAAAATAAATGAATATTATACTTCCTAAAAGTCCACCTATTAATCCAAACATGGTGGAAACTAACACATTATAAAGTGGAGGTTTTTTATGCTTTCCTAAGATAGCCTTTTCAAGCTCTCCTATTTTCCTATATTGGAAGAAGATTATTCCAACTACAACCCAAAAAAAAGGAGATCTAATAGTCTGTAAAATATTGTATATAGAGTGATATACAATTTTTAAAAAAACATACATACATAGCTCTCCTTTACCTTGGTCATAGAATTTATCTAATCATCTCTTTCATTTTCTTTACTGCAGCTTGAAGTTGTACGTCTTGACTTAAATTTTCTATTCCTATTTGTTCTACATCTTCTGGTAAATCCACTACTATATCTGGTTCAATACCAATTCCATGGATATTTACACCATTAGGAGTAAAATACTGCGATACAGTCAATTTGAATCCAGAGCCATCTGACAATTGTTTAATCCTCTGAACTACTCCCTTACCAAAGGTCTTATTTCCTATGAGTATACCTCTTTCTCTATCCTTAATTGCACCTGCAAATATTTCCGATGCACTAGCACTACCTTCATTTACTAATACTACTAAAGGAATATCCGTATGCTTCTTATTAGATCTTTCATAAGTTCTTTCGCCGCTTCGGGTTTCTGTATATACTATGACCCCTTCTCCTAAGAATTCATCAGCAATGTCTACACATATATCTAATAATCCACCAGGATTGCTTCTTAAATCCAATATGATTCCAGAAACATTTTTACTCATTAAAGACTTCAAATTCTCCTTGAATTCTTCATAGGTTAAATCATCAAAAGATGTTATTCTAATATAGCCAATGTCGTTTTCAATTACATCTGATTTAACTGTTATCAATCTAATCTCTTCTCTAACTATATCCATATCGATATAATTATTCTTTCCATCTTTATCTTTTCTTAAAACCGTTATACTAACTTTAGTTCTTGGTTCCCCCTTCATCAGTTTTACTGCCTTATCCATATTATCCGCAGTAAACTCTTGACCATTTACTTTGATTATCTTATCTCCAGTTTTTAATCCAGCTCTTTCCCCAGGAGTGTCCTCTATAGGAGATACTATTGTTATTAGATTATCATCGCCAGGGGTTACTATTACACCGATTCCACCATAAACCCCTTTTGTATGCTCCATAAAATCCTTAAACTCATCTTCAGTCATATATAATGAGTATGGATCTTCTAATGCTTGAAACATTCCTTTTAGTTGTCCTTCATGAAGTTTTTCCTCATCTACCTCTTTTAAAAAGTTACTCTTAACATAAGATTCTAATCCAATAGATTTAGAATACTTCCTATAGGAAGATATGAGTTGATCATATTCCTTAGCAGGTATAATAACTCTATCTTTATATCTTATAGTTGCCATATTGGTTAAACCAAAAGTAATAATATTTGTCACCAAGATTAGTACAACCATTAAAGTTACAATTCTTTTTTTGGACATTTCCTTCACCTCAATATTATGAATTATGTATTCTATTGTATTAATTCTATCCAACTATTATACCATAATACAAGATAAAAAAAAGGGGACTATTTCCCCTTTAGATACGGCATAGGATCTACATACGACCCATTCTTTCTAACTTCAAAGTGACAATGAGGCCCTGTTGCAACACCTGTACTACCAATCTTTGCTATTGTAGTTCCTCTTTTTACCTGTGTTCCCTCACTAACTACCAATGAAGAATTGTGTCCGTATAAAGTTACAATACCGCCTCCATGGTCTATCATTATAGTCTTTCCATATCCTCCTAAAGTACCAGAATATATAACAGTACCATCAGCTGCTGCTACTACGTTATTTCCACTAGCCGAAGCAATATCTAGGCCTGTATGTAATTTTTTTGTCTTGAACACTGGATGGATTCTATATCCAAAATAGGAGCTTATCCTCGTATAAACAGGTACTGGCCAAGTCATAACCCCTCCTGAATAAGGTCCATCGGCTCGCTGCCTTTTAACTATTTCAGATTCAATATCTTTAGCTAATTTATTTAGATTATCGTATTGTTCTTCCGCTTTCTTCAAATCCTTGTTCAACTCAATCATTAAATCTTCCTTAGCCCTTGTAGCTTTAGCCAAATTAGCTTTTCTATCCTGTAGTTTAGCCTTCGTAGTTTCTACCGAAGCTCTTTGAGCTTGTAATTTCGTCTTCTTTTTGTTTATATTATCCCTTTGCTCTTTCATATACTTGATTAAATCTACATCATGATCTGTAATGGATTGAATCATCTGTTTCCTAGATAAAAAATCCCTTATATTTGCAGAAGATAATAGCACTTCCAGATATCCTACATTTCCATTTTTATACATAACCCTTAATCGTGAGTTAAATGTATCTTGCTTGTCCGCAATTTTTTCTTCAGCTTCCTTTAATTCCTTTGTAGTTATATTGATATCCTTATTTAACTTATCTAAATCTTGTTGAACCTTTTCCAATTCCTGTGCTGCAATATCCATCTTTTTATCTAGTTCTTCGATTTGACTGGTAACATCCTTAGTTTGACTTTCTAAAGCTTTTATCTCTTTTTTCTTTTGATTCATCTCTTGTATAGTATTCTTTTGTTTTTTCTTGAGGTCTCCTAAACTATTGTCTGCAAAAACATAGACGCAATTAGACAACAGTACTAAGATTAATAAAAAGTAAATTGTCCTTTTCCTCATCATCTTCCTCCTTCCTTATACATTTAAAAATCTCTTTAAAGATACTAGACTTCCTAAAGCACCTATCCCCATTCCAATTGCAACAAACATAATAGAAATATCTTTAATCAATGCTACTGGAGGTACTAAATATACGGTGAATAAGACGTATAATTTATCACTTATGGTATTAAAGAAATAGCCGTAGCCATAGTGCACAACCAAAATGGATAGGATTGAGCCAATTAATCCAAAGAGTACACCCTCAATAATAAATGGTCCCCTTATATATCCATTAGTAGCTCCTACATATTTCATTATGTTTATTTCCCTTTTCCTTGCAATTACAGTAATCTTTATGGTATTTGAGATTATGAAAACCGATACAAATACCAATATAGCAATTACTATTAACCCTGCTCCTCTTACATAATTAGCAACAAGTATCAATTTATCTATTATATCTTTATAATAGTTTACTTTTTCTACTCCTTGTAAATCTTTCACACTATCTACTACTGAATCTGCATATTCTATATCCTTAAGCTTAACTATGAAGGAATTAGGCAACGGATTGTCATCTTCTAATCCTTCTAGGAGATAAGCTTGGTCTTCCCATTCTTCTTTAAATATCTTTAATGCTTGATCCTTTGATTCAAATAATACTGACAATACCCCTTCATTATCTTTAGCACTAGTTTCAATCTTATCCCTTTGTTCCTCTGTTATATCATCTTCTAAAAATATTTGTATTTCATCAAATTTGCTCTTTGTCTCTAATACCACATTGTTTATACTTAATATCATTATTAAGACTAACCCAAGTATTACCAAAACTGCCGTTATCGAACTAACAGAGGCAAGTCCCATTCCTCTGTTTCTCCACATACCTTGAAATCCCTGCTTTACTACATTTTTAAAAATGCGAAATTTCATGTTCATACACACCCTTTTCTTCATCTCTTACTATCTTCCCAGCTTCAACGGCAATTACCCTCTTTTTCATAACATTAACTATATCCTTAGCATGAGTCGCCATAAGTACAGTCGTTCCCCTTCGGTTAACATCTCTAAGTACTTTCATTATCTCCCAAGCTGTTTCAGGGTCTAAGTTTCCAGTAGGCTCGTCCGCAATCAGTACAGGAGGATTATTTACTATAGCCCTACATATAGCAACCCTTTGATGCTCTCCACCAGAAAGCTCGTCAGGATAGCAATACGCCTTCTTACTTAAGTCCACCATGCTTAAAACCATAGGAACATTTCTACGTATTTCCTTAGGATGGGCACCTACAATCTCCATAGCAAAGGCTACATTTTCATATACAGTTTTATTTTGCAGCAACCTGAAATCTTGGAATACTACACCTACATTCCTCCTAATATAAGGAATCTTTCTATTTTTTACCTTAGTGATATCCATATCATTTAAGTATATCTTACCCTCTGTAGGGTTTTCTTCTTTAAGTATAAGTTTTATTATAGTTGATTTACCAGCTCCACTAGGTCCAACTAAAAAAGCAAATTCTCCTTTTTTTATGGCTAAATCTACATTAGATAGAGCTTTTACTCCATTTTTATATTCCTTGCTCACATTTTCAAACTTAATCAAATATTTTCACCTCTACGTATAAGAATCTTTGCCACTATGTAGATTATATCATAACTAATATATGATTCTATTTTAATTTCAAAAATCCTTTTTTTTATTGGTTTTTTTAATATCTATTTTAATTATATATTATAATATAAGTTAGGCAATAAATAAACAGTAAAGGGTGGTAAAAATGGATAAAAAAGTTGTTCGACAAGATTTACTTGAAAAAAGGGCTAATCTTTCTTTAGATGATATATTAGAAAAATCCAGTGCCATTAAAGATATACTATTCGATTTAAATCAATACAAGGAATCTAATTTCATCTTCAGCTTTATTAGCTTTAAAGATGAAGTAAATACTCATGAAATAATCAAAGATTCTATTGCTGCAGGAAAAAAGGTAGGAGTCCCAATATCAGTTCCTAAAACGAAGGAATTGTTAGTCTCAGAGATATTTGACTTTGATAAAGAGCTTGAACTTGGCTACTATAATATATTGGCTCCAAAAGATGAATATATTAGAATAGTATCCCCTGATGAAGTAGACCTAGTATTGGTTCCGGGAGTAGCCTTTGATAAAAGGGGTTATAGAATTGGGTATGGCGGTGGATACTATGATAGGTTTTTTAATAAACTTAAAAAAGACGTGATTAAGATTGGATTATGCTATGAAATGCAAATTCTACCTCAAGTTCCTACTGGAATTTATGATATACCTGTAGATTATATCATCACCGAAAGCGGCTTAATCCGTTGCATTGACAAAAATAATTAAACATCTCCTATTAATTTAGACTAAAAATGGTATAATATATAATGGCAATGCAAATTATTTTTTATTTTAGGAGGAATTTGAATGGTAAGAACCGTAGGTACTACAGTAAGAGGCATAAGAGCTCCTATAGTTAAAGAAGGAGATGATGTAATTAATATTGTAGTAGATTCTGTTTTAAATGCAGCGAAATATGAAAATTTTAAACTTAATGATAGAGATATAATTGGTATTACAGAATCTTTAGTAGCTAGATCACAAGGCAATTATGCTTCTTCTGAAGATATTGCTAAAGATATAGATAGTAAATTTGATAGCGACTTAGGGGTAGTGTTTCCTATACTTAGCCGTAATAGATTTTCCATTATCTTAAAGGGTATAGCTTCAACGGGTAAGAAAATACATCTACTTCTCAACTACCCTTCTGATGAAGTAGGAAATCATTTGATGGATGTTGATAAGATGTATGAACTCGGCATCAATCCTTATACCGATGTTTTAACTGAAAAAGAATATAGAAAATTATTTGGCGAAAATGTTCCTCATCCATTTACTGGTATAGATTATGTAAGGACTTATAAAGATTTGGCTGTTGATAATAATATAGAGATACACTTATCCAATGACCCTAAAACCATTCTAGAATATACTAAAGATGTTTTAGTTGCAAATATTCACGATAGAAAAAGAACTAAGAAAATCCTAAAGGGAGCTGGTGCCAACAAAGTTTATGGTCTAGATGATTTGTTAAATGAACCTGTAAATAATAGTGGATACAATCCAGAATATGGTGTTCTCGGTTCAAACTTAGCCTCTGATACTGTGATTAAATTATTCCCAAGGGATTCTAAACATTATGTAGACGAGATTCAAAAGAAAATAAAAGAGAATACTGGAAAAGATATAGAAGTAATGGTCTATGGAGATGGCGCTTTTAAAGATCCTGTAGGTAAGATTTGGGAGTTAGCTGATCCTATCGTTTCTCCAGGTTATACATCTGGTCTTGAAGGAACTCCTAATGAAATAAAATTAAAATACTTAGCAGATACCGAGCTAAAAGATTTAAAGGGAGAAGCTGCCACTCAAGCTATAAAACAAAAAATTAGCCACAAGGACAAAGATTTAATAGGACATGCAGAAGCATTAGGGACTACTCCAAGAAGGCTAACAGACCTTTTAGGAAGTCTATGTGACTTAACTAGTGGTAGTGGAGATAAAGGAACTCCAATTGTACTTATACAAGGATATTTTGATAATTATGCTATAGACTAAATAGCATTTTAAGGGCAGATAGACATCTGCCCTTATTTTATTTTGTAATCAGAGGATATTCCTTTTTTTCTAAACTGCTTATCTATATATTTGCCCAATAGGGTTCTTACTACTGCTGCTATTGGAACTGCAAATAACATTCCCCATACTCCAAAGAATCCTCCTCCTACGATGATTGAAAGTATAATCCAAAATGGCTTCAATCCCACCTGTATTCCCAATATTTTAGGTCCTAAATAGAGTCCATCAAATTGTTGTAATAGAAATATGAATATGGTAACCCATAATGCTTTAAAAGGACTGTAGAAAAGGGTTATTACAGCTGCTGGAATCATTCCAATAAAAGGCCCAAAGTATGGAATCATGTTGGTAATTCCCACTATTAAACTAATAAGCAGAGCATATCTTACTCTCATTATTACACAGCCAATAAAACATAGTATCCCAATTATTAAGGAATCCAACAATTTTCCTACGAAGAAACTGGAAAAAGCATTTTTAATTTCCCTAAACACTTCTATAATGGATTTAGCTCTCTTTGGAGGAAAAATTGCATAGGTTAATTTGTTTAGATTATTAAAAAAGTATTCCTTATCCTTAAGTATATATACGGATATTATAGAACCTAATATAAAGTTAATTAGATTGGAAGTTACTAATATTATCTGATTTACGGTTTTATTTAAAATTGGACTTATGCTTTGACCTAACTTTGCAAAAAAATCTTCTATGACGGTCTTAATATAATCAAGGATTCCATATTTATCTATATCCTTTAAATAGGCTGGAGTTTTTGATAGCCATTTTTGAGTTTCTCTCGTATAATATGGAATCTCCTTAGCTAAATTTTTAATACTTTCTATAACTCTAGGAGTAATTATTGTAAAAAATAATACTATAGTTCCGTAGAAGATTATATAGACTATTAAAATATTTATCCAACGCTTTAATTTAAAATGTTTCTCCAAAACGTTTAATAGGGTATTTAAGAAAAAAGCAATTAAAAAAGCCCAAATAAAAGGTTTCATAATCTTTCCTATTGTATCCATAAAATCAGGGCTATCTATTACTTTCCAAATTAAAAATGAAAGAATGAGTACGATAAAAAACTTAAAATAGCTAAATTTTTTCTCTATTTCCATTACCTCCTCAAACGTGCCTAATTTAGTTTATTTTATCATGTTTTAAGCCAATTTTAAAGGTTGATTTAGGATAGTTAAAAGAAACCTCTCTACTAAAAATAGAAAGGTTTCCTCCTTTATTCATGTTCCTTACTCAATTTAGAATAATATTCTAACTTTTTCTGAACAAGGTAATTTATACTTCCTCTTTCAAACTCACCTCGCTGATTTAATTTTCCTGCTTTTACTCCTGTTAATATTTCTATGCCTTCATCTACAGTTTTTACGGCATATATATTAAACTTTCCAGCTTTAACTGCATCTATTACTTCATCTTCTAACATCAAATTTGAAATATTCGTATAAGGAATTATAACCCCTTCTCTTCCTGTTAATCCTTTTGTCTTACAAACCTTATAAAAGCCTTCAATCTTTTCATTAACCCCTCCTATAGGTTGAATTATACCCTTTTGATTTACAGAGCCAGTTACTGCAATAGACTGCTTAATGGGTTTATCTGATAGACTAGACAATATTGCATATAATTCAGTACTAGAAGCACTATCTCCATCTACTTCACTATAGGATTGCTCAAAGGCTATACTAGCAGTCAAAGATAATGGGATATTCTTAGCATATTTCTCTCCTAAATAACCGCTAAGTATCAAAACTCCTTTATCATATATATTACCAGATTGTTCTACTTCCCTTTCTATATTGATTATACCCTCTTTTCCCACATAGGTACTGACAGTTATCTTACTAGGTCTACCAAATAGATATTGTCCTGAATCGATTACAGAAAGTCCGTTGATTTCCCCTACCTTTTCCCCCTCTGTATCTATTAACACAATGCCATCTTCAATTAATTCCATCAATTTTTCTTCATAGGTATTGTTTCTATAGTTTTTCTTAAATACTGCCATTTCTACATCGGATTTAGTTATTATATCTTTATTTCTCTTAGTCGACCATTCATCGGATTCATACAATATTTCCACCAATTCATTAAATCTTGCCGTAAGTTTTCTTTGATGTTCCGCTATGCGACTGCTCCGCTCTATAATCGCAGCTAAAGCCGTTTTATCAAAGGGCTTTAAGTCTTGTTCATTACATTGGTATGCTACAAAGGAGCCAATCTTTTTTATATTTTCTTCAGTTCTATCCATTTCAATATCAAAATCTGCCCTTATTTTAAATATCTTCTTAAAATCCTCATCATAGTAGTATAATAGTTGATATATTAGATAATCTCCAATTATAATTACCTTCACATTTAGCGGTATTGGTTCAGGACGTAGAGTTTCTGATATTATATTTAACCCTGTTATGTTTTCAATTTTTATTTCTTCCGTAGTTATTGCTCTTTTTAATCCTTCCCAAGCTGAACTGCTCTTTAAAATATCCTTTGCTTGTATTATTATATAACCACCGTTAGCCTCATGTAGAGAACCTGATCTAATCTTAGTATGATCAGTTTTTAACCCTCCTAATTCATTTATATATTCAATCTTACCAAATAAATTATAGTAGGTAGGATTCATCTCCCTAATAACAGGAGCCCCAGATTTATCTTCATTGTCTATGAATAGATTCACTTCATACCTTTTCATGAAGTCTTCCTTTTTATCTCCAATCAGAAACAAATTTTCAAGGTGTTTTTTATCATCTTCATCTATGAACATTTCATAGTTTTTTACAATATCAACTTTCATATCTTTAAGATATTCACATATGCTGTGATTGCCTTTGTGTTTTTTCATTAACAAATTCATATGACTAGATAACACTTCTAGAACGCTGTTTTCCTTTAACTTTCCTATTTCTTCTTTTAAATCCTTTTCTAATTCCTTAACCCTTTTTACATAATCAAATGCCTTCTGACTCAACTCATTAGATGACTCCAATAAGCTTTCTATTTCTTCTTCTGACAACTCACTAAGTTCATCGTCTGTCATAGGTCTACCATCTTTTAATGGTATGCTTAATATACCTTTTTCTGTCTGCTTAAAGACAAAATTATAATCTTTTGCCAAATTATTTAGCTCATCTAATATTTCCTGTGCCATATCTTGGTGGGTAGTATATATCAAGTTTTTACTATTTTCATAGTCCTTAGACGTTAAAGCTTTGGGAATTTCCAATTCAATATCCTTTATAACCTTTTCGACATCCTTTTTAAATATTTTGCCTTGACCACTCTCCATACCAATAGCCTTTGGAGATTTAGGCTCCCTAAAGTTATAAACATAGCACCAATCCCTTGGTAATTCCTTCTTATCGGCAAATTCTTTACAAGCTAAATACGAATAGCTATTTCTACCTGTTCCTGTCAATCCAGATACAAATATATTGTATCCTTTTTTTGTGATGGAAAGTCCATACTTCAATGTCTCCATTGCCCTTTCCTGTCCTATTAACTCTCTAGCTGCTGGCAATTTTTCAGTGGTCTCATACTCGAATATATTAGGATCACATTTTTCCTTTAGCCTTTCTAAAGGAACTAAATAATTCTCTATCATATATGCCACCTCCATAGGTACGATATAGATATCCAAATTAAGGATTTTTATTGTACTCTTTTATATTATTAAATATACCCTTAATATATTCTAGTGTTTACATATATGCCACTTATTTTAAAATACCAGCCGCTATTTTAATCATTTTTTGATGTTCACTGTCGGCTTTACCATCCATATGTCTTGTGCTCCCTACAAAATGTATATCAAAATGACCATCCATTCCATTTCCTTTTACATAGTCAAAATTTGTACCTGCTCCATATCCTCCAGATCTCCATTTTGTATAAGCTCCTCCTGCGGCTCCTTCATTTCCTGCATGAGGCATTGCAGTTATACTACAAGCAATCTTTCTGCCTTTATACTCGACAATAGCTGGTCTTCTCACCCAACTAAATCCTCCCCAGATTTCTTTCATAATATCGGTATCTTTTAAAGTCAAGGTTTCACAATCTGCGTGATTTGATCCCACTGTTCTTTTTACCATAAAGGATTTTCCAGTGTAAAAATCGGTAGCTTTAAATTCTGCACCTCTTGGAATCAACTGTTCTACTTCATCAAACCAATTTAAGTACTCCCCATATACTTGTGTTTTTTGGGGCTCTGCCTTCTTATCAGTAGATATCTTTTCTCTACTGGTTATTCCTCTTGAAGCGGAAGGCTTTTTATCCTTTTTAGGAATCTCCAATACTTGTCCAGGATAAATAATTGTTTTTCCATTGGCTTTATTCTCTTCTAACAAGCTCTCTAAAGTTATGCCATGTTTCTCACTTATCCTCCAAAATGAATCACCTGGTTTAACCTTATATGATTGAGCAGCAGATGTTGTACTCATACCCACCATAATAGTTAAAACTCCTAAAGTCGTCTTTTTTAAATTTATCATTTGTATCTCCCCCTTAAAGATTAAAAAAAATATAGACTTAAAAGTCTATATATATGTTTTCTACATAAATTAAAAATCTCCTTTAGGTACTTCTTGGCATCGAAACCTGATTTTGAATAAATAGAGAGAAGAAAAATCTTCTCTCTTAAAATTATTCCTCATATTCTACTTCTAGACTTATGCTTTCTGGCATCTTTTCTAAATTTGTCTTTACAATGGCAAAAGGATAAGTGAAACCTTGAGTTACAATGTCATTCGGATCTGGATCTTTAAATTTAGCATAGACTATCAAATTATAATCATCTTTAGCTTTTTTTTCTTTGACTATTCTATCTACTTCTACGGCATACCCACCCGTTTTTTTCTCGCCTCGAGTTACTAATACATATATCTCTTCATTTAATTTACAACCTATTGCTCTCTCTTCTGTTAAATATTTGGGAAGTATCTCTTTTATCTTTTCTGGGATTTCAGATGATTCAACAATTTTGTATTTCACCTTTTTATCACCCTTATCTAAATAATTTGGAGTAAAAATGATAGCTAATACTATGATAATAATTATGCCTATGGCTATATAGCTCTTTTTCAATTTCATCCCCCCAAACCTACAATCTTATAATATATTATTCTAGGGGATTTAAGTTTATGTACAAAAATAGCACCAAAATGCTCTGGTGCTATATAATATATTCAATAATCTACTATTTTGATAATATCTTTTTCGCCTTATCTACTATATTTTCTACATTTAATCCATATTTTTGTAGTAGTTCATTTCCATCTCCCGATTCTCCAAAGGTATCCATAGTACCTATTCTTTCTACATAAGTAGGTCTATTTTCAGATACTACTTCTGCTACAGCACTGCCTAAGCCTCCAATTATATTATGCTCCTCTACTGTAACTATTCCCTTAGTTTCATTAGCTGCTTTGATTATCATATCCTTATCTATTGGTTTAATAGAAGCCATATTGATAACTCTCGCGGATATACCTTCTTTTGATAGCTCTTCAGCTGCTAATAGAGCCTTTTCTACCATAACCCCTGTAGCTATTATAGTTACATCTTTACCCTCTTTAAGCTCTACTCCTTTACCTATTTCAAATTTGTAGCTGTCGTCAAATATAACAGGCACTTTAGACCTTCCTAATCTAATATACACTGGTCCATTATATTCTGCTGCCTTGTATATACACTGTTTTGTTTCTACTGCATCAGCAGGGTTTAATACTACCATATTTGGCAATGATCTCATCAAACTTAAGTCCTCAAGAGCTTGATGGGTAGCACCATCTTCCCCTACCATCAATCCAGCATGAGTAGCTGCTATTTTTACATTTAACTTCGGATAACATACCGAATTTCTTATTATTTCGAAAGCCCTTCCTGTAGCAAATACAGCAAAAGTACTTGCAAAAGGAACTTTTCCAGCTGTTGATAATCCAGCTGCTGTAGCTATTAAACTTTGCTCTGCTATTCCAACATTAAAAAATCTCTCTGGATAGGCATTTTTAAAAACGCTAGTCTTTGTAGAACCTGACAGATCCGCATCTAATACTACAATATCCTCGTTTAATCCTCCTAATTCCTTTAAAGCCTCACCATAAGCATCTCTTGTCGCTATCATGTTAGTCATCTAAACCACCTCCTAGTTCATCTATAGCTTTTTTAGTTTCTTCTTCTGAAGGTGCTTTACCATGCCAGCCTACTTGGTCTTCCATGAAAGATACACCTTTGCCTTTTTTTGTTTTAGCAATAATCATAGTTGGCTTTCCTTTAGTATTTTTAGCCTCATCTATTGCTTTTAATATTTGTTCAAAAGAATGTCCATCTATATTTATTACATGCCATCCGAAAGACTTAAACTTATCGTCTATAGGTTCAATATTCATTACTTCCTCATTAGGTCCATCTATTTGTAATCCATTATGGTCTAAAAATACGGTAAGATTGTCTAATTTATAGTGAGCTGCAAGCATTGCTGCTTCCCATATTATTCCTTCTTGCGATTCACCATCTCCAACAAGTGCATAGACTCTATAGTCCTTTTTATCAAGTTTTCCTGCTAATGCCATTCCATTAGCTGCTGCCAATCCTTGACCTAAGGAACCAGTAGTCATATCCACCCCTGGAGTTCCTTTCATATCTGGATGGCCTTGTAGCATAGAATCTATTTTTCTTAGGTGATTTAATTCTTCTTTAGGGAAATATCCTCTTTCTGCTAGAGCTGAATAAAGGACTGGAGCGCCATGCCCTTTAGATAATACAAATCTATCTCTATCTTCCCAATGAGGGTTTTTAGGGTCTATATTCATTTCCTTAAAGTAAAGAGCCGTTACTATTTCACAAGCCGATAAAGAACCACCTGGATGACCAGATTTGGATTCATTTAGCATATTAATTATATTTATTCTCATCTTATTTGCAATATTTTCTAAATCCTTATACATATTATCCCTCCTATTGATTTTTTATTTCTTCAAATCCTTCTCCTAGCACTTCAGAAATCTCAGTTACCATTATAAAAGCATCTTTATCAATATCATTTACTATGTCTTTAATCTTAGAAAATTGAAATCTATTGACTACACAGAGAAGTACATCTTTTTCTTCTTTTGTATACATTCCTTTTCCCTTAAATAAAGTAACACCTCTATCTAAGTCTTTCATTATTTTTTCACTAATCTTTTCAGGCTTATTTGTAATGATTAAGAATCCTTTTAAATAACCTATACCCTCTAACATTAAATCTATTACCTTAATCGTTACAAATAATGATATTATGGAATAAAGGGATGTCTCTACCTTTCTATCTACTATACCAGCAAAGGCTACCACTAACATATCAATGGTCATCATAAAGGTTGATATACCAACAGACGGAAACATCTTGTTGAGTATGGAACCCGCTAAATCAGTTCCCCCAGTGGTGCCGCCAAATTTAAATACTATGCCAAGACCTATACCTGATATAAGCCCACCAAAAATAGAAGCTAAAAGTAAATCTGGAGTAACAGCTTGGGCTGGTATTATCTTTAAAAACAAAGATAAAAGAGCTGTTGCGTACAATGTCTTCCATCCAAAACTCTTTCCTAAGATAACTACTCCCACAATAAACAAAGGTATATTTATAGCTAAGTTTGTAATATACACAGGTACATTGGATAGCTTTTTAAATACAATAGCAAATCCAGTTACTCCACCTGGTGCAATAGTATTTGGTTCTAAAAACAAAACCAATCCTATTGCCAGCAAAAATACACCTACTCCTAACCCTATTAATGATAATATTACCCTATACCAGTTTTTCCCTTCCATAATATATCCTCCTATGTCATTCTATTATGTCTTTCGAAAAAAACACATGAAGCATAAACTTGGGCAACACCATTTGTCTTTTAATACGGGAAGGTTCCTTTATCAATCTATAAAACCATTCTAACCCAAGCTTTTGAAAAATTTCTGGTGCTCTTTTAGTATTTCCAGATAATATATCCATAGTACCTCCGTTGCCTATAATAACCTTGCAGTCTAGTCTATCCTTATTTTCATTTATCCAAATCTCTTGTTTAGGAAATCCTAAACCCACAAATATTATATCAGGTTTTGCCTTATTAATCTCATCAATAATATTTAATTCTTCCTCATGACCTTTAAATCCTATATGGCTGCCTTTAAAATATCCATGATGAAAACCTGCTAATTTGATATTTGGATATTTTCTTATAATATTTTCACTTGCCTCTTTGGCTATTCCATCTTTTCCACCTAATAGAAAGATGCTATATCCTTTTTCATTAGCAATTTTAAGGATTTCCATAGACAAATCAAAGCCTGTAACCCTTTCCTTTAGGGGCTTTTTCTTTATTTTAGCTCCATGTATAAGCCCAATACCATCTGGAATTACTAAGTCACCAGAATTGATGATGTTTTTTATATTTTCATCTTCCCTGCAAGCCATAACGATTTCAGTATTTGGGGTATAAATAGTATGTAAACTATCTTCAGTTAAAAATTTTTCTACAGCTTTTGTTGCATCGATTAGGGTCACATTATCTATTCTAACCCCAAATATCTTAATATTATCCAAACTTACCACCTACTTTTTCAAAAGTTCCAGTGCCATACATATATTCTTAAGGGTCTTGTCTCTCATTTCCTTATTTACTTCTATGAGTTCATCCCTTAATCTATCTCTATTCTCCCAAACATATTGGATATTTTCAACTAGTTCAGTATATTTCATATCTTCTACTGAACACATATGCTCCATATGTATTGACTTTAAGAAACCTACGATTTTAGGATCATAGACGATGCCTACCATGGGTATGCCTTGGGTGGCAGCATATATGAGGGAATGAAGTCTCATAGCAACTATTATCTCCAATCTATTTATAACTCCCATAATATCTTCAACGCTATATTTATTGGAAAGGATATAACAGCCTTCACCAGTTACTCTATCTAAAATGTCCTCACTTATGGACAAATCCTCTGGATAATGCATAGGAATTAAAACCACATTAACTCCATATTCTTCTATAATGTAATCTATAGCCTTAGCCATACTGTCTATTAAATTTTCTCCGTTATCCCACCTTCTAACAGAAACTCCTACTAGCAATTTGTCATCTGGTATTCCTTCTTCTTTAAGAATTACATCAATTCCCTCTTCTTTCGTAGGCTCTAAGGTAAACACTGGATCTGCCGTAACATGAATATTTTTATTCTTAACTCCTAAATCCTTAAGGAATAGGTTTGATTCCTCATCTCTTAAAGTAATTAAATCCACCTTGTTTAAAATCTTTCTAGTTAAAAATCTATTTATCCTTCTATTAATTGGACCTATGCCATTAGCATACACCATTACAGGTTTATTAAACATTTTAGCTAATTTCATAAGAACTATATAATATAATAAGGAACGAGTACTAGTTACATCTTGTAAAAGGCTACCTCCACCAGATATAAATAAATCACAATCTTTAATTGTTTTGACTATATCTCTTATTCCAAATCTATTTACTGCTTTTATATTATAAATTTTTTCGGTATAAGTGGGATTGTTAGAGAAAGCAGTTATTTCTATTGAGCTATCAGTTTCCTTTAAGTCCTTGACTATAGCTTTTAAGATAGCATCATCACCACTGTTATCAAATCCATAATATCCAGATATTAGAATCTTCTTCATTTGGATGACTCCTTTAATAATCTATTCATTACACTGTTCTAAATTTTTATTGAACTCCAATATATACCCTGTTACTCCAATGGATATCAATATCCATAACATCAAAACAATTCTGTCACTAAAGAAAATATAATCTACCAATCCATGTAAAAGTATACCTGCTATTGAAGCGAATATGGAGATGCTAACTCTTTTCATTTTAATATCTATACCCTTAGCAAAGGTTATTAAGTTTAACCTCATGGAATTAAATATAAAAACTATAAATCCAACAATGCCAAATATTCCCGTTTCAACGAACACCTGCAAAAATATATTATGGGAATGAACGGCTACAATTCCCTGTCTCATATATCGGGGGTATACAGCTTTAAAAGCATTTAGCCCTAATCCAACGCCATTAATCCAATAATCCCTAATCATATCAATAGTTGCCCTCCATAAAGGGAACCTATAAGCGGTGGAACTATCTTTCATATTCCCAATAGTAGATATTCTAGTCATAATTGCTTTAGGCGAAATAGCTATTAATCCTATGCCCCCTGCAATATAGAGTAAAAACAGCCTTCTATCTACGAATATTGCAAATATCAACATGGATAAAAATAGTCCAAGCCAACCTCCTCTTGAGAAGGTAAGCAAGATACATAGTCCTTGAGCAGCGGCAGCTAGCAGAAATATAAATTTTTTAAATATGCTGTTAGCATTCCATAAAAGAGCAAAGGTTATAGGAATAGTAAGTATTAGATATTCTGCTAAAACATTGGGATTATCAAAAGTAGAAATTACCCTAGTTTCAATATCTGGATTTAACTCCTTATCCACCCAGCTTTCCTTTAATTCCACACCTGTCTTATATTGATAAATGCCGTATAGCCCTACTATTGTTGCAGAGATTACTACTGCCAATACTAAATAGTAGAACTTCTCCTTAGAATCTATCAAATTGACAGCTAAAACCAAAAATATAAAAGAAATTATATAAACAACTAATTTTAACATACTTTGTCTTAAAGTAATAGAGGTCACGCCTGCAAATATTAACGATATCGCAAACAAACCTATAGAATATTTAATAGGAATTTCTTTGAACTTAAAATCATCATCTCTAATCATCTTTATTATGAAGGACAACACTACCCATCCGAATAGCAATACAACATATCTAAATGAAATTAAAGGCAATGTAAAAGCTGTTAAATACAAGCCAACTTCCGGTCTATAGAAAATGACGATTAATCCAATACAGCCAAATATTATCTTTAATCCCTTCATGAAGGGGAACAAAGATAATATAATTCCTATTAATAATCCAAATAAAATTCCAACTATTTTAACTTTATTGTCATTAAGAAAATGATCCATCTTTTTCTCTCCTAATAGTTTTATATTAACTGTTATAGTCAAAAATCTTCTTTATAAGCCCTACAAACTTGCTCTCAGTAAAAATTGCCTTTGTTTCAACATTTAAAAATCCAATTATCAATGGTAAAATACCTAATACCATAAAAAATAGTATTCTTTTCATGGAGTATATTCCCTTTGCAAGAGATAATACGCCATAAGAAAACAATCCAGTTCCAAATAGGATGAATAAAAATCTATAGACATCTGAAGCAATCGCAGAATTTATATCCCTAATTCCACTTAATAAACAGCTTTCAGCAATGGCTTTTGAAAATAGATTCCTTATAGCATTAAATATTTTATAAAGCATTGCCTTAGCTTTTCCTATGATGTTTTTTAAATTTCCATTATCTCCATAGATGTTTTTATCATTTAACAATTTGGAAATGATGAAACTTTTATTTAAACTATTTACTAAACTTCTTCCAATCTTTGAGAGGATTTTATGGGTAAAACTATTTTGCCATAAATTTGCCATCAAACTTGAGCTTATGGTATTTTGTTCTTTCATAACTACACCCTCTATTCTTCTTTTGGATTTACTTCTAATACTATGGAATCAAGAGCATAGGTCTTAGTCCTTAATACCAGCTTGTTTCCTATTCTCAATTCCTTGTTCCCTGACATAATAGCATTTTCTGTAATCATGGCTTTAGCATCTACTGTAATCAGTAAATCGTACCTATCTGGTATTTCTGCTATCTTTATTTCTCCATCTATAGTTGCTACTTCTGTAGAGGCTGGATTTACTTCGATGTTTTTTATTTCACCTAGTACTATTCCTGTGTCGTATTCCTTTAATATATCCCCTTCTTTTATCATATCAACGCCAAGCTTTTCTCTTTCCATTACTATAATCTTCAATTCTACAGGTTTAGGCTTAATAACATTAGTAGGGTTTACCTTTTTTACCTTATAGAATCCGCCTACACCAAGAACTACGATCATAGCTATAATAAATAGATCCAGAATATTAAATTTACCAAAAAGTCTTCCCTTCTTATCTATCAGCGACATATTTCTTTCCTCCCTAGAATTATTCCAGTACTTCTATATTTGTAATAGTTGATTTTATAGCAGATATATTGCTTTTTAAAAGTATTGTACCTTCTATTCTCATATCCCTATCTCCCATACGAATATAATCATCAGTAATAACCGCATCACCTCTTAAAGTAATATACACATCATACTTATTAGGTAATTTACTTTTTACTATTCTGCCATCTCCTGTTTCCACATAATCGTAGCCTTCCTTGATATCTTTTTTAACAACTTCTCCTATAACTTGATTGGTATCTTTGTCTTTAAATGTATCTCCAATCCTTATACCATTTGCAGTTGCCATTAATACCCCGTTTATTCGATAAGTTACTTCTACAGGAACCTTATCTACAGCTACGCCTTTAGGCTTCAATATATAAGAGTATCCACCATAAAGGACGGCTACTATCAACACTATGATAACTATATCAACCCAATTAAATTTTCTTTTCATATCTTAACACCTACCTGCTTAATATTTGTTGGTATATCAATATTTGCTTATCAGCCATTTTTTCAGAAGAATAAAATTCGTTTATCTTTTTATATAGATTATTTCCTAAGGTTTTTCTTAAATCCTCATCCTCTACTAATCTCAATATGTGACCAGACAATGTATCTACATCACCAGGTTCAAACATCAATCCCGTTTCTCCATTAACTACTAAATCCTTTACGCCTCCTACATTAGAAGCGATTATAGGCTTTTTAAATACTCCACCTTCTAATATGGCATAAGGAAAACTTTCACTGTGAGATGTACTGGTGTTTATATCTATTTCATCTATAAAACTATATGGATCCCTTATGTATCCTAATAGATGCACCTTGTCCTCAATGTCTAATTCATTTATGAGCTTAACTAGATTTTCCTTTTCCTCTCCATCTCCAGCAACGAAAAATTCTACATCCTGTCTTACCTCCAACACCTTATGGGCAGCTTTTATAAATACTTCAACGCCTTTTACGGGATATAATCTAGCTAATATTCCTACCTTTACCGTATTTTCATCTATATCCATTCCTTGCTCTTTTAAAAAGCTTTTATTTATCTCTTTCGACTCCAATTCAGCAACATTTATTCCATTATACACAGTCATTATTCTTTCAGGAGCAAATCCCCTATCTATAAGCATATCTCTGAAACTCTCTGAAACTCCTATATAGTAGTCCATGTGTTTTAAGGATATATAGTTTAAATTTCTGTAAACCAAATCCTTATAAAAACTCCCCTTAAAATCAAGTTTATAATCGCTATGGACCGTAGTAACAGCAGGAATTTTATAAAATTTCTTGAGAAGATATGTAATAAAGTTTGCTCTTGCACCATGACAGTGTATTAAATCATATTTTCCCTCTTTAATTTCCTTTATCAGCCTTTTTATTACCGATAGATTATATCGTTTTTTTTGTTCGTAGACCTCGATATCTATACCTTTTTCTTTAATCTCATAATAGAATTCGCCTTTTAAAAAGCAAATTATTTTGACATCTATTCTCTTGTCCAATTCTTGCAACAAGTTTACTACATGGGTTTTTGCTCCCCCCGTATCTCCTCCACTAATTAAATGTAAAACTTTCATTATGTTAACCTATCCACATAGATAGGTTCAACCCTCCTTTATATATAATTCCTGCGTTTTTTTACTTTGCATTTAAACTACTATATAATTTATAGGTTTCATCTAACATTTTATTCTGGGAAAAATTATCCTTAACCAAATTCCTAGAATTTGATTTTACTAATTCATATTCCTGTTTATTATTATACAAATCAATAATTGCTTTAGCAAATTTTTTTGTATCTCCGAAAGGTATTAATTTCCCGCAATTACCTTTTTCAAATATTTCAGGAACTCCACCTACTTCTGTGGCAACTACAGGTCTACAACAGGATAAAGCTTCTATTATTGAAAAAGAAATGGCTTCACTTTCTGAAGGAGATACGTATATATCAGCAGCAGACAAAATTTGAGGAATATCCTCTCTATATCCTAAAAAAATAATCTGTTCTTCTAAACCATATTTTTTTACTTTTTGCTCAATAAAATCTTGTTCTTCTCCTACTCCTGCTAATAAAACCTTAAAATCTGAAATATGTCTTTCTAACTCCTTTAAACCTTCAATTAAAAAATCATGACCTTTTGCCTTATTAAATCTAGAAACGGTGGTTAAAACAAGGGTATCACTATTAATAGACAGCTGTTCTCTTAAAGTGCCCTCCATTGGTACAAAATAATTAGTATCAACACCATTGTAGATTACTTTAGTTTTGTTAGAAGAAATCCCTTCTTTTATTAAAGAATCTTCAACAGCTTCTGAGACACATACAATTTTATCAACAAATTTAGAAAATATTTTATTAAAAAATCTTATTATGCCTTTATTCTCTGCCATTAGATGAGCTGTCCATATTACCTTTACCTTTGGATTAAATATCTTTGATAAAATCCCAATATAGTTCTCTCTTAAAAAATGAGTCTGTATTATGTCGATGTCATTTGTCTTACAGTAGGCAGCAATTTTTTTGGCAGCTTTAATATCGAATACATTTTTCATCTTTATTATTTCCACATTCTTGCATTTTTCTTCAATTTTTGGGTGATTAGAACCCTTATGATTGCAGATAACAAAAAAATTAACATCTTCTTTTAAGTTATCGATTACATTATATAGATAAGTTTCTGCTCCACCTTTTTCTATACTGAAGATTATCTGAAGTATATTCAAGGTCATTTCTCCTTTCAACTATATCTCCTATATCTCCTGTTTTGCTAGAGACACCTCTTTAAATATATCCATATACTCATCTTTTATCTTTTTATTCTTCATAAAGCTAAAAAATAGATTATATCTACTGCTTAACTGTCTAAATTCATTGGGATCAAATTTTTTCTCCATAAGTATATGGTTAAATTGAAAAGCTATATCTAAATCCAATTTTACAAACCCTTCCAGTGCATATCCTTTGTTTACCAGTAGCCTTCCCATCCTGTTTACCATCATAAAGGCATCAAACCCCATAACATATTGTGATTTAAACACAGTATATAGATTATTCTTCTTTTCAAACAAGGACTTATCCATAACGGTAATATTATTTATTACATCTGGCCTTATTGCTGTGTTTACGCTATACATATAGATGTTTTTAAAAGTATTATCCCATCGTTTAATGCCTTCCATAAGGATTCTCGTACTATTTAAGTGGTCTATATGTCCGTCTAAAAGAAAAGGTGTATATATAATATTAGGATTTTCATCTTCTAAAATTGAATATATCTTATCTATATACTCATCTTTGACAAAAACTTGTCCATCAGGAACTTCCAAAAAATATAGCTTTTCTATTCCAATGATATCCTTTAAATTTTCAGCTTCTCTTTTCCTTAGCTGGACTAGGGAGTTCTTATCTAATGTAGATACAGCTCCCCCTCCATCGGCTATATATATACAGACAATATTATCTCCATTTTCAGCGTGTTTTAATAGTGTACCCCCTGCACCTATAGTTTCATCGTCTACGTGAGGCGATATAAACAAGACCTTGTTTTTCTTATTAGCAAAAGGCTCGTCTATACTATAGTTTCCTTTTTTAGCAAATCTATAGTATAGATGTAAAAACACATTGTCAAACAATATGGCAGGATATTTTAATATCCCTTTAATAACCTTTCTTAACAACTATTTCACATCCTTTTTAACCTACTTTATTTCATAGTCTCCTCTAACCAAGAATATTGCATCCCTAATAGCAAAAGCTCCCCTTCCGTCATCTCTTGGTATTATGAGTAAATGGTTTGCTGGAATTGCCCTATCCATGCCTAAATCCGTACCACTAGTTACATCGCATAATCCTCCTAGTTCTCCTGCAATAATCTTAGCTTCTCCACCTCTTAATATAATCTCGGTACCACTTTTTCCAATAAGCGATTGACCAGAGGATACTTCTACTACTTCCAGCTTATTAGATGAATTGTTTTGTAGTCTACTGCTTACGTCCAACAATTTCTCATCTATATAGAACTTTAATTGCTCCATCCTCTTTTCCAAATAGCTTAAAGATACTAAAGGATCTTTTTCTGAGCCAGGTTCAGAAAAAACCACAGTTGTACATAATACAATGAATACTAGCACTATGGGTAGTATAATCTTTTTTACTATATTTTTCATGTTAATTTCCTCCCTGTTTATTAAATATCTATTAGAAAAAATCACCTTTAAATATTGGAATATCAATTTTGCTTAAATCTTGTCCTTCTCCTTCGTAAGATACAACAGTTGCCCTATTTTTAAATATTTTATATATAATTGTCTCATCAGTAGTATAATTGAACAGAATTGGAAATCTTATTTTTGTAAAATAGCTATTAAATTTATTGTTAAATCTACCTAATACATAGTAAATATTATCCTTGCGTTTAAATAGCAAATAGGATTGTCCACCTTTTTCATAATAATAGTACTTATTTATAGGACAATTTCCAAATTTCCACACTAGGTAATCATCTTCAATAAAACCACAATCATCTTCCAATCTCTTTCTATTAAATACAGGCTTTATATAACAGTATTTGTTGATCTTCCAGCCTAATTTTAAATTACCTGGCAAAGAATTTTCGTTGGGAAAATTATAGATAAATGCACCTTTTATCTCTTTTAAAGCGATTAAACTCATATTCAAAAATATACCCCTGCCTCTAAACTCTTTAAGTACAGCAGTATCACATGGCTGATAACATAAATACCCATCAATATCATTTCTCCAAAAACTTCGTATACCAACCATCTTATCTTGATAAAATGCTAAAATCATATAGGAATCGCCGTAGATATTGTCCATATACTTCCAATTAAACCACTTTAAATCGTAATCGGTGCCAAAAACCACGTTAAATATTTCTATAAAGCTACTTTTTTCTAATTCTGTAAGTTCACTGCTCAGCTTACATACATAGGTAATATTCTCCTTCACAATTACACCACCCTTAAACAATACTTCCTTCATTAGATTATACTATAGATTAACAATGTTTCAAATAAAATTAGCAAAATAAAAAATAAGCATCCTTTCCTATGCTTATTTTTTATAAATCTATTAATCCTAAACTTATTTTTAAACACTCATCAACTTTAGCCATCATGTCATCATTAAATCTACCTATCTTTTCACGTAACCTCTTTTTATCAATGGTCCTTACTTGTTCCATTAAGACCACTGAGTCTCTTGGTAAACCATACTCAGGAGCATTGATTTCTACATGGGTAGGTAATTTGGCTTTATTGATTTGAGAAGTTATAGCCGCTACGATAATGGTAGGACTATACTTGTTTCCTATATCATTTTGTAAAACAAGAACAGGTCTTACCCCTCCTTGTTCTGAACCGATAACTGGACTCAAGTCAGCATAAAATATGTCCCCTCTTTTCACAATCACATTTTTTCACACCCCGTAAGTTTTGACTCATAAACATTTAATTCCACCATATCCTGCTCTAAACCTATTTCAGCAAGGGTTAAATTAATTTGACTCATTTCTACATACCCATCCTTAAGCTTTTCATAGACTTCTACTCGTCTCTTCTCACGAATATATAACTTCATAGCTTCCTTTACAAATTCACTTCGATTCTTTTTTTCCATAGAGACAATAAAGTCTACTTCTTCTAATAAGCTATTTGGTAAACTAACCATAATCCTTTTGGTTTCAGCCATTAAATTTGCACCCCCAAGCAAATGTTTCTTTGACAAATGCATAAAATAAGCCCAACAAACAATATATATCAATTATATATTCTTTATATTAATTGTGTCAATATTAGTAACGATTTATTCAATATTTTAACAATCTAATAAATAATCTTCTATTTTTGTTATTTTCCCGCCTTGAATATATACTCTTGGAATTCTTCTTCCCAACATACAAACTACTTCATAATTGATAGTACCTAATTTTTTAGCAATCTCATCGACATGAGGATATCCTTCTATACCATATCCAAATAGCACTACTTCATCTCCTATAGATACATTATCAATATCTGTTACATCTAACATACATTGATCCATACAGATTTTACCTACTACAGGTACTCTTCTACCTTTTATAAAGGCTTCTCCTTTTGAAGTCAGTAATCTGGTAAATCCGTCTGCATATCCAATAGGAATAGTGGCAATTTTAGATTCCCTTTCTGTAGTAAAAATTTGTCCATAGCTAATTCCAGTTCCCTTAGGTACTTCCTTTACATAGGAAATTTTGGCTTTTAAAGTCATTGCTGGTTTTAAATCTATTCTATCCTTTTGAACTTCATCTGAGGGATAAAGCCCATAAAGCATAATTCCTGCCCGAACCATATCCAAATTATATTCAGGAAGATCCATAATAGCTGCACTATTAGAGGCATGTTTAATAGGGATATGGATTCCCTTTTTCTCTAATTCATCTATTACCTTTATAAATCTACTATACTGCAATCTTGTACCAGACTTATCCTTCTCATCTGCAGTTGCAAAATGGGTGTATATTCCTTCAATTTTTAAATGTGGCAACTTAGATATTCTAACGATTTCTCCTACTGCCTCATCATTAGGTAAAAATCCTATTCTTCCCATACCACTGTCAATTTTTATATGCACAATTGCCGTCTTTCCCAGCTTAAGAGCATTTTGTGAAAGCACTTTAGCAGATTCATAGTCGTATATGGTTTGAATAATATTCCCTCTTAAAATCAAAGAATATTGAGCTTCAGGTGTATATCCAAGTATCAGTATAGGTGCATCTATACTTCCCCTTCTAAGTTCAATAGCTTCCGATAAGGTGGCTACTGCTAACCTATCTGCTCCATTGTTTAAAAAAGTCTTCGCTGATTCAATGGAGCCATGACCATAAGCATTTGCTTTTACCACTGCGGTAATCAACGTATCTTCTTTAGTATTTTTTTTTACCTGTCTTATATTATAGGCTAAGTTATCTAAATTAATTTCTGCCCATAAAGGTCTTGCCTCATCTAAAGTATAATACACATTTTATCCCCCCTATCATTTACTCATAATAGCATCATATTTAAAGTCTTCATAGTAAACTTCTAGATATATATATTCTTTTTCTCCTATTATATTCATCATATAGGGGACAAAACCCTTCTTCTTTATCCAAATTTTTTGAATATTCCTATATTTATTTTTCTCAGGTAATTCCATGCTAAAAACTAAACATTCTTCGCCTTCAATAGTTTGAGTTTCTACTGTATAATCCTCAGAAGATTGTAGGTTCTGGAAAATATGACCTATAAAAAGATTTTTATTTAAAGTCTTTACATTTTCTATGGATAGGGATTGTTCTATAGAAGGATGCTCTAAAATAACTTTATTGCCATCATAAATAATTGTACAACCCTTACTTTCTACTGGTTCAATTATTTTTATATTAAACTTGTCAGGTTTCTGAAAGGTTTCCTCTACTCTATAAGTAGTGGACTTATCACGACTATATACAATAATATTAGCTGAACAGCTGTAATTATCAAAGCTATTTACTTTTTCTTGAAAATTGTTTAATGTATCTTTTTCACTAATCCTTTTACAAGAAGTTAATATTATCAAAGGAATAATTAATAATAATATTTTCTTCATATTAGAAATCCCAGCCTTCATTTTACTATTCTAATTTTTTTATGCTATAAGGGATATTATCTAATATATCCCTTGCAATCATACCATACTCTCCCTTATCCATTTTGGCTAAATCTCCTGCCAATCCATGACAGTATACTCCTAATATGGCTGCATAATAAGGCTCTAGTCCTTGCCCTATAAAACTAGCAATCATACCAGTTAATACATCACCGCTTCCAGCTGTAGCCATACCTGGATTTCCAGTATTATTGACATATATATTTCCTTGTCCATCACATACTATAGTTTCTGATCCTTTTAATACTGTTATTATATTATATTTATTAGATGTATATTTAGAATATTTTATACGGTTTTCTTGGATTTCTTTTGTACTAACTCCTAATAACTTAGATAATTCACCAGGATGGGGAGTTATAATTGTATCTTCTTTTCTAGTCAATAAAATGTTAGGATCCTTCATGGATACACAATTTATTCCATCTGCATCTAATACTATTGGTCTTTTATAGTTTAATAATATCTTTTTTACAACATCTATATTTTCTTCATCAGTTCCAATTCCCGGACCTATAGCTAATACATCCATATTTTCAATTGTTGAATTTATTTCCTTAAAAGAATTCATAGTAAAATGACCTGTATTATCATCTTCGATAGGCTTAACTATGGCTTCTATTAATTTTATGGAAAGTATTTCACTAACGCTCTTTGGTGTGATAGTATATATTAATCCTCCGCCACTTCTAAGAGCTGCCATAGTCGATAGATAAGGTGCTCCTGTCATGCCTGTACTACCAGCTATTATTCCAATCCTACCAAAAGTTCCCTTATGAGAATCTTTATTTCTTTTAGGCAATATGTTTTTTATTTTTGGGGGGACCATAAATTCATCCCTTTCTCCTTCAGCTATTCCAAAAGCAATAGCATACTCCTTCTCATGGGATATGGACAAATAGATTTTATTTATTCCTAATTCGCATCCTCTATTATGTAAATCTATATAGGGTTTCCCCTTTTCATCATGGATGACTTCTATATCCTTCCAGCTAACCTTTCCGATTCCAATACCTAGAAGTTTAGATACAGCCTCTTTAGCAGCAAACATTCCAGATATAGTTTGAGGATTATCATTTTTACTGTTTATATATTCTATTTCTCTACAAGTAAATACCTTATCCATAAATCTATCTTTCTTTTCCCCAAGGATCTTTTCTATCCTAGATATTTTTACTATATCTATCCCACTACCTTTAATCATAAAAGTTCTCCTTTACTCCAATATTTCTTCATCTAATTTTTCCATCTCCTCACTTCCCAACATTCCATGTAAAAAGGAATAGGTAGCATCTATAAACTCCTCATAATCATACTTTTCGTTTATTAATACCTTTAACCTTTCTCTTAGGGTTTCTAGCTCATCTGTAACTTCTTTTAACTTCTTTTCTTTGTGTTTAAGCTCTTTATAACCGTAATCTACAGTAGCTTTTAGTAGATTAAAATTTAATTCTCTAATCATTTGAGGAGTGGTTTCTAACTGAAAGGTTATTTCATCTAGCTCATCATTTATATCTTCAATTTTTTCCTTATATTCATCTAATAACCCAACAGTCTCTACCTTATTCTCATTATTTACGGCATCGGATACACCTAAAATCATCTTCATAGCATGTATTTTTTCTTTTTGAAGACTTTTAGAATCTCTTTCTAATTCTCTTTCTTTTTTTACTAATTCAACTAATTCTTCTTTTATATACTGTATATTTTTGTTATTGACATTTCCAAACAAGTTTAACCATTCCTTATATTCTATTAATAAAGGTATCTTGTTTTTTAACATTATATTTTGATCTAAGTCTATGTTTTTAAAAGCCATATTTTTTACCTCCTTTAAATAAATTATACTACAAAAACCTTATACATATAATAAGTAAGGAGTCCCTAAAATAGGAATGAACACCTTAATTATGGTGTTCATTCCTGCCTTTATTCAAATAATAGAGGTATTCTCATGGCATATTTAACTTAATCGTCAATATTCTCCATTATACGAATAATCCTATTTATATTTCCGTGGAAATACATAAAAATACCTCTATCTTTTATTTAATACACAATATTCCAAATAAAGCTAAGGTTAAGAATCTTATCTGTTTATTAAATTTTTAGAAGCCTTGTCTGCATTGTATATAATCTTTTCTACGTCTAAAGTCTTTATTTCTCTATTCTCCATTATAATATTGCCGTCAACTATTACCGTATCAACATCAGACCCCTGTACAGAATAGGCTAATGAGGAAACTATATTATGCAGTGGATAAAGATGTGGTTTATCCATATCCATCAATACTATATCCGCCTTTTTGCCTACTTCTATAGAGCCAATTTCCTTATCCCATAATAGAGCTTTAGCACCGTTGATTGTAGCCATTTCCAATGCAGAAATAGCTGGTACCGATATAGCATCCATATTTACCGCTTTGTTTACGATGGAAGCTAAATGGATTTCTTCAAACATGTTTAAATTGTTATTGCTAGAAGAGCCATCAGTTCCTAGGGCTACATTTATCCCTTTTTTAAGCATCTTATCTATAGGAGCAAAACCGCTAGCAAGTTTTAAGTTGCTGCTTGGATTGTTTACAGGGCTTACATTGTTTTCTTTTAATATTTCAATGTCATCATCATCAACATGGACACAATGAGCTGCAACTGTAGGCAACTTGAATAGTCCTAAGTCGTATACATGCTTTATAGGAGATTTATGTAGCTCTTTAAAACTATCTTCTACTTCCTTTTTAGTTTCCGATAGATGTATATGGATACCAGTATTTAATTCCTTAGCTAAATCTATAATCCGTTCTAAGTAAGCTGCACTACAGGTATAAGGTGCATGAGGTGATACCATTACCTTAATCCTTCCATCTCCTCTTCCATTCCAATCCTTATACAAATTTCTTGTATCATTTAATTTTTCTTCCTCTTTACCTTTCTCTTCTATAAGTCCCCTAGTTAAAACTCCCCTTATGCCTGCCTCTTCTAATCCTCTACCTACTTCATCCATAAAGAAATACATATCGCAAAAAGTAGTAGTTCCTGATTGAATCATCTCCACCATACTTAAAAGAGAACCCCAATAGACATCTTCTGCTGTAAGCTTAGCCTCTGCTGGCCATATCTTTTGAGTCAGCCATTCATGTAAAGGTAAATCATCTGCATAATTTCTAAACAGAGACATTCCAATATGAGTATGGGCATTTACTAATCCAGGTATAGCAACTTTATTCTTACCATTTATTATCCTATCAACCTTAATATCTCCCCTTAATTCACCTATATGAATTATTTTATCTTCTTCAACATATATATTAGTGTCTTTACATACTTCTTCTTTTCCATCCATAGGAACTATAGTCACATTTTTTATAAGCAGGTTCATTAAATCACTCCTCGTATAGTATTGTTTAAGATAATTATATCATAATAGCAATATAGGGAAACAGCTAATGGTGAACAAATTATCTTCTATATAAAGAGAAGCTCGCAAATTTTGCGAGCTTCCTTTTATAGTTTATCAATCACAATCTTAAATTGTGGTAAATAGTCTTTATGTGCTATTAACATCTCATCTAATAGCTCTTTTGCAATAGTCCCTCCCGGCACTAATGGATTAAGGGTAAAAGCTTGTAAGGCTTTGCCATAATTACCTGTTACAGCTGCTTCTATAGTTAATTCTTCCATAGCTTTCATCATTTGAATATATCCTCTGGCAGCAGAATTTAATCTGCCAAAACTAATTGGCATTGGTCCTTTTGCCGTGATTACACTGCTGACTTCTATTGCACAGTCATATGGCAAGTCTGGCAATGCCCCTCTATTCCTAGTATTTACTGCCATTATGTTTCTTTTATCATTATATATGGAACTAATTACTTCACAGGCTGCGTCTGAATAATGGGCTCCACCACGTCTAGATAATTCTTCTGGTTTTTCTTTTAAATCTGGATTTTTATATAATTCAAATAGAGAAGCTTCTATTCCTTTTACTACTTCTGCTCTTGTTCCATTTTTCTCATAATCTTTTATTGCTTTTTCAAGCATATCATCTTGTAAATAATAGTACATATGATAAGCACATGGTAGCATACCTAAATCACGTATTTGCTCTTCCATAAAAGGTATATTATCAATATTTTCTACTATTTTTTTACTCTTTTCAAACATTAAATCCATTATATGATTAGTTAATTCATTCCCTTCTTTATCATATACCCTATGCCAATGGAAATGATTTAATCCACCAAATTGGAAGAACAATTCCTCTGAGTTTCTCCCCAGCATCTCTGATTCACCGATTATATGTCCTATAGGAACATTACATAATCCTACGACTTTTTCAAATGCTCCGTAATTTAACACAGCTTCCGTTACCATACCTGCTGGATTTGTAAAATTAATTAACCAAGCCTCTGGACATAATTCTTTTATATCTTCTACAATATCTAATATTACTGGAATAGTCCTAAAGGCCTTAAACATCCCCCCAGCACCATTTGTTTCCTGTCCTAGAATTCCGTGACTTAGTGGAATTCTCTCATCTTTTACCCTTGCATCTAATAGACCTACACGCAACTGAGTAGAAACAAAATCTGCATCTTTCAAAGCTTCCCTTCTATCCAATGTTAAATGAACTTTCCAATCCAAACCAGCATTTTCCACCATACGTTTAGCTAATTTTCCAACTATTTCTAGTTTTTCTCGTCCTTCTTCTATATCTACTAACCAAATTTCTTTAATTGGCAGTTCATCTTTTCTTTTAATAAATCCTTCTATCAATTCTGGAGTATAGCTAGAACCCCCACCTATAGTGACTATTTTAATTTTATCCTTTTTCATTTTAAATCCCCCTTGTTTTTTCTTTCAAATTATTGATCTCCATCTGCATATATATCATCTTTTCTACCAAATCCTTAGCTAACATAGATGTCATTAAATGGTCTTGTGCATGAACCATCAATATATTTACTTCTACTCCTTCTCCTTGAGCCTCATTTTGAATTAATGAGGTTTGAATTTTATGAGCTTCCAATATTTCCTTTTTTGCTTCTTCCATTAATTCCTTTGATTTTTCAACATCTCCATTCTGGGCAAAATCCAAGGCCTCAAATATATTGGACCTAGCAGAACCAGAATTGGCGATTAATTGAAATATCAACTGCTCTAATTGTTCCATATCCATTCCTCCTACTATATTCGGTAATAATACTAAATAGCTTCACCTGCCTTTTCTTCTTTTAATAATAATCTTTCATAAGATTTAAAAAATGGATAATATATTGCCATATCTAAGAAAAATACTACTAATACTAGAATAAATGCTTTCCAATCCATTGTAGCCAGTGGCATACCTATAAATGCAGGAGTCGTCCAAGGCACAGCTACATATGCCTTTCCTATCAATCCTATTTTTATTGCCAAATACCCAACTATTCCGTTTATACAAGGTACTAAAATAAATGGAATAAACATCATAGGATTTAAGATAATAGGAGTACCAAATAATATTGGTTCATTTATATTGAATAAACCTGGCAATATTCCAATTCTCCCTACGGTCTTTAGTTGAGAGGATTTGCTTCTTAACATTAAAATGGCTAGAGCCAGTGTGGCTCCTGACCCTCCTAATACTACTACCATAGCCCATAATGGTTCAGTCCATATAAATTCCATTGGCTGTCCCAACACTCTTTGAGCAGCATTTGCCATAATATTTTGTGTAAAAAACGGAGCCGTAATTGTGCCCATAATGGCAGCTCCATGTACTCCCGCAAACCATAACAAATGGGTAATTATGATTATAATCAGTATAAACCATAAACTATCGGCAGCATTTAATGCTGGAGTTAAAGCCTTCATAATAGTTTGAGGAATATTAAAACCAATTGTACGAAGGAGTATAAGATTTACAGCATAAAATAAAATTACATTTACTATCATAGGAACTAATGCTGTAAAGGAAGCACTTACTGCTGGAGGTACTCCCTCCGGCATCTTAATTGATACTCCCTTAACCAGTAGAATTCTAGTAATTTCTACAGTAATCAATCCAACTATCATAGCAGTAAACAAGCCTTTAGCATCTAAGTAGGTCATTGGAATTGAATCATCTGCCGCTGGAGCAGATATCAATAAAAACACTACTCCAGAAATGACTGCACTGGATAATGGATCGATTTCCATTTGCTTTTGATATTCCTTTGCCAAACTATATGCTATAGCCATTGCTGCAAACAATGCCATAATAGCCATAGTCATATTATATGGAGTCAATATAGCATCCATATTAGCACTTGCCCAAGAATACCATCCTAACAAAAACTTCTTAAATATATTAGTGGCTTCAGTTCTAGCTGGATCTACTGGTGGAAAGGCTATAATCAAACTAATACCACCAATTATTGTTAATCCTACAGTACTCATAATCCCATCTCTAATTGCTTTTAAATGTCTTTGTTCACTAAGCTTAGAAGCTACAGGCATTAATCTTTCTTCTAAAAAGTTGACAAAATTACTGTTTTTTTCAGACATATTTATCCCCCTTATCTATTATTGTACAATTCCCTTGCCAAATTTAGAATATTTTCTCCATTTGCTAAACCGTAATCTCTTATATTAATAGTCTCAACTGGGATTCCAGATTCCCCTGCTATTTTTTCAAAATCTTTTTTCTTAAATCTTATTTGTGGTCCTAATAAAATTACATCATAATCCTTATAAATATCATCAAATCTTTCTGCAGGTCTTGCCTCTATAATCCAATCTTTCTCGTCTTCAGCTAAAGCCTTTTCCATTTTAGATACTACCAATGATGTAGACATTCCAGCAGCACATAATAATAATATCTTCATTAAAACTCCCCCTAAAATTTAATATTTTCTATAAACTCATCATAGCTTTTGGTCTCTAATAAAGCTTTAATAATAGTCTTAGATTCTAATATTTCTTGAAGTAATCCATATAATACCTTTAGTTTCTCATCTTCTTTTGCATTGATGGCAAATAAAAGGATGAGTTTTACTTTTTTCCCCTGATAGACAATAGCTTGTTCCAATACTCCTACAGCTACTACTGTAGTCTTAGATAGGGACTCCATAGGATGGGGTATAGCTATCATTTCATCCAATATAGTGGAGTAAAGGTTTTCCCTTTGAAGAACTGAATGGTAAAACTTTTCCACATCTTCTATATACCTCTCTTGAGCTATTAGTTTAGATAATTCAAATATTACATCCGTATATTCTACTTCTCCAGAAAAATACTTAAAAAGTTTCTCCTTAAAAAAACCATTCTCCAATTCAATTGTATGTCCATCTTTATCGGTAGCCAAAGGATTTATTACTGTGTATTGTCTTATTCTAATTAAATCCTCCTTATTTATAAGTGGATTTACCTGAACTACAGGAATACTACAATTTCCATAATTTATGGGTATGGTGGAGACAATTAAATCTACCTCCCCATATTCACCTTTTAAAATACTATTTAATTTGTATATGGGAAAATATCCTATAATATTTACCTGTTCATTATAATAAAAAAGTATTTTACTTCTTACAAGTTGTGCAGTGCCTAATCCTGAACCACAAACAATAGCAATATTGGTCTTTTTATATGTATTTTCTAATGCTACTGCTACATGTAAAGCTATATAGGAAACTTCTGATTCATTAATTATTACATTGAGTTTACTATTAATTATTGGAACCATAAGCATGGATATTTCAAAGGCAAAAGGATAATTAGATTTTATTTGGCTTTTTAAAGGATTTTCTTCAAAATGTTTAAACTTAATCCTTTCAATCATAGGATTTAAATGTAATATAAGATTATCTTTAAAATTTTGATTGTTTGTAAAGTCTATATTAAATTTTTTCTTTACTTCATCTATAAATTCCTCTACTATTTTCTCTGCTTCTTCATTTAAAATATATTCTTTACAATTCAAATTTAAAATTCTTTTTGCATTGAAGCTTTGCTGAAAATATTCTAGTTCTTTATAGTTTAATAGTATATTAAAATGCTCTTCCACCTCCTTTTTAAATGCCTTTACAATAGTTAAATCTAGTTGTTCACATGTTTCTTCTTCTATAACAAATCCCATCTGAATTCTCTTTATGCTAATTAAAATATCCTTCACCAATAGGCTTACATCTCTATCGGTTAAAATATATCCATATTTATTTAATACATTTATGATGGTTTCATATAGAAACAATATTTCCTTATCTAAGTTAGCCTCCTTATCTGGAAAAGCATAGTAAAAACTTTTGCTTAGCATTAAATTATCATTTAATCTTTCTTTTTTAAGTACATTAAATATTAGTAATCTCTTTGACCTTTCATTACCTAGTAATTTTAGACCTTTCATAGGAGATATTTCTAATTCTAAGTTTGGAATTCCCTCTAAAACATCGGTCATATCTCTAATATCTAAATAAATAGTGGTTTTAGATACAAACAAAAGATTAGCAAATTCCTCCATTGAAATATAATCCATAGCAAAGGCTAATTTAAAAATTATAAATGCAGCTCTCTCTGAAGGGGTGTTGGGAATTTTCATAATGCTATTTTCTTGTTCAAAAACTTTTTCCATTATAGAAAGTCCCATTAATCTTTGACCTTTAGGTATGAAATATCCTTCTTGACTCGAAGAATTTATACAGATTGCATATTCTTCAAGCATTTCATTTAAAGATTTAATATCAGATCTAATGGTTCTAGAGCTTACATTAAATATTTTAGATAATTCATTTCCTGATAATCCTGCATTTGAATTTAATAAATATATAAATATATCCTTTTGCCTTTCATAAGTCATCTAAATCATCACACCCTTTGAATATATATTATATTTGCCAGTAAGTTCTTGCAATTAAGTAAATTTCCTTTTCATGAGGAAATAATTTTAATGGGAACTTCTTTTAAAATATAGTATTTTTTGCTATAATTTATATAGCATTTACAAAATTTTAGGGGGAAATATGAAAAAAGTAATATCTATATTGTTAATTATAATTGGAATGCTATTTTTATTAACTCCACTTATTACACAGGAAATAGTTAAATATTATAGCACTTCCATAATAGATGAAAATATTACAAAAGAAACCCTAAAGACAAATAATGAAAATCATGAACTGGAAGTGGAATTTGATTACTCTGCAATAAGAGATTTGGATATACAATCCATAATAAAAGGTTCTGCTCATTTCAATAAGGAACTAGTAATTGGAACTCTGCTAATTCCTGATTTAGATATAAACCTTCCTATAATGAAGGGAATATCTGATGCTAATCTCATGGCTGGTGCTGCTACTATGAAACCCGATCAATCTTTTGGACAGGGAAATTATACTTTAGCAGGACATCATATGAAAGATAAAGATTTACTATTTGGAAGTTTGATGGATATTGAAATAGGAAATAGGGTATTTCTATCAGATGGAGAGAAAATCTATGAATATGAAATATACGATACCCTTATAGTCCCTGATACTGCTATGGATATGCTATTAGATGATAAAGCAGAAGAAAGGGGCAAACCTATAATCTCTTTAATGACTTGCTATTTTTCCTCCAGTACTGGAAAAAGATTTTTTGCATTAGGTGAATTAATAGATGAGTATCCTATGGAATAAGAAAAACCGCTGTTAAAAACAACAGCGATTTTCTTATTAATATATCTTTTCTATTTTATATTCCTCTGCTTCCTTAATCATAGGTATAGGTATACCTTTTTGTATATAAGCTGAATCGTAGGTGGTATCCACATTAACCCATCTGTCATTTAAACATACTTGATTCCAAGCATGATATTCTTCAATATCTATTTTATATCCCATGACTAATTTAGTAGGTACTCCTACACTTCTTAACATTGCTGCAAATAATGCTGTATAATCATAGCACATACCCGTTTTAGTTTTCAAAGTGGAATCTATTGATGGTGTATACCCTATCTGAACTGTACTTGCTTTTTCATTATCGTACTCAATATTACTGGTTATATAATCATATATAATTCTAACCTTTTCTTCATCATCTTTAGCATCATTTGTTAATTCTTTCGCCTTCTTTATGGCAGTCATATCCTCATTCCAATTAATTCTCTGAATGGATTGTAAGAACACCTTTTCTTCATCTTCTAATTCCAACTTTACTGTTTCTTTGCCTATTTGCCTATATTGGTTGTCTTTCACATGTTTTAAAATTGATACGGTATACTCACCGTTGCCAAATTGTAAAGGATAGTTCATATTTGGCTCTAGATCATAGAAGTCTTTACTAATACCTTTAGTTATCATGACTTTCATATTATCTATATTTTTATTATAGTTTATGTTTATTATACCCTTGTCCAAATTATCTATATCCACAATAGCATCTTGAGCAAAAGCTGTGGTAGATATTAATAAAACAAAAAAGATGACTACTATGGAGTTTAATGTATGTTTTTTAAACATATTTACTCCTCCTTTCGGTAACTGGCTGTCATCTTGAACTCTCAAGGAAGACCCTATAGTTTTGCGTCCCTAACTTTCGCTAGGTTTGCCTTTATCGGCGGAAGGTCACCCGATAAAAGATTATTTAATTGCATCAATTTTATAACAACTTGTCCAACTTGTACATAGGTCTTAAGTCCTAGGGTATGAAAAAGGCAGGGTTTCCCCTGCCCTTAAATTTATGCTGTTTTTCTTCTAAATACAATACCTACTACCACCAATATTGAGCCTATAAGATAGAAGATAATATTGTTGGTTTCACCTGTCTTTGGTAGTGTTGGTTTATCTACATCTCCACCACCTTTTGGTTTGTTCTCACTTAAGATTATTAACGGATCATCACCATCGTCTTCTTCATCTACTTCTATACCACCTGTTGGTACTTTTTCATCTATATCTATTATAACATCTGAGTCTTTTGGCTCCGTTATACTTTCAGTTTCTACTGGCTCTTCTGGTTTCATCGGATTTTCTGGTTCTTTTGGATCAATTGGCTCCTTAGGTTCTATTGGTTTTTCTGGTTTTTCTGGTTTCTCTGGTTTCTCTGGTTTCTCTGGTTTTTCTGGTTTTTCTGGTTTTTCGGGCTTTTCGGGCTTTTCCGGTTCCTCTGGTTCTGGCGGCGTTACTGTGACTATATTTGATTCCACTTCTGGATTGTCATTTAACTTTAGGCTTGCTTTATTTGGTATTTTATTATCTATATATGCTGATAAGTCTGCACCTTCTCTTATCTTGGCATCTATTTGAAGATTTATGACCTTGCCTGCTATCTTATTAAAGTCATAATCGCCATCTAAACTCAAGATAACTTTTTGACCTTCAACTTTAACTAAATTCGTCAGTTCATCGTCTTCTCTATCGTCTACTAAAACATTTATGTTGACTATCTCCAATACATCCTCTAATATATCCGTAATTATTAAACTTTGTTGGGCAGTTGTATCTTCTAAACTTTCCTTAGATGTCTCTTCTTCATATTCTAATCCATTATCCAATTCATCTTCTAATTCCGACTCTAAATCATCATCTGCTTCATCTTCCACTACATCTGTCCATAGGGTTTCTATGTTTTCTAAATCATAATCATGATATTGAACTGGAGGTGTTGCCATATCTTCTGGTACATCGATTTTAATATTATAGGTAAATATTCTACCCTTATCTATCACCAGATGTCCTCTACCATCTACATCTTTCTTTATTGGTCCTTCAGGTTCTTCTGGCTCTGGTTCTAATATCTCCTCATTTACTATCCATATATATACTGTTGAATTTTCTTCCCCTATTATTGCTTTATGTTCAGTAATATCCAATTTATATCCCTTTGGTGCTCGTATTTCTACTATCATATATTCTCCATATGGTAAACCTTTAGATTCAGCTTTCCCATTTTCACCTGTTACTATAGTATCTACTACATTTCCTTCACCATCTTTTATTTCAAATACTGCTTCCGATAGATATTTTTCTTCCTTTTCCCTAGAATTAAAAGTGGAATCAATGGCTTCAGAAGGCTCTTCAAAGTTTGCCTTTGTAATTATTATATTCCCCATTGGTTCTGGTTCACTAGGTTTTGGCGGCATTATAGTTACTTCATTAGATATTTTTGATTCATTATTATATTCTAATACAGCTTTGTTAGGTATTTTAGTTTCTTCATACTTTTCCTTAATGTCCTCATATGTTATACCATCTTTTATTTTAGCTTTGAACTCTAAAACTACCATCTTTCTTTCTATTTCACTGAAAGCATCCGTTTTAATAAAGGTGATTTTATTTTCCTCAACTAATAACTCACCAGAGATTTCTCTATCATCTACAGTAGCCATCACACTATTAGGTATAATAGTCAATAGTTCATCTACTTCATCTTTCAAGGTGAAGCTATTGAGTCCATATATATTTGGTACATAAGTTGATACTGTATATGTTACTTCTTCATGTAATACTTCTAAATCCACATGTTCCCTATCATTTACCTTTTTAACAGGTTCTGTAGGCTTTAATGCACATTCCATATTTGTATTTCCAGCTACCGTCGGATTAATGATACTGTATTCCTTTGTCCCTGAAATAAGTTTGAATTCAACTGGTGTTTTTTCTTCTGAATGAAATTCTGTCTCTTTCAACTCATATTCCAGTTTATAATTGTCATCCTCATAATTATCTATGACTAGCTCATTTAAGCCAGCCTTTAATTCTATCCCCAAAATTTCTTCTGTACCATTTCTAACTAACTTTACATTGCTAACTTCATAGCCTTCTGATATATCAATTTGTAATTTACTTTGATTAATCTCTTTTCTTAGTTTATCTAGTTTATCACATATTGTAACACCAAAATCATTAGGATTATCAAATCTAACATAGTAGTCATTAGATGTAGCCATTTTTTCTAGTTCCATCTTTGCGTAAGGTCCTACGTTATTGTTATAATAATCCTTACCATATTGGCTGTGCATATTATTTATATCTTCAATAAATGTAGAGATTAAATAGTAGCCATTATCTTTGATAGCTTGTGATTGCTGAGTTGCTTCACTTATAGCTGTTTGGTAGTCTTGATATTTTTCTTGGAATTCACTTCTACGTTGCCCACCCCAGTTTCTATCTAACCATATATGTTCATCAAGTCTTACATTAGCTACACCGTCGGTAACGAATAGAAATATTGTCTCCCTAAGTGGATCAAAAGCTCCTTTTTCCTTATTATAATCCTTTAAAGCATGCTGTAGTCCTAATGCTGTTGGCGTTGCACCACCTACTTTAATATTATTTATAGCATCTTTTGCAGATCTAAAATCCTCAGTAGGTTTTTTATCAGTTTGAACTACAAGTTTACCCCAATTACTATGACTTTCTGTGCCATCTTTTATTCGTTTTCCATCTTGTATCTTATACCACTGAACATCAGTGCCATCCTTATAAGTTACAAGCATCACCCTATCTTCTGGATGCAGCTTATCTACTACTTGATTTAGCCCTTGTTTCATTGTTCCTATGGTTTTTTCAAATGAGCCACTGGCATCCTGAACTATTACAAGGTCAATTTTCTTTTCTATAATAGGCAATGTAAAGTTAATCTCCCCTTGAATTTTTCTCTCACAATTATCCCCTAAAACTTCATTGGTATGAATCAACCTGCTGCCTACTGTATTTTCTATTCCTTCCACAGCAAATGAAAACCGACTTACCATTGGCATCATCATTTGTAGTAACATTATCGCAACCATTAACATACTTATTCTATATTTAGTTTTAATCTGTATCCCCCCCTTTTTTAATTTACCTAACTTTTTTACTAAATCCCTATACCCCTTTTGAAATCTTTAATATCTAATGCTCTTTTTTATTCTATTAAACAATATCAGTTTACTCCACTTAATTTTTGTCTAAATAATCACTGTTTTTTGCCGAATTACATTTTTTAATTTAATTATGAAGCAAAAGAAGCCATAGATACTTAAAAACTTCTATAGCTTCTTTCTTTAATCATATATTTTTAAAAAATCCTATCCTATATAATCTTTTCCAATACTACCATCTCAACACCGTGAACTGGTATTTGGAATATACTATTGTATTCTCCCTGCAAATTTATATATTCTACTACCATTTCTGGCTGGGATTTGCCTTTTAAATATTCTATTTCCTCTACTGTCATATTTTCTGGTGTGCCAATCTTTAACCATTCATCAAATACTGAACCTTTTTCTCTATTAAGTTGATACTTTGTTATTTTATAATCTCCTATAATGTTCTCTATAGTAAATTTTATCTTCTTTATAGATTTATCTTCATAGATTAAATATCTTTCCCTATGAGAAATATGGGAGATATCTCCAGATAGAAATAGATCATCAAAATAGACATAGTTATAAGCCAATATTTGAATATCCTCCCCATCTTTAGTTATTATATGGTCCTCCCCTTTAGCTATTATTTCATTTCCTAATTTAGATAATAGATAATATGCGTAATAGGATGGTTTCTTTAATCCATCTTTGTTTATTAGACCAAATCCCCCATGAAAATGAGATATACCTAGTTTTTGCTCTTCAAATATATCCGTAAAAGTCCAATAACCTAAAGAATCCACTCTATCTATGGATTGGAGTACATTTCTAACTATATAGGTGGACACATAACAGGTATCATGTATTGGATTTCCTAGATGAGAAGATGCATTCCATTCAGTAATGTGGATTTCTGGTTTATTCTTTAAAATTGTTTCTGCTTTCTCATTGACAGCATCTATAGTCTTTAAAACATGATTTCTATCATGATATATTTTTTTAGACTTTGAATTTATTCCATTTATTTCCCCACCAGATTCCAATAGTTGATGAATTTTTTCTACACTTTCTTCTGATATATATTCTGGGTATATATGTATAGATAGAAAGTCCAATGGTATGTTTTCCTTTTTAATGAACTTTAAAAAATCCTCTAACCAAGAGCTGCCAAGTATTGTACCATGAGTTATGGCAGGTCCCCCTACTTTTAAATTTCTTGATATGGACTTAATTGCTATTGAAGTTTGTCTATAAAATTCAAAATACTCTTCTCTACTTCCTGCCCAAAATACATATTCATATTCTGGTTCATTCCATACCTCAAAATACCAAGATTCTACTTCTTTTATACCATATCTATTTATACAATGCTTTATAAAAGACTGGGTTAAATCATTCCATAGCTTTATGTCTTTTGGTGGGGATATATTTCCTTCCCACCAAAAGACAGTTTCATCAGACCTTTTTAATTCTAAAGGCATAAAACCTAACTCTACAAAAGGTTTAATATTCATTTCTATAAAAAAGTCAAATATTTCATCTACATAAGTCCAATTGTATTCCACATTTCCCTTAGGAGAAATATTATATATCATCATTTCGTCCATAAATATTCCATGAAATCTAATATAATTAAATCCAATTTCCCTTTGTAGTTCTTCTAACTGTTTTCGCCAATTAGCCCTCAAGGCTTCCGAAGCCCTACCAAAGGTAATAAGATTTTTCCAATAGGGTTTTAAATATTTCCCTTTCCCTTTAGTATCTATATATATAGATATCAAATCCTCTTTGCCTGTAGTTTTATCTAATTCTAGAGTTTCAACTTTTAAATAAGCAAATAATTTTTCTAGTGCTGCATCTCTATCCACATCTAAATAGGTCTTAGATCTTTTAATTTTACCTTTACTTTCAATATTATAATTACCAGCTTGACTTTTTCTAAATTCTGTAGGAGTACAATTATAATTTTCCTTAAACAAATTATTGAAGGAATTAATATTAGAAAAGCCACTTGCATTGGATATGTCTATTATAGACATATCCGTTGAAATCAACATTCTTACCGCCCTATCCAATCTTACAATATTGATATATTCCTGAAAGGACATTCCCATCTTATCCTTTATAAAATGAGATAAATAATAATAGCTAATATGTTCTTTTTCAGCAATTTCCTTTAAGGTGATCTTTCTATCTGCATTTTTATTTACATAAGATATTATATTTCTAAGCTTGAAAAGGTCCTTATCCCTTAATTCTTTTGCATCATCACCTAATATGGTATAATCAAAACTATTAATTAGATGTGCCCCAAGTAAATGTAAATAAGAGCCTATAATAAATTGATATCCTTTACTTTTTTTATTTAATTCCCATACTATCTTTGCAACATAATGTCTAATTATATCGAACTTTTCCTGTTCATGTTTCTCACATATAAAAGATTTGCAGTCAAACTCCATCTTGTTCAATTGAGGATAGACGTCATGATAGAATTCAGGGTTTATTTGTAATGCTAACAGTACATTGTTATCTTCAGTCCTACTAGTATTATGCAGTTCATTACAATTTATCAAGATAATATCGTTTTGCTTAAGCTTATACATTTCCTTCCCTATTCTAACGTTTATACTTCCTTCTAAAACCAATAAAATCTCCATCTCATTATGCCAATGCATCTGCAAACCATCAACACTGTGGATTATTACTTTTATTGGAAGGTTTGCTTCCCCTCTTATTATTTCATATTGATATTCCATAAGACTCCCCCAGTATTTTGACAAATAAGAAACTCAATTTTCTACTGTCTTATACCCCTATTGATTGTCTTTTACTATTATATGTCCCCCTTATCATAAAAAGCCATTATATTTAATAAACAATAAATCTCATAAATTAGATTTATCTATTGCCTTCAAGAACTTCCCTATTTCCTTAAGCAAAAATTCTATATCATCTCCTTTAATAGCAATCTTTTCTATAGGACAAAGATCTGTTTTGTCCCTATTTTTTATATAGGGGCAAGTATTATCATAGCTATAGATTATATTGTTTTCTTCTAACACATCTACAGCGTTAATCGATATTAACTGACCATAGACTTCTTTTACTCCTATATATTTACATAGCATAGCCGCACCTTTTCCAATTACCTTATCTGCTATTGAAGCTTCTTTTGAGATTTCCTTCATACTCGTAGCTAAAGTATACATAGGTCTTATTCCTTTTTCATGGGATCCAAATATCAATTCTCCATCCTTTACTACGGCTATGGCTAAACTTTCTTCTTCTAAATACTTTTTAGCTATTTCTATATCTTTCATCTAATCCACTCCTATTAATGATTTCGATTTATATATATCCTTCTTTTTAAAAATGATTAAACTTGAAATAAACCTAAATATTAAATCTAACCCAAAAGCAATCCATATAAAAGTAATACTTTTCTTAAATACAAATGCTACCATCAAAGATAAGGGTACTCTTATACTCCAGAGTCCAAGTATAACAATTCTCATAGGAATTTTTGAATACCCAGCCCCTCGTAATGCTCCATTTAAAACCCCATTAATATTTTGTGGTATCTGGACTACTCCCATCACAAATAAATAGACTGCTCCAATTTCTATAACCTGTTTATTGTTAGTCAATAGCCTCATTATCTGTTTCGGAAAAACTAAAAGCATTCCTCCAGTAAATATTGTAAGGATGCTAGTCCATTTAATTAACTGGCGGATATATTTCTTCCCTTGTTCCTTATCCCCTGATCCTATAGCATGACCTATAAATGTAGTAGCTGCAACTCCAAATCCTGCTGCAGGTGTATAGGAAATAGCCTCTGCTTGAAGTCCAAGCTGATATGCTGCATAGGCAATCTCCCCATAGGTTAAAATAGCTTTTGTAATAAGAATAGCGGCTATTTCCCAAAATATAGTTTCGCAGGAAGTAGGAAGTCCTACTCTATATACAGGCAGTACTTCCTCTAATTCAATAGTAAAAGAAAACTTACCTGATATTTCAGTTAATACCCCATCTCTGCCAAATAATACCCTCAATCCTAAAATAGCAGCTATAAATTGAGCAGTTATTAATCCAAAAGCAGCTCCTCTAATCCCCATAGGATTGATTCCTAGTTTACCGAAGATAAATACATAGCTAAATGTCATATTGAAGATATTCATAATGATAGCTATCTTCATAGGGGTTTTAGCATCTCCCATTCCTTGAAGAATTCCAGCTACCGTGAGGACTATTGTAATAAATGGCAGTCCCCAAGATATAATCCTTAGATACAATATACCATTGGCTAATAGCTCTGGACTAGGATTAAATATTTTCAACAGAGTTTTAGCATTCCAAAATAATATCTGTTGTAATACTATTACCAATATAAGAGAACATAACAAAGTTTGTTCTGCAATCTTTTTTAATTTCTTATAATTGTTCCCACCATAAGCTTGAGCTACAAATACAGATGTACCTGTAGCCACCCCTTTGAATATTGCCCATATTATATTAAATATAATATTGCTTACTCCTATAGCTCCAACAGCTAATGGATTAATCCTTCCTACCATAGCCATGGAGATAATTCCAGCTGTCATCTGTAGAATATTTTCCATAGTTATAGGAATTATCATGGAAAGTATCCTATTTCTCATCATTTTATCTTCTCTGTCCTTAAAGTTTATTCTCATATTTTCTGTCCCTTCAGCATTATTAATAAGCTAGGCTAAAAAACTTATGGCTCTAATTATTTCCATATAATCCTTATTTCTAAAACTTATAGTCTTTGGATCCATCAGTTCTACATCTGGATATAAAGAGCTTCTAAATGCGTTAGAATGTTCTTTATATCTTATCTCCAATTCAAATTCCTCTGGCAATTGAATATTACATAGTTGTATATTCTTATTAAGACTTTTTTCTACTCCACCTTTTATAAGCTCCAATGCTAATTGAGGATGAATGTTTATAGTAGAATCTCCTACCCCTTTCTTTACAGGAACAGTTACTATATTTTCGTTTACCTTATTCACTTCATCACATAATCCTAAATCTCCAGACAAAAATACAACTGGTACATTTAAGTAACTAGCTATGTAGGAATGGAGTAAAAACTCAGATAAGATTTGTCCATTTAATCTTATATAATCTATTTGTGGATTCATAGTATGGGATAATGGATTGGTATTAGTTCCTCCAGCAGAATGATATCCTACAAATATTAAAGCATCAAAGGTTTCGTCTAACTCCTGTACCATAGAATAGAAATGACCGCTCCAACCTCTAATGAGTTTAGTATTTTTAGGCAATAAATTATGGTCTATATTCCTTCCACTGTCATGAGCATCTTTTATCCATATCTCATCTGCTCCTGCATTAATAGCCCCTTCACAAGCCGCATTTACTTCTAATGTCATCTGATGAGCAAATTCCTCATGACAAGCCTCAGACTTTTCCGTCTCATCCCAATGATTAACCCCTGTAACCCCTTCTATGTCAGCACTTATATATACCTTCATAACTATCCCTCCCATTTATATTACTTTATTATATTAATTATAACAGTATTTTTCCAGTAAAAATACTATTTCTATTAACCATTTTAATTACTTTGTGAAATATTTGACTAATTTGTATTTTTAAATTTTTTACCTTATCTTGATTGATATATTGAAAAAAATATATTAGTATATATGTATGGATTTTAGAGAATCTAATCAATTCTCTTAAAAATGCTAATGGAATAGGAGTGATAAGATGAGCAATACGGAACAAAACGAATTACTAACTGGAGATTTAAGAAAAAATTTATTAAAGATGTCCATTCCTACTATGCTTGGATTTGTACTGCAAGCCGTATACGATATGGTTGACATGATATGGGTTGGTCGTATTTCTGCTTCAGCTGTAGCAGGGGTTACTATTTTTTCTACAGTATTTTGGTTAGTTTCTGTACTTAATGAGATTATAGGTTCTAGTTCTATATCTTTAATTACTCAATCATATGGAAAAAAAGATGCAGAAAGAACAAGAAAAGTAGTAGAGCAAACTTTAACCTTTAAAGCATTAGTTGCTATTATTTCAGCATTAATCATATCTGTAGTCCTAGAACCGCTGCTATCCTTCTTTACGACAAATGAAGAAGTACTTAAATCAGCATTAGATTATGGATACATAAGGATGTTCTTCTTGCCAATTATGTTTTCTTCCTATTCTGTAAATACTGCTTTAAGATGTTTAGGTGATGCTAAGACTCCTATGAAGATAATGATTGTATCGTCTATTGTCAATATAGTTTTAGACCCTATATTCATGTTTGAAAAAATTCCTGGAACCAATATTCCAGGATTTAATATGGGAGTGTTTGGAGCTGCACTAGCTACAGTTATATCTACAGTAGTAGCTTTTTCCATAGGATTTTATATACTCCTTAAGGGAAATGATACATTAAAAATCAACTTTAAAGGCTTATTCAAATTAGATTGGGGAATTGATAAAAAGTTATTGACCATAGGTCTACCTTCTGGTATGGAAGTTCTTATGAGAAACCTATCTGGCGTTCTTATATTGAAATTTGTATCCATGTATGGAACTGACACAATAGCTGCTGTTGGAATAGGTACTAGACTATTTAACTTTGCTTTTATGCCAATTATGGGAATTGTCATGGGAGCAAGTACTATAGTAGGGCAATCCTTAGGTGCCGATGATGTAGATAGAGCAAAGGATACAGCCAAGTTTGCTGCCTTAGTCAACGTTATTATGATGGGAACATTATCTATATTGTCCATATTATTTCCAAGGGGGATAATGGGAATTTTTATTAAAGACTCTAATGTCATTAAAATTGGTGTACCTATGATAAGATTACTCGTTCCATCTTTGATATTAGCAGGATTAGCCATGGGTTTAGGTTCAGTATTTACTGGCTCAGGTCATAACACTCCTTTCTTATTATCTAGTATAGTTTCCAGATGGGGAGTTCAAATACCTATGCTCTATATAACTACTAAGTTATTACATCTTCCCGTTATTTATGCTTGGCTTAGTTTTTTCGTTACAGAAGTTGCAGAATTAATAATAATTTTAATTCATTATCGTAAAGGGAAATGGAAAACAAAAAGAGTATAATATTATTTATTATAAAGGAGGCTTTTTAATTGGAAACGATAAAAGTAGCTAGATTAGTTAAATCTGAGGACTTAAATCATCATGGAACTTTATTTGCTGGTAGAATGGCAGAATGGTTTGTAGAAGCTTGTTTTATATGGGGAGCTAAGCATACAGGAAAACCAGAAAATATCGTCTGTGTCAATATCCATGGTTTAACCTTCACTCAGCCTGGAAATAGAGGAGATGTAATAAACCTAGAAACAAGGCTTGCTAAAGTTGGAAGGACTAGCTTTACCGTCTACGGTAAAATAACCAAAAATGATTCACATGAAATTCTTTCTGATGGGTTTATCACTTTTGTATTTGTGGATGAGCATGGAAATGCTGCTCCACATAATATAGCTTTAGAGGAACCTGTAGACGATGAAGATATAGAAATAAGAAAAAGAGCATTAAATTTAAGATAGGAGTTGATATATATATGGGCGTTATAGTAGATGCATTTATAGAAATACCTAAAGGAAGTAGTAATAAATATGAATATGATGAGGAGCGAAAAGTGTTTGTTCTCGATAGGGCTTTATTTTCCCCTATGTTCTATCCAGCAGACTATGGATTTATTCCAGATACATTGGCGGAAGATGGAGATCCTATAGATATAATGGTACTTATGGCTAACCCTACCTTCCCTGGGTGTATGATAAGGTCTAGGGTTATAGGTATGTTCTTAATGGAAGATGAGAAGGGTAAAGATGAAAAGATAATAGCTGTACCCTTAGGAGATCCAAGATATGAAGAGATAAAGACCATTGATGATATGGGTTCCCATATGAAAAAGGAATTTGAACATTTCTTTTCCGAGTACAAGCAATTAGAAGGAAAAGAAGTTCACATAAGAGGATGGGCCGATATTGAAGAAGCTCATGCTGCTATTGAAAAGGCAAGAAAAAATCGCTGTAAATAAAATAAATTCTTATATAACGTCTAGCTCCTTAAAAACAGCTAGACGTTATTTTATCCTTTAAAATCCAATAACAATAATTGTATATTTATTCATATATGTATAGCTTTGCATTTTTCTATTTATTCTCAATACTTGTTTTTTAAAGATTATAGCCTTTTAAATATAGACATATTGCCATTTAATATATGTTTCTGTATTAAGCTCTATTTTAAAAGAATTATAGTTTAAAAAATATTTATTCATTTTTTATTATTTTATTGCATTTTTGTTCCTTATGCCTTATAATACTAGATTATAAATTAAATTATCTAGGAGGAATATAAAATGACAAAAAAATTTAGTGGCTACATAGCCGTAATTATGATTATGGTATTATTCTCACTAGCTCTAACAGGTTGTAATAATTCTAAAGATACTTCCAAGACAGAGGAAAATAAATCAGCTTTAGAAGAAATTAAAAGTTCAAATAAAATCGTCTTAGGAACTTGTGGTGATTATCCACCTTATGAATTTCATAAACAAATTGATGGAAAAGATGAAATCGTAGGATTCGATATTGAGATTGCTAAAGAAATTGCAAAGGATTTAGGTGTTGAACTTGAAATAAAGGATATGGATTTTAATGGGCTGTTAGCAGCTTTACAAACTGGAAACGTGGATTTCGTTATAGCAGGTATGACTCCTGATGAGGAAAGGAAAAAAAGCGTTGATTTTTCAAAGATATACTATGATGCGGAACAAGGATTATTGATTCGTACTGAAGATAAAGAAAAATATAAATCAATCGATGAGCTTGAAGGTATGAAAGTTGGTGCTCAAAAGGGAACTATTCAAGAAGAAGTAGCTCAGGAAAAGATTAAAAACTCTCAGGTAAAAGCATTAGGAAAAATTACTGATTTGACATTGGAATTAAAAAACAAAAAAGTAGATGGTGTAGTTCTAGCAGTTCCTGTTGCTAGTTCTTATGTAAAAGCAAATCCAGATTTAACCCTTTCTCCTTATATAAACTTTGGAAAAGAAGATGGAGTAGCAATAGCAGTTAAAAAAGGTAATCAAGAACTAGTAGATGCTATAAATAATACAATAGATAAACTAATGGAAGATGGTACCCTAAATGAATTTATACAAGATGCCACTGCTCTTTTAGAGGAATAGAAGCTGCAACAAAGGACTCGACACACTTGAGGAGGTTTAAAAATTGGATTTTAATTTTTTAAAAGATTATTATATGTTTTTTTTAGATGGAGCAAAGATTACCATATTATTAGCCATATTTACAATATTCTTGGGTGTAATATTTGGGATATTATTAGCCTTGATGAGAATATCCCATAATCCCGTTTTAAAAGCTGTATCAGCTGCTTATATTGAGTTTATAAGAGGTACACCTATATTAGTTCAATTATTTATAGTTTACTATGGGCTGTCCGTTATAGGGATAAAATTTCCTCAAATATCTATTTTAGGCAGTAACTTTCCTGATTTAATGGCGGGAGTTACAACCTTATCCATAAACAGTGCAGCTTACGTAGCAGAAATAGTCCGTGCAGGAATCCAAGCTGTAGATAAAGGGCAGATGGAAGCCGCAAGGTCTTTAGGATTAACCTATTCTATGTCCATGAGAACCATCATCTTACCTCAAGCTATTAAAAACATACTGCCTGCTTTAGGTAATGAATTTATTGCAATTATTAAGGAATCATCTATTGTCTCAATTATTGGAATCCATGAATTGATGTATAATACCGATACGGTAAGAGGTAATACTTTTAAACCCTTTGAACCTTTAATAATTACTGCAATTGTATATTTTATAATTACATTTACCTTGTCTACATTTGTAAGAGCTTTTGAAAGGAGATTGAAAACTAGTGATTAAAGTAGTTGATCTGCATAAAAAATTTAAAAATCTACATGTATTAAAGGGAATTAATTTAAATATCAATAAGGGAGAGGTAGTTGTAGTAATAGGTCCTAGTGGTTCAGGTAAAAGCACCTTATTGAGATGTTTAAATAGATTAGAAGAGGTAGACAGTGGAGAAGTATTTTTTAAAGGTATCTCAGTTACTGAAAGTAAAAATGATATAAATAAGATAAGACAAAATATGGGTATGGTTTTTCAAAATTTTAATCTATTTCCTCATATGACTGTCCTAAAAAACATCAGCCTTGCACCTATTAAATTAAAAAAAATAGATAAGGTAGAGGCTGAAAACATGAGCCTTGAACTCCTAGAAAGGGTAGGTTTAAAGGACAAAGCCAATGCTTATCCTACTCAACTTTCTGGCGGTCAAAAACAAAGGGTTGCCATAGCTAGAGCCTTAGCCATGTCCCCAGATTTAATGCTATTCGATGAGCCTACATCAGCTCTTGACCCCGAAATGGTAGGCGAAGTATTAGAGGTAATAAAACAATTAGCAAAAGAAGGCATGACTATGGTAATCGTAACCCATGAGATGGATTTTGCCAAACAGGTAGCAGATAGAGTTATATTTATGGATGAAGGTATTATCTTAGAAGAAGGCAGTCCTGAAAAACTATTTACAAATCCTCAACATCAAAGAACTCAAGATTTTTTAAAAAGAGTTGTAAGCTAAAAAACAAATAACTATCTAATTTCCTACAAAGCAATTAGATAGTTATTTCTAATAAAAACTATTCTTTAATTATTCCCTCTATTATAGATTTAAAAGCTTCTATATCCTTTTCCGTACCACGAGAGCCTACTTGTGATTCTGCTAAAAATACTCCATCTTTTCCTACTATAAAAGCAGTAGGGGTTCCCGGTACATATTTTACTAATTCCATTACATAATCTTCATCAGCAATAACATTGGTAAATTCCAGGTTCAACTTTTCTGCTACCTTTTTGACTTCTTCATCGCCTGTTATATCTACACTATCTATAGATATGCCTATTACATTAACTCCTTTATCTTTGTACTCATTATATATTACATTTAAAGCCTCTAATTCATCCATACAAGGGCCGCAGGTGCTTTGCCATATACTAACTATGGTCATATCATAATCCCCAAAGATTTCGCTAGATACATCCTTTCCTTCTAAATCCTTTAATTTGAAATCAGGCAATTTATCTCCCTCTACTTCTTTAGCACTTTCACCATTGGAAGCCTCTTTGGAATTTTCATCAACTAGGTCACTATTAGATGAACCTATTTCTTGATTCTCCTTGTTTTTACCATCAGAACAACCACTAACAACTACTGATATAACCAATACTGCTGATATCAATAACAATAATTTAGTCTTCTTATTCATAATATACAACTCCTTTACTTTTTAAGTTTATCAATTTTCTCTTTGAGAAATCTAATATCTCCTTCCTTCCCATAACTTCCAGTGGATATCTCTAAGATATTTCCTTCACTATCAACAAACAAGGTAGTAGGAGTACTTGATATCTCCTTGACAAAATCTTTATAAAACTTCTTATTTGGAACTAGATTTATAAAATCTATTTCCAATTTCTCTATCTTATCCTTAATAATATTAGCATTGCCATTAGTTACTATTCCTATTATATTTCCATTATTCTCATTTATATACGGTTCCAATTCTTTAAGAGCTGCCAGTTCTTCAAAGCAAGCTCCTCATAAAGGTGACCATATATTCACTATGGTAAAATCATAATCTTTAAATACCTTTTCTGTAAACTTATTCCCATTTATATCCTCTACATTAAAGGAGGGAATCTTATCCATCTTATAGAGTTTTGTTTCTATTATACCTTTTTTCTGTAACAATCTAAAGGAAAGATATGTTATCAAAAGGATAATCACCATATCTATTAGTCTACTTATAATCTTTCTCAACATTTAATCCTCCAACTATATCCTTATCTTTAAATCCAAATTTGCTCTTTATTGCATGGGTAGGGCAAGCCTCTATACATTTTCCACATCTAATACATTCAGGACTATTAGGAGTTTTATAAGTTTTTATATCCAACTTACAAGTTCTAGTACACTTATTACATCCAATACATTTATTTTCTGATACTTCAAGTCTATACAGGGAAATAGGATTAAATAATCCATATATGGCCCCTAAGGGACAAACAAATCGACAAAATGGTCTATATATCAATATAGATGCTATTACGGTTACTATAAGTAAAAATACTTTCCATGAAAATATAAAACCTATAGCCCCTCTTAATGATGGATTTAATATGGTTAGAGGTATGCCAGCCTCTAAGGTTCCCGCAGGGCATATATATTTACAAAATGCTGGGGCTCCTATACCTAATTGATTGACCACAAACATAGGCATTAAAATAACAAATATTATAAGCATCATATACTTTAAATACTTTAATGGATTTTTCCCACTTATTCTAAATTTTTTTGACTTTACCTTATATATAAGCTCTTGAATAAGTCCAAATGGGCAAAGCCAACCACAGACTAATCGACCCATCATGCTGCCAAATAAACCGATAATGCCTAAAACATAGAAAGAGAAATAATAATTCATCGAGCCTATGACTGCTTGCAGAGACCCAATAGGACAAGAACCTAATGAACCGGGACAAGAATAGCAGTTGAGTCCGGGAACACAAAACCTTTTGACTTTCCCCTTATAAATATTTCCTTCTAAAAATCCCTTTACATAGGAGTTAGTTCCAAAAAAAGTTATAATCTGCACTAATTTTCTATTGGGTTTAGCCAATTCCAACACACTCCAAACATATATTAATAGCCTTCACCAAGACGGTGTTAATCTCTCCTCTTAAACCTCCAATTATAATAAATCCTATGCTTATTATTAGCGTATATAACCCTATTCTATTTTTCAAAATGCATACCCCCCTGTCCTATTTTTAAGACTATTATACAATACAATCAACTATAATTCCATTATAGTTAATCCTTTAACGAATTAAAAATGGGATAAAAGAAAATTATCTTCTTTTATCCCATCTTATTACTCTAACATTTCAAATTGTCTTTTGATTAAGTTCTTTAATGGTATATAGAATATATAAGATGATAATATAAATATTAATCCTATTATCCCATATATCCCTAATATATTGAAACCCGACATCAACATCTTATAAGCTAAAAAACCTACGGCAAATACATAGAGAACTCCTATTCCCATAGAAATAAGAACGTTTAAATTTTGTTTCATAGCCTTTTGAGGATTATCCCAATCTAAGAGAGGTCTAAATATATCTACTATCATTCCCAATTCCGTCATAGGAATGCTTCCCAATAATCCCAAAAGTATAATCCACAATACATTTTCTAAAGTAACTTTGCTTATAAAAGCTATACTCCCTATTAAAGCTATAATCCCTATTGCCTGCACAAATAGAGAAGACAGTATCCTTCCAAATATTTGATCCTTTACTTTTATAGGCATAGTCCTCTGAATCCAAAAGCTTTTTCCCTCTCTTGAAAAAGTTGTACATCCCACACAGTTCATTACTCCATATGCAGTAACCAATCCAATTCCAAACAATGTTATCATATATGATTTACCTTCAATAAATACACTTAATTCTCCTAAGGATTCTCTTCCATTCATAAATGTAGATATGACCATTATTATAGGTAATATGACAACTCCTACAACAGAATTAAATAGATATACTGGAGTCCTTATGAGCATCTTTATTTCCTTCAATCCAATAGCTACAAAAGGAGGACTCAATTTAATAGATTCATCTAATTCTATTTTTTTGCCCTTCTTTCCATGGGAAACTGAAACTTCCAAGCTTCCTATAAGTCCATCGAAGAATATCCTTTCTCCTAAAAATATCATCAATAGAAAAACTCCTATGGATACTCCTACAAACAATATAAAATTTAAAAATCCAGCAATATTAAAATAATTGCTTAGAGCTAAAGCTCCCCACATACTTGGCGGAAAACTTAACCCCAATTTTCTTACTAGTAGATTGGAATCCTGAACCATCTTTAAAAAGAAATCCTCTCCTCCAATTAAAGATTTCTGAGTTATAGATTGAATTTTAAACTGAAAAGCTAAAATAACTATTATCAATATAAAGTAGCCTACAATCCTAAATAAATCCTTTCTCCCTTTAATATTGGTATACTTCATAAGTATCATTACTATAATAGATGATAAAGCTAAAGGGATTATGGGCAAAAATGCTACCAATATCAATGAATATATCCAATAAGCAATGCCTACTTGTGCCTTTATTCCAAATATAAATATGAAAGGTAGTATTATAGGCAATGATGTTAGATATTCGTTTACCACTGAAGTTATAAACTTAGCTCCTATAATATCTCCTGGTTTTATAGGCAATGGTACTAATACATTTAAGTCATTGGAAAAATAATATTTAGCCATGACGAATATTATCCCAAATAAGAAAACTAATAGTTGAGAAGATATAAATCCATTTAATAAAAACATGGATTGCTGGCCTATGGTATTATAGGCATCATATAGTTTCAAAAGTCCATTTACCATGACTATATAAGTTGGAACAATAGATATTAAAGCAAATATTAGTATAATAAATTGCCATCTGTCTCTTTTGTTTTTTAATTTGTACTTCAATGCAGACAAACCAAAGGTAATATTTAAGTCCGTTTTGATTAAAGAAATCATCTTATCCATCATTCTGTCAACTCCAAGAATATATTTTCTAAGGATTCCCTTTCCTCTGCATGGTTCCTCAACTCATCCATAGTTCCTAAAGCTATTATCTTTCCTTTGTTAATAATTGCTATTCTATCGCATAATTTTTCTGCTACTTCTAAAACATGAGTAGAAAAAAATACGGTTTTTCCTTCATCACATCTTTGCCTCATAATCTCCTTCAATTGGAATGAAGATTTAGGATCAAGACCTACCATTGGCTCATCTAATATAAATAGATTTGGTTCATGGATTAATGCTGATATAAGGACTAATTTCTGTTTCATTCCATGAGAATAACTACCTATAATGTCTCCAACGGCATCTTTAAGATTAAATATTTCTAAATATTTCTCCATTCTCTCCTGTCTTATATCTTTAGGTATTTCATAGATATCCGCTATAAAGTTAAGATATTCTATGCCTTTAAGCTTATCGTATATTTCAGGACTGTCTGGAACATAGGATATCTGTTTTTTAGCTTCAATAGGATTTTCTAAAATATCTATACCATTAATAGATATTTTTCCACTATCAGGCTTTAATAACCCTACAATCATCTTTATAGTAGTAGTCTTTCCTGCTCCATTTGGTCCTAAAAATCCAAATATCTCTCCAGACTTTATATCTAAATTTACATTGTCTACCGCTTTAACTGTTCCTTTACTATAGGTCTTAGATATATTTTGTAACTTTAACAAAGTTATCCCTCCTTTTATATCTGTTATATATATAATATAACAAGTATATAGTTTTTGCAATAATTTTTCATTAATATTATAACAAAAAATAAACATATCTAACATATAAAGTATTATATATAAAGGAAGCCTAAAGTCCAAATAGACCTTAGGCTTCCTTCCAATGATTGACTACTAAGATTGTACACTATTAAAACATTTGTTTATAAGGGGAGCTTATATACTTTACATGAAACAATCACTTTTTTATATTCATATAATAAAGATGTTTTTAGCTTCAATATGTCAACTTATTATTTAGCTTTATTTTTTAATATCTCTGTGTCCATTTTTATATTCTTTATATTTCTATCCATCTCCTCAATGATGCTAAACTTTTTTGTTAAACCAACCATTACACTCTTATAATTTTTTTCTATTTCCTCCTGCTTTGAATCTCTCTCTCTTTGTACTTTTAGAATATAGAGTATTAAAAATATACTAAGAGCTGCCCAAATCCCCTGAGATGTTGCTATTTCAATCAATTGATTTTCCATACTAACACCTCCTAACCTATAGGCATTTGTCTCCTCATTTTTTGAATAGCTCTATTCTTCGTCTTATTCACTGCTTGTCTTGAAATTCTAAGCTTTTTAGAAATTTCAGTATCGCTATACTCTTCAAAGTATTTTAGGTTAATGACTTCTTTTTCTTTCCTTGTTAATAATGATAATAAGTCCTTTACAACCAACTTGTCTTCCAAATTTGGTTGATATAGAGTCTCTATTATATCTAAATTAATTGGGAGTTCATAATAATATAATTTGTTTTTATTCATTGATAGATAAATATAATCGTTTTTAATAGAACTGTTTATATAACTTACGATATACTTATCCTGTTTAAATCTAGGATTATAGATGGGAATTTTATAGATTATTTCAATAAAAGTTAAAGTTAACTCTGATTGGCTATCTTCATAATTCAACAAAAAGGAATACTTTTTAATAAGAGGTTGGAATTGTGTTACAAGTTCGAGTACAGCACTTTTATAACCTTCTTCTTTTTCTTGAATCTTTTTAACCATCTCAAACATAGTATCTCCATACACTTATCTACCCTCCTTTTAAACCATATGTACTTAATAATGATGTAAAAAGGATTAAAATGTAAACCCATTTTATCAAAATTAAGTAAATATATTTACCTACTTATTTTCATTTTACACTAATTCTGAAATGAAATTTGTTGAAATATATGAATATATACTAAAAATTAATTGTCTTAATATGGGGATTATCAAAATATAATTAAATTTATATTTTTTTAATAAGTGCAAGTATGTTTATTAAGAAAAATATATCTAAATGTACTTATTTGGGCAGCTAATAAAAGTTTACTGCCTTGAACATACTATAAATATAAAATATTATTCATGAAAGGATGAATACTATGGAAAATCCAAGAACTATAGGTGAAATATTGAACCAAACTAAAAGAATAGAAGAGAATAATTGGAATAGCACACAGTACTTAAATAGTATCAATATGCTCCTTAGCTCTAATGATTTAGGAACGACAAAAGATGAAAGTCTATCTAAAAAATTTGAACAACTCAATCACAAAATGGAAGATGTCAACAAGTTAACCGAAGACCTACTCTCTCATTTAAGCAGTAAACATAACTAAGCTTTTAAGCCTATTATAAGCTAAGGGATGAATTTTTAAATCCATCCCTTAGCTTACATAGCTATGATTAAAGTTATAATTACTATAATAAAAGGAAGTACTATAAGAAGCATACCTAGTGGTCGTCCTGCATTAAAAGTCCAGCCAATTCCAAAGCGTTTTTCTACAAACAAAGATGAATCATCGGGATTATAATATATGGTATTTCCCAGCTTCCATAGATTATCATCATCTCTGTCATAGGTTTCACTTATATCCTTATCTTCCTTAAATTTTAATCTTTCCCCACCTTGCCCTAATTTAATGCCTAATATTATAGACACTATTATAGCAAATCCTAATATAATCCAATTTAAGATATTCACTGCCTTTGTAGTCTTAAAAAATATTCCATAAGACAATAGTTCCAATATGCTATATTGTATAATTATCAACATGAGAAGGACTAATATATAGATAGACCAAGCCTTTCTAAATATTATATTCTTCTTTAAGGATTCTTCTGGATTGTTGGGGTTTATCTGCTGTTTTGCTCTTCCTATCATCCAATAGGAAAAATAGAATACACCTACCATTAGCATCTGAGAAATTGGCAGTAAAAGTATAACTCCATAGGATTTATCACTATAAGTGGTTATCTCCCCTTGAGCGTTCCAATGGGTTGGTATTTTGTCAGGTAGTGTAGGATACAAGACAAAACCTAGTATTAGATTAAATAATACTATGACTATAGGGATTAGAAACCACCAAGGGGATATATTCCCTATCTTTGATTTATCCCTACTATATTTCATATCTACAACTACTACCTTTCCCCCTACTTTATCCCAGCCTCTTTTCTTCTTTAGCTCCTTTACCTTTGAATTCCACTTTAGATAGATTAAAAACAATATACCCAAGTATATAAGTATGAAAGTCCCTTGAAGAATAGGGTTTGGAAAAACATATAGTAAAAAAGATACTATTAGTATAGTAGAAATTCCAATGACTAAATTATCTTTTATATAGCCTCTTTGTATATTTTTGATTTCCTCATCATCTAAGACGTTTTCTGGCACCTTAATTCCAAATAGTATATTTTTACGAGTAACTTTAGGGGTAATGAGTTGAATAATTAAAAGTGAGAAAAGGATAAATAGATTAGTAAAAAGGTATATATACTTATCAGTCATATTAACTTCTCCTTCCATTAGGCTTTTTTTCTAATTTATCGTAGATTCTACTGCAAAGCCCTATAAATTGTTCCCTTTCTATTCCCCTACAGTAGCTATTGGAGATTATATACTTCAACTCTTCTCCTAAATCATCTAAATAATCCTCCGTTGCATTAGGCATTACATCACTTACCATAGCTCCCTTTCTTCTATCTATTGTAAGATATCCTTCACTTTTTAATATATTATAAGTCTTGTTTACCGTGTGTAGATTTATGCCTATATCCTCTGCTAACTGTCTTACGGAAGGCAGTTCTTCCCCCTTTTCTAATTCGCCTGAAGCTATGCCTTCTATAATTTGGCGTCTTAATTGTTCATAAATAGGCATCTCTGATTCAAAATCTATTTTAAGAAACATTTAATTCATCCGTTACTGAAAACTTATAAAAAGTTATAAAAACCAACTTTTATGTTTCATTCCTTGTTCAACGTATCCACTTTTGGATTAATCCTACTTGTGTGGTCTTGATACTCCAAAGGCTTAAATTCCCCACTAACATATGGGTACATAGAAATAGTATCTTTGAAGCCCTACCCCTATTTATGAAATAAATAGGGGTAGCTCTCATGTCAGAAATGTCCAAGAGAGCTTTAGCTCGATTGGGTACATTTTACGACTTAAGTGATTTAAGCTACTTCTTGACCATAGCTTTTAAGACTTAAAGTTAGGGAATAGAAAATACATTTATGAATGTTGTGGTTCTGTATTAGATANTGCCTTCACTTGTTGGTATTTCTGTATTATCTGGATATTCTATACCAACTGAAACCCACCAATTAAGTCCGTCAAAAGAACATCTAGGATTAATATATTTAATCCCTTCATCATAAGGAATTCTTTCACATTCACATAGTCTTATCCAGTTGATTTTTTGTTTATTCTTTTTCCTACTGGTTGTTAGTTTTTCTAATTTTACATGAGTTCCATTAAATTGTATCTTATCTGTGTCTACATAAAATGAAGGTTTAGACTTTTTTCTACTTTTAAATCTAGGGTATTTACTTTCTCCTTTGAAAAATTTAATATGAGCGTCGCAAGCATCTTTTATAGCTTGTTTAGTGATATTGTTGCTATAATTATTTAGCCAATTATATTCTTCTATTTGTTTTAGTTTAGTAAATTCTTTTCTTAATTCGTTATCAGAAATAAACTTACCACCATTTTTATAGTTTTCTATTTGTCTATTCAGCGTCCAATTGTATGCAAACCTGGCTACTCCAGCTGATTCAAACAATTTAGTATTTGATTTAAGTTTAATCTTAATACCTTTAATCATCTTCGATTAGTTCCTTAATCATCTTTTTAACCTTATTTGCTCTTTTGCCTTGAAGACTACAACTGTTCTAATCCCTCTCTCATTGTTATATCTATTATATAACAGACTAAACTAGTCTTCAATATATTTCTAAAATAAAAAATATATTTCAGTTAATTTTTAATTTTCTTATACATTATAAAGGATTTTATGAATCTATGTGGAATATAATATATTAGGTGATGAATATGAAGGCAAATCAATTGGAATTAAAAAATGAAAAGTCTTTTTCCAATGAACAGCTAGTTGCCCTATACAAAAAAAGTAGAGATATAAAAGTTAGGAATAAAATCATCGTAAACAATATAGGACTTATATACGTTGCAGCAAGAAAAAGGGTTAAATCTTCTTCTTGCTTTACCTTTGATGATCTAGTACAAGAAGGTATTATTGGTATGATAAAAGGTATTGAAAAATTTGATACTACTAGAGATACCAGTTTTTCTACTTATGTTTATTATTGGATTATTCAACAAATGGATAGGGCCTTAATGAACAATGGATATATGATAAGACTTCCTGCCTATATATACGAAAAGATTAACACCGTCTCTATCGCCGAAAACAACTATGTAGCTCAAAATGAAGAAATAGATTTAGATAATCTATGCAATGAAATAAATATTACAGAGCAAGAATACTATCTTATAAATTACTATAAGAAAAACTATTATAATTTTACTTCTTTAAATTCCATCATAACTTTAGACTCAGATGAAAACTATGTTGAGCTTCAAGATTATATCCCTTGTCAAGACATTTCCACAGAAGATGTAATCATTTCTGAAAGTTTAAAAGAACAAATAAAAGAAGTTCTAGATACTCTAACTCCTAAAGAAAGAGAAGTTCTAGAACTTAGGTTTGGATTAAATGGTAATGAACCTTCAACCTTGGAAACTATAGGCAATAAATATAACCTTACAAGGGAAAGGATTAGACAAATTGAAAATAAAGCCCTAAGAAGGATAAATAGATTGAATTCAAGAAATGGACTTAAAGATTATCTACTAGACTATTAATTATCCTTTATAGTTTGAAAAAAACTTTACCCTTTCTTCACATGTCGGATGGCTATAATACCATATTTTAAATATATTACTGGTTCGAGGCATACTTAAGCTTTCCTCATGCAGCTTTAACATAGTTGAGATAGCTGCATCTTTATTTTTTGTCAATTCTATCTGAAAAGCATCCGCTTCTTTTTCCATATGTCTAGAATTAGCATTGATAATAGGAGAGGCAAAAAACATATAGAAATTTAATACCAATATGATTAAAGGTATAGAAGCTATATCATGTAATTTATTAAATCCAAAGCTTCCATTGGATCTCATAAGTATCCAATTAGAGGTCTTGTATATTAAGTACATAACAAGTATAGATGATAATCCTCCTATTATTATTCCCTTCCAAATATGTCCTTTTACATAATGTCCCATTTCGTGGGCGGTAACAGATAATACCTCTTCCCTATCCAATTTATCTATGGTAGTATCCCACAGTACTATCCTTTTAGATTTAAATATTCCTGTCATGTAGGCATTCATCTCTTTAGTATCCCTGCTTTTATCTACTTTATATATTTCGGCATCTTCTATCCCTGCTTTTTTAAGAAGTACCTTTATTTCCTTTCCTAACTCTTCATTTTCTATAGATGTATATTTATTAAATATAGGGTCTATGTACATGGGAGATACAAAATTTATAAATATAATAATGGGTATAGCTAATAATCCTAAATAAAGCCACCATCTATTAGGACTTCTATACATTAAATAATATGGAAACCAAACAAATAAAGAAAATACCAATCCATTTAATATAAAACTTTTCAATGTTATCTCTAGCCACCTATATAGTGTCTGATCTGAAAGACCAAACCTATGCTTTAAAGTAAAACTACTGTAAAAGTCGGTAGGTAGTGAGATTAGTAAATCTATAATTGAAAATATGATTACATAGATAAACCCAGTTAAAAACAAATTTCTATTATTACCTTTAGCAAATATGACTATTCTATTAGATAGACCAGTAGTTAAAAATAAAATAGGAACTAAAAACTTGAGTATTAAATTTATAGCCCATACATTCAAATTAGACTTCCTATAGTCATAAGCTGCTTTAGATATATTGGAATATTCCATTTTTAATCTATCCATATTTCTATATTCACTAATTAATATAGTAGTAATAAATAGTAGCAAAAATACAAAAAACAATATGATAGATAAAGACAACCTTTTATCCATAATAATCCTCCCTCTGATATTTTTAAACCCTATCTAATATTAATATACAACATATAACTTTATTATGCAGAAAATAATCATAAAAGAAAAAACTATCGTTAATCTACATACATTGATATATTAATCCTAACTTAGATAAAATTTACTATAAAAAATTTTCTTAACTATAATTATATTTACATTATTACAACAATATGGTATAATATTATTGACAAGGTAAATACTTTTACATCACTTTTATAAAATATAAAGGGTTTATATTTTATATAATTCAATATGAAAGAGGTTGAATATAATGACACATTATAAGAAAATGACCTCAGGTGAAAATCTTAAAAGGATAAGAAATGAATTAGATTTAAGACAGTATGAAATAGTAGGAGGAGAAATCACCAGAAATTTAATAAGTCTAATTGAAAATGATAAAACCCCTCTTATTGAAAAAAACGCTAGAATCATCTGTAAAAATATCAATAAAATTATGAGGGAGCGAAACCTTGATATACATATAGAACCTAAAGATATACTCATTCCTGAAAGATACGATGCAAACAAAAAAGCTGATACATATATTAAGGAACTAGAAGGATTAATTAAGGCTAAAAACTTTACAATAGATATAGAGTATATAAACGAAATAGAACTATTTTTAAACGAATGGAACTTAACCTATAAGAAGATGAGAATTTATGAACTTATAGGGGATATATATTACAATTTAAAAGATTATAATAACGAACATGCATATCTCATAAAAGCTTGGGAATCTTCCTTAAATTACTTAAATGAATTTTTCAACTACAAATTAGCCTTAAAACTAACAGCTAGTTATATAAATATGACTAAGTATGATGATTGTATTAAACTCTGTGATTTTGCTTTATTAAATAAAAATCGTATAGTAGATAAATATATTAAAGGTTTTTATTATAACAAGGCTTTAGCTTATATATTTTTGAATTTATTTGAACAATCATTAGTAAATTTAGAAAATGCAAAACAATATATTAGGGTTGATGATTATTCACAATTTAAAAAAGTATATATCCTAGAAGGAAACTGTTATTTTGAATTAAAGAATTATGATAAAGCCTTAGACCGTTATAATAAAGTAGTCAATTCAATAGATCATGAAAATAATAAAGAGGAATTATATTTAGCTTATACTAATATATTAAATATTTATATGGACAAAAATGATGAAACTAAAGTTTTAGAGTATCTAAATCTTATTTTAGAAAACCTATCTGCTATAGACCAATTTTCTTTTTACTTAGATGATATATATTATAATATAGGTAATGCCTATGAATATTTAAATGAATATAAGCTTCAAGAAAAATATCTAGAACAATCATTGATCATATCAAGAGAAAATAACAATAATAAACTTTATATTAAAACTATATTGGAATTATTTGATTGCTATTATAAAGATAATAATATTAATAAGCTTGATAACCTTATCGATACATATAAAGACGAAATACCTGAAGTTCCACTAGATGATAATACATTATTAATATTTAAAACTTTATTATATTATTTAGAACAAGATAATGAATTACCAAAACAATTCATTAAAAATATTATTGAAAAAGAAAAGGAGGAAAATAATGATGAAGTTTAAAAAAGTATTATTTAATTTCTTATCATTAGCTATTATTATAACATCATTAAGTGTTTCAACTATCTCATTGGCAACAGCTCCAAAACCTATTCTAGAACCTAAAGCAACAAATGATTATACTTACTTTTCTATAGTAAATCCAATACCTGATAGAGAATTCGATTAAATAATATTGTATATAAAAAACCAACTAGATAAATATATTTATCCAGTTGGTTTTTTAATGTATTTACTTCCTTTTTTCTTCAATAAAATTAATCATATTTACTCTTTCACCATAATATGGTATATTGTTATCAACAACGTAAATATGTTTACATCATTATTATAAAATATAAAGCGATTCATATCTTATATAATTCGAGATGAAAGAGGTTTGATATAATGACACATTATAACAAAATTACCTCAGGCGAAAATCTGAAAAGGATAAGAAATGAATTGAACTTAAAGCAAGTTGAAATAGTAGGAGGAGAAATCACTAGAAATTTAATAAGTTTAATTGAGAACGATAGGACATCTCTTACTGAAAAAAGTGCGAGAATCATATGTAAAAATATCAACAAAACTACGATGGAGCGAAATCTTGATATATACATAGAGCCTAAAGATATACTCATCCCTGAAAGATATGAGGCAAATAAAAAGGCAGATACATATATTAAAGAATTAAAAGAATTAATTAAAACTAAAAACTTTATAATAGATATAGAGTACATAAATGAAATAGAGCTATTTTTAAACAAATGGAACTTAACCTATAAGAAGACAAAAATTTATGAACTTATAGCCGATATTTACTACAATTTAAGAGATTATCATAGCGAATATACCTACGTAATAAAACTATATCGGAATTATTTGATTGCTATTATAAGGAAAATAATCTCAATAAACTTAGTAACCTCTTTGATACCTATAAAAACCTAACTGGGCAAGATATACTTACCTAGTTAGGTTTTTAATATATATGTTCTTTTCTAGCTACTAATATATTTCTTCCTTGATTAATGTGCTATAAATGCTCTTTACATAGTTATCTCTTTCCCTGTTCAATAAAATGAATCATATTTATGGTTTCCTGTATTACTTTCTAGCTATAGCCTTCTCTAGGATCTTTTCAGTTTCGTATATTTATCCCTTTCTCTTAGAATTTATTATTCAACTTTTTGATTTCACATTAAACAGCTTTTTCAACAGTATATAAACTATAGAAAAATCCATTTCTATCTATTAATTCATCAAAACTTCCTTCTTCTACTATTCTTCCATTTTCTAAAATAATTATTTTATCATACCTTTGTAACAAGTCTTCATTTAGTTTATGAGTTACAACTATACTGGTTAATCCTTCTATATCAAGTATTGACTGTTCTATTTCATAGGATGTTTTAATATCAAGACTTGCTGTAGCTTCATCTAATAAGAGTATTTTTGTATTCTTTATAAGTGCTCTAGCTATAGAAATTCTCTGTTTTTCGCCTCCTGAAATATTGCAACCATTTTCTCCTACTTCTGTTTCTTTTCCATTAGATAATGTCTCTACAAATTCTTTAAGACCAGAAAGTCTTATTACTTCATCTATTTTATTCTCCGTATAGTTTCCGTATAATGCAATATTTGATTTAATGCTATCATCAAACATAAATACATTTTGTTGTATTATTGATATAAGATTATAAAGTGAATCAATTTTAAAATTCCTAATTTCTACATCATCTATGAATATTTCCCCATCATAATTTTCATAATATCTTAATAACAATTTCAGTAGAGTTGATTTTCCACTACCACTTTTACCTACAATAGCTATTTTTTCTCCATTGTCTATGGTTAGATTTATATTATTAAGTATTTGTCTTTCTCCGTTATAAGAAAATGAAACATTTTTAAATTGGATTGAATCCTCAAAGCTATCTTTCTTAATTCCTAAATTATTACTTTTATCTTGAACTATTACACTTTCTATTTTTTCATTTATAGGCTTTATTCCTTTAATTCTATTTAATATAGAAGAAAAGTTAAATAATGGATTAACTATATTACTACTAAGCTGTAACGCTGCAATTGTACCGCCAGCAGTAAAACTTCCTTTTATGGTAAGATAAGCACCAAGTATTATTGGTAAAAAATTCATTAAGTATATAAAAAATTCAGATAATGTATCTATGGTAACTTCTGTTATCCCTGATTTACACTTTTTATCTTCTACATTCATGTTAGCGTTATGAAAATCCTCTTCTATTTTATCCTCTATATTAAAACTTTTTATTACTTCAAATCCCGAGAACATATCTTTTATTTTTATAATAAATGAGCTTAGACTATCTGAATAATCTTTTTTTCTTTTTCTCATTTTTTCCTGAAATAATACGGGTATAAATATAGGAATAAGTGCAGCTATAAGTAAAGAAATAGCTATATAAAAATTTAATTTAAATAGAGCATAAGTCCCTGCTATAAAACTAAATATATATTCAAATCCAATTAAAATAATGATAAAATAGTCTTGTTCAGCAAGTGCTATATCATTATTTAATATCGAAATATAATCTGCACTATTTCTAGAATTAAAACTTGAGATGTCTTTTGCTAAAATACTTTTAAATATATCCCTCTTTAATGTATACATAATATTTTTAATAAAAATTTTCTTGAAAGTTCGCTGTAAGTAAGAAAGAATTTTAAATGCAATTATAAATGTTATTGTTAAATAAACTGCTTTCTTTAAACGATTCATATTTCCTGATATACTTATATCTACTAGGTCTTGAAGAATATAGGCTATAGAAATCGTTGCTATAGAAACTAAAATAGTTAAAATAATAGTTACAAATAATAGTTTTTTTGAACTAAAAAAATACTTCTTCATTCTAGCCTCCTTTTCGTTAATAACCAAAACGTCTAATACAATAAAATATTATATGAGTAAATTTCATAATTTGAAATCGCTTAATATATTTAATAAACATTTCTATTTTCTTATTAGGAAATTATGTAATTTCCTCAAATTTTTATACCATTAGTATATTTTAAAACTAATTCCTCAATTTCTTCCTTACGGTTATGACACTCTTCAAAGGTTTTATTAATTGTTCCATTAGAAATATATTCCCTAGAAGGGCAATCGCCACAAAAATATTTAAGATAACATTCTTCACATTATTTATATTTAGATTTATCTGCTCTATTGGCATAGAATTTAGATAATTCTAAAAATTTTTCTTTTCTCTTTTCAATTTCATCATGTACGTTACCTAATTCAAATTTATCTATTCCCATAAGTATTTGACAAGGATATATGTGACCTTGAGTATCAACTGTAAAACTTGATGCTCCCATCCTGCAAAAAGATGACGTTGGATGTCTTTTTAATATTTCTTCTATGGAATACCTTGACTGTAAATAATCTTTATCAGCCTTATCTACAATAATAGAGGAGTCTCTAGACATAACATCTGACATCATTATATTAGATATTTTAAATCTCTCTTTAAAATAACTTCTTATATCTGAAGGGGACATTTCTTTACTTTGATGAACTCTTGTATAAGTTACCTGAACAGATTTAGGTTGATTATATTCTCTCAACAAGTCTAGATTTTTAGATACTATATCAAAAGAAGGACTTCCATCCTTATATTTTCTTAGCATATCTTGTATTTCTTTAGGTCCATCGCAACTCACAACAACACATATATCTGGATGTTCTTCCAATAAATTAAGAAATCTTTTCATTTGTTCATGGCTTACTGCTAATCCTGATTCTATTGAAATCTGTGGTTTCTTAATTAGCTTCCCTTGTATAACTAGATCATCAATAAAATCTATAGTTTCTTCAATAACATCAAGATTAAGAAGAGGTTCACCTCCTAAAAATTGGATATCGTATATTGAATTATACATTCTAGAAAACATTTCAATTGCTTTATAAGATGTTTCACTATTCATAAATGAAGGTTTTCCATAAGTACCACCATTTGCATAACAATAAACACAATTAAGATTGCATTGTTGAGACACTAATAAACAAAGCCTGAAAATTCCTAGAGAATCTTCTTCAATATCTTGCTTATAATTCAGCATAAATTCTATTTCTTCTTTTAAGTCTAATACTCTAGATTTATTTTGGTTAAACCAGTTTTCTATTTCATTTTTAGAATTTACTTTTATTAAACTTATGAACAATTCAGTAGTTAAATAATCCAAAGCATATACGCTTAGAGAAGGCACATGCCATAATACAGCATTTCTATACTTTTTATTCTGCATAATATAAAAATCTTTTTCTAAACTTTCAAAATTAGATTTTAACAGTGTTAGAATTTCTTCCATTAATATTCTCCTTCCTCACTTAATTTTTATATATTTAATGAATATGATTAACTTTCAAATAATTATTACAAAGTCTTTGACATAATGTCAAAGACTTTATAATAACTTGTTCTAGTAACTAATCTTTTTCGTGACAGAATCCAAATGCAACTCCACATCCTCCCATCATTACTATGGAATCACCTTTATTATTCAACCTTACCATTCTATTCATCTCCTACCTCAATAATTTAAAATTATTTTTATTTACTTTTTTGTCACTAGTCTTATGACATAATACTTGTCTAATATCAATATATCTACAACTAATAATTTAAATAAAGTAAATCCTATGGCACCTAATATTATAAAAAATTATAATCATAAATTTTTACTAAGCAACCTTGAACGCATTTTTATTTTACGTTTATTTTCATATATGTTATTTACTTCTATTATATAAGCTAAATTAGATATTTTCAACCAGATTCAGATCTGGATTTCCTTAGAAAAATTTTCCTATTACTATTAAGACTATTTACTAGGATACTAATTATCTTCTTCAATATATCTTAAAGTAGCATTGTTTTCTCATTCCCTCATCCTTTACTTATTTTTCATTTCATTTATAATATATAATAAATAAGTAAATTTAAATTAAGTTTATTCTTAGCTTAATTCTAAGGAGGTGTCAAATATCTTGTATTATAATCTTCAAGGTTTTGGGGAAGAAGTACGTAGCATTAGAAATAACCTAAAACTAACCCAAAAAGATGTATACGAACTATCTAGTGTTCATGTAGATACTTTGCGAAAAATCGAACACGGTAAAGTAATGCCCATACAAGAAACTTTAGACTTACTTTCTCCTATATTTAAAAAAGATTTAAATAAACTTTTGCTAGATTACAGACTAAATGATTATTCTACCTTTCAAGAAATAAGAAATAGATTAGAATCAAAAATAGATAGAGACGAATATCAAACCTTATCAGTAGAATTAAATGATTTAAAAACTTTGCTCAATAACGAATCTAATACTTATTTCACGAATCTGATAAATCAACTCATATTATTAATAGAATCCATAATATTAAGTAAAGAATATAGTAATTTTAATAAATCTTTTGATAAATTAATCGAAGCTATTAAAATTACTACACCTGACTTTTCACTAGACAGCTATAAATCTTTTATATATAATTCTACAGAACTAAGAATCTTAATGAATATGGCTCTTGTATTAGATGAAATTGAATCTATAGAAAAAAGTCTTAAAATAATGGAATTCTGCATGGAAATAGTTGATTCGAATGAAAGGCTTTATCCTAAAATATGCTATAACTTGTCCTATACTTATCATAGACTTGATATGCATAAAAGTGCTTTAAAGTATTCTGACTTGGGCATAGAGTATTGTAATAAACATAGGGATTATAATGGATTAAATCTTTTATACTTTAGAAAAGGTATTGCTGAGTATCTTATTGGATATGAATCGTATATGGATTCTCTTAAAAAGTGTATATATCTTTGTGAAATATTAGGTCAATATGAATTGAAAAACATGGTTATAAAAAGTTGTAAAGATTTCTATAATATAGATATTTAATTAAGCTAAAACATCTTCTACTTCATAGCTATTCCATTTTATTAAATCCTCTTCCCCAGATATAAGTATATTATTTTGTTTTTTGGGTTCAATAATAAATAATGTCATAATAATAGTCATTGTAAATAAAAATCTTTTAAACATTATTTCACCCCCTCATTTATTTTCAATATACAAACTCTATTTACTTTCATAATATCCAACAAAAACTCTAATTTCAACCAGATTCAAATCGGGATAGTTTTAAATAAATAAAATCCCTATTTCTAGGGATTTTATTTATTACAAATCTATTTTATTTTCAATTATATATCCAGTGCCTAAGAAAGACAAAACTCCTATTGCTATACTATATATAAATCCTGCAATATTTAAAAAGCTGTGTCCCATATCTCCTGTTATCATCAAACCTTGATTTGCATTTACAGTTATGCCTAAATGATAGCCTAATATATCCATAGTACTAACTTTAAATGTATTTAAATCTATATAATAAGGTAACGCCGTTGCTATTTTTACTTGACCATAAGCTATTATTCCACTCAATACTAAAAATATTATAAACCAAAGTCCGCCAATCTTTTTGTTCCTAAAAGTAACCCTACTAAGAGCCATGGAAAAGTATATCAGTATCAATGTATTAACTCCACCTATAAAACCCATAGTTAATATGACCACTAGTTCTTTGCTAAATACAGAAAATATCTGTGAAAAGTCTATGGTATTATATTCTATTGGTACAAATTTCATCATCATAAGAATGTTATAACTTCCTACTACAAATCCTAATAATAAAAACCATATTATAGCTACTATAAGTTTAGCCCCTAATATCTGATTACCAGTTAAAGGTAGTGTAAATGTCAAATACCCTCTATCTTCATATAGTTCTTTTCTAAAAGAACCTACGATGTATAAAAATGTTGTTAAAGCTGTACCAAACATAACTAAAGATGATAATCCTACCATAGTTGCACCAAAAGCTGAAGGCTCATTCACACTATCTACATAAACGTATATTCCTGTTATAAGTATTAGGACTAATGCTAATACTCCTAAAATAAATTTATAAGATCCTTTTATTTCATACTTTATATATCTACCCATATTATCCCTCCTATTCTCCAAATATTTCCTTGTAAATATCATCTATCTGTTTACCTTTTTCTTCTCTTAAAGATTCAGCATTTCCTTCAAGGACTACTTCACCATCTCTAAGGAATATTACATCATCAAATAAGCTTTCCATATCCCTTACCAAATGTGTGGTTATAAGCATAGAGCTATTTTCGTTATAATTATTTATTATTGCATCGAGGATTTTATCCCTTGCTACTGGGTCTACTCCTGCAATTGGTTCATCTAGTATATATAGTTTAGCATTTCTTGAGAGTACCAAAGATAAATTTAACTTTTCATGCATCCCCTTTGAAAGAGATGTTATCTTCATACTCTTTTCTAATTTCATAAAATCCAATAGTTCTTCAAATTTCTTTTCATCAAAATCAGAATAAAAATCTTTATAGAACTTACCAGCTTCTTCTATAGTCATCCAATTGTATAAGAAATTTCTATCTGGTAAATATGAAACTATTGATTTAGTATATACTCCTACATTATGTCCATCTATAAGGACTTCTCCTTTAGATTCTCTCAACAAACCAGTTAATATCTTAATCAAAGTGGTTTTTCCACTGCCATTTGGTCCTAGTATGCCTACTACTTTTCCTTCTTCTATATTTAGATTTAAATCATCTAATGCCCTCTTATTAAAATAATTTTTAGTAAGACCTTTTATTTCAACGATATTTTTCATTCTCTCTCCTCCTTTTCTATCCATTCTGATATTATATCCATTATCTCATTAGAGTTAAACCCCAATTTCTTCATTTCCATTAAAAACCCATTAACTACATCCGTAGCCATGCTCTTTTTTAGCTCTTTGATTATCTCCGTATCTTCCGTAACAAAAGTTCCCATTCCTCTCTGTGTAAAGACTAAATCTTCTCTTTCCAATTCCTGATATGTTCTCTGTATAGTATTAGGATTAACTTTTAATTCCTTTGAAAGCTCTCTTACTGATGGCAATTTATCACCTCCACTAATCTCTCCTGAAGTCATCTTTCCTTTTATCAAATTCATAATTTGAATATATATTGGTAGATTTTCATTAAATTCCATATTTTCACCTCCATTGTTCTAATGTTCTGGTGTGTTAAATATATAGTACACCAATATTCTATTGGTGTCAATAGTTTATTAAAAAAATCTTGTGCCTTTCGGTCACAAGATTTTTATTTGGACATTTCCCTTGATTTGTCTGCACAAACTCTCATAGCTTCAATAATAGCTGTCCTAAAACCATTTTCTTCTAATGAAGCCACAGCTTCTATGGTAGTCCCTTTAGGAGAACAAACATTATCCTTTAATATTCCTGGATGAACGCCTGTCTTGAGTACCATCTTTGCTGAACCTAATACCGCCTGAGAAGCAAATTTATATGCTGATTTTCTAGTCATTCCTTCCATTACTGCTGCATCTGCCATAGCTTCTATCATAATATATACATAAGCTGGTGATGATCCGCTTACAGCTGTAACTGCATCCATTAAACTTTCTTCTACAATTTCTGTTTCTCCAAAGCTATTAAATATGCTAATCACTTCATCTATTTCATCTTCTCCAACTTCTTTATTTAAAGATATAGCGGTCATCCCTTCCCCTACCATAGCTGGTGTGTTGGGCATTGCCTTTACTATCTTTGTCTTCCTATGGAACTTATTTTCCATATATTCCATACTAATACCTGCAGCTATACCAATGATTATTACATCCTTTTTAACATCGTCCTTTATCTCATCTATTACCGATTCATATCTATTCGGCTTTACTGCTAATATCAATATATCAGCTATACTTGCCATTTCGACATTATTAGTTGTTGTTTTTATATTATAAATACCTTGAACTCTCTTGACCGTTTCTTCTGTAGCTGCTGATGCAATAATATTGTCTTTTGATACTAGATTGGATTTTAGTATTCCACCAATCATGGCTTGGGCCATATTTCCACAGCCAATAAAACCTATAATTTTATCCATATCCATCCCTCACAAATATAATTGACTTACATTTATATTAAACTACTGCCTTTCTCTTTCTCAATATCATATCTATTAATGCAACTAATCCTGTAATTATTAATCTAAAGTAATAGCTTATAGCTCTCCACAATAGTAGGGCATATCCAATAAAGTTCTTAGTAAATAGAGGTTTAAACAATAGATAATATCCACCTTCAGATGCCCCTGCAGTTCCTGGTGTAGGAATATAGGAAGCTGCCATATATACTAGAGATTGGATAGCTATTATATCAAGAAAACTTGCCTCATTTAGCCCTAGAGATAAATATACAAAGTAAGTAATGCTAAAATAACAGGTCAACTGTATTAAAGTTAATATAAGGAGTTTTATACTAGACTTTTTGTTCTCTTTTATTTTAGTTACACTTTCTCTATATTCTTCCATGGATTTATCAAGTTTACTTATATTTTTATCTAAATCTTTTATTATCCCTATCTTATGGAGTCCTTTATAACAATAGACTATAATTGGTCTTATCCATTCCGGTTTATAAAATAAAAGAATTATTCCTGCTAATACTATTAAGTTTATGATAAAACCAACTATTACAAATGGCATAGCTGCCTTTGCATCATTTAAAATGAATCCAATCTTAAATATAAACATGATTAAAGAATAAAATGTCACACCCATTTGATATATAATAAATTTATTAAACAATATAATAGAACCTTTAGCAACGGATATATTATCCTTTGACATTAAATAAACTTGAACTGGCTGTCCTCCTGTAGAAAATGGAGTTATGGCACTATAATATTGTCCTATTACTGCAATTTTTAAAGATTTAAGATAGCTAATTTTCCCGTGGACTGTTTCAGTTATATCATTTAGAATCAATCCATCAAAAACCCAATCTAACCCCATCATAAATACTGCTATTTCTAAATATCTAATCTTAGTCTGCCCAATTAATTCGGTCATTCCTCCATACCCTTTAAGTACAACAAATAATGTTATACACATAATTAAAGATACAAAGATATAATTTACCTTTTTTATACTCATAAGCCTCACGACCTTCTATAGAGAATATAGGATCAATTCCATTGTCCTTTTTTATTCTTAATATATTCTTTCATTTTATTTACATATCCATTATTTACTTCTTTTATAATCTTATTATGAACTGAATCAAGCTTTATATTGTCTATAGTAGATATAGGCAATACATTTACGGAAGTGCCTGACATAAAGGCACCATCAAGTTTATCTAAATCTTCTACATGTATATTTTCTTCAACAACTTTTACATTTAACATTTCACATACTTCAAATATATGCTGTCTCGTTATTCCTAATAATACATCACCTTTTGGTGCAGTATACATTTTTTCTCCTTTTACAAAGAACATATTAGATCTACTGCCTTCAGGAATATATCCATCTTTACTTACTAAGAGAGCCTCAAAAGCCTTTTCTTCTTTTAACTTTCTAGCTACTCCCTCTTTAAAAGAAGTCACTAATACCTTAGCATTGGGATTTTCCCTCTCATACTGGAACAATATAGTGTGTATGCCTTCCTTATAGTATTCTAATGGAGGATAAAAACTTTCAATAAAATAGACTAAAAATATTTGTCCCATACCTTCAATATCTGTACACAATAATTTGATATTTAAGTTTTCTATCTGGTTTTGTAATATTAATTTCTTAATATCTTCTTCTATATCTTTATCTGCTCTTTCAATTTTATAATCAACAATATGGGCTGATTGTCTCATTCTATTTAAATGATCTTCTAAAAACAGGGGTATTCCATCTATTACCCTAATGACTTCATAAATTGGTGGTTTTTTCACCTTTTCAAAGAATTCAATATTTGTTGTCGATTCTAACTGTCCGTTTACCATATAAAATTCCTTTATTGCTTCTGATTTCATTAAAATTCCCCCTTTTAAAGTTCCTTAGTTTATTTTTCTAATTCCTTTAAATTTTTAAGCACTATATCCCTTTTTATTGCCAACAATTTAATGTTCTTCTCATTTAAAGATTGTTTCATATCGGATATTCCTAGAGATAACTTTTCTAAATTTTTTATCTTAGTTTTGTCTTCGCCAAGTTTTTGTTTAATTCTAGGTATATATTCCTCTGTAGAGCCTAATATGGCTTTAGCATTTTCTATATTTCCTCTTTCAACACCTAAATATGATTGATGTACAGCATGTTTTATTCTAGACAAATCTCCGCTGATATCATCCTTATATAGGTCGAAAAAAGTTGCCATAGATAGATAAGCTTTACTACCCGTATCGATAATATCTGTTATCTTCCTATTTTCCACTGCTAAAGTAAATAAGTTTAAATTCTTCTTAAAATTACTCCTCTTTTCATCTGTCGCCCCTTTTTTTACACCTTCTACTTCATAGCTATTCCATTGTTTATGAACTTCTTCTATCTTCTTATCTATATCCTTCCATTCTTTAATTAGGACTTCATCTTTAGGTATAGGCTTCTTTTCCTTATCTTTATCCTTTTTATCCTCAGCAGTACCACCTTCATCTTTTTTGGTTTCAGGTTTTTCTATCTTGAGTTCTTCTTCAGTCAATGGAAGCATCTTTTGAATTTCCTCTGATTTCTTAAGTATGTCATCTACCCCATCTCTAATAGCAATAAGAGTTTTTGGAGCTTTTTGTTTTTGTTCCACTTTCATAGGTTTCTTATTTGCTTTTCTCATACAAGATGTAGATAAGATTAATACTATTATAGTTACAGTTAAAAGTATTTTCTTCTTCAAGATTACCACCTCAGAGAATAGTGTTTCCCTTGATGTTTTTTTTATCCTATTAAAGTATAGGAGACAATAATCTTGACACCGATTCTTTTAACTTTACTCTATTGGATCTCTTTGCATATTCTTCAATAGTAATTTCCTTACAATGATCTAAATCTAAATGGAATTGTTCTACCATCTTTTTATTTACTTTCTCATCATATATAAATGCGTTTACCTCAAAATTAAGCTTAAAAGATCTAATGTCCAAATTGGCAGTTCCTATAGAGGTTAGAAAATCGTCCATTAAAAATATCTTACTATGCAAAAAACCATTCTCATAGGTATAGAACTTAACTCCTGCTTCTAAAAGCTCACCAATATAAGAAAGCCCTGCCCAATATACAAAAGGATGGTCTGGTTTACATGGTATCATAACTTTTACATCTAAACCTGAAAGACCTGCAACTCTTAATGCTTCAAATATACTATCGTCTGGAATAAAATAAGGGGTTTGAATATATATTCTCTCCCGAGCATTGGTTATCATCTTAAAATATCCATCTTTAACACTAGCCCATTTAGAGTCAGGTCCGCTGCTAACTATTTGAATTCCAGCGCTCCCTTTGGTTTTAACTTTAGGTAGTCTTACCTCACAATTGACATTATCCTTGTGAGCTGCAAATCTCCAATCCTTGAAGAACCTCCACTGTAGCCCTCCAACAGCAGTTCCTCGTATTTTCATATGGGTATCTCTCCAAAAACCAAACTTTTTAGAAAGACCTAAATACTCATCACCTATATTAAATCCTCCAACATAAGCTTCCTCACCATCTATTATACATATCTTTCTATGATTTCTATAGTTGATTCTTAGACTAAGAAAAGGTACAAAGGGAGGAAAAAACACAGCTACTTCTCCACCTGATGCCTTGAGTTCATCAAAACAGCCTCTCTTTAAATTTCTGCCGCCCATACCATCATACAGTACTTTTACTTCTACACCCTCTTTGACCTTTTCAGTCAATTTATCTATTATCTTAGTTCCTATGCCATCACTTTTAATTATATAGTATTCTATATAGATATATTTTTTTGCCTTGGATATACTTTCAAGAAGTGCTGCAAACTTTTCCTCACCAGAAAAATAAAGTTCTACTTCGTTGTCCTGCGAAAAATAAGCTTCACTAGTCAAAATATGCATCTTGATTATATCCTTATATTCTAAAAATTTAACATTTGAATAATTATATTCCTCTTCTTGTATTTTTTGTCCTTGTTCTAATACTCTATCTCTAAAACCCCTATCCTCTTCTTCTTTTATTTTAAACATCTTTTTCTTGCTCATATCCTGTCCAATGAATAAATATAGTAAAAATCCGATACCTGGTAAAAATGTTAATACCATAAGCCATAGCCAAGTAGTTGTAGGGTTTCTTCTCTCAAAAAAAACTAATAATATGGCAAATAAAATATTCAACCATAATATGTTTTTTAAAAACCACATATAACCGTTTACTATATAATCCATAAAATCACCCTTGTTTTTATGATAGACTAACTAATTATTTTTCTTGGACTTATATCTTTTGTTAGTATCAAGGATTTTTTTTCTAATCCTAAAAGTAGTAGGAGTAATTTCAATCAATTCATCGTCCTCTACAAACTCTAAAGCTTCTTCTAAAGACATTTGTCGGGGAGGTGATAATCTCAATGCATCATCTGCTCCCGATGCCCTAGTATTTGATTGATGTTTCTTTTTGCATATATTTACCTCAATATCCATACTCTTTGGATTAGAACCTATGACCATTCCTTCATAGACACTAGTCCCTGGAGTTACAAATAATGTTCCTCTATCCTGAACTGAATATAGACCATAAGCTGTAGCTTCTCCTGTTTCAAAAGAAATTAATGATCCTTCACTTCTCTTTGGAATTTCACCTTTATAAGGTGCATAGCAGTCAAATACTGAGTTTATAATACCATTTCCCTTGGTATCTGTCATAAACTCCTGTCTATAACCAATTAATCCTCTAGCAGGTATGGAGAAAACCAATCTTGAATATCCGCCATTTGCTTCGGACATACTGACTAATTCTCCCTTTCTAGTACCTAATTTCTCTATTACTGATCCAATATATGCTTCTGCTACGTCAACTGTTACTGTTTCCATAGGCTCATATTTCTTGCCATCTTCATATCTAAATAGAACTTCAGGTTTTGAAACTTGGAACTCAAAATTCTCTCTTCTCATATTTTCTATAAGGACAGATAAATGTAGTTCCCCCCTTCCCGATACTTTAAAGGCATCTGTAGAATCAGTTTCTTCTACACGCAAACTAACATCTGTTTGCAACTCTTTAAATAATCTATTCCTTATTTGCCTTGATGTTACATATTTACCTTCTCTACCAGCAAAAGGACTATTATTTACAGAAAAAGTCATAGCAATAGTAGGTTCTGATATCTTTACAAAAGGTAGAGGTTCTGGATGTTCCATATGGCAGATAGTATCGCCTATATGAATTCCTTCTACTCCAGTTACTGCGATTATACTTCCTACCGTTGATTCTTCTACTTCCACCCTGTTTAATCCTTCAAATTCATATATTTTTGTTATTTTTATTTTTTTAATGTCGTTTTGCCTATCTTCGTTAACGATTATTGCTTCTTGGTTGGTTTTAATTTTTCCTCTTTCTATTTTACCAATTCCAATTCTACCTACATATTCATTATAATCTATGGTAGAGATTAATAATTGTAAAGGTTCATCTGGGTCTCCTTCTGGTGCAGGAATATACTTAATAATGGTTTCAAATAAATCTTCCATATTGTCTTTTTTAGTATCTAAGTCTATACTAGCTATCCCTTCTCTAGCTGATGCAAATACAAAAGGTGAATCTAAATATTCTTCTCCTGCTCCTAGTTCAATAAATAAATCCAAGACTTCATCTATAACTTCTTTTGGTCTTGCTCCTGGTCTGTCTATTTTATTTATACATACTATTACCGGTAAATCCAATTCAAAAGCCTTTTTTAAAACAAATTTTGTTTGAGGCATTGGTCCCTCAAAAGCATCTACTAATAATACTACACCATTTACCATTTTAAGAACTCGCTCTACTTCTCCCCCAAAATCAGCATGTCCTGGGGTATCTATAATATTTATCTTTGTGTTTTTATAATGAATGGCTGTATTCTTTGATAATATAGTAATACCTCGCTCCCTTTCTATATCATTAGAATCCATAATCCTATCTTCTACTACTTGGTTTGCCCTAAATATTCCACTTTGTTTCAACATACTATCTACTAGTGTAGTTTTTCCATGGTCTACGTGAGCAATAATAGCAATGTTTCTAAGATCGTCTCTTGTCATTTTCATAAAAAATAATCCCTTCCTATTATAATAATTAATTGTTTCCTTAACAAAATTAATTTTATCATAAAATATATAAAAATGATAGGTTAAAATATAATGGCAGGGTTTTATACCCCGCCAACAAGTTTATCCTTTAAATAAACCTTTTTAATTTAACTCATATGTTTAACAGCTATCACTCTATTGTTGTCAATATACATCTCATCAGATAATCCATCAACGATTACAAGTCCTCTTCCACAGCATTTTAGTTCTTCAGGTTTATAGGAGTCTATATCAAAATCAACCCCTTGTCCTTCGTCGCTTACTTCAATTCTAATAGTATCTCCTACTATCTCTAAATATAAATTCACACATTTATTCTTGTTACATTTATTCCCATGAATAACGCTATTTATAACTAACTCATTTAATATTAATTTTAAATCAAACATCAAATTCTCATCTTTTATAAAATCATCTAATTTATCTAATATATCCTGTATAAAGATTTTTATATCATCTAAATCACTACACACTGAACCTTTGAATTTAAAAGACATTTAAATCACGCCCATCTATTTTAATATTATACGTTAGATTATAAGCTATAATTATTTTACCCACTATTAGCGCCTTTAATCTATTGTACAAGGCTAATATTAATTTATAGATATTTAATAAAACATTTAAGAAATTTTTAATTTTTCTATTACTTTTGTTTAAATCCTTTAATTCATGGGTATTATTTCTATTGATTACATAATGAAAGGAGAATAAAATCATGGATAGATATGTTTGTGGACCTTGTGGATACGTTTATGATCCAGCTGAAGGTGATCCAGATAGTGGAATTGCACCTGGCACTGCTTTTGAAGATCTACCAGAGGATTGGGTTTGCCCAGTTTGTGGTGCTACAAAGGATATGTTTGAAAAAGAATAATGTTTAGGGGGCAGCAATTTATTAAAATTGCTGCTCTTTATTTTTCATTAATATTTCCTCAAATGTTTTCCATACTTCATCCTTATTGATCTTCTTTGAAGAAGAATAAGGTATGATTAAATTGGTATCATTTATTTTAAGTTTATTCTTTATACTTTTTATATTTGCTTGATATTTACCCTTTGATATTTTATCTGCCTTAGTAGCTATTACTATCCCTGTAAACTTAAAAGCTTTAATCCAATTGTACATCATTAAATCCTGCTCTGTAGGTTCATGTCTAATATCCACTAATAGTACAACTTCCGCTAAGTTCTTTCTATTATTCAAATATTCTTCAATAATATAACCCCATTTATCCTTCTCCGTCTTGGAAACTTGAGCATATCCATAACCTGGCAAATCAACAAATCTAAATTGTTCATTTATTTTATAAAAATTTATTGTCCTTGTCTTCCCCGGTTTACCACTAGTTCTAGCCAAATTGTTCCTATTAACCATAGAGTTTATAAAAGATGATTTTCCCACATTGGATCTGCCGGCAAAAGCTATTTCAATTAAGTCTTCTCCAGGATATTGTTTTTTATTAACAGCAATCTTTTCCAATTCAGCTTTAGTTATCTTCATGATCATCGTCCTCTTTTAATAAAGCTTCTTTTAATACTTCTTCCATGTTCTTCACCAATACGAAATCCATTCTCCTCCTAATCTTATCTGGTATTTCTTCTAAATCCTTTTTGTTTTCAAAAGGAATCAAAATCTTCTTTATACCAATTCTATGGGCTGCTAAGACCTTTTCTTTAATTCCTCCGACAGGAAGAACTCTTCCTCTCAATGTAATTTCACCTGTCATGGCTATATCCATATTAACTGGTCTATTGGTAAGGGCAGATATACAAGCAGTAGCCATAGTTATACCCGCTGAAGGACCATCTTTTGGGATTGCACCTTCGGGTACGTGGACATGAATATCCATATCCTTATAAAAATTGCCATCCACTCCTAGGGCTTCTGAATTAGCTCTAATATAACTAATACCAGCCATCGCAGATTCCTTCATTACATCCCCTAATTGACCTGTTAGCTGAAGCTTGCCTGTTCCCTTCATACAATTGACTTCAATGGACAATGTCTCTCCTCCAAACGCCGTCCAAGCTAATCCTGTTGCTACACCAATTTGATCTTCTCTTTCTCCTATATCAAAATGATATTTTTCAATCCCTAAATATTTATGAAGATTTCCCTTATTAACTCTAACCGTTTTTACATTGGATTCAACTATTTTTTTTGTTGCTTTTCTACATATATTTGCAATATTTCGTTCCAAGTTTCTTACTCCTGCTTCTCGTGTATAATTGTTTATTATACTTTTTATAGCAGTTTCAGATAGTTCCAAGTTTTCCTCTTTTAATCCATGTTCTTTAAGTTGTTTTGGTAAAAGGTAATTAATGGCAATCTTTAATTTCTCATCTTCTGTATAACCGCTTATTGGAATAAGTTCCATTCTATCCAATAAAGGTGCTGGAATAGAAGATACTGTATTGGCAGTAGTTATAAACAATACCTTTGATAGATCAAAGGGAACCTCAAGAAAATGGTCTGTAAATGTATTGTTCTGCTCAGGATCTAAAACTTCCAATAAGGCACTAGCAGGATCACCTCTAAAATCACTGCTTAATTTGTCAATTTCATCAAACAAGAATACTGGGTTCTTAGAACCTGATTTTTTGATGGAACTGATAACTCTTCCCGGCATAGCACCTACGTAAGTTTTTCTATGACCTCTAATTTCTGCCTCATCTCGTACTCCTCCTAAGGACATGCGAATAAAATTTCTATTCAATGCCTTTGCTATGGATTTTGCAATAGAGGTCTTTCCAACTCCAGGAGGTCCCACTAAACATAATATGGGCCCTTTCATATTTGTAGCTAATTTTCGTATAGCTAAAAATTCTAGTATTCTTTCTTTTACATCTGTTAATCCATAATGATCTTTATTTAAAACCTCTCTGGCTTTTTTAATATCTACCTTATCCTTTGTTTCCTTGTCCCAAGGCAGCTCAACAATCCAATCCAAATATGTCCTTATAACTGCAGTTTCTACTGAACTAGGGGGCATCTTGTCTAGCCTTTCTACTTCCTTTAAAGCCTTTTCTCTAACTTCTTTAGGCATCTTTATCTTGTCAATTTTAGCCTTATATTCCTCAATATCTTCTAAAAGATCATTTTCTTCACCTAATTCTTTTTGTATAGCTCTCATCTGTTCTTTTAAATAGTACTCTTTTTGTACCTTTGTTATTTGTTTTTTTACTCTTTGGTTGATCTTGTCTTCAATCTTCAGTAATTCTATCTCTTCCTGTAAAATCTTATGAAGAACTTCCAATCTCTCGTAAAAGTCAAAAGTTTCTAAAACTTTTTGATGATCTTCTATTTTTAAGTGAATGTAGGAAGCAATAACATCAACTAATCTGCCTGGTTCCTCGATATCTGTAATTGTTAACAATACATCTGGTGATATTCTATTACTGAAGGATAGATATTGTTCAAAATCGCCAATAACCAATCTCATAGCTGCCTCAGTTTCCTTATCCACAATAACTTCCTCAGACTTATAGATATATTCTTCCACCTCAGCTTCAAAATAATCCTCTTCATTGGTCATTTCAGCTATTTTACCTCTATTTATTCCTTCGACTAAAACTCTTATACTACCGCCGGGTAGTTTTAACATTTGTTTTATTTTAACAATAGTTCCAATATGATAGAAGTCTTCTAATGTTGGATTTTCAACTTTAGCATCTTTTTGAGTACATAAAAGAACTAAAGAATCATCTACCATAGCCTTTTCTAAAGCATTAATTGATTTTTCCCTTCCCACATCAAAGTGGATAACCATGTGAGGAAAGACGGACATACCTCTTAAGGGTATAAGAGGTATTGTTTTTTTCTGCACAACATACAAATCTTTGTACATAACCTCACTCCTTTTGTCTCTATGTTTTTAGTTATTTGTTAATAAACATCCCCTTAAACTAATATTACCATACTTTTGAATAATAATAATAAAATACAAAATAAAAGCTCACTAAAGAGTGAGCTTTCCGTTTTTATGATGCAGATTCCTTGTTATCATTTTTTTTAGCTCTATTTTTTGCCTTTCTCTCTGATAGCACTAATGTTGGTTCTCCATTGTTTACTATGGTGTCTTTTGTGATTAGACATTTTTCAATTTCTTCTCTCGAAGGAATTTCGTACATTATATCTAATAGAGTCTCTTCAATTATGCTACGCAATCCTCTTGCTCCTGTTTTTCTTTCTATTGCCTTTTGAGCTATGGCTTTTAAAGCATCTTCATCAAATTCTAATTCTACTCCATCCATATTGAATAGTTCTGTATATTGTTTTACAAGAGCATTTTTAGGCTCAGTTAATATCTTCACAAGGGATTCTTCATCTAATTCCTCTAATGTTACAATTACTGGTAGACGTCCCACAAACTCAGGTATTAGCCCATACTTTAACAAGTCTTCTGGCTGTATCTCTTTCAATAATTCTCCTATTGCAACATTTTCCTTACTCTTGATATCAGCACCAAATCCCATGGATTTCGTATCAACTCTACTTTGAATTATCTTGTCTACTCCATCAAAGGCTCCACCAACTATGAATAAAATATTAGTGGTGTCAACTTGGATAAACTCTTGATGTGGATGCTTTCTTCCTCCTTGAGGTGGAACATTTGCCACAGTGCCTTCAAGAATTTTAAGCAGTGCCTGCTGTACTCCCTCACCAGATACATCCCTTGTAATAGAAGGATTCTCTGTTTTTCGAGCAATTTTATCGATTTCATCGATATAAACTATTCCCTGCTCTGCTCTTTCTATATCATAATCTGCAGCTTGGATAAGCTTTAGTATTATATTTTCAACATCTTCACCAACGTACCCAGCTTCTGTTAAAGAAGTAGCATCTGCTATGGCAAAGGGCACATTTAATATTTTAGCTAATGTTTGAGCAAGTAAAGTCTTTCCTGAACCAGTAGGTCCAATCATGACTATATTAGATTTTTGTAGCTCTACATCACTAGTTTTTGATGGTTTTTTATTTATTCTTTTGTAATGATTATATACTGCAACAGCTAAAGCTCTTTTTGCTCTCTCTTGTTTTATTACGTATTCATCTAAAGTTTCTTTTATCTTTATTGGCTTTGGTAATTCTCTTAAATCGTAATCCACATTTTCTATAAACTCTTCATCAATTATTTCTTGACATAGTTCTATACACTCATCACAGATAAATACATTTGGACCTGCTATAAGTCTTCTAACTTGATCTTGTGGTTTTCCACAAAAGGAGCAGCGAAGCTGTTTGTCATCATATTTTGCCATCATGACACCTCACTTAATCTTATTTTCCTGATTCAATTACCTCATCTATTATACCATATTCCTTAGCTTCTAAAGCAGTCATAAAGAAATCTCTATCGGTATCCTTAGAAATTTTGTCTAAAGGCTGGCCTGTTCTTTCACTTAATATTTGATTTATCTTTTCTCTAGTTCGAATTATTCTTTCTGCATGAATTCTAATATCTTCTGCTTGCCCCTGAGTTCCTCCTAGAGGTTGATGTATCATAACTTCGGCATTTGGAAGAGAAAATCTTTTTCCTTTTGCCCCAGATGCTAATAGAAAAGCACCCATACTTGCTGCCATACCTATACATATAGTTGATACATCTGGTTTTATATACTGCATAGTATCATATATTGCAAATCCAGCACTTATTGAACCGCCTGGACTATTTATATAAAGTTGTATATCCTTATCTGGATCTTCTGCTTCTAGAAATAATAGTTGGGCTACTATTAAATCTGCGGTTACATCATTAACTTCCCCACCCAGAAATATTATCCTTTCCTTTAGAAGTCTAGAATAAATATCATAGGACCTTTCCCCTCTATTAGTTTGCTCTACAACAACAGGAACTAATGTCATTATATACCCCTCCTAAAAGATTAAATATATTTTATATTTTTAACCAATAATTCTATAGTCTTATCTCTCATTATACCCGCCTTAAGGTGTTCTAAATCTCCTTTTTTCATATCTTCTTTAAATTTCTCTACATTTTCTTGATTATATTCTACAGCTAATCTTTCAAGCTCATTATCTAAATCTTCATCAGAAACTTTTAACTTTTCTTCTTTAGCTATAGCATCAAGAACTAGGTCAGCTTTAACTCTTTTTTCAGCTACAGGTTTTACTNGTTGCATTGGTTAATTCTAAATATTGTTCTAAGCTTAAACCTTGAATCCTTAATCTATAGTCAAATTCGCCTATTTCATTGTCTATTTGATGTTCTATCATAACTTCTGGTATATCCATCTCTGATAATTCAACAATCTTTTCCACTACTCTATTTTCTAATTCAATTTGTTCTTTATCTTTTGCTTCTTTTTCAAGTCTTTCTCTAATACTTTGTTTATATTCCTCTAAAGTATCAAATTCAGATACATCTTTTGCAAATTCATCATCTAAAACTGGTAATTCTTTTTCTTTGATTTCATGGATAGTTACTTTAAATAGAGCTTCTTTTCCTTTTAGGCTTTCTTCAAAATAATCTTCAGGGAAGGTTACATTGACATCAACTTTATCTCCTTTTTTCTTGCCTTTAAGTTGCTCTTCAAATCCTTTAATAAATTTATTTGCCCCTATTTCTAGTTCCTGATTTTCTGCTGTTCCACCTTCAAATTGTTCACCATCTACATAACCTTCAAAATCAATGGTAAGTATATCTCCCTCTTTAGTTTCCCTATCACCGGCATCAATAATTCTACCATTCATTTCTTGAATAGTCTTTAATTCCATATCTATATTTTCATCTGTAACATTATACTCTACCTTTTCAATTTCTATGCTCTTGTAATCTCCCAATTTAACTTCTGGTTTTATGATTACTTCTACCTTTACCACTAGAGGTTTTCCTTTTTCTAGTTGTTCAATATCTACTTCAGGAGTATCTACTGGTTCAAGTCCCAAATTTTCTACAGCTTCATCATAAGCTTCTGGTAAAAGGTTATTTAATGCTTCTTCATAAAATACACCTTCTCCATAATTCATTTCAATTATTTTCCTTGGCACTTTCCCTTTACGAAATCCCGGTATGTTAAATCTATTTCTGTTTTTTAAATATGCTTTTTGAACCGCTTCTTCAAATTTATCTTCACCGATCTCAATACTAAATATGGCTTTATTATTTTCTTTTTTTTCCAAAACAGAGTTCATTGTAAATTTCCTCCTTAAACTTATTATTTAATCCATTATAAACTAATCTATTATACCATAAAATTATATCATAAAAAATATTATTATCCAATTCTTATGGATTTAACCATATATTTAATATATGAAAAAAACCAATGGTATAACCACTGGTTAATATAATGGTGCGGGAAAGAGGACTTGAACCCCCACGTCAATGACACTAGATCCTAAGTCTAGCGCGTCTGCCAATTCCGCCACTCCCGCATATTAAAAAATATTACCTTTTAATTATAAACATTTTATTTTCTATTGTCAATAATTTTTAATAAAAATAAAATAAAATTATAGGATAGACATAGTAAGGTAAGAACTTATCTTACTATATCTATCCTTACCTCTTTCTATTTCATAAAAAAGTTTAAAAACCAATAAGTGAATAAAGAAAATACTACTACACCTATTAAAACTATAGGCATAATTAATTGATAGCCTGCAATAATCATGGCTAAGATATCTTTCCTTGTAAATTCATAAGGTTCCTCTTCATGCTTTTTATCAATCTCATGTTTTATATCTCTCTCATGTTCTCCAATAGATTTTTTATTTGGCAAAATGGCACGCAACAAAATGGTCTCCTCCCAGATTTTTAAACTCAGGTATTTCCTCTTTACATATATCCTTAGCATACATACAGCGAGTGTGGAATTTACATCCTAATGGTGGATTAGCGGGACTTGGTATGTCTCCTTCTAATATTATCCTATCTCGCTTAACTGTTGGATCTGGTTTAGGTATAGCTGAAAGTAATGCCTGAGTATATGGATGCTTTGGACTATCGAATAAAGCATTTTTTCCCGCTAATTCTACCATTGATCCCAGATACATAACTCCTACCCTATGACTAATATATCTAACTACTCCTAAATCATGAGAAATAAACATATAAGATAAATTTAAATCTCTTTGTAAATCTGTCAATAGATTTATAACTTGAGATTGAATTGATACATCCAGAGCTGATACTGGCTCATCTGCTACAATGAATGAAGGATTTAATGCTAAAGCTCTAGCTATACCTATACGCTGTCTTTGACCCCCTGAAAATTCGTGAGGATATCTGTTTAAGTGATATTTAGCCAAGCCACATTTTGTTATTATATCCACTACATAATCATCTAATTCCTTACCTTTATGGAATAATTCATGTTCAACTAATGATTCACCAACTATCCTAGATACGGTCATCCTTGGATTTAGTGAACTATAGGGATCTTGAAATACTATTTGCATCTCTCTTCTTAATTCTTTCATTTCATCCTTATGAGCATTTAGTACATTTTTTCCCTTATAATATACCTCTCCATCAGTAGCCTCGTATAATCTTAAAAGAGTTCTACCTAAAGTAGATTTTCCACATCCAGATTCACCTACTATACCTAAGGTTTCACCTTCTTTTATAAAAAGAGAAACATCGTCTACAGCTTTAACATCTCCTACTTTTCTTCTTAAAAATCCCTGGTGTATAGGAAAGTATTTTTTAAGATTATTCACTTCCAATATTACCTCACTCATTATTTAGCCACCTCCTCAGCTCTAAAACATGCTGCTTTATGGTTAGGTACTAATTCCCTTAGCTCAGGCTGAGCTTTTCTACATTCTTCAGTAGCATATTTACATCTTGGATGGAAATAACATCCTTTAGGCAAGTAAAGTGGATTGGGTACTGCACCAGGTATAGTCTCAAGACGCTGACCTTCCTTGACTAGAGAAGGAATAGAACTCATAAGACCAATAGTATATGGATGCCGTGGATTCTTAAATAATTCGAGACTTGGTGCATCTTCCACTATTTTTCCAGAATACATTACTATAATATGATCTGCCATCTCCGCAATAACTCCTAAATCATGAGTTATTAACATAATAGATGTGTTCAATTTGTTTTTTAAATCATTCATAATTTCCAATATCTGAGCTTGTATAGTAACATCTAATGCAGTAGTAGGCTCGTCTGCTATGAGAAGTTTAGGTTGACAAGCCAATGCCATAGCTATCATAATCCTTTGCCTCATACCACCTGAAAGTTGATGAGGATATTCATTTACTATTTTTTCAGCACGAGGGATCCCTACTAGCTTTATCATTTCAATAGCTCTTTCTTTCGCTTCTTTTTCTGATAATTTTTGATGAAGCATTAAAACTTCTCCTATTTGAAATCCTACTGTAAATACAGGATTCAAAGAAGTCATTGGCTCTTGGAATATCATAGAAATATCATTTCCTCTAATACCCCTTATTTCCTCATCTGATACCTTCGTAAGGTCTTTTCCATTAAATATAACCTCACCATTTACAATTTTTCCTGGTGGATCTGGTATTAGACGTAATATAGACATGGCAGTTATACTTTTACCGCAGCCAGATTCTCCTACTATACCTATGGTTTTTCCTGCTTCTACTGAAAAATTAACTCCATCTACAGCTTTTACTACTCCATCATCTATATAAAAGTAAGTTTTTAAATCATTCACCTCTAATAACTTGGTCATATTTCAATCCTCCTATCATCTAGACTTAGGGTCTATAGCATCACGTAGCCCATCTCCAATTAAGTTGATACTCATTACTGTTATAAAAATACATAATCCTGGCGGTATCCATAACCATGGACGGTGCTGAAGATTATACAAACTTCTTGCATATTGTACTAAGTTACCCCAAGTAGGTACAGGAGGTGTAACCCCTAAACCAAGGAAAGACAGACCCGCTTCACTCATAATAGCTCCAGCCATTCCTAACGTTGCACTAACAATAATATATCCAAAAGTATTTGGTATCAGATGTCTCCAAATAATTTTTCTATCCTTAATTCCTAAGGCTTTGGCAGCTAAGATAAATTCTTGTTCCCTTAAAGAAAGGATTTGTCCTCTTATCATCCTAGAGAGTCCAGGCCAACTTAAAAGACCGATAATCATCATAACTATATACATTTTTTGTTCTCCTTTAACCCTACCACTTAAAACAGCTGAAATAGTAATAGCCAAAGGCATAAAAGGGAAGGACATAACAATTTCTGCAAATCTCATCAATATATTGTCTACCCATCCACCGTAGTAACCTGCCAAACCTCCTATCAAAGCTCCTACTAATACTTGAATTAATACTGCAAATATACCAACCTTTAAAGAGACTTTTCCACCATAGAGTACCCTTGCAAAATAATCTCTGCCCAATTCATCTGTTCCCAGTAAATAATCTTCTGATGGTGCTTCATTCTTTCTTGTAAGGTCATACTCAATTGGTCCTCTAGGTGCTAAAATAGGAGCTGCTAAAACAATAACTATCATTGCTATAAGCAATATAAGTCCTATTACAGAAATTTTCTTTTTAAGAAATTTTCGTTTCATAAGTTTCCAAGGTGTTAATATCTCCTGTTCACTTTCTTCCTCATTATAAGCTAATTTATCCTTATTTTGCTCCTTTTTATTTTCAGGTTTTAACTCTATATTTTTTTCAGTCATTTATTCTCCCCCTTTCCTTAATCTACTTTGATTCTTGGATCTACTAATGCATATCCTATATCTGCCAATAAGTTCCCTAAAAGGGTTAGCATTGCAAAGAACATATTTAATGCCATAACCATATTGTAATCCCTTACGTTAACAGCATCCATCAAGACATTACCTATCCCTGGCCATATAAATATTCTTTCCAATATTACTGCCCCTGAGAAAAGACCTGGTATAGTAAATCCTACAATAGTGATTATAGGAATAAGTGCATTTCTAAAAGCATGCTTATATATAACTACCTTTTCTTCTAATCCTTTTGATCTGGCTGTACGAATATAATCTTGATTAATTACTTCAAGCATAGCTGTTCTTGTATATCTTACTAAACTAGCTAAACTGCCAATGATTAGAACAATCCCTGGTAAAACCATGTGATAAAGAACATCCTTAACTCTTAACCACCCTACTGCATTTTTACCTGGAGTTATCATCCCATTTATCGGGAATATATTCAACTTGATGGAAAGGAAGTATATTAGCAACAATCCAAAGAAAAAAGTAGGCATGGAAATTCCTATTATAGAAAATACTGCCCAGAAATTATCCGTATGAGAATACTGTTTTACTGCACATATAATCCCTATAGGTATAGATATTAAAAATGCAATTATATAGATTACAATATTTAATCTAAAACTATTTCTAATAAATTTAGGTACTACCTCTTTCACTGGGAGTTTATACGTATAAGATATTCCAAAATCTCCCTTAACTGAACGTTTTAACCATTCCCAATACTGAACAGGTATAGGCTTATTTAGCCCTAATCTTTCCCTTTCCATTTCCACTTGCTCTGCCGTTGAATTAGGGTCAAGATTTGCACCTACTGGATCACCAGGAGCCAACTTTATTATTCCGAATAAAAGAATAGATATGACTAAAACTACAGGTATTAAGTGTAATATTCTTCTTCCAATATACTTTAACATATTTTCCCTCCTTATGTGTTATTCCTTTAATGTTGTAAAGTTATATTTGATATAACATAAACCCGGTAGATTAAACCGGGTTTATGTTTACTTGTATATAGATCATAATCTAATCTTTATTTTTCTAATTCCATGTTTAATACTACACTTGGATGAGTTTCATCTATATATGGTGATGTATTAAAGTTTTTAACACGACTATTTACTGCGTCCCAGTTTTCTCTCATATAAACATAGATATATGGTAATTCTTCATTTACTAATAAAGCCCATTCAGTATATATTTCCTTACGTTTTTCAATATCATGAGTTCTTATTCCTTCATCTAAAAGTTGGTCATTTTTTTCATTTCTAAAGCCCATTGTGTTATCTCCACCAACTACATCTTCTCTACTGTGGTATATCCCTGAAGGGTCTGGATCTACACTAAGCGACCACGCCATACTATACATATCAAAATCCCTTTTATTTTTTGTAATATCAGTTAAAGCGTTAAACTCTACATAATTTGGCTCTATTTTTACTCCAATTTCTTCCCAGTTAGCTTGCATTATTGGAATTAATGCTTCTATCCACTGTACCTTATCTGACATAGTAAGATATACAAAATCAAGTTTCATTCCATCCTTTTCTCTAATTCCATCAGCTCCAACTTTCCATCCAGCTTCTTCTAATAATTCTTTAGCTTTCTCTGGGTTATACTCATATTTGTTTAACTTTTCTTTTAGTTCGTCAGTATAAGCCCAAGATACTTTTGATATAGGAACGTGGCATACTTCTCCAAAAACTTCTCCATCTGGTCCTGCAAAGAAATTGTCTACAAAACCTTGACGATCTAAAGCATAAGCCAATGCCTGTCGCACTCTCTTATCAGCAAGTCTTGGATCTCTTTGATTCATACAAATATAGGAATATCCATTGTTAGTATATCTATTAAGATTTAAATATCCTGGTTTATTAATAATCTCATAATTTTCTGCTGTATTAGTTACTCCAAGAACTACATCTATACTACCTTTTTCTAATTCAGCTAGATCTGTTTCAGAGGTAACAAACTTAAGTATTATATTTTCTATTTTAGGTGATCCTAAGAAATAATCCTTATTTACCTTTAATTGAACATATTGTTTTTCTTCAAATACTTCTAGAGTGTATGGACCAGAACCTATTGGATCTTTCATCTTTGCTTTAAGAGCATCTATGTCTCCTTTTTCAAAATTGTAATGGTGTTTTGGCATTATCGAAAGGTTACAATCCCAAATATTTCTTGCTCCTACGAATTCATCTTTAAAAGTAAAAGATATAGTATAGTCATCTATTACTTTTAATCCTGATATGTTTTCTGCATCCCCATCATGATATTCTTCATAACCTTGTAACTTCATAGGATATGAAAATAGTCTACCGTCATAATTTGGATCTGCTACTGCTAAATAAGTAAATTCTACATCGTGAGCTGTAAGAGGTTCTCCATCTGAAAATTTAACATCATCTCTTAATTTGAAAGTAAGGGTCTTTTTGTCTTCTGAATACTCTGGTAATTCTTTAGCTATGTGAGGTACTGGATTAGCTCCTTCATCGTGCGTTAGTAAAGAATCGAAAATATATCCAAGTACTGTAGCATCGTCAGCTGTACTATAATAGATTGGCATAAAGTCCCCTTTTGCTTCATGCATACCTATTGCTATTGTATTGTCCGCATTTTCTCTGTCTTTAGCTGGATTTTTTACGCCCTCATCCTTCGGTTCTTCTGTTTCTGTTGGTTCATCACTAACATCTGCAGGTTGTTCTTTCTTACCACAGCCCGCCGTAAAAACAGTAAGTAAAAGTACCAAAGCTAGTAATAATGATAACTTTCTTTTCATTAAAATACTCCCCCTTTAATTCATTTTTTTGAATATTGTTAATATGCTGTATTATACCATTATTAACTCCTTTCTGTCAATGGAGGGTATAGTATAATACTTTTGGAGACAATATTAGAGATTAAATAAAAAACCATTATGTCATAAAATAGCTAATTACATTGCTTTATGCAATTTTATAGTATGTCAGTTTATAAGTAATTCTTCACTATTGAAAATTTTCCTTTGTTGTATCAATGTCTTATTGTGTCGAATTATTTAACAATTCTCAATTAAGTTTATATTTCCATTATTATAACATATACTACTTATCTTTAATAAGTATGCATTTTTTATATATAATTATTTTTTGTACACTTAAAATTTTTATCCTTTAATACTTTTTATTAAATATATTAATTTTTTGTAATAATTTACTGTTTTTGAAGGATTTTTTAAAAAAATATTTAATTAAGTAATTATAAAACATATGGGGTGGTGTTGTGGATAGAGTTCATGATGACTTATATGAAATGTGTTTCCGTGTGTTACAGTTATTAGATGTTCTTAAAGAAAAAGGCTTAATATCTGACTCTGAGTATGAAATGCATGTAAAGTTAAAAAAACTATTTATCCACCAAGAGAAAAACAAACTCTCTGTTTAGAGAGTTTGTTTTTTATAAGTATTATTTATTATATTTAGCTACATAAAGATTCATCCTAAAAGTTAATTTTATTATTTAACTTTTAGGATGCATTTCATATCAAAATCTTTTTATCTTTCATTTATCTATTTTAAAATGCAATGATGATTCCTCCATCATTGGCATAAGCTGTACTTAATCCAGCAGTTTCTACAATGATTATTTCTTTAAATTTATATTTTTCTTCAATTCTTTTTTTTAATTCTTCTGCTTTATCTAATGCGTTACAATGAGCAATACCGAGTACTTTATCTTCAAATCCTTCACCTTGTTCACCGATAATTTCCAATAACCTATTAAAGGCTCTTTTACTACCCCTAACCTTTTCTACTAGCTTAATAGTTCCATCTTCATCTCCGCCCATTATTGGCTTAATAGATAATGCAGAAGCTATATGCCCCATTACCTTACTTATCCTTCCAGCTTTCATTAAATTATCTAAGGATTCAAGGATAAAAAATGTCTTCATCTCAGCTATGTACTCTTCTACTTTTTTTACTATATCTTTTGGAATAAAATTTTTTTGAATTAGTTCAAATATCTTCATGCTCACTAGAGTTTCTCCTATAGAAGCAGATAAAGAATCAAATACATGAATAAATTTATTGCTGCTTTCTAAAGCAATATTTTTAGCTAATACTGCATTACTATAAGTACTGCTCAAGGCAGAAGATAGGGTTACAACAAATACATTCTCCCCTTTTTCATACTCCTTTAGAAAATCTCCTGGTGAAGGGCTGGAAGTTTTTACAGGTTTATCACTGTGCTTCATGGCTGACAATAGTTCAGTCACATCTAAGGACTCATCATCTAAAAAAGCCTGTTCTTCCACATCTATTTTTAGAGGTACTAATCCAACATTTAATTTTTCCTTTAACTGTTCATTTAAATCGCAGCTACTATCAGCCACTATTTTAAAATCCACTCTCATCACCTCAAAATTTTACTTTCAATTTAATAGGACTCCTTTTACTATAAGCATGATGCTAAATCATTAAAAGTAACTTATTCCCCTATTCTTTCCTCAATGAATTTAGCCAACCCTATAGCTATATCCTCTATTTTCTTATGGTCTTTCCCTTCAATCATTACTCTAATAAGAGGCTCTGTTCCTGAAGGTCTTATAACAACCCTTCCTTCTCCATGAAACATTTCTTCTATCTTATTAATTTCAGATTTAATTTCTTCATCTTCTAAATAAGAACTTTTTAACTCATTTTTTACTCTTGCATTTACTAATACTTGTGGAAAATTGGTCATTAGACTATTTAATTCTGACATGCTCTTTCCTGTTTCTTTCATGACTTGAATTAACATAATTCCTGTTAAAAGACCATCCCCTGTCGTATTATGATCTAAAAATATAATATGGCCTGATTGCTCTCCACCTAAAGTATATCCTTTAGACAGCATCTCCTCTATTACATATCTATCTCCAACTGCCGTTTTAACAATATCCATCCCTTTATCTTTCAGATATACGTCTAATCCCATATTAGTCATAACAGTACCTACTATGGTGTCCTTATTAAGTTTTCCTTTTTTATGCAACTCTGTACCACAAATAGATAGTATATGGTCGCCATCGATTATATCGCCTTTTTCATCTACAGCTATTAATCTATCTGCATCTCCATCAAAGGATAATCCAATATCAGCTTTAGTTTCCAATACCAAAGACCTAATCATAGAAGGATTAGTAGAACCACATTTTACATTTATATTGCCTCCATTTGGTTTATCGTTGATGACTACTACTTCAGCTTTCATCTCTTTAAGGAGTTGAGGTGCAATTTTATATACAGCTCCATTTCCACAGTCAACGGCTATTTTAATTCCCTTAAAATCTCCCTCTATAACAGTTTTCAAATGCTCTGTATAATATTTATATCCATCATTTTCAATAATGGTTTGCCCTATATCTTCTTTTATAGGTCTTATTGGTATATCCTCATCGTTTAAAATTATTCTCTCTATTTCCTCTTCTATATCATCATTAAGTTTATATCCATTTTCATTAAAAAACTTTATTCCGTTATATTCTACTGGATTATGAGATGCTGATATAACAACACCAGCTAATCCTTCATATTTTCTAGTTAAATAAGCTACAGCTGGTGTTGGAACGATACCCAAAGATACTACATCTATTCCCATAGAGCATATTCCTGCTGTTAATGCTGCTTCTAACATATCCCCTGATTTTCTAGTATCCTTTCCAACAACAATTCTGCCTTTATTGCCTTTAGATAGCACATAGGCTCCAGCTCTCCCAACTTTGAATGCTAGCTCTGGAGTTAAATCTTTATTTGCAATTCCTCTAATTCCATCGGTGCCGAATAATTGTCCCATTTTTTAACCTCCCAAATCATTCTATAACAATCTAATAATATCACAACAATAGATAATGCACAATTCCAATCTTAAGACTTAAAATTTTTTGCTACTCTAAAATCCAATGCCATCTTCTTTAAAACATCCTTGTCATTTAGTTCTGGATTTTCCATTACCATTTCTAATAGGTATTCTAATATATCACCTATTATTTTCCCTTGTTCAAAACCTAAATCGATTAATTCTTTACCATTTATATCCATATGTTTTATCTCATAGGCTTCCTTATTGTTTAAAATAGCCTTAATTTCTCTTTCCCTTTCCATTATATGATCAATACTTGCATTTTTGTTAGAACATTTTATATCAGCTTTTTGAAGCGCCATTAAATTAAATATTTCATCTTTTCCAACCCGTCTGATTAACCTTTTTAATCCTTTTTCTTTGAAATCAGCATGATGGTTCATATGTTCTTTTATTAGTATGTATACTTTTTCCATCAATTCATTAGAGCATTTAAATCTTTTTAAGATACCTTTACTAATCTCTGCCCCAAGTTTTTCATGACCATAGAAATGGCCTATACCTTTTTCATCTATTTTTAACGTATGGGGTTTACCAATATCGTGAAATAAAGCTGCTAATCTTACTTGAATTATAGGAGGGGTATTATCCAATACACATAAGAGATGATTATATACATCCCTTTCATGATGAGGATTTTTTTGATCAAATCCAATAGCAGGTATTATTTCTGGTAACACTATATTTAAAATCTCCATATTTTCCATTATTCTAATTCCTCTAGAAGGTCTTTCACATAAAAGTATCTTAAAGAATTCAGTTACAATCCGTTCCACACTTGCTTTAGAGATGTTTGCACCGTATCTTTTCCCTGCATGAAAAGTTAAACTTTCGATTTTAAAATCGAACTGAGTCGAAAATCTAACTGCCCTTAGAATCCTTAAATAGTCTTCTTTAAATCTCTCTTCAGGATTACCTACGGTCTTTATTATCCTATTTTTTAAATCCTCTCTTCCACCATAAGGATCTACAATTCCCGTCTTATGATTATATGCTATTGCATTTATGGTAAAATCTCTACGACTTAAATCATCTATAATGTTGGAAGAAAAAGATACCCATTCAGGCCTTCTGCCATCTATATAACTTCCATCTACTCTAAAAGTAGTAACTTCCACATCACCTTCTGTTTGTGAAATAACGATGGTGCCAAATTTTTTACCAATATTGAACCTTTTCATATCATAAAATATTCTCTCTATATCATCTGGAAGAGCATTTGTGGCAATATCATAATCTGAAGGAACTCTATTAAGAAGCATATCTCTAATAGATCCTCCCACAACATATGCCATGTATCCATTTCCTTCCAACTTATTTATTATTAAATTTACATAATTCGGTATGGTAAATGTCATAATATCACTCCATAATTCTAGTTATTTTTAAGTATAACATAGTATAAACTACAAACAAGTAATTTTATACAAAATTTAAACGGCTCTCCATTTTAAATGGACAGCCGTTTTTGATTTATAATCTCTTTTTCTTTTAAATATTTAACTCTTATCAATATGTTATATAGTTCGTCTAAAGTTAATTTGGCAAAAGACTCATTCTCTATGTAGCAGCTTTTTTCATCACATTTAAGTTCTAAAAACTTTTCCAAAAATAAACTTAAAGTTTCCCTGTCATCCCTTCCCAATAATGAATATAGACTATTAGATTTTTTCACATTATATAGAACTCTTAAAAATTTTTGCTTAATTGTCTTTTTTTCTACTTCAGAACATCTAATCTCATCATAAATATCGATTATTAAGTCTAAACATTTTATAGAACTTCTATTTTCAAAAAAATCTAATGCCATTTTCTCACAATGCGTTAGTTTTTCATATGGCCCCCCCATAAAAGATACACCCCTAATTTACAATGATTTGTCGAAGTTGGCAAAAATATTTCCCAGGCAATTCTATAATTAGCTAAAGATTTTATTTTCTATATATTATTTGTCTATCTTTGTACTAAACTAATATATTTAATCAAAAATTATCTGAGTTTGTAGGTACAAAGTCCTAATTATAGTATATATATTACTACATACTATAAAATATTGCAATACTAAGGAAAATATCACCTTCGTTCACAAATATAGACTTGCAATTTGCAAGTCTACTATCAAACTTATAAATCAGCAGAAATAAAGATGGAGATTAAAATTGCTTAATCTCTTCTTTATTCATAATTCGATTTATCCTTTCTTCTTCAGATATAATCTTTTTATTGTTCTTATCATAGGCATACATCGCTCCACTTACTATACGAGTATTTAGGGTTCCTTGGGCTGCTTTATTCCCTTTTAAATGAGGAGCATCTAATATACCAATCTTAACGGATTTAACTAATACATCTGGATCTATTAAAGGATCTATTTTCTTTGAACCTAAAGATTTTATAGCATCGATTATTATATTTGCATCCCTTATCAATTCATTTTTTCTTCTTTGAACGTTTTTATCTTTTGTCATATCAACAGAACCCAAGAACTCATTTTTTAATATACCTCTAACTATCATACAGGATTCAATTATATCCTCTGCATTAGCTGCATGATGAGCTTCACAGAATCCTACTACATGATAAATGTGAGGCTTTATAGCCATTGCTAAATAAGCAGAAGATGCAAGTTGCCCTTTAGCCTGATACAAATTTGCTGGAAAAGAAGCGAGTCCCGCTCTAGCCTGCCTATAGACTTTAAAGTGTTTATCTTCCAAGCTTTCTATAATTTCAATCTTTGCTAACATCTTTGCTAAATCCATTTCAGGAGATATAAAAGCTGGAACATTAAACATATATTGAGCTATATAGTCCCTTACTCCCATTGCCTTAGCATTATAGGCTGCAATATATGCAGCAGCAACTCCTATGGCATCATGGGCATCTCTTAAACTCCAATGATGAGCCTCATTTACCTCTACTGGTATATTCCTTTCTCCGTGCCATCTCATAACTTGTTGATTTTCTACTATGGCATCCTTTAACTTTCTTGGTCCTCTTTTATCCAACTCACTATACCAAAATAGTGGAACTGCACACCAAGCATTTCCTATGTTCTCCTGAAGCATTTCTGAATATCTAACAATATTTTTAGTACCACTATAACAGCGCAATAACGGATAATTACCTCTTTGGGCAGCATCGTATAGTTTTCTAAAATCATCTTCAGATCTTAGAGGCACACCACCAGCACTATCTAGTCTTTTATCCATCTTCTCCTGCTCAAAGAAGAACTCTTGAGCATTTTGGTCTGGAGCTATGGATATGACGTCTAAAACTTTAGATTCAGAAATCTTCTCAATTGCTTCTACCGTATCCTCTATAGTAGATAAGCCGAGATGATGTCTAAGTATTGGATAAGGATACTTGGAATTAATCCTAGATATTAAGTCCTTAGAGTATTCCTCTTCATGAGAATACTCCTTCCCTTTTAAGTACATCATCACTTCATCTATGTCTTCGTATCCATAAAATATCTTATTAAATATGCTGCTCTTTTCCGCAACTTTAGCTGTAGGCTCTGTTCCTCCGAACATCCATGATATATTGGATAGGTTCTCTTCTATTATCTTATATTTTAATTCCTTTAAAATTTCTACTAAAGGTTCTGGAGTCAAACGATAGCTTAAACCTACAATATCAGGCTTTTTTACCTTAATCATCTCTAGCAATTCATCTATGGAAACCCCTATTCCTAAAAATTCAGTCTCATACCCTTCCTTTTCTGCTAGAGATAAGAAGTTCATGGTTCCAGCTACATGGACACAGTTTCCAATAGTACATGCAATTATCTTTTTCATTAAGCTACCACCTCTTTATCTTCTTTTTTCACAGTACCATTTTTAGCGAATTCATGTATTTCAGGAGTAGTAAGCCCTTTTAGCCCTAATCTTTCTATAGTTCTACCTTGTTTATAAAAATCTATTCCCGTTATCAATTCGGCTATTCTAATAATAGAATCTATAGCTGGTGTCTCTATGTTAAATTCCTTCGCTATAGATGACATAGGTATTAAACTATAAGGTACATCTTCATAAATATATCTTATATTTAAACCCTTAGGTGCCTGTAATCCCTTATAGGCTGGATTGCTTTGAACTGCATCATATAGGGTATCTCCTTTTGCACCATAAGTATATCCTAACCAATCCTTAGCGGATATAGTATCTACATGGAGTAAAGCTCCTATTTTCATTCTTTCATTATCCATCTTTTGGAGAAAATTTCCTATTGATGGGGTTATGCCTTCTGTATAATATTCAAAAGGCTCTCCCCTTTCTATATGTCCACTGTTTAATAGAGTTGGAGCTGGATGAAATATAGCACCATAGTTATTGATGCTAGTCTCTATTACATCCTTTGCCGCTTTAAATTGAGGATAAGCACACTTAAGCATATCTATAACATAGTCGGTTTTTATGGATGGTATTGCCGCTAATGTTACTTCTTTTTTTGATTTAAATATATGAGCACTGGTGCTGGAAGTCTTTCGACAGGCATATATAAAGGTTTGAGCTTCAGCTACTATTATATTTTTATTACAGCCTTCCTGTCTAATCGTAGCGTAAACTTCTAGAGCACCTCCAGTTCTACCTGGATTTAAAACAATTATCTGTTCATCTTCTAAAAAAGGAGCCATTTGTTTACCAATATAGTAATGTCCCATAGCTGGTACGGTCACCATAATGATATTTGCACCACTGATGGCCTCCTTTATGTTGTTTGTAACAATATTCAAATTCCCTTGACCTTCTACCTCTCCGCTTAATTTAATACTTGGTTTTTTTATTAGTGGAAGGATATTCTTTAAAGATCTATTGTATAGGTTTACCTTATAGCCTATTAGGCTCAAATATCCTGCCAGTGCAAGGCCCCCATTTCCTGCACCAATTATTGCATAGCACAAATCTCTCTTCATGCAATTACCTCCTATTCCGTATTCTTACTTTTTTATTTGATATAAAATAAAAGACTATGGGGTCCATAGTCGATAAATAACAATACATTATCAGTCCCCCTTCCACGCTTACGAAGTTAGCTGACGGGTTCGGGCTAAGGGATTTGCCCGTTCTTAAAGAATTCACCCCAGTTAAATGGTTCCTCCGCTTCTCTATATAAAGAATTCAGCGATTTATAAATTTTATGTAACACTTCCACAATTAAAGGCTATGAGGTTTCTAGTATACAACAAAATACTTATTCCCCTATTAAAATACGCACTAATAAACCCCTTTACGAAAGTATAAGATTTATTTCAAAACCTTTTATATATTTATATTCTATATGATTATATTTGGATAGCTTTTATAAAGCATATATCCATTTCATGTAATTTTAATTATGAATTTTAAATACATTGTATGAATTAACTTAGATTGAATAAAACGAATAGAATAAAATGAAGATCTAAAGATCTGTATAAAAATCAGCATATTAGTTTACTGAATATTATAACATATTTTATGATCCTATGCAAGAGGTAAAAATTATAAAATAAAGGCTGGTTTCGATATATCGAAACCAGCCTTTATTTTATACTAATTCTTTCATCTGTTCTCTTGCAATTTCTGCTCCCTTTTCTAGAGCTTCTTTATTTATAGGCAATAGATGTGCTCTCTTTTCGCCAAATACCTTTGTAAATCCTTCTAATATGGATTCTAGTTCTACTGTTTTACTAGCCTCTATATAAGCTCCTAACATTACCATATTTGCAACTCTACTGTTACCTATTTTATCCGCTATTTCATTAGCAGGAATATAGTATACCTCTATATCATCCCTCTTTGCTTTTTTATCAATTAGAGATGAGTTTATAAATAGCTTTCCATCTTTTTCAACGAAATCTTCAAACTTATCTAAAGATGGTCTATTCATTACTATCGCTGCTGTAGAATTAACTACTACTGGTGAACCTACAGCTTCACTAGATATTATGACACCGCAGTTGGCTGTACCACCACGCATCTCTGGCCCATAAGAAGGTAGCCAAGATACGTTTTTGTTTTCTATCATGCCTGCATAAGTTAATAATTGACCTATAGCCATTACTCCTTGTCCGCCAAATCCGGCCATTACTACTCTTTCTTCCATTTATTCCACCTCCTCTGGTCTTCTAAAGTTTCCTAGAGGATAATATGGTATCATATTGTCTTCCAACCACTTTAATGCTTCTGAAGGAGTTAATCCCCAGTTTGTTGGGCAAGTAGATAATACTTCTACTATTCCAAATCCTTTACCATCTAATTGTATTTGGAAACATTCTTTTATAGCCTTTTTTGCCTTTCTAATATTAGCTGGTGTATTTACGGCTACTCTTTCTACGAATTTAGCTCCATCTATTGTAGCTAACATTTCTGCTATTCGTATTGGTTTACCACAATGGGCTTCATCTCTACCATAAGGTGCTGTAGTAGCTTTCTGTCCTACTAATGTGGTAGGTGCCATTTGACCTCCTGTCATTCCATATATAGCATTATTTACAAATATTGTGGAGATTTTTTCTCCCCTGTGAGCTGCATGGACTATTTCAGCTGTTCCTATAGAAGCTAAATCACCATCTCCCTGATAGGTAAATACAAAATTCTCAGGTCTTACCCTTTTTATACCTGTACCTACTGCTGGTGCTCTTCCATGAGCTGCCTCGTGCATATCACAGTTAAAGTAATTGTATGCAAGTACTGAGCAACCTACTGGAGCTACACCTATGGCTTCATCTAATACTCCTAGTTCCTCTAAAGATTCTGCTACTAATCTATGAATTATCCCATGAGTACAACCAGGACAATAGTGAGTCTGGGCGTCGGTCAATCCTCTGGTCTTTTGAAATACTACTGCCATTATATTTCACCTCCATAGATTTCCTTTACTTTTTCTATTATTTCATTTGGTGTCGGTACCATTCCACCAGTTCTGCCATGGAAATATACTGGATATTTTCCTTTTACAGCTATTTTAACATCATCTATCATCTGTCCAGTATTCATCTCTACTGTTAATATTCCCTTACACTTGTCGTTTATCTTATCAAATTCATCATAAGGATATGGCCATAGGGTAATCGGTCTAATAAGCCCTACTTTATATCCTTCTCTTTCTAGTTGTGATATTGCTGTTCTTGCTATTCTCGACGTAGTCCCATAAGCTGCTATAACTACATCTGCATCTTCTATATTATAGGATTCAACTTTTACTTCATTTTCTTTTATCTCTTTGTATTTTTCTTGAAGTTTAATATTGTGTTTTTCTAATTCTTCTGCTGCTAAATATAGGGAGTTTATTATATTAGGTTTTCTTTTTCCACCTGTTCCTACGGTTGCCCAATCTTTTGATGGTAATTCTCTTTTCTTTGGTGCTTTAAATTCTACTGGCTCCATCATTTGGCCAATCATTCCGTCTCCCAATATCATTACTGGATTTCTATACTGATCTGCTATATCAAATCCTTCTATTATTAAGTCAACTAGCTCTTGTACATTAGCAGGAGCTAATACTACTAATCTATAGTCTCCATTTCCTCCACCTCTTGTTGCTTGAAAATAATCGGTTTGAGATGGTTGAATACTACCAAGACCTGGTCCACCTCTCATTATATTGACTATTACACAAGGTAGTTCTGCACCTGCTATATATGTTATACCTTCCTGTTTTAAGGATATTCCAGGACTTGATGAAGAAGTCATTACTCTAGCACCGGCTCCTGCGGCACCATATACCATGTTGATTGCAGCTATTTCGCTTTCCGCTTGTAAGAAAATTCCGCCAACCTTTGGTAATTCTCTTGCCATATATTCAGGCAACTCAGATTGTGGCGTTATAGGATAGCCAAAAAAGTACTTACAACCTGCTTCAATGGCGGCAGCTCCAATAGCCTCGTTTCCCTTCATGAGAACTTTAGCCATAAATAACCCTCCTTTAAGATTTAGTTAGTTTCTCTTTCAACGGTTATAACTACATCTGGACACATAGTTGCACAGTTAGCACAGCCTATACACTTGTCCATTTCAATAATAGTAGCTGGGTGATAACCTTTTGCATTGATTTTGCTCTTATCTAAGGATATGATTTTAGTTGGACAAACAGTTACGCATAAACCACATCCTTTACAAATATCTTCTCGGAATGTTACTTTTCCTTTTACTTTGGCCATAATAACCCCCCTTATGATTCGTTTTGTTAAATCATCCAATCTTCCCTCATATATAAAGTCATCGGGAAGATTTCACCTTCTAAATCCTTTGGCAATTCTTTTGCTACTCTTTCTATTGCTGATATATATTTAATTGGAACATCTACTTTTTCCGATACTTTTTGGGCTAATCCTTGTCCCTTTAGTACATCTTCTACAGTAGTACTCTTTAGCATATGGGTATTGTTTACAATGCCTGTTACCTTTGCCCTAGCAGTATCTTCAATTTTTCTCAAATACTCTATTGCTTTTTCTACAGTCTGAGTTTCTGGTCTATTAGCATTTAATACGAAAAACATATCATATTTACCGTCTATAAAATACTCTTCATATCTACCTAATGTTCTAGCACCTGCTGGATCTCCTCCTACATCTATAACAGCTTCATATGAAGTATCCTGCATTGGAACGACTATTTCAGCAGAAATAGCAGGTATATCGACTGCTGTTGCTCTTATTGAACTTGATATAACCTTTATACCTAATTTTTCAAGGCTTTCTGCTTTTTCTCTACTTCTAAAATAGAGGTTAACCACATCTAAATCAGCTAAAGCGACCTTTTTACCCATTTTAGCTAATTTTACAGCATAATTAATGCTAAACTCCGTCTTACCACTACCATAATGCCCTATTACAAATCTTAATCTTTTGTCATCTAACATAATATTATCTCCTAAACTCTACTCATATTTTTTAGCTTTTTCTTCACCTTTGAGTACTCTCAATCCACCTTCTGCTAAGGCAGTTAGCTCATCTTCTCCTGGATATACATATACTTCACTAATAAACTTTACTCTTTCTTCAATCCAACTTGTAAACGTTTTATCATTAGCAATACCTCCAGTTAAAAGGATTCCATCTACTTTACCTTTTAAAACCGCTGCAATACTGCCTATTTCCTTTGCTACTTGATAAGCCATGGCATAGTATATAAGCTCTGCATATTCATCACCATCGTCTATCATCTTTGCTACTTCCATTGCATTATTTGTGTTTAAATAAGATACAATTCCGCCATTGCCTTTTATCATCTTTTTCATATCTTCATAAGTATATTTACCAGAATATGCAAGTTTAATTAAGTCTCCTACGGGCAGACTACCAGTCCTTTCAGGTGAAAAAGGTCCTTCTCCGTCTAAAGCATTAGCTACTTCAATTACTTTTCCTTTCTGATGGGCTCCAACTGAAATTCCACCACCTAAATGGACAACAATTAAATTCATATCCTCATATCTTTTTCCTTTAGACTTTGCATGTCTTCTCGCCACTGCTTTTTGGTTTAAAGCATGAAATATACTTCTTCTTTCTATTTCTTTTAAGCCTGAAATCCTTGCTACATCTTTTAGTTCATCTACCACAACAGGGTCCACTATAAAAGCCTTAATCCCCAACTCTTGTCCAATTTCATAGGCAATTATACCGCCTAAGTTGGAAGCGTGTTCTCCTTGGACACCTATTTTTAAATCTTCTATCATTTTTTCATTTACTTCATAAGTGCCACCTTCTATGGGTTTAAGCAATCCTCCTCGGCCTACAATTCCCGTTAGGGAATTAATATCTATTTTATTTTTGGTCAAAGTTTCTAAGATAATGTCCTTCCTAAACTCATATTGATCAAATATCTTTTCATATTTGGATAATTCCTCTACAGAATGTCTTAAGGTTTTTTCAAAGAAAATCTTTTCATCCTCAAATACTGCAATTTTTGTAGATGTTGAACCTGGATTAATAACTAATAATCTGTGGTTTCCTGTCATTTATATCCCCCTTTATCTTGAAGTTAATAAAACTCCTAATGCAATAGAATGTAATTTTGCTTCTTGGCTATCAGCTCTTGAAGTCAATACTATAGGAGCCTTTGTGCCTAAAATTATCCCTGCGCTCTTAGCTCTTGCAAAGAAGGTTAATGATTTATATAAAACGTTTCCAGCATCTATATTTGGAACTAACAATATGTCTGCATCTCCTGCTACCTCACCGCTAATCCCTTTATGAAGGGCAGCTTCTTTTGATATAGCATTATCCAATGCAAAAGGTCCTTCAACTATACAACCTGTTATTTCGCCTTTTTCATTCATATCAGCTAGCTCCTTTGCGTGGACAGTAGCCTCCATCTTCGTGGAAACCTTTTCCTTAGCCGCAATAACAGCTACTTTAGGATTATGGATTTCTAAAGAATGAGCTAATTCCACTGCATTTTCAATTATCTGTTTCTTTTGGTTTAAATCTGGATTAATATTCATAGCAGCATCGGTTACAAAGAATATTTTATGATAGGTTTCTACATCAAACACAGCAACATGGCTAATCACTTTTCCTGTTCTAAGTCCTATTTCTTTATCTAGTACTTGTTTCATTATGATTGATGTATCAATCAATCCTTTCATTAAAACATCTGCCTTACCATCACTTACCAACTTGGTAGCTTTCCTACAGGCTAGTACCCCATCTTTTTCATCAACTATTTCTATACCTGACAAATCAAAATCTATATTTTGACTTATTTCTCCAATTTTTGATTTGTCTCCTACTAAAATTGGTTCTACTATGTTTAAATCTTTTGCTGCTTTGATAGCACCAAGAACCTGATCATCCTCTGCCACTGCAACGGATATCCTTTTAGGTCCTTTTTTCCCAGCTAATTCTAATAGTTCATTGAAGGATTTAGTCATTAGAATACCACCTCTTCTTCGTATATTTTGGGTTTTTCTTTCCCATTAAACACCCTTAGTACACCTTTATTTAGGGCATCCATCTCATCTTCTCCAGGATATACTATTACTTCTGATATAAATTCTACCATATCCTTAACTTTCCTTACTAAATATTCTGAATAGGCTAGTCCACCTGTTAATATGATATTATCTACCTTACCTTTTAATACAGTAGCTACAGCTCCTATTTCTTTCCCTATTTGATATATCATTGCATCATATATAAGTTTAGCATATTCATCACCAGCATCAATTTTTTCTTCTACTTCCCTAGCATCTACAGTACCTAAATAGGACATGAGTCCTCCATTTCCCTTTATTTTTTCTTTCATTTCTTCAAAAGTATATTCCTTAGAATAACATAAATCAATTAAGCTCATTACAGGTAGTTCTCCAGTTCGCTCTGGTGAAAATGGTCCCATTTCGCTAGCATTGTTTACATCTATCATTCGTCCACCCTCTACAGGGGCGATGGATATACCCCCTCCTAAATGAGCAACTATAAAATTTAAATCCTTTAAATCTTTATTAAGCTCTTTAGCTCTCCTATAGGATACTGCTTTAACATTTAAAGCATGTATTTGAGATTTTCTTACTATTCCCTTTAGCCCTGATATTCTTGCTACATCTCTAAACTCATCTACTGCTACAGGGTCCACTATATATGAGGGAACTCCCTCTTTATCAGCAATTCCTTTGGCTAACATGCCTCCTAGATTTGAGGCATGTTCTCCTCCAATTCCAATTTCTAAATCGTCAACCATCTTATCTGTAACTAAATAGGTTCCCCCTGGCATAGGTCTCAATATACCACCTCTACCTACTACTGCTTTCAAACTTTTCATATTAATATTTTGATTTTCCAGCCAATCGTATATTAGCCTTATTCTGTAATCATATTGATCTGAAACCTTTTTATATTTTTCCAATTCACTTCTATTGTGGTGTAGTTTATAAGATTTAATCTCATCTTCATCTTCATAAATTGCTACTTTGGTAGATGTTGAACCAGGATTTATTACTAGAACGTATTTTCTTTCCATAGTCTCCCCCTCATTCTTTTCTTAATGTTATATTAAAGCTTTCAGGTGCTATGCTCATTATTGTAATGCCTTCCTCTTCTTTAATAGAAAGACTTACATTATGACTTCCCTCATCTAATCCTGTTAAGTCTAATTCCATATATAAATCTTCTTTATTTAAAAGGTCAACTTTAGAGCTACTCCCCTTAACAGTTATTTCAAAAGATTTGTTTAAATCTTCCTCATCAATGCTAAGCTCTTGATCTAAATTTATGATTTTTACATCATTTAAAGTAAAGTCCAAAGTCTTTGTTTTATTTTCCTCAATATTTAAGTTTATAGTAACTTTTTGATTTGGATCTGCAAGACTTACTTTTTCAGGTATTTCCAAATCTACTGCTACGTCTTTATTCCCTATTAAAGAATTTATATCTATTGGCTTGGTCTTAATAGATGATATATCTGCCAACACATCTTTCCTGCCTTTTATTTCAATGGTACTTGGATTTATATTTATATTCATAATTTGATAGTTATCAGGCAATTGGTTTTCTGTCTGCAACTCTATAGGCACCTTTTTAGCTCGGTATACTGGTATAGATACATCTACTACATTCTGATCTTTTCCCACACCTCTTACATCATTACCTTCGTCATCTACCAATTTTATTGGCACACTTACATTAATATCATCTTTTTTGTCTTCAACATTTACTAAAGCCATAACTTTCGATACCGAATTAACCCAAGAACGTGGACCTTCTATATATATTGATTGAGGTTTTATTTCTGGCTCACCTAAAACATATCCTTGAGGTAATTTGCCTTCGGTCTGTATGGTTACAGTTTTTTCCTTTCTCACAAGCTTTTCAAATTTAAACAATATGTCCTTAGGACTATAGTCTACTATTTTTACCTCATTGGGTACTTCAACATTTACAGGCACCTTTACATTACCTTCCGTGTAGCCGCTTAAATCTACTGTAGCAATTATATCCTTTTCTGAAATATTAGATATATCATTTCTCTTCCCTAAAACTTTTACGGTAATCTTTGCATCCTTTGGTTCCATAACTACTAAATTTTGCCTCTCTAAACTAGCTACATTGGTTAAGTTTACTTCTATATTTCTATAATCACTTGTAATCGGTGGATTTTCTTCACTCATAACATAGCTCCACAAAATGATAGCTATTATTAGAGCAAAGATTTTAATAGTTAAATTATTTTCCTTCTCTTTGCTCATCTTTTTGCCTCCATTTTGTAATAAATGTTTGTTTCTGATCTTTAGGCTTATACATATCCATTAGGATCTGCCTTAAAGTCTTTATATCTAAATATCTTGCTAAACTTCCATTCTCAGCGATAGATATAGCTCCTGTTTCTTCAGAAACCACTATAGCTAAACTATCTGACTTTTCAGAGATACCTAAAGCCGCTCTATGTCTAGTACCTAACTCTTTACTTAATGACATATTATCAGTTAATGGCAAAAAACATCCTGCTGCCTTTATCGTATCTTCTTTTATTATTACAGCTCCATCGTGAAGAGGGGTATTAGGTATGAATATGTTGATAAGAAGATCACTGGATACTTTTCCTTCTATTTTAGTTCCCGTTTCAACTACTTCGCTTAATCCCGTTTTTCTTTCCATAACGATAAGTGCACCAATTTTTTGTCTTGAAAGGGAGGCTACTGCCTCAACTATTTCATCTACAACTTCCGATAAACTTTCGCCCTTTATTTCAATAAAGGACTTAGTAAAGAATCTACTTCTTCCTATATATTCCAAAGCTCTTCTCAATTCAGGTTGGAATACGATCAAAATGGCTAGAGTCCCTACTGTCATTACTTGTTTCAACAGCCAATTGATAGTATAAAGTTCTAGCCATTCACTAAGCTTAGTGAATACGAATAAAGCAAATATCCCCTTAGTAAGCTGCTCAGCTCTAGTTTCTCTAATTAGCATAAACAACTTATAAAAGGCTATTGCCACTATAAAAATATCTATAATATCTCTCATTCTTATATTTAAAAAAAGTTCTTTTAGATATTCCAAGGTATACCACACCTTTATAATTTATTTCTACTACATTATTATTATATACTAAAAATTTTCTAATTTGAACATAATATATAAATATATACTAATGTAATTCTATTCCCAATCTTCTCAATACTCTGTCATCTTTTCCATAGTATCGTTGTAAGATTCTTTCATTCTCATCATTGTGCCCTTTTCAACTTTAGATTGTAATACTTCATCCTTTAGAAAATCCTCAATAGGAATTATCTCATATTTTAATTTATTGCCATCTTTATATCTTCTAACCCATGTAGGTATATAGTCTATATCTTTAATAATGGTTTGTCCTTTTGAAAAATCTTTTTCAAGTTGTATCTTTACCATTATTCCATCTTCAGTGTATTTATTGTCCATAATTTCCTTACGTTGATTAGATAAAAAATTTCCCATAGAATATATTATGAAATTATCTTTTCCATCATGGTTAATTATTTCAGCTTTCTGAATAACATGAGGATGAGAGCCAAATACAATGTTAGCACCCCATTCTACCATATTTCTTCCTAGATTTAACTGTTCTTCTGAAGGCTCTCTTTGATATTCATTTCCCCAATGGATAAATACAACAACTATATCTACGCCTAAATCTTTAGCTTCTCTTATATCTCCTTTGATTTTATCCTCGTCTATTTTATCTACCATATATTTTTGTTCTTCTTCCGTTAAAGAATATTCCATGCCATTAAAGCCATAGGTATAGGATAATAAAGCTAATTTTATTCCATTAACTTCTTCTATCATTATGGGAGGATTTGGTTCCTTATATGTTCCTATATTTTTCATACCTTGTTCTTCTATTGAATCTATAGTATTTATCAAACCTTTCTTGCCTTGATCTAAACAATGATTATTAGCAGTGGAAAGTATGTCAAATCCTGAATACTTAATAGCCGCTAATGTTTCTTTAGGTGAATTGAAATTAGGAAATCCTGAATACTTAATACCTTCACCAGCTGTTACAGTTTCAAAATTAGCTAAGGATAGATCAGCAGAATCCGTATATTTTTTTATATATTTGAAAACATCTTTAAAATCATATGTTTTACTATTAGTATCGTAGGCTGATCTTATTTGTGGCATATGAAACATCATATCACCTGTAGCAAGTATAGTTCCCACTGCAATTTTGTCTTCTATGATTTCCTCATTTGAATCTTCACTATCTACATTGGTTGGTTCTGTTTCTTCTAAAGAGGTTGTCCCGTCTTTTCCCATGTATATATTAGGCATTAATTTACAGGCAGAAAGGAAGGATATACTGCCTATTAACAATATTAGAATAAAAATATTATATTTTCTTTTCATCATAGTTCTCCCTTTTATTTATAGTCTATAAAAATATTTTATAACTAATAAAAGGATTGTTCAACTTATTTATTCTCTCTCCTTTTTTATATCTATGAATCTACTCTTAGAATCATACATAAATTTACTTAACTTTCTTTGGTTTAACCACCATATATAGATTACATATGGAACGAATAAAACGCTTAACTGAGGAATTCCTGCCATTAAGATAAAGTCAAATATACCATGAAGGATTATTGGCATATAAAGAGATCGCATCAAATTTCTCTTTGCTCTTTTCTTATCTGTGTCAAACTTTGCTAATGATAGATAATAGCCCATAGTTATACCAAATACTCCATGGGCTGGAACGGAAAATATACCTCTATATAGACCAATGTACCGATTATTAGTATATCTATATACTACATATACTATATTTTCAATAGTAGCAAATCCCATAGCAGAAAACACACTGTAAACTATTCCATCTAGCTTTTCATTAAAATATTTAGTTTTATAAGGAACCTTTAATACTACTAATCTTTTGAAATATTCTTCTGTAAGTCCTGCTACTATAAACGCACTAAAAAAAGCCCCAAAAACTCCAGTAAAAATATTTATCTTAAGCAAAAACTCTTCTACTATTATAGTTGGTATAACAGACAAGGCGCCTAATATAAATGTTAACATTAAATACCTTAAAGGCTCTCTATCATATCTATCGCTTAAATATATGCCAAATATTATGGCCAATGCCGGTGTTATAGCTATAACAAATAATCTAATATTCAAAAAATCCCCTCCAATATTATGTTTAGTTATATTATTGGTAAAAAAGAAAAACTGTATTCAGTATTTTAGTACTTTATCTGAATACAGCTTATAAAGCCATTTCATTTTCTATGAAGTTAAAGTTCTATTATATGCGTTGCTACCTGATCAAAGGAATCATCGTGGAAAACTACGATGATAATACAACCTGTATCTTCTTTATAGCTTATTAAACTATGTACTATCATATCCCGATTTACAGGATCTAATAATCTACACCATCAAAATTAAGCATTGAACTAATACTTATCATTTATAAATTTATACGTATTTATAATCTATCTTTTTTGTAAAGAACTTTTGTTATTATTTAAAGTTCAAAGGCTATCCAATATTTACAAACACGGGATAGCCTTCTATACCCTCTTCAAATTTAATTTTATCCTCTACAAAACCTCTTGAACAATTTTCAACTATAGTTTATAAACCGCATCAAACTTTTCTAATTTATCTTCATTAAATTGATGGGATATTAAGATGATCGTTTTATCTTTTAGTTGAAATATCAATTCTTCAATTAAATTTACATTTTCCACATCTAAATTTGCTAATGGTTCGTCTAAAACGAGAATTGGTGTCTCTCTTAAGATAGACCTAGCTAAAGCAATCCTCCTCTTCTCGCCTCCTGAAAAGTTTATTCCGCCTTCCTGTATTATTGAGTTTAAGCTTTGTTCATTTGCATATTTATGAAGACCTACCATGTTTAATACTTCATTCACTTGATTATCGGTATATGGGTTATACATGGTAATATTATTTCTTAAGGTGTCTTCAAAGAATAAGGCTTCTTGACGCATAACGGTGATAAAGTCATTCAGGTTTTCAATATCATCTACTTCATGATTAGCAAATATCACCTTCCCCAAAATAGGCTTATAGTAGCCCGTCATCAAATTGATGGCAGTCGTTTTACCTGAACCATTTTCCCCCTGAATAAGATATTTTCCATTTTTCTTAAAAATGAGATTTAAATCCTTAAATAGTGGTTTATCCTCAGAATAACCAAAAGTTACAGAATCATAAACAATATCTGTTATTTCTTTTCTATTGATGTGGACTAATTTCTCATTTTCTCCACATACATTTAAAAATGCCTCCAATTCTTTACAAACAGGTTGTATTGCTATAAAATCATGAATAAATGTAGAAATAGATATGATTGGATAGGATAGTTGATCAATCATCCCTACAGCAATAAAAAATTTACCTGCTGAAAAATATCCTTTATAGACAAAGTAAGCAGCTAATATTAAAACAATAAAATGTGATATATAAGAAAGGATTGCAGAAAGACTCATTGTTATTGCTGACATCCTTCTCATTGCATATCCTTTATTTCGTACTTCCTCATTAGAAAAGTCAAACTTATCTTGTATTTTATCTTCTATGGAATAGTTTTTAATAACCTCAAAGTTACTAAGCCAATTAGTAATTTTAGTGACATGATATTCAAAACATCTTACATCTTCTTCCTGTAAGGTTTGTAACTTTTTTTCTGCTAATTTGGGAACGTAAAGAGGTGTAGTAAGGAGTACTAAGGTTACAATAGCAATTCTATAATCTAAAATGAATAGGGATATGCTTACTAAAATGATTTTGAATACTACTTCTAATAATAATGGAATAGTAGCAAAATACATCCTCTGTACCATTTCCATCTGGTTCATATACTGGGCTATATAACTTCCTTGGCTTTTCTTGAGAAAACTCTGATAATGTTTTTCTAATAATTTTCTAAAATAATCCCTTCGAAGAGATTTCATAGTATCCATTGTAAATGCCGATCGTTGTAATTCATATAGATATGCTATTCCAATCTCTATTAAAATAAAAGCACCTAATAGAACACCATAATTTAATGTATTTTGACTGTCCTTTGCAAGAGCAAAATCCAGCACATTTCCCTTTAGAAATTGCACCCTCACAGCAAAAAAAGATGAAATGGATGTCAATATAACGGCTAACAATAACGTCTTTCTATATTTTTTTATATATTTTATCATTTTTACCCTCCTTCTATATTTCTACCGCAGTATAAGAAGGATATTTCTTAATTTCACCATATTAATCCACCTCCATATTCCTCCTAAAATAACTCTTACCATACGCAAAATAATAAATCTATAATTAAATATGTATTTTACTCTTTCTATATCAAATTGAAAGATCCTTCTTTTTTTGTAAACTTATATACAAAAAAGCTGTATTTAAATCAAATTTTTCGATCTAAATACAGCTTTTAAAAATTACCCTATTATATTTTCATCGATAAACTTTTCTACATCTTCTGCTGTAGGTAAGCTTAAGATGGTATCTAACATAGATTTAACTTCCTCTTTAGAGGTATTGTTGATTATCCATCTTGCTCTCAATATTGATGATGAACTCATACTAAATTCGTCTAATCCCATTCCTAATAATAATGGTATTAATTTTTCATCTCCTGCTGCTTCTCCACACATACCAACCCATATGCCTTCCTTATGACCATTTTCTATAGTCATTTTAATTAGCTTTAATACTGATGGGTGATATTGATTGTATAGATAAGATATGTCTTGATTACCTCTATCTACAGCCAAAGAATATTGAATTAAGTCATTAGTCCCTATACTAAAAAAATCAACTTCTTTTGCAAATATATCTGAATGAACTGCAACGGCTGGTATTTCTACCATTATACCTATTTCAATATCATCCTTAAAAGAAATCTTTTCATTTCTTAATTCTTCTTTAACTTCTTCTATTATGGCTTTAGCATCTCTTATTTCCTTGATATTTGATATCATAGGGAACATGATCTTTATATTTCCAAAAGCACTAGCTCTTAGAATTGCTCTTAATTGAGTTTTAAATATATCTGTTCTATCTAAGCAAAGCCTGATTGCCCTATATCCAAGGAAAGGATTCATTTCTTTAGGAAGATTTAGATAAGGTAAATCCTTATCTCCGCCAACATCTAAAGTTCTAATTACGACTGGTTTTCCTTCCAACCCTTCAGCTACTGTTTTATAGGACTGGAATTGTTCTTCTTCTGTAGGAAGTTTATCCCTATCCATGTAAAGGAATTCTGTTCTAAATAGTCCTACACCTTCCCCATCGTTTTCTAGAACCTTATCCATATCTTTTGGTGTACCAATATTTGCTGCTATTTCAACTTTTACACCATCTTTGGATATACTTTCTTTGCCCTTCATTTCCCTTAGTTTCAATTTAAATTCTTCATATTTTTTCTTTTTCTCTTTATATAATTTTATATCTTCTTCAGATGGGTTTAGTAAAACCAAGCCTTCTTTGCCATCTATTATGATAAAATCACCATTTTTAACAGTTTTAGTTGCATCCTTAAACCCTGAAACTGCTGGTATTTCTAAGGTTCTTGCCATAATAGATGTATGAGAAGTCTTTCCACCTATTTCAGTTACGAATCCCAATACCATTTTCTTATTCATTTGGGCAGTATCTGAAGGTGTTAAATCTTCAGCTATGATAATACATTCTTCTTTTAAAGAAGCTAAATCCATAGTTTCAATTTCTAATAATATTCTTAGTAGTCTCTTTGAAACATCTTTTAAATCCAAAGCTCTTTCTCTTAAATATTCATCTTCAATGTTTTCAAACATTTGTATAAAATGTTCTGAAGTATTTTTTACAGCCCATTCTGCATTTACTTTCTCGGATTCAATTTGCTTCTTTACACCACCAATAAATTCTGGATCTTCTATCATCATCTTATGAGCATTAAATATACCTGCTTCTTTTTTTCCTACATTTTTTAGTGTGATTTGATATAATTCTTCAATTTGAGAGATCCCTTTTTTCACAGCTTTTTCTATTTTGTCTATTTCTTGATTGGAGTCCTTAACCTCTTTCTTAGTCACAATGATTTCTGGTTCTTTATATACTAATACTTTACCTAGGGCTATTCCTGGTGATGTACCTATTCCTTTCATGGAAATGCCTCCTATTCGTTAAAATTATCTTTTACTAATTTTACTAAAGCTTCAACAGCTTCTTTTGAATCATCGCCTTCAGCTTGAATTAATATTGTATCGCCTTTTGCTGCACCCATGCTAAGTATTCCCATGATACTCTTTGCATTATATTCTTTTCCTCCTTTGAATACTTTAACATCGGATACATATCTTGATGCTTCCTTAACAAATAAACTAGCTGGTCTAGCATGAAGACCTGTCTCATTTTGTAATGTAACTTCTTGTTTAAACATAATTATTACCTCCTAGATATTTAAAATTATTTTTAAAGTTTAATTTTTAAACTTATTATTAGCCTTAAGACAAATTTTACTTAATCAAAAATTCTATCATATTAGTTTTCCTAAAATCATGTTTCATATAACTTTGAATTAATAAGAAAATACCTATTCCTATTAATATATCTCCAAAACTTATAATCTTAGGAAAAGGATAAGGTTTTGGTATAGGGATTATATCTGATAGATAATAAAATTTAGTATTATCAGTTATCAAAGTATGAGTCAATACTCTATTATCTTTCAATAGATCCATTTGAGTATATAGATATGAATTAGACAATACCTCTTGTGATACAGGCATTCTTCCATTATTAGCTAATATTGGAAGAAAATTTAATATGGTTCCAATCAAAATCATCCATATTCCTTTTTCTTGAATGTTCAATATAAGACCAAGAATTACTAATATATAAATTAAAACGTGGATTATGAAAAAGTTTTCTACTATAATATCAGTCATCTTACTATTAGTATTAATAACCATTAATATACTAGTAATCTCTATAACAAATCCAATTATGAACAAATACCATCCTTTAATATGGAGTTTTTCAAGGTTTCCTAACTTTCCATTTCTAATTTTTCCTACTATTAACGATAGACCTAATGTTTCAATGAACATTTTGCCCACTCCCTGTATCTTTTTAGAATAATTATTTATATTTAAGCATCCCCCAATAATTTTATCATATGCTTACTTTCCTTTAAGTTTTAATTTTTGTAAAACATTCCACTTATGAAAAGGTTTGCATAAAAAACTAAGACGCCGAAAGGCGTCTTATTAAAATTCTTTAAATAATTCTTTTTTTGCTTTGCATATTGGGCAATTATCTTCTTCCCCTGTTATGGAAATAAACCCACATACTGGGCAAAGATATATTTTTTCTGCTTCTAAATCTTTTCCATTATCTACAGCTTCTTTTGCCTTTGTATATAAATCTGCATGAACCTTTTCTGCTTCAATAGCAAATTTCATAGCTGATAGGGCTGTTTTTTCATTTTGCATTTCAGCTACAGCTATATATGCAGGATACATTTGTTCTACTTCAAACAACTCTCCATTAATTGCTCCTTGAAGGTTTTCTGATGTAGTTCCAAGCCCAAACCCTGCTCCTGCAGTTACAGAAAAATCACCTTTCTCATCTTTTAATGCTTTAAAATGTAAAGTAGCATGTATTTCTTCTGCTTCCGAAGTTGCCATAAATAATCTTCCTACTGTTGGGAAACCATCTTTATTAGCTTTAGCACCCCAAATTCTATATCTCATATGTGCTTGACTTTCTCCACCATATGCGGATCTTAAGTTTTCAGCTGTCATTGCATTCATGTATAATCCCCCTTTCATATCATAACCCTAAAACTCCCACGGCTAAAACCGATGGAATTCTTAGACACTATATAGATTTCCTTAATACTTTCATCGCACTACAGCACGATTAGAACATATTAGAACTATCTATTTTCTAAGACTTTTACTGTCAAAGCACGTTCTAATGAACCACTTTAACGATAATATAAGGTCTGTTTCAAAACACACCTCATACTTATTATATATTATCTATTCTTTATGTGCAACAAGTAAACACTATTATCCAGGATAAACTGATAAAAATTTATCCTACTTTTATCTTTTAATCTATTGATTTTTCTCTAATATGGTATACCTTATTAATATAAGTGAGCATTTGTTTTAAATAACTTTTGTTCATTTTATCAGCATCCTTTTTGTTAGTTTCTCGTCAAAACTAATAGATTTAATTCTATCTATTTTGTGAGGGTTTTGTTCAACCTCAAGGTTTAGTATATTATTTACATCTTCAAAAGATGGTAACGTTTTTAATAAAGAATTTATTAATCCTTCTATTTCTTGACTTTTACTTATAACTAGATCGGAAACAAATATATAAAAAGCAAAATTTGCAGAAGTATTCCATCCTGATTTCAACGTCAAAAAAGATAGAATTCCTATTGAAATTATAAAATGAAAATCATTTATAAGATTTTTTAGAAATACTTGTTTTTTATCAACTTTATTAGAAGTATCAATAAAATCTACAAAACTTTCTGATGTTTTATTTAAGAAATAACTTTCCAAATTCCATGTCTTTATAAGTTCAATGGAATCTATTAATTCGTTCTGTGTTTCATTATTCACCTTCATAGCTTCATTAACTAATCGAGAAGATTTCAAAATAGTTTTTCTAGATAACATTGATATTAAAAACCCTAAACAAGAAGCTATTAAAAGAATGACTCCAAGAGTAATATTTATATATGTAGAAACTAAAAGAAATAACGCAAATCCAATAATTCCTATAATTATAACAGATATATCTTTATTGGCTTCTAAAAATTGCAAATAACTTCTCAATCCTATTGGAATTAAAACATTAAAAAAAGTTAGGGTTAATACAAAACAGAAACTTTTAAAAAAGCTTTTAGGATAACATAATGTATACTTTTTAAAATAATTAAAAAAAAACTCATTTTTTATCACCTTTTATAAAATAACATATTACAGGATAAGGTTCCTCATAATTCTTCGTATATGCATATGCAGCAACCCTACAATTAATAATATCACATTCATTGCTATTTTCACAATTATTACACTTTTCAAGTTCATTTGACTTGCTATTTCTAAGTATATTTCCATTTCCTTCTGGCTCTAGCCATAAATCATATAAAGATTTGTTTTCTAAATTTCCTATAATAAATGGATCTGCATTAGCTGCAGCACATATTTGTAATTTTTTATCGGAACTTATAAATGCAGATATAACACCTCCTGAACAACGAAACTTATTTTTTGGATATCCTTCTGACTCAATTTTATTAAAGCCTAGAAGACTACTATCTTTTAAATATTTATTGAATTCATCTACAAAAAATGTAGACTTTCTCTGAGTTTGATTATCTGTTGGAATTATAATATCACACATATGATTAAATTGCGGGTACTCATTTTTTACAAATTCTTTTATTCTATATATATCAGAAATGTTTTCTTTTATAATTGTCGTTGATATCTTTTCCTCAATGTTATGATAATTAGATAATAAGTCTAATGTTTTAATAGTATTTTTGTAGGCTTCTTTATTACCACGTATTAAGTTATGCCTTTCCTCCATTCTATCAAGACTAATTGTCATATTATATTTATATTCTTTAGTACAATTTAAAAATTTTTCTACTCTTTCATATAGTGTTCCATTTGTAAAAATTGTTAAATTAAATCCATTTGATAAAAAGAATAATACTATTTTTTCAAATTCGTCGTGTAAAAAAACTTCTCCCCTGTAAGTGCTATACTTTTTGTATGTAATCTATCTAAATCTGATTTTAACAATTTTATATATTCATATGCTATTTTTGTTTCTCTGTACGTATGCCCAAAGTCTCCATAGCAATGGATACAAGATAAATTACAATGCGGAGTTAATTATAAGGAAAGGTATGTTAAGGAAAATTCACATTGACACCTTTGCAATAAATTTTGATTTTAACTTTGATAATTAAATATATTTATTATCTTATTTTCCTTTAGAGCATATATATAATCTGATAAATCAAAGCCGAGTATTGAATAATATATACTTAATATCTTCCTTAAAATACCTCTATCATTAATTTTACCTTTGCTAATTAACAATATTAAGTTATATGCTGAAAAATTTAAATCCATTGTTATCCCTAATTTAGAATTATATAAGTTATACATATTTTTTCTATTATCCATAGATTGTGTTATCCTAGTAGAATTATCTATTGTCAATATCTTACCAAGCTCCTTTTAAAGTTAAATAATTAAAGAATTGAATGTTAACATTCAATTCTTTAATTATTTTTAGCAATTATCGCCCCTGCAAATCCAATTAGCTCCACTATATGATTGATTATCTGAGCTAAGAGCTACTACGGTAATATTAGTTTTTTTAAGTAGATTTATAAAAGGTAAAATTGTTCTAAGCATAATTTCACCTTCTCTTTTCTTTCTGTATATTTCATTCTATAAGTTTTCTATAAATCCCTTTATTTCTATATAATTAAATTATTGTAATTTTAATATTAAATTTACAAAATTCTACTTATTCTTTTATTAAAATATATAAGTAGATGAGAGATGCTGTAAGAATAGATAAAATTTTATCTTTACATATCACTAACTAAATTTACCTTCATCTTATAATAGCCTCAAATAAGTAACTACTATATTATGGAACAATTAATTTTTACTAGCGTATAATGATTGTGAACAGATAATTTCAAGAATAGGAGGATGAAAATATGAATGGGGATTATTATGGAGGAAGAAATGAAGGAAGCTTAGCAAGGGCTTATGTACCCTTTCAAATAATGAATCAAGTATATAGTCCAAGCGAAGCATTAGAAAAAGGAACTTTATTTCCAGAACTATATAGACCTTACATGGTGAGTAGAATGGATACTTATGGAGGTGGATTTAATGGATAGGGAACAAATGCAACTATTAAAAGAACTTATGGAAATTGAATTTGTAGTATTAGAAACAGCTCTTTATCTAGATATCCATCCAAGTGATGAAAGAGCTTTAAGACTTCACAATACGTATTCTCAGAGGAGTAGTGAATTAGAATCTTTATATCAAGCTAAATATGGACCATTAAAAAATACAGGAATGAGCAAATGTCCTTGGGCTTATATTGATGGACCATGGCCTTGGGAAATAAACTTCGACCTGTAGTAGGAGGGATAGGAATGTGGATATATGAAAAAAAATTACAGTACCCAGTTAGAGTGGATACGACTAATCCTACTTTAGCCGCTATGATTATAGAACAATTTGGTGGTCCAGATGGAGAGTTATCTGCTGGGATAAGATATTTAACTCAAAGATGGACTATGCCTACAAATCAAGGGAAAGCTATATTAACAGATATAGGAACTGAAGAACTAGCACACTGGGAAATAATAGGAACTTTGGTATGGAGATTGGTAAAAGATGCTTCAGTAGAAAGTATAAAGGGAACTCCTTTTGAAGCTCATTATGTAAATCATGGAAAGAGCCCGTTCCCTCACAATGCAGCAGGAGAAGCATGGACAGCAGGCTATATTCAATCTAAGGCAGATCCAATAGCAGACCTTCATGAAGATATGGCTGCAGAGGAAAAGGCAAGAGCTACCTATGAATACTTAATAAGGGTCAGCGATGATCCAGGGGTAACTGAGACTTTAAGGTTTTTAAGGCAAAGGGAAGTTGTCCATTTCCAAAGATTTGGGGAGATGCTTAGAATCGTACAAGAAGAACTAGATAGGAAAAAATTTTATTAGAGGTAGAGATTATTCTCTGCCTTTTAAATTATGAATCAATATCATTAGTGATTACATTTTTTATCTTTGTGATATAGCTAATATTTAAAAATTAATAAAAAAGATGAAAACCCCTTAGATATACTTTGCCTTATCTAAGGGATCATCTATTTTATAAAAACAATTTTTAACCTTTTATATCGCATCTATATTTCATTCTTCAATATATCTTCATAGGTTTCTCTTCTCACTATTAGCCTATCAACCCCATCCCTTACCATAACTACAGCAGGTCTCGGAATCTTATTATAGTTACTAGCCATGGAATAATTGTATGCTCCTGTTGAAAAAACTCCTAGAATATCTCCCGTTTCAATTTTAGGTACTTTTAAATCCCATATGAGTATATCTCCAGATTCACAACATTTACCTGCTATAGTAACAACTTGGCTAGGATTTTCGTTTGCTTTGTTGGCAATTATACCATCATATTTTGCTTCATATAGACTTGGGCGGGGATTATCTGCCATGCCTCCATCTACACCTACATATGTTCTTATGCCTGGTATTTCCTTTATGGAGCCAACAGTATATAATGTTATGCCTGCTTCTCCAACAATCCATCGCCCAGGTTCGATAGTTATCTTAGGCATTTTTAAACCATAAGCTTTACAGTTTTTAGCTATTTCTCTCATGATGGGATCCGTATAGAATGAAATAGGATTTCTCTTCTCACCTTCACCATACTGTATTCCATAACCTCCACCAGTATTTAATTCTTTTGTTTCAAATCCATATTTAATTTTAACTTCTTTCATTAGTTTTGTTACTGTCTTAATAGCCTTTAAGTATGTTATATTATCTAAAAGTTGAGATCCTATATGGAAATGGAATCCCAACAAATTGATATTTTCTAAATTCATAGCTTTCTCAATAGCTTTAAATATTTTATCTCCATTCGTAGGTATTCCAAATTTTGAATCTACTTGTCCTGTTTGAATATATTTGTGAGTATGACTATTTATCCCCGGAGTTATTCTATATAGTATATCAACCTTTTTATTATATTCTTTTGCTATATGATTTAATAATTTAAGCTCATATAGATTATCTACTACTATTCTGCCTACTCCATAATCTACCGCCATCTCTAACTCATCTAAGGTCTTATTATTGCCGTGGAAAACAATCTTTTCTGGAGGAAAATTAACCTCCATTGCTGTAAACAGCTCACCGCCAGACACTACATCCATTCCAATTCCTTCTCTTTTTATTATCCTTGCCATCTCTTTAGTGAGAAAAGCTTTACTAGCATATACTACTCCAGTATTATCGTATTTTTTCATAAAACCTTTTTTAATTTCCTCTATTCTATCCATAATATAATCTTCAGATACTACATATAAAGGTGTTCCATATTTTTTTGCAAGATATACTGTATCACATTCTGCAAATTTAAAATTCGTCATAATGATTCATCCTTTCAAGTAAAATTACATATACTATAATAGACAAGCAATAATCATGCCATTTTAAATTGTAGAATCCTAGGCAATTAGAACGAAAATCAAAAATACCTTTCCTATTTTTCGGACAAAGCTTATTAATATCCTTTAAAAATGCCCAAATAAACCAAGTCCTTTTTTTCGGATATCTTCCGTTTTTCCGTACTCTACCCTCTAATTTTACAAAATATCATATTATGGATAAATTAGAAAATAAAACTGCAATTACATAAATTTACATGGTTTATCTTATCTTTTTCTACACATAATACTATTACAAAATCATATTAAATATATTAATTACCTAAGAAAGGAGTTGAATGAAATGGCAACAAACAATAAAGGATCAAATAACATTTTAGTACCTGAAGCACGACAAGCTTTAGATCAAATGAAAGCAGAAATAGCTTCTGAACTTGGTATGACAAATTACAATTCAATGGATAAAGGTAATCTACCATCCAGACAAAATGGATATGTTGGTGGATATATGACAAAAAGATTAGTTGAAATGGCACAAAGAAATATGGGTGGAGGAACTACAACAAGATAGTTAATCCATAAAAAAAGACAGGTCAAAGACCTGTCTTTTAATTTTATATAATTATTGAATTGGTTCTAAAACTCTCCCAGCCAATTCCTTATCCATAATATATATGCCTTGGAAATTTCCATCCATCTTTTTCAAATTATTTAAGATGGTCTTCATACTATTTTCCTCTTCTACTTGTTCATCAATAAACCATTGTAAAAAGCTTACTGCCGCATGATTCCCTTCTTCTTTAGCCATATCCATTAGTTTATTTATTCTACTTGTTACTAATCTTTCATGAGTTAAAGCTTTTTCAAATACCTGTACCAATGATTCATATTCATTATTTGGTTCTTCTATAGCTTGCATAAATGCTCTTCCATCCATATCATGGATAAAATTAAAAAACTTCATCCCGTGAAGATACTCCTCTTGTCCTTGAATAATGAAGAAATTAGCAAAACCATTTAAGTCCTCACTAGCAGCATATGCTGCCATAGCTAAGTAATAATAACTAGATAAAAATTCAAAATTCATTTGATCATTTAATTCTTTCATCAACTTTTCAGATATCATAATTTACCTCCCTAAATTTTAAAATAATGATTTCAGTTTAGTTACACTTCATCATTAATTTTTCTACATAGTATATATGCCCTAAATTTAGGGAAGTAATCACTTTTATTATAAAGGTTTTAGCTTCTAAATTCCTTCACAATGCATCCTTTCTTTCTCATATATAATTTCCAATATAATAGATGCATCATAGATTTAAATTCCATTTCTTCTCTATATAATAAATATCCTCGTTTAATTTGAAATTTCTTTTTAATCATCTAATACCTCTCCTATTGTTTTTAATCCATAAGCATTATATCAAGTTTTTCATAAATTTCATATCCTATTATATCTGTTAATTCCATATTATTATCCTTTAAATATTTTATTAGGGATTGTTTCATACCTTCCCCATATATGCCATCAATATCCTCTGAATAATACCCTTTAATTTTTAGTCTTTTTTGAACTTCCATTACATCTGCACCCCTATCTCCTGGTACTAATTCCCTAAAGCCATGAGAAAAGGGTCCATATTCTCCATTTATTATAGCAACCGTTGTATTGTTTTCTATCATACCATAAAGCTCTTCTACATCTTTATTCCTCATTCTAATACAACCTCCAGAAGCATTAAAGCCTATGGAGCCAGGCTGATTTGTTCCATGTATCCCATATTTTCCCCAAGGAACATTTAATCCTAACCATCTAGAACCAAATCCTCCTCCCCATTTAGCCTTTTCTTCTACTTTAAAAGTACCTACAGGAGTGGGAGTATCCTGTTTTCCTGTTGCTACTGTATAATTCTTTATTATCTTATTAGAGTTCAAATCAATGACATAAAGCTGCTTTTTATCTACCTCTATCAATATAGCCAAATCACTTCTATTTATTTTTGAATAAGTATCTTTATTTTCATAATCAATTCCTTTTTTAGTAAAAAAAAGATGAATATAGTTCCCTATTATTATAACTACAAATACTAAGATAAACAATAACAATATAATCTTTATCCTTCTATTCATCCTCATCCCCCCTATGTACTATTTATATGCAAAAACTAAATAATTAAAACTTATAGATAGATTTTTGCAAGTAGCTATTTTGTATCATAAAAGGAATGACAAAAAATAAAAAGATAATTATATATCCTTGCTATTTAAATACTATTTCAATATTCTCAAACCCCATACTTTCAAGTAAAGAAGTCAATAACTCCTCTGTGTTTTTCTCTGCGTCGTTTAACAAACCTTTTTCTATTACTTCCTTTTCCATGTTTTTCTTTTCTTCTATTAACACATCGTATAGGTCTCTAAAGCTTAGCTTATTAAAAACAGAATCCTTTTCATCATATATATATACGTCTTCTTCATTTATTACATTATCGCATATAAAAGGCTTGTCCAATATCATTTTAACTGTTTTCTTATCTAATACTTTAGTTTCAACTTCCTTTAAATCAATACCAGCTTTAATATATCCGCTGTATTTTATTATAAAGCTCTTGTTTGTAAATGGAATATTCAATCCATTTGCTTGTTTATTATCCTTATAAGTCACTACATTAGTATAATTATATTTAACTGTAGAAAGCTCTAATATCCTTGAAACTTTTTCTTCAATAGTATCGGATAATAGACTTACTTCCTTCTTAATAGAAAATTTAAAATATAGGAAAACAATTAAAACGATAGCAGCTATTGCCAGAGAAAGTATACCATATTTCTTCCATTTTTTCATATAAGCCACCTCAATTAAAATAAGCGTTCTCTATATATTAACACGGAAAAACTATTATGTAAACAAATAATTTAACTCCCTTAACTTGTTTAAAAGGGAGCCTAATATCACCTATTCCTCTGGATTGTATAACTCATATATTCCATATATAGAAAAGTTTTCATCGCATAGCAATTTAGCAATAATGGGTATCTGTTGAACGCTTATATTCAACTCAATACCATTATATTTTAAAACCATATCATCTGATTCAATAATCTTAGAATCATTAATTACATCTATAAGTCTATTTTCAACAGCAGGTATATTCATACCACCAATCATAAAAAAAACTTTATTTTTAGTAGGTGAGTAATCTTGTGGATCTAACCTATTAATTAACAGTATATTATTCATAGCACAATCTCCTTTAATTATGTAGTGTAACATCTATTTATTACTTACACATAGTTAACCCATTTACTCTGCACTCCTTCCTTGAAAACAATAAGAAAGTATAAATAAAAATAAACATAAATGATCCCTTATATTTTTATTTACCCATTCTTAGCTAAATAGTCACATTTTTTTATAAAAATTTAAATTCTTTTATATATCATGTAGTATCTGTTAATATTCTATATCTATTTAAACATTTTTGCTATTGTTTAAGAAAATAACTTATAATAAGATAATGTTAAAAGATGTATATAAATTCATTGGAGGTAATGTATGGAAGTATATGCTGGGAAATTGTTAAAATGTGTTTTATTTAAGGATATGAATAAAAGTGATATTGTAAATATATTAGAAAAAATCTCTCATAAAATTGTAAACTACGATAAAGATGAATTAATTGCCATTGAAGGTGAAGACTGCCATAGCCTTGGGATTATTTTAATGGGAAAAATAGAAATCCAGAAGGTATTTCCATCAGGTCAAGTTATGACAATAAATAATTTCACTGAAGGGGATATATTTGGTGAATCCTTAGTCTTTTCAAATAGGCATACCTATCCTGCTACTATAACAGCTACAGAGTATACTGAGATAATGTATATAGAAAGAAATGATATTGTTAAGCTTTCAATGATAAATACGGATATATTGACTAATTTTTTATCCATATTATCCAATAGAATATTGATGCTTAATAACAGAATCACTACTCTATCTCAGGATACCATTAGAAAAAAGATTTCAAACTTTTTATTGTTTGAATACCAGAAACAAAACACTACTCATTTAATGATTCCCTTCACCAGAAAAAAGATGGCTGAACTATTGAATATTCCAAGACCTTCCCTATCAAGAGAATTGATTAAGATGAAGGATGAAAAGATAATTGATTTTGATGGAAATAAAATAAAAATACTGAGAATGGATTTATTGGAAGAGTGTTTACTAGATTGATTTGTTATTAACTTTATGAATAGTATAATTCTTCCTATAGATATTACTTATTTCTTAAACCTCCTCAAGTCTTATATAATTATATATAGGTTGTTAATTAATATACAAGGAGGTTTTAATGATGAGTGATAAACGTAAAATGTTTATCTATGGTGGTATCATAGGTCTTATTGCTGCTATCTTAATGAAGTTTGGCAATCCTGGAAACATGGGCATCTGTGTTGCATGTTTTTATAGGGATATTGCTGGTGCATTAGGACTTCACAGAGCAGAAATTGTTCAATACATAAGACCTGAAATCATTGGATTTATACTTGGTGCTTTTATTATTTCAGTGGTAAAAGGTGATTTTAAATCAAGAGGAGGCTCTTCTCCCCTAATCAGATTTTTCCTAGGTTTCTTTTTAGTAATCGGGGCCTTAGTTTTCCTAGGATGTCCTCTTAGAATGATCTTAAGACTTGCAAATGGGGACTTAAATGCCCTTACTGGACTTTTAGGCTATTTAGTTGGAATTTTCATTGGTGTTCAATTCTTAAAGAAAGGCTATACCCTTGGCAGAAATATAGAGCAGCCAAAAGTATCTGGTTATATAATTATAGCTATGGCTATAGCTTTGTTAATATTCTTAGTAATTAAACCTGCATTTATATTTTTCAGTACAGAAGGTCCTGGCTCTATGAGGGCTCCTGTGCTATTATCCCTAATCCTTGGAATGGTTGTAGGAATAATACTTCAAAGGAGTAGAATATGTACAGCTGGAGCTTTTAGAGATGTCATGCTAATTAAAGATTATCATTTCTTATGGGGAATATTAGGCATATTCGTAGTAAATCTTATTGCAAATCTGGTATTAAATTTTGACTCCTTTAACTTAGGTTTTGAAGGTCAACCTGTAGCTCATGCTAACCACCTATGGAATTTCATGGGTATGGTTTTAACAGGTATATGCTCAGTATTATTAGGAGGTTGTCCTGTTAGACAGACTATACTTGCTAGTGAAGGGGATGCAGATGCAGGAGTTACCATATTAGGCGTTATAGTAGGTGCTGCTTTTGCTCATAACTTTGGTTTGGCATCTAGTCCAAAAGGGGTAACTCCTAATGGAAAAATTGCTGTTATAATAGGAATAGTTGTAGTTTTAACTATAGCCTATAGCGTTGTTAAGGAAGCAAATCGAGTTGGAACTCAAAAAAAGGAGGCTGTGAAGAATGCCTAAGATTATAGATGCGAGAGGCAGATCTTGCCCTGAACCAGTTATAATGACAAAGAATGCTATTGATTCTAGCCCCAATGAACCAATTCAAGTATTAGTGGATGCCCATGTGGCAGTCGAAAATATTACAAGATTTGCTAAAGGAAAAGGTTATAAGGTAAATATAGAAGAAAAAGCGGGAGAATATACACTCAATATTAGAAAATAGGTGAAAAAATGGACGAAGTTTACTGTGTTGTTACATTTCACATTACTCAACATGCACTAATATTTGAAAAAGCTATGAAGGAAATAGGATGTCCTATAAAATTGATGCCTGTACCTAGACAGGTCAGTTCAAGCTGTGGGACTGCTGCCAGAGTACCTTGTGAAAAGGAAGAGGAAATATTGACATTTTGTAATAAAAAAGATATTCCCATTGAAGGCTTTTATACAATTGAACATAAAAAGAAAAAGGCTGGTTTTAGGTTCATTTAAAAAATATATTTTACCACTTGTATTCCTATAAGAAACACCTTAGGATGCAAGTGGTTTTTTATGTCGAATGGTTAAACTAACAAAAAGTAGTTTTTTTTCGTAAAATGGTGTATTATATGTGGTGGTGAAAAGCTAAACCTTAAGGAGGTTAAAAAATGGATTATGATGTTATTATAGTTGGTGCTGGTCCATGCGGTATATTTACAGCACTGGAACTAAAAAAGTTAGATCCTAATAAGAATATTCTAATACTAGAAAAAGGAAATTCCATAAGTAAAAGAATCTGTCCTAAACGTAAAACAGGAGTATGCGTCAACTGTAAACCATGCAATATTACTACTGGTTTTGCTGGTGCCGGAGCCTATTCCGATGGTAAACTATCTCTTTCCCCAGATGTAGGAGGTAATTTACCTGAATATTTAGGGTATGAAAAGACAAGAGAGCTAATAAAATATGTAGATGAAATATACTTAAAATTCGGTGCAGATAATAAAATCTATGGTATTGATAAAGATAAGGAAATTCAAGAAATAAGAAAAAAGGCCATTAGAAGCAATTTAAAATTGGTCGAATGTCCTATTAGGCATATGGGTACTGAAGAAGGCTATGCTATCTACGGAAGAATTGAAGAGCATTTAGAAAAAATAGGCGTGGATTTGATGTTTAGAACCCCTGTAAAAGATATAATCCTCGATGAAAATAGAAAGATTAAAGGGGTTATTGCAGATAAAGAATATTATGCAGATAAAGTAGTCATATCCGTAGGCAGGGAAGGATCCGATTGGTTGAGACACCTCTGTATTAAACACGATATAGATACAGAAACTGGAGATGTAGATATAGGAGTACGAGTAGAAACGAGAAATGAGATAATGGAAGAGTTAAATGAAGCTATGTATGAGAGTAAACTTATATACTATGCTCCTACTTTCGATGATAAGGTAAGAACTTTTTGTTCAAACCCTGGTGGAGAAGTATCCACTGAGTATTATGATGAAGAATTAGCTGTCGTCAACGGTCACAGCTATAAGGCAGAAGAACTAAAATCTGATAACACCAACTTTGCCTTATTGGTTACAAAACATTTTACCAAACCCTTCAATTCTCCAATAGAATATGGTATGCACATTGCTAAACTTGGTAATATGCTTTCTGGACACAAGGTATTAGTTCAAAGATATGGTGATTATAAGAGAGGCAGAAGGACTACGGAAGAAAGACTTTATAGAAATAATATAATACCTACTTTAAAAGATGCAGTTCCCGGAGACTTAAGCCTTGTTCTTCCCTATAGAATACTAAAGAGCATTGATGATATGTTAATAGCGTTGGATAATGTTGCCCCCGGTCTTGCCAGTGACGAAACCTTACTTTATGGTGTAGAAGTTAAATTCTACTCCAATAAGGTAGTTACAAGAAATGGATTTGAAACCAATATTCCTAATCTATTCGTTGGTGGAGATGGAGCTGGAATCACAAGGGGACTTATGCAGGCTAGTGTAAATGGAGTAGTACTTGGTAGAAAATTAAGTTAACAAATTGTTACAACTTTATTACAAAAACATAATATAGTTGTATTTTTTCCCAATCCAGATATAATATAAGTAATTGATAATTTTGAAAGGAGGTCGTGAGGATGTTTAGAATGATAAATCTATTAACAGATAATGAAAACTCAATAAAATTTAACGCACGACCTGTGACTAATTTTAATTAGTATATAATATAGTTTAACTATATTTAAATAGCCATAGGCGTGTATATGCCTATGGTTCTTTTATTTTTATGGTTAATGGTGAATGGAATACCTTTGTGTAAAATAGATAGTTCTTTTTTCTCCGTATAACCATAATATTATATAGCATAAAAACCATAGGATTATAGACTTTCCGTCTTAACCTATGGTTTTTTTATATTCAAAATGAGGAGGGAATCAAATGAAGGAATTAAAAAAGATATTCAAGTTTATGGAAGGTTACAAGAGGATCTATATATTAGGTATGATATGTATTATCCTTTCTCAAATGGTAACTATAGTATCGCCGCTTATCATTAGGACTACTATAGACTCTATTATTGGAAGTGAACCAATAAACTCTAGTATCGTAGCAAACATAATAATTTATATGGGAGGTAAGGGTTTTTTAAGAGACAACATTTGGATAATCGGCGGACTTCTAGTGGGAATTGCAATCTTAAGGGGAATTTTTCTCTACTTTAAAAATACATTAGCTAGTAAAACTGCCGAAAATACTGCAAAGAAAATTAGGGATTCTCTATATGATCATATACAAAGACTTCCCTATGAATACCATGTTAAATCAGAAACAGGAGATCTTATCCAAAGATGTACTTCTGATGTAGAAACCATCAAGAGATTTTTATCTATTCAGTTGGTAGAAGTAGCTGGGTCTTTAGTTATGCTAGTACTGGTCTCCAGTGTCATGTTCAATTTAAACGGTAAGATGGCGTTGGTTTCCATGGCTACAATGCCTATAATATTTACTTTTGCTTTTATTTTCTTCTCAAAAGTAAAAGTAGCCTTTGAAGCTTCTGATGAAGCTGAAGCTAAATTGACCACCGTTCTTCAAGAAAACTTAACAGGTATAAGGGTAGTAAAAGCCTTTTCAAGGCAAAAATATGAGGTCCTTAAATTTGATGAAAAAAACAAAGATTATAAGGATAAAACTTATAGACTTATCCAATTGCTCTCTATATATTGGGGAGCATCAGATTTCATATGTTTTATTCAAATAGGTCTTGTATTAGTAGTTGGAAGCATATGGGCTGTAAGAGGAGATATTTCTCTAGGTACATTAGTAGCCTTTTCTACATATGTAAACATGCTACTATGGCCTATTAGACAATTGGGAAGAACCCTAACGGATATGGGAAAAGCTATTGTTTCCGTAGGGCGTATTGAAGAAATATTAAATGAGCCTATAGAAATATTAGAAGAAAACAATGTGAAACCAGAAATTAAAGGAAATATATTATTTGATGATGTTTATTTTGAATACGAAAAAAACAAACCAGTATTAAAGGGAATATCCTTCTCTGTAAAAGCTGGCAACACTTTAGCCATAATAGGTCCTACTGGTTCTGGAAAAAGCTCCTTAATTCATTTATTAGCAAGGCTATATGATTATAATGAAGGTTCAATCAAAATCGATGGTGCTGAATTAAGGGATATGGATAAAGGATGGGTTAGAAAAAATATAGGTATCGTTCTGCAAGAGCCTTTCCTGTATGGCAAAACCATTAAGGAAAATATTAAACTAAGCGATCCATCCATTGAGGATACAAGGGTGTATGAGTCAGCCAAGATAGCTAGTATACATCAGGATATTAAATCCTTTGATAAGGGATATGATACCTATGTTGGTGAAAGAGGCGTATCTCTATCCGGCGGACAAAAACAGAGAATTGCCATAGCTAGGACTATTATCAAGGAATGTCCTATCGTAGTATTTGATGATTCTCTATCTGCTGTAGACACAGAAACAGATGTATCTATACGTAAAGCTTTAAACAATAGAAAAAACAAATCTACTACTATTATCGTATCTCATAGGATATCTACTGTATCGGAAGCAGATAAAATATTGGTATTAGATAAAGGAAAAATTGTTCAAATGGGAGATCATAATTCTTTAATAGAGGAAGAAGGATTATATAAACGAATATATGAAATCCAAAATTCCATTGACGAATTAGACGACATTAGATTAAACGCTTAAAAGAGGTGATATTTATGGATAATGAAAAAATTAACTTTAATGTTTGGAAAAATTTCTTTAGCTTGCTTAAATCTCATAAAAAGGATTTTTTACTGCTATTTGTAATTATGATTGCTGTGGGAACTTTAGATTCAGTTTTCCCCTTATTTAGTAAATACGTTATAGACAATTTTGTTGTTAAAGGTACTCTAAACGGCTTGAATAAATTTATACTCATATTCTTTACCATTATTGCTATTCAAGCTGTAAATGTATTTCTATTTTTATCCATGGGAGGTAAAATCGAAACAAATTTATCCTATGATATAAGAAAAAAAGGTTTCGAAAAGCTTCAAATACTATCCCTATCCTATTATGATGAAAAAGCTGTAGGATGGTTGATGGCAAGGATGACTTCCGATATAAATAGGCTTAGCGAAACCATATCTTGGGGAATGGTAGACTTTGCTTGGGGAATTACCATGATGATTGCTGTCATGGTTGCCATGTTTAAACTAAACTTTAAATTAGCCTTGATAACTTTAACAGTAGTACCACCATTGGCCATAGCCTCTGCCTACTTTCAGAAGAGAATATTAGCATCCCAAAGGAAAGTACGAAAGATTAACTCCAAGATTACTGCCGCTTATAATGAAGATATCTCTGGAGCAAAGACTACTAAAACCTTAGTTAGGGAGGATATAAACTTAGAGGAATTTGGTTCTATAACAGAAGAGATGAAGGTAGCCTCTATTAGGGCAACTATTATTTCCTCTTTGTATATTCCTATAGTATTAGTTTTAGGCAGCGTTGGTACTGCCATGGCACTAAACTTTGGAGGTAGGGGAGTAGCCATAGGTACTATTTCTTATGGAACTTTGGTGGCGTTTCTCTCCTATACTATGCAGCTTTTTGAGCCAGTCAGGCAATTAGCTGTTATATTTGCAGAGGTTCAATCAGCACAAGCCTCAGCAGAAAGGGTATTTTCACTTATTAATGAAGTTCCTGCCATCACTGATGATGAAAAAATAGTTGAAAAATATGGAGACTTTTTCGATCCAAAGATGGATAAATGGCCAGAAATTAAAGGAACTATTGAATTTAAAGATGTATGTTTTTCCTATAAAGATGGGGAAAAGATATTAGAAAATTTCAACCTTAAGGTAAACCCCGGAGAGACGATAGCGCTAGTCGGGGAAACAGGCTCTGGAAAGTCTACCATTGTAAATTTATTATGTAGATTTTATGAACCAACTTCTGGGGAGATATTAATAGACGGAATAAACTATAAAGATATGCCCCAAGCGTGGATTCATGAAAACTTAGGTTATGTATTGCAAACCCCTCATCTATTTAGTGGAACCATAAAGGATAATATTAAATATGGCAATTTAGATGCTACTGAATTGGATATAATAAAGGCAAGCAAATTGGTAAACAGCCATGAATTCATTATGGATATGGAGAAAAAATACGATACCGACGTGGGAGAAGGAGGAAACCTACTGTCTACTGGACAAAAACAGCTTATTTCCTTTGCTAGAGCCATAGTCAGAAAGCCAAAACTATTTGTATTAGACGAAGCAACTTCATCTATAGATACAGAAACGGAAAGGATAATCCAAGATGCTATAAACAAAGTTTTAGATGGTAGAACTAGTTTCGTTATAGCTCATAGGCTGTCTACTATTAAAAATGCCGATAGAATTCTTGTAATTAGAGATGGTAAAATAGTAGAAGACGGAACCCACAAGAAGCTGCTTAAAGAGAAAGGATATTACTATAATCTATATACTAATCAGTTTATAGAAGAAAAGAGTAAAGAAGTTTTAGGATAATTTAAAAGATAACCTATCATTTAAAAATTGAATGATAGGTTATTTGAATTCATCTTCTATTAACTTCTTTAACTCAATATACTTTCCCTTACTTTCATCTAAAGTAGGAGTATTCTCTATAACCTTCCTTACATGAGAAGGCTTTTCCGTAAGTATTATAATCTTATCTCCTAAATTTAAAGCTTCCTCTATATCATGGGTTACCAATATACATGTCCTATTCTCCAATATTCTAAGCTCTTTAAAAAAATCCATTACAATTTGTTTGCTGTTAATGTCTAAGGATTTAAAAGGCTCATCCATTATGAGCAGTTTAGACGGGCAAGCAAAGGCTCTCAAAATGCTTATCCTCTGTCTCATACCTCCACTAAGGTCTTTAGGATAAAAGTATTTAAATTCTTCCAAATTAACCAATCTTAAATATTTATCTATAGTACTTTCAATGGTATTCTTGTCCATCTTCCCTTTTAATACGAAGCTTATATTATCTTTTACATTTTTCCATTCAATAAGCCTGTCCTCTTGAAAAACAAATGATATATTCTCCCCTTCAAATCCCATTATCTCTCCTGAGTCCTTATCCAATATTCCTGATATTATGTTCAAAAGGGTAGTTTTACCACATCCAGAGGGACCTAATATGCATGTGGTTTTATTTTCACCAAAATCTATGCTGATATCTTCTAAAACCCTCAATTCATTATAATATTTTGTTATATTTTTGACTTGGTAATTCAATTTATCACTTCCATCTATTTATTCCCAATAAATATTTTATTCCCTTCATCATATATTCAAATATTTTTGCAATTAAAAGAATTATAATAATCCAAGCAAAAACACCAGAAGTATTCAAATAGATTTTCTGTAGTTGAAGACTGCTTCCTATAGCATATTTAGGCTGTGATAATGCCTCCCCTGCAATTACCATCTTTAAATTAATCCCTAATGCTGAAGTAAACACAAGACCTAAATTTAAAAATATACTTGGTAAATAGATATCCTTTATTATAGCTATCTTATCTACTTTATATATCTCTGCCATATCTATAATATTTTTATCTACGTTTAATATACCCTTTAAAACCGTTTCATATAGCATAGGAAATACCATGATAAATCCAACAAACATTGGTGCAAACTCATTATCTAGCCATATAAGAGCTAATATAATAATTGCCATAGTTGGTACTGAGCTTAAAAAATTTAGTATGGGGAGCATTAAATTGTATACGACCTTTGATAGGCTAGATAAAATCCCCATCAATACTGCTAAGGATAAAGAAATCAAAAATCCAATTAAACTTCTCAATAAGGAGTACTCTACTATCTTTAAAAAACTTGGTTCTTTAATTATATGGATTAAACTTATCATAGTACTTTTAATAGTAGGCAATATGACTTCATTGTCTATAACCCTTGACAACATAATCCATATAATTATCATCATAACTTTTGAAATAATAGAGAGCTTTCTATCTTTCAAAATAAATCGTTTCATCTGGAAGTTTTCCCCCTATAAAATCTGGTGCAAAATCCATTATAGATTTATAGTAGGTTTCATATTCTTTTTTGCTATCTTCAATAGAAAAAGTCCCTATATTTATTCGTTCAATTCCTTTAACTATTGCAGCTTTCTTTATACCAAGCTCTAATTCTTCAGCATATTCTCCAAGGTCTTCTGGATTCTCCTTTGCCCATTTCATACTTTCTTTATAGGTCTTAATGAAGTTTTCTACAAACTCTAAATCATTCTCTATTAAATCGGATTTAATTATTAAACTAGCTTGAGGATAGCCATTTTCTGTGCCAATTATATTACTCCACTCCTTGTTTAAATCCAATATAATTCTAGCATCTTCTTTTTTCATCATTACACTTGTAGCTAAAGGTTCAGGTAAAAGAGCTAAGTTAGTTTTACCCCCTAAAAATGCGGGACCAACTTCTGAAGCAGCATTTAAATAAGTAATTTTTACATCTTCATCTGGGTTAATGCCATTTTCAGAAAGTATCAGTCTAAGAGCTAAATCTGGAGTAAGCCCTTTTCCAAAGGAATATATCTCTCTTCCTTTTAACTCTTCAAAACCTTCTATATCCTCTGTACTCGTTAAATACAATGTTCCCCATATAGAAGTTCCCGCTATTTTATAGGAAAGATCTTTATTAAATGCTTGAGCTGCTAAATTTGACGGAACAATTGCAATATCCGCTTCCTCTTTTAATACCTTAGTTACTAGTAAATCAGGAGATTTTTCCATTTCATAATCGATGGTTGTACTTTTATCTATAACTGGATTTTCTTTAATAAGCTTAGCAACAGTTAAAGCTGGTATTCCATCTGGATAGCAGAACTTAATCGTCTTATGTTCTTTAACCGTATCTTTACCACAGCCAAAAGCTAATGATATCATAAGCATTAAAGATAAAAATAGTAATAAAAATCTTTTCTTCATCTTTCAACACTCCTTCTACATTTTTATGTGATTTCAACAAGCCTCTAAATACAACTGGCTATATTTAGAGGCTTGCAGTCTAATTACTTCCCCTTTTATATCTATTACTATAAATATTAAGGTCTTGTATTCATCTCCCAAGCATGATGATCCGTATGAAGTAATTTATGAGAGCTATGGGATAGAGGTCTTTGTAAATAGTTCTCATAGCACTTTATTACCGATAGATTTTCATGGGAGAAACGAATATTATTGATTTTGTCTAAACCATATAATATCTGAGTTCGTTTATCAGCTAATTCTTTTCCATCTTCAATAGGTTGCCCTCCGCCTCCAGCACATCCTCCTGGACATGCCATAATCTCAACAAAATCATATTCTACAGTCCCTTTCCGAATATCCTCAATTAATCTTCTAGCATTTCCCAATCCACTAGCAACGGCAACTTTAATATCTGAACCAGCTAAATCAAATCTAGCTTCCTTCCAACCTTCTTTTCCCCTTACTTCTTTAAATGCATCTGGATCAGGATTTTCATTAGTCACCAGATAATATGCAGTTCGAAGTGCCGCTTCCATAACCCCACCTGTTGCACCAAATATAACAGCAGCACCAGAACTAACTCCTAGCGGTGTATCGAATTCCTCTTCCTCTAAATATTGTGGCATAATATGTTCTGCACGAATCATCCGTTCAACTTCTCTTGTTGTAAGAACTACATCTACATCTTGTCCTGCCCCTGCATCGTTTATTACGGAGACACCACATTCGTATTTTTTAGCAATACATGGCATAATGGAAATACTAAAAATTCTCGATGGATTAACGTCTAATATTTCTGCATAATAGCTCTTAGCCATTGCTCCAAACATCTGCTGAGGTGATTTTGCAGTGGACAATTGATCTACCATATCGGGATATTGAGACTTAATAAAGCGTATCCAACCTGGGCAACAGGAAGTAAACATTGGCAATTTTTCATTATTTTTATTTTTTAACCTCTCCAATAATTCACTTCCTTCTTCCATGATTGTCAAATCCGCTGAAAAATTAGTATCAAATATATAATCAAAACCTATTTTTCTTAAAACAGCAACTAATCTTTTAACCGTTGCAAGATCCTTAGTAATGCCTAATCCTTCACCCCAAGCTGCTCTTACTGCTGGAGCAACTTGCACAATGGTTATCTTTTCTTCATCTGCTAATGCATCAAATACCTTTGCTACATCGTTTCTTTCCCGTAATGCTCCAACTGGACAATGAGTAATACACTGTCCACATAGGGCACAATCCGATTCTTCAATTCTTCTATTATAGGAAACGTCTACATTTGTCCTAGAACCCGTTTTGGAAATATCCCATATACCAAGTCCCTGTATCTTATCACATACTTGGATACATCTCATACATTTAATACATTTTTCATAATTTCGAACTAGTGGAAACCCTTCTGTCCATTTTGCGTGAGGTAGAGCCTCTCTATATGGAATATCTATAATCCCTAGATCATTAGCTATTTTTTGAAGGCTGCAATTTCCACTTCTTACGCAAACGGCGCATCTTGCATCATGTTGAGAAAGAATTAATTCTACATTTATACGCCTTGTTTCTCGAACTTTAGGACTATTGGTGTAGACTACCATTCCCTCCTCTACTAAATTATTACAAGCCGTAACCAACCTATTAATCCCTTCTATTTCTACAACACAGATTCTACAGGCGCCAATTTCATTTAAACCTTCTAAATAGCAGAGATGAGGAATGGGTATGTTGTTCATCTTAGCTGCATGGAGGATTGTTGTTCCTTCTGGAACTGTTATCTTTTTATTATCCATAATTAAATCTACCATCGCTCAATCCTCCCCCCCTTAAAGACTCCAAAACCGAAGTGATCACACCTTAAACATCTTTTAGATTCTTGTTGGGCTTCTTCCAATGTCATTCCACATTCTATTAAATCAAAATCATCAACTCTATCTAAAACATCACGTTCTCTTGCATTTACACGACCACAAGGTACTCTATCTGCTAAACGTGCTTCAGGTATTTGAACATGGGATTCAATAATATGATGATATCCTAAATAGGTATCTATATTAGCAGCTGCTACCTTTCCAGCTGCAATTGCTCGTATTACCGTTGCAGGACCTGATACACAATCTCCACCTGCATAGACTCCTGGAACATCTTTGATTCCACCCCAACTAAGGGCATCGATTACACCTTCAGTTACTGGAATTCCATCCTTTTCAAATTCTTTTGATTCGATTCCTTGACCTATAGCCACGATTACTAAATCGCACTCAATTCTTTGGGCTTCTTTTTCTGCTTCTATAGGTATGGGTCTTCCGTTTCTTACAGTTCCAACGATTTGAGGCTGTACCCATAAGGCTTTAACATGTCCATTTTCATCAGTTTCAATTTTTCCTGGTGTACATAGATCATATATTTCACAGCCTTCATCAATAGCACCCTCAACTTCCTCTTTCATGGCTGGCATATCTACTTTTCGCCTACGATATACAATGCTTACCTTTTTAGCTCCTAAACGCACTGCTGAACGAGCCACATCTATAGCTACATTTCCACCGCCAATAACGGCAATGGACTTACCCTCAAAATCTGGGTACTCATCATCTCCTATTTGACGTAATATTTCAACTGCTGAAATAACACCTTCTGCTTCTTGGCCTTCAAGACCTATTTTTTTATCTATATGGGCTCCAATAGCTATATAAATGGCATCGAATTTTGCTTTTAAATCTATAATAGATAAATCCTTTCCTACTATAACGCCATTATGTGCCTTAATTCCAGTAGATAGAATTATATCTATTTCCTCATCTAGGACATCTCGAGGTAATCTATAGCTTGGTATTCCATATCTCAGCATACCGCCTAGCCTTTGCCTCTGTTCAAATACCTCTACATCATGTCCCATTATGGATAGATAATATGCTGCACTTAATCCACTAGGACCGCCTCCAACAACAGCTACCTTCTTCCCTGTAGAAGAAGCTTTTTCTTCAATTAGAACTACTCCAGCGTGTTCTACTGCAAACCGTTTTATTCCTCTAATGTTGATGGAATCATCTATCATATTCCTTCTACATCTGGTTTCGCAAGGATGTTCGCAGACCAAAGCACATATACTAGGCATGGGATTATCCTTTCTAATCAACCTAACTGCTTCTTTATACTTCCCCTCTGATACCAAAGCGATGTAGCCAGGTACATCTACACCAGCAGGACAAAGGGAAACACAAGGAACTGGTTGGTATAGTTCAAAAGTGCATCTACCACGCAGTATATGTTCTTCAAAATCATCTCTAAAACCTTCAATTCCCTTTAAAACCATATTAGCAGCTTCATAGCCAATAGCACAATCCGCTGAGTAGTAGATGGTCCTTGCTGTCTTTTCAATGAGATCCATGGTCTCTAAGGTAGCTTTTCCGTCTAATACATCTTCTAATAAGCCTTCCAATTGTCCTAATCCTATTCTACAGGGAACACATTTACCGCAAGTCTGAGAATGGCACATAGTTAAAAAAGATGATGCTAAATCAATGGGGCATAATCCTGGAGGGCTTGCAATAATACGTCTTTCCAAGTCTTTATATAGGGTTTCAACAGTTGTCTGTGCCTTATCTCTTGTAATGATACTAAGCCTGCTCATCTTTTTTCACTTCCTTATTTAAAAAAATTTACTATATATTTATTTAGACAAGCAAAGTCTTGTTAAGCTTGCTAAAAAATTATAGCCAAGATGTCAGTAACCCCACTAAATATCAAAATATAAACACTCCTCTTATGGTTAAGACTTAGATATATATAATAAGTTTGTATGTTCTGAAATTTCATATATAATAATTAATATTATTATACCATAATATATAATGACATTAATTAGTGAAATTAAAATAATAACCTCATATTTTTACCCAAGTAAAATATGAGGTTATTGAATCTTAAATTATATAAATTGAATAAATATATTAAATCAGAAATATTCCAACTATGGTTGTAACTATGAGGCCGATGATTACTGGCTTAAAATTTCTTCTAGTCAATTCAAAAGGATCTACCCCGCAAATAGCTGCTGCTGGAATTACTGCCCAAGGAATTAAAGTCCCTCCTCCTATCCATATGGCTGCTATTTGTCCTAAAGCTGCTAGAGTATTTAATCCCTTACCTATAGCAGTAGCAAATAGTTTGGCAACAGAACCTGCTAGTGCTAATCCAGAGAAACCAGAACCATCAAGACCTGTTATTCCTCCTACAGTTGTTAATGTAACTGCTCCTACTCCAGAATTTAAAGGTACCACGCTTGCTAAAGCCAATCCTAGATCATTTACAATTCCTTGTGAATTTTCTGGTAGGAGATCTCCTATTATATTTACAAATCCTTCTCCACCTAAATAAAAGAAAGCAGCTATAGGAATAATTGGGCCAAATATTTGAAATCCAAATTTAAACCCTTCTACTAAATATTCAGTAATCTTTTCCAATGACTTATTTTTATGAACTATTATGGAAGTAATTATCAATATAAATACAGCTGTACCTCCAACTAAAGCAGTGGCATCTCCTCCTTGTAGTTTAGCTATTAACATGATTATCACATTTATTAAAAACAAAGATGGTACCAATATAGCAAATATTTTTTTAAGTTTAGGGGATAGTACTTTATCTAAATCTTCTATGGTATCCTCTTTATCTTCAAGTACTTTTTGTTTTTCCTCTACTTTCAATGTGCCATTTTTCAAATCTCTCTTTAATAGTATATAGGCAACTACGGTGGTTACTGACCCCATTACAAACACCAATGGAATAGAGGTAGAAATAAATTCCCCAACGGGAATCCCTGCTGCATCTGCTGTTAACTTAGGGGCACCTTGAATTATAAAATCCCCAGATAAAGCTATACCATGACCAAACAAGTTCATAGCCATAGCCACTCCTAAGGCTGGTAATCCTACTTCAACTGCTACAGGCAGCAAAACTGCTCCCAATAACGCTACAGCTGGTGAAGGCCAAAAGAACCATGAAATAATCATCATCAATATCCCTATAACCCAATATGCTAAAGTAGGGGTTTTAATCATCCTTGAAAAAGGTGATACCATTACCTTACTTATACCAGTCTTGGTTAGAATAGAGCTCATCGCCACAATAATAGATATTATCAGTATAGTTCTTAAAAGCTCTACTATAGCAAATATAAAACTATTGAATATAGTCATTATGGATTGGGATAGAGAACTAGTTGCAATAATAGCTATTAAAAAAATCCCTATTATACATACGAGAGTGGTATCCCTTTTAGCTACCATGAATCCAAGAATCAAAAATGTAAATATCAAGTATATCCAATGTAATAAATTTAACTGAACAGCCACAATGCTTCCCCCTTAATTGAAATTTTCCTTATACTATCTAAATATGCAAAGAAAGAACATTTGCTATAAATATTTTTATAGTAAAAATAATAAAAACTATCTTCCTATTTTTAAGAAGACAGTTTTTTAAAAAATATATAAGTTGTGAAATGATAGAATATATATCCTACTAAATACCCCATTAAAACATCTGTAGGCCAATGAACACCTAGATATATTCTGCTAAATCCTATAATCCCTATGACTATAAAGTTAATAGTCCATAATGCTATTTTTATCCCTCTTCTATCTTTATCCTTTACTAATAAATAGGTCATAGTCGTATAAAAAGTCATAGATACCATAGCATGACCGCTGGGAAAACTATATCCACCCTGTTGTATTAAGAAGTATTCTAATGGTCTAGTTCTAACAAATATACTCTTAAGTATGGCATTTAATCCATAACTTCCCAGAGTAGATAAGACCAATAATAATATCCCTTTATAATTCTTTTTCTTTATCATTATAAATAATATTAAAACTCCAAGGGGTAGAAAAAAATATTCAGAACCAAAATAGGTAATTTTTTTCATAACAGCTATTCCCAATGGCGTTGTCCTATTATGAACATGGTCCATAATCTTTACATCAAATAATATTCCTTGATCTGAAGCCCTAATATTTATCCCAATAGCTATAAATATTATCACGGCTATGATACTTAAAATAATCATTCTTCTATTCTTATCCATTTCTTCTCCTACTCAAAATATATTTAATCTATTCAGTTAATAGATATTTAATCAGTAAATTAGTCGTATTTGTGATGGAATCAATATGGGTTCTTTCATAGTGGTGAGATGCATCTACTGCAGGTCCTAAGGACGCAAAATTTACATCTTTGCCTTGTAATATACCTTGAGTAGCATCTGAGCTATAAAAGTTATATAAATCCACCACATAATCTACATGGTTTTCTTCGGCAATATCCACAAGTTTATTTCTAAACTCAAAATTATAAGGGCTTTTTTTATCTTTGGCTGCAATACTTACGCTAAATTCATTGGACTGTTGTCCTTCACCTACAATTCCCACATCTATAGCTATCATTTCCTTAGTCTTTTTAGGGATGAATGATATTCCGTGACCACATTCCTCATAATTGCTTATGAGAAAATGGGTAGTATATTTAGGAACTATGGAGTTCTCTTTAAGGTATCTGCATATTTCTAAAACAATAGCTACTGCCAATTTGTTATCTAAATATCTGGACTTGACGAAACCAGATTCTGTCACTTCAGTCCTAGTATCCATACATATAAAATCTCCTACATTAATACCTAGTTTAAGCACATCTTCCTTAGAGTTTACTATTTCATCAATTCTAACAAACATATTATCTTGGTTTCTGGGAGCATTTGCCTTTTCCTGTCCATATGTATGGGTGGAGGCAATCTTAGGAATTATGGAACCTCGTATCTTTTTACCTTTCCTTGTTATTATATAGCAGTTTTCTCCTTCTATAGCACCCCAACTGCCACCACCAACTTTATTGTATTTTAACCTGCCCTTACTAGTAATATCCTTTACCATAGCCCCTAAAGTATCTATATGGGCACTTATCAGTCTATGTTCCTCGTCATTTTCTCCCTTTAAAGTGGCAATTAATCCTCCCTTATTAGTTAGTTGAGTAGCTAATCCAAGCTTTTCAAAATCCTTTTTAGCTTCCATTACTGCTTCTCTCGTATAACCTGATGGGCTAGGTATAGAAAGATACTTTTTCATATTGTCTAATATGCTCTCTATATGTATTTCCAATTTAATAATGCCTCCTCTTTTTGTTTGATATATTAATTATAGCAAATTTGTATTGAATGTTAAACTTAAAACAAAAACTCAGCTCTAGACATACTTCTATTTATTTGGTTTTAACTATACCTGAAAATAAAAATATTTTCATTTTTTCAACAAAATAATAAAAACTTTTACATTGTTATTAAATTAACTATTTGATAGGATTTACCATAAATGAAATAAAAAAAGGAGGGGGAAAGATGGATAAGCAAGACGTTTTAAACTATTTAGATGAAATTAGTGATGAGGTGAAAGATTTAGCTTTCCAAGTGTGGTCCAATCCTGAAATATCTACAGAAGAGGCCGTATCTTCAAAATTATTTAAAGAAAAGTTAACGGAAAATGGATTTAAAATAGTAAACACCAAGGGTGTAAACTATGGCTTTTATGCAGAATATGGTCAAGGTTCTCCAGTTATAGCCATTCTTGGAGAATACGATGCCCTACCAGGTCTCTCTCAAGCTATAGATACTAAATTTAATCCATTGAAAGAAAATGGTCCAGGTCATGGCTGCGGTCATAATCTATTGGGCAGTGCTGGTTTAGGCTCAGCATTGGCAATAAAAAGATATTTAGAGAAAACAAATACTAAGGGAACGATTAGGTTTTATGGATGTCCTGAAGAAGAAAGATTAGATGGAAAAGTTAAGATGATAAAAGAAGATGCCTTCGAGGGTTGTGATATAGCCTTAAGTTGGCATCCCATGAATGCAAATCTAGCAGCAAAGGAAGCATTTTTAGCAAACAACTCCATTAAGTTCAAATTCTTTGGAACATCTGCCCATGCTGCTCAATCTCCAGAGGCGGGAAGATCTGCACTAGACGCAGTAGAATTGATGAATGTAGGTGCCAATTATTTAAGGGAACACGTTATAGATAAAGCACGTATCCATTATACAATAACTAATGGAGGAGGCGCTCCAAACATTGTACCTAAAGAAGCCGAATCTTGGTACTTCGTTAGAGCTCCCCATAGAAAAGATGTAGAAGAGATTACAAATAGGTTGATTAAAATAGCAAAAGGTGCTGCTATGATGACTGAAACCACAGTTGAAGTTGAATTAATTAGCGGCTGCTATGAAATTTTACCAAATGAAACCCTATTCAATTTAACTTATAAGAATATGATGGAAATAGAAAGACCTAAATATACAGATGATGAACTTCAGTTTGCAGAAGATATTCAAAAAACTTTAAATCCTGATACAATACAAGGAGAAATAAAGAAATTTATACCATCTGCACAAGATGAAAAATTGTGTATGCATCAGGATTTAGTGGATAAAGAAATAGCAGGTTCTGCATCATTTACAGGTTCCTCTGATAGTGGAGATGTTAGTTGGATAATGCCTATGAACTTCATGCTAACTGCATGTTGGCCATTAGGAGTTGCCGCCCATTCATGGCAAGCTACTTCATCTTCTGGTTCGTCCCTAGGTATGAAAGGTATGATATATGCAGCAGAAGTATTTACTGGCATAATGTATGACTTATTGAATGAACCAAAATTAGTTGAAGAAGCTATTTCTGAATTTAACAAGAGAACAGAAAAAGAAAAATATATTAGTCCTTTAGATAGCATATAGATTTAAAACATCAGGTTAATAAACCTGATGTTTTTTCTTTTTTATTAGTAGTATAATATAATCATAAATAAATATCTAATAGCAGGTGATTTAGTTGGGATAACCGTAAGGGAAGTACTAAGCTCAGATTCTTTTAAGGACTATAAATTAATTGCAGGTAGCAATGGATTAGACAAACAAGTACAAGGTATTGCAATATTAGATGCCCCAGATGGATTCAATTGGACAAAGGGTAGAGAACTAGTCATATCTACTGGCTATATATTTCAGCAGAATCCAGGATTATTTGAAAAATATATGAAAACCGAGTACTTTAAAAGTATATCTGGAATGGGAATTAAAGTTGATAGGTATTTAAAGGAAATACCTAAACATATAATCGATATCTTCAATGAATACAATATACCCTTAATCCATGTACCATCAAAGGATTCGTGGATGACATTGATGAATAAATTAAATGTCCTAGTTATAAATAAAAATATTAAACAATTTAAAATAGAGGATATAAATCCTAAGAGTTTTTCAGATCTATCCTATCAATCTAGAAAGATTAACAAGATATTATCTCAAATAGAATACGAAATGAATTTTCCAGCTATGCTATACGATTTAAATAACGAAAAAGCTTATTATAGCTCTTCAAAATTTACAGAGTTAGCAGATGACTTAAAAATAGAGGATTTTTGGAATCCTTCTTTCGATTTTACTAAGGAAATTCTTTGCGATAACTTAAATATGTGTAGATATAGATTTTTAAAGGATAAGCACGAGATACCCTATAGCTGGATTACAGTCCCAATTACCGTCGGGAATAAAACTCAAGCATATTTTGTAGTCATAGAAGCAACGGGACTTATAGATTATTTTGATCAATTTTCTATTAGAATTGGCTTTTTACTTCTCCAATCTTTATATGAAAATATACTCATGGCTGAATTTATAGGAGATGTAGGATTTGAAAAGTTTATAATAGATTTAATACATGATAACATAAGACATATGGATAAAAATGCTGATGAACTTGGGATAAACACTCACCACAACTATTTTTTGCTTTTAATGAAACAAACCAACTCTTTAGTAAACCTTTCAAATTACAAAGAGGAAATAAAAAACTGTGGTAACAATAGTATAATTAAGCTAGGAGCTAGAATGGCAATTATAGATGATAATAGCTGTATATTTCTAATTCCAGTAGATGATACAATTCGAAAAGAAGATTTCTTAGAATTAATTAAAAATGAGACTAAAAATCTACATCATAGATTACAAAAGAGAATAGATAATATAAGATTGGTCTTTGGTCTTTCCGATATAGAGGATTCAATATATGAATTTAATAGGAATTTAGAAAGATGCAAACATACTATAAATATAGGAAACCTTCTATTTCCAAACAAAGATTTTATTATGTATTCAGAACTAGGTGCCTTTGCATGGATGGATATAAAAAAAGATGAACTAGATATTATGCTAAAGGATATATCTAAGCTTATTAATTCTAAAGAGTATATAACCATTCTAAGGACTTATTTGGAATGTAATATGAACTATAGTCTTACAGCAAAAAAATTATTTCTTCATATAAATACTGTAAGAAAAAGGATAGAAGAAGTAAATGATTTAATAGATGTTAATTTGGATAACCCTATGGATAGGTTAAAGTTGGAGATTATACTAAAGTTATTTTAAAAAGAGTAGAATGGTATAATGCCATCTACTCTTTTATCTATCTATACCTATCTTCTTCTCTTTCTTGGTGGTGCTATGTGAATAGATTTATCTTCTAATCCATGTATAGCCTCCATAAAAGCTTCACCTAAAGTTGGATGGGCATGTATTGTCCTAGCTATACTATCAATGTCTAAACCATTAGATATTGCCAAAGCTCCTTCATGGATTAAATCGTTAGCATGAGGTCCTAATATAGTAACCCCTATAAGCTTATTATCCTCCTTAGAAGCAAATACCTTTATGAACCCTTCACCTTCTCCTAATGTTAAAGCTTTTCCATTAGCAGCGAACAAAAATTTACTTACCTTGTAATCTATGCCTTTTTCCTTTATTTCTTCTTCCGTCAATCCTACAAAAGCTACCTCTGGTAAGGTAAATACACAATTTGGATAAACATCTAAGTTTATATCTGGAGTTAACCCCATTAGTTTTTCCATAACATATATACCTTGAGCTGAAGCTACGTGAGCAAGTTGAATGCCTAAATCATTTACATCTCCTATGGCATATATGCCTTGAACTGTAGTTTCAAAATCATCGCTTACTTTAATACCCGTACGATCATATTCTACTCCAATACCATCAAGGTTCAACCCTTCAGTTACTGGACCCCTACCAGATGCAATAAGCACCTTATCTCCTATTACTTCAATTTCTTCATCTTTTTTCTTATATTTAGCGACAACTTTTAGCTTGTCTCCCTCTTTAACAATCTCTTTAGCTCTTATATCAGCATAGACCTCCATACCTTGCTTTTTAAAGAACATAGGTAACCTTCTGGATATCTCCTTATCTACATCTTTTAATATCCTTGAAGGAAGCAGTATAACTTGAGAACCTAGCTCTTGATATATACTTGCAAATTCAAGACCTATAACTCCTCCGCCTATTACTATTAATGTTTCTGGAATTTCTTCCATCTCTAGTAAATCATCACTAGTAATAACTCCTTCTAAGTCTACACCTTTGGTTTCTGTCATAGTTGGTTTAGAACCAGTAGCAATAACTATATTGTCTACAGCAACTTCACGAGTTCCGCCATCTTTTAAGTTTACTAATAGAGTGTTTTTATCCTTTATAGAAGCTTTTCCAGGAATAAATTCAATATTATCATATGAGGATATTAGCTGTTCAATACCCTTAACCAGCTGCCCTACTATGGTCTTTTTTCTTTCCTGTAACGCTTTTCCGTCTAATCTATAATTATCTATTGTTATGCCAAATTCCTCAGACCTTTTTAAGTCCTTCATTACTTCAGCATTTTTAAAATAAGCCTTAGTGGGGATACAGCCTCGATTTAGGCATGTTCCCCCCACCTCTCTATCTTCAATTAGATATATATTTGCACCTAGTTGGGCTCCTCTAATTGCTGCTACATATCCTCCTGGTCCTGCTCCTATTACTGCTATGTTTTTTGTCAATTAGAGACACCTACCCTTCATATTTAAGCACTGGATTTCTTGCTGCTCTTGTTTCATCTACCCTTCTTACTGGAGTATTGTGAGGTGCTTGTTTTAATATTTCTGGATCTTCTTTAGCTTCTTCTGCTATTCTAATCAATGCATCAGCAAACTCATCTAAAGTTTCCTTGCTTTCAGTTTCTGTTGGTTCAGCCATTATTGCTTCATGAACTATAAGTGGGAAATAAACTGTTGGTGGATGATATCCATAGTCAAGCAATCTCTTTGCTACATCCAATGTAGTTACTTCGGATAATTCTCCCTTTAATCCTGCTAATACAAATTCATGTTTGAAAATAGTATTCTCTTGTAGATTATAATGATCTTTCAATCTATGTCCTAAATAGTTAGCATTTAAAACTGCCATTTCACTAGCCTTCTTTAATCCATCTTTACCCATTGCTAGAATATAAGCATATCCTCTAACCATTATACTAAAATGTCCGTATAAATCTTTCATCTTTCCAACGGATTTTGGTCTATCATAGTTTAGGTAATATCTATTTCCATCCTTTTCAACAGTTGGTACTGGTAAGAACTCTAATAGACATTCCTTTACCCCTACTGGTCCAGAGCCTGGTCCTCCACCACCATGAGGTGTAGAGAATGTTTTATGGATATTAAAATGCACTACGTCAAATCCCATATCTCCAGGTCTTGCCTTACCTAATATGGCGTTGGCATTAGCTCCATCGTAATAAACCAATCCACCAGCTTTGTGAACTAAATCTGCAATTTCTTTAATATTTTTATCAAATAATCCCAATGTATTAGGATTGGTTAACATCAAACCAGCAATTTCATCATTTAATACAGCTTTTAAACTCTCTAAGTCTACAAGACCTTCTTCAGTGGATTTAATCTCAACTGTATCAAAACCAGCCATTACAGCTGATGCTGGATTAGTACCATGAGCTGAGTCTGGAACTATTATCTTAGTCCTTTTTGAGTCTCCTCTATTCTCATGATATGCTCTAATTAAAGTAAGGCCTGTAAGCTCTCCATGAGCTCCAGCTGCTGGTTGTAATGTCATTTTATCCATTCCCGATATCTCACACAAGGCTTCATCTAATTCATACATTAATCTCAATGCGCCTTGTACTGTTTCTTCTGGTTGGTATGGATGGATATTGACAAATCCATTAAGTTTTGCCATGTCTTCATTTATCTTTGGATTATATTTCATAGTACAAGAGCCTAATGGATAGAATCCTGTATCTACACCAAAGTTTTTATTTGAAAGACTTGTATAATGTCTTATAATATCTACTTCAGATACTTCTGGAAGGTTTAACTCATCATTATTTAAATATTTGTCAGGAATTAAATCTCCTAATGCTACTTCCTCCACATCGTTGTCTGGAAGCCTATACGCATTTCTCCCTGGCTTTGATAATTCAAATATTAATTTATCATACTTTCTCATATTATCCCCTCCAATACAGAACTTAAGATATCAATTTCTTCTTTTGTCCTCTTTTCAGTAACTGCATATAGTATTCCATTTTTATATTGGGGATAATCTTTTTGTAATGAGTAACCTCCAAGTATATTTTCTTCTAATAATTTTTGATTTATCTTGTCAGCATCTACAGAGCTTGCTATAGCAAATTCTTTAAAGAAAGGTTTATTAAATAGTGGTTTATAATTACCTGATTTAGTTATTTGATTAAATGCATAGTGAGCTTTTTGTGTCGATTGTAATGCTACTTCCCTTAAACCCTCTTTACCTAAAGTAACAAGATACACTGCAGCTGCTAATGTATTTATTCCTTGATTTGAGCAAATGTTGGATGTTGCTTTTTCTCTTCTGATGTGTTGTTCTCTTGCTTGTAATGTTAATACAAATGCTCTTTTCCCGTCTACATCTACAGTTTCTCCAACAATTCTTCCCGGCATCTTTCTCATATGTGCTTTTGTTGTTGCCATGAATCCAAGATATGGTCCACCAAATGCAAGTGGAATACCTAAGGGTTGCCCTTCTCCTACTACTATATCTACACCTAGAGATCCTGGTGATTTTAAAATTCCTAAGGATATCGGATCAACAGATGTTATTAACAAAGTCTTCTTTTGACTATGAGCTATCTTTTCAATGGCTTCTATATCTTCAATTACACCAAAGAAGTTTGGACTTTGAATTACAACAGCAGCGGTTTTATCATCTACATGTTTCTTTAATTCATCAAGATTTGTTGTCCCTTCTTCATCTTCAATTTCAACTAATTCTATACCTTGAAGATGGGCATAGGTCTTTAAAACTTCTCTATATTCAGGATTAACAGTTTTAGATATAACTATCTTATTTCTCCTAGTTATACTAGATGCCATAAATGCAGCTTCTGCAATTGCTGTACCTCCATCATATAAGGAAGCGTTGGATACGTCCATGCCTGTTAAATCACATATAAGAGTTTGATACTCAAATATGTATTGTAATGTACCTTGACTTATTTCTGCTTGATATGGAGTATAGGATGTATAAAATTCACTTCTTGAAGTAATATGCCCTACTATTGAAGGTATATAGTGGTCATAAGCTCCTGCTCCTAAGAAGCATGTTAAATCATTTATGGTTTTATTTGTTTGTGATAATTTTGTCATATAATTAGCCACTTCTAGTTCTGACATTGATGGTTTTAAATTTAATTCTCTATTCAATTTTACATCTTTAGGTATATCACTAAACAAATCCTCTATTGAATTAACTCCTATAGTCTCCAACATCCTTTTTTCATCATCTGCGGTATTTGGGATGTAAGGATACATAATTAAGCCTCCTCATTTAAGAATTTCTCATATTCCTCGCTTGTCATTAAATCATCTAGTTGAGATTTATCTGTTACTTCAATTTTAATCATCCAGTTTTCATATGGATCTTGGTTTAGAAGTGCTGGATCATCAATTATTTCTTCATTAACTTCTATAACTTTTCCATCTACTGGCATATAGATATCTGCTGCCGCTTTTACTGATTCTACAGCTGAAAATGCTTCTTCTTTAGCAATTTCATCATCTACTTCTGGCAATTCTACATATACGATATCTCCTAAAGCGTCTTGTGCATAATCGGCTACTCCTATATAAGCCTCATCTCCGTCAACTTTAATCCATTCGTGATCTTCTGTGTAATATAAACCTTTTACAACCTTCATTATTTAGCCCTCCTTGTTATCTTTTATAAAATTTTTTACTAATTATTTTTGCCTTTACAGGCTTATTCCTAATCATTACATCAATTTCATTACCTATTTCTGTTTCTTCTATATTTATTAAAGCATTTCCTATATTTTTCTTTAGAGTTGGTGACATATATCCAGTAGTTACATAACCAATCTTTTTACCATCTTTATATATTTCATATTCTTCTCTTGGTATACCTCTTCCAACCATTTCAAATCCGGCAACCTTTCTAGTTAACCCTGCTTCCCATTGTTTGTTTAAGGCATCTTTACCAATGAAATCAGATTCTTTATTTAATTTAACGAAAAATTTAAATCCACCTTCTAATGGTGTAACTTCTTGGGATATTTCATGACCATATAAAGGTAATGCTGCTTCAAATCTAAGAGTATCCCTACATCCTAAACCTGTAGGTTTGATTCCATTTTCTTTTCCTACTTCTAATAACTTATTCCAAACTGTAACTATACCTTCCTTAGATGTATATATTTCAAATCCATCTTCTCCAGTATATCCAGTTCTAGAGATCATACAATTTACTCCTGCAATATCTACATTTCTCTTTAAATAAAATGGTTTAATAGATGATAAGTCTGTTTCAGTAAGTTTTTGAAGAATTTTTTGAGCCTCTGGCCCTTGAATAGCTACTTCTCCGACTTGATCGGATATGTTTTCGATAATGATATTAAAGTCTTTTTTGTTGTCAATAACCCATTTAAAGTCCTTGTCAACATTGGCAGCATTTACTACAAGAAGATACTCTTCACTATTGTATCTGTAAACCAATAGATCGTCTACTACTCCTCCATCAGGATAGCACATAAATGTATAAACTACCTGATTATCTACCATCTTTGAAATATCATTTGTAAGTAAATAGTCTAAATAAGCTACTGCATCTTTTCCTTTAACAACGATTTCTCCCATGTGAGATACATCAAATATTCCTGCTGCATTTCTTACTGCTTCGTGTTCTGCGATTAGACCTTCATATTGTACTGGAAGGAACCACCCTGCATAATCAACAATTTTGCCTCCAAGCTTTACATGTTCATCGTAAAGTGGGGTTTTCTTTGCTACCATTTTACCACTCCTTCCTAAATTTTATCTGTACTATGATACCCTAAAAATCATTATTTTAAACAATATAATTTTGTTTAAAAAGAGGATTTTTAAAAGTCTCATCGAATTTATTATACAAGAGGAGGGATAATAATGCAATACCGTTATTTTACTAAAGATAATTTAAAAGTATCTACATTAGGCTTTGGATGTATGCGATTACCTATTTTAAATGATGATTCAGGTACGATAGATGAACAAAAAGCAACTGATATGATTAGATATGCTATTGATAATGGGGTAAATTATATTGACACTGCATATCCTTATCATAAAGGTAATAGTGAAACCTTTGTGGGAAAGGTATTAAGAGATGGTTATAGAGAAAAAGTCTATTTAGCGACGAAACTCCCAGTATGGCTTACGGAATCATATGAGGATTTTGAAAGATATTTAGATGAACAACTAAATAGGCTTAATACAGATTATATAGATTTTTATTTACTTCACTCTCTAACTAAAAAAACTTGGGAAGATATTAAAGAATTAAATGTTCTACATTTTCTTGATGAAGCTAAAAGACAAGGTAAAATTAAATATACTGGTTTTTCATTTCATGACCACAGGGACGTCTTTAAAGATATAGTAGACTCTTATCCTTGGGATTTTTGTCAAATACAATTGAATTATATGGACAGAGATTACCAAGCTGGTTTAGAAGGCTTAAAATATGCAAAGGAAAAGGGACTATCCGTTGTAATTATGGAACCGATAAAAGGAGGTAAACTATCTAATGCTTCTGAAGAAATCCAAAAAATATGGGATAAAAGTCACATCAAAAGAACTCCATCTGAATGGGCATTAAGGTGGTTATATAATTTCCCCGAAATATCCGTTGTGTTAAGTGGTATGAGTACCATGGATCATGTTATTGAAAACATAAAGACTGCATCTGATGGAATACCTAACTCATTACAACAAGAGGAATTAAAACTAATAGACGAAGTGACAAAAATCTATAATGAAAAAGTTAAAGTAGGATGTACTGGATGTGAGTACTGTTTGCCATGTCCTAACGGTGTATCTATACCAGATATATTTGAACTATATAATAATGTCTATGTATATGGTACAAAGAATCAATCTATGAATATTTATAATAATCTCATCAAAGCTAGGGAAGATGCTAATCAATGTATAGAATGTGGTCATTGTGAAGGGTTGTGTCCTCAACATTTGGATATTATCAATCTTTTAAAGGATGCAAATGGTTCTTTAAGTAGATAATTAAATTCACAAAGGGAAGCTATGTAAATAGTTTCCCTTTTATCCACTTTATCCACAATATCCACATCCACAGGTGGATAACTTATGTAAACTTAAATTTTAGCATAAAAAGTAGCTTCACACTAGACATACTTTACATAATATTTACGTGTCCACAAGATTTTATTTTATCCACAAGGGTTATCCACACTAAAATTTATAATCTCCTTCTATTTCACCAAAATATTTCATAATACCCGTATATATAGCCCATGCTATTTTTTCTTGATACCTATCAGATGTAAGGAGTTTCTCCTCTTTGGGATTAGATAAAAATCCACATTCTACAAGGACTACAGGTATATTTATTTCCTTTAATAAATATACATCATCTCTTTCTTGAGGGACTCTATGATTGTTTTTGTCCAACACATTTTTTAATTCATTTTGGATATAGTTCGATAGTTTCATACTTTCATTACAACCTTTTTTATAAAAGGTTTGAGCACCATAGTACTTAGATTGTTCAAAACTATTTAGATGAATAGTTACAAATATATTGCATTTCCCATTTTCAATTATTTCCTTTCTATTTAAAAGATCCTCTTTCTTCATCTCTTTAAGAGTTTTTGACTTTTCCGTATATAGTCCTTCTCCAGTATCTCGTGTCATGACTACTATACCTCCACTCTGTTCTATAAGCCTTTTAAGTTTTAACCCTATTTTCAAATTTATTTCATCTTCTTCTACTCCAGTTACACCTATAGCTCCAGGATCTACACCGCCGTGACCTGGGTCTACACCTATCACTTTATTTACAATAGGCATATAGGATACAGGCATAGAACTATTCTTAAACAATGCTAGCAATAATATTATCAATAAAACAAGGAATAAAAAAATATACATGGATTTCTTCTTTATATAGAAAACTTTCATAAAATCCCCCCTTATAGAAATATATTGCCGATATTATTGTCCATATTCCTATCTTTTAAAAACAATAAATAACCTGCTAATAGGTTATTTAACACCTATTAGCAGGTTATTTATATATAAAAAAAGCACTGGAAAATCCAGTGCTTTTGTTCTATCTCTTTGAAAATTGTGGTGCTCTTCTTGCTTTCTTCAAGCCGTATTTCTTTCTTTCTTTCATTCTTGGGTCCCTTGTTAAATAACCTGCTTTTTTAAGTACAGGTTTTAATTCCTTATCGGAATTTATTAATGCTCTTGCTATACCATGTCTAATAGCTCCAGCTTGACCTGTAAACCCTCCACCTTCTACAGTTACAAAAACATCATATTTATCTATAGTATCTGTTATAGTCAATGGTGCTTTAACAAGAGCTTTTAATGTATCATAATCAAAATATTCTTCAATATCTCTTTTATTTATTGTAATGTTTCCAGAACCAGGAAGCAACCTAACTCTTGCTACTGAAGTCTTTCTTCTTCCAGTTCCTATATATTGTACATTCGCCACTTACAGTCCTCCTTTCTTAAAGCACAACTAAAATTCATATACTTCTGGTTGTTGAGCTTCGTGATTGTGTTCAGGTCCACTATATACTTTCAATTTCTTAAACATTTGTCTTCCTAAACTGTTCTTTGGTAGCATCCCTTTAACAGCTAATTGGATAGCTTTTTCTGGTTTTTCATCTAGTAGTCTCTCGTAAGATACCGATTTTAATCCACCTGGATATCCTGTATGATATCTATATTGTTTTTGTTCTAATTTTTTACCAGTTAATTTTATTTTATCTGCATTTATTATTATCACGTAATCCCCAGTATCTACATGAGGAGTATATATAGGTTTATGTTTTCCTCTTAATATACTAGCAACTTCTGTAGCTAATCTACCTAGTACTTTTCCTTCTGCATCTATTACATACCATTTTCTCTCGATTTCATTTGGTTTAGCCATATAGCTCTTCATCGTTTTCCCTCCTTATTCCAGCGTTGAGTTGATAAAAAGTTCCGGGGCTTTTCAAACACTCTTATATATTCTAATACAAGGTAATATCAATGTCAAGACGTTTTTGAATCAGTAGTAGACTTTTTCTAAATAAAGACCATGAGGTGGTGCAGTAGGTCCTGCAATTTCTCTATTTTTTGAATGTATAATATGAGAAATATTATCTGATTCAATCTTACCTCTGCCTACCTCAACTAAAGTACCTACTATTATTCTTACCATATTATATAAAAATCCATTCCCTTCAATAGAAAATACTATTAAATCTTCTTTTTTGTATAAGGACACATGGTTAATGGTCCTAATAGTTGACTTTACACTGCTATTTGATGCCATAAAAGAAGTAAAATCATGAGTACCTATTAAGTATTTAATAGACTTATCCATCTCTTTATAATCCAACGGATAGGGAATATAATAGGCAAAGTTTCTATATAAAGGGCTTCTAATTTGGCTATTATAGATTAGATATTTATATTTTTTACCTATAGCATCATATCTAGCATGGAAACTTTCATCTACATTTTCTGAATGTATTATAGCTATATCCTCAGACAATTTACTATTTAGTGCAAATTTAAACTTATCCCCAGGTATTTTAGATTTGGTAATAAAGTTTGCTACTTGTCCTTTAGCATGGACTCCGCTATCAGTCCTACCTGAGCCAATCAAATTTACATTTTCACCCGTAATTAGTTTAATTGCCTTTTCTATTTCTCCTTGAATACTATTTCCCTTATTTTGTTTCTGCCAACCTATGTAGTTGGTACCTTCATATTCGATTGTAAGTTTAATATTTGCCATATTCTCCCTCTTATATATAAGCAATATATCTTGTAGATATAATAAATCCAAAAAATATACCCATTATACTAATCGCTAATATGTCTTGTTTATTCAATTTTAATTCATTTAATCTAGTCCTATTTTCTCCACCCCTATAACATCTAGCCTCCATAGCAATGGCTAGTTCATCTGCTCTTCTAAAGGCATTTATAAATAAAGGCACTAATAAAGGCACTAAATTCTTTGCTCTATTTATCACATTTCCCGATTCAAAATCGGCTCCTCTTGCCATTTGGGCTTTCATAATCTTGTCCGTTTCTTCTAATAATGTAGGAATAAATCTTAAAGCTATAGTCATCATCATCGCCAATTCATGGGCTGGAAGACCAACCTTTCTAAATGGGGATAATAACCTTTCTATTCCATCTGTAAGGGATATAGGCGATGTAGTAAGGGTAAGCAAAGAAGTCCCCGTAATTAAAAATATCAATCTCAATGCCATAAATACAGCTTGACTGAGACCTTCTTTAGTTATATTTAAAGGTCCTATATGAAATAGTACTTCCCCCTTAGTGAAAAATACATTTATTAAAAATGTAATACTGATTATTAATATAAGAGGTTTTAATCCCTTTAATACAAATTTTATAGGTATCTCCGATACCTTAATGGAAAAAAATATAAAAGCTAAAATAAATATATACGGATAAAATGTGTCTACAAAAAATAATGAAGTGATGAACATGACTATTATTAATATCTTAATCCTTGGATCTAATCTATGAACAAATGTGTCTCCAGGAAAATATTGACCTATTGTAATATCCTTAAGCATTTCCTCTTCTCCTTAAATAATTTATTAATTCTTCTTTTGCTTCTTCCACAGTCAATACGTCATCTCTGACCTGATGACCTTTACCCTTATATTCTCTCATAAAAGAGGTGACTTGGGGTATTCCTAAGCCTATCTCTTGTAATTTTTCAGCCTGTTCAAATACTTCTCTAGTCTTTCCTTCCATAGCCACTTTACCCTTATGCATTACTATTATTCTATTTACTAATCTCGCAATATCCTCCATACTATGGGATACTAAGATTATAGTTATGCCTTCTTCCTCATATAGTTTTTGTATTCTTCCTAATATCTCGTCTCGTCCTTTAGGATCTAAGCCTGCTGTAGGCTCGTCTAATATCAATACCTTTGGTTTCATAGCTAATACTCCAGCTATAGCAACCCTTCTTTTTTGTCCTCCACTCAACTCAAAGGGGGATCTATCCTTTAGTAACTCAAAATTTAATCCCACTAGCTCCATAGCTTTTTTAACCCTTTTATGTATTTCTTCCTCTTCTAATCCTAAGTTTTTAGGCCCAAAAGCTATATCTTTGTATATGGTTTCTTCAAATAGCTGATGCTCAGGATATTGAAATACCAATCCAACCTTTTGTCTAATCTCTTTTAAATTTGCTTCTTTAGATGTTATATCCATTCCATCTATGATTATCTTTCCTGAGGTGGGCTTTATTAAACCATTTAAATGTTGAACTAAAGTGGATTTTCCAGAACCTGTATGTCCCATTAATCCAACAAAATCTCCCTCTTCGATACTTAAATTGATATCATCTAATGCTTTTTTCTCAAAGGGAGTGTTAGGGTTATATATATAGTTTAAATTTTCTAATCTTATAATCATAGGGCTTTCACCAATTCCTCTATAGTCAATATGTTTTGAGGTACATCAATACCTTCTTTTCTCAATTCATAAGCTAACTCAGTCACCTGAGGAACATCTAATCCAAGATTTTTTACCTTTTCAACTTGACTAAATATCTCCCTTGGTGAACCTTCCATAACAATTTGTCCTTGTTCCATTACGAGTATTCTATCTGCTTCTACAGCTTCATCCATATAGTGAGTTATATGGATTATAGTCTTTTTCTCTTCTTTGTTCAACTTTTTTATAGTATTTATTATTTCAATCCGCCCAATAGGGTCAAGCATTGCTGTTGGTTCATCTAATATGATGCACTCTGGCTTCATAGCTAAAATGCCTGCTATTGCTACTCTTTGTTTTTGTCCTCCTGAAAGTAGATGAGGTGCATGTTTTTTATACTCTATCATTTCCACTATTTTTAAAGCTTCATCTACTCTTTGCCTAATTTCTGAAGAGGGAACTCCTTGATTTTCCGGACCAAAAGCTACATCTTCTTCTACAATAGTGGCTACTATCTGATTATCAGGATTTTGAAAGACCATTCCCGCTGTTTCTCTTATATCCCATATTTTCTCTTCATCTCTTGTATTTATACCATTTACATAAACATTTCCCTCTGTAGGCAGCAATAATCCGTTCATCAATTTAGCTAAGGTGGATTTACCTGATCCATTATGCCCAAGAATAACTAAATGTTCTCCCTCATTAACGGACATACTCACATTATTGATTACCATTGATGGATTCTCTTCTCCTATAGAACCATATTTATAGCTTACATTTTCTATTCTTATCATCTCATGTGCCATTTTTATCCCCTAACTTTTAGTTATTTACATAATCTAATATAACACAAGATTTTTCAATTGACAATGGACAATTGACAGTTGACAATTTTATTCAACTGTCAATTAAAAAAAGGGATTAAGTAATTATTTAAGGAGACCAAAGGTCTCCCCTACTTAATCCCTAATCCTTTATACTAATTCTAAAATAGCCATTTCTGCACCGTCTCCTCTACGAGGACCCATCTTTAATACTCTTGTATATCCACCATTTCTTTCAGAGTATTTTGGTGCTATTTCATCAAATAACTTCTTTACCACATCTTCATTATATATATATGCTAATGCTTGCCTTCTTGCATGTAAATCTCCTCTTTTGCCAAGAGTGATCATCTTGTCAGCCATTCTTTGTGTTTCTTTTGCTCTGGTAACAGTAGTTTCTATTCTACCGTGTTCCAATAAGCTTGTAACTTGATTTCTAAGCATCGCTTTTCTATGATCTGTAGGGCGACCAAGTTTTCTCAATGTAGCCATCTATATCCCTCCTTCATGCCTTACTACTCATCACTTTTTCTTAAAGCCAATCCTAATTCAGAAAGTTTTCTCTGAACTTCCTCAAGGGACTTCTTGCCAAGGTTTCTTACCTTCATCATATCTTCTTCTGTTCTTTGAGTTAGTTCATCTACTGTATTGATGCCAGCTCTCTTTAAACAATTATAACTTCTTACCGAAAGATCTAATTCTTCTACTGTCATCTCTAATACTTTTTCTTTTTTATCTTCTTCTTTTTCCACCATTATTTCTACATCATTTACATGATCTGTTAATCCAATAAATAGATTTAAATGTTCTGTAAGTATCTTAGCTCCTAAGGAAGTTGCTTCATCAGGTTTCATAGTACCATTTGTCCATACTTCAAGAGTTAATTTATCATAATCGGTTATCTGTCCTACTCTTGTATCTTCAACTAAAAAGTTTACTTTTTGCACAGGGGTAAATGAGGAATCCACAGGGATAACACCAACTGGCTGCCCTTCCCTCTTATTTCTCTCGGCAACGCTATAACCTCTACCTTTTATCATCTCTAGTTCCATATATAGCTTCCCATCTTCGTTGATGGTGGCTATATAATGATCTTTATTTAATATTTCCACATCTGGACCAGTAATAATATCTCCTGCAGTTATTACCTGTGGTCCTTCAGCTTCTAATCTTAAGGTTACAGGCTCATCAGAATACAATTTAGCTGCTATGCCCTTTATATTTAATATTATCTCAGGAACATCTTCTAATACACCTGGTACTGTTGAAAACTCATGTAATACTCCTTGAATCTTTATAGAAGATATAGCAGCTCCTGGCAATGATGACAACAATACCCGTCTTAGACTATTTCCCAAGGTAGTACCATATCCTCTTTCTAAAGGCTCTACAACAAACTTCCCATAAGTGTTGTCTTCACTCACTTCAATAATCTCTATTCTTGGCTTTTCGATTTCTATCATTAACATTTAACCCTCCTTATATATAATATTATCAAAGGACGAGGGCAACTGATTCTATTATAGATATTATTATTTAGAATACAACTCAACTATTAAGTGTTCTTCTATTGGAATATCAATGTCTTCTCTAGCTGGCTCAGCTACAATTTTACCCTTCAACTCTTCAGGACTAACGTCTAACCATCTAACAGTATTGCCCCTATAATTTTCTACAAATTCTTTAAATTTAGGGCTATTCTTGCTCTTACTTTTAACTTCGATAAGATCTCCAACCTTTAAAATTGATGATGGTATATCGACTTTGTTTCCATTTACTTTAAAATGACCATGAGTAACAAGCTGTCTTGCTTCAGCTCTTGATGAAGCAAATCCCATTCTATATACTACATTGTCCAATCTTAATTCTAATAACTTTAATAAGTTTTCACCTGTTATACCATGCATTCTATCAGCCATATCAAAATACTTTCTCATTTGAGATTCTTGTATTCCATAAAATCTACGTACTTTTTGTTTTTCTCTTAATTGTAATCCGTACTCAGTTATTTTCTTTCTTGATTGTCCATGTTGTCCTGGAGCATAGTTCCTCTTTGAAACTGCACACTTATCTGTGTAACATTTATCTCCTTTTAAATACAATTTTTGTCCTTCTCTACGACATAGCCTACATGCTGGCCCTGTATATCTTGCCATCTATTCACACCTCCTATATTAAACTCTTCTACGTTTTGGTGGTCTACATCCATTATGTGGAATTGGAGTAACATCCTTAATTAAATTCACTTCTAAGCCTGTTGCTTGAAGAGATCTAATAGCTGCCTCTCTACCTGAACCTGGTCCTTTAACATACACTTCAACACTCTTTAACCCATGTTCCATAGCTTTCTTTGCTGCTTCTTCTGCTGCTTGTTGAGCTGCAAAAGGAGTGGATTTTCTAGAACCTCTAAATCCTAATTGTCCAGCACTTGCCCATGATAAAACATTTCCTTGTAAATCTGTTAGAGTTACCATAGTGTTGTTAAAAGTTGATGAAATGTGAGCTTGACCTCTCTCAATATTTTTACGTTCTCTTCTTCTAACACGAGTAGTCTTTGCTTTTTTAGCTGCCACTTAACTTCCCTCCTTTATCTACTTCTTACCTTTTTTTCCTACTTGTTTTTGAGGACCTTTTCTTGTTCTTGCATTGGTCTTAGTTCTTTGTCCTCTTACTGGAAGTCCTCTTCTATGTCTCATTCCTCTATAACAGTTAATTTCTCTTAATCTCTTTAAATTTAATGCAACATCTCTTCTCAAATCACCTTCAACATGGTAATTATCTATTATTGCCCTTAGAGCATTAACTTCTGTTTCTGTTAAATCCTTTACTCTAGTATTAGGATCTACACCAGCTTCTTTTAGTATTTCATTTGATCTAGATCTACCTATTCCATAAATATAAGTTAGACCAACTTCTACTCTTTTGTCTCTTGGTAAGTCAACACCTGCAATTCTGGCCATTAATATTTACACCTCCCAATTATCTCAATTAATATCAATAAGCAGCCGCGTATTATTCATACCTATATTAATCTTTAAATTCTGTTATTAACCTTGTTTTTGTTTGTGCTTAGGATTTTCACAAATTACCATTACTCTTCCTTTTCTTCTAATGATCTTGCACTTTTCACACATCTTCTTTACTGATGGTCTTACCTTCACTTAAATCCCTCCTATGCTACTTGTTTCGCCAGGTTATTCTACCCCTTGTTAAATCATAGGGTGACAGCTCAACTGTTACTTTATCTCCAGGAAGTATCCTAATATAGTTCATTCTTAACTTTCCAGAAATATGAGCCAATATCTCATGACCATTTTCTAACTTCACTTTAAATATCGCATTTGGTAGGGCATCAACTACTGTACCCTCCACTTCAATAACATCTTTTTTAGACATCCAGTTATCGAACCTCCTATTTTCCAATTTTAAAAACTTTTATTGAAAGGTTCTAACAATTTTCTAATATAAGCATTATTTATCTTTATACTATTATCTAGCTTGTATTTAAACTCTGGTAATACAGTATTGTAAACCGTCAAATGTTTCACCTTTTTTTTCTTGGGATTATCTAGCTTTCTTAAATTTCCGTCCACAATTAAGACATAATCATCATCGATAACAGATAGCACCAAGAAAATATTACCTTTATCTCTACCAGCCCTCGACTTAACCACCTGTCCAACGGTTATGTCGTTAGTTGAATCCATAAGTTCACCTCTTTACTGGTATACTCAATTTTTTAATATACTTGAGAAAGGCTCAAGCCTTTCTCTAAGGTATCTACTGTAGTGCTTTTACTATTTCCTTAAAGATAGCATCTATTGATTTAGAGCCATCTACATTTAATATTAACCCTTTTTCCATATAATAATCAATTAAAGGCTTAGTTTGTTTAATATATACTTCAATTCTTTTTTCTACCGTTTCTTTCGTATCATCGTTTCTTTGCAATAGTTCTCCTTTGCAAATATCGCAAACACCTTCTTCTTTAGAAGGGTTAAACTTAATATGATAGGTCGCTCCACAGTTTTTACATATTCTTCTTCCTATTGCTCTTTCGATTAATACTTCTTTTTCTACATCTATGTTTATTACTCTATCCAATTTTAAGGACATTTGTGTCAATTCCCTATCTAGAGCCTCTCCTTGGTTCACAGTCCTTGGAAATCCATCTAAAAGAAATCCATTCTTACAGTCATCTCCTGTAATCCTATCCTTAACAATGGATACAACTAAATCGTCGGGAACTAATAAACCTTTATCCATATATTCCTTTGCTTTCTTGCCTAATTCTGTTCCCTTTTTTATATTAGCTCTTAATATATCACCTGTTGATATATGAGGAATATTATACTTTTTAACTATAGCTGATGCTTGAGTTCCTTTGCCTGCACCAGGAGGCCCAAGTAAAACCAATCTCACCAAAATCAACTCCTATAGTTTACTTCAAGAACCCCTTATAATGTCTCATTAACATTTGTGATTCGATTTGTTTAACAGTTTCTAATGCTACCCCAACTACGATTATTATAGCTGTACCACCAAAGTTCACATTTAATTTGAATAGATGAGATAAAATAATTGGTAGTGATGCAATAAGCGCAAGGGACATAGCTCCTACAAAAGTTATTCTCGATATAACCTTATTTAAATAATCTGAAGTAGGTCTTCCAGGTCTAATTCCCGGAATAAATCCACCATACTGTTGTAAATTCTTAGAGTATTCAACTGTATTAAATTGAATAGCTGTATAAAAATATGTGAAGAAAATAATTAACAACACATTTAGGATTGAATAAACCCATATTCCTACATTGCCTTGAACAGTTAAATACTTAGTTATCCATTCTGATGGTTGTTTTTTGAAAAACAATGCAATTGTTTGTGGAAAAGCAAGTAACGAAGTGGAAAATATTACTGGAATAACTCCAGCCATGGATACCTTTAAAGGTATATGAGTACTTTGACCACCATACATCTTTCTTCCCACAACTCTCTTCGCATATTGTACTGGTATTCTTCTTTCGCCTTCCTGTAATGCTACTACTACTGTTATTATTATAAGAGCTACAATTAAAAACAAAATTAATTTTATTAAGCTCAATGCTCCAACTCTTACTAACCTTATAGATTTTAAAATCTCAGAAGGAAGTCTAGATATTATACCTACAAATATAATAAGAGAAATACCATTACCAATACCTCTATCTGTAATAAGATCCCCTAGCCATACTAAAAATGATGTTCCGGCTATTAGAGATACTATTATTATAGTGTTTTGTAAAAATCCTTTTGCTATAACTGCTGATTGGAAGAATCCTCTAGTCATTGCTATCGCTTGTATCACTGCTAATATTAAAGCTCCATATTTTGTCCACTGAGCCATTTTCTTTCTTCCTGCTTCACCTTCTTTAGCTATCTCTTCGAGTCTTGGAATAGCTATTGTAAGAAGTTGAATGATAATAGATGCAGTAATATATGGATATATATTTATTGCAAATATACTAAAGTTACTAAACGTTCCTCCTGCCATTAAATCAAGAAATTCTAATACTCCTACTTGCCCCATTTCAAACATCTGTTTAATAATCTCTTTATCCATGTATGGCACTGGAATACTTGATCCTAATCTAATCACTAATAGCATTAATAGAGTAAAGATGATTCTTTTTCTAATATCTGGTATTCTCCAGGCATTTCTCAAGGTTGAAAGCATCTATATCACCTCTACCTTTCCTCCTGCAGCCTCAATCTTTTCAGCAGCAGTTTTGCTGAATTTATGGGCTTTTACAGTAAGTTTTTTATTTATATCTCCATCTCCCAACACTTTTATCCCATCTATAACTCTTCCTCTTTTAATAATACCTTCGTTAATTAAAAGTTCCGGAGTAATTACAGTGTTATCCTCAAATCTATTTAAATCTTCAACATTTATAATAGCATATTCTTTTGCGAATATGTTTGTAAATCCACGTTTTGGCATTCTTCTGAATAATGGCATTTGACCCCCTTCAAAACCCGGTCTTACTCCTCCACCAGATCTTGACTTTTGTCCATCATGTCCTCTACCAGAAGTTTTCCCATGACCTGAGCTGGTACCCCTACCAACCCTTTTGGATTTTCTTGTTCCTCCTCCAACTTGTGGTCTTAAATCATTTAGTTTCATAGGTACACCTCCTCTAACAATTATTCTATTACTTCAACCATGTAGTCTACTAGAGCTATCATACCTCTGATTTGAGGGGTATCTTCTTTTTCCACTACTTGGCCAATCTTTCTAAGTCCAAGAGCTTCAATAGTTTTTCTATGTTTTTCTGGTTTTCCAATATTGCTTTTAACCAATTTAATCTTTAACTTAGCCACTATACTCCCCCCTAACCTAATATTTCATCTACTGTTTTTCCTCTTAATTTAGCAACTTCTTCCGCTCTTTTTAAATTAATTAGAGCTTCCATTGCTGCATTAACTACATTTCTTGGATTATTTGAACCTAAACATTTTGTCCTAATATCTCTAATACCTGCTAACTCACACACAGCACGTACAGGTCCACCAGCGATAACTCCTGTACCTTCTTTAGATGGTTTTAGTAAAACTCTTCCGGCTCCAAATTCACCTATTATTTCATGAGGTATTGTAGTTCCTACAAGGGGAACTTCTATAATATGCTTCTTAGCATCTTGAATTGCTTTTCTAATAGCTTCTGGTACCTCAAGAGCTTTTGCCATACCTACACCCACATGACCATTTTCGTCTCCAACTACTACAAGTGCACTAAATCTAAAATTTCTACCACCTTTTACGACCTTAGCTACACGATTTATACTAACAACTCTTTCTTTTAAATCTAACTCATTAGGATCTATATATGAACGTTCCATTTATTCCCCTCCTTCTCTTAAAATTTAAGCCCAGCTTCACGAGCTCCTTCAGCAAGTTCTTTAATTCTTCCATGATAGATGTATCCGCCTCTATCAAATACTACTTCATTAATTCCCTTCTCAAGGGCTCTTTTTCCAACTAATTCACCAACAAGTTTTGACGCTTCCTTGTTGTGAGTTGAAGATAGTTTTTCCTTCAATTCTTTATCCAATGTTGAAGCTGAAACTATTGTTTGACCAGCAATATCATCGATAATTTGTGCATATATATGATTATTACTTCTATATACATTTAATCTTGGTCTATCAGGAGTTCCATAAATTTTTTGTCTGACCCTTTCATGCCTATTCTTTCTCATTCCATTTCTATTAACTTTTTTTAGCAACCCTATTCACTCCCTTCTACTTACCAGTCTTACCAACCTTACGTCTTACAACTTCATCAGTATATTTAATTCCTTTGCCTTTATAAGGTTCTGGTTTTCTAAATTCTCTGATTACAGCAGCATAATTGCCAACTTGTTGTTTGTTTATACCTTTAACTATTATTTGATTTGGTTGTGGTACTTCTACTTCAATTCCTTCTGGATCTTCCAATTCTATCGGATGGGAAAATCCTAAATTTAATACTAACTTTTTACCTTGTTTTTGTGCTCTATATCCTGTACCTTGTATTTCTAAAGCTTTTGAGTAACCATTGGTTACCCCTTCTATCATGTTAGCAATCAATGTTCTTGTTAAACCATGTAATGATTTATGTCTTTTATTTTCTGTTGGACGATTAACTAATATTTGATTTTCCTCTATTTTAATCTCCATATCAGGATCTAATAATTCTGCTATTTGACCTTTTGGTCCTTTTACTTCCACATAATTTTTATCATTTATCTTAACTTCAACTCCGCTTGGGATGTCTATTGGTTTCAATCCTATTCTTGACATAAGTGCACCTCCTGTTCCTGTAGTATCAGTTATTTACTTTTACCATACATAACAAATAACTTCTCCACCTATACCTTCTTTTCTTGCATCTTTATCAGTCTTTATACCTTTCGATGTTGAAAGGATTGCTATTCCAAGCCCACCTAATACCTTTGGTATTTCATCACTTTTAACATAAACTCTTAGGCCTGGTTTAGATATTCTCTTAATTCCACTTATTACTTTCTCATTGTATTTTCCATATTTTAATTCTATTCTAATAATCCCTTGTTTTCCGTCCTCTATTACATCAAATCCATTTACGAATCCTTCATCTAGTAAGATTTGAGCTATTTCTTTTTTAATATTTGAAGCAGGAATATCAACAGAATTATGTTTTGCGTTATTTCCATTTCTTATTCTTGTCAACATATCTGCAATTGGGTCAGTCATCATATTTAGCTACCTCCTTTCATAACCTTAGTACTACCAGCTTGCTTTTCTAACTCCAGGGATTTGGCCTTTATATGCTAATTCTCTAAAACAAATACGGCATACTCCATACTTTCTTAAATACCCGTGAGGTCTTCCGCATATTTTACATCTATTGTACTCTCTGGTACTAAATTTCGCCTTCCTCTGTTGTTTAGCGATCATCGATTTTTTTGCCAAAACTCATTCCCTCCTTCTTTACTTTTTAAAGGGCATACCCATGAACTCTAGAAATGCCTTTGCTTCTTCGTCTGTCTTGGCAGTTGTTACTATAACAATATCTAAACCCCTTATAGTTTCCACCATATCATATTCAATTTCTGGGAATATAAGTTGTTCTTTTACACCTAATGCATAGTTACCTCTACCATCAAATGATGAATTGCTTACCCCTCTAAAGTCTCTAACTCTTGGTAATGAAATATTCATCAATTTATCTAAAAAGTCATACATCTTTTCTCCTCTTAGAGTCACCTTTGTTCCTACATTCATTCCTTCACGGATTTTAAAGTTAGCAATTGATTTTTTAGCTTTTGTAACAACTGCTTTTTGTCCTACAATAAGCTCCAATTCCTTAACAGCATTTTCCAATGCCTTTGGATTATCTTTTGCTTCTCCAATTCCCATGTTTACTACGATTTTTTCAAGCTTTGGAACTTCCATAACATTTTCATACTGAAATCTTTCCATTAAAGCTGGCACAACTTCGTTTTGGTATTTTTCTTTTAATCTGGAAGTCATTCCTATTACCTCCTTTCAATAGTGCATTATTTATCTATTACTTCTCCACATTTTTTGCATACTCTAACTTTTGAACCATTCTCTAGAAATTTATGTCCTGTTCTTACTCCTACTTTATCTTTATCACAATAGTACATAACCTTTGATGAGTCAATAGCTCCCTCTTGGTGAATAATTCCACCTTGTTGAGTTGGACCCTGTGCTTTCTTATGCTTTGTAAGCATGTTTACACCTTCAACGATTACCTTGTTTTCCTTAGGGAATACCTTTAGAACTTTTCCCTTCTTGCCTTTGTCTTTTCCTGAAATAACTATTACAGTATCTCCATTTTTTACATGCATACTTTACACCTCCCCTTATAGTACTTCCGGTGCTAAGGATATTATCTTCATGAAGTTTCCTCTTCTTAGTTCCCTTGTTACAGGACCAAATATACGTGTTCCAACTGGGTTTTTATCGTCTTTAATAATAACAGCTGCATTATCATCAAATTTAATATAAGATCCATCGTTTCTTCTTACACCATGTTTTGTTCTTACAACTACAGCTTTAATTATTTCTCCTTTTTTAACAACTCCTCCAGGTGTTGCACTTTTAACAGAGCAAACTACTATATCTCCAACATTAGCGTACTTCTTATTGGTACCGCCTAATACCCTAATAACTAACAACTCTCTTGCACCTGAATTATCAGCAACTTTTAGTCGGCTTTCAGTTTGAATCATTAGAATACCTCCTTCCCAGGTATAAGAACTATTTTGCTTTTTCTACTATATTTACAAGTCTCCAACGTTTATCCTTGCTTAATGGTCTAGTTTCCATTATTTTAACTACATCACCAATTCCACACTCATTGTTTTCATCATGAGCTTTAAACTTTGTAGTCTTCTTAATTTGTTTTTTATATAAAGGGTGTGTTACAAATGTTTCAACAGCAACCACTATTGTTTTATCCATTTTATCGCTTATAACACGACCTACTCTAATTTTACGGTTTCCTCTCTCCATTTGAGGTTAAACCTCCTTTCCTATACCTAATTCTCGTTCCCTAATAGTAGTTTTTACACGCGCAATATCTTTCCTTACTGCTTTTATTCTCATAGGGTTATCTAATTGACCTGTAGCCAATTGAAATCTTAAGTTAAATAGTTCGTTTTTTAAATCTAATAATTTAGTGTCTAATTCTTGGTCTGTCATTTGGCGAATTTCTTTAGCCTTCATTAGCTTCACCACCCTTTTCCTGCACATCTTCACGTGTAACAAATTTAGTTTTTATAGGCAATTTGTGCGCTGCCAATCTCATAGCTTCTCTTGCTACCTCTTCTGATACTCCACCCATTTCAAACAAAATTCTTCCTGGTTTTACAACTGCTACCCAGTACTCAGGTGATCCTTTACCAGAACCCATACGAGTCTCGGCTGGTTTTTCAGTAATTGGCTTATCAGGGAATACCTTTATCCAGATATTACCGCCTCTTTTTATATATCTTGTCATAGCACGTCTTGCTGCTTCTATTTGATTAGAAGTTATCCATGCTGGTTCAAGAGCTTGTAGTCCATATTCACCATAAGTAATCTTATTTCCTTTGGTTGCCTTACCTTTCATTCTTCCTCTATGAACTCTACGATATTTTACTCTTTTAGGCATTAACATTTTACCTTCCTCCTTCCTACAGCTATTTATAAGCTAATCTCTCGGGTTTTTATTCTTAGTCTTTTCATCCTTATCTACTACTTTCTTAGTAGGAAGAACCTCTCCTTTGTATAACCATACTTTTACTCCTAGCTTTCCATAGGTAGTATCTGCTTCTGCAAATCCATAATCTATATCCGCTCTTAATGTTTGAAGAGGTATTGTTCCTTCACTATAACCCTCAGTTCTTGCCATATCCGCTCCGCCAAGTCTACCTGATACAGATGTTTTTATACCTTGAGCACCTGATCTCATAGTTCTTTGGATTGCTTGTTTCATGGCTCTTCTAAAAGATACCCTTCTTTCAAGTTGTGATGCAATATTTTCTGCTACTAATTGAGCATCTAATTCAGGCACCTTTACTTCTTCTACATTTACAATTACATTTTTCTTTGTCATCTTTTCAAGTTCTTTTCTTAATGCTTCAACTCCAGAACCACCTTTACCTATAACCATACCTGGTTTAGCAGTATGAATAGATAGCTTTATTCTATTGGCAGCCCTTTCTATTTCAATTTTTGAAACTCCGGCTATAAATAAACTCTTTTTAACATATTCACGGATTTCATAGTCTTCTATTAAAAGTTCGTTGAAATTTTTCTTATCAGCGTACCATTTTGAATCCCAATCTTTTATTATTCCAACCCTTAGTCCGTGTGGGTTAACCTTTTGACCCATTAACTATCCCTCCTTCTCTACTCTCGCTCTTTAACTACGACTCCTATGTGGCTGGTCCTTTTAATTAGCGGATAAGCCATACCTCTTGCTTTTGGTCTCCATCTTTTAAGTTGAGGACCATCGTTGGCATAGGCTTCCTTTACATATAGATTATCTCTATCCAGATTAAAATTGTTTTCAGCATTAGCAATTGCTGAAGTCAAAACTTTTTCAAGTTCTTTTGCACCTTTTTTTGGTGTAAATCTAAGGATTGTCAAAGCTTCGTCTACTTGTTTGCCTCTAATTTCGTTACATATGAAGTTTACCTTTAAGGGTGAAATTCGTATATATTTAGCTACAGCTTTAGCTTCCATCCTGATTCCCTCCTTTATCCTCTATTTCAACGCAGTTGACTTTTCTGTCTTGTTGCCGTGTCCTCTAAACGTTCTAGTAGGTACAAACTCACCAAGCTTATGTCCTACCATATCTTCAGTAATATATATTGGTACATGTTTTCTTCCATCATGAACTGCTATAGTGTGTCCTACCATTTGTGGAAATATTGTTGAACGACGTGACCAAGTCTTTACAACTTTTTTATCGTTCTTTTTATTTAATTCTTCTATTTTTTTAAGAAGATGATCATCGCAAAAAGGACCTTTTTTAAGAGATCTACCCATTATTATTCCTCCTTTCAGATAGTGATATAACCTATTTTGTTCTTCTTCTTACGATATATTGATTAGATTTCTTATTCTTAGCTCTAGTCTTATATCCTAATGTAGGTTTGCCCCATGGAGTTAATGGTGATGGCATACCTATTGGGGTTCTACCTTCCCCACCACCGTGTGGATGGTCTACAGGGTTCATAGCACTACCTCTAACGGCAGGTCTAATTCCCATGTGTCTGCTTCTTCCAGCTTTACCTATTGTAATATTTTCATGATCGATATTTCCTACTTGCCCTATTGTGGCACGACATTCGATTCTTACAAGTCTAAACTCTCCTGATGGTAATTTAAGTTGAGCATATTTTCCTTCTTTAGCCATCAATTGAGCTTCAGAACCAGCTGATCTAACTAGTTGTCCGCCCTTACCAGGTTTTAGTTCAACATTGTGAACAGTAGTACCTACAGGAATATTTTTAAGTGGTAAAGTGTTTCCTACTTTGATGTCAGCATCTATACCTGATTCAATAGTATCTCCAACTTTTAATCCATAAGGTGCAAGGATATATCTCTTTTCTCCATCAACATAGTGAATAAGTGCTATATTAGCAGTCCTATTTGGATCGTATTCTATGGCTGCTACCTTTCCTGGTATACCATCTTTATCTCTTTTAAAATCTATAATCCTATATTTTCTTTTAGCCCCGCCGCCTTTATGACGTACAGTTATTTTCCCTTGAGCGTTTCTTCCGCCTTTTCTATTTAAACTAACAACCAATGATTTTTCAGGTTCTTTTTTTGTAATATCTTCAAATGTGGAAACAGTCATTTGTCGAATTGCTGGGGAAGTTGCCTTGTATTTTCTAATACTCATTATTGTTCCCTCCTTCTTCTAAAACTTTTATTACATTCCTTCAAAGAATTCTATTCTCTTAGAATCTTCAGTTAAAGTAACTATTGCTTTTTTCCAGCTTGGTCTTCTACCAACGTGTACTCCCATTCTCTTCTCTTTTCCTAACATATTCATAGTGTTTACTTTATCAACTTTAACATCAAATATGCTCTCTACTGCTTTTTTTATTTCTGACTTATTAGCTTTTTTATCTACTTTAAAAGTATATTTGCCATAAGCCATATCTTCCATACTTTCCTCTGTGATTATAGGTTTAATAACGATATCGTGTGGAATACGCATTATGCAAACACCTCCTCCACTTTTCTTACTGCATCTTTAGTTATGATAAAGGAGTCAAAATTCAATATATCATAAACATTTAATGTATTAACAAGCGCAGTTTGTACATTAGGAATATTTCTTGCTGCTTTAATTACATTGACATTTTTCTCATCCATCACTACAAGAGCTTTTTTACCAGCTTTTACATTAGCCAATATCTTTGCCATTTCCTTAGTCTTTGGTTGTTCTAAATTTAATTCTTCTAGTACAATAATTTCGTTATTTACAACTTTTGAGCTCAATGCAGATTTTATTGCTAATCTCTTTACTTTCTTAGGAACTTTGTAGCTGTAATCTCTTGGCTTTGGTGCAAATGCAACGCCACCGCCTACCCAGTGAGGTGCTCTAATGCTTCCTTGACGAGCCCTGCCTGTACCTTTTTGTCTCCAAGGTTTTCTTCCACCACCTCTTACATCAGCTCTAGTCTTAGCCGATTGAGTTCCTTGTCTTTTATTGGCAAGTTGATTTTTAACTACTTCATAAAGTACATGTTCATTAACTTCAACGCCAAATATATCATCTTTTAACTCTATTTCTCCTACTTGTTCACCTAACATATTGTAAACATTAACCTTAGGCATACCACATCCTCCTTTCCATGTGCTTTACTATTTTTTTATAACAGTTTCTTTTATTACTAATAGTCCGCCTTTTGGTCCTGGAATAGCACCTTTTATAAGTAATAGATTCCTATCAGAATCTACTCTTACTACTTCAAGGTTTTGAACTGTAACTCTTTCATTACCCATTCTTCCCATTCCCTTAGTTCCTTTAAACACTCTACCTGGATAAGCAGCTGCAGCTCTTGCGCCTCCTGCTCTATGGTATTTGGAACCATGACTTTCAGGTCCTCTTGAATAATTATGTCTTCTAATTGGTCCTTGAGTTCCTTTTCCTTTTGATGTACCTACAACATCAATCTTATCACCTTGTTCGAATATATCAGCTTTAATTTCTTGACCAATTTCAAATTCGTCCACATTTTCTACAGTAAATTCTTTAATATATTTTTTATATTCTACTCCTGATTTATCAAAATGCCCTTTTAAAGGTTTATTAACCTTGTTTTCTTTTATATCCATAAATCCAACTTGAATAGCGTTATAGCCATCATTTTCTACAGTTTTCTTTTGAATAACCTTTAGTGGTCCTGCTTCAACTACAGTTACTGGAATAACAGTTCCATCTTCAGTAAATATTTGAGTCATTCCTATTTTTTTACCTATTATATTCTTCACAATTACACCTCCTATTATCCTACAGCGGATTACCCTTGGTAATCATTCTAAGAAATTATAACTTTATCTCGATATCAACACCAGCTGGTAGATTCAATTTCATAAGTGAATCTACTGTCTTTTGGTTTGGATTAAGGATATCAATTAGTCTCTTATGGGTTCTTTGTTCAAACTGTTCTCTTGAATCCTTATATTTATGAACTGCTCTTAAGATTGTAACAACTTCTTTTTCTGTTGGTAGTGGTACTGGACCAGATACATCTGCGCCAGTTCTTTTAGCAGTTTCCACTATTTTTTGAGCTGATGAATCCAATAACTCATGATCATAAGCCTTCAATCTTATCCTTATTTTTTGTTTACTCTTGTTTGACATTTAATTCCCTCCCTCTATCGCATGCTTTTTTTGATTTACATGCGACATGGAATTGCCGATACACACTTCCGGGTGTGTTGTAATGTTTTTTTATATAAATGGCATAAGCCATATGTGACAATTCCAGTCGCCCGATTTACAACCGGACATTCTCAGCAAAAATTCCCCCGGCACTCAATCCTTCAAATGTACAGCATGATTTTCCCAATCAATTTAAAAGATTGAGTGCCGGGCAACCTTTTGCATCATCGCAATGCCTAAATTAAAACACTACTATATTTTATAGTATATAGCAGAAAAACTCAAGCTTTTTTTACTGTATATATGAATTTTTTTATCTAAATTAATAGATTTAACCAAACATCAAAAGAAGGGGCATTAAGTCCCTTCTTTCGGTGTCTTCATTTATTATGCAAGAATTTTAGTTACAACTCCAGACCCTACTGTTCTTCCACCTTCACGAATGGAGAATCTTAATCCTTCTTCTATAGCTATTGGTGTGATTAGTTCAATTGTAAATTTTGCATTGTCTCCTGGCATTACCATTTCTACTCCTTCAGCTAATTGGATATCTCCTGTTACGTCTGTTGTTCTAAAGTAGAATTGTGGTCTATAGCCATTGAAGAATGGAGTATGTCTTCCACCTTCTTCTTTTGTTAGTACATATACTTCTGCTTCAAATTTTGTATGTGGGGTTATACTTCCTGGTTTTGCTAATACTTGCCCTCTTTCGATTTCTGTTCTTTGTACTCCTCTTAATAATGCTCCTATATTATCTCCCGCTTGAGCTTCATCTAGGATCTTTCTAAACATTTCTACTCCTGTTACTACTACGCTTCTTGATGCTTCCATCATTCCTACTATTTCTACGTTGTCTCCTGTTTTTACTACTCCTCTTTCTACTCTTCCTGTTGCTACTGTTCCTCTTCCTGTTATACTGAATACGTCTTCTACTGGCATCAAGAATGGTTTGTCTGTATCTCTTTCTGGCGCTGGAATATCTTTATCTACTGCTTCCATCAATTCTACTATCTTATCTCCCCATGGTCCGTCTGGTTCTTCTATTGCTTTTAATGCTGATCCTACTATTATGCTTGTGTTATCTCCATCGAAGTCATATTCTGATAATAGTTCTCTTACTTCCATTTCTACTAATTCTATTAATTCGTCGTCATCTACCATGTCTGCTTTGTTTAAGAATACTACTATCTTTGGTACTCCAACGTTTCTTGATAACAATATATGTTCTCTTGTTTGTGGCATTGGTCCGTCTGCTGCTGATACTACTAATATTGCTCCGTCCATTTGTGCTGCTCCTGTTATCATGTTCTTTACATAGTCAGCATGGCCTGGGCAGTCTACGTGTGCGTAGTGACGGTTTGCTGTCTCATATTCTACGTGAGATGTTGATATTGTTATTCCTCTTTCTCTTTCTTCTGGTGCTTTATCTATGTTGTCATAGCTCATTATTTGACCTGAGCCAAATCTCTTGTTTAATACTGATGTTATTGCTGCTGTTAATGTTGTTTTACCATGGTCTACGTGACCTATTGTTCCTATATTTACGTGTGGTTTGGTTCTCTCAAAATGCGCTTTACCCATTTCTTATTCCTCCTTAATATAAATCGTTATTTATTTCCTAAAACTTTTTCTGCAATACTATTTGGCACTGGTTCATAGTGATCAAATTGCATTGAATAAGTTGCTCTACCTTGAGTGTTTGAACGAAGGTCTGTAGCATATCCAAACATTTCTGCTAATGGTACAAATCCTTTAACTACTTGAACACCATTTCTTGGTTCCATACCTTCTATTCTACCTCTTCTCGAGTTAATGTCACCTATAACATCGCCCATATATTCTTCAGGCATAATAACTTCTACTTTCATAATTGGCTCTAATAATACTGGTTTTGCTTTTGCCATAGCTTCTTTAAATGCCATGGAACCAGCTATCTTAAATGCCATTTCTGAAGAGTCTACCTCATGGTATGACCCGTCGTAAAGAGTTACTTTTATATCTAAAACTGGATATCCACCAATGATACCAGCATGCATAGCTTCTTGAATTCCTGAATCTACAGCTGGGATATACTCTCTTGGTATAGCTCCACCTACTATAGAGTTAACAAATTCATAGCCTTCTTCATAAGGTTCAATCTTGATCTTAACATGACCATATTGTCCACGACCACCAGATTGTCTTACATATTTTGTATCTGCTTCAGCAGGAACTGAAATAGATTCTTTATATGCTACCTGAGGGCTACCTACATTAGCTTCTACTTTAAATTCTCTAAGAAGCCTATCTACGATTATTTCCAAATGTAGTTCTCCCATACCAGCTATAATAATTTGACCTGTTTCTTCATTGGTATAAGTCTTGAATGTTGGGTCTTCTTCAGCAAGTTTTGCTAAAGCTATACTCATCTTCTCTTGACTTGCCTTTGTCTTAGGCTCAATAGCTACCTCAATAACAGGCTCTGGGAATTCCATAGTCTCTAATACTATTGGATTGTCTACATCACATAGAGTATCTCCTGTTGAAGTATCTTTAAGTCCTACTGCTGCTGCAATATCTCCTGCGTAGACTTCATCAACTTCTTCCCTTTTGTTAGCATGCATTAAAAGGATTCTACCTATTCTTTCTCTCTTTCCTTTTATAGGGTTATATACATAAGACCCTGATTTAAGTGTTCCTGAATACACTCTAAAATATGCAAGTTTTCCAACATAAGGATCTGTTACTATTTTAAAAGCTAATGCAGAGAATGGTTCATCGTCAGAAGAAATTCTTTCTTCTTCTTCATCGGAATCGACTGCTACCCCTTTTACAGGAGGTATATCAATTGGTGAAGGTAAATAGTCTACTATAGCATCTAATAAAGGTTGAACACCTTTATTTTTATAAGATGATCCACATAATACTGGTGTTATCTCTACTTTAGTTGTAGCAACTCTTATAGCTCTTACTATCTCTTCAGAAGTGATTTCCTCTCCTTCAAGATATTTAACCATTAAATCCTCATCATGTTCAGCAATATTTTCCAACAAATGTTCTCTATATTCATTGGCTAAATCTTTTAAATCTTCAGGTATATCAACTATTTCTATATCTTGACCAAGATCATCATTATAAATTCTGGCATTCATATTAACTAAGTCTACGACACCTCTGAAGTTGTCTTCTTTTCCAATGGGTATTTGTATGGGGACTGGGTTAGCTTTAAGTCTATCTTTTATCATATTTACTGCGTTAAAGAAATCTGCTCCAATGATATCCATCTTATTGACGAAAGCCATTCGAGGAACATGATACTTATCAGCTTGCCTCCAAACTGTTTCTGATTGAGGTTCTACTCCTCCTTTGGCGCAAAATACTGCTACTGCTCCATCAAGAATTCTAAGAGACCTCTCAACCTCTACAGTAAAATCCACGTGCCCTGGTGTGTCAATAACATTAATCCTATGTCCTTTCCAGTGACATGTGGTAGCAGCAGATGTTATAGTTATTCCTCTTTCCTGTTCTTGTTCCATCCAATCCATCTGCGCAGCACCCTCGTGGGTTTCTCCTAGTTTGTGAATTTTTCCAGTATAAAACAATATCCTCTCTGTGGTAGTTGTTTTTCCTGCATCTATATGAGCCATTATTCCTATGTTTCGTATTTTCTCTAATGGAAATTCTCTGGGCACAATACTTCCTCCTTCCTGATTCTACGTCCCCTTTTACACTTTCTACTATTAGCAAACTACCATCTGTAATGTGCGAATGCCTTGTTTGCTTCTGCCATCTTGTGTGTTTCTTCTCTTTTCTTAACACTTGCACCAGTGTTATTAGCTGCGTCCATTATTTCTTTAGCTAATCTTTCAATCATTGTATTTTCACCTCTAGCCCTTGAATAACGAACAAGCCAACGAAGACCTAAAGTTTCTCTTCTCTCTGGTCTAACTTCTACTGGAACTTGATATGTTGCTCCACCAATACGTCTTGCTTTAACTTCCAATACTGGCATTATGTTGTTCATGGCTTTATAGAATACTTCTAATGGTTCTTCACCAGTTTTTTCTTCTATATAATCAAATGCTCCATATACAATACCTTGAGCAGTTCCTCTTTTACCATCAAGCATGATATTGTTTATAAGTTTTGTTACAATTAAATCATTGTATATAGGATCTGGTGTTACTTCTCTTTTTGCTATATATCCTTTTCTTGGCACTTTGCTTCCCTCCTTAACTATAAAAAGTAGATTCATTGGTACTCGACAGCTTTGTTCTGCCGTTGTGCACATAAATGCATCTATATATTAATTGGAATAATTCCATTGCATTTTCGCACAATTATTTTTTCTTAGGCTTTTTAGCCCCATATTTGGATCTAGATTGCATTCTTCCATCTACTCCAGCAGCATCTAAAGTACCTCTTACAATATGGTACCTAACACCTGGAAGGTCCTTAACTCTTCCACCTCTTATTAGAACAACACTATGTTCTTGTAAGTTGTGTCCTATACCAGGTATATATGCAGTAACTTCTACCCCATTTGTAAGTCTAACTTTTGCTGTCTTTCTTAAAGCTGAGTTAGGTTTCTTAGGTGTAACAGTTCTAACAGATGTACAAACACCTCTCTTTTGTGGTGAATTAACAGTAGTTATATTCTTTTTTAAAGAGTTATAGTTGACACCTAGTGCTGGGGATTTGGATTTATATACAACCTTTTTCCTACCTTTCCTAATCAACTGATTGATTGTTGGCATAATTGCACCTCCTTTTATTCCAAAGTATTATTTTAATAATGCAGCGCTAGCTGCACTAACATCAATGTTACAAGCTTCGCCTAATTTCTTCATGGATTCAACATATGTTATTTTAATTTGATTTTCATTACATATTGTGGCTATTTCATTTATTATCTTCTTTTCTGCATCTCTTGCAATGTATACCATTTCCACTTTTCCATTGGCTAATGCCCTTTTTACTTGTTTAGTTCCAACTACTTTATTGTCTGTGTTCAATCTATATACCATATAAGTTTCCTCCTCCTTTTGAACATTTTAAAGATTATGTGGACATATTCATCCACATAATCTTTATGCCATCAAGAGTCCACTTTAAATTTACACACTAATACATTTTATCATCAGTTATTTTCACTGTCAATATTATTTTCATCATAGATATCCATTTCTTCTTCATCTTCATAAACTATATCTATATTTTTATATCTTCTCATTCCTGTTCCAGCAGGAATGAGTTTACCAATTATTACATTCTCTTTTAATCCTATAAGATTATCTTCTTTACCTTTTATAGCTGCTTCTGTTAATACTCTAGTAGTTTCTTGGAAAGAAGCTGCTGAAAGGAAAGATTCAGTTGCTAATGAAGCTTTGGTTATTCCAAGAAGTGTTCTCCTACCTACTGCAGGTTTCCCACCAGATTCTGAAATCTCTTTGTTTATATCTTCAAAGTCATAAAGATTTACTAAACTTCCTGGTAGTAAATCCGTATCTCCCGAATCTTCTACCTTAACCTTGCCTAACATCTGTCTTACAATTACCTCTATATGTTTATCGTCTATATCTACACCTTGAAGTCTATAAACTCTCTGAACTTCTTTAACCAAGTAGGCTTGAACTCCATGGACTCCTTTAATCTTCAATATATCATGAGGATTTACAGAACCCTCCGTTATCTCATCTCCTGCTTCTACGAAATCTCCTGTTCTTACTTTTAACCTAGAACCATATGTTATGCTATATGCCTTACTATCTCCGTCCTTGGATGTAACAATAACTTCTTTCTTCTTCTTGGTTTCATTTATACTTATTTGTCCTGATATCTCAGAGATAATAGCAAGCCCTTTAGGTTTCCTAGCTTCAAATAGCTCTTCAACCCTTGGCAAACCTTGTGTAATATCGGCTCCTGCAACTCCGCCAGTATGGAATGTACGCATTGTAAGCTGAGTTCCAGGTTCTCCTATAGACTGAGCCGCAATGGTTCCTACTGCTTCTCCTACATTTACTGGTTTTCCTGTAGCTAGGTTTCTTCCATAACATTTAGCACATACTCCATGACGAGTCTTACAGCCTAACACGGATCTAACTTTAACTTCTTCTATTCCTACATCTTGTATCATTTCAGCTGTATCTTCTGAAATCATCTCATCTTTTGCTACGATAATCTTATTGTCCTTAGGATCTATGATATCTTCAACAGCATACCTGCCAATTATTCTATCTTTTAATTCTTCTATAACTTCTCTGCCGTCTTTAAATGCTTTTATCGAGAAATATTGATCTGTGTTACAATCCTCTTCTCTTACAATAACATCTTGGCTAACGTCTACTAGTCTTCTAGTCAAGTAACCAGAGTCAGCAGTTCTTAATGCAGTATCTGCCAATCCCTTTCTGGAACCATGAGTAGATATAAAGAACTCTAATACATCTAGTCCTTCTCTAAAGTTAGATTTTATAGGAATTTCTATGGTCTTTCCAGAAGCACTGGCCATCAATCCCCTCATACCTGCTAACTGTCTAATTTGGTTTTTACTACCCCTAGCACCTGAATGAGCCATTATATATATGTTGTTCATAGTGTCCAAACTGCCCATTAAAGTATCTGTAACTTCTTCTGTAGTTCTATTCCATATTTCAATTACTTTTTCATATCTTTCCTCATCGGAAATCAATCCTCTTCTATAGGACTTTTCAAATTTATCTACTTCTTCTTCCGCTTTTGCCAATAGCTCAAATTTCTCCTCAGGTACGATAACATCTCCCATACTAATAGTTATAGCCCCTATTGTAGAATAGTGGAATCCCGTCTCTTTAATATGGTCAAGCACTGCGGCAGTTACTGTATTTCCATGTCTTCTATAACATTTTTCAATTATTACTCCTAAAACCTTTTTATCTACTAGTTTATCTATTTCTAATGAATATTTATCTACTTCTCTATCTACAAATCCTAAATCCTGTGGTATATGTTCATTAAATATAAATCTTCCTACGGTACTTTCTACAAGATGACCTCTGTCCTCTTCATTTAGTCTTCTTCTTACTTTAACATTTGCATGAATTCCTACATCACCGTTATAGTAAGCGTGAAGCATTTCATCATAATCTTTGAATATCTTGCCTTCCCCTTTTTCTCCAGGGTTTTCTACAGTTAAATAATAACTGCCTAAAACCATATCCTGTGTAGGAGTGGTGATTGGTTTTCCATCCTTTGGTGCAAGAATATTGTTTACTGATAACATAAGTAATCTTGCTTCCGCTTGTGCTTCTGTAGACAATGGCACATGGACAGCCATTTGGTCTCCATCAAAGTCTGCATTATAAGCTGTACAAACTAGAGGATGAAGTTTAATAGCCTTTCCTTCTACTAATATAGGTTCAAAAGCTTGAATTCCTAACCTATGAAGAGTAGGTGCTCTATTGAGTAGAACAGGGTGGTCTTTTATTACTTCATCTAATACATCCCATACTACCGGTTTCATCCTTTCAACCATACGCTTAGCAGATTTTATATTGTGAGCATATCCTTCTTGAACTAATTTCTTCATGACAAAAGGTTTAAACAACTCTAATGCCATTTTCTTTGGCAATCCACATTGATAAAACTTCAACTCTGGACCAACTACTATTACAGAACGACCTGAGTAGTCTACACGTTTACCAAGTAAGTTTTGTCTAAACCTACCTTGTTTACCCTTCAACATATCCGATAAGGATTTTAACGGTCTATTCCCTGGACCTGTTACAGGTCTTCCTCTACGTCCATTGTCTATCAATGCATCTACTGCTTCTTGCAACATTCTTTTTTCATTTCTAACTATTATATCTGGTGCACCTAAATCTAACAACCTTTTCAATCTATTGTTTCTATTGATAACCCTTCTATAAAGATCGTTTAAATCTGAGGTAGCAAATCTACCTCCGTCTAATTGTACCATAGGTCTTAAGTCTGGTGGAATAACTGGAATAACATCGAGTATCATCCACTCTGGTCTATTTCCTGACTGTCTAAAGGCTTCTACAACTTCAAGTCGCCTTATAATCCTAACCTTTTTTTGTCCCGTAGCATCTTTAAGTTGCAATCTCAAATCTTTTGCTTCTTTATCTAAATCGATAGCAGCAAGAAGTTCTTTTATGGCTTCTGCTCCCATTAGAGCTCTAAACTTATTGCCATATTTTTCTTGAGCTTCCCTATATTCTGGCTCGGATAACAACTGTTTCTCATATAATGAAGTATCTCCGCCATCTATTACAATATAGGATGCAAAATAAAGTACCTTTTCTAATGATCTAGGGGACATATCTAAGATAAGACCCATTCTACTTGGGATACCCTTAAAATACCAAATATGGGATACAGGGGCTGCTAATTCAATATGCCCCATTCTTTCCCTTCTTACCTTAGATTTAGTTACTTCAACTCCACATCGGTCACAGACTACACCTTTGTATCTAACTCTTTTGTATTTCCCACAATGACATTCCCAGTCCTTTGTAGGTCCAAATATTTTTTCACAGAAGAGCCCTTCTTTTTCTGGTTTTAAAGTCCTATAATTTATAGTTTCTGGTTTCTTTACTTCTCCTTTTGACCATTGTCTTATTTTTTCTGGAGATGCAAGACCAATTTTCATTGAATCAAATGTATTTAATTCAAACAAGGAGCTTTCTCTCCTTTCTATAATAAAGTTCTTAAAAAAACTACTTAAAACTCGTCATCATCTTCATCATCTTCATCTAAATCTTCATCATCGTCTATAATGAATCTACTATTTAATTTATCATCACTATCTTCATCATCGTCATCTAAGAATCTATCTTCAATTAAATCATCACCCATTAATTCTAAATCTTCTACATCGTCATCAACAGATTCTTTAATTTCAATTTCGTCATCTTCTTCAGATAATACCTTTACATCTAAAGCCAAACTTTGTAGCTCTTTTATTAAAACCTTGAAGGATTCTGGGACTCCTGGTTCTGGAATGTTTTCTCCTTTTACAATCGCTTCATAAGTCTTTACTCTTCCTACTACGTCATCAGATTTTACAGTCAATATTTCTTGTAGAGTATGGGCAGCTCCATAAGCCTCTAATGCCCAAACCTCCATTTCTCCAAACCTTTGTCCTCCAAACTGAGCCTTACCTCCAAGAGGTTGTTGAGTAACAAGAGAATATGGTCCAGTGGATCTAGCATGAATTTTATCATCTACTAAATGGTGTAACTTTAACATATACATATATCCTACAGTTACAGGATTGTTGAAAAATTCTCCACTCCTTCCATCCCTCAATTGAATCTTACCATTACCAGGATATCCTGCTTCTGTAAGAGCATCTATTATATCCTGATCGCTAGCTCCATCAAATACTGGTGTAGCTACATGCCATCCTAATTTCTTAGCTGCTAAACCTAGATGTACTTCTAAAACTTGACCTAAGTTCATACGAGAAGGTACACCTAGAGGATTAAGAACTATTTCTACTGGGGTTCCGTCTGGAAGATATGGCATATCTTCTTCAGGTAGTATTCGAGATACAACACCTTTATTTCCATGACGACCACACATTTTATCTCCTACATTTATCTTCCTCTTAGTAGCTACATATACCCTTACCATCTGATTTACTCCAGGCGGCAATTCATCTCCATTTTCTCTAGAAAATATCTTTACATCTACAATTATACCAGCTTCACCATGAGGAACTCTTAAGGAAGTATCTCTAACTTCTCTTGCTTTTTCACCAAATATAGCCCTTAGAAGTCGTTCCTCTGCTGTTAACTCCGTTTCACCTTTTGGTGTCACTTTTCCTACTAATATATCTCCTGATTTTACTTCAGCCCCAATTCTGATAATTCCCTGCTCATCTAAATCCTTAAGCATATCGTCACCAACATTAGGAATATCCCTTGTAATCTCTTCTGGTCCTAATTTTGTATCCCTAGATTCTGATTCATATTCTTCAATATGAATTGAGGTTAAAGTATCTTCAATAACCAATTTTTCATTTATCAGTATAGCATCTTCATAGTTATAGCCTTCCCAAGTCATAAAAGCAACTAGAAGATTTTTTCCTAAAGCAATTTCACCTAACTCTGTACTAGGTCCATCTGCAATAACTTGACCTTTTTCTATTTTTTCATTTTTTTCGACTATTGGTCTTTGGTTAATGGTAGTTCCTTGATTAGATCGTTTAAACTTAAGTAATCTGTATTTATCAATTTGTCCATCTTCATTTCGTTTTATTAATATCTCATCTGAACTGACCTTAGTTACAATTCCTGAATTTTTAGCTACTATTACAACTCCCGAGTCCTTTGCTGCCTTATACTCTATACCAGTTCCAATTACAGGAGCTTCGGTTTTTAGTAGGGGTACAGCTTGCCTCTGCATGTTTGCCCCCATTAAAGCTCTATTAGCATCATCATTTTCCAAGAAAGGAATCATAGCCGTACCTACGGATACAATCTGTTTAGGCGAAACGTCCATATAATCTACTTCATTACTAGGATATATATCTATTGCTCCTTCTTTACCTCGAGCAATTACCCTTTTGTTTATAAACCTGCCCTCTGCATCTAATTTTTCATTAGATTGGGCGATGATAAACTCATCTTCTACATCGGCAGTTAAATATTCAATTTGGTTTAATACTACTCCTCTTTCCTTATCCACTTTTCTATAAGGTGCTTCAATAAATCCATATTCATTAATTCTTGCATAGGTGGTTAAAGATGTAATTAAGCCAATGTTTGGTCCCTCAGGTGTTTCGATAGGACACATTCTTCCATAGTGAGAATGATGCACGTCTCTTACTTCAAAACCTGCCCTGTCCCTACTTAATCCGCCAGGTCCTAATGCTGACATTCTTCTTTTATGAGTTAATTCTGCTAAGGGATTGGTTTGATCCATAAATTGAGATAACTGGCTGCTGCCAAAAAATTCTTTTATAGATGCAACTACTGGTCTAATGTTGATTAAAGCTTGAGGAGTTGCTACATCTATATCTTGGATTGTCATTCTTTCTCTAACAACCCTCTCCATTCTAGATAATCCTATTCTGAATTGATTTTGTAAAAGCTCTCCAACAGAACGTAATCTTCTATTTCCTAAGTGATCTATATCATCTGTCATACCTACTTCATTGAATAGGTTGAATTCATAATTTATACTTGCAATTATATCATCATGAATAATATGCTTTGGAGATAAATCCCTGATTCTTTCGTTAATTGCTTCTTTTAATTCTTCAGGGTCATCATAGGCATCCATTAGTTCTTTCATAACAGGATAGTAAACTTTTTCTTTTAACCTAATCTCTTCAAGAGAAAATGGCAAATCAAAAGCTTTTATATCAACAAAATGGTTACCTATTACTCGAACTACCTTGCCATCCTCTAGCATAACATCAACACGATTTATGCCGCTATTTTCAATTTCTATAGCCTTTGCTCTTGTGATCTTTTCACCTTGAGCTACGAATAATTCTCCTGTTTCTTCATCTTGAATATCTTCTGCTGCTCTTTTTCCTACAATCCTATTATATAAGGCTAATTTTTTATTGAATTTATATCTTCCAACCTTTGCTAAATCATATCTCTTAGGGTCAAAAAATAAATTGTTTAATAAAGACCTTGCACTATCTACAGTAGGAGGTTCTCCCGGTCTCAATCTTTTATATATCTCAATTAAAGCTTCTTCCTCGGTGCTAGTATTATCTTTTTCTAATGTCTTTAATACTTGTTCTGTTTCTCCTAAAACATCTATTATCTCTGCATCGGATTTGAATTCTAATGCTCTTAAAAGTGTAGTAACGGTTAATTTTCTAGTCCTATCAATTCTAACATAGACTATATCATTAGAATCTGATTCATATTCTAACCATGCTCCCCTATTAGGGATAACCGTTGATGAATAAAGTCTTTTTCCTACTTTATCGATTTCTTGAGCAAAATATACTCCTGGAGATCTTACTAACTGGCTTACTACTACCCTTTCCGCTCCATTGATAATAAATGTTCCTTTCTCTGTCATTAGAGGGAAATCTCCCATAAACACTTCTTGCTCTTTTACTTCTCCAGTTTCCTTATTTATAAGCCGTACCTTTACCTTAAGTGGTGCTGAGAAATTTGCATCCCTTTCTCTTGCTTCATCTTCGTCATATTTTGGTTCTTCATTAATATAATAATCTACAAACTCCAAGATTAAATTCCCAGTATAGTCTTGTATAGGGGAAATATCCTCAAATACTTCTTTTAGTCCCTCATCTAAGAACCATTCATAAGAACTTCTTTGTACTTCAATTAAATCCGGTAAATCTAATACTTCATCAATACGTGAATAACTCATCCTGACTCGTTTTCCGTATGTAACAGGATGTACCATGCATAATTCACCCCTTATTAAACTAAAATAGCCAAAAGCAAATGGACGCTTTTGGTAAAGCTTGCCAAAGTAAATATATTATAATATTGCCATATTATTGATATTTTATACAGAAAGGCAGTATTTTTCCTTTATTATAGCATCTTCATATACTACCATAGTGTAGTTTACATGTCAAGTACTTTTATTCTAATTTTTTTATTTTAGTCTATTTATATAAACAACAAAAAAGGCTTTCTTTTTACGAAAGCCTTTTTTATACTTTTTAGTTCTTACTTTAATTCTACACCTGCTCCTACTTCTTCTAATTTAGCTTTAATTTCATCAGCTTCTTCTTTAGAAGCTCCTTCTTTTATAGCCTTTGGTGCATTATCAACTAAATCTTTAGCTTCTTTTAATCCTAATCCAGTTATTTCTCTAACTGCTTTTATAACTTTGATTTTTTCTTGTCCAGCACTTGTTAAAACAACATCAAATTCTGATTTTTCTTCTGCTGCTGGTGCTGCGCCTGCTGCTGGTGCTGCTGCAACTGCTGCTACTGGTGCTGCTGCACTAACTCCAAATTCTTCTTCTAATGCTTTTACTAATTCTGATAATTCTAATACAGTTAAATTCTTAACTTCTTCAATTAAATTTAATACTTTTTCACTTGCCATTTTTATATCCCTCCAAATATTTTCAAAATTTTACTTTTACACATGATTATGCTTCTTGTTTTTCTCTTACTGCATTTAATGCATATACGAGGTTTCTAATAGTTCCTTGAAGAACATTAGCAAATCCAGCAATTGGTGCATTTAATCCACCAAGAGTTTGTGCTATAAGAACTTCCTTTGATGGTAGAGCTGCTAAATCTTTTATTTCTTCTATGCTTATTATCTTACCATCAACTATACCAGCTTTAATTTCAAGTTTATCATGATTTTTTGCGAACTCTTCTGTTACTTTAGCCGCTTGAACTGGATCATCAAATCCAAAAGCAACTGCATTTGGACCAGTTAAATGTTGATTAAACTCTTCAAAACCTGCATCTTTAAAAGCAAATCTCATCATAGTGTTTTTATATACCTTATAATCAACACCAGCTTCTCTATAATTACGTCTTAATTCAGTAAGTTCTTCTACGTTTAATCCTCTATAGTCTACAAGGACTATACCTTGAGACTTATCAACCTTTTCTTTAATTTCATTAACAATTTGCTTTTTTTCCTGTAAGATTTTTTCTTTCAACCTTTTCACCTCCCAATAGGTGTTACAAATAAAGGTCCCTCCGCAGACACACGGAGAGACCTAATCTATACTCAATGAATAGTTTTCAATCTCACCTCGGTAGGAATGTTTTAAACCCATTGGGTTCCTACTGTCTACGGTAGCCTATTTAATTAACATACAAATTATATCAATAAATATTTTAACTGTCAATAAAATAATCTATTCTTTTTTAGTAATAAATTTATCAACTAATTGTTGTGGATTTATTTTTATTCCAGGCCCCATTGTGCTTGATAACGCAATGCTCTTCAAATATTTTCCTTTTGCTGCAGCTGGTTTTGCTTTGATTATTGCTTCTATTATTACAGCAAAGTTCTCTCTTAACTTTTCAGTTCCAAAGGAAACTTTTCCTATAGGTACGTGTATAATACTTTCTTTATCAACTCTATATTCTACTTTACCAGCTTTAATTTCATTTACAGCCTTTTCCACCTCAAAAGTAACTGTTCCTGATTTTGGGTTTGGCATTAATCCCTTTGGTCCAAGGATTCTACCAATTCTTCCTACAACTCCCATCATGTCAGGGGTAGCAACTACTACATCAAAATCAAGCCATCCTTCATTTTGAATTTTTTGAACAAGCTCTTCGCCGCCGACATAATCTGCTCCAGCCGCTTCAGCTTCTTTTATTTTTTCTCCTTTTGCAAAAACTAAAACTGTTCTTGTCTTTCCTGTACCATGAGGTAAAACAACTGCTCCCCTCACTTGTTGGTCAGCATGTCTTGGGTCTACTCCAAGTCTTACTGAAAGCTCAACAGTTTCATCAAATTTTGCTTTTGCAGTTTGTTGAACTAATTCTATAGCTTCTACTGCATCATATAAATTGTTTCTATCAATTAGCTTAAAGCTATCTTGATACTTCTTACCTCTTTTTGCCATAATTAGTACCTCCTTGTGGTATTAACGGAATATCCTCCCACTTAAATATTATTCTTCTACAGCTACTCCCATACTTCTTGCTGTACCAGCTACCATACTCATAGCAGCTTCTATGCTACCTGCATTTAAATCAGGCATTTTTATTTCTGCAATTTCCTTAACTTTATCTTTAGATATCTTTGCAACTTTTGTTTTATTTGGTTCTCCAGAACCTGATTCTAATCCTACAGCTTTCTTTATCAATACTGAAACAGGTGGTGTTTTAGTAATGAAAGTAAAAGATCTATCTTGATAAACTGTAAGAACAACTGGTATTATCATTCCAGCTTGATCTGCAGTCTTTGCATTAAATTCCTTAGTAAATTGCATAATATTTACTCCATGAGGTCCTAATGCAGTTCCTACAGGTGGTGCTGGCGTAGCTTTACCAGCTGGTATTTGTAATTTTACTACAGCTATGACTTTCTTCGCCATTAAAGTTCCACCTCCTCAATTCCTATGTGGTTTGGCGGGATAAACCCTCCCACTATTAATTAATCTATCTAAAAAGCTTATTAGCTTTTGTAAACAGCACTACAACTTTTCAATCTGGTCAAAATCTAGTTCAACAAGAGTTTCCCTTCCAAACATAGATACAAATACTTTAACTTTCTTTTTCTCTAGATTGATGCTTTCAACAGTTCCCATGAAATTCTCAAAAGGTCCTGTTGTTACTTTAATAACATCTTTTTCTTTTAAATCTATGGATGGTAATGTTATATCTTGTACCCCTAAATCCTTAACTTCCTCGTCTGTCAATGGGACTGGCTTAGAGCCTGGTCCTACGAATCCTGTAACACCTCTTGTATTTCTTACTAGATACCATGATACATCGTTTATTATCATCTTTACAAGAACGTATCCAGGGAAAAGTTTTCTCTCTTTAACTTTCTTTTTCCCGCCTTTAGTGTCAATATATTCCTCAGTAGGTACTACTACTTCAAATATATCATCAATCATGCCTCTATTTTCCACCATTTTTTCAATATTGGCTTTTACTTTATTTTCATGACCTGAATAAGTATGGACCACATACCATTTGGCTTTCTTGGCCCTATCTACTCTGCTTTCAACCTTATCCGTCATATGTTCAGGGACCCAAAATTCGGTCCTTCCCTCCTTCTTGTTACTTTATAATTAATGATAATACACGATGTATTCCTAAATCTAAAATCCAAACTACTACACCTACAATTAAACTAATTAAAATAACTACACCAGTATAATTTACCAATTCCTTTTTGGTAGGCCAAATGACTTTTTTCATTTCAGCCTTAACCCCTTTAAAATATGTGTTTACTTTACCTTTTTTGGCACCGGTTTGAGCTGACATTAAACTCACATCCTTACCTAGTTATTCTTACTACTTTGTTTCCTTATGAACAGTATGGTTTTTGCAAAACTTACAATATTTTTTAAGCTCTATTCTTTCTGTGTTGTTTTTCTTATTTTTAGTTGATGTGTAATTTCTTTGTTTACAATCAGTACAAGCCAAGATGATTCTATCCCTCATTTACTACACCTCCCACATCAAAAAATATATATATTAAACTGCAGTCGCTTTCGGGTACAATAACCCATAATTAACTACATTACTTAATATAAATTATCACAAATTAAAAATTATGTCAATGAAAAAAATACAGCTCTCATAAGCTAATCTTTATAATTTTATCCAATTATTGACTGGATTATCCCATTTAAAACCCTAAAAAAGACTAGGCCCAAAAGACCCAGTCTTTCTCAATTATGCAAGAATTTTAGTTACAACTCCAGAACCTACTGTTCTTCCACCTTCACGAATGGAGAATCTTAATCCTTCTTCTATAGCTATTGGTGTGATTAGTTCAATTGTAAATTTTGCATTGTCTCCTGGCATTACCATTTCTACTCCTTCAGCTAATTGGATATCTCCTGTTACGTCTGTTGTTCTAAAGTAGAATTGTGGTCTATAGCCATTGAAGAATGGAGTATGTCTTCCACCTTCTTCTTTTGTTAGTACATATACTTCTGCTTCAAATTTTGTATGTGGGGTTATACTTCCTGGTTTTGCTAATACTTGCCCTCTTTCGATTTCTGTTCTTTGTACTCCTCTTAATAATGCTCCTATATTATCTCCCGCTTGAGCTTCATCTAGGATCTTTCTAAACATTTCTACTCCTGTTACTACTACGCTTCTTGATGCTTCCATCATTCCTACTATTTCTACGTTGTCTCCTGTTTTTACTACTCCTCTTTCTACTCTTCCTGTTGCTACTGTTCCTCTTCCTGTTATACTGAATACGTCTTCTACTGGCATCAAGAATGGTTTGTCTGTATCTCTTTCTGGCGCTGGAATATCTTTATCTACTGCTTCCATCAATTCTACTATCTTATCTCCCCATGGTCCGTCTGGTTCTTCTATTGCTTTTAATGCTGATCCTACTATTATGCTTGTGTTATCTCCATCGAAGTCATATTCTGATAATAGTTCTCTTACTTCCATTTCTACTAATTCTATTAATTCGTCGTCATCTACCATGTCTGCTTTGTTTAAGAATACTACTATCTTTGGTACTCCAACGTTTCTTGATAACAATATATGTTCTCTTGTTTGTGGCATTGGTCCGTCTGCTGCTGATACTACTAATATTGCTCCGTCCATTTGTGCTGCTCCTGTTATCATGTTCTTTACATAGTCAGCATGGCCTGGGCAGTCTACGTGTGCGTAGTGACGGTTTGCTGTCTCATATTCTACGTGAGATGTTGATATTGTTATTCCTCTTTCTCTTTCTTCTGGTGCTTTATCTATGTTGTCATAGCTCATTATTTGACCTGAGCCAAATCTCTTGTTTAATACTGATGTTATTGCTGCTGTTAATGTTGTTTTACCATGGTCTACGTGACCTATTGTTCCTATATTTACGTGTGGTTTGGTTCTCTCAAAATGCGCTTTACCCATTTCTTTATTCCTCCTTAATAATATAAATAGTCAAAATATAAGAAAACTCTTCCGGGTGTTTCTTTTTATTATTATTTTGGAGCCCATGACCGGACTTGAACCGGTGACCTCTTGCTTACCATGCAAGTGCTCTACCTGCTGAGCTACATGGGCATTTAAAACCACTGTAACATATTTTACTACCAAGATATTTTATTGTCAATAGTTATATGGATTATTCTTTTAATTCCAAATATCTTTCCAGTTTGCGTTTAACCCTCTGCAGAGCATTATCAATGCTTTTAACATGTCTATCTAATTCCTCCGCTATTTCTTGATAGGATTTTCCATCTAAGTATGCCATAAGTACTTCCCATTCTAAATCGCTTAGAAGTTCAATTATTTTACTTTCCATAGAGTATAGTTCTTCACTGCTTATAATCAATTCTTCTGGATCCGTAATCTTAGCACCAGATATAACGTCTAATAGTGTTCTATCCGATTCCTCATCATATATAGGTTTATTTAAAGATACATATGAGTTTAAAGGTATATGCTTCTGTCTCGTGGCAGTTTTTATTGCAGTTATTATTTGTCTTGTAATGCAAAGTTCTGCAAAAGCTTTAAAAGAAGTAAGCTTGTCCCTATTGTAGTCACGAATAGCTTTATAAAGCCCTATCATTCCTTCTTGAATAATATCCTCTTTATCCGCCCCTATTAAAAAATAAGATCTTGCTTTTACTTTAACAAAATTTTTATATTTGGTTATTAAATATTCCAATGCTTGAGGATCCCCAGATTTTGCTTCTTCTACAATATCTTCATCCTCCATATCAATATAAACAGCCATATCTAACTCACTATATAATCCTAATCCCACCAATAATCCCCTCCAGAATTATGTTTGAAAGACAGATCCATAATTAACTAAATTATAATTAAATAAGATACAATAGTCAAGCTATTCCTTATTTTTCCCCCACTTATTAAGTTTTTTTAGTGTTTCCTCATCAAGTCTTCCCATTAGCAAATCATTTTTTACATTTTCATTTTTTCTTTTTTGTTTCATTAGCCTTTTATTGTTTAATACTTCAACCTCTAGTTCCCTTGCAGATATCCTCGTGCCACCTCTGCCTAAAATTATTTGTTGTTCCATCCAATCAGAAGTAGCAACCCTTACTCGTTCAATTCTGCCAATATCGTTTAACCATCTTTCAATATACTGATCCGCAGTCTCACTTTCCCTTGTATAGACGACTTCTACCCCTTTAATGGTTTCATGTTTACCGCTATTCCCTTTAACTAAATGAGCATCAAATACCACTATAGTTTTAATTCCCGAATAATGTTGATATTCTGCCATTATTTCTATTAATTCTTCCCTAGCTACCTCCAAATTCAAATTACTTAATTCTCTTAGGTTACTCCAAGAGTTAATAATATTGTAGCCATCTACAAAAAGGTATTCTTTAGCCTTTTTAGTTTTTCTTACCATGGTTTTGTCTTACCACTTCATAAATTAGTATTGAGGTAGCATTTGAGGCATTAAGAGATGTAATCCTTCCAAACATAGGAATTTTCAATAAGAAGTCACATTTTTCCTTTACAAGTCTTGACATTCCTTTGCCTTCACTTCCTATTACCAATGCAATAGGCCCGTTTAACTCCGTATTAAAATAATAATCTTGTCCATCCATATCTGCTCCATATATCCATAGACCTTTTCCCTTCAATTCATCTATTGTATCCGATATATTGTTTACTTTAGCTATAAGCATATGCTCAACTGCTCCTGCTGAACTCTTATAAACAGTCTGAGTTACATGAGCCGACCTCCTCTTAGGTATGATTATGCCATGGACTCCACCACATTCAGCCGTTCTAATGATAGCTCCTAAATTATGAGGATCTTCAATGCCATCAAGAATTAACAAAAATGGTGGTCTATTTGATTCCTTTGCCTTTTCTAAAATATCATCTATTGAAGAATAGATATAAGAAGTAACTAATGCTGCCACTCCTTGATGGGCACTTCCTTCAGATATTTGGTCTAATTTGTTTCTATTTACTTCTTGTATGATTATATTTCTATCCTTAGCTATACCTATAATCTTATTTATAGAACCTTTCAATTCTCCCCTTATAACGAAAAGCTTTTCTATTTCCTTCTCTGATTTCAGTACCTCTAATACAGGATTTCTTCCAACTATATATTGCTCTTTCATATTCCATTCCCACTTTCTATATTCTATGTTTATAGATTGTCAAACCTATTTCTAACTTCCACTATCTTTCCACAAGTCATTCTACCCTCTGGACAAGGTTCTTTTAAGCAAGCAGGTCCAGCATTCTTAAATAAGGTAGGATATACTCCTTTAACCATCTTCAGCATTTCTGTTGCTAACTCTCTTATTTCCCATTGAGCTCTATTACAACATCTTAATTTAAAAAAATTTAATAGGGTTCTAGCATTCATAGTAAAAACTATTTTGGTCTCACAAGCATTAGGGAATACATATCTAGCATCTTCTATAGCCTGTTTTTCAGACTTTTGCCTTGCTTGGGCTTCTTCCATTCCTTGACTCATATATTCATTAAAATGTTTTTTAAATAAAACATCGGTTATTTTATTATAGTATTCTTGATCTTTTTCCATAGCTTCAATAAACAATCTTTTAGCTTTTTCATCTTCTGCAATAGAAGGAGGTATAATATATTCAAATTGCTCTAATTTTACATATCTTTGTGATTGCTGTGAATAGGAAGCTATTCTATGTCTTACCAATTGATGAGTTAAAACTCGTGAAATTCCCTCAACTCCAAAAGTGAAGCTTACGTGTTCTATGGTGGACTCATGACCTAAATTCATTAACATATCTAAAAACTTGTCCGTACTTTCTCCATCTAACCTTTCTTCTATACGACCAATCCCTACAGGAGAATAACACAATTTAGCCGCAGAGGCAATTAGCTTTTCTCCATCGGGTGTATACCTTAATAATTCAACCTTCAAAATTTTTCCCCCTTTTTCATCAGTTATCTATTGAAAGATTAACTATTTTTTCAAATAGCTCTTCCATCCTCTCATCTTTCCCAGTTAAGTATAAATACCCCATTAAAGATTCAAAGCCAGTAGCGTATTTATAATCAATTAGTTCTGCATTCTTGGGCATAGAATTTGTCTTTGCGTTTCTTCCGCGCCTAACTAAATCCTTTTCTTCTTCTGTCAAAGCATCCTCTAATGCATGGATAATGTCTGATTGGGATTTTGCCTTAACATATTGAGTAGTCTCATTATGCAGCTTTTTAACTGGCATAGAGCTATCTAAAAGATAAGTCCTAATAAATAATTCGTATACTGCATCTCCTATATAGGCTAATTGAAGGGGAGAAAGCATCTTTATATCCTCCCCGTTTAGACTTTTATTTATATTTCTAAATAAGTTGTTATATTCTTTTTCCATAAGCTATATTCTCTTCCATTTCACTCCTTCTTGAGTATCTTCAAGTACAATTCCCTTTTTATTTAATTCATCTCTAATTTCATCTGCTAGTTTATAATTCTTATCTTTTCTTGCTTGAGTCCTCTTTTCAATTAATTTAAGTATTTCTTCCTCTAAAAGTTCTTCTTTTCTAGATAGAATACCCAATATATTGGATAATTCAATTAAAATTTCATAGGTATATTGTATCATAAATTTAGGTGTATTTTCATTAAAGTTGGTATTAGCAAATTTAACTATCTCAAACAAACTAGCTATTGCATCTGCTGTATTTAAGTCGTCTTCCATACTCTTTATAAAATAAGACTTATATTTGTCTATTTCCTTTAATTTTTCTTTTTCCGCTTCATCTAATTCTTTATCCAATGCCTTATCCAATAAATACTCTAAATTACTCTTGCCATTATATAGTCTTTCCAATCCATTTTTTAACTGTCCCATTACATCTCTACTGAAATTTATGGGATTTCTATAATGAACCGATAATAAGAAAAACCTTAAAACCTCTAAATCAAATTCTTTAGAAATATCTTTTACTGTAAAGAAATTACCTAATGATTTAGACATCTTTTGATTATCTATAGTCAACATACCATTGTGAAGCCAATAATTAGCAAATGGTTTTTCCGTTAGGGTTTCAGATTGAGCAATTTCATTTTCATGATGAGGAAATTGTAAATCTTCTCCTCCAGCATGGATGTCTATAGTATCCCCTAAAATGGATTTAGCCATAACAGAACATTCAATATGCCATCCAGGTCTTCCCTTACCCCAAGGGCTATCCCAAGAGGGTTCTCCTTCCTTAGCCTTTTTCCATAACGCAAAATCCATAGGATTTCTTTTTTCCTCATTGATGTCCACCCTAGCTCCAGATATTAAATCCTCTATATTCTTCTTAGATAGTTTTCCATAATCCTTTGCAATTTCTATATTAAAGTACACATTACCATCTACATTATAAGCCGCTCCTTTATCTATTAACCCCTCTATAAATTCAATCATGTTTTTGATAAATTCCGTAGCTTTTGGATGTATTGTATTTTCTTCATACACATTTAAAGCTTTTGCACTTTCCATATAGGCATCTATATATTTTTCTGATATGTCCTTTACCGTTACTCTTTCTGTATTGGCCTTTTTTATAATCTTATCATCTACATCGGTAAAGTTTACAACATATTTTACATCATAGCCTTTGTATATAAAAAACCTTCTTAAAGTATCAAATACTACCATAGGTCTAGCATTTCCCACGTGAATATAATCATATACAGTAGGACCACATACATACATGGTTACCTCATTATCTTTAATAGGTTTGAATTCTTCTTTTTTCCTTGTTAAAGTGTTATATAATTTCATTAAAATCCTCCCCTCCTATTCAATGGACAATTGACAATTGTAAAAAAACCGCCTCTATATTAAAGAGACGGTTGATCCGCGGTTCCACTCTATTTGGTATAACCCAGCTTATTACGTATAACGTCGTAACACGTCTTACCTTACTAAAATCATTCAGATAATAAGTTCAAAGGTGCACTTCAACTTTAACTTAGCCTTAGAGTTTCTCTCAGCCTGTGAAAACTCTTCTCTTTAAGGACGATAAAGTTTACTTCTCCTTATCACTACTTTTAATTATTGAATTATTTATATTAATTTTACATTAATCTCATATTAGGTTCAAGTTAATTTAACCCTTTAAATAGTTTTCTTCTACATAGTTTATTCTATTCAATATATTTTGTTTCCCTAGTATATATATTATATTCACAAGCTCAGGTCCATGATTATTCCCAGTTAAAGCTATCCTTACAGGCATAAACAAGTTTTTGCCTTTTATTCCTGTACTTTTTTGTATCTTTTTCATAATTCCTTTAGAAAACTCTTCATCGACTTTCTCAACTTGATTTAATTCTTCTTTAAAAGCATTTAATAAAATAGGTACTTGTTCTCCTTTTAACATAGCCAACGCTTCATCGTTCTCAGGTTTTACTTCATTATTAAAGAAAACCTCTACCTTGTCTACTATTTCGGAAAGATAGGATAAGCTTTCTTCAACGGTTTTAACCATGATTTTAATCCAATCATATCTCTTCTCTACAGTTTCATCATCTATAAGTCCAGCTTCCTTTAAATAGGGTATGGAAAGCTCTGTAAGCTTATCTATATCATAATCTCTTATATGATGTCCATTTACCCAGTCTAATTTATCTTTATCAAATATGCCCCCAGTTTTTGACACCCTTTCAAAAGAAAACTTTTCTATCAAATCTTTCATGGAAAGTATTTCTTCGTTGTCCTCTGGACTCCAACCTACTAATGCTAAATAGTTAACTAATCCTTCTGGAAGATATCCTTTTTTTCTAAAATCCTCTACAGAAACATCCCCTTGACGTTTGCTTAACTTTTTCCTTTCCTTATTAAGAACTGTAGGTAGATGTACATAAGTTGGCTTTTCCCAACCAAATACTTCATATAAGTATATATGTTTTGGAGTGGAAGGTAACCATTCTTCTCCTCTTACGATATGGGTTATATTCATTAGATGATCGTCAACTACTACTGCCATATGATAAGTAGGGTATCCATCAGATTTCAATAATACCTGATCATCTATATCCTCTGTATTGATGGTTATATCCCCTCGCACTATATCATGGAATTTAATATCCTTATTATGAGGTAATTTAAGTCTTACTACATATTCTTCTCCATTGGCTATTCTTTCTCTAGCTTCTTCTAAACTCAAACTCCTGCACAATCCATCATATTTAGGAATAAGCCCCTTTATCTTTTGCTCTTCTCTAACGCTATCTAATCTCTCTTTCGAGCAGAAACAATAATAAGCATGACCATTTTCAATTAACTCATCTACATATTTTTTATAGATATCCAATCTTTCTGATTGAATATAAGGACCATATTCTCCCTTTTGAACTATCTTACCATCTTCTATAAATACACCTTCATCATATTCAATCCCTGCCCAATGTAAAGATTCTATTAAATTTTCTATAGCACCTTCTACATATCTAGTCCTATCGGTGTCTTCAATTCTCAATATAAAATCACCATCATTATGCCTTGCAAATAAATAATTATATAAAGCAGTCCTAATAGATCCTATATGTATAAAACCTGTTGGACTGGGTGCAAATCTTACTCTTACTCGTTCCAAAATACTGCCTCCTCCCATTTTAGTTACTTATATATTATATACTAGGATATTTTAAGTGTAAACATTTCCTAAATTTTTATCCAAACAATCTGTTAAAGAACCTAGTTATAGAATCTAATATCCTTTCCAATATCGATCTAATCTCTATGTTTTGTTCTGTTATCTTGTCAATCTTACCAGATATATCTTTTAATTGGCCTTTTATTTGATCTATATCCAAATTTAATTTGGATATATTCTTCATAAGTGCAACTATTTGATTCATCTGTTCCTTCGTTAATTCAATTCCTAATTCATCTGACATTTCCTCTGCAACCTTTTTTATAGAGCCTTTGCTTTTTATGTCATTTTTAACCACATACATCTTTACATTAGTTATAAGCTCTTCTGCTTTTTCTTGGCCTATTTCATTTCCTAACATGGCCGTTTTAGCAATTTCTTCACTTGCTGTTTCCTTTTCTCTTTTTGTAATCTTTTCTCCTGTAATATCTTCAAATGCCTTGATTACTCCAGTTAAAGCTGCTGTACCAGATACTTTAACAGGACTTGAAACTATTATTTTGGCATCCTCTATACCTGCAGTAGTTAAAGCATTTCTGTACATATCGTTGGTAACCCAAGTAATATTATTGGATTTAACTGTAATGCCTTCCCCTTTGGGAAGTTTCTCTACATAGACAGAAGATATAGCTCTAGTACCAAGAAGCTTTTCATCAACAAACTTTCCTAAGTATTCCCTTTCTTCTTTATTAGTAACCTCTATTATATCTATATTTTCATCGACACCGAAGAAGTTTAACATTTCTTTTCTCTGCTCTGATGTTAAGTCTTTACCTAACGCTACCACTACATCGCTAACCTCCTGATCGGCAAATGCTATAGATGAAAAAATAAATATACCAATTAATATGAAAGATATAATTTTCTTTTTCATTCTTTTCCCCCCAATTTAAAAAATTGTTCTTTTAGATAGGATACCTTATTAATTTAAATATTACAAGTTTGTTAGAACTTTATACCATTTTAGTCATATATAAGCTATAATTATATTAATATAGACTATATATAATATCGGTATAAAAATAATAAAGAAAGGAGCTCTCAAATGGCAACTAGTATAATAACAGGACTTATTTTAATATTTATAGGAGTAGGCTTCTTGCTGGAGAGGACCATAGGTTTTAACTTCAACTTCTATCTTAAAAGTTATTGGCCTTCTGTCCTTATAATAATCGGTTTAGTTAAACTTTTTGACAAAAGGTCCTCTAAAATAGGAAATATATTTTTAATTATCATCGGTGGACTTTTACAAGCTGATTATTTAGATTTAATAAAGTTTAACGTGTGGACCATATTCTGGCCTATTGTTCTTATAATCTCTGGATTAAGTATCTTGATATCCAGAAGAAATAGCTATAAAGATGATGATTACAACTATAAAAAAAATATAATTCTCTAAGCTTAAGCGAAGAAGATTATATTAGAGAAACCACTATATTAGCTGGCTTATCTACGAAAAACCAGTCAAAAAACTTTAAAGGCGGCAACGCTACCGCTATTTTAGGCGGGATAGATTTGGATTTAAGAGGAGCAACTATTGAAGCAAAAAAAGCTTACTTGGAATTAAACGTTTTATTGGAAGGAATAGATATTTTGGTTCCAACTCATTGGAGAGTAAAGATGACAGGAGTACCTATCCTTAGGTGCTTAGGAAAATGAATCTACTTTTAATGATGATCCAGAGGCTCCCGTTTTAAAGATTAAGCGTTTTGTAGCTTTAGGAGGAATAGACGTTAAATTAGACTGCCAAGATTGGCAGTCTTATTATTATATCCTCATTCCTTGTCTTTCAAATTCTTCTCTAATTTTATCCATTATTTCATCTGTCGATATTTCAATTTTTTCATCTTTTTCTCTTATAGAATATTCAACAATATTCTCACTTGCTTTCTTACCTACAGTAACTCTTATAGGTATTCCTATTAAATCCCTATCGTTAAATTTAACTCCAGCTCTTTCCTTTCTATCATCTATTAGGACTTCTAAACCTTTATCGGATAGTTCTTTATATATCTTTTCTCCTAGTCCACTTTGCTCTTCATTCTTCATATTAACTACGGTGATTATCACATGGTATGGTGCTACTACTAATGGCCATATGATCCCATCATCATCATGATACTGTTCTACTATAGCCGACATAGACCTAGATACTCCTACACCATAGGAACCCATCACAATAGGCTTTTCTTTACCATTTTCATCTAGATAATTAGCATTTAAACTATCACTATATTTGGTTCCAAGCTGGAATATGTTTCCTACTTCAATACCTCTATCCATATTTAATGGCTTCCCACATTTTGGACAAATATCTCCTTTTTCCACAAGAAGTAAATCTTCCACTACTTCTCCAGTAAAGTCTCTGCCATAACTTACATTTTTGAAATGATAATCCGTTTTGTTTCCACCTACTATTAAGTTTTTCATCTTGGTAATCCTTGAATCCACTAAAACCCTTACATCTCCTATAAGACCTATAGGTCCTGTAAAGCCTTTATTGGCACCAGTAATCTGTATGATAGTTTCTTCATCTGCCATCTCTAATTCATGTTCAGGCACTTTCAAATAATTGCATAGTTTAGTTTCGTTTAATTCCCTATCTCCTGGCACTATTATCACTACAGGTTCTCCAGAGGCTTTATATATTAAAGCCTTACCAAAGTTACTCTTTTCAATGTTGAAGAAATCTACTAATTCATCAATGGTTTTAGTTTCAGGTGTATATACCTTCTCTATATCCTTCATTTCTTCATCTGATTGTTTAATATTATAAATTACTTTTGCTTTTTCGTCTGTAGCTGCATAATCACAGCTGTCACAGTAAGCAACTAAGCTCTCTCCTATATCTGACATTGCCATAAATTCATGGGAATTGCTTCCTCCCATAGCTCCAGAATCTCCTTGTACTACTTTATATTTTAATTTCAATCTTGTAAATATCTTCTCATAGGCTTCCCACATCTCTCTATAGGAATTTCTCATTCCTTCTTCGTCCTTATCAAAACTATATGCATCCTTCATGATAAATTCTCTAGATCTAATCAAACCAAACCTTGGTCTTTTTTCATCCCTATATTTAGTTTGAATTTGATACAAATTTAATGGAAGCTGTTTATAAGATTTAACCTCATCTTTTATCAAAGATGTAAAATATTCTTCGTGAGTTGGCCCAAGACAAAATTCTCTGCTATTTCTATCCATCAATTTGAACATTTCAGGTCCAAAGTTTTCCCACCTCTTACTAGCTTCCCATAATTCCTTTGGCTGAATTGCAGACATCAATAGCTCTTGAGAGCCTGCATTATCCATTTCCTCTCTTACGATATCCTCTATTTTCCTAATTACCCTATAACCAAGAGGTAGATAGGAATATACTCCTGATACAAGTTTACGCATCATTCCAGCTCTTAAGAGAAGCTTATGACTTGGAATTTCTGCCTCTGATGGTACTTCTCTTAAGGTTGGCATATACAACTTTGACATTCTCATTTTTATTCCCTCCTCTAATATCTATCAATAATACAAATTACATTTTTCATAACAATACATTGACTCTCTATTAAGTCTTTAATAAAATAAAAAAACCTTCCATCTCCAATAGAGACGAAAGGCTAAATCCGCGGTACCACTCTAATAGACTTATATAAGTCCACTCAAGGTTTTAACGCAACCAACGTTTAAGCATACTTATTTCAACCTAAAAGCTCTAGGACGGGTTAGGCATAAAGTGGGTCAGAAATCTTTCACCAATTGATTTCCTCTCTAAGACCATTAACGCTTACTATTTCCTATCACAGCTATATATTTAATTATAGTATATAATACTAGAAACTCTACAAATTGTCAAATATTTTTTATGACAAAATCTCTGTCCTTGTATCAGAAACCAATAAACAAGCACTATGAGCTGCAATACCTTCTTCTCTTCCTTCAAACCCCAACTTCTCCGTTGTAGTGGCTTTAATATTTATATTTGAAATAGATGTATTTAGAACTTTAGATATTTCCATTTTCATATCTTCTATGTAAGGAGCAAGTTTTGGTCTTTGCGCTACAATGATGGTATCAATGTTTCCTATTCTATATTTGGATTCTAGCATTATATTATATACCTTTTCTAGTAGTATAAGGCTAGAAATATTCTTATATTGATTATCCGTATCTGGAAAATGTTTACCAATATCCCCCAGCCCTAAGGCTCCTAATATGCTATCCATAATAGCATGTATTAATACATCCGCATCAGAATGACCTAAAAGTCCTCTCTCAAAGGGTATCTCTACTCCTCCAATTATCAGTTTCCTTCCCTCTACCAAACTATGAACATCATAACCTATACCTATTCTCATCTTCTCTTCACCCTTATCTACATTGAAATGCAAACTCCCTTCTCCTAAAGATTAAATCCTTATCCTTTAAAATGGATTCTGCTATAATCAAATCCTCTGGAGTGGTTATCTTTATATTATCATAACTGCCTGATATCATCTTAACATCTATACCTAATCTTTCAACAAGAACACTATCATCTGTGCCAACAAATCCATCTTCCATAGCCTTCATATAGCCCTTCATAATAATATCCTTCTTAAAGCATTGAGGCGTTTGAGCTGCCCATAAAACATCCCTTTTAGGAGTATTATCTATACTATTATCATCTCCAACTACCTTTATTGTATCTTTTACTGGAACTCCAACTACACAGGCATCATGCTTTACCGCACCCTCTATGCCATCTATAATGTTTTCAACCTTTATAAAAGGTCTTGCTCCATCATGAGATACTACTATACTGCACCTTTCATCTAAAGCAAGTATCCCATTATATACTGAATCCTGTCTTTCCTTTCCACCTCTTACAATCTTGGATACCTTATTAAATCTATATCTTTTAACTATTTCCTTCCTGCAATAATCAATTTCATCTTCCTTCGCAACTACTATTATTTCATCTATATATTTGCATTTTTCAAATTTATCTATAGTGTGAGCAAGAATAGGCTTATTGTTTATATAGATAAATTGTTTATTTACCTTACTGCCCATCCTATTACTCATTCCAGCTGCTGCAATTATAACTGAAACAAAGTGGTTTTTATACATTTAATTCACCTCTCACATATTATAGCATATATGACTTTAATATAAAATAATTTACAGCTTTATAGTACCCAAAAAAGGCAAAAATATAAGGGCCAAATAAATTGACCCTAAACTGCTCTATCGACTATAGTCTTAGGTTTGGCAAATATCATTCGACCTGCTGAGGTTTGTAAAACGCTAGTCACCAATACATCTATAGTTTCACCTATATGTTTTTTCCCACTTTCTACTACTATCATAGTACCATCATCTAAATAAGCTAATCCTTGCCCTGATTCTTTACCATCTTTTATAACTTGAACTACCATCTCTTCTCCCGGCAACACTACAGGTTTAACTGCATTAGCTAATTCATTAATATTCAGTACATCTATGCCCTGTACTTCAGCTACTTTATTCAAGTTGTAATCATTTGTGATTATTTTTCCTTTTAATAGTTGAGTAAGTTTTAATAGTTTGGAATCTACTTCCTTAACATCATCAAACTTCTTATCGTGAATTATTACCTCAATATCTAGTTCTTTTTGAATCTTGTTTAAAATATCCAATCCCCTTCTACCTCTATTTCTCTTAAGTGCATCAGAGGAATCTGCTATATGCTGTAATTCTTCTAAGACAAACTCTGGTATGACTAAAGGTCCTTCAATAAATCCTGTCTTACAAATATCTGCTATTCTACCATCAATAATTACGCTAGTATCAAGTATCTTAGGGCAAGACCTACTACTTGACTTAAACTTATCCTTTCCAGAGCCTTTCTTAAAATTCCCAATAGCATTTGAAAAGTCTTCCTTCTTTCTTGTAGGAACTTTTATACCTAGATATCCAAATATCACATAGAGGATAATAGATATAACAACTCCTAAGAATGGCATCTCAAGATTATAAAACGGCTGGCTTAATAGATAAGCAATTATTAATCCAACAATTAACCCAACAGATCCTAATGCAATTTCATAAGCTGGAACTTTTTGGAGTTCAGTTTCTACAAATTGAACCACCTTTCTTCCACCTTTTATAATCTTTGGAGATAATAAGAAAAATATAATTCCACAAATTAAACTTACACCTAAATAGACTGCAACACCTAATAAACCTTTGTTTGATATGGTTATTACTTCCAGAGCTTTTAGACCTGCAACTATGCCATAACCAATTAATAAACCCACTAAGCTAATTATACCTTGTATGATTTTATCAATCATCAATTCACCTCCCATAATATATTTATTACCATTAAAACAAATTATATAACCAAAATTTAATTTAAAATTAAATTTAAGCAAAATTGACTGCTTCATCAATAAGCTTTTCCGTTTCCTCCTGATTTTTATCAGCTACCAATACAATTTCGCTAATAAGCATTTGTTTAGCACTATTTAACATTTTTCTTTCACCTGTAGAAAGACCTTTTTCAGCATCCCTTAACATTAAATTCCTAACTACAGAGGCAATTTCAAATATATCTCCAGATTTAATCTTTTCCATATTTATTCTATAACGTCTATTCCAATTTTGAGGCATCTTCGTTTTATCACCTTGTAGTATCGTCATTACTTTAGCCATATCATCGTCATCTATTATCTCTCTAATTCCAATTTCTTCAACATTATCTACAGGTATCATTACTTTCATATCACCTATAGGCATTCTCATTATATAATATTTTCTTTTTTCACCTAAAATTTCTCGTTCTTCAATTTCTTCTATTATCCCAGCTCCATGCATAGGATAAACAACTTTATCTCCGATATTAAACATACGACAACCTCCTATTATACTACTTTACTTTATATTATACAATAATAGGCAAAGGTTGTAAAGATTATATTTTACCACACTAATAAATCTCTTGTCAACTCTTAATTAAGGTTTTTTATTTCCAAAAAATATATTGTTAGAAATATTTGACAACAACTTGTCCCTATCAGTATAATAAAGGCATAACTAATAATCTTTTGACAGGGGTGGACTATATGGACAGAAACAACTTATGTATTCAAAATGATATATCTTGTGACGATTTTCAAAGACAAGTAGATGACGTACTTATTAGGCATAAAAGTATCCTTGATATAGTTACAAAATTAGATGAGTATACTTCAAGAATTAATAGAGCAGTAGTCAAATCTGTGACTTCTTGTGGTTGCATAAAAATCAATGCTACAAAACAAGATTACAATAAAGACTCTCTAGAAGAAATTAAAAACAACATGGAAAACCATGTAGAAGGGAATATGTGCCCTGGCTGTAAAGAAATACTCCAAGAAGAAATCGGAGCTTATTTATTCTATTTAGCAGCTTTATGTAATGCTTTAGATATAAATATGTCCGATGCATTATTGAAAGAATATAGTAATATGAAAGCTTTAGGAATTTTTAGCCTTAAATAGTATTAAATTTAATATATTATTAAATACGAAAAGGCTAAGGAATTTTCTTAGCCTTTTGTATTATGTTTTTATCAAAAGAAAACTTCTCTTGATACCTTTTTAAACTTTCAGTTATACTAATAGTTCTAGCCTGACCTATTCCTTCTACTAAATCTAATTGAGAAGGAGAAGCTTCTATGATATTCTGAAAGGAGCCAAATGCCTTTATTACATTTTCAAGAACATTAGAAGGAATCCTTGGAATCTTTCCTAGTATCCTATATCCCTTAGGTTCTACTATCATATCCAGCGTATTTACACCTCTATCATATCCCAATATCTTAGCAATTTGATTTAAATTTAATAATTCCTCCGAATTAAGATTACCTATCTCATCGCATATAGATTTATAGTCTTTAGATTCATCAATCATGTAATCCCTTATAAGATTTATCCTATCCATTGGTACCTCATCCATTAGTTCTGCAACCTGCATATTCAATAATCTACCTTCTGTACCCAATTCGGATATATACATATTTATTTCATTTCCTATTCGCCAAACCATTTCTATCCTCTGAATTACTTTAGCAACATCATATATAGTTACATAATTTTCAAATTCCAGAATAGTTAAATTGTTCATTGCCTGTTCTAGCACATCTTTATATTTTTCTAAAGTTTGTACTGCTTGGTTTGCCTTGTTTAACATTTCATTAATATCCCTTAATATATATTTATAATCAGATTTATAAAGAGTTATAACTTCTCTTCTCTTAGAGATAGCAATGACCAACACATTGGTTTGCTTTGCTACCCTTTCAGCTGTCTTATGTCGAGTGCCTGTTTCCTTAGATATGATATACTGGCAAGGGGATAGCTGGGCATTAGCATATAATATTTTCTTACAGTCATTGCTGACTATTATTGCTCCATCCATTTTAGCTAATTCATAGATATAGGATGGATTATATTCACAATTGATATAGAAGCCTCCTTGAACAATATCTAACACTTCTTTTGTATTACCTACGACTATTAAAGCCCCAGTCTTGGCATTGATTATATTATCTAATCCAAGCCTCAATTGAGTTCCTGGTGCTACAATCTTTAAAGTTTCATATAAATCCATATTCATATTGTTACCCTCCAAATCCTGCCCTCTGTAGGATATTATATGAAAAAGCTAATATTCTAATACCTAAAAAACATATGGATTATATATTAGCTGAAACTTTTCCCAAAAACATGTCCTATAACTTCTTGTAGAGTTCTTAGTTCAACTACCTCAATATTGTCAAATTTTCCATTTCCTTTTATTCCATCTTTTGGTATATAAACCTTTCTAAATCCCATTCTATCCAATTCCTTAATCCTTCCTTCCATAGAAGGAACCTTTTTTAATTCTCCAGTAAGCCCTACTTCCGCAATAAATACTATATCATTTGATATCCCCTTATTATATACAGAAGAAACTATACTCATTATAATAGCTAAGTTTACCGATTGTTCGCTTAATTTCAGTCCCCCTGTAGCTTTTATAACTACATTTTTATCATATAATCCAATATTTCCTCTCTGTTCAAGAATGGATATCAATGTGTTCAATTGATCTTTCCTTAAACATTCACCAATCCTCGAAGGATAAGGGGTAAAAGATCGTGAAACTAAGCTTTCTATCTCCACTATAATGAGTCTAGAGCCTTCCCTTATTACGGATAATGCACTTCCCGGTACGATGTTGCCATCTTCTCTTTTAGTTATAAAGAATTCAGAAGGATTTTCTATTGGAATCATACCCTTTTCCTCCATAGAAAACAAACCCAATTCTCCCGTCCTTCCAAACCTATTCTTAGTTGCCATTAAAGTCCTTAGCTCTTCATCACTTTCCCCTTCTAAGTATAAAACCGTATCCACTAAATGCTCTAAGGTTCTTAATCCTGCCATTTCATTTGCCTTCGTCATATGGCCTACCATGATTACAGCTCTAGGTCTATTCTTATTCTTTGCAGCATCTACCAACGCATTAGCACATTCTATAGATTGAATAGGGGAACCAGCTCTAGAATTAAATTCTTCTAGACTAAATGTTTGAATACTATCTATGATAATTAAATCTGGATCTATATCCTCAATGGATTTGAGGACATTATCCATACTGGTATCAGATAAAATCCAAATATCCTTGGGTATTTCATTTAAAATCCTATTTGCTCTATTGCTTATTTGAGTTTCACTTTCTTCACCAGATGCATATAAAACCTTGTACCCTTTTTTTGCAATATCGTTGGATATCTCTAATAATAAGGTGGATTTACCTGCCCCTGGTCGGGCAGTTAGTATTGTAACGGAATCCTTAACTATTCCCCCACCTAGTACTCTATTAAATTCGCCTATGTCAGTTACTATCCTATGATCATCATCTATATCCACTGTAGATAATTTTACTGGGGATATTCTCTCAATTTGTTGGATTTGGTTCTTAGAATTTTTGTTCTTAGGCTCTAAGGTAACTTCATCAAAACTATTCCAAGAATTACATTCAGGACATCTCCCCATCCATTTAAGACTTTCATATCCGCATTGGGAACATCTAAAGATATTTTTTGTCTTCATATTTTCCTCCTACTATTATGTAGTAAATAGAACCTATAGCCTAGGCTATAGGTTCTTTATCAAATATTAACTTATTATTTTTAAAATCTATGAGTATATTATCATCTTTTGAAACGCGCCCTTTTAAAATTTCTTCTGCTAATTGATCTTCTATCATCTTAGTTATAGTTCTTTCAAGAGGTCGAGCGCCGTATACTGGATCGAAACCTTTATTACTTATATAATCTATAGTATCATCTGTAACATTTATATTTATATTTAATTTTTTCATCCTTTTTCTTAAATCCTTTATCATTATACTGACGATTTCTTTTACATCATCTTCTTTTAAGGAATGGAACACGATAACTTCATCGATTCTATTTAAAAATTCTGGTCTAAAAGTTCTTTTTAACTCTTCAAATATAGTTTCTTTCATTTTTTCGTACTCTTCTTTTTCTTCTTCAGAAGCTGCAGCAAACCCTAACACATTTTGCTTTTTAATAGATGTAGCTCCCACATTTGATGTCATTATTATTACCGTATTTTTAAAATCAACAGTACGTCCTTTAGAATCAGTCAATCTACCATCATCTAATATTTGAAGTAATACATTGAATACATCTGGGTGTGCTTTTTCCACCTCATCAAATAATATAACGGAGTAAGGTTTCCTTCTAACGGATTCAGTTAATTGACCTCCCTCGTCATAGCCTACATATCCTGGAGGAGAGCCTATAAGTCTAGATACCGAGTGTTTCTCCATATATTCACTCATATCAATCCTTATTACTGAATCCTCATCTCCAAACAATGTCTCTGCTAAAGCCTTAGCAAGATATGTTTTACCTACTCCTGTAGGACCGACAAATATAAAAGTACCTACAGGTTTTTGAGGATCTTTTAATCCTACCCTTGCCCTTCTAACTGCATTTGACACTGCTTTCACTGCTTGGTCTTGACCTATTACCTTTTCGTGGAGTATCTCTTCTAGATTCAATAACTTTTGACTTTCTTCTGTAGTCATTTTATTTACGGGAATTCCCGTCCAATTAGATACTACCTGAGCTATTTCATCATAGCCTACAACCATATTAGAAGTCTGCTTCTCTTTTTCCCATCTAGCTTTTTCCTTTTGAAGCTCTTCTTTAATATGCTTTTCCATATCCCTTATTTTAGCTGCCTTTTCATAATTTTGAGTATTGATTGCTTCTTCTTTCTCTTGGGATAGTTCATCTAGTTTTTCTTCTAAACCTTTTAATCCATCAGGAGCTACATAAGATTTTATCCTTATCATGGAAGCAGCTTCGTCTATTAGATCTATAGCCTTATCTGGAAGAAATCTATCGGTAATATATCTACTCGATAATTCTGCTGCGGCTTTAATGGCTTCATCGGAAATTTCCACTCTATGATGAGCCTCATACCTATCCCTTAAACCCTCAAGAATTTTAATAGTATCATCTACAGAAGGTTCTTCTATCATTATAGGTTGGAATCTTCTTTCTAGAGCAGAATCCTTTTCTATATGTTTTCTATATTCGTCTATAGTTGTAGCACCTATTACTTGAAGATCTCCTCGAGCAAGTACTGGCTTTAGTATATTAGAAGCATCTATAGCACCTTCAGCAGCTCCTGCACCTACAATAGTATGAAGTTCATCTATGAATAATATTATATCTCCATCTTCCCTTAATTCCTTCATTACGGATTTTAATCTCTCTTCAAATTCACCTCTATATTTAGCCCCAGCAATCATACTAGGTAAATCTAAAGTTACTACTCGTTTATCCCTTATTATTTCTGGTACTTGACCTTCTACAATTTTTTGTGCTAATCCTTCAGCAATAGCCGTTTTACCCACACCTGGTTCTCCTATGAGTACTGGATTGTTCTTCGTCCTTCTACTTAATACCTGAATTACCCTTTCAATCTCTTTTGCCCTTCCTATAACAGGGTCTATTTTCCCATCTATAGCTAACCCAGTTAAATCTCTGCCATATTTATCTAAGTTTGGAGTGGTATTACTTCCTCCTTCTTGAGATGATGTAGCTTTAGATTGATTATCCGACAACATATTTAAAATATTTTCTTCTAATTTTTGTATATCTACACCTAATTTCTTTAATACTACAATGGCAACGCCTTCGCCTTCTTCTAACAAGCCCAGTAATATATGTTCTGTCCCTACATAATTATGACCTAAGTTTCTTGCTTCTAAAAAGCTTAGTTCAAATATTCTTTTAGTTCTAGGAGTAAATCCCATAATATCTGCATCATAACTTCCTTTTCCTATGGTGTTTAAAACTTCTTTTCTAACATTCTCTAATTCCACTCCCATATTACTTAAAGCTACAGCTGCAACCCCTTCACCTTCAGCTAATAGCCCTAATAAAATATGTTCTGTTCCTACATAGTTATGACGTAAGTTTTTTGCTTCCTCTTGAGCTAAAAGTATGGCCTTTTGTGCTCTTTCTGTAAATCTACCAAACATCGCCATATTATCCCTCCTAATCTATATGAATTCTCTTATCAGAGTAGCTCTTCTAAAATCTCTTTCTTCCTTAGTTAACTCTTTCATAGCATTTTTCTGGATACTAGCTGGCTGTATTTCAATCATCAACTTAGTTATTTTACTAAAGTCTATGTCTCCAATTATGCCCATTTCCATGCCTAATCTCACATTGGACATATGTCTCATAGCTTCTCCAGAGGACATAATCCTAGAATACTTCAAAATCCCTAATGACCTAAAAACTCTATCTTCTATTTCATTTTTTCTTTTATTCAACAAATTATTCCTTATATCTCTTTCATTAGACATAACTTGGTATATAACATTTTTCAATTTTTCTATTATTTTCTCTTCTTCTTCCCCTAAAGTAACCTGGTTTGATATTTGATACAGATCCCCTATAGCTTCTGTACCTTCTCCATAGATACCCCTTGCAGTCAATCCAATCTTGTTTAATCCTCGTATTAAATCATTGATATAACCTGTCATAACTAGACAAGGTATATGAACCATAGCTGAAGCTCTAAGTCCAGTGCCTACATTAGTGGGACAAGAAGTTAAATACCCAAAATCTTCGTGGAAAGCAAAGTTTAAAGTATTCTCTAAAAAATCATCTATACTACTTCCAAGCCTCCATCCTTCTTCAAAATTTAATCCTGGATATAATACTTGTATTCGTAAATGATCCTCTTCGTTTATCATAATAGTTACATTTTCATCATCTCTTAATAAAAAGCTGCCATAATTAGGTCTTTGTATTAAACCTGGGCTAATTAAGTGTTCTTCAACAAAAACTCTCCTATCCAATGGAGACAGAGCATTTATTCTAATGAATTTATAGTTACCACCATCAGGAAAATCCTTCATTGAATTTAATACTTCTTGGGTAAGCTTTTCTGACTCTTCTATTTTCATCATCTGTGGAAATCTATAATTTTCTAAGTTTCTGGCTATTCTAATCCTCGTACTTACTACTACATCTTCTTCTAAACCAGAACCTTCAAACCATTTTTTCATTCCCTATCACCTCTTTTACCCATCTAATTCATTTTCTAATTTCTTAATCTTATCCCTTACCAATGCTGCTTTTTCAAAAGCTTCTTTATTTACAAGCTCATCTAATTCCTTTCTAAGTTTTCCAATCTCTTTCCTCTTTATGATATTCTTATTTGCCCGTTTTGGTATCTTCCCTGTATGTTCATTATAGCCATGTATACCCTTAAATAAAGGTAATAGCTTGGTTTTAAAATCATCATAACAATGGGGACATCCAAATTTTCCTGTTTGCTTAAATTTAGAATAACTCAAACCACAAGAAGAACATATAATATCGTCTACTTCTTCCTCAACTGGTCCACCCTGAAGGCTATCTATCAGACCAGTTAAAAGTTTGTGAAAAGAAAAAGTTGAATCAAATTCAAATTCATTATTATTCATAGCACATTTATCACATAAATGCAATTCTTCTACTTCTCCATTTATTATTTTAGTATAGTGAACGGTAGCATTATTTTTGTTACAAATTTGACATAACATGAAATTCCCCTCCTTATTACTTCATTAGAACAAGAAGCATGTTTTTAAGTATATCTGCACGTAAATAGTTTCTTCCTGAAGTAACTCTAGCTAAAGCTACATCTTCAATAGATGCTTTCATTACATCTCCTTCCCTAGACGTAATGATCTTTTCTTCTATTAGTCCTTCTATTATATGATAGGCTTTGTTTTTAGTTATAGAACTCCCTATGGTGTTAACTATTAATTCCTCCATATTCTCGTCTTCTTCAATTCCTACCTTTATTATCTTTATATACCCTCCTCCACCTCTTCTACTCTCAATATAATATCCTTTGTATGGAGTAAATCTAGTGGTAAGAACATAATTGATCTGAGAAGGAGCACAACCAAATTGCTCTGCCAATTCATTTCGTCCTATTTCTATCATTCCATCTTCTGTTTCTTCTAACATTTCCTTTATAAATCTTTCAATTAGGTTGCTCATTCCTGGCATTTGTCTCACCTCTCTGACTTTGACTTTCTTTGCCCTTTACTATATATTATGGACTATATTTATATTTTTTTCAATAGCTAATTTTAATTAGTTTTATATTTTCCATTTTAAAGTTTTTATATGCTATAAATAATAAATAAGTAAAAATTGGGTTTCCATCATCTTGGAAACCCAATTTATTATCATTCTTTATCCGTTTTAGCTTCTTCTATTATCTTTTCAGCAATATTGGCTGGAACTTCATCGTATCTTATAAATTCCATAGTGAAACTTCCTCTCGCTTGAGTCATACTCCTTAAATCTATGGCATATTCAAATAATTCAGCTTGAGGTGCTTCTGCTATAACCAATTGAGAACCATCTTCTTGCGGTTCCATACCTAGAATTCTACCTCTACGTTTGTTCATGTCTCCCATGACATCACCCATATAATCTTCAGGAATTAAAATTTCTACCTTCATTACAGGCTCTAATAAAATAGGTTTAGCTGCTTCCATACCCTTTTTAAAAGCAAGAGATGCTGCAATTTTAAACGCCATTTCATTAGAATCAACAGGGTGGTATGAACCATCAAACAATACAGCTTTCATATTTACTACAGGATATCCTGCAAGCACACCATGCTCTATAGATTCTCTTAATCCCTTTTCAACGGCTGGGAAAAAGTTTCTAGGAACTGCTCCACCAAATACTTCTTCTTCAAATACGAAATCCTCATCTACAGGTTCAAACCTTATATGAACATCTCCGTATTGTCCAGCACCACCAGATTGTTTCTTGTGTTTACCTTGAACGCTAGAAGTTCCTTTTATGGTTTCTCTATAAGCAACCTTTGGACTGATAAGGTTTACCTCTACTCCAAAAGTATTTTTCAATTTATCTATAATAACTGCTAATTGCATATTTCCCTGACCACCAATTAACAATTGTTTGGTTTCTGAATTTCTTTCAACTACAAATGTTGGATCCTCTTCCGTTAATCGATGTAAAGAAGTGCCTATCTTTTCTTCATCGCCTTTTGCCTTGGGTTCTACAGCTAAGAATAATGTTGGTTGTGGATATTCAATCCTATCATATAGAGTTGGATTTGATTTACTAGATAAACTATCCCCTGTCTGAGCTACTTGAAGTTTAGATGTTGCTCCAATATCCCCTGCTACTATCTCAGATACTTCTAATTGATTCTTACCTCTAAGTACAAACAATCCGCCTAACTTTTCAGTTTTATCTTTGCTTACATTGTATACCTCACTATCTTTAGTTATCTTTCCAGATAGTACTTTGAATAATGAAAGCTTTCCAACGAATGGATCTACTATGGTCTTAAATATTATAGCTGAGAAAGGTTCATTTACGTCTACCTTTCTTTCAACTTTTTCTTCTCCGCTATACCCTATGTTTACTCCCACTTCAGTTGGATTTGGCATATAGCTTCCGGCTATATTTAATAATAAATCCACTCCTATGCCTTTTTCTGCCGATCCTACGATTATTGGAACTAGATCTCCATTTTGGACTGCTAATTTTAGTCCTTTTCTAATCTCCTCTATGGTAAATTTTTGACCGTCAAAATATTTTTCCATTAATTCTTCATCTGTTTCCGCAACTTTTTCCATCAATAATTCCTTAATAGATTCAATTTCATCTTGAATTTCCGCTGGCATATCTATTTTTTTAGAATTTGTTCCATTATATTCAAAAGCAACTTCATCAATTACACTTGCTGCTCCTTTAAAACTTTCCGATTGACCTATTGGTAATGTAAAGGGTACTGCTTTATCTCCAAAACGGTCCTTAATATTAGCTAACAATTTTTCAAAATTGACATTTTCCTTGTCCATCTTATTCAAAAATATAATTTTAGGAATCTTATGTTCATCCGTATATTTCCATGCTTTTTCTGTTCCAACCTCTACTCCTGAAGAAGCATCAACTAATAAAATTGCCCCTTCACTTGCCCTTAAAGCCCCATACATTTCTCCTGCGAAATCAAAATATCCAGGAGTATCTAAAAAATTGTATTTGATATCATTCCATTCTGCTGGAATTACAGCTGTTCCAATTGACACCTTTCTCGTAATTTCCTCTTTGCCAAAGTCTGATACGGTATTTCCATCCTCTATTCTACCTTGTCTTTTAGTTACTCCTGTAAGAAATAGTATAGCCTCTGTTAAAGTTGTCTTTCCACTGCCGCTGTGCCCTATTAAAGATAGATTCCTAATTTTGTCTGATTGATATACTTTCATTAATACCTTGCCCCCTTAACCAGCATTTTTGTTATTTATATTCAAAGATTTTAAATTTTAAAACCTTTTAAACCTTAAAACACCAATATTGAGTTACAGTAATCATGAAAATCGTTATAGCTATCCTTTTAAATTATATCATGAAATTAAAATTTATCATAGTATTTTTTATTGCGTGAAAAATTATACATTGATATACTATATACTGTAAGGAATTAAAAGAAAGGGGCTGGTGTAATTGTCAATTGATTACAGAAAAGAACTTAATGGTTTAGAACCTTATAAACCAGGAAAACCTATTGAAGATGTTAAAAGGGAATATGGTCTTCAAAGAGTAGTTAAATTAGCTTCTAATGAAAATCCTTTAGGATGTTCTAAAAAGGTAAAGGAAAAACTAATGGCATCTTTAGATGATTTAGCAATCTATCCCGATGGGAATGCTACGAATTTAAAGGAAGCCCTATCCAGAAAATTAGATGTCCATGTAGATGAAATTTTACCTTCAAGCGGTGCTGATGAAATGATCGAATTAATATCTAAAACCCTTATCTCTCCAGAAGATGAAGTTATCATGGCAGATATTACCTTCCCAAGATATGTAGCTACAACTAAGATTATGGGCGGTGTCCCAGTTGTAGTTCCATTAAAAGATTATACTTTCGATTTAGATGGAATACTAAGTAAGATAACCGATAAAACGAAGATTATTTGGATATGTAATCCTAATAATCCAACGGGAACCATAGTTACAGAAGAGGAATTGATCAAATTTTTTGACCAGGTTCCAAGCAATATCATAATTGCTTATGATGAAGCCTATAGAGAATTTGTTACAAGAGATGATTATCCAATGGACAGCATTAAATTTGTTAAGAAGTATCCAAATATATTAGTTATGAGAACCTTTTCCAAGGCTTATGGACTAGCCGGAATCAGGGTAGGATATGCTATCGGAAATAAAAGTCTAATAGAAAATATAAATAAAGTAAGAGGACCATTTAATGTTAACTCCTTAGCTCAGATAGCAGCTATAACAGCTCTTGAAGATGAGGATTTTGTTAAAAAAATATATAAGGTTAACCTAGAAGGTAAAAACTATCTATATGAACAATTTAAAGAAATAAAACTTTACTTCCCACCTTCAGAAGCTAATCATATATATGTCAATGTGGAAAAGGATGCTGGAGAAGTATTTATCGAACTTCAAAAAAGAGGGGTTATCATAAGACCAATGGGTGGAACATGGATTAGAGTTTCCATAGGTACATTGGAAGAAAACAAACTATTTATTGAAAAGTTAAAAGAAGTTTTAGGCAAATAAAAAGTGGGCGAATATTCGCCCATCTTTTATATTAAAATCTATATCTACCAAATAAATGTAGTTACTATAAATAAAACCCCTGCTACTAAAACCATGAAGATTAGAAAATGATAACTCTTAAGTATATTTTCTCTTGTCCTTTGTGGACCATCCCACATATTATAAAAATCTCCATATCTAGATATCTTATTACTGCCAAAGACAGATGCCAACCCTACTAAACTGACTATAATAGCCGCATATTCTAATAAAACTTTAAATTCTCTGTCTAAATATCTACTCAATACAAACGTTAATATCATAACTATTATTGCGGTGATTATTATTTTCATTATATAAATTAGCACAATTAAAGATAGATTTATTATTCATAATTTATCCCCCTCCTCTTACTTTTCATCAGCTTTTTCATATGTTTCTTTTTAATCGGTTTATCCCTTTTCTCTTTATTTGGCTTCTCTCTCTTTTCAGATATTAAAATATAATATCCATCTTCTTCTATTACCTTTACACCTCCAAATATAGATGTCATTTTGTTTTTATACCACTTTAGCCTTTTTACCACTAAAACCATCTTCCCACCTAAAAGTAAATGTTTATTTCCTTCTTCAATGAAGTGTTTAGCCACTGAAAAATCAGTGTGATAAGGTGGATTGGACAAAATTAATGTAAAGTCGAAATCATCTATATTTCTAAATCCATCTGATTGAAGGATTTTAATTTCTCCAACTCCATTGAGTATTGCATTGTGCTTTGAAGTTTCCACAGCAATTGGATCTACATCTGCCATAACAACTTTTTCTTCTTCTAAAACCTTAGCCGCTGCAATTCCTACTATTCCCGTCCCACATCCTAAGTCTAAAACCTTTTCATCTTCTTTTAAGTCTATATTGTTTAGCATTGCCATAGTTCCCCTATCTACATATTCAGGAGAAAATAATTCTGGGTTGGTTTCAATTTTAATCTCATTATTCCAAATTATAGCCCTATACAAAGAAATCACCTTTTCTTTAAATTAATCGTTCTCATCTATTTATTTTTTCTCAAAATCCTTATATAATAAACTTGGTTGAATACCATTATTGTTTTGATATTTTCCACTATTATACTTTTCATAATCTCCAAATATACTATGATAATATATTTGACAAATTTCTACATTTGGATAAATCCTTACAGGTTGAACACAAAATATTTCTAAAGTCCAATATCCACTAAATCCTACATCACCAAATCCTGCTGTAACATGAACAAACAATCCAAGCCTTCCTACAGATGACCTACCCTCCAACATAGGAGCATAATTATCCGTTTTTGTATATTCAACTGTCCTTCCCAAATATAATCTATTGGGCTCTAAAACAAGTCCCTCCTCTGGTATGTAAATGGTCTTTGTACTATTAGCCTTTTTCATATCAAGAATAGATTCTTCATAAACCAATAATTCGTTATGTAGCCTAAGATTATAGCTATTAGGATTTAATTGTTCTTCATTGAAAGGCTCTATAATTATTTCTTTACCTATTTTCTTTCTAATTTCCTTACCCGATAAAAGCATGTTTTCTCCTCCTAATCTTTCAAAATCAATTTGTATTTTAAATTAATATATATACTATTATAGAGGCACAGAATCTATTTACGCAATGGAAATCGTTGGTGATAATTAAACTCTTATACTAACATTCTATGTTTTCCATTAAAATCCTTCTATATTTAAAATATTTTATACCATAAAAAAATAGAGGAAAGTGAGTACCTGCTTTCCTCTATTAACTATGCTGTATTTTAAAAATACCATTTCAATGAAAATTCTTCTCCGCTGATTTTCTTAAATAATTCTTCATACTTATACAGTCCTGATGGATTTATTACTTCATCAATTAGAAATTGACCAAATTCTTTAGGTTTTTCAGATATAGACCTTATTTCATACTTCTTACAAAATACCTTTCTCAACATTTCACAAGTTACATCTCCCATAAAGTAGTTATGCATATAGATTGGATGAGTTGTATAGTGGATTCTATATCCAAAAGGTGGTGCTTCATCATAGGGCTTATCTCCAAAGAGATCGCCATAAATTTTAAAGTACAATTCATATATATCATCTAGGGAGCTAATATTATTTCTATATAGCTCATGGTCAAAGAAAATATTGCCAACAAACCTTAGATAATTTAGTTTTTCATATTCTGCCATCTCTTTAAATTCATCTTTTACACTATTATCAAAGAATTGTCCATAAAATATTTCATCATATAGGAAAGAACCAAACAGGTTTGCTATACCCTCTGTAACTATTCCACTTATACCACTATTTAATAATATTTCTTTAGGATCTTGTAAAAACGAGTGAACTCCATGTCCTGTTTCGTGGAGAAGAACTCGATACTCATTGTATCGATTCTTTACATTAGCTATAATCCTCGAATCCTTTCCAGTTTCTATAGGGAAATTGTATCCCCATTCAGATTTATTTTTTCTTGGAAATATATCGTATGTAATATTGTACCTATCTATGTCTATTCCAAAGTTCATAAAGAAATCCCTAATAACATTGTAGTAATTTGACATACCCACCCTTGTATTTAGTGATGGGGATATTTTAGATTTAATATATTCTTCATCCCAAGAAAACATTTCCTCTTGATTAAAATATTTTTTTGCATATTCCTCTCTTTTATCATTTAATCTATCTATTTGCTCTTTTAATTCTTCATTCCAACCATCAAATATAGTTGGACTAAGTTCATCTTTCTCCAATCCATATTCTACAAAATCTTTAGAACCATTAAGTCTAGCTAATTCTTTCCTCAAATTGATGAGTTCAATAAACCCTCCATCTACTAAAGGTTTGTTTATTTGGTTTCTTGCAAAAAAGGCTTTCTTTCTTAAACTACTATCCTCTTCACTGCATAATATTTGGTCTATTTCTACGGAACTTATCTCCCTGCCGTCAATATTAAATCTGAAAGTATTAAGTATTTTAGAAAGTTCATTGGTTTTCTTTCTCATTTCTAGCTTTATTTCATTTAATTCCTTATTCAAATGGAAAGGCTTAAAAATATTATATGCTATTTCCATTCTTCTTCTATCTATAGGTTCTAAATCCTTTTCCCTATATCGACATACTATTTCATAATTTTTTTCATCTTGTAAAAAATCAGTTATTTCTTTATATGCTTTTTCTATCCCAAAATCATAACCTACAGTATATTGAACCCAGCTTAGCTTACTAGCTTTAATCTGCATCTCTTTTAAGCTTTTAAATATCTCATTAACTTTTTCCATAGACATATAAATTCCCCCTTCATCCTAGTTGTATTTATTATATCATTAGAGCCCCTAATGATAAAGATAAGTTTAAATAAAAATAGGAACCTAAAAAGGTTCCCATCTTTATTATTCAACTTTTTCTAATTTTATCCCTGTTTTATGGCCATTTAAATCTTGTTTTTCGAAAGAATCATCTTCTACCCTTTCTATGGATAGGGCTAAGGTTTCGGATTTGATAAAGCCTTCGTGTTCCTTGATGGCTTCTTCTATTTCAACTGAGCCATCATAATATATATTAATATTGTCTAATACTTCATAACCATTGTTCTTTCTCATTTGTTGCACTTTTGATACAAACTCCCTTGCATATCCTTCATTGATTAAATCCTTTGTAAGGGTAGTATCAAGGATTACAAATAGGTTGTTTTCCATAGCCACATCAAAACCTTCTTTTGAGGATATAGTTATCATTACATAATCCTTGTTAATTTCTATATCTTCCCCATCAAGATTTAACTTTAATGTTTCTCCTGATTCTAGTTTCTCCACTGTCTCATGAGGATTAAGCCCATTTAGTGCTTTACCAAAGGATTTGATCTTAGAGCCTAAAATTGGTCCTGCTACTTTAAAGTTTGGTTTCAAGGAAAAATTCATAAATTGGCTTAAGTCCTTTTCAAATACTACTTCTTTCACATTTAATTCTTCTTTTATAAGAGGAATTAAATCGCTAATCTTTTCTTCATATTTTCCATCTATTAATACTTCCTTTATTGGCTGACGTACTTTTATCCTTACGGATTCCCTAGAAGCTCTACCTAGTTTTACTAAGTTCCTCACTAAGTCCATCTTTTCTTCTAATTCTAAATCTATTAATTCTTCCTTATGCTCAGGATAATAGTCCAAATGCACTGATTCATTATCCGTTAAGCTTCTATAAAGCTCTTCTGCTGTAAAAGGTACAAAAGGTGCTATCATCTTACTTAATCCAAGTAATATTTCATAAGTAGTATTGTATACTGCCTTCTTGTCATCATCTAATTCTGTTGACCAGAAACGCCTTCTTGAACGTCTAATATACCAATTAGATAAATCCTCTATGACAAATTCTTGGATATCTCTTACTACCTTAGTCAACTCAAAATCATCAATGTCTTTTTTTACTTGTCTTAGTAAACTATTGTATTTTGAAAGAATCCATCTATCTATTTCTCCCCTTTCTTCATATTCTATGAAGAATTCCCTTGGGTCTATATCATCTGTATTGGCATATAAAGAGAAGAAATTATATACATTCCTAATACTTCTAAAGAATTTGCTTTCTACCTCTTTTAATCCATCTTCATCAAATTTTGTTGGAGTCCATGGTGGAGATACATATATTAAATACCATCTCAGTACATCTGCACCATATTTATCAAATAGGATAAATGGATCTACTGTATTCCCTCTGGACTTAGACATCTTCTTGCCTTCTCTATCTAACACTAGATCGTTTACCAACACACTCTTATAAGGTGATTTGCCGGTTACAAAAGTAGATATAGCTAGTAGTGAATAGAACCATCCTCTAGTCTGGTCAATTCCTTCACAGATATAGTCTGCTGGGAATAGTGAATCAAAGTCATCTTTATGCTCAAATGGATAATGATGTTGTGCAAATGGCATAGCACCACTATCGAACCAAACGTCTATTACATCTTTTTCTCTAGTCATCGTTCCATTACATTTCTCACATTTTAGGTGAACATCATCTACATATGGTCTATGAAGTTCTATATTCATATCTATATCTTCAATAGCCTTTTCTACTAACTCAGCTCTAGAACCTACAGAAGTCGTATGACCACAGTCATTACATCTCCATATTGGTAGTGGTGTACCCCAATATCTACTCCTTGAAATTGCCCAATCATTTAGGTTTTCTAACCAATTGCCAAATCTCTTTTCTCCTACAAATTCCGGATACCAATTTACATTATTGTTGTTTTCTATTAATTGGTCTTTTAATCTGGTTATCTCTATATACCAGCTAGGCTTTGCGTAGTATAAAAGAGGTGTATGACATCTCCAACAATGAGGATAATTATGAGATATCTTCTCCTTTTTATAGAGTTTCCCATTTTCCCTTAACCATTGGATTATATCTAAGTCTGCATCCATTACAAATGTGCCTTTCCAAATGGTATCGGTAAATTTGCCTTCGTCATCTACTGGTTTTACTACTGGAAGATTGTATCTCATTCCTGTGTTGTAGTCATCTTCACCAAAGGCAGGAGCAGAGTGGACTATTCCAGTACCGTCTTCTGTAGTTACATAATCCCCTAATGTTACAAAGAAGGCTTTCTTTTCTCCATCTACTTTTATAAACGGAATTAGTTGCTCATACTCTACATATTCTAAATCCTTACCTTTATATTCTTCAATTATTTCATAGTCTTCTCCTAGTACCTTATCCGCTAAGACTTTTCCTACATAGTATATCTCATCATTTTGTCTTACCTTTAAATACATCTCCTCTGGATTGACAGTAAGGCATACATTACTTGGCAGTGTCCAAGGAGTTGTTGTCCAAGCTAAGAAATACTCATCTTTGCCCTTTAATTTAAACTTTACCACTACGGTTTCAGTCTTTATCTCTTCGTAGCCTTGAGCTACTTCGTGAGAAGCCAATCCCGTTCCACATCGTGGACAATATGGTAGTATCTTATGTCCTTCATATACAAATCCTTCTTTAAAAAATTTATTGAGAATCCACCATACGGATTCAATATAGTCATTTTTCAAAGTTATATAAGGATTATCCAAATCGATTAAATATGCCATTCTAGTAGTCATATCTCGCCATAACTTTTCATACTTAAATACGGATTCCTTACATTGTTTGTTAAATGCTTCTAAACCATAATCTTCAATATCATGTTTGTTTTTTAAATTTAGCTGTTTTTCAACTTCAATTTCAACTGGTAGACCATGAGTGTCCCAACCTGCTTTTCTTTTAACTTGGTAACCTTCCATAGTCTTATACCTACACACTAAATCCTTCAGCGTTCTACTCATTACATGGTGAATACCAGGCTTGCCATTAGCAGTTGGAGGTCCTTCATAGAACACAAAGGGTTTGTCTTCGTCTCTACTATCTACTGATTTATGGAGAAGATCAATTTCTTCCCAATATTTAGAGATTTCTTGTTCTCTTTCACTTACAGATTTATTAGACAGTTCTCTAAACCTTTTCAATTTCTTCATCCTTTCTTTTTAAAATAAAATAGAAAATTAATTCCTATGATTATAACTAAAAAAGTCCCTAAGTTTACACTTAGGGACGAATTTTCGCGGTACCACCCAGATTATAAGACATAAAGATTTCACTGTCTTATCACTCTTTAAGTATAACGCCATAGGCGTAACATCTTACTACTTTTTCAGATGATCTGCTCTGAGGTGATCTTCATAAAAGGCTTATTAATAATCTCTCACCGAATGATTATCTCTCTGTAAAAAACTTCTTTTACTACTGTCCTCATCTTTGCATTTAATATTGTATTTTGAGTATTAATATATCTTAAAGTAAACCCTTTTGTCAAGTTTATTTTATATTATACAATGAATTATGTCTTCTTTGGATATACCTGAAAAATAATATCCTATATCAATCTCATCTAACACCTTTTCTATTTCATTTTCTTTATATTTGATTCCAATGAATTTTTCCTCTATATCGGATATTTCTCCACCACCAAAGAAATCTCCATAGAATTTTATAAACTTTATTATCCCATCTTCTACATGTATTTTGATTTCCACTTTTCCTGCAGGGAATCTCTTTGATTTACTTATATTGAATTCAGGAGATTCTCCAAAATTCCACTCCCAAGTAGAATATCTTTCTTCCATCAATTTATTGATATTAGCATAGTCTTCTTCCGTTAATTTGTATTCTTTTATTTCGTTATCGCTTCTAAACATATGATCTAGTAATAGCTGTTTAAAATCTTCTACTGTAATATCCTCTTTTAAATGATCCTTAATATTGGTAACCCTACTTCTTACTGATTTTACCCCTTTAGACTCTATCTTATCCTTAGATACTTTTAAAGCTTTGCCTAATACATTTAAATCCGTATCAAAAAGCATAGCACCATGATGAAGAACTCTACCTTTTTTCATATATTGGGCATTTCCGCAAAATTTCCTGCCATCAATTACTATATCATTTCTTCCCGTAAATTCAGCTTTTATTCCTAGTTTAGCTAATACCTCTATTACTGGTTGAGAAAAAGCTTCAAAGTTAAAAGCAGAAGTATTTTTACTCTTAGATATTATCGTATAGTTCAAATTACCATAATCATGGTAAACTGCTCCTCCACCAGATAATCTTCTAACTACGTTTATATTATGCTCTTTAATATAATCTAAATTTATTTCTTCTATGGTATTTTGATTTTTCCCAACGATTATAGAGGGTTCATTTATCCATAGTAAAAATATTTCATCAAATTGATTTAAACTTTCAAATACATACTGTTCTAATGCTAAGTTAAATTGAGGTCTATTATCGTCGTTTTTTATGTATATCATTCAAATATCCCCCTTCATTTGTATTTTACAACTTACTCTATATTTTAAATAATAACCTATCCTTTGTAAACATTATTTAGCCCATTTCCTTATCTTGAATTTGTCTTAGCTTGTATATAGTAGTCGTAGTATCTAATTCTACCATATCGTAAGTTATAAATTCACCTTTTTTAATATCTCTTAAAGCTCTTGTGTTTTCATCTATTAAACCAATAGGAACTAAATTTTCCTTCATAGCTATTTTATGTTCCTCAATACTGCCATAAACGGTGTATCCACCAATACGGTCTAATCTTTCTCCCTTTTTTAAATCCTTTTTCGCTATTGTTACCGCATCGGATATGGCTCCTTCTGTAGGTGCTATGGTAGCTTCATGATTTACACAGGCTTCAAATATAGTAATAGAGGTTTCTAGGCTAGTCAGATGATAAGGTCTATATAGTACATAGTTAGGCCCACTTCCCATATTTTGATATTTTAAGTGATTGCGAACTTCTTCAAGCTTAGTGGTAAAGATAGCAAATACTCCTGGAGCAATCCCTCTTACATACTCCACTATTCCATATTTATTGAGGACTCCTCCATCTTCTCTTAATCTCATAAAACCAGTTAAATCATCTATATTACTAATAACACCATGTCCACCTCTAATGTCTGGCACAAATCCTGTAGCATTTGACATACAAGTCATCTCTATCATGGTGTTAGTCCCATCTATAAATCCCGCCAACATATTAGGTTTTAATTCTTTCTTTAAGGCTTCTTCATATACGATATCTGGATTTGCCTCTAAATTAACAGGATTATTTTTCCCCTTCCCAATAGCCAATACTTCAAATCCTAATCCCAAGGCAAAATCATACAACTCCATAACCGCTCCCGGTTCATCACCCGCCGTTCCCGTATAGATGACTCCAGCTTTTTGGGCATATTTATATATTAATGGTCCTACGACTGAATCTGCTTCTACGTTTAACATGATTACATGTTTTCTATTGTCTATAGCTGCCAAGGATAGCTTTGCCCCTACCTCTGGTACTCCTGTAGCATCTACTACAGCCTGTATACCATTAGCCTTTGATGCCATATCCATATCTTCAGATACCACGTATTTTCCCATCTCTATACCCCTATTGATATCCTTTAAGGAGTTAGAAAATAGAATATCATCCCTACTTATACCTGCTGATAATAGTGCATTTATTGCCTTTTCTCCGTTTCTATTTATGACTAAGGCTGGTATCATTCCCTTTATCCTCGTCATCTGGTTAACCAATCCTTTTCCCATTTTTCCAACTCCAACTATGGCAACTTTTATATGATTATCTTGATTGGCTAACTGAATTAATTTTTTGTTCATATTAAGCATCATATCACTCCTTTCAATTTGATATTTTCTCCTAATAAATTATAATTTCCAGAACTTCTTTATTACATGGCTAACCCCATCTTCTTTATTAGATAAGGTTATATAATCTGCCTTATCCTTTACATTTTCTAAGGCATTCTCCATAGCTACACCGAGCCCAGCATATTCGATCATTGAAATATCATTTTCACCGTCTCCAATAGCCACCATCTCTTCCCTTTTAATATTAAATATCCTTCCTAACTTATCTAAGGCATTGCCCTTACTTATGTTAGGACTAAATATTTCTAAAAAGAAAGGGAGTGAAAACTGCATAGATAAATTGTCACTAAGTATGTTTTCTAACTTTTCTTTATATTTTACTAGATTTTCATTCTCATCAGCTATCAATATTTTATTTATATTTGCCCATAGTCTATTATCTTCAAGGTATTTTGATATATTACCTACTTCATCTACATGGTCAGTAGTATATCTCTCAAATATTTTAAACCTAGTATCCTCTTTATCGGAAACAAATATATGGCTTCTCATAAATATAAAAATACACATATTGTTAATTTCTCCATAAGCAACAACTTTTCTAGCCCACTTCTCTTCTATACATTCTTCATAAAATATCTCTTTTCCAGTGTAATCCGTTATAATTCCTCCATTAAATCCTACCAATGGCTCCATAAGACTCAGCTCTTCACTAAAAAATTTTACAGAACCAGTCTCCCTTCCTGAAAGCAAAATTACCTTAGTACCCTTTTCCTTCAATAGATTAATATATTCCTTATTCTTTTCGGATATTTCATGTTTTTCATTTAATAACGTCCCATCTAAGTCTAAACCTAATAGCCTATACATATTTTCCTCCCTTATTTTAAAGCTGCATTTCTACCAGATATATATCCCGATGACCAAGCCCACTGAAGATTGAATCCTCCACAGTCTCCATCTACATCTATTATTTCTCCTGCAAAGAATAATCCTTTAATAAGCTTTGATTCCATAGTAGAATTATCAATTTCATCAGTTAATACTCCTCCTGCTGTCACTTGGGCATCTCGCCAACCCTTACTGCCAATTATGTTAAATCTCCAATCCGTCAATACTTGAGATAGTTTTTTCACTTCTTCATTGGTTAAATGGGCAATTTGTTTGTTTTTATCTATTCCCATTTCCTTCAATATAGGAAGTATTAGCCTTTTGTTTATGAGTCCAATTAATCCTATCCCTACAGTCTTCTTTGCCATAAAACTAAATCTATATATTAGATAATCATATAACTCTTCCTGCGTCTTTGTATCAATAATGGATACTTTCAACTCTACATTTTTACCCCTATATAGGTATTCCAATGCAGCTCTACTCAACTGGAGAATAGGAGGTCCTGATATGCCATAATTAGTAAATAAAATATCCCCTCTATCCTCTTTTATCAATTTGTTTCCTTCGTAAAGTCCTGCTGTTCCTATAAATTTAACCCCATCCACTTGGTTAAACAAATCCCCATCTAACTTTAATTGAACCAATCCTGGAAAAACTTCAACTATACTATGCCCTAGTTTTTGTGCCAAAGCATAACCATTTCCATCTGATCCTGTAGAAGGTGCTGCATTTCCTCCTGTAGCTAAGATAACCCTATCCCCATATATCTTTTCTTTATTATTTAATGTCAATACAAAATTCTTTTCTTTTCTAATGTCTACCACATAAGCGTCTGTAATAACTTCGATGCCTAAATCCTCTAATTCAAATCGAAGTACATCTAATATACTAGAACTTTGAAATGACAGCGGAAACACCTTACCGTTCTCTTCTACGGCAGGGGTTATACCTAGCTGTTCAAAAAAGTCCATAGTCTTATCTACCCCAAATTTGGATAAACAGCTATATGGAAATTTTGGATTTTTGCTATGATAATTGTTGATGGATAAATTTATATTAGTATAATTGCATCGTCCATTTCCAGTTGCCAATATCTTCTTACCTACTCGATTATTCCTTTCAAGTACAGTTACATCTGCACCGTGGTTTTTTGCTGATATAGCAGCCATCATTCCTGCTGCTCCGCCGCCTATGACTAACACCTTTAACATAATAATACTTACTCCTTCCCCAATTAGGGTTATGATAACTTTCATCTTAATTTTTTATCATTCCTTTACATTTTATACGTTATTAATGATTTTGTCCATTTTAAAGATTTAAAATTAAAAAGGTTGAAGTCTCTCACCTTTAAGTGAATAAACTTCAACCTTAATATAGATTTATAATCGGAGTGCCTGCTAGGGCCAACCTTAATATAGATTTATATCCTATTTTTCTAGTTTAAACTTTTGCCAAGGTCTTATATGGTCAAGTAAATATATCTCTTCATCTGAGATTCTCCCAACTACACTAGTTCTACCGCTATTTATCATAGGCTTTAATGCTATTTGCAGCTCTCCTGCATAGTGCTCATATAGGCTGCTGTCAATTATAATGTCGCCTCTTTCTATGTCCTTAGGATTCATGACTTTAAAATCATGTCCTTTATATTTAACTCTACTTTGAGTTGATCTAATTACGTATTCTGATACATCCCCTCTGTTAAAATGAAATTCTTCTAATACAATATTCTTTTCTACCTCTGGCAGATCATCTATAAGTTCTACTTTCAGCGTAAGTATATCCTTATCCATTTCCCCAAGGGTTTTTAATTCTTCTTCTGATGCGTAACAATTAGATATGATAACATCATCTATAAGCCCTGTGTTGAAAAAGTCCTTTGCTTGAACTTCTATAGGAAGTTCTCTATGTTCCTCTAAAGTAGGTAAACCTTCATTAACTGGCCATGGACCGAAATTAGCATTTTGGGAGGAAACAAAGGCAGCTGTTCTAAGACCATATCTTTTAAACATCTCCGTAGTCTTTATAAAGTGTTCTCTAGATATTCCCGTATACCTATGAGGATAAAAATTATGACACCCAATGATATTATCCTTATTTGGTCTGTAGCTCATTATATTCTCCAGATATCTAGTACCGCTGCTCATATTCAATTCAATCTTTAAACCATAGGGGTTAAAGCTCATAATACTTTCCTCATTACCGCTAAAACCTAAATCCAATCTAATACCATTTAAATTCATATCTTTAAAAAACTTTAAATCTGAATAATGGATATTAAAAGCTTCAAACACAGAAGGAGATACATCAGCAATGACTTCCATACCAAGATTCCGTCCATATTGTACTATTTCTTTAAACTCATTCAAGGCAATTTCACTATCCCCTTCTACATATAGGAGGTTTGTAAACACTCTAGTAAATCCATATTTAGCTGCCAAGCTTAAATATCTTTTATTGTCTTCTCTAGACGATCTATTCGGATATATGGATACTCCTAATCTACGCATTAGCACTACTCCTTCCCTCTATTAGAGAACTATAAACTATTTCATATAGGTCTAAAAATTCATTGGCCATATCTCTAACCGTTATTGCATTCATTAAATGATCTTGAGCATGGATAAGGAGCAATGAAAAATCCTGTTTATTACCTTGAGCCTCCGATTGAATTAGCTTCGTTTGGCTTTTATGAGCACAAGAAATTTTTTCATCGGCTTCTTCTATATGGGATTTGGCCTTTTTAAAATTTCCTTTTTTCGCATAATCTATACCTTCCATACATAGACTTCTAGCTTCACCGCTATAGTTTATAATATTCATAATTATCATCTCTAAATCCATATTATTCTCTCCTTCTTATGTTGTAAACTTTGCCTAGTTATATTAAATTTATTATATAATATTTATGTTAATCCCGTACCCCTTTTCCCCATATTAATTACTAGTTTGACTTTCTTTTGCTTGCTTATCGGCTAACTTTACAAATGGTATATATATAAGTATTGCAATTACAAAATTTATAGCCGCTAATAATGCCGCTCTCCAACTTTGCGCTGTAGCTCCTGTAGCTAAAAATGCACCAGCTATTGGTGGAGTAGTCCAAGGTATAGCTACATATGTTGGAGGTGCAAATCCTGTAGCTGTCCCAATATAGCCTATTAAAGTTAATATTCCAGGTGTTATTATAAATGGAATAAATAATATTGGGTTGAGTACTATTGGTACTCCAAACATCATAGGCTCATTGATTTGGAATATTCCTGAAGGTGCAGACAATTTAGCTACCTCTTTATATTCAGTTCTTTTCTTAGTAAATAAGAATATAGCAACTATCAATGCTAATGTAGCTCCAGAACCTCCTAAATGTACATAGGCATCGAAGAAAACCCTTGTTATTACATTAGGTGCTGCTTTTCCTGCTTCTATAGCCGCAGCATTCTCTGCAAGTGCAGGTAAATATAAAGCATTCATTACTGGATCTAATATATTAGCACCATGAAGCCCAAAGAACCAAAATAGATTGATTAACATAGCCATTACCATAGCTGAACCTACTCCTTGGCTAAACCCCTGTAATGGTTTTTGTATGCCTTCATATATTACATCGTATAAACTAACACCACCTAATTTATCTATTATAAGGAATACAATACCAAATATAAACATGGTAATCATACCAGGTATAACTGCTGCAAAAGCTCTACCTACTGCTGGTGGAACTTCTTCAGGCATCTTTATAGTTAAATCCTTTTTCGTTAGTTTTACAAATATTTCAGTAGCAATTAACGCTACTATTAATCCTGTAAATAAACCTGTAGCTTGTAAATATCCCCAATGAATATACCCCCAACCAGCATCCCCATGAGATTGCGGTAATGTAGCAAAATAAGAACCAACTGCTATCAATCCAGCTGCAACAGGATCTACTTCATAAGATTTTGCTAAACTATAACCTATAGAAAAAACAACTAATAAAGTCATTATAGCTAAAGATCCCCACCAAACCTGATCACATATTGGAATCAATCCCCCTAATGGAGATATCCATTTAAAAATAGTGTTCTTTAATAGTAAAGCAGTGGAGCCTGCAAGTATCAATGGCATAATAGCAACAAATCCATCACGAATAGCTACTAAATGCCTTTGCCCACCAATCTTAGCTGCAACTGGTACAAACTTCTTTTCCATAAAATCCATAAACTTCTTCATGTTGATCCCCCTTTTAAACCTAAGCTATTTTATTAGTTCTCCACCATACTTAAAGCCTGTTCTAAAACCTTTTCCCCATTCATAGTCCCATAGTATACGGTATTCACCACATCTACGGGTACCCCTTTTTTGTTCATCATCTCTTTCATCTTTGGTAATAGATACCTTACTTGAGGTCCAAGTAGCATAATATCGGCTTTATCTACATTGTTCTTTACATCTGCCTCTGCTACAGCAAATACCTTTACATCTAATTCCTTTTCCTTAGCTACTTTGTTCATCTTACTGACTAGTAAACTAGTTGACATGCCTGCTGAACAAACAAGCATTATATTTAGCATAAGATCAGTCCTTTCCATAAAATATGGTCACATACTTATCTTTCTTCACCTCCTATACCACATTCTTCTATGTACCATATAATAATTGCAATTACTTTGCCAACAATTTAATTTAGAGGAATTTATAATAAATATTTTTGTAAGTTCCTCCTAATGCCAATTTTAACGGGTTCTATCTATTCTATTTAAGTAATCAAATAGAATAAATGAAGCATTCTACAGTGTAATTGTTTCTATAAAAAATAAAATAGTGTGTAGCTTTCTACACACTACTGCACACTACTTTATTTGATATAAATAATTTTAATATATATGCCATTTCATGTTCCCCTATAGATACTCTATACTTTTTCTCCATAAAAACGATAGATTCTCTGATAATTTCCATCTCTTTATAATAATTTTTTTTATACTCCTCTATATTTTCAAAATTCCTAGGTACTACACCTTTTAATAAGTTATCTACTAAAAAGGATACATGTAGTACTATTCCCATCTTAACATCCGAAATTATTTCTATCCCAAGCTTATTTTCAATATTATAGATTAAACATTTACTGTCTTTTGTTATTTCGTTTCCATCAAGGTATTCTAGATGTTCTGATAGAGATTCTGCTATTTTAGAATACATATTTTCTTCATCTATAATTTTATTTAGTCTATTTATGCCATTACCTTTAAATACTTCTATTGCAGGTATAAAAGGAATCCACTCTATATCAATATATACAGTTCCTACAATGGCTATAATATTATATCTTTGACTCAATTTATATATTCTATCTTCTATTCCATTTTCATCTATTATATTCATAGAAATTATATCTATTTCCTCTGTTTCCAATCTATCTTCAATTATAGTACCAATTTTCTTAGAAGCACCATCCCCCGTAAAACAAGCAGTGACGATTATGTTTTTAATTACTTTTCTACTGCTATTTTTACTATAAAAAGTTTTATCCTTAAAGGATTCCATTATCTCTTCCAATCCATAACCAATTACAGCTTTTCTCAATACTTCAAGAACCATAAGGGTACTAACCATTTCTATGGTTTTTACTTCTATACCGGTATCCTCTCGTATCATATCCCCAAAGGTAGTTAAAGAGCCCATATCCACTAGCATTACTACACCTTTACCATTATTTATTTCTTCAACCTTGGCTTTTGTTATTTCATACATCAACTCTGGTTTCATAGATAAGGGCATATCCAATGCAACAGCATGTTCCGTACCTATTAGACTATTGGCTACTTCCACCATGCTGCTTGCAGTAGATTTACCATGCATAATGACGATTATCCCTACTTTGGGTTTATCTTCTTTGGATAACTTATAGGTATCTGCAGCAAAAAACATAGCTAAATATCCTATTTCATCTACTGGGGTTTCAATACTAAATTTGCTATCTATGATCTTTGCAATTTTCATTGCAAATAAAAATTCCTTTTCATAATTTATCCTTATAAAATTTAATCTCGGATTGTATATCTTCTCCCCTTTACTTATCCTCTCTATACTCCGCTCTAGATGAAAAGATAATCCAAAATATATCTCTTCATTGAATTCCTTTTTTAAATGTTTTTGTGCTAATAACAATATTTCCTCTGCTACTTGAAGAATATCCTTTTTTACCACATTTGATATTTCAGACTTATCGAAACGTTTAGATATGCCTCCTATGTATTTTTCAAAATGGGATTCAATATCTATGTTCATTATTTCATTTATATCCTGTTCATCCATCCCCATATTTTTTAAAGACTCTAATTTTTCTTCAATAGCATTATAAAAATCCTCAGACCTATTATCATCTATACTCAATAGAAGGGGTGAATCTTCGTACTCACTAAATTTTAAAATATCAGAAGTAAATTTCAATAATTCATCTACTTCTTTTCTGTTTTCATTTATTTTCATTATTCCCTTTCTTACGTGATTGGGAAGATCCCCTTGGTTTATCAATATATAGTTTAAGTTTTTGGATTTATAATTTAAAAAAGCTTTAGCACAAGCTAACTGTATATCGGATTTAAGCTGACCAATGTTATTTGGACAATCATATAACAGATATGAAGTAATGGAATTCTTATTTATATATATGCTCTTACCAATCCTACAGGACTCTTCTTTAATAAATGCTTCAATAAATCTATATCTTTCAGACAAGCTCCTATCTTTAATAGGTGGTAATGTTATTATCATTGGTATCCTACGAGTAAAAGTTCTAAGTAGATGGGAACTAGGATTTTCTGTAGTTGCTGCAATTATCCTTACATCTACATAAATTAACTTCTCCGTTTCTCCTAAAGGCCTAAAAAATCCGTTATCAATATATGTAAACAGCATCTCCTGACCTTGAGGTGGTAGTCTATGGATTTCATCTAAGAAGATAAAACCAGTATCCGCCTTAGCAAGCAACCCTTCCCTATCCCTATCAGCCCCTGTATAAGCTCCTCTTTTTACCCCAAATATTTGTGCAGTTAACAGGTTAGGGTTATCTACATAGTCTGCACAATTAAATCTAATAAAGGGAGCTTCCTCATCTATTATCTTGGATTCAATAGCAAATCTATACATAAATTCAGCAAACATAGATTTTCCTACACCTGTTTCTCCTAAGAGTAAAGTATGGAGCCCCTTTGGAGGATACATAATGGCAGCTTTAGCTTTTTCTATAGGAAGAGCTAAACTTTGAGTTGAACCTACCATTTTATTAAAACTATTTTTTTCTTTTGCCAAAGGTATTTTCTTTTCAGAGGTAGTATTAATATGGTTTTTAATAGATTTATATAGGACAGGTCTCCCATCAATTTTTTCTAATCTTCCATCTTTAGCAAGTACGTTTAAATATCTGCTTATATTGGATCTATCAATTTTCAATATAGGAGACATATCCATAGCAGAAATACCCTCTGGTTTTTTCTCTTCTAAGTAAATTAAAGTTTCAAATACCTCATCTATTCTACTCAAGGATTCCACCTCCCAAATATAGGTTTATGAAGCGAGTATTTAAAACTTATGAGAAAGTTTTATATATATTATATCAGATATAATACATAAAAGCCTATCTTCAGTTGTGAAGATAGGCTTTTGTCTATTATTAATATATTAATTTTCTTTTCTATTTAAAACTGCATTTAAAATTATACCAACTATTGCAGCAAAGCTTAATCCAGATATTTCAACCGTTTCATTTATTGGAATACCTATTCTAATTCCAAATTTACTTTGGATAATTTCACTTCCAAGACCTAGTATCAATATGGTTCCCATAATTATTATGTTCTTTAAGTTAAACTCTATTTTATTCGATTTTATGGTCTTAACTCCTATAAGGGATATCATACTAAATAACATTATACTTATTCCGCCCATAACTGGAGTTGGTATACTACTTAAAAACGCACCTATCTTGGATATGAATCCTAATGCTACTGCAAACACAGCTGCTAATCTCAATATAGATGGGTCATAGTTTTTAGTTATGGCAAGAACTCCTGTGTTTTCACCATAAGTTGTATTGGCAGGCCCTCCTATGAATGCTGCTACCGTTGTTGCTAAACCGTCCCCCAATAATGTTCTATTTAAACCTGGGTCTTCAATAAAGTTTTTACCTACAACTTCTCCGTTTGTAGTTATATCACCTAAATGTTCCATGAATACTGCTAAAATTACTGGAGCAATTATTCCTATTGCACCTATATCAAATTTAGGTAGTCTAAAGGCTGGTACTGCAAACAATGAAGCTTCTTTTATCACATTCGTTTCTACAATTCCCATTTTTAATGAGATTAAATATCCTACTATTACACCCATTAAAATTGATAGCTGTTTAAAAAATCCCTTACCTTTAAAATTAACTAGTAGTGCAACCCCTAATGTAATTCCTGCTATTATATAATTTTGACTAGCCATTCCAAAAGCTGTTGGAATCAAGTTCATTCCTATTACGATAATCATTGGCCCGACTACTTGTGGAGCAAGATATTTTTGGATTTTCTCTACTCCAATTCTTTTTATTAGTAAGGATAGGAGTACGTAAATCAATCCTGCTGCTACCATTCCACCTTGAGCATATGCTAAGTCTCCATTGTATATTTCCTTTACCGTTAGTATAACTGGTATGAAAGCGAAAGATGAACCTAAGAATACAGGAACTTTTCCTTTAGTACAGGTATGAAATATCAATGTTCCCAACCCTGCTGAAAACAAGGATACAGATGGATCAAATCCTGTTAGTATAGGTACTAGTACTGTAGCACCAAACATAGCAATTAAATGTTGAAGAGCTAAAATAACCCTTTTTGAACTGTTCCATAAGCTAACTTCCACTTCACCATTTTTTTTCCTTGCAATAGCATTTTCTGTCATAAAAAAAACCTCCTTTTTTAGTTTAAAGGAGAGTTTTCTCTCCTTTTCAGTCTCTCTGGACTGAGTTAAAGGCTTATTTCGATTGTAATTTGGTTTAATAAAAAAACTTCTTGCAGGCAGCAAGAAGTTTTATATAAAACTATATAAATATTCCGTCATTACAATCTTGCCAGCCTCTCTGGACTGAGTTAAAGATTTTATATTTTTTTGTTCTTGATTATTGTACCACTAATTGAGATAATATGCAATAAAAATTTTATTATCGATAATGTCTCTTTCTTATCATAAATTTTTCTTTTTTATGCTTTCTATTACAAATATATTATATCATCTTATTTAATAGTTATCCCTTTGCTATCAGCATCTTTATTGCTCCTGTTACTTTTTATAGGAGCTATTAGTTTATTGAATTTAAAACAATTCTCATATTTAATTTGTCCCATAACTGATTTTCGCTAGGCATTATAACAAAAAACAACATAGCATACATAATATTACTTATGTATGCTATGCTGGAAATTAAATATGAAAACCTATAGCCGTTTGTACTATTACACCTTTACATACTTATAACCTTCAGAAACGCTAAAATCAGCTTTATATCCACATGAACATGTCAATTGATAATAGGCAGTTACTTCATAGCGTTTATAGACTCCCGGTGAATAGCCTGGTGGATTGGTAACTGTATCTACATATCTTTCAGTAGTAGCCACTTTAGTAGTTCTAGTATTAGAACCACACATTGGACAATCATAACCATAGACAATTATATCTTCTTTGTTTTCTTCTTCAAATTTATGATATTCTTCAACCATTTCTTTTGTAATAACTTCATATTTTGCAATAATTTCATCTTTTGCAATACCTTCATCTTTTGCAATAGCTATACTTGTCCCAAAGGTTAAAGTTAATAGAAAAGCCATAAATAGTATTATATATTTTCTGCCATATTTCATTGAATTCACCTCCCTTTTACATTGAAGTGTTAAATATAAAAATATATTTAAACATTTGATAAAATACCTTAATTATGTCCTTCCAAAGATAATTTCTTATTATTTAGCATCATGTTTCATGTACTATATATTATATATTATATCCTAAATATAATCAATAAAAACGATTCACAATTTTCAGACATATTTGGGTGCTTTTTACCTTCAAAAAAACCTATGCTAATAAATATTAGAGCATCATATTGTACGTTAAGCAACTGTTTTTTACAATTTCCTATATAACTCTTTATCGTCTAAGTCATCCATTTTCAATCCTGATTTTATTTGATTTAGTATTAGCTGTTTATCTCTTTTTAAAGTTCCCCTTAAAGGAACATAGTTAGAGGCATGGTTACTCCTAAAAATACAGTCATCTATTTCTAATCCCTCGACTAAGGTTTTAGTTTCCAACAATATCTCCTTAGGGGTTAGGACTTGAAATACACCGTTTTTTACATCCTCATATAGTTCTGCTCCCTGTTCCAATAATAGGGTTAACAAACCTATATAATCTGGTTTCATTTCATTTAACACCTTAGCAGACTCTATGGCATGAACCATTGAATCTTTTTTTCCGCCAATTCCAGATATTAAGGTTACAGAAAGTTCTATCCCTGAATCTACAACTTTCTGACCTGCTTCTATCATCTCTTTAGAGTTTACTCCCTTATTTACACCCTCTAGCAGCTTATCACTCCCCGATTCTAATCCTAGATAGACAATTCCCAATCCTAAACTATTAAGATGCATTAACTCGTCTTTTGATTTTAATAAAATGGATTTAGGAGAACCATATATCCCTACTCTTTCACATTCAGGAAATATGGTCTTAATGGTCATTAGTATTTTTATTAGTTCTTCAGTCTTAATGATCAAGGCATCTCCATCAGCTAAAAATATCCGCTTTACATTTTTATAATATTTTCTACCTAGATTTAAATCCTCAATTATTTCATCTGTATTCCTTATTCTAAATTTTTTCCCTTTATACATTGAACAAAATGTGCATTTATTATGGGAGCAGCCTATAGTGGCTTGAACTATTAAACTATAGGCTTCACTAGGAGGTCTATAAAGTGCTCCTTCATATCTCATCTTTACCTCTCCTTAACCACATCTAGAAAATCCACAATTTCTACAGATCATACAGCCGCCTTCATGATCTACCTTATGACCACATTCTGGGCAGCTTGCCTCTTTACTTTTCATGGTATTTTCTTTTTCCTTATTTATATCTTTTTCCACTTTGTCTTCTTCTATTTCAAGAAACATTTCATTTGAAGACCCGTTTTCTATTTCTACATAGGTATTCATTACTCGTTCTAAAGCTTTCCCTATGGCATCGGGGCATGATAAAACTTTTATATCCTTATTTGTAGCTCTTTGTCTTAGGGTGGAATGACATCTTATACCCTTTAATTGTTCAATTACCTCCTTAACATCCATACCCGATCTTAATGCTATAGATGTAAGCCTGCTAGTAGCTTCAGATTGACTTGGACATCCTCCTGCTCTGCCTACATTGGTAAATACCTCACATATTCCATTCTCATCATAGTTTACAGTAATATATAGATTTCCACAGCCAACTCTTACCTTCTCCGTCATACCTTGAGTTATAGAAGGTCTTTGTCTTGGTTTAATATTACTACTATCTGTGGATTTCACATCGCTATCCTTTTTCTTCGTGGATAAAACTTGATTGTCCCTACTACCATCCCTATATATCGTTACCCCTTTACATCCTAATTTATAGGCCAATTTATAGACATCTTCTACATCTTCTCTAGTTGCTTCATTTGTGAAGTTTACCGTTTTGGATACTGCATTATCTACGTATTTTTGAAATGCGGCCTGCATCTTAATATGCCAAAATGGAGATATATCATGAGCAGTTACAAAGATTTTCTTAATGTCTTCTGGAACTCCCTCCATATGAGCTATGGTACCTTCTTCAGCTATCTTCTCCATTAATTCTTCCGAGTAAAATCCTCTTTCCTTTGCTATCTTTTCAAAGTAAGGATGTACTTCCAATAGATTATCATCATCCATTACATGTCTAACAAAAGATATAGCAAATAATGGCTCTACTCCACTACTTGCTCCAGCAATTATACTAATAGTCCCTGTAGGTGCTATAGTTGTAGTAGTTGCATTTCTCATCTTTATCCCTTGTTCCTTAAAAATACTATGTTCATAGGCAGGGAATACTCCTCGAATTTCAGCTAGTTCTTGAGATTTCTTCTTTGATCTAGTATCTATAAACTCCATTATCTCTTCAGCAAGGTCTACTCCTTCTTGACAATTATAAGGAATATCTAGATAATATAACATATCTGCAAATCCCATAACTCCAAGTCCAATTTTTCTTGTACTCTTTGTCATCTTATCTATTTCAGGCAGTGGATATTTATTTACGTCTATAACATTGTCAAGAAAATGAACACATAGGTCTACTACTTCTCCAAGCCTATCGTAATCTACCTCATAACCATTAGACCCTTCCTTTATCATTTTAGCTAAATTAATTGAACCAAGATTACAGGATTCATAGGGCAAAAGTGGTTGCTCACCACATGGGTTCGTGCTTTCCATCTCACCTAATCCTGGAACAGTACTTCCATTATTTATCCTATCTAAAAATATTATACCCGGTTCCCCTGTACTCCATGCCATATCTACTATACATTTAAATACTTCTCTTGCATTTAACTTTCCTACAGCTTTATTTATATGGGGATCGATTAGTTCATAATCCTCACCTTTTTCTACTGCTTCCATAAATCTTTCCGTAATACCCACACTTATATTAAAATTGGTTATTTCCCTTGTATCCTGTTTGCTCCCGATAAATTCCATTATATCAGGATGATCTACTCTTAGAATTCCCATATTAGCACCTCTGCGAGTGCCTCCTTGTTTTACAGCTTCTGTTGCTGAATTGAATACCTTCATAAAACTAATAGGTCCTGACGCAACCCCTCCTGTAGATTTTACCGATGCGCCCTTTGGTCTTAACCTAGAAAAACTAAATCCCGTGCCTCCGCCACTCTTATGTATAAGTGCTGAATTTTTTATTGCATCAAAAATACCTTCCATAGAATCTTCAATTGGCAACACAAAGCAAGCAGATAATTGTCCTAATTCTTTTCCTGCATTCATTAAAGTAGGTGAATTGGGCATAAACTCTTGATTTATCATAATCTCATAAAATCTATCCGAAAGCTCTTCTACATTTGATTTTTCATCATATATCAAATCTCCTAAAGCTACAAAATCAGATACCCTTTTTATCATTCCTTCTATAGTTTCAACTACATTACCATTTAAATCTTTAGTTAAATACCTTCTTTCTAAGACCATTTTTGCATTGTCTGAAAAGCTCATGTTTCTACCTCCTAACAACAATATTTAGTGTGTCTATTTTTAAACCACGCTATATATTGTATCAATCTGCTACCCCATTGTCAAAGTTATAAATGAATAATCCATAATAATAAACATTTAAATTCTTAACTAAAAGTCCTTTTTATCCATTATCCTTTTATTCTTTCAATATTCCATATCATATTCTATATTAATTTTTAATAACCTAGTATATTTAAAATATCCTCAGCTGTTTCCCCTATATATTCACCATTTCTATATTTTCTCGTAGCTACTATGACCTCTGCCTGATTGTTATTATCATAAATATTTTTTACAATCGAAGGTCTTTCTACGAAGTATCCAATTTCTTTAAAGCTATTGTTTAAAAATATAAATGTTGGGATTTTGACTTTATCTTCAACAGAATACTTTTTAAAATACTCCTCATTACCTTCTCGTTTTATTATGGAAAAACTAAAATTATCGTTAATATCCCTAATTTTCTGAAGAACAGGAACATTTACCATACAATCAGGGCACCATATTTCTGCTAAAACTAAAGCTTTAATCTTTTCATCAATGGATTTTATCCTATGAATAAGTTCTTCATCAAATTGAATATCATCATATATTTTAATTGTTTTCTCTTTACTACTACTGTCCCCTTCATCGATAAAGTCTTTAAATGCTATACCACTATTAAATAATTCTTCTATCTTCACAATAAATCCCCCTTTTGCAATTATTATTAAGACATAATATAATTTTACTAACCAAATTCTATTATATATAATTTATCATTATAAAAGCTAGATAAAATTGAAATTAAAAAAATAGGTATAAAGTAGTAGATTAGAAAAATTCTATTGTCTTATAAGGAAATAGAGTTTTTAAGATATGAACTTAAGTACCATGAAAATTTCACAAAATGAAAAAGCCCTACTTCGACCTACGAAATAGAGCTTTTAATATGTAA
>LN874948.1:0-1116098 GCA_001282665.1 Clostridiales bacterium mt11
ATTTAAAACTTACTCAAAGTACTTCACACTGTTAAGTTTTCTAGGTTCATCTGTGTTGCTTTATTACTATAGCACATTTAAATATTGTTGTCAATGTTTTTTTAAACTTTTTTATTTAATAACTTTGACTTTTAAATATGCCGCTATTACTAGCTTGTCGCCGTCGGTCTGACTGACGACATTTAATAACTTAACATATTTTAAGAATGTATTCAATGCTCAAATTTCATGTTTAAACGTCAAAATAGTCCTCTATTTTATATTATCTAACTTTATCTTGATATTTCTCTTTATTTTATTTTTTGCTATTTATATAGATGATTTGATATTATGCTTCCCAGTGCAATTGAGTACAGCTTCGATTCATGGCTATCTGCTCTCGAAACTAAAACTATTGGAGCTTTTGCTCCCATGATTATACCTGCTGATTTACCATTTGCAAAATATGTTATACTCTTTCCTATTCCATTACCCATCTCAATAGTTGGTACAAGTAATACATCTGCTTCTCCTGCTATTTGAGATTCATATCCTTTGATTTCCGCTGATTTTTTAGATATTGCTAAATCCAATGCCATAGGTCCATCAACTATTACCCCTTCTTCAAAATATCCTTCCTCGTACATCTTTTTCAATTCCATTGCATCTACCGTTGCTTCCATCTTAGGATTTACCTTTTCTTTTGCAGCAAGACATGCTACATTTACCCTTTCATTCCCCAATGCCTTTACAACCTTTATACTATTTTCTATAATTTTTACCTTATCGTCTAAATTAGGATATAGATTCATACCCCCATCTGTTAAATAAAGCAATTTATCATATGATGGCACTTCATATATCATTACATGGCTCAATAAACTATTGGTCCTGAGACCCCACTCCTTATTTAATACGGCTTTTAATAAGATTGAAGTATCTACTAATCCTTTCATGATGAAATCAGCCTTGCCTTCACTCACCAATTTAACCCCAATTTCTGCTGATTTAACTAAATCTTTTTCATCAATTATTTCGTAGTCGTCAATTTTTAATCCTTTCTCCCTTGCAATAGCTCTTGTTTCTTCTTTGTTCCCTATTAAAATAGGTTCAGCTATTCCCAATTCATTTGCTTCTACAATAGCCTGCAGAACTTCCTCATCCTGGGAAGCAACTACAGCTAATTTTACCTTTCTTTCATAATTTACCTTTAAAAGCTGGTCCAATTTTTTTATACTCATTTAGAACCCCCCTTAATAAATTATTATATATTCTCTTTAAGCTTTTCTAACCGTTTCATTTGATTTTTTACAGCCATGTCATTGGGATTTAATCTATATGCAGTACTTATATCCTCTATTGCCTTTTCTATAATACCTAGTTGTAAAAAAGCCATTCCCCTATTAAAAACTATCTTATAATCAGTATCATCTAAAGCTATACCTTCATCAAATATCTCTATAGCCTCGTTTATATCCCCTGTACCAAATAAACAAATTCCTAACTCATTATATACATCCACATTTTTGCCATCTAGCTCTATAGCCTCATAGAAGAAATCTATAGCGTTTTCATACTGACCTAGCCCCTTATAGGCTAGTCCCGCTAAATAAAATATATTCCACCATTCCTCATGTTTTAAAGCCAATTTTAAAAATTTTTCTAAAGCTAATTCATATTCTCCGTTAGATATACGATTTAGTCCTTCTTCAAAATCCACATCATCTGTAATAAGTTCTAACTGTTCTCTTACCTCTTGTATTCTTTCTTGGTCATCATCAAATTTTAAATATTTTTTCCAAATTAGTTTAGCTTTTAAAAATTGTTCATAGTATTTATAATGGTAGCCTAGTTTATAATAAACTAAAGAAAACTTTGGATCAATATCAAGAATGGATTCTAATTGATTTGTAGATTCAATTAAAAATACTTCTCCCTTAGTTTGATCTCCTTTATTTATAAAATCTTTTGAGATATTTTCCAAAGATAAAGCATAATTAAATATCCCATTAATATTTTTATTGTTAATATTGGTTAATGCTCTAAAAAAGATTGCTCCATCCTCATAGTTTTTGTTTTCTATATGCTTAAATCCTCTATATAAAATGTAGTCCTCAATTTTAGAATCATAGTTATATAATATCTTCTTATATTCATCTTTAAATTTGAAATCATAGTCAATACCTAATATATATATAACACCTTCTATTAGATATGCTACTTTAAATTCTTCATCAACATTTCCTTTTTTTATTTCTTTTACCAAAGTATTAGTAGCTATTGGAAGAGGTATATTATCCTTAACTATATAGCCATTTATCTCTATAAAAGCTCCTTCCATTAGCTCTATAAATGAAATCTTGGAAGACTTTCCTTTAAAATAATTATCTATTTCATTCATATTCTCACCTACTAATCATAAAATTTGTTCATATACATTCTTTTTCTTCTAGTACTTGTACTTAAAAGTTTATATAAATGTCCTCTATATATCATTATAAAGGAAAATAGAGCCTGCCCTAATAAGTATACAATTATACCTTTAATGCTAAAATCAAAGTTAAAGTTCATATGAGTTGTAAAAACATCGACTAATAAAGTACCCGTAATTAAATATAATAAATAGTAAAATATAATATTGGGTATTAGCCAATTCAACCAGTTTTCCTTCATGAATTCAAATGCATAGCCGATACTTTCAAAAGGGGAATAATATTTCTGATAAATGGTCTCTGGTAGTGGATTTAAAGCAATAAGTATGACTATGCTAATTATTCTGCTTAGTAACACTGCATTGGTTCCTGCTAGTCCTCCAATGGCTGATAAAAAGTAACTTCCTATCCAAGCAAAAAAGAATACACCATATATTTTCCATAAAAAATATTTAAATCCATCTTTAAAGTTATCCTTAGTTATTCTTTCGTAGTTAATTATATTAAATAATAGATATAAATAATTGGATATAAGACTACTGCTTACAATTGCCATTATAAATCCAGCTAATACAAATAACACACCTCTAAAAAACGTACTCAAAATAGTCAACATAGCAATATTTAAAAACACATATACCAAACCTGTAAAGATTATTATCCAATTTTTTTTAAAGCTTTTTATACTTTTCTTAATGGTTGTTTTATTTACCATTATAATGTCTTGTAATAAATCCAATATTAATCGACCTCCTAAATATATTCGGTAATATCATATGTTGTACATCTAATTATAGCAGTACCTCTATATTCAAATAAAATAGTGGTTTCCTTAATCATTTCATCACATAAAATATAGCCATATTCAAATAGTTTCATTACATCAAATTTAAATTTCTCTATATGGATTTTATTAATAATCTGTTTAGTTGGATTATCTTTATAGTGCTTTAAACTATTATTTAATAGTTCTTGATTTTTTAAAATATCATGTTTGTTTTTTTGTATAAAGCTAACATCTACTCTTTTTATACTGTTAGGAATATTTATATTTTTATTGTTATAAAGATAATCATACTTAAGTATTTCATTCATTAGTTCTATATCGGAAAAATTTTTATACTTATAAAATTCCATGAATATTTCATATAATCTATTCCTACTATGAGATATAGTATGATAATTTCTCCATTCCCAGAAATCTAAATAATCTTCAAAAAAATCAAAAGCTGTATTATAATGATTTGTTATTATATATTCTAAAGCGTTCTCAAAATATCCTTCATTATAATATTTCTCAACTAAATCCTCTACTCCCTTTAATTTAATCATTTTTTCATATCTAATATAATCGGTTTCCAGCACTTCATAAGGCGGTATATCCAAAAACTTGAATCCATACTCATCTTTTTTATTTCTTAATCCAGAACCTTTCAATAGCTTTAAAAAACCTAACTGTATTTTCTCAGGTTTAATTTCATATACATCGTTAAAAGAATTTTTAAAACTATTATAATCCTCATAAGGAAGTCCAGCAATCAAATCCAAATGCTGATGTATATTTCTAAAGCTCTTTATTTCTTCTGTTACTGACTTTAATTTCTCAAAATCAGTGGTTCTGCCAATAGCCTTTAATGTCATATTATTTGTAGATTGAACTCCTATTTCAAATTGAAATAATCCCTCCTTAGCTTCTTTTATAAACTGTAGCATTTCCTCATCTAGCAAATGGGCTGTAACTTCAAAATGAAAGTTCATATTCTTAGGGTTCTTATCCATTATGAAGTTCATAATCTCCATTGCATATTCCTTATTTGCATTAAAAGTTCTATCTACGAATTTAACCTGTTTTACTTTGGCATCAATAAGCCTACCTAAATCTTCTTTTACCCTATCTATACCAAAATATCTAACTCCTTTAATGGTAGAAGATAAACAAAATTGACAATTAAATGGGCAGCCTCTCGAACTCTCAAAGTAAACGATTTTATTTTCAAAATCATCTTCAATATCCCTATAAGGTGATGGAATAGAATTCAAATTAGGGATTAATACCCTCGGAGGATTTTCTATTATCTTATCACCTTCTCTATATATTAACCCATTGATGTCATCATAATCATGTTTTTCATCGATTAGCCTTTTTAATAGCTGATCAAAGGTCTCTTCCCCTTCTCCATATACGATAAAATCTATAAACCAATACTTTTTTAGAAGCTCATCTCCATCAAAGGATACTTCTGGTCCTCCTAATATAATTTTAGTATTAGGGCTAACCATTTTTAGTATTTCACATATGTTTAATGTTTCGTTTCGATTCCATATATATGTTGAAAATCCAATGACATCTGGTTTTTTCTTATATATTTCACCTACTATATAATCTATATTTTGATTAATAGTAAATTCCATTAGCTCTATAGGTATCTCTTTTGAATAAGCTTTTAAATATCGAATAGATAACGCTGAATGAATAAATTTAGAATTTAAAGTTGTTAATATAGTTTTCATCTTTCATACCTTCCTTTTTAAACTATCTCCATTATAGCATAATCTATTCCAAACTCACACTCATAGATGATATTTAAATTCTTTGTTCTTTTTTGTCATATTGAAGGTTTTATAAAAAAAGTATAGAATAGAGTAAAGACAATATATTTATGAAAGGGGTCGTTTAATGAGAGAATTTGACAAAATATCCATCCAAGAAATGTCAAAAGAAGATATGTTGATGATAATTGAAGCATTAGAATACACTGGTTCTAAAACAAAAGTACAAGAATTTATTAATTTGAAAAATAGTATTCTTAAGGAATTAAGTTCTCTTGCTGAGAGCAGTGAAGAAGAATTTTTAGCATATTTAAATAGTTCCTGCAAGTCTCAAAGCTTCGTTTAGTTTTATTCGAAGAAAGGCTTCTATTGAAACACTCCTTAAGTAGAGAAGCCTTCCTTAAAATATTTAGACCAATCTAACACTAAAAAATTTATACTTATCATCGGATTAGAAAACCTTCCAAGCCGGAAGGTTTAATTTATCTTATGAATTTATATATACCCGATTTAGTGTTTATATATATAATCATTTTATCATTTATAACTTCTTTTTTTATTACTTTAGATTTATTCAACAAAGAATGATAAAAAATTTCCCCTTCGTTGAATTGAAATACATCGGGTAGATAGTACTTTTCAATTTTTAAAGCTTCTGGGTTTATTCTCCCCTTTCTCAACCTATAGAGATATAGTCCTAATTCCTTATAATAATCATCAATTTCAAAATGACTATCAAATAGTCCATTCATATAAATATTTACGCATTTACCTATGCTAGTCTCTCCAGATTGAGCATTTAGATATACCTCTAGTGCATCTTGTAAAGTTCTAAAATCCTTGGAATAGGATTGATTTAAAATATTTAAAGCATAAATCTTGTTCTGCTCAAACTTAATTTTAAAACTTCCCTCATATTCCTCTATAGGAATCCTAAAACAATTCCTATATTCTTCTACGAATTCAACTTGGGATAAATTAATTATTTCCTCTTTCAGTTTATCTATTATATTTTCTTCTTTCATTATAAGAAGATATAATAATTTTGATAAAAGAATAGCCTCAATCAGAGTCTTTATATTTCCCGTTGAAAACAGCACATTTTTAATTACCTCTTTTTTTATCGTCAAATACTCCTTATTAGTTAGAACAATAGGAAGCATCCGTGGATATACGGTATCATCTATGTGATTCCAATATAGCTTCGGACTTATATCCCCAAGTATATTTAGTAGTGAACTATTCTCTCCATGTCTATAGTATTTCCAAAGCTTTATTTCCTCATTATATCTATGATAATCTATATTCACCGCTACATAGTCCTCTGACGGCATTATGGATTTAATAGTTATAACCATTAAATCCGTAATATGAGAAGGACTATTATTTTTTCTAATATCCTCATAGAATAGAAACTCTAAAGGCTTTACAATCCTTTCTTCCTCCATTATATCTACTCCTACATCTTATTTGGAGCTTCTATACCAAGTAGAGAGAGTCCTGTCCTTATTACTGTTTTAGCTCCATATACTAGCATTAATCTCGCTTTCATTAAATCCTCGTCTACTGATAATATTGGACAAGAATTATAAAATTTGTTAAATGCTTTGGCAATTTCAACTGTATGCCTTGTTATAAAAGATGGTTCAAATTTTTCCATAGCATCTACTATAGCATCAGGAAAATTATACAATAACTTAATTAAATTTATCTCATCGTCTTCTTTTAATAATGAATAATCAATTTCATCAGTTAATTGGAATTTTCCTTTTTCAAGTAGGCTGTTTGCTCTTGCATGTGTGTATTGAACATATGGTCCAGTTTCTCCTTCAAAACTAAGAACTCTATCCCAACTAAATACATAGTCCTTAATCCTATTATTAAACAGTTCTTGGAAAATTACAGCTCCTATTCCTACTTGTCTTGCTACTTCTTCTTTATTTTCAAGATTTGGATTTCTCTCTTCCATTATCTCCAAAGTACTTGCTACTGCTTTATTTAGTACATCTTCTAAGAATACTACTCTTCCTTTTCGTGTAGATAATGTTCCATCTTCCAAACTTACCATGCCAAAAGGTATATGAACACAATCCTTAGCCCAGTCATATCCCATCAATTCAATTACCTTTATCCATTGTTTAAAATGTAGATTTTGCTGTGAAGCGACTACATATATATTTTTATAAAAGTCATAATGCTCTTTTCTATACATAGCCGCAGCTATGTCCCTAGTAATATACAAAGTAGAACCATCCTTTTTCTTAATCAATGCTGGAGGCATATCATAAGACTCCAAATCTACAATAGTAGCTCCTTCTGATTCCTGTAACAATCCTTTAGATTCCATCTCTTTAATTACCCTTGGCATCTTATCTGAATAAAAACTTTCACCATTGTAGGAATCAAACTTTATATTTAACATATCGTATACTCTATTGAATTCTTTCAAACTAACATCCCTTATCCACTGCCATAGTTCAACGGCCTCTGGATTTTTGTCCTCTAATTCCTTAAACCAATACCTAGCTTCATCTTTTAGGGCTTCGTCCTTTTCAGCCTCTGCATTAAACTTAACATATAATTTTAAAAGTTCCTTTATAGGATTTGCTTCAATAACTTCCCTATCTCCCCATTTTTTATAAGCTGCTATTAACATTCCAAATTGAGTTCCGTAGTCTCCCAAATGGTTTAATGCTTCGGTATCAAAACCTTGAAACTTAAAAATTTTATATAAAGCATTACCAATAACTGTAGTTCTAATATGTCCTATGTGGAAAGGTTTAGCTATATTAGGTGATGAAAATTCAACTAGTACTTTTCTCCCTTTTCCAATATCAGTGGAACCAAATTTATCTTGTTCTGTTTCTATGCTCTTTAAAACCGTCTGGGCTAGTTTATTCTTATTTATGAAGAAGTTAATATATGGTCCTACATTTTCAATTTTTTCGAAATATTTTTCTCCTGAAATCTTCTTAGATAGTTCTTCTGCAATTAGATTTGGTGCCTTTCTAAAGGTTTTAGCTAATCTAAAACAAGCAAAAGCATAATCCCCCATCTCATAATTTGGTGGAATTTCTATTAAATCTTCTATTTCTTCTTTGCTTAAACTATTTTCAGCTTCATAAATACAATCTACTAATTCTTTTTTAAAGTCTATCATCTTGTTACCTCCTTAAATAAAATATAGCCCTCATCTCTTATAAGAGACGAGAGCTATCCCGTGTTACCACTCTTGTTGGCATAAAGCCCACTCAAAATTTATAACGCTATTAGCGTAATATCCTACTTAATTTCAGATATCCCCTCTAAGGCTCTTTTCAAATACAAATTCGTACTGGCTTCCACCCTCCCAGCTCGCTGAAACAAATGTTTATATTCTACTCTCCTCTTCTACGGATTTCAATATTGATTTATTAATCTATAATATACAATATTACTCAAAATAATTCAAGAGATTATACAAGTTCTATTACAGTAACTCCATCTCCACCTTCGCCATATTTTCCAATTCTATAGGATTTTATATTTCTATGGTTTTTCAAATAACCTTTTATTCCCTCACGCAATACTCCAGTACCTTTTCCATGGATAATATAAGCTTCTTTAAGTCCAGCTATATATACATCATCTATATACTTATCTAAATCAAGCATTGCTTCATCTAAAGTCTTACCTCGTAAGTCAATTTCATTTTTAACATATGAGGATTTAGATTTGATAATCTTCTTAGTGCTTATTTGAGTTTTTTCTGCTCCTACCTTTTTTGCCCGTCTTAGGGTAGAAATATGAACATTTACTTTCATAAGTCCTACTTGAACCATTACATTTCCATTTTCATCAGGTAATTCTAATACAGTACCAGTTTGATTTAAAGATAGAACTTCTACATTTTCCCCTATCTTTAAATTCTTAGGTGGCTCTTTTGATTTTACATCTAATACATTTTTTGATATAGACTTTTCTACTTCATCTAATTTAAATTTCAATTTTTCCTGGGATTCATGAATTTTCCTACTTCTATCCTTCTCTATTTCATAGGATATCTGTCTCAATTCACCTACTAAAGCATCGGATTCTTCTTTAGCAGCCCTTAAAATATTCCTTGCTTCCTCTTTAGCTTTCATGATGATCTTTTCTCTAGCTTCTTTCGTCTTCTCTTTTTCTAAATTTAATTCTTCCTTAAGACTTTCAACTTCATTTCTTAATTTATCCGTTTCAAATCTATTTTCTTCAATAATCTTTCTATCTTCATCTATAACTTTAAGCACATCTTCAAATTCTACATTTTCTTTGGAAACTAAATTTTTAGCATATTCTATAATATAGTCCTGTAGACCTAATCTTTTAGATATTTCAAAAGCATTAGATTTTCCCGGCACCCCTATTAATAATCTATAGGTTGGACTCAATGTTTCTATATCAAATTCCACTGAAGCATTTTTTACTCCTTCTGTAGTCAGTGCATATATTTTAAGTTGGCTATAATGTGTTGTAGCTATAGTTCGTACATTCAAGTTTAATAGATGGTCTAGTATAGACATAGCCAAAGCTGCACCCTCAGTAGGATCAGTTCCAGCACCTAATTCATCAAATAATACTAAGCTATTAGATTCAACTTCTTCTAATATATTGACTATATTGGTCATATGAGATGAAAATGTACTTAAGCTTTGCTCTATACTTTGTTCATCACCTATATCCGCAAAGACTTGATCAAATACTCCCATTTGAGAGTTAAAGTCCGCAGGAATATGGAGTCCTGATTGGGATATTAAAGTTAATAGACCTACAGTTTTTAAGGTTACAGTTTTTCCTCCTGTATTTGGTCCTGTGATAACTAATGTATTAAAATCCTTTCCAATGTATATATCAATAGGCACTACGCTTTTTACATTTAAAAGAGGATGGCGTGCTTTTCTTATATCTATATAGCCTTCCCTATTGAGGATAGGCTTAGTTCCATTCATCTCTAAGGCTAATTTACCTTTAGCAAATATGAAGTCCAGCCTTTGAAGGATATTTTGATTATTCTTAATATTATCCACTTCTCCAGCTACCAATCCCGATAATTCTTTTAGTATTCTTTCTATCTCTTCCCTTTCCTTTATCTCCAATTCCCTTAGCTCATTATTTAATTCAACTACAGCCATAGGTTCCACAAATAGAGTAGCACCACTAGCAGACTGATCGTGAACTAACCCTGAAAAATAACTTTTGTTTTCCTGCTTTATAGGTACTACATATCTGCCTTCTCTCATAGTTACTATACTATCCTGCAAGTACTTTTTATATTTTTGAGAATTAATAATGGAGTTTAATTTATCCTTTATAGAATCATTTTTACTTATTATCTGCCTTCTAATGCTTCTAAGAGTAGAACTAGCATTATCTGATATTTCATTTTCATTGACTATGGCATTATTTATATCATCTTCAATATGTTTAAAAATCATTAAACTATCTATTAGCTCTTGAATAATTGGAAATTCAGATACCTTATCATCCTTAATTTCCTTTAGGTATTTTTTTAAAGCCCTAGACACCCTTAAAGAATCAGAAACTTTAAGTAAAGAACCAGGGCTTAGTGTTCCTCCAATTTCCGCCATTTTTAACTCATGAGATATATCGTAGATGCCATATAAAGGTGGATTGCCCTTCTTTACGAGTAAACTTAATGCTTCTTTGGTTTCATTTTGTAACTTTTCAATCTCTTCTATATCAGTTGAAGGGGCAATTCCTTTAGCCATCTCTTTTCCAAGTTTTGATTCTGCTTTTTCTTCTAGCTTTTCTACGATTTTATGATATTCTAATACTCTGAGAGTTTTTTCATTCATAGGATCACCTCAAAATTATATAACCCCTCTAAAATAATGACCTTTGGTTATATTGTTTTTATTTCTATATTGGTCCATAAACTTACTTATTTCATCTTTAGAAATTATTCCATTGGCATAATTATAGTAAACTTCTTGCAATTGTTTAATATTTTTATTTTCAAAAGTAAAATCCAATCTTACTGTATTCACATGGTTATCATATATTTGGTTTAAACTATCCAATACCATTAAAGGCACGCTATTATAAATAGTTGTAAATCCTTTTTTTCTCTCCATATAAAAATCTATACCCTTTCTATCTCTAAGACCATATCCTTCACTATAAGGGCAAGTTTTACAATTTAAATCATCTTTACAATTCTTTACTAAAGACATAGGGCAATGTTTAGTCACCATCAATGGCAAGTAACCATATCCAATAGTTTCATAGATTAAAGAATTGTTACTACATATGTTTCCAATCTGATTCATGGTCAATTCTGGAGATAGGGTAATGCTCTTCAAACCCTGTTTCTTTAGGAAAAAAACAGTAGAACTATTAAATACATTTAAACCAATATCCCCATGGATATCCAGATTGAAATTATCCTTTATAAACTGTAATGTACCTATATTGGAAACACAAACCCCATGGATTAAATCCTCTACTCCTTTAATACTTTCCTTTAGCCTATCTAAATCTTCGCTATAAAGTATTTTATCCGTTAATAGATATATTTCCTTTCCATGTTCCTTAGCTTTTAATACTGCTTCTTGTAAACCATCATGGAACCCTAAATAAACTCTATCCAATTTATTTAAATCCAATTGCTCAAATTGTTCTTTTTTTAGTACGCTGATGGATATCTTATTCTTCATATTGTTATCTATTGTATCAAAAGTTAAATATTTATTAATCCTGTCTTCATATTCATCATTGGATATATGAATTCTATTATTGAAGTTTTTTCGTACATTATCCAAATCATCTATTACAGCTCTTCTCAATCCATTTATTTCACTTACAGGCATAAAAGAGCCTTCTTCTAAGTTGATATCAATATTATTTATATAATATACAGTATCCTTTAGTTTTGATAGTTGATTAATAACCTTTTCTTCTGTTAATGCTGCCCTTTCAGCTTTTTCTACTACAAACTCTGATTGGGTTTTGATTGTTTTCCCATCATGATTTATGATTAACTCTGCTGGTTTACCTATGGATATGTTAACTTCCATATCTATGGGATATTTGATTTTTTCATCTTCATAGGACTCCTTAGCTTCACTTAAGAGTCTGCTGCTCGATGTCTTATATACCTTAGAGTCCTCGGAAATATTGGACATATTATCAACCTTTATAGTCGTTTCTTTGTCGGCAGAAAAAGTCATTATAGTCCCTATATAATCTCCTCTTGTAGTTTCAAACTCTATTCCATCACCTTTTTCCACACTTTCATGTAATTTAATATATACACAGCTCCTATGGACTTTAACTACATTACCAATCAATATACCTCTATTATCAGGTCGTTCATAAGATATAAAATTTCTACCAAAGTCCTGTAACATTATGCCCTTTGTAAATCCCCTATTAAATATCTGGGCTACATCTTCTTTATCCTTTTCATCAATGCTATCTTCCATATCCAACGCTTTTCTATAATTTTTAACAATTGTAGCTACATATTCTGGTCTTTTCATTCTGCCTTCTATTTTTAAAGAAACAATACCGCTATTTACTATATCATGAACATAATCTAAGGTATTCAAATCCTTTGGACTAAGTAGATGCTTCTTATTCCATTCGTAAAAAGGCAAATCTCCTTTGTCATAATCTACAATACTATATGCCATTCTACAAGGCTGGGCGCATTTACCTCTATTACCACTCCGTCCTCCTAAAACACTGCTCATAAGGCATTGACCAGAATAAGAAACACATAAGGCCCCATGTATAAATCCTTCCAATTCAATATTGGTATTATCATGTATTTTTCTTATCTCTTTCAGCGGTGTTTCTCTAGCTAAAACGACTCTCTCAAATCCTGAATTTTCCAAAAAAATAGCTCCTGATAAGTTATTTATTGTCATCTGGGTACTTCCATGCAGCTGAAAATCGGGAAAAACTTTATTTACCAAATAGGCAAGACCTAAATCTTGTATGATAAGTCCATCTACATCTATTTCATATAAATATTTAACATAATCTAGCGTCTCTTTCATTTCCTCATCATCAATAAGTATATTCACCGTTACATATACCTTTACACCCCTAAGATGGGAATATTCAATTGCAGATTTCAACTCGTTATAATCAAAATTATTAGCATATTGTCTTGCACTAAATAATTTTCCTCCTAGATAAACTGCATCAGCACCATTTTGTACAGCTGCATATAGAGATTCCATGCTACCAACAGGAGCTAATAACTCTACATTTTTGTTTAACACTTATTTAAACTTCCTCCTTATTGAATATATTTCTTTCATTATCGTATGATTTTACTGCTTCTTCCAATTCTTTTTTAATCTCTATCAATTCAATTTGATTATCAAATATCTTATCTTGAAGTTTTTTTATCATATTTTGACTCTCTTGAAGTTCCCTTTCCTTTATTGCTAAAGCTTGGTTATATTTTTCAACACTCTTATTTAAGTTTTCATTCTCTCTCTTTGTATCTAACAATTCGTCCTTATAAGTATTGCAACTTTTTTCTAATTCTTCTATTCTTGATTTTGCTTCTTCCAATTTATTTACAAGGGTTTCGTATTCTTCCATAGGAGCTTTAGCTTCACTTTTTAGAGATTTTAAATCCATACTAGTCCTATATAACTCATCTGTAATATTTAATGCAGCTAATGTTGCAGCCATAGAACCACTTAATCTAGCATTTTTACTTGTCATTTCCTTAATCTTTTCATCTACATACATAGCCAATCCACGTACATATTCTTCAGAACCATTCCCTACAACTGTAAAGTTACGACCATCTATAAGGACGTTAATTTTATTTTTATCCGTCATAACTTACCCACTCCCTTATCATTATCTTTACTTATATATATTCTCCATAATTTCTCGTTTTCCTTCCTTCTTTATAATTCATAGAAAATATAATTTTCAATAAATAGGTCTAAAAATCCCTCCGCTGAAAATATCTATATTGAAACTTTTTTTTAAAAAGGAGTAGAAAAATCTACTCCTTAGCTTCTAAGTTTAGCGTCAAATTCACTTTCTAGATTTTTTATTATATTTTGATGAATTACATTGACCTCGTCATCCTTTAATGTTCCATAGAATGATCTATATGTTATCGAAAATGCAACACTTTTCTTACCTTCTGATATCTGGCCACCTGAATAAACGTCAAACAATTCTACCTTTTCAATTAAACCTTCACTATGTTTCCAAATTACCTTTTCCAACTCTCCTACTAGAACATCCCTATCCACTACTACTGCAATATCTCTTTCTATTGCTGGATATTTTGGTAGGGGTTTATATTTTCTACTCAAATTTGCTTCATTTACTATTTTATCAAAATCCAAATATGCTATATATACTCTACTGCCTATATCATAATTCTCTAAAACGTCTATGTGTACTTCACCAATAGTTCCAATACTCTCTCCATCATGAATTATATTTGCTGTTCTATTAGGATGGAATGTAGGATTGTTTTGTTCTCTTAAGTATTCTACATCTTGAATACCCAATCTTTCAAATAAAACTTCTACTATTTCCTTTATATCATAAAAGTCTACATCTCCATACATACCTATGGATAGCATTTTCTTCTCAATAGGCAGTTCCTCAATTGGTAATTCCTTTGGTATAAATATATTCCCAATTTCATAAACAGAACATTCTTTTACACCATAGTTATAATTTCTACTCAATAGCTCCAATATATTGGGAACTAAAGTAGTTCTCATTACGCTATAGTCTTCCCCAAGAGGATTTATAAGTTTTATATATTTCCTCAAATTGCTATTTGTCCCTACCTTTATCTTATCATAAGCCTTTGGACTAATAAAGGAATAAGTCATAGCTTGATTTACACCCATACCTTGAAGTACAAATTTGACTTTATCTTCTACTAATCTCCCTGCTGGTCTTTCTCCTCTCGTCAGTACTCCCACTAAAGGTTTAGTTGTTATATTATGAAATCCATGTAATCTCCCTATTTCCTCTACTAAATCCACTTCTTCATTTAAGTCCAATCTATAGGTAGGTATAGTTACTTTCAATAGCTCTTTATCTAAGGAAGTTTTTAACTCCAATCTTTCAAGATAATCAATCATTTCATCTATGGTTAAATCTGTTCCAAGAAGATCGTTTACTTTTTTAGGTCTTAATTGGATTATTTTTTCTTTCCTAATGTTTTCATAGACATCTATCTTGCCCTTTACTACACTACCTGTTCCAGTTTCCTCAACTAACTGACATACCCTTTCAGCTGCAACTTCGCATAGGTTTGAATCTATACCTTTTTCATATCTTGCAGAAGCTTCAGTCCTTAATCCAATGCTCTTTGATGTAAGACGAACGCTTTTATCGTTAAAATTAGCTGACTCCAATAATACAGTTGTAGTTTCCTCAGTAACTTCAGTACCCATACCTCCCATTACACCAGCTATACCAATTGCTTTTTCTTCATCTGCGATTACTAAATTTGAAGGGGAAAGGGTTCTTTCTATATCATCTATGGTAATTATCTTTTCCTTATCTACTGCTCTCCTAACAATTATCTTATTTCCCTCTACCTTATTTAAATCAAAGGCATGAAGAGGCTGCCCAAATTCTAACATTACATAGTTGGTGATATCAACCATATTATTAATAGGTCTTACCCCTGCTTCCATAAGCTTAATTTGAAGCCATAGAGGGGATTCCTTTATCTTTATGTCTTTAATTATTCTGGCATAATACCTATTACAAAGCTCTTTATCAGTTTCAATTGATTCTATATAATTTTTTATATCGTCTACTTCATCTTTGGTATCTATTTGAGGAAGCTTTAGCTTTTTATTAAAAGTAGCAGCAGTTTCCCTTGCCATACCTACAATGCTTAAACAATCAGGTCTATTAGGAGTTATTTCAAACTCTATTACTTCTCCATGTAATCCTAGGATTTCATTGATATCGCTACCTAATGGATAATCTTTATCAAAAACGAATATACCATCCCTTTGATGTTTTGGAATTACATTATCTTCAAATCCAAGCTCCTTTAAAGAACAAAGCATCCCATAAGAATCTACTCCTCTAAAATTGGTCTTCTCTATGTAAATACCATTTGGAAGCTTTGCACCAATTAAAGCTACAGGTACACAATCTCCTTCTTTTAAATTAGTAGCTCCTGTAACTATTTGAAGGGTTTCTTTCCCGATATCTACCATAGTAATTAATAACTTCTTTGCATTTTCATGTTTCTCTAATTTTAATATCTTACCTACTACTACATTTTCAATACCTTTATCTAAAGAAATAATCGACTCTACATGAGAACCAGATAAGGTAAGATTATCCGCCAATACTTTAGAGTCTTCATCTAAATTTACATATTCTCGTAGCCATTTAACTGGTAATAGCATTTTCATCCTCCTCGAATCTATTAAAATTGTTCTAAAAATCTATTATCATTCTCGAATAATAATCGTATATCGTTAATTCCGTATTTTACCATAGCTATCCTATCAATTCCCATTCCAAATGCAAATCCACTATACTTTTCTGGATCGATGCCGCAGTTTTCAAGAACCTTTGGATTTACCATACCGCATCCTAGAAGCTCCATACTCCAGCCAGTTCCATTACAAGCTGGGCAGCCTTTACCCTTACATTCAAAACACGAAACGTCTACTTCTGCACTTGGTTCTGTAAATGGAAAATAATGAGGTCTAAACCTTGTCTGCATATCTTTACCAAACAATTCTTTTATAAATATATCAATAGTATGCATTAAATTAGTCATAGTTACATTCTCATCGATTACCAATCCTTCTAATTGATGAAACATTGGTGAATGTGTGTCATCCACATCATCAAATCTAAAGGTTCTTCCTGCAGAAACTATTCTAAGTGGAGGTTTCATTTCTTTCATTGCCCTAATTTGAACAGAAGATGTATGAGTTCTCAATAATATATCTTTATTTATATAAAAAGTATCCGATAAATCTCTTGATGGGTGATTTTCTGGTGAGTTTAAAGCATCAAAATTGTATTCTACAGTTTCTATTTCCGGACCATCAATTACACTAAAACCCATACTAATAAATAAATTTTCTAATTCTTCAATTGTAGATAAAAGCGGGTGGCGATGTCCTAGCTTCCTAGTATTCTTACTTATACTGATGTCAATTTTTTCTTTTTCAATCTTATCTTTTTTCATCTCTTCTCTAAGTCTATCTTTAGCATCTGATAGCTCTTTTTCTATCTCTTGTCTAATTTCATTAGCTAATTGACCTATGACTGGTCTTTCTTCCTTTGGAAGCTTACCCATTTCACGCAAAAGTAATGTTAACTGACCTTTTTTACCCATATACTTAATTCTAATATTCTCCAGATTATCCAAACTATTTAAGGACTTAATATTAGATAAAGCTTCTTCTTTAATCTCTCTTAATCTATCTTTCATCGTAATACTCCTTTCTTATATAGCCAAAACTCTTTTTCGCTCTTTTATATAAATGAAGTCTTTATAAAATATCATTTTTTTGAGATAAACCATTATTGCACATATTTTATAAAAAACAAGACCTAAATCCTTTAGAATAAAGGTTAAAAGGTCTAAACTATTTACTAAATTATAGCACCTATATCTTTAAATTACAAGAATTATTGAATTCTCTGCCTCATAGCTTCATACATTATTATAGATGAAGCAACTGCCGCATTTAAAGACTCTGCTTTCCCAAGCATAGGTATTTTTATTAGATTATCCGCTAAGGAATATAAAGATTTAGAAACCCCTTTAGATTCATTTCCAATAATTAACACACAAGATTCCTTAAAATTTGTATCTTGTATATATTGGCTACCTTCTAAAGAGGTAGAATATATCTTTACGCCTTCTCTTTTAAGTTTTTCTATTACTCCCATCCTCTCTGGCTCATGAAAAATTGGTGTACGAAGTATAGATCCCATAGTAGAGCGAACGACCTTTGGATTATAGATATCTACACAGCCTTCTGTGACTATTATACCATCTATACCAAAGGCATCTGCAGTTCTAATTATAGTTCCCATATTTCCTGGATCCTGTACTTCATCTAATAATAAAAAAAAGGGACTATTCTGTATATCTAAATCCTCAATAGTACTCACTTCAAATCCAATAACAGCCAATACTCCTTGAGGACTTTCCATATCGGATATTTCCCTATATAACTTATGGGGAATACGTACTAATCTATCATAGGATTTTATTTTGTCAAAAAGAGCTTGACCTCCTCCCATATTAAATAGTTCATCAGAATATACAATATGGGCTATTGGACAATTGTTATCTATGCACTCTTCAACTACCTTAATCCCTTCTGCAAGGAATAAATGCTTTGTCCATCTACCTTTCTTTCTATATAGGCTTTTAATTTCTTTAATTATAGGGTTTGAGGGGCTAGTTATATCCATCATAGATTACTCACCAGCACTTTTTTCAATTTTCTTAATATCTTCTGTACTACCAATAACCACCAATATATCTCCCTTAAGGATAACATCATCTGCATAAGGGGATACATTTATCTCCTTATCTCTTTTAATTGCCATAACATTAATTCCATATCTTGTAGGAAGCCCTAATTCTTTCAATGTCTTACCAGACCATTGGTCCAAAGCTGTAATTTCCAATATGCTATAATCTGAAGAAAGCTCTATAAAATCGAGTATATTGGAAGAAACCAAATTGTGAGCTACCCTAACTCCCATATCCCTTTCTGGATATATGATTTTATCTGCGCCAATCTTGGATAATACCTTTCCATGAAGGACATCATGAGCTTTGGCAATTACCCTTTTTACCCCTAATTCTTTAGCTATTAAAGTAGCCATAATAGAAGCCTCATAATTAGAACCAATACTCACGATTACAACGTCAAAATTTCTTATACCTAATTCAAGTAAAACATTCTCATCAGTAACATCTGCTTGTACTGCATGGGTCACTTCTTCAGCAATCTCCTGAACTTTTTCTTCATCTGCGTCTACAGCTAATACCTCATGACCCAGATTATAAAGTGTTCTTGCAATGCTTGAACCAAATCTCCCACAACCGATTACAACAAATTGTTTCATATATTATCCCCTCTCTATCCAACCATTATATTTCCTTCAGAATGTCTATATAAAACTGGTTTTTGCCTTTGAGCAAATGCAAAAGCCATAGTTAATGGTCCAACTCTACCTGCATACATGGTTAAAGTTATTATTAACTTTCCTACATCAGATAAATTAGGAGTTACTCCTCTTGTTAACCCTACAGTACCAAAAGCCGAAGTGGTTTCAAAAAGTAAATCTAAAAATGTTGCCTCTTCAGTTAGAGTCAACAATACGGAAACCGATATGACGAGTATTAATCCAATACTAGCAATAGCTAAAGACCTATTTATAATATCTTGGCTTAACCTCTTATTAAAAACTACTACATCCTTATCTCCCTTAATAACTGCTATAGTAGTAAATAATATAGTACCAAAAGTTGTAGTTTTAATACCCCCAGCAGTAGATCCTGGGGAACCTCCAATATACATCAATATAATCATTATAAATACAGTTGTATCATATAACTTTGAGATATCTACGGAATAAAAACCTGCAGTACGAGTTATAGCCGATTGGAAAAAGGAAGCTAAAACTCTTTCCTTTCCAGTTAAATTTAATAGGGTATCAGGATTGTTTTTTTCAGTCATAAAGAAAACCAACATACCACCTATAACTAATATTGCAGTAATGGTTATAACGAGCTTTGAGTGCAAACTTAACTTTTTAAAACCTTTATTCCTAGATATATCAATATATACAGTAAATCCTAACCCTCCAATTATAATCAAAAAACCGATTGTTATATTTATTATGAAATCTCCTACAAAAGGAGCTATGCTATCTCCTATTATATCAAATCCAGCATTACAAAATGCAGATATAGCATGAAAAATAGAAAACCATATTCCTTTGTTCAATCCAAATTTAGGGATAAACCTTGTTGATAACAATAAAGCTCCTATACCTTCTATTAGAAAGGTGGAAAAGATAACATATCTAGTTAATTTTACCAGTCCAGACATAGTTTCTTGGTTTAACTGTTCTTTAATAATCAACCTTTCCTTTAAAGTTATCTTTTTCCCTAATAAAAGAGCTACAATAGTTGCCATTGTTGTAAACCCCAATCCGCCCATTTGGATCAATATGATTATGACTATTTGACCAAATAACGACCAATATTCTGCTGTGTTAACGACAACTAATCCCGTAACGCATACTGCTGAAGCAGAAGTAAATAATGAATTAATGAATCCTATACTTTCTCCCGTTTTAGTCGCTATAGGCAAATTTAATAATAAAGCTCCAAACAATATTAAAGCCCCAAATCCAAGTGCTAAAACCCTTGGAGGATTTAATTCTAATCTATTTAAATATTTTTTTATTAATTTCATAGATAAGCCCCCTACAAATAATAGCCATAGATATTGTTCCATAAACCCGATCAAATTATTATTTTTGAAAAAATAAAAGCTCCGTAGCCGGAACTTTTAATTACATACCTTTTGCAATTTCAACTAATTTTGTAAAGCCTTCAGGATCATGTATTGCCATTTCAGATAATACTTTTCTATTGATTTCAATATTTGCTTTTTTAAGTCCATTAATAAATGTACTATAATTCATTCCATTTGTTCTTGCTGCCGCATTTATTCTTGATATCCAAAGTTTTCTAAAGTCCCTCTTTCTTTGTTTACGTCCTGAATAAGCATAATTTAAAGATTTCATAACAGCTTGGTTAGCTGGTCTATATAATTTGCTCTTGGCACCATAGTATCCTTTTGCTTGTTTTAACACTTTTTTATGTCTTTTCTTGGCAGTAACTCCGCCTTTAACTCTTGCCATTTAAAGTACCTCCCTCACATGTATATTTCTAATTTTTCTATTATGGTAATAATGAATCTATTCTCTTTTGGTCTCCCTTGCTTACTAAGGCAGATTTTCTTAAATTTCTAACTCTCTTTGGAGATTTCTTTCCGGTTTTATGACTTTTATAAGCTTTATATCTCTTTAATTTGCCTGTTCCAGTCCTCTTAAATCTTTTTGCTGCTCCTCTATGAGTTTTCATCTTTGCCATATTATTTACCTCCCCTACTTACTCAGTTTTTGGAACTAGATACATAATCATGTTTCTACCTTCCATTTTAGGTTGTTTATCTATAACTCCAAATTCGGCAGTTATCTTCGCAAATTGTAATAAAACTTCTTTACCAATATCAGTATGACCTAATTCTCTACCCCTAAACCTTACGCTTACTTTAACCTTATCTCCATCTTTTAGGAAATCCATTGCTCTTTTTGCCTTTACGTTCAAGTCATGTTCTTCAATATTTGGTGTCATTCTGATCTCTTTAACATTTATCACTCTTTGGTTTTTCTTTGCTTCTTTTTCTTTTTTAGCTAATTCATATTTATATTTTCCATAATCCATTATTCTGCATACTGGTGGTTTTGCATTTGGAGCTACCTTTACTAAGTCTAACTTATTATTATAAGCAATATCCAATGCTTTTTTTATAGGTACTATACCTACCTGCTCCCCATCTACATCAATAAGCCTTACTTCCTTTTCCCTTATCTCTTCATTGATTTGAAGTTCTTTAATATTTCTGCACCTCCTAATTTTTTATAAATAAATAAGCGGGTATAAATACCCGCTATTAATCAACACAAAACTAAATAGTTATAAAAACTATTACGTTACACTTTAACCTTATGAGCCTTAGCTATAAGGTGAGAAGCGGATACTTCTACTTATTCCCTATATTCACTTTACCATAGCTATTATATGATAGAATATATATTTTGTCAAACTAATTTTTATATTGTTTCCTAATTATTATTTTGCTAACTCATATAATGCCCCTGCATATATCTTAGTTATTCTCATTAGCTGTTCAATGGATATAAACTCATCTTTTTGATGAGCTACTTCTATTTGCCCTGGGAAAACTGGACCAAATGCTACAGCATTTTTCATAGCCCTTGCATAGGTTCCCCCACCTATGGTAATAGGCTCACTATCCATATCACCAGTCTGCTCTTTATAAACCTTCATCAATTTTTCAACAAGGAAATTATTTTTATTTACATATAAAGGTTTAGTATCCCCTTCACCTTCTATTAGTTCAATCCCTGTAGATTGTAAGCTCTTTCTAATACCATCATATACTTCCTTTGCACTGCTCTTAATTGGATACCTTACATTTATAGTTAGTCTTATCTCTTCTTCATTTCCTTTGATAACCCCTGGATTAAAATTCAATTTTCCAGAAATATCATCTTCTAGACTACAGCCAATGCCTTCACCATGATGTTTAAATGCTATTTTTTCATTATACATATCAATAAATTCACATATAGGGGAGTCAGCCAACAGCTCTCCTAAAAATGCCATTAAATAGCTAATTGCATTTTCTCCCTTTTCTGGAGTACTTCCATGAGCAGAAATACCTTTGGATATTATCTTTATATCCTTCCCATCTTTTTCTAAATGTAATGGGTAGTTAGTTTTCGTTACAAAGCTATTTAATTTTTCCTCAACTAAAGATGTATCACTTGCTTCTAATATTGACTCTGAATAATCCGGAACCATATTTGGAGCATTTCCACCTTTAATGCTTTTAACTATAATATCATTACAGCAGTTAGAGTCTAATTTTTTGACTAGATCAAATACGATTATTCCCTTTTCCCCATATATAACTGGGAAATCTGCGTCTGGAGTAAAAGCCATATCTGGAGCTTTTTCATGCTTAAAATAGTGTTTCATACACCCCCAGCCAGTCTCTTCATTAGTACCAAATATTATTCTAATCTTCTTATTTAATTTAACACCTGATTCTTTTAATGCCTTCATAGCATACATACAGGCAATAGCTGGTCCCTTATCATCAGTGGTACCCCTTCCATATATCTTTCCATCTTGAATTTCTCCGCTATAAGGAGGATATGTCCACCCGCTTCCTTCTGGTACTACATCTAAATGGACTAAAATCCCAACAGTTTGTTCTCCATCACCTAAATCAGCATGTCCAGCGAAACCATCTAAATTTTTAGTTTTAAATCCCATTTCTTCTGCTAAATCTAGTGCAAACTTCAATGCTTTGTAAGGACCCTCTCCAAAAGGCATATTTAATCTTTTTTCTTCTTCTACACTTTTTATCTTTACTATATCTTGAGTAGATTTTATTATGTCCTGTTCATAGCTATCTATCAAATCGATAAAATTCATTTTATCACCCCATTTTTTAAGTTAATTATATTATATCATTACATATTATTTCCTTCAATTTTTAACATAATTCCTTTTATATTAAAAAAGTAAATGGTTACACTATACTTTAGAAATATAGAAAAAGGTGGAGATAAATTGAAAAAGAAAAAGATTACATTTTTAATTTTAATAATAGGGTTAATTGCATCCACCATACTTATCTACGATAAGTATTATCCATCGCCAAGTTTAAGTAAAATAAGTATTGGGGATAGGATAACGGTTTGGACCGTAACCATAATATTGTTGATTTACTATGTAAGTTCCAACTCCAAACCTCAGCTAGTTCCATCGGTTTTAACCAACGAAAAGGAAACGAGTAGGGAAAAAGATAAATCTAACGTTTCCTTTAATGACGTAGCTGGATTAGAAGAGATAAAAGAAGAATTGCAGGAAACCATTGATTTTATCAATAACTCAAGTAAATACAGAAAGATGGGAGCAAAGATCCCAAAGGGCATCCTCTTTTATGGTCCCCCAGGAACGGGCAAGACTTTACTTGCTAAAGCCGTTGCTGGAGAAACCAATTCCACCTTTCTTTATGCCAGTGGTTCAGAATTCGTAGAAAAATATGTAGGAGTAGGTGCCAAAAGGGTAAGAACTTTATTTGAAAGAGCAAAGAAAGAAGCTCCAAGCATCATATTCATCGATGAAATAGATGCTATTGGAACGAAGAGAAACTTGGATTCTAATAATGAAAAAGATCAGACTTTAAATCAACTTTTGGTTGAAATGGATGGATTTAATACCGATGAAACGGTCATCATCATTGGTGCTACCAATAGGTTGGATCTATTAGATGAAGCTCTTCTTCGTCCCGGAAGATTTGACAGACATATTTATGTAGGAAATCCTAACATGAAAGCTAGAGAAAAAATATTACAAGTTCATACTAAAAATAAACCTCTAGACAAAACTATAGATATAGTAGATATCGCTAAAAAAACCCATGGGCTATCTGGCGCAGAGTTAGCCAATATTGCTAACGAAGCAGCTATAATTGCCGTTAGAAACAATAAAAGTAAGATTAGCATAGACCACTTTGATGCAGCTATAGAAAGGGTATTAGCAGGATTAGAAGTAAAAAATCCAACTGTTCTATTAAAGGAAAAGAAGACCGTTTCAGTTCACGAAGCTGGGCATGCTATAGTTTCTAAAATACTTAAAACAGATTTAGTTCAAAAGATATCTATAGTACCACGAGGTCAAGCTTTAGGATATGTATTAAAGTTTCCAGATGAAGATAGATATCTTTTTACAAAACAAGAATTGATGAATAAGATATCAGGTTTGCTAGCAGGTCGAGCAGCTGAACAATTAATCTTTAACGAAATAACCACTGGAGCTAAGGATGACTTAGATAAAGCTACCCATATTGCAAAAGAGATGGTATGCAGCTATGGCATGAGCTCTTTAGGACCTATGGCTATGGATGAACAGCATATAAAGCATAATTATGATATATTAAGAATTGAGATAAAGAAAATTTTAGATAAGGGATATAAAGATGCCTTAAAAATTTTAGAAGAAAATAAGGATATATTAAACCACGTAGCCAATACCTTAATGGAAAAGGAAATCATTGACAATGAAGAATTAGATGCCATATTTAAAATCTATGAAAATCCCTTTGACTGTGCAACTTAAATATTGAACAAAAGGAGCAAATAGTTAACTACTTGCTCCTTTTTGTTTATTGCTTATTTTTTACTTCTTCAATTACCCTATCCATAAATTGTTCTACTTTAAACTGTCCAATATCTCCTTCATCCCTTTTATTTACAGATACGAGTCCGCCTTCTACTTCTTTTTCCCCTACTATGAGCATATAAGGTATCCTTTGAAGCCTTGCTTCTCTAATTTTGTATCCTATCTTTTCAGCTCTGTCATCTATAGTAACCCTAATACCTTTTTCCTCCATTTCCTTTTTAACTTCATAAGCATAATCGTTGAACTTATCAGAAATAGGTAGGACTGTAGCTTGAATTGGTGCAATCCATACTGGAAACTTACCTGCATAGTGTTCTATTAATATTCCCATAAACCTTTCAATACTGCCTAATATGGTTCTATGAATCATAACTGGACGTTTTTTCTCGTTGTCCTTATCCACATAGGTTAAATCAAATCTTTCTGGCATTTGGAAATCCAACTGGATTGTACCACATTGCCAAGTTCTACCTATGGCATCTTCTAAATGATAGTCAATCTTTGGTCCATAAAAAGCTCCATCACCTTCATTTATAACATAGTCTATTCCTTTTTCTTCTAGGGCTTCTTTCAAACTATTTGTTGCTAAATCCCATTGTTCTTCAGTTCCCATAGAGTTTTCTGGTCTTGTTGAAAGTTCAACATGGTACTTAAAACCAAATACACTATATATATAATCTGCTAATTCTATTACCTTAATAAGCTCATCTTTTATTTGAGATGGCAGCATATATAGATGGGCATCATCTTGAGTAAAACTTCTAACCCTCATCAATCCATGAAGTGTTCCAGAAAGCTCGTGTCTATGAACTAAACCTAATTCTCCCAATCTAAGAGGTAAGTCTCTATAACTATACATTTTAGATTTATATACCAATATGGAACCAGGACAATTCATAGGCTTAATAGCATAATCATTTTCATCTATCTTTGTAAAATACATATTTTCTCTGTAATGATCCCAGTGACCAGATTTATGCCATAAATCTTCATTCAATATTAGAGGAGTCTTTATCTCTCCATAACCTCTTTTAACATGCTCTTTCTTCCAAAAGTCTTCAAGTATATTTCTAATCACCATGCCATTTGGATGGAAAAATGGAAATCCCGGTCCTTCCTCATGGATACTAAATAGATCTAACTCTTTGCCTAGCTTTCTATGATCCCTTTTCTTTGCTTCTTCCAATCTATTTAGGTATTCTTCTAAATCCTTTTTCTTCTCAAAAGAAGTACCATATATCCTTTGGAGCATCTTGTTTTTTTCGTCTCCACGCCAATAAGCACCAGCTATACTTAGAAGTTTTATAGCTTTAACCTTTTTAGTATCCAATAGATGAGGACCAGCACATAGATCTACAAAATCCCCTTGTTTATAAAAAGATATCTCTTCATCTTCTGGAAAGTGCTCAATTAAATCCACCTTATATACTTCACCTTTTTCCTTAAAGTATTCAATAGCTTCATCTCTAGGCATAAGGAATCTTTCCATCTTATAGGCTTCTTTAGCAATTTTAACCATTTCCTTTTCAATTTTTTCTAAATCCTCTGGAGTAAATCTATGTTCTGTATCAAAATCATAATAAAATCCATCATCTATAGCAGGACCTATGGCAAACTTTACATCGGGGAAAAGTTTCAAAACTGCATGAGCCATTATGTGGGCTGATGTATGCCAAAATATTTTTTTCCCCTCTTTATCTTCAAACTTAACAATTCTAACCTTAGCATCTTCTTCGATAGTTTCCTGCATACCTTTTATATCATCATTAACAACTGCCCCAAGGGCTACCCTAGCTAATCCCTCACTAATATCCTTTGCAACTTTTTCTACTGTTACACCTTTATCGTATTCCTTAACTGAATTATCAGGTAATGTTATCTTTATCTTTTCCATTCTCTTTCCTCCTTCTATTTTAAATATAAAAAACCTCTCGTCACTGCATAACGCAGGGACGAGAGGTTTATCTCCCGTGGTTCCACCCTAATTGGTACTTCATTTTAATAACGCTTATAGCGAATATTCTTCAGTCTTAGACTTAGAATATAACTCAGGGGTGGTCTTCAATTAACTCCTCTTAAAAATGCTTTCAGCCTAAGACATTTTCTCTCTAAAAGATTACATTAATCTACTCTTCCCTTCACAGTCTTTAAATATTTATTTGATTATATATTATAGCTATATATACCCAAAAGGTCAAGAATTATTTATAAATTTATTGTTTTTTTGCTAATTTATTATTAAATTCAAGCCACCTTTTGCCATAATCAGATTCTAATATTTTTTCCACTTCTTTTTCATATTCCTTTTCAATACTTCTTTTAAAAATCTTACTCAATCCTATAAATCCAAAAGCTAATATATAAGACTTTATTAGCGGTAGTATTGGAAGGATTTCACCTTCCTTGATAACAATTCTTTTACTATATGAAATCCATTGATATCCTGCGCATACACGCACCATAGCTAAGAAATTAAATATTATTACTAATATAACTTTATATAGCTTTCCATCTATATTTTTATACAATAAAAATTCCCATAAACTATATATTGAATATAAGATAACCATTACACCTAAATAATGAAAAGATGTATAAAGATTGATTACACTATCTATATACTCATCTCTTGTAAGGCTATCATTAAACTTTTGATATTCATTTTCATCTAATCTTTTTTGTTCCAACACAACACTACAAACAATAGTAGCAATTATTAAAATGAAAAATATAGTTCTAAATAAGAATTTTCCCTTCATAAATACCCCCTTGTATGTTTTAATTGTTTCTTAAACTTAATAACAGTTCTTCTATGGACAGCATATTTTGTTCACCACTTTCCATGTTTCTTAGAGTATATTTTCCTTGATTTATTTCTTCTTCTCCTATGATTAGTGCATATGGTATATTTAATTTATCAGCATAACCAAATTTCTTACCCATCTTCCCTTTTTCTGTATAGATTTGGGTATTGATATTGTGTTTCCTCAAAGTGCTTGCTATTTCTATAGCTTTATCTATACATTCTTCCATAGGTATGATAATTATCTTAGTTAAGGAAGCATCTGTTGATTCAATTAACTTAGCTTCTTTTAACTGGTAGAACAATCTAGTAAGCCCTATACTTATTCCTACTCCTGGCAATTTTTGTTTAGTATAATATCCTGCTAAATTTTCGTATCTTCCACCTGAACATATACTTCCAATGTTAGGATAGTCATTTAAAAATGTTTCGTATACAGTACCTGTATAGTAGTCTAAACCCCTAGCTATAGTTAAATCTATAATATAGTTTTCCTTAGGCACTCCGAAAACTTCTATATGATGGTTAACATCGGCTAATTCCTTTAATCCTTCAGTAAAAATATCATTTTCGATTCCTAAATCCTTTAAACTCTTTATCTTCTCTTCGTTACTTCCCTTTATATTTATAAATTCAATTATACTATCTATAGTACTTTTATCCAAACCCTGCTCATTTAAACTTTCTTTTACCCCCTCTAGTCCAATTTTTTCTAGTTTATCAATTGTTCTCAATATCTCCGTTGAATCCTCAATGCCTAACCATAAGAAAAATCCTTTTAATACCTTTCTATTATTAATCTTTATAGTAAAGGAATCAAAACCCAAGTCCTTGAAAGTGGAATAGATTATACTAGGTATTTCAGCATCATTTATTATTCCCAATTTTTCATTGCCTACTATATCAATATCACATTGATAAAATTCTCTAAACCTACCTTTTTGACTTTTTTCTCCTCTATATACTTTTCCAATATGATATCTTCTAAATGGGAAAGTCAATTCTGAAAAGTGTTGAGCTACATACCTAGCTAAAGGAACAGTTAAATCAAATCTTAGAGCTAAGTCCGTATCTCCTTTTTCAAATCTATATATCTGTTTTTCTGTTTCTCCGCCACCTTTCGCTAGTAAAACTTCTGCTTTCTCTATTAAAGGTGTATCTATTGGCAAAAAACCAAACTTTTCATAATTCTCTCTTATAATATCTAACATCTTGTTAAATAATATTTGGTCTGATGGAAGAAGTTCCATGAAACCAGGTAATGTTGATGGTTTGATTATATCACTACTCATATGTATACCTCCAAGCATATATCTATTTATTACTATGATATCATTTATATGTATTTTTTCAAATATAATAAACAAAAAGAAGCTGAAAAATTCAACTTCAAATTATTTACCCCTTTTAAGCTTCATATGTCCGTTACATTTTTCACATCCTAGACAAAAATATACTCTATCTTGAAATACGCTAGAAATCACCTTTATAATTTCATCATCTTTATGTTTTTCATCTAAATGTACTATTAACTTCTTAGGTGCTATTACTATTAAAGAACTTACCAGTAGATCATCTTTACTAATACCTTGATTGTCTATTTCAGCAACTATATCTGTAAAAAAGTCGCTATCTATAATATTATCGTTTTCATCTAACATCTTATAGTTCCCATCTTGGAAAACTAGGTTTACCAAATCATATTTAGGTTCTTGTACTTCAACAAAATATTGTAATATCTTTATAAACTCCTTATACTCCTTTTCAGCAGTAAATTCTTCTATTCCTTTATCAATAACTAGACTAATAAAATAGTCAAATTCTCTAATCCTAAAACGCACAAAACCATCTATTAAAATAAAGGGAGAATCCATAATATATTTTTTTATCTGATTAATGAAATATTCCTTTTCTATAGCAAAATTTTCTTTATCTAATAAAAAATCTTTAGAAATCTCCACTATTTCTTCTTTTTCAGTAGATTTTAACTCAGTTTTATCAAGAGTTACTTTTTTAACAATAATATCTTTGGAATATATTTTTAAAATTATTTCTAATATCATTTCTGTTACAACAGTATAAAAATCTTTTTTAGGCAAAGACTTACCCTTAGTTGGAATTATATTAAATATATACCTAGAGCCATAGTATTCTTCTTCAACTTTTATTTTTTTATCAGGAAAATAATCAAAGATTATCTTTCTTACTTCATCCATATCTCTATTAAATCCCACTTTTATGTTCATGATTATTCACTCCCTTCTGTTACTAGTATGCTCTCCAAAAATGGACCTATACTATATAAAGAGTTACTCTATTGGCAATATAGAGTAATTATAGTTCCAACATCAATAACCTTTTTATCGCTTAACCAGATCACTTTTTTATTATGTTTTTTTAAAAATTTAAAAATTTTTTCGCAATCAGGATGTTCATTCAATCTACCAGAAAACATTATTGTATCCTTAGATGGGTTCCCATTAACCCCTCCTATAAAACCATAGGGATATCCTTTTAATTCAATATATCCAGATTGTATCAATAATACATCAAAACCTAAATCACTCAATTTCTTATATATAGGATAATCTGCGGTTATGATGGATTTATCATCAACTATAGCCATAGAGCATTTAGTATATCCTTGATTTATATTTATAAACTCTAAATTTTCTTTTTTTAGATAATATTTAAGTTTTTCATCAGTATATTTAAAGTTATGGATTGCTAAATTCCCAATTCTTCCTACATTATATGCTATATCATCAGGATAGTCTTTACCTAATTTCGTCTGCCCTCTTATTATTCTTATACCCGTTCCATAAAGCTTTTCTTCATAATAATCAAAAACATTAGGTGCAACTATTAATGTTTTATGGTTGACTGGATGAATAACTATATCTGGATGATAGGAAATAGGCTCCGACACTTCCGTACATTTGATAGTAGGTATTATCTTTAAATTCAAACCTTTTAAATTCTTAAGTATCTCAGAAGATATCCTACCATCTACTATGACGGTATTTGCATCTTTGTTTGGAATAAACGGATTAACGTTCATATATTTCACCACTTTTACGCAAAAAATTAAACCTTCTATATAGAAGGTTTTCTGGAGGCGGCACCCAGATTTGAACTGGGGAATAAAGGTTTTGCAGACCTCTGCCTTACCACTTGGCTATGCCGCCGTGATTAAATTTGGTTGGTAAAAAAAACTTTAGTATCAATACTAACGGCCCCGACTAAGCGACTCACACCAAATCAAAAACCTGATTTGGGTTCCCTGCTTATGCCTTACCACTTGGCTATGCCGCCATGAACGCTGACACGCAATTTTTAATTTTGAATGTTGAATTGTGAATGTTTAGGGTCTATCTCTAGGGTCTTTTTCATGACCAAAGATTATCCATATAATTGTTTTCGTCTTTAATTCAAAATTCACCATTAACAATTCACAATTTTTAACCCGTAGGGTTAAAATAATGGAGCGGAAGACGGGATTCGAACCCGCGGCCCTCGCCTTGGCAAGGCGATGCTCTACCACTGAGCCACTTCCGCACATTCAATGACAGTTAACAATTCCCAGAGTCTATCTTTTAGGTCTTTCTGAAGACCAAAGGTCGTTCTTACAATGGTTTTTAATTGTCCATTGTCCTGTGTTAATTATCAATTGTTAAATGGTGCCCAGAGGCGGAATCGAACCACCGACACGGGGATTTTCAGTCCCCTGCTCTACCGACTGAGCTATCTGGGCATAACATCATACTATTCTTAAGTATTACGATTATCTCTTCGTTATAGTTCATCAACGCGGACTAAGCGATTCACACCAAATCGAAAAACCCGATTTGGGTTCTCTGCTTATACCGACTGAGCTATCTGGGCTTATCTCAATTGACAATTATCTGGGTATATCTTTTGAGCCTTTCCCACAATCTTTTTAATTGTGCATTGTCTACACTTGGCTCAAAGACCACAATTGTTAGTATACATGATTGTTTTTATAAAGTCAATAGTCAATTAACTTTTCTAAGTCATCTTTTGAAAATTTATATTTCTCATTACAAAAATGACATACTATTTCAGCCTTTCCATCCTCTTCAATCATACTATTGATCTCTTCCTTGCCTAGGCTAAGTAGGACTTTTTCAATCTTTTCTCTCGTACAATTACATTTATATTCAATAGGGACTCTATCTAGTACTTCCATTTTAAATTCCCCAAATAATTGTTCCATTACTTCCTCTGGAGTTAAGCCTTCATCTATTAAAGTTGAAATAGGCTTTGCTTGTTTTAATATCTCTTCTATTCTATCAATATCTTTATCTTCCACATTAGGCAGTAACTGAAGCATATATCCCCCAGCAGCTTTTACAGAAATGTCCTTGTCCACTAGCACTCCTAAATTTATAGCTGATGGCTGTTGTTCAGATAGATAGAAATATTTAACTAGATCGTCTGCAATTTCACCTGATACCAAGTTGGACATTCCAACATAAGGCTCTTTCAATCCTAAGTCTCTAATCACCGTTAGATAGCCTTTTCTTCCTACTACTCCCCCTACATCTAACTTGCCATCAGGTCTACTTGGCATATCTGCAAAAGGATAGTCAACATATCCTTTTACTTCACCTTTATTATTTGCTACGGTAACGATGTTTCCGATAGGACCATCACCTTTTATCTTAAATGTTAATGAATCCTTATCGCTCTTCATAGCGATTCCCATCATTGCTGCTGCAGTCAGCGTTCTACCCAAAGCGGCAGTAGAGGTTGGAGAAGTGTTGTGAATTCTTCTTGCCTTTTCCACTATATTGGTTGAAGAAGCCACAAATAATCGTAAAGTTCCTTTATTATCTATCCCACGTATAATATAATCCTTCATAATCCTACTCCTTTTTATACGATAAAATATTTAAAGCCCCTTTGCCAGGGGCTTGATTGCTACTGTTAAAAACTATATAAAAGAGAATCAGGTTTATAGTTTAATAACGTTAGTAGCTTGAGGACCTTTTTCTCCTTGAACTATTTCGAATTCAACATTTTGTCCTTCTTCTAAAGTTTTAAATCCATCTGAGTTTATTGCTGAATAGTGTACGAATACATCTTCGCCTTCTTCAGTAGAAATAAAACCATACCCTTTTGTAGCGTTAAACCACTTTACAGTACCTTTTACCATTTAAAACATTCCTCCAATACAACAATTTAAATAGATGAGTCCTATGTATCATCTACCTTTAAATAAGTCTATCACATATTAGATATCCTTGTCAAATAATATTCCCCAATATTTTACTAAATATTCTCATAGGTTTTCGTATTTTTAGACGATAGCTACAAAATTTACCCTTTCTGATTTCTCATTAGGTTCATTAAAAGTAAATCCGTCATAACAATGAATCTCCCTAAAAGAAGCTTGTCTTAGTAATTCAACTATTTCATTGGTATAATAAGCCTTTTCAAAATGCTGTTCGTCAAATCTTATATACTTATCATCTTTATCTAATACGAAAAAACTCAAATAAAATTCTACAATATCATCGCTTTCATCAAAATAGTTTTGCCATACATAAAAAACTCCTTCGCCATCTTCTATAAAGGTATTGTTTCCAATGATATGCTTCAACTTATAATAGGAGTTTATATCGAAGATAAATATTCCTCCATCATTTAAATGCTCTCTTACATTTTTAAAGGTAAGTAATAAATCTTCTCTATCCTGTATATAGTTTATGCTATCACATATAGAGATGACCGAGTCAAATTTTTGGTTAATATTAAAATCTATCATGTTTTGATTTAAAATTTTTACATTTTTAAATTTATGCAGCTTGTTGTAAGCCATACTCAACATTTCTGAGGATAAATCAAAACAGGTTAAATCATATCCCCCCATAGCTAAATAATAGGATAAGTTTCCTGTACCACAAGCCATCTCCAATACTTTTTTAGGCTCATTACAAAATTTTTCAAATATACTTTTAATATATAAATACCAGTCCTTATAATCTATGTCCACCATTAATTCATCATATAGATATGCAAATTTATTGTACATGTTCTACTCCTTCTCTAGTTCGTCTAAAATAGCCTCCAAAGTCTTGCCTGCACTCTCTTCAATTTTCACTTCAGCAAAACTATCCATAGCTGTAGGTCCTACGTTTATTATAACAAATTCTTTTGCCACTTGGGGTAAGTAATTTACTGGTGATACTGTCAAGCTTGATCCTATTACGATTAATAAATCGCTGGTTTCAACCTCATGTAATGAGATTTCAAAATCCTCTGGCAACATATCTCCAAAGAATACAACATCCGGTCTAAGGATTCCACCGCAATTATCACACTTTGGCGGTATCTCACCATTATTAACTTTATCAGTTAAAACCTCTAATTCTACTTTATTGCCACATTCCATACAGGAACCTTCTCTAGTATTACCGTGAACTTCTAAAATGTATTTAGAACCTGCTCTATAGTGTAAATTATCAATATTTTGAGTAATTACTCCTTTAATATACCCTAGTCTTTCCATTTCTGCCAAAGCAAAGTGAGCTCTATTAGGTTCAGCCTCCGTCATACCTAAAAGCATCTTAAACCCTTCATTGTAAAATTTTTTAGGATTATTATACAATACAGAGGTCGATAAAGCTTCCATTGGGTCAACCTTCTCCCATAATCCTGTATTAGGAGTTCTAAAATCTGGTATACCACTTTCAGTTGAAATACCTGCACCCGTCAAAACCATGGTTTTAGATGAATTCTTAATCAATTTAGCAACTCTTTTAATATCATCTTTATTCATAGAATCCCCCTTGTTATTTCCTATTGTTTTTCTTTATCTTCCTTTTTCATATTCCTTTTTTTTACCGTTATTAGTCCTCCAATCCTACCTGACTCCTTAGCCGTTAGACCTGCCCAACCTACTTCGTTAATTTTATCCATTAGTCCTAATTCCTTAGCTATTTCATATTTCAATTTATCCTCTATGGTTTCCTTTTTTTCCTTCTTTTTTTTATCTTTCAAATTTATCCCTCCTAAACTTATTATTAGGAAGGATAAAGGGTTTTATTCTCATATAAACAAATATTTAAAATTCCAAAACGCAAAGAAGAATATAACCACCAATATTGGTAGACTTTCTATTAGACTCATCCTCTTTTTAGTATTCATATCTTTAATCCAAGGCTCTTCCTGAATAAAAGTATTCAGTTCTATGATTTCTCCTTCATTATTAGCAGGTAAAATTTTAATAAGCTTATAAGATATAAATCCAAATAACAGAGCACATAAACCTAAACTTACCAAAGCTATCATCATTTCCCTTCCCTCTGGCATGTTCAGTATATCCGTATTTTCTCCTAGTTCCTTCCCAATATTGGTAAATAGATACCCTATAGTTAAAGCTATTGTGTTATTCATCGTATGACCAATCATTGTAGAGATTAAAGAATTAGTTTTATATGCTATTATTCCAAACAAAATTCCTAAGTAAATTGGTCCTATTAGATTTTGTAGATTAAAATGAAATAATCCAAAAAGTGCAGCTGAATAGATAATAGATTTTTTCTTCCCAAGACTTTCATAGGATCTCATAATCATTCCTCTAAACATAATTTCTTCACATATACCAGGCGTTAAAGCGATTACCAAAAAACCTAATACATATTCTTTAAGATTTGATGGTATAGGTACAGGATTTGGTCTTATCTGAACAAAATTATTCAATAAGATAATACCTAAAAGATTAAAAAATACTGCTACTGGATAAGAAAAGATAACAATAAGCAACACAAGCATAGCTTGATGTAAGCTCACTTTATTTAACCTCAGATTATTTTTTACAGAATATCCATTAATATTTAAATAAAACAATACGGGTAATAGTATAATCAAGTATTCTGTGATTAAAAGTCCAGTATAAACCTCTTTAGCTTGAGATTTTGCTCCAACAGTTATAAGCAAAAAAGCTATGGCTAAATATAAAATATTCGTTTCTAAAACCGATGGGCTATTTTTATCTGACATCATTTGGAATATTTACCTCCTTTCTTTCATATATTTTATACTTTTTAATAATTAAAATCAAATAACCTCTTCTATTAACATATTTTATGTTATATCATATATATTAATAAATAATATTTTTTTGGGAGGTGTCCAGTAAAAATGGTCAATGTTGGAATTGTAGGCGCAACAGGTATGGTAGGTAGAACTTTTTTGAAAATAATGGAAGAAAGGAAATTCCCAGTAGATAATCTCTATCTATTTGCATCAGCTAAATCAAAGGGAGAAATTATTAAATTCAATAATAAAGAATTTAAAATAGAAGAATTAAATGAACATTCTTTTGATAGACCTATAGATATAGCTTTATTTTCAGCTGGAGGCAATATAAGCAAGAAATATGCGCCTATAGCAAAAGAAAAAGGAATCACAGTAATAGATAATAGTAGTGCATGGAGAATGGAAGATTGGGTACCGCTAATAGTTCCAGAGGTTAATCCTGAAGCAGTACATGGACATCAGGGAATTATATCTAACCCAAATTGTTCTACTATTCAATCCGTTATACCTTTAAAACCTTTAAATGACAAATACAAGTTAAAAAGGGTGATTTTTTCAACCTATCAAGCTGTTTCTGGTTCAGGCGTAGGAGGAATTAAGGATTTAGAAAATGGTTTAGCAGCACCTTACCATAATAAATATCCTCATCCTATTGCTTTTAATGTATTACCCCATATAGATGATTTCTTGGAAAATGGGTATACAAAAGAAGAAATAAAGATGATAGAGGAAACAAAGAAGATATTAAATGACCAAGATATAAAAATAACAGCTACTACTGTGAGAGTACCTGTTAGGTATGGTCATGCCGTATCTGCTAATATAGAACTAGAAAATAGTTTTGAATTAGAAGATATATTTGAATTATTTAGAAATAGTGATGGAATAGAAGTAATTGATGATCCTGCTAACAATGTATATCCTATGCCAATTCTTGCTGAAGGCACTGATACTGTCTATGTAGGTAGAATAAGACGAGATTTTAGCGTGGAAAATGGTTTAAACATTTGGATTGTAGCTGACAATAGTCGTAAAGGTGCAGCAACCAATACCGTCCAAATAGCCGAATTATTAATTAATAAATAGGAGGTATGAAATGATGTTTAAAGGTTCTGGAGTTGCAATAGTAACACCTTTTAAGGATGACAAAATTAACTTTAAAAAGCTAGAAGAATTACTTGAATGGCATGTTTCAGAAGGCACTGATGCCATAATAATATGTGGCACTACTGGTGAATCTGCCACAATGTCCGATGATGAAAAAAAAGAAGCTATAAGATTTACAGTAGAAAAGATAAATAAAAGAATACCCGTTATAGCAGGGACTGGTAGTAATAATACTAAACACTCTATTGAATTAAGCCAATATGCAGAAAAAGTAGGAGCAGATGGGTTGTTGGTCGTAACACCGTATTATAACAAGACAACTCAAAAAGGACTAATAGAGCATTATACAGCTATTGCAGATAAGGTAAATACACCAATTATTATCTATAATGTACCTGGAAGGACTGGATTAAATATACTTCCAAAGACTATTATGGAATTAGCAAAACATCAAAATATTAAAGGGGTAAAAGAAGCAAGCGGTAATATAGCTCAAGTAGCAGAAATTGCAAGATTAGTTCCTGATGATTTCTATATCTATTCAGGAAATGATGATATGATAGTTCCTCTATTGTCATTAGGCGGTCATGGAGTTATATCCGTTGTAGCAAATATCCTTCCAAAGGATACCCATAATATAGTTGAATATTTCTTAGATGGAGATCTAAAATCCTCTAGGGAGCTTCAGTTGAAGATGAAACCATTGATAGATGCTCTATTCATAGAAGTAAATCCTATCCCAGTAAAAGAAGCCATGAATTTACTAGGGATGGAAGTAGGTCCTTGCAAATTACCTCTTACATCTATGACTGATGAAAATAAACAAAAATTAATCCATGAAATGTCTCTATACGGAATGAATGTAGGGAGGTAATGGATAATGATAAAAATTGTAATTAACGGATTTCTAGGTCAAATGGGCCAAGTAATCGGTAATCAAATAAAAAACAGCGTAGACATGGAATTAGTTGGAGGAATAGACAAAAATGCCGATTCCTATAAAGGCGAAACTAAAGTATATAAAAATCTTGATGATTTTCATGGTGATTGTGATGTAATAATAGATTTTTCTCATCCTACATCTTTAGATAATCTATTAAAATATGCAAAAACTAATAAAGTGGCTTTAGTAATAGGTACTACTGGATATGAAGAAAAGGAAATGCAAAAACTGAATGAAGCTTCAAAAGAAATCCCAATATTTTATTCAGCAAATATGTCTTTGGGAATAAATCTTCTACTATCCTTGGTTTCCAAGGCTGCCTCTGTATTAGGTGAAGATTTTGATATTGAAATCATCGAAAAGCATCATAATAAAAAAATAGATGCACCTAGCGGTACTGCTTATATGATAGCTAACAAGATAAACGAAGTATTTGATAACGGTAAAGTATATACCTTTGGTAGAAATACAAAGACAAATAAGAGATCTCCTAAGGAGATTGGCATACATGCAGTTCGAGGTGGAACTATAGTAGGTGAACATGACGTATTGTTTGCTGGATTAGACGAAACAATAGAGATAAAACACAATGCTTCATCAAAAAATGTATTTGCAAAAGGTGCATTAGTAGCAGCACAATTTATAGTTAAAAAAGATAAAGGACTATTCAATATGGATGATATAATCAATGGATAATAAAAACCTACAGGACTTCCTGTAGGTTTTTTATTCATCAAAAGTGAAAATATAGGGTATATTTCTAAAATAATCTCCATAATTAAGACCATAGCCTACGATAAATACATCAGGTATAGTAAAGCCTACATAATCAGGAAAGATATCTGCCTCCCTTCTACTTGGCTTGTCCAACATAACGCAGATTTTAATGGATTTTGGTTCTTTCATACTTATAAATTCTACTACTTTTTTCATAGTATGTCCTGAATCTATAATATCATCTACAATGATGACATCCTTGCCTCTAACATCCGTCCTTACATCATTAATTATCTCTACAATTCCAGAGGATACTTCATCATGTCCATAAGATGAAGTAGTCATAAAGTCAATATTAACAGGAACTTCAAGCTCCCTTATTAAATCAGCGGCAAATATAAAGCTTCCTCTAAGCAGTGATATTACTATAATATCATTATCTTTATAATCCTTAGATATTTCTTCTCCTAATTCTTTTACTCTCTGAGATATTTCTTCTCGACTAAATAGTGTTTTAGGCTTTCTATCTAATTGCAACCTATACCTCTCCCTTCTTTTTTATATACTACTGAAATTTCCTCTTCAATATTAGTTTTATTTCTCTTAGTTCAAATAATATTTTATTTAAAGTATACTGCAAACTAACCAATATAATTAACACTATAGAAGTAATTATTATTTTTACATTCATAAATCTTTCTCCTTACCTCCAGTCATATTGTGTAAATTATAACATATAATATGGATTTAGTGGAACAAAAAATAATAAAAAAATCATGCTTTCTGTTTTATTATGGGAAATATACAGAAAGCATGCTCTCATTAGTCCTTATAGTTCCTTTTCACAATCGTCTATTCTATTGTTATCGTTTTCAATATACTCTAATTTAGATACAGATACTTCATAGGCTATCTTTGTTTCTACTTCTTCGTTGTTGTGTTTTTTTTGATATTCCCGACTTTGGATTCTGCCCCATACCTTAATATGATCCCCTATCAATAACTTTTCGCAAAATCTAGCATTTCTCCCCCAAGCAATGCAAGGTATGTAATCGGATTTGTTATAAGGTCTATTAACCGCTATAAGTAAATCGGAAATTTCTCTCCCAAAAGGCGTAGTTCTATAAATAGGAGATTTACAAATATAGCCGTCTAGATAAATTTCATTGGGAGCTTTTAATAACTCCTCTATTTCTTCCTCATCTTCTAAGGCTCTAATATCCCTTGCAAATACAGTCAATACAAGACGACTTGAATTATTGATATACCTATTATAGGACCGCAGCTGACCATAAATCTCTACATAATTACCTAATGATAAATCCATATTTACGATTAGTCTTTCAGATATAGTTACAGGCAAAATATCCACTGAATCACTTAACCTAGGGACTTCTAAGTCAAAACTGTAAAATCCCTCACCATACATCTCATGACTAAAACTCATTGGTGAACTAATTTTCCCAATAATCTCTACCACATTTGTATCAATTACCTTGTCAATCACTATAATCATCTCCCCCTTATTCTTATGTTTCTTATAATCTATAACTATGTTTATTCGCTAATTTAAAATAATATGATAGGGACAATGAAATTTTTCATAGATATAGACTTTTTTACCTTCGTATAAATAATATGATAATATTTTATCAAATTTTGCTCAATTCTTCCACTTAAAAAGCAAAAACCAGTTAAATTTTCATATTAACTGGCTAATAATTTCCCTGCTATTCCTTAAACATTCATTCCCCATCATCAATAGCAAATCGTTTTTATCTAATAATAGAATTGTGTTTTCAATGCAAATATTCAATTCAGTAAATATTTCATAATTAACTTTTTTACTTGTTAATAATAAATCAATATTATTCCTTATTAAACTATCTACCTTATTGACATATAAAAATACCTTCTTTATGCCTATTATTGGCATCCAACTTAAAATTACCTCTAAGTTTTTTTTAATAGTATAAATTCCTTGATCGATATCTATGCCGCTTATAACATAAACATCTTTGCACTTAATATTTTGGATTTCTTCAAATATTAAATTGTAATCTGAAGGCATACTACAATCGTTATCAAGTATCATATAATTCTTATCATATATCTTCTCTAAATGCCTGTAGACTCCACTAATCTTAGATAAAACTTCTTGTATTTGACTAACATTTATTCCACAGCTTAGCCCACAAGCTATGGCTCCTAATCCATGATAGATACTCGTCTTTCCAATTAAATTTATGACTATTGGCACTTCCATAGGCTCAATTTTTATTCCATTTATGGAATTGAACTCCCTTTGTAAACATAAGTTGAATTCAGTATTGCTAGAGGTGTTAAGACTAGAAGCTGTAATTGTAGCTTTTTTATTTAATCCATATGTTATTATCAACCCTTCTGTGTTCTCTCCTAAAATATACATAGAATTTGATTCATCTATATTCATGATTATATATTGTCCCCTGCTTACCATACTCCTTATAAAAGGATTTTTGTAATCCTCTTCCTTCAAAGTGGATAGAAGCAAAACATCAAAGTACAATTCCATATTCAATACGGATTCTATTATCTTAGGATTCAACTCCATAATTAATACTAGTTTATTTTTTGAAGATAAAATATTTATAGTCTCTTTTTTGTTTTTATATATAACTTCGTAGTCCAATTTTAGAAATATCTCCTTAGTTATATGATGGGTAATATTGTTCTCATCAGAACTTAGTATTCCTATTGAAGTTAACGATTGGTATGCCATATAAATGCTCCCTTTTTAGATTTTAATTATTTTGAATTTGTCTTCCTGTATTATCCATATGGTAATTATCCTTATATATTAGTTGAGATACAGGTACTATTTCGTATCCCTCACTTTGCAACCTTTCAATGATTATGGGAAGATATTCTAAAATATACTTTGCATTATTATGAAACAATACTATGGAGCCATTTGTTACATTTCTTGTTACTCTATCTACAACAGGTTGGACTCCTAATTCCTTCCAGTCCAATGAATCCACATCCCATTGAATAGCATAATACCCATTATCTCTACAAACATCTATCACTCTATCATTATAATCTCCAAAAGGTGGTCTAAATAGTATAGGTTTTTCTTTAATTATTTCTTTTATCTTATCCCCAGTCACATTTAACTCTTTTGCCATCTCTTCATCGGATAGCTTAGTCATATAGGGATGATTAGTAGAATGATTCCCTACGTCATGTCCTCTACTATATATTTCTTTTACATGCTCTGGATATTTATCAACCCAAAAGCCTACTAAGAAAAAACTACTTTTAATATTGTACTTATCTAATATCTCTAGAATCCCTAAAGTATATTCATCTCCCCAAGCTGCATCAAAACTAAAAGCCAATTTCTTCTCATCAGTTCCTACACTATATATAGGGAGTTCCTTTTTATAAGAAAATACTTCTGCAATATTTTTGTCTGTCTTAATACTTGTATAGATAATGGAAATCATAATGACAAATATTACAATCATGATTCTTAATGACATATGATTTTTTGAATATACCTTTTTCAATGTATCCCCTCCTATAATATCTTTATAATATAATTTATTCTTAAATTATTTTTATATTACTTATGCCAAAAAACTCTTAAGCTCATAATGTTTTTTTAAAGTTAATATTATTATTACTATTTTTCCTTATAATATATAAACAATTCTTTACATTTAAATAAAAATTATATAATCTATGATTATTGACCAAATTGGCATTTTATATACACTTTTTCAAATTTTTCAAGAATATTTTCAACAAAAAAGGTTATCATATTAGTACAACAACAAAAACTTGTTGCTGTAGAGGAGGAGAAAAAAATGGCTAACAATAACAAAATAGTAGTTCCAGAAGCAAGGCAAGCTCTAGACCAATTAAAATTAGAGATTGCTAGTGAATTAGGATTAGCTAATTATGATAGTATAGATAAAGGTAATCTACCATCAAGACAAAATGGATATGTTGGTGGATATATGGTAAAAAGGTTGGTAGAAGACGCTCAAAGACAAATGTCAAATAAGTAATCTCAAAAAGAGGTAAGTGGAATTCCACTTACCTCTTTAATATGATATAATTTAATAAGTTTATATTATTATCAAAGAGGTGCGTAATATGTTTATTGAAAACACTGAGGAATTAGCTCAAAATAAATTGCTTTTATTATATCTTATGGATAAATCCGAAAATTCTTTGACTAATGCAGAAATAACCGAATTTATGTTAGAAAAAAATTATATGAATTATTTTTTAATACAGCAATATTTATCTGAACTTATAGAGTCTAATTTTACCGACTACATAGATAAAGATGATAAAAAAGTTTATGTCTTATTAGATAAAGGTAAATTAACTCTCTCCTATTTTGAAGATAGAATACCAGAGAACATAAAAAAAGATATTTCTGATAAATTCGTTCAAATAAAAGAAGATGAAAAAAAAGCAACTCAAGTCATAGGTGAATACTTTCAAAAAAATGATAACGAATACATAGTCAATTTAAAACTAATAGAGAACTCTGAAACATTATTCAGCTTGTATTTAAATGTAACAACACCAAAACAAGCTCAAATAATCTGTAATACATGGAAAGACAATACGGAATATATCTATAAAAATTTATTAAATATGTTGGCTGATGATAAAATAACCTCAATTGAAGATTAAAATTCCATTTGGTTCATGGCCTACTCTTATACTGTCTATTATTTTATTATCATGTATATCAAATAAGGTTAATGTATTAGTTGAGATATTAGTAATAAATAGCGTATTATCTCCATCCCATTCCAATTTATTAGGCATCCCTGTTAAATGGGTCTTGCTTAATAAATTCCTTTTTTTTATGTCTATTCTATAGAGATATCCATTGTCTATATTTGTTAAAAATATAAGCTCACTCCCATTTATTTTCAACATAGTATTAAATATTCCTTTAAGATCAAAAATTTCATGTTTTTCATACGTTTTTAAATCCATAACTGAAATGTTGCTATTACCTAATGTGCTATTATTAACGCTAAATAATATATACATATGTTTACCTTCTAACAACATCTTTATTGGATTATTATTTAATTTAATAACTTCATTGTCCTTTCCCATTAAATCTATGATATTTATGCTGTACCCATTATTATTTGCTACATAGATTTTCATTTTATCCCCATCTATTTCTATATCTGTAGGTTTTTCTCCTACAGGTATGTTCTCAATTAAAGAAAATCTTTCTTCATCTATTATAGAAATGGAATTTGAATCGCTATTAGCAATATAAAGGTGATGTTTAAAATATCTTATACAAGTAGGGCAGCTACCTACAGAAATCACATCAATAATTTTTTTATTTTCAATATCTATCTTAAAAACAGAATTATCATACGCATTTGTACAGTATATTGAACCTTCACCGTTGGATACCATCTCATAAGGCCCAATAAATGAACTATCCAGACTAAAATTTGTTTCGCCATTGTTTTTAATTAGTTCCTTTAAATCTATAGTTTCTACTTCTCCCCTTTTTTTAAAGTCTATACAGGTTAATGTATCGTCCCCAGTATTAGCAACTATTATTTTCCCATTTAACACCAAAGTTTCACCTCCATCCACTGTATATAAATCAATCTATGCATTACAGCAGTTGAAGGTGATAAGATTTTACTAATCCATCATCTAATGAAAATTCGCTTTGCTAGTAAAGATTTTTTTATTGACAGATTTCTTCTCTTAACCTCGATTATCAGTTGGTTGACTAATGAAACTTCCCTTTCGTATTCCTCAATATCTTCGGCAATGGATAAAACCTTTAACTTATCCATTTCTTCTATAGTAAAGTCTATTAATTGATTATTGGATAAATGGGTATAAGGATTCAGTCTTATTTTATTCATAAAAAAACCCTCCTATAGAATATATTTATATGTCTATTCCATAAAAGGGTTACTTATAACTCAATTATCTTTTAGCAATATCTTTCTCACATCTCCTATTAAATATAGGGAACCTCCAAACACTATTAAATCTTTTTCATTTGCTAGTCCATAGGCTTTATCTATGGCTTTTTCAATATCTTTTTCTATATAAGTCCTGTCATTATACTTTTTTATTATCTTCTCTAAGGACTCTGCTTCCTTTTTCCTAGGCATATTTACTTCTGTAATGACGATTTCATCTGCTAAAGGTGCTATAATCTCTACCATATGCTCTACATCTTTATCCTTTAAAATACCAATCCCAAGTATCAGTCTATCGTAATTAAACATCTTTAAACTTTCCCTTAATGTTTTTATCCCTTGAAGATTATGTGCTCCATCGATTAAAAATGTAGGATTTCTTTTTAATACTTCAAGTCTGCCTTTCCATTTAGTTCTTTCAAGTCCATTTCTCAATTGCTCATCAGTTATATCCACTAAACCTTTCTCTTTCAAGGTTAATAACGCAGTCAATGCCAACACCGCATTGTATACTTGATATTTCCCTAAAAGTCCAATTTTTATATCATTGAATACCCTATCATTATATTTAAAGTTAAACAATCCACCAAATTCATTTAAGTCTTTAATTTCAACATTCTCCATAGAGCATTGAATAAATTCTGCTTCCATTTCCTTCGATACATCTTTCAAAACTTCAAGGGCTTCTTCTTGTTGAGGATAAGAAATAACAAGGCCTTTTTCTTTTATTATTCCAGCCTTTTCATATGCAATTTTCCCCAATGTATCTCCTAGTACATCTGTATGATCATAATCTATAGTGGTTATTACTGAAACTGTAGAATTTCTTATAATATTTGTAGAATCAAACCTTCCACCTAAACCAACTTCCAATACGGTATAATCTACATTTTCCTCCTTAAAATATACAAAAGCAATAGCAGTTACTATCTCAAAAGTTGTAGGATGTTCATATCCTTCTTTTAGCATAATTTCAATTTTATCCTTAATCTTTTCCGTTATATTTGCTAACCTTTCATCAGGGATATCATTCCCATTAATGGATATTCTCTCATTAAATCTTTCTAAGTATGGAGAGGTAAATAAGCCTACTTTATAGCCTGCCTCTTTTAATGTAGTAGCTATATATGAAGAAGTAGAGCCTTTCCCATTCGTTCCTCCAACATGGATATATTTCATATCTAAATGAGGATTTCCAAGTAACTCTAATAATTTTCCTATTACATCCAATCCAAGCCTTGATCCAAATTTATTCTTGTCATTTATATAATCCAGAGCTTCAATATAATCCATTTTATCTCCTCACCTTTCACTTATACTTTCATAACAATTTTAAATCATTTTTGGACAATAAACAACAATAAAATAGAAAAGAGTGGATCTAAATCCACCCTTTTCTATTTGTTTGATTTTAAATGTTCAAGCCTTTCCAATACCTTCTCCATCATATCTTCATATTTCTTTTGTTTTTCTATCTCAGCATCTACAACTTTTTCAGGAGCTTTTTTCACAAAACCTTCATTTGATAATTTACCCCTTACCCTCTTTAGCTCACCTTCTAGTTTTTCTTTTTCCTTTTCTAACCTCTCTATTTCCTTATCCAAATCTATTAAATCCATCAATGGAATATATATTTCACATTTATCCAATACAACGGATATATTATCTTCTCCTAAAGTGGATTTATCCTCTACTATCTCAATATCCTCTGCACTGGCTAAGTTGATAAAATACCTCCTGCCGTAGTTTAACATATCCCTTACATTTTTATCCTTAGTTATAAATATGGTTCTAGCCTTTTTAGAAGGTGGGATATTCATCTCCTGCCTTGCATTTCTTATACCTTTAATAGCATTCATTATAAAAGCCATACGTTTTTCTGCTTCACTATGAGATTTTTCCTCTTCATATACTGGCCAGCTGCTTACTATCAATGGAGTTTCCCTATTGGGTAGATGCTGCCATATCTCTTCAGTAATGAAAGGCATAAATGGATGCAGTAGTTTTAAAATATTCTCTAGTACATTTAATAAAACCTTCTGAGCTATTTCTTTACTTCTTTTATTCTCTCCATATAGTCTTGGTTTAACCATTTCAATATACCAATCACAGTACTCATCCCATACAAAGTCGTATATCTTTTGAGCTGAAATTCCTATTTCATATTTTCCTAGGTTTTCTGTAATCTCCTTAATAGTCGTATTTACCCTAGATAATATCCATTTATCTTCTTCCTCTAAGGAGTTTAAATCTATCTCCTTATTTACCACTTCTTCATCTAAATTCATCAATACAAATCTAGTAGCATTCCAAAGCTTATTAGCAAAGTTTCGATTGGATTCAACTCTTTCCATATAAAATCTCATATCATTTCCAGGTGTATTACCTGTAATTAGAGTAAATCTCAATGCATCTGCTCCATATTCATCTATTACAACTAATGGGTCAATACCATTTCCTAATGATTTACTCATCTTTCTACCTTCTGCATCTCTAACAAGACCTGTTAAGAATACATCTTTAAAAGGCACTTCCCCTGTCTGTTCAATACTGGAAAATACCATCCTAATTACCCAGAAGAAGATTATATCATAACCTGTAACAAGCACATCTGTAGGGAAGAAATATTTTAAATCCTCTGTTTCTTCTGGCCATCCTAAAGTTGAAAAAGGCCATAGGGCTGATGAAAACCAAGTATCTAGGGTATCTGGATCTTGGTGGATATTTGAACTACTACATTTAGTACATTTTTCTGGTTTCTCTCTTGAAACCATTATTTCACCACAATCATCACAATAGTAAACGGGTAATCTATGTCCCCACCATAGCTGTCTTGAAATACACCAATCCCTAATATTCTCAAGCCATTGGGTATAAATTTTTCCAAACCTATCAGGTATAAAATTCAACTTTCCATCTTTATAAGCTTTCAAGGCTGGTTCTGCTAAAGGTTCCATCTTAACAAACCATTGTTTTGATATTAATGGCTCAACAACGGTTTTACATCTTTCACAATGCCCTACACTATTGTTGTGGTCTTTAATCTCAACTAAAAAGCCCTTCTCATCTAAATCCTCAATTATCCTCTTCCTTGCTTCATATCTTTCTAATCCATTATATTTGCCGCCATTTTCATTTATGGTTCCATCGTCGTTCATTATAATCAATTGACCTAATCCATGCCTTTCTCCTACTTCAAAGTCATTTGGGTCATGAGAAGGAGTTATCTTTACTGCACCAGTACCAAATTCCATCTCAACATAATCATCTGCAACGATAGGTATTTCTCTATTAACTAGTGGCAGTATAGCAGTCTTACCTACTAAATCCTTATATCTATCATCCTCTGGATTAACTGCAATAGCTAAATCTCCTAAAATCGTCTCTGGTCTTGTGGTTGCTATGGTTATATATCCTTCTTCATCTTTTATAGGATATCTTATATACCAAAGATGTCCTAAACTATCTTCATGCTCAACTTCTGCATCTGATATGGCAGTTCTACAGTTTGGACACCAATTTATAATCCTATTACCTCTATAGATTAGACCTTTTTCATATAGTCTAATGAAAACCTCTTGTACTGCATTACTTAAACCCTCATCTAAGGTAAATCTCTCCCTAGTCCAATCACAGGATGCTCCCAGCTTTTTTAATTGATTGTTTATATTTCCACCATGTGTCCTAGTCCATTCCCAAGCTTCTTCTAAAAAGCCTTCTCGTCCTAGGACTTCCTTAGTTTTTCCCTCAGTAGCAATCTTCTCTACTACTTTAGCTTCTGTAGAAATACTTGCATGATCTGTTCCTGGCAGCCATAAAGCTTCATATCCTTCCATTCGTTTCCACCTAATTAGTATATCTTGAAGCGTGTACAATGCGTGACCCATATGAAGGTTCCCTGTAACATTTGGTGGGGGCATCATAATAGTATAAGGTTTTTTATTCTCATCTACTTTAGCTTTAAAATATCCATTTTCATTCCAAAACTTATATAATCTCTCTTCAAAATCCTTTGGATTATAGGTTTTAGGTAGATTTTCAATCATATTTATTCCTCCCTAATTTTTAAATTTACATATGCATTAAAAAAACCCTCCATCCAATATAAAGGACGAAGGGTGTATTCGCGGTACCACCTTAATTCCATAGAATAGCTCTATGGCTCTTAATATCTATAACGGTTATTCCGTTCAAGCTTACTTAACACTTCGGCTTGAATACTCAGAAGCTACCTTCAGTAAATATTGCCTAAAAAGTCTTTCAGCCTTTGGACTTTTTTCTCTATATAGGATATTTACTTACTCCTCTTCTTCATTGTAGATATAAAATTGTTAGTAATCATTATATATAGAAATTATTTATTTGTCAATTAGAACTTTTCTTATTCCCCATAGATAGATATATTATCAAATAATTTATAAACGCTATTATATTTAATAATACTGTTATTATAAATAATGCCTTTACAACGATACGAGGAACTTTAAATACTACTGATAGTATAGCAGTATAAAAGGATACTGTAGCTATCTTGCCAAATTTATTAGCTGGTAAAACCTGATTTCCCTTAAATAAATACAATATAAATCCTCCTGTAATCATTATTACCTCTTTGAGTCCAATAATCTTTAAAATCCATGAGGGGATTAACTTGGATGTTGTAAAGCTAATAAGTACTGCAAAAGCCATCAATTTATCTGCAAGAGGGTCTAAGGCTGCTCCTATATCACTAGTTAAATCATATTTCCTTGCTATATATCCGTCTAAAATATCTGATATTCCAGCCATTATAAAGACTATTCCAGCATAGAGCACATGATTTTCACCCGTAGTATAAAAAAGATATAGGTATATAGGTACCAGTATTATTCTAAGTATGGTAAGCATATTAGGTATATTCATATTTTAACTCCTTTTTTATAAACTATTAATTTATTTTGTAACCAAATGTATCAGGATGAATATTATGACTATAAAAGACGCTCATTATTCTTATAATATTATAGGAGGGATAAGATGTCAAAGGTTTTTAAATTAATTTCACTGACATTAATACTGACCTTACTCCTTAGTATGAGTTTAACTGGCTGTAAAAAAGATGAGCTTAAAAAGGTTAGACTTATAGAAGTTACCCATTCTCTTTTTTATACCCCTCAATATGTGGCAATAACTCAAGGATTCTTTGAAGAAGAAGGATTAAAAATTGAGCTTACCAATGGTAAAGGAGCAGATAAATGTATGACGGCTCTATTAAGTGGTGAAGCAGATGTGGCATTTATGGGACCAGAAGCCTCCGTATACGTCTATAACCAAAGTAGGGAAGATTATGCCATCAATTTTGCTCAACTAACCCAAAAAGATGGCTCTTTTCTTGTAGGAAGAGAACCTGACCCTGACTTTACATTTGATAAGCTTAAGGGAAAAGAAATAATCGGTGGAAGAAAAGGTGGAATGCCTGAAATGACTTTGGAATACGTACTTAAAGAGCATGGACTCACACCGGGTGTCGATGTAAATGTAAGGACCGATATTCAATTCGATGTTATGGCAGGGGCTTTTGTTGGAGGCGAAGGTGATTATGTAGCACTATTTGAACCCGTAGCCGCTACCTTAGAAAAAGAAGGAAAAGGATATGTAGTTGCATCCATTGGTAAGGAAGGAGGATATATACCTTATACATGTTATTCAACTACTAAGAGCATAATTGAAAAGAACCCAGATTTGATACAAAAATTTACCAACGCAGTATATAAAGGTATGCTTTGGGTACAAAACCATTCTACAGAGGAAATTGCCGAAGCAGTAAAACCACAATTTCCAGATACAGACGATGAAGTGCTAATAACTTTAATAAATAGATACAAAGAACAAGATACTTGGAAACCAGATTTAATTTTAACTGAAGATGGATTAAATCATATGATGGATATAATGGAATTAGCAGGAGAGTTAGATAAGAGAGCTGACTATGAAAAGATAGTAACTACCAAATTTGCAGAAAAAGCTATGAACAATATAAGGAAATAATATGAATAAAATAGTGGTAATCACGGATGATTGCCACTATTTTATTTATTCTAAATACTTAGCTATAAAAAGTTACAAATTAGTTACATTTTCCTCTTTATTTATTATTAATTTTACTATATACTTATAATAACAAGGTTAAAAAGAAAAAAAGGAGTTGCTTTAATAATGCTGAATATAAAATATTTGAAAAATACTGTCATAACTTTTACTATAGCTGGAGTCCTATCCATTAATCCAATATTTGTACAAGCTGAATTAGGAGATCAAGTATTGAGAAAGGGAATGGAGCATGAAGATGTAAAAACCCTCCAACAGCATCTAATAAACCTAAACTATCTCGACCTTGAGGAAACTACTACATATTATGGAGATCAAACCGTTAATGCTGTGATGGATTTCCAAAATTCAATAGGAATGAAAGCAGACGGTATATTTGGTCCTGATTCATTTAAAGTCTTAAAAAGCCTCTTAGAATTAGAACCTCTAACATATAATCGTATACTTAAGGAAGATATAAGCGGAGAAGATGTACAAGCTCTACAGGAAAGACTTAAAATATTAGGTTTTTTAGATATAGATAATTGTACTACTTATTTTGGTTCGGAAACTAGACAAGCTCTTATGGATTTTCAAAATTTATATGGTATTAAAGCTGATGGAATAGCTGGTGCGGAAACCATCCAAGCCATAAATGATGCTTTAAGTGGAAACAAACGCAGACCTAGACCATCAGCTAGTAGAGGCGGTTCGAGAAGTGGTTCTTTAGGGGAAGCGATTATATCTACTGCTAAAAGATATATGGGTACTCCCTATTCATATGGCAATTCCAGTTCAAGTGCATTTGATTGTTCAGGCTTCACACAGTATATATATAAACAACACGGTATAGATATACCTCGTTCATCAGTTGACCAAGCAACAGCTGGAAGTGAATTAAGCAAAGAAGAGCTACAACTTGGAGATTTAGTCATATTTAGCAATACATATAAATCTGGTCCAAGCCATGCAGGAATATACATAGGAAATGGCAACTTTATACACTCCAGCTCTGCTGGAGGAGGAGTTATAATATCAACCCTTAGTTCTGGATATTATAGTGATCACTTTACATGTGGAAGAAGAGTATATTAGTATACTCTTCTTTTTGTTTATATTAAATTTTCTCTACTATATTTTTTCTTCTATATACACTGGAGATTATCCCTATCATTATCATATTTACCATATTTAAAACCGTTCCATAGCTTATAAATGGCATGGATATACCTGCCACTGGCGCTAATCCTAAAGCCATTAAGATATTATACACAAACTGAATAATTAATAAAGAACTAAAAGTAGATACTAATAATCTTCCATAACTATCTTCAATACTCTTAGCAGTTTTGATTAATCTTATAAAAAACACTATGGACAATGTTATTATGGATATACCTATTAACCATCCAAAGGCATAAATGATATATGAAAATATATAATCGGTATGCATTTCTGGTAAGTCCAGTATAGGCTTTTCAATCTTATCTATATTAGTCCTATCTCCTAAAAGACCTGCTGAAGATATTAGATTTCTTAACTGAACATCCATATAACCATTCTTAAATGGATTTAGTATAGCTTTTAATCTATCAATTTTATAAGGATAATTGATTATTGAAAGAAATGCTGCTATAGCACTAACGCCTATGCTTCCAAATATATACTTAACACTTCCCTTGGATACAAATATTAAAACCAATGCCATGGTAAAATACATGATTATAGGAGTCATCGTTGCTAACCTCAAAGATATAATCATTGGTAAAAATAAAATTATCAAATTTGAAAATCTTTTACCCTTTTGCCATCGGTCTTCAGAAAACATTCCAGATAAAGCTATAGCATATAAAAATGGAGTTATATAGGCTAAATTTCTACTTACTCTATAAACGAAAACTGTAGTCTCTATATTGAATATTCTATAGTGCCCCTCTACAAATATAGATAACAAGCTAGTTCCTATATAAAGATATTTTGAAAAAGGTTTGAACTTTCTATAGTCAAAGAAGTATAATCCAACTATTATAGCTATACCAGCTACAAACATTATAGCTGAATTTTTAATCATCCCTTTAATTCTCCAATCAGTCCATAACCCTTGAATGCTCATCACGTAAAGTGCTACAATGCCTATCAATGTAAATATGAAAGTTAAAGCTAATATACTCCACTCAGGTTTAGGCTTGTGAACCTTATTTAATTCCTGTCCTAATATGTAGGGATCCCCCATTTGTTTTATTGCCCCATCTATGGCTTCTTCTAAAGTAAGATTTTTTTCCATATCTTCTTCCACAATATTATCTATATGATCTAACAACTCTTCTTTAATGTTTTCATGTATGTCCTTAAATTTTATTTGACCACATACGAGTTCCATGTAAGCTCTTACCTTTTCATTTTTCATCAAATCCATATATATTCACCTCCAATAACTTTATTCACCGTTTGGGAAAATACATTCCATTCCTCTTTCTTCTCCTTTATATGTTTTTTACCTTTAGGTGTAATAGAATAGTACTTCCTTTTACGACTTCCCTCTCCTTTATCCCAATAGGATTCTAAATATCCATCAGATTCTAAGCTATGAAGTAGTGGATATAGAGTTCCTTCTTTAAACTCAAATACTCCATTGGACTTTTTATCGATTTCTTTTATTATCTCGTAACCGTACATGGACTTTTCCTCTAAAAGGCTTAGAACTAATATAGACGTACTACCATTTATTAATTCCTTACTGATTTTCATTTTTTCACCTCCAATACATAGATATTCTATACATAGATAATCTATGTATAGAATACTCTTTATTATTCTTTATGTCAAGAAAAAAACATGAGTCAAAGGAATTCCTTTGACTCATGTTTTTTTCTAAATTAAACTCTCTATTTCTTCTTTCTCTAAATAATGATTATAGACTATTTTGCATACATAATAAAATAAGAAAATAATTACATTGAATACATTAAGCGCAGTAACTGTATAAAAAAATTGAGATAATCTATCTATAAATCCAATTGAAAATGGTGGATTTACTAAGTAGCAATAATTGGAGTTAGTAATTTTATCAAAAGCATAGACTAGAACATGATAAATATTTGTAAAAAACAATATAGATACTAGGCTTTTTTTGTTTATATAATGCTTCACAACTACTAAAAAGTAAATTGCAGACCATAACATTAGAATATGTCCTCCAAAGAAAGATACTATTGTATAGTGAGGAAACTTAAACGGATCTACAACTGGAAAAAAAAGAGCTAAGAATGCACCTGCAATTCCCCAATAGCAGCAGATGTTTTTAAAAAACTCCTTATTAGTAATAAAAGCAAAAATAGTTAATATAATAGCCACTCTACAATTATATAGAGGTAAACTCTCTTGTATGGAAAAATACCCTGAAAATCCATACCATAGATACAATGTTATTTGCTGCATGGCGAGTACAATAGTCATTATAATTTTAAATGCATCTCCATACTTAGGTATTCTAAGCTTCTCTCTACGTTTAATAATCAATTCAATTCCAAATAATATTATTGCCATTATAATCCAGTGTGCTATACTGCCTGTTGGAAAAATATATCCATCTGGAATACCTCTAAAAAAATATCTAATACTTTTCATACACTTTCTCCTTTTTATAAACTTAAAGGTAAAATCCTTATGCAAAAAATTGTACCAGCAAAATATACAAAATGCAACAAAAATTATCAATATTTAACATACAAAGCCATAAACATTAGATAAATAAATATATTATATATTTATTACATTTTTCAAAAAAATATTTGGAGATAAAATAAAAGGGAAAAAGTTAAAAAACTTTTTCCCTAATAAAACTCGATTATACTAAACAACCTATGGTTGTATAAATCCCACTTTTTTATATACTTTTCTAAGAGTCTTCATAGCTGCATAATTAGCTTTTTCTGCCCCTTCTTTATATATCTTTTCTAAATAGTCTTTGTTTTTCATGAAATAATCATACTTTTCTTGTATTGGCGTTAATCCTTCTATTATTACTTCAGCTAAATCCTCTTTAAATTTGCCATATCCAACTCCTTGATAATTGTTTTCAATTGTTTCTACAGAATCTCCAGAGAATACACTATATATATTCATCAAATTCTTAACACCTAATTGGTCGTCATTATATTTTATTTCTCCTATAGAATCCGTTACTGCTCTTTTTATCTTTCTTCTTATGGCATCGGGTTTGTCTAAAATTAAAATATAAGCATTTTCATCTGTATCTGATTTTGACATTTTGACTTCTGGATTTTGAAGACTCATTATCTTTGCACCAAACTTTTGTATTAAAGGTGCTGGCACTTTAAAGGTTTCACTATATTTATTATTAAATCTCTCTGCCAAATCCCTAGCTAATTCCAAGTGCTGCTTTTGATCTTCCCCTACAGGAACCAAATCCGCTTGATATAATAAAATATCCGAAGCCATAAGCACAGGATAAGTAAATAATGCTGCATTTAAATTTTCTTCACTTCTCTTAGCTTTCTCTTTAAATTGAGTCATTCTACTCAACTGCCCCATATAAGAAATCGAATTTAATACCCAAGTCAATTCAGCATGAGCTCTAACATGGGATTGAATAAATAATGTAGATTTTTCTGAATCCATTCCACTAGCCAAATATATGGCTAAAACTTTTAACGTGTTTTGTCTTAAATCCTTTGGCACTTGGGGTACTGTAATAGCATGTAAATCAACTATACAATAATAGCAATCATATTCTTCTTGTAAATCAACCCAATTTTTTATAGCTCCTACATAGTTTCCTATAGTTAATCCTCCAGATGGTTGAACACCACTAAATACAACTTTTCTTTCCATTTTTAATACCTCCTATAAAAAATCCCTTTCATCTCATTATAAATAAGAGACGAAAGGGTTACTTCCGTGGTACCACTCAAATTGGCTTTAAGCCCACTTTAATCTATTAAGGGTAATCAGCCCTAATATCCTACTAAAATTCAGATATTAACTCCCAAGTCCATTCGATATAATAGTATCATCAGGCTTTCACCATCCCTGATTCGCTTTAGACCTATATTATATCTACTACTCTCGGTCACAGTTTCAATATTTATCTATTATCCTATATTATACACCATAGTACTTAAAAGTAAATACAAATATTATATCTATTAAATTAAATCAAATTTATCTTTAGGTCAGATGCTAATCTGACCTAAAGATTTATTCTAACAACTAACTATATTACATACATTAAATAATCATCTCTATTGGTTTTTACAACCTTGGCAGGTATTCCAACTACAGTTGTATAAGGAGGCACATCTTTCAAGACAACAGCATTAGCGCCTATCTTAGCTCCTCTTCCAATGGTTATAGGTCCCAATATCTTAGCTCCTGTACCTATCATTACATTATCCTCTACAGTAGGATGACGTTTAGTATTTGGCTCTCCTCCAATTCCCCCTAGAGTTACTCCATGATACATGGTAACATTATCGCCAACTTCAGCTGTCTCACCTATTACTACACCCATTCCATGGTCTATAAACAGATTTCTTCCTATTTTAGCTCCTGGATGGATTTCTATCCCCGTCTTTCTTCTAGCCCTTTGGGAAATAATTCTAGATAATGTATACCTTTTTTTATTATAGAGTTTATGAGCCCATCTATGATAGAGCACAGCCTTTAGACTAGGATAACAAAATATTGCCTCAAATAGATTTTTAGCTGCTGGATCCTTTTCCAATATATTTCTTGCTTCTTCTATAATAAATTTAAACATATACATCACTCTCCATTAAACAGATCTGTAGATAAATACCTTTCTCCAGTATCAGGAAGAACTGTAACAACGGTTTTTCCTTTACCTAATCTTTTAGCTATCTTTACAGCAGCAGCCCCATTTGCTCCTGATGATATACCGCAAAGTATTCCATCATTCTTTCCAAGATGTTTAGCCTGTAGGTATGCTTCCTCTTCTTCTATTCCTATTATCTCATCAAGTATATCTCTATCCAATATACTTGGTATGAAGTTAGCTCCTATTCCCTGTAATCCATGACTACCAGCTTTACCTCCAGATAGAAGCGGAGATTTCTTTGGCTCTACTGCTACTATAAGTATATTCGGATTCACTTCTTTTAGCCTCTTACCTACTCCAGTTATAGTACCTCCAGTGCCAACGCCAGCTACAAAAGCATCTATATCTGTTTTAACGCTTTCTAAAATTTCCACTGCTGTAGTTTCATAGTGTGCTTTTACATTGTTTATATTCCCAAACTGATTAGGCATAAAGTATCCATTATCCTTAACTAGCTTTTCTGCCAACTCTACTGAACCTGCCATCCCATATTTTCCTTCTGTTAATATAACCTCTGCACCATAAGCTTCCATAAGCTTTCTTCTTTCAATACTCATAGTGTCAGGCATAACTATCTTTACTTTATAACCTTTTGCTGCTCCTATCATTGCTAAGGCAATACCTGTATTGCCACTAGTAGGCTCAACAATAGTTCCACCTTTTTTAAGCATACCCTTTTCTTCTGCATCTTTAATCATATATAAGGCTGCTCTATCCTTTACACTTCCTCCTGGATTGAAGGATTCTACCTTTACTAGTATATCCCCCATTTCATCAGAATTATTATTTAGCTTTACTAAAGGTGTTCTTCCGATAGTTTCATAAATATTGTTATACTTCATCTCTATTACCTCCATTTTTTTAGTTTTTAAAAATAAAAAAACCTTCCACCTCAAGTATATAAAAATATACAGAGGCAAAAGGTTGGCTTCGCGGTTCCACTCTGCTTGAGACATAGTCTCATCTTAATTCAAGTACTAACATACTCTAGTTCTGTAACGGGAACTACCGTTTTAGTCTACTATATACTTCGACTAAAAGCTCATTGGTGCACTTCAAATATACTTAATATAGATTCCTCTCACCTATGGAATCCTCTCTGTAATACTCTATATATTTTACTTTACCAAATCATAGCTTTTTTACATCAATTATTTTATAAATTATTATATTCCAATATAACATAAATGTTCATATTAGTAAATACTTTTTTTATAAAATTAAATTAGGCAGTGATAAAACGCTATAAACATGAGAAGTTGGACTGCTATTTATATTTCCTCCAAAAGCGTTTAAAAGCTTTCTATATTTTTCATATATTTCCTCATCCTTTGTAATAGTATATAACTTTATTAAATCTAATGCTGCCATGGAATTTCCTGAGGGTATAGCTCCATCATAAACATCTTTTGGTCTAAATATTAACTCTTCTGAAATACTACTGTAATAAAACAATCCGCCATCTTTATCATCCCAAAATAGATTAAGCATATCCTTTATAAGTTTTTTGCCGATTTCTAAATAAACTTGATCCTCTGTAGCTTCATAGAGTTCTAATAATCCATATATAAGAAAAGCATAATCCTCTAAAAAACCAAAATTATAGGCTTCTCCGTTGATATAGGTAGATAGTAGTCTACCTTCTTTGTCTATACAATTAGTTATAATAAAATCTGCTGTCTTTTTAGCCTTGTCGATATATATCTTCTTACCAAATACCTTTCCACTGTAGGATAAAGCAGCGATTATTAACCCATTCCAAGAAATAAGTATTTTTTCATCTCTATGGGGTTTAGTCCTATTATCCCTATAGGAAAATAACATATCCCTCATACTATCTAGTTTACTTTTATCTACCTCAGTTATTGAGCTTAAATCTTTTCCTATAAGATTTGGTATATTCTTTCCTTCAAAGTTTCCATTTTCAGTTATATCATAATAGCTGCAATAAAACTTTCCATATTCTTCTCCTAGTAGATTAACTATTTCATCATACCCAAATATATAAAATTTACCTTCTTCTCCTTCCGTTTCCGCATCCAATGCAGCATAAAAACCTCCATCTTGAGAGGACATATCTCTTAATAAAAACTCAAATATCTTTTCAGTTATTTCCATATAAAGGGAATTCCCTGTTATTTCATAGGCTTTAGTGTAAGCAATACTCAATAGTGCATTATCATACAGCATCTTTTCAAAATGGGGAACCAGCCATTTTTCATCTACAGAATATCTATAAAATCCAAAACCTATATGGTCAAAAATTCCTCCCTTATACATGCTCTCCAAGGTATATTTCGCCATGGCTAAAGCTTTCTCGTCTTTTCTTTTATACCCATATTCTAATAAAAACAACATATATTGAGGTAGCGGAAATTTAGGTCTATATGAAAAACCTCCATTGATGTCATCAAAACTGTTTTCTAGGTCTTCCTTCGTCTTAATAAATATATATTCTCCAATATCTTCTTTAAAATAAGAATTATACTTATATTCTACTTCTTCTAAAATATGATTGCTTTCATCAATTATATTTTCTTTATCCTTATCCCAAACCTTTTTCACCTTATCCAACAAATCTATCAACCCCACCATCCTATTTCTAGTCCTCTTAGGAAAATATGTGCCAGCAAAAAAAGGTTTCTTATGGGAAGTAAGTATTAGATTAAGAGGCCATCCTGCCGAACCCGTCATAGCTTCAGCAAAGGTTATATAGACTTTATCTATATCTGGTCTTTCCTCTCTATCCACCTTTATAGGTACATAATATCTATTTAATATATCCGCTACTTCTTCATCTTGGAAAGATTCTCTATTCATATTGTGGCACCATCTACAGGTTGAATAACCTATAGATAAAAATATAGGCTTATCTTCTTCTTTTGCCTTTTGAAAGGCTTCATCCGACCAAGGATACCAGTCTACAGGATTATATGCGTGTTGAAGTAAGTATGGGGATTTTTCATGGATTAATCTATTGGTATTAGTCATACTATACCTTCTTTCATAACTTATTTGAATTTAGTATACCCCAAAAAATCATAATCACCCATAAAAAATACTTCCAAGTAGATAGTCTAAATTTTAATTAATTAAGCTGTCTACTTTGGAAGTATCATATCACACCGACATTTTAAAATTATAATTTAATCTCTCCTCTACTAATTCTTTTCGATAAATCCTTTACTATTCTTATTGAATCTTGATTTATTTCAGCCTTTATTCCGTTCCAGTATAGTGCGAATCAAAAATATCTAAATCAAATAATTTCCCTAATTTTTTATTTAAAATTTCTCAAAAGCCCTACCTTCTTTAAGTCCATCACAAGAAAGACCATTTTGCTTATATCTTTTTAATCTTTCATAGTCTTTTCGATACATATCATACTTCATAGTATGTTCTTCTATAATTTCTTTTATAAAGGGATATTCTTTTATTCCATTTTTATTTATTTTATAATACACATAATTTCCAAGCTTATAATTATCTAATATTTTGGCATTAATCAATCGATTTAAATGTCGGGAAGCATTTGATTGTGTAATATCAAGTACTGTCTCAATTTCACATACACATAATTCTTCATCCTTTAATATATTTAATATTCTCATTCGAGTTTCATCAGCAAGAGCTTTCATAACCTGTATTAAATCCATTAATATCACCTCCCTATTCTCCAGATATTTTTATATAGCTTTTTATTTATTAATTAAATTCTTATTTTCATAATAGATTCGAAAATTTTTCCCAATGTTTTTTAATAATCCATACATTCTTTGGTATTCTCACTATTCAAAGATATACTGCTATTATTCTATATTTCATGAAGAATAGCATAAATAATTAGTTCTGCTTTTTCAATTTCATTTATATTTTCATTACATAGCAACTCGTATTATATACATAGTTTCTGCCTTATAGATGACAACAATTCATAAATAGAGCCTATTTATAATCATATAAGTATATTCATTTTTATCTATATCATATTTTATATGATTTTTATTGTCAACTTTTTAATAATACAAGAAGCCAGAAATTTGCTGGCCTCTTGTATTATTATTCTTATTTTGGAAACCACCCTTTTGTTCTATTTGCTATTCCTACTAAAGCTAACATAATAGGAACTTCTGTTAACACACCTACTACTGTAGCCAATGCAGCACTTGATTTTAAACCAAATAGTGAAATAGCAACAGCAACAGCTAACTCAAAGAAATTACTCGCTCCAATCATACCTGCTGGGGCAGCAATATTATGAGGCAATTTCCATAATCTTGCCCATCCATATGCAATTCCAAATATTAAGAATGTCTGAATTGTTAATGGAATTGCTATTAATATTATGTGTAATGGATTGTTTAAAATAATATCTCCTTGAAATGAGAAAATAATAATCAAAGTGAGAAGTAATCCCATTATAGTTATATTATCAAATTTTTTCAAGAACTCATTTTGAAAATACTCAATGCCTTTATTTTTTATGACTAATTTCCTTGTTAAATATCCTGCTGTTAGGGGAATAACCACAAAAAGTATAGTTGATAATATTAAGGTTTTATATGGTACTGCAACGTTGCTTACTCCCAATAAAATTGCTACTATAGGTGTAAAAGCAAATAATATAATCAAGTCATTTATGGCTACTTGGATAAGGGTATATGCAGGATCCCCTTTTGTTAAATGACTCCAAACAAAAACCATTGCTGTACAAGGTGCTGCTCCAAGTAAAACTGCACCAGCTAAATATTCTATAGCTAGATTTTCTGGTATAAATGCCTTAAATACAATTTTTAGAAAAAACGTTGCAATTAGATACATGGTAAACGGCTTAATAAGCCAATTTGTTATACATGTAACAATGAGTCCTTTTGGTTTCTTAGTTGCATTAACTATACTTGAAAAATCTATTTTAAGCATCATTGGATAAATCATAAGCCATATAAGAATAGCAACAGGTATAGAAACATTATAATATTCAAATTCATTTAGTGTTCTAGGAATTGATGGTATATACTTTCCGATAAGTATACCTATAATGATACATAATGCCACCCATAAAGTAAGATACTTTTGAAAAACACCTAGACCTTGGTCGTTTGATTTAATATCATTATTCTTCATAATTATATGCCTCCTAACATTTTTATTTTTAATTCAAATTTCTATGTTAAAACTTACTTACTAAATTCTTCACTAACCTTATCTAAAATTATTTTATTAGATATTCCTCCATAAAATATAACCTTTTATTAATAGCAGTTAAAGGTAGTCCATAATCTACATCTAAAGCTTTGTTTATATATTTGTATTTACTCATGTCCTTTTGAAACTCATCTATAAATTTAGCTTCTACTTTATCTTTTATATCTTTTTCTTTTATAAAATTAACAAATTCAAAATACAACTATCCATATTTCTAGAAGAACCACAATATCTTTCACAACTACATTCACTGCTAACATGAAAATCTTTTACACCAAAAATCTCAACTTTAACTTTATTATCTACTTAAATCTCCTCCTTAAAGACTGTTTCTGCAATTTGCTGTAACATTTCAATCCCTTTAATTTCTGTATTAAACATTGGTATAGGAAGTATATTGGCATTTTCAAATCTTTGTTTTATTTCATCAATATATTGTAATTGCATATCCCTTCTCTTCTTAAAAAATGAACTTTGAGCTTGTTCTTCTGGAATAATTAAATTTATTACAACTGATTATATTTTTATTCTAAAGTCTTCTAATTCTTTAGATGCTCTATAAGCTTCTATCATTGGAGTTTTCCCAGAATACATTACAAAGCTAAATGTAGTTTTCTCTTCATTTTTCATCATTTCCATAGCTTTATCAAATCTTTCTTTTTGTATCTTATCTGCATCACTTATTCCCGTTGAAATACCAGCTTTTAATTAAACTTGCTCTAATCCATAGGAAGTTCTAAAAGCCTTAATGTGTGACCCGTAGGTGCAGTATCAAATACTATAACATCAAAATCATCTTCATTAGCATATTGAATAAATTTCTGGAATGTTGCCATTTCCTCAGTCCAAGGAGAATTTAATTTTTCTTCCATTGCTTTAATAGTGTTTTCGTCAAGTATTCCTTTCGCATCATCTAAAATTGATTTTTTATAATCTTTCGTAGCTTTCTTTTGATCAATTTTCACAGCATATAAGTTTTTAACTCCATCTATTCTTGTAACTTCATTAGAAATTGGTTTATCTAGAACATTTCCGATATGTGCAGCAGGATCTGTTGTCATGAGCAAAGTTTTAAAACCTTTAATTGCAATCTGAACAGCAGTAATACATGCCATAGAAGTTTTCCTACTCCTCCTTTTCCTGAAAAGAAAATAAATTTCGTTTCCATTTTAGATAACACCCCTATTTTGTATTTTATCTTCTATTTCCTCTAATGTGGCATAATCATGTGTCTTAGCTACCTTACCATTAATAATAGTAATTGGAAGTATACTTTTTCTTTAAAAACTCAATATTCTCACCTAATTTTACTAATCTTTCATCAGAGTTTGGACCACAAAGTCCTGTAGCACAACACATTGGTAGTTCAAAAATTCTATTTTCATTTCTTCTCCTATGTATATGAATACATTTGAATATAGTCATATATTTTCCAATATTCAACATATACATATATCATAAGTATTTTCTTAATAAATAAAACTAGATACTTATAATACTTTTAAATCAACATTTGAAAATCCCGCTGTATCCTACAATAAATAGTTTCCCTTTCAACTATATCTACAATACCCATTTTAGATATCATTGTTGACTCAAAATTTCTTCCTATTATTTTATTCTTTGACTGTATTTCATATTTATTTAGTAATAAACTATATGATTATATTCGTTTATACTCATATAGTATGCTTTTGCTTTTTAATTGTCAACCTTTTTAAAGAAATCTTTTTTTAAAAAAGGTTGACAAATTTGAAGGTCATGAATATTATAATAATTGTTACATCAAACTTTCTTGATGTATATATAAAATTATTTTGATTTATTAGGAGGAATATAAATGAATAAACCATTTAGTGATTATGCTCAAGTTTTTAATGCTATGGCTGATGAACTGCGACTTAAAGTGCTTTTATATTTATATGTAAACGGTGAAAGATGCGTCTGTGATATAGGCAGCTATTTCAATATTGGTCAATCCGGCATCTCCTACCATCTTAAAATATTACATGAAGCAAATATTATTAATAAAAGAAAAGTTGCCGTATGGAATTACTACTCGTTGAATCAGAATAATGATATTTATGAATTGTTAAAAGATATTTTTAAAAATGTGAATAAAGAGGAGTGGAAGCACAATGTCTCAAATGGGTAGTTTAATGGAAGTAATAAAAATGTTTTTATTTCTTATGGGAGAATTACTGTTGCTTTTTATTGGAGTTAGCTTTCTTGTAGCTCTAATTCAAATTTACTTATCAAAAGATAAAATTAAAAAAATACTTACTACTCCTAGAAAAACTCTAAATGGTATATTTGGAGCTATTTTAGGGGCTGTAACACCTTTTTGTTCCTGTTCTACCGTTCCTATTTTGGTAGGACTCTTAAAAAGTGACGCCCCCTTTTCAGGAACTATATCATTTTTATTAACATCACCTATATTGAATCCTGCAATTATAGCATTGTTCTTAACATTTTTTGATCTAAAAGCAACCATTATATATATCGCTTTTACTTTTACATTCGCAGTTATTATTGGATTGTTACTTGATAAACTTGGTTTTGAAAAAGAAATTAAAAATGTAAGTATTAAGGGTGAACAAATGGACGATATAGTTTATGAAAATCTTGAAGGCACATTTTTAAAGAAAAATATAACAGCTTTTAAATACGCCTTTTTTGAGTCCTTAGTTCTATTAAAAAAAGTACTCCCTTACTTACTCCTTGGTGCTGGTATTGGCTCATTTATATATGAATTTATTCCTAAAGATTTACTATCTAACTTTGCTGGAAAATCAAATATATTATCAGTACCTATTGCTGCTTTAGTAGGTATCCCTATGTATATAAGGACGGAAACAATATACCTATTTCAAGGATACTTATTGATAAGGGAGTAGGCTATGGAACAATGGTAGCACTTATTATTGGCGGAGCTGGGGCAAGTATTCCTGAACTTTCATTATTAAGCTCCATATTTAAAAAGAAGATGATAATTGCATTCGTTCTTTCCATATTTACCGTAGCAATTATTACAGGATATGTATTTAATATGATTATGTAGTAGGAGGTGATAATATGGTTAAAAAAAATACTACTCTTTCTAATCTATTTAAGAAAAAAAATCATCTTGTTGTTCTATAGAAATTATAGAGGAAGATAATAAAAAAGATGAGAAAAAACCAAAAGACAAAGAAATATAAAATAAAAAATACTAATAAAGGTATTGACTTATTACAGCCAATGCCTTTATTGTGACTTATTGCCAATTTTTATTTTTCATAACCTTGCTTTACTTAAATATACTTTTTGATACATTAACTATTCAAATATTTTCAGAATGACTACCATTAGTAGTTATGACAAATCTATGGGTTTGTCTTTTTCTTAGCAATAAATAAGTTTAATAGAACCATTTTAACTTATCAAAAGACATTTAATATGGAGCCAATAAAGGGATTCGAACCCTTGACCTGCAGTTTACGAAACTGCTGCTCTGCCAACTGAGCTATATTGGCTTAAAATTTGAATTAAATCATAGTTATAATATACTACATTTTTATGAAATTGTCATCATCTTTTACGTCTATATTTCATTAATGAACTCTACCTTTTCATTGTCATTATATAATATGAACTCAAACTCCTCAGCATTACCGCTAAAGTTTGATCTTTTAAGTTCATTTTCCACTATAAAATTGAGTTTAAATTTTTTTATTTCCTTACCCGCCATGGTAATCATAGGTTCTTTATCTATTTCGTCCCCTTCAAATATAAACTCCTCTTGAGAAACGTATCCTCCATGAAATTCTGGAAACAATAATTTGATATGAAACTGTTGAACATCCTTGCTGCAATTTTCTAATTCAAACGTATAGTTTACTATAACCTTATCATCATCTATTGCACTAAAATCTAATCCTCTATTATTGTCTTCTCGATTATAATATATGGCATTTAAACCTTTAGACATGCTCTTTGCTGTCTTTATTATAGGAGTAGAAAATTTAGAAATAAAAAGATATATTATAATAACCCAGATAATCCTTTTTCCTGTGGTTTCAAAATATGTAGATTCTCCATATTTATAAACTCCTTTAAATCCATAATAGATTAAAATTGGATGTAGAATATTAGCATAATAAAAGCGTCCTCCATTTATCTTGATGGGTTTAAATATTCTTATTAAGAAACTATTAGGATTACTATTGGTATTAAATAATAGTATTGTTCCAATTAGAATCAATAGAATTGATAGTATTTTTTTAATTTTAATATTACGTTCCTCTGCCATTTCTTCTCCTCCAATTTAATATTTAAATCAAAAAATATTATATAATTATAGATTACAGCAAATGCTCTTGGGAATTAGTGAAAACTATTTCTCTCTTGTTTCCGTCTACTATCCAAAAGGAAAGTCAGCTCTTCCCTCGTGTCTATCTTCTAAATCCGCTTGAGATTCTCCATGTCTTACCACTAAAATTTCCATAAAAGCCCCTCCAATAACTCATTTTTACTTTAAATGTTAGTCTATATATTAATCATTCTACCTTTTTCACAAAACTCCTTCATAATTTTAATATAGGAGGGGATAAAATACTCAATCCCCTTCTACATTTATAGATTCAACCTAATCTCCCCATATTTTAATCTTAAGTAAATCTTCTATATTTTCTTTAGTGGAATTCTGCTTTTCTTCTATAAATAAGTTTATATTGTTTTTACCATTATCCCAGGTGTCAATACTTAAAAAGGGTTTAATATATCTTTCTTCACTTTTAATTAGAGTTCCTTTTGATATTCCCATATCGCTTATTTTTGAAATATAGATATTAAAATAATTTTCCTTGTTTTTTAATATAGCTTTACTATAGATGATATATTTTTCATCAGTAGATACTGCAAAAGATGGCATCCATCTTCCTTTTTCATTTTCTCCACCATCTGCTATCTTTCTAATGGAGTTATCTTCATTGTTAAATAGATAAAGTCCTGATTTTCCTTCAAATATTCCATTAAATATTATTATATTTTCATCTTTTAAAACTTGATAATCATGTATAATATCCTTCTCATCTAAAAGGGGAATCACAATATCTGAAACTCTTTTGCTAGGCGCTGCTTCAGGCTTTCTGGATAATCCATGTAATGTTTCTTTACCAGTTATGGAGTTTACCGTATAAAAATACAATCTTTTATCACCAATAGCTAAGTTTGAAATTTTATCTGTCTTAAAGTTAGGACTTATACTCAGGTCTGGACTGCTAATTTTAGTCCTACATACATCTACAACTCCTCTAGTCCCTATATCTACCGATACCATTTCATCACTTTCTTCATCCATATAACTTAGATGTTTACCTTCCTTATCTATAAATTTTATTTTATTAATTGCACTATCATCTTTTATATATATACTTAAATCCTTAAAACTTTTATCTTCAATATTATAGATAGATAATTTGTCATCATGTATGCACAATATATTTCCATTTCTTTCTGACATATCTAGCGCTTTAATATCATGAATAGTTTCTATATCTTCTAAAGCATAATTTTCTGGTGCTAATAGAGTGTTTTGAAGAAGTATTATATTTGATGAATTCTGTTCTTTGATAACAAGCTTATCCTTATAAAAGCCTAACACCTCTCCATTGGCTTCAGTAATAGAATATTTAGAACGGTAATCTTTAAATAAATCATCTGGCACATCTATGTATGACATATTAGGAAAATATTTGATATTGTTATCCATATCCCCATCATAGTTAATAGTTTCGTCTAAAACATCTTCCGTAACTACTATAGGTTTGTCGGCTTTAGTACAACTGGATAATAGGACAACCACAAACAATAAAATTAAGATTTTAAACCCTTTTTTCAATAAAATCCCTCCTAAGCTTTTACTTCATTATAATAATTAAATATCTCTAACTTTGCTTAAGTTGTTGCCAAATTATTGCCAAAGGGGAATTTTTATAGTTACAATAGTTTTACCATCTAAATTTTTTAAATCTATACTCCCATTATGATTATCTACTATGATTTTAGATATATATAAGCCTAATCCCATGTTCCCTTTTTCATTATGCCTTGGGGAACTCCCTCTATAAAAAGGTTCAAATATATTCTTCATTACTTCTTCATCTATATTGGGACTATCGTTTGTGATGACTACCACCCCTAAATTTTCTTCTTTCATACCATCAATAGATGTTATAGAATTTATTTTCCCATGTTTTATACTATTATCTATAATATTTAAAAACAATTTCTTCAATTCATTTTCCTGTCCACGAACACTTATGGCTTCAAAGTTCCTTTTCATAGTAATAGAATATTTACTAGCTTTTATCTCTAAATCATCGCAAATACTATTTAATAAGGGAAATAAGTCCACATTAGTAAAAGGCTCCAAATCCATATGTTTTTCTTTTTTAGATATATCTATTATCTTAAGTACCATTTCATGAAGTCTTTTGCTTTCCGATTCTATACTCTTTGCAGCTCTTTTGAGAAAACCTCTATCATTAAAATCTTCTTCTCCAATTATTTGAGCATAACCAGTAATAGTAGTTAAAGGAGTTTTTAATTCGTGAGTAATATTATTTAAAAAAAGTGTACGAGCTTCCGTCTGTTCCTTTAATTTATCTTTCATATACAAAAAATCATCTTTTAATTCTTCCATCTCATCTCCAGTATTGATATCTACGAGTATATCATAGTTTCCATCTGCAACTTCTTTAAAACCTTTAGACAATGTCTCTATAGGTTTAGTAAATTTATAGATAATATAATATGTAAAACAAAACAATAATGTAAACATGACTATAGAAAATATACAAAATCCTTTGATAATCTTTTTATTATAATTATTAATATGGCTATAATCCTTTAAAAATCTTATAACTCCTTGGTTACACTCTTCAATGTATAATGGATAAGAAAAACAAACCATATATTTATCATCATCCTCTTTTACTATAAAGGAGGATTTGTTATTTAAAGCTAACCTTACATCTTTATCTAGTATTTCATTTTCTTCGTCTCTATTGATTATTACAAGTTTTTTATTTTCGCCAAAAACTTCGACTATAGATAAACCTTCTTCATCATATAAGATTATATCTGAATTAAAAGAAATAGCTAAATCCATTGCTACATTTTCTCCTTCGTTATGAAATAAATCGAAATCATGAGCTTTTGAATAGTATAATTTTGAAATATGTTCCCTAGAATAGTTCTGTATATTAAGCATTTCATTTTTTATGATATTATTGGAATTTCTATAGACTAAATTTTTAATAAAAGAGTTAGATAGAAGAAAAGAGATTATAAATAACATTAGAAAGCCAATAGTCAATTTATGTTTTATAGACATTGTCATCTATTATCCCCTCCCCATCTTATATCCAATACCAAAAACAGTTTCTATTATGGAACTGCTGGTATAGTCCAATTTTTTTCTAATCCTTTGGACATGAACATCTACAGTTCTTAAATCCCCTTCATAATTAAAATCCCATACTTTATCCAATAATTCTTCTCTAGTGAATACCCTATCTTTGTTTAAACTAAAGTAGAGGAGTAAATCATATTCTTTAGGTTTTAGCTTTATCTCTTCTTCATCTTTGTAAACGGTTCTGCTATTGGTATTTATATAAATATTTTCATCTATATAGATGATGTTTTTTAAAGTGCTATCCGATGATTGTCCTATCCTTCTTAAAATAGTCTTAACCCTTGCAGTCAATTCTCTAATATCAAAGGGTTTTGTAATATAATCATCTGCCCCCAATTCTAATCCTAGAACCTTATCTACAATATCATTCCTAGCGGTTAACATTATTATAGGTAATCTATATTTTCGGTTCACATCTTTACATATGTTAAAACCATTGGTATCGGGTAGCATAATATCTAATATGATTAAATCTGGGTTGAAAGTTTCAATTAGTAGAACCCCTTTACTACCAGTGTTGGAGTACTTTACTGTATAGCCCTCTTTCCTTAAAGCATATGATAATATATCACATATGGATTCTTCATCTTCTATTATTAATATCCTGTTATCCTTCATATAAACTCACCTCCATATAATTATATCATTAAGATGTTGCCAATCTATAAACATAATCCATTGAATTTTTACAGCAAAAGACCTTCATATGGTTTAAATATGAAGGTCTTTGTCCATTAATATTGGCTTAAATTTATTCCCCTGAAACCGCTAATTTCTTAACCTTTATAGATGGAGAGCCTACTCCACTTGAATTAAACCTTAAATCTTCTCCTATTTCTTCAATATCCATTAAGGTTTCAAAGAAGTTTCCAGCAATGGTTATTTGATTTACTGGTCTTTTTATCTTCCCATTTTCTATTTCATATCCATAGGCAGAAAGAGAATAATCTCCAGATACTGGATTTACCCCTGAGTGCAGACCTTGAACGTCAATAATCATTATTCCATTATCTATAGTTTCCAATATTTCCTCTAGAGTTTTATTGCCTTTTTCTACAAATAGATTAGTAGCAGAAGTAGATATAGAAGCTTTATATGAACTCCTGTAACCATTACCAGTGGATTCTACTCCATCTTTTAAAGCAGTCTTCCAATTATATAGATAAGTCTTCAATACACCTTTATCTATTATCTTTTTACGTTTTGTTGCTGTACCTTCTCCATCAAAGGATATGGAACTAAATCCTTCTTTTACAAACGGATCATCCACCAATGTAAAGTTTTTGTTTGCAACTGGTTCATCAATCCTATCCTTAAGTAAGGATAATCCCTTCTGAACGCTTTCTGCATTGAATATGGATTGAAAAGCCCCTAATATATCAGTAAATACATCATTTCTAAATACCACTGGGTATTCTTTAGATTTTATTGATTCTGCTCCTAGAAGAGATATAGCTTCATCTACTGCTTCTTTTGCCATCTTTTTATAATCAAAATCTTTAAAATCTCTAGATATTATATAGCTAGACCCTGTTTTAGTATCTTCTCCTTCTTTTGCTACTACCATGATAAGTAAATAGGCTAAGTTTATACTTTCTTTTAAGTCCAAGCCTTTAGTATTCATTAGATACCTGCTATTTTCTATTTCGTCATACATACAATAGCTTACTGCTGTAATTCTTGAATCCAATTTAAAGGCTTCCTTTTCTAATGCTTTTACAAGCTCAATCTTATCTTCCAATGGAGTCTGTTTAAGAGATTTATTAAAATTATCCAGTTCTTCATATTTATCTGAACCTGAGAATATGAGTTCTTTTTCTAAGGAGTCTATATATTTTCTATTTTCATAGGCTTCATCTACTAACATATCAATAGATGATTCATCTAGCTTTTCCGTATAGGAATATCCCATTTTATTATTACCTATCCCTCTCAATGAAAGACCTTCAGTATCTGAAATATTGTATCTATTTATTTCTCCATTAAATACTGATATTTCAATTTCCTTAGTCTTTTCTATATATGCTTCCATATCCTCAAATTTATCTTTTCCTCTTTCAAATATCTTATCAGCTAAGTCCCTATATTTCATCCTATTCATCCCCCTTCCTTCCACCAACTGTCATTGCTTTAACTCTTATAGTTGGCTGACCTACGTTTGTAGGTATAGAACCACTTAGGGAACCACACATTCCTTGACCACAAGTTTGATTGTTCCCTACCATATCTATTTTTTCTAATACCTTAGCTCCAGTACCTATAAGGGTTGCACCACGAACAGGTTTGGTTATCTTTCCATTTTCTATTAAATATCCTTCCGCTACAGCAAAGTTGAAATCACCTGTAGCTGGATTTACACTGCCTCCACCTAGTTTTTTAGCAAATAGTCCCCTTTCCGTATTCCCTATTATCTCCTCAAAAGTTGAGTCTCCATTAGCTATAAAAGTATTGTTCATTCTAGATGTAGGAGCAAATTTATAGGACTGTCTTCTTCCTGAACCAGTAGATTTCATGCCCATTCGTCTGCCATTCAATTTATCTATTAAATAGGATTTAAGTACTCCATTTTCAATAAGTACGTTTCTCTGAGTTGGTGTTCCTTCATCATCTATATTTAATGAACCCCATTCATTCGGTAATGTACCATCATCTATGGCGGTTACCAAAGGGGATGCTATTCTTTCTCCTAACTTATTGGAGAAAACAGAAGTTCCTTTAGCTACGGAAGTCGCTTCCAATCCATGTCCACAAGCCTCATGGAACAATACTCCTCCAAATTCATTATGGATGACTACTGGCATAATTCCACTTGGACAATGATCTGCTAATACCATGGTTTTAGCAATTCTTGAAGCTTCCTTTCCTACTTCTTCTACATCGATTGTGTCAAAGAACTCAAAACCCATAGCAGCTCCTGGACCATAAAAACCTACCTGCATTTCTCCATCTTTTGATGCTACAGATATAACTTTAAATCTAGTTCTAATTCTCTTATCTTCAACTATTAATCCTTCTGAATTGGCTATTAATATATTTTGTTCTTCATCAAAATAGTCAGCTGTAACCTGAGTTATAAGGGAATCATAGTTTTTAGCACTTTCATACCCTCTCTTTAACAATTCAATCTTCTTTGATTTATCCACGCTACTAGGTACTATCTTAATAGGGTTAATATTATGGACAGGAGATTTCATTAAGTTCAATACTATATCCTGTCTATTGGACTTTAAAGCCAAAGATACTTCTTTTGCTACTTTTATTAAGTTTTCTTCACTGGAATCATTGGTGTAGGCATATACGCTATTAAATTTATCAAATATCCTAATACCTATACCAAAATCTCTACCAGATATGCTGTTTTCCACATATCCACCTAACATATGGATATTTGTATTAAACCTATCCTCTACAAATATCTCAGCAAAATCTCCTCCATTGTCAAGAGCTGCATTCAGTACATTTTCTATAACCTTTTTACTAAGCAAAGAATTACCCCCTTTAATATGAATATTCTATACAATCTATTATATACTATTTCGAGACTCAAAACACTTAATTTTTATCATAATTATAACAACTTAAGGCCAATAATACCTGAGAAGGCAAATAGAACAGCCACATTGAAACAAAAGGAATACTTGAAGATTCTCCTATTAAATTATACAAAGCTACATTTATATCACATAGTAAAAAGAAGATCATGCCTACGAGTATCATCTGTCTATTGGGTTTAGGAAATAATTTATACTTATATGCTTTTATAGCACTTTTTATACTAGTCAACAGGCATATGGCATAAAACATGCTTGCTACCCATATAAAATCTACATCATTAAACCTATTTAAAATAAGATAGAGAATAGACAGTCCTAAAAATATAATCATGAAGTTTCCGATAATAGTCTTTAGGTTTCTAAACTCATATCTAGAAGAATATACTATTTGAACTATAGAAAACAAAATGATTCCTAATATGTAATGGCTGTCTAAAACTAAAAGAAATAAATCTGCAAATATGGTGATAAACAATCCTATTTGCAGGTGGTGGATATCCTCATAGCTAAGAGAGCTATTTCTTCCAAGAATTGAAATTATAAAGACCAGTATTATGGATATAAATTTAAGTACATCAGATGATACATACCCTTTTATACTAAAAATATCCATATATAAGAAGGATATATAAATAACTATAATAATTGAAACCAATATCTTTGTAATTTTGAATCTACTGCTTTTAAATTTCACAAATATCCTCACCTTTTGAATACTATCCAATTATCTTCTCAAAAGCTATTCTCTTGTCCTTATTTTCCAGATATATTATGCCGCAATATTCAAACCCGTTCTTCTCCAAAAATCTCTGCATGGGAATATTTTGTTCATGGGTATCTATCCTGATGCTAAATATCCTATTATTTAAACAGATATCCTCTATATTGTTTAAAATTATAGAGGATAATCCTAATCCCTTATAATCAGAGTCAACTGCCAATCTATGAATGGTTAAGTATTCATTATTGCTTATCCATTTCCCATCATAGATATCCTTATAGGTCTTTTCTTCTCCTAATATAGCAGCTACTGAACCAACTATAATTTTATCCTTTAACAGCACATAACCATTATCGTTTCGGACATCATCTCTTATGGTTTCATAGTTAGGGTAGTTGTTTTGCCATTGATCTATTCCTTGACTTTTAAAATATTCTTGAGCTTGCCTTATGATACCCATAATATTATCTATATCGGATTCCGTAGCTTTCCGAAATTTCATGTGAGTTTCCTCCTTAAATACATTTCTATACTGTATTCTCTACTTTCTAGTCTAATATAATATTCCTTATACTCCATTACAAAATTCATAGTGGCAGATTGAATGTCTATGCTCCTTAAAAAATGGACTGTGCACTGGTTATCCTCTTCATCTGTAGAAAATCTTATAATAATACTTCTAACTTCTCCCAGTTGGATTCTATTATCTATATAATTGGGAATATCCTCTATATACAAGTTTAACGTTCTAGAATCTAAAGGGATAAACAAATCTACATCAATTCCATTTTCCATTAAGTTTCTTATTTCAAAATCACTATCTATCCATAGATTTCCTCTCCTATATTCTATCAAGTTTTATCAATACTCCTTTAGCTATTCTTCTGTTTTAGGGCTCTTCCTAAGAACTAATACATACCAAATAAACAGTACAACTCCTTTGCATATACTACTTATGCTTATACTCCACCATACTCCATCTAAACCCAAAGAAGTAGAAGAAAGTATTAATGCTGCCGGTATACGTAAACCATTAAACAATATTCCTACAAAAGAAGGAGGAACTGTCCTTCGTAATCCATTAAAAGCTCCTTGAGTAGCAATATCAATTGCCATAAAAAATTGAGATATACCTAAAATCTTTAAATAGGTTATACCTAATTGAAGGGCTTCTTCATCATTGGGAATAAACAATCTGAATATAGGTTCTGCACCAAATATAAGTAAACAGGTAGCAAATATTCCTATAGCCCCTACAATTAATAGTCCTTTTTTATAGCCTTCTCTTATCCTATTCCATTTTTCTGCACCATAATTTTGACCTATAAATGCGGATATAGCTGTTGAAAATCCTCCAGCTGTCATCCATGAAATTGACTCTATCTGAGAACCAACCTTCTGTACAGCTATTGGTGTAGCCCCCCATTTTGATATTATCTTAGCTATAACCATAGCAATCATAGCAAATATTCCAGTTTGTATAGAAGCTGGTAATCCTAATTTAAATATATCCTTAAGATAATCTTTATCTGGCATCTGGAATATATTTAAATCATCAAATAAATTCGATTTACTTTTTCCTATGATAATAAAAATAAGGGTAACGGTAAACTGTGCAATTATAGTAGCTAAAGCAGCACCTTTAATCCCCATCTTTGGAAATGGTCCAATCCCCATGATCATCAATGGATCCAGTATCATATTCATTATTAATCCAATTACATTTATTTTAAAAGGTGTAGTACTATTGCCAGAACCGTTAAAAATTCCTGAAAGAATAGGATTTAAAAAATAAAATACCAAACCTATGGAAATTATAAATAAATAGTCTACAGCCATTTTAGTGACTTCACCATCACCTAAATTAAAAAACCCAATGATTTTATGTCTAAACACTATAAGAAGTAGTGAATATATTATTGCAATAATGATATCAAGCTGTATAGTATGAAATACATACTTTTTAGCAGAGTCCATATCCTCTTTTCCAAGTGAATTAGCTATTCCTACCTCTGCTCCTATTTTAGGTGTCATAAAAAGAGCTGTCCCAAACCATGTGAAAAATCCTGCTGTTCCTGCTGCTGCTACTGCATTGGTACTTAGCCTACCTAACCATATCATGTCCATCAAATTGTATGCCATTTGTACAAAGGAAGTAGCCATAATAGGGATTGCTAACTTGACTAACGTCCCTGTTATGCTGCCTTCTGTAAGTCTTTTATTCTCCATCATATTTTGCCTCCATATATGCTATTTAATCTATTATTTATTTAGTAACTCTAAGCAATCTTATTCTATAATATACTAGAAAATGATTCAAGATGTTTTTAACAATAAAAGGATTCTTCGTAGGTTAACTATCTTAAAATGACAAGTTGTTTATCATTTTAAGCTTTACGAAGAATCCATACATTATATATTCAAATAAATCTCATTAGTTCCATTCTGGGAAAGGTATTTCTCCCTTGCCGCCTCTTATGAAGGAATTTGTCCATTCAGGTCTATTTGGTTCTTTACCTTCCTTTATCATTCCTTGCCACCTCTCATCTGTTAGCCTTTCATTGGATGTAAACTCATAATAGCTAAATACCCCACCTCTTGTCAAATATAGTTTATCCTTTATAGGCACTACTACATATATTTCAAATGCAGGACCAACTCCTGCTTCTAGGTAGCCACCCTCACTATATTTATTTGGTGCTATAGTATGAAAATCTGCTATTACCGCCATGTTTTTATCCGTTTCTGAAGTTATTTCAAACCAACGAAGATTTTCTCCTGCAAATGAACTCGTTAAGAACTCCAATGTACCTCCATAAAAAATTATCTTATCATATTCATCTGCTGTTAATTCTTCATTATTAAGCTCTTTAACTGAACAGTTGATTAAAAATTGAAGGAGTTCTTCAAATTGATCCATTTTATCATCAATATTTTCTACTGATAAATTCCTCTCCTTTAAGTTTTCCTTTGAAAACTTAGTTAACCACAACAATTTTTCATATACCTCTATATTTGGTTCTACATATCCAATTATTTCATTATATGCATCTCCACATTCTGCTCCACTTTGTTTTCCATAGAGAATAGTATCGTGTTTTAATTCAGACCAACTAGCCAAAGCTGAATTCAAATTTTTATCTACCCAAGCTTCATTAGTCATAAAGGAAGGATATCCCTTTCCATAAGGTTTTAATAATCCTTTTAAGGTCCAAAGCCAGCCTTGATACATATTGGAACGCCATTTATCATCTTCCAACTTTTCAAACTTATCCTTTAACCTTTTAAAAATCTTTGGATACTCTTTCCATTCCTTGTTTTCTTCTTTGTTCATTTGTATTTTTTCTGCTCTATTAGAACCTAAAACTCCCATTACATCTAATCCCGATGGGATAGGTCTAGCAATAGGCTCTACTAATTCCTGAATTATTTCAGCATCGAGGACATATCTTTGCCCCATAAACCTAAATTGTTTTCCCGCTGGAGTAGTTGCAGTGGTATATTTAGGTTTTATCCTTGGCTCAGGAAGTTCTTTAGCTTTTTTATATAATTTATCCAACTTGTTTGTATCTTTAAGCTTATTAAAATCTAAATTCTTTCCATATACTTCAGATAATAAATCCCCATACTGATATATACTTAAATCATCGGAACTGCCTACAAAGAAGTTTGTTGGCTCGTATATCTGTTCCCACTTATCGTAGCTGTTCTTATCTGAATACAAAGTATAAGTTATAAGTAAAGCTTGAATTGTCTGCTCGATATTTCTCTCTTCTTTTTCAAAGTAAAGAGGAAATGGAGCCTGCCCATACCACATCATAGCTTTAAAATACTTTTCAAAATCCTTAGTTCTAGTATAATGTCCTCTTGGTACATACTGACTGTAATCTAACTCATAAGGAAACAAAATGGACTTTTCAAACCCTGCATGGGATTTTATCTTTTTAAATTCATCTAACGCTATATTCTTTGCTTCCTTAGGTACTCCATTTGGAATATCCTTTTCTAAACAAAGATTAGCAACGGAAAAATAGGCAATATTTTTAAGCTGTATTTTCTTTATTTCTTCATTTTCTATATCATCATAAAGTAGAATTGAATTTTTGAGCATCTTGTCTGTAAGCTCCTCTAATAAAGTCATTAATTTTTGTTCTTCTAATGATCTTAAAGTATAATCGTAGAATACATGATAGACTTGCAGAACAGAATCCGTAGTTATAAAAGAAGGTATCTCTTTATATTGGTTATCTTCATATATATAGAATAGCTGTTCTTGTTTAGTTGGATTTACCACAAACTTATTTTTCAATAGAAGCTCTTTCTGCTCTTCTGTGAATTCTCCAAATTGATCTAGATTTTCAATATTGGATAGATTAGAATTCAATTTATACGGCTTTACTTTTGCTTCATATTTGATTGGCTCATATGGGACTTCAATATTTTTTCTCTGGATGAGCTTCATTTGATTGGTTTCTATAGCCCCTAAATCCTTCTTGCTGCATCCAGTCATTAAAATAGTCAAAATTAGTGCAAAGGAAATAATTGAAAACCCAAACCTTTTTCTTTTCATCTAATATTCACCCTTTCTATTATCAGATTATTATCCTTTATTTTTAATTCTCCTATATATGTATCTCCTTTCTCCTTAATTTGTACATAAACACAACCATCTATTACCTTTAAATCCCTTATATCTATAAAGCTTTTACTTTCTAAAAATCCTTGAAAACCAAAACCTTCCCATTTGTAAGTATTTACTATCTTTTCCTTGTTTTCTAGTACCTCAATAGATATAATTTCATCCATCTCGTCTTCATCTATATCATAAAAAACGTAATCAGTAAAAGGTTTAGATAACCTTGAACCTTTCCATTTAGGCACTAGTCTATGTCCCTCATAAGAATAGATAAATGGTCTTTTAGCCATAACATCATGGAATTGTGTCTTTTTGTATACTCCTATGGATACTTCAGACTTCCCATCACCATCTATATCCCCCAAGGCTACCTTCCACGGCTTCAGCTTTGAAAAGTCCTCCCTGTATATTTCTTCTATTTTCTGTCCCAATTTGAGTATTACTATTTCCTTTCCCCATCTATTCATTCTCCCTTTTGTTAATAGGATTAATTCATCTAATCTATCCCCATCTATATCGCCTATAGAGTACCCTCTAATCTTCTCCTTTAGTATATATGTATCAAGTCTTTCTTCTCTATTGTTAAGGATAGTTATCTCCTTGTTATCTATTTTTATATGACACTCTTCATCATAAAGTTCCATTATAACATCATCTTGCCTCATAACAAATATGATAAGTATAATAGATATCAATATAACCCATATGAAAACTTTTTTTAAATATTTCATATTCTTACTCCAGTCTATAATAATCCAGTCCTTGCATATATTGTAATATATTCGACTTAAAATTTAGTTACAATTCAATGACAAATAGCAAGACAGAAGAACTATCTTCTGCCTTGTCGTTCAAAAAATGTATTTACATTGTATAAAATAAGTATATCTTGTATATCTTCATCTTCCACTAAAACTTTTAAATCCTTATCATAGTATCTAGGGTCTACCACGTATATTTCACTAAAATGACCTGTTAAAAAAGGAATTAAACTATTGGCATAGGAATCTTTAACTATTAACAGTTTCTTGCCATTATCTATATTGGTCTTTATCCTTATGAATGGGTGATTTCCCCCTAGAAATACCATATACTTATCCTTTTTATTGAGGCTATCCATATTATAAATGGAATTGGAAGTCTTTTCTTCTTCCATATATTCTACCTTTAAAACCTCATCTTTTTTTGGAATATAAAGTTCAATACTGTCGGGTTCTATGTTTCTAAATCCACTCTTTGAATACAACGATCCATAAAAACTATCGGTAACCTTCTCTATATTGAAGTAATCCTCACTATGAGGAACTATTCCCATATCTTTCATAAGATTTCCATATCCTATGTATGCTCCTTTAGTAGTCCAGTGATGATCTGTTTTATAGTAGATATAATCATCCTTATTATCATATAGAGCATCATATAAATCTACAAAGTTTATATCCTCATCAATAGATTCCTTTATCCTATCCATATAGATAAGCTCATCTGCAACAGGAGCATATGGTGGTAATTTATCCTCTAATACCTTAACCGAGTTAGGAACTAGCATGAAGAACATATTTACATTTCTCATATTAGAAAAAAATGAATTTATTTCATCAACCTTATCCCTTAAATCCTCTTCTTTAGGCTTTTTAAACTTTTCCATTAAATATCCATCTTTAGCTAAATAAACTCCATTGTTTTCTTTTTTCCCCAATACCTTTTCGCTTTTAGATTTGACACCTATCCAAAAATCCCTTAGCGGAAATTGGTCTGATACATATTTTTCATAGCTTGTAGTAAACCTCCCATCTATTACTTGGCTTGCCGAAAGGATAGGGGCTTGCTCTAACCTTCTATTCTCAGCTTCCGAAAACACTCTATCAGTAGATATCATGTTCAGCATAACCATCGAACCAATATATACTAATAACAATATGCCTAGAATAGTCCTATAAAAGTCTCGTTTTTTCAAAGATATCCCCCTTTCCACTTCAAAATACTTATAATTTAAAATCTAAAATACAAAAATGGATTATAAGTTTCATTTACTAAATATGCAGTACATAAGAACATTAAAAACATATATGCAATTGGAATTAAAATGCTTTCTCCTATATTCATCTTTTCCTTTAATCTTATGAATAACCTTTTAATAATAGGAGTTGAACTTATAATGAGTATTACAAAAAGTAAAACATTAGTATAGAGATAATAGATGGCATCGTCGTCTATTAAGGTCTTTTTTCCAAAGCCAAACATAGTCTTAACGAAAGTCAGACCTAAAGGCAGATTTTCAAATTCAAATAATACCCAGCCTACTATTACTACTACAATGGTATACAAGCGTTTGATGAAATTGGGCTTGTTCTCAAACCATTTTAGCAAAAACATCTTTTCAACGATTAAAAAAGCTCCATAGTACAGTCCCCAAAGTATAAAATTCCAATTGGCTCCATGCCATAGACCTGTTAAAAACCAAACTATAATTAAATTTCTATACTGCTTTAATTTACCATTTCTATTTCCACCAAGAGGAATATATACATATTCTCTAAACCAAGATCCTAAAGAAATATGCCATCTTCTCCAAAACTCAGTTACACTCTTAGATGTGTAAGGATAATCAAAGTTCTTGATAAAGTTAAATCCAAACATCTTGCCCAACCCTAAAGCCATATCCGAATATCCACTGAAATCAAAATAAATTTGGAATGTAAATGCCAATATTCCAAGCCATGCTGAAAGGATAGAGACCTCCACCATGGGAGTAGCTTTTACGGTATCCCATAGCAATCCAATATTATTTGCCAATAAAACCTTCTTCGATAATCCTATTATAAACAACTCTGCTCCTTCTCCAAATAAATTTAAGTTCTCTACTCTCTCATCTAACTCCTTTGCTATCTCAGTATATCTTACTATAGGTCCTGCCACAAGTTGTGGAAACATGGTGACATAGGTACCAAAAGATATAATATTTCTTTGAACTTCTACCTTGTCCAAATATACATCAATGGTATAGGATAGAGTTTGAAAAGTGTAGAAGGATATCCCCAATGGAAGAGGAAGATTTCGTAAAGCAATATTCAAATTTAAAAGACCATTTATATTGCTTATAATGAAACCAGAATACTTAAAAAATGCAAGGATACCTAAATTGACAACTAACGAGTTTATCAAAATAGCTCGAGTTATGCTTTTTCGTTCCCTGTACTTATCTATGGCTAACCCATTAGCATAATCAAATACGGTAGAAAACAGCATAATCAATATGTATATAGGCTCTCCCCAAGCATAAAAGATTAAACTTGCCACAAGAAAAACAAGATTTCTTAAAGACTTAGGTACTATATAGTATATTAAAATGGTAATTGGTAAAAAAACAAATATAAATAGTAGGCTGCTGAAAACCAAGCCTTGTCCACCTCCAAGTAAAATTATTAATTCCTATATCTCTTATTTAAATGACTCATCAAATATTTTTTCTATTGTTTCTGCATCTTCAGAAATAACAAATAGAATATAGTTATCCTTTGTCTTTAATACGTGTTTCTCAATTAAAAAGTATTCATCTGGAAGATAATCTTTAAAGTTTGTACCTTGGCTGTCTATTCTTTCAGAGATTTTATCTTGAATATCCTCCATTTTACTGGAATCCTTAACTTTCATTATTGCTATTTCATTAGCTTGTATATTTGTTGAAGGAGTATATAGTACAAATTCTTCTAAATCCTTGATATCTATTTTATATATTTTTTCTAATTTTTCTTCATCTCCTACATTCATATTAGATATATCAACGGATTCCTTTATCTTTTCATCCATATATTTAACCGATACATCTTTATATGTAGACTTATTTGAGGAACAGCTTGTCAAAACAAATATAATTAAACTACATAAAACCATTGAATAAAATACCCCTTTATACTTTTTCTTTACCATTTTATCTACTCCTTCTGTTTTTAATTTAATTTTACTTGGTGTTTTCTGTTAAATAATTTAACCATAGTTTATAAAATTTATATTTTACATGTATCCCATCGGGTTCCAACAAATCCATATTATCCTCTAATATTGAACCAATATTTAAGTATTCTATGCCTTCATCTTCTGCCATATCCATTAAAGCTTGATTAAAATCATCTACATTTTCATTGGTCAATAGAGGTTTTTTGTTCTTAACCTTTGGGGCAACATAGAGTATGGATTGAATATATAGGTTTGAATCGGGCAATTCATCTTTAATAGCTCGTACAAGTTCTCTATAATTTTCTACAAACTTTTGGCTGCCTTCACCTGTGAGTATATCGTTCATACCAAACATCATATATATATCTTTAGGTTTTGATTTAACTATATCATCCATTTGATTTATTGCTTCTTTAGCAGTCAAACCTAATTTAGCTACTACATGGGATTCATCTAAGAACTCATAAAAGGAAATACTATCCGTAATAGAATCACCAAGAAATAAGTCATCTTTAAATACTTCCCTATAATCATTTGATTTACTAGGATTATCTTCCTTCTTAGGTTGTGGTATGTTTTCTTCTAATTTGTCCACTTTTTTTTCATCTCTAATAACTCCTTTATCTAAAGGCACATCAACTGTATCATCTTTATTCTCTATATCATCCACTTCCTCTTTCTTAGTATCTTCTACTGGAACATCTTCTTCTTTATCTATATATTCATATATCTCTATCTCTTTATTTAACTCCGTATTTTTATCATTATGATTTTTAGCAAATATTTTCTTTGATATATTTGCAGTAAGTAAAAATATAATACCAAGAAATGATAAAGATATAATAAATCTTTTCAAATTAATTCTTATCCTAGTTTTTCTCCTTCTTTTCATACTTTGCCTCCATTATAGTACAACTCCTAATATTAAATCTATGCTTCTAAAATCAATTTTATTATCTATTAAAGCAATTAATTTTTGTTAATCTCTTAAATATATTATAATATATATTCTATTAAAAAAGGTTAAATAAAAATTACAAATCAGCTAAATTTCATGTTTTTTCAAGGTATTTCTTGGTAACAAAAGCTTATATTGCTAATTTGGTTAAATATGAAATATAAACACAAAAAAGTAAAAAAGATTAGGACATGACTCCTAATCTTTTTGAATTAATGCTGACCATTTTTTATAGTTTTTCTTCTAAAAAGATATACTACGAGTGCAATTGAAGGAATGATAAATATAGCCATAGCTGATAATATCAAAATTACCTCCTGAAGAATATCACCAATTGCTAATAATGAACGCTTATCTTTTATCAATACAGTTGCAGTCAATATAATTATAGAAATAGGGATTATATAGGATTCATTTTTTTGTCTATTCATAGTTTGGCTAAATGCCACTGATGTAAAATATAGATATCCAGAAATTTTACCTATATTCCCCATCATCCATGCAATCACCGATAATGAATCAATCCTTTGAATAAAATCAAATAAATTAATCAATCTACTGAAAGTAAAAAAAGGATAGTTTGTATGCTTTGAATATTCTATGCCTAATGAAGCCTGAGTAGCTACGACTAGCGGAATGATTATAAGTATTGAATATATTATAGATTTTACATATATCCGATTTAAATCCTCTTTTTTCTCTAAGTTAGGGGTTATTAGTGCCAGGAGAATTATATCTGAAAATTTTATACTCCTATCTAAGGCACCCATATTTAATTGTTTAAATGTGGAATCCTTTAAAATTGGCAATAGTACAGTGAAATCATAATTATTATAACCCAATATTACAAATAAAAATATAACCCCTAAAATAAATGGAACGAATACTTCTGCACCTTTAGTTATAGCTTCTAGCCCCTTAAAAGCAATATAAGTACAAGTAAGCAATATAATTAAAGCTGTAATAGAAGTAGGGGTTTCTGGAAACATAGTGCTATTCAATTTTTCCACTAAAGTCGCAACAAGGATAATAGTAAATGATAATAAAAACATAGAGTAATATATATCTACTATTTTTCCTATGACTTTACCAAATATCTTTTCCATATATTCTATTATAGTTAAATCATTAAACTTGTTGCTTAAATATAATAGAGGTAATGCCAATATCAACGTATAGGGTATAGACATTAAAAGTATTATCCAAATATCTTGGTTTTCTGGTGGAGTATTTACTACTGGCAAATAGGTAAAAGCTATTATTACTCTATAGATTACTATTAATAAAATTACTTGATAAGACGATGCTATGGTTTTTTTTCTCATATCCTTCATATCATATTATCTCCCTTTAACTCTGCTAATAGGTGTATTGGTCAGTCCAGTTCTTATAACATTGGTTTTAGCTTCTACTTGAAAGTCTGCTCCTACAAAAATATCATCCCAATTATCCTTTATTTTTTTCCATTCTTCCGGATATTTTCTATGAAAGGCAGAACCAAAGCCAAATATATCAGATTTTAATTCCTTTTGTGCCTTTGTTAGAGTATTACTTAATGCCCTTTCTACTTCTTTTGAGCAAGCTTCTTCCACTTTCTTTATATTCTCTTCTTTTGAAATATCAATATCTCCTGGCAATTCTTCTATAGAACCTCTTATTTTTATTTTAACTTTTAATACAACATTACCATCTACTATTTCTACATCTTTTTTAGATTTCAGTTTAATAACGTCTATTGTACTCATATGAAACTTATTGGTGTCCATAAAATCAATATTGCTATTTATCTTTCTCGATAGATCAGAGCTTCCTTTTGGTGTAGGAAAAGTTAAAATACAGGTTTTAATCTTTCCCATGATAAAGTTAAATGATTTCGTTTCCTCACCATTTAAATATCCAACCAATCTTTCCCTATTAAATGCAGCAGCTCCTATAACCGTGAGTTCATATTTCTCTTCATTTTCTGATAGCTTACCCATTTGACTTATTTGACGTTTCTTCTGTTTTTGTACTACTCCTAGAATTGGCTGACGCCCCGTATCATAAAAATGTTTAAGGGATTCAGCTAAATTTACATTAATACTCTTAGGATTATATTTAAAATTTTCAATTAGCTTTAATATATAATTACCGGGTATCTCCTCGAGACCAGCCGTAATCCCCATTACCTCATAAGCTTTACTCCCTTTGGCAACTAATAAATATGCCGTTTCCCTCTGCTCATGGTCTCTAACTAAAAAATCCAAATCAGTAATTAATACCTTCTTTATAAATTCCTCACCTAAAATAATAACCTTATTATGAGCTATGTAAACTTTTCTATCAAACTTTAATGTAACATCCCTAAAAGCATCTAAAATATTGTCTCCTATTCCCTGAACATAGGTTACAGAATTACTTTTTTTCATACTGGCTCTTTCTCTCGCAGGTATAGGCTCTATTATTTCCGCAGTTATTAAAACCTTATCCCCCTCAAAATCTAACCCCATGACTAAGGTAATGCCTAAAGTGTTTAGCTCCATAGCATTCCAACATCCCGTTAAAAAAAAGGTTAAAATTATAAATATATTTAAAAATAATATTTTCTTTCGCATATAGTCACTTCTTTCGCATATTTCTTTGCCTTACTACATTTCTCTTTTCCAATGCCTTAGGTCTAAAGTCAAATGTCCATAGGGGAAATTTGATAATAAAATCTTTAAGCCCCTGTTTATTAGTAGGTGCCAATGGAAACCCATAGGAAGCACCAAATGAATCTAGGCATACAATTTGAACTATCATCATAACCAATCCACAGGTTATGCCGTATAAACCCATGAATCCCCCTAATATGATCAATATAAATCTATATATAACTATTCCATCTGTTAAAGAGGGAACAGCAAATTCTGCTATTGCCGTAATAGCAACAATGATTACCATAGGAGCGGATACTATTCCCGCTTCTACTGCTGCCTGTCCTAGTACCAATGCTCCCACAATGCTTACCGCTGAACCAACTTCCCTTGGAAGCCTGACTCCAGATTCCTTTATTAGCTCAAGCATTAAAGTCATCAAAAATGCTTCTATTGCTGCTGGAAAAGGTACTCCTTCTCTGGCACCTGCCATAGTTATTAGAAGGTCTGTAGGTATCATCTCTTGATGAAAGGTTTGTAGTGCTACATAAAGTCCTGGTAATAATATACTTGAAAACAAACTAAAAATTCGTAAGCTCCTCAAAAATGTAGCAAAATAAAATCTATGATAATAATCTTCGCTTGTTTGAATATCTTCTATAAAAAACTTCGGCATAGTAAGTACATGGGGTGTACCATCACAAAGTATTGCAACCCTTCCTTCCAATAGTTTCCCCACTACTACATCGGGTTTCTGAGTATTTGCTATGGTCGAAACCAAAGAAAATGGATTATCCTCAATTAATTCTTCTATGTATCCACTTTCCAATATACCATCGATTTTTATATTACCTATCCTTTTCTTAACCTCTTTTAATACATCTTCATTGACTACACCCTGTATATAAGCTATGGATATTCTAGTATTAGTCTGGTCTCCAATTATCTTGTCTTCAAATACTAAAGCACTGCTTCTTACCCTACGCCTTATCATAGCTTTATTAGTTGATATATCTTCAATAAATCCTTCTTTAGAGCCTCGTATCACAGCTTCCGATGGAGGTTCCTCTATAGTTCTTTTTTCCCATTGGTTCAAATTTATAATATAGGATTTATTGCGTCCTTCAATAAATACGGCAATATTGCCATATGTCATCTTATATACTACATCTTCCAACAAAGTCACTTCTTCACTACAAGAGGTATATACTACCTGTCTTATATCCTTTAATGAATCAAAATTTAAAATTAGAGGTTTAATTACATCCCTGTCAAGTAGATTCTTATCTATAAATCCATCAAGATAACAGATCATTATTTTCATATTGGAGTTAGTTTCAAATTCAAAGATTATCAAATCACTGGTATTATTAAATATATTGATTATTTCCTGTTTATTTATATCAATCTTTTTTGATATCATCTATATCATCCTCTTATTCCTACTTTTGCTTAGTATCACCAAAGCACCATAAAATTATAATATTTATTAAAAATATTATGAACCAATTATATTCCTGTTTAATATACTATATTAGAATGCTTAGAGAGGAGGATTCTATGAACTATCATGTTGCAAAATCAGAAGAATCTATTTACAAACTATCTGAAATATATAACGTATCCGTAGATTCAATTATTAAGTCCAATCCAGAAATAAATTCGGATATCTTGATGGCAGGTCAGGTAATATGTATTCCTATAGGTCCTAAAGAAGAGTACTATGAAAATACAGAGCTAGACGATTTAACTATAGGAGATGGCTCAAATATTCAAAAATATAGCTCCACCCATAAAAGTCAATCATATAAAATCTCCTTTGATTATCCATCGGAATGGGAAAAGATAATGGAAGATTATTATAAATCTCCTAAAGGATTCTTTGTAGTATCGGCTATAAGTTCCAATTCTTCATTAAATGAAGTCTGCAATAGAGAAGCTCATCAGGATTTAAACCCTTATGGCAGCAATCCAATCATCAAAGAGCTTAAAATCCAAAATCAAGATGCTTTTTTAATTATGCCATCAAGTGATCAAGTTGAATATATGGATAATCAAGCTGGATTAATAGTAGAATATCCTAAATCAGTACAGATTAACGGCGTAGAACACCATTATGCAATAATATGGGCAGATAAAAATTATATTGAGGGGATTAGAAATACGCTTAAGTTTATGGAATAATCGTCCGCATATTATGTACTTAAAGGATGCTGAAAAAGAAAAGTGGCTATGTCAAAATAAAATTGTTATGTACTTAGTCGATTTATGAATACCACCTGTTAACAGGTGGTATTCATAAATCAAAGGAATATTAGATTAAATCTGATTCTTTAATAGCTAATGCAAAGGTATTTACCTTAGTTGTTATTTTATATGTTTTCCAACCTCTGGAAACAGAAGCTATGTCGCCACCTGTCCTTACCTTCACACTTTTGATTCCATACACAAGAGAACAAGTTTGACTTATTCTAGCCGACTTAGAGTATAATTCCCTATTAATATCTCCACCATTAATCTCCAAATATAAAACTTCTGGAATATATAAATAATACGCTCCAACATTTTCAATATTTACTAACTCATTATAAGTCTTATTCCAAACATATTTAACCTCAGTTACAACATACACTGATTCACTATACTTGGCTCCATCACAAACTTTCCCTGCATACTTATCAACAGTTTTATACCTTACATACTCATTTGGTGAATGAAGTAAAGATGTTTCTTGTTTCTCAAGTTTATCAGCTTCTTCATAGCTAATATTCTCTTTTAGTGCAAGACTTGCAACATATCTCTCCCTAGTATCCTCTGGATAATTATTAAAATCTATTTGTTCATTGCTTAAACCACTTTCTAAGGCATTGGCAGTACCATTGAATAAAACAATTGTTATTAACAAAATACCTACTAATGTGTTTTTTACCACTCTTTTAAACATTTTCATCCTCCCACAACCTTCTATTTACCCTAACTATAGGGTATCATAAATATTATTATTTGTAAGCTATAAATTAATAAATATGTAATTATTTATATATTGTTATATTAATATCATAATATGATATAACTTAGCTATAAGATCTAAAAAGGGCAGATATAATGACTAAAGAATTTTGTGGTATGATGATTTTTCTATTTGGTATATCCATTTTAAGTTTAGAACTTTTCTTTGTTCCATTGATTCAACATTTTTCAGTTGAAGCAGATGCAGGTTTAAGTATGTCTTATTTTAAGACTTCCTAATTTAATTAGGTTAAAAAGTAATAGCAAACTTCTTTATAAAAAAGAATCCCCCGNATAAAAAGATAAATTTAATATTAATAGTATTAGTAGCATTAAGATAAGTAAATACTCTATTCTATATAAATTTCCAAGATAACTATTTTATAAGAATTCAACTATTTTTCTACTTCCAGGTTTAACTATGGGTATGTTTTGTTTGCATAGAGTACATTCTTCTTTTTCATAAGTATTTATATTGATTTTAACTCCACTATAAATAGGGTATTTAATATTTCCACTACTCCTGTCCACAATACAGCCAATTCCAACCACTTCTCCACCAAGCTCTTCTACGACTTTTATTGCTTCATATGAGGATTTACCCGTAGTCACAACATCTTCTGCTATTAGTACTCTTTGTCCTTTTTCTAAAGTAAATCCCCGCCTTAGCTTCATTTCACCATCTTCTCTTTCCACAAATATGCTTTGTTTCCCAGTTTGGCGTCCAAGCTCATAACTTACGATTATGCCCCCCATTGCTGGTCCAACTACAATATCAAAATCTATATCCTTCAACTTATCTACTATTAATTTTATTGCCTTTTCCGCCTTATCTGGATACATCAATAATTTAGCGCATTGAACATAACCATCGCTGTGTTTCCCTGAAGAAAGTAAAAAGTGCCCTTCTAATAATGCTCCTGTTTCCTTTAATATATCGATTAGCATATCAATCCCTCCCAATTATTCCTCTTATTTCTTCAATAGATTTAATCTTTTCATCCTCCATAAACTTTTCTATTCCATGTATTATATCTAAGCATATATCTGGTTTTATAAAATTTCCACTTCCCACTTGTATGGCATAAGCTCCTGCCATTATAAATTCTATAGCATCTCTATAATCTACTATACCCCCTATTCCTATGATGGGTATATCTACTGCTTTTGATACTTCATAGACCATTCTAAGAGCTATGGGTTTTATACAGGGTCCAGATAGACCAGCTATGACATTTTCAAATATAGGTTTTCTTACTTTTATGTCTATTGCCATACCACTAAAGGTATTTATAAGAGATAATCCATCTGCTCCTGCCTTTTCACAGGTCTCTGCCATTTGCACTATATTTTTAGCATTAGGGGATAGTTTCACTATTAGGGGCTTTTTGCATACATCTTTTACCTCAGACACTACTTTATAGGCTGTTTCAGTTTTTATTCCAAATGCCATACCTCCTTCTCTTACATTTGGACAGGATATATTTAACTCAATTATATCGATACTAGTTTCATTTAGCTTTTCTATGGATTTAAGATATTCATCTATGGTACTTCCCCCTACATTGGCTAATATAACTGTACCCTGTTTTTTCATAAAAGGGAGTTCCTCTTGGATAAAATTGTCTACCCCTGGATTTTGAAGACCAATGCTATTTAAAAGTCCCCCAGCAGTTTCATATATCCTTATGCCTTTGTTTCCATCTTTTTTATTCAATGTCAAGCCTTTAGTACATATGCCCCCTAGTTTTGACAGTGGAAAATACTCTCCATATTCCCTTCCAAATCCAAAGGTTCCAGAAGCGGTGATTACAGGATTTTTTAATTCCACTCCACATAACTCCACCTTTGTGTTAACCATTGAAAACTACCTCCTCCCCTAAAAAAACTGGTCCTTCCTTGCATACCCTTTTCATACCTGAGGTAGTTTCTACAGTACAGCCTAAACAAGCTCCTATACCACAAGCCATTCTGCTCTCCATAGATACATAAACGGGAACCTTACCTTTACACATATTAACCACTCTTTCCATCATGGGAATAGGTCCACAGGTCAGCACTAGATCATACTTCTTTGGAATGAATAGTTCTGTAACAAATCCTTTATGACCAACTGTACCATCTTCTGTGGATATAAATACATTACCTACATGACTTTCTATCCGATTCACACAATATACTTCATGTCTAAATCCACAATAGAAGTCTATATTAGCATTCAATTTCTTTCCTAGATATATCATAGGAGCTATACCAATGCCACCAGATATAATAGCAATATTCCCTTCTAAGTCCATATCGAATCCACTGCCTAAAGGTCCCAATAATTCCAATATATCTCCAGTTTTCAATTGGGATATAATATGGGTTCCCTTTCCTCTAACTTCATATAAAAAAGTAATTACACCTTCAGAAATATCACATATACTAATGGGACGAGATAAAAATGGGTTTACTTCCCAACCCTTAATCATATAAAATTGTCCAGCTTCTCCTTTAAAATTACCTTCTATCTTCAACTCATATATATTAGTTGCTACTTGAATATTGGAATGGATAACCCCTTTAGTATAAGATTGTTTCACTTTCTATATCCTCCTTCATGGCTAATACCCCTTGTCTTGCATAGCTATCAAATTTTTCTTCTCCATCAAAATGTTTTTTATAAAAGGTGATAATACCTCTTGAAGAATTGACTATCCCACCATTTCCTTTATTTAAATAAAAAGATACATCCTTCCCTTTTCCGCCTTGATGACCGTAGCCAGGCACTAAGAAAAACATATTTTTATATCTATCCCTAATCTCCTTTGCCTCATCTGTATGGGTACCTCCTACCACTGCTCCTATAGCACTATATCCACAATTTCCTAGGTACTTTGAACCCATCTCACTTAACCTATCCCCAACATGATAATATAATTTTTTTAATTGGCCATTGATTTCTAGGTATTGTATATCCTTTGCTCCTTCATTTGAAGTTCTAAGTAATACAAATATTCCTTTATTTCCATCTTCAATATATTTTAAATAAGGGGTTATACTATCAAATCCCATATATGGATTCAATGTTATAAAGTCCGCTTGGAAATCACCTTCAAAATGTGCTTTCGCATACATCTCAGCTGTAGATGATATATCCCCTCTTTTTATATCTCCTATTGATAATGATCCTTTGTTTTTAATATATTCTAAAGTCTTCTTATATCCCATTAGCCCTCTTATGCCGTAGGCTTCATAATATGCTATTTGCAATTTATATACTGATACTATATCTAATGTTTTATCGATTATCCTTTTATTGAACTGAAATAATACTTCATCTATATCCCGATATTTTTCTTTTATACCTTCTGGTATATAATCTAGATGTGTATCTAAGCCTACACAGACATTTCCCTTTCTCTGAACCTCATCATACAATCTATCTATTATCAACCTTTATCCCCCCATCATATTTGATTTCACCATTTCTTATGGTAGCAACTATTTCTCCATAAAACTCTTTTCCATTAAAAACCGTATTTTTCCCTTTAGATACAAAGTCTTCTCCATGAATCTGAGTTTTCTTACTTAAGTCCACCAGTACTATATCTCCATCATATCCAGTTTTAATCTTACCTTTATTGATTTTCATTAATCTTCCTGGTACTGCCGACATAAGTTGAGATAATCTATTTAATGAAATCTCCCCAGACTTAACTAGAGTGGTATAGCATATAGAAAAAGCCGTTTCTAGCCCAGATATTCCTGGAGAGCCTTTCTCCTTGTCTTCTTTTGAATGAGGAGCATGATCCGTAGCTATTACATCTACAGTACCATCTTTTATACCTTCCAAAATTTCTTCTATATCTTCTTTTTCCTTTATTGGTGGATTTACTTTATAATCGTTATCATACAATGAAATATGGTGGGGAGTTACTTCACAAGTAATATTTCCACTACTTTTTTTTATCTTTCTAATTTCTTCAATGGACTCTTTGGTACTCACATGGGCTAAATGCAATTTAGCCCATGTGAGTTTTGATAAATATATATCCCTTAAAGTCATTATATTTTCCGATAATCTAGCATCTATTGACGCTATCTCCTCATCTTCTGTATGAGATATGATGACTAAGCCCTTTTCTTTTGCCTTATTCATAGCTTCATACATAGTCAAGTTGGATCTTACTCCTTTTCCATCATCTGAAATGAATTTAACTCTATTATCTATATCATCAAGATGGTCTAATGTCTTCCCATCAAAATCTTTCGTTATAGACATAGTTTGATGTATATCTATTAAGTCTAATTCCTTACATCTGTTCAATACGTATTCTACAATTTCCATACTACTGCATATAGGATTGGTATTTGCCATAAGATTTACGAAAGTATATCCTCCTTTTAAAGCTGCCAAACTTCCTGAATATATATCCTCTTTATAGGTATATCCAGGTTCTCTAAAATGAGCATGCATATCGATAAAAGAAGGCATAGCAACTAAGTTATTAGCCTCTATAGTTTGACATTGATAATTTAGGTTTTTCCCACAATCCGCTATTTTACCATCTTTAATATATATATCTCCATAGAAATCCTTGGTTTCATCAACTACTCTACAGCCTATAATAAGACAGTCCATTTTATCCCTCCCAAGAATATATTTGATCGCAATATTCGCATTTATATATACCTTTCTCTTCATCTATAAGAGTAAATTTATGGACTATATCCCTCTCATTAGATGTTACACATCTTGGGTTTTTACACTGGATTATACCTTCTACTTTTTCAGGTAAAGATAGGTTAATCTTATCTATAATCTTTTCATCTTGAATGATATTTACAGTTATATTTGGGTCTATAAATCCTAGCATAGCTAAATCTATGTCAATATTGTTTTCAATTTTGATTAAATCCTTCCTTCCAAATTTTCTGCTAGGAACATTCATAATTAAAGCCACTGTAAAATCTGCTTTTTCCAATCCTAAATATTTAAATATGCTAAATCCATAGCCTGCTTTTATATGATCAATTACGATTCCCTTTGAAATGCTGTCGATATAAAGCATTTACATCACCCCCAATAGTTTTATTATAAGAGCCATTCTTACAAACATTCCATACTTTACCTGCTGAAAATAACAAGCCCTTGGATCGTCATCTACTTCATAACTTATTTCATTAACTCTTGGTAGTGGGTGAAGAATAGATAAATCCTTTTTTGCCAATTTTAGCTTTTCCTTATCTAAAATATAGCTATCTTTAAGCCTAATATAATCAGCCTCATTAAAGAACCTTTCTTTTTGTACTCTAGTCATATAGAGTATGTCTAATTCATCTATAGCTTCTTCTAGCCTTTCCACTTCCACAAAAGGAATATTATTCTTTTCAAGTATTTGAGTTTTTATATATTCTGGAATTTGTAATTCATTAGGGGATATTAAGATGAATTTTACACCTTCATATCTTGACATAGCTTTTATAAGGGAATGGACTGTACGACCAAATTTTAGGTCTCCACATAGTCCAATAGTTAAATTGGAAAATCTTTTCTTCGTTTCCTTAATGGTGAGAAGATCTGTTAAAGTTTGAGTTGGATGTTGATGACCGCCATCTCCTGCATTAATAATGGGAACTGGTGAATAATAAGAAGCATACTTTGGTGCCCCTTCTTTCGGATGTCTCATTGCAATAATATCAACGTAGGAACCTACGGTACGAATGGTATCGGGAATGCTTTCCCCTTTCATAACGGAGCTGGAACTCGATTCCGAAAAACCAATTACTTCTCCACCAAGCCTAAGCATAGCGGCTTCGAAACTAAATCTAGTTCTAGTACTTGGTTCATAAAATAACGTAGCCAGTATTTTACCCTCACATACATTTCTAAAACCTTCTTGATCATCGATTATTTCTTCTGCTAAGGTAAATATACTCTCTAATTCCTCCACAGATAAATCTCGGGGGTCGATTAAATGTCTCATTGTATTACCTCCTTTTAGTCTCTCTGGACCTAATTAAAGGATTGCGTTAAAAAAACCTTCCTTATAGGAAGGCATAAATATCCTGTCTATTACGCTTTCCTTTTTGAACTCTCTGGTTCAGTTTAAAGGTGCCAAATTGTTATTATAAAGATACCATAGATTGATATAAGTGTCAATTAATTTTTAACTATTTTATTCTATGTAGATTTAACCATTATAAATAAATCCAAAAAGGACTCAATCGAGTCCTTTTTAGCTGTTATTTCATTCCTCCACCACTCAATCCGGATTTAACTTGTTGAATGTCATTGGAGTTGACAGCTGGTGCTGGTGTGTAATATCCTTTTTGCTCTGCTATTTGAAACAATTGATATTGGAATTGCTCTGCTTCATTTCTTAATTGTTGTAAGGTGCTTCTAAGCTGTTGATTAGCACATTCTGTTATAGCTTTTGTATAGCTATCAATGCTAGCTTTTGTTCCAGTTAAAATATCACTTACCATATCCTTTTCTTGCATAATATTAACCTCCTATTTTAATGAATTTATAAGACTGGTTGCTGTAGTATTAGCATCCTGACCTGATTGTTTGAATAATTGTTTTATTTGTTGATCCTGACATTGATTTGAATAAAAATCAAATTTTGTTGCCATAGTCTGGTGAGAACTAATTATCTCCCTTAAACTTTGAAGTTCTTGCTGATTTATATTTCCCATATTAATTGGATTTTTTAATGACATAATCTATCTCCTTTCATTTACATTTTTAATCTATGTTAATATTTTGGCTTTAAAACTATGGATTTATTCATGGTAAAAAGCTCATAAATATTATTTAAAAATGAGGAAATACTATTTTAAAAATGGAGGTGGTAATTTTGAAAAATAAAGTTGTAGTAGAAAATACTTTGACACCCTATATTGATTATTTAAAATCCTGTGGCTATGATGTATATACACTGTATAAAAATGCCAATTTAGAAAATATAGTTTCTGATGAGTATAAGGCAATTGTAGTTTCAGGTTTAGATGTATTGAGTACAAGTGGTGCTACCTATGAAAACCCACCAGTACCAATAATTGAAGCAAAAGGTCATACTCCTGAAGAAATTCATGATATCATAGAAAACAAGAATAAATAAATATTTTCAACATAATATATTAAAAATGGTATTGACAAAAAATAATACCTGTATTACAATGATTGTTAAGTTTAAAATAAATAATATGCTCTTATCAAGAGTGGTGGAGGGACTGGCCCAATGAAACCCAGCAACCTGTATAAACAAGGTGCTAAATCCAGCGGTGTAAATACCGAGAGATGAGGAAGGATTTTAAACCTCTTTCTTCAAAAGAGGTTTTTTTAATTTAAACCTCTGTTAATTTGCTAGAGGTATTTTTGTTACTATTTTGCATTATTGCAGTATCTTTGTAAAGGGGTGTAGTGATTGATTACAATAGAAAATTTATCAAAGAGTTTTGAATCGGGAGGCAAAAAGATATGGGCAGTAAAAGATGTCAATATCCATATCAACAAAGGAGAAATATTTGGAATTATAGGATTAAGTGGAGCTGGTAAATCTACTTTAATTAGATGTCTAAATAGATTAGAAGAACCAACTGAAGGTAAAATCACCATAGATGGTGTAAATATAACTAATTTAAATAAGAAGGAACTACGAAGTGTAAGAAAAGATATAGGTATGATATTTCAACATTTTAACCTACTATCTCAAAAAACCGTATATGAAAACATCGCTTTTCCTTTAGAATTGGACGGCTCCAATAAAAATGAAATTGATTCCAGGGTTAATACTCTATTGGAATATGTTGAATTAGTAGATAAAAGGGATGCCTATCCTTCAAGCTTAAGTGGAGGTCAAAAACAGAGGGTAGCTATTGCAAGAGCCTTAGCCAATAATCCTAAAATCCTTTTAAGTGATGAAGGCACATCAGCTTTAGACCCAAAAACTACTAAATCCATATTAGAACTTCTCAATAGAATACGAAAGGAATTTGGGTTAACCATAGTGTTAATCACTCATCAAATGGAAGTGGTTAAGGACATATGTGATAAAGTAGCAATTATTGAAAATGGTGAAATCATTGAAACGAATACTGCCCTTGAATTGTTTAGAAACCCAAAGACTAAAACTGCTAAAACATTTATTAGCAGCTTAAAGTCCAATGTCGATGAAGAATCCATAATACCAGAACAATTCGACGGAAAGGTCATTAGACTAAGCTTTTTAGGGAACAGTGCTAGAGAGCCTATAGTTTCAAAGATGATAAATCAATTTAACATTGAGGTAAATATCTTATCAGGAAATATCAATGAATTGATAAGCACTTGTGTAGGTTATTTAATCCTTGAATTATCTGGTGAAGATGAAGAAGTTGCAAAAGCAATTGACTATTTAAAAAATCAAAATGTAAATGTGGAGGTGATATAAATGGCTGAATTGATCATTCCTTCTTTACTACAAACATTGTATATGGTGTTTTTCTCTACTATATTTTCTTTAGTTATAGGTTTCCCATTAGGTATTTTGCTAGTAATAACAGAAAAAAATAACATTTGGGAAAAACCAACATTGAATAAGATATTGAATGGGATCATAAATATCCTTCGTTCCTTTCCATTTTTAATACTTATGATTTTACTATTTCCTCTATCGAGGCTTATTGTGGGAAAAACCATTGGAACCACTGCAACTATAGTACCATTATCTATTGCATCAGCACCTTTTGTTGCAAGAGTTATTGAAAGCTCTTTGAAAGAAGTAGATAAAGGAGTAATTGAATCGAGCCTTTCTATGGGGGCTAGTAATCCACAGATAATATTTAAAGTACTTATACCTGAAGCAATACCATCTTTAATAATGGGAATAACATTAACTATAATAAATTTAATTGGTTATTCTGCTATGGCAGGAGCTATTGGTGGAGGTGGTTTAGGAGATTTAGCTATTAGGCATGGACTATTTCAATTTGATACAAATATAATGATGGTTTCAGTTATTATAATAGTTTTATTGGTTCAAGGTATACAGTATTTAGGAACTAAATTATCCATTAGTGTAAACAAAAAATAATGTAAATCAAGGGGGATTTGAATTGAAAAAATTTGGTGTATTTATTTTAATAACTATTTTATCTCTTTCATTTTTAACTGGATGCAGCAAAGGAAAGAATGATGAAAATTTAATCAGAATTGGAGTATCTCCAGAACCTCATAAAAAAATTGTTGAATTGGTTAAAGAAGATTTAGAAAAAGAAGGGATAAAGGTTGAAATAATTGAATTTACCGATTATATAAAACCTAATCTTGCTTTAGCTGAAAATGAATTGGATGCAAACTTCTTCCAGCATGAACCCTATATGAATGAATTTAGAGAAAAAAAGAATATAGATATAGTTTCTATTGGAGGAGTTCATATTGAACCAATGGGACTTTATTCATCAAAATACAACTCTATAGATGAACTAAAAGACGGCAGTGAAATTGCTATACCTAATGATACCACCAACGGAGCTAGAGCATTGCTCCTTTTAGAAAAACATAATATCATTAAATTAAAAGATGGAGTAGGTGCTTTCGCCACTGAAAATGATATTAAAGAAAACCCTAAAAATTTGAAATTTAAACCACTGGATGCCGCTATGCTTCCTAGAATATTAAATGATGTAGATGGGGCAGTTATAAATGGCAACTATGCTTTAGAAGCAAATCTAATTCCTACCGAAGATGCTATTCTCATAGAGGATAAAGACTCCCCTTATGCTAATATAATAGCTATAAGAGGTGGCGAAGAAAATCAAGAAAGATTTAAAAAATTGATGAAAGCTTTACAAAGCGATAAGGTTAAAAACTTTATTGAAGAAAATTATAAAGATGGAGTTATTCCTGCATTTTAGTTGAAAAACATGGGCGGTTAAATCCGCTCATGTTTTTTATTCCTTGGTTATATATCCTCTTTCAAAAGCATCTTCTATCATGTTTTCAGTAAATTTCCACAAATCATCTGATGATTCCTTTAATGGTGATATTCTCTTATATATATCTTTTTTTGAAACATCAAACTTCTTCCATGTTCCTCCACCTGAAAAATAGTTGTTAAAAAATGGTTGGAGCCTATCCATAGAAGCTGCAAACAATGCTTCCTTTGTTTTCATTTCTTCAAATTCATCCCAAAGACTTCTCAATTCCTGTCCTTTATCTTCAGCTAACATACCAAATATTTTATCTGCTGCTTTTAATTCTCTCTCCTTTTTATCCATATTTCCTTTTACATCATAACAAAAAGTATCTCCAGCATATATTTCTACTAAATCGTGGATTAAAAGCATCTTTATTACTTTACATACATCTATATCCTCATTAGCATATTCAGAGAACACCATTGCCATTACTGAAATATGCCAAGAATGTTCTGCATCATCTTCCCTCTTAGAATTGTCAATAAGACTTGTTTGTCTAAGTATGGATTTCATTTTATCCAATTCTACTATAAATTCGATATCCTTTAACAATCGTTCATTACTCAAAACATCATCTCCTTATTCCATATTTTAAATATTATTTCCATATAAGTGTAACATATTTTATATAATAGCGTAAATAATAAAATAGAGGAGGGATTTTTTTGGACAATAAAAATGAACCAAAAGTAGATTCTATTAGCAAAACTCCTATAGGTTATCAAATGTACAGAGAACCAAAAAGCAAGCATACTACTACCGATGCCTTTTATAAAGTTAAAAAGAAGATGCCTGATACAAATGTTTCAATCCCTACTCTAGATGCTGTTATCGAAGCTAAAGAATGGGTGGATGACGTAAACAAAAAGTAAAACAAATGTAGTATGAGATAAATAATTATTTTATTTACTGACATCCTAAACCCAATGTTATCAACTTAAGAAAAAAGAGAAAGAAGTCTTGAATTATTATAGTTCAAGGCTTCTTTTCTTGTATTTACCAATGAAAATTTTATATTTTAATAATTCAATTTAATCATACACAATTTTGAAGTTTACAATTAAATTTCTCTCTAAAGCACAAAATTAATTATATTCTTTATCTATTTTTATGGAAACTTTTAGCCTGCATTTAATTCTAATTTGAATTCTATATTTTATCATTGAAATTCCTTTTTAAAGTATTCATATTACTGCTAGTCAATTTTAGAAAATAGTTTTCAATTACCTAAAATAATATATACATAAAAAGACCCAGTTTATTATACTAATTCTAACAAATAATACTGGGTCTTAAAAACCTATATGAAAAGTTTATCTTTGTCCATAGACATTTTTAAATAAATCATTAGCTCTTCTTACTTCTTCTTCTGGCAATCTGATTGGTTCACCAATAGATTTTGCCAAATAATATACCTTACTAGCATCTTCTAGCATTACAGCTGCTATTAGCGCATGGTAAGGATCTTTTCCAAAAGTAAATACACCATGATTTTGTAGCAAAACAGCTTTTTGATCCCCAAGTTTTTCAATTATATTTATTCCTAATTCTTCAGAGGCCACAGGAGCATATTTAGCTACAAGAACTTCTCCGCCAACTTCATTTGCCATAGTTGTAGACACTACTGGTATACTCTCATTCAACACAGCAAAGCAACTGGCATAAGTAGAGTGAGTATGAATAATTCCATTTATATCTTTCCTTGCCTTATATATTTGAATATGTGTTATTAAATCTGAACTAGGTTTTCTGTTTCCTTCGACTATATCTCCATCCATATTTACTATAACTATATCTTCTGGTTTTAATTTTTCGTATTCCATTCCACTTGGAGTAATAGCTATCAAGCCTGTTTCTTCATCTCTTCCGCTGACATTTCCTCCAGTTAGTGATATCAATTTATATTCTTTCAATTGAATTCCTATTTCTATTATTTGTTTTCTAAATTGTTCTAGCATCATTTATACCACCCTTTTCATTAAAGTATAAGTCAGAAAACTTTCTGACTTATACTTATTATTTATTATTAATTTTCAGAGCTTTGATTCATAATTCTTCTTCTATTATAAATTAAAAGTCCTAATGCAATAACAACCATAATTATTGCTCCAACAACTTTAAATTCCATAGTTCTTGTAAATAACCATGACAATGGGTTTGCACCATCACAAATACTTGAAATCATAGTGGCTCCTTCTGGCATTTGGAATTTAGCATTCATTGCCATTTGAGTGTGTAATGGAGCTAAATTTGTAGCAATTAATAGTCCAGTGGATACCGTTATCAATCCAATGATGAAAGTTCTAAACACATTTCCTTTTGTTATTGGAACAAACATTACTAGCATAAATGGTATAACTGCTAAATCAGCAAAAGGTAAAACCTTGTTCCCTGGAATAATTGCGGCTAACAGTATAGTCACTGGAACAAGTACTAGTGATACAGCAAGGGTTACAGGATGTCCAACGCCAACAGCTGAATCTAATCCAATATACATCTTGCCTTTTCCTTTGTACTTTCTTTCTATTAAGCTTTGAGCTGCGTCAGATATTGGCATAAGTCCTTCCATCAACATAGCAGCCATTTTAGGAATTAAAACTAGTACAGCACCTAATGTGATACCTGTTTCAAGGACACCTTTCACATCATAGCCAGCACCTATTCCTATTAGTATTCCTAGTATAGTACCTATCAACATAGGTTCACCAAATACACCAAATTTTTCTTGTAAATTTTCTGCATCAATTTCAATCTTATTTATTCCTGGGATTATATCAAGTATTTTATTCAATACAATAGCTATTGGAACAAATGCTCCTGAAAATCCATGAGGTAATGAAATTCCTGGAAGTCCATTATATTTTTCAATTCCTGGTGCAGTTAAGTCTGCAATAACCATTATGATAATCATATCTAGTACTGCTGCAAGTATACCTAGTGTTGTACTACCAGTAATACCTTGCACCAATGCGCCAGTAAAAGCAAAATGCCAATAATTCCAAATATCTATATTTACTGTTTGAGTAGTATTTGTCACCAACATCAAAATATTTACTAATAATCCTATTGGTATTATTATAGCGCCTACTCTTGAAGCAAAGGCTATAGCTGCAGCTGCTGGCCAACCAACATCTATAATGGTCAAATTCAATCCTAATCTTTGAACCATTTCTTGAGCTGCTGGTCCTAATGTTTCTCCAAGAAGACCAATAACTAGATTCAATCCAACAAAGCCTACTCCTACAGTTAAACCTGCTCTAAGAGATTTCCCGAATTTAGTACCTAATGCCAATCCAAGAATAGCTATTATAATAGGCATCATTACTTGTGGACCAAGTCCAACAATAAAATCTAATACTTTCATACTCCCACCCTCCTATTATTATAAGTTTAATTTTGCAACTATTTCATCAACAACTTTATCAATTCCTACGCCAGTCAAAAAAGGAAGTCCAGATATAACAGGTGTTGAAATTTTGCTAGATACTTGAGTAGTAGCAACTATCAAATCATAGTCTGCTGCTTTTGCACTCAATTCTGATACCTTACATTGAGTGATGGAAACATTACTTGCTTTACCTCTCTTTTCTAATTCTTTTTTTAGTTTATCTGCAGCCATAGTAGATGTACAGATACCAGTTCCACATGCAACTAATATTTTAGCCATCGTTTTCCCTCCTTTCATTGAATTATCATTTATTTATATAATGGGATTATTCTTAATATTAAGAATAACCTCCATATCCCAAATTAATATTTATATTGAGGCAGAAAATACCTGCATTATCTCTTCTTTAGTCTTAGCTTGTCTCATTCTTAGAAGAAGAGACTTTTCCTGAAATATTGACATAAGTTTTTGTAACATTTCAATTTGACTTTTTGGCTCATCTAAAGCCATCATGAATATTATATTTACATTTACATTTTCTTCAGGCATCCCCATCATTTGAAATGAAACTGGATTTTTCAACACTCCAATAGCCATAGCACTTTTGTTTACATGAATAGCATCTGTATGGGGTATTGCAACTCCTACTTCTTCTGTTGGCAATCCTGTTGGAAATACCTTTTCTCTATCTAATATTGCATTTATATAACTTTCTTTTACATATCCTTTTTTATATAATTCTTTGGCCATTTTTTCTATAGCTTCTTCTCTATCCCTTGCTTCAATATCAATAAAAATTAATTCTTCTTTTAAAAGTTCCATTGGCTCCTTCATCGAATTACCTCCCAAACAATTGTATTATTTCATTAAATTCAGTAGATTTTTTTAATTTTTCATAATTTCCTTCCTTATGGAAAAAATCACTTATTTCTCTTACAAGTTCAATACAACTTTCATCAAAAGCAAGCAATGCCACAACTCCTATTTTTTGTCCATCCCAATCTATTTCATTTTCCAATATTCCTAAACCAATTCCAGGTTCTATGACTCCTACTGGATCTCCATGAGGAATGGCTACTCCCTTAGTTAAACTTGTTGAACCCATTCTTTCTCTATTTACTGCTGAACCAAAAAAACTTTCGTCAACATAATTATTTTTATAAAGAAGTTCAGAAAGTTTTTTTATAGCTTTTTCTTTTGAACTTGCTTTCATGTTAAATATCGTTGTCCTAGAATCTAATATATCTGCAACTTTTAATTTTTTACTTCTTTTTTCATCTAATTTAACATCAAATAAAACTTCTTTAATTTTCTCTTCAATGTTACCTGATATTATATTTTCTAATGATATATATGGTATTCTATCTACTTTAGGATCTACTGTTCCTATAATCGCTAGTATCTCATTGGTCCTTTCTATATTCTCTATTATTATATTTACGTCTTCATATACAGCACCTATAGGAATTATATCTATTGATTCATCATATTCATTGACTAGATTCTCTATCAATTCCTTTATCTTTTGGGCCGATCCTTGACCTGTTATGCACATTGTTAAAATAACTTTAGGTTTATTTTTATCTTTTCCTTTTCTAGTTGTCAATTTCGTCACATATTTAGGTTCTTCTTCCAACGCATCTGCAATTTCATCTAAATCTGCATCAGGAAGAATAGATCTCCTAACAGCCTCTACAACCATTAAAGTATCAGTTCTTGAAATACTTCGAGTTCTAATACCAGTCCTTTTAGTTATCAATTCTCCAAAAGTCACCAGCGAACCCATATCTACCAGTAAAAGAACTCCTTTTCCTTCATCAGCAATCTTAGCCATTTCTGTAGCTCGTTCTAATGCTGATTTTGGTTTTTCATCCAAAGCCATCTCTATAGCTTTTACATGATTTACACCTAACAGCTTATTAGCCACTTCAGCCATACCACTTGCTACATTTCCATGAGATATCAATATGACTCCTACTCGTCCTTCTACCTTATTTTCTTCTTCTCTTGTCATTCTCAAATACATTGTTATAAATCCTGCTTCATCTTCTGAAAGTTCTACATCAAATTCTTTTTCAATAATATCTACCATCTCTTTTGCAACTTCAAATTCCCTTTTATACTCTCTTTTTATCTTGTCAAGTTGTGGATTCTTTGCTTCTTTTCCTTGTTTAACCCTTTCAATAGTCGCACTCAAATGGGCAGCTAATACATAATATAAATCATCAGCATTTATTCCTAATCTCCACCTAGCTACTTTAATTATCTTCTCAACTACATTTATTATTTCAGGTCCAACTATTTTCATTAAATCTTTTTTTTCCAAAGGCCTTGTATTCCGTCTAACTTTATTCATTAAATCCTCTAATTTGCCTTCCATTTCAACTCCAATAATGTGATTTATAGCCTCTTGATCTATATTTTGTTCATTTAGCTCATTATATCTATTTTCAATATATCCATATATCTCATTTGGAAGAATATATAAACTTTCATAAGGTGTGATCTTCATTGGCTTATTGTCAGAATATATAACTATATCTACATTGCCCGTCAATTCTTGCATTTCTTTTCTATTGTTTCTTATCTTAAGTAACCCTTTTTTGGCACTTAAGGGCAATTCATTTATACTAACTTCCATTACATCTCCACGATTTACAACACAGTTAAGAAAACTTCTAGCACAAGATACCTGTATATCACTTCTAAGCTGTCCAATATTTCCTGGACAATCATACAATAGTAATGCTCCTAGTGCCTCGTTTGTAATCTTAACTGAATTTTGAGTCCTATTGGCTTCTTCTCTGTAAAACTCTTTTATTATATCTAACCTTTCTTTCAATGGCCTTTTACTTAAAGTTGGAAGTTCAATTATCATTGGAATTCTTCTTCTAAAAGTAGCTAATAGAGTTGAATCTGGATTTTCAGTAGTAGCTGCAATGATTCTAACCTGTACATATCTTTCCTTGTTTGTCTCTCCTAGTCTTCTAAACTTTCCCTTATCTATAATATAAAATAGTAATTCCTGACCCTCCGGAGGCAAACGATGGACTTCGTCTAAAAAAATAATACTTCCATTAGCTTTTTCTACTAATCCTTCCTTATCTTCTTCTGCTCCTGTAAAAGCACCTTTTGCATATCCAAATAATTGCGACATAAGAAGCTGGGGGTTATCTGCATAATCTGCACAGTTAAATATAATAAAGGGCATTTCTTTAGAAATAGTTCCAGACTCTTTAGCAAATTCATACATTGCAGCAGCTAGTTCACTTTTACCTACCCCCGTAGCCCCCAATATCAGTGTATGAAGACCATGAGGAGGATAGAGTATAGCCGCCTTTGCCAATTGAATATGTGGCTTTAGACTTCCCTCTAAACCTATAATATTTCTAAAAGCTTTATAACCCTCTTCTGGCTTATTTAGACCAATCGAATTTGTATTTTCTTGCTGTATAGAATTGTCAATGTTCTCATTTATCTTTTTAATACTTCCCCTTTTTTGAAGTTCGATTTCTTTTTTGCATTCTCTAATAGTATGCCTAGAAACCTTAAATCCCTTCTCATTTACTTTTTGAGTCAAGTCTCTTTCTGAAATATTTTCATTCTTCTCCAATATAGAATTTACTATATCGACTAAATTGCTCATCCTTCTTTCTCTGGAATTTGGTATATTTAACTCATTTCGCAAGTTTGTTACCAATTCTCTACTCACTTGAAGAAGGTCTGAAATTTGTTCATCTGTATAAGGATTTTTTTTATCTTCTCTTTCTATTAACCTTTTTAATTTTTCTTTCATTATTATCATCCTCGCTTATTATATATGCAACCATCGTGCCAACATTATGAAACCATTTTCCAAGTTGAATTTTACACACCTTTAACATGTATCTAACACAAAAAACCATATTATAACTAATTGTACCACTGCTTATAACAATACGTACCATAATAATTTACTAATTCAACCATCTTTTTTTAAATCAAGGTGTAAAAAAAGGTGAGAATCAATTTAAAATTGATTCTCACCTTTTTTACTATATATTATTTACATTTATTTTTTATTTAATACCACATTTAACATCATATCTGACATAGCAGGAAACTTAGACCTAAAATTCTTACAGTTTCTGTTATAGGTATTTCTAAAACAATCCCAGATTTCTTTTCTATTAGCCTACCTCTAATATCTAGAACAAGCATTGTAATCATAACCATTATATTTTCCCAATTAAACTTTACCTTATTATTTTTTTATAGCCTGTACTCCTGCTAAAGAGCATTATACTTATTTCACTAATTACTGCCGTTAGTATTGTACTTACAAGCGCTTCAACTTTTGAAACAAATCCTAATGCTATAGCAAATACTGCTGTGTTTTCTGGGCCATATGTTGCTACATGGTTCTTCACATTCTATACAACTATAGCAAATACTGCTGTGTTTTCTGGGCGCATTTATTTAAAATTATTAGTCTCCCATTGCTAAAAGATTACATTTACGATCTCTTACTCTATTTTGATCCCAATCAACAAAATATATATATCCTACTGTACCTATTTGAAGTTCACCATCTTTTATTATAAATGTTTCACTTGAGCCAAATAATGAACTTCTTATATGTGCATCCGCGTTCAATATGGTTGCTGGATCAGGACAGTATTGAGGGTCCTGTTCTGCTAAATCTCTTAAAAATTCAACATGTTTTGGTCCAGGATAAAGGTAATCAGATTCAGTTAATTGTCTTGGTATCAATTTATCTAAAATGCGATTCATATCTACATGTAAATACTCATCCCCATTCCAATCAAAGTCATGGACAAACTCATCAAATATTATTGAACAAGTTGTGTGTGGGGTTGATACAACACAAATACCATTCTGAATACCAGTACTTTCAACAAAAGCATTAACTTGTTCCTTAATATTTTTATAAGTTACTCTCTCACCATTTGAACGAATTATAATTTGCTCATGTTTTATTGTCATTTTTTCAACTCCTATTCTTTGTTTGCTTTTACTGCTGCTTCTATCATATCTATTAACATTTTTTTAGGATCATCTGCACAAACTATACCACTAGTACATCCAGTACCATCAGCTCCAAGTGAAATAGTTTTATAAACATCATCAGCTGTACTTATACCTGCTGCTTGCATAACTAAAATGTCTGGATTAATTGATTTTATAGCTTCATTAGTCTTAATTATATAACTCTCATCACTTGTTTTACCTGTTCCTATTAATTCAGTTGGTTCACATAAAATTATATCTGGATTTAACATTGATAAAGCTTTAGCTTCGGCTATAGAATCAGCGCAAACAATTGTTAAAATATTTAATTCATTAGCTTTTTCAATAGATTTTACCAATTCTGATGTTGTAAGTGAATGCTCTGCATGATTTAAAAAGGTTGCATTTGCTCCTGCATTCTTAATTGAATTTGGTAAAACATAACCCATACCACGACCTGGAGAAATCCCATCCATATGTTGTGCTGTAACTATAATATTATTCGTTGCATTTGAAATTGTAGCTATATCTGTATAAGGAACTGTAACAAAAATTGAAATAGGATATTTGTTCGCCATTTTGTCAGCTACTATTGCTAGCTCCAGTAATTCTTCCCCATATAAATAAGATTTAGGATTGAATATAAAAAATGGTGTCTTTATTTTTAATTTATTATTAATAATAAATCATCCTTGTATAATATATTTAGGTTATTAAATAGGGAAACCTATAAACCTTTCTTTATTTATCTCTTAAAATCAGAGATAATTGTATTATTAGATTGAGAGGATTATCGAATCATCCTTGAGTCTTTGAACTCGTAATTGAAAGACTGATACCTTTCTCTAATAAGCAGTTTACGAATGAGTTGGATGTTGGTTGCTTTTTAGCTTCTCTCCGAATATACAACAAGGTAGTAACGCTTATTAGTAGAGCGGACTCACAATCTAAAATATTTCTTTATGAGGTGCTATTTATGTTGTATTTAGGAATTGATATTGCTAAAAATAATCACGTTGCTTCCCTAATCAATGAGAATGGAAAGACTTTTTTTAAAGCTTTTTCTTTCTCCAATACTTCTGATGGAGGAGAAGCTTTGCTTTCCAAATTAAACTCTTTTTCTCACAATGTCTCTGACTTTGTTATAGGCATGGAAGCAACTGGTCACTACTGGTTAGCTTTATATTCTTTTCTTTATGATAATGGGTTCACTATTCATGTAATTAATCCTATTCAAACAGATGGTTGGCGTAAAGGAACCGAAATTCGCAAGAGAAAAACTGATAGTATTGATTCTTTATTAATTGCTGATCTCATTCGTTATGGCTCCTTCGTGGAAACATCTCTTTCCCATGAGGATATATTTTCACTTAGAAATTTAACCCGTTTTCGTTCTTATCTCGTTCAATCTATTGCTGACTTGAAGAGAAAGGTAATCAGTGTTCTTGACCAAGTATTTCCTGAATATCAATCTATTTTTTCTAATGTTTTTGGTAAAACCTCTAAAGAACTTTTACTACAATTCTCGTCTCCCATTGACTTTGAGGACATATCTACTGACTCTTTAGCTGAATTGATTAATAAATTAAGTCGTAAAAAATTGGGAGATATCAAAGCTGAGTTAATTAAATCTAAAGCTGAAAACTCTTTTGGAATTACCTTCAGTAAAGATAGCTTTACCTTTCAATTAAAGGCTCTTATTCAGCAAATGAACTTTATTGAATCTCAAGTTCAAGATACAGAAAATGAAATCAATAGGCTTATGTCCTTGATTGATTCTCCAGTTACTACTATTCCAGGTATTGGGAACATAATCGGAGCTACTATTCTTGGAGAAATTGGTGATATTGATAAATTTGACTCTCCAAGAAAACTTGTTGCTTATGCAGGTATAGATGCTGTCGTTAGTAGTTCTGGTGAATTCCAGGCTACTCATACCGTTATGAGTAAAAGAGGATCTCCTTATTTAAGGAAGGCACTATTTCAAGCTGCTTTAGTAGCTTCATTTAATGATCCTGTTTTAAATGCCTATTATCTTAAGAAACGGGGTGAAGGTAAGCATCATCTTACCTGTGTTGGAGCTGTTTCAAGAAAACTATGCAATATTATTTATGCTGTTCTTAAAAATCAAAGTCCTTATGAAGTAAGATTAAATGAATGATACCTAACTTTCCCTACCTTTAAATACTACCTTTTTAAAACTTGTTATTTACAAGTCTTATTTGTTGTGTTCATTTTAATATCAAAATTCTAAAATTTATTTTAATTTATTGATTGACTTTTTATAGTTGGTCTTTCTATACTTATTAAATACTTTTTGTATTAAAAACATCATAATAATGATTCAACATTTTCATCATACCGTCATTAGCGTTTTCTTTTAATGAAATATAGTCTTTAGGACAATTTTCTTTTATTTCGGTATATGCTGCAGTTAATAAATCAGTAAAAATATTTATTTTGCTGATTCCATTTAAAGCACAGTAATTTAGGTTGTCATCTCCTGAGGATGAGCCACCATGTAATACTAATGGAATATTTGATATTGCTGCTATTTCCTTTAAACGCGTAAAATTAAGCTTAGGAGTACCTGCATAGGTTCCATGAGCAGTTCCTATTGAAATTGCCAATGAATCAACTTTAGTTTTTTCAACAAATTCAATTACATCATCTACCTCTGTATATACAGAATCTGTCATATCATGGCTTTCATAGTTTTCTCCTGCCCCAACATGCCCTAACTCAGCTTCTACTGTAATATCTTTTGAATGAGCATATTCTACTATTTCTTTAGAAATTTTAATATTATCTTCAAAGGTTTCACTAGAAGCATCAATCATTACTGATTTAAATCCTAAATCTATTGCTTTAAAAATAAATTCTTTGTCTTCTCCATGATCTAAATGTAATACTACAGGAACAGTTGATTTTTCTGCAAAATATTTTCCTATTAATGCAGCTTCTTCTAATGAAATTAAATTTTTATGAGCTTGGGCAAAAGAGAGAATCAATGGTAAGCCCCTTTGTTCTGCAACCTTTGTATAAGCCCTTGCTGAATCTAGATCAATAAAGTTTGTTGCAGGAATAGCAAATCCACCTTTTTTAGCCTCTAGTAATATTTTTTTTGAATTAACTAACAACCTTTTCACCACCTTGCTTAATATTTTATTTATATATTTGTGATTAATTTAATAATAAAGCACATATAGAATAAAGTCAATATTTTTTTTACTTTTGTTAAGCTTATTTACATTTGTAAATAAACTTAGAGGATTTATTTACATCCATGAACAAAAAGGTTAAAATAAATAAGTATAGTATAATGATTGGGGAGGCTAATTTTAATGGGTCAAAAGGAAAATATCCTAGTACAAATTTCTTTATTATTTTATGAAGAGGGTTTAACACAAACTGAAATTGCAAAAAAACTTAATATATCAAGACCTACTGTAGCTGCTAGGCTTCAAGAGGCAAAGGATAAAGGCATTGTAAAGATTTCTATTCAACATGAAAAAGCCGATATTATAAAACAGCAAAATAAAATTGCTGAGAAGTATAACTTGAAAACGGTTTTAATTGCTTCGTCAGATAATCAATCTTCTGAAAAAACTAAAAGTCAAGTAGGCACTCTTTGTTCATGGTTTATGGAAGATCATATAATAAATATAAATAGTTTAGGTATTGGTTGGGGAACAACTATATATGAATTTGTTCAAGCTGTTAATTATCAAGACAAACCAGATTTATCCATAGTCCCATTAATAGGTGGAGTTGGAAATACTGATGTACAATATCACTCAAATCATTTAGCTTTTATCTTAGCACAGAAATATAATTGTAAAGTAAATTATTTTTATGCCCCTGCAATTGCAGAAAATATTCAAATGAAAAATAGTTTTGAACAGTCTGAAATAGTTAAAGAGACAATAAATAAAGGTAAAAATGTAGATATGGCAATTTTAGGGGTCGGAAATCCTATTGAATCTTCCACATATAATCAATTAGGTTATATAAATAAAGATGAAATCCAAGAAATAGTGATAAGTAAAGTTGTTGGTGATATAGGAGCTGATTTTTTTGATGAAAATGGAAAGTCTGTAAATACATCAGTTTCAGAACGTATGATTGGTCTTTCTTTGGATGATATTTCAGAGATTAAAGAATTAGTTATTTTAGCATCTGGAAAAGAAAAAGTAAATAGTATAAAAGCTTTATTGAATAAAGATATTATTGATCATTTAATTATTGATTCAGATATAGCAAATGAATTATATTTTTAAATTAATATACCATTAAATATTTTAATTTAAACTTTATTATCTCCATTTATCTATCTAATGATCTTTAAATATTATTGTGTTATATCTAAATTGAAGAATATTATACAAGACCATTTATACTACCGTAAAAAAGCCAAAAGCTTTAGGAAAAGTCCCTAAAGCTTTTTAAAATCTACTAATATTCTTAAACTATAGACTTCTTATCTTATTTAATATCATCCTCTGTTCTACTGTAGCAACTAATCTCCTAGTATAAGCTACTGTGTCTGGGTTGACACTCATGCTGTCTATTCCCTCTTGAACAAGGAATTCTGCAAATTCTGGATATTGGGATGGTCCTTGACCACATATGGATATAGTCTTTCCATATTTATGAGCTGCTTTTATAAGTATGGAAATTGCTCTTTTAACAGCTTCATTTCTTTCATCAAAATACCCCATATTGTTTAATATACCTGAGTCCCTATCTGCTCCCATTATGAGTTGAGTTAAATCATTACTTCCTATACTAAATCCATCTACCATTTGAGCAAATTCTTCTGCTTCAAATACTACTGATGGCACTTCTGCCATTATCCATATCTTAAAGCTATTATTTTGAACGAGCCCTTCTTCTGCCATTATCTGTTTTACCTTTTCTAATTCCCAAGTAGTTCTTACAAATGGAAGCATTGCCCATACATTGGTTAAACCGTATTCTTCTCTTACCTTCTTCATAGCTCTACATTCTAATCTAAATCCTTCTTCATATTCTGGAGAAATATATCTAGATACACCCCTCCAACCTATCATTGGATTGTTTTCTATAGGCTCTACTTCATCTCCACCTTTTAAACCTCTAAACTCATTGGTTCTAAAATCGCTAAGTCTTACTACAATTGGCTTTGGATATATTTCCTGTGCTACCATCATAATTCCTTCTGACATCTTATCAATGAGAAGGTCGCCTTGCCCAGTCTTTACTAAATACATAGGATGAGCACCAATCATATTGGAGAAAATAAATTCCGTTCTCATAAGACCTATTCCATCAAAAGGTAAGTTCTTATATCTTCCAATTATAGATGGTTCTCCTAAGTTCATGTATATCTTAGTTGCGGTTATTGGAGCAAGCTGATGGATTAAGTCTTCACCAATAGCATTTCCACTAGAGGATACCATTACATCTTTTTCTTCCTCCTTTTCCTCTTGAAGAACTTTCCCTTCATATACCACTCCCCTTGTGGCATCTACAGTTATTTCCATACCTTCAGTTAATACTTCACTAGCCGTCTTAGCTCCAACTATACAAGGTATACCTAGTTCCCTAGAAACTATAGCAGCATGACAAGTTCTACCCCCTTCATCTGTTACAACTGCTTTTGCTCTCCTCATAGCTGGAACCATATCTGGGTTGGTCATCACCGTAACTAGAATATCCCCTTCTTCTACTCTGGATATTTCAGATATATTCTTTACATTTTTAACATTACCTGAGCCTATGCCTGGTGAAGCTGGAAGTCCCCTAACCAACATTTTTAATTCTTTCTCTTCTCTTATCTTTTCCATTTTAGCTTCTCCTTTCAAAGTAGTTATAGGTCTTGATTGCAATATATACAGCTTTTTAGTATCCTTATCGAAACCCCATTCTATATCTTGAAAGCTTCCATACATCTCTTCAATCTTAATTCCATAATTAGCAAGTTCTAATATTTCTTCATCGCTTAGACATTGTTTATTTATATTTTCATACCCTATATAATCCCCTACATTGATTTCAACAGTTCCCACTCCATTATCTTTTTTAACTATCATAATGTTTTTTTCCGCAATATGCTTGTCAATTATCTCTTTGCTTTTTTTATCTACTATATACTCATCTGGAGTTACAGTTCCTGATACAACGGCCTCACCTAATCCCCAACTACCATTTATCATTATTTCATTAGTAATATTGTTTACTGGATTTGCTGTAAACATAACTCCTGATTTTTCACTGTTGACCATCTTTTGAACTACTACGGATAAGCTTACATCAAAATGATTAAATCCTTGGTTTTCTCTATAATATATAGCTCGTGCCGTCCAAAGTGAAGCCCAACATCTTCGTATATAGTTTAATAATTCTTTTTCTCCGCTAATATGGAGGTAGGTATCTTGTTGACCAGCAAAAGAAGCTTCTGGTAAATCCTCTGCTGTTGCAGAACTTCTTACAGCTACTTCTGAATTTTCTACTCCGATATCCTTGTTGAGCTCCTCATATGCCAACTTTATTTCCTTAATCAAATCCTCTGGAATTTGGGAGGAATTAATTAATCCTTGTACTTCTGAACTAACCTTTTGTAATTCAATGGAATCTTCTACGTTTAATTTCGATACCTTCTCCTCTATTTTTTCATTTAATTTAGCCTTATCAATGAAATAAGTATAAGCTCCTGCTGTTACACAAAATCCTGGGGGAACGTCTAATCCCTTTTGAGTAAGTTCTCCTAAATTAGCACCTTTTCCACCGACTATAGGTATATCATTTTTATCAATTTGATTAAACCATTTGATATATTTGAATTCTTTCATCAATTATACCTCCTATTATCTTCTTTATATGTATATATTATAGCATATATATTTAATTGTGCTATACTTTTTAAAAAATTTTTAATTAATTTTTTAATTAATATATCATCAGATAAACCTTGTCCACTTTTTACTTAAAATAAATTCCCCCTTTATAAATTACATTCTACTTAAATACTATTACTGCTGAATCATTTACATCTAGCCATTCATATAAAAACTTCGCGTGACTAGTATAATTCCGAACACATTTATGAGATCTAGGAAAAGTACCAAGAGTAAATAGAAACTCTTTCATACCAGGATCGATATTCTTCCCATTTTCTTTTTTATATTCTACAGGTACACCGTGAATATAGGCTCCCTGTGCAAACCTTATACCATAAGGAGCATATCCGGATATCTCATTGCTATTAGGATTTGTATAATAAAATTTATCCTTTTTTTCTAATACTTTAAATTTACCTACTGGTGTTACATAGCTAGCTTCTCCTTCTATACCTGTAGTAGCTAATCCATATGAAACCAAGGTCCACTTATTTCCCCTTTTTTCAAATACTCCTTGATTTTGATTTGGAATATCTACAACTACAACCTTAGATAGAGTATCTAAATTGTTATCAAGAGATACATACTTTTTAGGTATCCAATATTCGCCTTCATAATCCATTATTTTTACCTTATAATATCCATTAGTTTCCCCCGTTATAAATACCATCATCCCATCTGGAATATATCTAAATTCTTTTTTGTTATTTAAGTCCCTATATAATGGAGCCGATTGATAAGCCTGTATACCGTATTTGTCTATTCCCCTATTATTTATTAAAGGCGGGGAACCATTAACATCTTTATAATTTGAAACGTATCCATATTTGTTATTATTTAATTTCTTTTCAAAACCTGTAATCAAATCTACCATTTTATTAAATCTAAAATTCCTCAACTCTCCTGAATTCGATGGAATAAATCCATAAAAAGATTTTCCTTCTTTATCAATCCATGCAACAGAATACCATTTGTCCGAATTTCCATCTTTAACTTGCTCTCCTATTACTTCATTAATCACCTTTAGTTTTTCATAAATATGAGCCTCTCCCATAATATTTGAATTTAGGGAAGGTTTGTTGTATATATTAACTTTATCTTTAGTTATAATGATATAATTCTTTGGCATACTATATTTCTTATACATTAAATCTACATCATAGTTCTTACTGTCTTCTAAATTGAAGGTTCTATTTACAACAAGATTAGCCAAATTCATATTTATATTTGGATTGCTAGATTTATTTTTCGTGGAAATGATATAATCAAAATGAGCAGCATCTAATGCTTTTTTAGTAAGTTCATCATCTTCTGCTATACTAACATTGTTGATTTCTGCTTCCACATTATCTTTTAAACCTGTAATCTTATGACTAATATTTTCATCATTTGGCTTTTTTAGAGCCTTCGGTCTACAAGAAGTAATTAGCATAGCTATAATTATAAATAAGGTAATTTTAAATTTTTTCAATAGTTTTTCCTCCTTTTCTAAAGTCTTATATTTTTATTATTCCAATAAAAATATAAAAAATCCCGTAATCTATACGGGATTAGAAAAGACCACAATTGCAAAATATTATCACTAGTAATAAGAAGAAAAATAGTAACGAGTCATCACATCTATCGAACCAGCAATCATTATTAAATAATACTACCAATAGCAAGAAAAAGAATAATAATTCGTCGTTCATCTCCCCAAGGATGCCACCATTACCACAATTTTCTTTGCCTGCAATATTAATTTCCTCTGCCATTTAATTTACCTCCTTAATTTAATTCTCATTTTATATTATGTAACAGGACTCCTTAAGGTTACTTTATTCGGGTGTTAATTTTACTTTTAATATAAAAAGTTTAAAAAAACACAGTAGATTATCTACTGTGTTTAAAAGATGCCGCCTATTAAAAATATTATTAAGAATATAAATAATATGTTATCGTCAAATCCCCCACCGCAAAAACAATCTCCAAGGTCTCCTCCAAATAATAAAAGCAGCACTAATATTAAAAGTATAGTTCCATTACCGCCCTTAGTAAAGCCTTGCAACAAATCATTTAACATTTAAAAACCTCCCCAAAAACTTACTTTATTATATAGTATTCAATCCGTAAGTTTTGGTTACAGTTAGTGCTATAATTCTTCTTTAAGTTCTACTATAGATTTAGTGGATATATTCTTTTTATCAATTTTTAATAGCTCTATAGCTCTTTCTAAATCTTCTTTTTTTTCCACTTCTATTTCCATATAGGGATAAGGATAAGTATCTTTATCCCATCTATCCAAATCAAACCTAATGTTTTCATAGATATAAGAAGTTCTATCCTTATATCCTTCCTGTAAAACATCATATCTCAATTCCTTTAAAATATATATCATGGATTCTTTGTCATCTATCTGAGTAGTTATTTCAATGTTTTCTCTAGTGCCATCTTGGCTTATATTTTTCTTTAAAGTTAGATTAATATCAGTTTCATTAGTGAGTAGATTCTTCTTCTCTCTTATTCTCAAATAACTATTTAATTTATCTTCTATATAATTATCCTTTGAATCGAAGATAGTATTGATTTGATATTCTTTAGACAATAGTTCGGCACCAATTTCTATTAATCTACTTTCCATTTCATCTAGGTCAACATTTAAAACCTTTACTTCTATCTCTTTATCCATATTAAATTGCCTCCTACTATAGAAGCAGCTATATTTATACCTTCATCTAATAATAGTAAATCGGCATCTTTTCCAATTTCTATACTTCCTTTATATTTATCCACTCCTATAGCTTCCGCAGGGGATAAACTAGCTATTCTTATAGCATCTTGGATAGGGATGTGCAATTTATGAACCATATTGTATACTGCATCCCTTAAGTTTAATGTAGAGCCAGCTAAAGATCCATTAACCAGCCTTGCAGCTCCATCTTTAACTATAACTTTTTGTCCGCCTAATTCATAATCTCCATCTTCTAGCCCAGCTGCTCTCATGGCATCGGATACCAATATGATTTTTTCTATACCTTTCATCTTAATAGCCATTTTTACCGCTGCATCGTGTAAATGGATTCTATCGTATATTAATTCACAATACACCCTGTCATCTGTTAAGGAAGCTCCTATAATTCCTGGCTCTCTATGGGAAAAGTTTCTCATACCATTGTAAAGATGAGTAGCTACGGTTACTCCATAGTCGATACCAGCTTTTGCTTCTTCAAAGGTTCCGTTACTATGAGCCATAGCAACGGTAATACCTTCTGATACTAGATATGATATAACTTCAAGAGCTCCTGAAGTTTCTGGTGCTAAGGACACCATCTTTAACTTTCCTTGGGACGATTCAACCATTTTTCTCATATCATCCATATCAGGAGTCCTAATATATTCGGCAGGTTGAGCACCCTTTTTATCTAATGAAAAAAAGGGACCTTCTAAATGAATCCCTAACAATTGGGATTTATCTTCTTTATTGTTATACCTTACAATGTTTTCGGAAGCTTTTATCATATTTTTATAAGATGAGGTGATTACAGTTCCTAAAAATGAAGTAACCCCATTTTTTAGATGGAATTCTGCCATACTATCTAAAGCTTCTTCTGTACTATCCATAATATCATAGCCTGAGTTCCCATGATTATGGATATCTATAAATCCAGGGGTTAGGTATTTCCCTTCCCCATCGATAATATTAGCTACACTTTCTTTATCTATTTTTTCTTCTTTATCTAATCTTACAATTTTTCCATTATCTATAACGACTCCATACCCATAAAGAATATCATAAGGCGTTATAATACTTACATTTTTTATTAAGGTTTTCATAATATCCCCTTCTTTAATAATTTTTAACCATTATATGCTTCTTCATCAACTATAACTGTAACATCATGATGTAGTAAAAGTAAACTTGCTGGTAGCTTGGTAGTTATTTTATCAGCCTTTAATAGCTCTTTTATAGCTTCTGCTTTATTCTTTCCATTAGCCATTAAGATAATCTTCTTAGCCTTCATAATGCTTCCAATTCCCATAGACATAGCAGTTTTAGGCACTTCATCTATGGAATCAAAAAATCTTGAATTAGCTTCAATAGTGGACTCTGTTAAATTCACAATACTTGTACCTACATTTAATTCCTCATCAGGTTCATTAAATGCTATATGTCCATTTGCTCCAATTCCTAATATTTGAAGGTCTATTCCTCCTTTTTCTTCTATTAGCTTATCATATTGTTTGCAAAATTCTTCTGGATTCTCTGCTTTTCCATCAGGTACAAAGGTATTTTTCATGTCTATATTTACGTGGTCAAATAATTGATTTTTCATAAAATAGTGATATGAATTAGGATGTTCTTCATCTATACCCACATATTCATCTAAATTAAATGTAGTTATTTTTGAAAAATCTAGCCCTTCTTCTTTATATAGTCTTATTAATTCTTTATACATCCCTTCTGGAGTACTTCCTGTAGCTAAACCTAATATCGTACTAGGGTTCTTTTCTATTTCATCCTTCACCATATTAGCTGCTAACTTACTCATAGCATCATAATCTTTTTCAACAAATAATTTCATTTTATTACCTCCTATTATATTATTATTTTTGGTGTAAAATTTATATAATCACTGGAAACACAGTAAAACTGTATTCCATGAATAATATCTTCAACTACAAACTTATGACCTTCAGAATGTAAATGGCCATATACACAAATATCGACTTGGTACTTTTTCAAAATATCCACAAACCTATTAGGGGTACTATCCATACCAAAGGGTGGATAATGTAACATAGCTATTTTCTTATCTACATTAGCTTCAATTGAAGCTAACGACAATTCTAATCTATTTAATTCTCTATTAAATATCTTTTCATCTTGGGAATCGAAACCTTCAGTATCTTCAGATGTCCAACCTCTACTTCCTCCAATTCCAATATTATTATAAACATAACTATTGTTTTGTAAGAAGGTTATAGTTTTTAAGTTCAATCCATTCATCTTTTTTAACCCTTGCCACCAGTAATCATGATTCCCCTTTGTGATAATCTTCTTACCAGGTAGATCATCTATTCTCTTTAAATCAAAATAAGCTTCTTTTAGCTTTAATCCCCAAGAGATATCCCCTGGCAATAATATTAGGTCTTCATCTTTCACTCGGGCTTTCCAATTTTTAAAGATTTCTTCCTCATGATTTATCCACTGTTCTCCAAAAATATCCATTGGTTTTTCCTTGGAATAATCTAAATGCAAATCTCCTATTCCATATATCAAAAACATCACTCCTATTAATGTTAAAGTTAAACATGAAGTTCCAAACAACTAATTATACAGATAATTACCCATTAATGTAATACATTAAGCTAAATTAATTAAGTTATACTTTAAGTCTAAATTATCTAATATTTCCTTTTCTCTATGATGACATGTAAAAAGCAATATTTGTTTTTCATCACTCATATTACTTAAAAATCCTAAAATATTTCTAAGCCTCTCATCATCATATTGAATGAAACAATCATCTAATACTAAAGGAAGTCCTTCTCCTTTTATTGAGGATATTATGCTAAACCTCAAAGCAAAATACAGTTGATCAATAGTTCCACCACTTAAACTGTCAATGTCTATTATTTCCTTGGTAATTGGATTTTCCACGGAGATATCTAAGGAATCATCTATTTTAACTTGGTCATACTTTCCATCTGTCAATAGTTTAATCACTTGGCTAACCTCTTTATTTATAGATGGGGCAAACTGATTATGTATTTCCCTTGAGATATCCTCTATAGTTTCCTTGGCTATTTCTATTGATTTAATCTTATTATCATAGCCTTCAATTCGTTTTTCAATTCTATCTATTCTTTCTTCCATCATCAATAACTGTTTAACTTCTATATTTAAATTATCAATCCTTTCCTCTAATCTAGCATTGGAATCCTTCATAGAGAAAAGAATTTCTTCCCTTTTTTCTATTTCATCGATTATCTCATCTTTATCCATATCTTTAATATCTTCAAAATATCTATCATCGTATACTGTCAATTCCCATTTTAATTCATCTAAACTATTTTTACGCAGTATTCTCTCCAAAACTTGGATCTTGTTATCTTTATCTTTAATCAAGGATTCATATGTCTTCTTTTTTTCTAACCCTTCTTTAAATTCTTCTAAAGTATTGGAATTGTTCTTTATTATGATTTGGTCAAACTGATCTTTAAGTTTTTTTAAAGCCTTTTCTTTAAGATTTAAATTTAAAATAATCTTCTCTTTTTTTTGAGCCAATTCATTGATTTTATTTATTCTATTGGATTTATCCATATAGTTTAAATATATATCATCATATAATCTTTTTAATTCCAATTTTGATGAACAATTATACTTTAATAATATAGCCTTTTGGGAATTTTCCATATGGATTATTCTTTCTTTACTTTCATCTTCTTTAGATTTTATATCCTGAATTATCTGTTTTAAATTATCAATTTCCATATTAGACTCTTTTCTTCTACTTTCAATATATATAGATGTAATCACTAAGGGTATACCTAATAAAACTAAAAAAGTATTGATAAAAACAAATCCTAAAGAGCCAATTGTCAACAATATTAGAATAGTCATGGATATTTTTAACCTATTATCTTTTTCTACTTTACCCTTTAATTCAGAGTTTAATATTTCTAATCTATTCTTTTCACTATTTAAAATGAGATTGTTCTTTTTATCTTCCATTTCATCATAGGATGCCATATCTTCATATAGTTCTTCCATTCTAATGCCTTTTTTAATTTCTTCACCAGTTTCCACTTTAATATTGTCCAATAACTTTTCTATATTATCTAATATATCCTTTAACTCTTGAATTTCCTTAGATATATGTTTATTATCTCCATATAATTGTAAAGCTTTAGTATATTCATCAAAAGATAGATTTGAATAATCTTTTAAATTTTCAATTTCTAACTCTATTCTTTCAAGTTCCCTATTTATACTCAATCCCTCTTCATAGGTTTTCCTTTTTTCTAATAGATGAATCTTTTCTAATTTTGTTTGTAATTCCCTTAGTATTGCCTTTTCAGCTTCTATTCTTTCCTTTAGAACAAAGGACTCATCAAGGTATCTATTATATTCCTCTTGTTTTACCAAAGTCTGCTTTCGCCTATCATATAACCTATTTAACTCCAACTTGCTTCGTCCATAAGGGCGAGTAGAGGCTCTTTCTGTGCCAATATCTTCTAATTGTTTTTTTAAATGGGCTAGAGCATTTTTGACAGATATATCATCATCTAAACTGGTGCTAATATTAGCTAGTCTATCCTTAACTTCCTTTGAAAGATCAGAGTCAATCTTATTTCCTAATTGTTTTATGGATATGGTGTTTTTATACACAGCATTGTTAAAACCAAAAAAGTATATCCCTGGCAGGTGGACTTTTATCTTCTCACCTGTATCTATGTCCTTAGTTATATCACCACCAGTTAAATCATCATATACCTTTACCTCACCTTTTGCAAAATCTCTTTCTATTCTATAGAGTTTACCATCCTTAGAAAACTTTAAAATTCCTCTATACTCTTCACCATTCCAAGGTCTATATTTCTTATGCTCTTTTAGATAATTTCTTTGCTTAGCATAAGGTTTTAAAAATCCATAGAACATACCTTCTATAAAATTATGTATTGTGGTCTTCCCAGATTCATTTTTTCCATAAAAAATGTTTAATCCATCTTCAAGCTTAAGTCTTTTATTTTGAAATTTGCCAAAGGAGATTAGATTCAATTCTTTTAATATCATAGCTCCACCTTACCTTTCATTAAAGCTTCTAAGCCAATGTACAGAGCATCTCTAACCACCTTGTCCTCTAAATTCTTTTTTTTCATCTCTTTAATAAAATGTCCGATTATATTTCCTTGGTTTTCTTCCTCTAGACTATTCAAATCGTAATCTACAATGGTATTGTCTATTATATCTAAATAATAGAAATCATCATCTAAGCTTTTAATTATATCCCCAATATTTAGTTCAATATCCCTATGGACTAGTCCCTCTAATTTAATCCTATATAGATTTTGTTTAAGATTATCATATTTATCACATTGTTTAATCCTATTTATTATATCTATATACCCTAAAGTCTCATCTATATCTATGGTCTTTTCTAGAAAACTCCTGTTACTAAAAGGAATAAATTCAATATTGGTATTTCCCTTTTCAATTATCCCTTCAATGATTCCATGTTCTCCTATTTCACCAAAGTCTAAAGGTTCAGGGCTTCCGCAATAAGCCATTCTATTCGATATGATAATTGGTTTATGAATATGTCCCAATCCAATATAGTTAAAACCCATATCTTGAAGATACATTTTATCTAAGGGTAGATAAGGACTTTCTTTATTTAGTATATCTCCATGTATGATTAAAATATTGGTTTTATCCTTGTCAATCCCTCCAAAGTTATTAAATATATTCTCTTTATTTTCTCCTTTATCCCAACTATATCCATATACATGAATATCACTATCCATGTATTCCACTTTTTTCAATCCCGCTGAATCAAATATTTTTATATTTTCAGGCCAATCTATCATTCTATATAAAGAATTTATATTTAATGTATCATGATTTCCTGCGGTTATTATGATATTTATATCTTTAGCTTTCCTTAAGGTATCTCTAACCCTTTTGATATCTCCTAAGGTAAAGTACTCTTCTTCGTACAAATCCCCTGCAATAAAAAGAAAATCCACTTCTCTTTCAATTGCCCTATTAACTATTCGTTCAAATGTATCCCAAAGCTCAATCCTTCTCTTTTCGGCAATTGACCTATTAAAAGATACATTTTTAAATTGTAATCCTAAATGCAGATCCCCCGTATGGATAAATTTAACCATTTATAAGACCTCCATATTCCATTAGTCATTAAAATTATATCATAGATTTCTCTATTTAAAAATACATAAACCCTAGGTGAAAACGTTATTAATACTTAATTTCACATAGGGTTTATCAATATATCTATTTTAAATAATTATTTTTCTCATCTGGCAAATTATTTAATCTTTTTATAGGAACAATTCCTTTAATTGATGGAATATTTCCTATGTATTATTATCATTGAGTTACTACCTTTTTTCCCTCTTCTTCTCTCAGCAATTGCTTTTCATATGCCTTGAAAAATGGATAATATATTGCTACCATAATCAATATATTTATAATTACTAAAATAACCGATCTCCAATCCCCATTTGTTGCTAAATAGGCTCCTATTGGCGCTGGTAATGTCCAAGGTGGTGTAATGGACGGTCTATTAACCATATTAAAATACATGGCAATATAACTTACAATTCCAGTTATAATAGGTCCAATAATAAATGGTATACCTAATAATGGATTTAACACTATTGGAGCACCAAATATTATCGGTTCATTGATATTACATATTCCTGGCAATAAACATGCCTTTCCTAATCGCTTTAAGTAGTCTGATTTAGATGTTAGGAAAAGGAATACCAAACCTAGAGTAGCCCCTGAACCACCTATCCATATAAACCATTGAAAGAAAGGTTCTGGTGCAATATTTGGTAAAACTTTTGCTCCATCAGCTAATGCAGTCATATTTTCATCCAACAATACCATCCATATTGGACGAGCAATTGAACCGACTACTGAAACTCCATGTATACCTGCTGCCCAAAGTAAAGTAATTAATAAAATTGGTATCAATATACCTGGCAATGTATTACCTGCTCTTACTAAAGGTTTGAATAAATTCATAATAAATGCCTGAATATCAAAATCTAACATTACTCTTACTATCCAGATAATAGTTATAACAACTGCTGCAGGTATTAAAGCTTCAAAGGATCTAGCTACTGAATCTGGTACACCTTCTGGCATCTTTATCATTATATCTCTATTTTGTAATGACCTCATTACTTCAACAGCAAATATTGCCATTAAAATAGCCACAAACATCCCAGCTCCACCTAGATTGCCCATTGGTAATACAAATCCCACATCTTCCATAGTAAGTGGAATCGTTGTCATTATGAATGCAGCCATTGCTAAAATTCCACCTGAAATTCCATCTAATTTATAAGACCTTGCTAAACTATAACCTATACCATAGGAAGCATATAATGACATTAGACCCATTGTAAGTCTAAATGGTATCAAAATCTTACTAACTAATTCTGGACTCATCTTTTCTGCTAATTTTGGTATCGGCGGAAATGCAAACATTAAGAAGAAAGATCCAACGATTAACAACGGTAAAGTGGATACAATACCATCACGTATAGCCCTTAAATGTCTTTGTTCTGATAACTTAGCCATTGGCGGCATTAGTACTCTTTCAACCCATTCAAAAAACTTATTCATAATTAACCTCCTACAAATATTTTTTTACTTGCTCTAATAATTTTGGCCCCCCAAGAGGACTATAGCTTTGAGGTAATATCATTTCTATAGGTATATCTTCTTCCTTAGCCAAAGCCTCAAAATTTGCAAATCTATGTTTTATTTGTGGTGCTACTAAAACCAAATCCCAATCTTCCTTTATTTCATCTGTAAATTCTCCAGTACCTACTGCCTTAATATCAATCTCTATATTTTCCTTTGCTGCTTCTTTCTTAAGGGTATTTACAACAAAAGAGCTAGACATTCCTCCTGAACATACCATTAATACTTTAATCATCATTTTCACCTCCTTACATAGAATTTTATATTCTATTATTTTATAAAATAAAGCTCCATATTTACAGTTATATATTTATTAATTAAATATCCTAATATCTTTTCTCTAACTCTATAAAAAACTTTCAATCATTATATATTATTAAAGCTTATTAGTCTTATATGATTTTCTACAAACCATTTTTTCAATTCTTTATTAGTTAAAATTTCAAGTTCCTTTAACCTAATATTGCTATAACTACTTAAATTTTTTAGTTCTTCATCTACCATTGCTGGGTGAGTCATAATTTCAACTGTAGTACCATAGGAGTTTTCTATTATTTGTTTTATAGTATCTACACTTACCCTTTCTCCATAAAACTCCATAGAAAAATCATCTGTTGTTAATATATTGTTTTCCTCTAGATATTTCTTTGTTTCAGTATTTGCACATCTTAATGGCAGATTATATTCCTTTGCTAATTTAGCTACTATTTGTCTCACACCATCATACATATGAATATGATGATGACTATCTAAATGAGAAGGTTTTAATCCTGTTTTTATAAAAAGCTCTATTTGATTTCTCAACTCCCTTTCTACTTCTCCTAAATCCATTTTCGGAAATAAATTATCTTTTCTTCTATAAAAATTATTAGCTTCATCAATTAAAGTTGGAACTTCTTCAGTATGTAAAGTTGGTTTACCACAAGTCAACGTTAAATGGACTCCAACTGATTCAAATTTCATAGCTCTTAATTTTTCCAACTCTTTATTAGCATATGGCATATTCATCATTACAGTAGTACTAGTTACCATGCCTTCTTTTATTGCTTTAATAATTCCTTCACTACATCCATCAGTTAACCCAAAATCATCTGCATTGATTATGACTTTTTTCATAATTATCTTCCATTAAATTGTGGCAAATATTCTTTATTTGCCTCTAATATATCGTCTAATAATTTTTTTGCTGTGGTAACTGATGGTATAAAAGAGTTAGTAGATAATGCTGCCAGAGCCTTATGGTAATTTCCAGTAACTCCAGCTTCCGCCGTCAACAATTCATAAGCTTTAGAATGGTGAACTAACCCACTAATAATTGAAGGCATATTGCCAATTACCATTGGATTAGCACCAGTTTTATCAACAAATGCATTACATTCAATAACCACATCATCTTCTAAATTTGATATGGCACCATTGTTTTTTATATTAACTGTATGAATTTCTTTCTTGTCATTATGAATAGCACTGATTAATGATACAGCCGCTTCCGAATAGTAAGCTCCTCCCCTTTTTTCTAATTGAGGCGGTTTTATATTTAGGCTTTCATCATCATATAGCTTAAATAGTTCATCCTCTATTTTCATTACTTGTTCTGCCCTAGTACCTTTTCCTTCTTCTTTATCCTTTATTTGATTTTCCACCATTTGGTCCTTCATATAATAATATCTAAGGTAAGGACTTGGTAGCATATTTAAATGAGTTAAATAATCCCTATCCCATTTTAAGTCTAGGATATTGTTCATATTTAAAGCTTTTTCATCAAGATTTTTCCTAACAACTTCCGACGTAATATCTACACCATCTAAATAAACTTTATATGCCCAGCTTAGGTGATTTAGTCCTACAAAATCCATCCTTATTCTTTCAGGTTCTACATCAAACATCTTTGCAGTAGTATTTTTCATATTAACTGGAACATTACATAATCCCATAGCTTTAACATTGGTATATCTAAGAACAGTTTCTGCTATAAGTCCTGCTGGATTTGTAAAATTTATAAGCCATGCTTCTGGTGATAATTCCTCTATATCCTTACAAATATCCATTATTACAGGTATGGTTCTTAAGGCTTTAGCAAATCCTCCTGCTCCTGTAGTCTCTTGACCTAATGTTCTATATTTAAGAGGTATGCTCTCATCTTTAGCCCTTGCCTTTAAACCCCCAACCCTAAATTGTGTTATTACATAATCGGCATCTTTTATTGCTTCTCTTCTATCCAATGTTAAAATAACATTGGTTTCAAGCCCTGCTTTCTCAACCATTCTTTTGGCTAAGTTTCCTACAATATTAAGTTTCTTTTCGCCTTCTTTTATATCAACTAAATATATTTCTTTTACAGGCAACTCGTCTTTTCTTTTAATAAATCCATCTATCAATTCAGGTGTGTAACTACTGCCCCCACCTATTACAGCAATTTTTAAACCTTTCATCTTATTTTTCTCCCCCTTTTTCGAGATTATCTATTCTCTTATATAGATCTACCATATTTTCTATTAAGCCTCTTTCTGCTATAGCAGTCATAAGATGATCTTGTGCATGGACAAACAATACAGTTATATCAACTCTCTCACCACCAGCTTCTTTTTGAATAATATCCGTTTGTATACTATGTGCCTGTTTGATTTGTTCATCTGCTTCCTTTAATGCTTCTTGAGCCTTCGTAAATTCTCCTTTTTGTGCAAATCTAAGAGCATCATAAGATTTTGCTCTAGCATTTCCTCCATAAACGATTATTAAAAATATTATTTCTTCAATGTTTTTCTCCATACTGTCCATTTTTAGCCTCCTTAGTTCAAACTAAAATATATTGATCATAAATAAAATTCTGTTCCTTATAAATTAAGCTTTCTTACTTATTAAGTAACTCCACCGCTTTATCATAACTACATCCTGTTTCTACCACTATTATTGCTGATTTTGTTTTATAATCTAATAGTTCTAGACATTTTTTCATTCTATTTCGCTAACGGCTGTAGTTTCCATTGTACTTTTTAATTATATTTTTTGTCTTCTAAAGTTTCTCTAGTAACTTCCAAATATTTGATGACTTCATCGTATCGTTTGCAAGCAACTCCAATAAATAAACTGTCAATAACCTGAAGCTGTGCGATTCTGGAAGCCATAGCCCCTGATCTAAAATTGTTTTCCACACTAGCTGTAAATAGTACTATGTCGGAAAACTCTTGTATAGGTGATTTTCCATATTGAGTTATAGCTATAGTGGTGGCTCCCTTTTCTTTTGCAACTTTAAGGCCTTCTATTACTTCCTTTGTTCTACCAGAATGAGATATACCTATAGCTACATCTCTATTAGTTAAATGAACTGCTGTAGTCAATTGAATGTGATGATCGAAAAACATGAAAGTAGGTATGTTTATTCTTGAAAATTTGTATTGAGCATCAAGGGCAACTACTGATGAAGCTCCTATTCCAAACAAATGTATATTTTCACACTTATCTATTGCTTCTATTGCATCAGCAAGTCTTTCAGTGCTTACTATATTACAAGTATCTTGAATCGCCTGTATATTTCCTAATGCTAATTTTTGTAATACAATATCTGGCGAATCATTCACATCTATAATTTCATGGAGAATTTTTTCCTTCCCTAATTCATTCATTATACTCATAGATATAGCAATTTTTAAATCTTGATATCCTTTTAAACCAAGAGTTCTACAAAATCTAACAATACTAGCTTCACTAGTATTACTTTTCTTAGCCATCTCAACAACTGATAGTTCTTTCGCTTCTTGTGGATTATTTATTATATAATTTGCTATTTTTTGCTCTGAGGGTCTAAAACTTTCCATTCCTTGTCTCATCTTCGTCAGTATTCCATTAGGCATAATTATCAACTTCCTTAATTTGATTTATTATTTTTTTCTCGACATATTTTATTTTGTTATATTCCCATCCAACTATTAATGCACCAATTGCTGCATCATATTTTTTATCTATTACATTTAATTTAGGGTTTTCTCTATGTAATATATCTAAAAATACATCCTTCATAAATTGGGAATTATCAAATATCCCTCCAGCTAAAGATATATCCATGTGCTGCCCCATTTTATTGATAAGAGTTGTTATCATATAGGTCAATTCTCGAATTCCATTTTCAACTATGGATTTTGCCACTTCATCATTTTCTTCTGCAGCTTCTATAACCAATTTTGATAAATTTGAAATTCTACTTTTGTCATTTATATTACTATATATATATTGAATCAAGTCATCTATATGTGTTAAATTCAAGTATTTAATCACCTTATCGGATATGGATGTTGGTTTAGCTCTTCCATCATAGGATTTCATAATAGCAGTTAAGCCTTCTCTACCGTAATAATAGCCGCTACCTTCATCACCTAATATATGACCCCATCCACCAACCCTAAATACTTCTTTTTGTTTGTTTAATCCTAATGCAATGGAACCTGTTCCACTTATCAATATAATCCCTTCACTTTTACCATGGGCTCCAACTAAAGAAATATATGCGTCATTATTAATTAAGGTTTTACATTTGATTCCTATATCTAAAAGTATATTATTAATTATCTTTATATTTTCTTCTCTTCCAGCACCTGCTAATCCTAGAGAAATCAACTTAATATCATCTTTAGTAATGTTTTTTACAGAACATAGTGATGAAATAACATAATCTAAAGATTCCTTAGTCTTATCTATACCTGCTGATAAATAGTTGGATGTGCCACCCTTTGCTACAGCTAGTATATTAGAGTTGCAATCCGATAAATATCCAATGGTTTTAGTACCTCCTCCATCAATTCCAATAATATACATTATAAACACCTCTATAATTTTATTAAGTCTATTATAATATATATGTAATATTTTTTCAAGGTTTTATTTAAAATATGAAATTTATTTTCATATAGAGTATAAAAATATCCATCAATCTGATAATATAATGGATATTTTCATACTTCATTATTTAGTTTTTATATATTGTTAAACCAATTCTACTGACAGTATAATGTCCTTCCCCTTTTCAACATTGCCATCCATTTTTTCTAATTTCTTTATATTATTCATATTGCTTATAACTACTGGTGTAATTATAAGTTTTCCATTTTCTTTAATCACATTTATATCAAACTCCATCAAAGGATCTCCTTTTTTTACTTTGGTACCTTCCTCAACTAGCCGTTTCAACCCCTTTCCTCCTAGTTCAACAGTATCTAGACCTATATGAATAAGTATTTCTATGCCTTCTTTGGTAGTCAGGCCAATAGCATGATTTGTAGGAAAAATAGTAACAACTGTGCCATCAACAGGAGATAAGACTTTACCTTCTAAAGGTTCTATGGCAATACCATCTCCCACCATCTTTTCTGAAAATACCTTATCTGGTACCTCCTCAATAGGTATTATTTTTCCTGTAATAGGTGATATCAATTCTATAGTTTTATTCTTTTTAAAAAAATTAAGCATATCCTTTCTCCTCTCCTATATAGAATTACAATCCATTTTATGGGATTCGATATAAATTGGGGAAATTAAAATTGAAATTTAAACTTCTCCCCTGGCTGTATTGATTCTATAAGAATTTTAGATTCGTCTCCATCTGCTACTATGTTTACCCTAGGATCTGGATTTAAATCCTTTTTTAATATCTGCAATTCCCCTTCATATCTACTGTACTCTTTATTATCTATGGTTATGGAATATTTCTTCCTTGCTATATCGTTATTATTAGGGTGTATGCTACCTTCTTTTATAAGCCTAGCCTCTTGCGAACGAATAGTATATTCACCTGGATCAACTCTGTTAGTATGAATATGATTTAATAAAGATAATTCCACCTTTGATATACCATCTTTAAGTTTTATAGGTATTAGGGTTACATCTTTTTCAATGGAAGATAGAATATTCAATTCTTCAGTAGAGGCAAAAGCATCTCCTACTATGATAAAATCTACCTCTAATTTTAACAGATGCTGAGCCGATACTATTGGACTTATATCCCTATGTTTTTCTAAAGTAGGTAATCCTTCATATACTGGACCTCTTCTCCTATATTGTGTTGGAATAAAAGCCATAGTTTTTATTCCATATTTTTTAAATATTCGATTTTTTTCTATAAATAATTCCTCTGATATTCCAGTATCCTTCCTTGGATAGAAGTTATGACAAGCATTAATTTTATCCAGTTTACCACCATATTTAATAAATCTTTCTATCTGTTGTTGATCAAAAGTTGTAGCATTAACGGATATGCCATAGCCATGCTCTTTTGTCATCAATGCTGCCTCTTCTAATGTAAAACCATAGTCCAATCTAATATAGTCTATTTTATTCCTTTTTAGATCCAATCTTTCAAAATACCCCTTCGAAATATCTACAATAGTAACAACTCCCAACTTATTACATAAACTTAGTATTCTTTCAAAATCCTCTTCAAATTTTTCTCCTACTTCTGGTATATGGGCTGATGTAAACAATAGGTTTATCCCCATATTATGAGCTTTTTCAATATAATCAAGTATTTCCTCTATATCCGCTTCCATGCCTGCATAAACAGAAATTCCCATCATATTTAAATCACCTCTTTAGTATTATTTAAAAACTCAAGGTGCAGTACTGCGCCTTGAGTTTTAGTCAATATTCTAATCTATGGGATCTTCAAAGCCTATTAGATAAGTAGCTATGAAACCACCTACATAAGCTCCCAATATTCCTAATAGATAGTATCCCATATTGCCTTGATCAATAATTATAGCTAATGGTAATCCTGATATACCCATACCCATAGCCCCTACTTTAAAAGGTGCAACTATAGCTCCTCCTACAGCCCCACCTATACAAGCTCCAAGAAAAGGTTTTCCCAACGGCAAAGTAACACCGTATATTAAAGGTTCTCCTACTCCTAAGATTCCAACAGGTAGTGCGGACTTTACTGTTTTCTTTAATCTTTCATTTTTTGTCTTAAAGAGTACTGCAATACTTGCCCCAACTTGACCAGCTCCTGCCATAGCAAGGATTGGCAATAGAGTGGTTACCCCAGTATTTTGCAATAAATCTGCATGAATTGGAGTTAAGCCTTGATGTATTCCTGTCATAACTAATGGCAAGAAAGTTCCACCTAGTATAGCCCCTGTAAATACACCACCTTTTTCAATTGCCCCAGTAGCTGCTGCACCAATAGCATCTGATATAAGTCCACCTAGTGGTTGTAATACTAATACAGCTACAAATCCAGATATTAAAACTGTTAATAATGGTGTTAAGATAAGTTCTACTGACTCATGTATTACTTTTCTAAGCTTTCTTTCAATTATTGATGCAAACCAAACTACTAATAATACAGCTATTATTCCACCTCGTCCTGGTACTAATTCTCTTCCAAATATAGTTAATCCTGATAATCCAGATGATACCGTTATTCCAGCCATTAACCCTCCGATTGCTGGGGAAGCTCCAAATACCTTTGCAGCATTCATACCAACCATTATTGCCATATAGCCAAATACAGCCCCTGAAAATACCCCTAAAAGTCCTGTAATATTTGGATTAATATTTGTAGTCTTTATAAGTATATTGTTTATACCCATTATAAGTCCCGAACCTATAAATGCTGGAATCAAAGGAATGAAAATACTAGATATTTTGCCTAAAAAATCACTTGGTGCTGCTTTATATTGTTCTTTTACTTTTGTCTTAACAGCTTGAGCATCTCCAAAGTCTACAACATCTTCTACGGATATATTAGTAGTTTCTCTAATTGCTGCTGACACCTTATTGGCAACACCAGGTCCAACAACTACTTGTATCTGATTGCCTGCTTCTACAATGCCCATTACTCCTTCTATCTTTTCTAAGGTGCTTTTATTAATCTTAGATATGTCTTTAAGTGTAATTCTTAGTCTTGTCATACAATTTTCGAAGGTAGCAATATTACTTTCACCACCAACATTTTTGACTATTTCCTCTGCAAGCTTTGAAAACTTGTTGCTCATTTCTTTACCTCCTTTTTTAAATTTATATTACAATTTCCCCCCTTTCATATTTTATATAAATCCCTTGTCTGTTAATTTGAAGATATAATATATCAACTTTTTCAACAAACAAAGGAATTTATTATAACTTGAATACTAAAGATTAGATAATTTACAATACTCTATAGCTTTATAAACAGAACCATTGTATTTATCAAGGAGTTTAACTGCAGCATCATAGCTACATTTTGCCTCTATCATTACTATTGCAATTTTAGGCTTTATTTTAGATAACTCCAAATATTTTTGAGCTATATCCTCATTTACACCTGTAGCTTCTATAATTATTCTTTTGGACCTTTCTACTAGTTTGTTATTGGAAGGGTTTAAATCTACCATTAAGTTATTGTAAACTTTACCAATTCCTACCATAGATGCGGTTGTAAGCATATTTAAAACCATCTTCTGAGCTGTTCCTGCTTTTAATCTAGTGGAACCAGTAATAACTTCTGGTCCTACAACTGGAGTAATTGATATTTTAGCTATTTTGCTTAACAGACTTCCTTCATTACAACTTAATCCAACGGTATTAACTCCTATACTGTTAGCATAGTTGATAGCTCCTAATACATATGGTGTATTACCACTAGCAGCTATTCCCACAACCGTATCTAAATTTGTTAGGTTCACACTTTTTAAATCCTCTTCTCCACGCTTCTCATTATCCTCTGCACCTTCTATTGCCTCTGTTAATGCTTCCTTCCCACCAGCGATAATTCCAATAACTTGTTCCTTATCCGTACTAAAGGTAGGAGGACATTCAGAAGCATCCAATACCCCTAATCTTCCACTAGTCCCCGCTCCTATATAGATTAATCTTCCTCCTTTATTGAAGGTATCTATAATCGTATCTACAGCCTTTGTAATATTAGGAATCTCTTTCTCTACTGCATAGGCTACCAATTTGTCCTCTTCGTTCATTATACTTATTACTTCCATAGTCGTTTTTTTATCTATATCCTTTGATCTACAATTGGATTTTTCTGTTGTTAAATGATTTGCCACTGTCTCCATTGTAACCTCCTAATTATATTTTTTATCTTTTAAAGTTTTTCTAATAACCTCCAAATATTTAATAACCTCATCATATCGTTTACAGGCAACTCCAATAAATAAATGATTTAAAGCTTTTCATATTTTATCTCATCTTTGCTAATATTCTATTAGACATAATTATCAACTTCCTTGAATTAGATTTATTATTTTTATATTTCTAGACATATATCATTATACTAATTACAATATTATATTTTTCTGTAATTTTATTAAATTCATTATAATATATTCGTAATATTTTTTCAAGCATTTATTCATAATATGAAAATATTTTTCATGCAGATTATAAAAATAGATAGTTTTAATATCCTTTTAAAATCTCTTCTTTTTCAATAGTACCTGTAACTACCATCCCTATACCATATAAAATAACTCCACTCCAAATACTTGAAGTCCAGCTAAACCTGAAAATATAGTAATTCCAGCCATTAATTCTCCAATAATAGGGGAACAGCTAAAGACTCTTGCATCATTCATCCCAACATTATTGCCACATAACCAAATATAGCTCCTAATAACCAGATATATCATAATTTAAATTTGTAGTTTTAATAAGTATATTATTAATACCCATAATGAGTCCTAAACCAATAAAGGCTGGAATTAATGGAATAAATATATTAGGAATCTTCTTTAAAATATCACTTGGTGCTACTTTATACTTTTCTTTAATCTTTTTTTACAGATTTTGCATCTCCAAGTTCTATTGCATCTTCTACATATATTGAAGTATTTTCTTTGATGTAATCTGATACCTTTGAAGCAATCCCAGGTCCAATTATTATTTGAATTTGACTACCTGAATGTAAAATACCCATGACTCCATCAACTTTCGCTAAATCGTCTTTGCAGAATAGAGTTCTGTCTTTGAGCATAATCCTCAGCCTTGTCATACAGTTTTCAAAGTTTACGATATTTGCTTCCCCACCAACAGTTTTAATGATTTCTTCTGATATCCTAGATATTCTGTCAGTCATGTTTTCCCCTCCTCATATTATATTTTTATACCTAATGTCCTCTTCCTAGATGATATGCAAAATGTTTCCTTCATTTTCATTTTTATTCTCTATTAAAAAAATATATACATACAAAAACCCAGACATATTTTTATGTCTGGGTATAATTAAAAATTATTAATATTTACTCTTCTTTAATACTGCACTCATTATATTGGTAATACCTTTTTCCGCATTTCCATCAAATTTTTCCAAGGATTCTACTCTTCCCATATTGGTGATTATAACTGGTGAGACAAGGGATTTTCCTTTCTCCTTTAACAGCTCTAGATCAGCTTCTAAAATCACATCTCCTTTTTTCACCTTTTCCATTAAAGCTATATGTTGAGTAAAACATTCACCTTTTAGCTTAATGGTATCTAATCCTATATGGATAAGCAGCTCTATGCCTTCTTCAGACCTGATAACTATACAATGGTTTGATTTATATGTACTAGTTATCTCTCCATCGAAAGGTGCTATTACCTTACCATCCGTTATCTCGATAGCAACACCTTCTCCTAACCGTTTAGTAGAAAAGCCTTCGTCCTCTACTTCTTCTAATGGTATAACTTTTCCTGTCATAGGGGATATAATATCAATAGGCTTGTTCCTCTTAAATAAGTTCATCATAGGATCACCTCTTCCCGTTTAATATAGCTATTATATCACATAGTTAATCTTTGGGAAATCCATATTGTTAAAATTTATACAATTAATCAATTGGATTTTCTAATTTGCATAGATTCATTATATATAGGTTTAGATACATAGTATACATACTTACTATAAAACTAATAATTACTAAAATTAGCATATTGTTTTTATATGCATCTATAGTAGTTAAAGTACTTAACAGAGAAGCAATCAGTAATATTCCTAGTATCTTAAAAAAATATTTTTTCCCTATTTTTATACCTTCTTTAATTGAAGGCTTAATAGTATCATCGGAGTAAATTAAATAATTCATAATTGAATTAGTAAAAATGCCTAAAATAACGAGGACAACGATGAATAACAATCCTAAGAAAATTATACCACCATAACTTGATATAGCTGATACCATCATAGAAGTAACTAAAAGACTAATGAGTATTATAATTATTATAAATACTACATTAAGACCTAAAAATTTGGGATAAAAATGAAACACATAAGAAAATACTTTTCCTTGCTCAACGGATTCTTCCTTAGTTATTTTTCTAGCAATAACTAATCCATAAGCACTAACATAAATTTCTATCAAAATAAAAACAACTACTTTAATAAAAGATTTCCCATTGAAAAGATTTTTAATATAAAAATCTTCTAAATTTGATGACTGAAAAAAGGTTCCCCCAAATTTATTTAATATTAAAGCTAAAATTATAGAAATAATAAAAAAAGCAATAAAATTTTTGAAATTCTTTTTATAAATCTTAAATACTTCACCCATCATTACAATTCCCCCTTTTTATATACTATCCATTCCTCTATTTCCTTGCTAAACCCTGAGGGGATATTATTTCTATTGCATATTTCTATATATCTTTCAATAATTCTCCTATATTCTAAATTCAATGTCCAATCATCTAAGAGCAATACTCCTTCTTCATTATATATAGTACTGACAATATGGTAGCCTATCACATATATATTTAATGTACCAATATCCTTATGATTAAGCTTACCAGATTTTATATTAAGTAGTATATCATTTAACCTATCAAATTCTTCCTTTAAGAGTATTAGATTTCTCTTAGTTAAAGTCCCTACAGGATCGTCTGTCTTCAATGTTGCACCATGTTGAGCTAAACATGCTATTCCCTCTTCCATGGATTTTCCAATTACTTCATAGGTTAATCTGTTAGTGTTTAAGAACGTTTTTAAAAAAAAGACAAATCTACTCTTAACGGAAAATTTTCGATTATGATATAACTCATGGATCAATATTTTTACAAATTCTTCCCTATGTCCAATATATTTACCATAATTTATAAATACTTTTTTCCTATTAATAGTAAATCCCCCATCTATTCCTCCGCCATATATGCAAATATTAAAACCTACTGCTATATTCCTAGGCACTATTTTGTAAACTTCATGAAGGGCTTGAGCAATTATTTGTTTTTCATTATCTTTAATATAACGTATATCATTACCTAGCTTTTCAACCTTTTCTCTTATCAAATAGAATTCATATTTATCCTTATAATTTTCATTTGAAATTACTTTTCTCAGTTCATTTTCAATTTCTTCGACATTTAACATATTTCCCATGTTTTTCTGATGCTCTAAAAATCCTTTTGTACCTTTTGTCTTAATGAATTTATTGAATTCTTCTTCATCAAAGATATCCTGTTTTAAAATATTGTATAAGGATATTATACTATCCATATTAAAGCTCACTTTGCACCCCCTATTCCCAATGCCCTATATTAAATATATACGACAATTAGGAACAGGGTATGAATAAACTACCAGCAATTTTAGCTATCAACTATATTTTCTAACCATCTTTTAAAATCAACCATTTGATCCATAGCTTCCCTATAACCTTGCTCATATAATGAATTCAATTTATCAATATTCTTTTCTAACCTATCCACTACTATTTCTCCAATAGGCCTGAAAACATAAACAAACCCCTCTTTTTCTAAATTCTTAACCTTTTCTAAAGTTATATTGTATTTTATATGTCTAATTTCTATAGCATGCAATATTTTAGGATACTTTTTTAAGATATGTTTTGAATATAATCCTAAAGTTTGTTCCTCTTTACGATAACCTTCATTTCTAGTAAGTATCACCACATTGAATTTGTTTCCATCTTCTATTGACTTATCTAATGGAATAGAATCTGTGATTCCACCATCAAAATATAGTTTATCCTTTATTTCAACAGGCGGGGAAATAATAGGTAAACTACTTGAAGCTCGTAGTACCTTACTCATAAAAGCTTTACCATCTCCATTGGATTGAGATTTTTCAAAGTATACTGGATGTCCAGTTTCACAATCTGTTACACAAACCTTAAAGATTGTTGGTGAATTTAGAAAGGTTTCATAGTCAAAGGGGACTAACTCATTTGGCAATGTATTAAATAAAAACTCCATATTGAAATAGCTATTATCTCGTATTAAATGTTTAAATCCAGAATAATTCTTATGTCCTACATAGTCTACAAATACCTTTTTATTTCTTTCTCTTTGCTCAGCAACAAAATTTGCTCCGTTATTAGCTCCAGCAGATACTCCTATTACATAAGGAAATTTAATATTTTCATCCATAAATGCATCGAGAACACCTGAAGTATATGCCCCCCGCATGCCTCCTCCTTCAAGGACAAGACCAATTTTATTATTCTTCATAATCATCACCTCGAACATATTTAATGATTTCTTTCTTAATCCCTCCATATATATTTTACACTTATTTAAGCCTATGTGCATAATATATATTAGTTAGTTGCAGAATATAAATTCAAAACTATCCACAGAAATTAGCTTTAAATTATCAAAAACATTGAGATATTAACAAAAAAAGAGCATAGGAAAATAAAGGTTTAGCCTAACCTTTTAAAATTAATATTTAGATGATTGAGATTAAGCAATCAAAGATTTAATAGCAAGCGGATTGTCATAATTTTTAGTCTTAAATATAAGTATAAAAGCAATTAATTGAGAAATACAAGCAAGTAAAATATCTGATTTTAAAGATACTGTATTTCTAATTCTTGATGATTTAATTTGAATGAAATTTTTAATTTGGCAAATGGATCTTTCGCAAATAGTTTTAAGTCTATATAACTTTTGCCATTTCAAACTATCACGAGGGATAGAAGAATTAAATCGATAATTATGATGTATAGTAATTTGCTTGATTCGTCCGCATTTTGAACTGGTACATGGATTTTTACAATTTAATATATAGCTGAGCTTACCTTTAACATTAATTTTCTTAGCCATTGGACATATATATTTTATTCTATCAGCTCTACCTTTTTCACGAGTGATTCCGTCATAAACCATAGATAAAGAAGAATCGTATGGGCAAAGGGGAACTCCTACCTCATTAAATCCAGATTGAGGTAAATTAGGTGAATTACGTGGATTTAATGCGATTATAGGCATGATGTTGTTTTGATGAAGGTAAGCATAATTATCATCGGCATCAAAACCTGCATCACCTAAGAAATATTTATATGAGAAGTTAGGATGCAGTTGAAAATAAGTTTCAAGAGAAGAAATCAAAGATTTAGCATCGTAATTATCCTTAATAACTTGAGGTCTTAAATCTTTTTCTAGATTGTTGTCGGCATCATAGAAATTAACATATCTAACAACACCAAGGGCATTAGTAGATATAATACATTTTTGAAAGTATCCAAAATGTCCATTAAGGTAAGCAAGCTTAGCATCAGGGTTAGAAGAAGCAGATTTAGGCATTTGACTTTGAGCATATTTTTCAACATCAAAAGTTGAATTAGGATTATCCTTAATAATTAACTTAGAATATGCTTTAGCTTTTTTAAGTTGAGATTGATAAAACTTAGGATTATTCTCAGTAACATAAGCTTCAAATCCAGTAGTATCAGTAATTAAAACAGAAGCTAAAAATGGATTGATTTCCTTAGAAACTTCCTCAGTTACATCAACTAGATTATTAAATAAATCATTAAGATTATCAAGAAAATTTAATTTAAATCTAGAGAACTGAGATTTATCAGGTATCTTTAAGAAACCACAGAACTTACGAATTTCTGATGATATATGTAGTAATGAAATTAGTAGGTCAATAGAAGGAATAGACAAAATATTTTTAAGAATAAAAGCAGATAACATAGATTCTAAAGAGAAATCTCTTTTTCTACCAAAATGAGAATAATATTTCTGATAGAAAGAAAATGGGATAAAATCACTAATATTAATGAATTGGTTTAATAAATCAAGTAAATTACTTTGATTTTGATTATAAAACTTATCAAAATCAGTAGAAATATCGCAAAAGTTTAATTGTTTAGCTGAAACTGGCATAGGATTCTCCTTTCTTTGAGTTATGCACACTTTATCAATGTATATATACCCAAAAATGGGGGGAATCCAGCCATTTCAATATATTAAATTGCAGTGTTTATGCGAGTTGTAGAGTTCTGCAACGAGCTATAATATATATTTGAAGGGAGGATAAAAAATGAATTACGAAACCAAAACTACTGCTTTTGCTAAGATAATCGGCGGTAACCTTGCTCCTAATCTATATGGTAACATATTTTTTGATGATGTGGCAGGGGGAACTGAAGTATATGTGGAAGTATGGGGATTACCCCTATATCAGCCAGCAGAAAACGGAAACCAACCCATAGGTCCTTTTGGATTCCATATACATGAAAATGGAGTCTGTAGCATTACAGACTTGGATAATCCTTTTGAATCTGCTGGAAGCCATTACAATCCAACAAATCAACCTCATGGTAACCATGCTGGAGATTTTCCTGTTATATTTTCAAATAATGGCTATGCAAAGATGAGTTTTTTTACAGATAAATTTAAGCCTAAAGATATAATAGGAAAGTCGGTAATAATTCACCAAAACCCTGATGATTATAGAACACAACCTGCTGGAAATTCAGGAAAGAGAATGGCTTGTGGAGTTATATATAAACTTTATTAGGTGTGAAAAGGTCAGATTTTATCTGGCCTTGAGTACATTTTGTTAAATAACACAAAATATAAAATGTATTATTAATCAAAATGAGATGGAATCCATCTTCTACCATTCGTTTATTTATATTATTCGTAGGAATAAAACAAACCTTATTTTACTATACTCTTCTAGTAATAAATTCTTCTTTACTTAATCTAGATATCCAAAAAATCTCTCTCTTTTAATTTAAACTAATCAATAAGATTTTCATCTTTCATTCTTCTTAAGGAATCATCAATCGATTTCTCAAATTCTTCCTGAACTGAATAGTAAACTACTATTTGCATTAATGCGACAACGGCCTGTTTAATTTCACTAGCTAGAGCCTCTTTACTTGGTTCACCATATTTTAGCCTTTTTATACCCGCATCTTCAAAATGATTAACCTCACTTGCCACCTCACCACATTCTTCTAATAACCTTGTAACCATTTGAAAAGGTTCAACTCCATCAGGAAAACGCTTGAAATATCCTTGAACCATCTTATATAATTTGTCCACTATTCTCCCCTCCATTAACTGTATAAAAATATCAAAGATTATTGACTATAAATTACACAATGCATATGTTTACTTCAATCAATATTGTGGTATAATACAATTAAAGGTAATCGATACCGCAATGGTGGGGTTGCCGCTTTAAGGTTAATTAATTATAATCACCTAGCATGGCGAGCAGGATGATTATTTTTTTCTCTTAATTATCCTTTGTTAGCATAATAATTAGGGAGATTAGCAATATTGATAACATTCCAAACGCAATCATTAATGATATTGCTTGATATGTAGAGTCACATCGACCATCTCTCCTCTTCTGTAGATTGGAGGTGACAACTGCACCCTGCTTTTTCCGATTGCCTTGTCCCAATAATATCATTTATTGTATTTTACTTCAATTATTTTATACGATATAATAAAAACTTCTCCCATCTTTACACAAATATAACGCTATAAGACACTTTAACCAATGAATCTTATATGGTTATTCTCAACTATGCTGGTAAACTACACGGTGGGGTGTAGTTCACGTGATATGCATTAAGCAATACATAATCAACTCTATCAATTCCATGTAACTATGGACTATGATTGCAAATGGTATAAATTCCAATAGTACTAACATATTTCATCTCTATAATAAACAATGTATTGTCATTAATTAAATTATATATTAAGATAAAATATAGATAAACTTTTAAATGGGGGAGATTTTATGATTATATTTGTTGATGCAGATGGTTGTCCGGTAGTTAACATAGCCATAGATGTCGCTAAGGAATATGGTATTAAAATCATAGTAGTTAAAAACTATGCCGTAGAATTAGATAATCCTTATGCAGAAATCGTATCTGTAGATATTTCAAGGGATAGTGCTGACTATTATATAGCAAATAGAATAAATAATACTGATATATTGATTACACAAGACTATGGCCTTGCAGCTATGGGTCTTACGAAGGGTGCTTATTGTATAAACCAAAATGGCTATTTGATAACAGATAAAAATATAGGAGATATGCTTACTATAAGACATGTTAATGCGACACTTAGAAGAAAGAAAAAAATATATACTAAATTCAAGAAAAGAAACCCTGAAGCTGATGGAAGATTTGAAAAAGGCTTAAGAAATCTTATAGAACATATTAATTCACTTACTTAGAGCCACATTAAAATAATTTATTAGGAAGTATACAATAATCAATCCTTTCTCAATTCGATTTCATATCTAAATGTATAAGAATAGTTCTATACGTTTACCAGCTTTCAATTTATGTTTAAAACTTCTAACTGATAATGCTACATTCTAATATATACCTGTCATTTTTTCACTATCCAAGTTTATAAAATCAACTATTCTATTGCTTATTCCAAGAATATTATACAAACGATAATCTATATAGATAAAGGATAATATTTGATCTTTAAGTATGTTCTATTTAAACAACTAAATTTATATAACAGATTAAAATAGTTACTTATAAATCAAAGTCCTTTTGAACATACTATCCTTATCAAACCTATTGGAGGCATTTTTATGGATCATATACCACAAGTTGGAGTAAGTACTCCTAAAAAAGAATCTTGGGATAAAGTTACTGGACGTGCAAAATACAATGGAGATAATATTACCTCCAATACTTTACATGCTAAAATCTTAACCAGTACCCATGCTCATGCAATTATCAAATCCATTGATACAACTAAAGCAGAAAAATCCAAAGGAGTTCAAGCAGTAATTACTGGGGAATATCTTCCTGTTTTAACTGGTTCTATTATAGAAGATAGACCTCCTATTGCAAAAGATAAGGTAAGGTATTTTGGAGAACCTGTAGCTGTGGTTATAGCTAATACAGAAGAAGAAGCCTCTTATGCCACAAAACTTATCAATATAGAATATGAACCGTTGCCAGTCATAAATTCTATTCAAGATGCCATGAGAGAAGATTCTATATTAATACACGAAAATTTAGGTCAATATCATCATCCTAGCGTGGAAGCTAACCCACGTTTTAATACCAATATTGCAGGTTGCACTAAGATAAGAAAGGGGGATGTTGATAAAGCATTTAATGAGTCCTACATAGTTTTAGAACATAATTATTCCCTACCCCAATCAGATCATATAGCTATGGAAACTAGAAATGCTACAGCAGAAATACTACCTAGTGGAGAAGTAATAATCAATACTTCATCTCAAGCACCTTTTGCAATAAAGGAAGAATTGAGTAAGGTATTTGGACTTTCTAAAAATAAAATTATAGTACGGACTCTTCTAGTAGGTGGTGCCTTTGGTGGTAAAGCTACAGTTCAATTGGAATTTATAGCATATATAGCTTCTTTAGCAGTTAATGGTTGTAGAGTTAGAATTGCCAATACGAGAGAGCAGGATATCTTCAGTTCTCCTTCTAAAATAGGTATGGATGCAAAGATTAAGATAGGTGCTTCCAGTGAAGGAATAATAAAGGCATTAGAAGCTACCTACTTAGTAGATTGTGGTGCCTATTCTGATACAGGCCCTCGTATGACTAAAGCTATTGCTAGCTCCTGCACTGGTCCCTACAATATAGAAAATGTCTATTGTGATGCCTTTACCGTATACACAAACCATATATATGTAACCTCTTATAGGGGATTTGGTCATGTAGCTGCAACCTTTCCCATAGAAAGATCCATAGATAAATTAGCAATAGCTTTAAATATGGATCCCTTAGAACTTAGATTGAAAAATGCTATAAGGGAAGGAAATACTACCCCCACCCAATGCAAGGTGACTTTAAGTAATACTGGAAATATAGCAAATTGTATTAATAGATTAAAAACTATTATCAATTGGCAAGAAGGTCAAGTAATCCAAAATGCTGATGGTACCATTAAGGCTAAAGGTATGGCTTGTTTTTGGAAGACTTCCAATTCTGGACCAGATGCTATCTCCGGAGTAATTCTAAAACTAAACTCAGATGGTGGAATAGATGTAAATTTTGGCGCAGTGGAAATTGGTCCTGGAATGAAAACCACCATATGTCAAATAGTAGCAGAAAAAATGAAAATGGACATAAACAACGTTGACTCTTTTATGGGAGTAGATACTCAAATTAGTCCAAAACACTGGAAAACCGTGGCTAGTATGACTACCTTTATGGCAGGAACTGCGGCCATTAGGGCTTGTGATTCATTAATTAAACAGCTAAAATCCATAGGCTCAATAGTGCTTAGATGTACTCCCGAGGATTTAGATGTGGCAAATCAAATGGTTTTTTTAAAAGATGATCCTAGTGTATTTATCCACTTTAAAGATATTTCTCATGGATATAAATACTCTGATGGTCCCTCCATTGGTGGAGAAATTATTGGCTATGGAAATTATATAATGAAGCATTTAACTCCCTTAAATCCTGAAACTGGGCAAGGAAAAACAGGACCATCAATAACCGTAGGTGCACAGGCTGTAGAAATAGAGTATAATCCAATAAAATATGATTATAGATTATTAAAGGCAGCTACTGTTATTGATGTAGGGAAAGTTATCAATCCTAGTGCAGCTAGAGGGTTATTGATGGGAGGAATGAGTATGGGCTTAGGCTTAGCTACTAGAGAAGAATTTGTCTATAGTTCCCAAGGTGAATTACAAGACTCATCCCTTAGAACCTATAAATTAATCCATTTTGGACAGCAGCCAGAATATTTAGTAGAATTTTTAGAAACGGAACAAATAGATGCCCCTTTTGGTGCTAGAGGTTTAGGCGAACACGGTATTATTGGAATACCTGCGGCTTTTTCCAATGCCATCTCTATTGCTTCCAAAGTCGATTTTGATACTATGCCCATATTCCCTGAAACCATATGGAAAGCTAAAACCGGAGGTAAATATGATTCCCTTTAATTTTGATTATTATAAACCTAATACTTTAGCTGAGGCTATAAATTTATATGCTGAATTGGATTCCATAGGAAAGTCTCCAATATACTATGGCGGCGGCACTGAGTTTATCAGTATGGCAAGAGTTCATAATGTATATACCGAGGCTGTAATAGATATAAAAGATATTCCAGAATGTAATATACATGTATTGAAAAACAATAAATTAACCATAGGTTCCGCCATAACCCTTACTGATATTGCAATTGAAAACTATTTTCCCTTACTCAGTCTTGCAGTTAAAAGAATTGCTGATCATACAATACAGGATAAAATAACCTTAGGAGGAAATTTAGCTGGGACCATTATATATAAGGAATCCATACTTCCTCTTATGGTGGCAAATGCTAATATAGTTTTAGTGGGAATAAACGGCAGTAGAACAATTCCCATAATGGATGTGTTTTTTAAGAAAATGAAAATTTCTAATGACGAATTGATAGTTCAAGCCATTATAGATGAAAAATATTTAACTCTTTCATCCATTCACGTGAAGAGAACTAGAAATGAAAAAATAGATTATCCACTAATTACCTTAGTAGCACTAGTAGAACAAGGTAAAATCAATATAGCTTTTAGTGGTCTATGCGATTTTCCCTTTAGATCTAAGCTATTAGAGGATATTTTAAATGATAAAAGTCTTCCAAAAGATGAAAGGATTAATATGCTCATTCAAAATATTCCTTATAAGATATTAGATAATTTGGAAGGCTCATCTGAGTATAGAAAGTTTATGCTACACACGATGATAGATGAAACTTTAGAAAATCTTCAGGAGGTTATATAATGCTCAAAATTTTAAGTAATACTACTTTAACTTTAAATATAAATGGAGAAGATAGAGAAGTAGTTGCTAAGCCTTCAGACACATTATTATATACCCTTAGAAACATAGGATTAACTGGTGCAAAACCTGGTTGTGAAAATGGAGACTGTGGTGCCTGTACTATTTTAGTGGATGATTGGCCTATTAAATCCTGCCTTATGCTCACAGTAGAAGCCATAGGCAAAAAAATCACCACCATAGAAGGACTAAAAAATGCTCCTATTCAAAATGCCTTTGTGGAAAATTGGGGTTTCCAATGTGGATATTGTACATCTGGATTTATAATGGTATGCCATAGTCTTTCCATTCACCATCCAAATGCAGATGAACATACAATAGAAGAATGGCTGCAATCCAATCTATGCAGATGTACCAGTTACCAAGAAATTCGTAACGCTGTAAAGTCCATTTTAAAATTAAATACTACATAGAGCAAAGGAGCATATTTTCGTATAATTTTAATATTACAAATTTATGTAAGCTTTAGGACATAAGTTTAATTATTAATTTGTCCTTATAGCCACATAATTCAGACCATATCAAAATACCTATTATTAGGTTTCTTCTTCTGAATACTAATTCTCAAATATATATTTAAAAATATTTACTAAACCAATCCACTGTCAACTTAACCACTATATCAAAATGATCAAGAAAGCTATGGTCTGCTCCATTAATAACTTCTAATTGGGAGTCAGCTGAAAGTAGGTTAATTGCTACCTTTGATCTTTCATAAAGCAAATTTTCTTCCTCATCATTATTACCATGTATTAGCAAGATAGGACATTTAACTCTTTTTAATATTTTCTTTTGATTAATTAGTTCAAATCCTTCTAATATTTTTCTATCAATTATAATTATGTCCCTTCTTTCTTCATATGTATATTCTGTTATATATCCTTTTTCCTTCAACTCTTTCATTTGCTCTTCCGTAAAAAAATCATTCCAGTTATATTTCATGAAACCAGTTAAAGCCCCCGATAAAGCCATTGTTACTATTTCAGAAACGTAACTTTTCAAACAAATTAGAGTTCCAAGGCTATGTCCGTATAGAGCAATCTTTTTATATCCCTTTGATTTTACATATAAAATAGCAGATTTTAAATCATCTACTTCCTTTTCAATAATCAAACTATCATTATCGCTTTCTCCGCAACCACTAAAGTCAAAAGCTAAAGCATTAAAACCATACTCATTGAAAGCTATAACAAGTTTTTCAAAACGCCCCTTCGAATATTTATTAGACATAAAACCATGACACATTATGATTATTGATTTTGAATTAGATGAATATAGGTTCCCAATTAATTCCAAGTTTCTTGAATTTTTAAACTCTACTCATTCCATTGTCTTTCCTCGTAAAGATCTAATCCAATGTTAAAGTTCAACAATATATAAGCGCTTGCTCCCTACAATATGTAAATTAATTTTAATCACTACATATATAAGATACAGAAAATGATTCTTTTATATATTTAAATATATAAAAGAAGATATAAATTCGTCCTTTTCTTTTTATAAATTTAAATACTTTCTTAAGAATGAGTATTTAGATAAATTGCTTAATCAATAGCGCAAATTGCACCGTTTCTATTGATAAATACCCTAATATTCATTAGCCCTAAATCTAATAAGGATAATACATCTAATGATAAATAAAATATAAATAAGAGTATTAATGCAATATCTTAAATCATGATTATAACCTTTATACTCTAAATACAGTAAAATTAAAAATAATATGAGCATAACAGAATCTAAAAAACAATCATAAAATACCATTTTCTATTATTTCTAGCCACTTTACCTTTTTTAACTTTTCTTAAGAACTTTATTATTTCTTTTAAATACAGTATTGATAAGAGCATAAATAATATCAATGATATCATTTTACTTATAAACTCATTTCATATTACAGGCAAGCACTCAAAATTGATGCTTGTTTATAATACTTACCTTAAATCTAATAATTTATATATCTTTTATCCTAACTACAATTAAAATAATCAATGCGACAATAAAATTAAAAAAATATCTGAAATAAAATATTATCTATTCCCTAAATATAGTATTGACATAATTATAGGCTTTGCTTGTAATATCACTTCCACTTATAGATCACCGCTTGTACTAAATTAGGCTCCTCCGACAATTGATTTGAATTATTATCAATTCACTTATTGTTTTGATTCTGCGTTTCAATCATAGTAGATATTTCAAAAGGGCATAATTCAAAAAACTTTTCTTGTCCCTCTTTAGTCATATAATCAATAGCAGCCATAACCATACCATAATCATTAGTCTGTTCTACATAATCAAATATTATTTTATCCATTCCATCTAAGGATATATATTCTAAAGATTTATATACACAGAAAAATTCTTTAGTTTCATTTGTATAAGAAAATACTAATTCATCAACCCTTTCTGTTGACATATTCGGAAACAACACCATGACTAAATAGATGTCATTAGTACGGTCATACCATTCATCTGCCAACAAATCGTAATATCTTTTACTATCTGCTTTTAAAATACTTTTATCAACTGTGTTGTCAATATATTCTAAAGCCTTTTTAGTGTTTTCAAAAACAAATTTATTACCACCATTTTTTTTCATATAAACAGATACTATTCTCTCTATTCCTTCTGAAGTCATCTGCGGAAGCATAAGATCGATTTCTTTAGTCCACATACCCGACATATTAATTATTTGATATGCCTTTTTATCGCTTTCATTATATTGTTTCTGTGTGTTTGACGTTTTGTCAGTAGATATCTGGTAGTTTTTTTGATTTCTTAATCTTAGATCAATTATATTAGCATAAACTGTATTATTTAACACATTACCATTTATGACAACATCATTGTCTACAATCTTCTTATTCTTTACAAACAAAATTACAAGTAAAACCGTAAAAGCACAGAAAATATAATTTAAAACTAATTTAAATGATTTACTTTTCATATTAACTCCTCCTTACTACCTAGCTTTTCTCATTAATGGGTCGTATAGTATTTAGTTGTGTTGAATATATGTTTTTTTACTAAATTCCTATTAAACATTTTAGAGGGTAGTGGCTTAAAAGTCAGATAAAACATTGGCAAAACGTTTATTCCGAATCTTATAGTTATAAAACTCATAAAGTTTATTACCAGATATATACCCATTATTAAAAATTGTATTTGTTTCCCTAAGGATAATTATTTCATATCTATCTATTTTACAAAACATACTTTAACTCCTCTTGCGAAAAATATAAGTAACAAAAAATCCTCTATCATCTGGAGTCTCAATATATTTAATTAAGTCGAAGGACTCTTTTAAATCTTCAAAATCAGTTGGTTGAATTAAATCTTCTTTCTTAATTTTAGAGTCAACCTCATGCTTATATCCAAAACCACAAATAAATAAAATACCCCTATCAGTTATATGATTCTTTATATCTTTAAATTGATTTTTATGTAATCTATAATGATTAATCAAGATATTATCAAATGTTTCAATATTATTTAAAGAGTTTGGCATACTCAAATCAACTTTCATTGTTTTAACTAAATAATTATTTCTTTTAGCAAACATATTCAATCGTTCAAGGGCTTTGCTACTAAAATCTATTCCAGTAACTTTAAAACCTTTTTCAAGTAAAAACAAAGAATTCCTACCATCACCACATGCCACATCAAGAACAGTACCTTTTTTAAAATAATCTATATTTTCAACTACCGATTTTTCTGGACTTAATGGGTTATCATTTCTATTAGCAAACTTTTCATTCCAATATTCTTTATTCCCCATATACTCCATCTCTTATCCTCCTCGTATAATAATGTTATAGCTATAAAACTATATTTTCTTTTCTATCTCACTACTCTTGTGAGATAATAATTGTACAGATAGGGGTCGTAGTATTCCTCCTTGAAGCGTTGTCTTCCTTAAAAAGGGTTACGCCTCTTCTTTACATCTGTATGCGAATGAGCTGAAGAATACCTAGTTACTGAATATCTAACGAGGTTGTATTGCTGTAAAGCAGAGAGGTTCTAGTCTTTATCTGTAAATACTCTAAAAGCTGGTGATTTTATGTTTTATGTTGGTATTGACATTGCTAAGAAAAACCACGAAGCTTCTATTATTGATTCTAATGGTAAGCTTTTGGATAAAAGTATTTCTTTTTCAAATTCTGAGTCTGGTAGCAATAAGCTTATTGCCTTACTTAATAAATTTGAAGCTGATTCCTCCAATGTAATTATTGGAATGGAAGCTACTGGTCATTATTGGCTTAGTCTTTATTCTCATTTACTGGAGCTTGGATTTACTGTTTATGTTATTAACCCTATCCAATCAGAAGCATTCAGAAAAATGTATATTAGACAAACCAAGAATGATTCTAAAGATTCTTTTATCATAGCCCAAATCATGCGTTTCGGTGAGTTTTCAACTACTTCTTTAGCTGATGAAGATATTATGGCTTTACGCCAACTTTCTCGCTATCGTTTTTCTTTAGTAGATGAATGCTCAGACTGGAAACGCAAGTGTATTGCATTGTTAGATCAGGTTTTCCCTGAGTACTCAAAACTTTTCTCAGATACCTTCGGAGTTACATCTAGAGAGTTACTCTCTAAATATCCTACTCCTGAGGATATACTTTCTATAGATACCGATACTCTTTCTAAGCTTTTATCTGAAGCAAGTAGAGGTCGCTTTGGTATCTCTAAAGCCTCTGAAATACAAGAGTCTACTTCTAATACTTTTGGTATTAGTTTTGCAAAGGATGCCTTTGCTTTTCAAATTAAACAAATTATTGCCCAAATTAATTTTATCGAAGAACAGTTAGAAGAACTTGAAAATGAGATATCTACTTTACTTCATAGAACTAACCAAGTTATCACTACAATAACTGGTATTGGTGATGTTCTTGGTGCTGTTATCATTGGTGAAATTGGTGAAATTTCACGTTTTGAATCTGCATCACAATTAGTTGCCTATGCTGGTCTAGATGCTTCTGTAAAACAATCTGGCGACTTTGTCGGAACACAAACCAAAATATCTAAACGGGGTTCTCCTTATCTTCGTAGAGCAATTTGGCTTGCTGCTACTGTTGCAGCTTTTAAAGATCCAGCACTATCTTTGTACTATTAGGCTTTAAGGGCACGTGGCAAACATCATTTAACAGCTATAGGGGCTGTTGCAAGAAAAATGTGTAATATTATCTTTGCTGTACTTACAAATGACAAACCCTATGTCCCAAATATTCGTTAAGGCTACAAATATTTGTCCTTATATCTAACCTAAATCAGCCTAATTTTCTCATTTCTAATCTAGGCTTATTTGTTTTGCTTGATTTTACATAAGAATTTATGGCAGGTTTTGTCAGGGGGCTCTTTTTCCCTTGACGGGTTCTGACAGAAATTCTATAATTACAAAGGCAAAATAAATTCGATTTGCTATTGACTTTTAATAGCTGGTCTTTTTATATATTTTGCCGTATTTTACTAAGTTTCAATTCTAAGCGTATTTGCTCACTAAATTAAAAAATTTAAATTTGCTTTAATAATATAAATAAAGATAATTATCTTGTAAAATAAATACAGGGTAATTATCTTTTCGATTACTTTATCCTAAGAGTATCATTTAATGTATTCAATTTCAATATAAATAACTATAAAATTATCCAACTTCTCCTATTGATGATATTTAAGGATATTACCATAAAAAACATTGATTTGGAATTTAGGATTGATATTCAATTATCTTTATTAATTATTATTTATAAATAATAGTACTTATGGCAATTGAATCCTCTCATATAATCTAATAGTATCGTCACGTTGTTTCATATCTGGATTACTAATATCGTTTAATGGTGCTCCCATAACTATACATATATATTCCTGCCCCCCTTTTATTCCAAGAGTTGCCCAACATTGTCCCGCTTTAGAGGTTGTCCCAGATTTTCCTCCCATAATTTCAAATCCCTTTTGAGGAATTTCTTCTAATCTTGATAATACTGTAGATTGTAAAAGTATTCCATTGGGATGATCTAAAGTTTTTGTAGTTTTGAAAGTCTTTTCGGTAAAAATTTCTTTGAAATTTTCATTTTCCAAAGCATAATCTAATAATTTAGCCATATCAGATGCAGAAGTATACTGTTCTTCATTATGAAGACCTTCTGGACTAGTAAAGTGAGTATTTTCTAATTTAAGTTCTGAAGCTTTTTCATTCATCATTTTTACAAATCTTTCAACACTTCCTGCCACATGGACAGCAAGAGAGTTGGCAGCCTCACCTCCTGATGGGAGCATAGTTCCATAGAGAAGATCTCTATAAGTTACTTCTTCCCTGCCATAAAAACCAGCCATAGAGGAATTTTCTACCACCATTGTTTGGTATGCCTCTATATCAATTGGTGCTATCTCGGATAAATCATCAATATGTTCAAGAGCCACAATCACGGTCATTATCTTTGTAAGTGAAGCAGGATATGCCTTACTACTAGAATTCTTTTCATATTCTATATTCTTGTTTTCTCTATTCATTACACAGATATATTCACTTGAATAATCGCCCGCTATATTTTTATATAGTCCTTTTAAAGAATCTTTACCTGTAACAGCAATTGCTATTATAACTATTATCATTATTAACTTAAAAAACTTTTTATTCATTCTCTTCCTCCTATAACATTAAAATAATAAAAACTATGCCCTAAATGCTGATAACATAATATCAGAATTTAAAGCATAGTTTTTTCGTTTTTTCTAAATAAAATCTTACGATTTTCTTACAATTATCTTACTGATTTATATAGGTAATTTTACAATCATCTCTGTTGTTTCCTCCTCACTCTTTACATCAATGCTTCCATTATGAGCTACGACAATGGATTTTGCAATTGCAAGTCCAAGTCCTGCGGAACCTGTCCTTGTACTCCTTGAAGAATCTATTCTAAAAAATTCATCGAAGATGTGGGATAGTTTTTCACTTGGTATTGTAAGTCCTTTATTGAGGATATTAATACTTACAAAGTTTGCATCGCGTTTATTTACAAAAATATTTATTGTGCTATTTTCGTATGAATAATTAATTGCATTTCTAATTATATTATCAATAACTCTTTCAATCTTTTTAGTATCAATAGATAATATAATTTCAGATTCAATATGGCTATCTATGTTTAAATTTTTCTCCTTTAATAATGGTTTAAATTCATATATTATTTGTTCCATCATAAAACTAAAATCCACTGAAGTCTTTTCAAGCACTATATCTTTAAGATTATAACGGGTAATATCAAAAAATTCATTTATTAAATCTTCAAGTCTTAATGCTTTATCGTAGCAAACTTGTAGATATTTTTTTCTAAATCTTTCGCTAAGATCATTCTCTTCTTTAAGAATATTTAAATATCCTATAACTGATGTTAAAGGAGTTTTTAAATCATGAGCTAAATATACTATTAAATCATCTTTTCTCTTTTCAGAATCTCTAGCTATTTTTTCATTATTTCTCAAATTCAATTTCATATTATTCATATAATCATTTATCTCTTTTAAGTCCCTAGATAAAATTATGAGTTCATCATCTTTTACATATATTTCTTCCATTGAACCAAGAATTTCGTCCATATATTTTAATGTTTTTTTAAAATATACTAGAATTATAGTAAAATAGCCAAATGCTAAAACCGAAAATACCAAAAATAATCTATTCTCATTCGCCCAGTGATAAAATGGATACATGAATTCATCTCCATAATACATCCTATTACCTAGGCCTAGTTTAAATAGGAAAAAAACAGATAGGATTCCTAAAGTATATACCATAAACCAAACTATACATTCTCTTATAATTTTACCTTTAATATGTTTACTCAATAATATAGCCTACCCCCCAAACAGTTTTGATAAATTTTGGTTTCCTAGCATCTTCTGACATCTTTTCTCTTAATCTAGCAATATGCGCCATAACGGTATTGTTATTTCCTAGATATTTTTCATCCCAAATATTAACGAATAACTCTTCAGAAGATATTACTCTTCCCCTATTTTTAGCTAAATATAGTAATATGTCATATTCTAATGGAGTTATATCTATTTCCTTCTCATATAAGCTAACCTTATGAGAATCTAAATCAACGTGTAGTCCATCAATATCTATAAATTCCAATTCATTTCTTTTATTATATGATTTTATTCTACGTAATTGAGCTTTTACTCTTGCAATTACTTCGAGTGGATTAAATGGTTTTGTAATATAGTCATCTGCACCAATAGTCAGACCTTTTATTTTATCAATATCCTCCACCTTTGCAGTTACCATAATTACAGGAAAATAATTATCTTCCCTTATCTTTTTCAAAATAGTAAAGCCATCAACATCTGGAAGCATAATGTCTAATAAAGCTAAATCTATACTATCGCTATTATTATTGATAATATTCAGTGCCTCTTTACCACTATTTGCTTTTATTACCTCATATCCCTCATTGCAAAGATAAAACTCTAATAAATCGGCTATTTCCTTTTCATCATCAACAACAAGAATCTTTCCCATGATATCCCCCTATCATATTTTTTCCTTTAATTAAAATTGCTAATTTAATTAGTAATCATTTATTGAAGTTCTAAGTATGTTTGACATCTATTAATCCATAATCTTTCATGTTCTTCTGGAGTTACTATCCTATTAGTCAAATCTTTAATTGAAAAAATATTTTGTTTTTTACACCACTCCATACAAGTTTTATAAAATTCTATGTTATCAGTATCAGTTTCAAAATAAGCATAAACATATTTAAAGCCTTTAATATGGGCTGCAACTAGCCTAGAATGTCCATCTATACAAACCATCTTATTATCTATTTTTACACATGTAATAACTATATTTTCTGGTTTTCTAATCCATGTGCTTACTTTATCTACTTTTACCTCGCTAACAGTCAATTGTCCATGTGTTATTTTTTCCATATCAACTTTAAAAACTTCAATATTATTATCAATTTCAAATATCCATATAGAATCTTTCCTAAATCCAGTATATTTTAAGATATCCTCTGAAAGGATATTATTATTTTCGTTATAGATAATTCTTCTTAAATATGGGATCCAATAAACTATTTCTTCAATTAATCCTTTGATTGCTATATTCTCATTAGATGATTCAAAAATATTAAAATTTATGACTTCAGCTTCCTCTATATTATTTATTTTATATTCTAATGTTGCTACAACATCTTCTTCCTCACATGCAATTAAAGCAGTATTGTGAATTAAACTCTTCTTATATTTTATATAACTAAAATCTTTTTCACTTGCCCTATAAAAATCCATTATACTCCTACCCCCTTTTGATATTGGAGCCTGCCCAATAATAATCTTATTTATATTTAAAATTTCGTTAATATTAGCTTTTTTTGAATAAGGGAAATACAATGACTTTTTCTTTCTCACCGTTTATAACCACATTCTTATTCATTCAAAACATCTCTAGCATCCATAAGATATACTTGTCTTATTATATCCATAGTATATCATTTATTTTTTCTTTTTCACTACTATGGCTAAAACAATATGAAAAGAATCCTTTAATTAAAGGATTCTTTTCATATTGTTTTATATTAAACTATTATAAAATTCTTTATATTTATTAATATCTAATTTAAAATCAAGACCATCGTACATATTTCCCCTTATACACTTAAAGTTCTTTGACCGTTTACATTCCACAAAACCAATCTTTTTAGCTAAATTAGCCATTTTATAATTTCCTGACCATGTTTGTGTATAGATTTTATCAACTCCATGACTTATAAAATAGTTAATAAATGCTACTAAAGCTTGGGTACCAAAGCCTTTATTCCAATAGGATCTTTCGCAAATATCAATTCCTATAGTTCTATACCCCTCTCCCTCTTTTGCATTACGAATCCATTCATATTCATCATTGATAAAATAAGAACTACAGCTTCCAATATGAATACCATCTTTTGTGCAGATTTCAAATGAATGTCGCAAGATATCATTACTACGAACTTCTTTAATCCTTTTCATCTTCTTTTCCCTAAATTCATCTGCATTAAATTTTTTTAAGTCTTCTTCTGATTCCCATGGGGCATCCCAATCATGCCATTCAATTTCAGTTGTCATCCAACGAATATCATCTTCAATATCTTCTATTATATAATCTCGTAATATAATATCCTTAAAACTAATTTCTACTTTAAAATCATCATTATTGGTTTCTTTAATAAGAATTTCATTATTTGTCAAAACATTTCCTCCTAATTTTCATTTTGGAGGGTTAAAGTTTGTGCACCCTCCTTGCACTATACTTTAACGATTTAATCATATTTTTCATAAGTATCACCCTTCCGTCTTTATTAAAATATGAATATTCTCAACTTATATTATACTCGATTTTCTCTCATCCTTCTACCATTTTATGCTAACTAAATATCAATAATCTTTATTAGCATAGTAAGTGAATTTAAATACATCTCATGTTAAGGTTCAATCCCCTGTCTAAATATTTATCTACAACTCTTTTGCTAACATTTAAATACATCATATGTTAAGGTTCAATAATAAATTCAGTTTCATCATACCCAGTATAATTTATTTAAATACATCATATGTTAAGGTTCAATAAAGCACCTCTCTCTATGACCTCGTAAAAAAGACCTTGGATAGGTTACACTTAATAGGACAGATCTTTACTTAACATGGTACAATAAAATCAGGANGTCTAAAAAGGGGTTGCCAATCCATCCCATTGTGCGTCCCAACCAAGCCTACTCAATTTAAATACATCATATGTTAAGGTTCAATATTTCATCAAAAGTAATTCCAGTTACTTTTATTCTTATTTAAATACATCATATGTTAAGGTTCAATAAATCTAGCTAAGGCTTCACAATCCAAATTAGACAATTTAAATACATCATATGTTAAGGTTCAATTTTGATATCAGCCCAATAAACTCATTTTTATCATATATTTAAATACATCATATGTTAAGGTTCAACATAGTTGCACACTTCCAATTTTAGTTAAACCTTTTAATTTAAATACATCATATGTTAAGGTTCAACGTAATACTTTAAGCCAAATTTGTGCTAACGAGAATGTAAAAAACTTTGTGTTTTAGAGAGAATTAATCATCTCTAATCTAGCAAGAAATATTAAGCTGGATAAAACTTACAATTAAATATCTTGTATTTATCTTTGCCGGAACTATTTTGTTTTATGCATTAAAATGATTAGTTCTGGCAATAATTTTAATTATGGGTAGCTATATCTTAATGTAGATATCTTATTATAGGTGTACCCAAAATTAAAATCCTATTTTAAGATTAAAAGGCTTACTGATGTGGCATGTTAAAGATGTGGTCCGATTCTTCCGTCAAAGAATATGATTAACTGGTTTAATATTAGATCCCAGTTTTTATATCTTCTGGACCATTTCTTCATTGCATTTTGACTTGCTAGGTAAAGTATCTTTTGGAGAGCTTCATCTGATGGGAACATGGTTTTAGTCTTAGTTACTTTTCTTAGCTGTCTGTGAAAGCCTTCTATGATGTTTGTAGTGTACATTACAGTTCTAATTTCCTCTGGATACTTGAAAAATGGAGAAAGCACACCCCAGTTCATTTCCCAGCTTTTAATGGAATATGGATACTTTTTACCCCATTTTTCTTCAAGTTCTTTTAAATTCTCAAGAGCTTCTTCTTCATTAATTGCCTTATATACATTTTTGAAGTCGCTAGCGAATTCTCTTAGATCTTTGTAACTTACATATTTAAAGGAGTTTCTTAGTTGATGAATTATACATCTTTGTATTTCAGCATTAGGATATGCCGCAAATATTGCCTCTTTAAGTCCTGTAAGTCCATCTATACTAAATATTAATACATCCTCTAACCCTCTATTTTTCATATCATTTAATACCCCAAGCCAGAATTTAGATGATTCATTTTCTCCTATCCAGATTCCTAGAATATCTTTAAAACCATCTAAATCAACTCCTAATACAACATAAGCTGCTTTACTTTTTATCTGCCCATCCTCTCTTACTTTGTAATGTATAGCATCCATAAATACAAATGGATAAACCTTATTTAAAGGCCTATTTTGCCATTCTCTAATTTGAGGTATTATTCTATCAGTCATCTTACTTACCATTTCTGCAGATATTTCTATTCCATAGATATCTTTTATTTGTTCATGAATATCTCTAGTTGACATACCTCTTCCATAAAGAGAGATTACTTTCTCTTCTATACCTGATATATCTCTTTTATGTTTAGGCACTACAATCGGCTCAAACTCTCCATCTCTATCTCTTGGTACTTCTATTGGTAGCTCACCAAATTGAGTTTTTACAATCTTTTTTGAATAACCATTTCTTCTATTATCGGTATCTTTATTCTTTTTATCTCCCTTAGAATATCCTAGCTCCATTTCTAATTCTGCCTCTAACATCTCTTGGAGTGCATCTTTAAACATATACTTTAGATAAGAATGAAGATCTCCTGCTGTTTTTAAATTTCCATCATTAATCATATTTCTTAAAACTTCCTTTGGTAATGTTGACATAAAAAATTCTCCTTTCTGGTTTAAATCTTATCTTGATTCTTGCCAGAAAAGAGATTTTTATTTCCTAAAAGCACAGATTATTTTACATTACCCATCATATGTTAAGGTTCAATTCTTATCCTTTTTCCTTTGCAGTGTGCTTCTTCCCATGATTTAAATACATCATATGTTAAGGTTCAATCTTTTTCAATATCGGTATGGGTTTCTGTGTAGGGATTTAAATACATCATATGTTAAGGTTCAATCTATTATGCTTTTTAAAACTCCTAGTTATGCTTATTAATTTAAATACATCATATGTTAAGGTTCAATGGAGAGAATCTAATAGAAAAGTACTTTGCACTTTAATTTAAATACATCATATGTTAAGGTTCAATAGAAATAGAAGGATTACCACCAATAGCTATAGGAAAATTTAAATACATCATATGTTAAGGTTCAATAAGCTGACCTACCATCAGGTGTAGTCATTCTTACATTTAAATACATCATATGTTAAGGTTCAATCTATTTCATATCCTATATGATGTGCTTGTTTTCTTAAATTTAAATACATCATATGTTAAGGTTCAACATAGAATTCTTTATTTCTAGCAAATCAGAATAGCTGATTTAAATACATCATATGTTAAGGTTCAACTATTAGGGCTATTAGTTGAAAAGTTTGGATTCATTCCATTTAAATACATCATATGTTAAGGTTCAACTTTTTTCTCTTTATATTTGCCTAATCTATCAGGAATTTAAATACATCATATGTTAAGGTTCAACGCAATAAGAAACAAAGTTTATGAAATAGATAGAATGGATTTAAATACATCATATGTTAAGGTTCAACGTAATGCTGTCAGTAGAATAATTTACATTTTCTTCATTTAAATACATCATATGTTAAGGTTCAACGGGGGATACGAATGAACGAACTAATTAAGATTAATTAATTTAAATACATCATATGTTAAGGTTCAACCCATATTTCTATAGGACATCGACAATAATTACAAATTTAAATACATCATATGTTAAGGTTCAACGTTTCATTCATCTTTATCCCTCCCGTATTCTTTAGGGATTTAAATACATCATATGTTAAGGTTCAACTCTTCCAGTAAATATGGTAACATCATGAAATCTTATTTAAATACATCATATGTTAAGGTTCAACTATTATAAACCTAAAAGGGAAGGACTTTATAACCTAATTTAAATACATCATATGTTAAGGTTCAACAAACTCTGGAATCTCCAAAGGAATTGTTAGAAGATGAATTTAAATACATCATATGTTAAGGTTCAACTAAGGATTGGGTAATATCTCTTCCTGAATCTATTGCATTTAAATACATCATATGTTAAGGTTTGGACCTATGTCAATATAGTAGACACATTTTCTTGAATAATTTTATGCAACCCTCTTAGATTTATCTTCCCACTCTTGAGGAGTGATATAGCCCAAAGAGCTATGTATTCTCTCTCTGTTATACCATGACTCTATATATTCAAATATTGCAAGTCTAGCAGCATCAAAGTCAAAATATTTAACTAGATTAACTTCTTCTTTCTTCAATACTGAGTGAAAGGATTCTATGCAAGCATTGTCATAGGGGTTCCCTTTACCACTAAAGGAATGAGCTATTTTGTGGTCTTTAACATATTCTCCGAATTCATAACTTGTATATTGACTTCCTAAGTCACTATGGAGAATTAGGCCTTCCCCAGGTTTCTGAATTTTATAGGCATTATCTAAAGCTTTTATAGCTAATGTGGTATCTATATTTTTAGACATAGAATATCCAACTATCTTCCTACTATTAAGATCCATAACGGAGGCAAGATAGCACCAACCATCTTTAATGGTATGAATATATGTAATATCAGTTACCCATTTTTGATTAATGGCAGTTGTAGAGAAGTCTCTATTTATTATGTTTTCTCTGCTCTCAATCTTATTTCTTGATGAAAATGGTCTAAACTTCTTACATACTACTGATTTTATGCCTAATTTGTTCATAAGCCTTTGAGTTCTTTTAAGACTTATAAATATGTTTTTACCTTTTAATTTTTCATATATCTTAGGAGCTCCATATCGACATTTACTAGCTTTATATATATTTAGTATTTCTTTTTCTAGAAATCTATTTTCAATGCTCCTTTTACTCTCTTTTTTGTTAAGATGTTTATAATATGAACTTCTAGACACTTTTAAGACTTCACACATTAGTTTTATGTCATGGATATCCTTATTATCAGTAATGAACTTATATATTGAGCTTACTTCTTTGCAAATATGGCCATGGCTTTTTTTAATATTTCGTTTTCCTCTTCTATCCTAGCCATCTTCTTAAGCATGGCTTGATAATCAGCTTGTGTAATTGTTTTATTATTATCTACTGCTATAGGTTCAGCTTTCTTTACCCATGTTAATATAGTGGATTTAGGTAGGCCATATTCACTATTAAGCTCAGCAAGTGTTTTACCGGAATTGTAAAGCTCTACAATGGTATCTTTATATTCTTCTGTATATCTTTTTGACATTCTAGACACTTCCTTCCTTTTCTATATTCTATAGTATTCGGAAAATCGTGTCTACAATATTATACTAACATCAGTTCAACGAGGGAACGACATCAAAATAGTAGTACAAGCTAATATATTTAAATACATCATATGTTAAGGTTCAACCTGCCATATATGCGTTTATTGACACAAGGGTAGAGAAATTTAAATACATCATATGTTAAGGTTCAACGTAACCCATTATTAGTTTTAAATATTCCTTTTCTTATATTTAAATACATCATATGTTAAGGTTCAACCTAATAGTTTGCCTTCTCCTGTTAGTTCTTTCAGTTATTTAAATACATCATATGTTAAGGTTCAACTTAATACATGTTCCCTTAGTCTTAGCACTCTTTTTATTTAAATACATCATATGTTAAGGTTCAACTTTTCTATACCTTTCTTCTTTTAAATCTGCTGTAAATTTAAATACATCATATGTTAAGGTTCAACCTAATAGTTTGCCTTCTCCTGTTAGTTCTTTCAGTTATTTAAATACATCATATGTTAAGGTTCAACTTTCCCATTAACACTCCAGGTCTAATTTTTAACTTAATTTAAATACATCATATGTTAAGGTTCAACAGTTTTAGACATTTCTTTTAACAATCCATGTGGAAATTTAAATACATCATATGTTAAGGTTCAACCAATGTTTAAGGTTACTTATAGGGTTCTTCCTTCATTTAAATACATCATATGTTAAGGTTCAACATTATCGGAGTCTACATATTTGTAGACTCCGTTTTCAGATTTAAATACATCATATGTTAAGGTTCAACCTAATGCCTACATTTAATATAAAGGCAAACACATTGATTTAAATACATCATATGTTAAGGTTCAACGAGTTCCAATTACCAGAGTTACGATTACCAGAGTTAATTTAAATACATCATATGTTAAGGTTCAACTTTTATTGTATTTGCTACTTCTTCACCATCTGCTGCATTTAAATACATCATATGTTAAGGTTCAACTTTCCATTGAGTCGGTCGGCTGTACTACTTCATTCAATTTAAATACATCATATGTTAAGGTTCAACTTAGCCTGTATGAATTTTCCCCGCGTTTTTCTATATTTAAATACATCATATGTTAAGGTTCAACTAATATGTTTTTCATTCTCTGCTTTTATTGCGTTTATTTAAATACATCATATGTTAAGGTTCAACTAGATGCTAACAATGTAATCATATATTCTTTAGGATATTTAAATACATCATATGTTAAGGTTCAACACATTAAGCTCCTTAAAGACTAGTGGCTAATAAGATTTAAATACATCATATGTTAAGGTTCAACTGTAAATATCCCATCTAATATAGACAATAGCACTCTTATTTAAATACATCATATGTTAAGGTTCAACTTGTTTTTATAAGTTTTCATTACTACATTTCCATCATTTAAATACATCATATGTTAAGGTTCAACTTATTAGGTTCTAGCTCTGCTATTGTTGCCACTGTTATTTAAATACATCATATGTTAAGGTTCAACGTTAGAATTTGATGGAAAGACAATAACTGTACGGAAATTTAAATACATCATATGTTAAGGTTCAACTAATTGTCTCTAGGGACATAATCAAGCCCTGTTCTAATTTAAATACATCATATGTTAAGGTTCAACTTTTCTTTCTAATTCCTTTCGCGTAAGCGTACTCTATTTAAATACATCATATGTTAAGGTTCAACAATTAGACTAGGGAAACCTAGTCTTTTTTATGCTCATTTAAATACATCATATGTTAAGGTTCAACTTATCTATGTCCACTAACACACTTCCTCTATTTAGTATTTAAATACATCATATGTTAAGGTTCAACAAGAATTTTTCGAAGGACTATTAACTGAATATTATGATTTAAATACATCATATGTTAAGGTTCAACCTAAAAGGGGACAGGGTTATAGATATTTTTTTTAAATTTAAATACATCATATGTTAAGGTTCAACGCAACACGTGAGTACACCTTTAAGGAGGTAGAGCAATTTAAATACATCATATGTTAAGGTTCAACTATATCTTCTCCACTTAGAAGGCAACTTGTTCTGATATTTAAATACATCATATGTTAAGGTTCAACCTGTTAATGTTGTTGACCATTCCTCCGTTTCCTTTAGATTTAAATACATCATATGTTAAGGTTCAACGCATTACAACAAGCTGAAAGAGATAAGAAAGATGAATTTAAATACATCATATGTTAAGGTTCAACCCTAAAAGGGGACAGGGTTATAGATATTTTTTTTAAATTTAAATACATCATATGTTAAGGTTCAACTTATTTAAAGGCGGTGGAGTAGATGTCTAAGATAGAATTTAAATACATCATATGTTAAGGTTCAACTTAGTTATTTTTTGCAATAACTGTTTTCTGACGCTTATTTAAATACATCATATGTTAAGGTTCAACGCTTTCTAACGAATTAGGAAGATGGGCTACTACTAGATTTAAATACATCATATGTTAAGGTTCAACAAACAAAGTTTAATAGAGTTAGGAACTAGTTTTTCATTTAAATACATCATATGTTAAGGTTCAACTAGTTGCATTTTCTTCTAAAGACCCATGGAGGTCCAATTTAAATACATCATATGTTAAGGTTCAACTAGACACACTTTATGATTTAGCAAATTACTCTATTAATTTAAATACATCATATGTTAAGGTTCAACTTTTATTTTTTACTTTCTGCCCTTCAAATCTTTCAATTTAAATACATCATATGTTAAGGTTCAACAAACTAGTTCCTAACTCTATTAAACTTTGTTTTAATATTTAAATACATCATATGTTAAGGTTCAACTTACCTATCCTGTAAAAATTCTCTGGCTCTGCCAATATTTAAATACATCATATGTTAAGGTTCAACGCGAGACAATTATAGAAGATAGCGGAGAAACAAAAGGATTTAAATACATCATATGTTAAGGTTCAACCTAAAACCTTATCTAATAACTCATAATTCTTGGTAAATTTAAATACATCATATGTTAAGGTTCAACAAACACGTGCTAAGGCAAGAGCATTAAGAGATTTAAATTTAAATACATCATATGTTAAGGTTCAACTTATTGACTATCAATATTGTCAAGCATAAATTATATTTAAATACATCATATGTTAAGGTTCAACCTGCATCAGAGTTTCCTCCATTGTGCAATATTCCCCATTTAAATACATCATATGTTAAGGTTCAACAGGCAAATACTCTAAAGAAGAAATAATAAAGATGTTGATTTAAATACATCATATGTTAAGGTTCAACATAGAAAAAAAGATTTAGAAATGTTTAAGACCTTGGGATTTAAATACATCATATGTTAAGGTTCAACCCATTGTAGCCTTCTAATCTACCTACACTGGTGTATATTTAAATACATCATATGTTAAGGTTCAACTAATCCGTCTAAAATCATTTTCAACCCACCTGCCAATTTAAATACATCATATGTTAAGGTTCAACATCTTCCGCTTGTTTCTTTAAATCCGTTGCATTACCATTTAAATACATCATATGTTAAGGTTCAACTTTTAGACCATGCCTCAATCTCTCTTGCATTTCTACATTTAAATACATCATATGTTAAGGTTCAACGTAGAATTCTTTATTTTCAACAAATCAGAATAACTAATTTAAATACATCATATGTTAAGGTTCAACCATATTCGGGCTTTACAAAATCATCTTGTACTATAGATTTAAATACATCATATGTTAAGGTTCAACAAGTTATTTTTCTAGAATACCCTTTCCAACTTGCTAATTTAAATACATCATATGTTAAGGTTCAACTGTCTTACCTTCCCATCTCCGTAAAGCTGTCCCGAATTTAAATACATCATATGTTAAGGTTCAACCTTTGTTTTCTTGCCTATATTTTTTAACTCGCTTCTATTTAAATACATCATATGTTAAGGTTCAACAACTTTTCTTTTCTTTTTCTTATAAGGTCCTCAGCATTTAAATACATCATATGTTAAGGTTCAACTAGTTGAATTAATAGATAAAAATGGAATTGAAGTATTTAAATACATCATATGTTAAGGTTCAACTTTACAACCTTATCCATTTACTTTTATCCTCCTTCGATTTAAATACATCATATGTTAAGGTTCAACTACTTCGTGCAACCTATTCATTTTGTTTTCCATTGTATTTAAATACATCATATGTTAAGGTTCAACATGCGTATCTTTCGTGTATCATTTCTTCTGCATATATTTAAATACATCATATGTTAAGGTTCAACTTTCAAGTGCTGCAATAACAGTATAATCAAGGATATATTTAAATACATCATATGTTAAGGTTCAACCTATAGCTCTTACTTTGTATAGACATATAGTTTTATTTAAATACATCATATGTTAAGGTTCAACTATTAACTACAACGAGGTTTAACTTTTTCGTAAGAATTTAAATACATCATATGTTAAGGTTCAACCGGCTTATTTTATTGTGTTTTTCTCTATTTTTAGCAATTTAAATACATCATATGTTAAGGTTCAACAATAGAGCGTTAACGGCTATACTAAGCGGACAAACATTTAAATACATCATATGTTAAGGTTCAACCAGTTTTTTTATTGTTTCTCTCCAAAATAAAGAAGCATTTAAATACATCATATGTTAAGGTTCAACCCATTTTCACCAGAGGTTTGTACATATAGCATTCAATTTAAATACATCATATGTTAAGGTTCAACTAGAGCTGGGGGAGGAATAGAGATGAGAAGTATAGAATTTAAATACATCATATGTTAAGGTTCAACCACTATATGCTCCCTGTGCATCAGTAGCTTTTACTTATTTAAATACATCATATGTTAAGGTTCAACTATTCTTTTTTACATTATTTGCAAGCATTGTGTTCCATTTAAATACATCATATGTTAAGGTTCAACTTATTTGTAACGGAGAGCAAGTTGTCGGGGTGCAATTTAAATACATCATATGTTAAGGTTCAACGCTACTATTTTAGCCATATATCTCCCAATAACTTTTCATCATATCATTGATATCAACAGTTCTTAATAATTCTTTCCCAAGTACAAAGTAAAATATTATAATCACGTTCCATAATAGCTATGAACATTGATTTTATTATATTATACTATATTGATAACTACAATTCGCCTGGTAAAACTTTTTATAAGATTAAAGATTGTGTGTCTTTTTTATTAGTTCCAATAGTCTCTTCATCAAAGCATTCCCCATTAACTAATTTTATAATGCTTATAAAATCCTCGTCTGGTTCAATTATTTTATTTAATTCATCTTTTAGTTTTATAAGCTTTGAAGGGGTTATGGCACCTCTAAATACTGAATTTTGGTGGTGATAAAAATATTTCTTACATACTTTAAAGACTTTATTTACTCTTTTTTCATTGACATCATAAAAAACAAATGCATAATTATAATTAAAATTTCTCTTCATGACTACATCTTCTCCTTTAAACTAAATGGTTTAAACTCCTTGTCCTCTAATAAAAATTTTATCAACTTATATCCATCTAATTTTATAGCTGTTTTATATGTAACCTTTCTTTTAAGCTTTGCATGGTAAAATACATTTTCAAATCTTTCTTCTATAGCCTGTACAAATATTCTTTTCCCATCTTCATTTAAAAGGCAATAATTAAGTTTTCTATCGAAATGTTTATCCAGCTGTAATCTCTTATTATTTACAAGATCAAATATTGTCTTATATACTATTACTGGTTTAAATACTTCACTTAAATCTAAACTTAGTGAAAATCTTCCCTCTGATGGCTCATGTAAATAGCTTATAGTTTGATTTAAGTGAGTATTATATATTTGAGATATGGTTTTAGAATATAATATAGAATTTCCAAAAGATATTAAAGCATTCATGGGATTATCAGGGGGTCTTCTTACCCTTTTACTCAGGACAAATTCTTCTGGTAAAAAATATTTAAATGCACTATAAAACCTTGACCATATTTCTCCTTCTATTGCTAAAATTTGTTTTATATTGAGATTGTCCTTTGATAGATATCTATTTACATCATTTTTTATCCAATCTAAAGTAGGCTTTACCTCCTTTTTATCATGTTTATAATAATGATATAAAACCTCATAAATATTTTCTCCTATACCCATGACAAAAGCCTTAGCCAAATATATTCTATTGTTCATATATCCATTAACTTGTTGTATGGTTAATTTTCCACTAACTAAATTCTCCTTTGGATAAAAACTGCCACTATATTGATTATAATAATTAAAAAAATGTATTGTAATACCAGCCTTTGAGACAAAATCAAGAAACTTAGTATTTAGAGTTATTTCATTCATACAATAAATTTCTCTTGTTGATTCTATAGGCAAATAGTTATTTCCTTTTTCGTTTCTAAAAACTATAGAATTATCTTTTCGTTTAAGTTCTCCCATACTCATTAAATATTTTGTTCCTCTACTCATATTTCCCACCCTTTATTTTATTAATTTTTTATATATAGCAGTATTCATAATATGCACATTTTTTACATTTCCGCTCTTCTATAGGGTTTGGTGGTAATTCACTGCTAATAAGTTCATTTATTTCATTTTTTAAATTCTCCAGCTCTATCTCCTTGTTTTCATCAAGTTCTATATAAATAACTTTTTTACCTTGTTTTTTCTTTTCATAAAATTCTAATTTGCCTTTTCTATCTATACCTTTACTCTTCAATACTTGTATATAATATAAAGTCTGCCACTTTGTTGCCTCTATATCTGCATCTGATTTTTTAAATTCTACTACATATTTATCAGTTATCTTATCAATTCTTATATTTTCAATTTGTATTTCTGCTTTTTTATTTTTATTCTCTTCAATTTCGTGAAGAATTCTACCTATATTAACATCTTCACTATTATCTTCTAGATTTATTCTATTTCCAAATAACCAACATTGCCTTTTACAGTGAAAATAATAGTTTATTAAAGTTCCTGTAATTTTCATCATCTTACCCCTTACTCAATTAAATAATTTCAAGACCACTAGGATTTTTAAATAGCTCCCTGTCAAACTTACCATCAGTAAAATATTTCTCACCATCTTCTATATAAAATATATCACCAACTACATCCACGTAAGAGTTATTAACTGAGTTTACTTTATACATAAAATAATTCATTTTTTCTATTATATAAGAAAGCTCCACCTTTTTCTCAGCATATTTCATGTCTTTATTTCTCAATAACTCTACATAATTATCCCATACATCTTTTCCTGATATAATATCACCATCTTCATCTTTTATTTCTCTATTCAAAAATACTTGATATTCTTTTTTGTCATCATCAATTAACTTCATTCTTTCAGTGATAGCTGCATAATCTAACTTTAATACTTTGCCCTTCCTAAACTTATCTATATTTCTATCATTATGTCTATATAGATCATCTTCTATCATTTCCATTATAATCTTATAGTACTGATCAAATCTTTTAGTTCTTAATATATCTTTTATCTTTTCTTCTTTTAAAGTAACACTATCATTTTTTCTATAATCATTTTTATATATTGTACTTGCTTTATCTAGGTTGAAAAAATATACTACTGAGCTACTTTTCATACATGATCTATTTATACGCCCTAAGAATTGCTCTTCTGAATCTAAAATGGATATATCCTTAAATCCTATATCCATATCTATATTAATTCCTGCCTCAACTACTTGAGTTGCTATAAGTGTTATATTCTTTTGTTTTTTAACCTTATCTATTATTTGTTTTCGTTCTATCTTATTATCATCTCCAGTCATTAGTAAGATTTCTCTTTTTATACCTTTTTCTCCATATATCTTCCCAATTTCTTTATACATTTCCATAGCTGTATTTTTATTTATAAATTCAACAAGAATATTTTTTGTAGATTCTTTAGATAAATTAACTATCTTTTCTATAACCTTTTTATCAACATCATCAGTTTCGTTTAGTAATGAGTAATCAATGGTTACTCTATTTTTGAATAGGGGATTATTATAGTAAATTTCTCTATTTTCTATTAAGTTGACAAAACCTTCCTTTGCACCAACAAGAATATCTAATTTAGGTAGAGTTGCTGACATTATTATTATCTTTATATTCAATATCTCAGCATATTTCTTTAAAAATATAATTATTTCTTTCCATATATAATTTTTATAGCTTTGGATTTCATCAAGTATAATAACACTATTAGCTATATGAGATAATGCAAATACTGACTCTCTACTGTTTCCAAACAAATAGCTGAAAAAGTTTACATGGGTTGTTAATATTATTGGATAGTGTAAAAATTGCCTATTTAAAAGAGACTTTTCATAATCTATTTTTTTAGAAAATCCATTGATAAGAATTTCTTTATTTGCTTCTTCCTTATCTTCAGTCTTTATTGGTGTTATTGAGTTTATTATTGCAATTTGATTTTTTATATCCTCATGGTTTTCAAATACTTCATCTAAGGATTCTTTAGTTTGCTCCACAAGGGTGTTAAATGGAAATATATAAAATATTTTATTTATATTAGAATTTTCCTTAAGTAAATTAAATGCTAAATTAATTGAAGTATTAGTTTTACCACTCCCTGTAGGTGCTTCCAAATAAAATATATTTTGTTCTTTATTTTTAATCAAGTTCTTTTCCGCTTCTAGAAATATTTCTGTTCTTAATAAGTTAATATCATTTTCTTTAAAAGGATTTTCTTCTTCACCTTTTAAATACCCTTTATATTGGTAGATGGTTTTTAATACTTTTCCATCTTTATAAATATCATCAAACTTCTTATAATCCTCTATTATCCCAAAATCATCTATACTTTTCCCCGTCATATAATTTGATGTCGCATAAAAATCTGATGTTATTAATAAAGAAAAAAGTAACTTTGTATAAATATATATATCTATACAATTCCATACCCTGGAATTTTCTATTTTCTCAAGAGTTTCATATGCTAACTTAAAGATATTTTCTATTGCTAAATCATCGATATCAAAATTTATATTATAATCTTCATAAAGATACCTTTGTTTAGAATAATTCTTATACTCTCTATAGAATGTTTTTTTAAAATCACTAAAGTTTGCTAATGAACTATGATGCTTTGAAATAATATATGAATTTAGTATTAAGAATACTAGAAGAAGAGAAGAGTCTTCTTCTAGTTTAGAAATTTTATTGAGAAAGTAGTCAAAATAAATACATGCAGATAACATAGAATGTTTAGAATTTACTTGTTTTATATTTATATCCTTATATCTTTCATTGTCCATTACTTTATACTGAAAATTTGCATTTATTTTTCCTATATCATGCATATAAACTGTATTAACAATTAATTCTTTCCATATATCTATGGTAGTTTGGCTTTTCGCTTTCAAAAGTCTTCTTTCTATATTTTTAAATACTAAATCCAAATTTTTTTCTTTTATTATCTTAAGAAAATATTCATAAGTTAAATCCACGTGTTCCTTTAACTTTTCTTTATGTTCTTCTTTAGTATGCGCATACATTGTATCCAAATTATCTATATTTTGTTCTAAATCAAAAACATCTACATTGTCAAAATACACATAATTCGCCTCCTAAAAAAAGAATAGAATTTTATCCTTATAAGAATATAAACTTACCCCATCTTTGTTTTTCACTTTCATATTGGTACATACAAAACTTTCAAGCTCGTATTGATTTGTATTTTTCTCTAATCTTATAGGTAATTTTTCTTCATATTTCCACTTTTTATTATCAGAAGCATTATTCAGTATTTGATTCAAATTTAAAGAATCCTTATCATTTGAATTTAATATACTAAAATATTTTTTTATAAATAAACTATCTATTTTTATAATATCTTGCAATTCCTCTAAATTTATAACTTCTACATACTTTATAGATGCAAAGTGGTCATTTTTACCTAAGTATGGTATATACTTATATTTATTGAATAAAAGCCTATCTTTTAATTCTTCTATATACTCCTTCTCTTCAAGCAATATATATATATCCCATTTTGGTTCTTCAAGCCATTGTTCCTTTATTATTAAATTTCCTCCTTGTTCTTTTGAAGCATATCCTACTGAATTATTAAACGTTTGAACCTTTTTAGATATAAAACCTTCTTTACTTTTAGGAACTATTGATATCATTAAATCTGAAAGTTTACTATAAAACTCAGGATATATCTTATCCCGTTGAAACATATATCCATCTAATCCTAGTATGCTGCCTAATATCCCTAATAGAGCTATTTTATGAATATTACCGTATGTGAAATATATATATGAGTTGACATCTGGTCTTTTGAAAAAAGCTGTCTTTCCACTTAATTCAAATTTTAATCCTTGCATATTTTACAGCACTTCCTTTGTAAATATATTGAAATGTTTAGCATTTTTTAGCTCACCTTCTATCTTCGTTTTATACGGATTATAATAAATTTCCATATTAAGTATATTATCTTCCATGCTTTCTATAAGCTCTATAAATTCTAATCTTATAATATCCTTGTCCTCTGTTTTCTCAAAACTAATATATTGATCTAAATTAGGAAGATATGTTTCAAGTTCTGTTTCAATGAAAACAGCAAATTCATTTTCACAACCTATCTTAGCATTTGTATTAAATGCCGTAGTAGAAATCAAAGAAGCCTCCTTAAATTTTTTATAATCTTCTTCTGTATAGCCTTCTGTAACACCCATTTTTACAAAATTGTTATACGCATTTGGATTTATAACAAAAGGATAGAAATAATGTGCTTCNCCTAATGTTGAAGCTCCCGCTTCTTCTTTTTCTTCACCTTCACTTTTAGATTTTTTATCTACTCTAAATGGAGAAAGTATTTGTTGTACTTCTGCTACAGTACCATTATATTTATTAAATCCCTGGCCTATTTGTACTGCACCTGTTATCGAAATGTTGTTTCCTGCTTCAGCAAAAGTTGCACCAAAATTTTTGACATCAATTGCAGAAAATAAATTTCTTAAAACCACTGTACCATCTTTTTCTTTCTTTAAATCTTCCACTGAAAAAAGTTCCTCATATCTTTCTTTTAAAGATTTCGGTACTACTTTTATCTCTTCCTTTTTGTTTTCTTCCATCCTCAAAGATTTTATATATAATACTTTTTCTCCACTATCTTCCCACATTCTTTTCATAGGATACTTAAGTGCTTTATCACTCCCAAAAGTTTCACCGTTAGAAATGGTCTTAGGATAACCACTAAAATCAGCATTCCAATTTGACATTATAGATTTTATTCCTATAACTCCATATACTCTTTTATTCACCTTTTTAGTCCTCCTTTTTTTTAGTTTCGTAAAGTAAATTATTATGCAAATACCCACAAAGTAAAATATCTTCTTTTACATCTTCTTCTGGAATATAACTTAAAATCATAGCTGACATATTGTTAAATCTTTTATTTCCCTTATCTATATCATAGCTATATTTTTTAAATAATTTTATTATCTCATTTTTTAGCTTTTCATCATTTTTGCAGTTAAGTATAGGATTAACTAATGAATGAGTCTTCTTGTTTGCCTTATTTCGTGAAATTAAATAACTTACCATTTGACCTACTAAAAAATAATACTCATCATCATTATCTATTTTTTGTGTTATATCATTATTTATTTTATTTCTTATATTATTAGTTAAATCACTTAGCATATCTGCCATATCACTACCTCCTTTAAAATATCCTAAAATTCCCCACATTAAATTAAATTGCTCTCTAGCTAAAATTATTTTACCTTTAAAAATAGAATTTTTTATTAAATCTATTGATAAATTATAGAAAACCTTTTTTATAACCTGGTCGTTTCCTTTATAAAACCAATTATAAAGAACTTGTCTATATTTTAGAAGATTAAACTTAACTTTACTGTCATATATGTTTATATCCGATGCTTTTGTAAAAAAATTTCCATTTAATCTCCTGTTAAAATAAATACTATCAACTACATTTCTTACTTGATTTATATCTTCTATATATCCATATTCCATACTTTTATATTTATCTGGGTATTCTATATTCAATATATTATCTATATATATTTCTCCTATATTCTTACTAAATCCCATTACAGTATCAAATTCATGTATTTCTACTTCGTTTTTTCCTTTTCTTATCCTCATTAAATATCCTGTAAAATCATCTTTATTTTCATTATCGTTTAAAAAATCATCTATATAGTCTTCTTTCACATATATATTATATTTTCCCTCTGCAAGTTTATTTGCTAGATAATCAAAGAACTTTTTCTGGATTAATATTTCATCAGTATCTATTAGATAAGGAATAGAATTTTTTCTAGTTCTATTTTCTAAGAATGGTTTTTTTGAGTTAAGATTCATATTATCATTAGGTAATCCATATATTTTACCATCAATCTCTACATTATAATCTGTACTATTATAAATATTGGGAATTAAATATTTCTCATTTTCTTCTCTATATTCATTTATTTCACTTTCAAAGAATATTTTTAAATAATTTTTATCTTTTTTAATATTATTGGATTCCAATATTAAAAATATATTTTGTTTAATCCAACTTCTGCATCTTTCTAACTTTTCTTCATCTACTTGTCCATATTTTTCTTCCATTGTTTTATACATCTGTGCTTTTTCTTTTTTATATTTAATCAATGGTTTTTTTAAAATATCATAGTAACCATCTATTATCTCTTCTTTTAATTTATTTTTATTTATATTATCTTTTTTAATAAAAAAAGATAAATAATTATTGCTATGAATAACCTTTTTAGAATCTATAGGTTTGTTCATATCTATTAATCTAGATAAATAGTCTAGTTGTTTAAAATATTTATAATCTTCATCTGTTGTATCATTATCTTTTTTTGCAACTTCTAATATCTTCTCCATATTCCCACTTTCGTTTACCAACAAATAACTTCCCTCTGGTAATATATAACTATCTAATATATATTCTTCTCCTTCTTCATCATATATCTTTTTAAATATATCCAAACAATCCTTTAGCATATTTTCACCTCCTTATATCCACTTATAATTACAATAGCCAAAACCCCTACTACCCATTTCCAGTAATCCTGTTCCTAATATAAAATAAGCCATCTCCTGTGCCATTTCATTTTCAGCTATGTATAAAGTCATCTTGTCCCCGAGTAAAGAAATATTTTTATATTTAGTGCTAATAGGTTTTATATTTTCAAATTTTATCATATTAAATAGTTCAAAATCTTCATCTATTTTTTTATTAAAAAAGTCATTATACTTTTTTATTATATTATCCTTAATTCTTCTTTCATAAGTTTCTAAAGACTGGTTTTTTCTCCAATAACCATCTTCAAATTTTGCAACAGAAGGTGTTATATTGTATAGTTTTTCAATATGTTTTTTAGGTAAATATCTTTTATTAATAGTCAAAGCTTTCATAGAATCTGTATATTCATTTACTAGATATTCTTCAAAATGTTCAGATAATTCTTCGTATACTGTTCTAATTTTTATAGAGTATATATTGCCTTTTTTATATATTTTGTCAACCTCTAAAGGCCATAAGGAGGAAAAATTATAATATTTATACTTATTTTCTTTATGAAAATCAGCATATTTTTGAGTTTTTAATAATGATTTATCTATTAATTTAGAAATACCCTCAAGCGCTTCACTACTCATAATGTTTCTCATTAAAAATACCTTTAATTCTAATTCTATTACCTTCATATTCATTTTTTCACCCCCTTCTAATTAAACTTTAATGAATGGAACAATTTCATCTATTGTTCTCTTGCAAATATAGCAGTAGCTTTTTTTAATATTTTATTTTCCATCTCTAGTTCATAAATTCGTTTCTTCATTTCTTGATATTCTTTAGCAGTAATTTCTTCACTTCTTGATACTTTCAAAGAAGAAAGCTGATTTATCCATTTATAAATAGTTGTAGTTGATACTCCATATTCACAGCTTAAATCTACTACAGATTGACCAAAATGATAGAGTTTAACAATCTGTTGTTTAAATTCATCAGTATACCTAACGCCACTTTTTAGCATTATTTGACATACCTCCATTATATATTTTATCGTATTATTTTTTTATATCCACATCTATATATTAATTCCTGGTAATCAATTATCATTGATATTTGTTAATTTATATACATAATATATTTATTTTCCATTAATGTCAATAGTTAAATTAAAAAATCCTATATTCCCTAATTAATCAATAATCATATTTAAATACATAAGATGTTACGGTTCATTTTAACTAAGGTTATATAGGACTTTATATTGATTTTGTATTTATATTATATACTAATTTTCAATATCTGTCATTTATTGAATTTTGTATATTAAAAAATGTACCTCATTCAAAACTTTAAAGAATCCGTCCCCCTAATGGAAAACTTATACCCTAAATTCACTACAAGATTGTGTATTATGTTAGTTCTAGAAACTGATAATCTCTTTATAATGGACTTTATAGAATAAAATTCTTTTCTAAACCACATATAACCTTCAAACAATTCTTGAGGAGTCATGTTTTTGGGTTTAAATGCTACTCTTGTTTTTCCATTATAGTATTTCCAATCCTCAGATATCAGCCTACCTTCTTTCTTAAATTGTTCATATATTGGGGTTTTCGGCAGCGGAGTCAATATGCTTACGGTGACTCCATCTATACCTAGATTATTACACGCTTCAAGGGTTTCTTTAAATACATCTTTGGTATCAGTATCAAAGCCGAATATTATCCCTGCTTGAACGCAGATTTCATTTCTATGGATTAAATTTATTAACTCTTTATATCTATCTACATTATTAATCGACTTATTGACGCTTATTAAACTATTTTTTGAAAAGGATTCTAATCCTAAAAAAAGGTATACACAGCCTGATTTTTTAGCTAACTTTAATAGTTCTTCATCTTGACATCTTTCAAGAGTAACCTGTGCTGCCCACTTTTTATTAAGCTTAGTTAATTCCTTCATCAACTTCTTTGCATATTCTACATCTCCAAAAAAGTTATCATCCCAAAATACAAAATATCTTACATTCATACTCTTTATATCCTCTATAACTTCCTCTATGGGACGCATCCTAAAAGAATCATAATATATTTGTTTTAAATTACAATAGCTACAACTATATGGACAACCTCTTGTAGCGATAACTGCACCTTTTGTAAAATATCTGCCTTTAACAAGATTCCTTTTTGGGATAGGGATTCCTTCTAATTGCACTATATTTTCTCCTCTATATTGTACCTTAGCCTTATCATTATAAAAGTCCTCCAAAAATTTAGGCCATATATCTTCAGCTTCACCGACTATAATATAGTCGCAATATTTTATGGCTTCATCTGGCATTAAGGTTACATGAGGACCTCCTAATACCACTTTACAACCATTATTTCTAAACTTATTTGATATATTATAACAATGGGAAGCATTTGGCGTATTTACTGTTATGGCTATTAAATCAAACTTTTCTTTAAAAGGTATCTTTTGATTATATTCATCTATAAGTTTAATTTCATATTTAGATTCATCTATAAATCCTGCTAAATAAGGCATGGTAATTTGTATGAAATTGTTAAATTGTCTTTTTCTAAATCTATTTATTTCTTCGCTCTCTGGTGTAATTAGTAATATCTTTTTCTTCATTTAATTTTCTCCATCATCGATGTATTCTAAAATATCCCCGGGTTGACAATTTAAAACCTTACAAATGGAATTTAATGTTGTAAACCGTATTGACCTTGCTTTATTTGTTTTCAAGATAGATAGATTGTTTAAGCTAATACCTACTTCTTCCGATAATTCTGTTAAAGTCATTTTACGTTTAGCCAACATTACATCTAAATTAACCATTATCATCTTTATCACTCTTTCATATTGATAATCTACTATCTTCATAAAACTCTTTGCCATCTAGCAAAATTTCTTTTACGATGGTAGCAAATACATATATAATGATGATTCCCATAAGTATAATAAATGTCAAAATGTTTTTATATCTAGCTATTCCAAAGATATATAAGGCAAATTCTATTCCTAGACATATTTTTATCCTTGTTATTTCAACAATTGTTTTATCTTCAAAACCTAAATTATCTTTTAGAGATTTACTCATTTTATAAAACTCAAATAGCATGACGCAGAGAGGAATCATTGAAATCCATAGAAAAATCAATACATCCATTCTTATTTTAATATCTGTCCTTTGACTATAAATTGAGGATAATTTAGGAAGAAGGATAGCCCCTAATCCAGTTCCAATGATACCTATAATGCTTAGTGTCATGAGAATATTTCTAATCTTTTTTTGTCTCATCAATCGTCGACCTCCATGTATATCATTTATTATTCACTGCTATTCATGTAATATTATATGTTATTAGATATGTCTTGTCTAGACCATTTTAATTTTTTGTTTGAATTAAGTAAAATGAATTAGTTGCTAGATATAAAAAGACCTCATTATCTATTTTAAAGATAACAAGGTCTTTTATTTAAATATATTATCGGCATCCAATTATTACAAACATATCCTTATTGTCTATTTCTTCTAATACTTTTAAATGAGCATCTAAAAAGTACTCCCTCATGACTGCCATTGTTGGTAAATTGTCCTCTTTGACGATTTCATCTGCCCTTTTATGGAGATTGTTGATGTCCTCTCTGCTCTGAGAATGACAAATCGTAAGCTTACCCCCAATTTTCAATTTTTGTGCTAGTATTTTAACTGCCTCTGATTTTCTACATTGAAAGTGGGGAAACATGGAATAACATATGATGTGATCGTACTTAGATTTATCATCAGTATTGAGGGCATCTTCACATTTAAATACGACATTGTCGTATTTATATTTTTGCTGAGCCACCTCAATCATTTTTTTAGCAACGTCAATACCCTTAATAGAGCCTAACTGAGTAACCCTCTCATATAAACTTGGTATCAATATTCCAGTCCCTGTACCTACATCTAAAATACAGTCCCCTGACTTAATACCAATCAAATCCAATATATATTCTACCTTTGCCATATCATGACTACAGCTTTCATCCCAAGTACCTGCTACGCTATTAAAAAAATCTATTTTCGACTTCATTGCAATTCACTACTTCGATTAAATTTTTTCATTGCCAATACGATTGCAGGTATGATGACCAATTGTATGATGATGCCTGGAAGTCCCTTGATAATTGCCCCTTGTATAAAGACTATTGGACTAGGTAATTTTGCCATAAAAAATGTTGCCAATATCCATACGAATATACCTGCCATAATCCTACCACATATCATGCTAATAATAAGGGATGCATAAACATTCTTGTTTAAATTTCTATAGATTAAACTTACTACAGTGCCGTAAACCATAAGTTCTGGCATCATGAATGGCAGTACTGGAAAAAGTGGAGGCATCCCCGTCAATAATGAACTTAAAAGTGGAGTCAATGCTCCTACTGCCAATGCAAATGGCCAATCTAAGAAAAAGCCAGCCATTAACACTGGTATATGCATAGGTAAAAATATTGAGCCACCTCCTTCCACAGCATGAAATGCTATGGGTAGTACAATACCTATGGCTATAAATAGACCTGATAATGCTAACTTCTTTGTCATTTGTTCCTTCATAGCAATCTCCCTCCTAATAAGCAATAATTTCTTTAATCAGTAATTCTCTACCGCTAAGCAATTCCCAATCACGATCTCCGCAGTCTGGACACTGCCTATTACATTTAATAAAATTGAATACCTTGTTACAATTATGACACATACAATTACCTGGCAATATTTCGATTTCCAGTTTTGTATCCTGTAGCATAGTTCCATATACCGCAGCAGGATAACAGTCCTTAACATACTTTGGTATAACTGAAGACAGCTCACCAATTTGAAGTACCAATGTATCAATATTTGTAATCTCATTTTCTTGAGCAAAGCTTTCAACTGTTTTGACGATTTGAATTACAACTCCTAATTCATGCAAATGAGTTCACCTCTATTTCCTTGCATAAAACATGGGGTGGGTTTTCCCTCCCATATTATTAATTGCATATTAATCTTTATTTGAACCGCTAAAGGATTTTTTAATACTATGAGTAATCATTCTACCTTTACGTGCTACCATATTTTTAATAATTACTGGTTTAAGATTTTCAAAAGGTATATTTTGAGCATCATATTTTCTTATAAGTGATATAGCATCAAACTTACATTTCGTTGTACATGAGCCACATCCTACACACATATATTCATCTACAACTGTAGCACCACAGCTAAGACAGCGTTCTGTTTCTTTCCTAACTTGTTCTTCTGTAAATGTAGTACGCAAATCCTTAAAGGAAGTTTTAGCTTTGGCTCCATCAACATGGCTTGCTCTTTGTCTTGGAAGTCGGTCATATCCTTGAAGGTCTAAATTTTCTTTATCAAATGCACGATATTCTCTCCTATCACGCCCAATAATCAAATCCTGTCCCGGATGAACATAACGGTGTATTGAAATTGCACCTTCTTTACCTAAGGCAATAGCATCAATTGCAAATTTAGGACCTGTTACTGCATCTCCACCTGCAAATACATCTGGCTCCCCAGTTTGAAGGGTAAAGGAATCCACTTTAATCGTCTTATTTGGATTCAATTCCATATTTGAATTTTCTAACAATCCTCCCCAATCTATTCCTTGACCAATTGAAAGCAAAACCTTATCTGCCTTAACAAATTTGATTTCATCCTCATCAAAGGTAGGGTTAAATCTTTTATTTTCATCAAAAACGGAAATACACCTTTTAAATTCTACGCCCACAACATGTCCATTTTCCGTAATAATACGTTTTGGTCCCCAAGAATTATTGACTCCTACGTCTTCTGACATAGCTTCTTCAATTTCCTCATCAAGAGCTGGCATTTCCTCTCGGCTTTCAAGACAGAACATATCTACCTTTGAAGCTCCAGCCCTTGTAGCTGTTCTGGCAACGTCAATGGCAACATTACCACCACCAATTACAACAACACTACCTTCCATATCTACGTGATTTCCTAAGTTAATATCAAGTAAAAAGTCTACACCTGTAATAACTCCTTCTGCATCTTCACCTTCAACACCTAGTTTTCTCCCTGATTGAGCACCAATAGCTAAATAAAATGCTTCGTATCCTTGCTTTCTTAAATCATCAAGGCTTATATCTTTACCAACCTCAATACCCGTCTTAAATTCTACTCCTAATTCTCTTAATATATCAATTTCTGCATTTATAACATTTTTCTCCAACCTATATGAAGGAATCCCTAAAGCTAGCATGCCTCCAAGGGCTTTTTGTTTTTCAAATACCGTTACTTTATAACCGTCAATAGCTAAGTAGTAAGCACAAGAAAGACCTGAAGGACCGCCGCCAATAATAGCAATTTTCTTACCGTACTCATGTCTTCTTTTAGGTACATATCGAGTATCTGAATTTAAATCTTGCTCTGCAATAAATTTTTTAATTTCATCAATGGCAATAGGTTCATCAATATCACCTCTAGTACATACGGATTCACATGTCCTCGGGCAGATACGTCCACATACTGCTGGAAATGGATTTTCTCTTTTAATAAGTTCAAGGGCCTCTGTATATCTCCCTTGAGAGGCTAATTTTATATAGCCTTGAACGGAGATATGAGCTGGACACTGAGTCTTACAAGGACTAGTTCCAGTTTCCAAAACGTTTTTTCTATTAGTACGATAATCTGGGTTCCATTTGTCTGAACCCCATTTTGTATTAGACGGTAAATCCTCTCTCTTTTTAACAGCTTGTTTTTCGGCACATATCTTTTGCCCCAATTGTAAAGCGTTAACAGGACAAACCTGAACACATTCTCCACAGGCAACACATTTTTCTTTATCTACATGGGAAATATAATTTGAACGCACCATATCATTATTTAAAAACATTCCAGCAGTCCTTAAAGAGAGACAGCTGCATCCACAGCAGTTACAAATTGCATGGGTTTTTCCCGGTCCATCAGTATTAGGAATTTGATGCATTAAACCATTTTCTTCGGCTCTTTTTATAATTTCAAAGGCTTCTTCTCGAGTAATCTCCCTGCCCCTACCCGTACGAATATAAAATTCCGCTGCATGGCCTAGCTGAATACACATATCTTCCTTTAAATGTCCACATCCTTCTCCCATGATTTCTCTAGCTGTACGGCAAGAACAATCTGAAACGGAGAAAATTTCATTTTCATTTAAATATTTTGAAACTTCCTCATACGATGCTCTTCTGGTTTCACCGTCAATAGCCATCTCGATGGGGATAACACGCATTAAACCTTTTCCTACAGGAAAAACTCCTGCAGTTTGAGGCCCTCTCACTCTCCCATATGCTTCAAAGGCCTCAGCAATTTGAGGATACTTTCTTACATTTTCTTTATTATTGACCATCATTTCCATAACCCCTGGAACCCATATTTCAAGCCAATACTTGTCAACTCCATCTCTTTTACCTACAAAACAGGCACCAGCAACAGCCAATTCCCATAATAATCTTTCAGTTTCTTCTATGGATTTTCCACATAATTGGGCTACTTCTACTGCACTTTTAGGCTTACGAAATTCTAAACAAAGTCCCACTTCTGCCATTTCGTCTGTAACAACTGGTTCTAAAATCAAATATTCTGGATCTGAATATCTATAAGCTGATTTTGAGCCAGACTTTTTGCCTCCAATATGATTAGCAAGTTCTAAGACTTTTGGTTTACCCATTTATTTTCCCTCCAAAATTGAGATTTATATCCACACTACTCCTGCCACTTTTTCACTTCAGTACGAATCCAGTCTGCCCACTCATCAATACCTTCACCCGTCTTTGCAGAAATAGGAATAATCTTAATATCTGGATTCAACTTTTGGGCACGTACTTTAACTGCTTCTAAATCAAAATCAAAATAGTCTATTGTATCAATTTTATTAATCAATAAAACGTCCACCATAGAAAACATTAAAGGATATTTTAATGGCTTATCATCTCCTTCTGGTACACTTAATATCATAGCATTTTTAGAGGCACCAGTATCAAACTCTGCTGGACATACTAAATTGCCTACGTTTTCTAAAATGATAAAATCAATATCCTCTGTACCAAGACCAGTTAACCCCTGCTTAGTCATATCGGCATCTAAATGGCACATTCCACCTGTATGCAGTTGAATAACCTTGGTACCAGTATTAGCAACTGCACGAGCATCTACATCAGAGTCAATATCTGCTTCCATAACCGCAATATTCATATCTGACTTTAAAGAGTCAATAGTCCTCAAAACCGTAGTTGTTTTTCCTGAACCTGGTGATGACATGAGATTTAATAAAAAGGTTTTTTTCTCTTTCAACTCATCTCTAAGTAAATCTGCCTGTCGATTATTGTCCTCGAAGATACTTTCCTTAATCTCTAAAACTTTAAAAGTTTTCATATCATATACCCACCTTTCTATAAGCTTTTATCATACTTTAAATGCTGTAGTCCATCTTAACTAAAGTTGTTATTATTTTATCACTTTCATTGTATCTAAAAATAAAACCACCGTCAAAATATGACAACGTTGAATTTTCAACGCTTTCATACTTTTTATTTTAAATATACTTTACACTAATTATAAAAAAATCGTCATATGTTAACGTCTATTTCAATTTTTTTATATTATTATATGTAAAGTTATCTTCAATGTAAAAAAATCTCCTTTAACACTGATATTTAAAAGAGATTTCTAATTAAAATATATTTATTATTTAAAAAAAGCGTTCCAATAAATCTTCAGAATACCAAATGCAGTTTTCAATTGAAAGCATACTCATAATTTCTCCAGCTAAAAATACATTGTTCATCCCCTGCAAATTTTCCATCTTATCATAAAATCCACTTTCTAATGTATCTGTGTCTACATAGGGACAGTGTTTCCACCTCTTAGCCTGATAAAGCCTTGGATTTTTCACCCCTAATCTTAACAAATCCTCTTTAATAATGTCTAAAGAAGATAGTTTAGAATCCTCAGGAGGATCGTATGCATAAACTATTACCATTCCTTCATCATATATATCCCATCTTGCATCCCATATGGTAATATGCCCTCGTCTGCTAGGTGAGAGGTTTTCTAGTATACAACCACAGCCTTTAGGAACTTTGTTCACAATAAAAGCATATACATTAAATGATTGATATTTTATACTATTTAAATATTGCCTCATATCTTGATCCCAAAAATGAAGATGTGAAAATTCATCTAAGGATGCAGTAATAATAACTTGATGGAATTCAAGTCTTTCAAATTTCGTTTGTATCCAGAGAGTCCCCTTAGAAGAGAGTGTAATATCCATGACTTTTTGTCCCAACCGAATATCCCCAATTTCCTTACTCAAGGATTCTATCAATGAAGAAACACCGTTCTTCCATGTATAAAATTCCGGAATCTGCATAAAAGACATTAAGTGATAGTAATTCATAATTCTAAGTACATATAAAGCTGGAACCTCATCAATATTTCCTAATCCAAAGATAGTAAAGTAATGGATATAAACGGTTTTTAAAACTTCAAACTGATTTATATCACACCATTTTGAAAAAGGCAGCATCAGCGTAGGCTCAATATTTTTAATACTAGCATTCTTTAATGATTTGTAAATATCTAATACATGGGGTAATCTCTCTAATTCCTCTACAAAATCCCCTAGATTTTCCTTAGGTATTGGCATGATTTTCTGACCATCTGCATTATAATTAGTGCGAGATAGTTTAGGTCCATCTATCTTAATGTTTAATCTTTTCATCAAGCCTTTAAGTTTTGAATAGGAAGGCAAACCAAATATCGCCCCTAATTCATAAGATTTTCCCTTATACCATATAGTGTGCAATTTACCTCCTAACCTCTCATTTTTTTCAAAAAGGGTGACATTTTTATATCCTTTTTTATTAAGACCTTCAGCTATGACTAACCCAGAAAGCCCTCCTCCTATAACGGCAATTTTACGGTCTTCTTTATCCATTTGTATCACCTCGTCTTTGAGAGTTTATCAATGCTAAAAGCCAAAGGGGTAATGTATCTAAATCCGCATTGTTTTCCTTTGCTCTATCGAGAACAACCTCGGCTGGTGACTTGCCTTTATTGTCTCCTTTAGGAATTGCAGTATAAAAGTTGTAATCTCTTACGAAATTATTAATTGCATTTTCTACCTTTGTAAATGAATCTAAATCATCATTTAAAGGAATCTTATTATAAAATTCTCTTACTAAAAATTTGTTAAAACTTTTTATATCATCTAATAGAGGAGTATCGTCAGAAAGGATAAATATATGATTAATATTAAAATCCTCTATAATTTCTTTGTATTTATCACCTCTTACAAAATAGGGTAAAAATTCTCTTTTCCTTTCAGTGACTAAATTTTCAATATTCAAGTTAAAAGTTTCCAATAAATAAACTAGTTTCATCTCAAAATAATGCCAAATATCAATATCCTGCTTTTTATTATATATTTTTACTTCGCCCCATTTTGAAACGGTATCATAAAAACTATACTGATATATTCTGCCTATTCCATCAAAAGTACCTATGAAGTCAATCCTTTGAATTACTAAATATCCTGGATAAGCTTTATTTGTATTTAAAAAAATAGGCAACTCTTTATTATCCTTAGAGTCTGCTTTCATATGATAAGGTTTATGCTTAGAATATTCTATCCTCTGAGCTTTATGGGTTAGTCTGTTCCGTTTTAAAACATTGTAGATTCCCGTCTCTCCGATGTCTATACCTTCAGCTTTTAGCTCATAGTATATTCTTCTTGGTCCATCATTGGGATACTTTGCTACATAAGCTAATATTTCATCTTCTATTTCTCTGCTAACCTTATTAGGCATTCTGGGTTTTTTGGGTTCTTTGCTTTCTAGTCCAACGATACCATATTTCTGGTAATCCCTTTGCCAATTATAAAAGCTTGTCCTTGAAATTCCAAATAGCTCACATGTCTTGGAAACGTTATTTTCTTTCAGAGCATGCTGCTATATTATGTATTTAGTATATGCATTAAACCCTTTGGATTTCATAACAGTACCTGGTTTCTAAGATCATATGTTTTTTAAAAAAACTAGCTTAGTATTTATGTCGTTTTGCTGAAAACCAGGATTTTCACCACCTTTTCTGTTTGGTATATTTATAATTTTATAAAATCTGTTAATAATCTTTATTTTATAAGTATTTTGTCAAGAATAATTCTCAACATCTATAGTACACTAATGCCAATTTGTTGTAAAGTTACCTTTGTGTTCCTCCCCCATTATATCAAATCCCTCTAAATACTTATAGTAGCAATAGAATACAAAATGTGATATAAATTAAATATAATAAAAAAGTAGGTGATATATGATGAAATTCTTTTCACTGTTTACAACAAAGGAGATAATTTTTCTAATTTATTTATTAATTATTAATACCGTTTCTTTTACATACTTCGGAATTGATAAGCAAAAATCTAAACAGGATAAATGGAGGACAAAAGAATCCGTTTTATTTATACTTTCTATACTAGGCGGGGCTTCAGGCAGCTTAATAGGAATGGTAGTTTTCCATCATAAGATTAGCAAAAAGAAATTCTACATTGGAATTCCTCTCATCTTTCTATTGAATAAAATAATGAAATTGATTATAATTGCTTATCTATTATAAATCAACACAAATTGAAAGGGGCGATTTGTAGTCACCCCTTATCCCATCTAATATATTATTCATTCCATATAAATTCATCTAAGAGTGCTTTTGCTCTTTCAAATGTCGACTTTTCTACTAATACATCGGTTCCATAAAGAGAAGAACCAGTAATTATTCTCATATACCCTCCTACTCCATGATCCTTTATTATATATGGGATATCATTTTCATCTAATAAGCTTTTTATCATGTTTAATTCTTGACCGCTACCTACACTTTTTAAAAGAACTAATTCAATATCATCAGATTTATTTTGCGTACCATCTCTATCCTTAGACACATAATTCACCTCACTTTCCTTCAATAATCCCTTGTATTAATTAAATATCATCTTTTACATTTAATAAAATTTAATCCTATGGAATAATTCCCCTCATATTATATTTTATACTATATCCATAAATATAACATACATAATTATATTTTAAATACAATACTCCTAATCTACTCTTACCCTATCTTTTCCTTACCAAAAATGTTAAACTGATATTAATTTATCTATCAAAGGATGTGGAAGGATGAACAATCTATTTTTGACTGGAAAGATTGGAGTAGGTAAATCTACAATTTTAAAGGAGATATTAGAGAGGATAAATGCTTCTATAGGGGGATATATCACAGAAAGGGTAATTCAAGGATCTATTACAACATTTGTTATAAGGTCCTTATATGATTATACAAAAAAACATAATATAGCAAATATAGATAAACAAAATAATTACAGAAAAGTATTTATAAAATCTTTTGATACTGAACTCGTATCCATACTTGACAATAGTTTAAATAAAAGGGATTTTATCGTTTTAGATGAATTGGGATTTATGGAAAACGATATAGATAAATTTACTTCCAAAGTATATGAACTTTTAGATAGTGAAAAACCCGTATTTGGTGTGTTGAAAGATTATGATTGCAATTTCTTAAATACCATTAGATCAAGAGATGATTTAATGGTAATAAGGATTACAGAAAAAAATAGGGATACAATTATTGAAGACATTGTAGACATACTAAAATCCTTCGGCGTACCCTTTAAAGAAGAAAATAGTTTTAGATGGAGTGACAAGAGAATTAAATGGTATAATGAATCTTTAGAACATCCCACTTGCTCCTATCCCCATACTTTTATTCAGGAGATAAAAGAACACACTGGAAATTTAAGTGATAAAAACATCATCGATATAGGAGCTGGAACTGGTGCTTTTGCCATACCTTTAATAAGCGAAGGAGCAAATATAACTGTTATAGATTCCTCTTTTAATATGATGGATTCCTTAGTCAATAGGGCAGAAAAGCATGGGCTATATAATTTAAATTGCATAATTTCACCTTTCCATAGAGTTAACTTAGATAAGCACCATATAGCTATATCCACCTTTAGTGGAGGAAGTACCAAAACTTTAGAAGGCATAGAAAAGATGTATAATCTAGTAGATGAGTATTGCTTTATAATATCTTCCTTTGAAAAACAAGAGAACAACTTTAAAAGGGATATACTATATGAAATGTTAAACAGACCCCCATCTAGGAAAAGAACCCATAAGAACAGCTTAATGGATACATTAAAAATATTAGGTGATTTAGGCTACAAATATGAGTATAAAGAAATGGAATACGAACATTCTCAATACTTCCAAGATTTTAATGAAGCTTTAGATTTTTTTACTAATAGATATGCTATAACTGAACACGATGAAATCCAAATTACAAAAAAATTTTTAAATGATTTTCTAATAAAAGTAGATAATATATATCTATTCGAAAACATTAAAAAATCTTGGTTCATCACTATAAAAACCAAGTTTTAACGATAAAAACTTGGTTTCCTTTAATATATCTTTTTCTTTTCAATTTCTACTTGATTCATAATCATCTTCATATTAGCCATATCCACATTGCCCGCTTCTATTTCCATAGCATTGGCAGTTCCACATGCTGAAGCCACTTTTAGCTGATATTTAAAATCATAATTCCTGATTAGCGAAACAGCAAACCCTGCCACCATAGCATCTCCCGAACCTAAAGCATTTATAGCCCTAACATTAGGAACCTTCACCTTATATGAATAGCCATCATAAAAAAACATAGCTCCAGCACTCCCTAAGGATACCGCTACTAATTCAACCCCGTTTCCCATTATATATTTAGCAGACTTTTCTATTTCATCTTCAGAAAACATTAAAAACCCCATTAACTCTTCTAGCTCATTCCTATTTAGTTTAACCAAAAAAGGTGCTGCTTCAATACCATACTTTAATGACTCACCACTAGCATCTAAAAAAACCTTCTTATTCCGTTCCTTTGCCATTATTATTAAATTCCTATATATATCAGAAGGCAATCCTCTAGGCAAACTTCCAGAAATACAGATTATTTCTGCTTCTCCAATGATATCCTTGTATAGTTCATAGAATTCTAGGACCTCTTCCCCTGATACAGATGGTCCTATTTCTGAAATATCTGTTCTACTTTCATCATCAGATATAATAGCGATAAAGTTTTTTGTCTCTTCATTGATATGAGTAAAATTATAGCCTATTCCTCTATTATCCAACATTTCCTCAATATATTTACCGTTTGAACCTCCTAAAAATCCAGTAGCCATAACGGATTCATTAAACCCTCTAACAACCTTGGCAACATTTAATCCACTGCCTCCAGGAGTACAGATAACATCTTTTGCTCTAAATGCCTTACCTTTTTCAAAACTATTGATAAAATACCATTTATCTACCGAAGGATTTAAGGTTACAGTTAAAATCAAGATATTACCCCCTTTCCCCTATTATACTACATTTATTCCCTACTTTCCCTACTGCAAACCACAATCCTGTCCCTTATTAAAAATCAAAATCATTTCTCTGTACCAAATATTAATTCACTAATATCATGGAAATCATTCCAAGGTATATAGTCTATGTTATTATCTTTACAATAGGTTAATAAACCATCCTTAGCAAATACCACATCTGCTATTTGTGCAACCCATCTATCAGTAAATCCATCCCCAATAAAAATTACAGTATCATTGTTCCTTTTATATTCTTCATAACGTCTAATTTTACAATTGCCACAAGGACCGAAATCACAACAATCCAATATTCCTCCATCATAAAATTTCACGCTTATATTATCTTTATCAAATATAAATGAATTAGCATATATATCCACATCGGTTATACCATATTTCTCTAAAAAAGGTTTAATGCCATTATCAAATCCTCCACTAACAACTCCAAAGGGAATATTCTTTTCTTTTATCCTATTATAAAATTGAACAAATCCTTCCGTTATATGAAATTCCTCCAATATAAACTTTAAATATTCTTTTTCAGTTATTTTGATTTCCTTATATTCTAATTCCATCAACTTTAGGAAATTTATTTCTCCATTTTTATACATATTTCTTATATTTTGAATCTTATCATTACTATAAACTTTCATCAACTTAATATTTGTATCTTCTGTAGTTATTGTACCATCAAAATCTACCAATATGGCTATTTTACTTAAATCATCAATTTTTATCATTTATACCTCCATATAAACAAAAAATTTAGCTGGGGAAATTCGCGGCTAAACTTTAAAAATATCTTAGTTTTCTAATATTAAATTTAAATAAATTGAAAATTATCCGCAAATTTTCCATAACCAGCTAATATTATATCATAATATATCATTTTTTGTTTTATATACTGCTATTTAATATTCTCTTCTTCCTTATCCAATCTTATTAATAGCTCTCCAGCCTCTACATTTTGACCTTCTTTAACAGAAATTGATTTGACTATACCACCAGTAGAAGCAGTTATATTGGTTTCCATCTTCATAGCTTCTATTATCGCCACCAATTGATTATCATCTACTTTATCACCAGGTTTTACTAATATTTTAGTTACAGTGCCGGGAATACTTGCTCCGATTTCAAACTTATTTTCTTTATCCGCCATCTGGATAAACGAAGTTTCCTTCACTATATTGCTTGCCTTATCAAAAATTTTAACTGCCCTTCTGCTATCATTGACCTCAAAGTATAAAGTTCTATAGCCTTCCTCATCTAGTCTGCCTATCTCAAGTAGTTTTATTACTAAAACCTTCCCTTCTTCAACTTCAACTTCTCCAGTTTCTCCTTCCCTTAAGCCATAGAAGAATATATCGCTTCCCATTCTACTAAAATCTCCGTACTCTTCTATATGTTTTAAATAATCCTCAAACACTTTAGGATATAGTGCAAAAGACAATAAATCCTTTCTCTCAGGATTCATACCATATTTTTCTCTTAATAACTCCTTTATCTTTTCAAAATCTTCAGGTTCAAGCAATTCCCCTGCCCTACATCTTATAGGTTTTTCGCCTTTCAATACTAACTTTTGAAGCCTTTCAGGAAATCCTCCCATAGACTGCCCCATCATACCTTTAAAATATGATACCACCGAGTCTGGGAAAGCCATATCTTTAGCCTTTTCATAGATATTTTCCTCAGTTAAATCATTTTGAACCATAAATATTGCCATATCTCCCACTACCTTAGAAGTAGGAGTTACTTTTACAATATCACCAAACATTCTATTTACAACTCTGTACATCTCCTTTACCTCATCAAACCTATGACCTAATCCAAAGCTTTCGACTTGTGGTCTAAGGTTTGAGTATTGACCTCCGGGAATCTCATATTTATATATTTCTGTAGTTCCTGATTTCAGTCCAGATTCAAATTGACTATATATAGGTCTTATAGTGCTCCAGTAATCAGAAATAACCTGTAGATCATCTAGATTTAACCCCGTACTCCTATCCGTATATTCCAAAGCTGCAACTACTGAATTTAGAGCGGGCTGACTTGTTAAACCTGCCATACTGTTGAAGGCAGTATCTACTATATCTACACCAGCATGTGCTGCCATCAATACCGTAGCTATACCATTACCACTAGTATCGTGGGTATGAAGGTGGATTGGAATACTAATCTCATCTTTCAATGCTTTAATGAGCTCATAGGCAGCTTGAGGTTTTAGCAAAGAGGACATATCCTTTATTCCCAATATATGAATTCCTGTTTTTTCCATTTCCTTTGCCATCTTTACATAGTAGTCTAAGGTATATTTATTCCTCCCCTTATCTAATATATCCCCAGTATAACAGATGCAGCCTTCTGCAACCTTCCCAACTTTCAACACCTCGTCTATAGCTACTTCCATTCCCTTTAACCAATTTAGTGAATCAAATATTCTGAAGACATCTATTCCTCTATCGGCAGACTCTCTTACAAATTCCCTTATGACATTATCTGGATAGTTTCTATATCCAACACCATTTGAACCTCTCAACAGCATTTGAAGCAATATGTTAGGTATTTTTTCTCTTAGAAGCTCTAATCTAGTCCAGGGGGATTCCTTTAAAAATCTATAGGATACATCGAAGGTAGCTCCCCCCCACATCTCTAAAGAAAACAAATCTCTTCCCAATAGGGACGTTGCTTTTGCAATCCTTAGCATATCGATAGTTCTCATCCTAGTAGCCATTAAGGATTGATGAGCATCCCTCATAGTAGTATCCGTTAACAGTAGATTATTCCTATTCTTAATCCATTGTACTAACCCTTCTGATCCCTTTTCATCTAATATTTGTTTAGTGCCATAATATTCCTTAGGTCTATCCACCTTTGGTACTCTTGGAATATCAAAATCTGGTTTATACCCTTTTGTATCATTTACTACCTTTTCTCCTATATAATTGAGAACTTTAAGTTCTATATCCTGTTTCGGATTTATCTCGAATAGCTCAGGATTATATGTGATAAATCCAGTATCGCATCTACCCCTTAAAAACTCTTCATGGTTTAGTACATTTATCAAAAATGGTATATTGGTCTTTACCCCTCTTATCTTTGTTTCCCTTAATGCTCTGCTAACCTTCCTAGCTGCATCTTCAAAAGTCCTAGACCATGCAGTTACCTTCACTAAAAGGCTATCATAATAAGGACTTATAGCTGCCCCAGTAAATCCACTGCCTCCATCAAGCCTTATTCCAAATCCAGAACCCGTTCTGTATATATCCATAGTGCCTGTATCTGGTGCAAAATTATTTAATGGATCCTCAGTAGTCACCCTACATTGGATAGCATATCCCCTTGGTTTTATATCATCTTGACTTTTTATACCTATTTCCTTAGAATCCAGAGAATATCCTTCTGCAATTAGAACTTGGCTTTGGACAATATCTATTCCAGTAACCATTTCAGATATAGTATGTTCAACCTGTATTCTAGGGTTAACTTCAATAAAATAATGGTTCCCATGTTTGTCTAATAAAAACTCTACAGTCCCTGCATTTCTATAGTTAACGGCCTTTGCTATTTTTACCGCATCATCACATATCTTGTTCCTTTGTCCCTCTGTAATAGCAAAAGCTGGAGTATATTCAATGACCTTTTGATGTCGTCTTTGTATCGAACAATCCCTTTCATATAAATGGACTATATTTCCATACTTATCTCCTAAAATTTGAACTTCTATATGTTTTGGTTTTTCAAGGTATTTTTCAATAAATATATCGTCAATACCAAAAGCCTTCTGAGCTTCGTTCTTAGCACTATAATATTCCTTTATTAAATCTTTTTCTTCTCTTACTATTCTCATTCCCCTGCCCCCACCGCCAGCAGCGGCTTTAAGCATTACAGGATAGCCACAGTAATTTGCAAACTGGATTGCCTCTTCTTCGGAAAATACGGCCTTTTCTATCCCTGGTATAGTGGGTACTCCTACGCTGTTTGCAACCTTTTTAGATTTTATCTTATCTCCTAAACTTTCCATCATCTCATAGGTTGGGCCTATGAACTCAATCCCTACTTCTTCACATTTCCTTGCAAACTCTGGATTTTCAGATAAAAAACCATATCCTGGATGTATAGCGTCTACCCCTTTTTTCAATGCAAGTTTAATTATTTCATCTATATTTAGATATGCTTCTATAGGCCCTTTGTTTTCCCCAACTAAATAGGATTCATCAGCTTTTGTTCTAAATAGAGAATTTTTATCTTCCTTGGAATATATAGCTACAGTTCTTATTCCAAGCTCACTACATGCCCTAAATACTCGTNCTCCTCTATTTGCAACTAACACCTTTTTAAATTTTCTGTTCATCTTAATACCTCCATATCTAAATTTGTCTATGGCTTTTATAAATTATTTCATGTGATTAATGATTTCTAATGTAAACTCTTTAGTTCCAAGATTCCCCCCCAGTTCTATTGTTCTATTGTTTTCTTCTTTTAAAGTTTCCCCTAAGGCTTTCTCAATCTTTTCTGCGGCATTAAATTCTCCAATATGTTTTAACATCATTATCCCAGATAATATGGCTGAAGTAGGATTTGCTATGTTTTTTCCTTGAATATCTAGTGCCGAGCCATGAACAGGTTCAAATACTGCAATATCCTCCCCTATATTAGCTCCAGGAGCTAACCCTAATCCTCCAATAAGTCCTGCTGATAAATCCGATAATATATCTCCATATAGATTTGGAGCTACTATTACCTCGTATTCCTGAGGAGATTGAACTAGTTTCATACTCATAGCATCTACTATTATGTCTTCAAACTCTATATCCCTATACTCCTCAGCACATTTTCTCCCACATTCTAAAAATAATCCATCGGATAATTTCATGATATTTGCCTTATGAACTAATGTGACCTTTTTCCTATTTTGTTTTCTTGCCAATTCAAAAGCATATCTGCATATTCTTTCACTAGCTTTTCTAGTTATAATCTTTATGCTTTCTGCTGCATCTTCACCTACCATATGCTCTATACCTGCATACAAATCCTCTGTATTTTCCCTTACGATGACGAAATCCACACCTTCATGTAAACTAGAAACCCCATCAAAAGATTTTATCGGTCTTACATTGGCAAATAAATTTAAGTTTTGCCTTAACTTTACATTTACACTTCTAAATCCTCTACCTACAGGAGTGGTTATAGGCCCTTTTAACGCTATCTTATTTTTCTTTATGCTATCTATGACACACTCAGGAAGTGATGTTCCCTTAGCCTTTATGGCATTATTCCCAGTCTCTACTATCTCCCAACGAATATCAACACCAGTAGCCTCAATAACCTTTACGGTAGATTCTATGACTTCTGGGCCTATACCATCTCCGGGAATCAATGTTATATTATTTACCATATATATTCTCCTTTTGTTTCATTTGATAATTAATTATCTCTTAATAGATTTAAAAGACCGCCAAATTTAAGCATGCTTCTCTGCCTCTCTGTTATATCTAAGGATAGCTCATATTGTTCATCCTTAGTTTTGTTCCTTACAATAACTCTATCTTCTTTAATCTGATTTGAAACATCTTCTATAATCAATTCATCAAGTAAATCTATTTTACTAAAATCCTTTACATCTTTAAATACTAAAGGAAGTATTCCATTATTTACTAAATTTTGCTTGTGTATTCTTGCAAAAGATTTAGCTATTATAGCCTTAATTCCCAAATATAAAGGAACTAAAGCTGCATGTTCACGACTTGAACCCTGTCCATAGTTATATCCCCCTAGGATAATACCTCCTCCATTTTCTTTTGCTCTCTTTGGAAATTCCCTATCACAAGGCACTAAACAATAATCTGATAGATGGGGAATGTTGGATCTGTAAGGCAGAAGCTTAGCATTAGACGGCATTATATGATCAGTAGTTATATCATCTCCAACCTTTATAAGTACCTTTCCCTCTATCTCTTCCCTTAATGAACTAACCTTTGGAAAGGGTTTAATATTTGGTCCCCGTATAATATCTACATCATCAATTTCACTGGGACTAACTATTAAATTATCATTTAGCAAAAACTTCTCAGGCATATCTATATTGATATCCTCCATATATTCTATTGGATTGGTTATATATCCTGTTAAAGCTGATATTGCTGCTACTTCTGGGCTAGCTAAATATATATTTGAAGAAGGAGTACCCGACCTTCCTTTAAAATTCCTGTTAAAAGTCCTTAAAGATACTCCATTGGTGCTTGGAGCCTGCCCCATACCAATACAAGGTCCACATCCACATTCCAGTATTCTTGCCCCTGATGAAATGAGTTTTGATAATGCTCCATTTTCTGCGAGCATATTCAATACCTGTTTTGAACCTGGAGAGATAACCAAAGAAACATCTTCTGCTATAGTCTTCCCATCTAAGATTTCCGCTACTTTCATCAAGTCCATATAAGATGAATTGGTACAGCTTCCAATGGCAACTTGATTTACCTTGATATCTTTCAAACTAGATACAGGAACTACATTATCAGGACTATGAGGAGAAGCAACTAAAGGTTCTAAACTGTCAAGGTCTATTCTTACCTCCTCATCATAAATAGCACCATCATCAGCTATTATCTCTATATAATCCCCTTCTCTTCCCTGTGCTTTTAAAAATCTATAGGTTACCTCGTCGGATGGAAATATAGAGGTAGTCGCACCAAGCTCTGCTCCCATATTAGTTATAGTTGCCCTTTCAGGTACAGATAAGTATTTAAGTCCATCTCCAGAGTATTCAAATATCTTATTCAATCCACCTTTAACCCTAAATCGTCTCAAGACTTCCAGTATTATATCTTTAGCTGATACTCCAGAATTTAATTTACCTGTTAGCTCCACCTTCACTATATAGGGCATAGTTATAAAATACTCTCCTCCTGCCATTGCAGCTGCAACATCTAACCCTCCTGCACCTATGGCTAACATTCCCAACCCACCACAAGTTGGTGTATGGCTATCTGAACCTAAAAGGGTTTCGCCAGGTACTCCAAACCTTTCTAGATGGATTTGATGACATATTCCATTACCTGGTTTTGAAAAATATATTCCATATTTCTTTGCCACTCTTTGTATATATAGGTGATCATCTGCATTTTCTGGACCAGTTTGCAGCATATTGTGGTCAATATAAGCTACAGATTTTTTCGTCTTAACTCTATCTATTCCCATAGCTTCAAATTGAAGATAAGCCATAGTTCCAGTAGAATCTTGGGTAAGAGTTTGATCTATTCTAATCCCAATTTCAGTTCCTCTTTTTAGTTCTCCAGTTTTTAAATGATCCTTTATTATCTTTTCTGCTACCGTTAATTTCATCTTATTCCCTCCAATTTAAAACTCAAATTGCTTTAGTTTCTTCATCGTGTAAAATATTTGGAATATATTTAAATGTCAAGTTCTTAAGTTCATCATTTACAATATTTGAGGTTCTCCCATTGGCATATGCTTCATCAATCCATTTTTTAATTGGTAAAAGTCTTTGATCATTTTTTTTAATCCTATTGGCATCCTTTAATTTAAAATAACCATTTATCCAAGCTGCAATTCCAGCTAATCCAGAGTATGAATTTACCGCTACTACTGGAGGGCTTCCTAAAATTTCTTCAGTATCAAAGCTATTATATATTTCCTTATCCTTTAGCATTCCATCTGCATGTATTCCTGCTCTGGTAATATTGAATTCACTACCTACAAAAGGTGTACGAGCCGGCACTATATAATCCAATTCCCTTTCAAAGTAATCTTGAATGTGGGAAATGACCTTAAGATTCATATCCTTCGTATTTCCTTTTATTTGTGCATATTCAAATATCATAGCTTCTAATGGACAGTTTCCAGTCCTTTCCCCAATCCCAAACAAAGTAGTATTGACAGAAGAACCTCCATATAACCAAGATGTAGTAGAATTTGCAACTACATTACAAAAATCATTATGTCCATGCCATTCAATGGATTTTGATGGAATATCACAATAATACTTTAATCCATGAATAATAGAAGGTACAGACCTAGGCAGTTCTACTCCCACATAAGGAATACCTACTCCTAAGGTGTCACAAGCTCTAATCTTAACTGGAATTTTATATCTTTTAGATAATTCCATTAGATTTTTTGCTAGTGGTACAACAAATCCAAAAAAATCTGCCCTTGTTATATCTTCAAAATGACATCTAGGGATAATTCCCTCTTCTAAAGCAGATTGGGCAATATAAAGATAGGACTTCATAGCTTCCCTTCTAGTCATATTCAATTTATGGAATATGTGATAATCAGAACAGGACATAAGTATTCCCGTCTCCTTAATTCCCATTTCCTTTACCAATTTAAAATCTTCTTTATTTGCCCTAATCCATGAAGTTATCTGTGGAAACTCATATCCCCTACCCATACATTCTTTAACAGCTTTTCTATCCTTATCAGAGTACAAGAAAAATTCTGTCTGTCTAATAATCCCAGAACCATTATCTAATTCATGAAGATAGTCGTATATTCTTATCATCTGTTCCACCGTCATAGATGACATGGATTGTTGTCCATCCCTAAACGTAGTATCCGTAATCCATATATCTTCTGAAACCTCCATTGGTAATTGAATATTGTTAAATTTAATCTTTGGAATTTCTGAATAAGGAAATTGTTCTTTAAAAAGATTTGGTCTTAAGGTATCGATTCCATTATAATCCATTTTTCTCCCCCTTTGTCATAATTCATATCATATTGCAAGTTTATATTTTGTATAATTCATTTATCTTCCAGCTTATAAACATGAAATATTATTTGGTACTTTATCTATTTTAACTATATATAGCGTATAATTATATTCCTTACTTTGTTTATATGAATTATATTTTAAACAATTCTAACACAAGTTTTAAACAATAGCAAGTCATTTTTGCAAGTTTTTTATGTTAATCTTGCATACGACTTATTCTTTGGTTTTCCCTCCATAAAAAAACACCTCCAAGTAGATAGTCTAAATTTTAATTAATTAGACTGTCTACTTGGAGGCTCATATCAAAAAGATTCTTTTTATTGAAGATTATTTATTTGATTCAATAGGAGAACATGCTTTTTCTGGCAGCATCTCCTTTAAAATATTAAAATCCTTATTGCTAAATATCATGGAATAACCTTTGCCATTAAAATAATATTTTAAAATGGTTTTTTTATCTTCATCATCTCTTGTAATTGAGTTTATATCATTAATCAATATTTTAAATAGTTTTACCTTTTCATCTATATCTTTAGCTTCATCTAAGGATATGATAAAAGGAAAAAAACATAAGGTACTATCTTCTATCCATGCTTGGAGATTGCCATTAAGTATATTGGCATCCCCTTCTTTATAATATACAATACGGGTTTCAGCTGGAATAGTGACTCTTGATCTTATTTCATCATATTTTTCCCCAAACCTTTTCTTGGCTTCTGCAATAGTTCTTTCTTCTTTTAAAATCTTATTATTAATTTTTTTTACTGAAATAATAGCTACTCCAACAGAAAAGGCAATTATAGGTATGAATATCTTAGGATATTCAAAGACAAACAACAACAATATTAATAAAATAATAATCATGACACTCCCCAAGCTAAATCCTCCTTTTAAAAAGTTATTTTAATTATTTCTGTATGTCCATAGTACAAGTTTCTACATAAATTCTAAAAATCCTCTTTTAATAATGAATATTTAAATCTATACTTTTATAAAAATTACCACTAAATTTAGCGACAAATTAATCAGATTGATGAGTAAAACTTCTACATCCTATAGATTTTTTTCTCCCCCATACCGAAGCAATTTTTCATATCAATTATCTTATCATTGATGTTGATATAGCCATGATAGCTTCCTATAGGAGCTTCATAGTCAGAGTAGACTATTAAATAATTAAACTTTATCTCCTTTTTAGCCTCTGGGCAGAAATATATATCCACCATATTATACTCATCTTTAATATGCCAAACTTCTTCTTTATCATATTTTCTTTCTACTTTGATAGGTGGCAGAGGATACATCTTTCCATTTAACCACAGACAATTTTCATTATAATTTTCTTTATCTATGACTTGATTATCCGTCAAATTGAATCCAATTATATTTCCATCATCATCTTTTCCCCAGCCCGTTACCCAGTCATATTCTAATTTATAGGGATAATACCCCTTATGATCATCGACTATTAAATGAGAATCTTCTCTATTAAATTCTATATTATTATCCTCTATAGAAAGGTATCCTTCCATTGACATTAAGGATTTGTGGGAATAGATAGCCCTATTGTCCCCTAAAGGTAAGCATACTACTATAGGTTCAGCTATATGATATCCTGTAACGTCTAGTTTTACCTCTGGCCATTTATTGGTCTTCTCAATATTTACAAATACTCTGATTTTATCCTTCTTTAAATAATTGGTTATTTTCATAGTAAAACCCTTAGTTTCATAGGCAGTTATACTATCCATAATTCCCATACCTATTCTAGTCTTTGATGGATGTACAAATCTAAGTATAGATATGCTCTCTTTTCTTATCCTATCATATATCTCTAAACATATGATAGCAGAAATCTTTGCATTATATACAGCTCCAAATATAAATAAATTGTCGTTTCCCAATTGGAATGCTTCCCATTCCTTTAATCTCATATTATTAAATCCTTTAGCTGCTTTAAATCCTAATGGTTCTTTAGCAGAAAGCATATTAATATTTGGAATAGGGTTCTTATAGATGCCAAAATTAAAGTTTCCATTTTCATCTACTAAGGATTGAATAGCTTCTTCAACCTTACGTTGATACTCTATCATACCTTTACCCACAATACTCACCCCTGTATAGTTTACTTACCTATATTCTATACCATATTTCTCCAATTTGGAATCCGTAATCATCAAATAAATAGTGTTTAATCTGAATAAATTGAATATATTAAAAATATAAATAAAATTCCTTGAAAACAATTCTCAATTAGTCTATAATTTAAAAATATAATAATTCAAGGAGGATTATAGATGGGAAATATATATTTTATATCTGATACCCATTTTGGTCATTGGTTCGCCGTATGGTTTTCACACAGACCTTTCAAAAATATAAAGGAAATGAATATAGCATTAATAAAGAATTGGAACAGTAGGATAAAAAACGATGATTTAGTAATTATAGTAGGAGATTTTTTTGCAGGAAGTAAGTTGTTTTCAAGATTTCTATTAAACAATTTAAATGGAGAAAAAATATTGATAAAGGGAAATCATGATTTTAAATTTAGATATAAAAAATTATTGGATACAAAAGAAATTAAAATATATAATAAAATGGAGTTTTCATTAAATAAACACCATTTCATATTGACTCATAAACCACTGAAGAACATTCCAGAGGATTATATAAACATACACGGACACCATCATAAAAAATTATTGCCAGCAAGACTTGAAAAAAGCAAATATTTTAATGTGGCTGTAGATCATAACAACTATAGACCTATATCCATTGAAGAGATAGTAAAAAACAAATTTGGTGAAAAATATGTAGATATATTAAATATAATAGAGCAAATTAAGTACTCAAGTTTAAACAGAAAATATGCCATTGCCTTAGTTTAGTTAATATTAAAGACCTCCATATTATGCGTAATTATTAGACGGAGAATTTGGAGATTTTTTATTTTTTAATTTTTTGCTGGTATTTCCTATAAAACTGCTATAATTATGTATAATGAGATATAGGAGGTTATATTATGTTGGTTATTAGCTGCAAAGATATGAAAGCCATGGATAGTTATGCAATCAATAATATTGGTATTCCAAGTATTGTACTTATGGAAAACGCCGCATTAAAAACCATTAAAAATATTGACTTAAATAACATGAATTCTTTTACCATTGTCTGTGGAGTAGGTAATAATGGTGGAGATGGATTAGCCATATCACGCCATCTAATACTAAAGGGAAAAAAGGTGGATCTATTCATAGTTGGCAATCTAGAAAAAGGGACTAAAGATTTTAATATTAACTTGAATATACTTAAAAACATTGATATAGATTTTATAAACATTACTCATAAAGAAGATTTAAGTACCTTAAAGGAATCTATAATTAAAAACGATTTAACCATAGATTCTATATTTGGAATAGGTTTAGCAAGAGAAGTAGGAGGATTATTCTACAATGTAATCCATATCATAAATCAATATTCAAAAGATATATTATCCATCGATATTCCATCGGGATTAGATGGGGATACGGGAAATGTATTGGGTATATCGGTTAAAGCAAATAAGACAGTAACTTTCCACCATATGAAACAAGGTCTAGTGGATAAGATAGACTACACAGGTAAAGTAATAGTTGAGGATATTGGAATACCCAAAAAAGCTACTCAAGCTATTCTTAAATTATCTTTATAATACTACAAGGCAAGGAATGATATATTAACCTCCTTGCCCTATATATTTACTCTACCTGTGGATATAGAAGTTCTCCATATTATCAATATTGTAGCCTATATTATATAGCTCATCTTTAATACATTTTCTTACTCCTATAGGAGTATAGTCCGTTCCCGATACAAAATAATTTCCTTTATATTCAGCATTTATTGCCTTAAAGAATAAATCTATAGTTGGAATAACATTAGAAAAATGTTCATGAGAATAGTTAGCCCCTCCAACTGCTAAAAATATACCCTTTCTATTTAGATTCCTCTTATATTCCTTTCCCAACTGATATTTAATTGACCAATATATTTGGCATCTATCTATTATATTCTTTGTAATACCATTTACAGTATTAAAGTATAGAGGAGATGCCAATATAAAGATATCACTGTTATCAAAATGATCATATATCCTTACCATATCATCTTTTATAATACATTCGCCTTTTTTACCGCAATAATTACAACCAGTACAAGGGGAAATCTTCTCTTTAAAGATATAAATCTTATTTATCTCATGCCCTTTATCCTCTGCTCCTTTAAGCATTAAATCTAATAATGTATCGGTATTTTTATTAATTCTTGGGCTTCCCATTAAAGCTAGTATCTTTTTCATATGATCTCCTTTCCTATTTTTGATTATTTATATATAAGCTTTTACTTCGATGAATTTTCTCTATTTTCTTTCATTATTCTAATTTTAAAATATGAGTTTTTAACCAGTCTTTTCTTCCCACTAAATACATCTATAACGAAGTATTGAAATTTTTTCAGCTATTGTTCATATTTTAAACAAGTAGGACTATCAGTAATTTTACAACCGATATCCTTTCATAAGCGTTTAATCTGTTCATAATAAAAAAATATTCTTACATCTACTTTTCATATCTTGACCATTATTGCCGAAAATATATGAAATAAAATCATAATATAAATTCCTTTTATCCTTTTATTATTCTAGCAAACTAACTATTTCCATTATATAATAATATTAATAATTGAATGATGAGGGGATGAAAACTATGTGTGGTAGATTTTCATTAGATGTGGATATAGACACTTTAATAGATAGATATAGAATGATTAAAGCTGAGGATGAATTTACTTCCAAAGATGAAATTTTTCCAACGGATATCTCTCCAGTTATTATCAATAGAGAAGGTAAGGAGCTTAAACTGTTAAAGTGGGGATTTATGCCTAGCTTTGCCAAAAGACCTATAATAAATGCAAGGAGTGAAACCATAGATATAAAACCAACATTTCAACATTCATTCTATAATAGAAGATGTCTAATACCTGCTACAAGTTTTTTTGAATGGGAAAAAGTAGGGAAGGATAAGATAAAAAGAAGAGTATCTATCAAAGATGAATATATTTTTTCAATGGCTGGACTATATGATGTTTTTACGGATAACAATGGAGTTAAATATCACGCATTTACAATACTTACGACGGAAGCCAATGAAGAAATGAAATCAATTCATCACAGAATGCCGGTAATACTTCCTACAGATAAAGAAGAATTGTGGTTAGATATAAATATTAAAAACCCAGCAGTCCTAAAACAACTATTAAAGCCTTATGAAGAGAGTTTATCAATAGAGTAAGTTAAATTTTAGTGACAATGGGATACCCCATTGTCACTATGTGAGAATGTAAAAAACTTTGTGTTTTAGAGAGAATTAACCATCTCTAATCTAGCAAGAAATATCAAGCTGGATAAAACTTACAATTAAATATCTTGTATTTATCTTTGCTGGAACTATTTTGTTTTATGCATTAAAATGATTAGTTCTGGCAATAATTTTAATTATGGGTAGCTATATCTTAATGTAGATATCTTATTATAGGTGTACCCAAAATTAAAATCCTATTTTAAGATTAAAAGGCTTACTGATGTGGCATGTTAAAGATGTGGTCCGATTCTTCCGTCAAAGAATATGATTAACTGGTTTAATATTAGATCCCAGTTTTTATATCTTCTGGACCATTTCTTCATTGCATTTTGACTTGCTAGGTAAAGTATCTTTTGGAGAGCTTCATCTGATGGGAACATGGTTTTAGTCTTAGTTACTTTTCTTAGCTGTCTGTGAAAGCCTTCTATGATGTTTGTAGTGTACATTACAGTTCTAATTTCCTCTGGATACTTGAAAAATGGAGAAAGCACACCCCAGTTCATTTCCCAGCTTTTAATGGAATATGGATACTTTTTACCCCATTTTTCTTCAAGTTCTTTTAAATTCTCAAGAGCTTCTTCTTCATTAATTGCCTTATATACATTTTTGAAGTCGCTAGCGAATTCTCTTAGATCTTTGTAACTTACATATTTAAAGGAGTTTCTTAGTTGATGAATTATACATCTTTGTATTTCAGCATTAGGATATGCCGCAAATATTGCCTCTTTAAGTCCTGTAAGTCCATCTATACTAAATATTAATACATCCTCTAACCCTCTATTTTTCATATCATTTAATACCCCAAGCCAGAATTTAGATGATTCATTTTCTCCTATCCAGATTCCTAGAATATCTTTAAAACCATCTAAATCAACTCCTAATACAACATAAGCTGCTTTACTTTTTATCTGCCCATCCTCTCTTACTTTGTAATGTATAGCATCCATAAATACAAATGGATAAACCTTATTTAAAGGCCTATTTTGCCATTCTCTAATTTGAGGTATTATTCTATCAGTCATCTTACTTACCATTTCTGCAGATATTTCTATTCCATAGATATCTTTTATTTGTTCATGAATATCTCTAGTTGACATACCTCTTCCATAAAGAGAGATTACTTTCTCTTCTATACCTGATATATCTCTTTTATGTTTAGGCACTACAATCGGCTCAAACTCTCCATCTCTATCTCTTGGTACTTCTATTGGTAGCTCACCAAATTGAGTTTTTACAATCTTTTTTGAATAACCATTTCTTCTATTATCGGTATCTTTATTCTTTTTATCTCCCTTAGAATATCCTAGCTCCATTTCTAATTCTGCCTCTAACATCTCTTGGAGTGCATCTTTAAACATATACTTTAGATAAGAATGAAGATCTCCTGCTGTTTTTAAATTTCCATCATTAATCATATTTCTTAAAACTTCCTTTGGTAATGTTGACATAAAAAATTCTCCTTTCTGGTTTAAATCTTATCTTGATTCTTGCCAGAAAAGAGATTTTTATTTCCTAAAAGCACAGATTATTTTACATTACCTTATGTTTTTTAGCTTAAATCTCTTAACTCCTTTAGCTTTTCTTGATATTTTTTATCCAATTCTTTTTTATAATCTTCATCTTTTTCCAATGAAATTTTACCTATCAATTCTGAAATCTCCGTCCTTAATACCATCTTTCTCTCTTGGATTCTCTTCTCATCTCCATTTAATTTTGGTTTATCTTTTAATCTTAGATATTCTCCATATGTCAATTTAAAACTTTTAAGCTTTGTATTTTCTATAATCAATAGTTCATCTGCTATGTTTTCTATAAATCTTCTATCATGAGATACTAGAAGGATAGTACCATTATAATTTTTGAGCAATTCCTCTATAACTTCTAAACTGTTTATATCTAAGTAGTTAGTTGGCTCGTCTAATATTAAGAAATTTATATCTTCAAGCATTATCTTAGCAAAGGAAACCCTTACCCTTTCACCTCCACTAAGAACTTTCAAATTCTCATGGACTTTATCTCCCTTAATTAATAGTCTAGCTAAAATAAGCCTTGCAAAATTTTCATCATGAATACTCTTTTCCATTACATTTTCTAGTATAGTTTTTTCCTCATTCAATATATTCATAGATTGACTAAAGTAGCCTATCCTAACGCTTTCACTTATCTTTATTCCTTCACCTTTTAATATCATATTGATAAGGGTTGTCTTTCCACTGCCATTAGGACCAATTAAGGCTATTTTCTTACCATTATATATATTAAAATGGGCATTTTTAAAGATTATATTTTCTCCATAGGATTTATTTATATCCTTACCAAGTACTAAAATCTTGCTATGAGGCTTACTGGAATCCAATATTTTTATCCTTATTATGTCTTCTCTAGTAGGTTTCTCCTTTACCTCCAGATGCTCAATTCTACTCTCAATAGATTTAGCAAAATTATCTAAGTTTTTCTTAGCGTTTTGTCCTCCCATCTTATGAAGTCTTACCTCTGAATTGCCCATTCTACTAGGTGCGTTAGTCGTCTTTGATGATTTGATTTCTATATTTCTCTTTATATTCATAAGTCTTCTTTTCTCTTTTATATATTCTTCGTACTCAAACTCTTTTCTACTTATTTCTTCCTCTTTCAGCTTTATATATTTACTATAGTTTCCGTTATAAAGCTTTACCTTTCCATTTTCAATCTCCAAGATTTTATTACATGTTCTATCTAAAAAACTTCTATCATGGGATACGACTAAAAAGGTATCTCCATATTCTTTAAATATATTCGTTATAAGCTCTATCCCTTTCATATCTAAATTACTCGTTGGTTCATCTACAAGCATTAAAGAACCTTGATTTTCAAAACCCTCTGCAAGTTTAAATCTAGTTTTTTCTCCACCACTCATATTGACATTCCACTTGTCTTTAACTTTAAATATGGAAGCGTATTTCCCGTTGATTATTCTATTCTCTGGCTCTCCCAATTGGGATATATATTTGATATTCGTATTGGAATCTATAGATAAATCTCCGCTATCAAAATCTATCAACCCAGCTATAATTTCTAAAAGGGTAGTTTTGCCAGCTCCGTTTACCCCTACAACTCCTATCTTATTTCCTTCATAAATCTTTAATTCTTCTATATCCAGAACTAATCTAGCTCCATAATATTTCTTTATATTTTTCATATTAATCTTTAGCATAAAAAATCCTCCTTCAAAAAGAGAGGATAGTATATCTATAGATAGACTATAAATTTATATATAAAAGTACTACTATGCATAACTATCCACTCATAATAAAAATAGGCACAAATATATTAGGTAAAGAACCCTAATATATTTTATTTTCTTTATTAAAAAATGGATTAGTTGCGCATTATTACTAATAATTCACCCTTTCAAATATATTTAGTAAATAATACCACACACATATATCATTTGTCAACTTAAGGATACCTCTATCATAAAAGAAATAAAGGGAATTAAATTGTCCCTTTATTTCTTATCAATACCTGAATACTTTTTATGGACCAATAACATCTCATTGGTAATATCCCTTAACAATTCCGTTGACATCATCTGATCTTCGGCATGCATCAACAAAATGGATACCACAATTGGCTCCCCTTGTGTTTCCTGTTGCAGCAGCTCTGCATGTATTTCATGGGCCTTTAATAGACTTTCATCTGCATCTTCAATAAACTTTTCTGCTGCTTTAAAATCTTCTTCTCTAGCAGCTTTTAAAGCTTGAAATAGAAATGATTTTGCATCTCCCACATTGCTTATCATCTGAAAATTTAATAATTCCATACCTTCCATATGTCCACCATCTTTCTATATCTATTGTATTATTATTTTAATTTTAAAGGAGCTGTCCTCGTCTTTATATAATCGTTCATCCATTCTTCAGTAGCAATTTCATAAATCGTTTTATCATCTTCAACTGAACAAGTATAAACAGTTGGTGGCAATTTTTCAGTAGCTACTACAAAGGAAAACCCTTCAATATTGGTAGCTACGCCAAATTCCCCTTTATTGTTAATACAAACTACTGAGATATCTCCCGCCTTTTTTCTTCTACTTATAAGTAGATTGTTGAGTTCAAGTACGGCTTTATCTGCTGCCTCTTGAGGACTATAGCCTTCCTTCATCAATCTGACTATTTCATATGAGATACAGCCTTTCATTATATCCTCTCCCAATCCAGTAGCCGTAGCCCCTCCTATATTACTATCTACATAAAAACCTGAACCAGATAGTGGAGAATCTCCTACCCTTCCTCTCTTCTTCATAAACAAGCCACTTGTAGATGTGCCACTTGCCATAGAATTATCTAAATCTAAGGCGACCATTCCTACGGTATCATGACCATCATAGGGGCTTAATCCTTTATTAACCGTTTCTTTCAATCTATTTTTATAATGAATTATAGCCCTGTCAGTGAGCATATTCATTCTTTCAAATCCATTTTTATGGGCATATTCCTCTGCTCCTTGTCCTACTAAAAATGAATTAAACTTTTCTTCGCTTAATCTTCTAGCTATACTTATGGGGTTTTTAAAGTCTTTAATCCCTGCAACAGCTCCAATAGATAGAGTATTACCATCCATATAAGCTGCGTCTAATTCAACTTCCCCATTTTCATTGGGAAGACCCCCATATCCAACGGATTTATAATAAGGAAAGTCCTCTACCATTTTTATGGCTACTTCGACAGCATTCCCTGAACTTTCTCCATTAGAAAGTAATTCTGCTGCCTTTTCAATGCCTTCCAAAGCCATTCTCCAAGTGCCTATAATAGTCCAACTCATACTATAGCCTCCATTTCTATTCATCTTTTAATTCATTTATTTTGCTAAATTATATATAGCTTGAGCAAATATTTTACTATTTAACATTATATCTTCTATATCCATGTACTCATTTGGATTATGAGAAATTCCTTTCTGTCCTGGAAAAGAAGGTCCGAAAGGTACTATATTAGGCATTATCTTTGCATAGGTTCCCCCTGTTGTTGTAACGGGAGTTCCATCTAACTTTGTAACCTCTTCATATGCTTCCTGTAAGGATTTAACCAGAAAAGAATCTTTATTAAATTTAACTGGATTATAATTTAAAAGAAGATTTAACTTCATATTTTTTGATAGTTTTAACTTTATCCTTTTCAATATTTCATCAATACTAACAGTAGCTGGATAGCTTAAACTGATGTTGAACAATAGTTTAGAATCCTCTATATGAATATTATAGTTTCTCATCTCCATAACACCAAATTCCTCATCTTTAAAATCAATATTCAGCCTATCTCCACTGCTCTTACTAGATAAAATATAATTATTTAAGAAATTGAAAAACTCATCAGCAGCCTTTTCGTAGCTTTTATCATTGTAATCTATTTCAAATTGGATATTTGCTCTTCCTCTCTCTCCGTAGACAACAGGATATTTACAATCAGGAGTAAAGCCCATTATAGGAGGTCTTTCCCTTTTCAAATAATATGGAATATCGTTGAATCCACTTTCTTCATCAGTGCCAAATATAATTCTAACTGGTCTACTTAACTTTAAGTTGGATTCCTTAATGGCATATAGGGCATAAAGTGCAGATAAAATTGGTCCCTTATTATCCAATACACCTCTCCCATATATTCTTCCATCTTCAATATGTCCACTAAAAGGTGGAAACTTCCAGCCTTCTCTTGCTGGTACTACATCTAAATGTCCCAAAACTCCTATATAATCTTCTCCTTCGCCATACTGAGCATATCCAATATAATTATCTAAATTATTTGTTTTAAATCCCAAATTCTCTGCTATTTTCAATGTCTTTAACAACGCTTCTTTCGTACCTTCTCCAAAAGGAGCATTGAGCTTTGGTTTATCTTTAACACTAGGTATATTCACCACTTCTATTATAGATTTCAATAGCTCTTCCTTATATTCATCAACCCTATTATTTAAAACCTGTTCCATTTTTAAGCCTCCGTTACAAAAGTTAATATATGAGGTAGTCTTTTGCAGAACTACCTCATATATTTTTAATAGCATATTTTCTTTGCTAATTCCTCAATATCCTCTTTATCAAACATTTTTCTTGCTAGTATACAGATATTATTCAATGACTCATTTAATCCAATGCCTCCCTTTTTAGGCATCTTTACAATCTTTAGTGCATCTTTATATTTTAAAATGATATCTTCATTTTCTTTAGACATAGCAGCTACAACTGGTATGTTTGTTTTTTCATTTAAATCTTTACCAATGACAGCACACATATAGGCATATCCTTTATAATTATATGCTGGTCCACAGATAACTACGTCCGGATTTAATTTTTCCACCATAGCAGTCATCTTCTTAGTTGCTTCTTCTTCATTTTCTTTAAAATAATCATTACCGCAATACAAACAAGCTATAACTTCCCCATCTACATCTTTAAGATGGGGTTCAATCATAGGAACTGAACCTATTGCCCCTTTTTTACCGCCAAGGGAAAGATCCGACCTTTCCTTACCTCCCATTCCTGCTTGTATTTGGTCAAATATCATTAAAACCTTCATATTATCCTCCTTAAAGAGCCAGAGGGACAGGAACCTTGGCTCACATTATCTCCTTAAAAATCGTCTAAAGATAAATCGTCAAATGAAATCTCCTCTAGTTCATCTTCTTCAGTTTGAGATTCTTCGTCTTTTAAATAATTCTTATCTAATATCTTTATGAATGGATAATAGACTACACAGCCTAAAGCTAATAATAACACTTGGAATACTGATGCTTTTAAACTACCCGTTGACAAATATCCTGAAAATCCTAAAGGTGTTGTCCATGGTAATGAAACACCATTAGTATAGGGTAAAAATCCTGTTTCAAATGCTATTGCTGATAAAATTGTATTCATCAAAGGTACTCCAATAAAAGGTATAATCATTACAGGATTTAATACAATTGGTAGACCAAATATAATAGGCTCATTAATTCCGAAAATACCAGGTACAATTGATAATCTTCCTAATTGTTTAATCCTTTGTGATTTACAAACTGTCATCATAAGAATAACTAAAGATAGAGTACTTCCTCCACCACCAAATGTTTGGAACAAGTCAACAAATTGTCCTGTATATATATGAGGTAGTGGTAATCCTGCTTCAAATGCTGCTAAGTTTTCCATTGACAAAGTTCTGAATATTGGTGAGAAAACTGAATTTGCAACTGCAGGTCCATTTATTCCAAAGAACCAGAAAACGGAACAGGATACAACATAGACAATTTGTGCTCCTAAACTATTTCCAACTCCCATTAATGGAGCTTGCAATACGGTATATATGAAATTATGTGCAGATTCATATGGGGTAAGTTCAAACCCAATTCTCGCCAAGAAGAATACAAACATTACTATGGCACTTGGTATTAAAGCTGCGAAAGAATCAAAAACAGCAGGTGGTACTCCATGGGGTAGCTTTATTGTCCAGCCCTTCTTATATGCCCAGTTGAATATTCGAACTGATAAAATTGAAACGATCATTGCTAAAAAAATTCCATTTGTACCTGTGTAAGAAAAGCTTATAGCTCTTACAAAAGATGGCCCTTCTACGCCTTCATATGGAATTGCTGTAGGCATTAAGATTATAAAAGATACCAGTGAAACAATTGCCCCTTGCATTTTATCTGCTCCTATTTCCCTAGCATAAGCATATCCTATACCAACCACCGTTAATATTGATATGATATCAAAAGTTGCTCGTGCAACGTTAGAAAAATAAGCTTCCCAGCCTTCTCCAAATATTTTTGCCCAAAACCCAGACCAACTTGGTATTGGAAAGTTTGCAAATAATAGAAATATAGAACCAACAATAATCAATGGAGTGGAAATTAGAAATCCATCACGTATGGCAACTAAGATCTTGTTTTTGCCTAGTCTATCTGCAATAGGCATTAAAGCTTTTTCTAGTTTATTGAGCATTATTATTCCCCCTTCTTTTTATGATTTTTCATCAATAATATTGCTTTTTTTAAAACTTTTTCCCCATCCATCATTCCATAATCAACGGAATCAATGACTCCAATTGGAACATCATAATTCTCTAATCTTCTTTTAGTATCCTCAAATAGATGTCTAACTTGAGGACCTAATAAAACACAATCTGGGTTCTTTTCCTCCATAGTCTTTTCTAAAATTTTAATTGAATAGGCCTTTACCTCTATGGGTAGATTGTGCAACTCTCCAATATCTTGCATCTTCTTAGCAAGCATACTGGTACTCATTCCTTGATCACAAAATAGGTAAATCTTTTTCATTTTTATTCACCTCCATCATTATTTTCATATATTAATGCAATTATTAGCATTCCTCTTTTATGCTTAAAACTTTAGTACCTCCAATATAATCATGGAGTGCCCTGTTCCTCTTTGAAAAAACAGCAAAAATTATGGATAGTATGGTAGTGCCAAAAGATATATATAAAAGTCCTGTATATATTAAATCTGAACTTGTAATTATTAGTATCAACTGTCTTAATAAATCTCCACTGCTTACAAGCCCTCCTTCAACAATCATAGAACCTATAACCTCTCTTTTAATCATTGTGTTTAAATCTACAGGACTGCCATCTATCTTTACAACTTTAAATCCCAATAACTTTTTCGCCAAAGTTTGTCCTTCAAATTTATATACAGGCAATATGACATAGTAGAGTAAAACCATCAAAGTTCCCAGCAAACAAGCTAAAATTCCACTTATTTTTGATAGTCTAGATAACTGCTTAGTAATCTGAGTTTCACCAGTTTCTATACTATAGATAAATAAAATTGGTATATGAGCTAAAACTGATGATATATAGATATCAAAAATAGCGGCTATTCCTCTTTTAAATATGCTCACTCTTTCCAATTGTAGTGTATTAATTTCACTTTTGGTTTTCATAGTAACCCCCTATTGAATGTCTGAATAGTCACAAATCAGTTGGACTAGCTCTTTCTTTGTATTAGCATCCAACAGTTTTCTTACCAATTCTACATCTCCTAATGAAGAAAATAGCTGTCCTATCATATTCAATCCTTCCCCCATTTCGGCATTTTCAGGGATGACAAACATGATAATAAGCTTTACCAAGTTCCCCCCTTCATCCCAAATAAAAGCATCTTCTGTTTTTAAAATAGCTACTGATGTTTTTGCTACATGTTTAGACCAACCATGGGGAATTGCTAAATAATCTCCTGCAAAGGTAAAACCTCTGCTTTCCCTTTCATATATATCCTCTATAAAACCCGCCTTATCCAAAACAGCTCCTAAATCTACTAATAACTCTGACAGCTTATCTATAGCTTCTTCCTTAGAGTCTATATTAAAATCTATAAGAATATTTTCCTCGGTAATTAGACCTTTATTTCCCATATTGCCCCTCCTCATCTAATCCTTTTCTTATCAAAAGCCTTATAAGTTTTGATAGATAAGTATAATTAGAATAGTTGACAGCAATTATACGTTTTTCCATATCCTCTTTCTCAATCAAATATTCTTTAGCTGAATCATCTTCGGTCACTGTAAGGTATATATAAGTATTATCTTCAATATGAATTAGATTGTCCTCGATAAGTAAACTTTTAAATTCTTCTATATCCCTCTTGTTGTCAATAAACCTTAGCGGAATATCCTCATACTTCAAGGAAGAGGATTCTCTCTTACCTTTTAATATATTCTCTATGTAATTTTTTACATTTTCTTTATCTATTTCATTCAAAAAAGCTGATACCATCAAATAAGGTCTATTTATATCTAAATCCACTGTGGAAACTATTAAATCTACTTTATCTAAATCGACATTATTAATTGAATTAGACGAAATTATCCCTGACATTTCAATATTGTTGAAAGATTTTACCAGTCTTGTAGCTAATAACTGGCTAGTCCCATAGCCGCTATGGCATATTACTACTGTTCTAACCTTTATAGTTCCATCAATCTTTTCATTTTCAGAAATAAAATAGGATAGAATATACGCTATCTCATGGTCATTTATCATATTTATTCCATATCTATTACAGATTAAAAAGCAGCCAATCTTCACTATAAAAAATTCTTCTTTAAATTCCCTAAAGAAATCCTCCAATAATGGATTTTTAATTTGAATATTATACTTTGCTCTATTCAGCATTGGTCTTATATGTAATAACAATTTATCGTATAAACCAAGGCTTAAATCATAATTTACTTCTGACATCTGAGATATAATATTGATCAAATCCTTAGTAAAATAGATATAGGATAAATCAGTTTCTTTAGTGTTCTTTTTGTCATCATCATCAAAACTTAAACCTATTGATATTAAATATTTATATACATAGGCTGCTTCCTGTTTGTTAATTTTAATATTAAATTTCTTTTCTATTTCCTCAATTAAGTAGATGGCACTGTTGTATAGCCTTTCGTTCATCACGAGTAATGAATCATTTTCATCCAAATTATCATCAATATAATTTCCATTGATTATCCTATTAGTCATAATTGCCAAATGACTTAATAGATTTGTATAGTAGGGTTCATATATTACCAACTTCAATTCATTCTCCAATTGATTTAGCAAATCTTCAAAAAAGGAAACAGATTTATTATTTAAAATAGTATTGATTTCAGTAATGTTAAGTTCCTTATGTCGGATATTTTGATATTCCATTATATAGCTTGGATTGATTTTTACGTACTCTTGAATGGTAGAAACCAAAGCTTTTCTAATATTTATTTCACTGCCGACTATCTTCGTTCCCTTTAAGGTTTTTGAAAGCTCCAAGTTATATCTATTCAAACTCTCCTGCACTTCATTTAAATCATTGTTAATAGAGGTCCTACTGACCATATATCTATCTGAAAGTTTCTGGATTGTAGTATACTTGTTCGTGTTTATAAGTAGATTTAATAAAATTTCAGTTCTCCTATGCTCTACAACCTTATCTCCATCAAACAATACTATATTATTCAATATATTATTTAGCTTGTCTAGTTGAGGTGGGGTATAGCATAACCTGATGCCCATGCCCTGTTTTCTATCTATACTAACACCAATAGAATTAATAACCTCCTCAATATCATCAAGATCCTTTGATATCGTTTTCACCGATGCACCAAGTATATTAGAAAAATATTTAATTGGCTGATACTCATCTTGAACTATTAATTTTTTCAATAAATCTACTTGTCGCTTATTCATAATTACATTAATCCTTTCTAATTAAAATTATATATATATGTCTCCCACAAATCTATTACATATGACTTCCCTAATGATAAGTAAAATATGTTCAGTTGAAAAATAGATTTAAAAATATCCAAATAAAAACCCAGCAATTTATTATAGCTGAGTTTTAAATAAAATTCTACTTACCATCATGATAAGGGGACGGAGGCTATGTCATGTATATTATATATAAGTAGAGATGAAATTTCATCTTCTTAAAATATTAAAATAAAAGAGGCTGTTTCAAAATATTCATCTTGAAACAGCCTCTTTTATTATTTTAAAAATTCTATGGACCAAAGAGTAGAATCTTTTAATTTCAAAGGTGTTCTTTTGATACAGTTGTGTCCAATAATATTTATATCCTTCCTATTTTCTAAAACATACTCTATGGCATTACCATAGGTTATGTCTTCCTCAAACTTTATAGGATAGGATTTTATAAATCCCATATTCTGAAAAGCCGTAGATGTCTTTCCACAGATATGCAGTATACTTTCACCTAGTTCACCTTCCATATACTTTAATATATTGTAAGTAGACCTTCCGCTAAACTCTGTATATATTTTCGGTCCAACTATATCCTTAGAACCTACAGGATCCCCATAGGATATTATCTTTGCCCCTCTTTTTATTCCTTCTTTCATATATCTTATAATATTGTCTTCCATAATTTTTAAAAATTTATAGACCATTTCCTTATCCTTTCTTATAGCCTTGTAGAATACTCTTGAATCCACGAGAGATGTGGTTATAGTAAAAGGTCCTTCCACATTTAATGCCACGGTTTCTCCTTGTGAACTCAATATTTCTACAGCTTTTAAAACTTCATTTATCCTTTTTTGAGTCAAATCTATTTCGCCAATTTCCATCAATTCCTCTATGGAATTAAAAGCATAACTTTCCACTCTAGGACCTGCCTTTGCATCTCCTAATTTGATATTTCCACCTAATGCTTCTGCTTCTACTGTATTACAAAAGGGAAGTTTACATAAAGTATCCTTCTTATCTTCTTTCAATTCTTTTGATAGAGCTATTATATATTCAGCTTTAGTATGAACTTCTGGAAAGCTGAGACCTGTTCTATTTATTATGCTCTCAGGTATTTCCTCCATCTTATCATTTACGCATTTGAAATCCATCATTTCAGTCATATTTATCACCTATTCAACTTATTTAAAAAGCATTTTTATTTCTTCCTTTTTCAGCCCTTTTCCTATAAAACATATTTTTTCTATATCCTTTAAACTACTCCTATTTATAATGTATTGCCCATTTACATAGTTGAACTCCATTATCCCATAGTCATCCTTTATAAATCCTTTCCCTCTTAATACCTTTCCAAAATCACCTGAATACAACTTATTCAATATATTCTTCAATTTATCCTTAGATAGACTATTTTCAGCTACAACCGAAAGACTATTTATATCGTGAGGTAGATTACAATCCTCTATAATTCCTATACTATCAATATCCTTGTTAATCTCTCCATCCAATAATGCCTTCAATGTTTCCCATGAAAAGTTTTCCCAAACATCCGTTATCATATAGGCATCTGGGTTTAACTCCTTCAATGAATCTAAAATCTTACCTATAGTATCATCAGCAATCTCCGTTGTCTTGCTTAAAATTAAAGTAGAAGCACATCTTATCTGATCTTGGAAAAAGTCACCAAATACATCTAATTGATCGATATAGTTCATACCATCTATGATGGTTATCAGAGAACTTAAAGTACATTTTTCTTTAATTCTGTCATTTTTCATTATATTAATTATTTCACTTAAAAGTCCTATGCCTGTTGGCTCTATAATTATATGTTCTGGATTCATATTGTCCAATATCTTTAATACTGCATCCATAAAGTTTGTTTTCAAACTGCAGCATATGCATCCTTGTTCTAGTTCTACCACATCAAAGCATGAACCCTTTATTATATCTCCATCTATCCCCACTTCTCCAAATTCATTTTCTAAAACGACTATCCTCTCATCCTTCAAACATCCTAATAATTTCTTTATAAAAGTAGTCTTTCCAGCTCCTAAAAAGCCCGATATTATATGAACTTTTGTCATCTAAACAACTCCCTTATCTAAAAGTCAAACATCTAGTAAATAGCTTTTCATAGCCTTCCTTTGTAGATAGCTCAAAATACTCTATATCCTTAGCCGCATCTTCCATTTCTTCTCTTGCATCTTTAGACAATAGACACATCATAGCTCCAGTTTTAGAGGAGTTTCCTATATAATTTATCTTGTCCTTTAAATTCTCTGGTATAATTCCAACTCCAGTTAAACTACTTATCTTCAAATGCTTTCCAAACTGCCCTGCTATAACTACACTATCAAGGTCTCCTATACTCATACCCATAAAATCTACAAGAGCATAGAAACCAGAGGAAATGGCTCCTTTAGCCAATTGGATTTGACGAATATCCTCTTGGGATAAAGAGATTATTTCATCACCATTTCTATATATAATAACCTTTCTCTTCTTGTCCTCTTCTACTAGATGTTCAGCTAATATATGACGTCCTTCTTTCTTTAAATCCTCTTTTCTATTCAATCTTCCAGATTTCTTTATAAGTCCTCTTTGATTCAGCTCAGCCATAGCTTCCAATATACCACTGCCGCATATTCCTATAGGCTCTACATCTCCAATTACTTGAAGGGCAACTCCATCTTCATTAAACTGTATCCCCTCAATGGCTCCTTCTGCCGCCCTCATACCACAGCTTATATTGGCTCCTTCTAGTGCTGGACCTGCTGCACAGGAACACGACGCTAACTTCCCTCCTTTAGACAGTATCATCTCTCCGTTTGTTCCAATATCGATAAAAAACACATTGTCTTTAGTGTGCTTCAAACCAGCTACCATAGCTCCAGCTACAATATCAGCACCAATAAAACTAGAAACTCCAGGTAGACAGTATAGCCTTCCAAATGGTGAAATTTCAAGTCCAATGCTCTTAGCCCATAAATTTTTCTCCTTGGAAAAGATTGTTGCATAAGGAGATTTTCCTATGGTATTAGTATCAATTCCTAATAGCAGATGCATCATAGTTGCATTAGCTCCTACAGCTATCTCATAGACATTTTGAACATCTACATTATTCTTATTACATAGAGTTTCTAATAGAGAGTTTATACAGTCTACTACGACTTTTTGCAATAGATAAAGACCATTTTCCTTCCTCTTTACAAAATCTATACGAGATAGTACATCGAGTCCATATTCCTTCTGAGGATTTATAGAAACTTCTGAGTTCATCTCCTTACCAGTGTTTAAATCTATAAGGGATACAACTATTGTGGTAGTTCCAATATCCACCGCGGCTCCATATAGCTTTTGTCTTGTATCCCCAGCCTCTACTCCAATCAATTCATCGCCATAATATACCAAAGTGTTTTTTTCTTCTTGATGTATATTGGCTAAAGCTTTTAAAAAACCAATATTATTATGATTTAATTCCCTACCTACAGCTTTTTGTAATACTTCCTCATAGGAAATATTGTTTTCCAAGGTAGGCTTTTCTAAGATAACAACTTCCTTATGTATAACGGGATTCAACTCTATATCAGGTATATAGCCCTCTGATAATCCCTTATAATTTTTCTCTTTTTTATCCAAGAGTTTTACACATATATCCCCCTTCGGATAGACAAAACAACTAAGCCTTATACTCTTATCTATTTCGTCTTTAGAAAGGTGTTTTAGTTCATCTTCCGTACAATCCTCTAGATTTCCTTCTAATATCTGTACCTTACATTTTCCACAATATCCTTTTCCACCACAGGGGCTTTCTAAACTCAATCCATTCTCTTGCAATATATCAAGAAGGCTTTTACCTTCTTGACAATTGTAGGCTATATCTTTATCTTGTATTTTCAATATGCTCATACTCTTTCACTCCATCTATTATGATTTCAAAGTTGTATTTTCTGATGTGGATTCCTTAGCAACTTCCACTAATGCTTGTATATTTTCTAGCTTTGTCCTTGCACCAATACCGCATGCTGGAGAAAGTATATTCACTCCATTTCTTATACAGCTTCTAGCAAGATTTTTTATAGTATCTGGAGAACCTTTCTCAAGTGTTAATGTGCTTACATTTCCCATTATAGCTTTATTATCTACGTTATTCCCAACTTCCCTTACACTAGCGATGGAATCAAAACTTATAACATCACTATCAAGAAAATTGAGTATTCCATATACACTTTTTAGCTTGCCACATATGTGTATTATAGTTCCTCCAGAGGTCTCCTCTTTAACTGCATTGACTATTTTATTTAAATAGGGAGCTGCAAATTCTTGAAATAACTTTGGCCCTAAAATTTCTCCTGTACCACTAGGGTCTGAAATAGCCAATATATCTGCCCCAGCCTCTATTTCAGCTTTAGCAAAACGTATGAGGTTTTCCGTAACGAATTCCATAAACTCATGAGCCTCTTTCGGTTTTTTCCTCAACTCCTTATAATAATTCACTGGTTCCATCAAGGAAGAAGCTGTACTTACAGGTCCTACCAAATTGGCTATAATAGGAACATCTAAATTTTCATTTTTAAGTATTTTTATAGCATCTAAAACTACTTTAGTTCTACCTTCAGTTAAACTCAATTTTTTGAGCTTTCTCCACTCTATAACTGAATCAATTGGATACTCTGTAACCCTGGGCTCATTTATCTTAGTTCCTAAACCTACAGTAGCTCCCATAGACTCAGCCTCTACAGTCATACAAAATGGTACTCCAAAATTTTCAAATCCTCCATTTTCACAAACTCCCATAGTAAGCTTTGCCATCATCTCAGCATCCTTATGAGCCTCCGGCCATTTAATTCCAGTGATATCCATAATATCTTCTACTATCATATTCATCATACCACCGGGACAAATACAAGGAATACGATCTACTTTGTCCCCCCTTATTGCCCGAAACAATCTTTCCTTTTTGGATAGTGGTTCTATAGACATAAATTTTCCTCCTTAAACTAATCCATATTTATAACCCATACTACTTATCATATCTACTAAAACTCATTAGTTCTTCCAATTTCTCATCTGTAATTGGCCAACCAATTTCTCTAGCTGTATCCATCATAGCATCAATATTTTCTATAGGAGTTTCCACTGGAAGTCCACATCCAGACATAATTCCATATCCTTTAGCAGATTTGTATCCATCTTTTACACATTGTAATGTAGCCTTTCTTACATCTTCCTTAGTACCTGCATACATTATAGAAGAAGGATCCACATTTCCCATTATCTTAAGTCTATCTCCTACGGTTTCTGTACAATTTTTAAGATTTGCAATATTGTCTATACTTAAGGAGCCAACGCCTATATCCACTATATCTTCCCATATACCATCTGTTTTACCACATATATGTATAGATGCACCAGAGCCTTTAGATTTTATAAAATCTACAAATCTTTTTAAGTACGGTTTTGAAAATTCTCTAAAATGTTTTGGACTTACTACGGTACAAGATGACATAGGTTCCGCAATACTTATGCCAATTCCTTGTTTAATAGTAGCATCTGCAAACCTTATACAATTTTCTAAAGAAATTTCACACAACTTATGAACCGATTCAGGATCTTTTATCATCATCTTAGTCATATTTTCTACACCAATCAAGAAAAAAGCTGATGTAAAAGGTCCTACGACTAGAGCTGTACAAGGAACCTCTTCTCCTATTTCATCCTGTACATATTTCATAGCTTCAATATGGATTGGGAGCCTTGCATCTTTATATGGATTTATAGGTTGTAATTTAGATATCTCTGAAACATCATTAATAGCTGGTTCCAAAAGATCTACTGTGTCATCTTCTGGATATTTCATCTTAGCCCCCATAGCTTCTGAAATGATAAAAAGATCTGTAAATACCTTTGCTCCATCTCCACCAAACCTTCTATGAGTTGCAATTACCGCATCTGCTAAAACTCTAGCACTGTGATTGAATTCCGAAATCTTGCATCTTAAAACCCTTGCAATTCCATTGGATAAGTTGGGATTACATTGAATTCTATCTACATCTTCTCCCTTGGAAAATGCAATAGCTCTTTCCATAGGTGTCATTTGATCTTTAAATAGCGGCATTCTTCTTCCCCCTTACCAATTCTTTTGCTAGTCTTGCAGCTCTTGAAGCTTCAGGTGCATATCCATCTGCTCCTATCTTGTCTGCAAAGTTCTGTGATATTGGTCCTCCACCAACCATAACTACCACATTATCTCTAATTCCTTCTTTTTTTAGTAATTCAATGACCACTTCCATATTATCCATTGTAGTCGTCATTAGAGTTGAAAGTCCTATTACATTAGCTCCTATTTCCTTTGCTTTTTTTATAAATTCTACTGGAGGCACGTCCCTTCCTAAGTCATATACTTCAAACCCTGTAGTTTCCAACATGATCTTAAAAAGATTTTTTCCTATATCGTGGGTATCTCCTTCTACTACTCCAACTACAGCTTTATATCTTTCGCCAGTCTCTTCATACTTTAAATGAGGTTTTAGAACATCCATACCTGCATACATAGCATCTGAACACATTAAAAGCTCTGGAATATAGTATTCTTCCTCTTCATAAAGCTTTCCTGCTTCATCCATTCCCACCGCTAAACCGCTAGCAATACCCTCATATGCATCGTATTTTTTCTCTATGAATTTGTTGGCTACATCCACTGCTTTATCTTCGTCCATATCCACTACTGATTCAGCTAATTCATTTAAAAGTTCTTCTTTTAAATTTGACATATAAATCACTCCTAAATTATTTTTTAGTATCCATGTTCAAAACATCATCTAAATTAAATCCTGCCTTATACTTACTATTTATATTTTATATATATAATAAAAACGATTCCATCGTTATTGTTATTTTCAATAAACAGTATTCTATCTATTAATTTTCCATATAGTTGAGTCTAGAAGATTCTATCTCCAACTTTTAGGATTCAAAGGGCATTTTCCATATGTAATCTTTAGCTGTTCTTTTAACTCACAAAGAGATTATAGCAATTCATGTGTATTGATCTCATTTATTGATAACAAAAAAGAGGATGATTAACTTAAAGTTAAACGTCCTCTTTTTTGAAATAACCTATTTCTATTACTTCTTATATACTTTCAATTGTTTAACTCTTTCTACCTAACCTAATTCCACTACTATACTTTTTAGTTGCATCTACGACGGCTTTAATATTTTCCATTGGAGCACCGCTAGGTATATCACAGCCAGAAGCAATCATATATCCCTTTGGACTATCGGCAGCTTTTTCTATACATGATTTAACTGAATTATATACATCGTCAACAGTTCCATTTCTTATAACAGAAACAGGATCGATATTTCCTATTATACAAACCTTACTGCCCATTACCCTCTTTAGCTCTTCCAAATCTTCACAATTGTCAACACTAAAAGTCGATATATTCATATCTCCTAATATAGGCCAAATACTTTTAGTCTTACCACATATATGTAATGATGGTTTTTGACCTGTTATCTTATATATCCCATCTATGGTCTTTCTAAGATATGGTTCTACAACTTCTTTGAACTGTATTGGACTTATTAAGTTTTCAGAAGACAGTGGATCTCCAATTCCACATACCAACCCATATTCTTCATAAACAGCCTTAATATACGCTAGATTGCATTCCACCATAAAGTCCAATAACTTATGTAAATTTTCTTTATCTCTTATAAAGTCCTTCATGATGTTGTTTACTCCACGAACCATACAAGCCGCACTTATAGGACCTGCAACTCCACTTCCTACATTGACTTCATCTCCCAGCTCCTTTTTTATCTTTCCTAATGCTTTCAATATTATTGGTAATCTACCATCCTCATATGGATTTACCACTTTCATATTCTCCAGCATCTTGTAGTCTTTTAAGACTGGCTCTAGTAAATAAGAGGCTCTAGTATCACTATACCCCATTTGACTTCCAAGAGCCTCCCCCATTCCTCTCAAGGTTACATTTATTCCTACGCTTTCTGCACCTAGTTCTTTTACTGTATACCTTTCAACTTCTAACATCTTATCTGCATTAAAATAATATTCCTTAGTACTTATTCCTGCATATAGTGCTGCCGTCTCTTCAAACATAAGTCGACAAGGTAATCTATCTACTTCTTCTCCACGAAAGTATGCTTCTGTTCTCTCTTTAGGTGTCATTTCAGACATAATTAACCACCCTTTTTATTATTTTTTATATTTATATTAAATTGTCACTATATTAACCATCTTTAACCAATTGTATATATTACTAGGTTTATTGTCTACAATTATAAATAATTTCAATATATATGCTGATATCTATGTCTATTCATTATATGACAAAAAACGGAGGTATCGTCAACACCTCCATCTCTTCATCATATTCCCTCTCAAAAATATCTTTTCGTCTTATAACCTTTTTTAAAAAGTACTGCTTTATATCGTAGGGATACTCGTCTAATATAGAGAACACCTCATATCCACATTACATCAATATACAAACAATAATTAAAAGTATCGCATAATATTGTTCCTATAGTTTTGCCATCAGATGTTTTAAGGAATAGATTGATATCAATACCCGGCTTTTTTAATATCCCTTCCGTTTTAATTACATTGTGTTTAAATAATCCCTCATCAACACAATCAAAGTCATCTTTAAAACAGTCTGTCGTAATTGTAACGCCTTCATCAAACTCTTTATTGACATGAAGTCCACCACACTGAACATCTCTTTCATATAAGATATCATCTAATGTTTTGATAATATGCTTTAAATCCCAAACAAATACATCCACTAATATATCTTGTCCATTAATGGATTGAATGACTTGTTTTTTTAACTTTCCACCTAGGTATAAATAGTATTCATTAGAAAGAACTTGATGCCAATTATATACTATTAGTTCTCTAAATCCGTATACTTCAAATTCGTCTACTATAGTTTTTATCAATTTAATACCCAATCCACGCCTACGATATTCCTGTTTTACAAATAGATAATTTAATTCTAGTCCATTATCGCTATCTTCCTTCTCTGCTATGCTTGCACCTACAAAACCAACAAATTTTTCTCCATCAAAAGCCCCATAGATACGCCTTATATCATCACCTTTTCCCTATCTATTACATTTGACGGAACAACTCCTTTATAATCATAATCCCAACATTGAATTTATAAATCAACAGCCTTATACAGCTCCTCATTAGATAATTTGCGAATTAACATAAATGTCCCCCCTCCAGAATATGGTCATAGACTCACTATTTCTAATATATAGCCTGAATTTTATTATATAGGGTATTGTTTAAATATAATATGTCAAAAACAATTAATACAAGATCTTAACAAAAAGGATTCATCTATTTAACCTAGATGAATCCTTTTAATCTTTTATTTAGAATAAACAATTCTCTTAATGCTTTCAATGGAAAGACAAAATTCTTCTGCTAGATCCTCTATAGATAAACCCATAAGAAATTTTTCACGAATTTGACTATTTCTACTATCTAAATATGATCTATAACCTGAATTTTCTCCCATTTTTTCCTAACTCCTTTAGGTTTAGGAATATATACTAATTCCCCTTGTATATATTTCTGTATTTGTTTTAATAATTCTTCTGGAAAAACATTATTGGCTTTAATATATGTCATTCTAACTCACTCCTTAAAAAATTCGTTTTAAGGAAGCAAAGCCTACATTATAAACAATTTCTATATCTAATTAAGTTAGAATGAATATTGGCAATTATATCATTATACCCCTTTGTTTTTTATTCTCATTCCATTTAATAATAGAATTTACCTATATAGTCACCTTAACTTAACATTCTATCAAAAGCAGTTCACGTTCTCCATCTGTTTTATAGTATTTTGCCTGTGCGTTCCATAGAGCATAGTACATACCATCAGAATCGGCAAGCAATTCATCGTGAGAACCCACTTGAACGATTTTCCCTTGATCAAATACAGCTATTCGGTCACTAAATCGACAACTAGACAATCGATGGGAAATAAATATAGCTGTTTTATCTTCTACAATATCATTGAGTTTGGAATATACTTCAAACTCAGCGATGGGATCCAAAGCAGCTGTCGGCTCATCTAAAATCAAGAAAGGTTTATCTTGATACAAGGCTCTTGCAATAGCAATCTTTTGGGCTTCACCCCCTGAAATCTCTACACCTTCATCTGAAAAATCCTTATATAAGTAGGTATCAAGCCCATCTTTTAATTTTCCAAGTCGAATATCAAATCCAGCTTTTTCAAGGCTATTTATTACCAATTTAGAATCATAAGTTTTGCTTGTAGCTACATTTTCCCCTAGTTTAAAGGCTAAGAGTTTAAAATCTTGGAAAATCACAGAAAAAATTTGCATATATTCTCTATAATCGTACTTTCGAATATTTATACCATTTAGTAATATTTCTCCTTCATCAGGGTCGTAAAGACGGCATAAAAGCTTAATAAACGTAGTTTTCCCACTGCCATTTTGACCGACTATTGCAAGCCGTTCACCAATATGGAATTTCATGGAAACATGTCTCAATGCCCAAGTATCGGTATTAGGGTACTTAAAAGAAACATCCTTGAATTCAATAGTATAATTATTATCTTGTCTCTTCTCAACAGTTAAGGAACCTTGGTACATATCGTTTGGAATATCTAGATATTTGAAGGTCGTCTCCAGAAAGTAAGCATTGTTACGCATATCTCCAACTGTTCCGATAATATCTGATAGACCATTAGATAATTGAGTAATAGCACCAATATATTGAGTTACAGCTCCAATACCAAATGCTCCAGCCCAAGCTTTTAAACAAACAAAAGAGTAAACCATCCCAGTTAGTATTCTAGAAATAGAAGCCGATAGAGCATATAAAATTCCCATATTACCTCTTGCATATCTGGCAATGAGACCTTTAGTAGTAAATGTAGTGTCATCTTTCAGCTTTTTATTACAAAATTCTTCTTGCTCATACATTCTAATATCTAATGCACGGTCTCTATCAAATCCTATAAACCCATAAAAACTAAAAACACGATTACCCATTCTAGCCTGAGCGGCGGCACTTGCCCAGTAGGCCATCGCTTTACTTTCCAATATGGGCGATAAGCATGTGAGCAAGAAAAAAACTCCAAGGATTAGAACAATAAACAGGGGACTATTCAGTATAATAAGATTTCCACTTGTATCTGTAACCTTCGAGTTAAATAGCGTAACGGATAATGCAACAGAACCAATAATTTTTGTGGCTCCTGTCAATAGCATCTGATAGTGCATTATGATTCTACTTAATCCCCAGCGAGACCAGTTTTCATTTTGTTGAATTTGTGATAGTATATCCAATGTTTCTGAATTATCAACATCACAAAAATCCATGGATAACATTTTTTCAGCATATAGTTTTTGATGCTTATAATATGTACCAGCATAACAACTATTACGCCAACGCCATAAGATAGCTAACAATAGTTCGGTTCCTGCTCCTATAAGAAGCGTAAGAAGAACCCAATGAGCAAGTTGCTCTGGTCTTCTAGCACCTGCTAACTCATCAATAACTCTAGCAGAAAAATATATGCCAATAAGTGGAAGTAAGGCATCAACTATTGCGTGAAGCGTATAGGAAACAAATATATCAGGGAAGTTCTTCCACCAGAGATGCAAAGCTCGAATATTGAGTCCCCATGCTTTACGAATAGGGATTTGTTTTTTATCCTTCTTCATAGCTATCCTCCTCCTTTTGATAATACTGACTCTGTATCTCAAAGAGTTCTGCATAACGACCTTGGGCAGCTAATAGTGATTCATGAGTCCCTTCTTCAAAGATACAACCATTTTCAATCAATAAAATTCGATCACAGAAACGGGTAGAAGCCAATCTATGAGAAATATAAATCGATGTTCGTCCTTGAGTCAGCTCGTTATAACGCTGGTAGATTTCACTTTCTGCTAATGGATCAAGAGCGGCAGTCGGCTCATCTAAAACGATAATAGGAGCATCTTTGTAAAGTGCTCTAGCCAATATCAATCGCTGCATTTCCCCTCCAGAGAGTTCAGGGGCATCTTCATAGACCTCTTTTCCCATGGGAGTATCAAGTCCATTTGGCAAACTCTCCAGCTTTTCCGTCAAACCAGCACGTCCGATTACCTGAATGACCTTCTGCCTATCAACCTTATCATCCCTTTGTGCTACATTGACATAAACAGGTCCAGCTAAATAGGAATACTTTTGAAAAACAGCAGAAAACATTCTATAATAATCACTACGATTATATTCTCGAATATCAGCACCATTTAGAAGAACTTGTCCTTCTGTAGGGTCATAAAAACCACAGATCAATTTGATTAGAGTAGTCTTACCTGCACCGTTCAGTCCAACGACTGCAATTTTTTCCCCTGGCTTTATAGTGAGGTTGATATGTTCAAGGGTCATAGAATCAGCATCAGGATAGCGAAAACTGACATCCTTTAGCTCGATACTATAGGGGATATTCAAATCAGGAATCAATTCCTTGCCTGTTTCAAATTTGAATATCTCTGGCCAATCTAAATATTCCCTTGCAGAAGATATATCAAGACTTTGCTTATGAAGCGTATTGAAAGAAGTCAATAGTGCACGTGTTTGAGCAGTAAAAGAACCAACAGCACTAAAATAGAGTAAAAAATTGGCTGCACTTAACCCTTGTGCTAAAACAAGTTTAATTAAATAGTAATAAGCTATTCCATTTCGCAGCAATGATAATAGTAGATCAATAACATCTGCTCCAAAATATATTCTCTCAGCTCGATTATGAAAGTTTCGATAAAGGCTTAGAGCTGATTCAAAAACATCATGAAGCCAAGGCTGCATTCCAAAAATTCGAATGTCTTTACTATAGGTATAATCTTGGGATTTTCTAATCACATATTTCATACGCTGCGTATATTCTGTTTCTTCATCACGATGGCGATATCCCCACTCATTGATGCGTTTGCCAGCAAAATAACTTAAAGTCGTTGTACCAACTGTAATTGCTGTAATGAGCAGAGGTAATTGAGCCAATAAAATAAAATATACAACCAACAAAATACTGTACTTTAAAACATCAACTAAAGTTGACCATATGGCCTCAGTAGCCTCTTGGTTTGAATTCACTGAGCTTCTAGCTTTATCACAGAGTTTAAGAAAATCTTGGTTTTCAGTATTTGGAAAACTTGTTACCATAAACTTTCGTTGCACTCTTCTTACAATTTCACTTCGCACTTCGATTCGTCCAAAAAGTGTATTTCCATCAACATAAGCTTTCAGTCCGGATATAATAAGAAGCCCTGCCGAAAAAACAAGGATTACCATAATGATATCTACAAGAGGATATTGTCTTTCAATTGCTGAAAGCACACTAGGGGTTATAAAGAACTCTAGCAGTTGATGAATGACGAAGATGAAAGCTTGAATAAGTGCAAGTGAAATGACGCTTTTTCTTACACTACATCCTAGTTTCAACATAAAAACCACATTGCTGCCAATTCCAAATTGTGGTTTTTGTTTGTTTCCTTTTTTGTCTTTTTTAGATGCCAATTGCATTCCCTCCTATCTCCTTATTTATACCATAGGAAAGCTACCTTGGATTGTTTAGGGGATAAATTGCTTTTTATAGGGGATGAAATGTCTATTAAATTATTTTCTTATTGAGGCAAAAGTATTTCTGTAGTAAAGGCACAGTCTTCACTATTGCGGCTTAGATAACCGCCGTGAATTTCAATCAGACGATCAATACTAGCTAAACCTAGACCGCGATTCTTACCTTTAGTTGAAGCAAAAATACCGTTAATTTTTCGCTGTTTTTTCTGTGCTGTCATATTGGTAAAAGATATGTAGAGCTGTGTGTTTTTCATATCCATATAGATGCGTATCATACGCTGCTCTTCTGGAAGCTCTAAGGAAGCCTCAATAGCATTATCAAAAAGGTTTCCAATGATAGTGCATAAGTCAAGCTCTGGAATGGTCAAAGCAACAGCCACATGAGCATCACAGGTTACTTGAATATTCTGTGAACGAGCTAGTGAAATTTTACTGTTCATGATGGCATCCGTCATCTTGTTGCCCGTTTTGATGGATGATTCTAAGGAGGAAAGATCGCTATCCAATTCATCTAAATAGTTGCAAATGGCCTCAAGGTCACCAACAGCAGCATAACTCTTCATAGTTTGAAGATGATTACGATAATTATGTCTCCAAGTACGCATTTCACGATACATATTTTCAACTTCATCATAATGGGATTTCAAAAGATTTTTTTGGTAGGCTTCTACCTCTTGATGTTTAATACGGGTAAAAAAAGACATATTTTATCACCACCTAAAAATACTTAATCATTGCACGATTAAGGAATTCATAATGATTCCTAGATAAAGGTATAGTTTCACCACTCTTTAAAAATACTTCTCGTCTAGTAATCTTCTTTATGCTTTGTAAATTGACTATATAAGATCTTCCCACACGATAAAAACGAGGATCAAGTTCACTTTCAATATCTGTCAAAGTTCTCTTAATCGTATAATTATTTTTACCATAAATAGTCGTATAGTTTTTATCAACTGAAATATATTCGATTTCATAAAGTGGAATACGTACCATTTCTCCATCAGTCAATAAAAGCAAAGCTTTCTCTTGCTTTTTTAACCTTTCCATAGCCTTATCAAGAACACTATATAGCTTCTCTTCATTAACTGGTTTCATCAAGTAGTGAAGTGCTTCCACATCATATCCTTGGATAATATAATCCATGTAGCCAGTAATAAATATAATCTGAACTTCACGATTACTTTCTCGAATCTTACGTGCTAATTCAACACCGTTGATTCCACTCATTTCAATATCTAGAAGTAGTATATCGTAGGATTTATCCTCTGCATACTGAAATAAAAAAGCTTCACTTGATGGGTACTTTTCAATTTTCAATAAATGACCTGAGATTTTACCCCATTTTTCTACAAGATGTTCTATATGTTGGACAATTGACAATTCATCATCACAAATAGCAATATGAAAATTCATTAACAACCACCTCTCATTAATTTTTATTTTACTAAATTAGTATGTGATTGTCCAAATAAGTTTCTATTATAAATTTTCAAAGATGAAACTTTATGATATCATTATGATATGAAAATATTTACAGCACTTCATTAAGTATATACGAAAGAAGGGTTCTAATGGAAAATTTAGATAAAAAAAATAACGAGATTGGTATATCATCATTTAATCTAAAGATGATAGCCATTTTTGCCATGTTAATCGACCATATAGCTTGGGCATTTGTGCCAACGGGAACAGTCTGGGGACAAATAATGCATATAATCGGTCGCATTACAGCACCCATTATGTCCTATTTTATATCGGAAGGATTTTATCATACTCGTAATATAAAAAAATATGCTTTAAGGCTTGGTATTTTCGCTATAATTTCACATGTCCCCTACTATTATTTTATGAATGGTGAATTACCCATTTCCTTTGCTAATGAATTTCAATTTAAGATTCAAACAAGCGTTATGTATACTCTTTTCCTTGGATTAGTTTCACTGATAGTATGGAATAGCGAAAAAATAAATAAAACTTTAAAAGCAACCCTAATAACATTAATTTGCATTATAGCCATACCGGGGGACTGGAGTTTTATAACGGTATTATGGATATTGTTTTTTGGTATATATCATGGTGATTTTAAAACCCAAATATCAAAATTCATCACGATTTCAGTTCCAATAATAATATCTCCATTCCTAATGTTTTTTAGTAAAAATGAGAATTGGTATACCCAAATATTTCATATTGGAATCTTTTTAGCTATACCTCTTCTTAAAAATTATAATGGAGAACATGGAGGCGGTAAAAATTCTAAATGGATTTTTTATATATTTTATCCATTACATTTATTGATTTTAGGTTTAATAAAGTATAAATTTAAAAGCTAATAATACATAAATAAAAGGACGGAGGTATTGAAATACTTCCGTCCTTTTATCATACTCTATATCTAATCAAATAGTGATTTAATATATTCTGTAACTTCATTATCTTTCGCATTAGCAAAGAATAATTCCTTAAATTCTTTATAGTCTAAAATACTCTTTAAGTATTCCCTATCCATATTCTTATAAGCTTCTAGTACTGGATATTGGGAAGCAAATTTAATATTTGTGTACATGGCTTTTCGACTACGTGCTTCACCTTCAGCATATATTTCTGGATATCCGCCTCCAAATTCTTGAGCAAATAGCTTTTCAAATACATATCTTAGGTTAATTTCAGCACCCCAGCCAAAGCCTTGTCCAAATGGCATACTAATAGCATTACCTGCATTTACTTGTGTGAATAGATAGGCATCTAATGGTGTATTCACATATCCACATGTGATATTTGAAAAAGCATTACATGACATGGATGCACCTTGACCAGTTCCACATCCAGTTACTACAAAATCCACTGCTTCACTAGCTAATAAAATACTTGCAATTACTCCTAATTGAATATAGTTGATTTCATGTTCATCCTTTTCACTGTACATACCATAATTTTGTACTGTATGCCCTTTTTTCTCTGCTTCCTCTTTTAATACGGAATATATTAATCCATTTTTATCTGCTTGAGAATCTTCATTAATTAATGCAATCTTCATAGCTATCCCTCTTTCTAGAATATTTTAATTAAAGCACCTAAAATACCAAATAAAATTATACCTGCTAGTATCTTTGATACCTTAACATCTTTCTTCAATAGATGGAAAATAAACAAAGTAGCTAATAGAGATAATAAGTTAGGCATAACATCATTGATTGTATCAAGTAAACTTATTTCATTGAATGTTACTGATAAAGGTACACTCATTGTAGTTGCAACCATTGCACCGATAACCATTAACCCTAAAATAGAAGCACCTTTGAATAACTTTTCCATAACGCCAGACTCTTCTACCTTATTTAGGAAAGAAGTTCCCAATTTATAACCTTCAAATGTTAAATAGTAACGTGCTGCAAAGTTAGGAACGTTAAATAATATTAAATATAATATAGGTCCAAATACATTACCTTGTAATGCTAATGAACAACCTAATCCAGCAGCAATTACACGTAGAGTACCAAAGAAGAATGAGTCGCCAACAGCTGATAAAGGTCCCATTAATCCTACTTTTACTGCGTTAATTGAATCGGTGTCAAAATCTTTATTATTTGCATTTTGTTCTTCCATAGCTGCAGTAATACTTAATAATAGAGTACAGATAAATGGAGTGATATTATTAAATTCCAAGTGTCTTTTTAAAGCTTTAGACATTTCTTCCTTACTGTCACTATACAATTTTCTTAGCACTGGCATCAACGACCATGCCCAACCTAAGTTTAACTGTCTTTCATAGTTGAAAGAAGAGTTATAAGCTATAGATCTAAAAAACACCTTCTTTAATTCCTTTTTTGTAATTTTTTTATTAGAAGTCGTCATCATTATCTCCCTCCCCTGCCACTACAACTTGTTCTTTATTTACAACTAATAAAGCAACTAAAATACCTATACAAGCAATACCTAATACTGGGATTTTCAAATAACTAGCTGCTAAAAATCCTAAGAAGAAGTATGGAGCTAATTCTTTGGAAATAATCAATTTAACTAACATAGCAAAACCTAAAGCTGGTAATATAGATGCTGCTGCAGATAATCCATTCATAATAAATTCAGGAATTATTCCTAATAAAGATTTTATAGCTGGTCCACCTGCATAGAAACACGCACCAACTAAAATTGCCATTGGAATTGCATAGGCTAATGTAGATAATACGTGCATTCTTGCTACACCCTTATCATTTCCATCTTCAGCATATCTATCAGCTTTATGCACAAAGTAACCACGAACAAATGTATAAATAAATTGTTTAACTAATAATGCTAAAGTAGCAATTGGAAGTGATAAAGCTACAGCTCCTTCAATTCCTGAACCAGTAGTAATTGCAAATGCAGTACCCAATATACCGCCGGTATAAATATCTGGTGGAAAAGCTCCGCCAATTGTTAAAGTACCCATGTAAACTAGCTCTAAAGATGCTCCTACTAACAACCCTTGTTGTATATCACCTAATGCTATACCAACTAACAATCCGGTACACAATGGTCTATCATACTGTGAATATCCAAGGGCGTCACCCATGTAGGCAAAAAATGCAATCAATCCTACCCAAATAGCTTGTGTCATATTGTTCTCCTCCTTATATAATATTTAGAAATTCTTAACAGGATCGTTGGGTACCATACGTAATTCAATATTTTTACCCATATTTTTTAATTCAGTTAATTGTTGTTCATCTTCATCTGTAAAGTTAATATTATTGTTTGCTGGATGTGGATGGGTTTTTTCAGTAGCTTTTAAACCACCAATATTCACAGTTTCAATGCTATCCACCGCTTTTGCTAATCGATAAGCATCTGCAACTTTATCTACTACGATAAACAGATCATACTTATCAGTCTTACCAGCATTAATCGCTTTAATGGAATCTTCTATACTTTTGATAACCAATTTACAGCCACTAGGTTTTGCCAACCTTAAAGTAGTCTTTTTTAAATCATCAACTACTGCTTCATCATTGGCAATTAAGATGCAATTTGCACCTAAATAACCTGTCCAAGAAAACGCTACCTGACCATGTAATAAACGATGATCTACCCTAAGTAATTTAATCATTTTATTCACCTCCTAAAAATCACTTTCTACATATTTATTCTCTAAGCAGTCATTGCAAAATACAATAAACTTTTCGCCATTACTGCAGCAAGAGCGAATGGATTCTTCGTCTAAATCATCTTTTTGCATTACTAATTCTAATAACAATCCGAGATTTAAACCACCTACCAAGTAAAATGGATAGTCTTTTATATGTTTCATAAATTCATTGTTTACACTTCCGCCAACCAAGTCAGTAATTACTAATAAATTTGAAGTGGTATAATCATGTTCTTTTACTTTACTTTCAATTAAATCTCTATAGTCAATATCTTTCCTACTATAGGCACAAATTGCTTCAATATCATCATAAATTCCTGTAATCATTTGCAAGGAGTCCTTTATGCCCTCTGCAAACCTTCCATGTGTTGCAATTAAAATTTTAGTTCTCACTTCTTATCCTCCAATCTTTTTTTTGCCATCATAATTTATATAGTCATATAGATAAGAAATTTCACTTGTTGGAATTTCAATACCATAGTGTTGACAAATCTTATAAAAGCTCTTTCTTACAATGTCAATGAAATCTTTATGTTGATTTTCAAAATCCTCAATATTATTACAGTTTTTAATTGGTTCCTTTGTAACCAATCTTTCTACCATACAGCATATATGAATGTATAATCCTATAATTGTTCTACCATAAATGGTCTTATTTGATTGTACTTGCATTTGGTTTACTGCTTCTTTTACAAAATTTAATAGCTTTTCTGCATCTAAAATACTTAAACTGTCTACTACACTTTCCAATGAGAAACTATAAATTAAGTTCTCAGAAAATATGTCTAATTCTTGAGCAGTTAAATGTTTACCAATTTTACTTCTAATCATATCTATGTTGAATATAATATCTTCCAATGAAACAAATAAGGAAATAAATGGTTTTAGTATATTACTGCTTGTACAAGTACCTGAGATAAATAATATATTGTATTCTTTAGTCAAATTATCCATTAGATCCTTTTTGAGCAAATCTTTTTGTTCTAAGGAAATAACATCTATATCAATCTCTTTAGGTAGATTCTTTACAAATAATTTTTTCATACGATTAGCCATTTTAATTCCGTTATCTGAAATAAAAATAATCAAATCTTTTAAAACCTTATTTTCTACTAAGGTATATTTGGCAACAGCATGACCTGAAGCCTTTTTTAATATGGTTTGCATATCCAAATCATTTAGTACCATCTGGCCTACATCTATTGCCATACGTGTAGAAACATTATTAATAATTCCAATATTACAATTATCTATAATTTGAAAATGCTCATATAGCCGTTCTAAGGAACCCATATCTACTAACAATATGACATCATTTTTAATGCTATAACGGTTAATAAAACTTTTTAGCCGTTCTGCCACATCTATACTCGATGTACCTAGAGGCATATCAAAAGCTTCAAATACATGAGCTCCAATTAGTGCATTTGATGTATCTGCCATACTGGTGGCAGTTGAACTCCCATGAGCAATAATGATACATAAATATTTGCTTTTATTAACAGAGTTATTAAAATAGATAAGATTCATCAATAGAATAATTCTACTCATTTCCTCAAATTCAAGTCCCAAATTATTCTTCATTGCAAATCTAATCTTCTCTACTATCAATTTACTTTGAGGACTAAATTTTTCTAATTTTTTTAAACAGAGCATCATATCTTTTTTTCTATCAGTATGCCAACGCTGAACCTTCTCATTAGATGAATTCAATGAATATAGGTAATATGCAAACAAACTACAACAGTTTAAAGGAATTGTAACATTATACGAATTCAAGACTTTATTTAATACATATTTAATGCTGCTATCCTTATACTGATCTCTAAAGTCTCCATAATTACTTAATAGAAAATCACAATATTGTGTTACATCTGATAAAATTTCACCTATTTCATGTCCCGTTAGATAGCCTGTATTCTTTAAAAAATCTATCACATTATCAAAGAGTTCTAACATCTTTCCAGATTCATCTACTTTTTTATAAGAAGCAATATCTATAAAATCAACTTGCTCTGTAATAAAGTCCTCTTTGTATTCTTTTAAGATTGACTCAGGTAGCTGGAATGCACGTATATAGAGATTTTCTGAATCACTGGTAGCATTAGTTCTGGCACATAAATTTTCAATAATGTTCTTCAATTCATCAATGTTGTAATCATAATTCTTCATAAGAAGCATTTTGATTGCTACTCTACTGACAAATAAATTCTTTCTTAACTTTAAGGATTGTTGTTTTAATAGATGGATTACTAACTCTTCTTTTTCATCTAATGAACGTTCTTTAAAGTTTGGTATATAACAAACTACAGGAAAACACTGAATAAAATCATAAATAATTTTTTTATAATAAACGCCATCTACGGATAAAACGATTCTAGCATTAAATTCAATATCTTTATTGGTGTTTATACGTCTAAATACACCTGTTTCGATAATTTTAGCTATTCTTTGTTGATCCTCTAATTTTAGATTTTGTGCTTGCTGAATAAATACTACCCCACCATTACACTTTTCAAAAAGTCCTCTTCTATTTTCTACTCCTAAAAGTTGTTCTAAAATATCTTCACTCTCTGAAAAAACCTTTATCTTAAAAAGCTTGTTATTTGAATTCAATATTTCATTATCAATAGCATATTCATACATTTGCCTACATAATAATGACTTCCCTGTCCCCTTCTCCCCATATAAAAGTATGGGAAGACCGCCATTAGGATATTTTAAAGCAGCTTTAACTTGATCAATTACCTTACTTAATGAAGAATCACAGCCTATCATTTTCATGAAATTTCGTTTAATACAAACCTGTTCTGATATTGTATCCATGAATTCTTCAATCGATAAGAATACATTTTCCTCTAGAGAAACTTGAAATTTCTCTTCAATTACCTTTTTATATAGGAAACATACTGGTCTAATTGCAATCTTAATCAATACCCCTTCTCTTACAAAAGCATTTAGGTATTGGCTAGCTAAGGACCTTGATATATTTAAGTCATTGCTTAACACACTTGCAGATAGCTTCTCAATATCCTTCATGTCGGTATTAATTGTATTTTTTATACAATAAGATAAAATTTGACTTTTAGTACTTGACATTATTTTTCATTACTCCCCTTAATAAGACCTAATTATAATTATACTAATTATATCTAACTTCTGGGCTATTGTTCATACTATTGACACTGTTACGATATTTTCATAATACTACCTACTTATTTTGACACTAATATCTCTTTATTTTCTAAAACGGTTTCCACAATATCTTTGACATCAATTTTGAATACTGTTTTCAAATATTCCTTTGTGCCTACTTCACCAAAACGATCTTGTACTGCAACCATACGTAGAGGTGCTTTTGCTGGTAATTGTGCCATAATCCCAGCTATCAATTCACCAATACCACCATATCTATTATGGTTTTCAACAGTAACTACAAGTTTATGGGAGTTAGCTACCTCCTCAATCAATTCCTCATCTAATGGTTTAATAAATAGTAAATCTACAACACTAGTGCTTATTCCTTCTTCTTCTAATATTTGGGCAGCTTCTAAACAATCGGAAACGCTTGGACCTTCACCAATCAAAACCACATCGGTACCTTTTTTAATCCATTGACCTTTCCCATATTCAAAAGTTGAACCTTCTTCATAGATTACTGGTACTACCTTTCTAGGTGCGCGGTTATAGAATATTCCACCATGTTCTACATAATATTTCATTACCCATGCAAAGCTTGTGGCATCACTTGGTGCAACTACATTTATAGAAGGAATTGAACGAATAATTGCTAAATCTTCAAATGTCGTATGGGTAGCTCCATTGTATAATGACCAATATCCAGGATCCGATGCATAGATATGCATACTACCTTGAGCAAATCCTAAACTCATAAAAATTTGATCCGCAACTCTTCGTGAAACAAATGGTGCAAAACTATGAACAAAAGGCTTCATGCCTACAAATGACATTCCTGCCCCTGCTGAAATCATATTTTGCTCACTAATACCAAAATTTACACTATTCTCTGGGTACTTTGAATAAATAAATCCTGCTCCAGAAGAACTTGCTAGGTCAGCATCACAAACAACTACATCTTTACGCACTTCAAGTAATTCATCTAATGTTTCTCCATAGGCTTTGCGTATTTCTTTTTCCTTTTTGCCTTCTACTAGCTTCCAACTCATTATTCTAACTCCTTTCTCGTTTCATCAACAAACTTTTGTAATACCACCAACTGTTCTTCTGTAAAATCCATATGGTGACACGAAGATAAATCTTCAAAATATTTGATACCGCAGCCTTTAATTGTATTCATAACAATTGCATTACCTTGTCCTTCTTGTCTTAAACAATTTTCAATAGCTTTATCTACTTCTTCAATACTATTACCGTTAATCTCTTGGGTATAGAAATTAAAATCCTCTAATATATTTTTAAATTTAAAATCACAGCTAACATCACAAGTCAATCCATCTACTTGTTTTTTATTATCATCAATTATGATTACTAAATTGTCCAACCTTTTATTGGCAGCAAATTGTAACGCTTCAAATACCTGTCCTTCATTACATTCACCATCTCCAACAATACAATAGACGTTACCCTTCTTACCTTGTATTTTCAAACCATAAGCCATTCCACAAGCTTCTGAAATCCCTTGTCCTAAAGAACCTGTTGTACATTCTACTCCTGGTGTACGCATACGGTCTGGATGGCTTGGCAAAATCGTACCATTTTCATTTAAAGTACATATGTGTTCTTTAGGAATATATCCTAACAAACATAAAGCCGCATAATAAGATGGTCCAGCATGTCCTTTTGATAAGACAAAGTAATCCTCTTTTCCCTTGTATTTACCAAAGATAGTAGCAACGGCTTCAACAATGGAAAATGCCCCACCTATATGCCCATCTTTTCTTTTAATAAACATCTCACAAGTTAAAGCACGTATTTCTCTCGCAAAACGTTCTAAATCCTTAATCTCCTTCATAAAATCCTCCTTACATTGCATTATTGTAAATAGCAATAATATCTTTCTTTGATAATGGTTTAAAATGACCAACTGTAGTAGAGCCTAATAAGCAGTTATCAGCCATCTGTTCAATATCCGCTTCTGTTAATGCCAATTCTAATTCGCCAATGGAGGTAGGCATTCCAACTTCTTTGAAGAAATCATTTAAAGCTTCGATCCCCTTTAAAGCTGTTTCTTTTTCATCAAAATAGTTTGGTTCTACTTTCATTACCTCAACAGCAAATCTAAAGAATCTCCCTACATTCGTCTTATATACATATTTTGCCCATGTAGCCCATAGAGCAGTTAATCCACAGCCGTGTACTACATCGAATAGACCACTTAATTCGTGTTCCAATCTGTGTGTTGCCCAATCACTTTCCCTACCAGTTTCTAAAAGGCCATTGTGGGATAAGCTACCTGCCCACATTAAATTTGCTCTTGCTTCATAATCACAAGGATCCTTTATAGCTGCTTTAATAGCCTCTATCACTGTAATTAATAGCCCTTCAGACATACGGTCAACTAATTCTGTATTTGAAGTAGTAGGAGTAAAATAACGTTCCAAAGTATGCATTAAAATGTCGCATCCACCACTAACCATATGTAATCTTGGTAGTGTAAATGTAAATGTTGGATCCATAATGGCAAATCTAGGACGAATATTGTCAGAGTCATAAGCACGTTTTAATTTCTGTTCATCAATTGTCAATACTACTGAACAGCTTGCTTCACTTCCTGAACCTGCAATTGTTGATATTACACCTACTGGAAAACAACTCTCAATTTCACTATTTCCGCATAAAACATCGGTAATATCCACATTGCTTGCTGCCTCAATAGCGATACCTTTAGCAGTGTCTATAGCACTACCACCACCTATTGCTAATAGGAAATCAACCTTCTCTCTTTTCGCAATAGCTGCCGCTTCTTTTACTTGTGATACACAAGGATTAGGTTTCACTCCATCATAGATTACACAATTTACCCCAACATCCTCTAATGATTTTTTCACCAAATCTAAAGTACCATTTTCTTTCAAATATTTACCGCCACCGCATACGACCATGACACAATTTGCTTTTTCACCTTTACAAGCTTCTCCCACTTGTTTTATACTGTCTTTACCAAAAATAATTTTAGTTGAATTATGAAATACAAAATTATTCATAATCTACCTCCTATACTCTTAAGGTGATGTTTTGTATTCCCTAAGAATTTTCTATTCTACTAATTGTTATCTATAACAATCTGCCTTACCAATACTATTAAATAAAGTCATCTTATGTGTGATTACCTTTTTCGCCTCTATTACCGCCTCTTCAAATACATCTGGTGTCCAGAAACAATTTTTTTCATTTAATGTTTTCTTAACATTTGCAAAAAATACTTTACGATAATCACTTGCAATATTTACTTTACAAATACCATTTAAACAAGCCTCTGCAATTTCTTCATCCTTATTTGCAGACCCTCCATGTAATACTAATGGATATTCAGTCTTAGCATTAATATCTTTTAATATATCTAATCTTAGTTTTGGAACCATTCCTTCTGGATAAATACCATGAGCAGTTCCAATGGCAATTGCTAAAGAATCTACACCAGTTCTATTAATAAAATCTACGACTTCTTCTGGTTGTGTATAGGTTACTTTTTCCACTCCACCTTCTACACTGTCGCTTAAAGCTCCTATTGTACCAATTTCCCCTTCTACGGAAACATCTACACTATGAGCAACTTCTACTACCTTTTTGGAAATAGCGATATTGTCTTCATATGGTAATTCAGATCCGTCGATCATAACAGAAGTGAATCCACATCTAATAGCACGGGTACAATCTTCCAAAGTCTTTCCGTGATCTAAGTGAAGTACACATGGGACTGGACTCTTCATTAACCTCTTAACTACGAATTCAAAGAATTCATCTGTTGCATACTCAAATTCAGGCGGTGCTAATTCTACAATTACAGGTGCATTATTTTCTTCTGCTGCTTCTATTACACACTTAAATAACAAACTGTCACAAATATTAAATGCACCAACAGCAAATTTATTATCTTTTGCTACTTTCAATAAATCCTTCATATTCATTAACATATTAATTACCTCCTCTTTAAATCAAATAATACTTTTCGTTTAAACAATAATTTTACTACTTCATTAGAATTTATATATCTTTTTTAAGAACATACTAAAAATAATTCTATTATTTCTTAGCTTGACTTATCGCCAATCGTCTTAAATTAACAATACATATTATAGAGCAAATTTAAAATAGAAAATGGATTTGTTGAAAAATTGAAATGTAACTTCTCCTTTTAAACACTAATTCACTAATTTTTTATAAGATAAACAAAAAAAACAGTGTTTTTTCATACTGAAATAATATTTTTTCTCGTATAAAAAAACACTGTTAATATAGCAATCTATTAAACATAAATGATATTTTTATTCTATGTATCACTTTATTAAAAAACATATTATTCATATACATATAAAAGAACCTCCTTAGTTAGAGTATTATCCTTAATTCCATTAAATCAAAAGAGGCTCTTTTTTTCATCAATCAAAATTTTCCATATAACTAAACTTTAGTTTGCTTATTGATTTTTAAATCTATCATATCCCCACCAATCTGGAATAAGTTCTTTCAAAGTAATGGTTTTTCTTGTATTAAAATCTAACAAGATTTCTATATCCCCACTATGTTCATCTAATTGCATCATATATTCACGACATGCACCACAAGGTGAACCCACTTTCCCACTAGGCATTATTGCCACCACTTTATCAATTTTGCTTTCCCCATTTGTTATCATATTTGCAATTGCATTTCTTTCAGCACACATTCCTAATGTTGAAGCAGTATCGATACAAACTCCAACATAAATGTTTCCCTTTTTAGTTAATATTGCAGCTGCAACACCACCTGCATCTATAAATGGTGAAATAGTTCTGCCATTTTGAACTTTTTTAGCTTCATTATAAAGCTTTTCCCAAATATCCATATGCTCAACTCCTTTTTAAATAGGATTTATGTATAAATACAACAATATATTATCATATATTTAATGGCAAAGGGTCAAAAGTGTTCTCAGGTATGAAAATTTATGTTAATTTAAATTTTATAAATAAGTAGAATTTGCTTGCAATTTGTAGACTCTTGTAATTTTTGGTGATATAATATTAACAAACAATATCAAAATAATTTAAGGGGGATTATTATGAAACTAGTTGTATTAGGTGGAGCAGGTTCCCAAGCTCTTTATGGAATTAAAGATTTAATCAATCATGGTAGCCTTTTCGATGAGGTAATAATTTCATCCCGTAATCTTGAAAAAAATAAGGAAATCGTAGAAAAACTTAACTCACCAATAGTAAAAGCAGCAGAAGTCGATGTTTCTGATGAAGAAGCACTATACGAGCTTATCAAGGATTGTGACGTAGTTGCTAACTGTACAGGTCCTTACCATCTTCTTGTATATAAGATCATGGAAACTACAATAAAAGCTGGTAAACACTATGTTGATTTCTGCGATGACATAGAAGCCTTCAATCAAATATTTGAATCAGACTTACCAAAGAAAGCTGAAGAAAAAGGTCTTAGCATGATAATGGGTCTTGGCGCAAGTCCAGGATTTTTATCTGTACTAGCATGTAGTGCAGAACAACGTTATTTCGATTCACTAAACGAAGCTATATTCTACTTTGCATGTGATGAGAAAGAACCAGGTGGTCCCGCAGTGCTTGGACATATGTTAGAATGTGTACACAATGCTCCATATATTAAAGATGGAAAAAGATTAAATGAACCTTCATTCCGTGAAGAATGGGATTTCGACTTTGGAGAACCTTATGGTGTTCGTAAAGTTACTAGAATAGGTCATCCTGAGGTATTTACATTCCCTAGATATTCACCAGGAATTCAAAACGTATCTGTAAGATTTAGTCTTGAGCCATTCTCAGCATACGAAGGCTTTAGAGATCTTAGTTTAGCAGGTCTTACATCTACTTACCCACTTAATATTAACGGTAATCCTGTATCACCTCGTGATTTTGCACTAGCTGTATTATTAGCACAAAAAGCAAGTAAACCAGCTATGACAGAAGAGGAACTTAAGGAATTCTTAAAGGGAGTTACTGCATGTGCTGCCGCAGAACTACATGGCAAAAAAGATGGTAAAGAAATGTCTTATGTAGGAAGAGTAGCGGGAAATATGGCTCCACTTACAGCAGTACCATTAATTATCGGTGCTGAAATGTTAGGTAAAGGCGAAATAACTAAAAAAGGTATTATGGTAGCTGAAGAAGCCATAGACGATGCAGATAAATTTGTAAAAGAAACAGTTAAGAGAATCCGTGAAGATGGATTTGGATTTACAATTAGTGAAGAACTTACCGTTAGAGAAGAGTATTAATAAAACTTAAAAAACAATCTAAGTTTCCTTAGATTGTTTTTTAGTCTAGTAAAACTAATTATTTGAGAAAAATAAATTAATAATCTATTTTCTCCATTTTTAATATTATTTCCATCTTAAATATATTGTCTTCCAAATTAAAATCCAAATCATGGTTCAATCTATAAACTAGCTCTTTTACTATGGATAAACCTAGACCGCTTTTGCTGGGAGACCTAGATGAATTCATTGTATAAGACCTTTCAAATATTCTTTCCATACTTACAATATCTATAGATGTCACTTGATTTTCAAAAGAAATATGAACACTCTTATCCTTTTTAAATAATCTAATCCTATATTGTCCCGTACCATGATGCAGCATATTAGAAATTAAATTTGAAAAAATTCTTTTTAAAGCATCTTCGTCAGAAATTACTTTTATATCTTCATCAGGAATTTGAATATCTATTTGACTATCTTTGTAGACGAAATCTTCATAGTACTCAAATAACACTTCTTTGAGTAAGTTTCCAACATCAATTAATTCTAAACTGATTGGATAGTCTTTGCTTATAATCCTCGAAAAATCATAAAAATCATCAATTAAATGATGTAAAGATTTTGATTTCTTATTGATGATTTCAACATATTCCCTACTTTCTTTTGGTAAATTAGATTTTAATAAAAGATCACAATAACCCAATATCGCAGTTAGAGGTGTTCTCAAATCATGAGAAATATTGGCTATGTTTTCCTTTAACTCGTGATCTATCTTCCTATATTCTAGGTCTATATCCTCTTTTTCTAAAAACAGATTATTTATGGTATAGAGCAGTTCTTCAACCTCTTTACTGGATGAGTCAGTAACTAAAGTTGTTCTGCTCTCCTCTTCTAATCTATATACTATATCTTTGTTCAGCGTCTTTAAATCCTTCTTTAATAAAAAATATAGGGAAGTAAATATTGCTGCCGCCACCCCTAACATTATAGTTATAACTAACATTTACTTCCCTCCAATTTAAAAATCTTTTTTTCTAAATACACTAATTGCTATGCTTGTGCTTATTACAAATAGTACTAACCCATATTTGACTGTAAACCAATCTATATTTGAGAGACTTCTATTTTGTAACAAATTTATTAATCTCTTCAATACTGAGTCTGGCTGCAATGCATGTATAAAAGATAACTTAGGTTTAAAATAAGATATTACGCGAGTTACTTGTGGAACTATAACCATAAATGCAAGTATTATAAAAACTGAAACAACTTGATTTTCTATTAGTACAGAAAAAATGGTATATAAAGCTATAAGTCCAATCCAAAATGGAATTGCAGATAAATAAGCCATAAAAAATTGACTTATAAACTTAAAGCCTTCTTCATTCCCTCCAAATAAAGCAATAGATACAATAATGTGAACTCCTATGACAATAACGGAGAACAACATGGAAAATACCGATGTGGTAATAATCTTAGATAGTATTATTTTATCTCTGGAAATACCATTAGCAATAACATTGTTCAAAGTCTTATCTTTTATCTCATCACCTAAAATGATATTCTGGAAGGTAATAAGTATAAAAGGGGATGTCGCTATGGTCAATTCTAGTAAATCCAATGATTTTAAAATAAGTTTTGTTCCCCAAGTTTTAAAAGCTAAATTTCCTACAACTGATAATAAACAAAATATTAGTACGGTTAATCGATAATATCTGCGGTGACTTATCCTATAAAACTCTGATTTAATATAATTACGCATCTAAATCCCCTCCTATTAGTTTAATAAAATAGTCCTCCAAGGTTTGAGCACCTTCTGTAACCAATTTAATCTCTATATCGTTATCAATTAAACTTTTGGTAATGAGATTTAGATTGTTTAATTCTTGATATATCTCTATTTCATCATTATTTAAAACTTTATAATCTTGAATACCTAATTCCTTTTCAAAGATAACAACTGTTTTCTCTGTATTATCTACCTTTAATCTTATATATTTCCTACACTTTTCCTCTAATTCCCCTTTGCTCACTTCTTCAATTAATCCACCTTCATGAATAAAAGCATATCGACTAGCAATCAACGACATTTCATTTAATATATGGCTTGATACTATTATGGTAGTGCCTAGTTCCCTATTAATTTTCAATAATAGTTCTCTTAGTTCTACTATTCCTGTAGGATCTAGCCCATTAATTGGTTCATCTAAAATAAGTAAATCTGGTCTTCCTATAATAGCTTGAGCAATTCCTAATCTTTGCTTCATTCCTAATGAATATTTGTTAAACTTCTTCTTATCCACATTGTTAAGTCCTACTAATTCTAGTGTTTCATCTACAATGTTCTTATCCTTTAATCCTTTTTGAATTCGGTAGTACTCTAAATTTTCCCTTCCATCAAAATAAGGATATAGATGAGGACTATCTATTAATGAACCTATACGTCTTCTAGCTTGATTAAAGCCACTTTCTGTAACTTCACCTAGGATTTCCATGCTTCCTGAAGTTTTATATATAAGACCAGATATAAGTTTTAATATGGTTGTTTTTCCTGCTCCATTTTTCCCAACAAGACCATATATATCTCCTGTTCTTACATTGATACTTACTTTATCTATAACTTTTTGTTTGCCATATATTTTAGTTATTTGATATAATTTTACTGCATAATCTTCCATTATTGTCCCTCCTGTTTCTTATAGTCTAAAACCATTATAAAATAAGGACTATAAGAAACAATAAATAAAGTCTTAAGAAAACATAAAGAAACTATGTAAAATGAAACTTTAGCTGATCCTAAACCCCATTCCCCAAATAGTTTTAATGTATTCAGTTTCACTGTCAATCCGACTTAACTTATTTCTTATATTGCTAATGTGGACATTTACTGTGTTCTCATCACCATAGAATTCATCTTTCCAAACACTTTTATAGATATTCTCTTTAGTAAATATTTTTTTCGGGTGGCTTAATAGCAATTTTAATATTTCAAATTCTATTGGTGTAAGAATGATTTCTTCCCCTTTTATTCTAGTTTTAATCTCTTCTAAATCCATTTCTAAATCTCTATATCGTAAAACATCATGGACAATATTGAAATTAGAAAACTCTTTATACCTTCTTAAACTTGCTTTTACTCTAGCTATTACTTCATCTGTATCAAAGGGTTTCATTATAAAATCGTCAGCACCACTCTTTAATACATTAAGTTTAGTCTCCTTATCTATCTTGGCTGATATGACCAAAATGGGCATTTTCTTTTCTTTTTTTCGAATATATTCTATTATTTCTTCTCCTGACATTCCAGGCAGCATTAAATCTAAAAGAATTAAATCAAAATCCTCAACATCAGTAAAAAGCTTACCTTCTATACCCGTATAGGCAGAGGTAACTTCATAGCCTTCCCCTTCTAATATCTTACCAACAAGCAGACTGATATCCCTATCATCTTCTACTATTAAAACCTTCATCTAACTCTCTCCTAATTTGATAATTTAATTAATAGACTTTATATAAAAACTATACTCCATACAATTTATGGATCTCTAATTCATCTATATTATCTGTGCATATCATTATAATAACATATTCTTTGGAGTCTTAGTTTATAAAAAAAGAAAATGGTTAGTATTAACTTTCCATTTTCTCTTTTTATTAAGATAATCATCAATATATTACACGCTAGAAACAATAAATCTTATATCCATCTCCCTTAAAAAGAAAAGTCCATAAATTAATAACAAAATTTAATAAAACTGTGTTTCATAAAACACTCAATAAATTAGCTTCCTATGTAAGATTCCCTTCTAAGGCTGATGCATCTATATCCTACCAAAGTTTTTTATACATCCCATTTCCATAAAATTTAATTAGTCCTAAATCTCTTAACTCTTGAAGATTTCTCCTTATACTGTTTTTTGCAGTTTTATTTTTAGGAAAAGCTTCGGCGAAAACATTCTCATAAGAATATACATCTGCTGAAGTAAACTCATCACTATTAATTAATTCGATAATTTCTACTACTTTGTTTTGCCCATTATTAAGATTACTTTTTATCAAATTCATATCTACATCTAAAATACTATCTACTTCAGTATACAGGTTGTACTTACTTATGTCTAAATCTTTATAGGTAGGAAGATTATTTAAGATGGTTTTTATTTTTATTATCTCTGTATTATTCATTTGTCTAGTATTTTCATTATTGCAAAGTGATTTAAAATCATTAACAATTTGACTTACTATTAAATTATCAGTGATTATAACACCATACTCAATGTTTTTTTCAAATCCTGAAGGTGTAAGATTTGCTGAAGTTATTATAGCACATTTATCATCAAAAATATAAAACTTGGCATGTAAAGTTTGACAGTTATATACCTTATCTTTATTAATTATTAGTCTATCGAAAGCTTCAATATCTGATGATCGTTTATAGAAGTTAGGTAAACTAAAATTTGAAATTAAATCAATTTTTACACTGGATTTCTTATTATCATAAATTTTCTTTACTATGGGTTCCTTCACATAGGGAGCACACAATCTAATATTTTTTTTACTATCTGATACTAAATTAAAAAATCTATCATTAATGGGTTCATTGATTATTTCAATCACTAAATCACTTCCCTTGAAAAAGTTATAATTTAATTTGGACAAAGTTATACATTTATAATATACTTCTACAAATTAACTTTACTATATCATTTTCATTAAGATTAGCCATTTCGAGTATTCTATCTCTCCTCATTTACAAATCCATATCATTTAATATATCTCTCAACTTCTTTAATTCTTCTTTTGTTAATGTTATACCTTTACCCATCTTTTCATGTTCAGGAGCCCAATCTCTTAAATCATATTTTGGTTCTCTATTGTTCCAACTAATGATATTTAACTCTTTTATCCAGCCTTTTGCTGATTCTGATAATATACCTATTTTTTCTACAATCTCATATTTAAAATCAGCCATTTTATTACCTCCTAGTTATTTTTTTAAATAAATATGCCATTTTAAATTTTTATCATTTCGATAATTCCACTATCCCTTGAATTTTTTAACGTTTTTTACATTTTTATTAGTCCAATATATCATATACCTTGTTACTATATTGAAAATATTATATTTTAACTCTTTCTTTAATTATAATTTAAATCCCTTCGATATTAAATATTTTTTCATCTCAATATCTGATTTTACACTATCATAATCACTCTTTATTTTGCCTACTTTTAAGTCTTCAATTATATCAATAAAAAAATCTTCAAAATCTGTATTATCTGCAATGAGCCTATCAATAGTAGTCCAATCTAAATCAGTTTTTTCTTTAGCTGGCAATATAATTTCGCTTTGGGATACATCCTCATTATTTAATTTTATTACTCCTATACCAAAAGCACTATTTAATCTTTGCAGCTCATTTATCAATTCTGAATCATCTTGGATATTCAGGCATACTAAATATCCTTCATTAGCCCAGCTTGAATTAGATACAGCTTGAAAGTAATATTCCCTTAATCTTGAAAAGTCTAAGTTAATTTTAAGTTCAAAAGAAAATAGTTTAATACTATTCACAGATAATGATTTCTGCACCTCCGTTGTCAAGTTTTCAAAATCTTCAAAAGGAAAATAAACAGCTACAATATCAGGATGCAACCACTTATTTACTCCTTCCCTCTTTCTAATAGATTTTTCATGGTAAACCGTCTTTGCATAAGCTTTAAAATGCGGATCTTCATTAATAAATTTGACTAACAATGGATGTATGTCTCTTTCATTATATTGTTTGGACTTCTCAGTTCCTTGCTGATCCTCAAGCTTTACTTGGATAGTAGTCAAATCCTCTTTATCAGCATATTCCCTCAAATAGAACCTAGTTGGTCTTTTTCCGATTTTCATATATTTTGAATTTTCATTATCCCTCATATCAACATATAATCTTGCACTTATGGTTTTCCAAGGAGTTTTGCCTATACTTCCAAGTTTCTTATCTAATCCTAGCTCTACTGCCTTGTCCCATAATTCTCTTTCAGATAAGGGTTTTTTACCATATTCCAAAATTTCATCTACTAAATCAAGAAAAGTATATACGGTCAAAATAATCCCTCCATGATTTATATAAAAGCTTTGAATATCAAAATATTTTTCAATAAAATATAAATTGTACCCTATACATTAGGTAAATTCCTTAGTTAAATCTTTGAACTTCATTTCTAAATTGTCTATTATCGTTTTCCCTTTGAAACATCTATTCCATAAATCCAACAAAAATATCAATAACCTCATCTAATATATCCTGAGGAGATTTTTCTAAAAACAAACTTTCTCTTGCCATAATATCTAAAGGTTTAGCCTGTTCACACATAATTACTCCTGTTGTCTCTGTTCTTTCATCTAAAGGCACATGAAGAGGAAAATCCCTATTTGTATTAATTATTGGACATACTATAGCCATTTTAGTAAATTGATTAAAAGTATAGCTACTTATTACATAAGCAGCCCTTTTCCCTTTTTGTTCACGTCCAGCTTGAGGATTAAAGTCGATTAATATAATATCTCCTTGCTCTGGTATATACACCTTTACACCTCTTTTCCAACAGAAGTACCTGTGTCCCATTCATGAGGTTGATAATCTCCCTTATATTCTGCTATTCTTTCTTTTAGAGTTCTGTGTTCTTTAGCAGGCTCAATTATTATTTTCCCATCTACAACTTTTAATTCCACTGTATCACTTTCACTAAGATTAGCCATTTCAAGTATTGCCTTAGGCAATCTAATTCCTTGACTGTTTCCCCATCTTTGTATTGTTGTATACATAATCTCACCTCTAATTTTAGTATATACATAGTATATACTAAAGTCAATTTAAAATTATGTTATTTATTGATTATTCAAAAATTCTCCAATTCTTTTCCCTTCTTTTAAACTCTATATTTATGCGTAATAAAGGGACGTAGTTGTTAATAGAATCTACGTCCCTTTATAATCCTTATCCTTTATAAATCCAGCTTATAAACTTGTGATTTATATGTCTTACTTCTATCTGACTTAGTAAATACGGTGTCTTTATAAAACTGTAATCCATTCTTCTTCATCACCTTAATTGATTGAGGATTATCAATTGCAGCTTCACCAAGTATAGTTTTTATACCTTTACTCTTTGCAAGTTCAATCAAAGCTTTTAAGGTTTCTGTTGCATAGCCCTTTCCCCATGCTTTTTGGCTAAAACAATAGCCAAATCCCCATTCGTTTTCTTGCCCTTCGGGACCAATACCACAAGTCCCTATAATCTCTTATGTTTTTTTTAATATTATTGTAAAGGCATAATTTAAGTTGTTTGAGTTATTATTGATTTTCAAAATAAGTTGCTTAACTTCATCAGCCTCTTTATACAATGGATCCCACAAATATTTATTGACCTCAGGATCTCCCCATATTTTAAATATTTCTTCCCCATGATCTAATGTAATAGGAATTAACTTTAATCTCTCCGTTTCAATCATAGTGTAGTCCCCCTTTATTTCAACTCCAATTTCGTCACATGGTTTAAATTATCTTTTTCATAATATTCTATGTTAACCTCATCATCAACTTTTATAAATGGCAGCTTTTCCGATACTCCTATATTAGCTATGAATATATTATTATTTTTATCCAGTTTAATATAATAGTGAGTATTGCCATCTATAACCACTGATTGAATACCTATTATTTTGCCATCTGTATTTAAAATTTCTTTTGGTTCCGTATCATCTTTAAGATTTGGAGTGGTTACATCTTTACCTATGTGAGTGCTAACAACATTGTTTACCGTTGTACCAATTGACACTTCTTGATAGTTTTGGGCATCAACTAATGCATACATTTTAACCAATCCGGCCTCATCTTTTAAAGACATAAAATAAGTTGGTTTATTATCTATATTTAATAATATCGGGAAGGTTGATATATATCCTTTTTCTTGTACTGCTCCCTCAGCACTCCTCATAGCTGAAAATTCTTCTGCCGACGACATCTTATAGAATTTAGTCTCTTTTGTTCTCAAATTTACTAATACAAAACCAACATTGGATTCATCTTCTCCTACAGATGTCATGCCTGTATATAAGTAAACGTCATCATCTATGGCTAAATAGTTATATCCTTCCGTTGTCTGCAATACACCTTTTTGAGCAAATATAGAATTGAAAAATCCAGATTGAAGTCCGCCATTCCAATTGAGCTGCCTAATTATCTCTTCGGCATCGTAGATTCTATCCACCCATTTTGGTACATCTTGTATTTTATATTTCGTAGTTTCTCCATTTGTTGCATTGGTTAAGATTACTTCTTTTACATCAAATCCTCCAAACCAACCAATGGTGCTTTGGTATACTGGAGCTATCCAATAGGGGATCCCATCTTCATCAATTTCAAAATTGATTTCATAAAACATATCTCTAGGATAGTTTTTTCTCAAATGTCTATAAATATCTCTTGAGAATTTATCTGATTTAGAATATTTTATATTGTTTTTAAGCTTTTTTAATTCTACTTTACCATCTATCATATCTACTACTATATAGTTTGGTATACCTTCTTTTCTATTACCTATCCACTTTAAAAATCCATTGTACTCAAGGGGGGTAACTCTCACAGGTTTATCATCATAATTAATTTGAGTATAGGCATCGGAGACATTGTATTGAGAAACTAAATCCAACATTTCTCCCATTTTTCTACTGCCCAACCTCTGAGCTGTATCTCTATCTACTGTAGGCACTTGTTCAAATGAGGCTTCTTTTATATCTTCTTCAAAAGAACTGTTTTCTTTTTCAATTAAATTTGCATATCTTGTTGAATGAAATATGGTTGCAGAATATATCTTTAATATGAATAGTAAGATAAGCAAAACTCCTGGTACTATAAATAATTTATAATATTTTCTATTAAATGTAATGGAGATAACTGTTATATATACTAAATTAACTATGAGATAGATCCAAAATTCATAAGAATGTAAATTAATAGCTGGTAAAAATATATACCATAAAACAAAAGCTAGTATAGGTATTGATAATAGTATTGCAACTTTAGCAAAACTTATTTGTTTTTTCATAAAATCTTTGCCCCCTTATTTTTATATATTTATACTTATATACTAACATCATATTAAACTTTAAAATAGTCTAATTTAAAATAATAATGGGGTGCTGTGTTAGATACTTTAACAAAACGCCCCTATTTTATTTCACAAGATAACTTCTAAAATTTTAATATATGCTCCTAACAACTTTGATATGGTTAATTGTGAAAATCTAAAATCGTCGCCAATTAAATTTTTCATCTTTTTTCAACCCTCTATATATTGCTTGTACTACAATAATACTAGTAAAGATATAACAATACATTATGTATAGCAAAACAAAATGTCGATTACTATTAAAACAAATTATACTAGGGACGCATTAGGTAAATTCAAATTAATTTTTTAAATAACCTTACGTCCCTATGTCAATAGAGATGATTTGAATTCCTAATTTCAAAAATAATTCTACTTATTTTTATTATTCTCTTCGTCTTCTTTACTCCAGTCCTTGAGTTTTTTGTTCTTTTTCATTTCCTCATTATCAACTATACCATGTTCAGCAGCTATTTCATAATTCATTTGGTTGAAAAAATTTTTATCAATTTTCCTTTTTCTATTTTTATCCTTTATTTTTATCACCTCGTATGTATTTTTTCCTTAATATATTGCTACATACAAGACAATTTTAGGAATTTTGTTTTAATAATTAAATATCTTTATGATAATTTTACGGCAATTATCCATTAAATAAACAACAGCACTTGTAAATATTATTTATTATTACTTTTCTTTTTTTACTTTATATATTGAATTTATAACTATAGCAATAATAGGACCTGCCATTACCCCTATAGGTCCTAGCATTAAAGAGCCTAACACCGTTGCAGTAAAAGTATAAAGGGGTCTTAAACCAATCTGGTCTCCCGTAATTTTAGGTTCTATTATTTGCCTGATAATAGTCAAAATAATATAAAGTATTGCTAATTTAGTTCCCATATCTATATTTCCAGATATGAAATTAATTAAAGACCAAGGTATCATAACAAGCCCACTACCAAGTACAGGAATGATATCAAGTATTGCTATTCCCAATGCAATAAGCATAGGTACAGGTGCTCCTATAATATACAATCCAATGCTAAAAGAAATAAAAGTTATTGTCATTAATATTAACTGGGACTTAATATAACCTATGATACCCTTTCCTGTATCATCAATTATCTCCATGATAAAATCGGTAAAATTTTTCATTACAAATCCCTTTCCTCAGAATAATATATAATATTAATTACCCATGTATAAGTTTCCAACCAACAAATAATATACCTTTTAAATCCAAGTATAGTTCAGTATCAAATATACAAAATACATTCCCACTAAAAAAAGACCTTCTCCTTTTGAAATTACATTATCTTTGTTTTTAGCAAAAATATGAAAAGCTACTAGAACGATTAGCATAGTTGGTATTTGTAGTTTATAAAAATCAGTTGGCACAAGTAAACCACCTTTTGTTACTGCTGCCGCACTACCTGTAACAAACAATACATTGAGTATATCTGCACCAATAATATTTCCAACTGCCAATTCTCCATGACCTTTTTTTACAGCTGTAATAGCCGTTACCAATTCAGGTAAACTCGTTCCAAATGCAACCAATGTAGCTGCAATAACGCTTTGTGGTATACCAGCACGGATGGCTACAATTTCTACACTAGGAATAAGTATTTTAGATGAAGCAATGACTAAAAATATACCTAGTGCCATTTTAATAAATTGTAAAAATAGAGGACTTCTTTCTTCTTGTAAATTAGATGTTTCCCCTCCATTAGATTTTTTTCCCCACTGAATAGTTATAATAATATAAAGTATTAATAATCCTATAAATATAAAACCCATAGGCTGAGTGATTCTTCCTTCTACTCCTTTTGAAAAGATAGGCAAACTTACGATGGCTAATAGTAACCCAGACATCAATTGCAATCGTCCTTGACGGGAAATAACGTTTTTATCAATTGGCAATCTCCCTACTAAAGCTGCAAGTCCAATTATTAACCCTGTATCCGCTATAATTGAACCAATAGCATTTCCTAAAGCTAAATCGGGATTTCCATTTATTGCAGCAATTACCGATACAGTTACTTCAGGTAGTGTAGTTCCTAAACTTACAATTGTTGCACCAATTATCATCTTTGGAACACCCCAGCGAATCGATAAGCTAACTGCTTGGTCTACTAAAATATCCGCTCCTTTACTTAGGACATATAAACTAATTGCCACAATAAAAAATAAAATAAATGTTGAAAATTGATTTAGTGTAGAATAAACTAGTTCTTCCATTATCATCTTCCTTTCATATATCTTTGGATGAATATATAAAAAAAACCCTATGGCTTATTTATAAAAACAAACCATAGAGTCTCACTAAGCTAATTAGCCACCAAAGCCAGGATATTCTCCGTCATGACGACTTTGATTCCATTAAGGAAAGTTACTCCCTCTAATAAGCAAATTATATAGGCTTTCATAGTATTTTGTCAAGGTATAAAAATCTAAGAATTATAAATATATTTTATCCCATTTCTATTAAATTTATAATTCTGTAGTCATATCTCCTATGCTACTCTACTACCTTTTGTTTTTTTGAATAATATTAATCCCTAAAGCTATGAGTATAAATGGAATGAGTACTTTAGCAAGTAAACCGAAGGTAACGGCAACACCTGTAATTGCCAAAATAACTATTACAAAAACAAAAACTATAAGTGTAATTAAGCATCCAAGTATCATATCAATCTCCTTTATATTTTTATTATTTACCCTTTAATATTACTCAAGGCATTTACTTTATCATATCTGTATCCAGTATCAAATAGTTTGCCCTGTGAATATATAAGCTCTTTCCATCAATATTAAGTCTTGTCATCTTTGGCAGGTTGTCAGGAACTGTTACATAGACATCCTTTCCTTGATAAACACCTATAGGAATTCCCATTTGACTCGATATGATTATAGTCTTTCTTTTACCAATTTTATTTTTTATGTCATTTATAAATCTGTCTATAGGAACAAACCCACCACCACTGTCTACGGTTATATCCTCAGGTACTTCGAAATCCTCTACCATATCTAATCCATCTTCTGCAAATATAACGGTATTACCTACTTGAAACATCTGATTACCATTCACCGTTATTTCCAATACTCCTGATTGGAATCCAGATGACGATTCATCAATGTTGGCATTGTTCTCCAAAAGTCCTACTGTTACTTTAGTTCCATCTAATGTTAATGTTTTATTAGCATAATGGTCATATGCTGATATTTCAAAGCGCTGCCCAATTAGCTCGCCCTTTTTAGTTGCTATCTTATCCCTAATCACGGCACAGCCTGTTAGGCTAATACTCATTATGACCATTATAGCAATGAATACGTGTTTGTTTTGTCTTTTCATCTCTGTCTCCTTTTATAAAGTATTTACCTATTTAATTCTACAAATTTTCTCTTTTTCCTTCTTTTTTATTGCATTATTTAGGGATGGTTATATAACCATCCCTATAGTATAATCTTCAATTATAACATCTCTAAAAATGCAGCTATTCTAGTCTTTAATTGTCCCTTATCCGTTTCTGAGTAGTCCGTTTCTATACTCATATATGGTATTTTTTTATCCTTATTTACAAAATCTTTAATCTTGCGAGTTTCTACATTGTAGGTATGACAAGCTTGCAAAATAACATCTATAACTGCGTCAACTTTATATTCATCTATTAACTCTGATAACAATTCAATTCTATTATCATTTGGTGCCATTACCGAGCAGCCAACGTTCAAATATTTTTCAGCTAATGCATCAATTGGATCCTTAGTTTCATCTACTAAACGTATCTTCTCCTTTATGCCGCTACAGTTCTCGTAGCAAACTACTGTTGCACCATTTTCCTCTATAATTGGAATTATCTTATCGGCAACTCCTCCTAATGGACATCCAGTTATTAATATTCGTGGAGAATTTTCATTGGATTTTATATCTTTGGCTTCTGTTTTTAATCCTTCTACTAAATCTCTTACCTTCTTATTTTGTTCATCTTTATCAAAGGTAAAAGAAGCACCATGTAAAACCGTATGAACTTCCATTCCAGTTATAGGTGGAGGAGTCATTTTACATAAAGAATATAACTCCTTTAAAACCTTTCTCTCCTCATTACATTTCTTAATGGCTTCTCTTAAATCATCTTCCGTTATCTCCACATTAAACTCTTTTTCCAATCTTTCCTTCAATAAAACAATTTCCCTTTTCCAAATTGAAAGTGCATATTCCCTATCTATAGCTTGGGGAAGCTGCATTACGTGCATTGATTTTAGCTTACCTAAATATTCATACATCTTCTTCTTCCCATCACAAGTAGTTTCTCCTACAATTATATCTGAAAAGTATGTGAAAGGACATTTTTCAGTTAAAGCGAATCCATAGCTAGACTTTATTAGTGGGCATAAATTTTTTGGTAAATCCTTTTCTGCATCTGGTATTGTTTCGTCACTCATACCGCATAATGAAATAGGATAAGCCCCTGCAGCATATATAACTTCAACAGGAGTGAAAGTACAGAATGTCCCTACTATATGTTTTCCTGAATCCTTATACTCCTTTACTTTCAAAAAAGAATTTCTCCTTGCGTCACTAAATTCATCGAATATCTTTGGTAAATCATTCACAATTATTTCCCCTTTCCTATGCTAAAATATATTTATGTTGTTCTGAATTTATTTATGTCAAACTTTCCTATTATATTATAGCATTGAAAACCTTGGTGGAGTCCTAATTGCCCTATGATTATATTTTATGATATACCCTTCATTTATTAATATTATCTATATTCCTACACTACTTTATTTTTAATTCAAACCTATAACTTATACATTATGTTTATTAATCTCGAATATACTTTAATAATACATACTTATGGATTGGAGATGCTATTATGGCTAATAGGATAATGCTACTTTTTTTAATTGGAATTTCAGCTTTTGGAAAAAACAAACCCTTGTTAATTGGCGGTGTAGTCGTCTTTATATTATCTTTTTTAAATAAGGCTTACATCGCTAAATTAGATAAAAATATATTTTTAAATGGTGGATTGACTTTACTTATGATATGGATGCTCATGCCACTTATTGAAGCTGGTAATAGAGCCTTTATTGATGTAAAAAATTATTTAAATTTAGATGGACTAATAGCTGTATTAAGTGGTTTTTTTGTAGTAACCGTAGCATCTAAGGGACTTGATCTATTAAATAGCAATCCCTCTGTCTTAACTGGCGTATTGATTGGCTCTGTTATTGGGGTTACCTTTTTTGGAGGAATACCTGTAGGAATGCTGACAGGATCTGGTATTGCTTATTTGATAATAAAATTATTTAAGGGCCTTTTATAGGCCCTCTTTTTATAATGCTCTTCTGTATATAGCTAATACATCTTCACAATAAAGGGGTTTAAAATTACCTACTACTCCATCCTTATGTTCAATAGCTGCCTTTGCCATATTTTCTAAGTTTTCTTCTCCTATTCCCACTTCTCTTAATGTCATTGGTATTCCTAGTGAGATAAAGAATTCTTTTGTTTTATCTATAGATTCCTTTGCTATAGTATACTTATCCTTATCTGAATCGATGCCCCATACATTAACTCCATATTCTACAAATTTATCTAGTCTTGTGTCATCTAAAACATATTCCATCCAAGGAGGTGTTAGTATGGCTAATCCTATTCCATGAGTTATATCATAGTAAGCGGATAATTCATGTTCCATGGCATGTACACTCCATATAGTTTCCTTTCCATAAGATAAAAGTCCATTAATAGCAAGACTTGATGCCCACATTATATTAGCCCTAGCTTCATAGTTTTCTGGCTCATCTATGGCTATTTTACCATAATAAATACAGGTCTTTAATACAGCTTCTGCTAATCTATTTTGTAAATAAGCTCCATCTTCAAGGGTGAAATAGTTTTCAAAAGTATGACTCATTATATCGGCCACACCTGCGGCTGTTTGATTTTTAGGTACTGTAAATGTATAAGTTGGATCTAATATGGAAAATTTAGGTGCCATAGATGGATGACTAACCCCTAATTTTTGCTTGGTTTCTAAATTGGTTATTACTGCTCCTGCATCCATCTCTGAACCTGTAGCTGCTAAAGTAAGTACTGCTCCAATAGGAAGGGATTTCTCGATTTTAGATTTCCTAATTACCAAATCCCATGGATCCCCTTCATAGTAGAATCCAGCTGCCATAACCTTAGAACAATCTATTGTGCTTCCACCGCCTACTGGTAATATGAAGTCTATATCATTTTCTCTACAGATTTTAATTCCCTCTCTTATACTGTCTATCCTTGGGTTTGGATCTATACCTCCTAATTCCCAGAATGGTATATCATTATCCTTTAAAATCTCAATGACTCTATTATAGATGCCGTTTTTCTTTATACTACCGCCGCCATATGTTAATAGCACTTTTGAACCATAGTTTTTAATTTGATTTCCTAAAACCTCAATCTGTCCTTTGCCAAAAAATATCTTAGTTGGTATAGAATAATTAAAATTTAACAAGTCATCATCTCCTCCAATATTTACTTATATATATCTATATTATACATTAATTAATTCATACTGAAAATGCTCAATTATCTTTTATTGAATTTTATAAGATTATTCAAAACAATTATCAACATTATATTACGTATTTCTTATATTTGTAGAAGATTCATGAAATTTATGATACTATATTTTTAAATAGAATAATAGGGAAGTGACCTTATGAGACGAAGATACATAAATAAACAAAAATTAATATTTCCATTGATTATTATTTTAATTTTAACTCTAATTCCTAAAAATTCTTTCACTGAAAAGGAAACATACGACATCGTAATAAAGAATGGCACTATTTTTAATCCTTCTACTGATCATGAGTTATCTGGTTATAATTTGGGGATTAAAGATGAGAAGATAATTAGAATTACTAAAGATAATATTTCAGGAGATAAAGAAATAGATGCTACAGGTCTAATAGTTTCCCCTGGATTTATAGACCTTATATCCTATGATCCAAACTCCGTAGGTATTAAACTAAAAGTGTTAGATGGAGTAACCAGTAACTTAGCCATGCATGGTGGTACTGAAGATGCAAAGACTTGGTATGATACTTGGGAAAAAAATGGAGTATTAACCAACTTTGGTGCTTCTTCATTTATTACAAGACAACGTTGGCCTATTGTTGGTTATGGTGTAGATGCTGAAATGACCAATAAAAAAGATATAGACAAACTAGTAAAATCCGTCCGAAAAAATATAGAAGCTGGTGCCTTAGGTATTTCATTTAGCTTTGAATATGTACCTGGTGTCAAAAACGAAGTAATTCCTTTACTTAATTTGGCTAAAGAATATAATATACCTACTTTTTATCATCTAAGGTATTCCGATGGAGAAAAGGGTCTTGAGGGTATTCAAGAAGTAATAGATTATGGCAAAAAAACTGGTGCTATAATCCACATAATGCATATTAACAGTACTGGCGGCACTTTTCATATGGAAGAAGCTCTTCAAATGATAAAGGATGCTCAAGAAAATGGTTTGGATATTACTGCCTGCGTATATCCTTATGACTATTGGGCTACTTATATTGACTCTGCTAGATTTAGACCTGGATGGCAGGACAGATTTAAAATTACTTATGAAGATTTACAAATAGGTGGAACGGATATTAGAATCACCAAAGATACCTTTGATAAATATAGAAGACAGCATCTATTAGTAGCTGCTCACGGTTCCATGCCTGAAGAAGAATTGATTATGGCATTAAAAGAGTCAGATATTATGATAGGCAGTGACACTATAATTGAACCTTCTGGAAATAATCATCCTCGCGGTGCAGGAACCTATAGTAGAATATTTGGTAAATATGTTAGAGAAGAAAAAATTTTATCTACTATGGAGGCTATTAAAAAGGTAAGCTATTTACCTGCTAAGAGAATGGAGTCTTCTGCTCCAGCCATGAAATATAAGGGGAGAATTGAAGTAGGTAGCGATGCGGACATTACCATATTTAATCCAGAAACTATAATTGATAAGAGTACTGTTAAGGATACAGCTGCTCCTTCTGTAGGAATAGAATACGTTATCATCAATGGAGTTATAGTTAAGGACAAAGATGGTATTGTCAATGGAGTAAGTCCCGGCAAACCTATTAAATCGTATTTTGTCGATAAGATTCCAGAAAATGAACCTATTAAGTATAGTTTAAAATTGGATAGAAAAGATGAAAAGTCTTTAAGCTCCGTATATGAAATAGATGGACAAACTTATCTTTCTGTAGAAGAATTATTTAAGTATTTAAACATACCTATAGAATACAATAGAGATGGCAATATTAATATAGGCAATATTTTAAATCTTGAAATAGGTGAAAAAAAAGCTAAATTTGGTGATGATGAAATGGTACTAGACTATGAACCTATTATTTATAAATCTGGAGTCTATATGGATTCCAACGATTTTAAAAAAATTCTAAAAAGCAACTATAATGTAGAATTATCTAAGGACAAAATTATATTGGAATATGTTGGAACCAATGGAGATGTAAAACAGGCTTTTGCCTACAATACCGGTGATAATAAGCTTAAGTCCAATGGCAATAAAAAAATATATGTAGGTGCCTATGGATTTTCAATTATCGTTATAGGGTTGGTTTTAGTCTTATTTAAGAAAGACAATAAGCAAAAAAATATTTAAAGTACATACTAAAGCCGAAGGAGCATATTAGTCCTTCGGCTATTTAAATCTTTTAACCTCATCTTCTAAACTATCTATATTATATTCCAATGCTATTATTGGTTCCATTTCATATTTTTCTAATAAGTTCCCTATAAAAAGAATACCTTCATCAGAAAGTCTATTGTGTTCATCATATATACCTTCATTCCAATGGAGATGAATATATCGTATTTCATCCTTTAATATCCTTATCCACTCCTCTAATCTCTTATTAGTCCTAAGCTTTGCATGTCCTATGTCTAGGCAAACTTTAATATTAGGAAAATCTATGGTATCCATAAGCTCCTTTAATAATATTGGGTCATCTTCAAATATATTCTCTATAAGTATAGTCCCTTTAAAATCTCCAACCTCTTTTAAAATTTTCTCCCAAAATTCTCTGTTTAAATTATTGTTTAAATCTTTTATTCTCGGCTCGTTAAGCCAAGGATTTATCTGACTATGGAAAACACAATAATCTGCACCTAGTCTTTTAGCAATATTTAAGGTTGTTAAATACCTATGATAACTGGCTTCTCTTATAGAACTATCTGGACTTATGGGTTTTAAATCTAAAAATGGTCCATGGATAGATATGGTATTAGAAAATCCATCTAACAACTTTTTATATTCCTTAACCCTATCTTCCCAACCAAAATCTAACAGCTCTGGCTGGGTAAAATCTTGTATTTCCACTCCTAATCCTAATCTATCAAATTTTTGTCTATTAAAATAATCTATGGTACTAATACAATTAACAATCGATTTATCCATACTTTATCCTCTTTTCACCCTAAATTAGATGTTCTTATGTAGTATATTAATTATACTATATTTTCTTTCCAAAAGGGGGAATAAAATAGAATAGAAAACAAGATTATGATTTTAACTCTCTCGTCTCCTATTCTATAAACTATAAGCTTAAATATATACAACATATATTAAATTTCCATTATTTTAATTTAAATTCTTCTACCAATTTATTTAGATCGTCTGCTGCAATTTTAGAACCGTTGGCTGCCTTTGCCATTTTTGCTGTTTCTTCTACTATAGTAAGTGTTTTTTCTGCTATATTAGATGTCCACTCTGCTCCTTCATTGTTTGCTACTGTTACTTCTTCTATAGCTCCAAGCACTTCTTGTATAGAGGCCAAAAGTTCTTCAGATATAGCACTGAAATCATTTATTAAATTCTCTATATTATACATATCCTTTGTATATGTCTCCGTAGATTTTAACATCCTATCGTAGTCCTTTATTATATCTGTATCCATGAAGTCAAGTATTTTACTTGCACTTTTGGATAAATGCTCTACGGATTTTACTGCTCTTTCTGTTATTTGTTGAATTTCTTCTACAGTATGTCTTGAATTTTCCGCTAGTTTTCTTATTTCTTCTGCTACTACTGTAAATCCTCTGCCAGATTCCCCTGCTCTAGCAGCTTCAATAGCTGCATTTAATGCTAATAAATTTGTTTGATCTGTTATTTCCATTATGCTATTGGACAATAAACTTATTTGATCCATAGCTTTTACTTCGTCTAAAGCCTTAAGCAATTCCTCCTTAGTTTCTGAATATACTCTAGAGATACTCTTCTGAGATTCTTGAAAATTATTTTTCAGCTTATTGGTCTTTTCATATACTTCTGCTATAGACTTACTTCCCTCTTCTGCCCTATTAGTAACGGTTTCTGCTACCTTTTCAATTTGAACTGCTGAAGCATTTACTTCTTCTGTTGAGGCAGATGTTTCTTCCATTCCTACCGATAATTGTTGAGTTGCATCAGAAATATTTTCCATATCATCTTTTAATTTATCTGCTCCACTATTTATCCTATTAGTCATCTCTTCCATTTTTCGGGATTGACTCATTATATCATAGATCATCTCTTCCAATGAATTTTTCATATTGGAGACAGATCTAGCCATTTGCCCTACTTCGTCTTCTTTTTTAAGATATTTATCTGGAATATCATAGGTTAAATCTCCTTCATCTATAAAGGCTAAGCTTTCATTGATAACTTTTAGGCCCTTCAATGATAGTTTAATCATTTCCATCAATATTACAACTATTGCGATAACCGATGCCAGTGCAAATCCCAATAGTACCTTCTTTAAGCCATAGTATTCACTCATAATATTTTTCTCAGGCATAATAGTGCTAAAAACCCATACGGTATCTGAAGATTCTAATTTCATAGGTACTATAGCTTCTACGCTTTTAACTCCATTTATGCCGTTAGTCAACTTTATCTGTTCCTCTTCATAAGCAGTTTTAAACATTTCTTCTAATTCTGGATACAACTCAAATAAATTTTTCATTATTTTATCTTGACTTTTTCCATGGGCAATATAATTTCCCTTACTATCTATTACATGAGCATATCCACCGTAGGGACTAACCTCTTCCACTATCTCTTGAATAAAGCTAATGTCTATATCAGAAGATATGACACCTACAAACTTTCCGTCTCTTATTATAGGCTTTGCTATGGAGAGCATTAATTCATCTTTACCATCTACATTATATACTGTTGGATCCGTTAAAAATGTTTTACCTGTATTCCTAGGAACATTATACCAATCCATATCCATTCCATCATCATAAGCTTTCGTTACATTACCATTAAAAATATAGGGCATAAAAATCCCTTTTTCATTGCTGCCAATTTTATTTATGTACTCTTCATCTCTACCATCAAATGCATTAGGTTCATAACTTATGGATATTCCCTTTAAATCTGAATTTTTATCCATTATTTCCTTTAACATTCCTATAACGTCTTCTCTTTTGATTATGTTTTTACCTCTTAGATATTCAATTTCATTTATAACTGAATCTTCCATCTTCTCAATATTCTCTAGCATATCTATTATCTTTTTTTCATTTAAATAAGAAACTTGTCTGCCAATCTCCTTTGCTTGTTTCAAATTTACAGAATAAACATGTTTAAAAACCACAGCAAAAATAATAGAGAAGCAAATGAGCATAATAATCCCTGTGAATAGACTAAGTTTGTGTGAAATTTTCATCTTATTAAACATATAAACCACTTCCCTCCAACATCTGTTATATAGTATTTTGCTAATTTTATTTGTTCAAATATTTTAAAAAATAATGGACTGGTGAATGAAGTTTGCTTAAAACCCTCCTTTACTATTTTATTTTTCCCTAGCAGCGGACAGGCATTTATATTTTAGATATAACATAAATTTGAGAATAAGTCCAACACATTTTAACAAAAATAGACATAGTTCGACTACTATGTCCTAAATAGAAAGATTAATATGATAATTGAATTTATTTTTTAAACCTATTTATTTCCATTATCTTTTCATTTATATAATCATATCCCTTTGGTGAATGGGGTATTAGACAGTTGGTACAATCCTTAATCCCCATGTGGTCAACGTGATTGCCTCCACATTCCTCTAAAAAGTATAATGGACAATAACAAAACATACAATTGAATTCCTCTTCATCTTTCACCTTATGACAAGGAAAATATTTGCAAGCTATATTTCTATAAAATCTATACGAGTTCTCCATATTAATTCCCCCTTATTATTTTTTCTATGGAATCTATACTACTTAACCCCTGTTCCTCTTCTCTGCCTATTATTATAGATGTTATTCCTAGCTCTTTACAAGCTAATACCTTTTCTAAAGTTCCACCTTCCTTTCCGCTATCCTTCATTACTACGTAATCTGCATCATATTCTTTGAACATAATTTTATTATAATCTTTAGAAAAAGGACCTAATACTGCAGCTATATCCTTTAATCTTATACCATATTTTTTACATTCTTCTATACTTTCTATGGCAGGAAGTATTCTATAGATAAATCTATTATTCCCTCGTATCCTCTCAAAATCTCCTATGTTTTTAGAGCCAGTGGTGAAAAATACTATTCCTTTCACCTCAGCAAGATAATTATAACATTCTTCATAACTATTTAAATATATACTTTTTGTCCCTAATGTAGTCTTTTCTCTAATATAACGAATATATTTTATATTTTTATACTCTGCTGCCTTCTTTGCGTTCTGGGTTACCACCTTTGCATAAGGATGGGATAAATCTACTATTAAGGATATCCCTTTTTCATCAATAAACCTTAACATCTCCCTATAATTCATCCTACCTACGATTAAATTAGGAGTATCTATAAATTCTCTTCCACTATCCGTTGCAATGGTAACAATGTAGTTATCGATATCTCTTATCTTATCTAACAACTTTCTAGTTTCCTTAGTACCTCCAATTATCCATATCATATCAAATCATATCCTCTTGGTGTTATCATATAGCCATCATTTATATAGGTATTACTATTGCCTATTATCAATATAGATAGCATGTCCACTTTTTCGTAATCTATGTTAGCCAATGTTGTTAAAATTATTTCCCTATTTAAGCGTCCTGAATTCTTCACTATTCCCACTGGCGTTTCTTGAGATTTATATTTTAATATAATATCTACCGCCTTTTCCAAATGATCTTTTCTCCCTTTGCTTCTCGGATTATAAATGGCTATTACAAAATCTCCTTCCGCTGCTTTTTCAATTCTATTTTCTATGACCTCCCATGGAGTTAATAAGTCGCTTAGACTAATAGAAGCATAATCGTGCATTATTGGAGAACCTAATTCACTAGCCGCTGAAAAGGCAGCGGTAACTCCTGGAATTATTTCCACCTCTATTTCTTCTTTTAATTCTAAAACGGGTCCTGCCATACCATAAAGTCCTGCATCTCCTGTGCTTATTATAGCTGTATTCTTCCCACTCCTAACCTTATCTATAGCCAATTTACATCTTTCTATTTCTCCCTTCATTCCTGTAGAAAATACTTCCTTATCCTTAACCAAATTCCCTAAATAATCTATATAGGGAGTATAGCCTACTATTATATCTGAACGCTTTATTGCCTCTATAGCTTTTAAAGTCATATATTCTCTACCCCCTGGTCCTATACCTATTACATATAATTTAGCCATTGTTTTCCTCCTTTGCTATGGATATTGTTATTCCTCCATATTTAGTCTTCCTAGATATGATTTTCCCACCTAATAAATAAGCACAAGGTTCTGACACCGAATATACTCCTATGGTATCCTTGACAAACTGAGATTTTTCAAACCTTTGCTCTACTTTTTTAATTTCCTCTATAGTCAATATTTTTAATGGACAATTAAAGTATTTCGATGCTTCTATTATTCCCTTTTCATGTTTCTTTATTTCCACTGTCCCTATAGCCTTGATACCTTTAATAGATAGATTTACCTTATGAAATGCTTCTTCTATTGCTTTTATAATTCTTGAACTCTCCATTCCTTTCTTACATCCTATACCTATATTTATATTTTTAGGTATGAGGGTAGCATAGGGGATGATAAATTTATTTTTCATATAAGATTGAGAGCTAACTATTATAAGTCCTTCAATATCAGAACCAATATTTTTCAAATCGTCTAGTATCACTAGATTGTCGTAATCAATCCTATCTTCCATTTCCGAATAAAACCCAATTTTTTTCCCATTTACCATCATAGAGGTTATCTTTTTCACCGATTCCATGTCTTCCATATAATAATTATTTCTCGTAGCAAATACATCTAAGGATTCTATTCCTCTATTATCAGAAGCAGTAGTAATTACAGGAATAGCTCCTACTATATGGGCTACCCACTTTGCTAGTTCATTTCCCCCACCTATATGACCAGACAATAGACTTATTGAAAATCTACCTAAATCATCTACTACCACTACAGCAGGATCTATGGTCTTATCTTTAATATATGGATTCATCATCCTTACGGCTATACCTGTAGCAGATATGAATATTAAGCCATCATATTTCCTAACCAAATATTCCATTAAATCTTTAATTCCACCTTCAATTTCACTATTAGTATAGTGATATACAGATGAAATCATCTCTCCACTGCTATGGGCAATCATATCACCTAATATTTTTCCTTTATCGGTGAATGATAAACAAGCTATTCTCATTTAGATGCACTCCTATATTCATGGGTATACTCAGGATCATACAGTTTAGACCTTTCATATTCACCTTCTATAAAATCTCCTACTAGAATTTGAGCAGTTTTTGTTATTCCTGCCTCTTGAATCTTTTCCTTTATATCCTTTAATGTACCTAATATTATCCTTTCATCGTCCCAAGTTGATTTATACACTACAGCTACTGGTACATTTTCTCTTCCATATCCTTTTTTTAATTTTTCTACTACTCTATCTATCTCTTTTATGGAAAGAAATAAAGCCATTGATGCCTTATGGGCAGCTAAACTCTCTAAATCCTCCTCTGCTGGTACTTTAGTCCTTCCTTCTATTCTAGTTAAAATTACCGTTTGGCTCACCTTTGGTAATGTAAATTCCTTTTTTATGGAACAACAAGCTGCTGTAAAAGAACTGACTCCTGGAACCACTTCATAATCTATATCCTTTTCATCTAATAAGTCCATCTGCTCCCTTATAGCACCATATAAAGTTGGATCTCCTGTATGAAGCCTTACTACTTTTAAGCCTTTACTCACTGCTATTTCCATTTTTTCTATTACTTCTTCTAATGTCATATAGGCACTATTATATATTTTACAATCCTCTTTGCAACATTTTAAATGCTCCTTTGACACTAAACTTCCAGCATATATGACTAAATCCGCCTCTTCTAATAATTTTCTTCCTTTGACGGTTATTAAATCCACATCTCCGGGACCTGCTCCTACAAAACTAATCATCCTTTTTCCGCCTCCCTATTATAAGAGAAATATAATCCTTATCCTCAACTATAGCTTTCCTATCCATTAATACTTTCTCATCTTCTAATGTGCAACGCTTAATGTATTTATAGATAAAATTCTTCTTCTCAAAAGAATCTAATATATCCTCTTTATCTTTTAAGGTTTTTAATATACATATGGAATCTACATTGTCCAGCATTTCTTCTTGAAATTCATCACAAAGTAAAAATCTATCTTTTTTTATGGTAATAGGAGTTTTAGATTTTGCTGCCCCAGCTATAAAAGAAGGAATTCCAGATACTATTTCTACTTCCACATCTGTTTTCTCTAATTCTTCCATTATATAGATAAAGGTACTATATATCATAGGATCCCCTATAGTTAGGAATACTCCATATTCTTCATCTGATATTTCCTTATATATAATTTTTGCAGCTTTAGTATAGTCATCCATTTTGACCTCCCCCATGGGAAAGTCTAACAATACTACTTTTTTATTATGGATATAATCCTTAACCGTATCTAATGCCATGTTTTTACCTTTATTATTTGGTGCAAATATTACCTTTGCTCCTTCTATTACCTTAACTGCTTTTAATGTCAGCAATTCCTTATCTCCCGGACCTGTTCCTACTCCATATAGTTTCTTCATCTTTTCACTCCTTTTACGATAAATATTGGGTTATTACCCTTCATGATTCCTATATTGTCCATAGAGGAGGATTGAATGAGTTGAACCCCTATATCTTCGTAGTTATATTCCTCCAATAATTCCATAAATCGATTCAAGTTTTTTAAAGTTATAAAGTTTCCACATAGGATTCCACCTTTTTCAAGAACTAACTCTAAATATTCAAATATCTCCTTTAACTTTCCACCGCTACCCCCTATGAAACATTTATTAAACTTTATATTAGGAATATCCTTTGGCGCTTTACCTTCAACTATTTTTATACTTACTCCAAACTTATCCTTGTTTTTATTTATTAACTCTATGCCTTCTATTTCCTTTTCTACAGCCCATACCTTTGCCCCTTGTAGTACTGCTTCCACTGATATAGAGCCTGTACCTGCTCCAATATCCAATAGTCTATCTCCAGTTTCGATTTTTAAATACGCCATAGTCAATACTCTAATATTGAATTTAGTCATAGGGATATTTCCCCTTATAAATTCTTCATCATCAATCCATTTCATTTTCAACCATCACCACCGATAAAGAGGATTTATCCTCTATTTTTTCTCCTATACCTATTTTCTCTATTAATTCATCTTCATAAGAAAGATTAAAACCTGCATATATAGTGCCCTTTACACCTAAATCATGCAGTGCTTTTGAAATAACTGACGGTGTGTTTTGTTTATCCGTCAATATTATGGTCTGTTTATTTTCCCTTACCTTGTCTAATCCATCTGTTCTACCATGTAAAGATAAAAGACAAGCTCCCTGCCAACTCTTTTCTAGCTTTGACATCATATATTGAAAAGAAGATAAACCGGGCAGTACTTTTTCAATAGGCACTTTTCTTTTCTTAAGAAATTCAACTATTCCATAAAAACATGGATCTCCTGAGGCTAATATCAGTATATCTTCCCATTCATCTATATGCTTTACAATGTCTTCAACTCTATTTATTTCTACAAAATCATTCCGTATAGACCTTAAAGAATTTGCTACTCTGCCAAATGCCATTACATATTTCGCTTCTTCAATAGCCTCTCTCACTTCTACAGTTAAATATCTAGGATTACCTGGTCCGACTCCCGCCACTATTACCCCATATGAACACCCCTTTCCATAGAATATATGATTACCTCTACAGGATAGCTTTCATCTTTTAAGTATTTTTTAATCCTCTTTTCTGCTCCCCTTTCCATATCCTTAATAATTTCTCCATAACCTTCATCTATACAAATATTCAGCCCTTCTTCAGCAGTTATTGCTTCCCCAACCCTTTCAAGGACTTCTATGGAAGCTCCTCTTAATGCTAAATAGTATATAAAGGCTTCCACTCTAGCATCGCATATTTTACTATGGGTGTTAAACACTCCTATAGATAATTTTGAAAATTTTCCAATATGCCCTATTAAAGTCATGGATTTAAAACCTTTATTATAAATATATAAAAGGCTGTCACCTATATAGTTTGAAACCTTTACTCGACCATTTACCAATCCTAAAGAATCTGCAATTTTTTCTCCATAGTTGCCTGGTACTAAAATTATATTTCCCTTTCCATACTTCTCTTCAATCATATCCACTTCCATATAGATGGTTTTTATTAGAGCCTCTTCGGACATAGGATATACTATACCTTTAGTTCCTATAATGGATATGCCTCCACTTATGCCAATATTTTTATTATAGGTTTTTTGACTTATTTTCTCACCTTCTGGTGCATAGATGACTATATTGTATCCAGTATGTGAAACCTCTCTTACTTCTTTTTCTATCATCTTCTTGGGAACAGGATTAATAGCAGCCTCGCCGACTTCACCAAATAGACCTTTTCTCTCTATTCTACCTATGCCTACCCCGCCATCTATCAGAACCTTGCCATCGTTTCTTTTTTCTACTTCTGCATATATTTCCATTCCATCAGTAACATCTGGATCGTCTCCTCCATCTTTTATGATGGAACAACATGCCTTATTTTCATCTAATATCTGATTATTTACCTCTAACTTTAACCTCACCCCTGCTGGAGTATCTATTTCTACATAGTTTATCTTCTTACCACTTTCAATCATTAAAGCAGCTGCTTTAGCTGCTCCAGCTGCACAACTGCCAGTAGTATAACCACACCTAAGTTTTTTGCCATCCTTTATTATATACATATCCAAGGTCATCGCCCTACCACCATGTATAAGAGAGCATTGATTATTGATGCGGCTACATTGCTGCCTCCTTTTGTACCTACTGTAGATATAGAAGGTATATTGAATTCTCTTAAATGCTCTTTAGATTCTCCTGCTCCAACGAAACCTACGGGAACTCCTATTATAAATTTAGGATTTACTTTTCCTTCCTCAACTAATTCCAACAATCTAAAGAGAGCTGTTGGTGCGTTGCCTATGACAAACATATCTATTCCTTGTTCTACTGCCAATTCTATAGTACAGGCAGATCTTGTAGTATTTAATTGTTTAGAAAGATTAAACGTTCTTTCATCATCTATGAAACATTTCAAATTGCATTTGGATTTAGATAAGGCTTTTTTGTTTATTCCCATATAAGCCATCTTAGTGTCAGTAAATATAGTGCCTCCAGCCTTTATACCTTCTATTGCCTTATCCATAAAGTCATGATTAAAGCTTACAATATTCCTATAATCAAAATCACCTGTAGTATGGATCATCCTTTTAACTATTATTTTTTCTTTATCAGTAAAGCTAGTATCTGCCATGACTTCATCTATTATATCCATACTTCTATTCTCTATTTCCATAGGATTTTTAATATACATTTCATATACACCTTGCCTTTCTTTTTCAATTTTATCCAACAGATGGTTAAATGCTTTTATATTACCTAAAAAGTTTATGTGAGGATATGCTACAAATACATTTTTATATTTATATCCGCACTGCCATTTACGTTTACTCATGGGCTTGGAAATATTGAGTACTGGTCTATTCTCTATATGGGTAATTGACCTATGAAATTCTTGTCCTGTCAATGTATCTCCTTTATTTCCGAATAAAGAGTTCCCTTCTATTTCAATATTTACATATCCAAACCTTTGAAGCTTGTCCATCATCGTAGCTTTACCTTTAAATATCCCACACATAGGGTATTCATCTATACTTTCTACTAAATACATAAATCCTCCAGCTTCTCCGTATACAAATCCTCCTGATTTTACCATTTCCCTTATGGAATTTATCATGTCTTTATTTTTCGAAAGTTCTTCCTTGTAAAGCTCGGGATATCCTCCTCCAAGGATTAACAAATCACATGGAGGTACTCTTTTATCTCTTATTGGAGAAAAGTATTGTACATGGCTGGTATTCTCCCAGAGATTTAAATTTTCATTGTAGTAAAAGGAAAAAGCTTCATCATAAGCTATGGCTACCCTTATATCCCTTTTATGAGGATAAGTATAATTCGGTACACTGATTTCAGTTGTTATATTGAGTATTCCATCTATATCTATAGTTTTTTCTACGGTTACAGCTATTCTTTCAATTATATCCTCTACATCTTTATTTTCTATACATTGTACTAATCCTAAATATCTACTTTGTATTTCTAAGTCTTTATCTTCTTCTATGTATCCCAATACCCTAACTCCTGTATACTCTTCAATTTGTTCTTTTAAAATCAAGTAAATATCTTTTCTCACCCTGTTTAATATTATTCCTTTGATCTTAGAACCTTCAAAATCCACCATACCTTTTATCTTGGGAATAGCTGAGAACATCTCACCTTTTGGTGTATATACAAGGATAGCATTGATATCCAATTCCTTAGATATATCATAGCTAGAATTAATGAAGGTATTGTAGATTCCATCAAAATATCCCATAGCTCCTTCAACTACGGCATATTCTCCATTATTTATAAATAGAGCTTTTTTTAGTCCTTCTCTTCCTATCATATGTATATCTAGATTTCCTGCTCTTTTACCTGATGCTAAACCTAAATACCTTGTATCTATAAAGTCTGGTCCTGTCTTAAAAGCCGATATATCTAATCCCCTATTCCTCAATGCTCTTATTATTCCAATAGTGATTAAAGTCTTTCCCGTTCCACTAGAAGGGGCCGTAACCATAATGGTTTTCATCTATATCATCTCCAATTCCTTGAAGGTCTCTACAAGTCTTATGTTATTTTTTCTATCCTTTATAGCTACTCTAATATACTTATTGTCTAAACCATTAAAGCTGGAACATTTTCTAATTACCAACCCTCTTTTTAAAAAGAAGTTAAATATATATTCCTCATTCCATTTTAATAATTTTATAAGGATATAGTTGGCATGGGTATTATATGCCCTTATGCTCTCCACTTTTGATAGCTCTTTCAAAAGATATTTTCTTTCTTCTTCTATATAGTTTTTACTATCTTCAATATAATCTTTGCATTTAAATATATATCTTCCAGCAATATCTGCAAGAGCATTGACACTCCACGGAAGCTCTACCTCTTCGTGTTTTTTTCTTATATCTTCAGAAGTACAGCAATATCCTAGCCTAATCCCCGGGAGAGCAAAAAATTTAGTAGCAGCTCGAATTATTCCAATGTTTTTAAAATTGTCTTTTTCAAACATTTGAATACTATCATAATCCTCTGGACAGAACTCATAAAAAGCTTCATCTAATAGGAGGAATCCATGTTTACATTTAACCATTTCATATAATTTAATCAATATATCCTCTTCAATCCTTAAACCCGTTGGATTGTTAGGGTTCCCAATTATTAATAAATCGTAGGGCATCATAACCTTTCCTAATGCATCTAAATCTAGGGTGAAATCCTCCTTATAATTTAGCTTAATTACCTCTTTATCGTAGACTAAAGCCCTCTTTTCATATTCTGAAAAGGAAGGCAAAAATACTATGATTCTAGGAAACATTAGGATAAAGTTGTTTATTATATCCACTGCCCCATTACCTAGGATCACATTTTCTACACTGCATTTTAAATATTTAGCTATATCCACTTTAAGATGTCTATATTTTATATCTGGATACCTAACGAGGGTGTTGAAACCTTTTATTAGCTCTTCATCAAGTCCCTTAGGAACTCCTAAAGGATTTATATTGCTACTAAAATCTATTAGTTCTCCCTCATAGTATTTCCCATAAGTTATCAAATCTCCACCGTGTTCCATTTCTTCATCTGCTCCTTATTAAAAAATATAAATTATTCCATATAATAAAAGCAACAAAAATTCTGCGCTATACATGATTTCAATGGTCTTTTTAATATCATCAATCTCTATCCTCTTTGTTCTATCTCCAATAGTAGGTTTTTCTACTATCTTTCCAAAATAGTAGTTATTCCCTCCAAGTTGAATATTTAAAAGACCTGCTACTGCTCCCTCTGGAAAAGCTGCATTAGGACTTTTATGGTTTTTTCTGTCCCTTATCATTATCTTAAAGCCCGTCTTTGTGTCGAATCTAAATATAGAAGATAAGCACATGAGTACTCCAGTTATTCTAGCTGGTATATAATTAAACACATCATCTATCTTTGCTGGAAAAAATCCAAGGTCAATGTACTTTTCATTTTTATATCCTAGCATAGAATCCATAGTATTTACCATCTTATACATAAGTCCTCCCGAAGCTCCAAATAACATAATATAAAATAATGGTGCAACAACTCCATCAGCTGTATTTTCCGCTACTGTCTCTATGTCTGCTCTAATGATTTCTTCTTCCGTTAAATTTTTAGTATCCCTACCTACTATATAAGATAATCTATTTCTTGCCTCTTCAATTCCTTTTCCAAAGGCGTGATATACCTTCATAGCTTCCTTATGTAGACATCTAGCTGAAATACATGTATAGATGATATATATATCTATAATTCCATATAAAATTCCATAGCCTTTAATGACATTTAGCAATAAGAAAGGTACTAAAACTGCCAATAGGATATTCAGTAGAGCAATGATAAGTCCTGCCAATTTTAATCCTTCTTTAGTTTTAAATATTCTCCTTGCACTTTTTTCTTCTAAGTATATAATTTTCCCCATCAGCTTAACGGGATGAGGAAAGCTATAGGGATCTCCTATTAGTAAATCCAATACTACTGCTATTAAAATGCTTTTCATATTTTCACCTACATTTTTTTATAATTCAATAAGGAATATACGTATTCCATATCCATATTTTCTCTTACTATTTTAGCTAACTTGTCCAGCTCATGTTCTACCTCTTCCGTAGTTTGAGACTTTGTATCGCACTTTTTTTCATAATCCACTAAAGTGTCTTCATCTACTAATTCTAAAGGAACGAAAGGTATGGTTCCTACTACAGGTATGTTTAATAGTTCTTCTATCATCTCTATACCTGGTTCCAATAAGCTTTTATCACCCCGAAATTTGTTTATGATAAGTCCTTTTATCCTGCTTCTTTTATCTTCCTCGAGTAGCATCACAGTTCCGTAAAGTGAAGCAAATACTCCTCCTCTATCTATATCTGCTATTAATAACACTGGTGCATCTGCCATTTCTGCCATGCCCATATTGACTATATCATTTTGGTTCAAATTTATTTCCGCAGGACTGCCTGCTCCTTCTAAAACTATAATATCGTAATCTTTTTCTAATTCTTTATAGGTTTCTATAATCATAGGTTTTAAACTGCTTTTAAATTCAAAATATTTCACTGCCCCCATATTCTTATATAATTTACCTTTTAATATTACATCACTTTGTCTATCAGAATTAGGCTGTAAAAGTATTGGATTCATGTTTGGATTAGGTTCAATTCCTGCAGCCTTAGCTTGTAGAGCTTGTGCAGTACTCATCTTTAATCCTTCTTTGGTTTCATAACATTTTGAGGACATATTCTGAGACTTAAAAGGGCATACCCTATATCCATCATCTTTAAATATTCTACATAGAGCAGTGCACATAAGACTTTTACCTGCTGATGAAGTAGTTCCTTGTACCATAATATTTGCCATCTTATACCTCCAATTATTCTATATTAGTTTACCTTATGCGGAATAAAATAAGGACAACAATTTACCCTATCCCTATATATATGGCCATCTATTCTGAAAACATCTTTTAGTAGTTTACCTTTTAGTATCTCCTCAGGTTTTCCCCACTCCCATATTCTACCCTGCTTCAATACGAATATATTATCTGAATACCTAGCTGCTTGATTTAAATCGTGCAGCACCATTATTACCGTTAAATTTAAAGATTTATTTAATTCCTTGACCAGTTGTAAGACTTCCAATTGATAGGAAATATCCAAAAATGTAGTTGGTTCATCTAACAATAATATTTCAGGCTTTTGAGCTAAAGACATAGCAATCCAAGCTCTCTGTTGTTCCCCACCAGATAAATTAGCCATATATCTATACTTTAAATCCATTAAACCAGTTTTTTCAATAGCCCAATTCACTATATCCTCATCTTCTCTATTCAGTCTTTGACCAAAGTTTAAATGAGGAAATCTTCCATAGGATACTAGGTTTCTAACCGTTATATCGGAGAGTACATTTTTTACTTGAGGAAGTATTGCCATTTTTTGAGCTATTTTTTTAGTAGGTATACTAGATAACTTTTCTTCGTCTAGATATATGGAACCTTTATTAGGTTTTATGCATCGAGATAAAGCTTTTAGTAGAGTGGACTTTCCAGAACCATTTGGTCCAATAATGCTTACAATTTGACCATCTTTAACTTCTAAGTTTATATTATTTAGAACTTTCTTTTCACCATAATTTACATGGATATCTACAGCCTTAATTCCCATCATATGCACCTTCTTTCTCATCTAGTTTAAAGGTTTTATGCCCCTTAAAATAAGGGGCATATGTTTATTTAAAAACATCTGGATAGAGAATTTTTGCCAACCCTTCATAGGCTTCTGCATATCTATGGTTTGGCTTATACATATATAAATCCTTTGGAAGGAATATGTATCTATCTTCTTTTACTGCTGTTAATGAGCTCCAAGCAGGATTATCTTCTACATCTTTTTTAAGCCTTTCAAGTACTTTCTCCTTATCACTACCTGTAGTCTGTACAAATATAAAATCAGGATCTTCTTCAATTACCTTTTCCATGCTAAAAGCTTTTGAATCTAAGGTATCACTTATAGCGTCGGAGATATTTATAGTATTAAGATCCTCTAACATTTCACCTACTGTTGAATCAGAGCCTCTGACGGTAATACTCTTAGCACTTGCCATCATCAGCAACACTTTATATTCTTTATCAGTTGGTGCTTTTTCTACTATTGATTCTATGTCTTCTTTTACTTTAACTGCATGTTCTTCATATAGGTCTTCCCTATCATTTAATGCAGTAAATAATCTCACTAATTTAAAATAATCATCTTTAACAAAATAATTTAAAGCAATCATTTGAATTTCATTGTCCTCTAATGATTGTACCAATTCCATTTGAGATTTTTGATTTGAATTTAATATTACTAAATCAGGCTCTAATGATAACATTTTTTCAAGGCTAATTGCTCCTTGTTTACCAACTACTTCTGCATCTTTAGCTTCTTCTACCATCTTTTCAGGTGGTGCTTCTAATCTCCCTACTACGGTTCCGCCAGATTTACACCATACTTCTAAATAGGAATCAAATAATACGATTACCCTCTTTGGAGCTTTTTTGATTGTGACCTCTTTATCTCTTCCATCAGTAAAGGTTACAGAGTCCTCATCTATATGTATTCCATACTCATCAGTTTGCTTTTCATCTGTGCTTCCATTATTATTAGCATTGTTATTATCTGTCAAGTTGGTTTTATTGGAACATCCTACTATCAAGGATGTAGATATGGCTACTAATAATATCAATAAGATTAGATTTCTTCTTTTCATTTTCTTTATCCTCCTGTTTAATTTTTAAGTATATTTTCTAAATGGTTTATATATATCTCTTGGATGCTCTTCATCTCTCCTAAACCCTTTAAACTAACATCTACACAGAAACCTTCTAACATAAGTTTTGTCTTCCATGAATCTTCCCCATCAGATGCCATATCATTTGTAGCATGATCTCCTGCTACTAGCATAAATGGCATTAATCTTACTCTTGTAATTTTTTGTTCTTTCAATTTAGGGATTATATCCTCTAATGTCATTTTACCTTCTACTGTCCCTATAAATACACTTTTATAACCTTTATTCTTAAATGTATTTTCTAGCCTTTTATAGGATTCATCTGCTAAATGATCTGTTCCATGCCCCATAAAAACAATCGCCTCACCATCTTCTATGGCTTTAAGTTTCAATCCCTCTACAACTCTAATATAGTCTAAATAGCCATAAAGTAATGGTTTTCCAACTTGAATATGGAAGTCGTCATTTTCATTTATAAATTCTTTTGTTTCTTCTATTAACTTTTCATATTCATGACCTGCAATTATGTGAAGGGGTTGTATATAGATGCTATTTACTCCATTATCCTTCATCTTTTCTAAAGCTTCTTTTGGATTATCTACCAAATAGCCATCCCTTCTTTTAAGTTTGTTAATGACCATTTGAGATGTAAAAGTCCTTAAAACTAGACAATCCTTATATCGTTCTTTTATCCTATTTTCGATACTTTCTATACATAATTTTCTTGTTTCCTCATAGGTTGTACCAAAACTAGCAACTATAATGCCATTTTTCATAATTTCTCCTTTCATCTATCTATATAATTTAAACAATTGATTTTCATCTTTACATAATGGTAGACCTAGTTCTTGATGTACTTTCACCAACCAAGGTTTTTCAAGATAGGCTTTTTCCAATAGATCCTTTTCTAAAAATATTTCCCTTGGTGACCCTTCTCCTAATATTTCTCCTTTTCCTAGTACATAAACATAATCACAAATTTCATATATTAAATCCATATCATGACTAGATATGACTATTTTCTTTTCCATACTCAACTTCTTTATGATATTCTTTATTTCTTTAGTCATATAAGGATCCAATCCACTGGTAGGTTCATCAAACAATATTACATCTAAATCCATAACCAATACTCCCGCTATAGCAATTCTCTTCTTTTGACCATAGCTTAGAAAATGAGTTGGTCTATCCATTAATTCGTATCCATCTACAATTTTCAATGCTTTCTCAATCTTTATTGCAATTTGTTCTTCATTGTAGTTTAAATTTCTAAGAGAAAAAGCAAGATCATCATATACATTAGAATAAAAAAGCTGCTTATCTGGATCTTGAAATACGATATTTACTTTTTTTCTATATTCTCTTAAAAATTTTTTACTATATTCTAGAGGTAAATCCTTATACTTTATACGTCCTTTGCTAGGTTTTAAGATACCTATAATATTTAATAAAAGTGTAGATTTTCCAGAGCCATTAGCTCCTATGACCCCTATGGTGTTGCCTTTACTTAAATCCATGTTTATATCCTTTAATGCTTTAGTTCCATCTTCATATTTAAATTCTAAAGACTCTATAGTAATCATCTAATCACCTGTTTTAAATTCACCATTATATAGTTTGCTATCTAAAGAAACAACCATGTCTTCATACCTCATTAGAACTCTTATAAATAATGACCTTATGAGTAAGGCTATGGATCTATAACTGTTTTTCATATTGTCGTAACCAAATTTCATCTCTTCTGCCATGATTATATCCTTTGATTCACCTAAGAAGATAAATATAGATCTATATATTAATACCAATAACTCTATTAAAACATTAGGAACCCTTAACTTTTTAAGTATATTTATAAGACTATTTAATGGTGTAGTCAAAGCTAGAAAAAAAGTTGAACTAATAGATGCTAAAACCCTTGCCAATGTATTTATAGATTCTACTAAAGACTCCTGTGTAATTCCTAGATATCTATTAGATATTTTTATACTAAACATAAATACATCATTATGAGAAATGCTCAATAATATGGTAATTATACTAATCATCAAAAAAATAATGGGTACTGCCAATATCTTTAAATATTTATCCAAAGGTATACTAGCTACAAACGTCGTCAAATATAACATGATTATAAATATACCAATATTTATATATGTATTGTTGAAAAGGAGAGCTATTGCTAAAGCCCCTATGACAAAGATAAACTTTGTCATAGGGTTATAATCTGACAATTTATTAGTATAAGCATATTTATCTATTAGCAGCAACTTTTTTTCTTCTCCTTCATCATCCCAAATACATATCCAATTACCCCAGCACCAATGGCCACCTGTAATGAGAATAGCAAGCTTTCGATTTCACCACTAGGCGGTTCCCATATTGGATCAAACCAAGGTTCATAATCTGCGTTGATTTCACCAATGACATCCTCTGCTTGGTCATCAGCACCTCCAAATTCAGCATCTTTTTTAAGGAATAAAGGGGTTATAATTATAACAATAGCCAATAAAATAAGTAATATATTAGTTTTATTTGATTGTTTCAATCTTGATCACCCCTTCTTTACTATATTCAACCAATAAATTGTAAACAATGGCTGTTACTATACCTTCTACAATAGCTAATGGAATTTGAGTAACAGCAAATACGGATAAAAATTTTCCTAAAGAACCAACAAAACCATTCACAGGATCAGGAAATGCTAAAGCTAACTGATTTGCAGTAACTACATAGGTCATCAAGTCACCTAAAAAAGCTGCTAAAAATACGGTGAAAGTTGTATTTGCATCTTTTTTCTTTAATAATTTGAAAACTCCATAGGATACCAACGGTCCTACTACTGCCATGGAAAAAGTATTAGCACCTAATGTAGTTAATCCACCATGAGCCAATAATAATGCTTGAAATAATAATACTATTAATCCTACTATGGTCATAGCTGTAGGTCCAAACAATATAGCTCCTAAACCTACTCCCGTTGGATGGGAGCAACTACCTGTTACAGATGGTATCTTTAAAGCAGAAAGCACAAATACAAAACCACCTGCTAGTCCCAATAACACCTTTTGATTCGTATTTCCTTTAAAAATATCGTTTATCCTTTTTATACCTAAGAAAACAAAAGGTAAAACTGCACCAGCCCAAATGATTGCCCACTTTGCTGGTAGAAATCCTTCCATTATATGCATTGCATTGGCAATGCTTGGAGCCAATACAAGAAAGAATAACACCCATAATAAGGACAAAGCTTTGTTTTTCATGAAACCACCTCTCACTATTATTTAAAGGTAAATATTACCTTTAGTGCTAATATAGATTTTAGACCTTAAGTGAAAAAGATTCCCCCGTTGAAAAACAGTGAGCAAAAATATATTCACTATTACATTAAGATAGGTTGAGTAATAAAAAAATCCCCAACCTTCACAGTTAGGGATCATTATCTGCATTCAACAAATCGCAAAAATAAGTCTCTCCTTCCCACCGAAGGTTACTTCAAATAAACTATTAGGCAGGTCTCCTGACTTGTGTTCATCCTACTCTCAACGCCTTCCCAAGAAGAACTCAGTGGCATAAGTTGATTTCGTCTCACTTACAGTAGCGGGGGCTGTATCGGACTTTCACCGATTTCCCTATTAATCTAAAAAACCTAATGTCTCTAATATTCAATTTCCAATTAATATACTATCATAAGGCAAATTTCTATGCAATAGGTCTTATTATTCTTTCAGCTCGATTTTCTTAACTCAATCCCGAGTTTACAATCATTCCTCTATCAAATCTAATCCGCTATATCATCTATCATCGATGATATGGAATGGTATCTTTTTAAGCTTAATTCCATATTTTCATCTCTCAATGATAGGACTTTTACCCCTTTCTGTGTTGCAAATCGAAGTAGTTCATAATTACCTCTATTAATTCCTTCCAAACTCACTCCTGAATCTATAACAGCATAACATCTTTCTATATAAGCTTTAGCCTTAGCTATCTTTTCAGGTTTCATATTTATAAAACCATCTTCCTCTATAGTTTGATATGCTAATGTTTTTGATACATTATAATCAATATCATTTTTAAATAATATACCGCTGTAAAATCCAATTCCCTTTTTATTTAAAGCTCTATATATCTTAGTAGCTTTTCCCCCTCCGCCAACAACAAAGACTTCAGGACATTCTACCATAGTGGGCAACTCTACATTTCCTATAGTGGTATTAAAAGAGCCTCCTTTTAAATCATAAACTTCTCTTATGGATTCATCGGTTATTATATCTTCTGGGGCACCATATCTATATATCTTCCCACTTTTTATCAGCAAAGCCTTATCTGCAATTTTAGGAACCAAATCGATTTCGTGTAAAGACATAATTATGGTCTTATTCTTTTCTATGGAGAGTTTTTTTAATATATTTAGTAACTCTATCTTAAATTTTATGTCCAGAAATGATGTAGGCTCATCTAATACCATAATATCTGCTTCTTGACAGATTGCCCTTGCAATCATAATCCTCTGTTTTTCACCATCGCTTAACGATTGAAACTCCTTATTCCTTAATTTTTCCCCATCTACTACCTCTATGGATTCGTTGATTATATCCCAGTCCTGCTCCTTTAGCCTGCCAGAGTAGCTAGTATGAGGATATCTACCTGTTGCTACTACTTCTTCTGCCAGCATCATTCCCGGGGCAATTCTTTCAGTCAATACTACTGACATCTCCTTGGCTCTATCCTTAATGGATAAATCATTTAAATCCCTTCCCAGTACAGTTATTGAACCCCCTATACGCTTTATATGATCTGTTATGGTCTTCAAAATAGTAGACTTTCCACATCCATTAGGACCTAGTAAACATAAGATTTCTCCTCTATTTAAATCTACATTGACATGGTCCACCACTATTGATTTCTTGTACCCTACTTTTAATTCTTCTGTTGATAAAAAAGTCATCTTCTACGCCTCCTGTTTACCATCAGCCAAATAACTATAGGTGCTCCAATAAATGATGTTACAGTGCTAATATTCAATTCAATAGGAGAAAATAATGTTCTTGCTAAGTAATCTGACAGCAGACAAAAACTAGAACCTAATAAGAATATGCCAGGTATTAAAACCTTCGGCTTAGAAGTTTTCATAACCAATCTAGCCAAATGAGGCACAGCAATTCCCACAAAAGATATAGGCCCAGCAAAAGCAGTAACACATGCTGAAAGAATACTAGATAAAGTTATTAAAATTATCCTAAATGCTTTAATGTTGATTCCCATACTTTTAGCATAATTTTCACCTAACAAATAGCCTTCCAACGGCTTAGATAGTGCAAATACTAATATAGTTGTAGGTATTATAATCCAAGTAGATAGCCTTACCATGTCCCAAGTGACACCAGAAAAACTCCCCATAGACCACAATGTTAAACTTGCTATTTTCTCACGTTCAGCAAAGGTAATCATTAGATTTGTACCTGCAGATGCAATATATCCAAGCATGATTCCAACTACTATCAAGGCAGAGATATCATCTACATTCTTTGCAAATAATAATACAAACAACATAGCTAATAAACTTCCCATTAAAGAGGCCATAAATATATTTAATGGCCCCATTTTGAATATATTTAAATTTATATTCGTCAATATGAAGATGCCGACAAAAAGCCTAGCCCCTGAAGAAATCCCAAGGACATAGGGACCAGCTATAGGATTTTTAAAGAAAGTTTGTAGTAAAAAACCCGAAATAGCTAATGCTCCTCCAAATAGTATGGCACTTATTATCCTTGGAATTCTAATTTTATATAATATATTGTACTCTAATGTGGATAATCTCTTATTTTTTAAGATAACATCTAACAAATCTTTTAAGGTAAAATCTACGGAACCAGATACTATATTTATTATGACTCCTAATATCAAAAGTGCTATCAACGAAATAAATGCAATGTAAATTCTAAGTTTTTTGTTCATAATACCACCAGACTTCAGAATTTTAAATTCAAACTCCATATTCTAATCTTAGTCCATCAAGAAGAAATACTCTGTTTCAGTAATTTCTCCAGAAGGGGTTGTAAATATAGTATATAAATCAACGATCATATCCGCTACATGATCAGAATACTGATAGTAATTAGGTTTATATCCCCATACTCTTCCTTCCTTTACCGCTTTAACGTCTGCTAAATACTCTGCATTAGATACTAGGTCTTCTATGCTTTGAATACTAGGTCCAAGAATATTATTGTAAAATAATATATCCGTATCTTCTATTCCCTTATAAAGTTCTTCAGCATTCATTTTGGTATTTCCATCTTCCTCTGGGTTCAAATCACTAAAAATATATTCTCCCCCTGATAGTTCAAACATCTTTACTTCATAATCTCCTTTGTTTCTTACATAATAAATATCGCTAGATAAAAAAGTAGATGCAAACTTTTCTCTTTTTCCTTCCATACTTGCAACCTTTTCTTCTATCTCTTCAATCTTCTTTAACTGTGCATCATAGAATTCTTCAGCTTCTTTTTCTTTATCAAGTAAAGCTCCTATTAGTTTTATCCATTCCAACCTACCTCTAGGGTCGGTTTCCCTTTGACTCCCATGGGATAGCCATTTAACACCCATTTCGTCAAATTTAGCAGTAACATCATCTTCACCATGAGCTGTTCCAGTTGTAATCAATATTAAATCTGGTTTTATAGATTCTATAAGCTCATAGTCTGGAGCACTATTTTTGCCTACATATGTAATTTTCCCCTCATTCATCCCTTGTTTTATCTCTGGAATATGCCATTTTTCCTCTTCAGTAGTAACCAATGTTATCTTATCCATAAGATTTAAAGGTCTTAATTCTGCAGCAGCAGTTGTAGTAAAAGCACCTATTGATTCTATAGGCATTTGTAAAATATTTATATCGGATTTTAATTCAGGTACTTCTTTTCCTTCTGGTACTAATAAAGTTCTTCTTCCATTCCAATCACTTACAATCTTATATCCGCCTTTATAATAATCAACAGAAAAAGATTTAGCATATTTTAATTCCATTTCACCCTCATGTACAAGTCCAGTATCCTCATCAATATCTTCTTTTACAACTTCTTCAATTTCTTCTGGTTTAGCTAAAGCGTCTTCATCCTTTTCTTTTCCTTTACAACCTGTTAAGGTTAATGACAATACCAATACTACTAGCATTAGTTTAGTTAAAATACCAATTTTTTTGTTCATCTCTGTTCTCTCCTTTTATCTGTAATTTTTAATAAAAATCCTTTAATATCCTTTTTAATCCAACTCCCTATAACTCATAATCACACCATAGATATAAAAAGCAATAGAATAAATAAATAAGACTATGATAGAATTCTTATTAAAATATCCTTTCAAGGCTATATCCCTTAGTGCATTAGTACTATGGGTGAGAGGTAATATGTTTATGAAGTTATCATTATTATGTCTATTCATCTTTTGTCCCTCTATGTAAATTTCTCCTTCCGTAGGCTTTAAAAGTCCAATCAGCACTTTAATCAATGTGGTTTTACCTGCTCCATTCGGTCCTAAAAGCCCTATAAAACTACCTTTAGTTATGTTTAAGTTAACATCGTCTACTGCTACAAAATCGTCAAACTTTTTGGTTATATTTATTATCTCTATCAAGGCTCCCATCTCCTAGCCATTAAAATAAAAAAACCCTAACCTTAAAAAGTTAGGGTGAAGTTTCAAAAACAAAAAACAAGTCTATCCTCCCCACCGAAGGTTACTTCAAATAAACTATTAGGCAGGTCTCCTGACTTGTGGTTTATCCTACTCTCAACGCCTTCCCAAGAATATCTCAGTGGCATAAGTTGATTTCGTCTCACTTACAGTAGCGGGGGCTGTATCGGACTTTCACCGATTTCCCTATTAATCTAAAAAACCTAATGTTTCTAATATTCAATTTCCAATTAATATACTATCACAAACTAATGGCCTAATCAATAAATCTTTATTTATATATTTTCTTTCTTTCTCAATAAGAATAAAAAGAATGGTGCTCCAAAAGCAGACATTATTATGCCTACTGGTATTTCCATAGGTGCAAAAAGTACTCTTGCTAAAGTGTCACAAATCATAACCATACTAGCTCCAAAGAATATAGCTCCGGGAAATAAATACCTATAATCTGAACCTATAAACAATCTAGTTATATGGGGTACGATCAGACCTACAAAACCTAACAATCCCACTACAGATACAGCACTCCCTGCTAATAGAGATGATAATATGATAAATATAAATCTTGTTCTTTCTACATTTAAACCAAGTCCTGTAGCTACTTCATCTCCAAGCATTAGAACATTTAATTTTGTAGGGAGTAATAGTACTAGAAATACCCCTATTGCAGCATATGGAAAAAGCATTTTAACCTGTGTCCATGTAGTAGCAGAAAGGCCTCCTACCATAAATCCTATTACCCCTGCTACTCTATCTGGATAGAAGGTCATCAAAGCATTGATCCCTGCATTTAATAGAGCTGATACTGCAACACCAGCAAGTATCAACCTAGAAGGCAATACCCCCTCTTTCCAAGCTAAGAAATAGATAAATAACGTAGCCAATAATGAGCCTAAAAAAGCACCACCAGGAACTAAATAGTAATACTCAGGAAAAATAATGAGGATAATAAGGGCTGCAAGACCTCCGCCAGATGAAACTCCTATTATACTTGGACCTGCTAATGAATTCCTCATTACACCTTGAAGTATTGCTCCAGATAGGGAAAGACATATGCCAACTAATGCTGCTACTATAGTTCTTGGTAGTCTAACATTCCAAATAACTTGACGATTAACCGTATTGTCTTTAATGAGTATGGCTTTTACTATCTCCTTTGGAGTTATTTTCACGGCTCCATTACCAAGACTTATAAAAAAACTTAAAACAAATAAAAGTACAAATAATAACAGTATGTATCTTTTTTTCATAGTTTTACCTCATTTCATCACTAAAATATAACTATCTAATATTTTTAATCCATAATTTTCACTAACATGGTATCACAAAATTAAATCTCATTCAATAAATTCCATTTTTGAATCTAAATATAAAGTTCATATTTTTTATTTAGTATGTAAGTAAATTCCCTTTATTATGATATAATAAGTTTACTATTATTTTTTGGAAAGGGCAGATTTATGATTATTGATTTTTCTTACGATAAAAAAAATATTGATTTTGTTTCTGGATACATATTCAAAGGGAAAAATTATAGATGCAGCTATGTTAGGTATAAGTCCTTGTATAGGAACTGTGCACCTGGAACTGAAAATGTTGAATTATACTTTTTTCAACCTAAAGAGGACGTTCGTGCTTCCACTTTAATCCTTCATGGATTAGGCAGTAGAAATATAAAGTTTCTTCTATGGTTAGGTCCTCATCTAGCTAATGCTGGTGTAAGCACCTCTATATTAATACTTCCTGGTAATTACACTAGAGTTGAAAACAACTCCATGAGTGGTCGTAGTTACCTTTATCCAGATATAGACGTACTATATCGTTTTTGGGAACATGGAGTTATAGATACATTAAGTACCATTGATTTATTGGATCAATCGAACCTTTGGAAAGAAAACAACATCTTAGTTGGATATTGTTTAGGCGGTATGATTTCCACAATGGTTGGTTCCATAGATAATAGAATTAACCATTTTCTATTTATGACAACTGGTGGTCATATGCCCCATATTTTGCACCAATCTCCTGCTGCCGTATTTGTTAGAAGAATGTTTGAAAAGGGCTTTAGACCCAATTTTTATCTAGATAATAAGGATATGCTCTATGATATATACGATGAACAATTTCCAAAGGTGAGAAAGATGTCTTTTGACCATATAGTGTCAAGTGAAGAAATCCATCCTCTGCTTAAAGTAGATCCTATTTCCTATGCTCATCTATTGGATATGAATAAGGTTACATTTATTGATGCATATTTTGATTCTACACTACCTGTAAAGTCACGAAAAGCACTATATGACGAGATGTATGGTGCTAACAGAAAGATATTACCTATTAGCCATGTAAATTGGCTGCCTTTTGGATATTTTTTGGCTAAGTATATTCTTCATAAACTTAACATAAATGCTAAAGAAGCGAAAAAAGCTTTGTTGATTAGAGAAAGAATAGAGAATCCATTAGAAAAATAAGATTATGGTGGTTATATTATGGATAAATTAAAAGAAAAATTTAAAATGTCTTACTTTGTAGCAAATAAAATATATTTATTTATTATATTTCTTTTTCTAGCTGCCCAAGATTTAACTTTAGGATTCTATTACTTTCTTATATCTATTTTTATTTATGCTTGGAGGGCACTGAAAGCTAGTGTTCCTATAGGAGTAGATAAGGAATTTAAATCTAATACTTTTGTCTACAAAAGGACTAAAAACAAGGACCTTAAATTAGATATTTGGTATCCCTCAAAAAATAACGGTCCCTATCCTTTAGTCTTCTTTTGTCATGGCGGAGGATGGATATCAGGTTTTAGAAACCAACCTAACAATGTTTCTTGGTGTAAATACTTAGCCTCAAAAGGTTTTGCTGTTGTAAGCATCGATTATAGATATGGCTATAGAAACACTATTGAGGATATTCTTTCCGACTATACAGATGCTTTAAACTACATCAGAGAAAACAGTAAAAGGTTATCTATAGATAAGAAAAAGATCGTATTGATGGGACTATCTGCTGGAGGACATCTTTCATTGTTATATTCTACTTATCATACTCATAATAAGGATAAAAAAGAAATGGAAGGTATAAAAGCTGTAGTTGCCTACTATTCCCCTACGGATTTAAATGATATATTTGTCTCAGAGAACAAATCCATATTTGCTAAATTTGCAACTAAACAGACTTTAAAGGGAAGTCCCATAGAAAAAGAGGAAATATACGATTATTATTCACCTATCCACTGGGTTAGCGAGGATATGGTTCCTTGTCTAATAGCTCATGGCAAGTTAGACACCACTGTGCCTTTTAAATCATCAGTAAAATTTGCCAAAAAATTAAAGGAACTTAAAATAGAATATACATTTTTAGTTCATAAAAAAGGCGTACATTCCTTTGATACCAAGCTGGAAGATATAACTACCATAAATATATTAGAAAGAACTGCTAGATATATTAAGAAAATCATAGAAACATAAAGAGGTGATTGAATGATAATTACAAAAATAGAACCTCAAAAAAATAATGAGAGGGTTAATATATATTTAGATGGGGAGTTTGCCTTTGGACTTATGAAAGAAATTCAGTATAAATATGATTTAACTGAAGATATGAATATAGATAAGGAATATATCGATAAAGTTCTAATGGAAGAAGAACAATCTAAATCCAACAACTGTGCCTTAAAATTTCTTACCCATAGGCAGAGGTCAGAAAAAGAAATTATAGATAAGCTCACTAAAAAAGGCTTTGAAAATAAATTCATTGAAAATACTTTAGCCTATTTGAAAAACTATGGATTAATAGATGATATGGAATTTGCTAGATCTTTCGCTAAAGATAAGATGAATCTAAATAAGCAAGGTCCTAAAAGGATTAAATATGAATTATATAGAAAAGGCATTTCCCAAGAAATAATTGATGAGGTTTTAAGTGAGGATGATAGTGAATACAGTAGAGCTTTAGAACTAGCAAAGAAAAAGCTGCCCTCTTACAAAAACGATGACAAAAATGCCATCTACAGAAAATTAGGAGGTTTTCTTCAAAGAAGAGGATACTCCTATGATTGTATTTCTAAAGTGTTAAAAGAATTAGTTAAATAAGCGGTGATATAAATGTGCTATGTATATATTTTAGAATGTGCTGATAAAACATTATACACTGGTTGGACTGTAGATTTAGATAACAGAATAAAAGTCCACAATAAAGGGAAAGCCTCTAAATATACTAGAGCTAGACTTCCTGTTAAACTGGTATATGTAGAAACCTATGATAATAAAATCGATGCCCAAAGAAGGGAATGGCAGATAAAACAATTAACTAGAAAAGAAAAGCTTAGGCTGTTAGCCAAGTATAAATCTACTATTAGATAATTTATAGAAAATAAAGCCACCACCGCTTTAGATGATGGTTTATAAAACAAATTTGAAATTATTAACAAAAATAGACATCATTCTAAAAAAGTTTATAGAACCTTTTTAGTCACTACTACATTTTCACTTTCCTTATCAAATAAATATATATCATCATAACCAAAACAAAACTTTAAGATATCTCCTTTTTTTAATTCTTTTTTTGAATTTACCTTTGCAACTACCTTTTCGCCTTCTGTTATTAAATGTATAAAACTTTCTGCTCCTGCCATCTCTATTACGTCCACTTCTCCTTCTATATAATTTGTTGCAGATGAAAAATTATCTATGGGACTTAAGTTTTCTGGTCTTATTCCCATTATCAATTTGCTTCCTATATATCCTTTTTCCTCAAGTTCCTTCCCTTGTTGTTCGTTTAGCTTTATTTCTATTTCTTTTGTCTTAAGATAAACTATATCTTCGATTTTTTCCACATTTACATCTATAAAATTCATTTGCGGACTTCCTATGAAACCTGCAACAAATATATTTGAAGGATTGTAGTAAAGCTCTTTAGGTGTTGCGACTTGTTGGATATATCCGTCTTTCATTACTACAATTCTCGTTCCCATTGTCATTGCTTCGGTTTGATCGTGGGTTACGTATATGAAAGTTGTTTCTAATTCGTTGTGCAATTTTATTATTTCCATTCTCATTTGAACCCTTAGCTTTGCATCCAAGTTTGAAAGAGGTTCATCCATTAAGAATACTTTCGGATTTCTCACTATTGCCCTTCCTAAAGCTACTCTTTGTTGCTGTCCTCCTGATAAGGCTTTCGGTTTTCTGTTTAATAAATCTTCTATATCCAATGTCCTTGAAACTTCTTCTATCTTTTTTGCAATTTTGTCCTTAGGTACTTTTCTAAGTTCTAAGCCCAATGCCATATTTTCATAGACTGTCATATGAGGATAAAGAGCATAGTTTTGAAATACCATTGCAATATCTCTGTCTTTTGGAGAAATGTCATTTACTAATACATCATCTATATATAATTCTCCTCCTGTTATCTCCTCTAATCCTGCAACCATACGAAGTGTTGTGGATTTTCCACAACCAGAAGGTCCTACCAAAACTATGAATTCTTTATCTTCAACCTCAAGATTGAAATCTTTTACTGCCTGAATATTTTCTTTATATGTTTTTTCTATATTTCTAAATAATAGCCTTCCCATAAAATTCCCTTCTTTCTAATTGTAATTTATTGAAGTTTTTTTCTGCTATCTTAAATTTCTCTGTTATATAGTTTATTGAAACTGATAATAGTGCTATTAGTAAAATCACTAGTTTCATAAAATGCTTTTTTGTTATTCCCATAAGATTTATATATACCTTTCCATATCCTGCAGCTGTTTTACCATATTCTTCCTTGAATATATTTTCCATTTGAGAATAAAATTTGAAGTCAAATATATCCGTAGGCGGTAAAAATCTGCTTGGGGTTGATAACTTGAATTCTGCGATTAGTCTTAATAGGAATACCCAAAGGAATATTAGGAATACTGTTTTTAGTATTTGTAATAATACTATTGTCATGTTTTCTGAAAGAAATTCTTTTCCGTATTTTCTTTTTGTTCCTATTTTATATTTTTTTATATTTAGTTTTGCAGATTTTATTAGATAGACTGTAAGAAATATTAATACTGCAATTTCAAATAGAAATATAAATCCGTAATAGTATTTTGATATGTTTTTCTTTGATTCTGTAAAATCTGCAATTTTTATTTTTTCTTGTTCCTCTTTTGAAATCATTTTTATATCTTCAAAAAACTTTTCTTTTATGAATTTTTTTCTATTTTCATCTTTAGGTTTGAATTCAAGGCTGTAAAATGTTTTTTCTTCACTTCCTAAATTTTCCGAGATATCTCCTTTTTTTACATATAGATTTTCTATTTTTGCTTTTGAATATTTCTCATTTTTATATATTCCGACTATTTTATATTTTTTTCCGAATATATCTATTATCTCTCCTAAAGAAAATGGGACATTTCTTTCTTTTGCGAATTTCTCGCTTATAACTATTTGGTTTTCTTCTGTTATCCATTCTCCAGAGAGAATTTCTATATTATTTATTTGAGAGTAGTTTTCGTCTATTCCTATTATGTTTATATTTCTTCCTTCAAAAGATATATCCTTTTCTTCGATTTCGGATAGTATATGTTTTTCTTCTATTATTTCTCTTCCGTCCATTAGTTTCTGATAGATTTCGTTTTTTTCTTCACATATTATTTCGATTTTTGAAGGAAAGTTTTCTGATTCTTTTTTTATATTTCTTTGTATTAGGAATAGTAAGAGGGTTAGAATTGATAATAATATTATTAAAATTATTTTAATTTTGTTGTTTTTTTCTTCTTTATTCTTCATTTTCTTCACCTCTTCCTCCTACTACTCTTACATTCATTCCTTCTCTTAGGGGTTTTGTTGTCCATTTTACTACTTCCGAATCATATGGAAGGACTCCTGTTATTGCTGTTTCGTATCCGTTTGTTGCATTTATTTGCACATTTATTTTCATTAGTTGATCTCTTTTTCTTATGGATTTTTCTTCGATTATTACATAGATTACAGTTTCTCCTTCTTTGTGAATTGCACTGTCGGGTACTATATTATTGTAGCTTCCTAAAGATTGACTTTTTTCGTCGAAAGGATCTGTTGTTATTTCTCCTCTTTTTGTTTTTGTTACTTCTACTTCGGGTGCCATAATATAGGAGATTTTTTGTGTGACCAAGGTAAAGGATAGCATTGCTACCATGAATATTATTATTCCTCTTCCTACTTTTTGTTTTTGAGTTGTCCTTTCTTTTGCCTCGTTTATGTTGGCTATTTTTTCATTTCCTTCAAAGCCTGCTGATAAGCTTATGCCTTGCGTTAAATCTTTATAGGAGAATTGGTATAGAAGTAATGGAAGTATACTGAATATTGTTCCTGCTGCAAAGGCTATTTCTCTGAATTCTCCCGTTGCATTTAGGGTTACTGATAGTGGCATATAGTATTTGTCACTTATGAAAACTAATGGTTGTTCTACCATTGACCAGTAATTTATGACTAGTAGAACTGTGAGTGCAGATATTATTGAACGACATAATGGCATTACTATTTTTAGAAATAGTTTGAATTCGCTTAGTCCGTCTATTCTTCCTGCATCGTATATTTCTTTATTCATTCCTTTCATATATTGTACCATTAGAAATGTTCCAAAAGTTGAGAACATATTTGGTAGTATTACTGCACTTGGACTATCTATTATATTTAGTGCTTTCAGCGTTAGATATTGAGCTACCATAGTTGCTTGAAAAGGCATTAGCATCAAGACTATATATAGCCAATATAATAATCTTTTTCCTTTAAATTCGAATCTTGTAAACCCATATGCTCCGAGTAAACTTAGAGGAATGTTTATTCCGATTATCATAAAGGTGTAGATTACTGAATTCCAAAACCCTCTAAAAAAGTCTTCCATTTGAAATAAGACTTTTCCGTATTGTGTTAGGCTAAATCCTCCGTCATAACTTTTGAAAGAGTTTACTATCATTATTATCATAGGAAGAAGACATATTATTGATATAAGATATATTAAAATATTTTTTAATGTTTGCTTTGCCATCTTTATACCCCCTATTCTTCTAAAAATTTCTTTTGGAAGTTTAGGAATATTGATATTAAAATAGATATTCCTGTTACCAGTATAAAGGCTGCTGTGCTTAGTCTTTGATAGTTAAGTTTTAAGAAATTATTGTTCATAAAATGTTGTAATAGATACACTGTTTTTGGCGGATAGTTTCCATAAAGTCCATAAGCTTCTCTGAACATTTGGAATGAATTTATTATGCTGAATATTACAACGAAAAATATTATTGGTGTAATTAAAGGCACTACTATTTTAAGGGAATATTTTAGTTTTGAATTTGAATCCAAGAGAAATACTTCTTTATATTCTTTTTCAAGTGATGAAATTGCTCCTGTAAAGATCACGAGCATATATCCCATATTTTTTATTATAAAAATAAAGATTAATAATCCCATTGCATGCTTTTCTCCAAAAAAATCTACCGTATTCCCTTCGAATAATTGTATTATCTTGTTTACAATTCCTCCATTATCAAATAATACTTTCCAACCCATAAGTGCTGATGCAACGGGTACGATTATAGGGGAAAGCATTGCCCATCTCGGAAAAGCATAAAGTTTGTCTGACATTAATAAGCTTAAAAATAATGAAAGTAAGGTAATAGACGGAATACCGATTAAAATAAATTTCAATGTGTTTTTTGTTGCGATTTTAAATGTGGGATTTCCAAATAAATCTTTGAAATTTTCAAACCAAATAAATTGAACATCTGTTACACCCTTTGTAAAGGTATAATAAAGGCTCATGAAAAACGGGATAATATAGAACAAAAGAACTCCTATAAAACCTGGAAGAATAAAAAGCCATGCATTGATTTTCCCTTTTTTCATTTAAATCACCTCTTCCATAATATTCCAACCTGTTTTCTTAAACAACTCGCAATAAAGCTTGCTGTTCTGAATTAAATAATTGTGATTTCCTCTTTCTGCTACAACTCCTTCATCAATCAAGAATATTTCATCACTTTCTATAATTGAAGATACTTTATGACTTATAAAAATTACTACAGAATCTTTGCTTAATTCCTTTAAAATAGATACTACGAGTTTTTCAGATTTTCCGTCTAAATTTGCAGTCACTTCATCAAAAATATATATTTTTGTATTTCTTAGTAACGCACGAGCAATACTAAGTTTTTGTTTTTGTCCACTTGAAAGTGTTGATGCTCCTTCTCCTATTACAGTTTCATATTTTTTGGGAAGTGTATTTATATATTCATCCAGATCTACCTTTTTGCACATTTCAATTACTTCTTTATCGCTTGCATCAGGATTCCCAAATTTTATATTATTTAATATAGTATCATTAAAGAAAAAATCTTCTTTTTGTACATAGGTTATATTTTTTCTTAATTTCTCTTTGGGTATATCCTTATAGCTCTCGCCACTAAGCTTCAATTCTCCATATTCAATATCGTATAATTTCACCAACAATTTTGCAATTGTACTTTTCCCACAACCGTTCTTTCCTACAAAACCATAAAATCCAAATGATGATATTTCAAATGAAAAATTATTCAAAACTGATTTGTCTTTTTCACTATATCTAAAACAAATGTCTTTTCCTTCAAAGTCTACATTCTTTAAAGAAAAATCATTTCCTGAATTTTCTCTTTTTTCGCTACTCTCAGACATAATTTCATTTACTCTGTTTAAAGATATAATAACCTCCTGTTTGCTTATGTTCAATCTCAAAACTTCTGATATAGAAGAAAAAAGATTATTTATATATGTGTTAAATGAAACCATCGTTCCTATTGTAAGTAAATTTGATCTTATTAAAACAGCAGACAAATATATTACATATAATGAAGAAATAACAGCTATTAAAGTATTCAAAAGCTCAATTGTATTATTTAAAAAAATTGACCTTTTTAAAATTCTAAAATCTCTTGAGATAAAATTTTCGAATTTTTCATTCATTGAATCCTCAAGCATATAGGTTTTAACCCCTGTATTGTTTGAAAATATTTCATTTTGAAAACTATAATATTTATCGTTATACTCTTTTCTTCTTTTTGCTAATTCCTTAAAATATTTTCTTGATAAAAATGTCACTGCAAAAGAAGCGGGAATATAAAAAATCGCCACTGAGGTTAATCGCATTGAAATTTTTAAAACAAAATATGATGAAACGCAGATGTTAACCAATATATGTAAAAAACTTGTAATGACATTTATACAAAATGAAACGATTTCATCGGAATCTCCGTTTAAACGATACATAAATTCGCCTGTATCATACTTATCATAAGCCTTTGTTTTAAGCCTTATTATTTTATCAAATATATTCCTTTGAACATTTTTTGACACTTTAAAGCTTAAAGTCTTACCTAAATAATCCTCATAAATCCCTAATAAAGTTGTAAATATTGTTACAACAAAATATATGACTATTAGCTTTATTAAATATTCCATATTTGAAGAAGAAATACTATCAAGCATTTCACCATATAAATACGGATTTATGTTTTTTATAAAAGTTCCACTAAATATAATCAAAACCAAAAAGGTTAATTTGTTTTTTTCTGGAGAAATGTATTCTTTAATAAAAATCTTTAGTTTCTCCTTGTCTTCTTTACTCTTATTAGATTTCATTTTATTTTTTATTTCTCCTTACTATTATTTTAAATTCACAATTTTTATAATAATTCAACTTTTCAAAAATAATTAACAATAAATTCACTTTCTACGTAGTTGTTTTATATCAATAAAACATACGCTCTAATAAAAAATTGCATGAAAGTTAAAAACCACCAAAGCAAATATACCAAGTTATATTTGCTTTAACGATTTTAAATTTTATTATTCATAATTCATTTAACATTTAAATATGCATGTAGCCTTGCAATCATTAATGATTACAAGGCTTTTTTTGTTACTTCTTTAGATTATTGGTAGAATACATACCTATATCGATTTTACATCCTTGTGCACAATGTGAGGCACAAGTATCTTGACATTGATTTCCGCAACCGTTTGAACATTTATCCCCGCAATTTGTGCATCCCAATACTGTTATAGGCAAACCTGAAACCTTTGATTTTTTTAACTTACTTTCATAAGTCATGCTATCCCCCCTTAAATATATTGTGAATCCCCTTTCGGGCATAACACTTCAAACTACTCATTAAGCCTTAAATCCACATTTTCCTGCGCTTTTTTAATGGCTTCCTCTATTGTGATTTCATCATCTAAATATTTCATAATTGGGTCTACAATGTCCTTTTTAAAATAGTCCATATCATAAAGATAATCAATCTTCTCATAAGCTTCTCTTCGTTCCTTATAAAATCTTCTGGAAATTTCTTTGTTCTGATTTATCATCTCTTTTTCTTCAACCTTAATATACTTATCTTCTCCGGCAATATTTATAGGAGTTCCGGGCATCCACATATATGCCTGAATGTTTTCTTCCAAAAGAAAACTTAAAAATTTCCATGCACCTTCCTTCCTTTCAGAACGACCGTTTATTGAATACATATTATTTGTATATGCAACGCGATTACTGTTTTTCTCCCCCATAAATATAGGAATTATACTGCTTATGTTTTCCCTGTTGTACTTTTCAAAAAGATATAGGTCGCTACCCGGTCCTCTGTTATTAGATAAATAGGAAAATAATGAGCCTTGTAAACAATCATCTCCTAATTTCTCTACCAGTTTCTCAAAATTTGGACTTTTAATACACTCTTTAAATTCTTTTATCAATTCTATAAACCATTCCTGATTTAAATTTGCTTCTTTCTTTTCATCATCAATTAAATCTGGCATATTTGCTATTAATATAGTAATCAGCATATCCTCTTTTTCCCCTACTCTTGTAAATAAATGTGCATCAGGCTCTTTTTCTTCTATTATTTTTGTCAGTTTTAAAACTTCACTCCACTTCAAATTGTCATAATCCAAGTTTAAACCCAATTTTTCAGCCAACTGTTCATTTACTTGATAATAATATCCTACAAAGCTTATGGGAAGTCCACGAATTCCATCATTTATCTTTATTCCATTTAAAACACCTTTGTTTAAATCTTTATACTTCTGGTCTTTTTCAAGGAAGGGTGTCAAATCTTCAAATGCATCAGTTTTAAACAAATCCCTATAAATAAGCCCTGACCCACCTGTCATAATTACATCTCCAATTTCCCCCGAAAGAATTTTCATTGTCAATTGTTTTCCGTACTGTTCGTTATTTTTCAAAAATTCCTCACGATTATTGTAAATATAATTGTATTCTATTTTTTCTTCTGGATATTTAATTTCGTAGCATTTTATTGCATAAGCCAAAAAATCCTGTCTATAAGGTGCTGTAACTGTCAAAGTTATGGCTCTATCATTATTATCCTTTTTCCCCTTTTCTCTGTATGCAAAGAATTTATATGGGGTCTCTTCTTCATAAGGTGCAAAAGCAATATAAAAATCATTGTTTTTTCCTACGAAAAAATCAATTGCTGTACATTCTGGACTTTTTCCAAGAACTGTGGAGTCCTCTCCAAATGTAAATACAACTCCCAATTTTTTTCTATTATTTATATCGTATTCCTGTATTACTCCTTCTGTCGGACTTAAAATATAAGCCTGATTTTTTTCTTCAATATATTTTATGAATTCTCCTTCCGAAGGCATGACATTTCCCAAATATCCATCTTCCATATTTATCTTTTTAATACTCGGAGCTCCATGTGAAGATCTTTCAGTTTGTATATATACACTTCCTTTACCATCTACGTCAAAATCATATATTGAAACAGTATCGTTATTATAAGTATTGTGAAGTTTTCCATCTTTATTATATATTTGAAGTGTTCTATAACTCTTTTTATTCTCTTTATCTTTATAGTAGGAAAGAATATATAAATATTTTTTATCACATTTAAAATTTTCAATATGCAAACCGGAATCTTCAAATAAAGTTCCTTCAAAATTTTCAGGTTCAATAGCTTGATATACTTCCTTTCCTGTTTTATCAAAAGATTTTATTAAAACTTTTTTTAAATCCTCATAATACTTTATTGTCCAAAATATATCTTCCTCGTCTATCCAAATTCCATCTGATTTATACATTTCTTCATTGGGAAATTCATAAATTAAATCTCCCGTTTCCATATCCATAAGAGACATTTTATTATTTTCAGAGTTCTTTGAAAGTCTTACGGGTTTATCTTTGAATTTTAGAAATTTAATATAGTTCACATCTTCAAAAACTTCTTCTCCTCTAGATTCTTCTTTGTAATAAAGCTCTCCGTTTTCAATATCCTTTGCAATTTCTGTTGTATTTTCCAAGTCCTTAGAAGTTTCTTTCTTCTTACCTTCCTTTCCAGTTTTCATTAACAAAATAACTCCTACAACAATTACTGCTATTATTGCAACTATAAGCACTATTTGCTTTTTCTTTTCACTTGCTTTCATAATAAAACCTCCAATTAATCTTGGCTTATAACCTCTTTAGTGTCAAAATTTACCCACCAGTTACTTCCTTCCCAATTATATCTTTGGGACATTATATTCCACCAATTATTAAATTCATAAAGTGTTTTTCCGTAATCTTCAACCAACTTTTCATATAATTCAGAATCCTTAACATCAATGATTTTTGTTAAATTTTCAAGAGCAAGTTTCTTTTCAAATAAATCCTGAATGTTATTAAAATCTTCCTCTGAAAGTTTCCAGACAACTTTATCGTTCATTTTAATTCCTCCCTATTTATTATATTTGTAATATCCTATAAAATTCTCAACACCTTCAGAAAATTTAGAAATGGGATCTAAATAGTCTTCTCTCTTTATTTCTCTTAAAGCGGGTAATTCGATTTCCTCCGATAAAAGCTTTAATTTCTCTAAAATATCAATTGATATATCTCTTTCTATATGACTTTTTCTGCATTGAAAAGACGGTGAAACATTGATTTCATTTGTGTATAATCTATTGATATATACACAATTTTTACATTGATATGCGTCACAAATTCTGCATAAATTGCTGTTTTTTGTTTCATACAATCTTTTTGAATAATCTTTAGAAATTCCCCTTTCCAAATCACCTATAAATTCATCAGGGTTATTTGAATACTCCGCACAACAAGTATAAATTTTTTCTTTCGGTGATATAATAATAGTGTTTTCTCCTGCCATGCAATTTTCATGTTTATCAAGAAAAATTGTATCAGTAAGTAAATTAAGTTCTTTTAAAACTCCATTATTTTCTAATTCTTTAATTAAAAATTCGCTTATTTTTTTCATTTGCAAACGATATTCCTCTTCATTGAAGTTTTTATCCAATCCCGTGATATTGAGATTGATACGATCGGAATTTTTAAATAAAGTTTTTACGCCTTTCTCCAATTCCTTTATTTCATCTGAATTTATATTTAGTATTACATTTTCTTGAAATGAATCCAATCCATTTATACTTTCAAGATTATAAACGGGTAAAATCCTTTTTAAGCCAATTTCTTTTGCAAGTTTACAAAACCTTGCTGGAACTATATGTAGAATATCGTAATTTATATATTCTTTTGATGTTAGTATAATATTGTAGACACGATTTTCCGAATACTATAGAATATAGAAAAGGAAGGAAGTGTCTAGAATGTCAAAAAGATATACAGAAGAATATAAAGATACCATTGTAGAGCTTTACAATTCCGGTAAAACACTTGCTGAGCTTAATAGTGAATATGGCCTACCTAAATCCACTATATTAACATGGGTAAAGAAAGCTGAACCTATAGCAGTAGATAATAATAAAACAATTACACAAGCTGATTATCAAGCCATGCTTAAGAAGATGGCTAGGATAGAAGAGGAAAACGAAATATTAAAAAAAGCCATGGCCATATTTGCAAAGAAGTAAGCTCAATATATAAGTTCATTACTGATAATAAGGATATCCATGACATAAAACTAATGTGTGAAGTCTTAAAAGTGTCTAGAAGTTCATATTATAAACATCTTAACAAAAAAGAGAGTAAAAGGAGCATTGAAAATAGATTTCTAGAAAAAGAAATACTAAATATATATAAAGCTAGTAAATGTCGATATGGAGCTCCTAAGATATATGAAAAATTAAAAGGTAAAAACATATTTATAAGTCTTAAAAGAACTCAAAGGCTTATGAACAAATTAGGCATAAAATCAGTAGTATGTAAGAAGTTTAGACCATTTTCATCAAGAAATAAGATTGAGAGCAGAGAAAACATAATAAATAGAGACTTCTCTACAACTGCCATTAATCAAAAATGGGTAACTGATATTACATATATTCATACCATTAAAGATGGTTGGTGCTATCTTGCCTCCGTTATGGATCTTAATAGTAGGAAGATAGTTGGATATTCTATGTCTAAAAATATAGATACCACATTAGCTATAAAAGCTTTAGATAATGCCTATAAAATTCAGAAACCTGGGGAAGGCCTAATTCTCCATAGTGACTTAGGAAGTCAATATACAAGTTATGAATTCGGAGAATATGTTAAAGACCACAAAATAGCTCATTCCTTTAGTGGTAAAGGGAACCCCTATGACAATGCTTGCATAGAATCCTTTCACTCAGTATTGAAGAAAGAAGAAGTTAATCTAGTTAAATATTTTGACTTTGATGCTGCTAGACTTGCAATATTTGAATATATAGAGTCATGGTATAACAGAGAGAGAATACATAGCTCTTTGGGCTATATCACTCCTCAAGAGTGGGAAGATAAATCTAAGAGGGTTGCATAAAATTATTCAAGAAAATGTGTCTACTATATTGACATAGGTCCACTTTTGTATTGTTAAAGTCAAAACTATTATTTGAATGTACGAATACTGGTCTTAAAGAATTCTGTCGTGCAAAATTTAAGCCATTTATAATTTCATCTTTCTCCATAATATTATGGGCTTTGATTTCATTCTTATATGAACAGTAAGTCACATAGTCATCGGATAATAAGAAGTAAAGTTGTTTGTTTGGCGTTTGTCCGTTACTTCTTTCTATATCGAAAAGATTGTAAAGCTTTGAAAAGTAATAGTCATTTGCCCTAACTCTTGCCTTATGCATTTTACAGATATATTTTGTTCTGTAAAAATTTGTAGGGGTAGGTGCTTCGTCGTAGTTGAAACCTTGACAGAATCCACAACCTCTAGCGATTTCACAGTTCAAACATTCTTCGTCGCTTTGAAGTCTATTTGTAGATAAAACAAAAGGACGAACTTTTTCCATGTCAACTCCATCCTTTAAATTCCCGAGCACCCATTCTTTATGGTTATTCAATGAATGTCCGTAATATCTTAAGCATGGATAGATATTACCGCTGGGGTTAAAAGATATCATTTTCCCAGCTCCACAGTAAGTTTCGTTCATATCCTCTTCCGTATAGGGAAAGCCTATTTTTTCATCAAAGAATGAGCAATAAAATCCTTTATCGTATAATTCATTCTCAATTACATAATCCGCAAGTTTGATAAGCTGTTCTTCTAAAATTTTATCGTCTCCCTCTTTCCAAACATCTTCAAACACTACATTTGCATTGACCTCATTTATTCCTCTGTTCCAAAGTGAAATTATACTTTCATATAATAATGGTAAATCCTCTCTTGCAAAAGTTACTTTTGTGGCTGCTCTAAATTGACTTAACCACAAGTCCACATTTTTGTTAATTGTGTCATAAGAGCCAGAGCCGTCAGGAAAAATCCTCTGCAAATCGTGTTTTTCTTTTGTTCCGTCCAGTGAAATTGTAACTGAGATTTTATTCATATTTTTATTTATGAAATTTTGAACAACAGGGCTTGAATAATTAACTCCGTTTGTGCAAATACTTATTCTGTAATTCCAATACCAATTATGATCTAGTTTAAATGCAGTAATCTTAAAGTAGTCACATATTTGATCAATAAGCTCTGCCTCCAAAAAAGGTTCTCCACCGATAAAATCCAAAACAAGAGCCTCAGAGTATCTTAAATCATCGGAATTCAAAAGATAATCCACAAATTTTTTTGCGGTTTCAAAGTTCATTCTTTTATCGGAAGATTTATGGGTTACATAACAGTATTTACATCTGAGATTACAATCCTCTGTAACTATGAAAGTTACAGTTTGTGACCTGTCAGGACGCCAGCTTCCTACAGTTTTCCCGAATGTATATTCCTCTCTTTCCAATCGTACCACCCCTTATATCATAATATTTACAAATAAAACCTCGTTTCAGATAATTATAAAACTTATCCAATAACTCTTTTAATTTGCTCTATTAATTTGGTATAAATTGTTAATACTAATAATTCAGGGATAATTTTTAATATTGATTTTCATATTATGCAGAAATTAGAAAGTTATTTTATGATGTTTCTCTTGAAGTGTCTTTTTATAATTATACCATATATTAGAAACTTAACTAAGGATTTTAATCTGCTAATCCCGTCAAATATCGACATAATTTTATAAAAAACAAATCGAAAAATATTAGATAAAATGAGATAGAAATACCTATGGATACTCTCTTCTATAATATATATAACTGGATGTTATATATATTATAGAAACTTGACTTTCTATAACTTTTTTATTACCTTTACGTTTTCATAAAACATTGAGAGTAGATTAAACTATTACCTAACCCACTCTCAATATTTGTTACATCTACAATAGCTCTCCATTTTCATCATAAAAGGATTCACAAAATTTCATCTTCCCAGACACTTCCCTTTTTATATTTAAAAATTTAATCTTTAAATATGGATTTTCAGGATGATTATGAGATAATACAATTCCATATTTTAAAGCAGATTCAAACCCAAATTGAGTATAGTAATCTCCCCCAGTAAGTGCAACCCATTCAAACCCATCTTCCTCAGCTTTTTTTAATCCATAATCTATAAGCCTTTTTCCAATTCCTTTATGCTGGTATGAAGGCTTGACCGCTAATGGTCCTAAGGATAATCCTTTATTCTTATCTATTACAGCCTTTGAAAATAAAAGATAGCCTACTATTTCCTCATCAATGGCTGCAACTAAACATAACTCGGGAATAAATCCGGGATCACTTCGTACCTTATGCACAAATTCCCATTCATTAAAGTATTCATTCTTGCCCAGTCTATTAAAGGCTTCCTTTACAACATCTTTTATTTCTTCTATATCATTATCTGCTGCTTGTCTTATAGTTATGTTTTCCATATGATTTTCCCCCTTAAAACTTATCCTATTAATGTGTCTATTTTATTCCCCTCTCCACTATATTTCTACCTTAAATTTTTTTAGAAAAAAGAATAAGCCAATACATATGAAGTATATTGACTTATTCTTATCAAATTATTTTTTCATTTTAAGGATAATACGCTGTATACTTTTTTCAGATAAAAAGTATTTCTTAGCTAATTCTACAGCTTTATATCCTTGCTGATAATCAGCATATATTTGTTGATTTCTTGTATTTAATTCATTACGAATATTAGTCTTTTGTCCCCATTTTCGTCTATTATTATCCTTTCTAGGTATGTATATGGACTCTCCATCAACATAATCCTGAATTAATTCAATAATTTCCGCTGGTAGAACATGTTCTGCTCTCTTATAGCTCATTTTGCCCTCCTAAATTTATAATTTTTAGGAATAGCAATGGCTATAATGAATTTAATTCTTCAATTAAATTGCAATAGCCATCGCTATGCAAAGTAAACTTCTTTCTTCATAAAGCAATCCTCCTTTTAAACTAGTATACTAATTATAATTTTAAGATGCAAATTCTTAGATATTATTTAAGAGTTTCATTGTCACAATACCTTCAATTCCTCATCCTTTTCATGCTTTTAATTGATAAAAATATAAAGAGGATAATAAATAATATAGCTGAAATTAATAGCTTTACATATTGTGATATTTTAAGTATTTCTGTTCTATTTAAAGACATTCCTACCATCAATAGTGAATTTGGTGAAAAATATACTAAATTTTCTCCAAAACCTTTAAAAGCGTAAAAACCAATTCCAATAAAACATAAAAGAGGTGGAATCATTGAATAACATGGATTATCTTAAAACTAAACGTATACTTTTGGTAGATGATGAAGAAGCATTATTGGACTTACTTCAGACTATTTTACATGAAGAAGGGTATACCAATATAGCAAAAGCTAAAACAATGAGTGAAGCCTTAAATAATTTTTATGAGTTTAAACCAGATATAATTATTTTAGATATTATGTTACCTGATGGAGATGGTTTTCAATTTTTAAGTAAAATTAGAAAATCATCAGATGTCCCTGTTCTCTTTTTATCAGCAAAAGATGCTATGGATGATTAATATCATGGTTTCTCACTAGGAGCAGATGATTACCTTACAAAACCTTTCCTGCCTAAGGATTTAACCCTTCGCCTACAAGCCGTTCTCCGAAGAACTTATAAGGAGAAACCAGATACAATAACTTTAAAATATGCGGAAATTCGATTCGAGAGGGCAGAGGTTATAAAAGATAATCATGTGTTCACTCTTACTGCTAAAGAATTTTCCATCTTACAAACCTTATATCAAAATGCAAATCGTATTGTTACCATAGATGGATTATGTCAAGCAGTCTGGGGTGAGGCTTATTATGGATATGAAAACTCATTAATGACACATATCAGGAGAATTCGTGAGAAAATAGAAGAAAATCCTTCTTATCCTGAATCCCTAATTACCATTAAGGGTTTAGGATATAAACTAATTGTAGACAGGAGTTAAAACTATGCAATCTACTGTACGGTTTATTCGTAAAAATCTACTTACTTTCTCCTTCTCTTTGCTTATTTTGTTGATTATCAATTTAATGGTATTTACTTATTTTAACTATAAAGCTATAAAGGTTACTGCTTCTATTATCGACCCAAATACACTTAGCAATCAACTAATCAGTCAAATCAATCAAAGTGATTCATCTATCGTTATAAATGAGAATAGTTTTTTGACACTGAAAAAAATAAGATTTGGGCTATGATAATTGATGATGAAACAGGCAAGGTAATATGGAGTAGAGACTTACCAAAGGAAATTCCTCAAAAATATTCCAGAAAGGATATTGCTCTATTTACAAGGTATTATCTAAAGGATTATCCTGTTTTTACTTATATAAATGATAAAGGACTTTTAGTATTGGCTATCCTAAGGATAGCTATGGGAAAATCCCCACCAATGCTTTTCATTTACAGATATTGCGGAACTTACCTCGTAATATAATGTACTACTTATTATTTAACTTATTCGTTATTTTCATCATCTATATGATATCAAAAAGAAAGTTATTACGCTCCATTAACCCCATCACTAATGCTATATGTCAGATCTCAAATGGAGAAAAAATTCAATTAAAAGAAAATGGGGATTTGTTGGATATTAAAATAGCCGTCAATAAAACATCAAAACGGTTATCAGAAAGGGATTCCATGAGGACAAACTGGAGTTAATTCAAAGTAATAGTACACAAATTGAAAATTTAGTTAGTAATTTAAATTTAACTTCCCGATTAGAATATAATCTAGTACCTATGGAAAGAAAGAATATTTCCATTGTAAAAATCCTTAGAGAAATTATAGTGGACTACATGAACCATGAATCATACAATGCTCTATATGGTTTCAGCTTTATTTCCAATAACATTCCTTCCTCTACCATGATATATGGAGATGTAAAACTGTTGCAACGAGCTTTTCGGAATCTTATTTTAAATTCCATGAAACATAACCCAAGGGGGCTGCCAAATTGAAATTGAAATCAATATTAATCCCATTGGCATTAATATCGATATTTCTGATAATGGAATTGGCGTATCAAATGAACAATTGAATCTTTTAAACCGTTCAGTAACAGAACATATCAAATAAAGCAATAATTCAAAAAAACCTCATGGATTAGGCTTATTAATTGTAAAGCAAATTACCGAGTTGCATCAAGGCTCTGTCAAATTCAGCAGTATTGAAAATCGAGAATTCAAAACTAGTATAACTTTACCTTTGCACAATTCTTAAACTTTTAGACAAAAGCCTAGTAAATAAAAAGTCCCCTTTGGGTTTCTCCATTGAGGTCTTCTTAACCACTTCTTACTTATAAGCTATTGTTAACACTTATCCTAAACATTTTAAATGAAGCAGTGCTTTAGCCAAACTCTAATCATAATATAAGACTTTTTCTAAATCTACATCTAAGTATACTTTTTGTCCAATAGAAAAGTAAGTCAAATTATCAACTAATGTATCCACATTTAATTTTGTATCCTCAACTAATATAATAAATCTAACTATATTTCCTTGGGGAATATAATCTTGTATTATACCTTCAAATTGATACAAATCTTTTTCTATTTTTCCGCATTTTTCTGATTGAATCTCAATAGCTTCTGGTCTTAAAACTACTGTTTTCGTATCGGTATATTTACCTAATGTCATTTTAGAAAACACCTTTGGTTCTAAAACATTATAATTTCCCATAAAAGACGCTACATACTTAGTACGAGGATATAAATACAATTCAGTAGATGTACCTGATTGCTCAATATTCCCATTTTTCACCAAATGAATAGTATCAGACATAATCATAGCTTCATCTTGGTCATGGGTAACCATTATAGATGTCATTCCATATTCTTCATGTATTTCTTTTACTTTTATTTGTAATGACTTTCTCAACTTAGCATCGATAGCATTAAAAGGTTCATCTAATAATAAAACCTTAGGTTTCATAACTATAGATCTAGCTAATGCTACCCTCTGTTGTTGTCCTCCTGATAACTGGGATGGATAACTCTTTGCCTTGTCTTGAAGATTTACTGATTCTAATGCACTAAATACTTCTTTCTCTATGGTTTTCTTGTCTATTTTCTTAAACCTTAATCCATAGGCTACATTATTAAATACATTCATTGTGGGAAATAAACAATAAGATTGAAATATCATTCCTATATTTCTATCTCTAGGATTCTTATTAGTAATATCTTCTCCATCAAGGACTATTTTTCCACTATCTATGCTTTCAAATCCAGCAAGTATCCTTAGCAAAGTAGTTTTACCACACCCTGATGAGCCTAACAACGTAACAAATTCATTTTTTTCTATAGATAAATTTATATTTTTTAGAACTTTATTATCTCCATAAGATTTACTTATATCTATAAATTGAATATATGCCATTTAAAACACCTATCTAATTAGATTTATTGGCTTTTTCAACAAAAGTCATGTCAATAATATTTTCATAACCTACTGCTTTTTTCAATACTCCAGTTTTTAAAGAGAAGTTTTCCATAGCTTCATATCCTTCTTTTGAAATAAGACAATCTGGTGAATAGGCTATTCGTGATAATTCTATTTTTTCAATAAGAGTTTCCATAGGAGTTCCGTCATATAGTGGTGCTAAAACTTCTGCGACTTCTTTATCACTATGTTCTTTTATCCATTTAGCTCCTTTAACTGTTGCATTTACAAATTTTTGTACAATTTCTGGGTTTTCGTCTACAAACTTCTTTGTTGTTGTTATTATTGAGGCTTCAAACTTGTCAGAACCAAAAATTTCTTTCCTAGTTTCTGCTTTTGTAGAATCTACTAAAAAATTAGCATCTATTTTTTTAAAAGCATTTCTATCCGAATTATCCATATATGAGCCTTGAATGGTACCTTGATCAAGAGCTGTAATAGAAGCACCATATGGCATTTGAACAAAAGTCACATCTTCTGCAGGGCTTAGACCAGCCTTTTCCAATATACTCCAAACAAAAGAATAGGGAGCAGATCCTGGTGCACCAGCAAAAATTGACTTACCCTTAAGCTGAAAAATATCTGTTATATCTTTAGAACTTGCAAATCCATATAATCTTATAGTATCAACAGCAGCAACAAGCTTAGATTCAAGCCCTTCATCAAAAGCTCTAAAAACTGGATCGATTGATAAAAGACAAAATTGAGAATCACCTGCATGCATTCCTTGGAAAGCAACTGGTCCATCTCCATATACTGCAAACTCTACATCTAAACCTTCTTCTTTAAAATAGCCATTTTGATATGCAATATGAACAGGTGCCCACACTATATCTCTAAATTCCGACACTGTTACTTTTGTCAATTCTTGCGGCTCATCGTTTCCTTCTACTTTAGCATTTTTATTGTCATTTGTACAACCTGTAACAACTAAAGCAGCAATAATAATTAGTAAAAATAGATTTAAAATTTTCTTCATTCCTTTATTCATTATTTCATCTCCTAATTCTTATTTATTTTCTTTGAATTTTCCATAGACAATGAAGTTTCTGTTCTCCAAATTAATAGTTTATCCTCTAATATATCTAGCATTTTATTTAAGAACATTCCAACAAATAATAAAATTACAATACAAGACATAACCCTGCTAATGTTAAAATAAGAAGTTGAATAGGTTATCATCCAACCAAATCCACCCTTTGCACCAATATATTCTCCAATAATTGCTCCTACTAATGCAGCACCTATACCTCCTCTTAATCCTGATAATATCCAAGGCATGCAACAAGGAATAATTACGGTTCTTAAGGTTTGAATATTATTTGCCCCAAGTAAATTAGCCGACTCTAAAATTCCACTATCAATGTCCTTTATAGCTCCATAGGTAGCAGAAAATACATTAAAGAAAACCATCAATCCTGCTAAAAAAACTTTAGATTTTAAACCCAGACCAAACCACAATACATAGATAGGGGCTAATGCCAGTTGAGGTATACAACTAATTGCAGATATAATAGGAGTTATTAGTTCTCCTAAAATAGAGAAATAACTAAAAACAATAGCTAAAAATATCCCAATTATACTACCACATAGCAAACCCAATATAGCTTCTGTTAAAGTAATTGAAGCGTGCTTTGCCAATTCTCCACTATTAAAAAAGTTTATTAAATCTTTAATAATTTCACTTGGATAGCTTGCAAAAATAGGATTATATACCTCTTTTTGTGCACTTATCTCCCAAGAAAGTAATAATCCTACTACCACAACAATCCTGATTATTGAAACTAAGTTGTTTCTATTAGTTGTTCTCCTACTTTTTTTCATTTTTCCTCTTTTCCCTTTTTTCCTTTTCATATTCAGTATAATATGTCTTACCATATTCCATCTCTAAATCTGCAATATCTCCAGCAGAAAATGCTTTACTTATTTCATGTTTTCTATCATCCATCTCCACAGAATTTATTGTATGATAAACTCCATTCACTACATTTGAAAACATATGAAATGGCATACCAATGGCAACTTCATCTTTAGACCAATTAGCTAAAAATCTAGTTCCTGAACATAAAAAAGAAACATTTATAGTATCGTTTATTAGTGGATACGCAGTGGTCTCTACACATATACCTTGATTGCCAGACATACTAATATTTTTTGTAATGCCATAATGATAAGTATATCCTTGTATAACCCTCATCATTTCCCTAGGATAGCTTATTATTAAAACAACATCTGGGTATATATTAGGACCATATTTTTCTATAGGTTGTACAAGAACTCCATATGTGTAAGCAAAGATATTAGATGTTTCGCTTGCAGTAGTCATGGCTATTTCTTTATCTTTAAATAAACCAAGTTTACAACCTTCTGTGCCATTAAAATAATCATAACTAGGTTCTTCTAATCCTAAAGCCCTTGTGCTGCCTTCACAATCAGAAGTTTCTTTGTTAAATTTTATGCTATAACCACAAGTAGCAGATTTAACTGCCATACAATATGATAGTGGTCTAGAAATTTTAATAGCATCAATAATTTCAAATTCCTCGGGAGTCTTGATAAGTTTAACCCCAACAATTTTTCTGCTTAAATCCAACATCGCATAGGCTTTATCTATATCATTGTAGAATTTTTCCAACTATTTCACCTCCCATTAATTATTCCTTATAAAGTATATATAGAGAATAATAACTTTGTCTAATAAAAATAATTAATACTGTTCTATATTCCGATAAACCTTATCTATAAAAACATCCCATAAGCATGTCTACCTATGGGACTTCTATTTTTATCTCTGATTAAATTTTGGCAAAGGTTGATAAATTTCAGCACCTTTATTTTCAATGCAACATTTATCATTAGTTTCACTGCTTATAAAATAAGCCTTTCATACCCTAATATATCTCATCCGCATCTTCTGGTAGTATTTTTACATCTTTTAAAAATTGAAAGCTGTTATTTGCTTCTTGGGTATCGTACTCATAGTCAAAAATTATTGATAAATCTTTAGCCATATCATCAAATAGCTCACACATTATAAAAACGGAGTTCCATATATCCTCTATCTTACTTGAAGAATAGGTTTTTAAAAATCTATCCCATATATCTTCTGACAGCCATCTGTATAAATATTTACCAGACTTCCCTACACTTACTGAAAAGTCAGTATCAATCCCTGCTTTCCATTCTAATAGTCGTATAAGCATCGGTCTAATATTGAAATTTATCATGTCCATTACATAGGGTATCTCTTTTCGCCATAGCCCCTTTGCAACATTATTCAAACACCACCAAAATTCATTACAAGTACATTGAAATTTCCTCTTATTAGGCTTTTTCACCCAATAATCTTCGTCAGTAGCTTTAGGTATTGGAGGCAGTATATTGTCTTTGTCTAACAAAACAACACAGAGTTTATCAGTAAGGATATTATTATTCATGTGGCTAATGGTTTCAACATGTAGGTCAAGTCTATTTCCATCAGTAAATTGTATGAGCCAACCATAACAATTCTCTACATCAGATGGATAGCATACATTATCCTCTGGATACTGCATATACAACCGTTCTCCAAAACGGTCAATCCAAGTCTTATCTTCACGAAAAGACTTAGTCTCGGTTACCACATACACAATATCATAATCTTGAAAAATATCCTCTGGAACATTTGGATTAGTACGAGAACCATTCATATATACCGCACGAATACGATTATCACTTTCTGCAATACCTAATATTAGATCAAACATCTCTTTCTCACTACGCATTTCTTCACCTCATCAAATTTTAATGATTGTCTCCTAATTTACTTAATTCCTCCCCTATTATTTTCTTGTCTAACCTTTCAAATAAAATATCAATTTCTTCTATTGAAGTTCCCGCTTTTAAATCGATATACCTCCAAGTTTCTATATCACAGTTTAACCAAGTTTTAATTTTAGCCGATGAAAAAGGCAAAAATGGCTGTAATAAATTGGCTATGTTTATTATGGCGACTAAACAATTATATATAGTATTTGCACATTCTATCCTATCTGTATTTATTGTAGTCCAAGGAGTCTTCTCATCAAAATATTTATTTATACTCCTTATGAAATCAAAAATCTCATCTATGACTGATTTTAAATTTCCTTTTTCAATAAGTCTACCAACTTCATCATATAAAAACTTAATTTTTTCATCTATATTGGTTTCTAGTTCTCCTTCTGGTATTCTACTCTCAAAATATTTTTTGACAAATATCAAGGTTCTATTTACTAAATTACCGTATACACCTAATAATTCACCATTGTTTTTATTGACAAATTCTCTCCACGAAAAATCTGTATCCCTTTTTTCAGGACCATTTGTTATAAGAAAATATCTTAATGAATCAATATTATATTTTTCAATTATATCTGGAATCCACACTGCCCAATTACTACTAGTGGATATTTTCTTTCCTTCTAGTGTAACATACTCACTGGAAATTACCTTATCTGGGAACTTGTCAATTCCAGAGCCTTTTAATAATGCTGGTAAAATCACGGTATGAAATGGTATATTATCTTTTCCATGAACGTAATAGGATACAGCTTTACTATTCCAAAACTCTTTCCAATCACTATTATTTTCTAAAGCCCATTTCTTGCTTAAGGTTAAATATCCTAGTATTGCATCTATCCATACATATACCTTTTTATCTTCATATCCTTTAATAGGTATATCTATACCCCAAGGAAGATCTCTTGATATGGCTTTATCCTGTAGCCCTTCATCTAAATATCTTTGTGAGTTATTAACTGCATTTATTCTCCAATTATCTTTACTTTTTTCTAGGTGAGCCAGTAGTTCTTCTTCAAATTTGGATAATCTAAAAAATAGCTGTTTTATATTCTTAACAACTGGTTCATTACCACAAATTTTACACTTTCTATCTTGAAGCTCAAGGGGATCCAAAATAGTAGAACAAGCATCGCATTGATCTCCTCTAGCGATATTTCCACACACAGGACATATGCCTTCAACAAATCTATCTGCTAAAAATTGATTACATTTTTCACAAAAAAGCTGTTCTACTTCCTTTTCATATATTAATTCATTATTATATAATATTTTAATGATATTTTGAACCTCTTTCTTATGATATTCATCATCTGTTCTACAATATTTATCATAAGAAAATCCTAGTTTATCAAAACAATACTTAAATTCATTATGATATCTATTAGCGATTTCTTTTGGGCTTATATTCTCCTTTTTAGACCTTATTGATATAGGGGTTCCATGACAATCACTTCCTGATACATATAATACATTTTCCCCTTTTAGTCTAAAATATCTTGCTATTACATCACCTGGCAATAATGCTGCTATATGTCCTATATGCAATGAACCATTGGCATATGGCCATGCTCCTCCAATAAAAATATTCATATTATCCCTCCATATATAATTAAAATTAAATACAAAAAACTCTCGTTTCTAAAAAATTTTAGAAACGAGAGTTAACCTTCGTGTTACCATCCTAATTTACTTATACCTCACGATATAAGTCTCATCAAGTACGTTGCAAACAATGCAATTATACTCTATCACTATAATGGGTGAACCCATCGCAGCCTAAATCTTACGATCTCGGTGCCCTGCTCCAAGGCCATTTTCACCTTAATATCCTTTGCCTCTTCTCACCATCTGAAGCTCTCTGTAAAAGTGTTCTCAAAGTTACTTTCCTTTTCTTTGCATTTATATTATTATAGATAATATATGCTATATAACGTCCAATGTCAATAGTATCTGTTCGTTTTAGTATGTACCTAGATAAGTCATATTATGAATTATTAAAGCAATTATATTTCCATTTATAATAATTTTTTCGACATCCAATAAAATGTACTACCTGGAGGATAATCATCTAATTTTCCTACAATCCTGTATCCATTTTTCTCATAAAATGTTCTTCCCTGAAACTCAAAAGTCGATAGAAATACTTTATCACATCCATGCAATATAGCTATTCTTTCCGCTTCCTTTAATATTTCAGTACCAATACCATTTTTTCGATAATTCTCATGCAACCAAAAATACTTAATCTCTAGCCATTTCCAATAGACTTCTCCTGTTAAACCTCCAACCCATTCATTATCAGTATTTTCTATTATTATATTTACTGATTGAACAGAATCTGGTTTTCTTATTTCTCTATGGTACATAGAAGTATAATCATTATATTCTCTAATTTTCATGTGCAAAAATTTAGAAATCTCTTCATTTTTTTCATTTTCAATTATTGTTTTATACTCCATTTAAATAACCTCCAATCTAATCATATACATAAATTAAAGTTTAAAATGTCATCTTATATTAGTTCCACTTTCTGATAATCTTTTTATTTTAATCAAAGTTAAAGTACAATCAAATTCTCGGTAAATTAATAAATGAAAACAATCTCATATCAATTGTTTAGATTTAATTTTATATTTTGGCTCTGTTAAAGAGTAGTGTTGATATAAGTAATATTTTTAGGGAACTTGTTAAAAAGTTCCCTAAATTCACATTTTGAAAAAATTATATCATAAGTTATTTAAACATCACACTCAATATCTGTAGGTATAAATAATTTCATCATTTACTTCTGGTTCGTCTGCTCCAATATTTTTATATAATGCACATGCAGGTATATTATTTGTATTTGTTGGAATCCATATCTTCATTACATCATTTAATTTTCCATCTTCAATGATTGTATTAATTATACTTTTAGCAATTCCATTTTTTCTACAACATTTTAATGTACCTATTTCATACAAGCAAACCATATTTTTTGTAGTATCAATTCGTCTTTGCACATAAGCAATTGCATAAGCAACTACTTTTTCATCCATTGTTGCAACGTAGAACCAATTGTCATTGTTGCATAAAAATTTTTTTATTACTTCTTCATTAAAACAGCATATATCTTCTTCGCTCTTAACATTGCTAATCGCATCTTTAATATACATAATCTCATTTATTCCACACTTAAAAACATTTAAAGACATATCTCTTTACCTCCAGATAATTAATAAATAACCTATATATTTATAATCTCTTACACATAGATTGCTTCTCTAACCCTAAAATCCTTTAATTTTGTATCAATATGTATGGTATGGGATTGCACCAATAAATTTTTGCTATTTATTGTATCTTTTTCAGCGTTAAAGATTTCAAGCCACTTAAACCACTACATGTAATTAGCAAGGTATTTAGTTGCAACACCATTAAACCTATCCATCTACGCGACAGTGGAGACGCTTCTCGCTGTCGCACCAATTATCTTAAAATTTCCTAAAGCTTTCTGTGCTTTGTTATAAATCTTATCATAGGAATCCTTAGTTTCTGGGTGGTATTGAAAATCACTTCCAAATATAGCTTCTATATACTTCCCATCCTTTCTTTGAATTACCGTTTCTTCTTTTCATGAATTAGGAAAGCTCAAAGTATATCTATTTTCCTCACTAAAATAGTATACTTTTTAGGCACTGAAATTCCTCCTTTTTTTAAATAATTGATATCAATATCATACCATGATATTACAATATTCACAATTTTATAACATAATTTTATTTATATGATATCAGAAAAAAACCTAGCTAATGCTAAGCAAAAATTTACCACCTACTTATAGAATATAGGCATACTCTTTTTGTTTAAAAATAGATTTATAAAGGGGGTTTTATATTATGAAGAGAAAAATAGCAGCAATACTAACGGCAATTATGTTACTATCAGTATTTTCAATGGGTAATTTTGCAGAAGAAGATTCAACAGTACCTACGGCATCTTTTGATGAAAAGGTTACTTTGAATGATGCAGAAGAAGTTATGCCTATTCATAGAATTATCTTAAATATTGAAACTACTTTTTCACAATTAGCTGAACAACTAAATATCAATAAGGTTCTAACCAGATCTATGTTAGGTCTTATCGCAAGACTTAGAACAAAGATTTTATCCCATACTCTCTGTTACACCATCAATAAGATACTAGGTAATAACATAAGCTTAGGACACATCAAAGAACTTATGTTTGGATAATATTTCCAAACTATTTTCTTAAGGTGTATCTTTTTTCAAAAAAATAATCGGTAAATTTATCCAGTATTAAATTTACTAGCACATTGGGTTAAATTATTTTAGCCTAAGCTTACATTTATTTCTTCAAAAGAATCATTTTCATATTGTGTATAAAGTTTATAATAATTATTTCTAGCATCCATTAATTGGCTATGTGTCCCAGACTCTACTATTTTGCCGTCTTCTAGTACATAAATCATATCGGCTTTTTCAATAAAAGACAGTTTATGGCTTATGATTAAAATTGTTTTATTCGTTATATTCTCGAAAATTTCTTTTGTTACAATAAATTCACTAGAGTTATCAAGATTTGCTGTTGCTTCATCTAAGATAAGAATAGGGGCATCTTGGATAATTGCTCTAGCAAGAGCAATTTTTTGTCGTTGTCCCCTAGATAAGTTTACCCCCCTTTCTTTTATTTTAGTAGCTCGTTGCAGAACTCTACAACTCGCATAAACACTGCAATTTAATATATTGAAATGGCTGGATTCCCCCCATTTTTGGGTATATATACATTGATAAAGTGTGCATAACTCAAAGAAAGGAGAATCCTATGCCAGTTTCAGCTAAACAATTAAACTTTTGCGATATTTCTACTGATTTTGATAAGTTTTATAATCAAAATCAAAGTAATTTACTTGATTTATTAAACCAATTCATTAATATTAGTGATTTTATCCCATTTTCTTTCTATCAGAAATATTATTCTCATTTTGGTAGAAAAAGAGATTTCTCTTTAGAATCTATGTTATCTGCTTTTATTCTTAAAAATATTTTGTCTATTCCTTCTATTGACCTACTAATTTCATTACTACATATATCATCAGAAATTCGTAAGTTCTGTGGTTTCTTAAAGATACCTGATAAATCTCAGTTCTCTAGATTTAAATTAAATTTTCTTGATAATCTTAATGATTTATTTAATAATCTAGTTGATGTAACTGAGGAAGTTTCTAAGGAAATCAATCCATTTTTAGCTTCTGTTTTAATTACTGATACTACTGGANAAATTATTTTTCTATTCCCTTTTTTACTAGTCACCTTTTTATCCTCTACACTCTCGTACTTATTTAATAGCACCTCCCCCTATAGACATTCTTGATTACACTACAGTACTGATAAATGGATTAGATATAATATTCACCCATAACATTTCAAGGCAAAATAAAGCATATTGTTTATATAGTCAATTGATTTTTCTAATTTATCGTTACACTTTCTGCATGTTTAAACTTACCGTTATTTAGCTCATATACAATATCAGTATACTTTAAGATTTGTAGCCTATGAGTAATGATGATAATTATTTTTTGCTGACTATTTTGCAATACTTTTTTTACTATTTTATCCTCAATATCCTCATCTAAATTTGAAGTAAATTCATCGAATATAAGGATATCACCATTCTTTAATAGTGCTTTAGCTATTCCCATTCTTTGCTTTTCACCTACAGAGAAAGAAATATCTTTGTTCACAATTGATTCCAAACCTTTTGGTGAATTTATAATCTTGTCTTTTAAGCCGACTATATCTAAGGAATAAAGTATATCTTTAAAATCTACTTTTCTTTCCAACGATAAATACGATTGAATGGTTACTGATGGAATACGTATCTCTTGTGGGACTATAGCGATTCTCTCCCTGAGTATATCATTATCTATACTATCTATATTGACACCATTTATTTTTATTTCACCACTTTGTGCTTCCCAAAATTTAGACAGCAACTTCACTAGAGTTGATTTTCCACTACCACTTTCTCCAATAATTGCATATGAATTCCCTGCTTTAAAATCCAATGTTATATCTTTTAAAACAATATTATCATTATTATAATAAAAACTTATATTTTGATATGTGATTTCTTCAATATCACTAATTACCTTATTTTCAGAGTTTTTAACTGTATGGTCTCGTAACTTATTTAATCTATTAATTGCGACTATAGTTGTACGTATTTCATAGTTTAATTCTGATAAACTTAATATAGGCTTTAAAAGATATCCTGAATATGTTGAAAATGCTAAAAGATCTCCCATAGTAAAAATGGACTTAAGAATCATCAACCCACCATAAAACCATATTGATAATTGAGATAATGTATTTAAAATATTACTATTTAAGATATTAAGAAAATTCAACTTCATAACACTAAGAAATTTGCTTTGCAATATTTCTTCTGCATCATTTATTCTTAGTGCGTGATATTCGCATTCTCCAGACGAAATAATGTTTTCTAAATCATTTAAGTATTCAAAAAAAGTTTGTTGCCTATTGTCTTTTGAATGAATAAACTCGAGAGTTTTTTTCTGGGATTGTTTGGATAAATAATTATTTATTAATATCAAAACTAGTTGTAATGATAGTATAATGATAAGTAACTTGGCATTAAGAGTAAATAGTATGATTCCTGCACCCAAACTCATGATTACATTTTTTATAAAATCAAATATTATTGTAGTAAATGCCCCTGCAACTCGTTCTATATCTTCAATAATTACATTGGACAAAACTCCTGTAGTATAATTATTAAAATCCTCTCCATTCAGACATTTCAATTTTTGGTATAAGTAACCTCGAGTATCAATCACATATTGTTTCTTAATTCTTACTCTATATATACTTGTAAAATAACTAAAACCATTCTGTACCACCATTATCATTAAACATAAAACAGTGAGTTTAGTTAGCATTATTTTATTTTGACCAATAATTCCCTCATCAATTAGTATTTTTAAGATATATGGAAATATTAAACTTAGTACTATGCTTATAATCGAAAGAAGAAAACATATAAATTGTTCTTTTTTGTATTTGAGAAACTCAAGTAGTATAGTCTTAAAATCATTCATAACCAGTACTCTCCATCGTATTATTTATAGTACTGTAAGTATTTAATATATATCCAAAACCAAAAAGGAAATATACAGTAAAAGCAATAATCGAAAATAAAAATATATAATACTTATTATCAAAAAGTTCTGAAAATCTTATATAAATTGTACTTGATACTATCACCATGCATATTGCTAATAAAATAGTAGTTATTTTATAATGTTGTAATAATCGATATTTATTATATTTTTGTATTATTGGTGTCTCCCAGCCTATTCTTGAATAAATTATGTTTTCATAATTTATTTTTTTTATATCTTGAATTGAGTATAAAGCAATTGAACTTACAGATATTAAAAGCATTAGGGTTCCTATATATACTCCTATTATAGTTATCATTGTTAAACCAACCAATCCATTCAGTCGACTCCATTCTTTTAAGATTACTTTTAATGTTATTTTAGGTCTATATTCAAGAATTATATCCGATGATGAATTAATAAGTTTATATATATCATTCTTTAATTCGGCATTAGGTGATTCTTCGAACTTACAAATATATATTGATCTAAAAGGAATCAAAATAGAATTATCAAACTCACTATCATCTAATATTATTAATTCCCATTTACCATTAATATTAGATTGGGCAAACGGAAAACATTGGATATTATATTCACTTTGCTTGTATTCTTTATCATTTATGACTAACCTTTCATTGGATATAGTATTTTCAAGCTTATCTTGAACTGTTCTGTCTTCTACTTGTATTATAAATTCATCTTTCTTTAAATCTATTGGTTCTTTATTGAGCATATATCTCAATTTATTATAATCACTTAATCTCATAAATTGCTCTGGAAAGTTTTCATTTATATCACTCATTATATTTTTATAAATACTATATTGTAATTCATTTAATATATTTGCCTTTTCTTCTACATGGTTTATGACCTTCTGGAAATTAACCTCATTTGAATCTATAGAAACTACTAAATCAAATGGAGCTTCTTTCGCTATATTTTCTTTATAGCTATATCCAACAACAAGAGAAATAAATAGTAATATGCATGATAAAACAATAGCCATCGTTGATATACATTGATTTTTTCTATAATTCCTCCAATATCTTCTTACTTCATTAAGAAATAAATATTTATAAGTATCAGTATAATTTTTAGTTAGCCTTGCGTATATTAGAGTATTAACCATTGATGTAATCTTATAGATACAAATACCCAAAATACCTACTGAAATTATAAAATACAATAACGAAATATTGGTATTTTTTAAAAAAGCATATTTTATTAAAAATGCACCAACAAAAATATATAAAATTACCATAATAAAATCTCTATATAATTGTATTTTTTTATTTTTAAAATGACTAACTCCAATCGGGTTGGCATAAAGCAAATCTTTAATATCTTTCTTTTTCAGTAAACTATATGTGATAACATAATTGGTCGCAATAATTATAGTTAATAAAGCAAAGTAATGAGTCATTATTTTAGTATTTATTAACATTAAATATATACCAGCAAAATTAAAAATTATTCTAAGAAGATGGAGTATTAAATAACTGTATAGACTTCCTAATAAAATTCCTAAGACACTAGAAATAGCTAAAGTAGGAAATAATTCTAATGTAATAAGTTTTGCAAACATTTTAGAAGTCATCCCTGCTAAAGAATAAATTCCAAATCTCTTGCTCTGCTCTAGTAGAACAAATTTAATTCCATCTACTGAATATTTAATTGATACTAAATAAGCAAGAAAAATAATAAAAGGTAAAATAAATTTTAGTATATACATGTTTTCAGCCAAAGTATACAATGATTCAGAATTCATTAATATTAATATCGAGTAAAAAAACATAAATACTATGGTCATACTAAATAAATAATAACTATTTCGATATATAAATTTCTTTCTCAAATCATTTATATTTTTTTTCATTTACTTCTCCTCGAAAAAATTTTTTTGCCTCGTTAACATCTTTAACTGGAAATACCCTTTGATTTCTTATAAAATATATTGAATTGCAAATCTCTGCCACCTTTAAATCATGAGTTGCTATAAGCAATGTCATCTTAAATACTGAAGTTATATCCTCTAGATACATTATAAGCTCTGAGGATGTATAAGGGTCTAAAGCAGAAGTTATTTCATCTGCAATTAATATATTTGGTTTTTTAATCATAGCCCTTGCAATAGAAACACGTTGCTTTTCACCCCCAGAAAGTTCTAACGGATACTTTTTAAGAATACTTCCTATATCCAAAGTTGAAATTAGTTTTTCATAATAAGAATCAATTGAGATCTCCAGCCCTGCACTTCTGGATGGAAATAAAATATTTTCTTCTGCAGTTAGATTTTCTAGTAATCCAAAATCTTGAAATACAAAGCCTAATTTGCCTTTACGCATTTTTGCTAATTCATCATTATTTAAATCATTTGTATACTTTCCAAATAATTTTAGACTCCCAGAATAATGCCTATCTAGGGTTGCAATTATATTTAATAAAGTAGTTTTTCCACTTCCACTTTTTCCTAATATGGCAACCTTTTCTTTGGAATTAATTTTAAGATTAACATTTTCAAGAATATTATATTTTCCATAGGATTTATTTATATTATTAAGTTCAACTATCATATTTCACCTCCGCTAAATATTCTATAGCTGTATTTAAGTGAGAATCATTTTCTTTTCTTAATAAAAAATCATGGTATTTACTTTTTAAGACTTTCATATCTAAACCAGATATATATTCTTTATAATCTTTATCTACATAATCATAGAAAACCTTCAGAGTATCATAATCAAGTGTTCCATATTTCACAAAATTCACACCTAATAATTCCTCCAAAATCAATTGTATTGACATTATATTTGGATCATTATCATTTTTTTTATAGCTATGCCCTGTCCTTAAATTTATATATTTAGTGCCTTTAAACCGTGGCAAAACTATATCTGGCTTTAAGCCTTCAGGTTTAAAGTCAAAACAGTAAAATACGAACTTAGCAACAGTAATTTCTAGATTTAGAGAATTATTAATATTAAAAATCTTTTGTATAGTATTCTTACCAAATGAATTTTGATCGCCAATTAGTAATCCTCTCTTATCTCCATGTATTAACCCAGCTAATAATTCAGCAGCTGATACTGTACCCTTCCCAATTAATGCAACTATACTTGTAAAATTAGTTTTATCATTCTCCGAGTGAATAATTTCATCTCTTTTCATTACTATTTTAAATCTAAAAGTGCCTAATAAAATTTTAGCTAATTCTATACTTGCTGAAATATCTCCTCCACAACATTCTCTAATATCCACAATAATTTTACCTATTTCTTCAGACTCAATAATAAATCTTTTTACATTCAATACAACTTCTGAATTTATATAATATAGCTTAAGGTGAATAATTGAATCTATTCTTTTTATGCTATGAGTCTTTTCACAATTTGAACAATGATTGACTTCTATTAACTTTAAGCTAGGATCAATTCCTTTTGCTCCATAAAGCAATAACTGAGCAGACTCTTGGAAAGTATATAACCAATGCTCTTTTAAAATCATTGATATTTGACCACATATTTCCGAATCATTCCATAAATTGATCAATATTAATCCTTCCCTTCATTCTCACGAAACAATATATCCTTTTGCTCATTTGTTAAGTCTAGATATAGCCTTATCACTTCTGGCATGATTTGCCTTAAATGTTCACAGGTTAATCCATGGGGTTTTGTTACATCTCCTGTGGCGTTAAGATTTTCTGCGGGGCATCCTCCTCCACACAAACCAAGTATCCAGCAATCTTGACATGGCGAATTAGTATTCTTAACCATTAGTTGTATATATTCATTTTTCTTTTTATCATCTATTATAATGTCAGAATTTGCTTTCCCATAATAGAATGGAGGATTTGACACAAATCTATGACAGCCATAAATTTTCCCGTCAATATCGACTGTAATCATATTGTTATAAGCACCACAAAATTTTCTTCTTAATCCACCATTATGAATTCTTTGCAAATAAGATACTAAATTTGACATTTTAATACAATATTCATAATCCTTTTCATTCAATCTCTTCCTAAATTCTTCTATTAGATTAATATAATGCATCGTAAGTTCCTCGTATGCATTACCATCCATAAATTCAATTGAGGGTGAAATATGGATAGAGCCAAAACCTAATTTATAAAGATGCTCGTATATATCTTTTATATTAGGATTATGTTTTGTTAATGTAGCTCTAGCAGATATATTTCTAGTGCCTAGATATTTATTAATCTTTTCTACGACTTTATCATAAGTACCTTGTCTATTTACATCAAATCTATTTTTATTATGAGTTTCTTTATCCCCATCAATACTAATAGTAACAGTAAAGTTATTGTCCCTAATCAGCTTAGAATTTTCGGGATTTAGTAAAGTTGCATTTGTTGTTGTACTAAAAGCTATTGATTTATTTGTTTCTTTGGCCTTTAATTTGCCATATTCAATGCAATATTCAAAAAGTTCTATGTTTAGTAATGGTTCACCACCAAAAAGAATTAATGTTATTCTATCATTATCATAATTCATAAATACATAGTCTATTGCTTTCTTAGCAATTTCTTTACTCATAAAACCTTTATTGGAATATTCTCCGTCTCCTGCATAACAGTAAGTACATCGTAAATTACAATTTTGTGATAACATTAAAACCAATGCAGTGGGATCTTGTTCTTCAATAATTCCTAATAAATCTGGTTCTCTAAAAGAATCTTTTAAAAATCCAGCCTTATCTAAACTGTTTATGATTTCATCTTTATTATTCAAATTCCTAGTACGAAAAATATTATTCTCACTATCAATTGCTCTTTTCAAATCTTCATCAATTTCAAACAAAGATGCTGTATCAGAAATAAACAGGTAATTTGAGCCCTTATATTCAAAAATCTTATGTGTCTTTAGATTTAAAGCATTATTATCCATATATATTCCTCCTCGTCCTTAGAAAATAGCTCCACTTAAAAGTAGAGCTATTTTCATTTCAGTGCCTATACCCAATCCTTCACAAGAGGCCAGCACCATTCTGAATCACATTGGGTGCAACTGTCTCTTACATCACACAACTTACATACATCTTGTGGATCACACTTAGTACACGCAGCGTGAGCATTTTCAAAATAACCTTCTTTTGCTGATTTATTAATAGCTTTTAACATGTCCCCTCCCCCTTTCTATTAATAATATTATTAATCACCCTATATCTGTATGATAAAGAGCTATTAATCAAATTTGTAATTTTTTACAGTTTGTAAACTGATTATTTAAAATTTATGATAACTTAATAACTGTCTTTCTTCCGTCTCATTAGTCGTCCCTATAACTAAAATAAACTTTTCTACTGAGAAAGCAGATTCCTAATTTCACAATTAATTTCCCGCTATATTCAACGATAGCATACTTATCCTTTATAATTTCTAAAATTGCTAAACCTATTTTCTCTACGACATCCACTACAACTTCTATAATCGTAGATATAAGCACCTAAATATGTTAATTCTTTTTATAGAATATACAACCTTGCTTGTCCACTATGTATATACTATATAAAATCTCAATTCACAATATTAATATAAGACTTAACAACATGCTAAAAAACTTGTAGGACACGCGCTTGATATAGTGTATATAAAAATCTCATCTTCAGAAATCGACTCAATAATTTTCTGCTCTGACATCTCCATTATTAAATTTCGTTCTATTATTTCATCTGCAGTTTTATCTATTCTTTCCAACAATGCATCCATGCTTGTCTACCTCCTTTTTATTTCTTTCTTTAAATAAAGTATATTTCATACTAAAAGTTCTGTCAGCTAACTTTTGTCCATTTTTTGAAATTTTTTCAATAAAAAACATAGAATTATATATAAATTCTATGTTTAAAATATTATTTAGAAAAAGCTTGGCTTTATATATCCGATCTCCAAAGCTTTATTTATCATCTCTTGATAGTTCTTAACATCTAATTTTTCATAAATTCTATTTAATACTACAGCCAATGAGCTTACTGATATTTCGCATTCATCGGCAACTTCCTTTCTTGTAAGTCCTGAACTATATAAAATTAATATTTCTTTTTCTCTTTCTGTCAGTTCATCCATTTCATTATCTTTTCTCCTAAATACAGTTTCTCCATTATATACTTTTTCAAGATTCTCAATTAAAACATTCGTATATTCATCTTTACATATAAAGCCTTTAGCTCCTATTTTCTTAGCCTCGCTTTCATATCCAGGCATATCAAATCCTGTAAGCATCACTATTTTTAACGTATCATCTTCCTCTAATAATTCTTTTGCAATTGTCAGACCATCTTTATTTCCTGTGATTTTCTTAATGTTGATATCCATCAAGATAATATCATATTCTTTATTAAATATTTTTTGTTTTACTTTGTCTATATTCTGTGATATATTAACCTTTCCAATCCTAGTATCTCTTTCTAAAGTCAATTTTAAGCTTTCGCTAAACATCCCATGATCATCTATTAATAAAATGTTCATACGTTATCCCTCCCTTAATCGGTATTTCAATTTTTATATTAACTATAGAATTATCAAGTGTGTCTTTATCAGTTAAAATATCTGAATCCATAAATGAACTTATTTTAAAAGTACCACCAAATCTATCCGTCTCTCTTTTGATAATTTTAAGCCCCCTGCTATCTATATTTGTTATGGAGGCATTTTCAAGATAATCTCCATAATTTGTAACATTCAAAACAATTCTATTGTTTTTCACTTCAAGTTCTATCACGGAATATCCTCCCTTAGAATGCTTAAAAATATTAGTAACTAATTCATGGATCATCCTATATATCACCAGATCATATGGAGAACTTAAAAATAATTTGTCATCACAAACAAAATCCACCAATATATTGTCCCTCCCAAATCTATTTTTTAATGATTTAATGAGATCATAATAATTATCTGCTAGACTAATTTTATAATTTATATATGGCTTATATAGACTTATTTGTCCTCTTGTCTTATTTATTATATTATCAACAATTTTGATTACTTTATCATCTACAGGTATTTTATAATTGTCACGAAGCTCCCTCTTTATGTATATGACATCTTGTAGTATCTCATCATGTAAAAAATCTGCAACCTGTTCTTTATATAACTCCTCTTTTTTAAAATCTGAGATATTATCCTCTATCACATGCTTAAATAGATTATTCCCATTTATATCATCACCTATATAATTACCCTTTTTTCCAGTTAACTTAATATAGTATTCTAACAACTGACATTGTTTTAATATTATTGCAAAACTAAGAATAGACAATATACTTAATGCTATTTGTTTTCTGCCTAAATATAGGTATCCAATAATAAAAATACATCCAATAACTATATTTCTTTTTATCACAGTTTTTTTGCCTTCTATTAACTTCAAAAATCCAAGTACAGATAAAACCAAATAGCTAAGAAAAATTTCCATTAGATTTAAATATACATATAAATCATAATTATATCTTCCCCTATCTAATTCTGAAATAAAAAACTTTGATAAAAGAAATATAATATTTAAGATAATTATTAATAAAAGTATAGGAATTAAATGACGTCCGTAGCCCTCTATTTTTTTATAATTGCATATTAAAAATATCAATGGATAAATACTGATAATAAAAAATGTAATTTGATAAATAAACATATATATATTGATTCTTGAAATTCCAAACACTACACCTAAAGTCCATAAGGTAAGTATTATATACTTATAAAAAAGTCCCTTATTGATGTTCTGTGTTAAAATCTTTAGTGTTATGTCAAGCATAACAAATAATACCATAATTTGAACATAAACATAATTATTATGAATCTGACTTCTTCTTAAATAGTTTAAATCGATTATCAAAAATAAACTTAGTAGTAACGTTGATATGCAATAGTAAGATATAGTCCTCTTGTTTTTATTGTTTAATAATATAACTAGATAAACAACGAAACTATAAATCAAAGCTAAAAATATAGATACATACTCTATTACATTATATTCATAATTATTTAATGTTTTAAATGCTAACAAATGCAGTAGCATCTGAATAAAAATATAGCTTGTAAGAACTGTCTTTCTATCAATATTCATATCTAAAAATTTTGATGATATTTTATTGAGAATGTAAAAAACTTTGTGTTTTAGAGAGAATTAATCATCTCTAATCTAGCAAGAAATATTAAGCTGGATAAAACTTACAATTAAATATCTTGTATTTATCTTTGCCGGAACTATTTTGTTTTATGCATTAAAATGATTAGTTCTGGCAATAATTTTAATTATGGGTAGCTATATCTTAATGTAGATATCTTATTATAGGTGTACCCAAAATTAAAATCCTATTTTAAGATTAAAAGGCTTACTGATGTGGCATGTTAAAGATGTGGTCCGATTCTTCCGTCAAAGAATATGATTAACTGGTTTAATATTAGATCCCAGTTTTTATATCTTCTGGACCATTTCTTCATTGCATTTTGACTTGCTAGGTAAAGTATCTTTTGGAGAGCTTCATCTGATGGGAACATGGTTTTAGTCTTAGTTACTTTTCTTAGCTGTCTGTGAAAGCCTTCTATGATGTTTGTAGTGTACATTACAGTTCTAATTTCCTCTGGATACTTGAAAAATGGAGAAAGCACACCCCAGTTCATTTCCCAGCTTTTAATGGAATATGGATACTTTTTACCCCATTTTTCTTCAAGTTCTTTTAAATTCTCAAGAGCTTCTTCTTCATTAATTGCCTTATATACATTTTTGAAGTCGCTAGCGAATTCTCTTAGATCTTTGTAACTTACATATTTAAAGGAGTTTCTTAGTTGATGAATTATACATCTTTGTATTTCAGCATTAGGATATGCCGCAAATATTGCCTCTTTAAGTCCTGTAAGTCCATCTATACTAAATATTAATACATCCTCTAACCCTCTATTTTTCATATCATTTAATACCCCAAGCCAGAATTTAGATGATTCATTTTCTCCTATCCAGATTCCTAGAATATCTTTAAAACCATCTAAATCAACTCCTAATACAACATAAGCTGCTTTACTTTTTATCTGCCCATCCTCTCTTACTTTGTAATGTATAGCATCCATAAATACAAATGGATAAACCTTATTTAAAGGCCTATTTTGCCATTCTCTAATTTGAGGTATTATTCTATCAGTCATCTTACTTACCATTTCTGCAGATATTTCTATTCCATAGATATCTTTTATTTGTTCATGAATATCTCTAGTTGACATACCTCTTCCATAAAGAGAGATTACTTTCTCTTCTATACCTGATATATCTCTTTTATGTTTAGGCACTACAATCGGCTCAAACTCTCCATCTCTATCTCTTGGTACTTCTATTGGTAGCTCACCAAATTGAGTTTTTACAATCTTTTTTGAATAACCATTTCTTCTATTATCGGTATCTTTATTCTTTTTATCTCCCTTAGAATATCCTAGCTCCATTTCTAATTCTGCCTCTAACATCTCTTGGAGTGCATCTTTAAACATATACTTTAGATAAGAATGAAGATCTCCTGCTGTTTTTAAATTTCCATCATTAATCATATTTCTTAAAACTTCCTTTGGTAATGTTGACATAAAAAATTCTCCTTTCTGGTTTAAATCTTATCTTGATTCTTGCCAGAAAAGAGATTTTTATTTCCTAAAAGCACAGATTATTTTACATTACCAACATTGGCAATATAGCTTTTAAAATTGCAAAACTAAAGTTAATAAATGAAAACAATCTCATATAAATTGTTTTCATTTGATCTTATATTTTAAATATTTTTTTAATGTTACAACATGCATAGGATAAAAATCATTTTCATTACTCTCTATCAATTGCTGTAATTGATTTAATGATACCCATCTAATATTTTTTGTTTCATTTGTTTGTTTTAGTAACTCTCCATTTGCTTTACAGATAAATGTTTGTACCATTATTGGATATTCCCCTTGAATATTTTGACTACATGAAAAAGGGGTATAATTCAAAACTTTGTAGCCATTTGCTTCATAAATTATAGTTTCATTTTCACCTTCAATATATGTAACATGTAGTCCTGTTTCTTCCCAAATCTCTCTTCTTAAACAATCAAAAATATTTTCAAATTCTCTAATCTTACCCGCAGGAATTTCAATCAGCCCTAATTCTGCTTTAGCATCATCTTTATACCTATCTTGAATCAATATATAATCTATTCCAGATATATTTTTCTCAATTATTCCACCTACAGCTGGTTTGGAAAATAGCTCCATAACTTCCCCCTCCTAGATTTATATATTTATGTCACTATACTATTCATAGCTAAAATATTCTACAAAACCATGTACTAAATCTACTACTACGACACAATTTCCAGTCTTATCTCCATAGGTTTCATGTTTATCCTTGTCATATAGACTTGAGTATAAATCTGGCTTCTTTATTACCTCTATACTTTCATCGATATATCTTTTTACAAAATCATTTGCCAACTTTAAAGCCTCAGATTGACTTAACTTATTTTCCTTTAAATCATACCAATAATTTTTTAGATGATATCTAGTCAACTTTCCATCGCTATCAAAATCGGATTCTATCTTGATTAGAACCTCTTCTTCATCTTTCATAATCTTCATATATAAAAAGCTAGTATTAGGTATTGGTTTTTTATAGGCAATAACTTTATTTTTATTAAATATATTCTCTGGTACAAAATTGTCTAAAATATCATGGAGTATTTCTATTTCTTTTTTATAATTTTCTTTATCATCTTCTACAAATGAATAATCCTCATCAATTACCTTAAAAGAGCCTAAAGTTTTCTGCCCCTCATCAAAAATCTTATCATAGGAATCCTTAGTTTCTGGGTAGTATTGAAAGTCACTTCCAAATATAGCTTCTATATACTTCCCATCATTATAATAGAGTACATAATCTCCATCATTAGGTACAGTCGTTATTATTGGATAATCACTACATCTTATTTCAAATACTGGACCAAAGCTTTTAATTCCATCTTCTTTAAATTTTTCAAAAGACTTCTTATCATACACATATAAAATTCCATCCTTTGTTTCAATTACCGCTTTTTCTTTCCATGAATTAGAAAAGCTCAAAGTATATCTATTTTCCTCATTAAAATATAAAAATGTATCTTCAATCTTATATTCACCAGTAAATTTCCCAACTAAAACAATTTCGTTCTTTCCATCCCATATAACTTCTTAACCTAAACTCTCAGATATAAATCTAAGGGGTACAAATGTATTTTCATCTTTAATAAAGGGTTTTACATCTAATTCCATCTCTTTACCATCTATTATTGCCTTATTAGAACCTATAGAAATTTTGATATTTTTGTTACCTTTTTCTATACTTAACATTTCGGATTCTTCCATATAATCTACATTAAATCCTAGCTCTTCAGAAATAGCTCTAATAGGTACTAAAGTTCTGCCGTTTTCTACTATTGGAATAATATCTAAATATTTACCCTTTACCAATACTTTAATTGAATCGCCTTCAGCTTCTACTGGAATAGCTAAAGATGCTACAATCAAAAATATAGACATTAAATACCTCCCTAACCTTTTCATACTTTTTCCCTCCCTTGGATATAATTTTCTAGTTTAATATTACCACATTCAGGGCATAAAATCTGAATGTTTTGTATATCATTTGATATTTAATAATATATTGTGTACATACTTAATAGATTTATATAAAGGGGGTTTGTGCTATGGAGAGAAAGATAGCGGCAATACTAACAGCAGTTATGTTACTATCAGTATTTTCGATGGGTAGTTTTGCAGAAGAAGGTTCAGTAGTACCTAAGGCATCTTTTGATGAAAAAGTTACATTGAATGATGCAGAAGAAGTTATGCCTATTCGTAGAATCATCTTAAACCTTGAAGATGAAGATGGACCATACACCGTTACTAGAGTCAGACTTAGGGATATGGCATTTGCATTAAAGGATACAGAGGCTAAATTTGATGTAGATTTTGACACCAAGGGAAAAGCCATTATTATCACAAGTGGGATTACATACGAACAGATTGAACTTGATAAAAGGAAAATTGATTTAACCAATTCCAATATCAATCCTTCACCGCATAAAATCATAGTAGATGGAAAAGAAGTCGATTTAGGTGCATTTAATGTTGATGGAGAAACATATTGCTCTATTAGTTCCTTAAACAAAGCATTGGGGAAAAAATTCTATGTTAGAACTATTTATGAAACTGGAAACACCCTTATAAGCTTTAAGAAAAATGACATGGAAGAATTCACCAAGGAATCCTTTGACGCAAAGATCAAGGAAAAGAAGATCACATTAGTATATGCAGGTGCTCCATGGTGTCCTTGGACTATATTCAATCTTGAAGGATTGATTCCTTTCCAAGAGTACATTGATAATAATGGAATAGATGCCCAAATCATAGGATTGGTACACGATCATCAAGACTACTATAAAGCAGATATTCTAAGAAATTATCAGAAAAAATCGCCTAATCCAGAAAAAGAATTAACTGATTATCCTTTTTACACAGTAGGTATGACAAGGGAGACTTGGGATTATATCAGTGAAATTGCTGAAACGGAATTAAAATATCTTCCATCAATATTCTTCATGAATAATGATGGAAAATTGGTTAAATACATCCAAGGTGGGGAAGTTGAAGGCGAGGATGAAGATGAAGGTGAGGAACCTGTTCCTTACAATTATATAGAAATCTACAAAGAAATCACAAAAGAATTAGAAAAATAAAAAAAGCTATGGAATAGTGAGATTTCTCACCATTCCATAGCTTTTATTTAATTTATCACAGTTTCCTTCATAGCTTGTGCTTTATCATCTAAATCCTCAAAGGAAAATACCAAATTATATGCATCATCTACATTAGAATCAATATATCTGGTATCTTTAAATCCAATCTTTTCGTAAAGATGAATAGCATCTACATCTTCTTTTTTTACGCAAACTTCTACATTATCATATCTTCTTTCTATATAGAGATAATCTAATATTAATTTTAAAGCTTTGTATCCATAACCTTGATTTTGATATCTAATATCTATTAGAAATTGTTGGAGTTCGTAGCATATTGGTTCTTCATCTATATCTCGAACCATAAGCATTCCTATAATATCTTCTCCTTTTTGAATTGCAAAAACTCTTGCATTATAATTTCTATAGACATATGCTCTTGCAAGAATCCCTATAGGATTTGCAACATATTTTAACTGCTCCTCTGACAATCTTAATGCAGCCAATTTAGTCCAATTATTCTTATCTACCTCTATCAATAAAACATCATCTTTTTTAGTTGTCAAAACTACTGAACCAAAATCATCTACTCCATTAAAATAAAATCCTTGTCTAAGCCAAAAATTCATATTCCTTCTATTAGACACGTTCAGCTCAAAGTATTTGGCTCCTTTAGATATTTCAATCTCCTTGACTATTTTGAAAAATTTTGTTCCTAAACTCTGGAAAAATACAATAATCAACTATAAAACATTTCCCATCCTCAGAATGATAAGTACAGTAGGAACAAAACCCTACTATTTTATTATTCCTTAAAAAAAATGTTGGGTATGCTCTATCTATATCCCTTGAAAATAGTCCATACATATGGCTCTTGTGTTCTATGGAAAAAAACCATTTAGTATCTTCTTCTGTCAACTCTAAACCCAATTCATCATTCGGAAATACATCCCTATTCATATACTCATAATACATATTCCAAAAAAGTTTAAATTCTTCCTCTGAATTAACGATTTGAATTTCTAAGTCCCTTTCTTCCATTTTTTATCCTCCAGATTTATTTTGGAGGCTACTTTATAGTGCTACCTCCTACCACTTTTATGTTATTCTTTAATAAGTTTGTCTTCATAAAGAACCACTCCTTTCATACTTTATTATAAAAAAGATTTATATTTAAATTTTATTCTTCATAAGCAATATACCAGATACTATTGCCTATAAAGCCACATTTTCTATATAATTTAATTGGATTACTTTTATTGTTACAATCTCCAGATACTGTTACAAACTCTGCTTTTGTTTTTAATCTATTTAACAATTCCTTTACTAAGAATGTCCCAAAACCTTTTCCTCTATATTCTAATAAAACCTGTATCCACTCTAATATCCCTTCCTTCATAAGAGGGTCGAAATCTGCCATACCAAATGCAACGGGTAGCTTCTTGCCATTATTAATCTCATCAATAAATATCCATAAACTCTCATCATATACTTTGCTTTTTATATATCCTTTTAGGATATCCTTCGTTATATCTGTATCATCATAGGATAATTTAATTATTTCTAATGCCAAATCATAGTCTTCTTCACTATCAGGATTAAAAGTTCTAAACTCATATCCTCTAGGTAATTCTAGTATATCTATTTGGGTTAAAGGATGTTTTGTCCTAAAAAACTTGTCTATTCTCTTAAATTTATTTTTTATATCCTCTGATAATTGCAACCATTCCTTTTCATTGTATATTTTAATATATTGCGGCTTATTAAAAGTAATCTCCTTCCAGTATGGTAAAGCTGAATAATCACAAGGGTTTCTCAAGTAAGATAATCTATCGTGGACATCATCACAATATGTATCCCATTTTATTTGAAATTCATCTTTTGGAACTATACATTTAGTTAAATCTAAGGCCGAAAAGATACCTTTTTTTTCACAATCCTGTACATTTATTCTATAGGCTTCCCAGTCCAACTCTTGAGTTTCTTCTACTATAGGTATATAATCAAAACCTTTTTCAACAAGATAACAAGCACGAGTATGTCCATCGGTCATAACTAAATGCTCGTCTAATTTTATAACAGGTATAGGTTCAAATAAGTTAATATCAAATTTACTTCTCAAAAAATTAATTGAATCCTCATTTATATAAAACTGAGATGGATGGAGTTTATTTACCTCAATCCAAATTATATTGTTTTTATCCATTCCCTCTCCCCCTATTATAAGGAAATATAAATTTCCATTTGTCTAAATTATCTGTGTATTAGGATTGTATCAGTTTTCAAAAAAGTTTTCAATAATATAATATTAAGCTTGACCTAAAGAATAAATAAAAACAATCTTCTTTATATATTAATATATAAAGAAGAGCGTTTTATATCAATTTAATACTTTAATATAATTAACGGAAGGATCAGAAGTTCCTTGAAGTTCACAATCCTGACCCTTTAATATCTCTATATAGTCTATGATTTCTTTTGTAATCAATTCTCCTATGCAGAGTATAGGTATTCCCGGCGGATAAGCCATAATAATTTCACCTGATATCTTATCTATTGAATTGGACAGCTTGACTAATCTTTTATCCATGTAATAAGCTTCCCTTGGAGATACTATGGTCTTTGAAAACCTAGGTAAATATTCTACCTTTTTATAATCTTCTATTTGACTTTTCTCCGATATATCCTTTAAGCTATCAACTAATGCCTCTATATCCTCCATTCTATCTCCTATACTTATTATGGCAAGTACATTGTTAAGGTCAGCCATTTCAATCTGTATATTGTACTCTTTTCTCAATTTCATCTCCATCTCATATCCCGTATAACCTAAACTTCTAACGTTTATTCCCAGTTTAGTTTCATCAAAATCCAAGCAACCTGAACTTCCAATTAATTCTCTTCCAAAGGCATATACTCCATCTATTTTATTTAATTCATCTCTACCCCATCTGGCTAATTCTAAGGTGTTTTGCAATAATTTTCTCCCTTCAGTAGCCATTTGTTTTCTAGCTATATCCAAAGAACACATCAACAAATAGGAGGCACTAGAGGTAAATAGCAGATTTAAAACTTGTTTTACTTCATCTGATGAAATTTGAGTATCTCCCATCAGCAATGCAGAGCTCTGTGTTAGAGAACCGCCAGTCTTGTGCATACTAATTGCACACATATCCGCACCTTGCTCAATTGCCGTTAAGGGAAGGTCTTCGTGAAAATACATATGTGAACCGTGAGCCTCATCCACTAGAACTTTCATATCATTATCATGTGCTATTTCAACTATTTTTTTTATATCTGAAGTAAACCCATAGTAGGTAGGGCTAACAAGGAAAATGGCTTTAGCATTAGGATGAGCTTTAACTATTTCTTCAATACTATCCGTTGTTACACCATTAGCAATTCCCAATTCTTCATTGATTTCTGGTTCTATATAAATAGGCATCGCTCCACTTAATATGATTCCACTTATAGCAGATCTATGGGCGTTTCTTGGTACTATAATTTCGTCGTGTGGCTTACATACACTCATTATCATCGCTTGTATTCCTGATGTAGTTCCATTGACTAAGAAGAAAGCTTCTCTTGCACCATATGCATCGGCAAACAACTTTTCTGCCTCATATATAACCCCTGTAGGATTGTTGAAATAATCCAAATCTGACATTCCATTTACGTCCATTTCCAATACTTTTTCTCCTACATATTCGGTCAATTCCTTTATACCTCTACCGTGCTTATGACCTGGTACATGAAATGGTATTACCTTGTCATCTATATATCTTTTTACAGCTTCAAATAAAGGAGCTGAGTTTTGAGCTATGTTTTTCAATCCTATCATCACCCTTTCTAGCTCAACTTAATGTTAAAATAAACAGAATTTCTATTATACTAGTGTATGAATAATAAAATTTATGGTGATAGGATATAGAACGACTTAATCGTTTATTAAACTAGAAAGAGATTTATATATTCCATATAAAAATAAGATTATAAAGTTTAACATAAATACCACTTTAACCGATTGAATACTTAAAATAGTATAGGTAAATATTGCTGCAACAAGTTTTCCTATGTTATTAAAAATATCATTTATAGCCATTATCCTTGCAGTAAAATCCCTATGGGTAATAATCTGTATCTTGGTATTTAAAACTATAGTCAGTAAAGAAATAAATGTCCCTTCTATAAATTGCAATATCATTATTATGATTACATTTTCTAATATACTATATAAAAACCAAGTAGTAGAAATGATCATTATAGATATATAAATGAATAGATAATCCATTTTTTGAATCATCTTATTAAAATTTATGGAAATTAACATGGCAAATAGGCTTGTTCCATAAAATACAGACATCATAATTCCCCATATCTTACTAGTAACCCTTAGAATATCAAAGGCAAAGGAGTAAAATGCTATGTTTATTGAAGCCATTGCCAAACTGGTTATAGTATTCACAAGGATTATTTCTTTAATCAAAGGTTTTGAATTAAGATATTTGAAACCTTTTTTCATATCTAAATATATATTCCACTTAAACCCTACTTTCCCTTTAGGTTCCTTTTGTCTATGAGAGTGAGCTTTTATGAAGATTAAACTAATTCCTGATAAGAAATACAATATACTATTCACCTTAAATATTGCCATTACTCCTATATATTCAATTATAATTCCAGCAATTACAGGTCCTATGATAAACATAAATCCTGTTATTCCTGATAATATAGAATTTCCAACCATAATTTCTTTAGAATCTATTAAATTTACAATTATCTTTTTCTTTGAAGGATTATATAGAATTTCAAGTATAGCCAAAATTAACATCAACAGATAGATACTCCATATGCTAGAATCGGAATTAAATAATAATGCCGTAATGGATTTAAAAAAACATATAATCAATATCAAATGCTTTTCATCGATTTTATCTCCTAAACTACCTGCAAAAGGTGAAAATAAAAAACTAGCAATAGGAGTAGCTATAACTGTAAAACTAGCATAAATTCCTGATTTGGTTATATTCATGAGTAACGATGCTATTGCAATAAAATGAAAAGCATCTGCCAAATTGGAGATGCCTTGACTTATTAAAAATAATTGGAAGGATTTATTCTTTTTGTAATTCATAGTATAACCTCCATATTTCCTTACAATATTACTATTAAAGAAATCGGAGGTTTATACTACATACTTTATTTATTGGTTTCTATTATATATGGCATCGGTGTATATCTACTAGTTCCTAATTTTTTAGTTTTAACCGTTCCATCTTTCTCTTTTATAGTTACCCAAGAGTCCACTACAGCTCCATCCATTCCTTCAACGATTATCTTCTCTTCCCCTTTTTCTAGCTCTGGATTGTTTTTATAATATTTAGGTGCTTCTGTCATATCTAAAATATCATGATTCCACTCAACTTCGGGAGGTTCTTCTCTACCATAAAACCCCATATATAGTCTATTCTCTATACCTTTTGCCCATATAAGTATAGGAAAATCTGTGTTGTTTTTAAATCTAAAATCTTTGGCACCATATGATACAGTAGCATCTTGCCCATATGGAACATAAGGAACTGGCATGGTATGATTATGTCTTTCTACAATCTCTAAATTACTGAGTATCGCAACATTATAAAGAGTAGAAGATACTTTACATACTCCCCCACCTACGGTTGTAATTATATTTGCTCCAGTATAAGTAGGTCCCTTTTGATATCCTTTTTCTTCAACATAAGGACCTATCCTATTATTTTGAGAAAATATCTCTTCAGGTAACAGTACAGTTCCAGAAAGAGAGCTTGCTGCTAAATGTACATTGTATTCTTCTCCTGGTAATGGATCTTTTAATACAGTACAATAGGCAGCCATTAATACATCTACATCATTCTCCTTTTGTGCTTTTAAAAACTCTTCATCATTTTCCCAAGGTAATTTATCTACAACTCCCGATATATCAGGCACATCATCTTCTGGATTGGTTTCATCATTTTCCACTTCATTATTATAGATACTGGATTCAATGCATTTTCTCTCTATTATAAAGTTTTTATCTAAATTCCTTAGACTATAAGATTCTAAACAAAATAATACAGCTAAATTTGCAGCAATTAAAGAGTATTTATATTTTTGTATTTCGAACACCTCCATTTAACCTAAAAAATTTATAAGTCTTATATAATAGTTTCTTATTTTCTATCTTAAAATATTCATATTAGTATTTCCAAATAACAATACATAATAGAGGAATAATAGAATATCTATTTAATTAGAGACTTAATCTTTTATGCAAATGAGGTGACTAGATGATAGTATTTTGGTTATCAATTTTTGGAATGATATGCTGGGGAATAGCTCCAATTTTTGCCAAATTAGGGTTAAAAGATTTAGATCCTTCTGTTGGCTTGATAATAAGAACCCTTACTGCTTCGTGTTTTATAATTGGGTTTATGGGCTTTAAAGGGTTCAATGTAATTATAAACCAGTGTAAAGCAATTTCTTTTAAAACATGGATATTCATCACCATCGAAGCTCTTCTAGCAACTTTAATCGGAGATTTAGCATATTATGCTGCCATTAAAAAAGGTAGTGTATCCATAGTCGCAACTATAATGGCTAGTTCTCCCTTAGTAACTATGCTATTATCTACTATTGTATTGGGAGAAGATATAAGTATATCCAAGGTTATAGGTGCAGTTTTAATAATAATTGGAATAAGAATTGTCATGTAGAAAAGCTAAAAGTTTTCTCATTATAAAAAAATTATTGGTTTCTATCTATTCTTCTTCCACATTGATAGCAGTATTTCTGTTTTTCTGGAGATATCCTCCACTCTAATATTTTGCCACAATAAGGACATCTATATTGAGACATTAATATAATAGTTATAACTACAAATATAATGAATAGCACAGGGGGTATCCACGAAGATATTTCTAAGCTACCCGTTATTGCTGTTATGAACATTCCAAAGACAAAGGTTATCATCCCAAGCCTTCTATAAATTTTAATTTTGTTAATATCCATATTAGGTTTTATCATAGTTATCATTCCTTTGTTATATCTTTATATAATTATTATATTTTTCAAAGAAATGGATGCTACACTTATGCTGCAAAACTCTTAAATGGAGATTAACTTTTAACAATACAAATTTCTATCAATATTTTAAATAACCTTTACCCTCCTTATTTAATATGATAAAATGAAAGTAATAAATTTACATAATATCGGTAACATATCTTAAATTTATTTGCTGCTTATAATATTCTACTTTTCAATTTTGAGGTGATATTTTGTGTGATTTTTTTGAGAAAATAGAAATCAATCCTATTATTGCTGCAGTTAGTGATTTACATCAGCTAGATGAAGCTTTAAATTCTCCTTGTGAAAATATATTTTTACTTACTGGTAATATTTTTAATCTAAAAGAAATAGCTAATAGAGTAAAATCAAAAAACAAGGGTCTTTATATACACATAGATTTAATTGACGGTTTTTCCAAAGATACATGGGGATTGGAGTATATAGTTAAAAATATATTCCCTGATGGAATTATAACCACCAAAAGTAATCTTGTAAAGCTGAGTAAGGATTTAGGTGCTTTTACCATACAGAGATTGTTTATTCTTGATTCCATGTCATTGGAAAAAGGAATTAAATCTATCCAAAATACTAGACCTAATGCTGTAGAAATACTTCCTGGAATCATGCCCAAGATTATAAAAAAGATTTATTTTGAAACAAGAATCCCAATCATAACTGGTGGTCTCATCATGGACAAAGAAGATGTTATACAGAGTTTAAATTCAGGTGCTGTAGCCATATCTACTAGTAATAAAAATGTATGGTATATGTAAATCCAGCATCAAAAAAGAGATTCTTAACATAGTTAAGAATCTCTTTTTAATTAATATTCTTACTCTTCTTCCCACTCCAATGCTCTAGTTACTGCCTTCTTCCAACCTCTATATAATTTTTCTTGTCTTTCCTTTTCCATATCAGCTTCAAATACCCTATCCACGTTCCATTTATCGCTAATCTGTTCTTTTCCTGACCAAAATTCTACTGCCAATCCTGCTAAATAAGCTGCTCCTAATGCAGTGGTTTCTGTTACTTTTGGTCTATGGACTGGAACTCCTAAGATATCCGATTGGAATTGCATTAGAAAATTATTCTCTACTGCCCCACCGTCTACTCTTAATTCTTGAAGAGCAATATTTGAATCTTCCTGCATAGCCTCTAGTACATCCCTAGTTTGATAAGCTATAGATTCTAATGCAGCTCTTATAATATGATTGCGGTTTGCTCCTCTTGTTAAACCTACTATAGTTCCCCTAGCATACATATCCCAATAAGGAGCTCCTAATCCTACAAAAGCTGGTACTAAATATACTCCATTATTGTCTTCTACCTTTGATGCAAAATACTCGCTATCCTTTGCATCGCTTATCAATCTCATCTCATCCCTTAACCACTGAACCACTGCTCCTGCTACAAATATACTGCCTTCCAACGCATATTCAACTTTACCATCTACTCCCCAAGCTATTGTCGTAAGAAGGCCATTCCCAGACCTTACCATTTCCTCTCCAGTATTCATCAACATGAAACAGCCTGTGCCATATGTATTCTTAGCCATTCCCGGCTTAAAACATGCCTGTCCAAATAGAGCCGCTTGCTGATCTCCTGCAATACCTGATATAGGTATCTCTGCTCCTCCAAATGTTCGATGATCAGTTACTCCATATACTTCACTAGAAGGTCTTACTTCTGGTAACATGGATTTTGGTATGCCTAATTCTTCAATAATCCTATCATCCCATTTAAGTTCCTTTATATTATATATCATAGTTCTTGAAGCGTTAGAATAGTCAGTTACATGGACTTTCCCTCTAGTTAGATTCCAGATTAGCCAAGTATCAATATTTCCAAACAAAAGGTCGCCCTTTTCAGCCTTCTCCCTAGCTCCTTCTACATTATCCAATATCCATTTGATCTTGGTGCCAGAGAAATAAGCATCTACTACTAGACCCGTATTTTCCCTGATATAATCTTCCAATCCTCTTCTCTTTAAATCATCACATATGTTTGCAGTCCTTCTACACTGCCAAACTATAGCATTATATATGGGCTTACCAGTGTTTTTATCCCATACTACCGTTGTCTCTCTCTGATTTGTAATCCCTATAGCTGCAATTTCATCTGGTCTGATGCCCGCACTTTCTAATGCTTCTCTAGCAACTCCCGATTGAGTTCCCCATATCTCCATTGGGTCATGCTCTACCCATCCTGGTTTCGGATAGTATTGGGTAAATTCATTCTGTGCTGCCCTAACTATTTTACCTTCATAATCAAATATTATAGCCCTTGAGCTTGTAGTTCCTTGATCTAATGCCATTATATATTTTTTCTTCAAAACGTTGTCCCCCCTTTATTATATTATAACTTGTTTATAACTCTTAATAAACCCTATTCACTATTACTTTACAGTATACGTTTCCTATGCTATAATAAATATATAAATTAAAATTTAATATTTTGGTTAGAGCATAGAGAACCACTCTTTTGCCTTTTAAAAAAGGCTAGGAGTGGTTTTTTGATTTTTAAAAAGGAGGGGACTTTATGTATGATATTACTATTGTCGGTGCTGGAATCATAGGTACCTTTATTGCTAGAGAGATATCCAAATATAATATTAGTATTTTACTCATAGACAAGGAAAACGATGTTGCAAATGGTGCTACTAAAGCAAATACTGCATTAGTCCATGCTGGCTATGATGCACCAACTAATACTAATATGGCTTACTTTAATGTGCGTGGCAATCCCATGTTTGATAAGGTATGCGAGGAGTTAGATGTACCTTTTAAACGTATAGGTTCTCTAGTATTGGCCTTTGATGATAAAGATATGGACATAATAAAAAACCTCTACCAAAGAGGCTTAAATAATGGAGTAAAAGACATAAAAATACTAGATAGAAAAGCTACCAAAAAACTTGAACCCAATATAGGAGATGATGTGATAGGTGCTCTATATGCAAAATCTGCTGGTATTGTAGGTCCTTGGGAATTGGCTATTGCATTGGCAGAAAATGCTATAGAAAATGGGGTCAAACTAAGCCTTAATACCAAAGTAGAAGATATTAAACGGTTAGATGGTCATTATCTTATTAAGACAAATGAAGGAGAATTTAATTCTAAGATTATAGTAAACTGTGCTGGTGTATACGCCGATGAACTAAACAATATAGTATCTAATAATAAATTTAAAATAACACCAAGAAAGGGACAATATTATTTAATGGATAAATCCCTCGATGGTCTAATAAATAAAATAGTATTTCAATGTCCAACCCCCAAAGGAAAGGGAGTCGTCGTTGCTCCAACGGTTCATGGAAATGTAATTATAGGTCCTGATAATGAAATAAGAAGATATAAAGATGATACCACAACTGAAAAAGATAATCTCAATTATATAAGAGAATCCGCCAATAGAAGTATAAAAAACATAGCTTTTAATAAGGTAATTACTACTTTTGCTGGAGTTAGGGCTGATCCAAATACTAGAGATTTTATAATTGGAGAAGCAGAGGATTCAAAAGGATTTATAAACGTTGCAGGGATTAAGTCTCCTGGGTTAACATGTTCCCCTGCTATTGCAGAATATGTTGTAAATTTAATAGATGAAAAATTTAATGGTTTAGAGAAAAAGGATGATTTTAACCCCATAAGAAAAAAACCCATTAGATTTATGGAATTGTCAGATGAGGAAAAAAATCTATTGATTAAAAAAGATCCACGATACGGAAACATCATCTGTAGATGTGAAAATATAACTGAGGGAGAAATTGTAGATGCTATACACAGAAAAGCAGGAGCCACTACAGTAGATGGTATTAAAAAGAGAGTTCGTCCTGGTTCTGGTCGATGTCAAGGTGGCTTCTGTTTGCCAAGGGTAATGGATATATTGGCTAGAGAACAAAATATATCGATGGAAAATATAACTAAAGATTCTCCATCATCCTATTATTTAATTGGGAAAACAAAATAGTCCACATGGAGGTGTGAAACTTGAATTATGATTTGGTAATTGTTGGAGGAGGCCCTGCTGGATTAGCTGCTGCTATTAGTGCTAAGGAAAATGGTATCAACAGTATATTGGTTATAGAAAGGGATAGAGAGCTAGGAGGAATACTAAACCAGTGTATTCATAATGGGTTTGGACTCCATATATTTAAAGAAGAGCTCACTGGACCAGAATATGCTGAAGCCTTTATAGATAAGTTAAAAGCATTGAACATAGATTTTAAACTAAATACCTTTGTATTAAATATAAATAAAGAAAAAGAATTGTCTGTTATCAATTCAGTAGATGGATTTTTTAAAATTAAATCAAAGGCTGTGATTTTAGCTATGGGCTGTAGAGAAAGACCTAGAGGTGCTATCAATATCCCAGGAAATAGACCTAGCGGAATCTTTACTGCTGGAACAGCCCAAAGATTTATCAATATGGAAGGCTATATGGTAGGCAAAAAAGTTGTCATATTAGGCTCTGGAGATATTGGGCTCATAATGGCAAGAAGGTTTACATTGGAAGGAGCTAAGGTAGAAGCAGCTGCTGAAATAATGTCTCATCCCAATGGATTGAATAGGAATATTGCTCAATGTTTAGAGGATTTTAATATCCCTCTTTTATTAGAACATACTATTATAGATATTAAAGGAAAAGATAGAGTCGAAGGAGTAGTATTAGCCAAAGTAGATAAAGACTGGAATCCAATTAAAGGCACAGAAAAATATATCGATTGTGATACTCTAATTTTATCTGTAGGATTGATTCCAGAAAATGAACTATCTAGAGAAATGGGAATTGAAATAGATCCTGTAACCCAAGGTCCTAAGGTGGATGAATCTTTGGAGACCAATATAGAGGGAGTTTTCTCCTGTGGAAATGTACTTCATGTTCACGATTTAGTAGATAATGTGACAAAGGAAAGCTATAGAGCAGGAAAATGTGCAGCAAAGTATATTAAAAATGAACTAAAGAAAATCTCAAAGTCAATTAATACGGTACCCAGCACTGGAATTAGTTATATCATACCCCAAAGGATTAATCTTGCAAATGCAGAAGATAACATCCATATATTCATGAGAGTTAAGGATATATATAGAAATATAAAAATTATTGCTGCTGTCAACGGAATTCCAATTAAAGAATTTCCAAAGAAACAATTATATCCTAGTGAAATGGAATCCATTTCCCTTAAAAGAGATGAACTATTTAAATTCAATCCAGATGAAATAAGCTTTTATATTGAATGATTAGGAGATGATTATATGATGAAGGTATGTATCGTTTGTCCTGTTGGATGTAAACTCACCATTGAAAAAGATGATAGTCTATTAGAGGGATATAAAGTCACAGGAAATAGATGTAATCGAGGCAAGGATTATGCAATTAATGAAATGACTAATCCTGTTCGTGTTGTTACATCTACAGTTAAAATAAAAGACCTCTCCAATATGGTATTACCAGTTAAGACCAATAAGGCTATTCCTAAGAATAAAATATTTCAAGTAATGGATAGGATTAAAACAACTGAGGTAAGTTTACCTATTAAAAAAAATGAAATCATATTAGAGGATATATGTGATACTAAAGCTAATTTAATTGCAACTAAAAGCATCCTTCCAATTAATAAAAATCGTTCCATTCTATAAAATATTTTGTGTAAAGTTTCTAAAGAACTATTAAAAAGTTATGTTAATAAACAAATTTTTCTACCTCTGATGATTTTCTTAATACCTATAAAAGAAACATTCTTCAAGAAGTACTAAAATCAGAGAGTAATTCTCATCTTGGCTATGATAAAAATGATATGTCTCAGAAGAGTACTACAAACAGAAGAAATGGTTACTCAAACGAGACTATTAAGTCTAAGTTAGGAACNAGAGATAGAAATAGTGGACTTAAGTCTAAAATAATACCTAAATGCCAAAGAAATATCAATGGCATCGAAGAAAAATCCACTGATCTTTATGCTTCTAGAATGATCACTAAAGGTATATCTAAACGAATAAAAAGTTTATATTATATATCAGCTGAAATGATATCCAATATAAATAATAAAATTACTTCAATAGTTACAGAGTAGTAAAATAGACATCTTAAAAGTATATACTCATTTGTTTTCATGGATGCTATTTATTGCAAAGTTAGTGAAAATAAGCAAATCCTAATAAAATCAGTATACATAGTATTCAATATAAATATAAATAGTGAAAAAAGTTCTTCGAATATGGATTGGAGTAAGAGAATGTAAATAACTTTGTGCTTTAGAGATAATTAATGATCTCTAGTCTGACAAGAAATATTAAACTGGATAAAGCTTACAACTGAATATCTTGATTTTATTTTTGCCAAAGCTATTTTATTTTATGTATTAAATGGAATAGTTTTGGCAATAATTTTATATAGGTGATTTCATGACTTTTTGTTTTTTAGGAATCTAGGGTTTTTACCAGTCTCATGTATTATCTTAAATCCCAAAATTTCAAGCTTAGAAGGTTTTCATATATTATATAATGCTTACATTAAAGGTATATTTCTATTCGTTCTTCAAAGAATACGGATAGCTGATTTATGATTAAATCCTAGTTTTTATATCTTCTGGACCATTTCTTCATTGCATTTTGACTTGCTAGGTAAAGTATCTTTTGGAGAGCTTCATCTGATGGGAACATGGTTTTAGTCTTAGTTACTTTTCTTAGCTGTCTGTGAAAGCCTTCTATGATGTTTGTAGTGTACATTACAGTTCTAATTTCCTCTGGATACTTGAAAAATGGAGAAAGCACACCCCAGTTCATTTCCCAGCTTTTAATGGAATATGGATACTTTTTACCCCATTTTTCTTCAAGTTCTTTTAAATTCTCAAGAGCTTCTTCTTCATTAATTGCCTTATATACATTTTTGAAGTCGCTAGCGAATTCTCTTAGATCTTTGTAACTTACATATTTAAAGGAGTTTCTTAGTTGATGAATTATACATCTTTGTATTTCAGCATTAGGATATGCCGCAAATATTGCCTCTTTAAGTCCTGTAAGTCCATCTATACTAAATATTAATACATCCTCTAACCCTCTATTTTTCATATCATTTAATACCCCAAGCCAGAATTTAGATGATTCATTTTCTCCTATCCAGATTCCTAGAATATCTTTAAAACCATCTAAATCAACTCCTAATACAACATAAGCTGCTTTACTTTTTATCTGCCCATCCTCTCTTACTTTGTAATGTATAGCATCCATAAATACAAATGGATAAACCTTATTTAAAGGCCTATTTTGCCATTCTCTAATTTGAGGTATTATTCTATCAGTCATCTTACTTACCATTTCTGCAGATATTTCTATTCCATAGATATCTTTTATTTGTTCATGAATATCTCTAGTTGACATACCTCTTCCATAAAGAGAGATTACTTTCTCTTCTATACCTGATATATCTCTTTTATGTTTAGGCACTACAATCGGCTCAAACTCTCCATCTCTATCTCTTGGTACTTCTATTGGTAGCTCACCAAATTGAGTTTTTACAATCTTTTTTGAATAACCATTTCTTCTATTATCGGTATCTTTATTCTTTTTATCTCCCTTAGAATATCCTAGCTCCATTTCTAATTCTGCCTCTAACATCTCTTGGAGTGCATCTTTAAACATATACTTTAGATAAGAATGAAGATCTCCTGCTGTTTTTAAATTTCCATCATTAATCATATTTCTTAAAACTTCCTTTGGTAATGTTGACATAAAAAATTCTCCTTTCTGGTTTAAATCTTATCTTGATTCTTGCCAGAAAAGAGATTTTTATTTCCTAAAAGCACAGATTATTTTACATTACCAGTATATTATCTCCAAATTCAGGAGATTAATATACTATATAAAGTAAATATTAATAGATGAAAATTTGGCTTAATTTTATACTATTATTTATATAACTAATCGTTCCGCTATATTATTCTCGAATGACCTATTTTATTGGTGTAGCTTCATGTTTTAGAAACTCCTCTTCCCATAGGAGAGGATATCTGCCAACTGCCCACTCAGCCATTATTACCTTTTCTGTGCTCTTTAGCTTAATCTTTTCTACTGGTATATCTCCTATCTCTCCGCCATCTATTAAATAAACCAATATATTGTTGCGAGTTATAACTATTATTAAATCCTCATTAGGTGAAGTAAAGGCATCTATAGCTTCTGGTATTCTTGTCTTCACTGCATTCCAAGGTATAGAAAGCTCATCATAGTGGACTATCTCTTTTGGAGGAATAGCTTTTATATTGAAATTCTTATAGCTGTATATATCATTCTCAACAAAGTTGACTCTTCCCTTCAATACCCAATGTCCATTCCTTCTAAATAGACCAAAGCTTTCTTCATCAGGAGTCAAATCTATGAAACTATTTTTATACTCCTTATCCCCTGATAGTATCTCTTTATTTACCTCTTCTAAAAAAGATTCCTTCCCCATTTCTCCTACGATATCAGAAATTTTCATAGGTTTACCTTTATCAATATTATCAATAGGATAAAACTCTAAAAACCTTTCTCCATTGTTAGATTGATTAACACTTTCTATAGAAATATAGTCATTTCCTGCATATAAAATATTTTTAATGGTGCTTCCCTTTGCTACCTTATCCTCTTTTTTCTTCTCATTATTCAAATCCACAGTTTTCTTATAGGGATATGCAACTATATTATCATTAATCTTGTCATTGACATTTTCCCTAACTACTTTTACTCCCCAAAAGCCTGTTCTCCTCGGTAAAAAAATATCTTTCATTTCATAAGTGCTAGCTATCTCCTTATTATAGGATCTAATAAATATAGTTCTATAATTCCACTTCTCTATATTATTTTCCTTTGCATCCAAATCCAAGGATTTAAGTCCAATTAGTATACCCGTCCTTAGCATATCTTCTTCTCCAACATCGGCCATTCTAAACATGGCTTTATCGGTATAATAATACTCAGCAATTTTTTCATCCTCTACTTCTTTAGAGACCATTTTTAAATAAAAGAATACCCCATCGATATTTACTATAATCTTTTCATCTGATTCCTTTATAAACTCATAAAAGAATTGTTCTTTGCTCATGACGGATACTATTTGAATTTCATCTTCATCTATATTTAAGAAATTGGGATTTACCTTATACTGATATATAAGATAATCAGCTGTATTTACATTTTTCATTTTAAAAGATGGCTCAAGACAATAATCATCACCTATAGCCACTAGCTTCTTATCAAATAAAGCTTCTTTGCCTATATATTCTTCAACAGTTTCTTCATCCATAGAGCTAATACTACTGATTTTATAGTCTTCTATAACCCATTTACCTGAAATCGGTAGTTTGGTATTGTCTGGTGCAACTATTTTATTAGTTATTTTGGTATTTTCTAAATTACAGGACACTGTAAATAGCATAGCTAAGATCATAACGATTAATAATAATTTTCTTTTCACTCTTTTACCCCTCTCTCAATTGGAAGTGATACAGCAATTAGGGTACCTTCATCTAATTTACTTTTTATTTCCATAGAACCACCGTGTAGTTTAATAATCTCATCGCATATGGAGAGACCTAAACCAGTATGAGATTTACTATTCTTTCCCTTATAGAACTTCTCCTTAATGTAAGGGAGATCTTCTTCCGATATTCCACAGCCATTATCTTCAACTTCAATTAATATAGAGTTTTTATATTTACTAGCCGTTAATTTAACTTCTCCTCCATCTGGAGTAAACTTAAATGCATTATCCAGTAGGTTGATCAATACCTGCTTAATTCTATTTTCATCTGCAACAATAATAGGTAAATCTAAATCATAGGAAACGTTAAATTTAATATTCCTGCCTATGGCTCTAGGTTGTAATTGTTTACTTATATGCTCAATTGAATTTACTATATTGACTCTTTCCTTCTCAAGTATAATTCTTCCCGATACAAACCTTGAAAAATCCAAAAGTTGTTCCACCATATTGGTCAATCTATCACTTTCTTTTTCTATTATATCTAGTCCATCTATCAGCAGCTGATTATCATTTAAATCCTCAGATTTTAATGTAATAGCCCAACCTTTAATGGAAGTTAAGGGAGTCCTCAACTCGTGAGATATAGATGATATAAAATCATTTTTTACAAGCTCTTTTTTTATCAATTCCTCAGCCATATAGTTTAGAGTATCTGAAAGCTTTCCAATCTCATCATCAAACCTTTTATAGGATCTAACCTTTAGCTGTCCATCTGCCATTTTTTCTGCTACATCTGTTACTTCTTTTAAAGGCTTAATTATAGTATTGGAAAGGAACAAACTAACTACACCAGATATCAATATTACTATAATTCCCACTAATAACAATACCTTAGTTATACTTAATATTATTCTATTGGTCTCCTTTAAAGAAGAAATAAATCTTAATACTCCAATGGTTTTTCCTTCTACAGTTAAAGGATAGGAAATAGCCATTACTGGTGAAGTATCATAATCTACATTGCCTATCCAAGTCCCCTTTTCTCCTTGTACAGCCTTTATTACATCATTTGTCTTAATTACATTAGATGAATGAAGGACACCAATAGAATCCATTAGAACTTTACCATTTAAATCTAATATTTGCACTTGAGCTGTGGTTTGATTCCAAAACACATCTACATCATCAATTATAATATCGTCTAAATTTGTAAAAGAAAAATATTTTGAATAAAAATCTGACGAAAACCTTATCTGATTGGAAAGTATCTCTTCTACACTTTTATAATAATACTGTTTTACAGCATTTACCAAAAAAACTTCCAATATCAATACTGTAATCACTATTATGATCATAAAGTTTCCTACTAATCTTTTTTTAATACTAGTATTCATAGTTGCCTCCAAATATGATTAGTTCCCTTTCCATCTATATCCTACTCCCCATACGGTTTCAATATAGTTAGGGTTGCTCGGAGAGGTTTCTATCTTAGATCGTAACCTTCTAATGTTTACATCAACGATTTTAGGATCTCCCACGAAATCATAACCCCATACGGTATTTAATATTTCATCTCTAGTAAAAGCTTTCCCAGGATTTTCAATGAACAACTTCATTATTGAATACTCTGTAGGAGTCAATTCTACATCTTTATTGTTTTTATAAAATCTCCTAGAATATTTGTTAATTTTAAAAGGACCATCTTCTATTATATCCACTTGACCAACGGTAATTGTTTCCATTCTTCTAAGCAGTGATTTTACCCTAAGGACTAATTCTAGAGGATTAAATGGTTTTACCATATAATCATCTGTACCATATTCAAGTCCCATAATCTTATCAATATCTTGGGATTTAGCTGTAAGCATGATTACTCCAACCCTTGGAAATTCCTTGCGTAGCACTTTACATACTTCAAATCCATCGATTCCAGGCAACATAATATCCAGTACCACTACATCTATATTTTCCTGTCTTATAATTTCTAAGCCTTTTTCACCACTATCAGCTTCCCTTACAGAAAAACCATCTCGCTCTAGATTTATCTTAATAAATTTTCTAATATGCTCTTCATCTTCCACTAAGAGGATTTTATTACTCATCTCTTCACCTACCCTGTTAATAATATCAAAATAATTGCTGTTAAAATTTAACAGCAATTATTTCAAAGTATCAAATTCATAACCATTTTGTTGTAAATACTCAATTATTTCTGGTAAAGCATCTACAGTTGTCTTTTTAGCATTGGTATCATGCATAAGCACTGTAAGCGTATTTTTATTTTGGGATGTATATTTAAATCTTTCTATCAACTTATTTTTAGGAATATTGTGTCCTTCTGCATCTCCATTTAAAGAATTCCAATCATAATAACTATATCCATTTTTTACTGCTACTTTCTTGAAGTTTACCTTTTTATTTCCAAAAGATCCCCCAGGAAATCTTATAATTTTAGTTTCGTATTCATCACCTAGAATATCTTTTAACACCTTTTCAGTAGAGCTTAATTCATTTAGGAAATTAGTCGTGCTGCTATAAATATGCTTATAATTATGAGTATAGCTATGATTCCCTATAACATGACCTTCCTCATGTATTCTTTTTATCATGTCTGGATTTTTCTCTGCTAAGTTTCCAATTACAAAAAAAGTAGCTTTCACATTATACTCTTTTAGTATATCAAGGATTTGAGGAGTAGTACTTTCTGATGGTCCATCATCAAAGGTTAAGTAGGCAACTTTCCTATTATTATTTACTTCTAACTTCTCCTTCCTTTCTAACCTTTCCTTTTCCAACTTTTGAGCTTCCATTAGCTCTTTTTCATGCTCCAATGCCATATTTATAGCAGATTTCTCAGACATCATAAGAATACTTTCAGACAATTTTTGAGCTTCAACTACATCTGAACCAGTCTTATGGTTATATTTATATGAAGTTTTAACAAAAAACAAGGAGATTACTATAAGAAAGACTAAAAAGAACCTCTTTCTTTGTTTTTTCCTTCTTTGCCTTTGTGCTCTAGTCATTTATGTCACCCCTTGTCCAAATTTATCACTACTGCCTATATATAGGATACTATATATACATAAATTATGCATTACAAAGATGTAAAATATTTATTACAAAAAGATTACAGTATATATATACCCCAATTTATACAATAAAAATCAATTCAAATAAAGGCTTCTATATAAGTAGAAGCCTTTATCAATACCATGGATAATTATCATAATATCCAGGACCATAACCAAATCCATAAGGATTTGTTCTACGTAGCAACTCCGATAACAGTATAATGCTAATAATGTCTCTAACCAATCTTCTTCTTCCAAAAAAAGGTCTTTGAGTTATTCTATACCTACTTCCTCTGCTTCTCCTTTCCATAGGATCCCCTTCTATTTCCGGACATTCCATTACCATCCTTTCATAGACATCGTCTATCATCTTATCTATATCTTCTTCGGTAATGTCATTAAATTGTTTGCTATCCATATGTCGACTCATAGCGTCTATGACCTTAGGGTAAATTCTATAGTATAGCTCTGGATAGTCATAATTCATATTAAAACCCCCCCATACATATTCCATATATAATATGCATGAAGAGGTTGTTTTGACACAAAGATTAGGAAACTAAATCCTTGAATTGTGATTTATATAGTTTTGCATATATAGAGTCTTTGTCTAAAAGATCTTTATGACTCCCTTTCTCTTCTATTCCTTCATTGGTTAATACCAATATTTCATCTGCATTTTTTATTGTAGATAATCTATGGGCGATTATCAATGTAGTTCTACCTTTAGATAACTCTTCTAAAGAATTTTGAATTAATATTTCTGTTTCGTTATCTAAAGCAGATGTTGCCTCATCTAATATTAAAATTGGTGGATCCTTTAAGAATAGCCTTGCTATGGATATCCTCTGTTTTTGTCCTCCTGATAGTTTGACTCCCTTTTCACCAATATAGGTATCATATCCATTAGGTAAAGTTAGAATAAAATCATGGATACGTGCCTTCTTTGCTGCCTCAATTATCTCATCTTCTGATTTGGTTGGATCCCCATAGGATATATTGTCCATTATAGTACCAGTAAATAGGAATACATCTTGTTGGACCAATCCGATATTTTTCCTAAGGGATTTTAACTTAATATCTTTGATATCCTTGTCATCGATTAGTATTTTCCCTTCATTTATATCATAAAATCTTGGTATTAGATGACAGAGAGTAGTCTTACCAGCTCCTGAAGGTCCTACAATAGCCACAGTTTTTCCTGCTTCAATATCTAAATTCAAATTGGATAATACCCTATCTTCACCATTAGTATAGCTAAAGGAAACATCATTAAATTTAATATCTCCTTTTACATCTACAAGTTCAATAGCATCTTCTTTATCTACAATATCTGGTTCAATATTCATTACTTCCATAAATCTTTGGAATCCAGTCATTCCATCTTGATATTGCTGCATGAAATCTGCTAATCTTCTTATTGGTTGCATAAAAAAGTTTACATATAACATATAAGCAAATAAATCTCCAGCATTGATGAATTCCCTATATACAAAATACCCTCCTACAGATATAACCAATAAATTAAGAATATTTGTCATAAGCCCAATTCCCGCAGCAAATTCTGCCATTATCTTATAAGAAGATTTTCTAGCTTCTTTAAACTGGTTATTTCCTTCATCAAATTTTTCTATTTCAAAATTCTCATTAGTAAAGGATTTTGCCACTCGAACCCCAGAAATGCTATTTTCCAATTGGGCATTTACATTGGCTATCTTCACCCTAACTTGCCTAAAAGAGTCTTCCATTTTCTTTCGCTTAGAAATAGCAAACCAAATCATTATTGGGATAAATGCAAATATTATCAAAGTTAATCTTATATCTATTCTTATCAATAGGATGAAAGAGCCTATTAACATTACCAAGGAAATAAACAAATCCTCTGGACCATGATGGGCAAGTTCAGTAATATCCCTTAAATCATTGACTAGCCTTGACATAATATGTCCTGTCTTTGTATTGTCATAATAGCTAAAAGGTAATGTTTGTAGATGAGAAAATAAATCCTTCCTCATATCGTGTTCTATATAGACACCTAAAACATGACCCCAATAGGATACTATATAGTAACTTATATACCTTAAAATAAATAACAATGCCATTATAATAGTCCACCTCAAGAGAAGGTCCATCCTGCCTTCAGGGATTATTACGTTTACAATATTTCTTGAAACCATAGGAAATACCAAATCGAATATGGATATTAAAAATGCAAATATCATATCGATTATAAATAATTTCTTATGTGGTTTGTAATATGAGATGAATTTTTTAAGCAAATTTAACCCCCCTTATTTAAATTATCATATAATATAGTCAAATTTTTTAATAGACTATCCACTTCAGATTCATCCATCTTCTCTAGAGCAACAAAGGTAGCTCTATTACTTCTTTCTCGCTTGATAGTATGGATTAAATCCCTTCCTTTTTCCGTTATTACAACCCTTGTAATCCTTCTATCCTCTTTATCATCCACTCTATTAGCTAACTCCTTTTCCTCTAAGCGGGATATCTTTTCAGAAATTGTATTTTGTGCCCTGCCAAATTTCTTAGAAATATCGCTTATGGTAGGTGGTGTTTCTATAAGGCTTAAGTAGACTAACAGATGATATTGGTCATAAGTTAGATTATACTCTTGAGCTATCTGATGACCTTTTATATGGATTATGTTGCTACATTCTCTAATATAGTTGGATATAGATTCGGATTTTTTTTGTAAATCCATAGTATCTCCTCCATAAAATATAAGTTCGTCTATCTAATATATCGCATGACGATATTATATCACTTCTATTTCCTTTTTGCAATTATAAGATATAATTATATATAGTACATATTTAAAGGAGGATCTTATGCGTTTATTTTTAATGTTCTTTACTACATTTTTTATTCAACTTATAATTGCGACGGAAATGAACCTTATAGCACCTTTAGCTCCTTTTCTTTCCCAATATTTTGGTATAAAGGATAGCTCTGTAATCCTATTTAACATTGGGTTTTCCTTAGTAGGAGTGCTGGTGCCAATATTAGGAGTTTTTGCTGATAAATATGGTAAGAAAAAGAGTCTGATGACAGCCTTAGTTTTCTTTATCCTTGGTACAATCGTAAGTGGGTTTGCTAAAAATCCAATAATTTTTGCTCTAGGCAGGATACTCATAGGGATTGGTTATTTTTCACTTAGCGCTACAAATTTATCTTATTTAAGTGAATTTGTCAACTATGAATCTAGAGGAAAAGCATCAGGTCTGTTGAGGGGAGCCTTCGGTGTTGCTATTCTATGTAGCCCTTTATATGCTACATATATGATAAATAAATATAAGATTTTAAAAAGCGTATATCTTCCCCTTAGTGTAATAGGGATAATATGTCTATTGCTTTTATTTAAACTACCTGAGACAAAAAAATCCAAGGACGTTAAAATTGATATAAAAGGATTAATAACTATGCTTAAAAATCCTATTCATTATAAATCCCTATCTATTATATTTTTAATACTCGCATCTCCATCTTTACTTCTTAGCTTTTTGGGAATATATCTTTCTAACGAATTTAACATTGGTCAAATTCAAATTGGCTACGCCTATACACTAGCTGCATTAGGTACAGTAATAGGTATTATATTTGCAGCTTTGTTTACTGATAAAATAGGAAAAGAAAAATTATCTAGAATCCTGTTTACTATTGTGCTGATAGCTCTAATACCTATTGCCTTTATAAATTCTACATCTTTCATTATTGGTTCCTTAATAGCAATTACCATTGGTTTAGATGGAGGCTGGACTGCTTATCAAACTCTTTGTTCTGAAATAGAACCTGAAAAAAGAGCCACATTTATGAGCTTATTCTACACAGTAAATGCAATAACGGTAACCTTCTACTCAGCACTAGGTCCTGTACTCTACAATTTGGGAGGATATAAGCTGTTGATAATAGTTTCAATAATAAATACTTCTATAGCTTTAAAGATACTATATAGTATGTCCATAGAAAAAATGATAGAAGAGAAAAACCCCTCTATATACTAGAGGGGTTTTTTGTTATCTCATATATCAACAAAGCTATTAGATAATGAACCATATATATGAATGTTATCATCCCTGTATCGTTGAGTAGAAAACCGACTATGGCTGTAAATAGTATTACATAAGCTTCTCCCCTTATGGTTATTCTATCTTCCTTTAATAATCTCTTTAAGGAGAGTATTTGTGCGATTATTACTATGCTAAAAGGAGGCAGCAAAGTTAATTTTACTAATTCCTTTACCTTAATTTTAAACATATCTATAAATTCACTAATTCCCAAAAGTTTAACTCTGGATAAAAAGTTAATTGCATGACTTTTTTCATTACTTAAACTATCAAAGTACATATTGACTCCAAATAATAAAATTCCAATTAAAATAAGTATCATCATATTTTTCGTATTCCAATTTCTGCCGAGGAAATTCATATATACTATTACCAAGAACAATACTACGGATGTTAAAAATCCGCCAGTATTAGCACCATAATTAGCTGATAAGACCAACATATTTATGGAAAAATATATTAAAGATACTAAATTATCTAGTACTTTATTTGGCATTAAGCCTTTAACGAAGAAATAACTGACTATGGATGTAACCAATAAAATCCCCATTATACCATTGTTAAATCCATAATATCTAGCACCATAAACCAAATTGTTAAATCCTACATAGGAATTATAAATAATCTCTGGATAAAAAAGAATACCAAAGATAATCAATCCATAGGTTAAAGTTGCAAATAATCCAATGACGTTTACTTCTTTCTCTGAAATAAACAAGGTTATAATATAAGTAGCTAAAAGATTGATAGCCAAATATAATATAATTTTTAAATGTAAAGAGGAAGCTCCCATCAGCAATGTAATAAATATATTGACAATTATAAAGTTATTATAAAGGTTAATATCAGAGAATTTGTCTTTTTTATTATTATAGATAAAATATGCGGAATAACATTGTAGAAAATATACTATTCCGTGAAATATATATGCAATCCATAATAGATTTACGGTTTTTTTTAATAGATTTTGGGCATTCTTAAGATTATCTTGTTTTTCTACTATACTTATTTTATTTCCTATTGCTAATGAGCTACTTTCCCCATTAATAGAAATTAACTCTGCAAATATATCCTCCAAAGTTATAAAGCCTTCCCTTTTAGTTGATAAACTTTTTAGCAATCCTCTACTATTATCTTTAACGTATACAATTGGAGCTAAGTTCTCATTTAAAATATATTTCATTTCCTTGTGAACACCCTTAGGAACTACCAAAATATTATAGTCCTTAAAATCATGAATATAGTTTTTTAAAATATCAATTCTATGTTTTGTTTCACCTATCTCATAAGAAAGAACAAGGGTATTAGAATTAGATAGATGGTGTTCTGTCTTTTCTTTTAACCATTTTTCATCATATTTTATTTCAATTTCTCCTGATTTAATATTTCCGCCTTTATCTGCGGCAATAATAGCTGAAGAATTATCTCCAATATAAGCGATTCCCTTTTTCTTCAGCTTTTCTCCTAATATATCCACTTTTATATTATTATTCCGCTTCGTTAAATCCTTGAGCATATTCTCAAAACCAACTACCTTTATAGTTCCATCTCTATTTTTATAAAGGCCCTTGTAGTTCTCTAATTTAACCCCAACTTTTCTTCCTGTTGCAATGGAAAAATAGAGACTATTATCTCCTAAAGGCTTTCTAGTCTTTAAGTTAATAAACCCTATGCCCAAGTTATCATCATTAAAAATATTCTCAATATCTTCAAAATTCATTTCATCTAATACTATTAAAATAGTTTTATCTCCAGCAGCATGAATAATATTGCTAGAGAAAAAAACTATAGCCAAAGCTAATATTAGTATTATATTATGTTTTTTCATACGAACACCCTTTATAAGTTATGTAATCTATTATACAAAATTTAGTTTTTATTATTAAGCATTTTTATATATATAATTTTCTAGTTCTATTACCCTTTCATCCTTAAACATTATTTTATCTATAATACCTTTTGCTATTTCATATTCCCCTAATTTATAATAACTTAACGCTTTATAGTAGAGTATAAAATCCTCATTTTCAATTAGACTAGCTAAGTTATAATAGGCTATAGCCATCCTATAGTTTCCATCCATAAAATGAGTCTTTCCAATAGCTAAATAGGAATTTTCAATTCCTACATCGTCTAATTCTTTAGTGTAATAGGAAAGGCTCTTTGAAAAATGGGTTATTGCACAGCTATAAAGACCATTCCTATATAGCTGTTTTCCCTTTAATTCCAATGCCTTAGCCAATATATCTTCTAATTTATACTTGTTGGATAAATATATTATCTTATACAAATCCTTATAGACTTCAGTTTTATTATTTTCCTTTTTATCTAATATTTTATCCATCCAATCTATACATTTTTCTCTAGCAAGATCTTTTTCATTCTTTACAAAGTAAGAGGCTGTTACATTTAAAGCTATTCCCTTTTCATATGCTTTATTATTTATAATATCTGCAAAATATGATGCATTTATGATGTTAATACGCCTTTTTCCATTTTCAAACATGGATATATAGTTTTTGGACATATTTTCTCCTGCTAAATCTTCTTGCTTTAAACCTAGCTTCTTTCTAATCTCTCTAAGCCTTTGTCCTGGTTCCAATATAGTAAGTTCCTTCACCTTATTTCTCCCGCCTTTTTCATTTTCTCTTAATTTATTGGTCCCATTAATTTTAAAAAGAATAGTCTGTATTAGATAGAGTTGTTTTCTTATATAGCCAATTAATCATATCACATAAAATTTTATCTTTTTCATTTTCATTTAGTATCTCATGATACAAATCATCATAAATCTTAATTTCTCTATCCTTAGAAGAAATATTATTATATAAATAGATGGCTATCTCCTTTGGTACAATATTATCCTTTTCTCCTTGAGTGATTAAGCAAGGGTATTCGTATTTTTCTATATTTTTTTCTATCCAATCGGCTCCTTTTACTAAAAACTGCACGTAGAAATTTAAGGTAGCCTCTTTTAATACTAAAGGATCCTTTTCATAATCTTCTACAACTTCTTTTACACTGCATATATCGCTAGATAATTGGTTTTTAATTTTCTTATTAGGTGTAAAAAGGTTGATGAATTTATATAAATCTCCTTTTATCCCTTCAACTGGTGGAAGCCTTTTTACAGCTGCCCCTGAAAATATTTGTCCTTCTAATCTGTCTGGATACATGAGCCCATATAAACATGTAACAAAACCACCCATGCTATGTCCTAACATAAACAATGGCAAATTGGGATTCTCCTTCTTTATTAGGGTTACCATCTCATCAGCATCTTTAGCAAAGTCTTTAAAGTCCTCTATATGTCCTTTTTGAGATTCACTTCTGCCATGACCTCTTAAGTCATATCTATATACTCCAAATTTTGCCTCATTCAACTTTTTAGCTACATAATCATATCTATCACAATGTTCTCCAAATCCATGGTTTATAATTATATTTGCAACTGCTCCTTGAGGTACACATTTCCTATAATAAAGTTTTACTCCGTCTCTACATTCTAAAAAATTTCCCATATATATCCCCCTAATCGATTTTACACAATATATCATATTTACAATTTATTGTACAGTTACTCTGTTTCTCATATTTCTCTATAGTATTATTTTTTGTTACAAATCTTATAAAGTTCTCTATGTCTCTATAATTCTCTTCAAGAGCTTCTTTACTAATATCAATTTCTTCTATTTCACCTGTTTCTAGAAATAAAATACTTGCCTTTTCTACTTCTATATTAGTTATCTTCTGAAAGGCATTAGTATAAAATTGCAGCTGAGGTTCATAAGTTTTTAATAAATTTCTTTTGTTGCCGCAAATTTTATTAGTTTTAAAATCAATTATTTCTGCCTTCCCATTTTTTATATTTATTTTATCTATTATACCATGTATATAAACATCTTCAATTCTTAAATAAAAATTTTTTTCTATATAAACTTTATCATAATCTTCCTTATAATATTTTAAATAGTTTTCTATATAGGGCATCAGCTCTTTACTCAATTCATCATTGTATTCTATACCAAAGGAATTAGTTACCCTTTCCATTAGATTTCTAGGCTTCATAGAGCTCTTGTAGCATTCACAAAACTTATGCACTAGACTTCCCTTAGTCACTGGCTTTAAAGCCGTAGACATAACTTCTTCTCCATTTTCATATATACGAACTCCATCTATTGGAAACTTTTTATAATATTTCATAAAAAAACGTCTTTTGCATCGATTGAATTCCATATATTGAGATATATTAAAACTGGTTAAGCTTTTTCGATTGTATTTAAGCTCATCTGTAATCAGCGGAAATTTATTACTATCAAAAGATTTAATACAAAATAGTTTATTATCAATTAATTTTATAGCTTTCTTTTCATCTTCATAACTATTTATTTCATCTATAATTTCAACACTGTCTATATCTATTAAATCCTTTATAAATTTTTTAAACCCACTATTCTTTCCCTGATTACCAATTATCAATCTTTTTTCTGCCCTAGTCATTGCTACATATAATATCCGTTTATTCTCTTCATCATCTTTAGTTCTTATACAATCTTTCATACTATTATAAAAAGGTGGAGTATCATCATATTTTAATCCAATTCCCTTATCCTTATTGAACAGTATACTAGGTTGTTGATAATTAAATCCTCTAGCCATTTGAGGTATTACTACTACAGGAAATTGTAGTCCCTTTGACTTATGAATAGTCATTATCTTTACCACATCTGCGTCTTCTCCTTCAATCTTAGCTTGAGATTCGTCAGTATGTTTTAACTTTTCTATATAATCAATAAAATCTTCTAAAGAACCTGCAAGCTCCTTATCGAACTTCCTAGCAATTTCTAAAAATTTATATACATTAGAAACTAGCTGTCTTCCTCCTTGATAGAGAAGTAAACTTTCTAGATAATAGATTTCATGGATCAATTCATTTAATAATGGATAAACCCCATATAAGTCCTTCTTAACCATTAGCTTCTTTAAAAGTTTTTCAGCCTTTGATGCCTTTTCTTTTTCTTTCTTTTCTATATATGGAATGTCCATACCTAATGTGTGAATTAAGCTATTCTCTTTATACCTTAATAGCCAATAAATGGTTTTATCTGAAAGACCTATCATAGGTCCTCTCAAAAAACCTATAGTTGCTATGGTATCATATCTATTGCTTATGGTCTTTATTCCATTTAGTAAATCTATTATTTCTTGACTTTGATAGAATCCTTTACCTCCAATATTATAATAAGGTATTCCATATTCTCTCAATGCCTCTTCATATATATGGTCTGTAGTTGTTGCCCTAAATAATAATGCAAAATCTCCATAGTTAAATTGTCCTTTACCTACCAACTCCTTTATCCTACTAGCTATTAATCTACTTTCATAGTAAGTATTGTAATCCCTATTTCCTATATTAGGAGGTACCATTAAATCTTCTTTTTCCAATATTTCTACATCTATTTTATTGTTAGAAACATGATAGCTCTTTAAGGCATTATACCTATTACCCATTAATTTTTCAAATAGATCATTTACAACTGTAATAATGGTATCTACTGTTCTAAAATTTTTCTCTAAATTTATAACATTCCCTATGTCATCCATTACACTGTAGAATACTTCTAAATCTGCTCCTCTAAACCCATATATGGATTGTTTAGGATCTCCTACTATAAATAGATTGGATCTATCTAATATTTTATCCTTTGTGCATAACTTATAAAATATCTTTTTTTGTAACTCGTTAGTATCCTGAAACTCATCTACCATGATATATTTAAATTTACCTTGATATTTCTGTCTAATGGATTCATCTTCTAAAAGTTTTAAAACCAGTATCTGCAAATCATCATAGTCTAAAGCTCCTAATTCATCTTTCTTCCTTGCATATCTCTTATCTACTTGAATCAATAACTTTAATATGGTTTCATAAACCCATCTGTATTGTTTCTCTTTCACCATTAATATTTCATTGATTAGAGCTTCTAATTTTTCTATTCTATCTGCTTCTTTAGAATTAGTCCCAATATTATCTAATAAATATTCTAAAATAGGTACCAATTCATCTTGAGAGTATTCATCTTTATAAAATCGAATCCAAGTATCTTTAGTCTTTAATTTCTGTATTTTTGAGCCTTTCCTAGACTTATCCATTAGATAGATAAAGTTATCCTTAATGGATTGTATATCGTCTAAATTTACTTGAATACTATCGATAGATTTTAAGGTCATATCTTTGACTTCTTCAAAAGTATATCCTACTGTTCTTATTTTATAATATATACCCTTTATTTCCAGTACTATTTTAGTTAAATCATCTTTACCAAATAACCTAATCATATTATATATATTTTCATCTTTTTCAATTCCCATTGTCAATAATTCTATGATAGTTTCTTCTAATAATAAATCTCCATCATTATCATCTAAAACTGTAAACATAGGATCGATTTCTGCTTCTAAAGCATTGTCCTTTAAGATGTTGCCGCAAAAACTGTGGATAGTGGAGATATTCGCTTTTTCCATATCCCTATAATATCTTCTCCATTTCTTATCCTCGGCAAATCTTTTCTTTATTTCTTCTCTAATCCTCTCCTTCATCTCTCCAGTTGCTTTTTTGGTAAAGGTTATAGCTATTATAGACTCGACTTCCTTTCCCATTTCTAGATTTCCATTTTCTAAAATATGAATATATCTTTCAGTCAAAACTTTAGTTTTCCCCGTACCTGCTCCTGCATTTACAGCTACATTTCTATCAATGGTTCTAATAGCTAAATCTTGAGAATCCGTATTTCCCATTATTTCACCTCCAAAGCCAACTCTATTATTAAAATAATGATATTAATATTATATCAGAATTCTCTCTAAATTTGTTAAAAGAGTAGTTAAATGAAAAGTTGTTCTTTATGAATTCTTGTCATATTCCATCTAATCACTAATATAACCCTATTCTACTATAGAATCTAATACTATTCCAAATACAAGATTAACCAACCCATATATATTACACCATTATTCAATGAACACTCTTAATTGAGACTATTTTAGAGCTTTCGGGATATTTTAATATTCAAAGCCAGTTAAGTTAACTCAATAACCCTAACTGGCTTTTATCTTTTATCCCTCTTATTCCACTTCCAAAATCTCTTTATATCTACATATATCCTTATAGATACAGAAAGGCGAACACTCCATTGGATTTACTGAGAAATCTCCTTTGTGAATTGAGTCTAAATATGATTTTATGGACGCCTTAGTCATCTCCAATACTTCTTCAAATTCTTCTCTAGTTACTGCTCCTTTGTTCCTTTTACTCATTAGATGGCTTTCTTCAATATCTCCAATTTTTAGCTGGAATTCTCCCTTTGAAATTACTCCGTACATAGCTGCAACAACATTTTTTCCTTCTTGAGACATGATGTATACAGGAAGTTGTAAGGATAGACCAGATTTCATATCATCTATATTTCTTATATTGTAATCACTATTTTTATAATCTATTATTATATATTTATCTTCATCTACATACTTGTCTATTCTATCTATTGCCCCTGTAAGAGGAATTTTTATTCCATCTATTTCTATACTAAATGGTTCCCTCCTACCAAAATCTACCTCAAAGGCTGCTGGTACAGCCTTCTTATCATATTTTGATAATCTATCCAAATCCACCTTTATTAATTCGATTATCCGTTCTGCCATATTTTCTATTCTAAGCTTCCAAATATTATTATCAGCTTTAATGTTCATGGATTTCATACTATCCTCTATCCTATTTATTACATATAAATGGGTTTCATCTACATTAAATATCCCTTTTCCTAATATATGATTTTCAATTTCTAATCTATAGTTATAGTAGTATTCTTTTAATACTTCATGGGTAATACTGCCCCTATCCAAAGGCGTAAAATCATCTAATTCCCTCTCCATCTCTTCTACGTTTAATATATTATTCAATAAAAAATAATAAGGGCATTTCCCATAGGATTCCAAGTAGGATATAGAGTATATTTTATCCTTAATAATATTACTTATATCCTTCACTATATGTTCATCTTCAATATTTCCGCTATACTGGTTGAATTCCCCTTTGTTCCTCTCTGCTTCACATAAAATCCTATCATTTATCTCTTTAAATACATCTTTACCCATGTCTTCGTACGTAAAAGGTAAATCCTCATGGTATTCTTCTTCATAATACTTTTGAAGGAGATACTGGGACAATTCCTTTTTCGTTGTAATCTCATCGGGTTTACTCTTAATGAGATAATCCATATCTACATTGATTAGGTTTATATCTCCCTCCATTATCCTCAACAGTTCATCTAAAAATATAGAAGGGATTTCTTTTTCATCGCGTGTAGAGTTTTCAGAATATGATAAATATAGGGTATGAGAACAAGCGGAAAGAATAGTGGTAAACATTAAGGATTCCTTATCCAATATTTCATGATAGTTCTTTATATCTATGCCTATATCCTTTAAATCCCTATGGTTTTCTTCTTTGAAAAAGAAATTGTCATCTTTTAATTTAGGATATTTACCTTGAGATAGTCCTACTATAAACAGTACTTGAAATTTATGACCTCTAGTTGTAACTGGAGCTAATATATTAATCCCTTGTAAATGCCCCCAAATTTCTACTATGCTTTCGTTTTGTAGATAATTTTCTAATACGTTCAAAAATTCTTCTAAAGAAATATCATGGGATAAAACCCTTACAAGGTTATGGAAATTATCCAAAGTTTCTTGTAGCTTATTTAAAGCTGCAAAATCTCTATAGAGTAAGTCATAATCCTTCGTTCTACTGTATATATCTAATATCTTTTCCTGAAGATTATAATTGTTCAAAATGTCAGTAAGTACCTTTATATATTCCTCTATACAAGCTTTTTCAGGGATAGAGTTTAATTCTTTCTCTAACTTTAGGATTATTTCATCTATGGTGGCACCATAGATGGAAGCCATAATCTGTTCGCTATCCTTCAAATCAGCTATATCATTAAAATATGTTTTTCTTATGATATACTCAATGGCTTCTTTTTCATCATCATGGCATAGACTAAAATAATTGCTTTTGATTCTATTTATTATACTAGGCTTAGCCATACGATCCATCTTTAGTTCCAATATATGTATTATCTCTTTAATCAGAGGTATTTCTATTAATTTTATATCTTTATTCATTGAACAAGGAATCTTTTCTTCTTCAAATACTTGGAACATGGTACTTTTATATTCATCTGGAGCTACTAGTACGATGGCCATATCCTTTAAATTTATGCCTTCAACATTATGTCTTTTGATTTCTTCTGCGACCTTTTTCATCTCCAAATAACAGTTAGGTGCTTTTATCATACTGATACTTGGATTCGGCTTCATTGGAATTTGAACTTGACTAAATATTCTATTTGCCACCTTTTCATAATAGGATTGTTTTTCTTCTTTTGAATATTCTATTTCAAACCCTAAATCCACTAGGCTTTTTAAAGTTTCTTCAAAAGTACTAAAGTTTTCATCCCTATTAAAGGGCATATTGATATAGATGGGAACTTGAGTTTTAGTTATTTCCTTTAACAATTCTAATTCTTGGGGTCTAAAATCGAAAAATTCATCTATTATTATAAAATCCAAACCATCAAAAAAACTATTATCCTCCTTTAATCCTGCAAGGCTCTTAAAAAAGCTCTCTTCCCTATCCATTAGTTTTAGTTTATCTAGCCAATTTTCGTACTCCTCATAGATAAGCCCTATCTCCCTATAAAGAAGCGTATTAGGGCATCTAGTTAAATATACTTCTGGAGTAATTAATGACCTCTTTATTCTACCTATTATACTTGCTACAATTTTCACAAATCCTTTTTTATTAGATATATTTTTATAATATTTTAATTTATTTTCTTCTCTTAAATCCATTAAAATATTTGAAAGGAGGACTTCTTTCATCTCTTCATCAATATAATTATAACAATTATCCTCTAATAGCTTGTCTGCTATATCATCAAAGGTGAATAGATTTATATTAAAAGTCTGATTTACCCTTTCAATCATCTTTTTTCTATATTTCACCAGCAAGTTGCCATTTGGAAGTATATAATAAAACTTGTCTCCTTTGTTCTGTTCTAAATAATATATGGCTTTGTTAAACAATTCCTCCTTCATGCTATTGTTATAAGGTCCTAGATAGACTACTCTATCTTTCATGGCTTTCACCTCTACATCTTATCGAATACCACTTTCGCAGCTCCAATCATTCCAGCATCATTTAGGAATTTAGCAGGCAATATTTCCATTCCCTCTGGATTATTACAATTTTCTTTATAATATTTAAGCATCTTATCCCACCAATATTCTTTTGAGTTAATAACTCCTCCACCAATGACTACTCCTTCAGGGTCAAATATATTTTTAATATTTACTAGATATAAACCTAAATCCTGAGCAAATTTTTCTACAGTTGCTTTACAGTTTTTATCCGTTTCTGATCTGGCAAATATATCTTTTCCTTTCATTCTTTGTCCTGTAATTTCCAAATAGTTTTTCTCTACAGCATTACCAGATACATACTGTTCCACACAGCCTTTTTGACCACAACCGCATAATCTACCATTAGGATATAGTACAGCATGTCCTAATTCTGCGCCTTGATAATTTTTACCATACCACATTCCTGACTCCTTAGAATATATAGCACCGCCAACTCCTGTACCTAGAGTTAACATTATAAAACTTTCAAGACCTTTAACAGCCCCTAGCCATTCTTCACAAATAGCTGCCACATTGGCATCGTTTTCTATGTAAATAGGCAATCCTCCAATCCTATCAGCCAATTCCTCTCTAATATTTACTCCTGTCCATTCTCTGATATTTCCTCCTAGGAATAATACTTTGCCTTGTTTTACATCTATAAATCCAGGAGAGCCTAATCCTATTCCTTCTACGGTTTCCCCTTCCATCAATTCATCTACAACTTCCATAATCCTTCCTAATACTACCTTTCTGCCTTCTTGTGCCCCTGTATCCCTACTAGCTCTTTTTAATATCTCACCCTTCTCATCTACAAGTCCACCATAAATGCTGGTTCCCCCCAGATCTATACCTATAACCTTTTTCATTTTAATTCCTCCCTTTGATTTAATTATTATCTATAAATACTTTCATTCAATTCATTAAAATAACTTATTATTCTTTCCTCTTCCGTATAGCCTGTCCCCAATAAATATAAATAATTTAATACTTTAGGGTTAAATGATAAATTTAACATATGTTTTGTAAAAGCATTAGCTCCTATATCACTAGTTTTAAATATAGGATACTGTTTTTTAATATGAATAAATTTAAAAACATCTACCTTTTCTAATTTATCTGATATGCTCCCTAATTCTCCAGCTTCAATATGATGAAATAATTCATGGGTTAATAATATTTCATATAAAAAGTCATAGTTTAAAAACTTAATATTCAAATTGTCGTAGGCTGACTCCATCTTTTTTATAGAACGAGGATACATTGTAATTTTCTTTTTATCTGCATCATATTTCCCCTTAAGTTTTACTATTTCAAAATCATACTCATCCTTTTCTCTTTCTATTTTTACATCCATTTCATGACATATTTCTTCTATAGATAGATTATTATATTTATTTCTAACTTCTTCTGCTGTTTTCTTGCCTATTTTAATAGGTTCTTCTATATAGTAGCCTATTTTATCTTCGGGTATTTTTTTAAATGTGTCATCCTCCATTAACTCCGCCATAGACATTATTTTATCATCAGCTTTAGCCATAATCCATTTGTAATCCAAATAATCAGCCCTTTCTCATAAATATAATATTATCTATAATCATTTAATTTCATCCAGCAATCCCCTTGTCATAGCGTTTACTGGTTCTATATCTACTTTGTCTATTAAATTATCTTCAATGTTGTATTTTCGTTTGAGTTTAATAATCCTTTCCACTTTTTCATCTATTTCTCCTTCGGTTATACCACCATTTTCTACTTCTTCCCTTATTTTATCTATAACCTTTATCTGATTATCATACCCATGACATACTAAGACTATATCACCACCAGCTTTCAAAAACCTTACAGATGCATCTTCTATACCATAATTTTCCATTATTGCTCCCATAGTCATATCATCGGAAATGACTACACCATCATATGCAAGTTTTTCTCTAAGCATATCATCTATTATTGCCTTTGAAATGGTGGATGGGTTATCCCCATCTATTTTAGGAAAAAGTATATGTGCCACCATAATCCCATCTACATTTTCAGCTATTGCTTTGGCAAAAGGTATTAGTTCTAGAGATTCTAATTCCTTTAGCTCTTTATCTACTACAGGTAATTTTATATGGGAATCAGTTGCCGTATCGCCATGCCCTGGAAAGTGCTTTACTATCGATACGATATTTTCTGAATTTATTCCCTTCATAGCCTGTAGCCCATTGTCTGCTACAATATCTACTGTAAAGCCAAAGGCTCTATTGCCTATAACTGGATTATTAGGATTTGAGTTTACATCTAATACCGGTGCAAAGTCCATATTAAATCCTAGAGATTTAATTCTCATACCTAATATTTTACCATATTCTAGAGAAATTTTTTCATCATTTATATCTCCTATTTTCCTAGCGGCTGGCATCTTTAAAAACTCCTGTGGTAATCTATATACATTTCCTCCTTCTTCATCTACAGATAAAAATAAAGGTAATGGATTGGAGTTATTCGTTTCCTTTAATGTATTTAACAGTTCAGCAGTCTGCTCAGCATTCACAATATTATTTTTAAATAATATGAACCCGCCTATATGTTTTTTTTCTATCATATACTTAATATTTTCATCTATTTCTGTCCCATCAAGTCCCACTATCATTAACTGACCTATCTTTTCATCTATGGTCATATTTTTTATGAACTCCTTTACCTCATCTTTATCCTTATCTTCAGTATTATCTTCCACTACTTTTCCATCATCTTGCTTGTTATCATCTATAATGTCCTCTTTTTTATTTCTACAACTAGATACAATTAGCATTAGTCCAAATAGTAATATTATTACTTTCCTTTTATAGCTATTAGTCACACTTGTTCCTCCCTTAAATCAATCTTAATATAGTTTCCCATTTGTTTCAACATTTAATACATTAAGAAGCCTAGACAAAATAAATAATTCTCTAGGCTTCCTATAAAAGGGCAGTAAAAATGATGACTTTCACCTGTTTTAGTCCAATAATGGATATCAAATTCATACCCCTAATATATTTTATTATATTTCTATATTGAATCGTATCCTACAAGCTCACCTTTTATTTCTCCTTTAACTAACTCAATACAGCATCTAGCAAGTATTAAAGTAGGATCAATATACTCGTCAAGAACGTTATTGGGAGTAGATAAACTTTCAACTAATATTGGCAGCTCAGTACATCCTAAGATTATGGGTATATTTTTATCTTTTGTATATCTCTCTATAAGGGATTCAAATTCCTTTTGTGTAATATCGATTTGGGAAGATTTTATCTTATATATCCATTCCATAATCTTTTGTTTGTCCATATTACTGGGCTCTATTATCTTTAATTTATATTCTTTAAATACACTATCGTATATTCCTGAAATATAGGTTCCTTCAGTTGCAAGGAGTAAATAATCTTTGTTATCTGGATAATTATTTTTTAAATAAAATGCTGTTTCATATATCATATGGATTATTTTTACCTTTGTATATTTTACAATATCATCATAAAAAAGATGTGCTGTATTACAAGGTATGGCTATATAATCTGCTCCCATAGTTTCTAGCTTTATAGCAGATCTTATCATTTCTATTCTAGGGTCCCCTCCGTAGCCGTATATATGCTGAGTTCTATCTGGTATCTTTGTATTATTATCAATTACAATATGTAAATGTTCCTGATCCCTAGATGCACTTGTAAGATGGATAATCTTTTTAAACAAATCACAAGTTGCCTCAGAACCCATGCCTCCCAATATTCCTAAAATCATTGGCTTCACCACCCTAACATTTTATATCTTTACAATACAAAATGTGCCATCCTTAATACTTCAAAATAATCATCTGTATTAAAAACTAAAGTATTGCTATCTAATTTTTCCATACCTGGATAATAGGACATTTTATTTGCATAGGTATGCTCCTTAAAGCCAATTTCTACTCTAAAGCTCTCTGGTAGTATTATCTTAGCTTTATTCAAATCCTGTTTTAAGGATTTTGCTGCATTTTCTTTTATTAGCTTTAATGAGCTTTCAGTAGATAGGCAAATTGAAGATGAGCCAATTCCCTCTTTTACAGGTACAGTATATAATCCTGGGTGAATATTTTTACTATCTTCACACAGCATCTTATCCCCTGTCAACAATACCGTAGGTACTCCCTCTCTAGCTGCGGCATAGCTATACAATATAAATTCACTACCATAATATTCGTTGATTTTCATATATAAAGCTTTAGATGTTATAGTATGGGACATGGGATTTCCTTCTCTGCCTGCACCTGAATGATATCCAATAAACATAGCTGCATCAAAGGTATCATCTATTCCCTCTACCATACTATAAGGGTGTCCAGACCATCCCTTAATTAATTTTGCACATTCAGGTAACTTAGTTATATCAATATTAGTTGCTGGTCCATGGGCATCCTTTATAACTATTTCCCTGGCACCTGCTGCAATAGCCCCTTCACAAGCAGCCACAACTTCCTTTGTCATTTGTTCTGCATGATAACCGTAAAATTCTTTATTAGGACTGCATTCCTCCCATTTTACAGTAGAAGTAACTCCTTCCATATCAGCACTTATAAATACCTTCATAATTTCCCTCCTTATTTAGAGTTGATTTTATACTTATCAAGATAATCCCTCAAAGTTTCCCTTGTTCTTCCTTGCAGTCCTTCTACCTTATTTGCAGTAATCATAGAATTCAAAATCGCTTCTTCTTCACATTCAGCTACAGCCCTAAAAACCATATTGATTATATCTTCATTTAAAATTCTAATATTTACTATATCCCCTCCTTCATCATGTTTTATAATATTTGCAGTTGAAAATCCTATAGTTATTTCTCCACTTCCATGGCTAAAATAGGAACCAGTTCTAGCAAGTCCTACAGCTGTTCTTTTACATACTCTTCGTAATTGTCTACTGCTTAAGGGGATATCTGTAGCAATAATAGAAATTATAGACCCACTATCTCTCTGAGATTTTAATTTTAATTTTTCAGATATCTTCTTGCCTGTATTTTCACCATCAATAATCAAATCCTTTAGTAACCCATAGTTAGATAGTACCAATACTCCTACTGTATAATTATTCCCATCTAATTTTATGATTCTTGAAGCTGAACCAATGCCCCCTTTAAACTGGTGACAGCTCATTCCCTTTCCAGCACCTATGTCTCCTTCTTCAAAATCTACTTTAGAATCCTTGATAGCTTCAAATACATGCTCACCTTTGACAGCCTTTAGTTGAATATTATTTAAATAACTATCGTTACATTCACATATAACGGGATTAAATGTTTCTAATTCTACCTTTTCTTTATTGCATTCTTCTATCATATAATCAACAACTGCATCATGAACTAATCCAACATTTAGAGTATTGGTTAAAGCTATTATAGATTCAATGGTTCCTAATTCATCTATCTGTACTAATCCAGTAGACTTTCCAAAACCATTTAATACATAGGAAGCTGCAATAAGCTTATTTGTATAGATATTTTTTTCTATAGGAAGTAATACAGTTACGCCCGTTTTAGAATCCTCTGTATCGATGGTACAATGACCCACTCTAACTCCTTTTACATCGGTAATCTTATTGAGTTTTCCCTTTGGTAATTCTCCTATATTGATTCCATAATCCTCTATTCTTTTTTGATAAGTCATATGCTTCCCCCTTAAATGGAATTTCAATTTACATAATGAAGATTATCTAAATGATCCTTTAAAAGCCATATATTGATCAAACATCAACCTGCTTATTTTACCTCCAAATCTATAGGATTCGTGATCGTTATAATATAAATTGTCTACAAATTCCTTAGTAAATATGGATATAACATATCCTCCATAAGGTGTATATACAATACCTCCATCGTTTCTGCAAGCATCCATACTGCCACTCTTTGAAGCAATTGAAATAAGCTCTTCATCTCCAGTATCCTCTGAATTCAAGAAATATGGAGGTAAGTCCCTTGTTAGGATGGTGTTGTAATGCTGATTTTTAAAAATTCCAATCATCTCTTCTGAAATTTCTTTACTCCACAATTCCTTTTTATATAACAATTCAAAAAATTTTCCATAATCCTTCGGTGTAGTAGTTCCCAATTTGCTGTGCTTTTCAAAGTCTATCTTGTTGTGAAGTATAGTATCTTTGAATCCTAAATCTTGACAGGTATTATTGATATTATCTATACCTAATAGATCAATTAGGATATTAGTCGCAATATTATCGCTAATTATAATCATAAGTATGGCAAAGCTCTTAGCTGTCATTTCTACGCTATAGTCTAAATCTCTAAGTATACCACTACCTATAACATAATTTTCCTTATCATATTTTAATATCTTATTAGGACTTATTTTCTTTTCGTATATTTGTTTATACAGCTCAGCTAAAATAAATACTTTTATAGTACTGGCTGTTTCAAACTTATCCCTTGAATTGATTTCTATTATATTACCTTTAAAATCATTGGCATATAATCCTATCATTCCGCTAAAATTGTAAATCTCAGCATTTATTCTTGATTCTAATGATAATTTATCCATAAGCTCCCCCTTTGTCATAACATTTCCATTACAATTTTTATATTAAAATATGCTCCCTATCTCTTTTACATTTGCCAAATCCTCTCTATAATCCTCATGTTCTGGATTTAGACTGTTTATTACCACTCCACCAGAAGCTCCCGTTGAATGAACATATTTATCATTTCCTATATACATAGCTACATGACCCGGCCAATATAGCAAATCTCCTAATTTCATCTCATCTATGGATATGCTTCTCATACCAAATTCCTCTTTTATATAGGAATCCCTACATATTATTACTCCATTTAATAAATATGCTATAGATGTAAGTCCTGAACAATCTATACCTAGAGGAGTTTTACCACCCCATCTATATTGAGTACCTAAATAGGATAGAGCCGTATCTACCACCTTTTTTCTAAGTTCATCTTCTATAATGTCTATACCACACCTTATCCTTTCCCCTATTAATTCTCTCCTAATCCAGCCCTTTTCTTTAGTAGGCATAGCCACTTCTACCCAATTATCTTTAGTTTCTCCAGTAAGCTTTATAACTGCTCCTCGTGTTAATAAACCTATGCCATAACTTTGATATTTTGGCCCTTTCATCACATCTACGATACCCCAAGATACCATATGATTGGCTTCTCGATCCCATATTTTAGCTACCTCACTATCTAATAAAAGATGTTTCTCATGAATATATCCTCTATATCTATAATCCGTCTCTATATAGTACCAACCATCCTTTTCTTCTCTAAGTATGGTTATCAACCTTCCAAATATGGATTCGTCACTAGCTTCTTCTTTAAATCCTATCCCTTGTTTTAAAGGACCTATAGTGGTTTTAATGATTGCTAATCTATTTTCCATACTATCCTCCTTTAATTTTAATAAAAAGAAAGAGGGAAATCCCTCAAATTAAGTATTTCCTAACATTCTTACATATTCCTCCACTTCTCTTTCATTGGCTAGAATAAAATGCTCTGGTTCTATTTCTATCCATTTAGGTGGATCATCTTCATAGCGGTGGCAATTTGGATCATATATTTCAAGAACCTTTTTCTTCTCCTTTATTGGGTCTGGCAGTGGAATAGCTGAAAGAAGGGCTCTAGTATAAGGGTGTAACGGATGGGTAAAAAGTTTTTCAGTATCTGCTAATTCCACTATTTTCCCTTTGTGAATTACCGCTAACCTATCAGTTATGAACCTAACAACAGATAGATCATGGGCAATAAATAAATAGGTTAGTCCTTTTTCCTCTTGAAGTTCAGATAATAGGTTTAATACCTGTGCTCGAATAGATACATCTAAAGCGGATATAGGTTCATCTGCTATGATAAACTCTGGCTCCATTACAAGAGCTCTAGCTATACCTATCCTCTGTCTTTGTCCACCGGAGAATTCATGAGGAAATCGACTTGCAAATTCAGGTAATAGTCCTACATCTAAAAGAGCCTTTTCCACCTTTGCCTTTCTTTCTTCTTCACTGTTATAATTCTTTATATTATACAAACCCTCTGATACAATATAATCCACTTTAGCTCTTTCATTTAATGATGCCATAGGATCTTGAAATATCATCTGTATCTTTCTAGTTAATTCCCTATCCAATTCTTTACTAATATCTCCATTTATTTTCTGTCCTTTATACAGTATCTCTCCAGAAACTACATCATTAATCCGTGCAATAGCCCTCCCTATGGTGGTCTTTCCTGAGCCTGATTCTCCAACTAACCCAAAAGTTTCACCTTTATATATATGAAAAGATACATCATCTACTGCTACAAATTTATCCTTCCTTTTCTTCCCAAACTCGACTCGTAGATTTTTTATTTCTAATAGAATTTCCTTGCTAATATCTTTCATTGTATATCCCCCTTCCATTGTCTGCATAATTTCTTTATGGATTCAGGGGGTTCCACTTTTGGCGCTCTAGGATCTAATAGCCAAGTCTTAGCCTTATGGGTAGGACTTACATCAAAATAAGGTGGTCTCTTTATAAAATCTATCTTTAAAGCCTTTTCATTTCTAGGAGCAAAGGCATCACCTTTTATTTCATTGAATAAATTTGGAGGCGTTCCTTTAATGGCATACAATTGTTTCCCTTTTACCCCTAATTGAGGTAATGAAGATAATAATGCCCAAGTATATGGATGTTGTGCATTATAGAATACCTCTTCACAAGTTCCAATTTCAATTATATCTCCAGCATACATTACAGCAATTCTATCAGCTATATTTGCTACCACTCCTAGATCATGGGTGATATATATGGTAGTTAAATTATGTTTTTTCTGTAAGCTTTTTAAAAGCTTAAGTATTTGAGCTTGTATAGTTACATCAAGAGCAGTAGTTGGCTCATCACAGATTAGCACTTTAGGCTTACATGCCACTGCAATCGCTATAACCACCCTCTGTCTCATCCCTCCAGAAAATTCATGAGGATACTGATAGTACCTTTTCTCTGGTTCTTCGATGCCTACATCAGTTAATATCTCAATTACAACTTTTTTTGCCTCTTCTCCTTTTAGTCCTCTATGAAGCACTACGGCTTCCTCAACTTGACTGCCAATGGTCTTAAGAGGGTTTAAAGAGGTCATAGGCTCTTGAAATACCATAGCAAATTCTTTTCCCCTAACCTTTATCCAATCATCTTCCGTTTTATATTTTGCTAAGTCTTCCCCATTGTATATTATACTTCCTGAATCTATCCACCCATTTCCATCTAATAATCCCATAAATGTCTTAGTAAAAACGGATTTTCCTGCTCCAGATTCTCCAACAATAGCTAGACTTTCACCTGCGTAGATATCCAACGAAGCTCCTCTAATTGCAGTTAAAACTCTCCCACGTAAATTAAATTTAACTACTAAATCCTTAACGGATAATATTACCCTAGAATCTGTCATACCTCATACCCCCCTATATGTGATTTCTCGGATCAGCTGCATCGGCAAAGACGTTACCAATTACGTAAAATGATATGGTAATAAGTGAAAGCACTATGGCAGGAAATATGAGCTGATATCGTAATGATGGAACCATCATTACCCCTCTGCCTTCGTTGATTAAATTTCCTAGAGATGGTATAGATTTAGGAAGTCCTAGACCGATATATGTTAGAAATACTTCAGAACCTATAGCAGCTGGAATGGCTAAAGCCATTCTTAACATAATAACAGAAACCAAATAGGGAAGTAAATTTCTAAATATAATTCTGGATATTGGACTTCCAAGGCATCTTGATGCTAAATTGTATTCTCTATCTCTTATAATTATGATCTGATTACGAACGAAACGAGCCATGCCTAACCAGCCAGTCATACACATGGCAAACACCATAGTAGATGTACTAGGCTTCATTATATAGGTTAGAAGAATTAAGACAATAGTTGTAGGTATGTTATCTAATACATTATATATTTCAGTAATTATGGATTCCAGCCGTCTTACATAACCCCATAATGCTCCTACAATAATGCCGATTACAGCTTCCCAAAATCCCACTAGAAACCCTATGGATAAAGAGGTTCGAGTACCACTCCAAATACGAGCCCAAAGGTCTTGCCCAATACAATTGGTTCCAAACCAAAATTCATAATCTGGTGGATGATTTCTTAACTGCATATTCGTATTCCCATCAATATATATCTTAGTAGGAGATTTTTGATTTGGTAGATAAGGTTGAATAAAAGTAAAAATAATCAGTGATATCATCAAAATTAAAAAAAATACTGCTGCTTGATTCTGTATAAACACCTGTACAGTAGAACGCCAATATGAATAATTTGAATAACCAGTTAATTCAGCTTTAGAATCATCGAAGCCTGCAAATTCAAATAGAGAATCTTCTATACCGTTGGATAACTTATTTATCTTTGAGTTACTCATCATCGAGCACCTCCCTTTTTCGCTAAGGTAATTCGTGGATCAAGAGTCGCCATAAGTATGTCACCTAAGAAAAGACCAATTATACCTATGGAAGAATATATGAGAACCAATGCCTGAACTAGTGGATTATCCTGTCTCTGTATAGCATCCACTAGTAGCCCACCCATTCCAGGTATTGAGTATAATGACTCTATATAAATCGAACCAGATATAGTGAATAAAAGGGAAGATGGTAGGTATTGAACCATAGGTACAAAAGCATTTCTAAGCACATGTTTTACCATAATGGATTTGTTTCTTAAACCCTTAGCTCTTGCTAATTTTACATAATCCTTATTCAATTCATCTACCATATATCGCCTCATCCACATAGCATAGGAGGCTATGCCACCTAACGACATGGAAACAACTGGTAGAACCCAAGAGGATGGTATGTTTGGATGATATAAAATTTTTAAATTGAAGGCATTTGTAACATATAATTGTAAAAATAAATAATAGACTGCCGCGGGAACTGCATTTATGAATACGATATATCCAGTACCAAATTTATCCCAAAATTTATTTTTATTTCGTGCCATAGATATCCCTAGAGATACTCCTAAAACTAATGATATGACCATAGCCGCCAGTCCAAAACGTATTGAATAGGGTATCTTGGTCCTTAATATTTCTGTAATAGGAACTTTAGGTCTATATATTATGGATGTTCCTAGATTGCCTTTTAAAAGATTTACATAAAAGTTTTTAAGCTGAATTGGCATAGGATCTCTAAGTCCCATGCTAGTTAATATAGCTTCTCTTTGTACTTCATCAAGTTTTTCATATCCTTGTCCAAAATATCCTTCTTCAGGCATAAGTCGCATGAGAAGAAAAACTACTGTCACTACAATAAACAATGTTACTAAAGATTGAAATAATCTTTTTAATGTATACTTTAACATGTTTTCCCCCTTTTCCATTACGATCTATAAATTATATGATACAACTATTCCCATTTCATTTAGGCGGTCATTGACCGCCTAAATGACTAATATACTTTATCTGTACTATTTTGCTGCCTTTTTCAAAGCCTCTGCTCTCTCCTCTTCCCATCTCTTTAATCCTTCATTAAACTCTTCTGAATTCATAGGTTTTTCCATAATTCTTTGTCCCTTAAACCTCTCCCCCGATACTCCAAAAGGTGAATATAAGGATTCAAATGGATTGAGTAGAGAAGCCGTATATCCTCCGCCACTTATACCATAAGGTATAACGAAGGCTTGGTCTATAAAGTAAGCTTCTGCCTCAGCAAATAGTTTTAAACGTTTTTCTATGTCGATGACTTCTGCTTTTGCTTCATCTACCATATTTTCATATTTATTCTTACCATTGGATTCCTTATATCCTTCTGCTAAATGAGGCCAGTTATAGTTACTATCTGGACTAAATGGATCTGTATATGTTTCAGGATCAGCATAGTCTGGTCCCCAGTTGCATTCAAGAAATGCATAGTTTCCAGCTCTTCTTACATCTTGTAAAAATCCTGTTGGCGGTTTAGCATCTATTTTTATATCGATATAATCTGTTCCCAATAAATTTTCAAGCTGCTGCTCTATTACCTGAGCCCTATTGCCCCAATCAGAAACGCCAGTATTATAAGGCATCAATATCTTAACTGGGAATGTAGCCTTTCCTTCTAATTCGACTAAAGCCTTTTCCTTGTACTCTAGTGCTAAATCCTTATCAAAGGAATCAGTATCAGCAAACCTCTTTAAATCTCCTAACTGAGTGTAATCTACTCCATCTAAGTCAACAAAGTTCTTTGGTGTTATGGTGTTGGATATCCTCTTTTCAGGATCATAAGGTTCCGCAGTTAACATTGCTGCTTTCCTATCTAAGGCGTGGAATATAGATTTACGGAAGTTTAAATTGTTTACTGCTATCTTCCAATTATCTGGTTCATATTCTTCTGAGAAGTTAGGATCGAAGTTAAAACAATAAAAGTAGGAATAGAATCCTGTTCTATTTGGGTGAATCTTAGCTTCCTTTTCAGGATCCTTCATCCATTCATCAAGAACATCTGTTGAAATATCAGCATAACTTATTTCGCCACGCAAAAATAATTCTGGAGATAAAGTTGCAGCTTCCTTATTGTAAATATGATTTATGGTTTTTATGTGTATATTTTCTTTATCCCAATATTTTTTATTTGCTATAAGTACTCTTCTGTTTTGGGGTTCGAAAATTTCCATTATATAAGCACCATTGTATAGGATATTCATATTGTCTGTACCAAATTTATCTCCTACTTCCTCTAAGAATTGACCATTAACGGGGAAGAAGCATACATAGGTAAGCATGGATAAGAAATATGGAGTTGGTTTTTCAAGAGTGTATTCAAGAGTATATTTATCTATAGCCTTTACTCCTACCTGTTCAAAATCTGTAATCTCTCCATTATAATAAGCTTCTGCATTTTTAATGACACCATATGCTATATTGGCAGTAGAGGACTCATTATTAGGATTTAAAATATATTTCATAGCATCTACAAAATCCTGAGCTGTAACTTCTGCATACTCTTTTCCATCGTAGGTCATCCATTTAACCCCTTCTCTCAATCTAAATGTCCAAACTAAATTATCTTCAGATAAATTCCATTCAGTTGCTAATCCTGGCTGTACAACTCCATATCTGTCATAATCTATTAAAGTATCAACTAAGTTAGCAGCTATTGAAAATTCAGATGTTGTAGCAGTAACCAGATAATTTAATGTTGAAATTTCTCCAGAATAGACCGATGTATATTCTTGAGCTTCGGCTATATTATCTCCCCCTGTTTTTTTACCTGTGCAGCCGGATAAGATTATTAACAGCACCATAGTTAGAGCTATTAATCTCTTCATATTACCCCTCCTTAAAGATTTTAAGTATTATTAAAAACAAAATCTTTCCAATCAAGTCTTTTGTCTATAATACTAAATGATGTCTCCCCCCTTTATAATTAAATTATAAGAAATTTAAAATCTAAGTTTTCAGCTATTCCCTTAATTAGAGCAAAAAACATGCCATTATCTACTTAATCATCTTTATTCCTTATAAACCTTTTTTGCCTGCTAAAAGTTCTAATTACTGCGAATATTCGGAAAATTCGTGTCGTAAAGAGGGTTTGTCTAAACGAAATTTCTATAATCACTAATAAAATACTATAACTCCGTGTTTTTCCGTATAATAAACACGTTTCCCTCTAAACGGACTACCTTCTAATGAATTCCATATTTTTTTAATTTCTCATAAAATGTAGTTTTACTAATTTTTAAAGCATCCATAGTCTTTTTCTTATCACCATTATAATAGGTCAATGTTCTTTCAATAGTATCTTTTTCACAATCACATACAGCTTCTTTTAATGATATTATTTTCTCATTGTCAGGTTCTTCATAGTTGACATTTAGGGCTATATGCTTAGATAAAATGGTGCTGCCTTCTGCTAAATTTACGGCCCTTTCCAATATATTCTCCAATTCACGCACATTTCCTGGCCAATTATATTTAGTTAATAGATTAAGAGCTTCTGCTGAAACTCTTTTGTTCCCACCTCCAATCTCCTTCAATATTTTAGGTAGTATATGCTCAACTAAAGGATATATATCCTCAATTCTCTCCCTCAATGGTGGCATCCATATAGGAAATACATTTATCCTATAATATAGATCTTCTCTAAATCTACCTTCCACCATTTCTTCTTCTAAGTTTTTATTAGTAGCTGCAATAATCCTTATATTAACGTTTATCCTTTCAGTGCCTCCTATCCTATAAAAACTCTTATCTTGAAGAACTTGAAGCAGCTTTACTTGTAATGGCAGCGATATATCTCCTATTTCATCTAAAAATATGGTGCCTCCATTTGCCATCTCAAAATATCCCATTTTCCCTTCTTTTCTTGCTCCCGTAAACGCTCCTCTCTCATATCCAAACAACTCGGATTCCAACAGGGTTTCAGGAATTGCACCACAATTTACATGGATAAAAGGCTTTTCTTTAAATTTACTATTCTCATGGATTGATTTTGCCAATATGGTTTTACCTGTACCAGATTCACCCAGTATTAAAACCGTAGAATGGGTTTTAGAAGCCTTTAAGGCTAATTTTTTCACATATTCTATCTGTCTGCTTTCACCGATAATATTGGGAAATACCTTCGAAAGAGTATTTCCCTCTTTTAACTCCTTCTCAATCATTTCCAAATCCAAGAGAGCTTCGTCTCTTTCTCTTATAACCCTTTTGATTTCAGAGATATCTTCCACCTTTAAAGCTGCACCAATTCTATCTCCATCTCTATCCACTGGAATAAGAGTACATATAGTTGGGAATCCATTTATTTCCTTAAACTCATCTATATAACTAATATTTTCACCTTTTGCTACCCCATAAAATTCTTTAATAGTAGAGCTTCCTTTGTGGATTTCAAATATTCCTTTTCCAATTACATTTAGAACTTCTGAGTTTTCTCCCTTTGCCCTATATTCACAGCCTTCCAATATATCATTTAAACACTCTCCTCTAGCAGTATATCCTTGAGCTTGATAGAATTTCATCTTTTTAGTTTTTCCATCTAATATGACCATATGTCCTATAGCATTTATATAGTTCATTGAAAACTTCATATCGCCTACCTCAATGGTTACAATCTTATTTACAAAATCTATAACCCCTCCTATGTCAATTCCTAAATAATGGACCTTTAGTTTTAAGGTATCTTCCATATTGTCCTCTTTTAAATGCTTATATACGGGAGCTATACCTTTTTCCTTAAAAACTCCTATTGCTATTAGCGCATCTGCCTTTTCTATATTTTTATCCTCAATACCTAAATATTTTAAGGAATGAGAATCTAAATTTCCATCATCTCGCCCTAAGGAGTTATCGCCAATTATTACAATGTCTCCTCTATTTATTCGTCCTCTTTCATGACTTATCTGTTGATTGTGAATTATGCCAAATATTTCTTTGGCTTTATTATTATATATTTGGATTATTCCATTGTTATCTATGACTATGAAACCTTCCGACATCATATCGGTAAACATTTTCACATAGTCCTTTGAGTTATAAATCATTTAACCACCCTTTAGTCGTATATTACATCCTCAATTTTATCAAATCCTAAACCTGGCTTTTCCGTTAATGTTATCTTATATTCATCGTATTGAGATCCGCCGTATATGGGATCTTCTGCCAAAAGGTTTGGGCTATCTAAGTCAAACTTTGTTATATTCATCTTTCCTCCTGCTAAGTGTGAAGCAGCAGTTAATCCAATTTTGCTTTCCATCATACAGCCAATCATACATTCAACACCAAATACTTCAGCAATATGGCATATCTTTAAAGCATTATGTATGCCACCAGCTTTCATCAATTTTATATTTACCATATCACTAGCTCTATTTTGAATTATATTTATAGCATCTAATGGGGAAAAACAGGATTCGTCTGCGAGAATAGGTAAGGTTACATTATCAGTTACAAATTTTAGTCCCTTTAAATCATTGGCTTTAACAGGCTGTTCAACTAGTTCGATATCCAGCCCTAAATCTTCCATCTTTCTTATTATCATCACTGCTTCTTTTGGTTTCCAACCTTGATTAACATCAACTCTAATCCTTACATCATGTCCAATGGCTTGTCTAATGACCTTTAACCTTTCTAAATCCTTTTTCCAATCCCTGCCCACTTTTATCTTCAAAGTTTTATAGCCCCTTTTCACTGCATTAAGGCTATCTTGTGCCATCTCATCAGGCTCGTTGACACTTATTGTTATATCCGTGATTATCTCATTTCTATATCCTCCTAGAAGCTTATAAACTGGCAACTTATATAATTGACCATATAAATCATATAAAGCCATATCCACAGCTGCTTTTGGACTAGGGTTATTTATCAGAGAATTATCCAGTAGATACATTAATTCTTCAAAATTTTCTATGGATTTGCCAATGAGCTTTGGACCTATATGTTCTAAAATCGCCCACTTAATAGAACCCATAATATCACCAGTTATAACTGGTGTTATTGCAGCTTCTCCATAGCCAATATTCCCCGTATCTGTAATGATTTTTACTACTACATTTTCTAATACGTTTACTTCTCTTAAGGCAGTTTTAAAAGGCTTTTTTAGGGGTATTTCAATTTCCCCAACTTGGATGTCTTGTATCCTCATAGATAAACTCCCACCTTCTATAATATATTAATAAGTTTATATCACTATGATTTAGTTTATTATAGTATAATATTAAAGTATTGATGTGTCAAAGATAAAACTACAATATGGATTTCATCTTACAAACTCTTTTCCCGAATATATTCCTTCTATATAGGTTTTTCCAGTAGATAATTTAATAGTTACTGGAGTTACATGTGTCTTCATCACGTTAACATAATCCAGTTTGCCATTATTCTCTTCATAATATCCTGCAAACTGATGTATAATATAATGATTTCCTTCATGTTCCCCTAGATACAACATGGTATGTCCTGACATATATAATACAATAGCTTCTGGTAGTCCATTTAAAAACTTTAGTCTTTCATCTAAGGTTTTAATATTGGTGAAATCATATGTTTTCCCTATAGAATTTACTCCTTGCTCTAAAGTGTTCCTCGGCAATTTTATACCGAAGGTTCTATGGATATCCATTATAAAAGCAGAACAATCCCTTTTATTATTCATGCCACCCCAGCCATATTCTTCTCCATAGAATTTAAATGCTTGAGATATGATATTTTCCTTTGTATAAGGTAAGTACCCCTTGTTAAAATCTTCAGATTTTTCTATTTCCCTCTCTAAAACTTTTAAGCTTCCATTTTCACCGCTTGTAGGCACGGATACAATATATGTATCTTTATTCTCCTTTACTAGGGGAATTTTAACTCCCATGTCATACAATATATTATCAATTAATACTTGCCCTCCAATAACCATTAAAAAATCGTTTTCATTTAGGTAACGAAATATCTCTTCCTTTTCCCCTAGTGCAATATCCTTTTTAGGAATCCATCCTAAATAATTATATATTCTCCCCAAATACCATTCCCCATCTTTGCTTTCAGAATATATGATTAAAGGTTCCCAAGGATAGATGGCCGTTTCCATAAACCTATCAAATTGGACATCTCCCTTTTCTCTATAAGATGATTCCAAAGTGGGAAAAGTTCTTATCATAGTCCTATGGACAGCAACTCCATATTGTAGGGTAATAATTTCATCCATCGAATCCATGTTTAAATTGGATATTAATCTGCTATAAAAATCTTTATCCATTATATCTCCACTGCTATCATATCTCCGTTCTCTTGGTATCTTACTTAAATTATTTATTAATGTGATTAAATCCCCCTTATTTATAGTTGGCTCTTGAATTTCTAAATCTACTAGAGAATCCTCTTCTAAAAAGTTCCTTTTATTAAATTCATCTATTTCTTTATCATCCATAAGTAATAAATCCTTGTTATGAATTTTCTTAATCCAAAATTCCGGATATTCTGGCGTTAATATATTATCTTCTAACGGTTTTTCTATAAAAGTTTGCTCAATATTTCTCTTTTCTTCACCAATAGGCCTATCCGTCTTAAGTAAAAATATAGATAAACTTAAAAGTATAGTTATCATTATGATTTTATTCTTAAGCTTCAATCCTATCACTCCTATTTAGATGTTCACTATAATTTGAACACAGAAGAACCGTCCCTCTGATTTTTGCAATATCAGATAACGCAAGAAAACCGTCCCTCTGTATTTGATTTGAATATGCTGAGTCCTAATTCTTTAGATAATCCTTTAAGTATTCCATAGCCTACTATGGAATTGCCATGTTTATCTAAAGCTGGTCCATATACGCCTATACCAAACCTACCAGGGACGATGCCTAGTATTCCTCCGGATACTCCTGATTTTGAGGGTATTCCAACTTTAGCCGCATATTCTCCACTGAAATCGTACATGCCGCAGGTGGTCATTATAGCAGTAACCAATGTTCCTATTTCTTCATCACACAATGCCTCTCCTGTATTTGGTATCTTACATCCATTTGCAAAAAATATTCCTATCTTAGCAAGATCTATACAGTCCACTTCTATGGAACATTGTTTAAAGTAGGCATCTAATATATCCTCTATATCTTCTTCTATTAATTTTTTGTTTTTCAAAATATGGGCTATGGCTCTATTCTTATCTCCTGTTTCCTTCTCAGATATATAGACTTCCTTATTATAGATTATATTATCATCCTGAGTTATCTTTCTTACTATTTCTAAAAATCTATTAAATTTTTCTTCTCCTCTACCGTCTATTAGAGAAGTAGTAACTATAGCTCCTGAATTTATCATAGGATTGGAAGGCTTTTCTCCATAGGGCAAGTCCAATTTATATAGAGAATTAAAGGATTCATCGGTTGGCTCCATGTCTACCTTTTTAAATACCCCTTCTTCCCCTTTATCCATAACGGCTAACATAAGAGAAAGGACTTTGGATATGCTTTGAATTGTAAACTTCTTATTATAATCTCCACCTGAATATAAATTGCCTTCTACATCCATGATGCAAATCCCAATTTCATTGGGATTTGCATTTTTTAATGCTGGTATATAATCTGCTACTTTTCCATATTGTACTAAATATTCATTTTCTTTAATCAACCTATTTAACAATTTTTCCATTTTAACATCCCCTTTTTTAATGAATATTAAAACCAGTACCTCCAATGAACTCTCTCAATATGGAATTAGGAGGAATTATCCTTTCATCTTCTATATCTTGAAAATAATTTAAAAACTTCAACAATCTTTTAGATTCTGAATAGTACACACTACTATTATCAATTTCCTCAAGTAGAGGTACTACATACTTTTTAAGTATAGATAATTCATATACCAATGCAGAATCAAACATGACATCTGCTTCTTCTTGATAAGGAAATATGTTTATCTCCTCTCCTTTAGTTACACCTTCCCATAATTCAAAGGTTTTAAAGACATCGTTTCCTCTATACTTTACATCTCTAACCATTCTTCTTATCAACCTAGCATCCGTAGTTGAAATTCGATTATGGGCATCGATATTCAATTGGGTTAGTGCAGATACATATATCTTAAACTTATTTTTTTCTGGAATATATGTAGCCAATTTAGGATTTAGACCGTGAATTCCTTCAACGATAATTGGATGATCCTTGTCTACTTTTATTTTTACTCCAGAGCTTTCACTTTTCCCTTTGATAAAATTGTACTTAGGTAGTTCTATCTCTTTACCTTCAAGTAGCTTTACTAAATCCTCATTGAATCTTTTCAAATCTATAGCTTCTAAATCCTCGAAATCATACTCTCCCTTTTCATTTAAAGGGGTAGATTCTCTATCTACAAAATAATCATCTATGGATATAGCAATAGGCCTTTTCCCATTTACTTTTAAATGGACTGCTAATCTTTGAGCAAAAGTAGTCTTTCCCGAAGAAGATGGACCGGCTATTAAAATCATATTGATATCGTCATCCTTACATATTTTATCTGCTATTTCTGCAATCTTCTTCTCATGTAGTGCTTCAGATACCCTTATCACTTCATCAATTTCTCCATTCAATATCTTTTCATTTAAAGAGCCCACATATCCTAAATCCAAAACATCAACCCATTCCTTAGCATCTTTAAATACCTTAGCTAGCTTTTTTTGTTCTTTAAATTTAGGAATAATGTTGTTGCTGTGGGTAGATGGAAATAATATAATGACCCCCGGATAATAGTATTTTAAGTCGAATACCTCAACATAAGCTGTAGATGGAGCCAAATATCCATGAAATCCATCTATATAGTCTCCTATTCTATAGACCTGAATTTCTTCTCTATCCAAGGTTTTATACAGCCTAACTTTATCTTGATGTCCAAACTTTTCAAATAGAGAAATCCCCTCCTTAAAAGGAATTTTATCTCTAATAATCAGGATATCCTTTTCTACTATTTCCCTCATCTTTAATTTTATTTTTTCTATTTCGCTGAAGCTAATGGTCCTATCCCCTTCTAATTCAGCATACAATCCTTGACCTAAAAAATGCTCTATATTTACTGTGAATTGGGGAAATATTTCTTTACAAGCCATAATAAATACTGCTGATATGGTTCTTGTATATATCCTATATCCATCTTGACAATTGTTATCTAAAAACTTTATATACATATCTTCCTTAACATTCTTGTGAAGATGATAAACTTGGTTGTTTATCCTTGCCCCTAGATACCTCTTGTAATCCTTATCATATACCTGTTTTGATAGAGCTTCTAATGTAGAATTTTCATCTGTATATAATTCACCAACTCCTTCTACATACACCTTTATTTGATTTGTCATTTAATTTCACCCCCTATATTTATACTGCTATTTAAACAGATCTTTTTCAATCCTTTCAAACTTTTCACTTAACTTTCCTACAAATTCCTTCCCATTTAAATATTCTAATGGTTCATCTAATCCATTAAAGACTATCTTATATCCGTGGAGAAACTGGCTTTCTAATTTATACTTTTCTTGAAAATATCTATTAGTTTTTTTGTCTCCATATTTTATATCCCCTATAACTGGATGCCCAATGGAAGATAAATGAGCTCTAATTTGATGGGTTCTTCCTGTAATCAATTCTATTTCCAATAACGAATATTCATTGGAAGTTGCCAATGGTTTTATTCGAGTGATAATCCTCTTGGAATCATCTCTTTTTTCACCTAATATTTTTACTTTATTTAATTCTTCATTCTTTACCAAATATCCTTCTATTATTTCATCTTTATTTACTATCCCCTTAACTATTGTCTTGTAATATTTATTTATATTGCCCTTCTTTATGGAATCATTTATCATCTTCAAAGAACCATAATTCTTTGCACCTATAATAATGCCACTGGTATTCCTATCTAAACGATTACAAATAGATGGAGTAAAAGTTTTCTCAACCCTTGGATTGTATTCTCCCTTTACATACAGATAATGAATCATGCTATCTACTATATTATTACCATATTGTTTATCGGCTGAATGGGATAATATGCCCACTGGCTTGTTGATTAAGATTATATTGTCATCTTCATAGATTATTTTAGGTATTAGTGTGCTCTTTACCACCTTATCTTTTCCTACAAATTTTTCTATGGTTTCATCAGCAAGATACAATTGAATAGTATCTCCTTCAGATATTATAGTATCTGGATTGACCTTCTTGCCATTTAACTTAATATTCTTTTTTCTAATCATCTTGTAAACAAAGCTCTGAGGTGCTTCTGACAGATACTTTTTTAGAAATCTATCCAGCCTTTGCTCAGATTCATTTTTGTCAATTATTAACTCTTTCAAAGTTTTATCACCTTTTCTTTAATCTTGTGTTATAATTATATTATACAATAATTCTATTTTAAAACCTTATTTATGTGAAATTTAGCTTTAAAGAGGTGAATCTTTTGTGAAAAGATTTTTGGAAGGTTTAAAAGATTTTTTATATGATGGAGTAGATTACATAATGATGATCGGTGTAATTGTAGTAGTAGCTTTAATTATCAACTGGAGATTAGGCGGACTATTTGCTAAAGATGAACTCAATGTAATCTCTAAAAATCCAACAGAAGCAATAGAAAATACCCCTTCTGTTTCTGATGGTAAAGAACAAGACAAGCCAGATAATAATTCATCTAAAAATACAGGGGGTACTGATAAAAATAAAGACAATTTAGGCGATGAGAATTCGGATGCGTTAGTTAAAATAAATATACCACCAGGATCCTTACCATCTAAAATTGGGGAGATCCTAGCTACTAATGAATTAGTCAAGGATAAGGATGAATTTGTTAAAAAAGCTATCGACATGAAATTAGAGACTAAATTAAAATATGGGGAGTTTGAAATATCAAAAGGCAGTTCTATGGAAGAAATATTACAAATTCTTACGAAATAAAAAAAGGACAATAGATTTTCATAAATCTATCGTCCTTTTTTAATGATAGTATATTCGCCCTTTATCAGTAAAAAATTAATACGGTTCGTTAATATATTCATCAATTAAGGATTTTTTCTTTCCTTCAATAAAGACGCCTTCTTTCTTTAGTATTTTTAATAGCCAATAGCTCTTTGAATGAAATATCGCTTCTTTATAATTTAATAATACAATTTCATATAGCTTATCTTGTAGGTATCTAGATTCAACTTCTATAAAATAGGCTTCTACATTTTCGAATTCTAAATGCCTTAGTAGTTGTAAAGTAGCTTTGTCTTTTTCATTATAATAGTGATTCCCCATGTTCTTGTAATAAGTATAGTACTTATCATGTTTTCTACTTCTTCTTATGTCTTTAGCTAACATAGTATAGTACTTTGCTAGAACATTGTAGTATTGATAATTATACATTCCCTTTTCATAACTATCCACTCTTGTAAAAGGTTTTACATTCATTTCCTGCACAAAATCAAAATTATACTCTAAAAACTCCTTTTTTGAAATATCTCCATTCTTGTACTGGACAATAAGGGAACTCCTATTATCAAAAAATGTATCAAACATGCCCTTACTCTTATAATACGTCAATTGAAACACCCTATCTAAATATGATTTTAATTATAGATAAATTATATCATATATTTCAACATTTTTGTTTTAGTAATTGAATTTCTTCTTCTGTTAACTCCCTATATTCTCCTAATTTTAGACTTTCATCTAATTTTAGTGGCCCCATAGAAAGCCTTTTTAAATATAATACCTCCATATTAAGAGCCTGAAACATTCTCTTAACCTGATGATATTTTCCTTCTTTGATGGTTAGCTTTGCCTTTGAAAGTACATTTGACTCTATTATATCAAGCTGTGAAGGTAAAGTCTTATATCCATCGTCTAAGGTAATTCCTTTATTAAATACATCTTTATGCTTTTCTTCAATAAAACCGTCTACTTCCACATAATAAGTTTTGCCTACTTCCTTATTAGGAGATAAGATTTGGTGAGCAAGTTGTCCATCGTTTGTCAATAATAATAATCCTTCCGTATCCTTATCCAACCTTCCTGCAGGAAAAGGATTGAATATTAAATATTCTTCATCTATTATATCTAAAATGGTCCTATTGACAGGGTCATCTGTAGATGAAACAACACCTTTTGGTTTATTCATCATTAAATAAATGTACTTGCGATAAAAAATTCTCTCTCCATCTAAATTGATTACGTCTTTATAAGGATTAATCTTTAAATCATTTTCCTTTACGATTTCCTCATTAACCTTAATTCTTCCTTCCTTTATAATCTTCTTCACATCTTTTCTGCTACCGTATCCCATATTGGAAAGAATCTTATCCAATCTTTCTTTTTTTTCCATAAAATTCTCCTTTATATTTTATATTATATACTATATCATCTTTTTTATTAAAATAATCCCTAGTATAAAATTATTAAAAGAACACAAAATAATTATGAGCATAAATAATTGCCTTATAATTAATGTCTCTATTAAAAATTATATATGATTCAAATTATATATACAAGAAAGGAGATTACTATGCATACAGATAAGAATAAAGAACCCCTTGATGGTGTAAAATGTGTTGTCAATACTTGTCATTATCATGTACCAGGTGATCAATGTAGTGCCCATAGAATTGAAATTCAACCAAGAAATGCTTCAAATACTGAAGAAACCGATTGTGCTACTTTTAGACATCATGACAATTCCATGAAATGATAAAAAGAAAGAGGCAGGATTTTCCTGCCTATTCTATATAGATATCTTTTAAACTATTGTTAAATCGCTTTTCTCACATAACCTTTGGAAGTATCGACCCTATTCTTTGCCTCATCATAACTACAATTTAAAATGATCATGACTATAGCAACTTTGACGTTAAATTTTGTAATTTTTAATGTTTCTTCTGCTGTTTCATAGCTACAATCTGTTGCTTCCATAACTATATTTTTTGTTCTTTCCACTAATTTTTCATTTGTAGGTTTAACGTCTACCATAAGATTTTTATAGACTTTCCCAATCTTAGCCATGCTAAGGGTTGTTAACATATTTAATACCATCTTTTGTGCAGTCCCTGATTTCAATCTAGTAGAACCAGTTAAAATTTCTGGACCACAGTCAACTTCAATGTTAATATCTCCATATTGAGATATTTCTGCATTTAAATTGTTGCTTATGGCAATGGTTTTACAGTTTATCTCTTTAGCATATTTTAAACCACCCTTTACATATGGTGTACGTCCACTTGCCGAAATTCCACATAGGATATCTTTAGATGATAAGTTTACACCTTTTAAATCTTTACATCCTGCTTCAATATTATCTTCAGATTTTTCAACAGCTTTTGTCATTGCCTTTGAACCTCCAGCAATCATACCTACTACCATTTCAGGATCTGTTCCAAATGTAGGAGGACATTCTGAGGCATCTAGTATTCCTAGTCTTCCACTTGTCCCAGCACCTATATATATAAGTCTACCTCCCATTTGAAATGTTTCTGCAACAGCATCTACAGCTAAAGCTATATCTTTCAATACCCTCTCTATTGCACAGGGAACTTTTTTATCTTCATTATTCATCAAAGTAACCATCTCTAGAGTGCTGAGTTCATCTAAGTTTTCCGTTTCTAAATTTCTTTTTTCAGTAGATAATTTATCTAATATATTAATCATATTTTTTCCCCTTTTTCAATTCTTCAACATACCAAGATGTAATGACTTCAGGTCTAGTTATAGCAGTACCTACAACAATACAATAACTTCCCATTTCAAGAATCTTCAAAGCTTCCTCCTTAGTGTGTATCTTTCCCTCAGCTATAATAGGCTTATCGATGTTTTCAACTAACTTCTTTAACAGATCATAATCAAAGCTCTTTATATTACTTGTTTGTGGGGTATATCCAGCTAATGTCGTAGATATCATATCTGCACCACATTGATTTGAATATAATGCCTCTTCAAATGTGGAAATATCAGTCATAACAAGTATATCTGGATATCTCTCATGTATTTCTTTTATAATAAATTCTAATGTTTCTCCATTTGGTCTTTCTCTCATAGTTCCATCTAATGCGACGATATTTGCCCCAGCTTCGATGACTTCTACTGCCATGGAAAGTGTTGGAGTAATAAATACCCTCATGTTTTCATCCCAAACTTTATTTATTCCTATTATCGGTAAATCAACGACTTGGGAAATGGCGCTAACGTCTTCTTTTCCATTTGCCCTTATACCAACAGCTCCTCCTTGCTTTGCTGCCTTAGCAAATGCTGCCATTATATTACTTCCTCGCATTGGCCAACCCTTTCTCGCTTGACATGAAACTATTAGTCCATCTTTAATACTTTCTAATATTTTATCTTTTTTCAAAACTAACTCCCATCCTTTAGCGTATTTTATATTTTATAAAATTCCTGATAATTTTCCTAAGATTCCAATTGCAAATGATATTAAGAGGCAGATATAATTTCCTTTTTTACTTTTATTCAATATGAAATAATAGAACATAGAGATTAACAAAGGCATAAGTCCTGGAAGTATTTTATCTAGCAATTCTTGTAGAACAATTTCTTTTCCACCAAAGTTCCAAACAGTAGCAATAGGTACTTTAACAAAACTAACTATCATAGCTGCTGTTACCATAAGACCTATAATCGTTGCCCCTTCAACAAACTTTTCAATGAGGTTTGACTCATTAATCTTGTTTACAAGGTTAATTCCAAATTTATAGCCATACTTTATAAAATACCATCTTGAAAAAACATTCAACAATATATTGGGAACTATAAATATAATTGGTCCTAATATATTTCCTTCTAAACACATTGCTGCACCTATAGCTGCGAATACGGTCATAAATATCGCCTTAAATATAGAATCTCCTATTCCAGAAAGAGGTCCCATCAATGCAGCTTTTGTTGAAGATATAACCTCTGGCGTAATTTGATTAGTACGTGATTTTTGCTCTTCAAGGGCAAGAGTCACTCCTATAACAGCATTTCCTGTGTATGGATGACAATTAAAGAACTCATTGTTTCTACTAAGGGCTTCCTTATATTCATCTTCATCCTTATAAAACTTCTTCAAAGCAGGAATCATAGAATAACAAAATCCTAAATTACAATATCTCTCATAATTGATTGAAGTCATGCTGAAAAATGAACGAATAAATGTTTTCTTCAAATCTCCATTGGTTAAAAGAGGTTTATAATCTCCATTTTCTTCTTCATTTTTATTTAATGATACTTCACCTTTTTCATCTTTATTGAGAAGATATATCCCTGCTGCAATAGAAACTCCTAATAAGGAAATTGCTAATATATCCATATTTAAATATACAGCTAATACAAATCCACATAAGAAAAATGACCAATACTTCTTAAAATCCATCATCTTTAAAAGCATAGCCATACCAACGGCAGGAAGTATTGTTGATGTAGCTTTAAGTCCTTGATTAAGCCACTCTGGAAGAGAATTTACTATTTTAGATACTCCTTCACTTCCAAATTTTAAAGCAGCAAATGTTGAAATAAAAAATATCAAGAAGAATACTAAAAGTCCCATTAAATGGGTTTGTTCAATTTTTTTAGTGTCTCCTGCTTCTATATATTTATCAGCTTTATGAGTTAGAAAGATGTTTACATTCCATGCTAACATAATTAAAAATTGAGCTAAAATACCAACAGGCATTGCAAGCACAATACCAATCTCAGGTTTTCCTCCACTCATAATAGCAAAAGCGGTTCCTATAAGTCCTGCAATTTGAGCATTTGGTGGTACAGAACCTCCTATAGGCAATACACCCATAAACATAAGCTCTACGCTTCCACCTACTATTAATCCAGTTTGAACGTCTCCCATAATAAGCCCAAGTATAGGTCCTCCGATAACTGGTCTACTGATCATCCAATATCCATAGCCATAGTTTTCTAAAATCAGTGCAGCAATAAACAAACTAAGGAAAACAATTTGTATAGTCGTCATAAATAACCCCCCTTATTATATTGAATAAAATATTTTTTAGATCAAATTATATATATTTATAGATTTATCAGATGGTGAAGTCCTTATTTCGGACTCTACTCCAAGAGATTCCATTTCTTTAAATGTTTTTATATCCTCTTCATCTACATATACCGTCTTTGAAAGCTGTTTCTTACCGGGTTTAAAATACATTCCTCCAACATTTATAGAGTTTAATTTAACTCCACCTTTTACTAAATTTAAATAAGTATTAGGACCCTTGACTACAATGAATATCTTTTCATTGCTGTCTTTTCCATCCTTAAAATAAAGTATTGCTTCATCAGTAGTAAATATTAAACCCTTTTTCCCTTTAGGTACTGCCATATTAATAAGCATCTTCTGCATCTCATTTTTAGCACAGACATCATCTACTACCATTATTGTGTCCACATCATAAGCAACACTCCAGCTATACGCTACTTGACCGTGAACAAGCCTTTCATCAATTCTTGCTAATTCAATACTCATAGTCATCTCCTCCTTAATTTTTTTATAAAGTCTTTATCATTTCCCTGCCACAATCTACAGCACTTTCTATAGCATTATCTTCAGATGCTGCTATGCCTTGCAATAAGGATATAATCAAAGGTAAATTGAAGCTAACAATTACCTCAACATTATTAAAATGCTGCTTTAGAATATATGCCGCATTAGAAGGTGTTCCTCCAATAATATCTGCTAAAATAATATAATTGTTATCATCTAATATTTTATCTTCTAGCCTTTTTTTATAACTTTCTAAACCCTCATTTTCTCCAAGACAAAGATAATCAACATTATCTAAATCCCCAAGGATTAATTCTAAAGTTTTTACTGTATACTTTGCTAACTCACCATGACTTGTTACTATGATTTTAGTAGACATAGATACTATACACTCCTTTTGAAATTAAAATTACGTTTTCACATATACTTTAAAATAATAACCTTATTCCTTTTTTATTTACGAATTTATTATACATCAGTTGAAATTTAATGTCAATGTTTTTGCCATTATTTTAGAAATTAAATTTTACCCTTAGAAATATAAAAGCCATATGGTTAAAACCATATAGCCTTTATATTGATTATCTTCTCATTTTAATTATATTTTCCCGATTTTCCGTAAGCTTATCTATCGCCTTAGAGCCTAGCCTATTACATACAGCAAGGTATAAGCAATCTATTACATTCAATAAAGCTATTCTTGAAGGCATGCTCCCTATTCTAAAATCCTCTTCTAAATAAGGGATACAGAGTTTGATATCTGCTAATAAATATAATGGAGTTTTACAGTCAAACTGAGTTAATGCAATAACCGTTGCGTCCTTATCTTTTGCCATTTTAGCAGCTTCTATAATATCTATTGTTTTTCCAGATGTAGAGACTAAAAATAGGACGTCTCCTTCAGTTAAATTTGACACCATCATAGTGACCACATGAAAGTCTGTTGAATTTTCAGCATTAAATCCTATCTTCATAAACTTATTAAAAGCATCCATCGAAATAGGACTTGAACCCCCAACACCATAGAATACAATATTATTAGAATTCATAATTGCATCTACAGCATTTTCTAATTCCTTCTTGTCTATGGTAAACTTCGTATCCTCTATAGCTTTCTTATTAATAAGTGAAATACCTTCAAACAGTTCAGATATATTATGGTTCTCAATACGAATAATGCTTTGAACATTGTTGATATTCATCTTTGCTGTATGAATATCCTTTACCAATGAAAGCTTTAGCATCTTATATCCATCAACACCTATGCTTTTACAAAACCTAATAACTCCTGCTTCACTTACATCAGCTTCATTTGCAAGCTCTTTAACTGACATATTAGGAACTAACTGATAGTTTTTTAATATGTAATTTGCAATTTTTTGTTCTACCTTAGTCATACTTGGCAATCTTTTTTTTATTCTTACCAAAATATCAACATTTTCAGTATCATGCATAAGATACACACCCATCAATTATTTTATTAAAACAATATATTATAAAGATATAATATATTATGCCATCTTTATTGGTTAAAAGTCAAATTCTCTTTATAACTATTTTCTGTGAACATGAAATGATAAAAAGAAAAAGGCAGGATTTTCCTGCCTATTCTACCTCTAATTCTATACAATTATCTTTCAAATCTTCCGGTATTTCGTCTAGGCTAAAATCTACATTGATATAAAAGTCAGCCCCAAACTTCTTTGATATTGAATCCAAACTATCTTTAAGTTTTTCTAAATCATGAGGCTCTAAGGACAATACTTTATATATACTATCTACATATATCTTCTCTACATCATAATCTCTGCCAATTATTCCACATAAAAAGCCATAGAAAGATTCAATATTTTTAATGTTGAATTCCATGGCGTTTATGAGTCTTACAGAATAATTAAGACTAAATATATGGTTGTCATCTACATCAACGAACATAATATTGCCGTTGCCTTTCTTTATATCATCATTTGCCCTATCGATTAGCCATTTAGTTTTGCCACTACCTTTTGGACCTAAAATAAACTTTACCATGACGACCACCTCCATTTATTCTTTGTACCTATAGTATATACTTCTACATTATTTTGCATTTTCCTTCATTTTTTTATAAATTTTTTAAACTTTTTAAATTTTTAATGCTCTCCCATTCAAATAGTTACAATTTTTCCCTTGATATATACCTCTTTCCGTCATTTCAAGAACTATTTCATCTCTAATCTTCCACCAAGATTCATTCCAGTTTACAAATAAAGAATTTTCTTCTGGAGCTCTACCTATAATTCTTTGAACTATTATATTCTTGTCTAAATACTCTAAAAATGTAATTACCCTTTCTTTATATTCTTCTTTAGATATTAAAGAAATTTCTCCTCTCCTATACATTTCACCTAAGGTAGTCCCATCTACAATATACAGAGCATGAAGCTTTACTTCTTCAACACCTAAAGCTGATAGTATTTTAGCATTTTCAATGGTATCATCCATATCATCCCAAGGAAGATTAAGTATTAAATGGGCACAAGTTCTAATTCCATATCTTTTGTTTCTAATTACTGCATCTATAAATTCAGCTAAAGTATGTCCCCTATTTATCTTTTTTAGAGTATGATAGTTTACAGTCTGTAATCCCAACTCTATGGTTATCTCAAGATTATATTTATCTTTTATATAGGATAGATAATCAAGATATTCATCATTTACACAATCCGGTCTTGTAGATATAGATATACCAACTACTCCATCTACTATAGATTCTTCCACATATTTTTTAAAATCCTCTAGTGGTAAATAGGTGTTAGTAAAGCTTTGAAAATAAGATATAAATTTATTTGCCTTATACCTTCTTTGAATATAGGCTCTGTTCTTCTCTACCTGTTGTTTAACAGATAAGGTATTGGAGAGGTTCTCAAAAGAACCTCCCTCATCTCCACAGTATATACAACCGCCAGTACCTATACATCCATCCCTATTAGGACATGTAATGGGTAAACTTATAGGCAATTTATATACCTTTTCTCCGAATTTTTCTTTTAAGTATTTTGAATAAACATTGTATGCTGTTATATCCATTTTATTCACCTTTTCTATTTGTACATTCCCTTAATCTCTATATCCTCTGTATTTATTATAAACTGATAATCTGAATTGAATAGGGGATCATATTTATACATAGTATCTTCTACTACTATAATTTCACCTTCTGATGTCTCCAGCCTTCTTTGAGTAGCTATATTTTCACCTAAAAATGATACCAAAACAAGTTTTTTGGGATTGTTAGGATTTTCCGCTATAAAACTACCAGAAACATTTTCGTTTTTAATGGATAATCCTTTAATATCAATATTGACCTTATCCAACCTTAATGGTAGTTTAGGTGCTATTTCCTTTATTAAACTGTTCTTCTTAGGATAACCTATTATTATTAAATTCCCTTTTTTATCTTCTTCAGTAAGCTTACTCTCATCTATGATTTTAATCTCATCTTCTATACCATAACTAAATTTAAGAGAACCCGTTATCATAGATATAAAGTTATCTATCTGTTCCTTATTTTCATCTCTTATATTTTCTGGTTTTACGATTACCACATCTTCCCCTTCTATTAACCTGAGAATAATACTTCCTATTATTAATCCATTTTCTTCTTCCATCATTTTTAAATGGCGTTTTTCTTCCTTTTTAAAAAAATATGCTCTCTCTTCTTCATTTAATTGAATATTCTTAGGAAAATAGTTAGGTTTTGTTGTCGCCTCTTCCATCGTTTTTCTAATCTCTTTTCCTGCTACCTCTTCTATTATATTTAATAAATTATCTATAGTTGCATTTTTAAACAGATACCTTTCATAATAGTTCTGTAATATCTTTATGAATTTCTCTTCTCCTACTCTCTGTCTTAAATCCTCAAAAAATGCAGGTCCTCTTCTATATATAACTTCTCCATAATCTACCCATTCCACAAATTCATCTACACCACTATTTAATGGCATCGTATTAGATGGATATATTCCATTTCTTATAGCATAGGCAACTCCATTTTCATGATACTTTCCATATTCCTTTTCAAAATAATATGCTGCCGCATATGTAGTTAAAGATTCATCTAAGAAAGGTTCATTAAATTCATCATTTCCTACTCCCACATACCACCATTGATGCATGGTTTCATGCACTGCTGATTCTATGCTAAAAGGGGCTTGTTCTTTAATATCTACACCTTCCAAATCAAAATATCTTCCCATTTGGAGTACTTGAGGATATTCCATAGCTCCTCCTCCAAGGTAAGTTTCTACGATTCTAAGTTCTTCGTAAGGATATTTACCTACAGTTCTATTCATAAATTTTACCGTTTTTACCACTTCATCTAATACCATATCTGCACATTTATTCTTATTTTCATTTTTAAAATAATAATTACTTATCTTTATACCATCTACTTCTTTAGTTTTAACTTCATAATCACTGCTCATTAAGATAACGAAATCTCTAACCTTTTCTGCCTTAATGGCTAGGATTTTATCTTCTCCAGTTATTTTTTCATCTATTATAGAACCTGTTGGTGCTACTACCATATTTTTAGGTACTGTAAGTTTTACATTATAATTTGATACATGGCTATAATTAGATTCTCCTATAAGATTATATGGATTTTCATCCCACCTTTTAGTCTTCTCGTCGTATACTGATAAAATCGGATACCAATTGGTTAGAGAATAAGTTCCATCTACATGATGAAAGCGATGATTTCCTTTGGGAACTTTTACTAAATATTTTATTTTTATATTAGCTTTTTTACCCTTTTTTAGTGGTTCTTTCAATTTTATCTTTAGTACTTGATTATCATCTGTATATTCAACCTCTTTATCATCAATATGTATCTTTTGTATTTTTATATAGCCCTTTTCTTCTTCCGCTAATTTAGGCATTTGTTCATCTTCCATATAAAACAGACCACCAATAACTGGTAGGGTTTCATAGGAATTGTAGGAATTTGGATATAGATGAAATACCAGTTCCTTTAAATCTCCATTATAGTTGTTTATAAAGCTCACATACTGTTCCCCTTCTACAGTATGCTCCTTAGTATTTAAGCTAATATTTATGTCATACTGAGTTGGGCTATCCAGACCTACTGCTAGTCCCAACTGAAAACTGCTTAACAAAATCATTAATACCAATAAAATGGATATATAATTTTTTCTTTTCATGATAATCCCCCTTAACATTTATTTTTAAACTATAAATTTAATATCCTTCTCAACTCAAAAGCCACTCCTGAATCATTATTGTCTTTTTCCGTGATGATATCTGCAATATTTTTTGCTCCTTCAGTAGCATTTTTCATGGCTATTCCACAGCCTGCATTTTTTATCATCTGCACATCGTTATTATCATCTCCTATGACAATAATTTCCGATTCTAATATTTTTCGCTTCTTTGCATATTCCTGTAAACTATACCATTTGGAACCCATTGGATGCATGATTTCAAGTAATGCTTCTGCTATTTGAATGTTCTCCATAACATGAGAACTATACTTATTGGGATATTTTTCATTTATGTAAAAATAGAAACTTTTCATATCTTCTTTGCTTCCAGAATATATAACCGCCAATATTTTACTTTCACTTATTTCCAAATAGTCTTCTACTTTTCTATACCTTTTTTCATCTTTGGATATATAATTGTTATAACCTTTATGTCCTTTATCCATTTCAATGATGATATCATAACCTTTTTCATAATTGTCTACATATACAATAGGATACAATCCTCTTTGTCTTCCTTCTTTTATTAATATCTTAAAGTCTTCTAAATTCAAATATCTCTTTAGTATTATTTCATCACTTTTAGTTTCTCTTACGATGTTTCCGTTGTTAGCCAATATAACCAAAGGCCTTTTTATATCCTTTGTAAGCTGTTTAGCTGACCAATATCTTCTACCCGTGGCTATGACAACCTCATAACCAGCATCTATTAATTCATAGATCAATTTTAAATTTTCCTTGGATATTTCTTTTTTATCATCTAATAGAGTTCCATCTAAGTCCATAGCTATGAGCTTATACATTTCTTTCTATCACCCCTAATTCTATGCTTTATCTAATTATACCAAACTTTACTTACGATTACTCAAAAAATAGAATATAGGTTCAAAATGAACCTATATTCTATAAAATTCTTGGAAGGATTTATATACATAATAATGATCAAGGACTCCTCCTAGTTCTCGTATAGAGTGCATACCAAGTATTGGATTCCCTATATCTACTGAGGATATATCTATTTGAGTGGAAGAAATAGGTCCTATAGTGGAACCTCCTCTTTCATCAGATCTATTTACAAATTTCTGTACTGGCACGCCAGCAGATTTACATATCCCTTCATAGACAGCTGATGATATGCTATCCGTCGTATAAGATTGCTTTGCAGATATCTTTATGGTTGGCCCCCCATTTATTACTGGTCTATTAGTTGGATCTTGCTTTCCAGTATAATTAGGGTGAAGTGCATGGGCCATATCTGCAGAAATTAAGAAAGAATTAGATAATGCCCTATAGTAGTCTTCCTTAGTTTTTCCCATAGCCAATGTAATCCTCTCTAAAATGGTCCTAAGCATTGGACTTGCTGCCCCTTGTTTCGTAGTACTTCCCACTTCTTCATTGTCGAAACAGACTAATACATTAGTAGCATTAGCTACTTGGCTATCTATAAGACCTTTAAGTCCCGCATGCACCATTGCTAAATCATCTAATCTACCAATTGAGATGAATTCTTCATTAAGTCCTACTAAAGCTCCCTTTTCTACACCATATAAGAATAACTCAAAATCTAAAATATCATCTTTTTTTACATCAAGATTTTCAGCTATTAAACTTAATAGAAAGTCCTCCTTTTCAAAGCCTTTGTTGACCATGGATAATAATGGCAGAGTATCAGTTTGAGGGTTAACCTTTACTCCTTCATTTACATTTCTATTCATATGGATTGCTAAATTTGGTATTACCATTATAGGTTTTTCCATATCAATTAGCAGTTCTTCAGGTCTTAATGGATTTTCAGTTTTTACAGTTACCCTACCTGCTACAGATAGAGGTCTATCAAACCAAGTATTCAATATAGGTCCACCATAGACTTCTGTATTCAGTTTTAAATATTTATCTCCTACGGTCATTTCAGGATTAGGTTTAATCTTAAAGGTTGGAGCATCAGTATGAGCACCTATAAGTTTAAAACCATCTTGTTCTACTTCGCCTTTTCCTACTATAAATCCTATTATTGCAGAATTATTTTTAATTACATAATATTTGCCTTCCTTTTCTAGTTCCCATTTGTCCTGAAATTTAATTTCCTTAAACCCTTCTTTGTCGAGTACTTCCTTTACACTTTTTACTACATGAAATGAACTTGGACTTTTATCTATGAAGTCCATTAAATCCTTAGCAAATTCCTGTTCCTTTTTCATGAAATCATCCTTGTATAATATATTTAGGTTATTAAATAGGGAAACCTATAAACCTTTCTTTATTTATCTCTTAAAATCAGAGATAATTGTATTATTAGATTGAGAGGATTATCGAATCATCCTTGAGTCTTTGAACTCGTAATTGAAAGACTGATACCTTTCTCTAATAAGCAGTTTACGAATGAGTTGGATGTTGGTTGCTTTTTAGCTTCTCTCCGAATATACAACAAGGTAGTAACGCTTATTAGTAGAGCGGACTCACAATCTAAAATATTTCTTTATGAGGTGCTATTTATGTTGTATTTAGGAATTGATATTGCTAAAAATAATCACGTTGCTTCCCTAATCAATGAGAATGGAAAGACTTTTTTTAAAGCTTTTTCTTTCTCCAATACTTCTGATGGAGGAGAAGCTTTGCTTTCCAAATTAAACTCTTTTTCTCACAATGTCTCTGACTTTGTTATAGGCATGGAAGCAACTGGTCACTACTGGTTAGCTTTATATTCTTTTCTTTATGATAATGGGTTCACTATTCATGTAATTAATCCTATTCAAACAGATGGTTGGCGTAAAGGAACCGAAATTCGCAAGAGAAAAACTGATAGTATTGATTCTTTATTAATTGCTGATCTCATTCGTTATGGCTCCTTCGTGGAAACATCTCTTTCCCATGAGGATATATTTTCACTTAGAAATTTAACCCGTTTTCGTTCTTATCTCGTTCAATCTATTGCTGACTTGAAGAGAAAGGTAATCAGTGTTCTTGACCAAGTATTTCCTGAATATCAATCTATTTTTTCTAATGTTTTTGGTAAAACCTCTAAAGAACTTTTACTACAATTCTCGTCTCCCATTGACTTTGAGGACATATCTACTGACTCTTTAGCTGAATTGATTAATAAATTAAGTCGTAAAAAATTGGGAGATATCAAAGCTGAGTTAATTAAATCTAAAGCTGAAAACTCTTTTGGAATTACCTTCAGTAAAGATAGCTTTACCTTTCAATTAAAGGCTCTTATTCAGCAAATGAACTTTATTGAATCTCAAGTTCAAGATACAGAAAATGAAATCAATAGGCTTATGTCCTTGATTGATTCTCCAGTTACTACTATTCCAGGTATTGGGAACATAATCGGAGCTACTATTCTTGGAGAAATTGGTGATATTGATAAATTTGACTCTCCAAGAAAACTTGTTGCTTATGCAGGTATAGATGCTGTCGTTAGTAGTTCTGGTGAATTCCAGGCTACTCATACCGTTATGAGTAAAAGAGGATCTCCTTATTTAAGGAAGGCACTATTTCAAGCTGCTTTAGTAGCTTCATTTAATGATCCTGTTTTAAATGCCTATTATCTTAAGAAACGGGGTGAAGGTAAGCATCATCTTACCTGTGTTGGAGCTGTTTCAAGAAAACTATGCAATATTATTTATGCTGTTCTTAAAAATCAAAGTCCTTATGAAGTAAGATTAAATGAATGATACCTAACTTTCCCTACCTTTAAATACTACCTTTTTAAAACTTGTTATTTACAAGTCTTATTTGTTGTGTTCATTTTAATATCAAAATTCTAAAATTTATTTTAATTTATTGATTGACTTTTTATAGTTGGTCTTTCTTATGTATCTAAGTATATTTATAATACTTCATACCCTTATATAAATAAAATACTTCAACTATATTGTTGAAGTATTTATTCCTTTAAAATTATTCTTCATCATCTAAATCTTCGTCGTAATCTTCAAAGTCTTCTTCATCATAAAAATCTAAATCGTCCTCAACAAATAATGTATAGAAAGCTTCTGATACTACTTCAAACTCCTCATCATCTTCTATATTTATAAGCTCAAAACCTTCTTCATCTTCTTCATATCTGTATAGCAATACTTGATCATCATCAAAAGGAACTAAGGCAATATATTCATAATCATCTACCTCAAATATCCCTATTACATTACATTCTAATTCAGTATCATCATCTAGGGTAAGGGAGATTACTTCCATTTCATCATCACAACCACATCCACAATGATCATGTTCTTCATTTCCACAGTTACAATTTTCATCATGTTTTTTTGTCATCTTGATTCTCCTTTCATAAATATTATTTTTAATTATATGCTAATAATATCTTATTTTAGTATATAAGTATATAGTATTTTAAATTATTTTATTTCTTTTAGAACATTCAATAGCAATTCATATGTCCTTTCAGTAGAAGATATACTAAGACTTTCTTCTGGAGTATGAACGCCATACATATTAGGTCCAAAGGAGACCATATCCATTCCATCAAATTTCTCTGCAAATAGACCACATTCTAAACCAGCATGAATAGCGGCTACTTTTATATCTTTTCCATATTGAGATTTATATACTCTCTTAAATATTTCCCTAATCTTTGAATCCTTGTTATATTCCCAAGCAGGGTAAGATGAATAGCTTTCCCAATGGGCTTTTACTATATCTGCCACTGTTTTAATTTGCTTTGCTATATTTTCCTTCAAAGTTTTTTGAGAGCTTCTCATAGCACATTCTATAGTCAGTTCATCTTCTAAGGTTTTAACAACTCCTAAATTGTTAGAGCTTTCCACTAACCCCTCGATATCCTTGCTCATAGATTGAACTCCTGTAGGAATAAGAGTCAATGCAGCTATTGTCCTATTTAGACTATCTTCTGAAAAAACCTTTTTAAACTTATCATCTGCTTCATTCACCACAATATTAAACTCTGGATCGGAAATTTTTAAATCCTTTTGAATTTGTTCTTCTACTATTTTAACTGCTTCCATGAAAATTTTTTCATCTTTCCTATTTAAGCATAATATAACCTCTCCATTTCTTGGTATAGCATTGGTCTTTGAACCTCCTTCTATGTGGATAAGTTTAATATCACATTCATCTTTAACGGCAGCTAAAACTTTAGCTAAAATTTTATTTGCATTTCCCCTACCCTTATGAATCTCCATTCCTGAGTGTCCACCTTGCAGCCCTGCTAATTTTATTGAGTAAACTATATTATCTTCATTGGAGTTAAAAGGTTCCCATTCTATGGAAATGGTAACAAGATTTCTTTCACCTCCTGCACAGCTAACCAGTATATTTCCTTCTTCTTCTGAATCGATATTTATAAGTATTCTACCATCTATATGCTTTGGATCTAATTTAAAAGCTCCATCCATCCCAGATTCCTCATTTGTTGTAAGCAATACCTCTATAGGTGGATGGGGAATATCTTTCGATTCTAAAATGGCTAAACACATAGCTACAGCAATACCATTATCTGCACCTAATGTGGTTTTGTCTGCTTTTAACAGATCCTCTTCTATTTTCAAATTAAGTGGATCCTTTGAAAAATCGTGGTTTGAGCCTTCCTCCTTCTCACAAACCATATCCATATGACCTTGCAAAACTACTGTTGGACTATTTTCATACCCTTGATATCCAGGCTTTTTTATTATTATGTTTAATGCTTCATCTTGAATAGTTTCAAGTCCTTGACTCTCACCAAAGTCTTTAAGGAAATTACTTATTTTCTCCTCATGGAAAGAACAGCGGGGTATCTTAGATAATTCCTCAAAATAATAAAAGACTCTCTCAGGTTTAATTCCTTCTAGTTTTCTTGACATATAACCACCCTTTCATTATTAATCTCATATACAGCTGAACATTGAAATCCAAATACATCTATACATTTAATAAATATCCTTTTAGTATCTCTTAATCTATCATCCTTTATGTTTATCCTAGAGTTGATAGTTAAATTATCATCTTTTCTATAGTACTGATATGTAATTAAAGGAACTTTTCCATCATAATTGATGTCTATGCCAATAAAATCTATTAAGGCTGTGGAATCCTTTAATAAAATTCCTTTAATCTTCTCCTTATATTTATCCTTAATATCGATTTTGTCTATATGAAGGCAATACTTATCCAATTCTATATGTAGTTCTTCTTTTCCTCTTTTATCTTTACTTATTTCCATGCTTTTTATTAATAATTTACTTTCTCCCTTAAATTTATCATCAATTTTATAAAGATAATAGGGCTTGGAATTGTTTTCCGTTAATCTTTTATTTACAGTAATCAAAGAAAGAGCCCCTTTGTCTGACATTATCCACTTTCTATTAAACTTTTCTGCTACTATGCCAGTAGTTCCACTACCAGCAAAAAAATCAGCTACTATGGAATCTTCATTAGAAGAGGTCAATATTATCCTTTCTAACAACTTTTCAGGCTTTTGGGTGTCGTAGCCTACCCTTTCCTTGGAAGTTCTACCTATCATATCAATTTGCCAAACATCCTTTAGATTAACTAGAGTATACCAACCTAGTTGATCCTCAAATTCTTCAACTCCTTTAAATCTGTAGGGTTTCAATCCTCTATTGTAGGATTTTTCTAACTGAGAATTAAATATATAATCTCTGGTTTTACTATATACCAATATGGTATCATGTTTTCTTGAATAGTATCTTTTACTTACACCACCAGATTTATAAGCCCAAATTACTTCATTTATAAAATTTTCTTCATGGAATATTTCATCCATCAAAACTTTTACATAATGAACAGTCCTGTAATCTAAATGAACATATATAGTACCCTTTTCACTTAACAACTCCCTCATAAGGCATAGTCTAATATATATCATCTCTAAATAACTTGCTAATCCATCTTCCCAAATGTCCTTGTAGGCAAAATGTTCTATTGTCTCTTCTCCTTCCCCGTTTTTAACTACAATCTTTCCCTTATAATTAGCTTTAGTTAGAAAAGGAGGGTCGATATATATTAAGTCTATTTTTCCTTTATACCCTTTTTTCAACAGTTTTTCAATTACTATTAAATTGTCCCCTTGATAAAATTGGTTTATGCATTTATTTTTATATGTACTTAGCTCTATGCTTGATTTTGGAATAATTTCTTCCTTTTCCACAGCTGTTTCCTTAAAAGGTCTCTCTAAAATTTCCTTTGCTTCTTTTTTCCCATCTTTAATAATTTGAGGTAATTTCTCTATTATAGATGACTCTCCCATAAGCGCCTCCTTTAAAAAGAGCTTTAAGGATATTATACTATATTTTAACAAATATAAAAGCCACTCTTTAATTAATAAGGTGGTCAATTGACCACCTTATTTTATATTGAACAAGGACTATATCCACAGTCCTTACATTCAGAACAACCTCCACTATGAATTAAACCTCCTCCACATATAGGACAGGTATCTGGGTCTTCATTCAACTGCTCTACTATCAACTTATCTATCTCTTTTTGCAGCTCTTCAATTTTATCTCGTCTGCTTAAATTAGATTTATCAGTAATTAATATACCTTCCCTAGCACAACCATCTCTATATATGGTAACCCCCTTTAGTCCTTTTTCCCAAGCATATATATATAAATCCTCTACTTCTTCTATAGTGAACTCATTGGGCACATTAACCGTTGAAGATATACTAGCATCGATATACTGCTGCCATGTTGCCTGAACATCTATTCTAGATTTATAATCTAAATTTGAAGTGGTTACGAAGAAATCGGGTAAATCCTCTTCTCTTGATATATTATTTCGTTCCATATATTCTTTAACTATTGGAGTAAATACCTTATAGTAGGTATCCTCATGGTGTAATGATTCAGCTTTCCTAGTATAAGATACTTGAAATATAGGCTCAACTCCATTGCTACAGCCGATTAAAGTAGATATACTGCCTGTTGGCGGTATAGTTAAAAGTTGACTGTTTCTAAGCCCATATTTTTTAATTAGTTCCAATACATCTTCATGGGCATTAGATAATAAAAATGGTGATTTTAATATAGCTTCGGGTTTATACCTAGGGAATGGCCCCTGCTCTTTAGCTAATAAAGCTGATTGTCTTAAGGCTTCGTTGATTAACACCTCTCCTATTTGACGAATTAAACTTAAGGATTCTTCACTTCCATATCTAATCCTCATCTTTATAAACATATCTGCTATGCCCATAATTCCTAATCCAATCTGCCTTAATTCCCTAGACATTTCCCTCTGTTGACGAAGTGGATGTAATTTCATATTTTCATCTAAAACTTCATTTAAGTATATAACCCCTTCCCTAACCATTTTACCAAGCTTTTCAAATTCAAATACTGCATTTTCTTTAAAAGGATTTCTAACGAATTCACTTAAATTTATAGAGGATAAATTGCAGCTTCCAAAAGCAGGGAGAGTTTCTTCTGCACAAGGATTTACTCCAGCAAACTGAAAACTTTCATCTTCACTCATTAAATGCCATGTATTAATGCGGTCTTTATATAATATTCCTGGTTCTGCCATACTCCAGTTGTTTTTAGCCAACTTTCTAAATAAATCTCGAGCATTAACTACTTTTTTGATTTCTTCTCCAGTAGCATCCACTTTAAAATATAATTCATATTCCCTATCCTCTTTTACAGCATTCATAAAATCATCATCTATATTAACGGAAATATTAGCATACTTTACCCTACTTAAATCATTTTTTACATCGATAAAATCCTCAATATCCGGATGATTGCAATCCAAATTCAACATTAAAGCTCCCCGTCTACCTCTCATACCGATTAATCCAGTAACTAAAGAATAAAGATCCATAAAGGAAACTGCACCAGTGGTGGTACTTGCTGCATTATTGACTTTAGCACCTTTTGGTCTTAGCTTAGATAAAGTAAGTCCTACGCCTCCACCATAGGAATAAGTTCTAGCCATGTATTTAGCTGTATCAAATATGGCTGTAAGATCATCTTCTACTTTAGGCATAACATAGCAATTTGACAAAGTAATCTTTCTGCCATATTTGTCTAAACCTCTTCCTGCCAATATCCTTCCCGCAGGCATAAATTTTTTATCCTTTATTGCCTTCTTTATAAAATTGTTTCCACCGCTTACCCTATTTAAAAATTCATCAAAACTTTCACCTTCAAATCTATATTTTTTCTCATATATATCCCTCTGTAATTCAGTCATTATCCAACCATGTTTTCTAAGTCTAGCCCGTTCGTCCCTATATAGAATATATTTTTTAGCTACCTCTGGTCTAACCTTCATAAGCTCAATCTCCACAAAATCTTGAATCTTTTCAATATCTACCAAATCTAAATCACTAAAATTGGTAAACACCCTATCTGCAATTTCCTTGGATAATATTTCATCTACTCCCATATCCGTTTCAGCCATAGCCTTATTAATAGCGTTGACAATTTTATCCCCTTCAAACTCTACAATTGTGCCATTCCTCTTTTCGACTTTCAACACAAAATCACCCCTCATCTATATATAGTGTATCGTCCTCTTCCGCATACTATATATATACAATTTATCATATGTTTATTCTCAAATCAATATAAATATTATTTTTTATTCAAGTTACTTTTAAATTTATCAAATTAACTATATAATATACTAAAGTAGTTCTTAAACTAAGTAATAGGGGGGTAATTATGAATAAATTGAGATCTTTAATGGTGGACTTACCTGAAGATGTAAAAAAACTTGTAACCTACGGTGATTTTTCAGAAGCTCTAAACCTAATAGATCTATATATGACAAGAAATATTCCTCAAATTTTAAAGGACAGGTTAACTTTTGAAAAGGATAGAATTAGGAGATTTAAAGAGGATTATAAATATTCTCCTAATGAGGCTTTAGCTTTAGCCCAAGAAAATATAAAAGATTTTAAAAAAGAAGAATTGGAATATCTAAAAAATGAAAGATATGCTGATTGGATCTATGTAGATGGTAAGGTTAAATTTCATAAAAGATTTCTTCAAAATTCAATTAGAATCCATCCCAATTTAAAAAACAGACTCATAGAGCCAACTCTAGATAATGATTCAAATATATTAGAAAAGACTATTGATAATATTATAAAACATGGAGAGAAAAAATATTTTATCCATGTTAAAACTGGATTAAAATTAAAACCTGAATATGTTAAAGAAGGTGAGACTATTAGGGTTCACTTGCCTATTCCTCGAAATGCTCAGCAAATAAAAAACATTAAAATTTTAAATACCTCTCATGAACCAAAATTTATTTCACCAGTTAATCATCCCCAAAGAACCATTTATTTTGAAGAAGTAGTAAGAGCTGAAGATAATTTTACTGTCGAATATTCCTATGAGAGCCATATTCAATATAATGTTTTATCTCCAGATAGAGTTTCCAAAGATCAACCCACTTTTTATACAGAGGAATGGCTGCCCCATATAAGATTCACTCCTCTTCTAATCGAATTAGCAAAAGAAATCATAGAAGATGAACAAAATCCACTTATGAAAGCAAGAAAGATATATAATTATATAACTGAAAATATACAGTATTCATATGTTAGACAATATGCTTCCATAACTAATGTTCCTGAATATGCTGCTTATAATTTAAAAGGGGACTGTGGTATTCAAGCTATACTATTTATTACATTATGTAGAATAGTAGGAGTCCCTGCTAGATGGCAATCAGGGCTAGTCGTCAATCCATATTATATAGGATGTCATGATTGGGCAGAATTCTATGTAGAGCCTTATGGTTGGGTATTTGCTGACCCATCCTTTGGCGGCGGAGGATTGAGAACTGGAAACAAAAAAAGATGGAATTTTTATTTTGGTAATTTGGATCCCTTTAGAATGATATCTAATTCTGAGTTCCATTATGAACTCTATCCAGAAAAGAATTTTTTAAGGCAAGATCCCTATGACAATCAAGAAGGAGAAATGGAATATTTGGATGAACCCATCTTTCATAATAAATATGATGTAATACAGGAAATAATTGAAGTTAGTGAAATAAAATAAATAAAAACAACACGGGATAACTACAACTCCCGTGTTGTTTTTATTTAATCGTTTTTAAATATTATTCCAATTGATATATTCATTCAATATTTCAACAAACTTTATGAAGTATTCCTGCTCCATATGAGTAAATCGCCCTTTTTCTGGACTATCTAAATCCAATACTCCATAAACTTCTCCATCTTTGATAATTGGTATAACCAACTCAGAATTTGAAGCTGAATCACAGGCAATATGTCCCGGAAACAAATATACATCGGAAACTAATTGAACTTCCCTAGTCTTAACTGCCGTTCCACATACGCCTTTTCCTATTTCAATCCTGTTGCAAGCAGGTAGTCCTTGAAATGGCCCTAGTACTAACTCATCATCTCGTAATAAATAAAATCCTGCCCAGTTTAATCTATCCACACAAGCCATTATTATCCCTGTTGCATTGGAAATATTGGCTAGATCGTCTTTTTCTGAGCTTAGTTGTCCCTTCAATAAAGTAAGCATATATCTATATCTATCTTTTGTTTCCATGTTGTTAATTGAGTCCAATTTAAACATAGCTTCCCCCTTAATCTTCTATTATTTTATCTGTCTTTATAGTTAAATAGGATTAATCAGGAAAATTTAAATCCCTTTTAAATCCCTCTATAATCTCATCTAACAATTCATAATCAACTACATAGCCAAACTTACTATTATTTTTATCTAGCTTTATTATCTTAGCAGTAACTATATTATTTATATGGTAGGATATAGTTGCACTTGATACATCTAAAGATTTGGCAATCTTTTTAGTAGATGTTTCACCTGAGGCAATTAATTTTAATACCTCATATCTAGTCTTATCTCCAAGATTTTTGAATACCTGTACCCTCTCATAGGTCTTGTTTTCATTTATCTCCTTCATTTTCTTGAAAGCTTCTTCCATCTTCAATCCCCATGATATATAACTGCTCTTAATTGCACTTTCAATTAAAATGGAATAAGGAAACATCACCGAAATAAATAAATCTATTTCTCCATCATCTAATAGACTTGCATCTAATATGGAATAGGTGATTTCTTCTAATCCTCTATCGCCTTTATCATTTAAAAACTCGGCTAGATATTCTCCATATCCATTTACTTCATCTTTAAAAGGCTTATATATATCTTCAAATATAAGTAATAGCTTTCTCATAAGCTCAATATATCTTTTCATATATTTTAAAGGTTCCTGTCCTATTAAAAAAAGATTCCATTTGGTTCCTGCTTCAATGGGCAACTCTTTTATAAAAGGAATTATCTTCTCGTCGGTGGATATAATCTCCTCAGCTTTTTTTATAATTTCATCTGAATCAGAAGAATATTCCTCATCGATTGTTAATATAGAATAGATAATATTTTTTCTTATCTCATATTCATCTAATGTAAGCAACATATTAAGATAATCTTCTTCATTTTTATAGCCAATTATTCCAGTAGCTCTTAATATTAAATCTATAAAATCATATTCATTTGAATATCGTTTCATATAAAAAGTCTCAATTTCTTTGGAAAAGGGGCTTAATCTGTTCTGTACCTCTTTTGCAAAATCTGAATAACCATCTATAGCTATTTCCTCATAATTACTTGGCATCTTAGAAGCTTCAAACTCTTCACCATGATATAGTAATCTTGGAAACTGCAAAAAATCATATAGTTTACTCTCTTCTAAATAGAACCTAAATTTCATTTATCCCATCTCCCACTATTTCATCTTCCTTTCCATCAACTTTAATCAAGGCATTTTTATATATTCTAACTGCTATAATCATTATCACTCCTGCTATTCCTATTACATAACTTGGTGCAATTATATCATAAAGAGAGCCAAAAATCATTTGACCTATTGGGATAAATATAGTTACAGCTAGATTAAATACTGCAGAAGTTCTCCCCATTAGCTCAATAGGAGTTACTTGATCAAATATTGTTCCTAAGGAAATATTTGCAACTGTGACCAACATGCCTATCATAAAGGAAACTATTAATAATAAAATATATACAATACTTGAATTAAGATTATTTAACATGATTCTAGAAGATATTGGCACCATAATCAATACACATATTCCCACCAATATAAAGCTTTTATAACACAGTTTACCTATTGGAATCTTCTTTATATATCCAGAGCATAAGATTGGTGCAGCAATCATGGATAAAGACAAGACCATTTGGAATACTCCAAATTGAAAATCCGTTGCTTTTAGTACTTCTTTGATTATAAAAATCAATCCTATTGAAAAGAGAGGCGAAATAGAAAAGTTGATTACCGTTCCTAAACTTATTATTGTGGATATAAACTTATTGCCTTTGATTATATCTACTCCTTCCATCAGATCATTCTTAAATGATTTGATATTTATATTATCTGGCTTTTTGTGTTTTTTAGGAATATTTATGAACATCTCGCTAATACCCGATGCAAAGAAACTAATGGAATTGATTATCAAAACTACCTTTAGCCCAAATGTACCATAAACTAAAGCACCAATTACTGGAGCTAGTAGCTGTCCTATATTCATAACCAATGAATTGAGAGAATTTGCATCCAATAGTTGTTCTTTATCTACCATACTTGGTAAAACGGCAGACATAGCGGAACCAAAAAATATTTCAGTAATTTCCAGCATGATAACTAATATGTAGAGCATAGGTAGAGTAAAGCTTCCATTTATAATAAATATTACTGCGTATATTCCTATGATGACTGAATTCAATAAATCCAATATTACTATAGTCTTCTTCCTGTCAAACCAATCTCCAAAAACTCCAGCTATTGGTGACAACAGTATTCTAGGAAGTATGGATATGGATAGCATCGACGCAAATATCGTAGCGGAACCAGTTAATTCAAGGACATATAGGGATAATGCAAATTGTTGTATATTACTCCCTAACAAAGAAACCAATTTACCTAACATTAACAGAAAGAAATTTTTTCTTTGATAAGCTTCATATTCATAATATAACCTCCAAATTATTTGTTGTTTATATTATATGTTTATAATTATATGATGTCAATATAATTATTAGATATTTATCTAATAATTAGTTGATAACATGGCAACTATTTATATATGGGTAATCACTAAATTTAATCATGCAAAAAACCTTCTAAATAGCCAGCCAAATTTATTATAAATATGATAAATTTAGGGTATATAGTATTAGAAAGGAGTGTATGTATGAGGAAATTATTTTCAGGTACCAAAATTAAAGATTTAGAATTAAAAAATCGTATTGTAATGGCTCCAATGTGTATGGTTGTATCCGATGATAGGGGATATGCTAAAAGTTGGCATGAAATCCATTATGCTTCTCGTGCCATAGGAGGTACTGGACTCATAATTTTAGAAGCAACAGCAGTGGAAAGCAGAGGTAGAATAAAAAATGGTGATCTAGGAATTTGGGATGATTCCCATATAGAAGGATTATCCAATATAGTCCAAAATGTTAAAATTTCTGGCGCCAAAATTGGTATTCAACTAGCTCATGCTGGAAGAAAATGCGAAGTAAAATCTGAAAAGATTATTGCTCCATCTCCTATAGCATTTGATAATAGCTACCCCATTCCAGAAGAAATGACTAAAGACGATATAAAGACTGTTATAGATTCCTTTAAAGAAGGAGCTAGAAAAGCTGATGAAGCTGGTTTTGATGTTATTGAAATCCACGGAGCTCATGGATATTTGATTAATGAATTTTTATCTCCTCTTACCAATAAAAGAGAAGATGAATATGGAGGAAGTTTAGAAAACAGGGTTAGATTTTTAAAGGAAATAGTAAGAGAAATTAAAAGGGTATGGCCTAAAAACAAACCTATAATCTTAAGGGTTTCTGCTGAAGAGTACATGGAAGGTGGAAATCATCCTGAGGATTTAATAGATATTATAAATATGGTAAAAGATGAAGGTATAGATATAATAGATGTAAGTTCTGGAGCTGTAGTTCCTGCTAATATTGATGTATATCCAGGATATCAAATTTCCTTTGCAGAAATAATCAAAAAAGGTACTGCCTTACCCGTTATAGCTGGAGGATTGATTACAGAGCCAGATATGGCCGAAGAAATACTTAAAAATAATAGAGCAGATTTCATATTTTTAGGAAGAGAACTGTTGAGAAACCCTTATTGGCCTTTAGAAGCTGCACACAAGCTAAATGAAGAAGTCGAATGGCCTTATCCCTATAGAAGAGCTAAATTATAATATCAATTAACCCCCAGTATTTACTGGGGGTTAATGTTCTGTTATCTTAATGGTTATATTTCTCTGCCGCAGGATTTACAAAACCTTGCATCCTCATCATTGAGAGCTCCACAATCCTTACACCTAATTTTTATTATTTCCTTAGTTTGACTTTCTCCTCTATTTTTACTTATGTCCTTAACTATATCAATATTTTCTATAGTATCATTTATCATTCCGCCTTTAGCAGAGCTATAAGGCTTTAAATCTTCTCTAGCTTTTTCTGGATCCAATACCAATCCTGAACCAGCTGCTCCTTTAGCGCCAATATTCATCAATATCCTACCAACAATCATGCAGATCATTCCAATTGGTGGCATTATCATAAAACTTGAAAATCCTCCCCAAAAATCAGGCATTGCACTTACGAAAAAGACAGACATAAACAATGCAAATCCAATAATCATAAGAACCAAACCTATATAATAAGTAATCTTTCTCTCGTCTGAAATCTTATTGGACATTTTATCCCTCCTATAGTGGATTCCTATTACCTTATTATATACCATCTACTTTCTATAGTGAATAAAAACTTCCCTACTGACATCTTTTCCTCTATATTTCATAACTCTATGTATATCTGATTCCTTCATACAGCCAATCCCTTATTACTTTGTACTAATTATAATAAGTTCAAAATAAAAATATTTATATACACTCATGAAATTTTTATCGGTAAATAGGAAATACTTTAATGAATAGAAAGGAGTTTTCTGATGTTTGATGAAATAGAATACAGAAATTTATTTAAAAAACTAGTAAAAGCTTATTATGAAGATGTCTTTGAAGAGACCATAGAAGAAATCTTTTTAAATCAAGAGGTAAACACAGAAAGTTTCGCTAAGATTATATCTGCTCTATGTGGAGTTGAAATAGATTATTCTAATAACTTCTCTAAAGATTTAATAAAATCTATAGAAAACTATAAAGAAAGCAATAAAGTAGTAGTAAACACCCTTTCCTGTATGAGAAATTGTATACAAATTGATGGTAAAACCCTATGCCAAAACGCTTGTCCTTTCGATGCCATTCTCATAGAAAAGGATAAATCCAATATAGAGATAGATATGGATACCTGTGTTAACTGCGGTATCTGTGTGGAATCCTGTGATAATAAAAATTTCATTGATAAAATAGAGTTCATACCTTTAATTGATTCTCTAAGAAAAAACGAAAAGATTATAGCAGCCGTTGCTCCAGCTATAGTAGGGCAGTTTGGTGAAAATATATCTATGGGACAAATAAGAGCAGGTCTAAAGAAGATAGGCTTTGCCGATATGGTAGAGGTAGCTTTTTTCGCAGATATGCTCACCATTAAAGAAGCTGTAGAATTTAATAAGCTAGTAGTACAGGAAAAAGATTTTATGCTTTCTTCTTGCTGCTGTCCTATATGGGTTGGCATGATCAAAGCTAAATTTCATAAATTAATAAAATATACCTCTCCCTCTATATCTCCAATGATTGCTGCTGGAAAGGTTATTAAAGCATTAAATCCTGAATTCAAAGTTGTATTTATAGGTCCTTGTGTAGCAAAAAAAGCCGAAGCAAAGATGGAAGATATAAGAGGAGCAATAGACTATGTTTTAACTTTTAACGAGTTAAAAGATATCTTCGATGCTTTTGATATAAATTTAGAGGAACTCCCAGAGGTATTGTCTACACAGTATGCCTCTAAAGGCGGTAGAATCTATGGTAGAATAGGCGGAGTATCTACAGCTGTAGAAGATGCCTTAAAGGAAATGTTTCCAGATAAACTAAATATGTTTTCAAGTAAGCAAGCTAGTGGGATAAAGGAATGTAAGGAGATGCTAAAAAATGCCCTTGAAGGTAAAAATGAAGCAAAGCTTTTAGAAGGAATGGGCTGTAACGGTGGATGCGTAGGAGGGCCGAAGGCTATTATACCGATGGAAAAGGGAAAAGAGATGGTGAATAAATTTGGCAATGAATCTAAAATACACATCTCTACCGACAATAAAATAATGAATGAATTTCTATTGGGATTAGGAATAAAAAGTCTTGAGGATTTTAAAGATGAAGATAAGATAAAGATATTTGAAAGAAATTTTGAGAATGATTGACAATCATTCTCAATTTATCTTCCATAATTAAAATTTATCGAAACTACCAAATTACTTATCTTTTATCAATATAATTCAAAATAATTTCCATATCATAATGTTTATCTGATATAGTATTGACTACTAAGGTTTCAATATCTATTGGTTTTACCGTTTTATCAAGTGCATCATTATACCTATCTCTCATTGTATTACTAATTTGAGCAGCTGTTTCCTCCTTATTAATTTAAGACTTCCTTCCTATAAATAACCCATGTTCACTAGCTCCTAGTATGCTTTTATCTTCACAGGTCTTATAATGTATGTCCATCCATTTATCAAAATCTAAGTCGTTTAATTTGTTTACGGTATCTCGAATTATGAATTTCATCCCATCAGTGGCAATATTATATAGCATATGTACATTTTGTTCTTTCAGGGTGGATTCAACCTCTTCTGGGAATGACGCATAAAATACTCTATTATTTGAATGAAATCCCTTTTCAAGATAATCATAGAGCCATCCAAAATCCTCTACAAACATATCTCTATATTTAATGATGTTGGCATACCTATTTATATATGACATGGCATATATACCATTTGGTTTCAATACTCTTAAACTTTCAATAATGGAATTTTTTCTTTCGTAAGAATCAGTTAAATGATAGAAGGAACCCAAATTTAAAACCACATCAAAACTGCCATCTTCAAATTGAGATAAATCCAAAATGCTCCCCTTATATTTTATCAAGTAGTTTATTCTTTTCCTGAATACTTTTCATTTGATTCACATTTTTTTCAATCAAATCTCCTGCACTAACTTGATGACCGTCTCTAGCAAAATAAAAAGCATAAATTCCGGTTCCAGCACAAGCATCTAATATTTTAGAATTTGGCTTAATTATTCTATCTAAGTAACGAGTCGTTGTTAAGAATTCTATTTTGTTTACTTTTGCTTTTTTAAGTTTCATATCCTCGTCTGTCTTTTCATAAAAACTATAGATAGTATCAGCTTTTATATCCACTTTATCAGCCCCTTATTTATAAGTATATCCTCAATTCCCAATTTCCCTTCTTCTATCATCTCCAAAGCCTGCTCTTTTCTCTTCATATCTTCAATAATCCTCCTTTTAAACTTTGCTACTAAAAGACTCTAATAAAATAAATTCCAATTAATTAGTCGAAGAAAAATGGATTATTTATAATCTCTTTTCCCCATATATTAGTTGCCATTCGATACATTGCCTTAGCATGAATACGGTCATGCCAAATAAAACGGCGTAAAACTTTTCTCAAAGACCACTGTTCTCCATAGCTGCCATCATATACAGTATTATTTAGATAATTTGGCAGTTCTTCAACCAAATTTAGTGCATTAATACGATTTAATAAGATATCTGGCATATTATCTACAACTACACCAATTTCCCCGACATAATAGTTCGTCACATTGTTTGTATGCTCATACATTTCCTCCGCTGTTCTTGGAATATTCCCATAAAATGTCTCTCTAGCTTTCAAAGTGGTTATTCCCCTGTCAGGGATGGATTCATATAATTTATTCAAGTCTTCAGCAGATTTTATGGTAAGAGCTTTTAACTCAGCATATTCTTCATAGCTTATGGGTATCTTCTCAGTTTCAAATAGGATGTCTGAATCCGCATCGCAAATCTGTAAATTGCTTACCTTGTCCTGAACGACCTTAGTTTCAATCAATTCATCTGACGAAAGTGTTTTGCCCGTTGCCCATAAAACTTATTGACGAATTTCTTTTTCAAATTTATTTAAAGCTTCCTCCTTAGTTTTACCTCGAGTATAGGCACCACAATAATTATTAGCATAAATCAAATATCCGCCATCATTGTATTCTACTACAGCTTTGACTACTCTGAACATATACAAGCCTACTTTTAGATTACAGCCAGCCAATTTATAATTATATATCCTCACTTCTTAAATATAATATCTTTAATCATACTAATGAGAATATTTCTATATTCTTCATTTTCTTTACCTAGACTAATTTTATAGAAAAATGTTCCAAACAGTACCATATAATAATTAAGAGCTTCTTTAGAATAGTTATGATATCTGCTGTAGGATTTAAGAAAGATTTCTCTTTCTCTCTCCGTCCTTAAAAATCTTTGTCCTGGTCTCAATACTAAAGCCCATGCTAGGTCATATTCTCTACTTCCATATCCAGATAATTCATAGTCTAATAAACAGGATACTTTGTAGTCCTTCCATAGGATATTTGCATAATGACAATCTCCATGGATAAAACATTTTGTATCTTGAATTTTCGTTTCCATCAAATACGCTTCTATATATTCCAACTTATTATTGACATAAAATTCTTTTGGTAAAATGAAATCCCTTGGTTTTATTGGTGGTGATTCCATTTCAACATTATGTATCTGTGCCAGTAGTTCTCCATAGGCTTCCATATACTTTAAAGATTCCATGTTTTCATTATTTCCCAAGATGTAGGATAATCGCTCACCTTCCGCTTCTTTTGTTAACACATATTTTGGCGTATCAAAGGAATAATCGATGATAGTTGGTAAAAACGGTAAATCCAATTTCTCAATAATTGAAATTTCTCTTTCTATATCGGCTGTCTTCTGTCTTTCTACTTTTAGAAAGGCTGTTGTATCCTGCCCGTCCTTTCCTAACCCTCTAACATAAAAGACATCATTTCCTGCGTGAGGATATCCTAATATTTTTTCAAGATAAAAGTCGTTAAATTTCAATGAAAATGGATCTATTGTTTCTCTCCACTTATCTGGATGCTTCATTATAGATTCCTCCATTATTTATTTCTGTGCAACAAACAACAAATGGTTGCTTGCTCCTAAAAATTCAGGCTTTTCACTATAATAGAAGTGGTAATTTAGCCATAGCTCATAACTTTCATCATCCATTTCATTTATTTTATCTTCTAATAGTTCACTTAACCCATCAGAAGCAATTTCAGCTGCAATTGTTAATCCTGAATTTTGAAGTAGTTCTCTTGCTTGAGTGACAGTCGAAAATACAAATGGAAGATTCTTCACTTTAAAGCTTGTCTTATCATAGAGATTTCCCCTTAAATAATCTGATTCATAACACATGGTCTCAGTTACAATAACCATATCATTATTGATAAAGGCAAAAAACATCATTCCATAGTCTTTGCATACTCGCTTTACTTCTTCTATGCACTTTACACGGTCTTCTATATTCTCTAAATGATACAGTGGACCAAAACATAATACAATATCAAAGCTATTATCTTGAAACTTAGAAAGGTCTAGGGCATTTCCTTGAAATATATCAAGATTCATATTCCTTTTTTTCTTTTCCTTGATAATATCTACATGCTTTTCAACCAATTCCACAGAGGTTACCTTATAGCCTTTCTCTGCAAAGTATAAACTATATTCCCCTGTTCCTGCACCTAAATCTAGTATTTTCATATTGGGATTTAAATATTTTTCAATTTGTCTTACTGTAGTCAAAAATTCTATTCTCGTTGCCTTTGAAGATAATCTAGAGTCTTCGTCAAATATCCCATAGAGAGCTGAGACTCTCTCTTCTTCGTTTTCTATTTTTAATAAATCTTCAATTTCCATTTTCTAATCACCTCATATAACTTCTCTATTCTTCAACTTTATCCAAATATTTTTGAATATTTTATATATTATAACATAGATAAATGGTTTGTCCAATTTTAAACGAATTTAATCTTTTATTAGAAGCTATAATATATCCTCCTATGATATAATATGGAAAAAGCATAGCTATAGGGGGAATTTAATTGAATCTAATTGAGGATAGAAATAGAAGGACGGATTGGTTTATTAAGGATAGGTTTGGTATGTTCATCCACTGGGGATTATATTCCATTCCAGCTAGAGGAGAATGGGTCATGACCAATGAAAAAATGTCAAGAGAGGATTATAAGATATATTTTGATGAATTTAATCCAATAAATTATGACCCAAAAGCTTGGGCGAAAGCTGCAAAAAATGCAGGAATGAAATATGCTGTTATGACTGCAAAACACCATGATGGCTTCTGCTTATTTGATAGTAAACTTACAGATTACAAATCTACTAATACTAAAGCTAAGAGGGACTTAATAAAGGAGTATGTAGATGCATTTAGGGAAGAAGGCCTTAAAGTAGGGCTTTATTATTCCCTCATCGACTGGTATCATGATGATTTTCCTCATTATGGAGATAAACATCACCCTATGAGGGATAACGAAGAGTATAAAAATTTAGAACATGATTTTGAAAATTATTTGGAATATATGCACGGTCAGGTTCGTGAACTATGTACAAACTATGGAAAAATAGATATTCTCTGGTTTGACTTTTCCTATGATGATATGGTTGGAGAGAAGTGGAAAGCTAGTGAACTTATAAATATGGTTCGTTCATTACAGCCCGACGTAATCATAGATAATAGATTAGAAGCAAGCGGAGAGAATTCGGGAAGCATTATGATGAAAAATCCTAGTTTTTTTGCTGGAGACTTTGCATCTCCTGAACAAATAATTCCCCCTGAAGGGATAGTAAATGAAGATGGAAATCCTATACCTTGGGAATCCTGTATTACGATGAACAATCATTGGGGCTATTCTTCTACTGATAAAAATTTCAAATCAGCTAAGATGATTATAAGAAAACTTGTAGAATGTGTCAGCAAAAATGGAAACCTCCTACTCAACGTTAGTCCAAATGCAAAAGGTGAAATCCCTAAGAAATCTATAGACATATTAGATGAATTAGGAAGATGGATTAAACAAAATGGAGATAGTATATATAACTGTGGAAAATCAAACCTTCTAAAACCTGAATGGGGATATTTTACACAAAATGAGAATAAAATTTATGCTCACATATTTGAAAGCAGCATAGGTCCTTTAGGGATTCAAGGCTTAAATGATAAAATTAAAAAAGCAAGATTGCTTTCTGATGGTTCAGAGTTAAAGATAATAAGACCTTGGAATACTATGGATTATAATGATTATATTTTCATCAATTTCGGTATACCAGAACACTTAACCTATCCTCTCCCTGATGAAATTGATACAGTAATAGAATTTGAATTATTAGAATAACAAACACTTTGAGGAAACCTTAAGCATTATCAGGTTTCCTCAACTTTTTATATCGTTACAACCTTCTTATAAATTCTTGGTTTAGCATTTTTAACTGGATCTGTAGTCATTTCAAATTTTAAATCCTTATCCCCTTCAACCATAATCCAAAAACTATTATATGGCAAACTAATAGCTTGAATTCTATTATCGGTAATATTCATATTTCTACTAGATATTTCATTGTCAGTTGAAGTTTTAATATTTATTTTATCACAATTGTTGGCAAATATAATATATACCTTTTCTACTTTCTTCTCTTTGATATCTTTAATAAAAGGTCTTTCCAAAACAGATGATAGATAGTTCTTAGATTTATATAAAATATTTGTATGGTTCCCCTCTATTACCGTACTATTTTCACTTAAATGTCCTAAGGTGCTAAAGGTAGTTACAGTACCATCTCCATAATTTGTCTTATAGGATTTTATAGGTTTGCCGTCTTCCCATTTAACCTTTTCTCTAATATTTTCATATATTAGAAATTCTTTGTTAGTATAAACCCCTTTACCGCTTACAATAAATAGTTTATTAGGATCTATAGGTTTCTTTTCCATGATATTTAAAAAGTCATTATTTATAGACATATTCTCTACGGAAATTTCTTTTCTAATTCCATTTTCCTTATAGAATAGATAATTACCATAACTGTGACTAGGTAATAAATCCTTTACAACTGGAAACATATCCCTTAAACCCTCTATATAGTTTGTTTTTTTAAACAGAGAATAATAGAGTGCATATCCAGCCTTCAGCCCATTATAGAGGATATTGTCCTCTAACTTTGAATAAGGAACTTTTCCCCCACTCCAGAAATAATAAGCATTTATGGTTCCCAAATTTGGAGTGCCTATCATAATCAATTTGTCAACACTTGAAGGGCTAAAGTAGCTCATATAAGCCCTTCCTAATAACCCTCCTAAACTATGACCTATAAGTATTACTTTATCCGTTCCTGTTTTTTGTTTAACCATTTCTATATTTGGAAACAAATATTTATCTACTGATTCTAAGACCGACCTTTTCCAATCATAATAGGATATGAATAAGTCTATATTCTCCATATATCCCATAGAATTTAATATTTCAATAAAAGGTCTGTAAATTTTTTCTGCAAACCCAAAAGAAAAAGCTCCCGTTCCCTTTATCACATCATCACCTAAAGAACCAAAAAGTCCTGGTATAAAAACAATAGGATAGTCCATCATTTAATCCTTCCTTTCGCTTTTATACTAGAATATTCAATTTTTCACATAAGGTTATTTTTTATTTAAAGTTTTTCAATCTCGATATGGATTCCCTTAAAGATAAGACAGTTTTAGTTTCTATAACTACGGTTAAATCATTATCCTCGGCAAATTTAATTCTATCCTTTATAGGAATATCCCCATCAAAAAGGACTTGATGGTCACTTATTCCATTATAATCGTGCAAATGCATATGTTTCACCTTCTGCGGATATCTTTTAAATATCTCTTCCATTCTATATCCTGACATAGCATCATGCCCTACATCCCATGTGAAATATATATTAGGAACATTGAATAATCTTTTAAAGGTTTCTTCTACAAACTGGTGAACCTTCATATTCTCTATACATACATTAATGCCTAAAGGCATAGATATATCTCTAATTTTAATCAATGAGTCCATAAACTTTTCAATAAATAACTCTTTATTCTTTTCATAGACAAAAACTTTTTCATCTGGAAGTGTAAAATACACCCCTGGATTTAAATGAATGTTTATTACCTCTACTCCAAATTTACTCCCCCATAAGGCTATACTTTCAAACAATCTAATATTAGCTTGTCTCACCTCATCATAAAAACAGCCGAAATCAATATCCTCAGGAAAGTGGAGTGTAAATTCTACACCATACTCTTCTTTTATAGCTAACAATTCTTTCGATGAGATATTCTCTGGCATACAATAGGGCAGGTTCATATTTAATTCAATAAAGCTTAAACCCAATTCTTTACATAGCAATACATTATCCATAATACTATTTTTTTCTATTAATGTAGGCATTCCAAATTTTATATTCACTATATCATCTCCGTCCTTTATCCTTACACACAAAATTAACCTAGACCTATAAGATCAAAGTATAGGAAAAGCCATTTGCTGTATTTCCACTTTTCCTAAATCCAACACTTTCAAATAATCTTTGAGAAGCAATATTATAAGTGTATATTTCTCCCACCTTTATTTCCTTATAACCTAATTCTTCTGCTCTTTTTATCAGTGCCTTTACTACTTTTTTACCTATGCCTTTACCCTGATAATTTTTATCTCCTATAACTATAGGCATATCTTCTTTAGAAAAAGTAACATCTCCAATAGGTACAAACCTATTTTTATCTAGTACCTCAATATAATATAATTCACCTCTATCATTTAGGTATTCATACATTCTACTTAGCTTATTAAAATCATACTTTTCTGAATCTATACCGTCAACTAATTTGATAGTTTCCTCGTCCTGATACCAATCATATGCAAAAGAATACTCATTATCAAACTTTCTTAGCCTTAATTCAGTATCTATATTTATTATCTCTGGCTGTTGAATTTTTTCTATTGGCATATCAATTCTCCTTTCCTTAGAAAAAATAATCTTTTAATTTGAAAATCACGTCTATAACCTCATCTGATCTGGCATCGTCTGACAGATATATTGTTAAATGAAATTCTCTCTCGCAGCTATTTTGAATCTTTTCTTTATAGGTAGCTATCGATATATTAGGCTCGTAATAATCTACAAGATAATCTTGAACCCCATAAATCTCTATATTATAATTCTTAAAATCATTTAAGTTTAATGATTGTGCTTTTTCTTTTGATATTGTAGTTTCTATAAATATATAATCAAAGTCTAAACCAATATCTCCTACTCCTTCAGGAGATATAACAGGGATTGGAAAATATTCTTCGATAAAATCATCTTTATACTTAACGGAATGCATATTGAACCATCCTGCATTATGATAAGTAAAACCATGCTTTTTAAGCTCTAATTTTAAATCTTTAAACTTTCTATATAAGGGTTCGTATATATTATTTAATTGTTCAATTGTTTTTAAATCCATTTTCATTTCCCCCGATTATCTATTTATCAAATCCGTATATTTCAAATTTAAAATATTCTACATTCTATAAATTTTTTCAGCAAATTCTTTTGCCTTATTAAGATCATCATCATTTGGTCTATCCTTGCCGATTCCTCCCACTAATTTTAAAGGTCCAAAGGTATCGTATCCTTTGCAAGTGAAACTACCAAGAACATCAAAGCCTTTCTCTTTTAATCTTTCTTCGATAGAGTTATTGTATTTTTCTTTTCCTTGACCGCTGGTCGAAAAAACAAATGCCTTTTTATCCGATAGATTGGGGAGTCCATCAATTAAGTTCATCATATTCCTATGGAATTTTCCATAGTAGATGCCTGAACCAAATCCTATTACATCATAATCGTCTAAATCATGTATATCCACATCTTTTACATCCATTATATTAGCATTTAAAACTTTTGCCATCTTTCTGCCTACCTTTTCAGTATTGCCATGATGTATAGATGAATAAATTATTATCGCCTTCAAAATATCACCCTCCAATTTCTATTAATGATAAAGATATTATAAACGCCAAGCATATTATGAGTACCCCTCCTATTTTACTAGAAGAAATAGCCCAATCCGTTGGCTCTCCATCTTTTACGGTAAATATATGTTCAAATTCCCACATCTCCTCAGGATACATAACACTTACTAAACCTAAAAGTATTAGAGGAATGGTTAAAATCAGTAGCATAGGGGAAGAACCTTCTTGAATAAAATCATATACACTGTTTATATTGTATACAAGTTCTACATCGAAAGGCATATATTCTCTCTCCCCATGAATTGAGATAACTATAGGGCTCAGCATATATTCCTTTCCATTTGAAAGAGTAACGATAATGCCCCTTTCCATAATATTAGAACAATCAACTCCAATTATCTTATCCTTATATTCAACTTTATATTTTTCTGCTATTGCCTGAAGTGGGTAATTATGATAAGAGTCTTCCTCTATGGTTACAATAACTGGATTATCTTCTTTATCTTTAAATAAAATGGTCTTATCCGATTGGGATTTATATTTAAATTTTTGTCCATCAATAGAAAAGCTCTTTCGGCTTTGACATGCCATAATCCAAGTGATTATATTTAAAACAATGAGTATAACAGCTATTACCCAATATATTTTCTTTTTCCCATGTCTTTCATATAAGCTCTCCATTTATAACCTCCTCATTATCGCTTTACAATTACTATTCTACATTTAAATTCATAATCCTTCTAAAATGTAATAGGCTGTTTCATAATTAATTAGTTATGAAACAGCCTATATTCTATCCAATATTACCATCTGTTTTATAATCTTTGTTAATTTCTATACCATCCCTAGCTCTTTGCTCGTTTTCATACCTAAAACCTGAAACTTTTTTTGACAGGGAATCCACATATACTTCTACTACCTTATCTTTATCATATTTATATACAATAGTACAAAGTTCAGGGGTAATTCTTATTTCTCCTAAAAATTCTAAACCTTCTATATTACCTACAATCTTTTTTTCTTTATGTAATCTAATGCAATATTTTTAGCATCTTCTGTTTCGATTTCCTTTCCTCTTAATTCTTCTATTGTCAAATTACCATTTCTTCCTCCATCTATTTTTCCTATCTCTATTATTTCACCAGTTTTCTCTTCTATAATCGCATTATAGCTTGTAGCATTATGCCAATCTCCATTTAACTGTTTAATTTCATAATCAGTCATGCCTTCTGCATTTCCTAATCTACTAATGTCAAAGGTACTCCAAGATATAACCCAATGATCTTTTCCCTGAAAGTTATTTTGATCTCCAATTTTAAATAGTTTTGTATATTCAAACAAATTTTTTGTATCTATTTTTTCATCAAAATATTTTTCAAATAGTTTTATAGTTTTTTCTTTTGCTTGTTCTTTTGTTATATTTTGAGGAGCAGATATAGTCTTATTAATATTTTCTTTTGCCGTAAAGCTACTTTGGATAGGAGTTACTATTATGCCAAGAAAAGCTAGAAGGAAAAGTCAAACTGGAATCTATCATGTTATGTTAAGGGGAAGAAGATAAAGCAAGTTTTTTAAATTGCGATGATTTTATAAAGCTTACAGATGCAGAAGTAAATCAAGAAATATTATCCATAGGTATAAATAAAATAGGTAATCTTAAATCAATTAAAAAAGAAACCTAATATTAAAAGAGTTAAAAAGTATTAAAGATATATCTATTAGATAATTTCCAAGAATAGCTGGTTTATCTAGAACAATGATTACAAAAGCATAAAAGCCAAGGTTCCTGTCCCCTTGGCTTTCCTTGGCTCTATACCTCTGCAATAACTATTTTACTGTTTTCTAAAGATTTTGCTACATCGATTATCCTTTGATTTTTAGAACCTCTAAACTTCAATAATAGACTTTTTTTATCCGCTTCAAACTTTCCATCTATCAATATATCCGTTGCATAAAAAAGTTCTTTCCAGCTGGGATTTATTTCTGCTTCCTCCATAATCTCCTCAAAAGTATATCCAGTATATGTGATTACATTTAAGCCCATATCCTTTACTCTGTTAGCTAAAATAGCACATTGCTTTCCTTGAAGAAAGGGATCCCCTCCACTTAGAGTTATACCATCTAGAAGAGGGTTTTTTCTTACCATATTGACTATATCGTCAATCTCCATATAATATCCACCGCTAAAGGAATGGGTTTCAGGATTATGACAGCCTATACAATTATGAACACAGCCTTGTGTAAATACAACAAGCCTAATACCCGGTCCATCTACTATGGACTCCTTTATTATACCTGCAATCTTAATTTGTTCCTCCATATGAACACCTCTTATTTATAGGAACAGGAAAAATGTTTTACTCTATCTCTTTCTTCTGCTCTCTTTGCATCGTTAAATCTATCTAAAGTTCCTACTAAATAACCAGTAATACGGCGAATCCTATCAAACTTAATTTTCCCTTCTTCTCTACCGCATTTAGGACAGGTGTCTCCTATTATCCCCGTATATCCGCACACTGGGTCCCTATCCACTGGGTGATTTATGGAACCATAGCCTACCCCTGCTTCCTTCATGGCTTTAACTATTTTTTCAAAGGCATCTAGGTTTTGAGTTGGATCTCCATCTAGTTCAACATAGGTTATATGTCCAGCATTGGTTAATTCATGGTAAGGCGCTTCAGCATTTATCTTTTCAAATGCTGTAGTTTCATAGTATACAGGCACATGGAAACTGTTAGTATAGTATTCTCTGTCCGTTACACCCTTTATATTTCCATAGACTTCTCTATCTATCTTTACAAATCTACCAGCAGTTCCTTCTGCAGGAGTAGCCAATAGGGTAAAGTTCATCTTAAACTGTCTGCTTGCTTCATCCATTCTCTTTCTCATATGTCCAATTATCTCTAACCCTAGCTTTTGAGATTCTTTACTTTCTCCATGATGAGCCCCTACTAAAGCCTTCAAGCATTCTGCTAATCCTATAAAGCCAATGGATAGAGTCCCATGTTTTAATATTTCCCTTATTTCATCGTCTTTTCCTAATCTTTCAGAATCAATCCATATTCCCTGCCCCATTAAGAATGGGAAGTTATGAACTTGCTTACTTGCTTGGATTTCAAACCTCTCTATTAATTGTTCAGTTACTAAGTTTATGGTATCATCCAAATCCTTATAAAAGCTATCTATATTTCCTCGATTTTTAATCCCAAGCCTTGGTAAGTTTATGGTAGTAAAGCTTAAATTACCCCTTCCATTAACTATTTCCCTTGATGGATCATATACATTACCTATAACCCTTGTTCTACAGCCCATATAGGCAATCTCAGTTTCTGGATGACCTTCCTTATAGTATTTAAGATTATATGGTGCATCTATAAAAGAGAAGTTAGGGAACAATCTCTTAGCACTTACTCTACAAGCTAATTTAAATAAATCATAGTTTGGATCTCCTTCGTTATAATTTACCCCTTCTTTTACTTTAAATATCTGTATAGGAAATATTGGCGTTTCCCCATTGCCTAATCCTTCTTCTGTAGATAAGAGTAAATTTCTCATAACCATTCTTCCTTCAGGGGAAGTATCCGTTCCATAGTTAATAGAGCTAAAAGGTATCTGAGCTCCTGCTCTCGAATGCATAGTATTTAAATTATGGATTAAAGCCTCCATAGCTTGAAAAGTCTTTCTATCCGTATCTTTGTAAGCATTTCTTTCTGCAAACTTCTGAATTTTCTCAGTGGTTTCCCTGTCGTTTAAAAGTTCATTCAGATATTCCGATTCCTTTAGTTTATACTCTTCATTATCCTTTAAAGTAGGTACTAAATTATATTCTTTTTCTAAAATTTTAAATATATTATTCAAATTGTCGCTTAAATCCACATCATCGATTAACAGCTCTATACTCTTAAGCAAATTTTGTCTATAGGTCTTAATATAGGTCTTTTTTACACCTAAAGCCATTCCATAATCAAAGTTAGGAATACTTTGACCACCATGCTGATCGTTTTGATTTGATTGTATAGCAATACAAGCTAATGCAGCATAGCTCCTTATATCCTTTGGCTCTCTTAAATATCCATGTCCCGTACTAAATCCACCTTTGAATAATTCCACAATATCAATTTGACAACAGGTAGTTGTTAACGTTAAAAAATCCAAATCATGTATATGTATATCGCCATCTTTATGGGCTTTTGAATGAGCTGGATTTAATACAAATAGATCATAGAATTGTTTTGCTCCCTCAGAACCATACTTGAGCATAGTTCCCATAGCCGTATTCCCATCGATATTAGCATTTTCCCTCTTTATATCTACATCTTTGGCATCTTTAAAGGTTAAATCTTCATATACCTTCATTAGCCTTGTGTCCATTTCCCTAATCCTATTTCTTTCTGCTCTGTATAATATGTATTCTTTAGCAGTTCTAGCATGCCCGTTTTCTATAAGTACTTTTTCTACAGCATCCTGTATATCTTCCACTCCTGGAATTTCACCTTGAAATTTTTCATCTAAGAGAATAGTAACATTCTCTGCCAATTTCAAAGAGATATCATAATCATGTCCTCCTGCAGCTTGAGCTGCTTTAAAAATTGCATTGGCAATTTTCTCTATATTAAAGGGCATCTCTCTCCCATCTCTTTTTCTAATCTTAGTAATCATTTTATTACCCCCAAATAATTGTTATTTTACAACATATTGTTCTTATATTTTATCAAACCTCTATATATAGTGTCAATAGCCATAAGATATTAAAAATTTTCTAATTAATTAGAGAATGGAAAAGAGCCAAGTTAATCCCTGACTCTAGAGTTAATTTTTAAATATTCATCTTTAATTGAGGCTATTTCTTTTGAATTTATATCCAATCCAGTTATCATAGCTATTCCCCGTTCTATTGTATTTTGTTTTAGTATATCCTGCATCCTTACTGCCTCTTCATCATTATGATAATCATAGGAAAGAGCTGCTGCTATACCCTTTATTAGATTTTCGTTTCCTAAATTATATTCTATTGTCCCTCTTAAGGGCTTAATCAACCTATCGCTGCCACCTAATTTTCTTAAGGGCTGTCTTCCTACTCTAACTACTTCATCTTTTAAATATGGATTTTTAAATCGTGATAAAATTCTTTTAATATATTGGCTATGCTTTTCTCTATCAAATCCATATCTATTTATTAAAACTTCTCCACTTTCATCCATAGCTCCTAACACTATCTTTTCAATATGGGAATCTAAAATGCTTTGTCTTATGGTATCATATCCATCTAAATATCCTATATATGCAGTAATTGCATGACCTGTATTTAAAGTAAATAATTTTCTTTCAGTATAGGCTATCAGGTTATCGGTACATTCCATATTTTTTATACTAGGAATATCCCCTTTAAACTTCGTCTTGTCTACAATCCATTCACTAAATTCTTCAACTCTTACATGGATTATATTCTCTACATTATCCTCCATTGGTGGAACTATTCTATCTACTACTGAATTTACAAATCCAATATGGGAATTCATAAACTCTATTTCTTCTTCATTTAAATGTTTTTGGACTTCTACTTTTAAATGGTCTCCAGAACCAACCATATTTTCACAAGGGATGATGTTCAAATACTCATTGTTATTATTCTCATATCTCTTCTGTATTCCTAATGCTATAGTTGGAGCAATTTTTCCTAATATATTTGGACCAACTGCTGTTGTTATTAAACCTACTTCACTTATTTCATCGATTAACTTTTTATCCGAAGAATTAATTGCAGAAATATCCTCCACATACTCCTTCTGAACTGTTTCTCCTACCATCTCAACTAAATATCTTTTATCTGTATTTATTGCATCGACAATCTGTTGATTAATATCTGCAAATATTACATGATAACCAGATGCTGATAGTAAATATCCTATAAATCCTCTTCCAATATTGCCTGCTCCAAATTGAATTGCTTTTTTCATCGTTCTTCCTCCTAAATAACGTCTACTCCTCATTAACAATAGTAGTATATATTTCTCCTGCATCCTTCGTATCGACTAATTTCTTTGATAAATTTTCATCTTCCAATACAGTAGCTAATTTGGATAATATGCTTAAATGCTCATTGTTTTTCCCTGCAATACCTATTACTAGATGAACGGTGTTACCTTCTCCATAGTCAATACCTTCTGGATATTGAAGTACAACAATTCCAGATTTAATTATCTCATCTTTAGAATCCTTATCTCCATGAGGAATTGCAACTCCATTTCCTATATAGGTTGATAATACTTCTTCTCTCCTATGCATAGATTGTATATAATCAGGCTTTACATAGCCTCCATTTACTAAAAGCTTACCAGCCAAATCAATTGCTTCTTTTTTACTGCTATTCTTTAAACCTAAAAGGATATTTTCCTCTTCTAATATATTGTTTAACGAATGCTCAGATTCTTGTTTTCCTTGTTTGTTTCTCTTTATAGGTTTTTTCTTTTTCAATTCTTTTATTAATTCTTCATAAACAGAAGTTGCAAGAAAATCATCTATGGAAATATGTTTTTTATCTGGAGCCTTTTCCTTAGCTCTTTCCGTTAAATTCTTATGGGTTATAATAATATCCGCATCCTTTGGAATGTTTTCAATGGCACAGTTGGTAACAAAAATATCTAATCCTGCTTTTCTTATCTTTTCCTTTAAAACACTTGCCCCCATAGCACTAGAACCCATTCCTGCATCACATGCAAATATAATCTTGTCTATTTGACCCTCTAATTTAATATTATCTTCTTTTTTATTCTTTAACTCTTTCATCTTTATAGTTGCTTTTTCTAACTCTTCTTCATCTAATTCTTTACTTGATGATTTAACAAATATAGATGCTACTAGAAAAGTTACTACAGTTGATATCAACACTCCAAGTAATACTCCTAAGAAAGAACCCTTAGGTGTCATTGCCAATAGTGCAATTATACTTCCTGGTGAAGGTGTGGCTACTAAACCTGCATTAAATAGATTGAATATAAATACTCCACTTGCACCTCCTGCAATAACTGCAAGAATCAATGCTGGGTTCATTAAAACATATGGGAAATATATTTCATGTATTCCACCTAAAAAGTGGATAATTATTGCACTTGGGGTAGATTGTTTAACGGATTTTTTACCAAATACCAAATAAGATAATAAAATTCCTAATCCTGGTCCTGGGTTTGTTTCAATAAGGAAAAATATAGACTTACCTATTTCCTTAGCTTCTTGAACCCCTATAGGTCCTAACACACCATGGTTAATAGCATTATTTAAAAATAATATTTTAGCAGGTTCTACTATTATAGAAGCAAGTGGTAAAAATCCTGCATTTACAATAACTTCTACAGCCTTTCCTAATACACCGTTTAAACCAGATACCACAGGTCCAATAGCAAAATAAGCGAGTATTGCCATTAACATTCCTATAACTCCTGCTGAAAAGTTGTTAACTAGCATTTCAAAACCTGTTTTTATTTTGCCTTCAACCATATCGTCAAACTTCTTGATTACTAAACCTCCAAGAGGTCCCATAATCATAGCCCCTAAAAACATTGGGATTTCCGCTCCGACTATTACTCCCATAGTGGCTACAGCTCCAACTACTCCACCTCTTACATCGCCAACTATTTTTCCTCCAGTATATCCTATTAATAATGGAAGCAAATAGGTTACCATTGGGTCTACTAATTGTGCAAGTCTTTCATTAGGTCTCCATCCTGAAGAAATAAAGAATGCCGTTATAAGACCCCATGCTATGAATGCTCCAATATTTGGCATTACCATACCGCTTAAAAATCTACCAAACTCCTGAATCTTTACGCTTATATCTTTCTTTTCCTTTACATGAGATTCATTCATTTTATTACCTCCTTTTTATTTTTATATTGAAATAAAAATCTTCTAAAATACTATTTATAATTTGATATATCTCATCTTCCGTCATAGTATTCATTGGGTCACCTTTAAAAATGCTCTGAGTAATATAACTCATGATCTCCATATATTCACCTTCAGTGTTATATGGAGCTAATAGGACAACTGCAACTTTAACAATGTTGCTATTAACAGTTAATTCATCTGACAATTTAATTATTCCTACCTGCAATTCTTTTACCGCATTAGTCCTACAGTGGATAATTATAGTATTTGATTCTTCTAAAATAAGCTGACCTAATTTTTCTCTATTAATAATGTCCTTCCTTAGCTCATCATAGGAGGATTCATTATCTGTATATATCCTAGCAATTTTATTAATTAGCTCATCATAATCCAATACATTAACCTCATCATAATATTTATAATTATCCAGTATCTGTATGATAGCTTTAGAATAATTAATGTTTTTTATTAGTTGATCTTTAAGAGATTTACCATTAGTAGCTTTGTTATTCACTTCACATTTTTCTAATGGTATTCTATTAATTAAATCCTCTATTTTCTCTTTATCCTCTTTTAATAACAGAGGGTTTACTAAAACCCATTTAGTATTTTCAACATTTATAGGGACTGTAGACACTATAAAGTCACAATTACTTAAGTCTAGTTTATTTATGTCTATTGCAGATGCCGTACGCAATATATTGACATTCAAAAATTCACTGTTAATCCTTGTAGACAATAGCCTAGAAGCTCCAATTCCACTAGGACAAACCACGACTATGTTAAAAACACGATTTTTAATCCTTTCCAATGCACCTCCAATGTGAATGGCGATATATCCAACTTCTTCATCTGGAACTTTAACATGGAATTCTTCTTCTATAATAGAGACGGATTTTTTAGATAGGATAAAAATATTAGGATAGTTTTCTTTTATTTCATCTAATAATGGATTTCTAATCTCCATTCCCATCATCATCCTCTTAATGGCAGGCTCTAAATGAATTGTCAAATTGATCAATATCTTCTCATCTTGCATTAAATCAACTTTTGCCTCATTCTGAATAAATTCAATCATATTTTTTGCCGTTTTTATAATTCGGTAATTATCTATGAAGAAATCATCCCAATCATTTTTATGATTATTAAAATATTTTCTTGAACCTAAAAGATGCATAGTAATATAACCTATCTCAGCTTCTGGTATATCAACTTTAAAATCCTTTTCTATTTCATATGCTAACTCCTTTGCATATAAAAATTCTTTTTCATCTTTTAGACTGTCCAAATAATCTTTATCCATAGAAATCTTATCGCCATTCCTAATCCTTTCAACTACTAAGGATAGGTGCACAGTCAATGCCACATATTGACTATCGTTAAACTGAATTTCTTTACCTTTTTCAAATTCCAATACTATCTTTTCTACTTTTTTAATCGTTTCTTTGTTTATCATATTTAATAATTTATTTGCCGTCTTTAATTTTATTGAATTATCATTTTTAATCTGTATAGAACTGCCAAGTATATCTAATACTTGATTTTGCAAATTGTTTTCATATATAAGATTTAATATTAGTTTTCTTAGCTCCGACTCTTCTCCATCGATATAAACCCCAAGCCCAGGTCTTCTAACCAACTTAACATCATACTTTAAAAGTAAATCTTCTATTTTATCTAAATCTAAACTTATAGTTCCTTCAGTAACGTTTAAATCAGACTTAAATCTATACATCTTAATAGGTTCTTTACTCCTTAATAACTCAATCAATATAAATAACTGTCTTTCCTCTGGAGAGTATTTTCCTTCGACTTTTTCCCTAAAGAGTAATTGCTTAAGCCTATTTTTCTCTACTAAATCCCCTTCAATTACAATCCCATATCCAGGTTTTTTGGTAAATTTAAAATCGTGGGTATTCAAATAATCTTCTATTTCAGCCATTTGTCGCATTACGGTTCTTGAACTAATATTTAATTTATCCCCAATAAAGTTCGTAGTAACGGGTTCTTTGCTTTCAGCTAAAATAAATAATATATCCCTACTTCTCCTATCCAAAACTTTCATAATCTATCTCTCCTAGAAAAGGTTTGCCTAAATAACTTTACATCAACCTCTATATTTATAATACCCAACAAACATTGATATTACAAAGGTTAGTTAATATCAATATGTCATTATCACTTAGTGACATTATTATATAACTATTACTTGTATCCCCATTTATTCATTTTTTATTTCTATATAATATATCTTTGACTTATCTTTAAATATGATATATATTCATTATTGGACATATCATATTTAAAGGAGTGATAATTTGAAAGCCATAATCTTCGATATGGATGGGGTCATTATCGATAGTGAACCATTACATTTTGAATTGGAAAGAGAACTACTTGAAGAATTTGGAGGTAAAGTTAGTAAAGAAGAACATGAAACTTTTGTAGGGACTACAGACTATCATATGTGGGATACTTTTAAAAACAAATTTGATTTAGAGCCTTCCATTGAAGAATTTATAGAGATGAAGAAGAAAAAATTTGTTCAAAATATCCATAGAGTTAAACTTATAGAAAACTTTCATGGATTTTTAGTAAAGGTTCATGAAGAAGGTTATGCTGTTGCATTAGCTTCTTCAAATAACAAGAAAGCTGTTGATTCAATAATTGAGAATTTTGGATTAGATAAATATTTTAAAGTTGCTATATCTGGGGAAGATGTTACAAATGGCAAACCAAATCCAGAAATCTTCTTAAAAGCTGCTAATAAAATAAATGCCGAACCTTATGAATGTTTAGTTATAGAGGATTCAACTAATGGAGTTATTGCCGCAAAAGCTGCTGGCATGAAATGTGTTGGATTAAAAAATCCCAGCTCAGGAAATCAAGATTTATCCAAGGCTGATTTAGTAATAGAAAATTTTAATGAGCTTAATATAGATACTATGAAAAGATTATTTGATTAAAGGGGATAGCGATTTTCGCTATCCCTTTTAATCATCTAAATTTATATGGCAATATCCACCTGGATTTTTCTTTAGATATTTTTGATGATAATCTTCTGCATCATAAAATACCTTTAATGGTTCTATCTCCGTAACTATTGGCTTCTCATATTTTTCCTTTTGTTCTTCAAAGGTTTTCATTATAATAGGTAAATCTGCTTCATCTATAAAGTATATCCCAGTCCTATATTGACTTCCTATATCTGGACCTTGTCTATTCGATAAGGTTGGATCGATTACCTTCCAAAACCTATTTAATAAATCCTCTAAGGATATAATATTTTCGTCAAACTTCACTAGACAAGCTTCAGCATGACCTGTAGTATTTGTACATACTTCTTCATAGGTAGGGTTTTCTGTTATACCATTAGCATAGCCTACTCTAGTTTCTAATACCCCTCTAATCCTTGACATATATTCTTCTAATCCCCAAAAGCATCCCCCTGCTAATACTATAGATTTCATAGTTCTTATCGCCTCCTAATTTACAATTTTTAATAAAACTTTCTATTTAAGCACTCCAAATTTAGAAAATGGATAGATCCGCAAAATAGCCTTTCCCATAACATCCTTCTCATCGATTAATCCAATCCGTCCATCTCTACTATCTAGGCTATTCCCTCTGTTGTCTCCCATAACAAATATCTTTCCCTTTGGGATTTTTTCTATGACCATATCTCCAAAAGTTTCATCTCCTTTGATATAGTCCTCTTTTAGCTCTTTACCATTTAAAATTACTTTGCCATCTTTGATAATTAAACTATCACCTTCTGTGGCTATTACCCTTTTAATTACCTTTTTAGTCTTACCAATTTGCCATCTATTTATAGGATTTAATCCTTCTAAATCTCTAGATGTAACTTCCAACCTAGTTTTCGCTATGATGATATCTCCATGATTAACATTTTTATCATTAAAAGCAATTAAAAAATCATCTTGTACCAAAGTTGGATTCATAGAAGTACCATAAACCTTAGTACCTTTAACAAAAGAGCTGATTACAAATCCTAATAACAAAGCTATACCAATAGATTTTATCCATTCTATAATTTCCTTTTTCACATTATCTTCTCCTTCTAACTTTAGTGTTTATTTCATTATACTATATTATAAACTAATCCACATATTCCTTCCATATTTATAGTATAACTTTTTTACATACTCTAATTACAATCCTTATATTGAATAGGGTTCCAAACCTGAGCAAAGAATGGATTCTTATTTGCTATTTCATCATAATTCCAAGGAGGTGCTTCACACTCTGGGCACCAATGTCCTCCTAATAATACCAGTGTAGGACTGCCTTCAAACCTATGACCAAAAGCACATTCCCATTTGAGTTTGGTCTTTAAATCACCTTTTATCATGGTATTAGATAAGCACTTACCTCCCCTAAATTCAGCTGCTGATTCCATATCCCATATATCCAATTTAAACTTTGGTTTTCCTTCATCATAACCATGATTAAGCCTTGTAGGAATACCTGTAGGTCTATTGTATCTATACCCATTCCAATTTGGAATGACTTCCCAATCCTTCTTTGAAGTAAAAAATGCCTTTATTCTACCTTCTATATCGTTATTAATCCAATACAAGGGACCATTGACACTAGTGGCTAAAGGCATCATTACTTTTTTCTTAAGAATATTCCTTGGCAAAACTTTAATGAATTTAGTGTAAAAAGGTAACCGTTTTTTAAATTCGTCTACAAAGTCCTCCAAAGATTGAGTTCTAAAGTGGAGGAAATCATTTAATATATCCGAGTCTTCATACCATTGTCCATGAAAATTTCTTGTGGCAAACCAATTTGGCTGAACTATAGATGATAGATTATCTATTCCTACTGTTTGATACATCTTCTCTAAAAATTCATATCCTGTAGTCCTTAAACTCTCTCCACCGCCAATATTATAAATATTACACCAGAATTCCTCTTTTAAATTATCCTCACATATATTGGCTAACAATAGTCCTGAGTCATGGGCAGTTACCCACTCTATGCAATTGTGCAAAGGCTGGTGAAATATTATGCCATCCCTTATATCCATTAAATTAAAATGTAGAATCCCAGTTTGGCGTAAGGATACCCAGTATTTCAATCCCGATTCAATGACTTCTCTTTCCGCCGCAATTTTAGTAACTGCATAATTATCGTACATACTTGGCTTTAATGGATCCCCTACCCTTCCCCAATGAATTGGCGGCATTCTATCTCCTGTTTCTGCTACACTTCCTATATAGATGAGTTTTATATCATCTGAATGAGGTCTATCCTTTATAGCATTAATGATATTCTTTGTACATTCAACATTTATCATCCAAGCCTTATTAGGATCATAGTCTGCTTCTGGAGATATAAATGCAGCTACATGGAGAACATAATCAGCTTCCTTAACACATTTAAGCACATCTTCATAGTTGGACAAATCTCCCCATATAATCTTTATATTGGGATTATTAATATATGGTTTCATCAATCCTTTGTTCTTCTTAGAAGGTCTAACTAGAGAAATTATATTAAATCTATCCTGCCTTTTTAATAATTCCTTAAAACCTTCTCTCCCCATTGTACCAGTAGCTCCAGTAATGAATATATTCTTTTTCATTATACTTACTTCCCTTCATTTTCAGATTAAATAAAGGCAAGGCTCAATTTATATAGATAATATCTTCATAAACCACGGAATAATAAATACAGATATGATGCCAGCTACTGTTATAGCAAGAGAGCTTAATGCCCCTTCCGTTTCACCTATTTCCATAGCCCTTGCAGTTCCTAGTGCATGAGAGGCAGTCCCTAGAGCAACTCCTTTAGAAACCTTATCCTTTATATTGAATATCCTGAATATATAATCTCCAATCAAGTTTCCTGCTATTCCAGTTATAGCTGTAAATGCTACAGCCAGTGATGGTATTCCACCAATTTGTTCAGCTATTTCCATGGAAATAGCTGCTGTTGTAGACTTAGGAAATAAAGAAACCATTACCACATCATCTATTTTAAAAAGTTTACACAATAGATATATGGAAAAAAGCCCTGCCAATATTCCTAATGTTGTACCAATCAGTATGGAAGCCCATCTTTCTTTTAGTAGTTTTATATTTTTATATAAAGGTACTGCTAATACCACCGTTGCAGGGGCTATGAAAAAGCTAATAATGCTTCCACCTTTATTATAGGTTTCAAAACTAATATTAAAATATAATAAAATACTTATTATAATAATATAGGATATTACTAAAGGATTTAAAATTGCAATTTTAGTCTTTTTGTTTATATGTACTCCTATAATAAATGCAACTATGGATATCATAACTCCAAACAAAGGAGTATCTACATACATAGCCATATTATTCAGCCCCTCTCTTACTCTTATTTACCTCATATTTATTCAACAATTGAACGGTTAGCCCAGTTACTACCATTACTACAATAGTGGAAATGAATAATATAATCAATAAAGGCATCCATGTATCCTTTATTTTATCAAAGGATGTCATAATTCCTACTCCCACTGGGACAAAGAATAAGGTTAAATGCTCTAATAGCACTTTACTTATCCTTTCTACTTTTTCTACCTTTATTATCTTAGTAATGAGTAATAATAACAAAATTATCATACCTAATACGGTACTTGGCACAGATAAATTATATTTTATCTGCAAAATTTGTCCTATAAGTAGAATAATCAATATTATGCTAAACTGTTTTAAGGTTTTCAACTTATCACTCCTCGTTACTTTTATATTTAATTAATAGGTGTTTGAGAAACACCTTAACCCGTATAAATACGGGTTGTTTTCTTTATAAAATAATATAACTCCTCATCGATTTATGGGAGAATTGAAGTGTCTATCAACAAATCCACCAAACCCGAAAGGAGTTATATAAATATGATACCACATAAACAACTTTCTTTGGCAGATATTTATTTAGATGTCTATTTTTCTAGAAATCTTATACCTTTGTTTCGTGTACTCATTTTTAAAGATAATTTTTAATTCTCATTGAAACTTTAAGTTCTATTATTTTAGCTTATTACTGAAGGAACTATATTTTAACTATTCAATTTTAAGAAATAGTTGCGTAATTACTTATAATATTCCAATTCTTATTATCAATATTATACTAAAATTCCAATGCTATTAATACATTAATTTTTATTAATTGTAACTTACAATCTACGTTCCTGCACTTCTCCAATTTTGTACATTAAAAATTTTCTATTGACATTATTGCTTTAAAAGGATATGTTTAATTCTATAATCATGAAAAAATTCCATATTAAGGATTATTGAATATTTTTTTACCAAATGGGTTAACTATTATTGAATATCTTTAATAAGAAAAAAGTTAGGAGGAATTTAACCATGGTGAGATTTACATTACCAAGAGATCTATATTTTGGAAAAGGAACTTTAGAAGAATTAAAAAACCTTAAAGGGCACAAAAAAGCTATTGTACTTTCTGGTGGTTCTTCTATGGAGAAATTCGGTTTCTTAGATAGAGTTCATAATATCTTAAAAGAAGCAGGATTAGAAGTTAGTTTTATTAAAGGCATCGAACCTGACCCTTCAGTAGAAACTGTAATGAAAGGTGCAGAAACTATGAGGGAGTTTGAACCTGACGTTATAGTAGCTATAGGTGGAGGTTCAACTATAGATGCTGGGAAAGCTATGTGGATATTCTATGAGCATCCAGAAGTAACATTTGATGATGTTAAAGACCCATTTACTATTCCAAAGCTTAGAAATAAAGCTATATTTGTTGCTATTCCATCAACTAGCGGTACTGCCACAGAAGTAACAGCCTTCTCAGTTATTACAGATTATTCACAAAAAATAAAATACCCTCTTGCAGATTTTGAAATAACACCTGATATCGCAATTTTGGATAGCGATATTCCTCAGACCATGACTCCTAAATTAGTAGCCCATACTGGAATGGATGCTTTAACCCATGCTATTGAAGCTTATGTATCATCTAATAGATCTAAATTTTCTGATCCATTAGCTAAAGAAGCTATCTTAATGGTGTATGACAATATTGTTGCTTCATATAATGGAGATGTAGAAGCTAGAGGAGAAATGCATATAGCTCAATGTTTAGCAGGTATGGCATTTAGTAATGCTCTATTAGGTATTACTCATAGCTTAGCTCATAAAATAGGAGCACAATATCATATACCTCATGGATGTTGTAATGCTATATTATTACCTTATGTAATTCAATTCAATGCAAAAACTTCTCAAAGTGATTTTGCATGTATAGCAAGAATGCTAGGATTACCAGGAAATACTGAAAAACAATTAACCAATTCCTTAGTAAAATCTATTCAAGAATTAAATGCAGAGTTAAATATAGCACCTACTTTAAAAGAAAATGGAGTCGAGGAAGAATTATTTAAATCTACAGTAGACTATATAGCTAAGAATGCAGTATTAGACCCATGTACAGCTTCAAATCCAAGGAAAACTTCAGCGGAAGAAATGAAAAAAATATTAGAATGTACATATGAAGGAAAACCTGTTACATTCTAGAAAACGCTTTTTATATTCTAAAAACTCTTCTCTAGGATATTCTAGGAAAGAGTTTTTTATTTTAAAACTATTGACAATTTACTATCTTAGGAGTAATATATAGATTATATTTATTAGTTTAATACTGCAACGCGATGAGGGAGATAAAAATACAAGAATTCTAACTTCAGAGAGCTGATAATTGGTGAGAATCAGCGTTAGAAATGTATAATGATCACTCCTTAGCTTCCAATTTGAAAGATTTTTTTAGTAAATGAGGGCGGTTTCCACCGATACATGGATAGGGTTCAAGTAGATAAAATTTATTATTTACTTCGACTTAAAATAAAGGCAATTACTTCAATTGTAAAGTAGGGTGGTACCACGAAAAAGCTTTCGTCCCTATGGATATCTATAGATGTTCATAGAGATGAGAGCTTTTTTATTTTATTTTGCTACTAGAAGGAGGTGAAAATACAAATATAGCAGCCTAATATGTCAAAATATTCTGTAACAATTTCGAAAGGAGACTTATCTAATGAAAAGAGACAATTTTAGTTCAAAATTTGGAGTAATAGCTGCCGCCGCTGGCTCCGCTATTGGTTTAGGAAACATATGGAAATTTCCTTATATCACTGGTCAAAATGGAGGAGCTGCTTTTATATTGGTCTATTTAATTTGCATTATTTTAGTTGGGACAGTTGTTATGGTTTCGGAATTAGCTCTAGGAAGACGTGCTCAGTCAAATCCATCAGGTGCATTTAAAAAGCTAAAACCATCAAGCAGATGGAATTATACTGGATATTTAGCAGTAGCTACTTCATTTATAATACTATCTTTTTATTCAATAATTGCAGGTTGGGTACTTTCTTACTTTCACAGTTCAATAACTGGAAAGTTAATAAATGTGGCACCAAATGAGTTGACCTCATATTTTGAAAATCTTGTAGGAAACACTCCCATGATGCTTTTTTTCACCCTATTGGTCATTGGTATCACTGCTTTTATAGTAATATCAGGCATCCAAGATGGAATAGAAAAATATAGCAAGATATTGATGCCCGTATTACTTCTAACCTTGATAATCTTAATTATTAGATCTATAACCCTTGATGGCGCCGTAAAAGGATTGGAGTTTCTTTTTAAACCCGATTTTTCTCAACTTACTACCCAATCGGTGTTAGAAGCATTAGGTCATTCCTTTTATTCCTTAAGCTTAGGTATGGGAATCATCATTACCTATGGAAGTTATATAAAAAAAGAGGAGGACTTAGTATCTCTATCATTAAAAGTTATAGCAGCAGATACGATAATCGCACTTATGGCAGGAATAGTTATCTTCCCAGCAGTGTTTGCTTATGGTTTTGAACCAGGAGCTGGTCCTTCCCTTGTATTTATTACATTGCCTGCTGTATTTCAAGGGATGCCCTTTGGTTCCTTTTTTGAGACATTATTTTTTCTACTTATAGGTATTGCAGCAATAACCTCCACTATATCATTACTAGAGGTATCTGTAACCTTTATAACTGAAGAATTCCATATGAGTAGGAAAAAAGCAACCATCTTACTTTCCATTGGAGTATTTCTATTATCAATACCAAGCACTCTATCCTTTGGGATTTGGAGTGGTGTGAAGATATTTAGTCTGTCCATATTCGACTTATTTGACTATATAGCTTCATATATATTCTTACCATTAAGCGGAATACTGACCTGTATATTTGTTGGATGGGTATGGGGAACTAAGGACGCCTTCAATGAAATTTCTAGCGATGGTTTGTATCCTTTTAGTGGATATAAGGTATATAATACAACAATTAAATATATAGCACCTATTGCAATATTCATAATATTGCTATATTCCACCAATATTATAAAATTATAAAAAATAAAAAAGCATCTACATTTTAAAATGGATGCTTTTTTATTTTTCTCTTCAGATTCTATTTCCCATCTCCATTATTTGTTCCATATCCTTATCTCCTCTACCAGATAAGTTTATTATAATTATTTTATCCTTTGGTAAAGTAGAAGCTAATTTCATTCCATAGGCAACAGCATGGGAACTTTCTAATGCAGGTATTATTCCTTCTAGCTTTGATAGTTTATAGAAGGCATCTAAAGCTTCCCTATCTGTAACGGATACATATTTTGCTCTTCCTGTATCCTTGTAGTAGCTATGCTCAGGTCCAACCCCTGGATAATCCAATCCCGCTGCAACGGAATGAATATTAGTCGTTTCTTCATCTAAAATATAGCATTTGAACCCATGAATTACACCTATATCACCTTTTGAAATGGAGGCTGCATGAAAACCTGAATCCATACCTTTACCTCCCGGTTCTACTCCAATCATATTGACTTCCTTGTCATCAACAAAGGGATGAAATAGACCAATGGCATTACTTCCTCCTCCTATACAGGCAATGAGATAATCGGCTAATCTTCCTTCCTGTTGAAGTATTTGTTTTCTTGCTTCTCTTCCAATTACACTCTGAAACTCCCTTACCATTAGAGGATATGGATGAGGTCCAACAGCAGAACCGAATAAGTAAAATGTATCCTGAGAATTCAATACAAAATCCTCTAATGCTTTATCAACAGCTTCCTTTAAAGTTGCATTACCATCAAATACTGGTACTACATTGGCACCTAACATCTTCATTCTAAAGACATTATGCTCCTGCCTTTTTACGTCCACTGCACCCATATATACGGTACAATCAATGCCAAATAAAGCACATACCGTAGCAGTTGCTACTCCATGTTGTCCTGCTCCTGTTTCTGCAATTATCCTCTTTTTATTAACCCTTTTAGCCAACAGTATTTGACCTAGAGCATTGTTTATCTTATGAGCACCTGTATGGTTAAGATCTTCCCTTTTTAAATATATCTTTGCTCCACCAGCATGTTTTGTCAATCTCTCTGCATAATATAATGGGCTTTCCCTACCAACATACTGCTTAAAGTAGTAATCCAACTCCCTATTAAAATCTTCATCATCTATATACCTGTAAAATGTTTTTTCTAAATCATTTAACACCACCTTTAATGATTCTGGTACATAAGCACCACCAAATTGTCCAAAATATCCATTACTCTTTTCCATAGATTTAACCTCCTTTAATTTTTTGAATAAAAAAACCTTCACCCTAAAAAATATTAGGGTGAAGGTTGAATTCACGGTACCACCTAAATTATACATAAACGTATCTCTCTTAATGGGACACTAACATGTCCTGTCCACAGATAACGGTTGGCTTCCGGCAGATGATACTCATATTTTTCCCATCGCTTCTTTAGGGTCCATTCATTAAAATCTATATCACCAAGTTCTCACCAGCCTTGGCTCACTGTAAATAATCAATTTTAACTACTCTTCCCTATCACAGAATTTTATTCTTATAAAATTAATTAAACATCATTATATACTAAAATATTCAATTTTGCAAGATGGAATTAAATACTTCGTCTTTACTAACCTTTTAATCTTTAAATATCTCCTGTATTATCCTTAAAAAATTTTTATATTTAATCTTTTCAATATCTTCTTTTGAATACCCTCTGTTTTCCATTATCTCTATTAGCTTTGGAACTTTTATAATATTTTCAAAACCAATTGTACTTGCTGATTCATCTTCTGCAAAGAACTTCATAGTTTCTCCAGCTAGATAATCATCAAAATCAAAACCAAATCCTACATGGTCAATTCCCATTACTTCTATCATGTGGTCGAGATGGTTAGCTAAGTGTTCTATATCCCTTTCATCTTTTTTATCTGAAACAAAATCGGAGAAGGCATTTAGCCCAACAACTCCACCTTTTTTTCCTATCTCCTTTAGCTGAACATCCGTTAAATTTCTAGGAGAGTCGCATAAAGCTCTACAATTAGAATGGGAAGCAATAAAAGGTCTTGTGGCTACTTCGCAGATATCCCAAAAGCTCTTTTCATTTGCATGAGATACATCAACTATCATTCCAAGTTGTTCTAATCTTTTAACTGCCTCTACACCATACTTAGTCAATCCTCTATTTGGATCACCTTTTACTCCTGTAGCTAATTTGTTTTGCTCATTCCACGTAAGAGTTGCGTGTCTTAATCCGAGCATATATAAGACATTTAACAAGTCAATATTCTCATCTATATAACTAAGTCCTTCTGAACCAATAACGACGGCAAATCTATTGGTATCTATAGCTTCTTTTATATCGCTATATTTTCTTATTACCTTAAAGATATCCTGATTACTAGTTATCTCTACAGACATATTTTCTATAATTTCAAATGCTCTTTTCTGTGGGTTTTTATCGTTTGGAGGATCTAACCAAATAACAAATATCCCACCATTTACTCCACCTTTTTTATATCTTTCTAAATGATAAGATTTAAAAACATCTTCCATTCCGTCTTGTCTTTTAACTGTTACATCTGTCCAAATATCTCCATGTGCATCAAATATCATATTCATCCCATCCTTATTATAATTTTCTATTAACTCATATTAACAATTTCTTTAAATATTAAGAAGAAGAAACCCTTCTTAATATTTATTATAACTTAAAAATCTTTCCAAAGAATAAAATTACAAATAAATTTGTAAAGGCAATTATTGCTGTGCAGTACGAGTCTTTCCTTATGCTGTTTCACTTTTTTTCAATTAGAGTGACTAAATAAAAACCATAATTTACGATACCTATTTGTATCACAAATTATGGTTTATTATATAGTTCATCATAAAAAACTTTTAATTATTTACTAACTACCTCTACTAACTTTTCTTCTACATAATCCTTTAAATCTTTATCTCCTATAGTTACCTTTCTTTCTTCATAAATATCTGGCATAACCCTGAAAAAGTTAATTACAAGTTTATTTTCATCTATAATATATTCATCTATATGACCAGGAATAAATATTACCTCTATTTGCTCATAACCAAAATCACCATTAATTCCATTTAATTTATCTATTAAATTATCTAAGTTAAGCAATTTTAAAGGTTTTACCATCATGTTTGTGAATTCTAAATCTTCCAGCATCCACATATTGTTATTCCAATACTTTCTATCCTTTTTGCTTTCACTATTAAGCAGTTCACTATTGGAAATAGCACTAAGTACTTTTCTTACAGATTCCTTGTCAAATTCTTCTCCATATAGATATTTCATCTCTGGAAAATCTGCTATACTCAATATATAGGACTCTCCTACTTTTTCCTTTTCACTAGTCGCTTGCCAGTAGTATAGTAACGCTTCTACCACATCTAGATTTGTCTTGATACTTTTGATCATACTAACACTCCTTGTATAATTGATATTGTTAATTCTTCTATTATTATACACCTATTACGAGTATATTTTCCAGTTTTCTAATAATTTCTAAATAAATACTACATCTATTTTTAATTCATATTATTTAATAAACTTGTCCTCTTTTAGCTCCTTAAATGCTAAATCCAATTCTTCTTTAGTATTCATAACTATTGGACCACCCCAAACTATTGGTTCCCCTATGGGCTTCCCCGATAGCAATAAAAACCTTACTCCTTTTTCATTGGTCGTCACTTCAATCTTATCCCCAAAATCATATAAAATCCCTGTACCTACTGAATGTACCGTTTCATCTTCTATATCAATATACCTTCTCCATCAACTACTAAAGCAAATACCGTTGATTCAGTATCCGTTTCATATACAAACTTTCCATCTTTCTTTATAGTTATATCCATAAAAATTGGATTAATGCTAATTTCTTTAACTGGTCCAGTGACATCTTTATATTTTCCAGCAACGATTTTAACCAAGACATCTTTTTCTTCTATTTCAGGTATTTTATCTTTTTTAATATCCCTATATTTAGGATCAATCATCTTATTTTTTGAAGATAGATTCGCCCACAGTTGAACTCCTAACATATTCGGACTTTCCTTTGGCATCTCTTGATGAATTATTCCACTTCCTGCTGTCATCCACTGACAATCTCCGTTTCCAATAATACCTTTATTCCCTAAACTATCACCATGTTCAACTTTTCCCTCAATAAAATAGGTAATGGTTTCAATACCTCTATGAGGATGCCATGGAAATCCTTTAATATAGTCATTAGGATCCTTAGTATTAAAAAAATCTAATAATAGAAATGGATCCAATTCAGGTACCTCATGATAGCCAAAGATTCTATTAAGCTTAACTCCCGCCCCATCGACGGATTCCTTACCTTTATATATCTTTTTAACAGTTCGCATTTTATCCTCCCAATAAACACATATATATCCTTATAACCTCAAATTATCAAGTCCTCTACAGGCTTCCTTGTACCTGGATTTTCCATGGCCTTTATATTATCTGGTAAATCTTCTTTATTGCCATATTTACCAACTGCAATTACAGTTATTATAGAATAATCATCTGAGATATTATATATCTCTCTAGCTTTATCCTTGCTGAATCCTCCCATTGCATGAGTTATAAGTCCTCTTCTTTGTGCTTCTAAGGATAAATATCCCCAAGCTGTACCTGCATCAAACATATGCCAATAATTATCCTTTCCATTACGATCAAATGAATTTTTAGATAATAACAAAATTAATACTGGGGCTTTACTAGCCCAAACCTTGTTACCATCGAAAAGAATCTCGTTCATCTTCTGTAGCTCTTCTTTGTCTTGGGCTACAATAAATCTCCATGGCTGTTCATTAAAACATGAAGGTGCATATCTTGCTGCTTCAAGTATTCCCATTATATCTTCATGGCTAATCTCTTCACTACTAAAAGCCCTTGGGGACCATCTTTCTTTAATATCTACTAATATTTCTGAATTAAAATCTCTGTTTTCCATAATATCAATCTCTCCTAACAAATTATCTTTACCTATTGTATGCCCCAAAATATAGATTTTAACCATTAAATCTAAAAAGCTGTACTTAACTAAAAGTCAAATACAGCTCATTTATTTTAATGATTATTATTTAATTCTTATAATTAACTATTCCCTTTCTTCGTATGTGATTATGGCTAAGTACACATTACCATGTTGTGTATACTCGATATCTATTATCTCCAGTAAGGTATCTTCATTATCCACTATCCATTCATTTACCTTTTCTTCAAGGCTTGAGCCATCATTATAATCTACTAGCGATACATGTTTCATCTCACCACTCCTTTGTCATCTAGTTATAAATAATATATTCACTAAAAGGAGTATAGTTGCCTGTCTTTTTAATAATGATGACTATTAATATGACTTAGCCTATTTGATTTTTATTCCATTTTCTATAAATTCTATCCTTCTCTCCTTTAATAATTTTCCTATAGCCTTCTTAAAAGCCGATTTACTTATGTTTAACTCCTTTCTTATCTCTTGGGGTGAGCTATAATCATTCAGCAATAATGTGCCTCCATTTTTCATAGCCTTATTTAAGATTATCTCCGCATCTTTTTCTATTTCCATATAAGATTTATCTCTTAAGCTAAGGTCTAATTTTCCATCTTCTTTCACCCCAACTACCCTTAGTTTTACTTCTTCTCCAGGTATATAAACTCCAATTAATTCTTTTTTAGGTATTAATCCTTCATATCTATTATCTACTGCTACAAAAGCACCAAATTCCTCATTTATGCTATAGATAGTACCCTTTACCCAATCATTTTCCTTATAAGGGGAGTCACTCTCAAGGAAATCCCTAATCCTCATAGTACCACAGAGCCTATCACTTTTATCGATATATAGTCCTATTAAATATTCTCTACCCTTCTCCAATTTCATGGTTTGCTCTTTAAAGGGTAAAAACAAATCCTTCTCCAATCCCCAATCCAAAAATGCACCTATCCTAGTTATATCCACCACTTTTAAAAGCCCTATACTTCCTAAAGTTACCTTTGGTCTTTTAGTAGTAGCAATCATTCTATCCTTAGAATCTTTATAAATAAATACTTCTATTTCTTCTCCTACTTTTATACCTTCTGGCACTTCCTTTTTAGGCAACAATACATCTTTATCAGCCTTACTACTGTCTTTAGTGTTTAAATATACACCTACCGAAGTATTCCTCTTTACTTCTAAACTTTGTATCCTACCAAGTTCTATCATAAATACACCTCTTTATCATATTTATTCTAAATATGATTCTATCATATTTAATATATAATTCCCTACATTATTGATAAAAAAACATCTAAATAAATTAGATGTTTTTAAAAGCTTCTTTCCACATTCACTATGTTTTTCTGCCAAGTGTTCCTTCTATATATTAAAAATCCATATATGCAGACTATTAAGTTGCTAACACTCATAGATATCCAAATACCTGTTGGACCAATATTTGTTAAATGTTTAAATAAAAGTATCATAGGTAATCTAACAAACCATAAACGTCCTATTTCCATAGACATAGAATATTTAGTATGCCCCGAACCTTGAAATACGCCTTTTAATACGTTAAATATTCCCATCAGCGGAGTAAACAATGCACTATATCTAAGATAAGAAATTCCTTGAGTTATAACTTCCATATCATCTTTTGACTGCATAAATATATTGATTATCTCCTTATCCTTCCAAAGCATAAAAGCACAACCTATCACACCAATAATAACTGTAAACTTTAACGCTTTTCTAAAACCTTCCTTCACTCTATCTATTTGACCTGCTCCTATGTTTTGACCAACAATAGAAGTTAAAGCTGCTCCAATACCTCCAGCAGGCTGCATAACAAGAGATGTAATCCTATTTACCATGCCATAAGCAGCCATAGTTGAAGTTCCATAGGATGCAATAAAGCTATTAAGTACCATAAATCCTAAAGCTGAACCGGACTGCCCAACAGATGAAGGTAATGCAACACCTATTATCTTATCTACCCTTTCCTTATCAAATTTAAAATCTTTAATACTTGGTCTTATCATAGTAGAGGATTTCATCAGTACCAATATACCTAATACGGCAAGTATTGCCCTTGATAGTAAAGTTGCGATTGCCGCTCCAGCTATTCCCATATCTAAATTAAAAATAAATATAGGGTCTAATACTACATTGAGTACGGCACTAATCCCACTCAATATAGTAGGGGTTAATGTATTACCTTGAGCAGTCATAATAGAGTTAAAATTGAAGAATAAAAACATAAAGGGCATATCCAAGAAGGTTATCTTTAAATATGTATTACTGTATTTTGCTAAATCTCCAGTTGCTCCCATTAGCTTTATTACATATGGACTTATTATGTACCCTATGATTGCAAATATAACAGAAGTTATCATAGATATTACAATTATCTGATTTGCATATTCATTCGCTTCTTCGTACTCATTAGCTCCTATAAACTGGGACAATATAGATGTACCTGCAATAGATAGTCCAAACCCAATAGAAATAAATAAAAAATTTACTGGCCAAACAAAAGATGTTGCTGCAAATTGGACTGAACCTAATTTGCTTACCCAAATTCCGTCTGCCAGGTTGTAAAAAGTTTGAATTAAATTGTTCACCATAATAGGAAAAGACAATATTATTAATGCCTTATATATGTCCCCATTAAGTATAATATCTTTTCTATTCCGTTTTTCCATTTAATCACCTAGCTTTTATTATTTAGAGACTCTAAGAATATTATATCATTCTTTTAAAAAATGGGAAGTATAAAATCAAAACTAAATTTTTTACCATGTAAATGATAATAATTATCATTTACATTTAGATTGTTTTGTGGTATATTTATATTGGCTCTAAATTATCGCGGCAAAATATAAGATGGAGTTGATAATTTTGTCAAAGATGATGAATCCTAGATTTAAAGAATGTAGAAGGCTAGGACTTAATGTATGCGGTCATCCTAAAGCCATGAATAGACAAACCAAAGGTGCTTCAAGAGCAGATAAAAAACTATCCAATTATGGAATGCAGTTATTAGAAAAACAAAGATTAAGAGCTTACTATGGAGTGATGGAAAAGCAATTTGTAGGATATGTGCGAGAAGCCAAAAAATCTAACGATCAAACTGGATATGCTTTAGTAAAAATACTAGAATCAAGATTGGATAATCTAGTCTATAGATTGGGTTTTGCCTCATCTATAAGACAGGCGAGACAAATGGTAGTCCATGGACATATTAAAGTCAATGGGAATAAAATAGATATCCCTTCCTATAGGGTAAATATAGGAGATGAGATTTCATTAAAGGAAAGTTCAAGAAACATAGAACTATTTAGAGATAATTTCCTTTCAAACAATTTCAATGTATATCCTTATTTAAAAAAGGATATGAACAATTTTTCAGGTAAATTTATAAGATTACCCGAAAGAGAAGAAATACCTATAGAAATTGAAGACCAGTTGGTAGTAGAATTCTATTCAAGGCTCGTATAAAATAGATGAAAAATGGGGAGGTAATTCTCCCCTTATCTTTCTAATCTACATATTTATTTTAATAAAAAGTCTTTACTTCAAATTTATTCTTTAATTCTTCAGTCTTACTCAAATATCTTTCTTGTTGTTTAAGCCCCATAACCTGTTGGCTGATTTGTTCTTTAACTTCCTCTAATGAACTAACAGATGCTTCTTTTCTATAGTTTACTTTAATCAAGTGGTATCCAAATTGAGTTTTTATAGGTTCACTTAACTCATCTTCTTTTAACGCAAAAGCTGCCTGTTCAAATTCTGGCACCATTTTGCCTCTAGTAAATTCTCCTAAATCTCCACCGTTTTCCTTGGAAGGACAGCTGGAATATTTCTTTGCTGCTTCTTCAAAAGGTAATCCTGCTTTTATTTCTTCGTATATTCTTTTAGCCTCTTCTTCTTCACTAACTAGAATATGACTTGCTCTTACTATTTCTGGTACTCTAAAATGCTCCTTATGTTCATTATAAAACTTAATTATGTCTTCATCAGTAGCCATAACTCTGGATAAAAGTTTATTAATAGCATATTGTTTTAAAAAGCTTTCCTTAACCTTTTCTAATTCTATATTAAAAGCTTCTTCTTTATCTAATCCATTTTCAATAGCTTCTAAATAGATCAATTCTTGATTTACCAATTCATCTGCAATCTTTTTCATGCCTTCTGGTGAACTAAACTGAGCTGCTGTTTGTGGTCCTAATTGATTTAAGAAAACATATACATCCTTGTCAGTTATATCTTTTCCGTTTACTGTTGCTAGTACCTTGATTTCATCCATATCTTAATTTCTCCTTTTTAGTTATTTACACACTTATATTGCCTTTTAGACAGTAACACATAAGGTAACCCTTGTCAAGCTAACTGAACTCCATGAAATTAATCTTTGGTGAATTCTATAGCTCTCCTATCTATGCTGCTAGAATGGTCGATTATTTTTCTTTTATATTCCTCATCCATCAGTGGTGAAGTAAGTAGAAAATCTGCCGTTGATCGATTGTTGGCAACGGGGATATCGTATAGTACTGCAATTCGTAACAGTGCCTTTACATCTGGATCATGAGGTTGAGCTTCTAAAGGATCCCAGAAAAATATCATAAAATCTATATCTCCCTCTGCTATTCTAGCGCCAATCTGCTGATCTCCTCCTAAAGGTCCAGACTTAAAAGCCTTGACAGGTAATGAAACTTTATCCGAGATTAACTTTGCAGTAGTTCCTGTTCCGCATAAGAAATGTTTTCCTAAGGTATCTTTATTGAATTCTACCCACTTTATTAAATCCTTCTTTTTATTATCATGAGCAATAAGTGCTATACGCTTTTGTTTTTCCATTTTCATAGTTATAAAACTTTTTTGCAACTCCATTTTATCCTTCCCCCCCAAGCTTCTATTAGTAACTGTCCATATAACTATAATAAAGGATGTTTTCATTTTTTGCTAGAGTGAATAAAAAACTGCCTAAAACTTATTTTTAGGCAGTTTTTTATATTTACTTCTTATAACACTAGTTCCCCCATATTTGCATATAAGATATCTTCTTCTACTAATTCTTTCTTCTTTTCTTTTAATGCTGATACAGCACCAAAGTTTTCCTTTACCTTGTTTTTTACCATTCCTAACTTTTCATCTGGAGCTACAACCAAACCATAATTAGTTATGGATTCAACCTTTTCATTAAATTTTTCATAATCCAAATCCTCTTCAAGAACTAACTTTCCAAAATTTCTTATGTTTATTTCTTCATCTAATTCCTCTAATTTTCCTGCTAGAACCATTTTTCCATTATTTTTAATTAGTCTTCCCTTTATAACCTCTATTTCTATATCCTCATCGCCTAATATTTTTAATACTTCATCAACATTTCTGTCATTACAAACTATATCTTCACACATCAACAACTTTATATATTCATCAATCTTTGTGTCTCCCTTTAAATATATCTCTACTCCTCCATCTACATACAAAACAGCATCCTTATATCTTTTTATTGAATTATCATCTATATATAAATCATCATCTATATACTTAGCTCCTGCTGGAATTATAGTTTTATCTATTGAATAATATTTATCTATATATTTTGATAATACTTTTTCATTTTCATCTGTCATAATTATCTTAGATAGAACTTGAAGATTGGATATCTTTTCTTTGAATAAATCCAAATCAATATCTTCCGTAATTAGCAATTTTCTAATAGCCAATTTAGAATTAGAATTTAAACTGTTTAGAAATTGATTTGTCATCTTTATAGTGTCATCAATTAAAATATATCCACTATTATATCCTTCAAGTTCTCCATTTATAATAGTCTTTGATTGTATAATACCTGTTAATCTTTTAGGAATCATTGCCTCTCCATTTATTATCATAGAATATATCTTTTCATCTATCAATGATACATCTATATCTTCTGTTAAAGTCAACTTACCATTTAAAATAATAATAACTGAATACGGAAGACATTCTAGGTACTCTCTGTCAATATGGAGTTCCCCATTTTGGCTTATGACCTTTACGTCTGTTGGTACTTTCATACTAGCTCCTATATTTTTCATTTTACAAGTTTTAAGAAGCTCTCGGGATCTATCGCTTTCTATAAGAAAACTTATATTTGATATTTGAGAGATCTCCTTAGATATATCTTCGTTAATATTTCTAACATCTAGTAACCCTATGTTTTTAATCTTTGACATCTTACTACCCCCTATAAAATATTTTTTAACATCTTCATAGACGTGCTTAACCGAGATCTTACAGTAGAATCTGGTATACCTAATAACTCACCTATTTCCCTACTATTTAACAGCATTTTATATCTAAGATATACAACTTCTCTATTTTTTTCAGGTAGTCTATCCAATAGGTCATTTATAGCTATTTCCTCTTCAAAGCTTTCAATTTGATTAAATATCTCATCGTTTTCGTATAGTAGAATTCTACTGTATTTCCTGATATTGTCTATATTCTTGTTTTTTATTACCCTAAAGAACCAGCCCTTTATTTGATATTCATTCATATTTGTAAATATATCCTCTCTTTCCAATGCAGAAACATAAGCCTCTTGTACAAGATCAAAAGCTCTATCCTCATTTCTAGTAAGAGATTTAGCATAGGCAATGAAATCCTTATTGTATTTCTTGTATACCATATAAACATTCATAAAATCACTTCCTCGGTTAATGCTTTCATATATAACGAATGAATATCAAAAACTGTCCATTAAAAATAATATTTATTTTTCGATATTATATATTCTATTAAATAATGTAACTATTTTGTAAATTGAGTTTTCTAATTTTCCCTATATAATGATTATAAGAGGTGAAAATGATGAAAAAATTTCAAAAATTTTTAGCATTAACTATTACCTTGTTTTTACTCCTTTTATCAGTAGTAGGCTGTGGAGCTAAAAAATCAAGTGATAGCAACGCTCCTAATAAAATCAGTTCAGTTTCTACTGAAACTGTAGAGGATTCTGAGAATATTGAAACTAGTCCCTTAGAACCTGAAAAGGTAATTACTACTGTCTTTATCCATCTTGAAACCACCGAATTTGAAAAAGCTAATCAAAACTTAAATGCTTTAATATCTAAGCATAAAGCTTATATTGAAAACTCTCAAATAAATTATAACAAATATTACAATAATAAGAGCTACAGAAATGGCAGTTATATGATTAGAGTTCCAAAAGATAATATATCCCCTTTTAAATCAGGACTTAATGGGATTGGCAATGTAATCAGTGAAAACACTACTAAACAGGATGTAACCAAAGAATACAGGGATACTAAATCTAGATTAAAGGTTATTGAAGTTAAAGAAGAAAGAATTTTAGCCCTTCTATCTAAAGCTGAAAAAATGGAGGATATAATCAAATTAGAAAATGAACTTAGTAAAACCATATATGAAAAAGAAAAGCTCAATACTAATCTAATGACTATTGATGACAAAGTAGATTTTAGTACCTTTGAAATCAATATTGAAGAGGTAGAAAGATTGACCAATCAAGAGACTACGGATACCACCTTTGGAAACAAGCTGATTAATGCCTTTACTGACTCTTGGTTTTCTTTTAAAAATGTATTAGAGGAATTGATAATTTCCATTGTGTATATATTTCCCTTTGCAGTAGTCATTGGAATAATAGTCTATTTTATAATTAAATTTTTAAAGAAAAGAAAAAATAGCACTAAAGAATAAAAACCACAAATTATTTATCTTTTTAATCATTTGAAGTTATTTAACTTTTCTGATAAGATTATAATTATTGATAATAACTGGAAGGAGTGATTTTATGGATTTTAAACTTGGAAAAGGTGGAGACGTTAGGGTAATACTTGTACTTAAAGATGCAACTTCCTTAGAAGATGGCAACAAGTTATATTCCTATTTAAAAGAAAAAGAACTATTTAAAGGGGATTCTGGTGAAGTTTATTCTAATATTTCTTACTCTGGAGATAAAATTCTGTTATTAGGGCTAGGTGAAGAAGATAAAATAACTGCAAATTCCTTAAGACAGGCTTTCTTTAAAGCTGGTAAAGAGCTTATAAAGTTTAAAGTTGAAAGTGTAGATATTTCTATTCCTGAATTTAATAATACTTCCTATGAATCTGCAATTCAAGCTGTAGTTGAAGGTTTACTGCAATCAGAGTATAGTTTTGAAAAATATTTAACTAAAAAGAAAACTATTCCTACTATAAAAGATGTCTATCTTGATGTATTAAGCGAAAAAGAAAATTTAACTACAAAAACTATAGATGAAACCATAAATCTAATAGATGGTATATTCTTAGCAAGAGACCTTGCTAATGAACCTGCTATGGTAATGACTCCTGAAAAATTGGCAAATAGTGCAAAGGAAGAATTAGAAAAATTGGGAGTTGAAGTTGAAATCTTTGGAAAAGAAAAAATAGAAGAATTGGGCATGGAAGCTTTCTTAGCAGTTTCCAAAGGCTCTAGCAAAGAACCACAGCTTATAGTTATGAACTATAATGGTGATACTAGTTCTAATGAAAAATTAGCTCTTGTTGGGAAAGGATTGACATATGATTCTGGTGGATACTGTATAAAAACTCCAGGTGGTATGCTTACAATGCATTGTGATATGGCAGGCTCAGCTTCAGTTATTGGTACTATGAAAGCTATTGCTAAGTCAAAGCTTAAGAAAAACGTAGTGGGCGTTGTAGTAGCTTGTGAAAATATGATCTCTGGTGATGCTTATAAAACAGGGGATATTATAGGTTCCATGTCAGGAAAGACCATAGAAGTAATTAACACCGATGCAGAGGGAAGATTAACCCTTGCAGATGCATTATGGTATGCTGTTAAAGTTGCTAAAGCTGATAAAGTAGTAGATATCGCTACTTTGACAGGAGCTTGTGTAGCTGCATTAGGAAATATAAATACAGGAGCAGTTACCAATAATGAAGAGTTTATGAATGATGTTAAAAAAGCTAGTGAAATTTCTGGTGAGCTAACATGGGAACTTCCACATAATGATGAGTATAGAGAACTAATAAAAGGTACTTTTGCTGATTTGAAAAATTCTACCACAGGAGGAGCTGGCACAATAACCGCTGGTTTATTCTTAGAACAATTTGTGGATAATACTCCATGGGTACATTTAGATGTTGCAGGCACTGCATATATTTCTAAAGAGATGGGATACCTACCTAAAGGTGCTACAGGAGTACCAGTAAAAACTTTATATTATTTAGTAAAGGAATATTAATACATAAGGCTAGACAAATTTGCCTAGCCTTTAATCCTATCTCAAATCATTTCTTCTCTTTTCCCCAAATAGTTCATCCTTAGTATACATTGCTATTTTATATATATGATCTCCAATTCTTTCAAGATGACCTATTATGTCTATAAAAAGTACTCCTGAATCTACATTACAGGATCCATTATTAAGTCTTTTAATGTGATTTTCTTGAAAAGCTTCACATAAATAATCCACTCTATTTTCAAGCTCAACTATTTTTATTATTCCTTCTTCATCTCTATTCCTAAGTAAGTGAATTGTAATATCAAACATTTCAATTAATGTCTTCTCTATTTCCTTTAATTCATCTATAGCTTCTTCTGTAAATAAAAGTTTACTATCCACTTTCTTTTTACATAACGAAGATATCTCTATGACCCTGTCTGCCGATCTTTCAATATTGTTTATACTGCTTATCATTGCAGGAACCATAATGGACTGTCTCTCAGTTAATTCCCTCTTCGAAAGTTCTACAATATATCTTGTTAAATCCTTTTGCATCTGATTTATATTAGTCTCATTATCTGCAATTGGAGCCATCCTTTTCATATCATCTGCATATGCCATATTCATTACGTCTATTATCATCTTTCTTAAAATTTCAGTTCCTCTGACGATTTCAGACCTAGCTGCTTGTAAAGCTGCAACAGGAGTATCTAAAAGCAATTTATCTAATAGTACTTTTTCTCCATTAACTTCACCTTTTGGTCTTATTACCTTGTTAAGAAACTTCACATAATATTTAGTCAGTGGCAAAAATATTATAGCGTTTATTGAATTAAACAATGTATGGGAATTGGCAATGTATACCGATATATCCCCGTTAGGGTGTAAATAAGATGTTACAAATATAATAATCTTCATAAATATAGGTAATGTTAGTCCAGTTAATATGACACCAAATAGATTATAAAAAGTATGAGCCCATGCAGTCCTTCTGGCATTAATATTACCTGTCATACTTGCAAGCTGTGCTGTAAGACAGGTACCTATATTATCCCCTAGCATTATACAAATTGCCGATTGTAAATCCAATAACCCCGCTTGACTAAGTACCATGACAAGTCCAATTGTGGCAGCACTACTGTGAACCATAGCCGTTGCAAATGCACCTAAAAAGATTCCCACTATTGGTATAGAGGCATAATGGGTAAAAAAATAACGCAAAGATTGGCTTCCTTGCATATAGGGAATTCCACCATTTAATATCTTTAGCCCTAGAAACATCATTCCAAAACCCATCAATGCTTGCCCTATATTTTTTAGCTTTTTATTCTTTCCAATATTATTTAATCCGAAACCTATTCCCAATACAGGAAGTGCTATATCTGTTAGTTTAAATTTAAAACTAAATGCCATAAGCTGAGCAGTTATAGTCGTCCCAATATTAGCACCATAGATAATTCCTATAGCTTGAGGCAAATTCATAAGACCCGAATTGACGAAACCAACAGTTAACACCGTGACCGCCGTACTACTTTGGACTATTGCTGTAACAAAAATACCTACTAAAAAAGCAGACCAAACTTTACCAGTCAAGACCGTTAAAATTTTTTTCATGGTTTCCCCTGAAGCTTTTTCTAATCCATCCCCCATCATATCAACACCGTACATTAAAAGAGCAGTACCACCAATTACGCCAAATATTAGTTCTTTCATTTAATTTCCTCCATCGTAGGGTTTTATAAATATATTTTTACCATATTAAATTATATAACTAAATTGCGCTAATGTAAATGGATTAAAATAGGTCCTTTATTATATTTAAAATTAATTCCATAAAGTCCTCCAATATATGGACAATTTTGAGTTTCTATCCGTTATTTATTTAAGAAGCATTTTCACAATAATTATAATTTAATTCTACTAATATCTTAACCATTTATAAAATTTCCATCATATCTATCAAACAATTAATTATCTTAAATATATAATTAATTATTTCAATGTTTTAATTGACATTTTTAATTTTATATATTATCATAAATTTAATGCTGTATTTGGAAAATTATATCCATTTTGAAAGGGGTTGTTGTCTTTGACAAATTATGCTATCGAAGTTAGTAATCTAAAAAAAGAATTTAATATTAAGAAAAAAAGACATCTTTTTAAAAAAAGTAACAAAGAAAAAGAGATATTTATAGCAGTAGATGACATAAATTTCAATGTTAATAAAGGTGAAATCTTTGGCTTTCTAGGTCCTAATGGTGCTGGTAAAACTACTACTATTAAAATGATATCGACTCTTTTAAGGTCTACTTCTGGAACAATACTCGTTAATGGTGTTGATGTAGATAAAAATCCAATAGATGTTTTGAAAAACTTAGGAACGGTATTGGCTGGAGAAAGGAGTACTTATTGGAAATTAACAGGACGGGAAAACCTGGAATATTTTGCTGCCATGAATGGCATTACAGGTAAAAAGGCTAAAGAGAAGATAGACTATCTTTTAAATAGATTTAATCTTGAAAAAAGAGCCGATGAGACTGTAGAAAAATACTCAACAGGCATGAAACAAAGGGTTGCACTTGCTAAGGCTTTAATTGCAGATCCAAAAATTTTAATATTGGACGAACCAACTTCAGGATTAGATCCTCAGTCAGCAAGAAACCTAAGAGAATTAATATTAGAGATTAAAGGAGAAGGTAGAACCGTACTCCTTACCACTCATTATATGGAGGAAGCAGACCAATTAAGTGATAGAATTGCAATAATAGACCACGGCAAAATAATAGCAATGGATACTCCTCAAAATTTAAAAAACAGTTTAAATAAAACTACTATGGCAATACTGGAATTGAGTGATTGGAATGATGAGATTTCAAATAAACTTAAAAGCATAACGACTTTAGAAAACATTCATTCCAAGTTTAATGATGACACTCAAAGATGGGAAATCAAATTTCACATATCCAATGGTTCTGATACTGTAAGCAGATTGATATCAAGTATAACCTCTCAAGGCATTAAAATCATAAACTTTAGCGTAGAAGAACCGACTTTAGAAGACGTATTTATTAACCTTACAGGTAAATCCTTAAGGGAATAGGAGGATAAAAAATGGAAACTATAGTTAAACCAAAAATTTATGAAAGGGATAGTAAGCCTTCTCTTTTTAAAGCAGCCTTTGCAGTTTTAAAAAAGGAAATGAGAATAATGTTTAGATACCCATCTTGGTTTATCCCTATGCTGATTTGGCCAGTTATATTTCCTTTTGGATATTTGTTTACTGCAAAAGCATTATCTGGTACGGGAACGGATTCTATAGCTGTATTTAAGTCAATATCAGGAACAGCGGATTATACAACCTATATGTTAATAGGAACCACTATATGGATGTGGATTAATACCATGCTTTGGGGATTTGGAACTAGCTTAAGAGTAGAACAAATACGAGGCACTCTAGAATCAAACTGGCTTTGTCCCATACCTAAAATATCCTTATTGTTAGGATATTCCATATTTCAACTATTTACCAGCATAATATTTATGGTTGTTTCAATTATTGAATTTAAGTTTTTCTATAATTTTGAATTCATCGGTAGTCCATTATCGGCCCTATTGATTATAATAATATCCATTCCCGCTGTTTATGGGATAGGATTTATATTCGCCTCTTTAGTAATGTGGGCAAAGGAAGCTAATTCAATGGTATTTTTAGTAAGAGGAATAATGACAATATTCTGTGGAATAACCTATCCACTAGCAGTATTACCTACTTGGATGAGAAGAGTCTCTGACTTTATACCTTTAACTCATAGTATTAACGCTTTGAGGGCCATTATATCCTCAGGGACCACTATATCCGATGTCAAAAGAGAAATATATATTTTACTTATCTCTGGTGCAGTCCTTATGGTATTAGGAATTTTATCCTTTAACTATACCCAGAAAAAAGTAAAGGAATCAGGCTCTTTAGGTTATTATTAATATGAGATTGGAGGTAGTGAGATGAAATTTAAGTTATATATGATGGCTGTATGGGCTATCATAAAAAAAGATGCTAAGATATTTTTTAGATATCCTGTTAATGCCATTTTTAACATAATAGAACCTATAATGTGGATTGCCCCAGTATATTTTTTGGCTAAATCTTTTCAAATTAACGGTCAAAACATAGGTTTTAAACAATATACAGGAACTGCAGATTATATGGCTTTTTTAGTAGTTGGAAGTATTGTAGGAAGCTTTATAAGCTCCGTATTATGGGGAATGGGCTTTTCCCTTAAAAATGAAATGGATGCTGGTGTAATTGAATCCAATTGGCTCACTCCTATACCCTTATGGCTTCAATTAATAGGGAGATCTATTTTTTCATTATTCATTACTACTATAAACGCTATAACTGTAGCCTTTATAATATGGATATTGTTTGGATTTAATATAGGTAATGGAATACTACCAGCGATTGTTACCCTTATACCTATGTTAATAGCTTTATATGGCTTAGGGTTTGGGATTGCTTCTTTGGTTATGATAACCAACAACGCAAACAATATAATAGATATAACTAACTTTTCACTTAATATATTATGCGGAGAAAGTTTTCCCATAACAGTACTGCCAAAGGCAGTCATAGTAATATCATTATCCCTTCCTTTAACCTATGGCTACGATGCAATAAGGGGTATATTATTAGGAACAGATACATTGCTCCCTCTCCATATGGAACGTTTCATCTTAGTGGGATTTATGACAGCAGGTGTACTTATAGGATATAACATTTTAAAAAAAGTAGAAAAGCACTGTAAGACTATAGGCAATATAGGTTTTCATTAAAATACCCTAATATAAATATGGCAGGTTTTTACATAACCTGCCATATTGTTGAGCATAGCTCTTCAATTTTTTCATACTCTATATATTGTTTGATTCCCCATTCTTCCAATAATTCTTCAGTTCCAATCCATACATTCGTATTTATTGGTATATATTCAAATAATTCCTCTACATCTTCATTTATCATCCTTATACAGCCAGCTGAAATATAGTTTCCAATAGAAAAGGGAGCCGAATTTCCATGAATTCCATATCCTCTATATTTTTCTGTAGAAAGTCCTAACCATCTCTTCCCCAATGGATTATTAGGAGCTCCTCCTTTAACTGGTTTAAACTTTCCTCCCATGCCTCCCCAATAAGGGTTTTTAGCCTTGTTTATTATGATAAATTTATGATTAGGAGTTGGCGATGAGGCCTTTCCTAAAGCCACGGGATACTTTTTATATACTTCCCCCTTATTATATACCGTCAATATTTTTTTCGTCTTATTTATTACTATAAACCATTCTTTCTTCATTATTTCTTCGGGAACAATATCTATAATACGCTTGTTTTCTTCAATCAATGCTTCATTAGTAGAATCTCCGATAACTCCATCCACTTGTAAATTGTTTTCCGCTTGAAATCTTAATAAAGCATTTCTTTGGACTAATATTTTCCCATTATAACCGCTACTTACATATTGTCTTAATACCTCCCTATCCTCTAATGATTCAGAAAAACCAATACCAGTAAAACCTAGTAAAAAAACTACTGCTAATATTCCTACTCTTTTTAATCTACTCTCGTTTCTCATTCCAATACCTCCTTCCTACATCATATTCATCTAATAATAAATAGTGTAATGTTTTTCTAATCTTATCCTTTTATATAACTATTAGATTTTATGACTATAGGAAGGAATTTATTAAATCAATATTTTTGAATTTCAAATAAATCTTGAATTTTTTCATTCATATATCTATAGGAATCCTGAACCCCTTGATTATAGATTTCAGGTGCTAATTTTTCAATGAAAAAATCTAAAATTAATACTGCTGCCAAATCACCTAAATCCTCTTCTCTTTCTTCTAAAAAATACTCTTTAATAGCTGCAATCATATTATCCTTCTTATCCTTACTCAATTCAATTTTATTGTTCATTGTAATATTCCTCTTTTAATTAATTCATCTTTAATCGTTTTTCTTAAACTCATCTTTTCTCCTTTAGGCAAAAATGCAGCCTCTATGGAATTGTCTATAAGCTTTAATATTTCATCCATGGAAAAGCCTAACTTATCCATTAAAAGTCCATACTCTCTTTCCAATGAAGTATTAGAAACCGTAGCATTGTCAGTATTTATCGTTACTCTTAATCCTTTGTCCATAAAAGTTTTTATGGGATAATCTTCTATATATTTTACTGCTTTTGTCTGCAAATTGCTAATAGGACACATCTCCAAAGATATATGATTTTTCTTTACCATTTCCATAATTCTAGAATTCTTTATAGCCGCTATTCCATGACCTATCCTCTGAGCATGAAGCAACTCAATGGACTTAATTATATTTTCCTCTATGCCAGTCTCCCCTGCATGGACTGTAATATGGTATCCTTTTTCGTAGGCCAAATCAAAAGCTTCCTTATGTATTTCAGGAGGAAAGTCCCCTTCATTTCCTGCTAAATCTACTGCCACTACACCCTTGCCAAGATATTTCTTACCCATTTCAACTACCTTTATGCTTTCATTAACACTTTCATGTCTCATACATATAAGTACTGCATTGGATAATATTCCAAAACCTTTTTTAGCTCTTTCCATTCCTTTTAATACGCTTTCTACAACTTCGTCAAAGGTAAGACCTTCCTTCATATGAAGAGTAGGAGCAAATCTTATTTCAACATATTTAACATTTTGAGTATTTAAGTCTTCTAACAACTCATAGGTAATTCTTTCTATATTTGGTTTTCCCTGCATAACCTTAAGTGGATAATTAAACTTTTCTAAATATTCCACTAAGGATTTACAATCATCCTTTACCCTAACCATTTCTTGAAACTCTTTGAAACTTTTAGTGCCTATTTTCTCATCTTTAGCTAAAAGCTCATACATAGTTTCAGCCCTTACGCTTCCATCTAAATGACAATGTAATTCCACTTTAGGGATTTCCTTTAAAATATTTTCCATAATTATCTCCTCTCAACAATATAGTATTACAACCATTAGCTTAAACCTTATTGTCCATTTCTATAATAAAATTATATACCATATCCACCTTTTATTTTTAATTACTCTAATAATTTAATTTTAAACATTAACATTTCATTAATGATATTCATACTCTATATTAGGGTTTAAGAAAACCCCAATATAGCTAAATTTTAATCTTATTCCACTGTAACTTTTTCATTAACCCTTTTCTATTCCTTAGGAGGTGGTGAAAAATGGCGGATAAACAATGTGGCGGAGGATTCGGTTTTGGATGTTTTGATGACTCAACACTATTTATATTCCTAATATTGATACTCTTATTCTGCTGCTTGTGTAACTAATGTTAAAATACTTTTATGAAGACCCATTTATATATCGCACACTAAAATATATCTTTTATTACTATATAGGAGGTGTTCAGTATGGTAAACAATGAAGTAAAAAGCAACTGGTTTGGCGGTGATTGTGGTGGTGGTATAGATAGTTCACTTTTATTTTTCTTTTTGATATTAGTGATTCTATTCTGTAATTGTGATTGGTGTTAATTAGTATTAAAAAATCGGGGCTTGTCCCCGATTTTTATATTTTACACTATAATATTTTCGTTATATAATTTATTAATCAAGTATAGAAAAATTATTTTATCTTTATCATTCCATTAATCATCTATAAAAACATTCCTTAGAATCCTCATCATAATCAATCGAATATATACTTTCAGTAATAGAAAATAAAAATATACAAAATCCATCTTTAAAAAGATGGATTTTGTATATTTTACTTGTGAAGTTAATGATCCTACCTTTAAATAGCTGATATTTTAAAAGAACCCAGCAACTCCAGTAGGACCTGTAGGTCCCGTTGGACCAGTTGGTCCTGTAGGTCCAGTTGGTCCCGTTGGACCTGTAGGACCAGGTTGACATTCTACAATAATTTTAAACATACAATTGTTACGTTTTCTAGGGCGAGGACAGCATCTTGAGTCATTCCAACAACTGCAATTTGTTCCGTTCCAGCAATTGCAATTCGTCCCATTCCCATAATCACAGTTTGTTCCGTTCCAGCAATTACAATTCGTTCCACTTCCATAATTATAATGCATGTATGACATATTAAATCTCCTTTCCATATTTAAATTTTGATAGTTTTCCCTAAAGCACCTAACTTCTGTAAAGATATAAACCATATTCTGTTACTTTCTTTATACCAGTTCATCAAATGTTTTATCCCAATAACATAATATGAAAAATAATGTAAAAGGTTTATGATTATATCATTAATTATTTTTATGAATTATCATCCTTATGAGCTGTGTTTTACTTCAATAAAAAACTCACCTTTTTTTTAGATGAGCTTTTTATTGAAGTGAATATATCCATTCTTTAAACTATCTATTCATTTCGGAAACAAAATCTATATTTTTTGCAGTCATCTCAATCCAAGCTGGACGAAATCCGCTTTTTATAGCATTTCTTACCGATTTGATATTAGACCAAGCTGCACAATAAAACGGAACCTTATTCCTCTCTAAAATTTCTAAAGCCAAATGGCTTGTCAACGCCGAGGCTATCCCTTCTCTCCTATATTCTGGTAAAACATCTATTCCAATTTGCCACATGTTTTCACAGTCAGCAGAACAACCTGCTAGTCCTATCAACTTATTACCATCGTAAGCAGCTACCCCTAAAACGTCTAAATGTTTCCGTTTTTCACATAGGGCATTGCTCCACTCATCTGTATACAAGTCAACAAAATCCTCAGGCGTTAAAGTTCTCATATCATAATCACAATCTATTGCTGTAAGGACATTCATATCCGGCAAAAAGTATTCAGCCATAAAGCAGATTCTCATACCTCTTTTTTGAAGCTCATCATTAAGCATATGCATATTTGGGGTTTCAAAGCAATGTTCAATTGGATATTTGTTAATATATTTTTCTACAATATTGGCAATTTCTTCATCCACAGATGCAACGATATTGTTCCCATAAGAAATCAAGTGGCAGTAGAATGGTAATGTTAAGTACTTTCTAGCATTAAAATTAATATGAGATATAACGATCTTGTTTTCATTTTGAAGAAAATCTTCTGCATGACAGTTTGCATCTATTGCTGATTGACACATTGCAATTTTCAATAATTCTTGATTTGTCATAAAGCTGCCTCCCCTTATTATTCTATTATAAACAAAAGCTCCACGGGCAGGTTCAAATCCACCACATGGAGTTTTAATGGCACACCCGGAGGGGCTCGAACCCCCAACAACTTGATTCGAAGTCATGAATCCGCCTAGTGTTTAACAGACTTTAAAGTGCATTTTGTTAGTTGTCTGTTAGTTACAAACGTGTTTTTCTAAGGTTTTACAAGACTTTTAATAACAAATTAAATTAATTTAATTTAAGATTATTTCATCTAAAACCATAAGCTTTTTAATTTTCTCTAATAAAAAATTATCTATTTCCATTTTACCATCTCTTTGACTACAAATTCTACATTAAAATAATAAATCTTTTTAAAATACATATAAAATACTTAATATTTATATAATAGTTATTTACAGCCGATTATAGAAGTTTTATATATATAGTATAGTAATTGTATTAGAATGATTATAAAAGCCTGTTCTACATCAAATATAAAGGCTGTTTTTGCTCGTATTACTCCAATATGTTTTAGAATACTACATATATTATTCAGAGGTTACGCTTTTAATAGATTAATGTAGAATTTCTTAAAACAAGCAAACATTGATATATAATTTTAGAACTTATATGAAATTCTAAAAAGATTTTATATTTATATGTGTAGTATAATAATTATGCTAAAATTTATTATACTCAAGAGTATGAAATGGCGTCCGGATTTTTAGTTGAGAAAACGAAAAAATAAATTTATATACATTAAAATAACTCCTTATTATTAGTTTGAAAGGAGTTATTTCAACACAATGTATTTTTTAATAATTTTATAATCTGCTCCAATGCATCATCAGTATTTTTGAACAAATATTTTGCAACTACATACACAAATCCTATTATTTCTCCTACGACTAAAGTTAAAAACCAATGGAAAAAAGTACCTTCTATGTTAAACTTACCAAAGCCCATAAAAAACATCATTACATTTACTAGTATTATTTGAGAGGCTAGCAATCCAAAAATTATATAAGCATAATTCCTTCTCAAATCTGTATTCTGTTCTTGATTCTTTATCCAAGAGCCTATTATAGCATTTATATTATCTATATCGTTTTCATATTCTTTACAACGTAATTCATCTTGCCTTTTCTCATAATCTGGAGATATTTCACAAGGATTATTTGAGAAATATTGTTTAGCTTGTGTCAACTCTTTCATTTGGCTACCATCCTAAACTTATCAAACCTAAATCTGATAATCTTCTCTGCATAGCTTGTTCCGAAACTTTAAATCTAACAGCTAAAAAATTTACCAATATATCGGTATATTCAAGCAATGGTTTGCATTTATTGTATTCATCTAAGAGTGCTTCTCTAGGCATAAGCAATGCTGCAGCAAAACTATTAGCTTCTGCCTCCTCTGCATTATACGTATTATTTCTTTCATATTCTACATGATCCTTTTTATTTAACAGTTGGTCATCTATATGCAATTTATAATGACCTATTTCATGTGCTATAGTAAACCTCTGTCTATTCACATGGTGATCTTCACAAACCAAAATTTCTATATTGCTTCCATCTTTCCTTATAACCCCAGACATGTTTTGATCTATGAAATTACCAGCATAAACACGTATGCCTAATTCGTTTGCAATTAAGACAGGATCTACAGGAATTTCATTGTTCATACTACATTGTTTTAATACTTCAGCTGCTTTATCTTCTATCTGTCTAATGCTATAGCCTGCCATTTTGCTTCCCCCTTTCATTTTTGTAAAAACAATTACCTTGCCCACTATACCCCTCCTCTTCTTACATAATATGAGTTTCCCCTGTAAAATAATCCTTAAACAAAGAAAAAAGGGTGGGCATTCTAATCCTTTTATTGCTAATCCAAATATTAAATTATAGATTGAAATAAACGAATTAGTGCAATTATCTTTTACAAAATGTTATATCTATTTGTCATACGTTAAATATTTTTTTACATATGTCAACTTAATTAGAGTATAGCATAGATTAGACAAATTTACCAGTATATAAAAATAAACAAAGAAGTTTTGCTAAGCTGCAAATTTATGCAAAATACTTTCCCTCAAAACTTCATATTGTCATTATTTTATATATTTCAAAAACCTAAAAAAGGCCCTAGAAATTAATCTAGGGTCATCATAATCTACTCAATTTTCCTCTGCAACTCATTTATTTTTATTTATCTCATATACAGCAGCTTCGATTAAAATATCTAATTGTTCATCAGTAATTTTAATCCCTCTTTCATTTAAGAAATTTACAACATATTGCTTTTTGATTTTACCTTGTCCCTTTTCTTTATAAATTTGTTCAGCAGCTCCAACGGCCACTTGAACCCAAAACTTAGCATTATTTCTTTGATTTTCAGTAGTTTTAGACTTTAAAAAAGGCACTATCACATAAGTTATAATAGCACCTATTAGAGCAATTAGAGCAGTTCCTATTTTTACAAAAGCTTCACCAGTCATTTACTTCACCTCCTTAGTAGCTCTGTCGATGATACTCCAAAATAACCACTGTGGAGTGTCATCACCTAATGACTTTTTCCACTCCTCAGGATTGTTTACAATACCCTTTTTAACTAATGATTCAATAGCACTTTCACCTTGTTTCTTTTGCCAATTCTGCAATTCAGCCACACTATTCACCTTCCCTAAATTTTTAGCTTCTTTAATTAATTTAGACTTATCCAATGATGTACCAGGACAAGTCTTAATAACTCCTGGACCTTCTCTATGGAATTTAATAGATTGTTCTCCATACTTATCAATGAAGTATTTTATAAGTAACAAAATCTGACGTAACTGTTCACCTTTCAACTTATCATGACCTATATCAAAATTGCCTATCATTTCTACAGCTAAAGCTCCAGTATTCCAGCCTTTTATACTTGCAGGAGCTATATTGAAAGGTCTACCGGTAACCCATTTGCCATCAGGAAATAAAGACAAATGTTGTCCGATATCCTGCCAACTGTTAGTGTTTACGTGGTAATTGTACATTCCTTGTTGCATGGTTATGTGATTATTACCTCTAAAATCCTTATGTTCAGGTTTCCAAGTATGATGTATATGGAGTTGTTTGAACTTATATCTATCTAATTCATTTTTTAACTGATTAAAATCTAACGCTCTAAATTCTTTCGTCATAATTCTCATTCACCTCTTCCTTAGAAATTTTTTCTTTAATACCTTCCTTTTCCATTAGATCTTTATTTTTCTTTTTACTAAATAAAAGAAGCCAGTCCAAATCAGCACCAGCTTCAATAAGATTCTCTATATTACTTTGAAACTCTCTCATAAACATAACTGAATAAACAAAGGAAGCCAGAAATATTCCAGCTTCCTTTAAATAGATTACTCTATAACTTAAACCTGTTAAAATAGATATTGTTAGATACGATATAATCTTTGTTTCAGTACCAAGCCATAGAGATTTAGAAAATAACTTACCACTTTTAATAGCATTTTTATATCCACCATTTTTCTTTATAATAGCATAATTTTTTGTAACTATATCAATAAAAGCAGCTCCTAACACGGCCATTAGGGAAATGAAATATGCTCTCTCAGGAAACATAATATATCCTATAGCACTTATTCCTAAGCCTAATATAGGCTTTAGTCCACTAAAAGCTGTTTCTAGGTATCCATTAATCCTACTTAGAATATTTTCGTTCATTACGCACCTCCAAATTTGCATTAAAAAAGAACCTGATTAAACAGGCTCTTTATACCTAACGTTCAAATATCAAATCAGTGGCAATTAAATTTAATTATATCTATCCCTGTATTTATAATTATTTATTATCTCTATTAATATAGGACTTTAAAAGCTTTCCTTTTTCTAAATGTGAATCCATCCAAGGAACCAATAAACATTTTTTAATATTATGATCTTTAACTAATAATCTAAATCTTTCAATTTTCTTTCTATTGCTTATCGGCATTGGTATTTCTGAAATATTATTAAAATCTGTATCAAATGTAATATTAAATTCTGAAACCTTTATAAAAGTAGGCAAGTCAACCTCTGTTATTATTGGTTTTCCCTTGAAATTTGATATTGTTTCTTCCTTGCTAAGCATCCTGATTAAATAATCTATTTTTATACGTTTATTTATTGAATCTTCTACATCTTTATGTCTAACCCCTATATCAAAATGACCATATAGATCTTTTCCCTTATTCGTTAAGCAAGCAAAGTCTAGTGCAATTTCATCTTCTTCGATATCTATCGCACTACGTCCAGCTTTAGTCTTTCCATGTCCAAAAAACAAGCAGCCATATCCTCCGATTTTAAAAATATCGCCATAAAAAATATTTTCTTTTCTTTCGCTTTCTATAAAATCTGTATTCATGAATATCGCCTCCCTTACCATATCATACCATAATATGGGCAAGAAGGGCATAAAAAAAGCCCTTCTTAGGGTTAGATACGACGCATAAATATACTATTGTTTACTAATTATACTTTGCTTTTCTTCTTCTACTATCCATTTAGCCTGAACAAAAATATCTAAATCATTTTCAGTATATAACCCCAAATCATAATATTCTTTTATAAATTTATACATTCAATTTTCCCTCCAATTCAGCTATTTTTAATAGTAAACTTGAATTTAATTCTTTTTGATTGTTTAGTTCTATTTGCATACTAGCACTATCCTTCAAAAGCTTTGCATTTAATTCTCGTTGTATGTCCCTTGGTGATTTAGGTTTATCTATATGTTCATACCAAAATTCTTCTGTTTCAGGATTACAATAGGGTAATGCGTTTTTACCTTTTATTTGTTCTGGATTGGGAATATTCTCTATTATAATATAATTACCACTATCTAATAATTCTTTAGGTGGTTTCATATTATAAATTAACACTATCTTTGCCCTTGTATCAGTTTCCTTTTTATAAAATAACCATTTCATTTTATCACTCCTAACCTATAACTTTATAGCTTTTTTCAGGTCTAACTTCGTATTTACCAATTCCCCCTCCTCCCTGCATATAAATAATATTTCCATCTGGTTCTTTTGAAACCAACCCACTAAAATAGGTATTAGCAAATTCCTCATCAAGACTCTCCGCAATCATATATCCATTTTTTGATACAATACAAGCTCTATATCCTTCATTTCGATAATCGCTATAGGCATAAGCTAGTATATAAGCTGTAGAAATTTCTGCTATCATTTCTACATTTCTACTAATAACACTTTCCCAAGCAATAGTAGAGTCAGGAAGCACTTTTGTAAATTTCTGATCTCTAGTAAAATAAAAATTATCGTGTACGTCCACATAAAAACCTACCCATGATGCTATTGTCGGAAAAATACTATCCCAAGCTACTGCTCCGGTATTTAAGTTGATTTTTCTTATACAGCTTCCCTCACTGTTGGACCTCAGTGCAACGTAAACATAAACTTCGTCATTACTAATTGCTAAGCGTGCAATATCATTTAATTTCCCATCGTTTAGGTCCATTTTTTTCTCAAGCTTTCCAGAGCTATTTAATATATATAAATATCCTTGACTACCTCCAACATATAACTTATCAGACTTAGATAAATATATATCATTTGTAAAAACATCATCAGTAGCAAACTCCCATATTATTTCTCCGTTACTATCTAATTTATAAATGCCTGGACCTTCATAACTTGGTGCATCTGTTTTCACATAAATATATTTATCATCGGAGCTACATAATACTTTTTGGAGATCATCATTATCTCTAAGTTCAAACGAACGTTTCCAAAGTTGTTTTCCAGATAAGTCTGATTTTATAATTGAATCTGAGTGGTTTTCGATTCTATATATATACTCATTACTATCTACATCAAAACCAAATCTGTGACTAGGTGATGAAGCCTCAAAAAATTGAATTTGTAAAAAGTTTTTTAATAACCTAAGATTCTCCGCAGAAATGGTATCACCTATACTATAATCTCCTACTTTAATAGCTTTAATTAAATCTGCTAATCGTACAAACGCATCGCTAGGATCCGCAGGTACTCCTTTGTCAGTAATAGCCCCAGCGATTAGAGATTTTCCATTACTGACATTTGTAAAAAGCTCATTCAATGCCTCTTCTACATTTGTTGCTGTAAATAAATTATCAATATCATGTATTCCTATTAAACTTGCCCCTTTGTTAAGTTCTTGTGACGCTAAATCTGCCTTATGCGTCTTTAATTCTTCATCTAACTGTTTAACTGTCTTTGAATTTCCTTCTCCTGCTAAGGCTCCAACTTTTTTATCTGTATAATCTTTAGCTCTTACCTCTACTTCATTTACTTGTTTTTGTGTAGCTAATATCACACCAGGATCCACCTTAAGATTTACAGCCGCTGTATTACTTACCTCTAATATCATACGAATATATAAATCCTTTGCACTGCCATCTTGCACCTGTGGTTTATATGTCTCAGGATATTTACCTATGGCTAATAGATTCCCTTCATCATCAAAAACACCTGCTTCACGAATCATAAACCCGCCTTGGTCAGCAGGTATAATAGTTTCCAATACTATCCAATTAGGATTTTCTTCATCTACTGTAATACTTCCTATTTGCCCTCTCCAAACTTCATTAGCAAGTTTCTCTTGGCTTTCTGTTGGATTGTAATATTTTCCTCCACCATCACCAAGTGCAAAGTGTGTAAAATTTATCTTATTGCCTAATGCACTTGCATTAGCTATTTTAGCTTTGCCTATGCTAGTTAATATTGTATAAAACTGTTCTGCCAATTAAATCACTTCCTTTCTAGGATATACTGTTACATTTTCTAAACCAGTGTTACTTCCTGTTGCTATATAGACTTTACCTTTACTTTCAATATTTCTAGGGGAATAAGGATATACTGTTATTTCTTCGCCAGATAATAATGCACTTGCTATATACATTTCACTTGATTTCTGTTTATAATTCATAAAGATATCATAATCCAAATGAGCCGGTTTAATTTCTTCTACTGCATTGAACATATCTCTCATATTTAAGTTTATAGTTCCTTGGTTTGCAAACTCTATTTTAATTCTTCCATCAAATCTTACTTCTGTTTTACTTCTTGTATAGGCTTCAACTATAGCTTTTACCATGGCTAAGCTTACTTTGCCAATACCTCTCATTTTAGCTTTTATCATAGACCTTCGTTCTTCCAAAGACTTATTAGGTCTAATAGGTAGCTTTAATTCTTTCTCGTATACGGCTAGTCCCCAAGTGGCGGTATCTACAAAGAATTGCTTTTCTAAATCTTCTATATTCAAACCTAATTTATCAAATTCAATTTGTTCAGCATTTAGAATCTCCTGAAAAACTTTTGATTCTCTTTCGTACAAAGGCAGGTATTCTAATAATCTACTCACTTAGCACCACCTCGCCCAGTATGGCTACTTCTTCATTATCTATTATGATGTTTTCTATTCCCTCATTGACTCTTAAATCCGTATAATCTAATACTCCATCTACATTTAATATTAAAGAACCTATCTGTGCATAAGACACTAAATTCTTTTTAAATGCTATTTCTTTAAGATAATTAGTCATACTTTCTTCTATATTTAATTTAATCTGTTCTAGTGAATAATTTTCATCTTTAGTCACTTTAACCGATATATTAATATCTTTGCTTTCAGCACTCACAACAGTGCAAAAAGCACCTATAGGAGCTTGCCCTGCTCCTAAACCTCCCATACCAGGATCTATATATTCTTGTACCTGACTTACTAATTCTGCGCTAGCTGGTTGCTTATTTGAATCTATTATGATTACTTTCACTGTATTATCACCTTGCCACAATGGAACCACTCTAGCATTACCTATCCCTGTGACTTCCTTAGCCCAGTTTAAATAGTGATACTTATTTCCAGAAGTCGCAGGTGTTCTGATACGTTCATAATATCTTTCTAATAGGCTTGTATCACTTTCAGCATCATAGCCGTTTATCACTGATTCAGTATTAGTTACAGAAGTTAATCCTGCTATTGATATAGGAAAATATTTTATTGCTCCTGCAGGAACATTGCCTATACTTCCATTTGTTTCACATTCAACGTTTACTACCATCTGTCCCGTATCGTCTATGGTTTTATCCTCTGTAGATATAAAGTTTACTGTATCAGCCCCTACAAGGTCACCCTTGCTTATTCTTGCTCCTTCTTGACCTGTTATAATTACTGTTGCAGTTGCTTTAGTGGCTTTCTTTCTAGTAATACCTGTTCTTTGATATATGAATCGTTCTAGTTCTTCATCTTCTAAGTTTTCTACATCCAGTTTGTTGGCTAAAACATCTAAATCTATATAAGTTTCAGCAAATTTAATCGCTGCTGGTGTTACTGCATTACTTATAAACTTATTTTCGCTTTTATCCATTTCATTAGAAATATTATCTAGCATTTCCTTTTTTATATTTTCTTCTGTTCTATCTTCATACATCTATATTCACCTCCCCATACGGGGTAATAGCTGTAAATCTTATATCTAAAACATCATTAATTAAATCTATTTGTACATTTTTTATATCTTCTACATATCCATTTAACGTTAGCCATATAGCTTCCTTGATAAGTCTTTCAGCTTCTGCCTTAATATAAGATTGCGAACCCTGCCCTATTAAACCCTCAAGTTCATGCCCATAGTCCCAACTATAGATTAAGTATCTATAACGAGGGGTTTGGAATATCTTCCATAACCATATTTTAATAGCTTCTTTCCCTTCAACTTGATACATTTTCCCATCTTTAGTCTTAAAGTCTAGCTTTTCAAAATCCCAAGCCCATTCACGAGGTATTATTAATTCTTCTTCTATTTCTTCCTGAACTTCAAATTCTTCCGGATCCATAAAAAGGAATACATCTATCACAACCTCACCACCTTACATAAAACAAAGTATTCTTGCTTATCAACAGTTGGTAATACAGCTAATTCATCATCTTTTGTTAATGTATCTAAAAAACTTACCTCTACTTCATTTATTCCTATCTTTTCTACTTGGTGTTTATGGCTTCCATGAGTTTCAATATTTATATCATTTGTTAATCCTGTTACTGGTGTCTCTGGTATTTTTATTTTTCTTTTGTAGCCATTGAGTAGATAATCAGCAATTACGATATTATCTTTATCTATTTGCAAATCTCCAACTTGAAGGACTAAATTTGGAGGGGGTTGTATAACTGTTCCTATTTGTATTGTTATAGGAGGTTGTTCATCTTTCATAACTTCTATTAATGCACTATATGGATCATCTTTCATGTCATCCCCTCCTTAAAAATATCCTGATATATTATCATCTTTTCCTTTTTTCTTTTTAGTAGCTTTCTTTTTCTTTTGTACCTTATTCTCTGGAAGTTCGCCCGAATCAGATTCATCCATTATGTTCTGAAAAGACAAGCCTAGTCTAATAATGTGCTGCCCATCTTGCCAAATATGTTCATCATTGTCAATATAAAAAAGTCCTATTAACCCTGTAAATGGTTCTTTTATTTTTACTGCATTACCAGTTATGCAATTAAGACTTTCTTTTGAATCCCCTTTTATTTCAACCTCTGCTGTTTGTTCAATGCCTTTTAGCATTTTTTCTGCTATCTCTTTTCTACTTAACGTGCTTTCGGACATCTAAACACCCCCTAGAAATAGCCTGATTTATTATCGTCTTTCTTTTTTGCAGCCTTCTTAACAGTTTTCTTTTTAGTTTCTTTCCCTTTGTCCCGCTTGTAAACATCTTGAAATATTCCAAATTTCTTAACCCAATCATCATTTTTGACTTCACCTATATACTTTCCGTTTTCATCATAGATTTTTACTATGTTTATCATGTTTTCTATGCTTTCTGAGTAAGTAGCATCTATTATACTTGTATTACCGCCTAAAGTATAATTAGCTACTGTTATGCCTTTTTCAATTATATTTAGCTTCCCCTCAATCATTTTAGGCATATACTTTTTTCCTGTTATTTTTGAAGCCTTTGTATATGCAGTCATAATGATCTGATAAATATTTTCACCATCGAAAATCCTTGTAATTCCTACTCCTGTTTCTGCTATACTACCTATTTTTATATTGAAATCATTACACATCCTTTTTGTTATTTCTTCTGCTGTTATATTTTTAAAATTATATGTTCCTTTAGATTTAAGTAAATGAATAAGTCCATCATGTACAGTTACTTGCATTTCTGTACCATTGATGGACTTCTCTTTATATGTTACTTTACCTTGAAATATCTCTTTATCTTTATCGTCTAATAGCTTAATAGTATCTCCTAGTCCTATATAGTGCTTAGGGAGGTAATAGTCATGTGGAGATACTGCAACATTTATTTCTAAAGTTCTAGCTACTTGTTTATAGTCTCCACTCCAAGCAATCGAAGAAATAAGTTGTGTAATATCTTTAGTTTCTTTTCCTATGTGGATAATCTTCATTTTATATCACCAACTTTTGTCCTATTTGAAGCTTTTTAGGGTCTTTAATATTGTTTTTCTGTGCAATCTTACTCCAATTAGCACTATTTCCGGTTAACTTTTTAGCTATAGCTATTAATGTATCTCCTTTTTTTACTATATAAGAATTAGGAATTTCTTTTTTATTATCTCTTTTCTCATTCTGAGTATATCCCTTATTTGTAGTTTCTTTTTTGACATTCAGAAATATATATTCTGCTAACTCTAAAGTAAAATATACATCCCCCGTACCATCTTGCTCCCTATAGGAAAAGTTTTCTATAGCCATAGGTAAATTTATAGGGGTATCTGTGAAAATCACTCTAATAGGCTTCTGTGACGTTCTCCATCCTTCTACCATTTCTACATACTCATAAGGCTTCATAATATCGCTAGTAACCAAGAAATCATATTCATTTGCAGGGAAAAAGCTTTCTATAGTCATTTCTTTTAATCCACTTTTACCTATTAGATTTATTTCTCCTATATCATTTATATTTATTCTTTTGTTTATATTGCCCACAGCCACCTCAAATGAAGATGGAGGAACCGGTAATTGAAACTTTTCTTTATTATTCTGCCATGATAGCCATATTTCCATTACCATGCACCTCCATAGTTTGATTTTGCCTTCACTATTTTTCTTGCTATTGCGTCAGCTATTTTATCAATGTCGGGTTCTTCTCTAACATTAAATGTATTGCCTGTGACTAGTACACCTGAATTACTAGTAGCTTCTTTTCTCCCTTGCTCTCTAGCCATAGAAATACTTTTGTCATGTGGGTATATTCTGGTTCTTTGAGGAAGGTCTATAATTTCCCCGCCTTGTTCATGAACCCAAGTTGGTCCACCTCTCCAGTTATTCGTTCCGAGGGCATTTTTACCTATTGCGGCTGTGCCTTCTGCGTTTTCTCGTGTCTTTTTAAATATATCAACAGTTCCCTTGATGGGATGCTTTAGAAACTCTTTTACACCCTTCCAATGTTCTTTTATGCCATTTAAAGATTCTTTAACTCCTTCACGCATTTTCTTAAATGCTTCTACAGTGGCGTTACCTATTTTCTTGAAGAATTCGCTAATTGGTCCCCAATGTTTTATAACTATTCCTGCCAATAATGCTACTGCCATTATTATTAGTTGTGCTTTCCCTGCTGGTGCAAATAATGTCATAAAAGCCTTTCCTACAGTATCAATGCTACTTCCTAAAGACAACATTCCTGATATTGATTTTCTTACCATTAAAGCCATTATAACTGCCGATATGCTAGTTACGATTAGTTTAATTTTGTCCCCATGTTTCTCAAATGTAGCACTTAACTTACCCCAGTTCTTTATAACTAATATAGTAGCTAAGGCTATTGTAGTTATAATTAAAGTTGTTTTTCTCCCTGTGCCAAATATAGCCCCCATCAATGAACCTGTTTTCTTTATTCCTTTTCCTAAATCTCCAAATCCTCTAACTATATCGCCGACGCTTCTGGTTAATTTCCCTATTCCTATTATAGAAGGGCCTACTATTGCGGCCATACCTGCGAATTTAACTATATTCTTTTTCTGCTCATCGTCTAGTTTGCTTAATTTATCTGCAAATTCGCTTACTTTGTCAATTCCTTTTATGATATACGGCACAAACACTCCTGCGAATTGTTCGTTCAATAGAGATAGTTTGTTTTTCATCAAATCTATCTGCGCTCTAGTGTTATCTGTTCTAGTTGCGAACACCTCATTTAATGCTATGTTATCACTCCATGCAACATTAGCCTTGTCAATTGCATCTTTAAACAAATCTCCTGCTTCTGTCGCTCTCAATAATGCGTCTTTAGTTCTATATTCTTTAAAGCCTAGATCTTCTAGCACTGCCGATACATTGTAACCTTCTTCTTTAATCCTTCCAAGCCCCTGTACGAAAGATACAATAGCTTGAGAAGCATCTTGCTTAAATAAGGCCGAGAACTCTTTAGTTGACATACCTGCAACCTTTGAGAATCTCGTTAATTCTTTTCCACCTGCAAATACAGAGTCGTTAATACTTTGAATTACTTTACTCATAGCTGTACCCCCGCCTGCACTTTCTAGGCCAACGGATGATAAAGCTCCTGCAAGTCCTAATACTTGCGCCTCTGTCATGCCAGCTTGACTTCCTGCACTTGCTAAATTCATTCCCATATCTACAATCTCACTTGCTGATGTAGCTAAGTTTGTATCTAAGTGAACTATAGTTGAACCTAATTTATCCATATTTTCTAATGGCATTTGCATGTTATTAGCAAATCTAGCGAGAGCAGCACTGCCTTGTTCGTAGCTTAAATTAGTAACCCTACCTACCTTTGCTATAGTTTCTGTAAAATCTATTATGTTTTCTCTTTCAACTCCCAACTGCCCAGCAGTTTCAGCTATTCCATAGAGGTCTTTTCGTGCTATAGGTAAGTTGGTTGTAGCCAATCCATCTAACTGCTCTTTTATCTCTTGTAATTGTTCTGGGGTCCCTGAGATAGTTTTTTGCACTCCGCTAAAAGCATCTTCTATTTCTATAAACTCTTTTGTAGCTACAGTAGCCATTCCAACCAAGGGGAGCGTTACTTTTTTAGTTAAGTTACCTCCAAACTTCTCTAAATCCTTACCAACCTTCTGTATATCTTTACCCGCTCTTATTGATTGTCTAGAGAACTGGGACATGCTTTCACTTGCTTGTCTTATTGTTCCGCTAAAATTATCCCTTAAAGTTAAGACTGCATCTATTACATGTGCTATATTATCACCTCTTTTCTGGGCATAATAAAAGCACTTACTAAGTAAGTGCTAATGTTCATATGCTCTATTAATCCAATAGGAATCTGAAATATCTTCGAATTTATTAATGTCAAATAAGTCCCAGCCAATCTTATCTGCCGTTTCTTTTTTGAGCATTATTTTTAATGCATTCTCGTTATGTTTCTTTCCATATTGATCTACTGTGTCCCCTTTCCATAATAACTGAACCTCTGTAACCTCTGCTAAATCAAACATTTTCTCAAATATATTTTTAGATTTATCAAGTAAAGTCATTCTTCCTTTATCTCCACCATTTAATTCTAATCTTACTATTTGCCCATCGTTAATTATATCTTCTGTAAAAGTAGTTTCTATGATATTTTCTTCATTGTGTACTTCTTTTAAAGCTATCTTTTGTACTTTTGTCTCAAAGCTATCATCTTCATTTATCGTAATTTCATCATCTGAACAACCTACTAATAATAATACTAAAGCTAATAACAATAATAAACCTTTTTTCTTCATAACAAATCCCCCTCCTACTTTTACCAATATTATAACATAGAAGGAGGATTATCCAATATCATTCAATAAATCTATAGTTTTGTTTCTTTCTTCTGCTTCAACTTGTGCGAATGCTCTTACTACTGTTTTTTCTCCATAAGGCAAATTATAGTACTTGCTAGGCTCCCAATCCTTGTATCTAAATAGAAAATATGCAGTTGATACATCAGGATCAAGAGTAATTAGTTTTTTATATCTTCCTCATCTCTTTTTTTCTTTTTAGTGTCATATCCACTTAGCTTATCTATCTCTGCTTTTAAATCATCTATTTCTCCGCTTAGTAATAATTTTTTCACTAAATCTTTAGGAGTAGCCGCTCCGAAATGTTTCATTAAATCAGTGTTTTTAAACACGATAGGACAACCTTCTATTATCGTCATTACTTTAGAGTCATACACTTTTATCTTGTCTATATCTCCATCGTAAAATTCAATGGAATTTTCTTGTATTTCTGCTACAAGTTCCGGGTCTATTGCTTTACAAGGAAATGTAAATTCTTTATTATCAAATTTAGCTAATTTCATAACTACATCCTTTTCAGGTGTTTTTATTTTACCTGCATCCATTTTTAATAATTTTTCTACTGTATTCATAATGTCTCCTCCTATTATTCCTTTTCAGTCGAAATTTCAAATTTGAAATTATTTATAATATTAATTTCTTCTTCGGCTTCTTTAATTAGACTTTTGCACCTTTGTACATGCTTCTTAAATTCATCTAAATTGGTTATCTCTATTTTTATCTTCATATTTTCACCTCCAAATATTCAAGAAGATAGATTAATCCCCTATTAAGTCAAGTAAGTCCCAATCAGTAAAAGAGAATGGCTGTGTTTCTTCTCCATTCTTCTTACTCTCCCAATCTGCTAGTGTTAACTTCTCAAATGTGGCGTCTTTTATTACCACTCTTTCTGCTCCCATTGCATCTGGGTCGTCTAATTTAGATATTATTGTAACTACAGTTTGCTTACCTTTCTTTAAATTATCACTTATAAGTTTTGTAAACCTAGAAGTAACTTTATTTAGCTTGATCTCCCCTTTTCCCTCGTATCCTACCATCTTTTTAGCTTTTGCCAACCGTCTTGTCATATTTACATCTGAATATTCTATATCAATTTCTGCTTTAAAGGCTGTTATCTCAGCCATATAATCACCATCAACCCAAATTTCACCCCATGTGCCGTTAACAACTTGCTCCGGTCTATATGCTTTAACCATTTATTTCACCTCCTATATAGTCTATATAGTAATTGGCAAGCATATCTCTTCTATAGCATCTAAAATCTTTATATTAGCAGTTAGATATACCTTGTCCTTAGTGTTAGCTTCTTTGATTTCTTGTTCTTCCATATCTTCTACAGTTCTACCATCATCAGTTTCATAGTTTATAGATTTTAAATATGCAGTTTGTGCTGGAATATCTATTCCTATAGAATTTTTACCTTTATCTAATATTCCTTCAAGCTCTAATTGGTCAAAATAGCCCTGTATAGCACTTATCAGTAAGCATTTATTATCATAGCTATTAGCATATTTTCCTAAATAGTTGTCCTCCGCTGTTTTCTTTATATCGTCATGTATCATATCCATTGCATCTATTATTTTTATCTTTTTAAATGAATCGCCTTTTTCTTGATTGGTAGATACTAAAGAGTTTACCGCTCTTGCAACTTTGATTTTTTCTCCGTCATTATAAAGTTGAAGCTCTCCTTTATCTATAGCTTGATCTAATTCATCTTTAGTCAGTTTTTTACAATCAATTAATTCTGGTAATGGTGCAAATGTCGCAGCTATAGTTAAAGGTGTACCTGCAAACAATCCTGCAAACCTACTGCAATATTCAGCTGGTGTGTAGACTTTAGTATTGTCGTTCATTTCACCAGCTGTAATATTTATAATACCTTCATAATCAGCTGGTGTATTTGGTAATACTGCCTTTACTCTTATTCCCTTGGTATCTCTTAACCCTTTAATCCAATTTGCTACCTCTGTTGTTTCTTCTGGCTTGATTTCAGGAATAGCTAAGTAGTCCCATCTTATAGTTTCTAAATAATTCATAGCCTCTGTATAGTCTTTCTCACTACCTATTACATAGGCTATAATTTTTCTTGGTGGTCTTTGATACCCCATAAGTGCTAAATTCACTTGTTTCCTGTTTTCCTCATTCATGCTTTCTGGTATATCCGCTGGGGTATAGATTTCAATAGGATTTTCTTGTGGTGCTGCGCCTCTTAGAATTAGGGCTATTATACCTCTTTGTCCTCTCTTGATTGCGGTTACACCTTGCTCTTTAAATGTAATGTTTATTGAAGGTAAACCCATTATTTATCACTCCTTCATACTTATTTCAATCTCTTTTGCTTTTTCATGATCTTCTATCTTGTCTATTCCATCATAATAATTTAAATCAAACTTAAACTGTAAAACTCCATCTGTAATTTCTGTCCTTATATCATGTAAGGTTAAGTGTCTACCTTTTACTTTTAAGGTCATTCCAAATTCTCTTTTAAGCTCATCAGCCATTTTCAAATTCTCTAATTCTGTTTTGTTTTTAGAAAAGTAATTTATTATCACCATTAGTTTATTTGAATTAAAATTGACAGTATCATAGTTGGATCCAATTGGAATTACAGACGTAAAAAAAGAAGGTCTTTTAAAACCTTCTAATACTTCATTAGCATAGAGATTTACATCTTTGAAATTATCTTCTAAAACTTCATTAATTGACTTTTTTATATCTACTAACGTAATCATTTTGATTTCTCCTTATAGTATTTATTAAATGGGCCAACCATAGCATGTATACTTATTACTCTAAATATCAATGTAGCATAAGGGTTTGTTACAATAAATGATAGATAAAACAATAGCCAGACTATAGAACCCCTTATCGAAGTCTTCAAACATACTTTGAAGTCAATATTTTTTAGCATGTTACCACCTACTTTAATTCTTTAAACAAATCATCTAACCATTGTTCTAATTCTTCTGGAACTGTCTCTTCCATCTCTTTCATAGTTCTTTCTACCATATGTTCTCCTTCTACGAAACCTATTTCCTTGCCGCTTTTAGTAACCAATCTATGCCCCTTCTCTATTAGATGAAAGTGAGGAGCTGTATTAGTCATTTTCTTTTGATAACCTCCAGGTATCTTTTCGTTTTCAAATAATTTATATTTCTTTTTTAACTTACCAGACCTTACTGGAGTCTTATCTTTGGACCCTTTTCTCAAATCTTTTCCTAGTTTATCTAATTTATCCTCTATCCTATCAGGAGCTTTTCTTTCTACTGTTTGAAGTTTTTGCTGAAAATCAGTTAAGCCTTTCGTTTCAAAATCAGCCATTAGTTTTCACCTTCTCGGTACACATTAATTCCATATGTTCTTCTTTACCTGATATGTCTATTATGGAATTTATATTCAATTCTTTATCTCCCCATTTAACTAGCATAGCTGGGTTTATCCCCTCTCTGTACCTTGTGGTAATTTTATATTGCATTTCTTGGACTATCTTTTGTGCCTCAAAGTATTCTTTTCCCCTAACAGGGTTTATATCGGCCCATAATTCATATAGTTTTTTCGGGACTTGTACTTCTTCCCCCACTTCATTTTCTTCTGTATGTTTTAAATCCCATATTTCGATTTTATGTCTATATACTCTACCTACAATTCTCATTCTATCCTTCTTGTCTAGCATTTTCCTTCACCGCTTCCTGTAACTGTAGCCTTAATATTTCCTTATAGAAGTTTTCTTCAAAATATTCTAAAGCTGAATTGTAAGCATATCTACAATAATCAAGTAGAAGGGCTTTAGGTTGCCCCTCTACTTCAAGGCCAAGTTCTGTTCCTGTTAAATTGTTTAAATAATCTTTTCCTCTATTGATTATTCCTTGTATATAACTATCTTCATCTTCCCAAGTTATTTTTAGATAATCCTTTACTTCTTCTAACATAACACCACCTACTTTTTGGTAGATTTCTTTTTAATTTCTTTCTGGAGTTCCTCATCTGGAGCTTTTTCTTCCTTAGGACCATTTGTGGGCTCTTCTATCTTTTCTACAAATATGCCAAGGGAAGAGGAGCTTAACTCTTCAAACCTCTCTTCTGTAATATCTATTATTTGATCAGGTCTTAAAATAGATTTTGTATCTTTGTCCCTAAATGTTTTTAATACTTTTGCATTCATAAGTTATACCTCCTAGACCTCTGGTACTTCTTGTACCACTTCTACTTTGTGAATTGCTGGCTTTAATTCAGATATATCAGCTACTATAAATGCGTTGTTATCTTTTGCTTGTCCATGGCCAAGAAATCTAATCTTGTAAGTTCTGTAGTCTTCTAGGAATTTATATTCATCTGAATACTCTATCTTACCATCTTTAACTAATCCAGTTCCCATGAAGTATTTATCAGCCATACCTATAACTGCTTTCCCTTCATCAACCTCAGTTGACTGTATTATTTTTGTTGGATATGGTAATACATTATTTACATATGTTCCATCAGTTGCTCTTATAGTAGTTGCTGGCATGATTTTTAGTAAATAATCAGTTGGATTTACTATCATTATTACCTTTTTAACTACTCTTGGATTACCTTTTTCAGTTTTTGATAAGTTAGATAATAATTTTCCATAGTTAATTGGATCCAATGCAGTAACTTTTATAGCTTCTTTTTCTGGGTATACACCTTCTACTACTGCCCCATTTAAGTCTCTAATCATACCAATAGGCATATTTTTACCTGTACCTTGCACCATTCCATATTCAAGTCCAAATGCTAAAGCTTCATACATTACTTCTCTTACGTATCTATCTATCCATATAGGTCCTAAATCTAACATATCTTGAGATACAAACATGAATGCAGTTAGTTTGTTTTGCCCTAATGGAATATCCTTAAATCCAGATTCTAGTTCCTTTGTGATTTCAGAATTTAAAGGTCCCCATTGTGCTAATTGTTTAGCATTGGTATTCATTAGAATTCTTGTTAGCCCTGTTACGTTTTTAAAATCAATAATTGATAGTAATTCATGTTCTGCCTTTAAATCCTCAAATACTGAATTTACTACAGTTTCAGGCATTACTACATCTAAATTATTTACAGAGTTGGGTGCTGCTTGCATAGCCTCTATTGTCTTTTGGTAAAAGTCTTTTTCGTTTGAAGTTAATTGTCTAACTCCCCTAGTTTGAAGTATGTTACTATCATCTATTGCTATAACCCCTTGTGCTTCTCTTATCACCGCTTGTTCGATATTAGACATATAATCTGTAAAAACTTGACTAAATTCTTCTGTATTACCATTTTCTAATGCTTGTTTGATTTTGTCTCTAAATTCTTCTTTAGTTTTAGCTGCCATATCTGGGCTCATTCCCCCAAATAGTTGTAAATTAAATTTCTTTTTCATTATTCATCTTCCTCCTTAACATTAAATAAAGCCTTCATCATATTTAAAGGTTTGTTTTCTTTTTGTTGTGGTTCTTGTGGTTCTTGTGGTTCTAGTTTAAAGCTTTGTGTCATTCCTCTTACTTGAGCTGCTAGGGCTTTATTATAATTTAATTGTTGCTCGAAAGTTTTATTAGCCTTCTGTAACATTTGTTTAGCATCTGATAAGTCTACTTCCCTACTCAATACTTCATCAGCAAACCCATATTCCAAACATTGCTGAGCGGTTAGCCACGTTTCGTTTTCCATCAATTCTTTTAATGTTTCCTCTGATATTCTTCCATTAGATTTATCCATGTAAGCTTGTCTATTACCTTCCATAATAGCGTCTAAATCATTAGCGGTTTTTCTTAGTTGTCTAGCATTTCCAAACATGCCCGCCATAGCATCATGTATCATCATCATAGTGTTAGATGGCATTATTACCTTATCTCCTGCCATAGCAATTACACTAGCTACGCTACAAGCAAAACCATCAATGTAAACTACTTTTTCAGCTGGATGCCTTCTCAGTTGACTGTAAATAGCAGTACCTTCAAATACACTTCCTCCATAAGAATTGATGTAAATATTAATCCTTTTCACATCTGAGTATTTGTTTAATTCTTCCCTGAAATGATTGGCAGATGTTTCACTTTCTACCATTTCCCATTCCCACCAATCAAAATAATCCCCCTCAACATCACCATAGATATACATATCTAAAGTATCAGCCTCAGCGGATTGTTTTATTTCCCATATTCTTTTATTTTTATTTTTCACTTAATCACCTCCTAAATCGTCAACTCTGTGCCTTATCTCGCTAAATAGTGTCCCTATTTCTAGCAACTTATTGGTATCTGATGTATTCTTTTCAATAGTCATATCCCATTGTTCCAAACATTTCCCTAAAAATTCTTTTTCAGTTTCATCTCCAGTAAAATCAATAAAGCTATAAAAATCAAACACTTTTTACCCACCACCTTCCAACATATCTTCTACAGGCATATAGTTCTTAGTCATGAACCTTGTTTTACTCCAATCTGTATCAAGAGGTTCTATTCCTAAAGCTTCTAAACTATCATCTATGGAATAAGCCCCTATTCTAGTCAATACATCTAAGGCATTGGCAATGTCCTTTAAATCTACCACTTTAATATTTGTAGTATCGCATTTTACATATGTCTTAGCATTATACAATTTCATACCATACATTTTTCTATTTAATTCATCAGTAAGAAATTTTACTAAAGGATTTAGGCAAAATGTAAGGAAGTCATTTACTGCATTGCTTGTATCTTGGACATCCCCTTTTAGCAGTGAAGGATGGATCCTTAATGCCATGGCAACAAAATCAAATATATCGTCTATGAATTCTCTTGTTTCTCTTCCGCCTTCTGTATCCTTAGAACTTTTTTCTTTGCCCAATTCGTTATACTTTAATCCGCCTGTAAGGGGTAGAACTGCGCCACCTTCTGCTTCAAAAAATCTTTTAAATCTATTGTTCAATAAATCTTCTAGATCCTTTTGTCCCTTTTCAGTTTGTGCATAATTTGTAGGTATTTCTAGAGTCCCTCTTTTAGCCTTATTTCTTTTATAACTCTTGCTACCAACCTCAATTAGCTTTGAGTACTCTGTATTCAGCCCGTCAATTACTGTTTTTAAATCTTGATTATACCATTCAAAGTACAGAACCTCAGATTCCTTAAAAACATCCCTTAACTCATAATTTGATATTATTATGTTTTTATAGATATTTTCTTTAAAAGCTAATTCTACTCTTTCAAAGTCATCTGCCACATAAAACATATTATTTTGCATAATTACAAGACATTGTTGCTTATAGATTAGATTAGTAACAATATCCCTCCAAAACCTACTAGCAGATGTATTTTGATTAGCTTCTACATTCAAAATATAATGATCTATTTTCTGTACTTCTTTTCCATTTTGATAAGTTAAAAATTTACTTTTTGCTATAGAGTTTGATATTAAATTTATACTAGCTTGTAGGGCTAATTCTTTATAAAAGATGCTGCCTGTTAAGGATCCAATGTATTCATCTAGACTTATCGTTTCTTTACCTTTAAATAACCCCATAAACCAATCTGTTATTGCCATCTATTCACCTCCAATCTAGTAAGTATAAACATCTAATAATTTCAAATCAAATTCTTCTCCACTGTCAGGCAAATCATCGCTTATACACATTGCTGCCACAAATGCCTTAAACCCATCTGTCTTTCTGCTTTTCTCTTCTATCTTTCCATACGTCACATTACCTGCACTTGATTTTATATAGCAAGTATTGTTTGCATACCATCTCATCAGTGGGTTATCACCCCAAACAATGCTTTTATTTACAAAAGCACTTGTTATAGTCGGCGATATCATCATTTCGTTTGATGGTCTTACTAGAAAAATGTTATTGTTTCCTTGCTTATCTGCATCGAATCCTACTTCCTCAAGTGACCTTCTCATCAACGTAAATCTAAACTTATCTATAGCTACTTTGGTTATGTTATAGGTGTTAGCCATTTTAGATAACCATAGTGCCGGTGTTTCTGGTGGAACTTCCGGACCATCTATAAAGGTTAGAAGGTTGTGCTCTTCCCACGCTTTTAGTGGTGGCTTTATTCTGGGTAAATCTTTGCTATTGCTGCATACCCAAGAGTGAGTAATCCATATGTATTTGCCTTTATACTTGAAGAGCAGCCCAGCAGCTACAAAGTCCGTTGTACTTGCATAGTCTATTCCGGCTACACAAGTTTTCCCCTTAAGATCAGGAATTTCTTGATTAGTTGCTAATATATTTTCCCATGATGTTATTTCCTGGTCTTTATTACCTTCTGGTCTATTCATTCTTTTGGTCATAAATGCACTATTATTGATTGGATCATCTACATAATCAACATACTCTCTTTCCATTTGGTCTCTTAAATAATCAAAATAGTAGAGAGAAGGATTAGCTTTATCCCACATTTTGGGGTTATGGACTTCTTTCTTGTCGTCTAATCTGCAAACAAAGGGTAATAGCCCATTATCCTTAATAGCACCATTAAGTATCTGCTCTGACCTGGATATTAATTTATCTAAAGGTCCTTCTCTCACATCTCCATCTGTTGTAGTAATTGTAGTTCTTGGATTTTTCTTTTTGCCTAGTCCAGTTTTAAATACATTGATTAATTTATAATCTTCATATCCATGGTATTCATCAAAATCAATCTTTCCTGGTCTACCACCGTCTTTAGATTTAGCGTTAGAAGTTCTAAATCTTAATTCTGATTTTGTTTTAATATTTGTTATTACCTCTTTATTCCAAGTAAAATGCCTACTTAATTTTTTCTTATTTTCCTCTAGTACATTATATACATCCATAAATGATGTTTTAGCTTGGTCTTCTGCATTAGCGCATATGTCAATATGATATTCTTGCACTTCGTTGTATTGACTAATAAGAGCAAAATCTTCAAAAGATAGATAACCATTTTTTCCAGCGCCTCTACCTACATAAATTAATAAATCAGGCCACCTTAAATGTCCTTTTTTAGTATAAGTGCAATTATGAAGAGTAAAACAAAATACTTCCCAATCAAGTAATTTGAAAGGAAAGTATTTTTGTAATCCTAAATAATTATTAAGTTCTTCTGTATCTATATATAAATCTTCTTCTTTAAAAGCTTTCTCCACTAGGTCTATTAGCAAAAATTGGTCTTTACATACTGCAATTTTACCACTTCTAATCCAATCAATGTAATTTTGTATCTCAGGTATTAGTTTAGAGTATGTCATCTGGATCATCAACTACATTTTTAGCTTCTAGACCTAATTGTTTTAATATTTTCAATTTCTGATCATTATACATTTTTGCATTTTTAACTGAAGGATTTTCTTTTATTATTGGGTTGCCGGAGGCTGATAAGGTTTCAAATAATTGACCACGTTCTTTTATATCTTTTTGCATTTCTTTCTCTTGTTTACAAAACCAAACATAATCCTCGACTAATCCAATAAAGTGATCCACATTAGCGCCATTATTTTCTAGTTGTAAAATTAATGATTTTTTTATATTTGCTATACTTGCCATATATCAACTCCTCCTTTCATCCAATTTTTTATCATACGCGTGACTTTTCTGTTTTGTCTTGTATGGCGCCGGTGTACAGGTTTTAGAAAAAAATGTAAAAATTTCAACTCGGGGGGTATTACCACCGTTCCTTGTTCAATGTCTTCCTCTTCTTGCACTTCAACTTCTCCGGATGAACTTCATTGTGATGTGCATAACATAATGTTATGAGGTTCGAATCTATCAACCCTAAGTCTGGTCTATTCTTTAGATGTTTGATATGATGTACTGTCTCACCTTTGCCAACTCTGCCTAACTCTTTACACATCTGACACTCACGGTTATCTCTTTCTAATATTTCTAATCGTTTCTTCCTCCATGTTCTGCTATTATAAAATATATCTTCTCTGCCATCTTCTATAGCTTGTAGTAGTTTCTCATTCATTTACATCATTCCTTTAACTTAGATATTGCTTTTATAACTCCTAGTATTATTAAAGTTCCACCAGCTAAACATAACCCTACTATCTCTACAATCAACTTAAATTTGAAATATGTTTCCATATCATCACCTCGTTTATCCCATGAAAATAAGCACCTGCATAAGTAAATGCCTAGAAAATATTATAATTATTTCATAAAAAGCATTGACAATAGCGTTACGCTATGTTATAATGTATTTAGGAGGTGAGGAAATGGGTAAGAAGAAAAAGAGGAAAAACAACAAAGAAAAGGAACTTATAATAAGACTAATAATATCAATCATAAGTCTAATAACCGCCCTAATTGGTTTAATAGATAGATTGATAAAAGCCTTAGAATAAGCCCCAACCTGAGGGGAGAAATCCCCTCCCCTCTAAATATATTTTATACTATCTTACCCATAATATCAATGGCTATACTAACCATATCTTTAATTTTAAATCTTATATTGAGTATAATATCTTTGTTTGCAGAAGTTAATATCATATTTAATATAATTGCTGTACTAGTCGCCTCAATATCTGTTGTATCTGCCTACAAACTATATAAGAAAGGATAATTGTCATGGAAATAAAACCAATAAAATTATCACCTAAAAAAAATGGTTATGGAAACATATCAAGTTATACAGTAAATATCGGTGCAACTGAAGCCCGTGAATGTGGCTTTATTGATTCAGATGGTAATGTTCTACCTACTGAAAAAGTAATTGATACTACCAATAACCAAATTATCATCAAGTTAAAAGAGGACTGATATTAGTCCTCTTTTTTCCGTATCACAACAAATAGAAAAGACACGCCCTAAAGACGTGCCCTGGAAGGAGGTTATCTCTAAATTTCTGTCATCTTAACAATAACATAAGTTTATACTGACATTCAATGACATAACCTAAATATTTATTTCATCTAATGCTAATTCATGTAATCTATATACATGCCTCCAACTATATTCATTCCTATAAGCTATTTCTTCCCACTTTTGACAATCTAAATATCTACATTTCAATAATTCTCTTAGCTTTAAATCTCTTACGGAATTTATTTTACCTTCTATTTCATTTCTTAAATCAATCAAATCATCTATATCTTTATTAATGCTAGCTTCTATCTCATCTATAGTTGCAATACCATCTTCAATTACATTAGACCTATTAGGACTCTTAGGCATATCCGATAATGTGCCAGTTACATTAAATATTTTATTCCTCCAATTCTCTAACTCACTTATCTTTCTATCTATCTCTTTATTTAAGTACTTATATTGATTAAGGTATTCTATTTTCTTTTTATGTTCTTCTGTTAGCATATTATTTTACCTCCTACTTTTCTTCGTATATCTCAAAATCCCATAAAAAACTTTCTTGCACATTACCTTGCATACATTCATCTATTAAATCAAATTGTACCTCATCTATTTTTACATCATTATCTTCGGATTCTGCATTAACAAGCAATGCATCAAACACTTTTTCTTTCGCCTTTTCCTCACTTTCTGCTTTGACTCCAAAATAGATTTCTCCTGTAAAACTTATACTTCCATAATATTCTTTCATTCTAATCCCTCCTTTACTTAGTCCATAAATAATCCAAATGATCTACTAATTCTGTTAGTTTCACTTCGGCTAATCTATCTATATATTCATCAGTCAATTCATCTTCATAAAAATCTTTATATGAATTTTTAATAAAATCTCTTAAAGTTTCTTCTTGATTTACCTTTTTGTCTAGCTGACTTATATTAGTTTTTTCTTCAAGTTCTATTCCATTTTCAAATATCGTTATTTTATAGCCACATTTGCAATATCTGATATATTTATATTCATCATTGTAAATTCCGCCTTCTCCATTTCCTACTTTATCACTGCCACATTTTGGACATATGGCATATTTATTGTTTAATTCTATTACTTTCATAGCTTTCATTCTACTTTACCCCCAATAATTTTCTAGCCATATTTTCTAAAGATGTTCCTGGATGCTTTTTAATACAATCTTTTAAGTAACACTCACTATTACAATATTTTAGTTCAGGACCTGCTTTCTTTAATTTCTCTCCCTCTTTGCCACAATATGTGTATTTTTAAAGCTTGGCTTTTATAAACATTAGCTACTTGGTGAGCCTGGTTAATATTTCTAACAATACTTCTAAAACACAGTTCTAACAGTTTGTCCACCTCTATCCCTCCTGAACTGGCTCTAAGGTTACCTCAACTCTAGGTTCTTCGCTATAAAATTTTAACACTCTAAGATCTACTATTTGTTTATCATCATCAAAGGCTAATGTATTCAAGCTATCTAATACTATTTTTGCAATGTTGTCCGTATCTGGTTTTTTAGTAGGTCTTATCTTTTCTTCTATCATCAACTTTCTTTTTTTCTTGCTCGTACTCTTTGGTATTGTAAAATATGCTTCTACTGTAGCTTTAATTTGCCCTGTAAGCATTTTTTGTTTATGCTCAATGTAATAACATTGTTTTACCCAATTTTCGTATTCTACGTTCTGCTGTGGGTTGTAAGTAAACCCTGTTTTAGTTGTCCTATGTCTTAACTTGCTTTTCGGTTCTCCTGGTATTGTAAAACTAATCACTTTTAACCCTCCTAATTAATTAGCTTCTTTATTACTTCTTCTTTTTCCTTAGCTGTCTCTATTCTTCTAGATTGCCCTCGTATTTCTATTGGATAACACATTTCCACTATCCGATCGTAGGTCCTAGAAATTCCGTCATCTCCAGTTAGTTTTTTCTTTAATCCTTCCCTAGTCAAATTTGTTGTAATTATACAAGGTTTTCCATCCCTGTACCTTGAATCAATAATTTCATATATCTTCTCTTTAGCCCAAGATGTATTATTCTCCGCTCCTAAATCATCTAAGACCAATAAGCTAGCATTTTTAAGATTATTAATTATTTCTATTTCTCCTTCTCTGCCCCAGCTATCGTATGTTTCCTTAATTCTATTCAATAACCCTATGGAGCTTATAGCTATTACAGGAATCATGTAATCTAATAATCCATTTGCAATACAAAATGCTAGAAAAGTTTTGCCTGTTCCCGGAGAACCATATAAAAGAAGTCCCATATTTCTTTCTTTCATCTCTTGCCAATTTTTACAATAGTTTTTCCCTAGCTTGTACATCCCTTTATTTTGATTGTTTAATTCAAAGTTCTCAAAGGTACAATTTTCAAATTGCTTTCCCATGAGTGAATGACTTCTTAGCTTTTCTAACCTTAACATTTTTTGTTTCTGTTCTTCTGTTTCTTGTAGCCTTTCATACTTTTCGCTTTCGCAATGACATAAACAAGGTACTTTTCTTCCTTCTCCAGCTATATTTACAATCAGTTCTTTCTTACCACCGCATTTAGGGCAGGTTTTAACGTTAGATTGTGATTCCGATATCTTCGTACTGCCCAAGGCTACTTTCATTGTTTTCCCTATGTGTTCCACTAGAATCACCTCCTAGTTTCATTCCTCCGTTAGTCCTCCAGTTCCGTAAAGTTCCTTCTACATAGCTCAATGTTCTTTTGTTATTTTTAACTGCAATTTTCATTGCCTCCTGAACCCACTTGGCAGAATACTCGTTTACTAAATCTATAAGCATTTCTTTTATGATTAAAGTCATAGTTCCAAATCCATTTTGTTCAAATTCTTTCATGATTGAAGAAATATCATTTTGGATTTTTTCCTCCTCCGTCCCTATACTACTACTACTATATTCTTTACTTTCCTTTACTTTACTTTGGGGATTAATGTTGTCATTAACTTCCTCTACTTCTTCATTAATACTAACAATAACTAAATTACTATATGAATTAATGTCATCATTATCTAATAATAGGTACTCTTTTATCACTTCCACCTCTTGTCTACGCTTCGTTATCTCAAAATATCTATTTTGGACACCTCTGGAAGTCAGTATTTTAAATGCTTTGAACAACTTTTCGTCAAACAAACCCCACTTTAAACAATCATTAATGATTACATTAACTTGATTAATGTCAACATTAACTCGTTTCGAGAATAGTATTTGTTCTCTTTCAGTCCACTCATAGTAATAACTGTTTTTATAGATATGCATTAACAATTTGATTACTATTCCAAATCCAAGCACTCCATGCTGTGCTTCAATGATTGCCACTTTATCATCTTGATCTATATCTACATCCAAAGGAAAGTAGTCTACACCTATCTTCTGTGGTCTTGCCATTTAATCACCACCTGCTATTATCAAATTTCCTTGATATATTTTCCTGATTTCTTCTTTAATCATAGGAATACTGCTATTATCATCTGATAAATGTAATAAATATATATCTTCAACTTTACTTAAATCATTAACCTTTAAAAACTCAATTAGGTTCTCTAAGCTCATATGACTTTTCATAGTTCTAGCGACTCTTTTTATATTTATCGTTCCATCTTTTAAACCTTCTTCCATAACAGATTTAACATAATTACATTCAATAGCAATATGAGTTAAATCATTAAACCTATATCTTAAATAATAGGTATCTGTAGCAAATAGGATTTTCTTATTTCTATGTCTGATTAAAAATCCTAAAGGCTCTACTACATCATGCTCTGTATTAAATGGTAATACCTCAAAATCCCCTATTATTTTAGCTTTATTATGTGTCATTGGTATAAATCTATGGCCTGTACAATCCAAGGCCTTTAACGTGCCTTTTGACGCGTATACGTCAATTCCTAATTTTGCTATATCATTTATTGCCTTGGCATGATCTCCATGTTCATGGGTAATTAAACAACCTTGAATATTGCTAAAATCAAATCCTAATGCTTTTTTTATTTGTTTTATAGGGATACCTGCTTCAATGAGCAGGCTCCCATCTTCTGTTTCTAATAGATAGCAATTTCCACTGCTACCACTAGCTATTGTTTTAAGTTTCATCTTCACCATCTTCTCTCATATCTCTTATTCCTCTATTCAAATCAATATCTTTGTTCCATGGCCTAGGGGTTCTGTTCAAGAGTTCTATTAAATCATCTCCGTCATAATTGCAAGTGGGAGATAAAATTCCATGACTTACATCATTTTTCTTCTCGTTTATTCTGAACACTTCCATATAGTCTTGTTCAGTAAGTCTTTTCTTATCTCTTGCATATTCTTCTGCTACTTTTTTACTTGCATATCCACAAAGGACACAGTTATCAATAAACTCTCTCGCTTTCATCCTTAAAACTCCATTTCTGGTATATTATCTTTAATTTCCCCCGTCTCCTGGTCCACTACTTCTGACACTTCATATTCTCCTTCGATAACACTATCTTCAAAATCTAATACCTCTTTATTTGCGTTTTCTCCTATTTCTGCCTCTACTTCTGTACTTGTCTTATTTAGTAAATTAGCAAATATATCTGAATCATCACTGGTATTTGCATACATCTTACAAGCTCTATTTATTACTGTCCTAATAGCCATTTGGTCTGGAAATTGTTTATGCGCTCCCGAATTACCTTTCATAGCTCCCATATTCCAAGCTGCTTTTATTTGGTCCATATCCATATATTCCATGTGTAGAATATCCTCGTCACCAATTATTAAGGCAAAGGCTCCTATTAAATCCTTTGGATTTCTACTTTTAACATTTGGCACATATTTTTTAACCTTTAAACTACCTGATATTAAATCAAATTCCGTTTCAAATTCATCATCTTTATATACTGGATAGCCTTTTACATCTTTGACACCTGGCAATCTCTTAGTAATAGCTATAGTTCCTAAATAACTTCTAGTGAAGGTTAATTTATTACCATAAGGTATAAAATAACCTTGGTTCTTCATTGGATTTAAACCTTGAACTACCATCTCTAATAATGAATTAGCTATACTTTCTTGGGTGCAGGCCTGTAAAACTGCCTTATCGTCTTTGGTCTTAGTTTCTAATAATTTTAAATAAGCTGATTTTAAAGCATTTTCTGGACTATAATTGTCGGGTACCTGTAAACTTCCCTCGGCTTGCATATTGTTAATTCTATTTAAAACATTGTCAGTTATATTTTTCTCTTGAATTGCCACTTGATTTTTATTAGTCATTTTTATATTCCTCCTATATTGTTTTTATAAGAGGGTAGCTTGTACTACCCTCAACTATTATGAAATTATCTCGTATGCGTCCTCTATGTCTTTTAAATTCTCTATTAAATATTCTTTTATCCTTCTCATTGCCTCATTTTTCCATGCTCCACCATCTGCTTCGTACAAGGCGGCGTTAGGACCTTCTTGCATTCTGAATATAAACTTACTTTCTACCTGTTTTATTTCTGGGAATGTCCTATATGGTGCCAATATAACTGGATTAGGAACTACTGCATCCCCAACTGTAGCCACTCCTGTTTTAATTGTTACTGCTTGGCTTACTCCATCATCACCTGTTTTCTTAACTGCTTCTTCCTGAATTAGACCAGTGAACTTTAGTAATAATTTTTTATCGTCACTATCTTCAAATGAGGATTGTAGCATTATGTTAAATCTTTCTGTATCTATGAATCGGTCATAGTATATGTTATCTGGTAATATTGCTACTGCTCTTAATATTTCATCTCTAACATCATCATTATTTAAAGATGTCAATAGCCTTACTTCTCTTGGACTAACTACTTGTATTAAAAGTCTTTCCTTATATCCATCTATGTTGGATCTCATATAATCTATAATGCTTGTAAGATTACTTACCTCTAAGGTTTCAACTCTTGGATAATTTACCCTTGTAAGCGGTACTTTTGAGAACAGTCCTTTCTCTGTTTCTACTAATACATCCTTTTCATATCCTAGATTAACTAAATAATTTAAAGCTTCTTTATCAAACATTCTTCATTCCTCCTAAATTTTATTATTTTATTAATTTAATGCCTTCTATGTCTACATCATCATCTGCCAATATTTCTCCTGTATCCTCGTCAACTTTTAAATATTGCTGTCCCCTTAACTGATTGTTATATTCGCTTGCAATTATCCCTCCTTGCCCATCCTTATCTATCAATATCTTTGTAGCTACTGCCTTTGTAGGTTCTAGCTTAGTTTTAACTACTATATCTACTAAAGAAAGCTCTCTTTCTTCATCTGGTGCAAATGTTAATTCTACTGTCATTTTTCTTTTCTTTTTAGCTTCTGTATTAGGATCTGCTATATTTTTTAGCACTTCCTTTAACCCTATATTGAACTTCTCTGCTAACGCTCCACCTGCAAATTTCTCTAAATTAATCATATTGTTCATTATTTATTCCTCCTATCTTCTATCTTCGTAATCAGGATCCATGTGCAAATCACATAATCCATCTATTTTAGAAACAAATTCACAATCACAACCTGAACTTTTATCAAAGCCTACTAGACATATAGGTTCTTCTTCACTTATGTCTCCTAATAAAGTAGCTTGTTCTCTTATGAAGCGGATATATTCTTCCATACTCATTTCTATAGACCTATGAGGGTTACCGCCTGTTATAGTTACTGTAGCTTTCAACATTTTAAAATTCCTCCTCAATTAAAAACACATCAAAGTTACTACTATTTCTTCACAACCTTCTTTTTCAAAGTGAAAATATACATTTAAAGGACCATGCTCCTCATTTACCATTTCGTAACCCTGTTCTTCTAGTTCTTTAAACTTCTCATACATAGCCCTAAAACTCTCAGTGTCCCATTGCTTGAAAACATAATCTCCTTTAACTATATTTACGTGCATTATCCATACACCTCCACTATTAGTTTTTTACTGCTATTTACTATCAAATTAATGACTTGACTTTTAACATCTATAATCTCATTCACTGATTCTCTGTTGTCTATAAAAATAGGTGCCTTGAAATTGTAATAATCAGTTAGGGTATTGATAATATCTAACCCTGCATTAATCTTCATAGCATTGTTTAAATCCTCAAATGGTACTCCATTTACCGTAGTAACAAAAGTTTCATTGATTCCACCGTTGACTTGAATATCAAAGAGTTTAAACTTTACTGCCTTAAACTTACTATTCAACTTATCCTCTAATAGTTCTGCTTTTGTAATGATGTACTGGTCGCATAAGAATTCAATTTTTTCAGTTTCTGCTACCATATTAGCTAATTCTCTTTCTCTGTCTTTTAGTCCCTGGATCCTTTTCTTGTTTTCCTTAGCTAAATCTAATCTGGCTAATTCTTTATTTATTTCTGTTATTTTAGATTCAAGGTCAAGGATCTGCTCGGAATTATCCTGAACCTCTAACAGTTTTTCTACTTCTTCCTTTTCTAAGTTCAATTTTGATAATTTGGCCTGAATATCTTTATATTCTTCTAATTCAGTTGCATCAGCCTTGGCTATTCTTTCCTCCAGGTTTTGTATATCTACTTCTATTGTTGCTAATTCTAGCCCTAGATTATTTACTACTTCAAACTTAGGCTCCTGGATAGTTTGTAAACCTTCTAATTCTTCCTCAACACTTTCTAATTGCTCTTTAAGAAGTTTCCCGCTTAGATTTATAGAATTTAATTGATTTTGCTTGTCATATTCAAACCCATTAATAAGTTTTTGTATATCTTCATTAGGTAACTCTTGTTTACAAGTAGGACAAATAGTAGAGTTTTGGTCAAATTCTTTAGCTGCTATTTCTTTAAACCTAACTCTTAGTTCTTCCATTTCTTTTTTTATACTTGGAATTGATTTTTCTAACTTACCTATCTTGAGTGTGTTTTCTTCTAGTTCAGTTTTGGCCTGGTAATAATCTTTTGAAACTTTAGATTTTTGCTCCAGAGAATTAGCTAACTGCTCTCTCAAGTCTTTAGTTAAATCCTGCCCTAGTTTTTTAAATTTATTTTTTAGAAGTTCTATCGAGCCTTTTATTCCTGTTAACCTAAAGTCATAGTCCATACCTTTTGCGTTTTTTACTTCACCTAGCTTAACTTCTAACTCTTTCTTCTCTTTAGTTAATGTATCTACATCAACTTCTACATCTCCCCTAGATAGCTCATCTATCCTATAAGGTATTGATTTTAATTCCTCGTTTAATTTTCTTCTCCTAGATGTCATTTCGGCCTTTAAATCATCTATTGATTTATCTTTTAGTAAAGGTTTTAATTCTTTTAAACTACTATCTTTTTTAAATACTTCCTCCTGGTCTACTTCTCCACATATATTTAATGCTAGATTTCTTCTATCTTTCCAGTGGAGATTAGTATTGAAATACAAAGGATTAGTTAAAATCTTAAATGTATCTTCCTCTATAATCTGAGATAAGTAATTTTCATATTCTGATTTCTTTTTAGGTACATCATTTATAAAGTAATCTGTCGTATGCCCTGTAAGCGTCCTCTTAGCTTCTCCCCTTTTCTTTGTCCATTTCTCTTTATATATCTTTTGTAGTACGATTGCCTTTCCATCAATCTCTAATTTCGCTTTTACTTCATGCTCTAAACCATGAATCACATTCCCGTTCTCATCTAATGTTTTTATATTAAAGTTACTGCTGTTTTGGCTATCTTTATCAAACAGTAACCAAATAAAAGAGTCCATTATGGTTGTTTTTCCTGTAGCATTGTCACCATAAACATTTATATTTTTGCCCTCAGGGGACAAGATGAAGTCCTTTATCCCCTTAAAGTTTCTTAAGGTTAATTCTAAAATTTTAATCTCATTCACATTATTCACCTCTAATTCCCAAATAGCACCCCATCAACTGTGCTATTCTGGTTTCATTATTTTTCAATATATTTTCGGAATCTTTACCTTCTCGAATCTTCCTTCTTAGTTCTGCGTTTTCTTCTGAGAGGTATCTAATTTCTGATTCAATCTTTTCTTTTGAATTTTCCTCTAGCTTCTCAAACTCTATATAAGGCATTGAATATTTCTCTCCTTTCGTGGTATACTCTACTTAAGTGTTTTTTACTCGAACCTATTTTGCTGGCCGGCGGATAGGTTCTTTTTCTTTTAAAACTTTCTTAGCTTTCTGGATAGCTTCGCTGTATTTAAGCTCGGGATAATCTTTAAGTATTTTTCTAGCTTCTTCTGCTACTGCTCGAATCTTTTTATCATTTTTCATTTTGAGACCTCACTTTATTCAGCACCTCATGAGCGAATGTCCTCCTCATTTCATCTAAACATGTACCGCAAATTTGTATTCCACAGCTATACTCGTCACAGAATGAAAAATCCATTGCCATAAAGAACCTACCTTTCTTTCCACATACATTACAATTTTTATCAGTTGAATTGAAATCAAAATCATCTTCGTAATGTTCTTTATCTGACTTTGCTAACCAAGTTTCCATCCAACTCCAATTTGGGTGTCTTGCATATTCAGGGCTTGCTACTTTTTTTTCTAACCTTTTTCTTTCTTTTGCAATTACCTCCATAACATCAACTGCATAAGGTTTTCCATCTATTCTACTCATACAATCCCTCCTACGTTATATTTTTCTGCTATAGCCATTCTTGTAGACTTGTCCAAAGATTTTAGTCTTCTCATAGCTTTCAATCTTCTTCCTCATCAAACATATCTTCAAGAATCTCTATAGCTATATCTAAAGCCTGTACGTCTTTTTTCCAGATACAATCCTCATCTTGTGCATCTGCATATTCTTTGCAGTGTTCCCTCAAACTTTTTAATTGCTCAATTACTTCTTTTACTGACATCTTCCTCACCCCTTTTCTCCCTCAACATTGCATTAAATTTTTCTTCTGTTGCTTTTAATTCATATATAGCAGCATCTATGTGTTCCTGATTTGCATAATTGAAATTTTGTTCAGCTTGTCTTACTTTTTCTTGAATTTCAATTAACTCAAAGTCTTTGTTCTTGCCTATAAAACCTGCTATAAGATTCAATTTATTCCACCCTCCCAATCTAGTAATTGTCCACAGTTATAGCAAAAATTCATTTCATGATTTACACCCATTTTGCCTTCTTCTTCAGTTTTATAAATTCCTTTTATACTTTCAGGTCCCACCTCAGATTCAGTATTCATGAAAATCCATATTTTCACTTTAAATTACCTCCTTTATTTCTCCTGCATACTCTTCCAATAACTTTGGACTAATATGATAGGTCCATCTTTTTTCACTTAACTGGAGAGCTGTGCCTATAGGTAGCCTTTCTCTTTGCAATCCTACTCTAATGAATTGTTGAGATACCCCTAAAATTTCTGCTGCCTCTTTGACTGATATTCTTTTAGGCATTTTTATCACTCTCCATTAAGCCTTCTAGTATGGGAATGATATTGTCATAATATCTAAATGTTTCTACCTCCTTATTTGAGTGTTTAGCTTTGTCATAAAAGAATTTTCCAAACTCATTAGTCTTAAGATTGTGCTGATTTGCTAACCTACCTACTTTGTTAGCGCTAATTCCTAAAACTTCCCCTATCTCTTTAGCTGAATAAGTTTTCTCGTTTATTTCTGGTAATGGTAGTATCTGCTGGCCTGTAACTATTCTGCTGGCATAGGAATGTAGAACTTGTTTGTATTCTTTTATCTCCGTATCATTAGCTATTTTTAAAAGTACATTAGCTTGTCTTACTTTTGAATTATTTAATCTTGCTTCAATCTCTTTAGCTTTCATATCAGGTATGGCCTGTCTATTGTTTTCTAATAAGAGGGCTTGTTCCATATCGTGAAATCTATTAATATATGTTGCAGTGAATAATGTTCCTTTCTGACCTGTTAACTTATGAGCTATAAACTCACAACCTTTTTTTGTAATTTGATAATTAGGTAATTCTTTATTTTGGCTACTTATATAAGTGCTTGGTATGAAAAAATCTTGAGAACGCACTTTTGCGTTATCCAGATATTGGGTATATGTTTCAATATCTCTTATTAAATCCGCATGTCTTTTTCCTACCATCTGTGCTACTTCTCTACTGTCTAAAGTTAATTCTTTTTTAACTATGTTAATCATTTCTTAAACCTCCTTCTTTTTTAATTTATTAATAATTCATCTAACGAAAATTCTAAGCATTTTGCTAACTTAACAAGGTTTTTTAAAGAGGGATTTCTTCTTCCAGCTTCTATATCACATAATAATTGTTGTGATATTCCTGTTCTTCTTGACAATTCTGCTTTAGTCCAGCCATTCTTTATCCTCTTATTTTTAATAATTTCCCAAGTCAAAGTTTTCACCTCTCTTTTTTTATCATCTAGTGTATATTTTTACTCTATTGCGTAAAGACTATAGTTATATATTATTACTCTTCTGCGTAATTTTCAACGCTGCAATTGTACTTGTTTTAAACAGAATAGCGTATATTTTTAAATTAAATGCGTAATACTAAGTATTTCTAAGTATTTCTAAGTATTAAAGAAGTATTTGCTTTCTTCAATACAAAACGAGTATTTACACATATTGCGTAAATGATTATAATTATAGACGAAAGGAGGATCAATATGACTGTAGGAAAAATAATAAGAACCGCTAGAAAGAAAAAAGGATACACACTAAAACAACTTTCAGATAAAAGCGGTGTATCTCTAACATTTATAAGTGATATTGAAAACGGTAGAAGAACACCAAGCCCTGAAAAGGCTAAATTACTTGCCGAAGCTTTAGATATAGATGTAACTCCTTTGTTAGATGAAAAAGTTGCCGAAATGATTAAAGAAGTTAAAAAGGATGCTGAAGCTATTTCAAACCCTGATATAAGAGCAATAGCTAGAGCAGGTAAAAATTTAACACCCGAAGAAGCTGAAGATTTAAGAAAATTAGCAGAAAGGCTATTCCCTCATGCATTCAAGAAGAAATAATGCAATTCTCAATATAAGATATGACTACGCAGTAGAAACTGCATATGATTTTTTAATTGAACAAAATATAGACAGTTTACCATTTGATCCATTTAAAATATGTGCAATCAATGGATGGACAATTGAAAAAGCTTCTGTTTTATCAAAAGATTTGGGGTGTACTATAAACAAATTATTGAAAGATAAGCTCAAAAGTAAAGATGGTGCTGCAATTTATTGCCCAACAACGCATGAATATTCAATAATATATAATGATTTAATTAATAACAAAGGCAGAATACGGTGGACCTTAACACATGAAATCGGTCATATAGTATTAAGACATTTAAATAACTCAGTGACTTCTCTTTATAGAAACAGTCTAACTGATGATAAATATTATTGTTACGAAAAAGAAGCCGATTGCTTTGCCGGTGTAGTACTAGCTCCACCAATTGTTTTAAAAAAATTACATATAGATGATAATTCATCTAAGATAAAAAAGTTATGCAAGCTTTCTAATGAAGCTTCTAAGAGTAGACTGCAATATATAAATCAAATATATAATTTTAAGTATTTTGAAGATTATTATCCAATAATTATAAATAATTTTTACAACTTTATATATAAAAAACAATGCCCAAATTGTAATTACGGGTCTATATCCAAAAATGCTATCTTTTGTCCTATATGTAGTGATAAATTAATTTGGGGGGATGGAACAATGAAGTACAGAAACAATGTAAAGCTAGATAAAAATGGAAAGGCTCTAATATGTCCTAGGTGCGAAAATGAAGATATAACTGAATTTGATATGTATTGCAAAATATGTGGCGGATACTTATACCAAGAATGTGGAGGGGTAACAGATTACGATATTAATGGACAAGAATATCGTGTCGCAGAAGGTTGTAAGGTACGATTAGATAGCAACGCAAGATATTGCACTCAATGCGGAGAAAAAACTACTTTCTATAAATATGGATATTTAGATGATTGGGAAAAGGAGAAGCAAGAAATTGAAATAGAAAAGCAAGAATTGGAAACAGCTTCAAGTTTAGATTTTTTTGATAATGATCCTCCATTTTAATTATAGTATGCATTTTTTCAAAAACAACAAACAAAGGAGATGATTAAAATCAAATTACCCAATGGTTATGGTTCAGTATACAAACTTTCTGGTAATCGCCGCCGTCCCTGGATTGCCAGAAAGACGATAGGATGGGACGAAAATGGAAAGCAACAATATTATACTATAGGGTATTTTAAGAACAGACCTGAAGCCTTAGATGCCTTATCAGCATATAATAAAAACCCTATAGGAGAAAGGGGAGATATAACACTAGGGGAAATATATGATGAATGGTCTAAATCTAAATATGAAAAACTATCCAAGTCTACTGTAGAGAGTTATTCTGCTGCTTGGAAACATCTATCTAAATTGCAAGACGAAAAAATTAAAGACATTAAAACATCACATATTCAAGAAATAATAGATGATATGGTTACAAAAGGGCTTAGCAGGTCATCTTGTCATAAAGTAAAGGTATTATCTGGACTTCTTTATAAACACGCTCTAGCAGATGATATAGTTGATAAAAACTATGCTGAAATGGTAGAGCTACCTTCACAAGAAAAGAAAAAGCAAGAGATATTTACGGATCTAGAAATTAAAACATTAGAATCTAAAGTAAATGAAATCGAATGGGTAGATACTATTCTTATATTTATCTACACTGGAATGAGAATTTCAGAATTACTAACATTAACTAAATTTAATGTAGATATAGAAAACATGATAATAACTGGTGGAATAAAAACCGATGCAGGAAAAGACAGGATTGTTCCAATACATTCTAAAATACAACCTTATGTAAAAAAATGGTATTCTACAGATAGCGAATATTTAATAAATAGAGAAGGGAAAAAAATTAGACCAAGTTACTATAGAGAATATCTTTATCGCCCAGCATTAGAAAAAGCAGGTGTAAGAAAACTAAATCCCCATAAAGCTAGACATACTTTTGCTAGCCGTTTAAATAAGGCCGGAGCAGATACTAAATCCATTCAAGAAATGATTGGTCATGCCGATTATTCCACTACTGCAAATATTTACACTCATGTAGACATAGAATCATTAAGAAAAGCTATAGAAAAGATTTAATCTTGTGTTAGTTACGTGTTAGTTACAAGAAAATTTTTGGACAATTTTGCAGGGTTTTAAGAAAATAAAAATAAGCATAAAAATAGGCTAGACCGTTGAAGTCTAGCCATTTCTTTTGGCACACCCGGAGGGGCTCGAACCCCCAACAACTTGATTCGAAGTCAAGGACTCTATCCAATTGAGCTACGGGTGCATATTCAATTATATACTATTATAAATGGAATTTAGAATATGGTCAAGGAGTTATTGTAATATTACTTATCTGAACTCTATTTAAAAATCTAATTGGAAATAAACTATTTCCTAAGCCACTATCTATATACAGTATAGTATCATCTATTTCAAAAGTACCTTTATCATATTTGGGGAAGTATCCCTGACCCGGGGATATTACCGCTCCAACAAAAGGCAGCCTCACTTGACCACCATGAGTATGACCAGCAAGTATTAAATCTTCTACACCACTCATATAGGATAATGGTCTATTAGGCGAATGAGAAAGAAGTATGGTATAGTTTTTTTCATCAATTCCTTCTACAGCTTTTTTATAATCCCCTTTAGAGACAAAAAAATTCAATCCACAAATATTGATCTTCTGCCCATCTATATCTATGGTTTTATTGTTGTTATCCAATACGGTGACTCCTATTTCCTTCAAAGCCAATACAAACTGTTCTCCATATGTATTGCTTAATTCATGGTTTCCACTTACATAAAATATATTCTTATTCATTTTCATTAGATCATTTATTATATTTAAAATCGGTTGTATATCTTTAGTTTTCCTGTCTATAATATCTCCAGTTAAAACGATTATATGGGGATTAAACTTATTTATTTCACTTAACAATTTTTTTAAATTGATTAGCTTATTTGCATGAAAATCCGATATTTGAGTTATCCTCAAATTATCTGATAGTTTTTTATTATTGAATATTGGTTTATTTACATATAATTTGGTTATTTGAATGTAGTTATATATAAATATTAACAATAAAAATGTTCCCATTATCCATAATACTTTAAGCTTCATATTTACCTCCAAAATAGAGTATAAAAAAAATTGGCTCTCGCCAATTCTTATTTGGTGCGGGAAAGAGGACTTGAACCCCCACGTCAATGACACTAGATCCTAAGTCTAGCGCNGTCTTCTAAATTTGATCACAGTATATATTTTATGATTCATTAGCAATTTGTGGAACGGACTAAGCGATGTACACAAAATCGAAATACACGATTTTGGTCCCCTGCTTATACCGCCTGAGCTAATGCGTCATACTACACCATTTAATTACTAAAAATACAATGGGGTGGATAATGGGATTCGAACCCACGATCTCCAGAGCCACAATCTGGCGCCTTAACCAGCTAGGCCATATCCACCATGTATGTAATAAACCTGGCGCACCTAGGAGGATTCGAACCCCCGGCACACGGATTAGAAGTCCGTTGCTCTATCCAACTGAGCTATAGGTGCTCGCTTTGGAGCGGGTGAAGGGAATCGAACCCTCGCTGCTGGCTTGGGAAGCCAGTGCTCTACCACTGAGCTACACCCGCATTTGCCCTCCCAAGTGTTTAACAGCTAACAATATAGAATTATATCAGGTTATTTCATTAATGTCAATACATTTATTCTACTTTTTTTAATTTAATCAATTTCTATTATTCTACCTGATATTTTTTCGCTTATTTCTATTACTCCAAAGGTCTTTTTTCTATTAAACCCTCTAGGCATAGATGCACTCCCTGGGTTCATTACCATTATACCATCTTCCTCGAAAAATGTCGATACATGGGTATGTCCAAATAAAGCTAAATCTGCTTTTACCTCCTTTGCTCTATAGATAAGGCTATCTATAGAATATCGTACATTGTAGTTATGTCCATGGGTAATAAATATAGTTTTACCTTCTATATTGAGTATTTCATCTTCATCAAATTCGGAATGAAAATAATCACCGTTACCTTTAACGATAACGGTTTTTATTCCCGTAGCTTTCTCTATTTTCAATCCATCCTCTACATAATCTCCTAAATGAATAATTAAATCTGAACTCCCTAAGCCATTTACCTTATTTATAAATTCTTTAGTACTACCATGTGTATCACTTACTACAAATATTTTCATCTGCATCATCCTTTAAAATTTTAATTATCTCCTCTTTTAGTCTATTTAAAGCTTTAGCTCTATGGCTTATTTTGTTCTTTACTTCTTCTCCTAGCTCTGCAAAGGTCTTATTATATCCATCTACTATAAATAGTGGATCATATCCAAATCCTCCGTCTCCTTTAGGTTCAGTGCCTATAGTGCCTTTACATTCCCCTTTAACTGTTACAACGCTGCCATCTTCCATAGCTAATGCAATTATGGTCTTAAAGCAAGCTCCTCTTTTTTCCATGGGAACTCCTTTTAACTCATTTAATAATTTAAAATTATTCTTTTCATAAGTAGAATTTTCTCCTGAATATCTTGCAGAATAAACTCCAGGTGCTCCATTTAAAAAATCAACAAAAAGTCCAGTATCATCAGCAATAACAATGCCTTCTGTCTTCTCCCTTAAAGCAACAGCCTTTTTTATAGCATTTTCCTCTAAAGTACTTCCATCTTCTTCTACTTCAAAATTCTTAAACCCTAAATCATCTTTAGATAAAACATCTAATGGTAAATCTTCAAGAATATCTTTTATTTCATCCACTTTATTAGGATTTCCTGTAGATAATATTAGTCTTTTTCTATTCATCGTTTTCCCCTTCTAACTCTATGTTTTTCCCTATTAATTTACTAATATCTCCCAATACTTCTTTTTGCTTTATTATTAACTCATTATTACCCTTTTCTGCTAAATTTAATAAGTCATATAGCTCATCTTTAGAAAAAGTACTGCCTTCTCCAGTACCTTGTATCTCTACAAATTCATTTTTATCAGTCATTATTACATTCATATCAACTAAAGCTTTATAATCCTCTTCATAGCATAAATCCAACATTGGTATTCCATTAACTATTCCTACGGATATAGCGGATACAAAATTGAATATAGGTATGTATTTAATATCTCCTCGTTCATACAACCAATTTAGTGCATCAACTAATGCTACGAAGGCTCCAGTAATCGATGCTGTTCTTGTACCTCCATCAGCCTGTATTACATCACAATCTATCCAAATAGTTCTCTCACCAATTTTCGATAAATCAATAATACCTCTTAAGGATCTCCCTATTAATCTTTGTATCTCTTGAGACCTACCCTCAACTCTTCCTCTTGCAGCATCTCTAATCTTTCTATGTTGCGTTGAACCAGGGATCATGGAGTACTCTGCAGTTATCCAACCAGTATTACTTCCCTTTAAAAATGGAGGCACCTTATCCTCTACCATAGCAGTACATATTACCTTTGTATTTCCCATCTCTATAAGAACAGAGCCTTGAGGATGTTTTAAGTAGTCTCTAGTGAAATTTACATTTCTCAATTCGTCATAACTTCTATTGTCAATTCTCTTCATTTTAACAACTCCTAATATTTTTTATCCATATTCAATTCTATCAAATATGACCTCTTTTTTCTATATTCTAAGCTACTTTAATTATTTTATTCAATCCACAAAAATTAGCATAAACATTTGAAAAAAAATAAGCTGCCTTTTAGACAGCTTAGTACTCATTGGCAAAAGCGGGTATTGTCATATTTATGTAAAAATCCATCCCAGCTTCTTCCAAACTCTTTCCGTCGATGAGTAGTTCCACCTTTTCTATTTCATCAAATTCAGATAAGGTCAATCCTATATTCTTTAGCATATCATTAAATACCGTATTATCATCTGGTGGATTTCCATAGTCAAAAGAAATATCTACATAGGCTATTCCATCTTTAACATCTACTCCATGAAAATTAGTCCCCTCAGGTATATCGGTACTCAATCCTAGTTCCGTTGGTGGACCATCAAATAAGGTTTCAAGAGCAGTATATATATTCGGTACTGGTGCCAATGTTGGTATAGTTATTGGTACAAAATATTCATAATTCTCTTCTAAATTATTGCCTTTATAATAGACTACTACCTTGGATCTAGTATTATCTAGATTTCCAGTTAAATTTATGTTTTCCCTTTTCAAAGGGTTGGATATATCAGCACCATATTTCATAGTTGGAACAACTTTACCTTCTACCAAGAACTGTACTTCATCAATTGCTTGAAATTCCGTTAAAGTATATACAACGCCTTCTATTATACTCTCTTCATCCTTTTCAGTTTCATAGTTCATTATATCCTCTGAAAAATCCACCTTGCAAATCCCAGTATCTTCATCTACGGACATTCCCCTAATTTCTGTTCCTGCTGGTATTATGGGAATCAGTCCAGTAGGAGCCACACTTTCCCTCATTTCAGGACTATCTATCATGTTTTTTATTGCAAGCTTTGCAATACCTTCCTCCCATGGAATTTTCCTCATAACAGGAACTACTAATCCTTGTTTGTCTTTAAAATATAGCACAGTTTTTCGCATACCTTCATCGTCAGTTACTTCAAAATCATATTCATCTGATTTTATAATATCAAGTTCTTCCTCCTTAGAAAAGAGTTTTTTAAAACCTCCCTTACCTTTGCAACCAACTCCAGCAAGAGCTATTACAAATATTAAAAGTATTAATACTATTTTCTTATTGTTCATCCCTTACCCCCCTCCACGTTTTTATTACATTATATTAAAGGATAAAGGATACTATGATTATTTATTTATTTCTTTTTAATAGTTGAAAAATAACCTCCACTTATAGGATTCACTGAATTAGTTGTAATAAACGCTTCTTCATCGTAATCATAGACTATACTTTTGAGTTTGTCTAAGTCCTTTCTATTTATTGTTAAATTAAGAATTTCTCTGGTCCCTTCTCTACCATGACCTTGTAATACGGTTACACCAAATCCAGATTCTCTTAAACTTTCAATTAATTCCTCATTGTTATCAGCCTTAAGGACAACCTGAGCCGCTAGATTCCCAAGAGCTATCCTATTCTCTATAGTTATGCCTATATAATTACCACAAGCAAAACCTAGAGCATAAGCCAGTAGATTCCCTATGTTATCTAAGCTGCTAACTACCTTGCTTAAAGCCGTAACATATATGCTTACCTCAAAGAAACCTATAATTGCTGCCTGAATCTTTCTTCCCTGAACTACCATCAGCATTCTAATAGTTGCCAATGTAACATCTGATACCCTAGCACAGAAAATAAATAAATAACCTGCTAATAAGCTCATAATATACCTCCTATATTTTAGTATATAAATCAATATAACTCGAAATATCTTTCTATTCCATTTATTATAGATTCCACCATCTTATTTTGATAATATTCATCTTTTATAAGCTCTTCTTCGATTGCATTGGTTAAAAAACCCACTTCAATTAAAACTGCTGGCATCTTGGTATGCTTCAATACTATAATATTAGGTCTTTTTACCAATCCTCTATTCTTTGCCTCTACGCCCTTTATCAGTTCTTCATTAATCGTCTTCGCTAATTCTTCATTGTTTCTTACATCTAAACTATTAGGGTCTACAGGGCAATATAATATTTCTATGCCTGATACATCTGGTTTATTTTCAACTGAATTAGCATGAATACTAATATATATATCTGCTTGATTATCGTTAGCTATCTTTGCTCTTTCATAATTATCTACATCATAATCTCCATCCCTTATCATCAATGTACCATATCCCTTAAGCTTTAAACCTTCATTTAGCTTTGTAGATATGTTAAGTGTTACATCTTTTTCTTTAGTTCCATTTGGAGAAACTGCTCCTGAAGCTTTGCCTCCATGACCTGGATCTATTACTATAAGTCTATCAGAAGTTTTTATGTTTTCATCTTTTTTAAAGCTTAATATTATTTTATTATCATTATCCTTAGATAGTATAGTATATTCCACATTTCGTCTGAAACTTAGAATAACCCTTGCCTTTTCTTCTATAGTTATTACGGTGATGTCGTTTATAAATCCATCTTTTATATTCAAAAAACCTTCACTTGCATCTATATTTTCCTGTGGGATATCAATAGTCATAGTTTTCTCATCACTATTATATGCTACATCATATTTCGTATCTCTTTTAGCATTAATAGTAACTATCCTGTTGCCGCCTTCAATAAAATAATCAATATTTTCTAACACATTATCCTTCCGAGGAGTAACCACCTTCTTATCAAAAGATATCTCTAAAGATTTTTCCTCATTTGTATGTACTATATTAAAATCAATTTCTTCCCATAGATGGATTACTACTCTTACTACATTGGGTTTGTTTGAAAATTGAGATATATTTATTTTATTTATCGGATTATCGTTTACATTTATAACTCCCACTCCATTTTCAGAAGATATATCTCCTCCAAGATTTAATATTGTATTATCAATATCTATTACCAATCTATTTGGATTTTCTAAAAACATCTGCGAAAAAGTTAATTTTTCTGTTCCTTCTACTATGACCTTTAGTTTATTGATATCACCTGTTTCAACTTTCACATTTGTTATCTCTTTAGAGTCTATTGTGTTATTTAAAGTATTTATATAAGGGACTCTATTTTTCTCATCCCAACCTACTTCATAACCAAAGGCTTCCGATATAAATCTTAATGGAACCATGGTTCTGGAGTCATTATTGGAAAAAGTTATTAGCTTAGGGACAGTTCCACCTTCAATAGTTCTTTTTTCTCCATTGATATATACATCCTTACTGTCAATTGTAACTTTTATTTCCTTATTCTCTAATATGATAGTTGCTGTCTTAGTTTCTTGATCCCATTTTACCTCGGCACCATAGTGTTCAGATACAAATCTAATGGGAATCAGAGTATAGTTGTTTATGGGATGTATAAATGCGGGGATTTCCGAATATATAGTTTGTCCATCTAAAATTATTGGAACCTCTTTTACACTGTATCTTTTTCCGTCCATGCTGATATCAATTTCATTACTCTTATTAGCTGCAAATACTTGTGAATTGATGGATATGAATATTGCTAAAAAAATCACACTAAATTTCCACTTTTTCATATTATCTGCCCCCTTTTTATCCTCTAGTAGATATTCACTTATTTTGTTTATATCATTATAGACCTTATAATGTCAATAAAATAAGCGAAGATTACTCTCCGCTTATTTTATCACCAATATAATTCAAAATATCTTTCTACTCCCTTAACAATGGATTGTACTAAAAGGTCTTGGTAATCACTGTCTTTTAATCTATCTGCCTCTGCTTTATTAGAGATAAATCCTAATTCAATTAGTACTGCAGGCATCTTAGTTTGATTTAATACTACTAATTTTGGTCTTTCAATTATACCTTTATTCTTAGCTCCCGTTCCTTTTATCAATTCTTCCATTATTACATTTGCTAGTGGTAGACTATCTGCATCTTTTTTTGATGGATTATATAATACTTGAATACCATCTATATCACTATTTGGATGAGCATTGGAATGAATACTTATAAATATATCAACTTGCTCATCATTTGCAATCTTAGGTCTATCCTTTAATTGGACAAAGGTATCAGTATCTCTTGTCATTATAGTGGTATAGCCTTTATCCTTCAATTCTGCATTAAGCTTTTGTGATACGCTTAAATTTATATCTTTTTCATTAACCCCATTGTAAACCGCTCCAGGGTCTGTTCCTCCATGACCTGCGTCTATTACTATAACTTTATCAGAGGGATTTATATTTTCGTCTCTTTTTATTCTGACAGATATTTTATTATCTTTGGTCTTTGATAGTAATGTATAATCAATAGCTCTTCTAAAGTTAATAATAATCTTGGTGTTTTCTCCTGTCTCCTTTATGGTGATATCATTTATAAGTCCATCTTTTATACTTAGATAACCTTCCTTTAAATCTATATTTTTAGATGGAACACTGATGGTCATATTCTTTCCATCGCTATCATAACCTATATCATAATCAGTTTCCTTGTTGGCATTAATTGATACTAATCGGTCAGAACCTTCAACGGAATAGTCTATTATTTCCCAAATACTCGTTTCAGGTATAATAACTATTTTGTTGTCATATGTATCAATTTTAACATTAGGGTCCTTAACACCATCTTTAATGTCTAAAACCACTCTAACTATCCTATCATTAGGTTTATAAAGCCCATCTGGTATAAACTGAGATACTCTTACCTTTTTAACAAACCCTACATTGTGGTTATATTCTAGATAATCTCCTCCTTGTAGAGAAGAGTCCATTAAATCTAAAACTATCCTTTCTGGATTGCTGAACTTCATGACTTTGGTTTCAGGTTTACCTTCATTGTAGATAACAAGAGCCTCTTTACCATCTATTACTTCTTTTTCTATTTTTCCTATCTTGTTTACAAAGGATAAGGTCAGAGACTTTCCTTCATCTCCAGAGATTGTATTAAAATCTGCCTTGTCGGTTAAATGAACTACCACCCTTACTTTATCTGGCGTAGCGGAAAATTGTGATACATCTATTGTACTTATGGGACTACTATTTACATCTATATTACCTACTCCATCTTTAAAGGATATATTACCCTTAAGATTTAATTTTGCATCCTCAATATCTATTACCAACCTATTCGGATTTTCCAATTTTGTCGTAGAGTAATTTAATTTCTTAGTTCCATTTATCTTTATCTTTGGCTTATTGGTGCTTCCCTTCTCTATTGATACATTCGTTATCTCATTGACATCAGCATCGATATCTGTATCCTTGCCTGTTGTATTTATAAATGGTACCTTATTATTCTTATCCCATCCAACTTCATATCCTAAGGTTTCAGAAACAAACCTTAAAGGAACCATAGTTCTTGAATCCTTATTTGAAAAAGTTACAAGTTTAGGAGTTGTTTCCCCATCTAATACCTTTTTCTTACCATCAATATACACATCTTTACTATTGATGGTCATCTTTATCTCCTTATCCTTTTGATTGACTACAACTGTTTTAGTTTTCTGGTTCCAGTCTACATTAGCTCCATATCGTTCTGCTATAAACCTAATAGGGACTAAAGTATAGTCATTTACAGGATGAATAAATGTTGGAATATCAGAATATATAGTTTGTCCATCCATAACTACTGGTACTTCTTTTACCGTGTATCCTTTGCCATCCATACTTACCCTTAGACTGTTATCCTTTTTAGCTGCTAATCCTGGTGAGCTTACAAACACTAAAATCATTAAAAGGGTTAAAACAGCTTTCCATTTTTTCATCTCGATTGCCCCTTTCCACATCCTTTACTATTTATTTTACTGTGCTTAAGTTATTTATATCATTTGATGAGTTATTATGTCAACGAAATAGAGGTTTTGTAATGATAATGTAATATTAATCTAATATAGAAAGGGCTTTATATAGCTCATCACTAGTTGGTGATGAAATACTTTCCTCTTTACCGTCCTTCACCATATAAGCTCCTTTTTCTATAACTTCTCCAATAATAGTTGCGTCTATATTTTCCTTTTGCAGCTCTTCTTGAATCCTTTGAACCTTATCCTCACTTGCTATTATGAGCATACTACCACTAGAAATTAATCTGTATGGATTGATATTTAAAATAGATGAAATTTCTTTTGTCACCTCTTTCATAGGAATTAAGTTTTCATATATTCTTATGCCTTTACCTATAGCTATTGCTCCTTCCCAAACTGCTCCTAATACTCCACCTTCGGTTATATCATGCATATAATTTACTCCTATCTTTCCACATATAACCCCTTCTTTTACAACAGATAAAAGTGTACCCATTTCTTGAGCTTCCTTTATCTTGTCCACACTCAACTTATCCTCCAAATACTCTTTAAGTTCCTTTGCAATAATCGAAGTCCCTTCAATACCAGCATATTTAGTTATAATCACCTTATCCCCTATTTTGATATTCTTTGAATTGAGCATATTTTCCTTTTTTTGTTTCCCAATAACCGTAGTGGATATAACTACTCTAGTCACCGCATCGGTAATTTCCGTATGGCCTCCCATTATCTCCACATTTAGGTCTTTAGCAGCTTCTCCTGCTTGTTCCATTATCAACTGAATATCCTCTTCCGTCGTAGATGGCGGTGCCATAATGGTTAAGAGCACTCCAATAGGTTCTGCTCCACTGCTTGCTACGTCATTACAGGATATATGGATTGCAAACTTTCCTATTCCTTGAGTTACTCCCGTTATAGGATCTGTAGACAATAGACAGACTTCGTCCCCAAAATCTACAACAGCATTATCTTCACCAATAGCTGCCCCTACCAATACCTCCTTTCTTTTATTATATATATTATCAAAAACAATTTTTTTCAACACTTCATTTGGCAATTTTCCTATCTCCATGATTAACTATCCCCCTCCATTGATTTTTCTATTTGTTATTTAAGTATATTATATCAAAATACAAACACTTTTAATACACTCCCAGTACACTTCTTATGCCTATTCATATTTATTTTAACTTTGGTTAGAATAATAGGTACTAAAATGGACTGAAGGAGGAAAAAACTTGATTATTCCTTGTTCTGAAAAATGTATTTATGAAGAAGAAGGCTTATGTACTTTAACTGAGATAACGCATTCCTCTGGTACACCTTTAAAAGATTGTCCATACTATAAAGAAAAGGGAAAGAAAAAAGATGAGGCTCCTCAATAGGGTTTCTCATCTTTTTTAAATATAAATCACCTAAATTTAATTATAAAAAATCAAGGCTCTTAACCTGTCTATCTTTCATTTAACATAGTTGAAACCATTTTATTTACCATTTGAGGATTTGCCTTACCTCTTGTAGCCTTCATAACCTGCCCAACTATAAATCCTAAAGCTCTATCCTTACCATTTTTATAGTCGATAACGGACTGTTCATTTTCTGATAGTACCTTTTCAACTATTTCCTTTAATTCATCTTCATCAGATATTTGGATTAAGCCTTTTTCTTTAACAATTTCTTCAGGATTCTTTCCAGTTTCAAACATCCATTTTAACACTTTTTTACCAATATTATTGCTGATCTTGCCATCATTGATAAGCTTTATAAGGTCTGCTAAATCCTTTGGAGTAAATTTCAAATCCTCTATTTCAATTTCTTCATCTTTTAATCTTCTTAAAACATCTCCCATTATCCAATTGCTGACTTGTTTAGGATCTTCAGAATATTTTACCGTTTCTTCATAGAATAATGATAGCTCTTTTGATTGAGTTAACACTCCTGCATCGTATTCAGGAAGGTCGTATTCTTTAATAAACCTTTCCTTCTTATCATGAGGAAGCTCAGGTAAGGATTTCTTTATTTCTTCAATCCATTCCTCTTTTACTTCAATAGGAGGGACATCTGCATCTACAGCATATCTATAATCTGCTGCTTCACCTTTTTGTCTCATAACTATGGTTTCATTTTTTACTTCATCCCATCTTCTCGTTTCCTTTACTGTATCCTTTCCTTCCTCCAGCAAGGATATATGTCTTTTTTCTTCATATTCCATGGCCTTAACTGCAGCTCTAAAGGAGTTTAAATTCTTAAGCTCAGTTATCTTTGTCTTATTACCCGTTTCCGTATCCACTACGTTGATGTTGACATCACATCTTAAAGAACCTTCTTCCATCTTACAGTCGGAAACTTCAATATATTTTAAAGTAGACCTTAACTTTTCTAAAAATAATTGTGCTTCTTCTGGAGTATTCATATCTGGCTTTGTAACTACTTCAATCAAAGGCACCCCAGACCTGTTGTAGTCTAACAAAGAATCTCCTTCTTCAGTATGGACAGATTTTCCCGTATCCTCTTCAATGTGTATCCTCTCCAGCCTAATCTTCTTAGTACCTTCTTCTAACTCTATTTCCACATATCCTCCACTGCATAGAGGTATATCGTCCTGACTTATTTGGAATCCTTTTACTAGATCAGGATAAAAATAGTTTTTCCTATCCATTTTAGTCTTATTAGCTATTTGTGAGTTAAATGCAATACCTGCCTTTATTCCATATTCCAATACGGATTTATTTAATATAGGAAGAGAGCCAGGTAATCCTAAACACACTGGACAGCACTGGGTATTGGCTTCTCCACCAAAGTTGTTGGCACAACTACAAAATATTTTAGTCTTTGTCATCAGTTCTACGTGAATCTCTAATCCTATTATGGTTTTATAGCCCATTTATTTCACCCCCTAAAGATGAATGCTTTTCAAAGGCGTAAGCTGCTTTTAAAATATTCTCCTCTTTAAATCTATCTCCTATTATCTGTAGACCTACAGGTAGACCATCTACATATCCACAAGGAATAGATATAGCACATATTCCTGCTAAATTGACTGGGGCAGTAAATATATCCGATTTATACATAGACAACGGACTCTTTGTTTTTTCTCCTAATTTAAAGGGAAGATTTGGAGCTGTTGGAGATAGGATTATATCATACTTTTCAAAAGCCTTATCAAAATCATCTTTTATTAAAGTTCTTACCTTTAAGGCTTTATTATAATACTGATCGCTATGACCACTGCTTAAACTATAAGTACCAGCCATAATCCTTCTCTTAACCTCTTCACCAAAAGCTTCAGATCTCGTATTTATATAGAGTTCATCTAAGGTTTCATATTCCTTAGTCCTATAACCATACCTAATTCCATCAAATCTAGCCATATTAGAGCTAATCTCCGATGTAACAATTAAATAATAAGTTGCCAAGCCATATTCAGCATTAGGTAAAGATATCTCTTCTACATCTGCTCCTAAAGTTTCAAACAATTTAATAGCCTTAATGACTTCATCCTTAATACCATTGTCCATTTCTTCGGCAAAGTATTCCTTAGGTATACCGATCTTCATTCCCTTTACATCTTCGCTTAATCTTTCTAAATAGTCTATCTTTTCTATATCTAAAGATGTAGGATCCTTTAAATCGTTCCCTGATATAACTCCTAACATCAGTGCAGCATCTAATACATTTTTTCCAATTACTCCTATCTGGTCTAAAGAGTTAGCAAGGGGTACTAGTCCATATCTAGAAACCAGTCCATAAGTAGGCTTAATACCTACAACCCCACAAAAACTAGCAGGCTGTCTAATGGAGCCTCCCGTATCTGAACCCAAAGACAAAGCTACTTCACTAGCTCTTACTGCTGCAGCTGCTCCTCCACTAGAACCTCCTGGCACTCTTTCCAAATCTATAGGGTTTTTAGTTGGTCCAAAGTAAGAAGTCTCCGTCGATGAACCCATAGCAAATTCATCCATGTTGGTCTTTCCCAATATTATGCCATCCGCATTTTTAATCTTCTTTATAACAGTTGATTCATAAGGGGGAATGAAATTTTCCAACATCTTTGAACCACAAGTAGTATTTACACCATAAGTAATTATATTATCTTTAATACCTATTGGAATTCCAGCTAATGGTCCTAAATTCTCTCCATTTTTAATCTTATCATCTACTCTATCGGCAGTATTTAATGCTTCTTCTTTAGTTAATTTTATAAAGGCGTTAAGTTTTCCTTCTACTTCTTCTATCCTATGGAAATGGGCATCAACAATTTCTCTGCTTGATATTTCTTTCCCCTTAAGTTTTTCCCTAATCTCCATAGCCGTTAAGTTTGTAATATCCATCTTTTCACCTCTTCCTAGTCCACTACTCTTAGCAATTTAAAATATCCATATTGTTCTTCTGGTGCATTTTTTAATGTTTTTTCTCTTGATAATCCTTCTTCTACAATATCTTCTCTTAAAGGTTTAACTTTTTCATTTACAAAATAAGTTGGCTCTACTCCTTCAGTATCTACTTCCTTTAGTTTATCTACATATCCTAGTACTTGAGAAAACTTATCCGTAAATCCGTCTAATTCCCCTTCGGAAAATTTAAGCTTACAGAGTTCAGCTATATGTCTAACATCTTCTTTAGAAACCATCGTTTTTCCTCCTTTAAACTTTTACCTCTTTATTTTACCACTTATATGATAAAAAAATCAAACCAAAAGCAAGTTCCTTCATATGTTTCCATTAACCTAATATCTCCAACAATCTTTCTTCCCCTATTATTTCTATTCCTAATTCCACTGCCTTTTCATATTTAGAACCTGGATTTTGTCCTACTATTACATAGTCAGTTTTTTTGCTTACAGAACCTGTTACTTTGCCTCCCATTTGTTCTATTCTATCCTTAATCTCATTTCGAGAATAGGCTTCGATAGTTCCTGTAATTACTACGGTTTTATCCGTAAAGAAGGATTCCTCTACTATCTTTTTCTCATAATAAGGCTTTACTCCTTCCGATAACAATTTATCTATTCCTTGTAAAATCCTCTCATCATGGAAAAATTCTATTATACTCTCAGCTATTTTAGGTCCTACATCTGGTATAGTCATGAGTTCCTCATAAGTAGCTTCTTTTATAGCATCTAATGATTTAAAATGCTCTGCTAAATCCTGAGCTGTTTTTATACCTACATTGGATATTCCTAAAGCATAGATAAAAGCATCCAGTGTAGTATCTTTGCTTGTTTCAATAGCAAGCAGTAGGTTGTTACTCTTCTTTTCTTTGAATCCTTCTAGTTTAATTAAATCTTCATATTTTATTTCATATATTTCTGGAATATCCTTTATATCCAATTCATCCAATAATTTCTCTGCGGTCTTCTCATTAAACCCCTCTATGTTCATAGCATCTCGACTGGCAAAGTGTACCATTCTTGATACCAATTGAGGTTTGCACGTTAGGGAGTTGGGACAAAATATATGAACTCCATCTTGAACCAATTCGCTATTGCATGCTGGACAGTGAGTAGGCTTTTCTATAGGATAGGTTTCATTGTCCGTATCCACCACTCCCATTATTTCTGGAATTACTTCATTAGATCTCCTAATGAGAACTCTGGAATTAAGCTTAACCCCTTTCCTCTCTATATCATCGCAATTGTTTAAAGTTGCTCTCCTTACAGTAGCACCTGCAATTTCCACAGGTTCCAATATGGCTGTAGGAGTTACTTTACCCGTCCTACCTACATTCCATTCAACGGATAGTAGAGTAGTGGTAGTTTCTTCTGCCTCGAATTTAAAAGCTATAGCCCATCTTGGAAATTTCATAGTATAACCTAATACTTCCCTTGTCTTCATATCATTGATCTTTACCACTGCCCCATCAGTCAATATGTCAATATGATGTCTTTCTTTATCAATTATTTCTATCTCTTTTATGACCTCATCTATGGAACTACACTCTTTTTCATAATTATAAACTGGAAGCCTATTGTCCTTTATAAATTTCAGCATTTCCAAATGGGTTTCGAACTCTTTCCCTTCTATATATCCAATATTATAAAAATAAGCTACTAAATTTCTTTCCGCTGTAACCTTAGGATCTAAATTTCTTAAAGCTCCAGCTGCTGCGTTTCGTGCATTCTTTAATGGCTCTTTTGCCGTTTTATTGTACTCATCAAGGGCGGATAATGGCATCAGACCTTCCCCTTGTATTTCCATAGTTCCCTTATAATCTATCTTTAAAGGTAATGTTTTTATCGTCTTAAGCTGTAAAAGTATTGCTTCTCCCACAGTACCATTGCCCCTAGTAGCTCCTTGGACCAACTCACCATCTCTATAGGTTACATTGATAGTGAGCCCGTCAAATTTGTATTCTACTATATAGGTGGGCTGTGGCAATTTATCATCATGGGTTTCGTTATATTCCTCTATTAAACGTCTAACTCTAGCATCCCAATTAATCAATCCCCCATAATTTTGACTTTTATCAAGACTCCATAGCTTTCCTAAATGGATATGCTTCTCAAATTTATCTAGTGTAGCTCCTCCAACCCTTTGGGTAGGAGAATAGGAATAGACTACCCCTGTCTCCTTTTCCAATCTAACCAACTCATCATAAAGGGCATCATATTCCTTATCGCTTAGCTTTGGTTCATCTAATGTATAGTAATGATAATTTAATTCATTGATTATATCTATAAGTTCATCCATTCTTTTTATCTTTTCCATAGTGCTATTCTCCCTTCACTATTTCTATAGGAGCAATAGAAAGAAGTAATCTTTTAAGTCCTACTTTATCGAAGGCGATTACTAATTCCTTGTCACCATCTCTATCCTTTATTTGGACAATAGTCCCTGTCCCCCATTTTTTGTGATTGATTTTGGTTCCCAGTTCTACATCATTGGTAGCCACTTGAGTCTTTAATCTAGGGACTTCCTGTTTCTTAGAATAATCTCTAACCTTTATTAACTGTTCCCTGCTATCTATCTTCGTATTTAGAACTGTTTCCTTCTGTTTCTTCATATCTATTAGGTGCTCTGGTATTTCACTAATAAATCTAGAAGGAAGTGTATAGTTTACATTACCATATATGGTTCTAATCTTTGCAAAGGTAAGGAATAATAGTTTTTCTGCCCTAGTTATAGCTACATAGCAGAGCCTTCTTTCCTCTTCTAGTTCGGTTTCATCATTTACAGCCCTAGATATTGGGAACAATCCTTCTTCCATACCTACCATAAATACTACTGGGAATTCTAACCCCTTAGCAGAGTGTACCGTCAATAAGGTTACTGAATTTTGTATATCCTCAGTCTTATCTACATCAGAAAGAAGAGAAACATTTGCAAGAAAATCCTCCAAAGTTCCATCTGGATTATTGACTTCAAAATCTACTGCTACAGAAATAAATTCTCTAATATTTTCTAGTCTAGTTTGAGATTCTATACTATCCTCTTTTTCCAATTCCTTAATATAACCTATGCCATATACCACTTCTTCTATAAATTCTTTTATACCCATTACTTCCCTCATGGCCATAAATTTGTTTATCATATCTACAAAGGTCTTTAGATTGTTTTTAGCCCTTGCTGACAATCCACATATATCCTCCACATTGAACAATACACTATATATACTTTCCTCAATGCTATTTGCATATTCTTCTACTTTCTCTACAGTAGCATTCCCTATACCTCTCTTTGGTACATTTATTATTCTCTTTAAGGATATATCATCTACAGGATTTTGAATTAATTTTAAATAAGCTATTATATCTTTAATTTCTCTTCTGTCGTAGAACCTTAACCCTCCAACTATTTTATAGGGGATATTCTTTCTCATAAAAGCTTCCTCAAAAGAACGGGATTGAGCATTAGTTCTATAGAGAACTGCAAAATCGGAAGGTTTGTACCCTTCTTCCATAAGCTCTTCTATCCTATTGGAAACAAAATATGCTTCCTCCGCTGAATCCAGTAAATTTTCAACTACAACTTGGTTTCCCTCTTCATTGTCGGTCCAAAGTTTTTTATCTTTTCTATCTAAATTGTTTTTTATAACATGATTTGCTACATCTAATATATTTTGAGTAGAACGATAATTTTGTTCTAACTTGATGATTGTAGTATTTGAAAAGTCTTTTTCAAAGTTCAATATATTGGTTATATCTGCTCCTCTCCATCCATAAATTGATTGATCATCATCCCCAACCACGCATAGATTCTTATATCTCTGGGATAACATCCTGACAAATTCATACTGTGCCTTATTTGTATCTTGAAACTCATCTACAAAGATGTATTTGAATTTCCTTTGGTAAAAATCCAGTACATCTGGATTGGTTCTTAACAGTTCTACTGTTTTTATTATTAAATCATCAAAATCTAGGGCATTGTTCTTTTTAAGCTTAGATTCATATAGAGCATATAGCTCCCCTACATTTCTATAATAATAATCGTTATAATTTTCATTGATGTATGTATCTGGAGATGTCATACTGTCTTTCAATGAGCTAATGGTATTAAGGACAGCTCTTTCCTTATATTTTTCCTTGTCCAAGTTTTGTTCTTTTATACATTCCTTCATGAGGGTAATCTGATCATCCCTATCATAGATAGAAAACGACCTTTCAAATCCAATCTTATTTATATCTCTTCTAAGTATTCTCACACATATAGAGTGAAATGTACCCATCCATATATCTTCTACATTGCCATCTAATAAATTGGCTACCCTTTCTTTCATCTCATTAGCTGCCTTGTTAGTAAAAGTTATTGCCAAGATATTTCCCGGGAAAATACTTTTTTCTTCAATTAAATAGGCAATTCTATGGGTTAAAACTCTAGTCTTTCCCGAGCCTGCCCCCGCTAAAATAAGTAAAGGTCCTTCTGTATGAAGAACAGCTTCCTTTTGTCTATCGTTAAGTCCTTTTATATAATCCATTGTTTCACCATCCATATTAAACATTTGTTTCTTTTTTTATTATATAATAATAGTAGGGTTTTTCCAATGAAAAGAACAGCCAAAATTTTGGTTGTTCTTAAAATCAGTATATTAGTTGCTATATTTAGTCCAAAATACTCAATTGAATTTTTAATAAATTTACCTTTTTTATTTCTTCTACTAATCTTATTTTGTTAAAATAGCTTGACTAAAAATTGAAAACTCATCATATTATAAAAAATCATCCTTAGTCCACGTTATTGACTATTGTCTTTGTCTATGATATATTATATTCAAAATTTAATAAGTTTATATTGGTACAATTTCTTATGGAATTGTTTAAAAGGGAAGTTGGGTGAAAATCCCACACGGTCCCGCCACTGTAATAGACAGGATCTTACGTATGCCACTGTATCTAATATAAGATATGGGAAGGTGTAAGATTTGTATGCTTAAGTCAGGAGACCTGCCAATATAAAAACGCTGATTATTACTCACGAGGATGAGGATGTGTTTATAGGTAGTATGAATTTATTCTGCCTTTTTTACCATATCCTTTCTGTTTATAAGAAAGGTTTTTATTTTTAATGCCTCGAAGTAATAGCTCAGCAAACAATGCTGAGTTTTTTTATTTAAAATATAAAATTGGAGGTTAAAATATGAACATTCATGAATACCAAGCCAAGGATATATTAAAAAATTATAGGGTACCTGTGCCTAATGGTATAGTCGTATATGATGCAAAAGATGCAGAAAGAGCAGCTTGGCAAATAAAAACTGATTTAGCAGTTGTAAAAGCTCAAATTCATTCTGGTGGCAGGGGAAAAGCTGGAGGTATAAAAACTGCTAGAAGTATAGATGAAGTAAAGTCTAATGCTCAAGAATTACTAGGAAAAACCCTTGTAACCAATCAAACAGGTCCTAGTGGTAAAAAAATTAATGCAGTTTTAATAGAAGAAGTTTGCAATATCAATAAAGAATATTATTTGGCTTTTATATTAGATAGGGAGTTATCTCAAATAGTTCTTATAGCTTCCAGCGAAGGAGGAATGGATATAGAAGAAATCGCAGAAAAAAACCCTAACAAAATCCATAAAGAGTTTATTAATCCTCTCATTGGACTATCTGAATTTCAAGCCAGAAGAATCTGTTTTAACATTAATATGCCCACGGACTTAATAAATGATACTGTAAATATAATAATGGATTTATATCAATGTTTTATAGAAAAGGATTGTACTCTAGCAGAAATAAACCCTTTAGTAATAACTGAAGAGAAACAATTATTAGCTCTAGATGCTAAATTCAATTTTGACGAAAATAGCTTATTTAGAAATAAAGATATACTTGAATATAGGGATATTACAGAAGAAAACGAAAAAGAACTAGAGGCGTCAAAACACGGTTTATCATATATTTCCTTAGATGGTAACATAGGCTGTATGGTAAATGGTGCAGGTTTAGCCATGTCTACTATGGATATTATTAAATATTATGGTGGAGAACCAGCAAATTTTCTAGATGTAGGCGGATCTGCTACAGAAGAAAACGTAAGCAATGCTTTTAAAATTATTCTATCTGATGAAAAAGTAAAAGGAATATTTGTAAACATTTTTGGCGGAATAATGAGATGTAATGTAATAGCTAATGGAATTGTAAATGCTGCAAAAACAGTAGGTTTAAAGGTTCCACTAGTAGTTAGACTTGAAGGTACTAATTCAGAGCTAGGTATAGAAATAATAGAAAAATCTAAATTAAATATATACGGGGTTAAAACCATGGATGAAGGTGCCAAAAAAATCATAGAATTAGTTCAATAGAAGAGGTGAAAAAATATGAGTATATGGATTGATAAAAACACTAAAGTAATAGTTCAGGGAATAACGGGAAAAACTGCTGCATATCACACAAAGGAAATGTTGAAATATGGAACTAAAATAGTTGGAGGAACTTCTCCAGGTAAAGGCGGTATAGAGGTTGAAGGAGTTCCTGTATTTAATACTGTAAAAGAAGCTGTATATAATACAAAACCCAATGCTTCCATCATATATGTTCCAGCCCCATTTGCTGCAGATGCCATCTTAGAGTCCATAGATGCAGAATTGGAACTAGTTATATGTATTACAGAACATATACCTGTTAAAGATATGATGAATATTAAAAATTATATAAAAGATAAAAATACAAGATTAATCGGTCCAAATTGTCCAGGAATTATTACTCCAGAAGAATGTAAAATTGGCATTATGCCAGGATATATACACAAAAAAGGAAGAATAGGTGTAGTGTCTCGTTCTGGAACCCTAACTTATGAAGCAGTTCACCAACTGTCTCAAAATGGAATTGGACAATCTACTACTATAGGCATTGGTGGTGATCCCATTGTTGGAACTAGTTTTATTGATGTATTAAAAGCCTTTAATGATGATAATGAAACGGATGCAGTCATTATGATTGGAGAAATAGGTGGAAACGCAGAAGAAAATGCTGCCCTATGGATTAAAGAAAATATGAAAAAACCTGTAGTTGGATTTATAAGTGGAAAAACTGCCCCTAGAGGGAAACGAATGGGACATGCTGGAGCCATTATTTCCTCTGGTAAAGGCACAGCAGAAGAAAAGATTAAGGTAATGAAGGAATATGGAATATATATGTCAGAGAATCCTACCACCATTGCTGAAACCTTAATAAAAGCATTAAAGGAGAATAATCTTTGGGAGAAATAGCTAAAACAGAGAAAAAGGATAAAAAATTTAAACTTATTGGAATGAGAGTTATAAAAACAGTTGTGGCAGTATATATATGTTTTTTACTTAGTTTTCTAAGGGAAAATTCTATCCCCTTTTATTCTGCCATAGCTGCTATACTCTCTATGCAAAACGATGGCAGCACCAGTTGGCAATTTGGAAAAAGTAGAATTATAGGTACCCTTATTGGAGGCATATATGGCTTTTTTGCCATATTGATAGTGAACTTTATAGGCATACAATTATTTAATTATGTTCACTATGTAATCTTAAGCCTATTCTTAATTCCAATTATATACACCAATGTATATCTTAAAACTACTAGTTCTACCTATATTAGCTGTGTAGTATTTTTAAGTATTACAGTTTCTCATGGCGGAGATATATTTCCTATGTTCTTTGCCTTTAATAGAATAATAGATACATTAATAGGAATAGGAGTATCTTTAGGAATAAATTTAATATTTTAATTGTTACGAAAACGTTTTTCTCAGTTGATACAAAAATAACCGTCTCTAACGCATATTCATATGCAAATATGCTAATGTAAGGTTATTATATTATTTTCCAATGAACAAAGGACAAGGGAAGTTAATAAGAAAACTTCCTTGCCCTTCTTTCTTAAATCATATTTTATCAAAAGCTTGCACATATTTATTATCATATTTTAAAATATTATTCTAACTAAATATCCTTAATAATACGATATACTCCTTCCTCATCGTTAGTATATTGAGAGATATTTTTCCACTTTTTTAGTAGACTTATATCGGAGTTCTTCATTGCTATTCCTATACCTGCATATCTTAACATATCTAAATCATTTAAACTATTTCCAATGGCTAATATATTATCTCTTCTAACATTTAAATGTTCTGCAATCATCTTAAGTCCCTTATCTTTAGATATTCCTTCCGGAATAACATCTATTGAGTTTGATACCGATGTAGTAATAGTAACTTTTATATCCTTTAGTTTTTTGTCAATCACTCCATGTATATCTTCATTATAATAAGCAACTATCATATTAACATCTTCATGTATATTTTCACTTAGCTTTCCTACAACCTTATAATCTATATTATTGCTTACGGAAAAAGCCAAGGATTTTTCATCAGGCTCTTTAGTATATAAAACATCATCTATATAGACCTTTACGTATAAATTTCTCTCTTCTCCATATTTAATAATTTTTATTGCCTCTGTTAAAGGTATTTTAGCACTAAAAGCTTCTTCATCTTCAGAATATACTACTTTACCTCCATTATAAGCTACAATAGGAATGTCTACTTCAAGCCTTTGTCTAATAAATTCAGTTGCTTTAAATGTCCTCCCTGAAACTAATGTAACATATACTCCTCTATCTACCAATTCCCTTATTTTATCCTTGGTTTTTTGTGATACCTGAAGCTTTGAATCTAATAAAGTGCCATCAATGTCTATAGCAATTAGTTCTATATTTTTTAAGTCCTGTTTTTTGTTATTCAACTATAATCCACCCTCCATAACCATGTATAATTCTTATTTATAAAAGGCTGTTAAGTTTTCTCACTCAACAGCCTTTTATTTCTATTTTACAAGATACTTAGGTTCCATATTTTCCAATACACTTATTAATCCTTCAGCAGCCATAACTCCCATTCTATTCGTTGCATCTACTGTAGCTGCTCCACAATGAGGAGAAAGAATTATGTTATCTAGTTCAGTAAACTTGTTATTTATTGGAGGCTCTATTTCAAAAACATCTAATGCTGCTCCACTTATCTTTTTATCCTTCAATGCATAATAGAGAGCATCTTCATTTATAATTCCACCTCTTGATGTATTAATTAAAAATGCAGTACTCTTCATCATATCTAATTCTTCCTCGTCTATAAAATGATACATCTCATCTGTTAAAGGAACATGAAGAGATATAAAATCTGATTTTTCTAAAATCGTTTTTTTGTCTACATATTTCATACCTATTCTATCTGCAAAATCTTTATCAGGACATATATCATATCCTAATATTTCCATATTAAAACCTGTAGCCCTCTTTGCTACCCCTTTACCTATAGCACCAGTTCCTATTATACCTATGGTTTTTCCATAGATTTCAGTTCCTATCAACTTTCTCCAACCATTATTTCTAACTATTTCATCAAGCTTATTAATGCTTCTACTTAAGCTAAACATAAGCGAAAATGCAAAATCTGCAACGGATTCATTGTTAGCACCGGGAGTAAAGGTCACCTTAATGCCATTTTTCTTAGCTGCTTCTAAATCGATGTTATCAAGTCCAACTCCATACTTTGAAATAACCTTAAGTTTTTTTCTTCTATTAATAACCTTTTCTGAAATTGGATCTAATCCTACAATTATACCATCTATATCTTCTACCATCTCTAAAAGTTTTTCCTCAGTATATTGCTTTCCAGAATCATTCCTTATTATTTCATACCCATATTTCTCTAACATTTCAAATGGAAGATTGCTAGTCTTACCAAAAGATCTTGGAGTTATTAATATTTTTTTACTCATTTTTAATATTCACTTCCTATTTTTTAATACGATTTTACTGCATCTTTTAAGCTTACAACCTTAGTATCTGGTACTACTTGGAAAAATACTTCAATGCCTTTTTCTTCTATTTCTTTTAATACGTTCATTTCTTCAGGTTTTACAGCCACATTTGGAATAATAAACTTAGATCCTTTCGTTTTAGCTATGCCTCCAAGATTTAATCTCTCTACAGGAAGCCCTTTATCAATAGCTTCCTTAACGGCTGCAATTGTCTTAAATAAGAGGATTGCCCTGAACTTATCGAAATTATCCTTATTCCAATAGTCTATTACCTCATCAATAGTTAAAACCTTGATTGTCATTCCCGTGTTTGAGGTAGACATCACATAGATGTCCTTCATAAATGGATCCTTTGCTGTAACATCATCTACCACAAATAAAGCATTAGTATTCATTCCCTTTGACCACTTTGTCATTACTTGACCATGAATAAGCCTATCATCTACTCTAGCTAATACTATTTCTCCCATTAAAATCACTTCCCTTTCTCATTAATTATTAAATCTAATTTTCTTTATCCCGTCTATAGCCGAATCCGTTATCTTATGTAATAGTTCATCTATTTCTTCAAAATCCCTTGACTGAAATATTTCTATAAGCATAGGCATATTAACACCTGTAATCACTTCAATATGGCTATATTTCTTCAACATATATAATGCTATATTAGATGGGCTACCACCCAATATATCTACAAAAATTATGGTATCCTTATTAGAATTATTATTTTCAACTATTATTTTTTCGACTTCATTACGTAAATCTTCTACGCTTTCCCCTAATCTAAGACCTAAAGCATTTGCATCTTCTTGTTCACCCATTATCATCTCAACGCTATTTAATAATTCTATGCCAAAATTTCCATGGGTAATTATAAGTATAGACTTCTTTTTCATAAACCCACCTTCTTCCTTTGCATATCGTATTTAAATTCGGATGCCTCTCCCTCCAGAATAAAATATTATTTATAGAACGAGAGGCAATCCATAAAGTTTTCAATTCTTATAGGATACCTACACCTGCAAGTACGCCTAATATTACCGATAATCCAATAAGTGCTTGAGTAATCTTTAAACCTTTCTTGTTAAAGTAGTGATATACTCCTAATACAGTAACCAATGGAAGTAGACCAGGAAGTATTGAATCTAATATGTCTTGAAGAACAAATTCTTTTCCTGAAATAGTCCATTGTAGTGAACTACTAACTTTAACATAATTGGCTGCTAAAATTCCCATCATAAATAGTCCTAATACAGATAGTCCGTCGAGGATTTTCCTTATGTTCTTACCGCCAATGATTTCTGCCGCTGCAGAACGACCTAATTTGTAACCAAGCTTTGTAAAATAAAAACCATACATATATGTGAGGGCTACAAACCCTAGCCAAGGAAACAATGCGCCCCAAGCACTTCCAGCTTGTGCCCATGGCATTGCTATTGCTATTAAAATATATTGAACAGTACCAGAGTCAATTGCATCTCCAATACCTGCAAGAGGCCCCATAAGCCCAACCTTAGTACTATTGATTACTTCTCCACTAACTGCTTCATCTCTTTTTCCTTCTTCTATTGATTTGGCTCTTGCTTCTTCTAAAGAAGCTGTTATACCAAGAATAGTTCCTCCACCCCAAACAGCTTGGGTGTTGTAAAACTGGGTATGTCGTAGATATGCTTCTTGTAGATCTTCTTCATCTTTATATAATTTTCTCAAGATAGGTGTTATTGCCCAAAGCAAGGAAGGGGCTATCATCCTATCATAAGTATGTGGAATTTCATTGGCATACCACCATCTAAACCAACTCCTGTGTAAGTCCTTATTTGTAATTTTTCCCGTAGCATTGGTCAAAGTGGTACTGCTATTGTTTATATTATCACTCATTTTAACCTTGCCTCCTTCTAATATGACTCAGAATTTTCGCTAGTAATTAAAATATACAAATATGCTACTATTGCACCAACAACAGCAAAGGTTACAGTATTTATTCCAAGAGGTTTTAACATAACTGACGTGAAATATGCTAAAAGGAAAAATACAAGGAATTTTTTCTTCCCTATTACCTGTAATATAAGTGCAATACCAAGTGCTGCAAGCCCTCCACCTATTACATCAAGTATATGGAACACTTTTCCTCCTGAAAGTGAAGTTGTAAAATCTGCAATAACTGGTGCTCCGTAGTAAAGAGCAATAAACATAGCTGGTACAAATAATGCAAAACTAACTATCGTAGGTAAGATAATAATGGAAAGAGTTAACCCTTTATCATTTAATTCAGCAGCATATTTATCAGTTAAACGTACAATAAATGTGTTAAGGAAGAATCTAAACTGATAAAGATAACTACCTAAAAGTCCTACTGGTACTGCTACTGCAATAGCTTCAGTAGGTTGTAATCCTGCTAACATAGCCACAGGTACTGCTATAGCAGTGGCTACTGCTGGTTCACTTGGCATAGCTCCTCCAGGAGCAATCATGCCCATATAAATCAACTGTATTGAAGCTGTAATTGCCATAGCTGTAGTAACATCTTTCATTACAATACCTACAATTAGACCTGTCATCAAAGGGCTAAACCTAAGATTTAATGTTGAATAGCCGAGGGCACGTGATTCAACTAAAGCTACCCAAATAGCTATTATTAATGCTTGAACTACACTAAGATTAGCTTGTCCCATTTTATTTCCTCCTTTTTTAAAAAAATATAACTATGCTAAATAACTCGTTAAATGGCAACGTTTTCTTCATGCCTCCTCTCAATTTCATTATAGTTGTTTAAAAAATCCTTTTAAATATTTATTAAATATAATTAACTTTAGGGCAACCGATGAAAAGAAGATATTTATGTATTTCCACTATCACTACTCTATCAATTAATATAGTCCCTATAATATTTTCATATGCCCTAAAATTAACTACTATATGATATTAATACTTTATCATGAAAACAAACAATGATATAATTATAGTGAAACTACTCCCATACAGTATGATAAATTCCTTCTTTATCTACTCTATTATAAGTGTGGGCTCCAAAAAAATCCCTTTGAGCCTGAATAAGATTTGCCGGAAGTCTTTCTTCAATCATACTGAAAAAATAATCTAAAGCTGTATTGTGAACAAGGGTAGGTATATAAAAATCCCTTGCAATATTGACTACATTTTTTACAGAATCTGTTTTTTCCATTAAGAACTTTAATGCTCTATCGTCGTTTAACAGATTTACATTTTCATTATACCTTTTAACTATTTCCCCTACAAAGTCAAGCATCTCACATCTTATGATACATCCACCTTTCCATATTCTTAAGACTTCTGAAATGTCTATATTAAAATCATAATCTTTAGATGCTTCTGAGATAATCCATAATCCTTGAGAAAATAATATTAAATATGAAAAAAGTAACGAATCCTCTAAACCTTCAATAATCTTTTCCTTATCATATGAATCTTTAGGATATTCCTTATTGATTTTTCTCGAAAGATTTACCCTATCTTCTTTAAAATACGAAAGGATTCTACCTTCTACAGCTACACTAAGTGAAGGGGCAGGGATTCCAATATTAAAAGCTGCTTCAGTAGTCCATTTTCCAGTTCCCTTTTGCCCTGCTTTATCTAAAATCAATTCAACAATAGGCTTTCCTGTTTCCTCATCCTTATGTCTCATAACCTTAGAGGATATTTCCATAAGAAATGAATTGAGTTCTCCTTCATCCCATCTCCCAAATACATCTGCTATTTCGTCTGACGAAAGCTTCAACACCTTTTTCAATATGTCGTATGCCTCGGATATGGCCTGCATCATTCCATACTCTATGCCATTGTGGATCATCTTTACAAAGTGTCCTGCGGCTCCATCTCCTACATAAGTACAACAAGGTCCTTCTTCAGTTTGTGCTGCAATCTTTAGTAGTATATCTTCAACTAAATCATAGGCTTTCTTTGTTCCTCCAGGCATTAAAGAAGGTCCATGAAGAGCACCAGCTTCTCCACCAGAGACTCCCATCCCTAGAAACAGTATTCCTTTATCATTTAACTCCTTTATTCTTCTTATAGTATCAAAATAATATGAATTTCCTCCGTCTATTATAAGATCTCCTTTGTCTAGGTAAGGAACAAGTTTTTCAATCATACCATCTACTGGTTCACCTGCTTTAATCATTAAAACAATCTTCCTTGGTTTTTTTAATGATTGTATAAAAGATTCAATATCACAATAGCCAGTAATATCCCGATTCTCTATTTCCTTTTCTATAAAATCCTTTGTCTTTCGAGTTGTCATATTAAAGACCGATACGCTAAAGCCCTTATTTCCAATATTTAAAGCAAGATTTTTTCCCATTACTCCTAATCCAATTAAACCAATGTCGTTCATAAGATTTCCTCCTATTATCAAATACTGTTCTAGTTTAATATATCTTTATTTATAAGATTATCAGGAACTTCTCCCCTTAATACTTTCTCTATATCATCTACTACCTTATCTCCCATACCCTTTAAACACTCATAGGTATAAGCTGATATATGAGGAGTTATTACTACATTTTCATATTTTAATAATGGATGATTTTCATCTATTGGTTCTCCTTCAAGTACATCAAGACCTAGTCCTCTAACTATACCCTTATCTAACGCTTTAATTAGACTTTTCTCTTCCATAAGTGCTCCCCTAGCAGTGTTTACAATAAACACACCTTTTTTCATTAAGCCGAATTCTTTTTCGGATATCATATGGTAACTATTTTCATCTAAAAATGCATTTAAGGATATTATATCTGCTCTTTTAAGAAGTTCTTCTAAACTTACAGGTTCAGCTCCTCTTTCCCTAATTTCTTCATAGGTAAGATTCGGATCATATGCTATTACATCTGCATTAAATCCATTCTTTAATATCTCACCTACTCTACTCCCAATATTTCCAAGACCGATAACTCCTAAGGTCTTATTTTTTATCTCATATCCAACAAACTTAAATCTCTTTTCCCATTGACCTGCCTTTACTCTATCAGAAGCAGAGTTTATTTGCCTTATAGTAGACATAAGTAGCGAAACTGCATTCTCAGCTACGGCTTCTCTTTCCACTATAGCATCTACCTTTGTAACAAAGGTGCCTTTCCTTGTAGCAGCCTCTATATCTATGTTGTTATAACCAATCCCATGTCTTGTGATCAATAAAGTTTCATCTTTATGTTCAAAGAATTCTGCATTATATGATGCAGTAACGCTTGCAATTATAATTGGATATCCATTGAGCTTATCCGCTAATTCTTTTCCTCCCATGTCTTTAGGAAGATTAAATATATCTACTTTTCCTAATGCCCTTAATCGTTCTATATGCTCTGTAAAATGCTTTCCAAAACTACTTGAGTTAACAACTGCAATCTTAGTTTTCATTTAATATCCCCCTTCTGCATTAAAGACTATATAATTGCTATATTAAAACTTATACTTATTTTTCATAATGTTGATCTATTTCTTTCTTATCTAGATATAGATAAAAAAGAAAATCTAGTCCTAATTGATTATAATAAATTCATATGCAAATTTATTTTTTTATTATAATTTTTATGAAAAAAAATTCTTTCTCTTATTATATACTAAGTGGAATTTTTTTTCAACCCATTACTTGCCATTTTTATTTTTGACTTTTTGATACATTTCTGATATATATTTTGTTGTAAGAACATTAATGAGAAAAGGTGATATTATGAGCACTACCCCACGTGCATTTCTGGAAATCAAGTCACAATATAGTAATTTTAATGAAACAGAAAGAAAAATTGCTGATTATATTCTTAAGAACCCAGAAGAATTAATTTATTCTACAATAAGTGAAGTAGCGGATAAACTTGAATTAGCGGATTCGACGATATTTCGTTTTTGTAAAAAAATAAATTTTAAAGGATTTCATGATCTTAAAATATGTTTGGCTACGGACTTTATAGGTCCAACTAGTAGCTATGGAAATGAACAGATTTTTGAAAGTGATAATGAGTCGGCAATAGTTAATAAAGTATTTAATTCTAATATATCTGTATTAAATGATTCATTGCGTTCTATTGATTCAAATCTAATAGAAAAAGCTGTGGATATGTTACTAAATGCTAGACAAATTGTATTCTATGGAAATGGTGGTTCAGGAATTGTTGCTATGGATGCCCATCAAAAATTTCTACGAATAGGATTAAACGTTTCATCCTATACAGATTACCATATGCAGCTTATGTCTGTTGCTCAACTTACAAAAGATGATGTAATTGTAGTAATTTCCCATTCAGGCTCTAATCTAAGCATGATGAACATACTAGACATTGCTAAAGAAAATGGAACAAAATCCATTGGAATAACTTCGTTTTCAAAATCACCTATTAATGAGAAAGTAGATATTTGTCTTAATGTCATTTCTCATGAAATAGAGTATCAATTTGAAGCTTTTTCTTCGAGGATTGCCCATCTTACTATAATCGATGTTTTATATATTAGTATGACATTAAAGAGAAAAGAACTATCGGATATTGCTCTTAGCAAGATGCGTAATGCAATTTCCTACACAAAAATATAGTTATGCTAATACTATTTTTATATCATATTATTTTAGGAGGTAGAAAATGAAAAAGTATGAGGTTCTAAGTCAAATTGAAGAAACAGGAATCATAGCAGTTGTAAGAGCTAAGAATAGAGATGAAGCTAAAAAAATCGCTTTAGCCTGTATGGAAGGTGGCATTAATGCCATAGAGATTGCCTTTACAGTTCCTGGAGCACATAAAGTTATTGAAGCTTTAACAGAAGAATTTGGAGATAAATTATTAGTAGGAGCAGGTACAGTATTGGACAGTGAAACTGCAAGAATAGCCATATTATCAGGTGCAAAGTATATTGTTAGCCCAAGTTTTGATGCTGAGGTAGTAAAACTCTGCAACAGGTATCAAGTACCCTATATGGCGGGTTGTATGACACTTACTGAAATGGTAAAAGCAATGGAAACAGGAACAGATGTAATAAAAGTATTCCCAGGAAGTGTATTTGGCCCTTCTTTTATTTCAGCGGTTAAAGGTCCTCTTCCTCAAGCTGTATTGATGCCAACAGGCGGTGTTAATTTAGACAATGTAGATCAATGGATTAAAAATGGCTGCATAGCAGTTGGAGTAGGCGGAAACCTTACTAAAGGTTCAAGTAATGAAATAACTGAAACAGCTAAACAATTCGTTGAAAAAATAAAACAAGCAAGAATATAGAAGTCCTTGCCTTATCATCAACTCCATTAAATTTTCACGACTAGTTTATACTATGCTAGGCGTACATATAAAGCAAAGAGAAGGTAAAGCAAATCCTCCTCTTTGCTTTACTCTAATAAAATCATAAAATAAAAATTATAGATAATATATTTAATTAACTGCAAACATGGATTCAGGTAATGTTTGTCCTCCATCTACTGCAATAGTTTGTCCAGTAATATATTTAGCTTCATCACTAGCTAAGAATAGTGCAGCATAAGCTATATCTTCAGGTTTTCCTAGTTTACCCATTGGTATGGAAGCTTCTTGAGCCTTTATGTACTCTTCCCCTAATTGACTATCCATACCTTCTGTCATAATATTACCTGGTTCTACTCCATTTACAGTAATATTGTATTGGGCTAGTTCAATTGCAGCAGTTTTTATAAAGCCATTTACTCCACCTTTAGTTGCAGCATAATGAGCTAATCCTGGGTTACCTGTTTTATTACCAGTAATAGATGATGTAATGACTATTCTACCATATTTATTTTCCATCATATTCTCCATACAAGCTTTTACAGCTAAAAATGTTCCCTTTAAATTAACATCGTTAACATGATCCCAGTCTTCAACGGTCATATCTTTTAATCTAACCTCTGGGAATATTCCTGCGTTGTGACATAGTACATCAATCCTGCCATAACGTTCAATACAAGTTTTAGCCATGTTCTCCATATCTTCTTGACTGCTTACATCCCCTAAGAAATAAGAGGCTTCTCCACCTATTTCTTTGATTTCCTCTACAACCTTTTTAGCAGCATCTTCACTTCTAACTACTACCAATACCTTTGCACCATCTTTAGCAAATACTTTGGAGATACCTCTACCTATACCCCTTGCTCCTCCAGTAACGATAACTACTTTATCTTTCATTCTTTCCATAGTTTTATACCTCCTAGCTCATTGTGAATTATTTAACTATTATATATTATCTTAAATATACCCTAAATTTTCAACAAAAACAAGTCCATTAAAAATTTATATAGTAATATTGGCTAATTTAAGGACACTCCCACTTATAAGTAGGAGTGTCCTTAAATTATTGATAAAATTTTTCAGCTAAACTATATAATTCATCACCTGTTACTCTAAAAGTAGTCCACTCATCCATTGGAACTGCCCCCAACTTTTTATAAAATTTAATAGATGGTTCATTCCAATCAAGACACCACCATTCTAATCTACCACAATTTCTATCTATAGCAAGTTTAGCTAAGAAGGACAGCATTATTTTACCAAATCCTTTATTTCTCATTTCGGGTTTAATATATAGGTCTTCCAGATAAAGGCCAGGTCGTCCCAGAAATGTAGAAAAGTTATGAAAAAACAGTGCAAATCCTACTGGTTCCTTATGATATTCACCGATTACAACCTCTGCTGCCTTTTTTACAAATAAAGATTGTCTTAAAATATCTTCTGTAGCAACTACCTCATCTAAAAGATTCTCATACAAGGCTAATTCCTTGATGAAATCTAAAATTAGCCTTGTATCTTTCTCTTCAGCAAATCGCAATTTAAATCCATCTATATTAGTATCTATTTCTTTCATACAATTAAATATCCTTTCTATTTAATTACTGACTTATATTCTTCTACTATACTATTAAATTCTTCTCCAGAAATAGTTTCTACTTCAAGAAGCCTTTGGGCTACTCTATCTAGCAGCTCTACATTTTCAGTCAATATCTTTTTAGACTTTTTATGGGCGTCTTTTATTAAGGATAACACTTCGTCATCTATTTCTTTTCCCGTTGTTTCACTATAATTTTTATTTGTGCCTCCATCTAAATATTGCCCATTGGAAGTTTCAAGACCCATCATATCGAATTTTTCACTCATACCATATTTTGTAACCATATTGCGAGCTACTTCTGTAGCTTTTTCAATATCATTTGAAGCCCCTGTTGATACTAAGTTAAACTTCACCTCTTCTGCAGAACGACCGCCAAACAATATACTTAACTCATTTAATAGATCTCCCTTGGATATAAGATACTTCTCCCTCTCTGGTAATTGTAGTGTATATCCTAAAGAACCCATAGCCCTTGGAACTATGGTGATTTTCGCTACAGGATCGGTATCTTCAAGCATTGCTGCTACTATTGCATGTCCAGCTTCGTGATATGCCACTGCCTCTTTTTCCTTTTGAGACATAATACGATCCTTTTTCTCGGCTCCTGCAATTACAGTTTCAATGGATTCCATTAAGTCCTCCTGTATAACTTCAGTTCTCCCCAATCTAACTGCCCTAAGAGCTGCCTCATTAACTATATTAGCCAAATCTGCTCCAGCAGCACCGGGAGTTGCCTTTGCAATATCCTCTAAATTCACATCTGAACCTAATTTTATATTTCTAGAATGAACCTCCAATATCCTCAATCTTCCCATAAGATCCGGAATATCTACAATAATCCTCCTATCAAATCTACCTGGTCTTAATAGGGCTGGATCTAATATCTCTGGTCTATTAGTTGCTGCTAATATGACTACACCATTAGATGAATCAAAACCATCCATCTCCGTTAAAAGTTGATTTAAAGTCTGTTCCCTTTCATCGTTTCCGCTTATGCCCCCAACATCACGTTTCTTGCCTATAGTATCAATTTCATCAATAAATACTATACAAGGAGCTTTCTCTTGAGCCTGTTTAAATAAATCTCTAACTCTAGCCGCCCCCATTCCTGCAAACATCTGAACAAATTCTGAACCAGAAATAGAAAAGAAGGGAACTTCTGCTTCCCCTGCTATTGCTTTTGCTAGTAGTGTCTTACCAGTTCCAGGAGGACCTACAAGAAGTGCTCCTTTTGGAAGCTTTGCTCCTATTTCCTTATATTTATCTTGATTTTTAATAAAATCTACAATCTCCTGTAAGGATTCCTTAGCCTCATCTTGACCTGCAACATCAGCAAAGGTTACATCTGCATGACTCTCCGCATATATGGTACCAACCTTTCCGCCAAGGTTCATAGCATTGCCGCCTATACGTTTATTGATGCTTTTTGAAATCAACCCCCATATTAACATAATAAATATAGTGGGTACAATCCAAGTTGTAAGTATGTATTGAGATATGGAAACCTTCTGACTTTTAGCCGTATAGTCCTTTACTCCCCATTTTTCTAATTTATCTACAAGACTAGGGTCCTTCATGTTATTAGCCTTATATAGTTTAATTTTCCCATTTTCAGATTTAACTTCAAATATAATCTCATCAGTATCTACCTCTACGGCAGCAATTTTGCCTTCTTCTCCAAGTTCTACAAATTCACTGTAGCTAACATTTTGAATAAATTTCTGTTTCAAATATCCATTGAATATGAAATTCACAGTTAGCATAATCAATAAATAGTATGTGAGCCATTTTCTTTTATTGTCCTTCATTCCTATGTTTTTCCTCCATATTTGTATTTTTAATGGGATACTGACTAAACACATGTCCCATATATAAACTATATTGTATCATAATTCGACACCCTTTTATACTTAAGTTGTATAAAATATATACTACAAAAATAGCAATAAGGCTATTGACTTTGCCAATAACCTTATTGGTTCTTATTATATATGTTCATCTCTCCACAGCTTTTCATATCTAATTGCATTATTTTTTACCGTTTCTATTTCCTCTTTGGTCAACTCTCTTTTAACTTTTCCTGGAGAACCGACTACTAAAGAATTTGGAGGAATGGTAACTCTTTCTGTAATCAAAGCTCCTGCTCCTATAATACAATTATCTCCAATGACGGCATCATTTAAAATAATTGTCCCCATTCCAATTAGGCAGTTATTGCCCACCTTACAGCCATGAACCACAGCATTATGTCCTACAGTAGTATAATCTCCAATCTCCAAAGGAGATTTTGTATCTACGTGTAAGGTAGCATTGTCTTGAACATTTGTGCATTTCCCAATGGTTATATAATTCATATCACCACGAGCTACTGAACCATACCAAAGACTACTACCTTCACCTATAGTCACATCTCCCATAACATCTGCTGTTTCTGCAACAAATGCTTCTGAATGTATCTTAGTCTTTTTATCCTTTAAATTCTTTATCATATCTTACTCTCCTTATTCTATATTTCTAGCTTCTTTTAAAGGTTCTATTGACAAATTCCAGTCGTTATAACCTTTTAACAATATATTATAATAACTTTCTGGTGGCAACTCTACAGCTTTTTCTACCATAGTATAAGTAAAGGCATCGTATTTATTTCCATTTTCATCTTCTACCTCTATGATTATTCTATCATAAAAATCAGGATATCCTTCTAATCTATCTATTTCTTCTAATTCTTGCTTGGATATAACATATATAGCCCCTAATACACTCTGTCCTTTTTCTGAAACTATATCTGCCAATTGATTAAATACTAACTTATAATTTTTTAATACAACCTTCTTAATAGGTATGGCATGGGGGCATCTAGATAACATATATTCTCTGTTAAGATTGCTTGCATAAGCAAAATACAGCACAAAGTTCACCTCCCAATCCATAAGACTTACTTATATATAATTATTACCCAATTACCTCTCATTTTAAAATAAAATATATAATCTAGTTTAATCAGCATAATTTTCCTGTATAGCTTTCTTTTTTTCATCATCATACTCATTTTCTGAGACATCTCCATGTTTAACAAACAGCATACACGTTAAAGCCAATATAAAAGCTATACAGGAATATATAAATAGTGGCTCATAACTCCCTACCAAATCTTTGATTAAACCAAATAATATTGGACTTGCTACAGCAGCACTAGAGGAGAAAAAATAATAATAACCTGTATAAGCTCCAACTTCACCTTTAGGTGCCATCTCTACTACCATTGGATAGGAATTGATATTGATAAGCGCCCAGAACATACCTCCAATAATTAAAAATATTGATATGAGAACCACATTCCTCAATAATATCATAGGAACGAATACCACTAATATACCAGTGATGCCTAAAAGTATGGTTTTCTTTCTTCCTAATTTGGTGCCTATAAATCCGGCTGGTATAGCAAATAATAGGAAAGCTAAGGAAAAGGAAGTCAACACAATACTAGCTTTACCAGCAGTTATATTGAGCACATATTGACCGTATAGGGAAAAGAAGGTTTCTACAGCATTAAATCCTGTGAACCAAAGAAATATAGATAAGAGAAGAAATATTAGGCTCTTGTTTTTTCCAATGTCCTTCTTTTTCTCCTTTACTTCCTTATCCTCTACTTTAAAATTTCTAGGCTCTTTTATAAAAGTATATAAAAATATAAGTGCAATGACCATTATTATGGAGGACATATGGAAAGGATAAGCATGATTCACATCATAGAGTATTCCTCCAAGTCCATAGGCTATCACGGCTGCTAATCCGCCCATGAAATTGATTATTCCATTAGCTTTACTTCTCAATGGACTTGGTGTTACATCAGGCATTAAAGCTACGGTAGGTGCTCTATATATGCTCATAGTAAAGTTCATTACAATAATGGTAAACATCAAGGTCTTTAAACTTTTGGTATAGGGAACTATGGAAAATAGTAAAGCTGAAATGGGTACACCGATAAGTATATAGGGCATCCTTCTTCCAAATCTATTGTTAGTCTTGTCGCTCATTGCCCCAAATATAGGTTGAAATATTACGGCAAAAAGATTATCTATAGTCATTATTGCGCCAATTAAAGTTGCTTTTTCTATATATTCTTCTAGCATAACAGGTATAAAAGCATTATAAACCGGCCACAGAATACTTATAGCAAAAAAACCTAACCCCAATATGAAAGTTTTTTTATAATCCAGTTTCATAACTTTCCCCCTTTTTATTCAGGAAAAGGATTTCCCCCAAAAGGGAAATCCATCCTTTTAATTCTTATCATTATCCTCTTTCTCATAACCTAATCTTTCAAGCACAATGCTATAACCATCTACACCATAATTTAGAGATCTATTTATTCTACTGATAGTAGCAGTACTAGCTCCTGTCTCCTTTTCAATCTCATTATATGTCTTATTCAATGTTAATAGCTTGGCAACCTCCAACCTTTGAGCAATAGATTGTACTTCTTTTACTGTACATACATCTTCAAAGAAACGATAACATTCATCAACATTTTTTAATTGTAATATAGCTTCAAAAAAACCATCTACTTGTTTGCTCTTTATTCGAGAGTTATAATCTGCCACCATATCACCCCTATAAAATAGTATTCTGCATTTTTTACAAAAGACCTCTATATTTATATCCAGTAAAAAGTCTGGCGGGAAATCCCTCCAGACTTTTTATCTAAAATAGTCCTACTATTTCCCCGCTTTCCAATATATCTATATTGTTTGCTGCAGGAACCTTTGGAAGTCCTGGCATTGTCATTATATCTCCAGTCAAAGCAACTAGGAACCCAGCGCCTTTGGATACTTTTACCTCTCTTACAGTGATTCTAAATCCTCTTGGTCTACCAAGTAAGGTTGGGTCGTCTGAAAGAGAATATTGAGTTTTTGCCATGCAGATTGGCATCTTATCAAATCCTAATTTTTCAATATTAGCTATTTGTTTTTCGCACGCTTTAGTATAGTCAACGCCATCTGCTCCATAAACTTCCTTAGCTATTTTTTCAATCTTAGACTTAATTGATTCTTCAACATCATATAAAGGTTTGAAGTTGGATTCTTTTGTTTCACATACTTCTACCACTGCTTTAGCTAATTCTATTCCGCCTTCTCCGCCTTTACCCCATACTTCAGATAGCACAGCTTCTGCTCCTAGTGATTTACATCTTTCAAGTACATAGTTAAGCTCAGCTTCAGTATCTGTAGGGAATTCATTTATAGCTACTATAGCAGGTACACCAAACTTATTGATATTTTCTATATGTTTTTCTAAGTTTTCAAATCCCTTAGCTAATGCATCTAAATTTTCTTTACTTAATTCATCTTTCTTTACTCCGCCGTTATATTTCAATGCTCTTACTGTGGCTACTATTACTGTAGCATCTGGTTTTAATTCACCAAATCTTGATTTAATATCGAAGAATTTCTCAGCTCCTAGGTCAGCACCAAATCCTGCCTCTGTAATAGTGTATTCAGCAAGCTTCAAGGATAGTTTTGTAGCTAACATGGAATTACATCCATGAGCAATATTAGCAAAAGGTCCACCATGTATAAGTGCTGGTGTATTTTCTAATGTTTGAACAAGGTTAGGATGCATTGCATCCTTCATAAGTAATGCTACTGCTCCTTGAGCCTTCAAATCCTTAGCAAATACTGGCTCTCCATCAAATGTATATGCTACTATGATTTCTCCTACTCTATTCTTAAAATCTTCTAAATCCTTGGATAAACAAAATATTGCCATAATCTCTGAAGCAACAGTTATATCGAAACCATCTTCTCTTGGCATTCCATTCGGCTTGCCACCAAGACCTACAACTATATTTCTAAGTGCCCTATCATTCATATCAAGGACTCTTTTCCAAACAACTCTTCTTGGATCTATATTTAACTTATTTCCTTGATGGATATGGTTGTCTAATAAGGCTGAAATTAAATTATGAGCTGTAGTTATGGCATGGAAATCTCCAGTAAAATGGAGGTTGATATCTTCCATAGGTACTACTTGAGCATATCCGCCTCCAGCGGCTCCACCTTTTATACCAAAACTTGGTCCAAGAGATGGTTCTCTAATAGCTGTTATGGCAGTTTTCCCCAATTTATTTAATGCCATTGAAAGACCTATGTTTGTAGTGGTCTTACCTTCTCCAGCTGGAGTTGGATTTATAGCTGTTACCAATACCAACTTACCATCTTCTTTGTCCTTTAATTCTTCAAGCACATCTAAGTGTATCTTTGCTTTATACTTCCCATAATGTACTAAATCATCATCTTTTAAACCTAATTTTTCTGCCACCTCTGTAATGGGAAGCATCTTAGCTTCTTGTGCAATTTGAACATCAGTTTTCAAATTTATTCCTCCTTTTTTCTTATTTTAGATTCCCATTGAAAAAAATGGTATCAGAATCTCCTAAATATAAGTAGTATGTTTCCTATATCCTATTATATGCATGAACAATTATTTGATTTTAATCCTAGTTATTATTTACCCTGTTTTAATTAAGTAATAGCATAAACTTCTACAACTACATAGTATTATATCAGAGAAGTTATACTTTTAAAATGATTTTCAATACTAATGTACAATTTTTTAAAAAATTGCGTATAAATAGACTAATTAAATAAACTTTCACTTATGGAAATATTACTGATAAATATTCCAAAAGATTTAAAAAAGCTAAAACAAATTATTTTTAAACTCTCTTTTATTTAATTCCAAACACAACAGAAGCGCCTCTCTGTGTTTTATGATATGATATATAATACATACTGAAGAAAGGAGAATGAAATGAACAATTTTTTCACTAAAAAAGTCAATATTTTAATCATATCCCTTATATGTACTGCCCTATGGGGAAGTGCATTTCCTGTAGTGAAAATAGGCTATGGTTTACTGGAGATTAAGCCTTTTGATATATATTCAAAGATATATTTTGCAGGATTGAGGTTTTTTATAGCAGCTATTATGGTATTTTTAATTCATAGGATTATTTATAGAGAAAATTTTTCCGTAGATAAATCCATTATAAAACCTATAATCATATTGGGTTTACTCCAAACTTCCTTGCAATACTTTTTCTTCTATATAGGAGTAGCTAATACTTCTGGAATAAAATCTGCAATCCTTCAATCTGGAAGTACATTTTTTACAGTCATAGCTGCCCATTTTATCTATGCTGAGGACAAGCTAAACGCTAATAGGATTGTAAGTCTTATATTGGGATTTGGAGGTGTACTCCTCATAAATCTAGGTAAAAATTTTGATTTAAGTTTTACATTGATTGGAGAGGGTTTTTTAATCTTTTCTGCCCTATTAAGCACTATTGCAACTATATATGCAAAAACCATATCCAATAATATAAATCCATTCCTTATTTCAGGAGGACAGATGCTTTCTGGCTCATTACCATTATTGATCCTTGGTAAAATAGGTATGAAAGGTGCTAAACTTAATTTTAATCTAAGTAGCTTTAGCTTATTGATCTATGCGGCTTTTATATCAGCAGCAGCTTTCACACTTTGGTATATGCTGCTTAAATATAATCCACCGGGAAAGGTGAGCATATATAGATTGTTTATCCCTATTTTCGGTTCTATATTTTCCGCATTATTTGTTAAAGGAGAATATTTTACAACTAATCTACTATTAGGATTGATATTAGTCGTATTAGGAATTTTAGCACTCAATATCGACGATAGAATAAGAACCCATATTTCTAAATAATATAAAAAGGATTGTCTCAAATTTTATTTTGAAACAATCCTTTTATCTCTTATATTCTGCCTATATCTTTTCTAAAATACATGCCATCAAAATCTATTTTATCTATATTATCATATATTCTATCTTTAGCTTCTTCCAATGTATCCCCTAAAGAGGTTATGGAAATAACACGCCCGCCATTAGTATATACTCTTCCATCTAATCTCTTTGTTCCATTGTGAAATAGGATTATATCATCGTCTAAATTATCTAGCCCTACTATTTCTTCACCCTTTTCATATTTTCCTGGATAGCCTCCTGAAGTAGCTACTACTGTAACACACTTTCTATCCGCCCAAACTAAATCCTCTTTTTTTAATTTCCCATCTATGGTCTTTTCAAATATCTCTACTATATCGGATTTAAGCCTTGGCATCAATACTTCTGTTTCCGGATCTCCGAATCTAACGTTAAATTCTAAAACCTTTGGCATATCCTTTGTTATCATCAATCCTATAAATAATATTCCATTATAATCTAAACCTTCATCTTTAAATCCCGTTTCAATTTTAGATAATATCTCTTCTTGAATATTTTTCTCCAAATTTTCATTGAATAATGGGTTTGGAGAAAAACAACCTACTCCCCCAGTATTTGGTCCTTCATCTCCATCGAATATTTGTTTATAGTCCTTTGCAGATTCCATAGGAATTATCTCTCCATTGGATACAAAACATAATAAGGAAGCTTCAATTCCTTCTAAAAATTCTTCTATTATTATGGTGTCTCCAGCAGTTCCAAAAACCTTTTCTGTCATCATATGATTTAAAGCTTCGATTCCTTCTTCTTTAGTCTGACAGATGATTACACCTTTACCTAAGCATAGTCCATCAGCCTTTATTACTACAGGATAATCGAATTCCCCTAAACCATTAATAGCCTCATCTAAATTGATATAAGTCCTATATTTAGCAGTAGGTATGCCATGCTTTTCCATAAATTGTTTAGCAAAAACTTTACTACCTTCCAACTGAGCAGAATTTTTATCTACTCCGAATATACGAAGTCCATTTTCTTTAAACTTATTCACTATTCCATCTACTAGAGGATCCTCAGGACCAACTACAGTTAAATCTATGGAGTTTTCCAACGCAAAATTTAGTAATTTATCTATTTCATTGGGATTAATGTCTATATTTTCAGCTATTTCTTCCGTACCCCCATTACCTGGGGCACAAAAAATTTTCGATACTCTTTTACTTTGTGCTATCTTCCAGCATAGAGTATGCTCTCTCCCACCACTGCCTATAACTAAAACCTTCATACTATCCCTTCTTTCTTAAAGGTTAATGTTTAAAATGTCTCATACCTGTAAATACCATAGCTATTCCATTTTTATCCGCTTCTACAATGCTTTCCTCATCCCTCATGGAACCGCCCGGTTGGATTATGGCTGTTACTCCTGCTTTTGCCAAAGCTTCTACTGAATCTTTAAATGGGAAGAATCCATCAGAAGCAAGTACTGAACCCTTTACCTTTTCTCCTGCTCTTTCAATAGCAGCTTCTACAGCCCATACTCTATTTACCTCTCCCATTCCTATGCCAATAGTTGCTTTATCCTTTGCTAGCAATACACTATTGGATTTAGCTCCTTTTACAGCTTTCCAAGCAAATATCAAGTCTTCCATTTCTCCATCTGTTGGTTTTCTATTGGTAACTACTTTTAACTCTTCACCTAAAAGTTTCGTATCCCTTTCCTGTATAAGCATTCCACCAAGAACTTTCTTTATATCGAAGCTAGTATAATCTTTTTTGCTTATATTAGGGATTTGAAGTACCCTTATGTTCTTCTTAGATGTAAGAATGGCTAATGCTTTCTTGGTAAAAGAAGGAGCCATTACAATCTCTATAAATATTTCATTAATCCTAGTTGCTAGTTCTTCGTCTACTTCCCTATTAGCTGCTATTATACCTCCAAATATAGATATCTTATCACATTCATATGCCTTGTTATAAGCTTCAACTAAATCCTTTCCACTGCCTATACCACAAGGATTAGCGTGTTTCACTGCTACTATTGTTGGCTCCTCAAATTCCTTTAAAATTTCAAGTGCTCCATTACCATCATTAATATTGTTAAAAGACAGTTCCTTCCCATGAAGTTTAATAGCTCCTGCTATAGTGCCTTCTAAATTACCTGCTTCCTTATAGAATGCTGCTTTCTGATGAGGATTTTCCCCATATCTTAATTCTTGTCTATCCTTAAAGGAAAGGGTGATGGTTTCTGGAAAGCTTAATGATTCTAATCCATTAAAATAATTGGATATCAAAGTATCATAATAAGCCGTATATTGAAATACTTTTGTTGCTAAATACTGTCTTGTTTCATATGTGGTATCTCCATTGGATTTAAGCTCATCTAGTACCTTTTCATAATCATATGGATCTACTACTACCGTTACATCTTTATAGTTTTTAGCAGCTGCTCTAATCATAGAAGGACCGCCAATATCGATATTCTCTATTACTTCCTCGTGGGTTACATCTTCTCTATTTACCGTTTGTTCAAAAGGATATAGATTATTGACTACCATATCTATGGAGTTTATATTCAATTCCTTCAAAGTCTTTATATGTTCTTCATCATCTCTTCTATATAATAGTCCTCCATGGATATTGGGATGTAGAGTCTTAACTCTGCCATCTAATATCTCTGGAAACTTAGTAATCTCTTCTACATCTACTACATCTATTCCCGCTTCCTTTAGTGCTTTACTTGTTCCTCCCGTAGAAATTATTCCCCAGCCTAATTTGCTTAAGTTTAAAGCAAAATCCACGATTCCCTCTTTATCATAAACGCTTATCAATGCTCTTTTCATAGTATCACTCCTACTTAATAATTACCTTTCTTCCCTCAATGGATAATCTATCTTCACAAAAAAGCCTTACAGCCTCTGGGAGCAATTGATGCTCGACTTCTAGGACTCTTGTTTTAAGTGTATCTACCGTATCGTCATCTTTAACTTCTACTGCCCTTTGAATAATAATAGGTCCTGTATCCGTTCCTTCATCGACAAAATGGACTGTAGCTCCTGTCAGCTTTACTCCATATTCCAATACCATTTCATGTACCTTTTCACCATAACAGCCTTTACCACAAAAACTAGGTATTAAGGAAGGATGAATATTTATTATTCGACCTCTATATTTCTCTATAAATTCCTTGGATAATACCTTTAAATACCCTGCAAGGACTACCAAGTCGATATCCCGTTTTATAAATTCCTCTATAATCCTTTTATTGTATTCCTCTTCCCTTTGAAATTCCTTCCTATTTATATATAGGGTTTCTATTCCTGCCTTTTCAGCTCTTATTATGCCGTAAGCTTCTTTCCTATTAGAGATGACCAATTTTATTTCTCCATTTACCTTTCCTTCATCTATATTATCTATTAAGGATTGAAGATTAGTTCCTCCACCAGAAATTAGAACTCCTATTTTTACTGATGGCATAATGAAACCTTCTCCTTGCCTTTTTCTACATTACCTAATAGAACATAATCTTCTCCTTGTTCCTTTAGCTCCTTAGTTATACCATCTAATTCGTCTTTATCCACTATTAAGATCATTCCTATCCCCATATTAAAAGTAGAATACATTTCTTCTCTATTGATATTGCCCCATTTTGCCAATAGGTTGAATATCTCTGGAGTATCTATTCCCTTAGTGTTTATTACTGCTGTTAATCCATCTGGTATAATTCTAGGTATATTCTCATAGAAACCACCGCCAGTAATATGGACTATTCCCTTTATATCGAATCCTTCTATTAAAGGCATCACCGTCTTAGTATATATCCTTGTAGGCTTTAGTAGTTCTTCTCCTATAGTGGCATTTAGTTCAGGAATGAATCTATCTATTTCCATATTTTCTTTATCAAATACTATTTTTCTTACTAAAGAATAGCCATTACTATGAACTCCACTGGAAGGCAGCCCTATCAGCACATCCCCTTCTTCAACTCTAGTACCGTCAATAATCTTCTCCTTGTCCACCACTCCAACACAAAATCCTGCTAAATCGTATTCGTCTTCATCATAGAAACCAGGCATCTCTGCGGTTTCTCCTCCGATTAATGCACATTCTCCTTTTATGCATCCATTGGCGACTCCTTCTACTACCTTTGCCATTTTCTCTGGAATAAGCTTTCCTGTAGCTACATAATCTAAGAAGAATAAAGGCTTTGCTCCTTGACAGAGTATATCATTGACACACATGGCTACACAATCTTCTCCTATGGTGTCATGTTTATCCGTCATAAAAGCCAATTTTAATTTAGTCCCAACTCCATCGGTGCCTGAAACCAATACTGGTTCCTTATAAGATTTTGTATCCAATTGGAACAATCCTGAAAAACCACCAATATCCGACATTACTCCATTGGTATGGGTTTTCTTTATTAAGTTCTTTATAAGTTGCACCTCTTTGTATCCTGCTTCTTTATCTACTCCTGCATCCTTATAGGTTAAAGTCATGATATTTCTCCTTTCTATTTATTATCCTTTTCCACAGGATAATCTCCACTAAAGCATCCAGTACAGTATATATCCTTTCCTCCTGCTGCTTCTAAAAGTCCTTCTAAAGATAAGAAACATAGTGAATCTGCACCTATCATCTTTTTTATAGCTTCAGTGGTATTTTCCGCAGCTATTAGATTTTTCCTTCTAGGTGTATCTATACCTAAATGACAGGGGTAAGTTACTGGAGGAGCTGATATCCTTACATGGACTTCCTTAGCCCCTGCATTCTTAAGCATTTCTACTATCCTTTTCATTGTAGTTCCTCTGACGATGGAATCATCTACGATGATTACCCTTTTGCCTTCTATGTTTTCCTTTAAAACATTTAGCTTTATCTTTACCCCTTGTTCCCTTAACTCTTGAGTTGGCTGTATAAAAGTTCTACCTACATATCTATTTTTAATAAGTCCTTCATCATAGGGTATTCCCGATTCTTCTGCATATCCTATGGCTGCTACAGTTCCTGAATCAGGAGCTGAAATTACGATGTCCCCTTCTACTGGACATTCCTTAGCTAAGCTCCTTCCTGCTTCTCTTCTCAACAAGTAGATGCTCTTTCCATCTAGTTTACTGTCAGGTCTTGCAAAGTATATTATTTCAAATAGGCAGATGCTCTTATCCTCAGCTTTTTTTGTCCTTACGGATTTTATTTCTCCATCTATTATCACCACCATCTCTCCAGGTTCTACATCTCTTATAAATTCTGCTCCTATGGTGTCGAAAGCACAAGTTTCGGAAGATAGTATATAATCATTTCCAAGTTTTCCAATGCATAGAGGCTTTATACCATAAGGGTCTCTTACGCCTATAAGCCTATCGTTAGTCATAGTCACCAATGCATAGGAACCCTTTATATCCTTTACTGCTTTTATTATTGCCTGTTCAATATCATCTTTATGGTATCTTGCAATTAAGTTTGCAATTACTTCTGTATCTATGGAAGATTGAAATATAACTCCCGCATCCTCCATCTTATCCCTTAATTCTAAAAAGTTTACTAAGCTGCCATCATAGGCAAGGGCTAAAGCCCCTTGTTTGTATCCAACTACTAAAGGTTCTGCATTTATGGTAGAATCGTCTCCAGATGTACCATATCTAACGTGGCCTATACCTATATTTCCCCTCAGTCTATTCAATCTTTCTTTATCAAATACCTCATGAACCAATCCTAAGTCCTTATAATAATCTATATATCCATTATTATTTACCGCTATTCCAGTACTTTCCTGTCCTCTATGTTGTAGGGCATATAGTCCATAGTACATTATATTTGATATATCTCTTTTATCCTTACTGTATATTCCTATAACTCCACACAATGTTTGTCACCCTTTCGGTTTTCAATAGGTATTTTAAATCCTCTATTTGTTAACTTGACTGTCCATCTGTTCTACTTCTTTTTCCATCTCTACTTTATATTCTTTAAACTTTTGTCTTAATTCTGGATATTTTACTGATAAAATTTGCACTGCTAGTAATCCTGCATTTTCCCCTCCATTTATAGCTACTGTAGCCACTGGTACTCCTTTTGGCATCTGTACTATGGACAATAGGGAATCCATGCCATCCATAGTTGATGATTTAACAGGCAACCCAATAACTGGAAGGGGGGTTATAGCGGCTATAACGCCAGCTAAATGGGCTGCCTTACCAGCAACAGCAATTATAACTTCTATGCCTCTATCCTCTGTATTCTCTGCAAATTCTATAGCTTTAAGCGGGGTTCTATGAGCAGATATAACCCTCATCTCTACCTCTACGCCAAATTTCTTAAGTATGTCTGCGGATTTTTCAGCAATTTCTCTATCGGATATACTTCCCATTACAATACTAACCTTCATAATAAATTCCTCCTTCAAACATTAAGTATGTAATAAGGGATGGAATCTTGCCAAACTCGACAAGACATCCGTCCCTATGTCAAGTTTATTTAAAATAATCAATTCCTGCTTTAAATATCTTTTCTTCTTGAACTCCTTCTACATTTTTATAAAGTCCAGTATCTACTCTATCAGGACTAGTTACCATACCTAAAACTCTGCCATCGGGGCTAGTCATGCTTTCTATTCCTTCTATGGATCCTATTGGATCGTAGTCTACATATTGAGTACTAACCTGCCCATTTTTTATTAACTTCTCTATCATTTCCTCATTACCTACTACTCTGCCTTCCTTAGTGGATAATGGCAATATGGTTTCATCTCCAACTTCCACATTGCTAAACCAAGGAGAAAGATCGGATACAACTTTTGTCTTTACTATAGTGGACACGTGATATCCAAGTTTATTGTAGGTAATATTAGGTGAATTTTCATCTAAATCTTTGATTTCTCCATAAGGTATAAGTCCAGATTTCATAAGTCCTTGGAATCCATTCCCTATTCCTATAATCAATCCATCTCTATTGTTTAGTAAATCCATTACCGATTCCTTTACATATTGGTTCTTCAATACATTTGCAATTAACTTTCCTCCACCATCTGGTTCATCACCTAAAACTGCTCCATTAGGTATAGCTAATATTTGACATTCATCAATCCTCTTAGCCATTTCCCTGTAGGAGAATTCTATATCTTCTTCCGTCAAAGTTCTAAATACGAAGGTATCCACTACACCTCCAGCTTTTTCAAAGGATTTTGCTATATCGTATTCTCCATGAGTTCCTGTAAATATTGGTATGAATACTTTTGGCTTAGCTACTTTTACTTTGGAGGATTTTACTGTTCCGTCAGTATAATTGATCTTAGTTGGATTATATTCTACGTCTTCCTTTATTGGGAATACATCTACCAATGGTTTTGTCCACTCTTCTATAAGAAAATCTAAATCCATCTTTTCATTTAATATTTCTATACATTTTTCTTCCGTTGTAGTTCCTAATATTTCGTAGTCTACATCCTTTAATAATTCCTCTGGTTTTTCTTCTATTTCAACTATTATAGAGCCTATCCTTGGTAAAAATAATTGTTTTTCATCTATATTGGAATCGAATTTAAATCCTATTTTGTTTCCAAAGCTCATTTCAGATATACTTCTTCCAACACCGCCAAATTTAACGGAGGAAGCGGATATTATCTTATGTTCGTCTACTAATTCTTTTATTCTTATATAGTTTTTCTTTAACTTATCAAAATCCACCATGCCCTTTTCATCTATTTTCAGTGGAATCAACACTACATTATTACCTATTCCCTTAAATTCTGGAGAGATAATATTTTCTATCTTGTCAACGGCTACTGCAAAGCTTATTAATGTAGGCGGAACGTCTATATCTTCAAAGGTACCAGACATACTATCTTTACCGCCAATACTTGGTATATCCAAGTTTTTCTCCACCAAATACGCTCCTAATAGGGCAGCAAATGGCTTACCCCATTTTTCCCTATCTTTGTCTATTCTTTCAAAGTATTCTTGGAAGGATAGTCTTGCCTTTCTATAATCTCCACCCATAGCTGTTATCTTAGCTAAGGATTCAATAACTGCATACATTCCGCCGTGGAAAGGACTCCATTTTGATAGATTTGGTTCATAACCATAGCTCATCAAAGAACAAGTATTGGTTTCTCCATTTAATACTGGTATTCTTGCAGCCATACCTTCTGTTGGAGTAAGATTATATTTTCCACCTAAAGGCATTAAAACCGTTCCCTTGCCTACAGTATGGTCAAACTTTTCTATTAATCCCTTTTGACTAGCATTATTTAAATGGGTCATATTCTTTATCCAGTTTTCCCTTATATCCTTACCATTTAAGTGAGTAGGTCTAGCATATAAATAATTTTCTTCTTCGGGGCTGCCTACCAATACTTTGGACTTCTTTCTTATCCCGTTGGTATTTAAAAAGTCTCTAGAGATATCTACTATGGTATTGTCTTGCCATTTCATCTTCAATCTATTTTCATCAGTAACTTGTGCTACTACCGTTGCCATTACGTCTTCATTTTTTGCAGCTTCTAAAAACTTATTTAAATCATCTTTATCTATAACCACTGCCATTCTCTCTTGAGATTCTGATAAAGCTATTTCCGTTCCATCCATTCCTGAATACTTTAAAGGAACCTTGTCTAAATCAATAGATAATCCATCAGCTAACTCTCCTATGGCAACTGAAACTCCTCCAGCTCCAAAGTCATTACATTTTTTAATCATTCTGCTTACTTTTTCATCTCTAAAAAGTCTAACTATTTTTCTTTCTAAAGGAGGATTTCCTTTTTGTACTTCTGCTCCGCCAGTTTCCAAGGATTCTTCTGTATGACCTTTGGAAGAACCAACTGCTCCTCCTAATCCGTCTTTACCAGTCTTTCCGCCTACTAAAACTATTAAATCTCCAGGCTCACTTGATTCCCTTATTACATTTTTCTTTGGAGCTGCAGCTACTAAAGCTCCAACTTCCATTCTCTTAGCTACATACCCTTCATGGTAGATTTCCTTGATATATCCTGAAGAAGAACCTATTTGGTTTCCATAGGAGCTATATCCAGCCATAGCATTTTGAGTAATCTTTCTTTGGGGTAGTTTACCAGTTAATGTATCTTCAAAGCTCTGCCTTGGGTCACTAGCACCTGTAATCCTCATAGCTTGGTAAACATAAGCTCTACCTGAAAGTGGATCTCTAATTCCTCCACCTAAACAAGTGGATGCTCCACCAAATGGCTCTATTTCAGTAGGGTGGTTGTGAGTTTCGTTTTTGAACATCAAAAGCCATTTTTCTGTTTTTCCATCTACATCTATATCTATCTCTATACTAGCTGCATTTACTTCTTCTGATTCCTCTAAATCATCTAATAGACCTTTCTTTCTAATCTCCTTCATATTGATAGTAGCTAAGTCCATTAGACAAACTGGCTTATCTCTATCTCCATAGACATAATCTCTTGATTTTAAATATTCTTTAAATGCCTCTTCTATTAATGGTTTGTATATATTTTCTTCAAATTCTACATCCATTATTTCCGTCATAAAGGTTGTATGTCTACAGTGATCAGACCAATAGGTATCTATAAGTTTTAATTCTGTAATAGTTGGATCTCTCAATTCATCGTTTTTAAAATATTTTTGGCAGAATAATAAATCTTCCATATCCATGCCGATTCCATACTTATCTTTTATTCCAGCTACTTCTTCTTGGGACATTTGTATAAAACCTTCTATAGTTTCTACTTCACCATTTACTTCCTTTTCCTTTTTGTAGGTAAAGGAATCTAAATCTACTTCGTTCATTTCAACTGGATTGATATAATAATCCTTAATTAAATTTAGTTCTTCATCGTTTATGCCTTCAAATGCTAATATCCTTGAATTCTTTACCAATATATCCTTTTTGCCTAATAATATATTTATAGATTGAGTAGCTGAATCTTCTCTTTGATTGTATTGCCCTGTTACAAATTCTACTCTAAAATATTTTTCTGCTTCACTTAATGGGAGGTCTTCTCTATATACATAATCTAAATTTATTTCTGAAAGAATATCTTTAACTATTTTGTCATAATCTTTGTCCGATACATTCATCAAATCATAAACATTTATAAGTCTTACCTTTTTTAAAGAGTCAATTCCTAAATATTCTTTGAAATCCTTATACAAATTATTTGCCTCTACATTGAATTCTTCCTTTTTTTCCACAAACACTCTTTTAAAATTCAAAATGAATCCCTCCTTAAATTTGAATAAAATAAAACCCAGTTGGGTAGGTTAAGCGAAACCTACCCGACTGGGTTTTTATCCCTTCGGTGTAATATTGTACAATACAACATCTGTACCGCTTGGTCCAGACAAGGAATATCCTTCGGAACCCTAGGTACACTTTCGCCCATAGCCAAATGATTTACGGTCATTTAGTAGAAACTTCTCAACCATATTATGAGAATTATATGAGCTTACTATTAAATTTTCTACCTTAATGGTACCAGTATGGATTATGATTGTCAAGGATTATTTTATATCTTTATGAACATGTAATAAATCATTTCTATCTTTTAACATACCTTCAAATAAAGAAATTATTAAAGGATTTTCCTCTGAGCTTTTAATATGAGATGTCCTATCAAGTTTATATAGTCCTTTAGCTCTTTCCTTTCTCATATACATATCTGTAGGTACTGGTTGTCCCCCACCAGATACACATCCTCCAGGACAAGCCATTACCTCTACAAAATGATAATATCTTTGTCCCTCTTTTATCTGCTTAACCAGTTCTTCTGCGTTTTTTAAACCATGAACTACTGCCAATCTTACTTCATTTCCATCTACATCAAATACAGCTTCCTTTATATTCTCCATTCCCCTCACACTATTAAACAATATATCCTTTCCAAAATGGTCAGGTTTATCCTTTAAAAGCCTTGTAACTACCGCCTCAGTTACTCCACCAGTAGTACCAAAAATTACTCCTGAACCACTTGCTAATCCAAATGGCATATCGAAAGATTCATCTTCTAACTGGTCAAATATAATCCCTGCTTCTTTTATTAAAAGTGCTAACTCTTGAGTGGTTATAACTATATCTACATCTCTAATACCATCATGCTCAAATTCTTTTCTTGCTGCTTCAGCTTTTTTAGCTGTACATGGCATTATAGATATAACCACAGTCTCCTTCTTTTCCTCTTTATCTTTTTTCTTATAGTATTCCTTTATAACGGTTCCAAACATCTGTTGGGGAGATTTACAAGATGATATATTATGAATCATGTCTGGGAATTTATTCTCTGCAAACTTAACCCATCCAGGACAACAGGAGGTAAATAATGGCAAGTCCTCTCCATTAGTAAGCCTTTCAACAAACTCCCTGCTCTCTTCAATTACCGTCATATCTGCTGCGAAAGAAGTATCATATACTTCATCTGCACCTAAAAATTTAAGGGCAGCTATTATTTTACCTATAGTTATCTCCCCTGGTTCTAATCCAAACTCCTCACCTAAGGCTACTCTTACGGCAGGTGCAATTTGGACTACTACTCTTTTTGCTCTATCATGAAAGGCCTCCCAAGCTTTATCATTTTCATTTTTTATAATAATAGCTCCCGTAGGACAAACCACCCTACACTGTCCGCAGTTTATACAATTTACTTCTGCAATATTCCTACCAAAGGCTGGGGATATTCTCATCTTTGATCCTCTATAGGCAAAGCTTAAAGCTCCCACTCCTTGAACTTCTTCACATACTCTAACACAGTCACCACAAAGTATACATTTGTTTGGATTTCTAACTATACTAAGGCTGCTGTCATCTATTGGCAATCTTTTAGTAAATTCATCAAACCTAATCTCATTAATACCAAATCGCACTGCTAATTCTTGAAGTTTACAGTTTCCAGTTCTCTCACATGTAGTACAATCCCTATCATGTTCTGACAATATAAGCTCAAGTATTGTCTTTCTATATCTCTGCACCTTAGGAGTATTTGTAAATATCTCCATTCCGTCCTTTGGTAATTGAGAACAAGATGCAAATGTATTTCCCCTTGTATCTTCTACTATGCACATTCTACAAGCACCATAGATACTTAGCTCTGAATGATAGCAGAAAGTAGGTAAGTCAATTCCAGCTTTTCTAACTACTTCCAGCACGTTTTTCTCCTTATCAAATTCCACTCTTCTACCGTCTACAATCATAGTTCCCATATCTATACCTCCTTGATTGCTGCAAATGTACAGGATTCCATACAAGAGCCGCATTTAATACATTTATTTTGATCGATTTTGTATACTTCTTTTATCTTGCCATCAATGGCATTTACAGGACAAATTCTACTACATTTGCTGCATCCTCTACAGAGCTTAGGATCGATCTGTATCATTCTAAGGCTTTGACAAGTCCTTGTAGGACATCTTTTATCTACTACATGAGCTAGATATTCATCTCTAAAATATTTCAAAGAGCTGATTACAGGATTTGCAGCAGTTTTACCCAATCCACAAAGTGCAGTATTGGTTATGGTATCTGCTAACTCTTCGAGTAAATCCAAGTCCTCAACGGTTCCTTTTCCTGCTACAATCTTTTCTAATATATGGAGCATCTTCTTAGTTCCCTCTCTACATGGAACACATTTACCACAGGACTCATTTTGAGTAAAGTTCATGAAAAACCTAGCTACTTCCACCATACATGTATCCTCATCCATTACAACCATTCCACCAGAGCCTATCATAGCCCCTACACTTTTTAATGAATCAAAATCAAGTGGCATATCCAAATGTTTTTCAGTTAAACAACCACCTGATGGTCCTCCTATTTGCACAGCTTTAAACTTCTTGTTATTTTTAATTCCACCACCAATATTAAATATTACTTCTCTTAGAGTAGTACCCATAGGCACTTCAATAAGTCCAGTATTGTTTACATTACCAGTTAATGCAAAGGCCTTTGTCCCAGAGCTATTTTTTGTACCATATGATCTATACCAATCAGCACCCTTCATAATTATATGTCTAACATTAGCAAAGGTTTCAACATTGTTTAATACAGTAGGCTTTCTCCATAGACCTTCCTCAACGGTTCTTTTAGCCTTTACTCTAGGCATTCCTCTTTCCCCTTCAATGGAAGCAATAAGTGCACTTCCCTCGCCACATACGAAAGCTCCAGCCCCTTGATTTACGTGAAGATCAAAGTTTAGTCCTGTATTCAAAATATTTTTGCCTAGCAAACCTACTTTTCTCGCTTCATCTATGGCTCTGTTTATTCTTGCCACTGCCATAGGATACTCTGCTCTAACGTATATATATCCTTCTGAAGCTCCAGTTGCATAAGCAGCAATAATCATCCCTTCAATTATACTATGGGGATCTCCTTCCATGATGCTTCTATCCATAAATGCACCTGGATCTCCTTCGTCACCATTACATATTACATATTTTATATCACTAGGGTAAGAAAGAACTTGAGACCACTTTTTCCCAGCTGGGTATCCGCCGCCTCCTCTTCCTCTTAAATTAGCATCTGTAACCTCTTTACATACTTCATCAGGTGACATCTCTCCAACTGCTTTAGCAAGTGCCATATATCCTCCATATGCAATATATTCTTCTATTGATTCAGCATCAATATGACCACAATGCTCTAGTACCACCCTAGTCTGACTTTTATAAAAAGGAATTTCTTCTTGCATCTGATAAATTCTATCGTCTTCATTATACATAAGTCTTTCGACTGGTTTTCCTTCTATCAAAGTTGAACTTACTATTTCTTCACAGTCTTCTACTTTTACTTTTAAATATAAAAATTTATCGGGTTCAATTCTAACCAATGGACCTGCTTCACAGAATCCATGACATCCACTTTTTTTAAGCCCAATTCCCTCCTCTTCTTCCTCCAGTTCTACTTCTGCCAAAAGACCCTTTTCTTCAATTAACCTCTTTATCTCATCATATATTTCTAAGGAGCCGCCTGCTACACAGCCTGTCCCTCCACAGACTAGTACCTTTTTATATTGTTTATCTAAAGCATTTTTAAACTTTCGCGAAAAATCCATAAGCTCATCAATAGTATTAATTCTCATCGGTACTTTCCTCCCTTAATTTATTTAAAAGTTCCACTATGGATTCAGGAGTCATCTTCCCATAAACCTTATCGTTGATATTTATTGCTGGCGCTAAACCACAAGCTCCAAGACATGATACGGTTTCAACGGTAAACATTAAATCATCAGTTGTATATTTTCCATCACTAAGCGATAATTCTTTTATCAAAGCATTGAGTATAGGGATAGATTTTCTAACATGACATGCAGTACCATCACAAACTTTTATTACATACTTTCCCTTTGGTTCTAATGAAAAATTTTCATAAAATGTGGCAATACCAAATATTTTGGAAGGGCTAATATCCATCTTATGAGCTATATATTCTAATACTTCTTCTGGTAGATATCTGTATTCCCCTTGGATTTCTTGTAGGATAGTAATCATGGAAGAGCGGTTGCTACCATACTTTTCTATAATCTTATCGATTTCATTTCTCGTGTCCAAAGTAAGCATAAGTAACCTCCTATGTGTTATTTTATTGTTAAAATTTTAATTAATAGGTGTACTTCCTCATCTCAATATCCTCATTTAAAAACATATAAATAGGATAAGGTACTTCGTTTTTAGTTGAAATTTATAATTGTCGAACGATTGGATAAATTCCAACAATGTAAATTTTATCAAAAAAACCTTATTAGTCAATACCATATTAAAACTTTTAAGGACTCAATATAAACTTTTAATAGAAATGATATCATCTATAAAAGTATTTGATTTTCATAAAACGCCATCATCCTACAAAATATCCTTAATGATACTTTTATTATTCTACACTTTTTTTCAATTTTCTTCTTCTAAATAATGGTATTTATATAAAAAATATGGCAGATAATTACTATCTACCATTAATCCTTAATGTTTAATATCATAAACATCGCTTACCGTTACAAAAGCCTCTTGGTCTACACTGTATATATATCTTTTTAGTTCAATAAACTCTTTTCTATTTAAAACTGTAACGAGAACTTCTTTTTCTTCTCCACTGAAACCGCCTTTAGCACTATATAAGGTGACACCCTTTCCTAGACTTTCGATTATATAGTCATTGATGTGTTCATTATGCTGACTAACTATACTCACCTGCTTAGATATATTCATTCCTTCAATGGTTTCGTCTACTACAAAACCATTTACTATGACTCCCAATAGTGAATACATTCCAAGCTCTGCACCATAGATAAACCCGGCCATTAGTGTTATAAAAAAGTCGGCTAATAAAACTCCCTTACCTAAATCTATTCCTAAAAAGCTATTTAATATCTTTGCTATTACATCGGTTCCTCCTGTGGAGGCGTTTTGATTGAATACTATTCCCATGCCTATAGCGGATATAAATATACCGAATATAAGTTGAAGTAAAATATCCTCTACTAAAGGCCCATGCATAGGTAAAAGTCTCTCAAATAATACTACTATACCTGAAACTCCCAAACTTGCATATATAGTCCGAAATCCAAAGTTGGTTCCAATAAAAACAAAGCCAATTATAAATAATAGAATGTTGATGATTATCATAAGTATTCCAACAGATAACTGTGGAAAAAAGTAGTTCAATACGATGGCAAGTCCATTTGCTCCTCCAACAGCTAAATTCTCTGGCATGAGAAAAAAGAACAATCCTACTGCTACCATGACCATTCCAATAGTTATTAAAATATACTCCTTTAAAACTCTTTTCAATTTTATTTTCCTCCCCTTTCCTATTTTGAATATGCAATATCCCTTATCTCTTTTACCATAGTTCCATTGTTTTCTAATGTTTCAAAACATTCAAGGACCCTATTTAATAGTATGGATATGGGTTTTCATTTAGGAGGGTTTTTCAAAATAATGTATGATACAGCTTCTTCAGCTATAATTAGCTTATTCCTTATTTCAGGTTTTTTTACTCTAGCTTGAATCACCTACTTCGCCTCCTTATATTTAAAAAAGCTCCTAAACTGAAAGCTCTAGGAGACATAAAGGCATAAACAGATTATAGACATATTGCCTTAATATAGTCCATTTATAAAACACTCTCTATCTCCCGTAGAGTTCTCAGTGTATTAGAAAAGGCAGGTCTTCTGACTTAGATTCATAGAGTTTTAAGCCTTCCCAATTTTCTCAGTGGCATATTTTAAAACTCTCATCATCACAGCGGCGGGACCGTGCAAGATTTTCACTTGCTTCCCTTTTAAATGGAGAAGAATCTTCCCCATACCTTTACCTAAATATTTAATTTAAATTCAATTTTTCAAATGTAAATGCAATTCAAATATATACCATATTTTATGTTTAGTCAAGAACAATCACTGACTATATAATATTTAGATTGAAATTATATCAACTTAAGAGCTTGTTCTAAATCCTCTATTATATCATTATAGTCTTCAAGACCAACGGATATCCTCACCATACTCTCAGTTAAACCAAATTCAACTAGCTTTTCATGGGGATATCCTATATGAGTCATAGCTGCTGGCAATTCTATTAACGTTTCACAATCTCCTAAGCTAACTGCTAACTGAGCTAATTTAATGCTTTCCACAAACTTCTTAGCTTCTTCTAGCCCGCCATCTATTTCAAAGCTTATCATGGCACCAAATCCATTCATCTGTTCCTTTGCTATTTCATAACCTTTGAACCCTTCAAGTCCTGGATACATGACATTCTTTATCTTTGGATGGTGATTTAAAAACTTTGCTACTTCCATAGCACTTTTCTCATGTTGCCTCATCCTTACTCCTAAGGTTTTTAATCCCCTTAATAATAGCCATGCATTGAAAGGACTCATTACTCCACCAAATTCACACATGTAGTCAAATTTTAAATAATGTATATAATCCCTATCCTTAGCTGCAGCAACACCTCCTACTACATCTCCATGACCGCATATGTACTTTGTAGCACTATGGACTACTACATCTGCTCCTAGCAGTAGAGGATTTTGAAAGTATGGAGAAGCAAAGGTATTGTCTACCACTACTTTTATATCTCTTTGTTTAGCAATTTTAACCACTTCTTTAATATCTATTATAGATAGATTAGGGTTTGATGGTGTTTCAAAATATACTACCTTTGTGTTTTCATCTATAGCAGCTTTTAATTCCTCTAAATTCGTAAGGTCTACTATTTTGTGCTTTACATCGTATTGAGGCAACACTTTTGTAACCACATTATAGCTAGAGCCATATAGTGTCCTATGAACTATTATATTATCGTTAGGTTTTAAAAATGAAAACAAAACTGAGCTAATAGCAGCCATACCTGAAGCAAAGGCTACAGCACCTTCTCCATATTCTAATTCTGCCATTCTGTTTTCAAACAATCTTAAAGTGGGGTTGTTTCCTCTAGTATATACATAATCATCAGATTCAAAGGACATTACCCGCTCCACATGATCGATATCATCAAATACAAAGGTCGATGTTTGAAAAATAGGTGGATTTAAGGCATTATTTGGATTTTTACCTGTGCTTCCTCCGTGTATTGCTTTAGTATCAAAACGATAATTCTTATTATTCATATAATCCCTCCAATTTTACCCTTACTTTGGCAAGCAGTTTCACATCTTCTATAAGTGGTGGTAGTTTATAACAGGATATTATAGTTCAACTATTGAATGGCTACAGTTACAGTGATTTTGACTTAATTCCTCTTTGAAAATATCTATAAATATATTGGTTATCTTCTCTTTATTCTTTTGCATCGCCCCTTGTATATCATGTAAAGTTATCTCTCCGCTCACGCCTGTACACCAATTGGAAATTATGCCAATGGTAGCATAACACATCCCAGCTTCTTTAGCCAATACTACCTCTGGCACATTAGTCATACCTATTACATCTCCGCCTATATTTTTATACATCTTTATCTCACTAGAAGTTTCAAATCTAGGTCCTTCAGTGCATACATAGACCGCATCGCCTTTTATCTCCAGTCCTTCCTTTTGGGCAGACTTATAAAACTTTTCCCTTAAATTTTTACAATAAGGATCACTCATATCCACATGTCTCACTGGCTCATCTCCACCTTCAAAGAATGTAATAGGCCTTGTTTTGGTAAAATCTAAAAAATCCTTTATTACGACTACATCTCCAGGTCCATAGTTTTCATTACATGAACCTACCGCAGCAGTGGAATAGATATACTTTATACCAATCTCCTTTAACGCCATAATATTTGCTCTATAATTTATTAAATGAGGTGGTACTGAGTGTCCTTTTCCATGTCTAGCTAAAAATATGATTTGCTCCCCATCTATATCTAAAACATCTAATTCTACTTCACCATATTTTGTTTTTACTATTTTTTTAGAGTTTATTCCCCCAGCCTCATATACTCCTGTGCCTCCAATTATCGCCTTATTCAACTCAACTAATCCCCCTTACTTTAATTTCAAAATATTTTCCTTAAAAGGTGCCCTTATAATACCCTTTTCCGTTATTATTCCAGTAATATTTTCATGAGGTGTTACATCAAAAGCTGGATTGTATACCTCTATTCCTTCTGGAGCAACTCTAATGCCATTGATATGAGTTACCTCCTCAGAACTTCTTTCCTCTATTTCAATTTCATCTCCACTTTCCATTTCAAAATCTATAGTAGTTGTAGGTGCAACTATATAGAAAGGAACGTTATAAGCCTTTGCTACTACTGATAACATAAATGTTCCAATCTTATTTGCAGTATCCCCATTGTTAGCAATCCTATCTGCACCAACTAATATTACATCTATTTTACCATCTCTTATTAAAGTAGCAGCTACGTTGTCAGCAATTAGTTTAGCTGGAATCCCTTCTTGTACCAATTCCCAAGCAGTTAATTTACCTCCTTGTAATCTTGGTCTTGTTTCATCTGCATATACGAATATATTTTTACCAGTATAATGCGCTTCCCTAACTACCCCTAAAGCAGTTCCATATGCTACAGTAGCAAGAGCTCCTGTATTACAATGGGTTAGTATAGTTGCTCCTTCTTTTATTATTTCGTTGCCATACCTTGCCATCTTCTTATTGGTTTCAATGTCTTCGTTGTATATAATATCCGCTTCTTCAACTATTCTTTCATATATTGCCTGTATATCTAAATCCTTGTTTGCTTCTATTAAGTCCCTCATCCTCTTTATGGCCCACATTAGATTTACAGCAGTAGGTCTTGAATTGTATAATACTTCCAATGCTTCATCTAAATTTTTTAAAAAGGTTTCCTTATCATCATAAATAAACTCTTTAGCTGCTAAAACTACGCCATAAGCTGCTGTAGCTCCAATAGCTGGTGCTCCTCTTACTACCATATCCTTTATTGCAAAATCTACTTCCTTATAATCTTTACATTCAAATATCTCATAGGATGTTGGTAATTTTCTTTGGTCAATTAGATATAAAACATCATCTTTAAATTCAATAGTCTTTATTTCCTTCATCTTTTCCCCCCAAATCCTTATTTATCCAATTTAAATAAATGGTCTCTAGTCCCTTTTAACCTGTCCATAGGTTTTAAACTTCCCCAGCATTAAAGTCATCTCCTCTTCTGAAAGGATTATAGGCTCTCCAATACACCTTGTCCTATAATATAGCTCTGCACAATATTCAATTTCCTCGGTTATGTTGAAAGCATTGGCAATATCCCCTGCCCCAGCTAATAAGCCGTGATTTGCTAATAATACAGCTTTTCTATCCTTCATCGCTTCAAAAGCGTTTTCAGCTAATTCCTTAGTCCCATAAGTTGCATATTTTGCACATCTAACATTTAATCCAGCTAATGCAACCATATAATGAACTGGTGGCAGCTCCCAGTTTAAGCAGGCTATAGTTGTGGCATACATGGTATGAGTATGTATAATAGCATCTAAATCCATCCTATTGGCATAAAAAATACGATGCATTTCATATTCCGATGAAGGCAATTTACCACCTTCAACCTTTTTACCATTAAGATCTAGTATCACCACATCTTCTAGCCTTATTTGGAAATAATCCATCCCCGAAGGGCTAATAGCCATAAGCTTTTCATCTCTATTAAAGATACTCAAATTACCTCCTGTTCCCTTAGTAAGATTGCTCTCAACAAGTTTCTTTCCATATTCAACTATTTGTTCTCTTTCATTTTTTAATAACATTTTGACACCGCCTATTTCTAAGATTTTTGTCTTAAGGATTAACTTAATATATTCATAAATTTTTCATGATTTCCCCATAAATCCTTTTTCTCATCAATTTTTACAAAGCCATATTTTTCATATAAGTTTGCATGATCGATTATAAGATATACCTCTGCAAATCCAAGGTTTTGAGCATAGGTTATGACATACTTAATCATCTTTTCACTAATTCTATTGCCTTTTGTCAACATTCATCATACTGACAAATAGATTTAATTTCCATATAATCTCCCTTTCAGGCAGATAGTCTTTATTTTAAACTCAAAAATTTTATTCTCTAGTTAGGAAATTATAAGTTTTCAACATATTCCTCTTGCAGAATCGACATGTGAATTATATCATGCCATTTTCCTTCTCGAAAAATACTTTCACGAGATATTCCTTCCTGCTGAAAACCTACTTTCTCATATAGTTTAATAGCCCTGTTATTAAATGAAAATACTCTAAGGGATACCCTATGTAGATTCATTTCCAAAAAACTATAATCAAGAAGCAGTTTCATCGATTCCGTTCCATAACCTTTACCCCATGATGCTTTATCCCCAATATCGATAATACATTCAGCATTACGGTTTTTAAAATCTATATTAATTAAAGAAGTTACCCCTATCGGTTTATTAGATTCCTTCTCCACTATTATATAACTCTTTGAAAATTGAGAGCCTAGAATTATTTCATTAACAAATTTTTCTGTTTCTTCAATATGATAAATATCTAAATTTGGAGAAGTAGATTGCATAACCTCCATATCATTTCTCCATTTATGATAAGTTTCTATATCTTCAGATGTCATCTTTCTTAAAAATATTCTAGTTGATTCAAATAGCATATCAGCACTCCTCCATTTTTATAATATGAAATTATTATTTTTCCGAAAACCAAATATGGGACATATCCATGCCTTGATATCATTTAATAAACTACCATCTATCTAATATCCCATTTTATTGTTTCAAAAGATGAGAAGATAAAAGCAAATATTATAGCAACTATTACCCTTTGAAAACTCATGGTTTTACCTCTTTCTATATAATTTATATATAGAAATGGGATAAACCACGGAAAAAATGAAGAGATATGTTTATAAATCTTAATCTTATCGATTTCTTCTTTATTCCCACCTTTTACCGCTTTATAGGCCATCACTGTAATTAAGGGTACTAAAAACAATACGACTATAGTTGTAACCGAATCCTTATAGTCCATTTTAAATGCAAATATACATACTACAATTAATAAAATTGATATGGCTAAATGCATAACAATATCCTTATGAAAAACTTTATTCAAGTTTTCCTTACTATTATTTTTCATGTTAATACCCCCAGTCATAATAAGATATTATCAAGAATATTGGCTCAATTTTTGATGTTCCCAATCCCCCCTTATTCATTATATATTTGGTGATTTTCTCTAATATCTATATTATATCGTCCCATTAGGCTTAAGTCCACTGATTAAGGATTTTTAGCCATATCAAAATATTCTTAACTTATCATTCCATTATTGATATTTATTAGACCTATTTTACAACCAACTTTCAAAGTCAAAGCTTAAGGTTAATGATTTTATTGGCATACTTTTCAGGTAAGGAATCATGAGATATAATAAAAACAATTCTATCTTGACTGTCTTTTAATATCTGATTCATAATATCTTCGCTGCTTTCCCTATCAATATTACTGGTCACTTCATCTAATATGAGTAGATCCCTTTCATCATATAGACCTCTTGATATAGCAATTTTTTGTTTCTCTCCTCCAGATAAATTTGCTCCACCTTCTCCTATTAAAGTGTCCATGGATTTAGTCTTTAAAACACTTTGTAATATGGGCTCATATCTAAGCTTATCTTCTATATTAGCATCGTAAGCTTTATTAAAAAATAAATTTTCTCTCAAAGTACCTTTAATGATGGGAACATTCTGAGAAAAGTAATCAACTTTTGCCCTTAATGATTCATTTTTAATATCCCTTATATCCATTCCATTTATGTAGATAGAATCTATTGTCCTGAACTTAGGAAAAAGCTTAGCTAAAGTACTTTTTCCCGTACCACTTTCTCCTTTAATCCATACGATATCGCCTTTTTTATATACTCCTTTTATATTACTAGCTAGGTGTTTCCCTTTTATAGATAATTCATCAATATCTAAAATAATCTCTTGGATAGAGTCAATATCTTTGTGACCATCATCCTCTAACTTACTATCCCATTCCTTTATAAATTCTAAGGAAATATTCATATCCCGTTTGTTTAAATTAGATCTAGTTATGATGCTCAAGTTATAGAAATATAATGGCATGAGTATAGTAAATAAAATCAAAGAGATATCTCCAACCATTTGATAGACTACCAAAACCATAATCATGGTTTGAATTATACCGTTTAAAGAGATAATTACCTTAGATGCACTTTGTGCTAGTACATTTACATCTGCCATAATGCCGTAAATTTTATTTAAAGAAGGCTCCATTTGTTCAATAATATTTTCATAGGAATCGCACTGTTTTAAATAATCGGTCTGCCCAGTTATAGATAAGATTTGTTGCCAGCCTGCTGCAGTTTCTTTTTGAAGTACCTCAGAACGCTTTGAAAGTTCTTTATTTAAAGATTTATATCCAAAATAGTTAATAGGAATGGTTATAAACATAATCGATGCTATGATTTTACTTTTGATAACGACCATTCCTAAAATAACAATCATAATTAGAGCACTAGTCCAAATTTGAACATAATCCCCTGTCATAAATATATAGATATTGTTAACAGCTTGAACTATACGTTCTACAAGATTGGTAGGTCCTTTATCGTTGATTTCGTCATAGTCTAATAGAAAAAATTTATTAATCATGGACTTAAAATTTCCAATATTGAATTCTTTAGCAAATTTTTCTCTAAAGATAGTAAATATAACTTCTAAAATTAAGGAACTTAAAAGCACTACTAAGAGTATTAAAATTCGTCCTTTAGTAAATCCTACATCATCACCACTCCATACATTTAATAGAATAGGGCTTAAAAGGGAAGCAAAACCACCTAAAAGTACTAAAATAAACATTAAGATAAAAAATCTACGATATTTCAATTTTAATCACTTCCATGATTTCTTTTATAACTTCTCGGTTTAAACAGTGTAAAGCCCCTTTTCCTTCTTTAGATTCTAAGACTAAACTAATTAGACCACAGGCTGCTAACTGCTTTAAGTGATGATTTACAGTAGGCAAAGTTAATTTGACTTTTTCTGCAAGTTGTCCTGCAGTTAGATTTTCTTTATTTAGTGCCTTTACCATATTGAGTCTTGACTCATCTCCTAATGCTTTAAATATCTTTAAAAAATCCATATCTTTATAATTGGTATAGCTGTCAATATCTACGTCAATTCCGACTGAAAAGAAAACACCTAAATCCTTATAATAAAACATTTGTATCCCTTTTTTATTTACAAGACTAACATGGGTATATAGGTTAACTCCTGGATTAAGGGACACTCCTATTAGCTGAGTTAATATAGAAGGATTTTTTATATTTTTCATTTGTTTTTCTTTTTTACCAATATCAAAGTTCTCTTCCATGTTTATTCTCTTAAATTCCTCTATAAAGTCAATATATGAAAATAAGAACTCAATCTGAGCCTTTCGATTCCCTTCATTTTCCTCTGAGAGAATTCTCGTCAATGCATCTCCTTCATCCGGAATCAATTGACAAAAAAACTCTTCCCTTTTCTCGTTAAACTTAAAATCTTCAACTCCCATAATTTCACACCAAGCACAATATTGTAAAAGTATACTACTACCCATCTCATCCCTAATACAAAATGACAAATCTTGATTCAGTTCAGCAAATTTAAAAGCTAAATCATATCTATCTAACATTTTATACCTCCTTTCATATCTATGATATCTCATGTTTTATTTCATGTCAATCTAATCTTGTTTTTTAATTTCAAGTTTATCTTTTTCGTTTGATTCTCATTTGAATAAAAAAGTCTTGACCCCCTTATTACTAAAGGTTTCAAGACTTTTGATAAGCCAAGGTTCCTGTCCCCTTGGTCTACTTTATATCTTCGAGTTCTATTTCTAAAAGTGCCTGAGCAGTACTGCGACCCAGGGCATCAAGTCCTAAGGTTGTACTTGAACCTCCATCAAGTGAATTCTCCAAAACAAAATTCAGTGAAGAAAGTCCATCAATTTCATAACGTGTTACAGAACCTTTACACATATCACGAAAGAAATATTGGACCCTTTCTGCGGATAGCTGTTCTTTAATAAATGCATAATCAGACTTTTTATATGGAATCACGCTGATATTCACCATATTTCCTTTATCACCGGCACGAGTATGTGCAATATTTCGTAATTTCATATCTCCACCTCCTCATACTTAACCGTAGCAACAACATCACTAGCAGGAATGAAGATTGATGTGACCGAATATGACCTTTTCATATTTGCATCAATACCGGTAGAACCAGCTGGACCATTTGTATAGAGGAATCCGAATTCATCCATAAAAAGCTTTGCTTCTTCCTCTGTTTTTGTACGAACTGACATACGCAGCATTATTTCGCTATGGCTGTCGCTGGAATAGTAGTCCGATGTGGCTGTCTTGCAAAGTGCATTGTATCCTACATAATCTGTACGACTATCAATTGGCTTTATCCCAACAATTTTTGCCCGTTTCCAAATAATATCCGCACACAATTCCGCTAATTTTAATGAATTACTGCCTGCAAAAGTAACTATACCTGTGGCTGTGAAACCGTCAGTATACCCTACATTGACCTTCAGGGTCTCTGGAATTCCTTTTGAAACTGCTCCTGTTACTTTAACGACATCTTTTTCTATCTGCTGAAAACGGACTCCAGAAAAATCTACGATTGCGTCTGGTGTCTTGTAACACGTAGGATCTGTTATCTCGTATAACAACTGCTCCTTACAGGTATCCACACTAACGATACCGCCTGAACCTTCAACTTTAGTTACAATAAAGCTACCATCCTCTGAAACTTCGGCAATAGGAAATCCCAAGAATTCTAGCCTTGGAACTTCCCTTTTACCAGGATCAGCAAAAAGCCCACCTGTGATCTGCCCACAACATTCAAGAAGATGTCCTACCAAAATTGCCTGACCCATATTAATGTGATTACGATCCCAACCAAACTCATGCATCAAAGGACCATAAAAAAGTGCTGCATCTGCAATTCGCCCTGTAATCACTACATCTGCACCATTTTCCAAAGCTTCCTGTATAGGCTCTCCGCCTAAATATGCATTAGCATAATATATCTCACCGTTTAATTCAGCCAGTGTCTCACCAGGATATTGCCAACGCTCATTTTTCATATAATCTTCTATATTTGGAAAAATGTCATCCCCTTCAACTACTGCAATCTTAATGGACAGTCCCAACTCCTTTGCTACACTTGCTACTACTTTAACTGCACAAGATGGATTTGCACCACCCATATTTGTAATGATTTTTACCTTTTTCTCTACTGCCTGCTTTAACGTACGACGCATACGAACCTCTAGCATTTCATTAAAACCTTTGGTTTTGTCTTCTCTTTTTTGTACCTGTAGATTTGCAAATGAACGTTCTGCTAAAGTTTCAAAAACCAGATAATCAAGCCTTCCCTTTTCAAGTAGTTCTTCTACAGGTTCAATTCGATCTTTGCAGCAACCAGAACCACAGCCAATTCTTATTTTCTTCAATAAAATTCACTCCCTTACTGCAATAAACTATATAAAGCATCTCATTTATTAAATATATTCAGAATAGTACCTCTGTTACTTAATTGTCCACTTAAGCATGTAATTTTTCAGCTTTTCAAAAATCTGCATTACAATAACCAATATGATTACCAAGAAAATAAAACCAACCCAAGTATGATCGTAAAGTCCAAATTCAGAATATTTTTTTACAAAAAAGCCCATACCGTACTGTGTTCCGTACATTTCTACATATACTAACATCAAAAATGTACTACGAAGTGAACTAACGAAACCCGATAAAATAGAAGGACTGGCTGCAGGCAAAATCACCTTTGTCATCAATTTGATTCCATGCAGCTCTAAAGCAGCTGCCTTATCAAAATAACGCTTATCAATGGTCATTATACCAGTTATCGTAGCAAAGAGAGTGGTCCAGACAGTGCCATAAACAATCAAAAATATCGATGCTACAGTAAAATTTGGGGCTAGCAACAGTACGAACGGCGACAGCAAAATAGATGGCACCACACTAAATGCGTAAATTATTGGATAAAGTGCCTCTCTGAGCCACTCAACTAATCCAAGTATTGTACCAATTACCAATGCAACAATTAAGGATATTAGGATGGCTGGAATCATCAACTTGAAAGATGAAACCATGTTAATTAATAAAATCCCCTTGTTTGCAGAATATGCCTTTCCAATAGCATCTACGCTTGGAAATAAGTACGGATTGGCACGCCCGCTTTCTGTAATATATACATACAACAATATTAATCCCATGAATATGATCAAAGTAAGCCAGTATTTTTTGAAAAAGTTTTTAAGATTGTTCATTATTCTAAATCTCCTTTGTGTTAATGATTAAAGGTTGTTTTCCTCGTAGAATTTTAGCAACTTTTCATAAAACTCTGGATCTTCACTGCCATATTCTTCTATTACTTCATCTAAAGCAGCTTTATACAAATCTGTATTGATATGATCTAGAATATCTATATCTTTAGCTTTTTCACTCAAGAAACCAGTCTTGTCCAAAATACCCCATGCACGGATAACTGAATTTTTAAGGGGATCCGGATTAACTACATAGTTTTCATTAAGCATATAGGCAGCCACATACTCTTCAGTGGTTCCAATGTTTTCAGCGTGTAAGGTAACAGCCTCCTCCTTATTAGCCTCATAATATTGCTGAGCACGAATCAAAGCCCTCATTAAAGCTTTAATGGTATTGGGATTGTCCTCTATAAAATCAGTTTGAGCAACAAGACGACAGCAAGAATAGTTTGGCATCACTTTGCCCTGATAAGTAACAATTTCAACTTCATCCATATTAGTTACAGCATGCATCTGTCCAGTACCCTGTAAAGCATAGTCAACCTCTCCTTGTACCACAGCAGCCAAAGCGTCATTGTAATTGGAATAAACCACCCATTCCACAGCAGAAAGTGGATCCTCGTATCCTAAATCCATAATAGCGCCTGTGAAAGCGTAATAAGCAGGATTGATAGCAACCTTCTTGCCTATAAAATCCTGAACTCCACTCCACTTAGTACCCTTACGTGCAATAACTGGCATACAGCCATCCACCATGTGTCCTCCGAAAACTGTTAAATCCACACCAGAAGCAATTTGTTGCAAAGGGTTACTAGTCCCAGAATTGGAAGCAATATCTACCTTACCGGTAGCAAGTAGTGCCATAGCATCAGCATTGGCCGTTGCGGAAACCAGTTCAACTGTTAGACCCTCTTCTTCAAGATATCCCATCTTTTGTGCAATTGTAAGCATTATATTCCCGCTAGTTCCATAGTTCCATCTAATTACGTTAGTTTCCAGCTCTTCTTTATCTGACTTAGCAGATTGTGAAGTTTCGGTAGTAGGTGTCGAAGAATCAGCTGGTGTGGAATTGTTGCTATTTTCACCACAACCTGTTAAGCTAAGTACTATGGTCATTACTAGTGCTAATAAAATAAATCTTTTTTTCATATATATTCTCCTTTTTTAATAATATATTTTTGGCAATAGTTAATCGCCAAACCCTTTAACTTTACTAGGTTTCTTGTTAATTTTATATAAACTTCTCTCCAGTTGTATACATACAACTGGATGAAATTTATGCCTATTAATTAGAAATGCGGGATGTAACATCCCTATTTATTTGGAAGATTAAATTATTGCGCAACTCCATAATTTCCGGATTCTCAAACTGAGCTTCACGTGTGAACCGCTTATCTGGTGAAATAGAACATTCATAGATTATGCTGCTAGGTGACTGTCCAAAAACAATGATTCGATTAGCCAACAACAGTGCCTCGTCTACATCATGTGTCACGAAAAATACAGTCTTTTTTTGACTATCCTGGGACCACAGTTTCAGCAACAAATCCTGTAGTCGAGCACGAGTTACTGCATCCAATGCTCCAAATGGCTCGTCCATCAATAAGATAGGAGGATCAATGCCAAACGCCTGCGCAATAGCACATCTCTGCTTCATACCGCCAGATAACTCTTTCGGCAACTTGCGGTAAACCGACTCATCCAGTCCTACTGATTTTAATGTATTAAGTGCCAAACACTTCAGCTTCTTTTTATCTTGATTAGGAAATTTCTGTTTTAAAGCCAACATGATGTTTTCCCCCGCTGTCATCCAGGGAAACAGTCCATAGTCCTGAAATACTATGCCTCTACTTAGACTTGCTCCCTTTATTGGCTCGTCTCCCAAAAGAATTGTTCCTGTAGTTGAAGTTTCCAACCCAGCCAAAAGACGCAAGAAAGTACTCTTTCCGCACCCAGACTGACCAAGCAGGCACACAAATTCCCCAGCTTTTATATCCAGGTTTATGTCTTTCAATATCAACTTGCTATCGTTTTTATAAGAAAACGATAGGTCTTTAATCTTTAGATCATGCATCATACTCTTCTCCTTTGTACATTATGAATACATCATTTATTTGAGTATAGAGATTCTTTACACCTCTAGTAACCATACAAAAAATCGCTTGTTCTATCTATTAGGAATACAATTTCACACAATTTGCACTTCGTTAATTTTTTAATGAACTTTAACCTTATTTATTATAGCAATGCAAAACTAATAAGTAAAATAGAAAAATATTATTAAAATGCCCTTCACTATAATAATAGATAATACTTTACATATCTTTTATTTAGTTAAATAACTCTAGTCGTGCAAATGTTATATATTCTATAAATGCTAATAAATAAACATATATTAACTCGTTTGTATTTTATAGTTTTAAAATTTCAGAATTAAAGTTAAATATAAAAAGTCTTGAACCCTTTATTGCTAAGGGTTTCAAGACTTCTATCTGTCGGAGATATGACACATATTTAAAGTTTATTATTCTTTATATATTTTTCATATAAACTTCTATATAGTTTAGAATTATTCATTAGCTCCTGATGAAAACCTTTTGATGAAATAGTACCATTTTCTATTACAATTATTTCATCTGAAAGTAGATTTATAACATTTAATTTATGGGATACCAATATACCTCGAGAGTTCTTCATATATTTTTCTAAAACCTTTAAATTTTCCTCTTCTGATATTAAATCTAAATTTGTGAATGGTTCATCTATGATTACAGGCAACTCCAACTCTGGCAGCAAAAACCTTGCCAATGATACTTTGTTTTTTTCTCCTCCCGATAGCTTGCTACCTCTTTGTCCAAGATTTCTATTTCCTAAATATGAAATACCTAAATCATCAACTATATTATTATATCTATCTAAAATATAATAATTCTTTGCGGTATATATTGAAGCCATAAACTCAGAAATTTCATTAATGTCACCTGAAGATAATCCCTCATATATTTCACCAATAATTTTCTTATTTAAAATCTCTTTGCTAGTTAAATTAAATAACTCTTTCAGTATATTTAAATGCTCATTTAATTCAAATTTGGAATTATCTATATTCATTTTTAACCATCTATAGCTTTCATACATTAAATTGACATTATCATGTAATATCTCCTTATACTCTGAATAGTTAACTCCTTTTTTTCCCTAATGTTATATTAAAGATCAAATCCTTATCAAAAATTTCAGTGTCTTGATAATATGTTCTATACCCTGAATATATTACAGACATTGGATAATCTTCAATATTTCTTTTTCCATATGTTATATTTCCAAACTTAGGCTTTACCTCCCCAGTTAGTAATTTCAACAATGTTGTTTTTCCCTCTCCTGATATTCCTACTACACCATACAATTTATCGATTTCTAAATTTATATTATTTAATATTACATTATTATCATATTCCAAGCTTATGTTATCAATATATGTATTTCCACTTTCTGGTAAATACTTCTTAAGTGGTAATTTAAGATTATCTTTATTTCTTTTATATAGCATTTCAAATCTAGCTAGTGAATCATTTATTTGTTTTATACTATATATTGGCATGAAAACAGAACTAAAATATGATGTCATTGCGATAAATGAAGCTAATTCCAATCTTGAGTTTAAAATTTCAATCATAGATAAGATAAAAAATATTACTAAGGCTATGTTCTTAATGGAGTCTATTAATAATCCCCCTAATTCACTAGATAATGTAGATTTCTTAAAATAACCATCTCTTTCATTAAATACTTTTTCTAAATCATTTAAGTAATCATTTATATTGGAATATCCCATAACAGTTTTGCGGTTTTCAATAAATTCCAAGACCCTTGGATTAAGTTTAAATACCAGTTCCCTTGCCATAGAAAAATACTTACCATGATATTTTTTTGATATATTGATTACAATAATCATTAAAATATAAGATAATATGACTATAACTGGAAATATCCAAGACCAATGTGAAGCTATTACTAATATTACCATTGTGGAAATCAAATTGCCTACACCAAAAAAATAATTACTTCCAAAAAGCATACTCATCTGTTCAGAATCACCAAACAAACTACTCATAAAAGCTCCTGACCCTCTAGTATCCATTACCAGATTATTCTTTCTTGTTATTGAGTTTAACATCATAAAAGAAAGATTTTTTTGTATAGATATCTGAATATTAATAATCAAAAATATTTCAAGTAAGGTAATTAAAGACAATATTAGACTCAAGACAAAAAATAAAACCAGTGAATTAGGATATAATTTTCTCTCAATTATTATATTAATGATGTTCTTTTGAATTAAGGGAATAAAGATAATTAATATATTACTTAGAAGTGCAGTCAAAAATAAAAAAACAATTCTTTTTTTATCCTTATTGAAAGTTATTTCTTTAAAAAAAGTATAAAATTGAGATATTTGCTTAAACAATTTATTCCTCCTAACTTTGATTTTAGGTATAAGTGTCCCCAAAAAATGGTAGAGGCATTTTTAACACTGATAACTAGATTAAGAAGTTTCTTATTGAAAAGTTAAATATAGAATCGTATTTATTTACTATTTCATTTTTTATTTTCTGGCAACCCTTTTAATCTTCCAACATGATTATATCATTAGCAAGATTTATTTTCCATATATTCTGAAAATAGGCTAAATAAATGCCATAGCACAATTTCAAGCTATGGCATATCCCTAATTGTTAAAAATAGACTCCATATTTTTCCTTACTGCTTTTAATAGTTCCTTAGGTAATTTTTCGACTTGCTCGCCAATCATTACTCCATGAGGTTGTTTATATCCTTCATTCCACACGAAGTTAAATATTTTTTCATTTGACTTATTATTTTTTCCTATTTGAAATGCATATATCTCCACATTTTTAGATAATAACTCCTGTATAGCTTCTTTTGTTGAGCCCGGAAAGCTGGAGGCTCCGTCGGTTATTTCGAATACTATCTTCATCTGTTTTCCTTTTTTAAGTTCCCTCTCCTGTAGGGACGTAATCCCATTGGATATCTCCTTAAGGCAACTTGCATCGTCAGTTGCTCCATCTGCTCCATCTAATTTTACAATGGAACGAATTATATCGCTTTCTTCTTTTTCCCTCCCACCTCTATGATTAAATTCTTTAACATTATGATATTGACTTCCAAAAAACCATGTTTCACTTAAAACTTCTACTTTTTGATTCAAATGTTCTGCATTAATTTTTAAATATCTATTAAAATCATCTATTGAAAGCAAGGTCACAGCTAAAGCTTTTCTTGCCGACTCAATTTTTGATATATTCATAGAGCCTGAATTATCTATCACAAAGGAAATCTCTATCCTCTCAGGCAGGATATCTGTCTGTGGCTCTAGTAGGTATCTATTAAAAATAGGTAGATTTCTATAATTCCCCTTTTTTTCAGCTTCTATAAAATCTGGATAAGAGTTAATAAAGCTATTGATATCCAGCTTTCCCTTTACTTGCCCTTCTTTTTTTACACTTATCTCTTTCTTCGCATCTCCTATTAGTTTTTCCCAAAATTGACGCATTTGTTCTCTTTCGGATTTCATCTTATTTGAATAAAATTGAAACAACTGTTGATCTGTTTGACTAATTCCATAAGGAGTTAAATCCACCTTACCTTCTATAGTATTTTGTATACTTACATTAATTTGCTCTTCCATATCTAACATTTCCTCTAGAATCTTTTCCTCCTCTTCTTGAGTAGATTCTAGTGAATTTGGTATCTCACTTATATTAGATTGTTCGAAGGGGCTTTCACTTCCTTTAACTTCCTCTTTTTTCTGTTCTTTTGATTTGTAAAATATCATTTCATCAATTTCTTTTCTCCACAATTCTTCAAAAACTGGAAATATAAAAGAACGAACAAATGGATCTCTTTCTATGATTCCTTCGTCATTATTTATCTGTCTAACTACCCCATAATGAATAAAATCGAAAAAAGGCCGATTTAAAACTTTTCTATCAAATGGGTTTTCAACACAGCCTTCTACTTTAGGCTCCATTTTATATAATTCAATAATTAAAAAACTGTTTGCAAAAGCTCTATGTCTAGGCATTTGAGAAATAGACTCCAAGGTCTTACCTATTCGTTTCATATATAAAATGATTTTTTTAAAGTTTTCTTCATCTCTATATATAGGACACATCTGCAAAACCCTTAGAAAAGACGTATATTTGTCTAGTAGATGTAACAAATCAAGTATTTCTTTTCTTACATAATTTGAAATAATCTTAGGTTGATATGCCTGATCCTTTTCTAATCCTTCTCTTTTTATCCTAGCTAAAATATAACTTGTCATTCTATCGATTTCTCTTTGCCAATCCCTTTTCCTATTGAGATATTTTTTAGCTTGTTTTTTCCAATCAGGGTATGGAGCCAGTTCATAATAGATATGCCACAGGATTTGATTCTCATCTAATTTTTCATCCAAAAAACTTTCCAATGGCAAATATAAAATACCTTTAAGAGGATCTAATAGAAATCTTTCTAATCTAGGATCGGGAATATACATTAGAGTAGAATCTCCTGTAAATGTAGCCAATGAACGCTGCTCTTTCTGTAAAAATTCTTCTAAATGCTTTTTAGATTCTTCGATTAAAGTTTGTTCATCTAAATCAAACATATTCACCCCTCCTATTGATACAGTGGGAGATTCCACAAACCTTCTGGGGTATCTATCCTATCAATGTGTAAAAGATTCAATTTACCTCCTACATTCATTAGAAGATATTTTGAAATATCTAATTTTAATATATTTGTAAAAAATACATCTTTGATAGTAGCCTCTTCATTTAGATACCAATTCCCAAAATTCTCCTCAAATAAATATATAATTCCATCTTCACTCAAAACTACAGCTGTACCTTTTGTAGATTGAACGTCAAACAAATTGCCCTTTAAATCGACCATTTCCATCTTTATGGTCTTTGTGTCATCATATAAAGAAAGTATCTTAAATCGCCCTTTATCTCCTATAATTATAAGAGAATTTTTGCTTCCATCTTCATCTTCTAGACATCTAATTTGTCTTATTTCACCATTTAAAAAATCAAGTTCTTCTGTAATAATAAATTGTTTGTTCTCATACTTAATAAAGTATAATTTTCCCATCTTTGTTCCGACTACAAAATAATCGTCCCTTATTCTTTCCATTGCAGTATAATTGGATATAGTACAATATACATCTCTATAGAAAATCAAATCATATTCATCTTTTTCTTTTATTATTTCAAATAAATTTAACTTTTCTTCTCCATTTTCCACCACTAATAGATTGTCATTGATTGCTAAACATCTTCCAAATCCACTAAAGTCATCATCCGTTTCAATCCTTTTAACTCTAATCTGCCCGTTAACATCGGGTATTTCATCAAAATTATCACTTGAAAGTAAATAGCAATCACCCATAACTCCAAAGAGCAAAATTTCTTTATCATTCAATTTATATATAAACGAAATCCTCTCCTTTATTTCTTTAATAGGGTGACTCCACTCTTCTTCAATTTGAGCATCATCTATTTTATCTACATAAAAAAACTGAACATTTCTATCTATACTGCTTGTAATAAAAAGATTTTTATTAATCCTCAATGTACTCTGTAAAAAGCTATCAAAACTAAAAGCTCCCACTGATTTCATAGGCCTTATCTCCATAGAAGTCTTCTTAATATCATCTGCATAAACTCGGTAATAGGGAATCAATTCAGTCAATAACTCTTCTTCTATTTTTGAAACTTTATCTAATTCTTCTTCAAAATCTTCATCTAAAACTCCATTTGTTCGACATTCATTCAGTTTTTTTCTTAGAGCTTCAACTTGATTCTTAAAATCCTTTCCATCTACCGACAAATTTATCTTCATTCTTCTCCCCCATTAGCTTCTAAGTAGTCAATTAGATCTTTTGAATGTTCTAAATGAGATAGTCTTTGGTCTAGCTTTTGATATTTTTTTGCATCAATTCGTAGGGAATCGTCTATATTGTCTTTAAAATGTTCTATCAATCCTTCTGGTAAAGTTTTTCTAAGGATTCCTTTCCCAAACATCATATGAACTACATCTAAATAGCTTAAGGTTTCTATTGATGGACGAATATAATGATATGGACGAGTACGAATTTCGTCATATGTTGTCGTCGATTCTCCTATGCCCTTTGTTTCAACTTTCCAACCTTCGCTTATGGGGAAAAATCCAAAACGTACTGCTTGTGAAAGGATATAGTTTTGGTCATCTGGATAAGTAATCGAACTAATAAAACCATCCCATAAGGCTTTGCTTAAATCTTTTTCTTCACCTTGATTCCAATTATCTAAAACGTGTAGAATATTACGGATTGATAATACAGATTCCCTTAACTCCACTTCATCTATTCCAGAATCTTTTTCTATTCCATTATCCTTCCACTTACCCATAAAAACATTCTGAGTAACTCTACACAACTGAGAAAATCGAAATAATTCTTCTAACGTCCTTTTTGGAGCAGGTATATGAATATTCCCATTTTTGTCAGCTAACCGTGCTATTATTATTCTAAAAAGTTCATTTTTTTCTGGGAACTCTTGATCTTCTAAGGAACCTGTTATATTTTGAGGTACATAATTGTATTCAATAGTTACAAAACGTGATTTAAAGGCTGGATTTAACTCATTGGTTCCTTCATAATTAACCATGTGAGTTGATAAATTTCCTGTGCCAATAAATCCAAATCCAGGTTTAATCAAAACAGGACCAACACCCGTAATATAAGCTGTACTCCCTGCATGACGCTGTAATATATCATTTAAGGCAATTAAATTTTGCATGGCAATTGTATTCAATTCATCTACTATTACTGTACGACCTTCTTTTACTGCAATCAAAATTTCTCTTTCTATTTTTTTGACTTCAGTGCCAAAAGCACTATTGCTTGCTACCAATAAATCAGAAAAGCTCTTCCATATTTGAATCTTAAGTTGCAATTGTTCCTCATCGGTCATCTGCTCCAGTCTTTCTCTATGCTCATCCATCCACTCATAGAAATCTCCTATAATCATATTTAGATAATCCCCATAAGACCCTGCGGAGAAACTGTGTTCTAAAGACAAAGTTTTCTCTACAAACATATCCTCATAGGTTAAATTATGGGAACCAGAAATAAAAAGAGGCTGTAATGATTCTATTTCTTCTTTACTTCCATTAGTCAAAATATTTTTATAGTAGAGCCTTCTTTCTTCATTAAATCTCCCAAACTTTTCAATAGCCTCTTTTTCTGTCCCATTTGGATTTTGAGAAAACCAACTTTCCATTTTAACTTCCAATTCTCTTTGTATTCTATTTTGAATAGTAAAATCCAAAGCTGCTTCAGCTGCTAATTGTGTTTTTCCACTTCCTAAATGTCCTACAATGTATACAGGGACTCCTAAGTTTAGTGAATCTATTACTTTTTGCTTTGCTTTAACTACATAAGGGACAGCTACTAGGCGTTGTTGGTGTTGAGTTTCTATATCTCTTGTCAATTGACGTTTATAATAAAACTCCCATGCTTCTGGAGAATCTTCTAAAAGCCTTTCTAATTCCTTCTCCAATTTTTCTATGCAATCAACTCGATATCTTGTAGCCGAATTACTCCCATAGTGATTAGAATTATTGACCTCGCTATTGACTCTTCTTTCCCAGCGGAGGAAAAACTTTTCGTATTCAATTAAATTTTCAATTTCTAGTATCCTTTTTCCCATATTTTCCGTTTCTTCTTCTATATAAGCTTTATATTTTTTGTAATAAATATTATTTTTTTTAGGATCTGGAGTAATTTTATCATCTCTTTCTTCAAACTTTCTAAAAGCTTTAAAAAATGATCCTTGTCCTTCTATTTTTTTATTATTTTCATATTCTAATGTTTTCACGGCTTCTTTACGTAAATCATCTTCATACCAGCTCTGCATCTCTTCTATAGTAGGAATATAATCTTTTTTAATATTTTTTTGTTCTTTCACAAAAGTTTCCTCCCTTTTATGATGTATCTATTATATTACCCATATATCATGTGTTAATATAAGTAATAAATAACTATAAATTAAAAATCCCGATTTTTTTAAATTCGGGATTTTTAATCAGATTATTTAATGTTAAATATCATTAAATAATTCCATATTCTTTCAATAATTTTTCAACTTCTGTCCCTGATATTTGCTTTAAAATTTTACGTTTAGTCAATGGAGGTAAATCAAGTTGTGGTTTTTCTCCATCTAATAAAGCTGTACCTGCATTTAATAAATATCGGATATCATATTTCGAAGCAAATACCTCAGGAACTCCCTTTTCAACCCCAGTCAATACGTACACTGCTTCCATTGCTGTACGCCCTGAATATTCAATAGTAAATACAGTATCACGTCCTGGATCATCTAATGTTTCAGCAAATTGTCCAAGGAAAGCAAAGTTTACTGCATTCTTTGGTACAACATAAGGACGATCTCCAAATTCTCGAGGCATAAATTGAGATGTAATGAATGGCATCATAACAGGAATTGCAGTACATGATTCTGCTAACTCTTCTATTTTATCCGTAGGAACACCTATATGATATAACCATTCTTTTGTAATTTCCTTACCAGTACAATCTCTTAAAGGTTTTTTAATGTAATCTCCAGGAACATCGGTAAATAATCCGTATACCCAAACAACAACGTCTTTTTCGGGTTGCCCATAATACTGTTCTTGACGATTTATAGTCCAACTCATTAACCATGAAGAGTCAAGGGCTGTAACTATACCACCTGTTACGGTACGTCCACCATATGGAGAACGTTTTGTAATCCTTTCAATGTATTCAGGAACACGTTCATCGTGACAAGTTACTGTACAAGATTCCCAATTAGATTTTTCTGGATCTGTACAGAATTTATCTGGATTTCCAAATTCGTCTGATTGAGCTGCTATATTTCTCCACAATGTCCAACATCCTTCTGGTTCCTTGTTAAATGGAGCAGGAGTATTGTCATCACCATATCCAGAACCTTCGGTCATGGAACCATTGGTGATAAATACTAAGTCGTTTTCTGTTAAGTCAATAGAGATATCTTTTCCATTTTTATCTATTGCCTCTATTTTCTTTGCAACCTTTTTATCATCTGAAATTGAAAATTCAACATTATTAACGGTAACTCCATACTTGAATTTAGCACCATGGTCTTCCAAATATTTAACCATTGGTTTTACAAATGAAGTGTACTGATCATGACGTGAGAATTGTAAAGCTGAAAGATCTGGCAATCCTCCAACATGGTGAATGAAACGAGTCATATATAATTTCATCTCTAAAGCACTGTGCCAGTTCTCAAAAGCAAACATTGTTCTCCAATATGTCCAAAAATCAGTATTTAAAAGCTCTTCAGAAAAGATGTCTTCTATGGCTTTATTTTGAAGTTCTTCATCTGGTATGCTTACAAAAGCTGCTAATTCCTTTGCTAAATCCTGACCTAAATTAAATTTTCCATTATCATAGCGTTCACCTTGATTTTGAGTAATACGACAATTGCTAAAGTTTGGATCATCATAATTTGTATAATAAAAATGATCTAACACAGTCATATTAGGGTCTTCCGTAGATGGTAGTGAACTAAACAAATTCCATAAAACTTCAAAATGGTGTCCCATTTCACGTCCGCCACGTGCTACATAACCTAGATTTTGACGAATTTCACCATCTAAAGAACCACCAGGAATATCTAATTGCTCTAAAAAGGTAATCTTGCTACCATCCATGTGAGCATCACGAATTAAAAAGCAACCAGCAGCTAAAGCACCAATTCCAGTACCAATTAAATAAGCTTTTTTGTCCTCAATTCCTTTAGGCTTTCTTGCATTTACCAAAGAATGATAAGTTCCATTTGTAAGTGTAAGTCTATCATCATGTGTCTTTAACTTCATCTTATCTCCTCCTTTTTTAATTCCTAATAGCCTTTTAAATCCGACTATTATTATATTTAAATTACTTTTATGCTACTCTGCTAGTATGCCCAATTGGCATACAATTTTCCCTTTATCTTTCAAAATATTTACTATTTATAAGATCCGTTTAAATTTATAATATCTCTTTTCCGCATCCTTTACATTAGATAAATAGACTGCAATGTTCGAAATTCGACCACTGCAGTCTATTTGTCCAGTTTTTAGGCATTGAAGTTAAAATGTCTAGTAAATAGGAGAAACTTCAATTATTTTTACTATAAATCATTTAAATCAGCACTCCGTTCAAGGGATAGGGCAATATTTCCATCAAAGAGATATCCAATTCGTCTTATGATAATATCAGGATCTTCCTTCATGCCAGAAGCAATCCAGCGTAGTACCATTCCAGTAAGAGCACACTGATAAAAGGAAGCAATTAGTTTTTTATCTTCTGAGGAGGCTGGAATACCATCGCTTACTTTCTTAACATACTGAAGCATAACATTTCCTGATATATTGTATATATAGTTCTCCAATTCTTCTCTCCGCATGGAATTATATACATGATAAATTGCTGTTTTATTTTCTAAAGCGGATTTAGTCGCTACAAGAAAGCTTTCCTCCCAAGAAAGGGTATCATTATATTCATCTATAACCGTTTGAAGTTCTGTTTGAAAAATTTCTGACAAAACTGCATATATATCAGTGTAATAATAATAAAAAGTATTTCTGTTGATTTCACATTCTTTAACGATATCTTTAACTGTGATTTTATTAAGTGGACGTTCATTTAACATCTCGATGAATACCTTGCTAATCATTTTTTTAGTATATTGCTGCGCCAAATTTCCACCTCCCTAATACTTTATCTGTATTAAAAATTATAACATACTGTAAATTATTTGCAAATAATCCATCTAATATCCAAAAATACATTCTACTTTTATAGTCTATTAAAATTAGTATGTACTAATAATAGCTTATTTTCAAATAGGACTATTGTCCTATAAATACAATTAGATGTCCAATTGGACATCTAATGTAAAGTAATATCTTTTATTCTTAAATATTTCAAGCCTTTTTATTTATTTTCAATACGTCTCTATATTGCCCATTCGCCATTTTTTATAATCTGTACGGCAGAACCATCTTTTTTGTATCCAATAATAGATAGTTCTGAACCTCCAACCATGAAATCAATATGAATCATGGACTTATTGGCACCTAAATTCTTACGTTCTTCATCTGATAAATTTTCTCCACCTATAATCGTTTCTGCGTATGAATTGCCTAAAGCAAAATGACAAGAAGCATTTTCATCGAAAAGCGTTGACTTAAATAGAATCCCAGTCTGTGAAATAGGGGAAGAATGAGGTACTATGGCTACTTCTCCTAAACGACAACCACCTTCATCCATATCCATAAATGTCTCTAATATTTCAGGATTTTCTTCAGCTTTGAATTCTACCACTTTCCCATTCTTAAAAACAAAACTAAAGTTGTTTATAATTTTGCCCATACGAGAAAAAGGTTTTGTTGCCTTTAATGTACCATCAACCTTCATTGCGTGAGGCGCTGTGAATATTTCCTCTGTAGGAATATTAGCCATATATCTATCACCATCTGGAGTTTCTGATGAACCCCCAACCCATTTATGTTTATCAGCCAAGTAAACTGTTAGATCCGTTCCTGGACCATCATACTTTAAGTACTCAAAGTTTTGATCATTTAGCCACTTTTCATAAAATTTTAAGTTTGCATCATGTTCTCTCCATGATTTCACAGGGTCTTCTTCATTAACCCTCGTCGCATCAAATATTTTTTCCCAAAGAGCTTCAACAGCCTCTTCTTCAGATAGATTTGGGAAAACACTTTTTGCCCATTTAGCAGTAGGATATCCAACCCCAACCCATTTTAATTTTCCAGAATTCATATATTTATCAAGGCGTACCATAGCCTTCATTTCTGCTTCTTGGGAACGCCTTTGATAATCCTGATTTACATTCTTTAAAAGATCAATACTAGGAGCTCCAATATATATGTCGTGATAATTATTTTTCATCATGCTTTCATAATAATCTATTTCAATTTCTGGATAATAATCGAAGATATAATCATGACCTTCTTCATACCTAGCTAGTATGAAATCATCATCTGTAATATCAGTTATGACATCTTTAGCCCCAGCTTTCCAGCAAGCTCTAACTACTTCACGAACTAAAGGTAATGACTCCGTATTAGCAGAAATAAATACGCCATCTTTTTCCTTAACATTAATACCGACTTTTACGATGACCTCCGCATACTTTCTTAGCTTTTCCCTATCCATACTTTCCCTCCTCATATTTTTATAATTATGCTATCATATGGCATGTCCAAAACATCTATATTGTTTCCACCCTAGATATCTTGCCATTTGAGATTAAATATATTTCTCCATAAAAATATTTATTTTTCTCTCTACATACGATAGAACTTTCATCGCACATTGCATATATATCATATTTTTTGGAAATTGATAGTAACTCATCTGGTATTGATTTGCTACTTTTATAAATAAAATGGGGCTCAACAGATATATCTACTAGGTTAATGCCTTCATATATCTCCGTTTTATCATGTCCACTTCCTTTGCTACAAATAGATATCTTAGCCATATTAATCGCTCCAGCACTTAGTCCTAAAACACATCCTTTATATTCTCTTATAACTTTATCCAATTCATTTGCCTTGAGGAATTTAAATTGGACTGGTGTCATTCCTCCCATGAGAAAAGCTACTGATGCATTTCTTATTGTTTCTTTCATCTCATCTTCTGTCATTCTATTATCAATAACTCTATATTTTTTGAAATTAATACCTATTTCAGAAAACCATTCTAAATATTTTATAGCATATTTATCTGTACCGCTACCGTAGTCAGGATCTGATGCAATAAAAGCAATGGTCTTATCATCTTTTATATCTTTATGTAAATTATCTTCAACTTCTTTAGTAAATCCTTTTTCCATATCAAAATCACTAAATAAATAATAAGTACTCATAAAAGTCCTCCTTCTAAATCAGATATAATCCTTCTTTGGAAACTCTACTCCAATATATAAATTAATTATATCAGAATTTTCATATGATAAGCTGTGTTTGCACCATAAATATAAAATATTCAAATTCTTCTATGTAATATATTTAATTATTTAGGGATTTTTTCCATGCCTTTATTGGACGATAATTTCATTAGAAATTTTATGTTCATATAAGATTTCAAATCTTACTTATAAATGCTTGAAAGGAAGTGAATAAAAAACAAAATCCATTGAAAAGCTTCTAAGAGCTTCTTCAATGGATTCAAAATCGATCTTATTAAGTTATAAGAAAAAATATTAATTACTAGAATCACCTAATCCTTACCCATAATATTTACTTACCTCGATGTTTTGCTTTTTTCTTTTGTTGCCTTAATTGAAACTGAGCTTTCTTTCTCTCTTCTTTTTTTTTCTTACTTAAAGACTTTCTCTTTAATTTGTTTTGTTCCTGCTGCAATTTTAATGCCTGTTGAGATTTTGTTCCGATACCTTTATCTTTCAACTGTTTATTGATTTCTCTTTGTATTCTTTTAGGATTTATTTTTTGCTCCCTTTCTGTATTATCGTCAATAGCAGGACTAAATCTTAAATTCTTCCAGTTTTCAAGAATAAAACTATAAACTTCATAATCTTTTGGTTCTGCTCCAAAAGTAATCTTGCTAACTTCTAATTTTCCTTCAAGTATACGCTCATAAATACCTATCCAAAATTGCCCATCAAAACAAACTGTCAATGTTGATGCTACTTTGTTCATATTAATTCCTCCTTAAAATAATATAAACAAAGAATGGACAACCAAGGAGGCAGGTTACTGATAGCAATATGCTACGCCCAGACTACCAACCGAGCCGTGTTTTTATCTCTGTATTTATAATTGTATAGTTATTGGCTTTGTAAGTCAAATTCTGTGAATTGATGATAGCATTCCTCAGGATTTTGGTTGAGTATTTGGGATATTTTTATTATTTAGGTATAAATTCAGAGAGGCTTAAACTGTTATTTAATTCTCTCTAAGGTAGTTGTTTACTATGTTTTATAGCATTTTTTATTTTCTTAAATTGCTAGGATGTATTCATGTCATTAACTTGACACGAGGGATTTATACTAAACTAAGAAAGATTGTTGAATTAAGTAAAATAATAGAACTCAATATTACTTACTGATGTGACATAGTTTATAAATAATACTTCTTAATTAAGACTAATCATTTTTTACATCATAGCTTATAATCCTACCATTTTTATATATCATTTTTATAGAAATTCCCGATGAATTATAAGCTTTCACCATTATATTTTCTCCTCTTAAACCTATACTTGATGTATTAGTATAAATATATAAGCCATGTATGCCTAATTCTTCTTCAAGATATCTTTTTGCTACAAGTTCTTGCTTAAGCATAATTCTATCTTCGGAATCACAAAACTTGTAATAAGAAAACATTAATGTTGCAGCAATTACAACACCCATTATAAGTGAAATGGTTTCTTTTATTGTTCCTTTTCGTTTATATGAATAGCTTAATATTGAATTTATTACTAATAATAATAGAAAAATATACTGTGGGCTAATAAGCATGTTTTGAATAGCCTTAATTAATAAATATACCATAACAGGTAGCCCTATTATATATGATGTATATTTAAGCCATTCTATATTACTTCTACAATTAACTATACCTATTAAAATAACGGTACTAATACTTAAAAATACGTAAAGCATACCAGTAGTTGAATCTGTTATAAAGTAAGATATTGAAAATAATAAAGAAATAATTAATATTCCTATAAATAACCTCATCTTATGCCAGATGTTATTCCTTTTTATATATAAAGTTCTCTCTAATACTGTCAATCCAATTAATACTATTGATAATATTAAAATAGTTATAATATCACATCCTTCCTAAATGTAACTACTTGACTTGTCTCCATAGAAGTCTATATAAATGAACAATATTCTATAAATGTCCATTAATAAACTATATTTTTTTCTCATATATGGTTAAATCCTCTAAATCAATTACTGATTTAGAACGAATTAAAAAATCTAAGCCTATAAGCCCATTAATTCTATCATTAGGATCAATAACACCAAAATCTAATTTGATTTCTTTTAAAGCTAAGCTTCCACATCTTATTTCATCTAACCTTTTTCTTATAGAATAACAAACCATTCCACCATAGCCAGTAGCTTTTACAAGCTCATCATCATCTAAAAGTGGAATGTCCATTTCTTCCAAATATTCCGTTGCAATAATTGTATGGGAGGCTCCTGTATCTATTATTACATCATCTATAATAATAGATTTTTCTTTGTATTTAAGTTCTATAGAAGTATATAGTAGGCCTTTTTTATATTCTAGCTTGTTCATATTATATACTCCTTTTAATCCCAATGTTTTCTACTAACTGTATTACTACTTCTTTGTTTTTAGTACTATATACAAGTTCTTCAGGTTTACAATTAACGAATTCTTTCATTGCTTCTTTTCCATCTGAAATAGCCTTAATTACTGCCACATCATCCACATATTCCTTATTTCCTATAATTCTTGATTCCAATACTTTAAATTTGACAAATTGATTTGGATATAGCTCTCTTACTTCTTGCCATTTCATATCTTTCACCTCAACATGTATATTTGTTTACATTATATCATAATTTTGTGTATATAATAATCTACAACTGATTATTTCACTATCTATTAATTCTTAATCTATTTTTAGGATAGAACTTCAAACTCATTGATTTATCAAGACTTTCTGCTCGTGTCATTATTATAGCACATTCCCCACATGCTGGGTCTATGTTCTTACCGTCTTTGATACAATTTAAGAAACTAGACTTTATAAGATATTAAAGTTAAATTAACACTAAAGCCCTTGATATATGGGTTTTGTCTAATTTATATGTATTTAAAATTTCTAGATTCTTATGGCCAGTTAATAAATACAACCACCTATAACCTTTGACTTCTCCTATCATTTTTATTTTTGAACACACCATTCCTACACTTTATAGGAATAATTAAAATGTATATGCAAAATTAAAAGGTTCTCTATAGAGTGTATTATACTTGATATGTATGGGTTTAACCACCAGATTATAATAATTCTAATTTAAAATATTCTGCAAATAAAGTATACTAGAATTATAACCCTACTATTTATTTAAATTGGAGGAAGTCAAATGAGAGAAAACGAATGGACAAATAGTATAAAAGAATTACTCCAAGAATCTAACCTTGGAGATAATATTTACTTTGATACTCTAAATAAGGTACCCTATGCCCAGGAAATCCTATCCTATGATTTAGACTTTGAAAATGATAAAGAGCATACAATGTCTTTTGAAACTGATTTACTTATTTTTGAGAAAGAAGAATCAATAAAGCCACGTATCATCATTGAATCTAAAATTAATAGCATTACAACCCATGATGCTATTACATATAGTTATAAAGCACAGACCCATAAAAATGTAACTCCATATATTAGATATGGGATTATGCTAGGGAATAGAAAACACTACCCCTTGCCTGGTAGATTGTTTAGGCACGGCACTAACTTTGATTTTATGATTAGTTTTAGGGATTTTATACTATCAAATGATGAGAAAATGGTTTTTATAGAACTTATTAAGAAGGAAATCTCTTATTCACAAAAGATTGAAGAAATGATTTATGAAAGTCGTACTAAAAATAGAAAGCATTATTATATTCTACAAAAGGAGCTACGACTTGAGGAAATGTAGATAGTAGGAGGTCGATATCTGATGGAAGATAGAACAAAATTAATAGGTGATATAAGAACTGTTTTGAATTTTTACCAATAATTATCACCTAATGAACTTTATTATAACCCCAAATATGAAGGAGATGACGATGGAAAATATCTCTATTTATGCCTAGAGCGTACTGCAATTGACCAAGCACATAATGAAAGGGCAACATCTAGTAGGTATGCTATTTAGTCACATGATATTCGTTTTCTTATAAAAAGTGCCTTAGATTAGATAATACGGAAAATAAAAACTCAGATTTAGTAAAAGAAAAATTGATTCTCGCACTTAATTCTATAGATGCCTTTGAAGATATTATGACTGTTTTTGATGGTGCGATATATAAACCTAAATACTCTGATAAACCACGAATATTTGACGGCTATTCTAGACACTTAGGAGAAAACAATAAATAGGATTTTTTATTGTTAAACTAAAGAAATAATTTTAGGTCGGGATTTAATTTACTTGAAAAAACAATGCCCTCATGTTATAATCATATTATTGAATGGAGGTATGAGTATGCATGGAGGAAATAGAAAAGGTGCTGGTAGAAAGAGCAGTATAAATAAAAAACAACCTGTAACGATTTACTTAAATAGCCAAGATAAAAAGTTCATTGAAGATGCACCATTGCCTGACTGCACTAGTTTTTCTGAGAAATGTAGAAAGCTACTTGAAATGGGTGTAGATAAATTAGAGTCAGAGCTTAATCAAGAAACAAATGAAGTAACTTATATTGATTTATTCAGTGGACTAGGTGGAATAAGAATAGGCTTTGAACAAGCACTTAATGAATTTGGATTAAAAGGTAAGTGTGTATTTTCATCTGATATAAAGCCCTCTGCAATTAAAGCATATGAATTTAATTTTGGAGAAAATCCAGAATACGATGTAACAAAAATTAATCCTACCAATCTACCCAATTTTGATTTCTTATTAGCAGGTTTTCCTTGTCAGGCATTTTCACAAGCAGGGCTAGGATTAGGATTTCAAGATACGAGAGGGACACTTTTTTTTGATATCACTAAAATTTTATTAGCAAAAAGGCCAATTGGGTTTGTATTAGAGAATGTAGAAGGACTTGTACACCATGATCAAGGAAGAACTTTTAAGATAATACGTAAGACACTAGAAGACATGGGTTACTTTATACAAGCTAAAGTATTAAATGGAAAAGATTTTGGATTAGCACAGTCTAGAAATAGAATTTATATTATTGGACTTAAAGATATGCAAGTACAAGAATTGGTAGGGTTTAATAAGAAGACATCTGTGCTAGGGGATATTATAGATGAATCTACACCACCTATACAAACAGAATTTACTGAAAAGCTACTTTCCCATTACAAAATAGATGAATTATATGGGAAAGCTATAAAAGACAAACGTGGTGGTAGCAATAATATCCATAGTTGGGATATTGGATTAAAAGGTGAGGTAAGTAAAGAGCAAAAAGATCTTTTAGAATTGTTATTAAGACAGAGAAGAAATAAGAAGTGGGCAGACATACTAGGTATAAAATGGATGGATGGAATGCCTTTAACAGCAGAAATGATATCTTCATTTTATCCACATCCTAAGCTGCAAACCTTATTAGATGATTTAGTTACTAAGGGATATCTTGCTTATGAACATCCTAAGCAATTAATTAATAATAGAAGAGTAATAGATACTTCACTAGAGAAAGGATATAATATCATTACTGGAAAGCTTTCATTTGAATTTACCAAGATACTTTGCCCCAACAGTGTAACACCTACAATAGTTGCAACAGATGTTCATAAGCTAGCAGTACCAGTTAATGGAGGAATTCGAACCCTAACTATTAATGAAGGTCTAAAATTGTTTGGTTTTCCAGATAATTACCAGCTTGACTTTATGAAAGAAAGTGATGCATTCGATTTACTTGGTAATACAGTTTGTGTTCCAGTTATAAAAGCAGTGTCTGAAAAATTATTAGAATCATATTTAAAATCTACAAGTCGTATAGAGTATATGGAGAAAAAGAAAATGGTGCTATAGTTAAAAGCACCATTTCCTTTTTTAATAAGAGAGTACTTTTTCGAGCCATTCATCTGCTGAAAAAGGTATAGTAGTATTTGGGAATATTTCAAAAGTCTTTTTAACGGCATGTATAAATTCATTTTTATTTTTAAAACTTTTGTCTTCATCACGTGCAAAGTTAAAAGGTCTCATTGCATACGGCTGTCCACGTTTTACTTGCAAACCTATAGGATACTTTCTTGAAGGAGAAGTGATTTCCCAAATATACTTTAGATATACCTTTTTTACAATAAACCCTTGTGAAAATCCATCATCCATTGGCTGGTAACCTAAAATAAAGTAATGAGCATCTAATTTCCCAGGACTTTCATATGTTGTAGCTAGAAAGCTTGAAAAGTTTGCTAGGTCAAAAGCAGGTGAATTATTATAGTTCCATGCTTTAACCTCAACATCATGACTAGTGTTTCCAAACATAGCTACAAAATCGGGGAAAGCTTGGGTATTGTCTCCTGGTCTTATATCAATTCCCAGATGCTGAAACCAATTAGGTAACCACTCCTGTAAGCAATTACCTATAACATCATTTCCAGAATATACATGAGTTTTGTTTGCAAAATTAATTGTTATTGTTCCATGTTGCCCCTCGAGTTTATCCTGAGTTATTGAAAATAATTCTTCTAAATTTTTGATTTTCATAAAATCCTCCTATGTCATTCTTTTATCGTTTCCATAATATCCTCTAGATTACAATCTAAAGTTTCACATATTTTTAGCAACACTGCTGTTGTTATATTATCGCCCCTACCAAGCTTAGCTATTGAAGCAGAGCTTATACCAGTGGCAATTTTTAAATCTTGTTTATTCATATTTTTATCAATTAACAATTTCCACAACTTGTTATAGCTAATTCGTAGCATTTTGCCACCTCCGTTTTATCAATTGCTTCTTTAGTCACTATAAACATCATGTAAAAATCCATAACGGCTTTCTTTATATTTACTTTCGTACTTATTTTGAGTAAACTCTATTACTTTAGCACCACTTATTTCATACTCTAAATCTGGTAAGTCCTTTGTGTTTTCTACAACTATCATTTGTCCCTCTGATTGATTATCTATAAAATATTGGAATAGTGCTGTTCTCATACTAGTAGGAGCATTATCTTCAACCCCCTGATCCAAACCAAGTAAAGGTGTATCAACAACAAAAAGGCCAAGTTTATATAGGGCATCTTCTTGTAGATATTTTCTAAAAGTTAGTCCTAAGACAGTATTAATAAAAGCCCAATAACCTTTACCATGGCCATCTTCTTTTGCATATCCATTTACCTCTAAATCAAAGGTCCCCATGTTAAAATGAGCAGTATTTAAATTCTCGTATTTGCAATCAGTTAAAATTGAATATGCTATTTCATCTATCCGAGAATTAAAATTTACTGGAAAATGTTCCTTTGGTTTAAACTTGGGTTTATTTGAATCTTGGTTATTCTCTTGCTTTTGTAACTCTGTAATCCACTCTTGTGATACATTATGTAATACATCTGATTCTTGTTGAATTTGTATATAAGTGCGATACTGCTGTATCCCTTCTTTTAATTTATCTGCAAGTGGTGTAAGTTCTGAATTTATCCAATCTTCAATTTCTGTTCTTCGTTCTTCAATATTTTTAATTTTTTGTTCAGTATCATTTAAAATCGAAACAACATCATTTTCACTTTCAGATAAACCTTGTAATTGCTTTATGATGCGATTCAACTCAGCCCTTGAAGCTTCGATATAAGATTCTTTTTCTTTAGGCTGAAAGTTTCCATCACAAAAGGGACATTTTTTATTTTTATCTAACGAGTGTATATGTTTTTCACCATCAACTATAAAAGTAAGTCTTTTTATATCAGCTGTATACTGGGTTTTAAGGGATTGAAAATGTGAATATGTTACCTTAGTTTCTGATTCTTTCTCCTTGAAATCAAGTAGGGTGCTAAGCAAATCTTTACTTTCAGCTGTAGCAGCTACAATGGCTTCTTCAGTTTCTGTTAAATTATCAATTAATTTCTGCATTTCTAATTCAATATCAAAATTATCAAAAGAAAATAATACTTTTTGAAGTTCTTCTCTTTTTTTAGACATTTGAGTAATCCTACCATTTACAAATTGCCGAACAGCATCTCTTTTTGCTTTACTTATTTCGTCTTTATCTTGCTCCTCAGCATCTGGATAATCATTACCAGCAAGGAGGAAAAGTAATACTGCAAAAAAGTAAGGTTCTTGAGTAGGCGATGAGGGCAAAAGTACAGATTTTGGATTTTCAATATCTTGTTCCTTTAACCAGAAAAGTCGCATGATAGTATTCCATTTTAAACGTTGTCTAGTGAAATCTTGAGTGCTTATTATCATCGGTAGCTTATTAATTCCTATTAATTTAAGCCATAGCTCATTTAAAACAGGTCTTTTATTTCCACTCCCTTTATATTCAATATCATAATCTCCTGAATCTATTGAAGCTATATCTGATACTACATTAACTATATTTCTCCCTATTGATCGGGAAAGCTTTAAAGAACCATTAGGGGTTGTGATATCTAAGCTGACTCTATCGTATCCGGTTTGTTCTTTTTCAAAAGGTTTTCTTATAACTCCCATAGCAAATTGGATGGATTTTAAAACACAGGTCTTGCCAGAATCAGAAACACCACAAATAATATTTAATCCTCTATTAAATGTTACTATGGCAGGAGTTTTTCCAGTACCAGTTGCTGTAACTTTAGATATATAAAATGACATTTGTTACTCCTCCTTCCGTAGTAATTTAGATGCCTCTTGGCTAATCAAATTAAGAATTTCTTTTTCAGTTTTTGAATTTATATATTTAATGGCATTATCTACATTGGATTTATACTCTATAGCATAATCTGAAGTTAATTTATTACATAGTGATTGTCCTTTATCTGTAATAGAATAAAGAAATCCTTTCTTGGTGCATGATACTTTTACCATATCTTCTAGAACTAGTTCTTTTATTGCCTTTTGGCCTAATGCTCGCCTGATAGAAAATTCGGAGAAGCTAAATTCATTATTCCCATGAAGATTGTTGTCAGATAATCCAAACTCTTTAGAATAATTTGCAATAAAATCAACTGTGACAAGATTATCTAAAGTAAATCTACTATTTTTACACACAGATAAAACTAATAATAGTCTTATTGATATTTCAAATGTGGTATTAAAAACTATATCACTCATCTTCATTTACCCAGCGAATGCTACCTTCATTTACTAATAAATGACAAGTTCCTTTCTTTTCTTTTGGCCCTACAAGGTTTTGCATGTTACTAATAATAGAAGTCGTAGAACTGGACCTATGTCAATATAGTAGACACATTTTCTTGAATAATTTTATGCAACCCTCTTAGATTTATCTTCCCACTCTTGAGGAGTGATATAGCCCAAAGAGCTATGTATTCTCTCTCTGTTATACCATGACTCTATATATTCAAATATTGCAAGTCTAGCAGCATCAAAGTCAAAATATTTAACTAGATTAACTTCTTCTTTCTTCAATACTGAGTGAAAGGATTCTATGCAAGCATTGTCATAGGGGTTCCCTTTACCACTAAAGGAATGAGCTATTTTGTGGTCTTTAACATATTCTCCGAATTCATAACTTGTATATTGACTTCCTAAGTCACTATGGAGAATTAGGCCTTCCCCAGGTTTCTGAATTTTATAGGCATTATCTAAAGCTTTTATAGCTAATGTGGTATCTATATTTTTAGACATAGAATATCCAACTATCTTCCTACTATTAAGATCCATAACGGAGGCAAGATAGCACCAACCATCTTTAATGGTATGAATATATGTAATATCAGTTACCCATTTTTGATTAATGGCAGTTGTAGAGAAGTCTCTATTTATTATGTTTTCTCTGCTCTCAATCTTATTTCTTGATGAAAATGGTCTAAACTTCTTACATACTACTGATTTTATGCCTAATTTGTTCATAAGCCTTTGAGTTCTTTTAAGACTTATAAATATGTTTTTACCTTTTAATTTTTCATATATCTTAGGAGCTCCATATCGACATTTACTAGCTTTATATATATTTAGTATTTCTTTTTCTAGAAATCTATTTTCAATGCTCCTTTTACTCTCTTTTTTGTTAAGATGTTTATAATATGAACTTCTAGACACTTTTAAGACTTCACACATTAGTTTTATGTCATGGATATCCTTATTATCAGTAATGAACTTATATATTGAGCTTACTTCTTTGCAAATATGGCCATGGCTTTTTTTAATATTTCGTTTTCCTCTTCTATCCTAGCCATCTTCTTAAGCATGGCTTGATAATCAGCTTGTGTAATTGTTTTATTATTATCTACTGCTATAGGTTCAGCTTTCTTTACCCATGTTAATATAGTGGATTTAGGTAGGCCATATTCACTATTAAGCTCAGCAAGTGTTTTACCGGAATTGTAAAGCTCTACAATGGTATCTTTATATTCTTCTGTATATCTTTTTGACATTCTAGACACTTCCTTCCTTTTCTATATTCTATAGTATTCGGAAAATCGTGTCTACAATATTATACTAACATCAAACCATATTTAAATCTGCAAAAAGCATGATTAATGCTTGCATATTTTTGCTACGTTCATTTAGATTGCTTCCTAGTGCTGTATCCGTTAAGTCAATTGTAGAACTTGAAAACAAGCCCTTGAAATCATCTGAACCACCTTCTATCGATATGGAACGCTGAAAATTGTGCAAACTGTCAGTAACTTTCTGCACTTCAAAATCTCCTGAATTAATGTCGCTTATCCAAGTTTGATACAAGTATTCTGGTGCAACATAGTATCCTAATACCCTTTGAATAGTTGTATATACAGTTTCACCATATTTTTCCCTATAATTTTTATATTCTTTTACCAATTCCTCCTCTGTTACTTTTCCAATGCCTGCCGAGGTCTTAAATGTATCCAATGTTTTATCACTTAAAAACTTGTAAAACATTAGGCCTAGCATATAATCTTTATATCTGCTTGCATCCATAGAACCTCTAAGTTCATTGGCTCCATCCCACAAACGTCTTTTAATCTCTTCTGATGTAATCATAGCTACCTCCGATTTTTATATTAAAAATGCAATATCTTCATTATATTGAAGTTTTGATTTAATCATTTAATTGTATATTATTAATATTAGCAATATCCTTGGCTTGTAACACAAAATAATCTAATGTAACTGCTTATAAAAATTATATCTTACTGTTCTTAATGAATATATTCAACAATATCACCTATATCACAATTGAAATACTCGCATATTCTTCCTAAAGTATCCATGCTTACATGTTCATTTTTAGTAAGTCTGGACATTGTAGAAGGTGTAGTTGATATTGCTTTTTTTAAATCTGTCTTATTCATATCATTGTCTATTAACAATTTCCATAGCTTATTATAACTAAACCCCATTATAAACCTCCACTCAATATTATATCTTAATTACCTAAGTTTCGTACAAACAAAACAGCTTAAAGTTCAATAATCTACCATACATATTTCCAAAAAATAACTAGAGGATAATACCACGCCATGAAGTATAATTTTTTTATCCACAAAAAATTAAAGAAAGGCAGGTATTATCCCTATGAATAATGTTACCTTTTCTCAGGCTAAATGTAAAGAAGAAACTACTTCCACATGGCTTGCTGCTGTCATGAACTTTGGTCTAAGGATCAATTTTTTTAAACCATTGGAGGATTTTAAGTTGAAAATGAAAAAAGTAAATTACTCTGTTTATCAAAAACTTATTACAATAATTATGTCTATAGCCATAGGATGCGAGTATATGAAAGATATTAACGAAAAACTCGCCCCAGAGACTTTAGCAGCGAATATGTTTGGTATGGATAAAATTCCAGACCAATCTCAAATTAATGAACTTTTAACTCGTATGGATAATGATAGCATCAAACAACTCGAAGATATTCATCATAAAACATTAATTGATAATAGTAGCTCTATCTCATCAACCAAGATGTTAGTCGTAGATATCGACCAATCAGGTTTAATAGCCAACGGTAAAACCTATGAACTTGCTGATAAAGGTTATTTTGCCAAGAAGAAAAATCAAAGGGGCTATCAGTTATCTGTAGCTTTCACAGGTGAAACCTCAGAAACCATTGCTATGAAACTTGATTCTGGCAACACTCATTGTACAGAGCATTATGATGAATTAATAAATGATATTTTATCAAAATATCAGAATCAGCTTCATAATGAAAATTTAACTTTAAGAACTGATAGTGGTTTTGGTTCTATGGAGAATATTGAAAAACTAATGAATATTAAAGGATTAAAGTTTATTACAAAGGGATATTCTACAAAATCTGCAGCAAACTTGGCAAAGAATATACCATACTCTGAATATACTCAAGCTGATAATTCAGTTTGGGTATATGAGTTACCCGAAGAAATAGGTTTAAGAAAGATTATCGTTCAAACCCTTTCCAAAAGTGGTAAAATCACATACTCTTTGCTCATAACTAATATATCAAGAAACCAAATGAGCTCAGTAGAGGCATTTCATTTTTACAATGAGCGTCAAACTATTGAAGCCTTCTTTAACATGGCTAAGAATGTATACCATATGAAAAATCTTAGAACTACAAAGTTCTATGGTATTTATGCCTTCCTATGGCTAGTGTTTATAACTCATAACCTGATAAGCTGTTTCAAGTCAACCATTCTAGCAGGTACAGAACTAGAAAATGTAGGTGTAAGGGTTATGATCAAAAAGCTTGGAAATATTAGAGGATTTGTAAAAAGAACCTCTAAAGGAATAGAGGTTCAAATTCCAGCAATTACTCATTTAGCAAGACTTATTACCGATGCATTAAGGGAACCTCGGCATATCCAATTAAGTTTTCTGACATAATTTTATGCCATAGAATCTAGTAGAATAATTTTCCATATGTGGTAAAGCAATGTTTACCTTTTATTTTGATACACAATTTTAACTTACCACATTTTTACAACACATTAAAGTTGATTTTTAAACCAATATATGAAGTTTTATTCTAAAATTTCACTGTTATATTTTTGAAAAAACTAGTTTTTCATTTGTACAAAATCTAGGTAATTAACATATCCATATTTTTAATACACATATATATATTTATTTTATGCTTCTAATGATACCATATCTTTCCTAGATTATCTACATAAAAAAGAGCCCTATGATGAATCAACCTCCAAAAGTTGAACCAAAAATCCAACTTTTGGAAGCCACCTTATTTCTCTTGCCATTTTTAAAATTTTGATTTTCACTAGTATAAGTACTACAACTTCTAAAGAACTTGTGCCCTAACATAATTTCCAAAACAGTACTGGATATATTGGCTTCTATTCTTATCAAAAGTAAAACCTTGTTTCCTAAATTCTTCTAATATATACTTATCTACCCCATAAGGACTTTTAAGTTTGTCAATAAGTTCCTTACTCATAGTAATCCTATATTTTTTCATTATTATTATAAATTCACCATTAATATTCTCTATTTTTACTCCTTCTTTGACTTCTTCAAATTCCTTATTCAAAGCTGAAACAACTACCTTAATAAAATCTTCAGCTTTCATATTCTTTGCCATATAACCTCTAACAAAACCAGTAGTATTCACATAATCATCTCCTAAAACAATATTTCTAAAACAAAAAATCTTCTCATCATAAGATAAGAAGACCTGAAATTACTATGTTTTCACCTCCTTATCGAACTTTTAGCTGAACCACCTTACATAAATAATGCAGGTTGGTATAGGGTCATAGAGCTAAATCTCTACCCTAACTCTTGATATTTTGGTGTTAATTTGTCTAATAATCAGTATACCATAATATTTTTATAAATACTATACAACGAAAAACTAAAATATTAAAACAAATCCCATAATATAACTTATTGTAAATTTTCCATATTTAGCATATAATTGTCGTATATGAATTTTTAGGAGGTATAAACTTGGCTAATAATTTAGACGATAAAAATATTATTAAATCTGCAATAAAAATATTTAATGTTCTTGAATTGATCGTTAAAGAAAAGAATATTTCATTAACTGATATAAGTAATAGTACAAGCTACACCAAAAGTACTACACAAAGAATCTTAAACACACTCAAATATTTAAATTATGTAGACCAAGATAGTTCCACATATGAATATTTTCCTACTATGAAAATCTATGCTTTAAGTGAACATTTAATAATCAACAATATTATTAAAGAAACATCTAGAAAACATTTAGAGGAAATGTCGAAGGAAATAAATGAAACTATTAATCTTGGTATTTTACATGGTTATAATATAATCTATTTGGATAAGATTGTTTCTACATCACCTCTAAGGGTAGATGTAGATTCCAGTATGAATATTCCTATATATTGCAGTGCCCTTGGTAAGTCTATGGCTGCATTTAATTCCAATATATTTTCTTTTAAAAATAATTATACAAAATACACAAATAACACCATTTCTTCCGATGAAGACTTTAAAAGAGAATTAGAAGATATTAGACAAAAAGGATATGCTATTGACAATGAAGAATTTGTAGAAGGATTAATATGTGTAGGAATGCCAATATTAAATAATAATAATGAAGCAGTAGCTAGTTTAAGTATATCCATTCCCAAAATTAGATATGAAAATAGGAATATAGAATACTATACTCAATTGCTTTCTAAATATACAAAGAGAATATCTAAAGATTTATATAAAAAATAAGGGATGCGATGCATCCCTTATTTTTATATTCCCCAAAACAGTTCAATTACTTCATCTGATGGTCTTTCCGTAAAATTAGAGACTACCAAAAATGCAATTAATGATAAAGCTAGTGTTGGCACTATGGCATGGAGACCCATTGGTCTTGGTAAAAAATAATTAAAGTAAATATAGGATCCTATACCTACAACCATACTCACCAATGCTCCTTGTTTATTAGCTTTCTTCCAATATAGTCCTAATATAGTCGGCCATAAGAAAGTTGATAATTGTCCTGCTGTAGCAAATAAATTTAACCATACCATTAATTCTGGTGGATTCATAGCTATTATATAAGTGATAACTCCTATTATTACAGCCCAGCCTGTCGTTCTCATCGATACTGATTTTGAATCTTTGGCTAGTCCCGGCTTTAAATAATTTATAATCAAATCATTCACTATAGCTCCAACTACTACCAATAATTGAGAATCCACCGTTGACATAACTGCTGCCAATGGACCAGCCAATATTATCCCTGCTATGGCACTAGGAAATAGTTGACTAGCCAATGTCGGCAAAACTAAATCCCCTGAACTAATGCCTGAAACCAATGTACTTCCAAAGGCACCTACTAAATGCATTCCAAGCAATATTGATATGGATACTACTGTTCCTACTTTTATACCTTTATTTAAACTATTACAATCTTTATAGCTCATAGCTCTTTGTGAAATACTTGGTAAACCTATGGTGGCAAACCCTACTAATACCCAAAAGGAAGTTACCCAAGTCCTTGTCATGAATCCTTCTGTTACTCCATAAGGACTAATCATTCCAGGATCTATAGCCCTCATATTTTGTATAATATTTCCTATTCCTCCGCCTTTAACTATTACAGTTATAAACAATACTAAGGTGGATATAGTCATTACAATTCCCTGTAGTGTATCATTTAAAACAACTCCCCTATATCCGCCTATAGCTGTATGTACCACAACAGTTATGCCGAAAAACAACAATCCTGTTCTATAACTTATTCCAGTAGAGCCTTGGAGCAATCTTGCAGCACCAATCCATTGAGAAGCCATTGCAGCAATTAAGAAAAATATAATTGAAAGAGAAGCGACTATAACTACTGCATCACTTTTGTATCTCTCACGAAGAAAATCAGTAATAGTATTTGCCCCTATTTTTCTAGAAACTATAGCAAATTTCTTACCCAGTACTGCCAATGTATAATATCCCGTAGGCATTTGAGCCATTGCTAGAAACACCCAAGCTAATCCATGAGTATAAGCTGTACCCGGACCGCCAATAAAACTTCCTGCACTTAAATAAGTAGCAACTAAAGTCATAGCTAATACAAATCCACCAGTACTTCTTCCTCCAGTCATATACTCGTCCATATACCCTTCACCATTAGCAGATTTAACTTTACCTAATAGTTTTGCTGCATAAATGCCTATGAAGTACATTAAAGCAAAATATATTATTATCGGTAGTAATGTTCCCCAATTAATAGCTTCCATCTATCATCTTCCTCCTTTCGTGCTGGCTTTTATATATTCTTCTGCTTCTTCTTCCGTCATCTTCTCTAATGACATATCTTGAAATAGTCTATCTACCATAACAAAAGTCAATATTGTAAACACTACTGCTCCCAGTATGGAACTCATAAAAAACCAAGAAGGAAAACCCAATATATAATTATACTCATCCACAGGCTTAGAACCTAATCCATATCCAAATATATACCACCAAGCCATATTTACTAATCCTAATATAATTCCATAGATTGCTTCTTTATTACATTGTTTATATCTAGGGTCTTCAATAAATTCATGCTTATCATTCATACCTAAACTTGCCCCCTATCAAATAATTTATTTTTTCTTACTATACTTCCTACTAAAAATCCTATAAAGGAAATGACCACCCAACTTAATCCATAGCCCGATAATGGTAATTTAGCAATAAACCCACTAATATATATACTTTCTATATCTATTAGTTTCAAATATTCAATTAAACCTTCTAATGCACCTATTGTTAATGATATATAAACTGCAATTCTCATCCCCAATAGCTTATCCTGCCTAATTTTAATATTTGAAACTAAGGCATAGGATATTGTCATTACAATAGCTGGAGGATAGATTATCTTTAATAATGGATAAGTTAATTTAATTATGGTTTCAAGTCCCAATATACCTACTAAAGCACTTATTATTGCAATCAAAATACTAACTTTCTTATACTCTATTCTTCCATCACTTAATTCTTCATAGAACTGTGATGTAGCTGATGTCAAACCTACAGCACAACTTAAAGCTGCAAAGACTAATCCAATATTAAATATAATACCTCCAAAAGTTCCCCATAATTTTACCACAACTGCTGCATATAATGAGGAATATTTTAAATCCTCGAATATTCCATTTGTAAAAGAACCTATATACATATGTGCAAAATGAGTTATTGCTAAAATTGTAGTACCGATAATTCCTATAATGATTAAATACTTACTTAAATCATCTTCCTTAAGCCCCTTAAATTTCAAATTGTTGATTAATACTCCACCTAGTAAAAGAGCTGTAGGCAATTCCATTGTTGAATATCCCTCTAAAAGTCCATATATAAAGGGTGGTTCCGTATATAATTTTGTTCCTTGTATTGAAATAGGATTTTTAATTCCCTTAATCACTACTCCGGCTACGATTATCAATAGAGCTGGAAATAGAATCTTACTTATTCTATCCATTAAATTATCCTTACTAGATACAAACCAAAATACTAAACCATAATACAATATTGAAAATACTGTTATTGGTATCCTAGTTCTAGGATTATATCCAATTATCTGTATAAATGCTCCCCAGGCAGCTGCACTCATTCTAGGTATGACAAATAGGGGACCCAATACTAAAATAGTTAAATTGCAAAATATTATAGCAAACCTTGGAGAAACTCCTCTAGATAGTTCTAGAAAAGATCCTCCTTTTGCTAAAGCAAAGTATCCTAGTAAAGGTATAAAAACTGCTGTTATATATATACCCATGAAGGCTATGTATACTGAGCTACCACTTTCTTTACCCCAAGTCATTGACCAAATCATACTTGCAGCACCAAAGTGCATCGAAAACAAAGCCCCACCTAATGATAAAATGGTCAATATTGATAATTTTTTACTTTCCTCCAAGTACTTCACCTCAAAGCATCTTTATATTTTATTTTCTAATATATTCTACTACTCCATCTATCATCGTCATATCAACAGATATTTCATTAATCCTTTTTTCTGAAAAGCTCAATATATCTTCAGATAAAACTATTAAATCCGCTAGTTTTCCTACTTCTATACTTCCCTTTATATCTTCTTCAAAGGATAAATAGGCTCCATTGTAAGTTGCACATCTAATAGCTTCTAGTACAGAAATTTTCTGGGTTTCATCAGTTTGATATTGTTTCACCCTATCATATCTATTAACAGCAGCATCTATAGCAGCAATTCCTGCTGGTCCTGATGGAGTGTCACTCGCTATAGATGGCTTCATTTCTAAATCTATCATGCTCCGTAATGCTATACAGTATTTCATCCTATCTCCATAAAACTTTTCATAATCCTTACCGCCTACTAGGAGCATCCCTGGGTTTACAGAAGGACATATATTTAATTCTGCCATTCTATGTAATAGATTTTCATCTACGAAAGTACAGTGTTCTATTCTATGTCTATGGTTTTCTCTAGGATTTTCAGCCTGAGCTTTTTCATATCCTCTTACCATATATTCTACAGCTAAATCCCCAATAGCATGAGCCGTAGCCTGACATTCGGCATCATGAATTAATTTTATATAATCGGCAACTTCATCTTCTTCCCAACCGAGTATGCCCGGAAGTTCAGGATCATGACTATAAGGTTTTTTCATCGCTGATGAAGGAGCACTAGAGCCTCCATCGATCATGAACTTATTGGCTCCAATTCTAAAATATTCATTACCCAATCCTGTTTGATAACCTAATTTTAAAAAGTTATCGTTTTCCTCGAGAGAAAATGGCTTTCCATAGATATTGTGTATTAACATATAGGATCTAACCTTAAATTTTCTACTTAAACATAATTTTTGCATTATATGATAAGAAGATGCCCCACATTCACCACAATCATGAATGGATGTAATGCCATTTTCCAACAAGTGTTTGTAGGATTTCATAGCTGCTATTTCCTGTTCTTCAGGGGAATAATCTACTTTTGACCATAAGGCAAAATGTGTATGATCCCTAACCATACCCGTTAGCTTCCCATCTTTAACTTCTACTTCATCTTTTGGAAACTTATATGCATCTTCTGGTTTATAAACACCTAATTCTTCAAGAGCTAAAGTATTGTATACACAGACATGCCCTCCTATATGCATACACTGAACGGGATTATTAGGGGATACTGAATCTAAATCTTCAATAGTAGGATGGCGATCTTCTTTTAAGTTTTGTGGATCATATCCCATCATGGAAATCCATTGACCGGGCTTCTTTATATTCACTGCTTGTACAATTTTTTCTTTTATATCCTCTATGCTCTCACAAGTATCATCTTTAATATTTATTATTGAAGAATTTGGTTCATTTCCAAAAAAGCCTGATAAAATTGGATGGTAATGGCTATCAATAAGTCCTGGAAGTAAAGACCTACCTTTTAAATCAATTAGTATTGTTTTTTCATCGATAAGCTTCTTCAGCTCTTCATCTTTTCCAACAAATACAATTTTATTTCCTTTAATTCCTACTGCTTCTGCAATTTCATCTTTTTTATTTACTGTTATGACTGTTCCATTATAAAAGCCAATATCTATATATGAGTAATCAAAATTCATAATATCCCTCCTAAAGAACCAAAACACAGCTATTAATGCTTAAACTATTTTTTATATGATCTTTCTTTTAGTAAAATTAAATTAGTGACAATCTTATTATAAGGAGTATCCACGCCTAGTTTCTCACCAATTCTTACAATAGCACCGTTAATGTTCATAATCTCTGTTTTTCTATTGTTAATAACATCTGACAACATGGAAGAAATATTTTCACTTGTTGCCCTACAAACTTCTTTACAATAATCCGCATTATTAAAGCTTAATAGAATATTAGATTTTTGTGAAACCTTTATAGCTTCTGCCACAATATGCTCTAATATTTCTTCACTTTCCCTTGTTTCTAATAATTGTCCATTCTTTAAATTAGTTAATGCAGATAGGGGATTAATTCCACAGTTTACAATCAGTTTCTCCCAGATTAACGACATAACATTTTCTGAAATCTTTGCATTCCCTAATTCTTCTAAATCCATAATTTTATGAATCTCATTTATTCTTTTAGTCTTTTCTCCAGATATTTCACCTAAAACTGTACCACCATGTCCTGAATGTCTTATCTTACCCGGCTCTATAAAGCTTGCTCCATTGGCACTAGTGCCTACAATTATTTGAGAAATATCCACTACTTTATTTATCTTTTCAATATTTCCCAGTCCATTTTGAAGAGTTAAAACAACAGTGTTTTCTCCTAATATACTCTTATTTCCCTTCACAGCTATATCTGTAATTGTAGATTTAACAAAGACAATAGCCAAATCCACAATTCCAATAGAACTAGAATCTACAACAGCCTTAACATCTCTAATATATCTTTCTTCATTATTCTTAACTATGCAAAGTCCTTTATGATTAATAGCATCTACATGTTCCTTAAATACATCTATAAGATATACTTCATGACCATTTTCAGCTAAGATTCCCCCATAAAGGCTTCCCATAGCACCAGAACCTATAATAGCTATTTTCATATTCTCACATCCTAAGTCTTATTCTCCAAATCCTTCTACTTTTGCATTAAAACAATACTCTTTTGATGGAAACTCTCCGCTAACACTTTCCTCATGGAATTTATTAAGCCCATCTATCATGGCTTGTCTTATATTAGCAAATTGTTTTACAAACTTTGGTTGCAAGTTTCCGTACATACCAAGTAGATCTTGTGTTACTAAAACTTGACAATCAACATGAGGCCCTGCTCCAATACCTAAAATTGGAACACTTAAAGTTTCCTTCAAAACTTTTGCTACTCCCTTTGGTACACATTCTAAAACAATTGCAAACACTCCGGCCTTTTCTAAAGCTTTTGCATCCTCCAATATCTTATTTGCAGTTTCTGGTGTATTTCCTTGAACCTTAAATCCACCTAACATCCCTGCCGTCTGAGGCGTTAAACCAATATGACCCATTACTGGTATACCAGCTGTTACAATGGCTTTAACGGTATCTGACATTTCAACTCCACCTTCGAGTTTAACACAATCACAACCCGTTTCTTTATATATTCTATTGGCATTTTCAATAGCCTTCTCTATACTCACATTATAAGTACCAAAAGGCATGTCACCAACGATAAAAGTATTTGGAGCACCTTTCACTACTGGCTTAATATGGTGAATCATATCATCTAAAGTAACAGGGGTTGTCCCATCATAACCGAGCATAATCATTCCAAGAGAATCTCCAACTAATATAACTTCTACATCACTATCATCAATAATACTTGCCATAGTATAATCATAACCTGTTACATAAGTAAACATTCTGCCTTCTTCTTTGTACTTTTTAAAATCCTTTACTGACATTTTCTTTTTTGTCATGCCAACTCCTCCTTACCGCAATGCGGTTTAATGATTTATAATACGGTTTAATAAAAGTATACCATCGTTACTTATTTGTGTCAACGAATATTCTGATTATTTATTATTGTCGTGTAATTTTTATTATTCGTGATTTATAAATTGAAATAAAAAAGGTCTTAAAACCTTTAGAGGTAAAGGTTTCAAGACCTTTTTTTAGATATGCATTTTTTATGGTTGTAGTTTAGAAACTTTTATAAACTAAATCCTATTTCTCTCATAAATTGCAATAGGTCTATACATTCAATATTAGATTCAAAACAAATATTAGATATTAACATTCTTCTCTTATCCTTTGGTGAATACTTCCTATATGTTACTATGGTGCGATCATAGGCTAGTCCATAAGCATATAACTAAAAGGTACTTTTAAATAATTAGCTAGGCTTTCCAACTGCCTAAAAGATAAACATCTATTATTTAACCAAAAAAGTCCTAAACCCTTATTTGCTTCTATAATATATGTATCTTATTAAAAGATATAATGCCTTTAGGAATCTTAGAAATACAGGTAGAGCTGCATTAAATACTTGGGGGGAAACTACATCCCTAGATTGGGATAAGATACCTGAAATAAAAAATCAACTCGATTATCTATTAACACTACCACTTGACAAAGAAGAATTAAATGAATTAAATGAACTTCTTAAAAATTAATGTAGAATACACAAAGTCTAAGTTCATTACGAGCTAAGGCTTTGTGTATTCATTATTTCATTAAATAACATTTGATTTTTTAAAAGTAAAAATTAATTTGTGCTGCCTATTTTGTTAATACTCCACTTCACTCCATTTAGCTGATAATTCCTCTAATTTCTTCAATAAGATTGGCGTTAACTTTCTTTTTTCATTATCTTTTATCATTCCTTCATTTTAAATATTAAGTATAAAACCTACTTATTTATTATATTATTTCGTAAATATTTTTAAACAATCTTAGGATAGAGCTATAATCCCATTGATTTATCTATACTTCATGCACGTATATTCATGTCATTACTTTGAGACGATAGGTTATATCTGATAGTGGGTTATTTGATGATTTAAAAAAAATAAGGTGTTAATATTATTCATGATAAGACATTTAATATAAAAATTATAGTGCAACTATATATTCAATTAATTTTTCTATTTCAGCAATATCAGCATTTACTCTCAATGCATTATAGAATAAATAGTATGCTTCCCTATTATTTTTATAAAGCCACTGTAAAGACTTCTTGGGACCCAAATACCACGTACCTTTAATATCAAAATAAATCTTCAATGAATCTGTAAGCAGCCAATGGTATCTGAAGTTTCCCTCAATATCCCCTTTTTTTGCTCTTTGTAACATTTTTTTAAGCCAATCTTTAAGGAAGTCTTTTTCTTGCAATGTTAATTGTTTGGGACCAGTTATAAACTGCTTATTTATTTCATTAAGAAAATTAGTACATAAATCTCTTTCATCAAAAATTATCTTACCATCTTTAACATGAAGAAATTGAGTGCTGTCTTCCATCATTTCCGTCTTATAAATCCAAGCATCTAATCTCCTATTATTAAATATTGTCGTATCATTTTCCTTTTTAGGATTATCGCAAAAACATACTAAATCTATATCACTTTCTTCTGTATAATCTCCACTAACAAAAGAACCGTATAATATTATTGAATGACAATTATATTCTTTTTTCAAATATTCCTTAGCAGAATCTATTAATTTTTCTTCCATAACCATTCTCCCATAGCAATTAATTCATATTTTTTACTTTTAATCAAAGAATCAATTTATATTCTTCTATTAATTCCAAAATCTTAGCTATTTTAATTTTTCTACGATAAAATCTGTATCTAAGAAAAAGGCTTGTCTTTTATCCTCGTGTTCTATGTCCTCAAATCCTAATTGATAAACTGTGGGATTAGTATTGGACTTTACAGTTAATATTTTATGTTTTGAATCATAGGAACAAATATATCTAGTATAAGTGGTGTGATTATACTTTTTATTCCTAACAAATCCATTTGGCATAGTCATTGCGGACATTATATTATAAGAATATGAAAGTGCTTCTTTAGAATTATTGGGCTTTATATTCATTTTAGTTAAATAAAAGGCTTTAATAAACCTAGAAATGGGATCATATCCTCCTGGTAAATTTTTAGTAGAGTTAAAGTCTTCAAGATTATCTAAATCTAAAAGTTGATTTAGCCTTCTAACATGGGATTCAAAACTCGGTGAATTGGTCATTACATCATATGGATTTTCATAATATATGAGTTTTCCTCTTTTAGGTTCAATAACAATACATCTTTTAGTAGAATCAGTAAACATAAAATGAAAATCTGGTGATATTATATTCTCTCCCCTATAATTTTTAGTAGCTATATGAATATTTGGTAAGTCTTCAATTAATTCCTCTACAGATTTGTAGTTTGTAAGTGCATAGGTCAAGTAATTCAAACTAGAAATATTAATCTTTCCTGTCTTCTGTTGATTGGCATAAAGATTAAACCCTGAAAAAGCATTGGTAACCCCTATTAATCCATGTTCATTTATACCATCTTTCAATGGATCTCGATTTTCAAAACATATCCCTAATGTCTTATATGTAGAGTACAATGGATTATCCACTAAATCATTACAAAAATTATAATTTTTTGGTAAATAGATTACATTATAATCTAAAGGAACTTCATAATCCATCGTCCTTCCCACGACACAACCATCTTCATAATTTATTTTTATAGCTGTACACATATTATCCCTCTCATTTCTATAATGACTACCTTCCAATATTATATCATGTTTTTATTTTGAATAGTAAAGTAAAGAGCCTCCTTTAAGCCTAATATCTAAAACCTTTTTAAAACCAAAATAGAGTCTAAGAAATGAAATTAAGAAGGATTTAAATCCTTCTTAATTTCATTTCTCAGTTGATTTATTTTTTATTAAATAAGTTTTTAAATTCTTCAAAGTCAATATATTTTATACGTCGCCCTTGCTCGGTATCTACTGTATCTAAAAAGATATATATTTCTTCTTCATCGTTTTTACTCTTTATATTTGCAAATTTTATCTTGACCGAATATGAATCTACATCATCAGCTTTTTTAAATTCTTCAATAGTATATTGTGTCTCTGGATATTCTTTCAAATATAAATTTGGTAATAATCTATTTTTTACCAATCTTTCTATTTCTTTTTCTGTTAAAGTTTCTCTCCATTCTTCTACCCAGGGGTCATCTTTCAAATCACTTAACACTTTTAAATCCGATTCATCCTTTTCCAATTTATTCATTTTTGAATCTAAACGTTCAGTTAAATTTTCCCATTCTTCTTCGGAATACTGAAATTGCTCTAAATAAGAATCTAAAAAACTTTCTATTACCTTTTTATCTTCATCAGGTATATTTGCTTTATTTTTAGTATTTAAACAGGATGTTAAAAAGATTATAATTAATAAATTTACTATAACCAATAATTTTTTATTATTTATTTTTCCCATATTCAACCCTTAGCATCTCCTTTACCTATAAAACAATTTACAATGCGGAACCTTTGAACCACTTGTATATTTAATAGATTCGGGATAAGCCTCCATAATTAGCCCATAACCAGAAATTTCGTATCCCATATATCTCATGCAATAATAATCTACTTCTCTAGCTGCTAATGTATTACCATTTATATATTTCAATTAACCCTTAATTCTGTTTATTTTTCTATCCTTTACTTCATAAATTATATCTGCAACATTATCAATTAGAGTATTATCATGAGTTACGAATAGGATGGTACCCTCATATACTTTCATCATCGATTCCAATGCACTCACAGTATAAGTATCAAGAAAAGTAGAAGGTTCATCCATTAAAAGTATATTGTACTCTCCAGATAGCATTTTTAACAACATTAGCTTCGTTAATTCTCCTCCACTCAATTGATATAATGATTTTTTAATGTCATCTTTTTCAAAACCTATCTGAATTAACATTGCTATTAATTCATTTGCTTTATAATCGGAATCTTCTAACAAAAATTCCAGTAAGGTTTCTTTACTAGATGACATATAATTCTGCTGCTCAAAATATCCTATCCTTGCTTTTTTAGCTATTGTAAAAGCTTCATCACCTAAAAGTATCATTCGTAAAAGAGTTGTTTTTCCTACACCATTGCCACCAGTTATTGCAACTTTTTTTGCTAATGGAATAATAATGGATGCATCCTCAAATAAATGATGCTCCCCTAGCCTTTTATTGATATTATCCCCTATAATAGGATAATCGTTATATAGTTTAATAGCCTTACTTTGTCTAAATATTACCTTCGTTTCCATTTCAGGCGAAGTAACTTCTTCTAAAGTTTCAAGTCTTTGTTCAATATTTTTTGCAGATTTATTCATGCTTTTTTCCTTGCTACTAACAGGCCTCTGTCCACTTAAGCGTCCGTCTTGTTTAGTTTTATTCTTAGATGGTTTTCCAATTTTCTTGGAATCAAGGCTACTAGCTTTTTCTTTTTTGGATTCAAATGCTTGTTTAAGACGCTGTTTTTCATTGATATACATTTGGTACATTTTTCCCTGTTGTTCTCTTTCAGACCTTTTCTGCTCTATATAATCAGAGTAATTACCATAATATTCTTTTATATCATGATTATTTATTTCCCAAATCTTATGAACCATAGAATCTAAAAAATAACGCTCATGGCTTACTATTATTAACGCTCCTGGAAAATACTCTAATTGTTGAATTAATAATTCAACTCCATTTCTATCCAAATAGGAAGTTGGCTCATCTGCAACAATGCATACTGCTTGCTCTGCGAATGCTTGAGAAATTCGGTATCTTGTTTTTTCTCCACCACTCATATGCTCATAGCTCTTATAATTAATTTGCCAAATAGATGTCCAATAATTAAATGTACTGATATCAACACTCTGTTTCGGTAAAATCTGAGGTATTAGAACTACCTTACCATTATGTGAAACTTGGCATCCATCAGATTTTAAGTTCCCTGACAAGATGTTTAACAAAGATGTTTTTCCAGAGCCATTATTCCCTATTAAACCAATTCTTTCTCCCTCATATATAGTGAGTTCAGAGATATCTAAAAGTTCCTTGCCATTATACTCAAGATAAATATTTTTTGCTCTTATTATTTCAGTCATAATTTTTCCCCCTTGATTAAATTGGAACAGCCAATATAATTTAGGGAGCTAATAATTCCAACCATATCCTTAATCATTTATAATTAAGGATTTCTATTCATTTTAGCCTCCTATTCTAGTTATAGCAATAGAAGGAGGCTGCTCATATACCTTCTATCGCTATTTGATAGAAGTTCTTAATCTACCCATCTTTTTCACCTCGTCTACTAAATTATCTATTTAAATATATTATATCGAATTAAGAAATAAAAATCATTATAAACTATTTCTAAAATTCTAACTTTACAAGTTCTAGGCTAAAATATTGGATTTAAGTCATACTTCATTCAGAAGTAATCTATATACAATTTACAATCATTTTATCGTAAATTCTTCCGTTGACGGCTCACCATTCCAAGTATACCCATCGGAGCAATAGTATACTCTTTCTACAGAACCATCTGTTCTTGTATAGTCTATAACAAAAACTTGCCCTGTTTCTATAAGCATCGGGTAATTGTCATAAGGCAGTACACTGCCTGTTTTCTTCTTATCCTTAAAATATTCATAAGCATTTTCCAATCGCCAAAATTCTCGGTATTCATAATCTTTGAATCCTGTTAAATCTTGTTTTCCGAAATAGGACGCCTCATAATTTTTTCCGTTGATTGATACTATATCCACTCTAAACGGTTCAACCTCCTTCATTAACCAAGATAAATCCTCAGAATAGATGTTATCTTCGTAGCGTTTCTTTAGTTGATTTGCCATACAAGGAACGGAATTGGTAATATACTCCATAGAATCAAAATCTGTATGAGTACTGCCGTAAATCCCCATAATGTTCTCGCCCTTTAGTTTATCAAATTCACGGATAAAGTTCTCCATCATCTTATTTTCACGATATACATTATCAGAGTGTTCATAATAATACTTGCCTTGTTCAATAGCTTCTTGTGCCAATAAATATTTCTCGGTGTTTTTCAAATTATTTTCTTCAAGATATTTCAAAAACCGTTGTCCAGTAGTATCGTACTGATGCCCTACATCTGTCCCGTGGAAAATAGTTTCTGGACACTCGCTTTTTACTTTTTTATAAAATTCCTTAACATAAGGATTATGTGCCGCTGTGCCTTCCCAATCCTTATATAATTCCTCCATAATATCGTCGCTATCCGACTGCATCCACAAATTTAAAAATTCTGCACCATAGTAGGAACCTTCAATGAATAAATGTCGCATGTTCTCCTCATGATAGTATTGATTCCACAACTCTAATTCTTTTTCCAATATTTTTTGAATACCATGATATTCTCCATATAGGTAAATCTGTCCCGTTGATTGAGCTGAAGATTTAGCTGTATCGATGGATAGGGTACTATATGAACAAGCAACCAATACCGATACCATGATTAATGCCATAGCAAACATAAAAAATCTTGTGTTTTTCATAGGCTCACCTCATAATATAAATTATTTTTTTGATTTGTTTATATTAGAAAGTAAAATATAGACATTAATTTTTGATTCTTTTATTTTTCATTCTTTCAGATTCAAGTTGTGTATATCTAATAACAAAATACACACATAAAATAATAGAAGCAACAATTAGAAGTCTTTTCATTGAAGGTAAATTAAATATTTCTTCTGTTAATACTATTGCAAGTATAATTGCCGAAGTTAAAAAGATAGTTCCTATAAAATAATATCGTTCTTTTGTCTTTAATTTTTTTCTTTCTTCCTGACTTGCCATGTAGTACATCACGGAGATCAAAGGTCCCTTCTGCAAAAATGAAAAAATAGAAATAATTAACGATATGCTTATAAGTAGAACTAATTCAATTATTAACACTATAATTCCCCTCCTCTTACATAGAATTTGCTTGAAAATAGAACCTATAATTAATTATCTTTAAAATAATCTTTTGACTTTTCATATATAATCGTACCTCCATCTTAAATTTCCTGTATTATTAAAGAATCTGGTTCTATATGTGATTTATCAATTAAATCTATGTCTATTCCTAAGGTATCAACAAGAGTTTCAAGTAATCCAACAAAATCAAGTCCTCTTAATTTTCGTATCAATATATAAATCTATATCACTTTTACTAGTAGCGTCTCCTTTAGCATATGATCCAAATAATATTTCTTATCTACTGAATGGTTTCTTAATATTGGAATTGTCTTTTCCATTATTGTTTCAATTGTAATAATATTAGAATTCATAACTTAGAACCTGCTTGGAACTATTTAACAATTTATCTATATATTTATTATATCATTAATCATAGTCCTTAAAACCTATTTAGGTAATTTTACCATAAATATTTAGAGGAAGTCTGTTCACTTCCCTAATATCTAACAGCAAATCCACCAAAATCTGAAAGGAGTTATATAAATGTGATACCACATAAATAGCATTTTGAGGTAGATATTTATTCTGACTATAAAACTTTTCTTTCATTATCCTCCAACACCTATAGCTAAATTTCACCATAGCTGTTTAACCTTTGCAACAATATATTGCTTTGTTTCAGTTATCGTTGCACAACGATTGAAACGTTCCAGTTTGAAAAAACAGTATTCCATGTATATGAGTTCTTTTCCATCTTTATGTACATTAGGAAATGACCCTTTCCTAATGTTCTCAATTACCAAAAGAAAGAAGTGTTGAATCCTTTATTTCTAAAGATTTCAACACTTCTTTTAACTTTACCATTTTAAAAGTTTGCCTTAAAATTTGTCAATTATACACTGTCAATTGACTCTACTCCCGCCGTAAGTTGCCGACCTCTACCTCTTTACATTCGGTAGAAGTCTCGCCAGCCCTGACAGAGGTAACTCCTTCAATTCACCTTCGCTGTCGTTCGTTTCATTGGGAGTTATTCCCACTCAATGGTAGCTGGTGGTTTATCTGTTATATCATATACTACTCTATTCACTTCTGGTACTTCATCGGTGATTCTTGTAGATATCTTTCGTAATAAATCTAGAGGGATTGGATACCATTTAGCTACCATTGCATCTTTTGTGGATATAGCTCTTAATGCTATGGTATGCTTATAGGTTCTTTCTCCATGGGTTACTCCTACACTCCTTATGTTAGGTAATATAGCAAAATACTGCCATATTTCCTTGTCTAGACCTGCCTTTTTAATTTCTTCTCTGTAAATATAATCTGCATCTCTTAAGATGTCTAATTTTTCTTTTGTTAATTCGCCAAGACATCTAACTCCTAAACCTGGTCCCGGGAAAGGCTGTCTATCTACTATATCTGAACTAATCCCAAGTAATCTACCAACTTCCCTTACTTCATCTTTAAACAGCTGTCTTAAAGGTTCTAACAGTTCAAAATTAATATCTTCTGGAAGTCCACCTACATTGTGATGGCTCTTTACTGTAACCTTTCCATCCATTCCACTTTCTATTACATCTGGATAGATGGTCCCTTGTACTAGGAAGTCTATATCTGTCAATTTACTTTGTTCTTCTTCAAATACTCTAATAAATTCTTCTCCAATAACTTTTCTCTTTTGTTCTGGATCTGTAACGCCTTTTAGTTTATTTAAGAATCTATCTTCAGCATCTACGCTAATAAGGTTTATATGGAATTCATCTCTAAACACTTTTTCTACTTGTTCTTTTTCTTTTTTTCTAAGAAGTCCATGGTCTACAAATACACAGACTAAATTGTCTCCAATGGCTTTATGAACCAATACAGCTGCTACTGAAGAATCTACTCCACCAGATAAGGCACATAAAGCTTTTTTATCTCCTACTTGTTTTTTGATTTCCTCTATGCTCTCTTCAATGAACTCTTTCATATCCCATTTCTGTTCGCAATTACAGATTTTAAATAGGAAGTTATCGATTATATTTTTACCATAATCTGAAGTTTCTATTTCAGGATGGAACTTCACACCATAAATCTTTTTTTCTTCATTTCCTATTGCAACGACATCTTTTCCAAGTTTAGCAATTGGTTTTGAAGTTTTTGGCAAAGTCTTAAATACATATTCTTTATTTATCCAAAGAGGCATTTTTTCTTCTAATCCATTGAATAAAAGACTGTCTTTATCTACATTTACATCTTCAAAGTCATAATCATTATTCTTAGGCTCTGTTGACTTTCCACCATGGATTTCTGCCATAATATCAGCACCATATCCTATAGCTAAAATAGGTAAGCCTAAGTTAAATACCTCTTTATCCATCTTCTGTATTGATACTACATCATTTGGTTCTCCACCAGAGATTATTATGCCTTCAGGATTTTTAGCTTTAATCTTTTCTATCGAATAACTATAAGGTACTATTTCACAATAGACCTTAGATTCTCTAATGCGTCTTCCTAAATATCTACTAAATTTACCGCCTAAATCTAAAATTAAAATCAAACTAAAACCTCCTTTATTATCTTCTACTGTAATTTGGAGCTTCTTTTGTAATATTGATATCGTGAGGATGGTTTTCTACTAAGGAGGCACTAGTTATTTTAATAAACTTTGATTTTTCATGTAATGCTATAATATCCTCTGCCCCTACATATCCCATTCCAGATCTTAAACCTCCAAGAAGCTGATATACTACGTCTCCTAATGGTCCTCTATATGGAACTCTTCCTTCTACACCTTCAGGAACTAACTTTTTAGTATCCTCTTGGAAGTATCTATCTCTACTTCCAGCTTGCATAGCTCCCATAGAGCCCATTCCTCTATATACTTTGAATCTTCTGCCTTCATATAATTCTTCTTCTCCTGGACTTTCGTTGGTACCTGCAAATAATGATCCTATCATAACTACATTGGCTCCAGCTGCTATTGCCTTGGTAATATCTCCAGAGTATTTAATTCCCCCATCAGCAATTACTGGTATATCATATTCTTTTGCAGCTTCAGCACAATTCATAATAGCGGTAATCTGAGGTACTCCAATACCAGTAACAACCCTTGTAGTACATATGGAGCCTGGTCCTATACCAACTTTAACCGCATCAGCACCAGCCTTAATTAAAGCTACAGTAGCTTCAGCTGTTGCTACGTTTCCAGCTATTACTTGTAATTTTGGATATTCAAGTTTTATCCTTTTAACAGCTTCAAGTACACCTTTAGAATGACCATGAGCCGTATCTACTACAATTACATCTACTTTTGCCTTAACTAATGCATCTATTCTCTCCATCATATCTTGAGTAACACCTACTGCTGCTCCTGCTAATAGTCGCCCCGCCTCATCTTTTGCAGAGTTTGGATATTTAATGGACTTTTCAATATCCTTTATGGTAATAAGACCTGATAATTTATATTCTTCATCTACTAATGGCAATTTTTCTATCTTATATTTTTTCATCGTTTCTAATGCTTCATCCATGGTAATATCTCTTTTTGCAGTAACTAAGTTTTCCTTAGTCATTACATCATCAATTTTTTTAGTAGTATCCGTTTCAAATCTAATATCCCTATTAGTGATAATTCCAACTAATTTACCAGTTTCCTCTACAATTGGTACTCCTGATATATGGTATCTTTCCATTAGTTCCAATGCATCGGATACATTATGATCTCTTGAAAGATAAAATGGATCTGTAATTATACCGTGTTCAGACCTCTTAACTTTATCCACTTCTAAGGCTTGTTGTTCTATACTCATATTTTTATGGATTATTCCTACTCCGCCTTCTCTAGCCATTGCTATAGCCATTTTAGATTCAGTTACCGTATCCATACCAGCACTCATCAATGGAATATTTAATTTTATATTTCTTGTTAAATAAGTATTTATTTTAACTTCCTTTGGTAAAACTTCTGATTTACCAGGTACTAATAACACATCATCAAATGTTAATCCTTCACCAATAAATTCCAACTATAATTCCTCCTTTTGTTTTATTATTATTTAGTATACCACAATTATTAAAAAACCTTCTTAAAAACAGGTATATTATATATACTCGGGTTTAATATTTTCTTTCTAACTTAGCAGAAATTATCTACTATGTCAAGGATTTTATTTTTGAAACGTTGTTATCTCGTATTAATGTGAGAAAATATATTTCATCTAATGCTAATAAAATTTTCATAGAGGACAAGTTGGATACCAAAATTACTAAATATACTCCATATCAATATAATTTTGCCCATTCTAAATCCAATTTATTATTAATTATGTATCAAAAAATCCTTAGGATAATATTCCATAACTCAAAAGGCACATCGATATCTTAAATATCAAATAGATATCTTATTTCGTCTTCAGTAAGTTTAGATACGAGTGTTTCTCCCTCTGTAATAATCTTATCTATCATCTCTTTTTTAGCTTCTTGTAGTTCAAATATTTTTTCCTCTATAGTACCTTTAGTTATAAGCTTCAATACTTGAACAGTATTTTTTTGTCCTATTCTATAAGCTCTATCCGTAGCTTGATCCTCAACAGCAGGATTCCACCAAGGATCAAAGTGGATAACCATATCTGCTCCAGTTAAGTTTAGTCCTGTTCCTCCTGCTTTTAGTGAAATCAAAAATACTTTACCTTTCCCTCCATTGAATTCTTCAACTAATTTACCTCTTTTCTTCACATCAGTAGAACCATCTAAATACATATATTCAATGAAATCCTCTTTAAGTCTTTCTTTTATAATATTTAACATGCTGGTAAATTGAGAAAATATAAGTATTCTATGTCCACTATCTAATGCATCATATAATATTTCTTCAAGGGAATCCAATTTTCCACTGCCAAACTCATAATTTTCAATAAACATTCTCGGATGACAGCAGATTTGCCTAAGCCTTGTAAGTCCAGCCAATATCTTTATCTGGCTTTTACCAAACCCTGAATTATTTATTTCTTCTTCTATTTCTCCCTTTATAGCTTTAAGATATGCCATATATATCTTCTTCTGCTCCTTAGTCAATCCTACAAGAATTTTCTGCTCTATTTTTTCTGGAAGTTCTTTAAGAACATCCTTTTTAAGCCTTCTCAAAATAAAAGGTCTTATATGGCTATTTAAATCTTTTAGTGCTTTTTTATCTTTATTGACTATAATAGGCTTTTCATACCTATCCACAAATTTCCCATGGGACATCAAATATCCAGGCATTATATAGTCGAATATAGACCAAAGTTCCACCAAAGAATTTTCCATAGGAGTACCCGTCAGTGCAAAATAATTTTTAGCCTTCAATTTTTTCACCGATTTAGCATTAATAGATTTAGGATTTTTTATATGCTGAGCTTCATCTAATACACAAGTTCTAAACTTATATTTTTCATATTCCTCTATATCATTTCTAATTAAAGGATAGGAAGTAATTATTACATCATATTTAGAGATATCTTTAATCATAGAAAGTCTTTCATTCTTGTTGCCAGATATGACTAAGGTTTTGAGCCCTGGAGCAAACTTATCAATTTCTGATTCCCAATTGTATATAACCGAAGTTGGAGCAATAACTATAGAAGGACTTTGCCCTTTTTCTATCTTTTCCGATAGCAAAAAAGCAATCACCTGTAATGTCTTTCCAAGTCCCATATCATCGGCAAGTATTCCTCCCAGCCCATAATTGGACAATGTTTTTAACCATTTGAATCCAAATTTTTGATATTCTCGAAGTATACCTTTTAGCTCCTCTGGCACTTCATATTCCATATTTTCAGGTTCATTTATATCCTGTATAAGTTTTTTAAATCCTGCATTTTTTTTAATAAAATCTAACTCTTTTTCTTTTAAAAAGTTATCTAAATAAATAGCCCTATACTTAGGAATAGATAGGATTTCTGATTCTAAATCCCTTTCATCTATGTTTAAATAATCGAAAACTTCATTCATGTATCTAAGCTCATCATTATCTAAAGGTAAAAATGAGCCATCCTTCAATCTATAATATTTTTTCTTTTCTTCCATTGCTCTAAATACATCTATCAATTCACTTCTATTTATTCCATCTATTTCAAAATCAAATTCCAACATATCTAAACTATTACTAAAATTTATACCTCCTGAAAAATAGGAGGAATCTCTAAGGGTTATATTGGTAAAGCTTTCAGAATAGTATATCTCACACAACTCTTGAAGTTTAGGAATAGTTTCATATATGAGGTCGTATATCTTCCCTTCATCATCTACATATATCTCTCCATCTCGAACTTTAAAAGCACTTTCTTCAAAGCATTTCAAAATAGAACTTTCATTTTCTATATCTCTAAGGAGTATTTTTCTGCCTTTACCTTTATTATTTTCTTTAGAACTAAATGGATTTATGGATATATCTCCATATATAAAATTCACTTTCCCTATTATTTTATCTCCTTCTTTATCAAAGTATATTTCTGCTTTGAATTCTGGATTATATATTGCATCTTGAACCTTTTCATCTATTTTAAGATTTACAATATTTTTTATATTGGGTATCACCTCTGATATAAAAGCTTCTGTATAATCTTCAGGTATTTTCATAAGCCCATTATGCTCGGACATTATTGTATTATAGATAGGTGCTAGTTTTTTTGCTTGTTCCACTGAAGGATGATATATTTTCCCTTTATAAAAAAAGTAATCTCCATCTTCTGTAAGGGATCTCAAACTATGGTCAAAACCCATTTCTACTACTAAGCCCTTATTTTCTGCTTTTAACAACATATCTAATGGGAGATCTTCTTCTAATATACTTATGTATTCATATTTTTCATCTATTATAGTAGCATTAAAACTTTTATATTTCATCATCTCAAAAAATCTTTTTAAGGATTCTGATGTTAATTGAATCCTTTTATCCTTAAATATAGTTTCTCCATAATCAACTTTATGATTTTCATATAATAATTTCAAAAAATTCATTATCTCTTTATCTTCATCTTTGAATACATGTTTATTGGGATAAAAAACAAATCCCTTTCCATACTTTATTTCTTCACCATTTTCTAAGCTCTCAAAAAAGTTCTTTATATTCTTAACTACATAAAGCTTATCTTCTCCAATTCTAAGACTTAAAAAAGAGCTATTATCTATTCCATCATATTTATTGTATTTAAATTCATAATTATATTCTATATTTAAAGGCACAGCTTCTCTTTCACTATGGTCCCTATAGTAGTCAATAATACTTTTGACCCTTTCTTTTTCTAAACTTTCATCGGAATATTCTCCTAAAACATTCTTAAGTTTTGAATTATCTATATAGGTAAGAAGAGCTACGATATGCTTACAATCTCCAGGATGTTTTTCATATGCAGGACATGTACAATGAGTTAAAATCAACTTCCCCTTTTCTGAAAACTCAACATAGGCTTTATAGTCCTTGCTGCCTTTCACTATAGCTTCAACATAATTAAGTTTTCTAATGTATTTTACATTTGAAACCCTTCCCATTCGATAGTACTGAAGCCCTCTAAAATAGGATTCAGTATTTTCTGCTCTATTTAACAAAAGTTTATCATCTATTTGTAGCATATTCCACCTCAAAAATGAAAAATTTTATTTCCTTATAATTATTGACAAATATATACTATATTAATTATATCACAGCTCATACTTATTTTAAAAATAATAAAATGATACAATTATAATAGTATTAGAGATGGAAATAACCCATTAGATATATTCTATACCAAAGTCGTGCATCCCTATAATAGAAACAATAAAAAATTGGACATCAAGCTTAAAACTTGATGCCATTTATTTTACTAATTTTAGTATTTAATCATAGTTTTCAATTGCACATTTTTATCTATTAAAGAAAGGTTATGCCTACAGTTTTTTAAGTTCTCGTTATAATGGTAGGTGTAAATAAAAGAACATCGCTCATCATATTTAAAGCTTGTGTTAAAGCAGATTCTACACTTGAAGTATCTCCTATTATTATAAGAGAACCTCTAAATCTATCTAAAAGTCCTATTTCTACATCTGAAGATTTAGTAGAAATATCAGCAGCGATTATGACTCCATCGCTGGGAGTTATATTTAATATGCCTATAGCATCGCACTTTTTACCATCGAGTTTAAGCTTTTTATATATATCTTCTTGGGGATTGGATATTAAGTGTGCTAATGTGATTTGCTTCCCGGGAACATATTCATGTACTACTCTTTGATTTTCTTCTTTCCCCATATAATATACCAACCTTTCTTTATAGTAAATAAAATTATATACTATCTATTAATCTATGGTCTGGATTAGATAACAAGACGCTTTCTATTATCTTTTCATGTTCTACATCATAATATTTTGCAGACTGTATAGCATTTCTTACGGAAGAGACATTTCCTGCAAATATCAATAATCCCTTACCGCCTATACCATTTGCCAATTTAAGCGTTATCAATTCTACATTTGCTGAATCACATATAACATCTGCTAATACTATAGATGCAATAGAATTTCTCGTCTCTATTATCCCTAATGCTTCAATATCGTCAGGTTTCCTTTTTTCTTTTAATGCACAAAATACCTGCTCACTTAAATTATTTACTGCATCGCTATAGAGTATGGATTTTCCTCCTATTGTTCTGGATACTTCCAATGCAAAACTTATGGATTGGACTGTACCTTCAATTATTATAAGATATTTCCCAGGACAAATAGGCCTACCCGTTATTAATACTATTCTTGTTTCCTTGAGAATAATATCAAGTATTTCCATACCTTTGGAAATACTTGATGTCTCTATTAAACCTAAAGTCTTCTTCAAGTTTATCCCTTCTTTAAATAAAAAATATATTAAAATAATGCAAATATTAGAGTGCTACATAGGAATATTGTAGTCGCAGGTGGATCTATATGTGAGTCACAGTTGGTATTAAATATACTACCTGCTAATTCTCCAACTATACTTGCCAACACAGCAAAAGCAGTAGCAATCCAAATGTTGCCCGTTGCTATAGCCGCATATCCTGCAACCATGGTGATATGGTGAGTAGTAGGAACTCCAAATCCCATCTGTGCAAATATCAATAGTGCTGCACTAATGCAGAAACCCAATACATTTATTTGAGTTAAGATGACTAAATATGATATTACGAATCCTAATCCAGCTCCAAGAACTATATCAAAGAACAATGTTTTGCCATCAACTAATATTTCCTTTTCTTTGCCATTTGCATCTTGCTTTTCTCCAAATATACCAGTTTGTCCAAATACAACTCTTGTTAATACTCCTAATACGAATACCGTTAAACCTGGAGTATCCAATTTTAAATTCATTGAAACAAATAAGTGGTTTAATAGGTATCCCAATATACCAAATATCCCGCCAACTATTAATACCATAGGATCTCCAAATTTATTTAGAGATGTCACTATATCTGCCCCATTTTCCAAATAATCTTTCTTATTTGCAGCATAAGCAGCAGCGGCTACTCCACCTACAAACGCAACATGAGGTCCAAATAGACTACCAAATGTAACATCATTTAATATGGTTGGAGCACCTCCACTAGCTAAAACAGCTATGCCTATCAATCCTATAAATCCTGTAAAGATAAAAGCTGGAAGTCCTCCTATAGCTGCTCCAAATATCCTTCCACCAAATGCACTAAGAATTGCCTGTAAACCCACTATCCTCATCTCCTATTCATTTTGTGTTTACTTGATTGAAAAACTACCTACTAATGAACATCTTCTCTTTCTAGCAAAACTTCTAGCAGAAGTCAATCCTTCTCCTGTTGGTCCAGCTATAGTGAAAGTCGGATACCCTTCCCCACCAAATCCTAAACCAGCAAAAGATGGTGCATTTTTTACAAAGATAGTAGTTTCTATCTCCCTAGCAAATCTGGATAGATTGTCCACATTCTTAGAATGCATTATAGCTGTATGTCTATTGCCTTGCTCTACTTCAACAGCAAGCTCTATTGCCTCATCTATATCTTTAACTCTAACTATAGGTAATATAGGCATCATAAGCTCAGTTACTACAAATGGATGATCCTTTTCCGTTTCGACTATTATAACTCTTATATCATCTTTACATTCTATACCTATAGCTTTAAGTATAACTCTTGCATCTTTTCCTACAAACTTTCTATTTATCCTACCACTTTCGTCCATTACCATACTAACCAATTTAGCTATTTTTTCTTCATCTTTTAAATGGTAGACACTATTTTTATTCATTGAAAATATTAAATAATCTGCTACACTATCAACTACTATGACTTCTTTTTCTGCAATACATGGTAAATTATTGTCGAAACTACAACCTGCAATTATGTCTCTAGCCGCTTTTTCAATATCAGCAGTTTCATCTACTACTACTGGTGGATTTCCAGCACCAGCTCCTATGGCTTTTTTACCTTGAGATAATGCAGACTTAACAACCCCTGGTCCTCCTGTAGCTACTATCATCTTTATTTTTTCATGTTTCATCATGATTTCAGCATTTTTTATACTTGGATTGCTAACTGTAACTACAAGATTCTTAGGTCCACCAGCCTTTTCTATTGCTTTATTTATCAGTTCAACGGTTTTCATGGATATATTTTTAGCACCTGGATGTGGACTAAATACTACTGAATTACCTGCTGCTATCATTCCTATTGAATTACAGATTACAGTTTCAGATGGATTGGTTGAAGGTGCTATGGCTCCTATTACTCCGTATGGAGACAATTCTACAAGGGTAAGTCCATTATCTCCTGTCATTACTTCTGATTTTAAGTCTTCTACACCTGGTGTTCTCTCTATAACAAGCTTATTTTTCTTAAGCTTATCTTCGTATCTTCCCATACCTGTATCTTCTACACCTAATCTTGCTAACAGTTCAACTTCTTTCATTAGCTCTTCTCTGATGCTTTCTATAATTCTTCTTCTATCTTCAAGATTATAGTTTTTAAAGAAATCCTTTTGAGCTATATAAGCTTTTTCTACAGCTTCATTCATATCATCAAATATGCCGTTTTTGTTTTCTTCTTTATAATAAGAAGGGGTTTCCTTTCCCTTTAACTGTTCTACTACTAAATTCACTATCTGTTCTACAGATTTACTATCTAATTCCATATACCATTATCTCCTTCCATTTCAAAAGTTTTTAGAGCATATAGAGAAACTTCCGTATCTTCTTCAACAGTACCTCCGCTTACACCTAATGCTCCAATTACTTTTCCAGCTATCTCAAGTGGATACCCACCTCCAAAGGGAACTATTCTCCCCTTGTTAGTCCACTGAATTCCATATAAAGCACTATCTTCTTTAACTATATTTGCAACTTCATTTGTAGGCATTTTCAATGCTAACGCTGTATAAGCTTTATTCATGGATATATCTATACTAGCTAATAATGAGTCTTCCATCCTATGAAGCAATATTAAATTGCCTCCTTGGTCAAGTATCGAAACCACTATGGGAACTCCTATTTCTTTTCCCTTTTTTTCCGCTGCTTCAGCTATTTTCTTTGCAACTGCTAAATTTAAAATCAATTCATTGGATGAATGTCCCAGTTTTTCTAGAACTTTTTCCTTTACTTCTTGTATAAACAAGTATCTTTCTTCTGCTCTAGCCATTATAAACAAAACATCTGAAAGTCTATTCAAATATCTTGTTAATACTTCGTCAATATTGGTTTCTCTGCTTAAAGCTATTACTAATCTTTCTGTTCTCCTCACTACGGTTCTAGCCACATGTAATGCAGAAGATGATGTGTTTTCCCCAGGTATTATAAAGCTTGTTTGACGACCTACTAGAGCTTCATATTTATCTATAATACTTTCTAAATAATCTACATCGGATTGGGAAATCCTGTCATCTAGTTTCTCTCTTCCATTATCATCACTCGCAAGTTGAGCTCCTAAAACAAATAATCTCTTTTGTATATTTTTCAATTCTTTTTTTATATCTTCATTTGATATAACGGAATATGCTAATCCTATAATAGAGTTTGATTCATCTATGGTTCCATAACAATCTACTCTCAAACTATCTTTGTCTATTTTACTTCCTCCAAACAGCCTAGTTTCTCCTTTATCTCCAGTTCTAGTGTATATACTCAAATCAGCCACATCCTTTACTGATTAACTTCAATATTATCTACTATAGCTACTATTGACCTATCAATTGGCGCTTTCAAGTCTTCAAATACTTGTCTTGCGGAACTCCCTGTAGCTACAAGTACAATTTCTCCTGTACCTGCCCCTACAGAATCTATTGCTACTTCACAATTGCCTATTGGATTATATTTTGTATCTAAGGGTTGTACTATTAGAAGCTTCTTACCCACAAGGCTTTCATCTTTAGTAGTAGCTATAACTACTCCTATTACTTTGCCTACATACATTTAAAAACCGCCTTTAATCTTTTATTTTTATCTCTATACCTAAACTGTGTGCCATATCTTTAGCTAATGCTGTAACTATAGTATCCTTTGAGACTAAAATTTCACGATTATCTTTTTGTGATTTTTTTACATCTTCTGCTGTAATCAGCCTTTTGTTTAATGAAACTACTTGACTCTTGTCACACTCTAAAGATACAAAAGAATTTACTACACCATCATATAATTTTTTAGCGCTAGTAAACTTTATATTATAACTTTCTAAGTTCTTTAAATTATCTTTAATCATATTCTTATAAGCTACAGGAACTTGTGAACTGGACTTAAATCTTATATTATTTTCAGGATCACAAGCATCTTTTGCAGCTATGATGGAAATACCATTCATTATTCCCCAAGATACTAAATAGGTAATCAATGTATCCGATATGCCAAGGGAAATCTTTGAAGCTGAGTTTATAGTTAAAACGGGTATTATTATTTTCTTTATATCTTGTTTTAAATAATCTATATCTTTTATTTCATCTTCTACAAATACATCTTCTATGTCTAAGTGTTGTTTTATAACATTAGAACCCAAAACGAAATCAGCACTTTTAGATAAAATAACTTTCAGATTCCATCCATCATCGATTAATTTTTTTATGCTTTCAATTGAGCTTTCAAATCCAACTTTTCCTCCAGTAAAGAGTACCAATGCTTTCTTCTCTTCCCTGTGCATTTCATCTATTATTCGTTTTGTCACTTCTTTCACAATAATGTCTATTATTTCGTCTATATTCAATCTATTCACCTTCCCCGCTGCAATTCAATGCTATACCAAGAGGTGTAATTAAAAGGGGATTTAATGGTTTTATCGTCCTTATTCCTATATACTTTGTAAATACTTCTTCAAATTTAGTAAAACTACATGCTCCCCCTACTACATAAATCTCATCTACGGAATACCCTTGTATATGTCTTTTTACAATTTCAGCCATCTTTTCAATTACTGGTTTCACAGTTATAAATACTTTGTCTTCTTCTTTAGGATCTCTTTTTAACTTTTCTGCTTCATCAAAGGAAATTCCATAGCTTCCTCCTAAAACTAAAGTCATGTGGGTCCCTCCTGTAGGTTCGTCAGCTGTGTATATGACTTTACCTTCTTTTAATATACTTATACCTGTAGTACCTCCACCTACGTCTACTACTGCTCCATCTTTAATTCCTAGAACAGTAGCAGCAGCAGTTGGTTCATCTACAATATCTACTACATCCATTCCTACGGATTCAACGACATTAGATATAACTTTAACATTTCCATCTATGGTTCCAGGAGGAACGGCTATAGCTGAATAGTTTAAATGGATTTTAAGCATCTCTTCTACATCATGTTTTAATTTTTCTAATATATCTACTGCTCCAATATAATCTACAACTATGCCGTCTCTTACCACCTTAGCCTCTTGTGAAGCCCCTGCTATTGGATTACCAGCCTCGTCAACTACAGCTAAAACTATATTAGCTGTTCCTAAGTCTACTCCTACTTTTAATTTTCCATCATAGGGATTACAGCTTTTAGTTTGTATGAGATTATTAAATTTTCCAATATACTTATTTACCGTTGATAAATCCATATTAAAATACTCCTTATTCTTTAACTACTTTTACTCTATCTCCATTTTTTAAACCTGAGGAATTAGCTTCGTCCATATCTATATGCATCTCTAAACTATATTTATCTGAAACTCTCACAAGAACATTATAAAATGCTGTTTTTCTTATGCCTTCAGATATTACCGTTACCATTTCTCCATTTTGGAATCCATGTTCTTTAGCATAATCCTCTGGTACGTGTATATGTCTTAAAGCAACTATAAGACCTTTATCTTTTTCTATACTTCCTTTTGGACCTTCAATGATTATTCCTGGAGTATTTTCTATATCTCCAGATTCCTTCACTGGAGTTTTTATCCCTAATTTGAAACTGTCGGATACAGAAATTTCAACTTGGGTATCCTTTCTTACAGGTCCTAGTATTCTTACCTTTTCAAATTTGCCTTTTGGTCCTTTTATGACTACCGTTTCTTTAGAGGCAAATTGTCCTGGTTGGCTTAGATCCTTAAACTTTGTCAGTTCATAGCCATATCCAAACAAATTATATAGATCTTCCTGACTAAGATGTACATGTCTATTGGATACTCCCACAGGGATTAAGCCCTCTTCTTCTTCAAGTTTCTTTTCTACTTCTAGTACAATTCTTTTAATTAAGGCTTCATCGATTTTCCCCATATAAAGTTCTCCTTCCAAAAACTATTTTGTTTCTTCTGTTTGCACATGTGGTAATATCTTTTCTGTATCCATATGTGGTCTTGGAATTACATGTACTGAAACCAACTCTCCTACTCTTTCTGCTGCTGCGGCTCCCGCATCAATAGCTGCCTTAACTGCACCTACGTCTCCTCTTACCATTACTGTAACTAATCCCGAACCTATCTTTTCATAACCTATCAATTGAACATTTGCTGATTTTGTCATAGTATCTGCAGCTTCTATAGCTCCAACCAATCCTTTTGTTTCTATCATTCCTAATGCTTCTCCCATTTGTTATTCCTCCTCTTATTTTTTATTGTGAATACAAAGTGCTCTAGGTTCTCCCTTCTTCCTTGGACATTTAGGGTCTCCGCAGATATTACATACATTTTTAGCACTTTTATTTACATAAACATCTTCTATTTTTTCTTCTTTTATTTCTTCTTCAACTTCTTCTGTTAATTCTTCATCAATGGTTTCTTCAGCTTCACTACTATCTTCTACTTCTATATCCTCATCTTCACTTTTCTCCGTCTCTTTAAAATTTCCAACGGTGTCTAAGCTATTTATCAACTTTTCAATTTCATCATGGGGTCTAGGTATAACAAGTGTACTCCATATCTTATTTACTTTAGCTGCTGCAATACTTCCAGCTTCAACTGCAGCTTTAACTGCTCCTACATCTCCTGCAAACTTTACAGTGACAAGTCCATCACCTTTTGTTAATTCATATCCTAAAAGCTCAACATTAGCCGACTTCACTCCAGTATCAGCAGCCTCAATTGCTGCAACTAATCCAACGGTTTCTATTATACCTAGTGCGGACTTAAACAATATTACACCCCCTCTTTAAAGACTTTTTAATTTCATATATTTAAACATCATCTGAAAATAGTTTAAAAGGAATTCCCTTTATTAACCTTGCTGCGTTAGCACCTAGTTTTCTTAAATTATGGTATCCATCTTTTATATTTAAACTAAATAAAGGCTCCCCTTTACTCAACTTCTGATAATGCACTACAATATTTCCATCTTTACCTACGCCAATACCTACATCCAATCTTGAATCTTCTGCTGCTCTATATCCTAATTCCACGGCACTTTCTAAAGGCTTCCATTCTATATAGTATGGAAGACCTTCTTCCTCAATTCCCCACAACAATTGGTCATATATGGTTTTATCCTTTATTTGTGATGAATAATAGATGTTAATTGTAGGTTTATCAACATTATTCATTATTTATATCCTCCTTGTATGACAATACAAGACCTGTTGCTACGGCATTTCTAGCACCTTCAACGCTTCTTATATTGGCTCTGCCCGATACTATCCCATATTGAGATAGAGCATCGGTAACCAATTGAGGAACTTCAAAATCTAAAGCTGAACCGCCTAATAGTACCACATATTCAATGTCTCTTATATTTCCCGTTCTACTAACCATCTTCAAAGCTCTTATTGCATTAGTTACAAATACCTTCTCTTTAGCAGCTTTTCTAACTATTCTTATCTTTTCTAAAGAATGATCACTTGGTATAGGTATCATATTTCCTTTTTTTAAGATTACTACTCGTGCAAAAACTTTAGGATCTAGTTGGTTTTCAAAGAACTCTACAGAACCATCTTCATGTCTAATATGGAAAAGACTTTCTACTTTAGCAAGTGGATACTTCTTTATATCTTCAGATAATCCAAAGTCCTCCAACCCTAATTCAGAATTTATGAGCATAGTAACCATGTTGCCTGCACCTGCTAAATGTACAGATTTTATTTCTCCATTGTTATCTATGACGGAGGAATCCGTAGAGCCTGCTCCCATATCCAATATTGCCAGAGGGGTACTGCTGCCAGGAGTTGTAAGAGCTCCCCTTATAGCCATGTCTGCTTCTATACCTCCAACTTCAACTTTAACTTCTACTGCTTTTTCTAGTTCTTCTGCTATCATGCTCATCTGTAATCTATCGGATTTTACCATAGCTGCTATTCCTACTGCATTTTCCATAGAAAATTCCCCTGCAACTCCTCCTTTTACTTTTTGAGGAACAAAGGTATCCACAGCTAATAGGTCCTGTATCTTAATTTCACTCGGATTATGTTTTGTAAGATTTGCCATTACCTGTCTTACTCTCTCCAACATTCCTCCTGCATTGGTACCAGATTCTCCGTTTATATCGAGAATAGGATAGCATGATTTTAAAACATCCATTATAGCAGAAGCTCCTTCTTCTACATCTACAGACATTGTTCTCTTTTCTCCAATTACGTTTATCTTTCCTGATGGAATTCTCTTTTCTTTAACATCTCCCTTAGGAGTTTTTATTACAACAGCCGATCTATTTCCTATAAGGGCTCTGGCTATAGGAACTATCATTTTAGTTTCTTCTGGAGTCAATCCAAATTGAGTAGCTATACCAAAAGGATTTGAAAGGACTTCTACTACACCACCAACAGGCGCTACTTCTATAGCAGTTTTAACCCCTTCATGCACCTTATCTATTAAAGCCACTTCATCTACTATTGGTATAGTTTTAGTCAATCTATTGTTTACTAAAACTCCATCATCTTTTTGCATAATAGCCCCTTGTATATCCTTTCCTTCTTCTAAGGCTTCATTTATTAAGAATACAGCTTCCATAAAATCAACTTCTTTTGGAACTATGACTATCAATGACTGTTTGTCCTCATATTCCCTTAGCTTTCTAATGTCTATAGTATAGCCAACACCTAATCCGATTCCTCCAGGCGTAGAAGGATTATGCCCTATCATTGTAGATTCCGTTATAATAGTTTCCGTTATAGTTTCCATCGCTACATCACCAATTACTGGAGCAGCTTCATTTATCCTAATTAAATCTACGTCCTTAATATCTATATTCGCCTTATCAAGTGCTTGTTTAAGGGATGCAAATATACCATTAATATTTTCACGTGTACCCTTTACACCAGTAGTTTTAACAATACCACTAGATAAAAACTCCATATTATCATCATAAATTCTAGCTAAAGCTGTCTCTGTAGTAGCATTTCCTATATCTATACCTACTATCAACTCCATCTATAAAACCTCCTGGTTGCGTATGAATACACATAATTAATCTTTTTTCAACATATTCCTTTTTTCATATACTCCTGCTGCTTCTCTTACAAAATTGCTATTTATGGTTGCATTATATTTTTCTTCTAATTCATCAGCTATATCCAATAATTCTTGTTTAGTAGATCTATTTGGTCTTAATGCATTGTATATCTCTAGTATTCTTTCATCTGAGATAGCTATAAGTTCAGATGCTCTTCTTAAATTTTTAGCAAATGCATCCCTATTTACTCCTTCAGCTACCTCTGCTTGTAACTCTAATGTTTCTGGTGATATTCTAACATCAGTAGATTTAATTTCTCCATTTAAAACATTGTTTAAAGTTATATCTTCTAACTTCTTGTTTGTAGGAGTCTTAATCAATTCTGGACGTTTTGTTGCTAGAGGATAGTCTCTCTTTGCATCTATTTTAGCTCCTGAGGATTTATATTCACATTCCTTAGATACCTCACTATCTGAATCATCTTTCATTGACATCATAACTTGCTTAACAACTTCTTCTATCATCTTTTCCTTATTCATTACATTCACCTCCAATAGTTAAAACTCTACCTTAAGTTCTATAGATTTACCGTTCAAATCCACATGCTCTGTTTCTTTTATGTGAAGAAGTGCTGCTAATGCTTGATACTTAGGTCTTGCCATTTGATCATTTAGAGTAGGCACTGGATTTGGTGATTCTCCCTTTGCATATTTTGCCGCATTTTTCCCTATAGCCCTATATACATCTAATGTTATTACTGGTGCTTGTGGAAAAAGTTCTAAGTTGCTTAACGGTTGTAAATCTTTTTGATGGATTACAGCAGTACCTTTTGACTGTATCCCTATACCAATACCTGAACCACTTAACTTAGCTGCTTCAAGTCCTATAAAAGCAACGTCTGAAGTTCTATTTACTCTAACAATCCTAGTCTTTAAACCTTCCTCTTCTATACCTGCAATTATTTCCCTTAACACTTTGTCATGAGGTAGATGGATTATAGTTTTATTTTGATATTTTCCAAAAGCTGGAGCTATTCCTATAACTACCTCATCGCTTCTAGTTCCTTTTTGAGCTACTCCTATTTCTTCCATCTTTAAACTTCCCAATGAAATTGGTTCTGTTTTTTTATCTTTTGATATTGATTTATCATCAATATTTAAATTTTTCATAACTTCATCAATTATTTCACGAATAACTTTTTCATCAACAGCCATTTTATTTCCTCCTCTCAGGATTTAATTATTCAAAATCTTCTGGACTCTTAGCATTTCTAATATTCTTTATCTCGTTCCATCTTTCTTCACTCATCCTGTATCCTGTACCAGGTCCCATATAGTCATTACAGTTGTTTACTGCACTTATAACGTTATAATCCTTATCTAATATAGATGAAGTATGAAGATAATCCCCTGAAACTCTTTGTTTCAACATATTTAGTACTCTTTCTGATATATCTTCAAAACCATTTTCGTAAAGGGCTTTTACTACGTCTACTCCTGTTATTCCTCTCTTCATCATCTCTTCACAAGCTTTAATGTCTTCTACCATATTTCTTTCTGGCATATCTTTACTTCCATTAGCATAGGTTGCTGCTTCTACTTCTTCATCAGTTATAGTAGGAAGTCCTAAACCTTTGAATACTGCTTGTATAGCTTTAGCTGATTTATTCCTAATAGCTATTACTTCCTCTTCAGTAACTGGTCTTAATCCACCATCTACTTTTAAATCCCTTTGGATTATATTGTAATCATCGAAATCTGATGAATCAAAGTTTGAACCTGCAAACATATTGTCATAGTTTGGAACTGCACTATAACCTGAGAATATAAAATCAGTTCCAGGCAACATTTGCATTAAAGTCCTTGCTGTTCTTCTCATTGGTGAGTGTGAGAAAGTTTGGTCGTTTCCTGATGCCACCTCTAAATCCAACATTGTAGTTATAAGATTTTCTGCAAGTACAGCTCTAATACCTGAAGGAACTGAACCTGGAACACCTATACAGCTTATAGAACCATTTTGTAGTCCTTGAACTCCTGCACCTCTTGTAATATATATACATTTTGCTTCTAGATAAAGCATTGACTTGCCTTCAGCATTTCCCATCAGTACTTCTGCACCTGTACCAGAAGTAAATCTCATCTTAAGTCCTCTTGATGCATAAGCTGAAGCTAAAAATGCTTTAGACCAAGGAGTATCATCACCATCTACGAAAACTCTCTCTGTTCCATATACTGATACGGTTTCAGCATAACAAGTTAAACCTCTCATGCCTAGTTCCAATTCCGTAGCTTCTTCTACCGCACATTGAGTTAATACTCCACTTCTTCCAACTTGTGAACCAACCAATAATGCTAAAGCGTTAAATGGAGCATATCTCGCTACTGCAACTGTTGTTTCCATTTCGTCGAATCCTCTTAAAGCTGCTTCTGCACCATCGGCAGCTATTTGAACTGGATTGTCTTTAACATTGGTTACGTGACATTGGTTTGATGGAGTCTTTCTAGCTCTCATCTTTTGTAATGCCATCATCATTTCGACTACATTCATCTTTGAAACTACATCTACCATCTTTGCTGGTGTCATAGCTGTAGTAAATTTTATTATCTCTTCTCTTGGAATGTTTACATCTACTATCTTCTTCGCCATTTCAGTAGAGTCTATTTTCATCACTTCAAGGGCTTTATCCAAATTTATTGCATAATCTGCAATAAATAAATCTATCATATCAAAATCTTCACGTTTTTTTCCGTCTAATTCTACTACTTTTCCGTTTTCTATTTTAATACTTGGTTCTGGATCACTTGGACTATTCATTGCTATAAGTCCAACTTCAGGCCATTCCTTTACAAATCCATCTTTATTTACATCTCGTTGTTCAAGAACTTCAAATCTTTTAGATCTTTTCATTTTTTATTTCCCCTCCTTTTTTCACTAAATATATGGTGTCGTAGTAGACTTTGGTTCTTCACCTAAAGTTGCCAGTGCTTTCATTCCTACTTCTCTTGCAGCTGTAACTGCTTGTCTAACTGCTCCTGAATCACCACTTATTGCCAATATAACTTCATTTGTAAAGCTTGTACCATGTGCTGGAGAAGAATAAGAAATTATATCTACATTTGCAGCTTTAACAGCAACATCTGCAATTAAAACACCTATAGCTGCTGGTGCTCCTACTATTAAACCAAAGGATTTTCCTACTGTTGCTCCAAAAGCTTTTTCACATGCATAACTTGCTCTAGCTGTATATTGGAACTCAAGATGACCAGCTTCATTTCCATATACATCTCCAAAAGTTCTATCCAATTCCTTTAATGAAACTTCTACAGCTCTTCTCGCATCTGATACATCCTCTGCACCAAATATGATTAATGAACCGTGACCTGCTCCTCCCTTTGTATCCCTTGGAAGTTCAATACTAATTATTTCTGTATTTGTAGCTTTAACAGCTTCATCTGCTGCCATTATTTGAGGACCTGCTCCTGTACGTCCACCTATGATACCTATAGATCTATATTTCTTATCCAATTTCATAAATTCATGTAAATTATAATCTACATTAGCTATAACTAAACCTATAGTATCTCCTTCAGCTGTTCCAACAAATTCTGTCAATCCACAACATCTATTAGAAGATTTAAACTCACTGTCACATTTTTCTACATCTTTAACATCTTCAAGTTTTTTCATTATTTCTTCCATTATTTTACCTTTCAGTTCTTCTTGCATTTATCTGCACCTCCAAAATATTTTTTGCTATTTACTGGGTAAAATGTTTTCCACATCTCTATGTGGTCTTGGAATTACATGAACTGAAACTACTTTACCCACATTTTTGGCTGCTGTAACTCCTGCATCAGCAGCTGCTTTAACTGCACCTACATCTCCTCTTACCATTACTGTAACTAATCCTGAACCTATCTTTTCATAACCTATCAACTGAACATTTGCTGATTTTACCATTGCATCGGCTGCTTCTATTGCACCAACTAATCCTTTTGTTTCAATCATTCCTAGAGCTTCATTCCCCATTACTTAAACCTCCCTGCATTTTTGGAATTAAACAAGTCTTAAAAGCCATATATAATGTGTTTCTCTACATTAAGCATAATGTTTAAAGTTCGTTTTGTCGTTGTAATATCTTGGCTTGATGCTATAAAAAAAAGTCATATCCTTATATATAAAAAAAAATAGCACACATCTGTGTACTAAAAGGATACTTTTTTGTCCTAATGTTATATTTTATTGTCATTTTCTAATTAATTCCTGTATTTATTTATAATAAAAGCCAAGGTTCCTGTCCCCTTGGCTTTTATCATATATACCATCCACCATTGATTCTAGGTGTATGTTTGAAAAAAAGATTGCCCTTTAATTTTTTTATTCTTTCACTCTTCTTTTCATCTCTATACTGAGAAGGCGTTATTCCAAAGTTCTTCTTAAAAACCTTACTAAAATAATTAGGTTCACTATACCCTAGCTCAATTGCAATATTTACAATAGGCGTATCCGTATCCCTTAAAAGTTCCTTTGCCTTTTTCATTCTATAAAAAGTAATATAGTCGATAAAATTAATTCCTAATTCCTTTTTAAATAATTTACTTAGATAATAGGCACTTAAATTTACATAACAAGCAACATCATTTAAGGATATTCCATTGTGAAAATTAGCCTTTATATATTCAATGGCTTTTAGAAGTTCTTTAGAAACTACATTATCTACAGAAACATCACCTATTGATAATTCCTCTATTTTTTTACTCATATTATTATAATGTTTTTCTATTATATTTATTACCTCTGTGCTTCGTACTGGCTTTAATATATAATCATTTGCCCTTGCCCTTATAGCTCCTTGAGCAAGTTCAAAACTATCATATGCAGTCAACATTATTACTACTTTGTTTGGATCCTTCTCTTTTATTCTCCTTGCAGCTTCTATTCCATCTATTCCCGGTATCTTAATATCCATAAATATAAGATGGGGGCTCAATTTATCGCTTAATTCAACTGCCTCTCTTCCTGAACTAGTTTGTCCAACAATTTCAGCATAGTTTAAGTTTTCAGATATAACTTTTTTCAAAGCCTCTCTCTCTAAATGCTCATCGTCTACTAATAATATTTTATACACTTAAAGCACCCCTTAAATTCCTTATTTTAGGAATCTTAATCGTAACAATTGTGCCCTTATTTACTTTACTGTCTATGCTTATACCATATTCTTCTCCAAAGTAGCCTTTGAGAATATTATCTACATTTTTTATTCCTATACACGTAGATTTACCTTCAAAACATTCCTGAGATGAATTATTTAGTATCATATCTAGTTTATCTTCAGGAATTCCTATACCATTATCTATTATGCTTATAATTACGTCTTTTCCCGCAGATTCACCTGTAATATTTACAATTCCTCCATCTTCCTTACATTCCAATCCATGATTAATAGAATTTTCAACAAAGGGTTGTAATGTCATAAAAGGAATCTTTAAGTCTAAGAGTTCTTCTTGTATATCAATATTATATTCTAACCTATCGCCAAATCTAGTTTTCTGTATACTTAAATATTTTTCAATATATTTTATACTAGTTTCTAAAGTTACAATCTGGTTTGATTTTTTAAGGGTATATCTTAGTATTTCAGAAAAGGAAATGGCTAATTCTTCTGTTTTAGTTGCTCCTTCCAACAAGGCTAAGCTCCCTATAGTATTTAAAACATTGAATAAAAAATGGGGATTTAATTGAGATTGTAAAGCCTTAATTTCTGCATTTTTTAAAGCCTTTTCTAACTCTGACTTAATCTTAGTTTCTCTTAACAATTCCATGTTTTTTTTATTTAACTCTTCTTGATAAACGTTGGCTAGTCCTTTTTCAACTATGTGATTTGCAACTATATGCATCATATTTGCAGCAGCATATATCTTCTTATATGATATAACCGGTGCGTTATTATACGCATCAATGATTTGGGCATTATCATGCCATAGATTGCCAACTTTCTCCATACATTTTTTACTATCAAAGGACTCTTTATTTACCTTTACTTGCCCAGCCATTATAGAGCCAAAATATTGCCCTTCTAAAACTATAGGAATGGCAAAATCAACTAATCCTCCGTGACATGTGTATATATATGGTTTGCCAATCCTTGCTGCCTCTAAACCTCCATGTGCATCAGAATGACAGCACTTTTCATTACATTCTGCATCTTTTCTAATAAGACTACAGTATTTAGAAAAATTACTAAATTTAGTTATGGGATTGCCCATATAATCTACTGTAACAACAGCTAAACCTGTAGCTTCAGAATAATAATTTTGTATTTTCTGTAAAACATCAACATCTATAATCTCAGAAAGATGAAAAAATTTATTCATAATAACCTCCATTCTGCCACCACTAGGGGCATAAATAATGGTATGGGAAAACTCTATACCCTAAAAATCTTCTTTAAAGTATAGAGTCATCTTTCTAACCGTTACTGAAAACTTATAAAAGTTTATGTTTCATTCCTCATTTACAGTATCCACTTTTAGAATAATTCTATTAATGTATTTTCAATACTTATAAGGTTTAAACTCCCTGCTAATGTATAGATACATAAGTAACACTTCTCCAATTTAAAGCATTGATAAAAATTGGCATAGTTTTTTACGATTTATACTTTAACTTTAACAGCTTTTAACCTTCATATGCTTTCTTAAATATCGTTGCTATATCATCTTTTGTAGGTTTCTTACGATTTCCCAATGTACAAACATCTTCCATGGCTGTTTTGGACATATTTTCAATTTCATCAAGAAACTCTTTCTTATCAATATCCATTTCTTTTATACATACTGGTATACCAAGCTTTCTATTGAGAACCTTTATACTTTCTATCAATGAAAAAATTCCCTGTTCTATAGTAGTTGCAGGCAACCCAATAGATTTTGCTAAATCACTATACTTATACGCACATATGCTGTCCAATGAATTATATTCTATAACATATGGTAAAAATATAGCAACTGCTCTACCATGAGATACTTTAAACCTTGCTCCAAAAGCATGTCCCATACTATGATTTATACCAAGTGCAGAATTTGTAAAGGCTATTCCAGCCATACAAGATGCATTATGCATCTTTTGTCTAGCTATAGTATCATTTCCATCTCTATATGCTCTTAATAAATAACTAAACACTATCTTTAAAACTCCATTTGCTAAAGTATCAGTAAAATCTGATGATTCATTGGATACTAAAGCTTCTAAAGCATGAGTAAATACATCCATCCCAGTATCCGCTGTAACTGAAGGAGGAACGCTTTTAGTAAAATCAGGATCCACGATTGCTAAATCAGGAAGCATAATATCTTCACTAAATGCCATCTTTACATGAGTATCGTTATCTGTAATTACAGAATATGATGTAACCTCAGAACCTGTACCACTTGTTGTAGGTATTGCTATAAAATAAGGTTTTACAGCATGTTCCTTACTAGATTTATTCATCATGTTCATGTAAAACAATATTATGCCTTTTGCTGTGTCTATTGCAGAGCCTCCCCCTATAGCTATAATCGAATCAGGTTTTAACTTTAACATAGCCTCTACTCCATCTACAACCAAATCTGAAGATGGATTAGGTTTTACTTCAGAAAAGATTTCATACTTAGCTTTTTCTTCATCTAAAATATCTGTTACTTTTTTAGTTATACCAGATTCAACCATAAACTTATCTGTAATTATTAATGAATTTTTAATATTTATTTTGTGTAAATATTCTATAGACTCTTTTTCGTACACAATATTCGGCTTTAAACTAAATTTTTTCATTAAACCATTTCCCTCCATTTTTAGAAGTACTCTGGCTTTTAAGACTTGTTTGTTTTAAAATAGACAAAATATTTTATAATTCTACATAATTTATTATATTATACTTTTTATATTCTTACAACATAAACAAATTAATTCTTTTTATTTATAATTATTCGCAATGTGAGACTCCTATATAGTCCTTGGATAATAGAGGCATCAAGATTTTTATCTCAATGCCTTTATAATTTCAATTCATCTCAATTCAGAGTGGAATAAAGACCTCTTTTAAATCCAACATAAGTTATTACAAAATATAAGAAATATATCCCACCAAATAGAAGTACCGAGCTACCTATATAATTAAAGGTACTAGAATGAATTCCAGTGTAGAATATGAAAATATTACTAATATATATTCCCACTATTCCACTCAATAGTACTCCTAATACAAAGGGAACTAAATAATAGATACCTATTTGTTTAAATACTATCCTATGGATTTCCTGTTGATTCAATCCAAGTCTTGACAATATATCGTATCTAAACTTATATTTGGAAGAATCGCTAAGCTGCTGAACAGCTAATACTGTAAAGGCTATACATAGAAAAGTCAACGACATATAAAACAATACATAAGATAAGGTGAATAAAATAAACTTAACCACCCCAATGAGATTATCCCTAACAGCAATCCTTGAATACACACTTATAATTTGATCAGTTCCATAGTACCAGCTATATAATCCATCATTTTTAGCTTCCTCTAGTTTTTCTAGCTTATCTTGTAAATCCTGTGGTGTCTTTTCATTAAACTCAGCTGCTGCAATGGAATAATATGGCTTCATTGTCAAAGCTATATCATCTGGGACTATGATAATATAGTCACTTCCATTATGACCGCTTTGAGAAAATGGAATGGTCTCTATTCCAGCAAACTTCATCTTGTTCCCGTTTATCTCAACTTTATTATTGTTTCCAAAACCTTTCAAGTAGACTTCTATTTTATCTTTGCACTGAATCATGTATTCATCATCTTTAAGAACCACTTCTCCTTGGTTAAGCATATTTCTAAGCTTATTGTAGTCACTCAACTTCATGTAGGTATCATAATCAAAATAGCTTTGATAACCTTCAGCATTATTTTGAGACTTTTTATGATTAGGATGCTTCTTAAAGTAAGGATAGTTTCTATACATATATTGAGATACTTCATCGGAACCATTTTGGTATATACTATATTTATAAATTTCTTTTACCTTTACATTTTTCTTTATAGTAGATAAATAGGGTTCAAAATTACTGTCTGTAGATTTATCATACATGATAAAATCGAATGGCAACTGAGATTCCAGCATTTTATCCTGATAGTCATTGAGCATAAATGCATAGGATGAATTTAATAAAACCACAATCATCAAAACTGTAATGGTACCAAAGGTAATCTGCATAGTAGTTATCTTAGATGTAAATTGCCTCGATAAAAATAAGTTTGACCCATGAAATAGTTTTTTTCCTCTGCTATCAATATAACTCGATAAAAAACCAGTTACCCCAATATAGAAAAAGTAAGTAGCAACAATTAATCCTGAAACGCTCAATACTACCCCCATCAAGCTCCACTCAAGATTAAACATCATGATGAAAAAAACAGCAAAATAGCCAATGGAAAGTATGAATAGGATAATCGATATTACCTTGTGCTTCTTTACTCCTGGTACTTCATTTTGTTGATCCATATCTAGTAGTTTACGTATTGTCATCTTTTTTAACTGCCTACTATTTTTCATCAGAGCCAATAGATAAACCAATAGGTATATACCAAATGAAAGAACCAATGATGCCCAATTAATTGAAATCTTCGTATTCCAAGGTAGATGCATCATGGAAAAAAAGATGGTCTTTAAAATTACTTGAAGCACCACACCAAATCCTATTCCTATGATAAAAGCTATAATTCCCAAGATGCTACTCTCCCTTACATAAAGGCGGGAAATCTTTTTGTTAGGTACTCCTACTAACTGATATATAGCAAATTCACGGCTTCTCTTTTTCATCATAAACTTCATCATATAATTGACAAGCCAAGCTGCAATAAGGATTACAAAAAAGTCCGCTATCCCAATTAAAACCGGCAGTGCCACATAATCTTCACTAAACATAGTTTCTCTTATATCTAAATCAAAAATTAAAGAGTTATATGCAAATATTAAGGCACTAATCATTACCATAGTCATAATAAAAACAGCATAGTCTTTAAGCGACCTTTTGGCATTCCGAAGAGACAATTTACCTAACATTTTTGTCACCTACTTCTGACATGGAAAGCACGTTGTATATTTCATTTAAGAATACTCTCCTATCCTTATTACCTCGATAGAGCTGATGAAATATCTTTCCATCTTTTAAGAACAATATTCTCTTGGTATAGCTTGCAGAAAAAGCATCGTGGGTTACCATAAGAATTGTGGCATTTAATTCATCATTCATCTGGGTTAAAGTTTCCATAAGCATTTGAGATGAGTGGGAATCCAATGCACCAGTAGGCTCATCTGCTAAAATCAAACTTGGATTATTGGCCATAGCTCTTGCACAGGCACATCTCTGTTTTTGTCCGCCTGATACCTCATAAGGATATTTGTTTCTCACATTATAGATTCCAAGCATCTTCTCCAAGGATACAGTCCTTTTAATGGCTTCCCTTTTCTTAGTTTCATTCATTATCAAAGCTATAAGGATATTCTCTTCAATGGTAAGTGTATCCAAAAGATTATAATTTTGAAAGACAAATCCCAAATTTTTCTTCCTAAATTCTGCTAAATCTTTATTCTTCATCACCGTAATATCTTGATTCTTAAACCAAATATGCCCTGCTGAAGTGGAATCAATTGTTGATATTAAATTTAATAGGGTAGTCTTACCAGAACCTGATGGTCCCATAATGGCCATAAACTCTCCTCGTTCAACTTCGAAGCTTACTCTATCTATTGCTTTTGTTAAATTTCCTTTTCTACCATAATATTTTTCAATATCTGAAATTCGTATCCAGCCTTCCTTCATAATAATCACCCTTTCCTTTTCTTAACCTTATTATAGAAGACCGTAATACCTTCTTGTATGAGTTAAGCTTAACCGAATCTTAAGATTTCGTAAGATTATCTCTATCTACCATATAAAAATCATCTTTTGGAAAGAATAATGTAAATATACTCCCCTTTCCCACTTCAGATTGAGCACTTATTGTAATTCCCATTTGATCACACACCTTTTTATATAGATAGAGTCCAATTCCCGTTGCATTATTATGATTTCTCCCTGCATCGCCAGTAAACCCTTTGTCAAAAATTCTTGGAAGATTATCTTTGGAAATTCCAATACCATTATCTGAAATTAAAAGTTTTATGCCATTTAAATTTGGGATAGCTCCTATTTTAATATGTCCTAGCTCTTCCTTGTTTTGGTACTGAGTTGCATTTATTAAGATTTGACTAAGGATAAAAAGCAGCCATTTAGAGTCAGAATATACCCATGTATCTTCAATATCTATATCAACTGAAATATTTCTTTCAATAAAATAATCCTTATTATATCTAACTGCATTGTAAACGGTCTTCTTTAAATCCACCTTTTTAATCAAATAGTCCTGATAGACTTGGTCCGATCGAGCAAAGTATAAAACCTCTTCCACATCTTTTTCAATGTTTTTCAGCTGTTTCTTTACCTTTCGTTTAAGCTTACCTTCCATGCCGTCACTAATGAGCTCCAATGAAGTTAAAGGAACCTTAGCTTCGTGTACCCAATTTACTATATAATCCGCTAACTCCTTCTTTTCATCTTCCCTCTGTCTCAATTCTTCGAGGAAAAGTTTATTAAGCCTTCTTATTAAAAAAAAGTAAAAACGATCATCATATCTCGGGGACTTCTCCATTACATCAGCTAGAAGCAAAGGCTCTTTCAATTCCTTCAACTGTTCCTCTATTCGTCGAAAAAATCGACTTCTTCTATGATAATCCATCAATAAGTAGACAAAGATGAAAGAGCCCCAAATCCCATCTATTAATAAAATGCCGCTGGTATGAATACCTAAAATCTTAAGATAAAAGGATGATAGGAGTAATCCAATTAGATTAATACATATCAATATTAGCTTGTCCTCCACATAATCAAACCATTTCACCTTAATGTCCCCCTTATCCACAACGATACCCTAGATTTCTCTTCGTTTGAATGATTTCAGGCGCATGGATTTCCTTAAGTTTTTTTCTGATCCTAGAAACATGAACGCTTAAAGTATTATCATCTATAAAAACCGAATTATCCCATAAAAAGTCCATTAAATCATCACGTGAAACATACTCTCCTTGATTCAGAAATAGATAATGGAGAATCTTAATCTCATTATGTGTAAGATCCATACTATTATCTTTGTATTCTATGGTAGCGGACAATATATTTAACTTCACTCCATCACAATATAGTATACTAGAATCCTCCTTTGATGAAGAGGCCCTCTTTAAAACTGCTTTTATTCTAGCTAAAAGAATTGGTGCTTCGTAAGGCTTTGAAATAAAATCGTCTCCTCCCATGGTCATACACTTAAGCTCGTTCATGGAACTATTCTGTCCCGTTATAAAGATAATAGGAACTTGAGACTTTTTTCGTATTTCCTTACAAACCTGAAGACCATCTGTACCCGGAAGTCCGAGGTCAAGTAAGATGAGATCTGGACTTTCTCCCTTAATCTCTTGGAGAACGGAATCAAATTTCCTCACTATGAAGACTTCATAGAGCTCATTTTTTAAGATTATTTCTAACTCCTCACATATAGACATGTCATCCTCAACAATTGCTATTTTCACCTTAATTCCTCCATTTGTCTAACGCCCAAATATTTACCTCTACCAAGATTATAACATAAGATTATTATAACTTTTATATAATGAATTATCTTCTTCGTGAGACCTGTCTTTTTAAATAAAAAAGAGACAGAAAAAACTCTGTCCCTATAACTTATAATGATGCATTAAAATTTAAAAAGCGCAACTCTCACAACAATATAGTTCAATTGTTATTCACTGTTTTTAAATTATATTTATACAAAATTGCAGAAAATATCAAACTTACCAATAGGATTATCAAATCTAAAATTAAAAATGTTCGAAGTGCTCCTATATAAAATTTACTAATATTCTGAACAAGGATGAAAATAAACTCAAATATACTTATAAATACAATTGAGATTAAACTATAAATAATATTTTCAAGTAATATAGAATTTCGGATTTCTTCCCTATCCATTCCTATAATTCTGAGCATATCAAGCTCTCCTGCACGATTGACAAGATTATTACTGATAGTATTAAAGAATGTAACCAAAGCAATAAATACCAAAAAACCACTGATAATCAATTGAATTGTACTCTCTTTTTCTATCTCACTCTTAATTTCAGCTACTTTGTCTTCAAAACTTTCTACATAAGCTTTTTCATTTATCTCCTGTATTTCTTCTATATTCTTTTTTATAGACACATCATTAGGGTCTTCAAGTGAAATATCAATCCTATTATATCCTTCTACGCCATTTAAAAGGCACATACCCCATATCGAATTATACACTCAGAATCACCTACAAATTCATTGTTTAAATCAATATCTTTAACAATATCTAAAATTTGGAACTCAAAAGTTTCTTCATCTCTACTTAAATTGTCATGATCAGCTAATTTTACACTATCACCAATCTTTAAATTGAAAGCCCCTGCTATATCTTTCTTAATTATAATAGGATGTTCTACCTCTATGGTTTTGTCAGTGAAACGTTCCATATTATCCACGCCATAACTTAAAAAAGCAAGTAGTAAATATTCTTCTCCTTTTACAACCTCCTTATTACCTTTTAATCTTTCGTCTGCTGACAATTCCTTTATAAGATCATTATCTTCATTTATAGAACTAAATTCAAATAATGCCCATTCATGCCATATTCTCATAGTTTGAATACTTTTTATACCTTCTATATTTTTTATCTTTTCAGCCGTTTGATTTTCAATGAATGCAGCATGTTTGTTATCATCTGTGATATCGGAGCTAAAGTTTCTAGTCTGAATTTTTAAATCCTCAGGCACATACATTCGACACCAGCTATAATCTCCTTTCTCTCCAAAACGATAAGTATAAAAAATATAAGCTACTGAACTGAAACCTAAAGTTATAAGTAGTACTGTAATTACCGTCTTTTTCTTATTTCTAATTAAATTTCTAAATGTATATCCTCTCATTCCCATAAAACTTGAATTTCTTCGTCTTTTCTTTATCTTGATTTCATCATCTTCATAGATAATTCTATCACCTATACTTGCAGGATCATAATTGAGTATCCTTCTCATAGGCATATATACACTTGTTACAACAACCAAGAAATTTAACAATATAGATTTTACTAGCTCAATTCCATTGTAATATTCTATTGAACTATCAAATAATATTCCCGTTTTCCTCAAAATTGCTATAGAAATTTTAGCAAGAATTAATCCTATAGGAATTGACAAAATAAAATATCCTAAAATTTGAAACAAAAGTATCAAAACAACTTGCATTTTTGAAAATCCTAAAGATAAATAAGTACCGACATCATTCACCATAGTAATAAAATAACTATATATTAAGTTATAAATTGCAAGTGCAAAAATCAAGAATATACATATATTTATTATTCTCTTAAAATTCATAAGTTTTCCATTCTCTTCAATCATATATGCCAATTCATCATTTACTGCTATTTTAGTTTTTATATCATAACTATATGCAAGTTTAGTAGTTTCTTCACGTATATTTCCCTTATTGTTAAATTTTATTGCAGTCGTAGTTATCCCAAGTTTTTTAGGCATAGAATTTTTATATTCTTCACTAACTAAAATAAAATTCATATCATAAAAAGAACCCCAGTCCTCACATATTCCCACAATTTCGAATTTATCATTTTTTTCATATAGAAATTTTCCATTATTAGAATCCCAATTTTCAAAACTAATCTCGAATTTATCTCCTAAAGTTTTCCCAAGTCTTTTGCTGTATGCCTTATTTATTACAACCTCATTCTTTTCTTTGACATTCCTTCCCTCTATCAATTTGCCCAAACTACTGTCCATAGATATGTAATTTTTATCTCTATATAATATTATTCCATCTTTATTTGCAAATGAAAAATCTCCTAACACATATTCATTTCCTATACTCTCTATGTCCATGTCCTGCTTAATTTTGTTAGCATTTTCTTCACTTAAATACTTGATATCGCAATGGAAAGATCCTTTGTCTTTATAAACCTCTTGCAACTTGTACTCCCCAATATAGTTAACAATAAAATTTGATAGCAAAAAAGCAAATAGGGAAAACCCAAGGATCATAATATATGTAATAGTTTTCTTTGAGTTCATTTTAAAATAGGATTTTGTAAGCTTAAACAATTTTACAATCATTTATTATTCCTCCATCATTAATCTTTATGACCCTATCTGCATATTTCGTAAGTTCTCTATTGTGCGTTACAATAATCACTGTAGTTTTTAATTCTTCTGACAATTTCTTAAATAATTTAATTACTTCTAGTTCAGTTTCAGAATCCAAGTTTCCTGTAGGTTCATCTGCAAGTAAAATAGAAGGTCTATTGATAATTGCTCTACAAATTGCAACCCTCTGTTTCTGTCCCCCTGATAGCTCAGATGGAAAATGATTTGCTCTATCTTTCAATTCCAATTTAGATAACAGCAATTCCAAATATTCCTCATCTTCTGAGAGCATTGGAAGTTCTATATTTTACTTTGCAGTTAGCACTGGTATCAAATTATATGATTGAAACACAAAGCCTATTTTTTTTCTCCTAAGAATCGTCCTCTCTTTTTCATTATAATTAGAGATATCTTCACCATCTATAATTACTTGTCCATCATCAGGACTTAACAAACCACTGATAATATTGAAAAGTGTAGTCTTCCCAGAGCCACTTCTTCCAAGAACCATTACCATTTCACCATCATTTATCGTAAGATTGATATTCTTTAATACCCTTACTTCACTTTCCTTTCCTTCATTATACGTTTTACAGATGTTCTTAATTTCTATCATATCGTTTCACCCTCTTATTTTTTAAAACTAATCCTAAATTATTCACGGTGATGTAAAAAAATAATTTCACCCACAGTTATTGCTCTAAAGTTCAAAATTTCGAAAACTGGTGGTTTTGTCCCCTAAAATTGGGCAGACTTCTCCCGTAGAAACAGTTATCCACATTTTGAATTTGCCAAGGAACGAAAAAAGTTGCTATTCCAGCTTAGACTGGAATTTAAGCTTGCGGATGTTTTCCAAGGTTTCAAAAAACTCCGTTTTATAAAGGCAGCCACTGCAAAGCTTAAATATTATGTAATGGGCACTCCGTACTATCCTGGATACGATTTTTATCAGTAGAATCATTGGTTTTGAACGTATTTTTTATCATTTTGTCCAAACCAATCTTATAGATGAATTCCTTTAACAGAAACAATCCTGTATCAGAGGATAGGTCTCCACCATAAAATTTAATTTTAATTTGTTATTGTATTCTAAACGAGTATCAACTAAACTAGACATTGAGGATTCTCCTTTGTTTTGTATTTGTTTGGTAACCATATCTTAACAAAACTAAACCCTTCTTTCTATTATCTAGGCTTCACTTTTTAGGTGAAACCAATAGAAGTTTATATTACAGTAATTATGAGGTGTGAAGTACCATTACTGAAGCATGGTGAATAATTCATATTAATTATTTTCTTTAATAATCTCATTACCTAAGTTTCGTACAAACAAAACAGCTTGAATTTCAATAACCTGCCATATATATTTCCAAAAAATAACTAGAGGATAATACCACGCCATGAAGTATAATTTTTTTATCCACAAAAAATTAAAGAAAGGCAGGTATTATCCCTATGAATAATGTTACCTTTTCTCAGGCTAAATGTAAAGAAGAAACTACTTCCACATGGCTTGCTGCTATTATGAATTTTGGTTTAAAAATTAACTTTTTTAAATCATTAGAGGATTTTAAGTTGAAAATGAAAAAAGTAAATTACTCTGTTTATCAAAAACTTATTACAATAATTATGTCTATAGCCATAGGATGCGAGTATATGAAAGATATTAACGAAAAACTCGCCCCAGAGACTTTAGCAGCGAATATGTTTGGTATGGATAAAATTCCAGACCAATCTCAAATTAATGAACTTTTAACTCGTATGGATAATGATAGCATCAAACAACTCGAAGATATTCATCATAAAACATTAATTGATAATAGTAGCTCTATCTCATCAACCAAGATGTTAGTCGTAGATATCGACCAATCAGGTTTAATAGCCAACGGTAAAACCTATGAACTTGCTGATAAAGGTTATTTTGCCAAGAAGAAAAATCAAAGGGGCTATCAGTTATCTGTAGCTTTCACAGGTGAAACCTCAGAAACCATTGCTATGAAACTTGATTCTGGCAACACTCATTGTACAGAGCATTATGATGAATTAATAAATGATATTTTATCAAAATATCAGAATCAGCTTCATAATGAAAATTTAACTTTAAGAACTGATAGTGGTTTTGGTTCTATGGAGAATATTGAAAAACTAATGAATATTAAAGGATTAAAGTTTATTACAAAGGGATATTCTACAAAATCTGCAGCAAACTTGGCAAAGAATATACCATACTCTGAATATACTCAAGCTGATAATTCAGTTTGGGTATATGAGTTACCCGAAGAAATAGGTTTAAGAAAGATTATCGTTCAAACCCTTTCCAAAAGTGGTAAAATCACATACTCTTTGCTCATAACTAATATATCAAGAAACCAAATGAGCTCAGTAGAGGCATTTCATTTTTACAATGAGCGTCAAACTATTGAAGCCTTCTTTAACATGGCTAAGAATATATACCATATGAGAAATCTTAGAACTACAAAATTCTATGGTATTTACGCATTCCTATGGCTAGTGTTTATAACTCATAACCTGATAAGCTGTTTCAAGTCAACCATTCTAGCAGGTACAGAACTAGAAAATGTAGGTGTAAGGGTTATGATCAAAAAGCTTGGAAATATTAGAGGATTTGTAAAAAGAACCTCTAAAGGAATAGAGGTTCAGATTCCAGCAATCACTCATTTAGCAAGACTTATTATCGATGCATTAAGGGAACCTCGGTATATTCAATTAAGTTTTCTGACATAATTTTATGCCGTAGAATCTAGTAGAATAAATTTCCTTATATGGTAAAGCAATATTTACCTTTTATTTTGATACGCAATTTTAATTTACCACGTTTTTACAGCAATTAGAGATTGATTTCTAAACTAATATATGGAACTTGATCCCAAAATTTCACTGTCATATTTTTGAAAAGATTAGTTTTTCATTTGTACAAAATCTAGGTAGTTAAGTAAAAGTTAATAATACAATATATATTAGATGTACCAACTTATTTATTATAGATAAGATATAAAAACATTGGAATTATACCATTTTCTCACTAGTGTTTAATCACTGGATATAAAAACCATTGACAACAATCAATCTCTAATAATTTCAAAAAATACCTTAATTTAAGGTATTTAAAATAGCCAGCAACCTTGTTTTAATATAATTATCAAAAACATAAAAAACAAAGGGGGTCACTGGCTATGTTCAAAGATAATTATATCAAAATATTTGATAAATTTGTAGATATCATTGATTGGTCTATTTTACAAAAATCAACTGTTATGCTAAATACCAACTATAAAACTTCTAAATTATTCACTAAAGATCACTTAAAACTAATGATTTATTACCATTTAGCAGAGCTTGTTAGCCTAAGAGATTTAAGTGATTCTTCAAGCTATAATTCTGGCTTAAAAGAAAGTTTAAAGGATGTTAGCTTGGGAACTTTATCCCATCAGAATAATAATAGAAATTTTGGTGTATTTGTACCTGTTATGAATGCAGTCATAAAACTAGGATTAGATACACTATCAGATGATAAAAGAATTCAGAAATATGGCTGTGTTGAAATTATTGATTCTACTACTATGAGTATGATATTAACATATTTTAGTTGGGCTAAGTTTAGGTCAACTAAAGCAGGAGTTAAAATGCATACAAGATTTAACCTATCAAAACAAATGCCTGATTTAGTAATAGTTTCAAATGCTGAAGAACATGATAGTACAGTAATGGAATCACTTATGAAAGATGAAGGTTCTATTTATATTTTTGATAAAGCCTATGTAGACTATGAAAAATTTGATAATTTAACTAGTGATAATAAATCTTTCATTACAAGATTAAAGGATAATGCTGTAACTACTATAGAAGATGAACTGAAGGTTACTTATTCAGACCCTAATTTACTAGATAAAGGAATAGAGGTATTATCTGATAAACTTGCATATTTAGGCTCTCTATATACCTATAGAACTAAAAAACCTTATAGAATTATCAAGATTAAAGACTCAAACGATAAAGAATTAACCTTTGTAACTAATATATTAAATTTTAGTAGTGAAGAAATAGCTTGGCTTTATAAAAAACGTTGGGATATAGAGCTATTCTTCAAATGGATAAAACAACATTTGAAAATAAAAAACTTTATAGGTCATAGTTATAATGCTGTAATGATTCAATTAATTACTGGAATAATCACTTATGTTTTATTAAAATTGATTGCCGAAGAAGCTCATACATTAGCCTACGGTTTATTAAAGATTAAGAGAAAATAAGATATTGCTTATCAGAAATAGTAGATTTAAATACATTTAACTGGACTAATTGGTTAAGCGGGTAATAAGATAGCAATTTGACAATTCCATAAAAATCCATTGATTATATTTGCAAGGGATACTTATAACTTTATTGGTTACCAGGATTATCATTATAAGCATATTCATGGAAAACTAATAGCTAGACAAATTAGTATAAAAAAGTTAATGGGATTTTCTCACAATGTTTAAACACTAGTGCCATTTTCTATTTAAAATTATATAGTATTATTTATAAATTCATTAAAATACTTACATAAAATTTTCATCAATATAAATCCCAAAACTAAAATTTGAATTATCAGTATCAGATACATAACTCCAAGTGGGAAAATCAAACACTCAGCATTAAATACACTTTTAAAAATATTTATTATATATGTAAATGGAGATAAAAGAGCTATCCCTTTAAAATATGAGTTCAGCAATTTGTAAGGCATATAACATGCAGAGAATATTAATATAACACTTATCATTATAGAGCTATAAGCAAATCTTTTTGTTTTAAGAGTAAGTACAGCTAGAATACCGCTTATGCCTCCTGATATTAAAATTGTTATTCCTATAAATGCCACCGTATTTACTATATTATATATTGAAAGTTTCACATGAATAATTCCATAAATACTCATCACAATTAAAACTATAATATATTGAATTAAATAAATGAAAAAATAAAAAAGTGTTTGAGCAAAAATATATTCTATTATTTTAATATCAGCAAGTCTAAAATTTATCATTTTTCCACTAATAATCTCTTGATAGAGTTCATAATTTGCTGCAATAACCGTATTACTTATTATTCCTGCGATAATTAAAGTTAATAAAGTAAATCTTATGCTTCCTACATCATTTGATTGTGATAAGGCAAAATAGTAAAAAGGAACCATACTTAAATAAACTCTTAATGTATTTAACAATAACTCCCTCCAATTTCTTTTATAAAAAAAGATATTCTTCAATATAATGCTACCCATAGAATCCTCCCGATAAAATATATTTCTTTATGCTCTTTTCTGTGCTCCATATTGCAAATAACATAATAATTAAAAAAACTAAAATTGCTATTTCTATATTGGAGGAGTTACCTTCAGAGAACATGATAACATGGGTTATAGGGACAAATTGTGAAACTCCCCTTAAAAATTTTGGAAGTATACTTATTGGATACAAAACTCCACTTATTATATAGATAATATCCATCCCGAAGTTAAAGCTATTAAAATAATTTTGAGTTTTTAAGTGAACAGCAAGCATGATGTTGCTTATAATTACATTGTTGATAAAAACAAAAAAAGCACAAACAATTGCAAATAAAAAATCAATATTTAAATTGAACATAAAATCATAAAGATATAATGTTATAAGAAGTGATGGAATATATAAAATATTTACAGCAACTGTCTGATAGAAATTATATCTATGTAAGCTAATCTTCGAAAGTAGAACATCTTGAATCTTCTCACTTCCAAAAAATTCAATTCTCCTTGATATTATCTCGAATATAGTAAAATAAAAACATGACCATAAACAAATTTTCAGAACTATGGTTTTATCTATATTTGTGTCTATTACATTACTTAATAATATTACTGGAAGAACACCATTTATAGGAGCAATTAAAAATAATTTAACCATGTTCCATTTATTTCGAAGAAGACTTTTTAGCATAAAATATATAATCATTCAGTTTTCCTCCAATCTATCTTTGTAGAGCTCATAGAAAAATACATCTTCTAATTGTATAGGTCTTTCATTGAATGAATTTATTTGAAGTTTTGAAATAAAAGTATCTTTGTTTGCTATATACTCCATTATTAAAGCAGTACTGCCATCATTTTGATTCCAAATAATATATTTAGTTATACCATAATCCCTGAATTTTTGATCCATCTGTTCAGATTCATCTTTAGGTATTCTGATCTCTATAACATCCTTATAGAAGTCCTTAAAGATATCCTCCATAATATTATCTTTTATAATTTGTCCATTATTAAGGAACACAACCCTAGTACAGAGTCTTTGAACCTCATTCATGACATGCGAACTTATTAAAATAGTGATATTAAACTCTTTAGAGAGTGTATACAATAAATTATGAACATCTGATTTAGATACAGGATCTAATCCACTTGTAGGTTCATCTAGTATTAAAAATTGAACATCTAATAGAATAATTCTTATTATGTTAAGCTTTTGCTTCATTCCCGTAGATAAACTTTTAACTAGAGACTTTTCTCTATCTTGCAGATTAAACTTTTTTAATAGGGCTATGATCTCTTCCTTTTTTTTCTTTATTTTGTGCATTCTTAAGAAAAATTGAATATTTTCCATAACAGTTAAATCATCATACATCTGATTTGAATTCAAAACTAATCCAACCTTAGGAGTTTTCATTTTCCCTTTATAGATATCGTCCCCTAAGATTTTAACTTCTTCATATTCTGTTGGTTTTAAAAGCCCACTTAGAACCTTTATGAGAGTTGTTTTACCAGATCCATTAGGTCCTATAAGTCCAACTATCTCACCTTTTTCAAGCTTTAAATTAATATTTTTTAAACTAAAAAATTCATTCTTACTGTATTTTTTACTACAATTTTTTATCTGAACAATATTCACTCTATAGCACCTCCAACTGGGTCAAAATAATCACTATTGTGCCTTAAAATATTTTTAATTAATTTTTGGCTATCAGTATTATAATTATCAAATAAATCACTTAAAGTATTGTACTTAGTTTTGATGTCAGTATAAAACACCTTTTCAATAACATCAAACCAAATTGGAAATTTAAACGCATCTACAGTTATTAAATCTAAAAATTTATTTCTATAGAAAATATTTCCTTGAATATTTATTTTATACTCTAAGGCTTCTGTAAGTTTTTGTATATTTTTATTAAAAGTTATAATATCATTTTTTTCTAGTTTTAATTTTGAGTCTATACTATGCACCCATAATATAGTTATTCTTCCTATATTACTTTTAAGCTTATATTTTTCTATAATTTCAAATATTTCCAAATGAAATAAATTCAAATTATATTTACTTACAACTACATTTAAGTCTATATGACTTTTATTCTTCATGAGTTTATCTATATTTTTTTCAATGATATTGAAGTCATGAATTCCTCTATGAACTCTCATTGTATTTTTTAATCCATCTATACTTAGAATAAATTTATCAACTAATGTAATGAGTTCCTCAGATATTTCAATTGTACAATTAGTTGTAACATTAGTTAGAAAGCCACTTTTTTTAACATATTGTAATGTCTCTATAAGCCCCGACCACAATACGGGTTCCCCTCCAGTAAAATGAATTGTTTCTATCCCATTTTCTTTAAAATCATTAAGCTTTTCTAATATTTGTTTTGGATGAGTTTCCTCAATATTATACTTGCTATTTGCTCTATAACAATACTTACAATTTAGATTGCAAATGTTACTTACATAAATATTAAGATTTTTTTGATACAACATTTACAATACCTCCAAATGGGAAAAAAGAAAATGGCCAAGTGGTAAGATATTCCGACCTTATATATCTACAATTTTCAATGAATTTATTATGTTCGGTAGATTTATTATATTTTTCAAGAGTTAATTCCAATGATCTTTGTAGTATATTTCCAATTAATAATTTATTGTTTTTAATTTTATAAGGAAAAATCTCCCCACTTTTATCAATATAAATTTCTCGTGGAAGATTACTTTTTAATATGTGACAATTTTCCCCAGAACATAAATAAATATTACACGGATGTTCAATACAAATTTGTGTTGGAATTACACTTGAATCATAATATACTTTTATGTTTTGGGGAATTTTTTGTATTACATCATTAAATTGTTTCATATTAATCATAAAGTTTTTAGCAAAAAAAGGTTTAATAATAATATATTCATATTTTTCTAAGATTTCTTGTTTTTTCTTGAAAAAATCCATCATATATTCTATAGAGTTATTTTTATTGAAATCTAAATTATAAATAAGTATATTATTTTTATATGGTTGCTCTTTTAACTGCTCACTCATATAGAATATTTCTTGGTTGTTTTGATTACTTAAAAGTTTATCTTGATAAATATAAAATTCAATCTTACTGCTATACTTGAGTAAATAATCATTTATTTGCTCCATTTTTTTATCATCTTCAATATGAATAATACACTTATCATCAAAAATTCGTAAGTTCTGTGGTTTCTTAAAGATACCTGATAAATCTCAGTTCTCTAGATTTAAATTAAATTTTCTTGATAATCTTAATGATTTATTTAATAATCTAGTTGATGTAACTGAGGAAGTTTCTAAGGAAATCAATCCATTTTTAGCTTCTGTTTTAATTACTGATACTACTGGATTTGAAGCTTATGTTACTGAGAATAATCCTAAGTTTTATCAATCTCAACTTAAAAAAGCTAAAGCATATTCTAAGTTAATTATTAAGGATAATCCTAATTCAACTTTTGATGTTGAAAAATATGCTCAAAGTCAAATGCCTAAATCTGCTTCTTCTAACCCTGATGCTAAGCTTGCTTACCTTAATGGACATTTTGGATACTTTCAAAAATGTATTATATCTACTAATGCCCTTGGTGTTGTTAGATATGTTAATTTCTATGATGCCGACAACAATCTAGAAAAAGATTTAAGACCTCAAGTTATTAAGGATAATTACGATGCTAAATCTTTGATTTCTTCTCTTGAAACTTATTTTCAACTGCATCCTAACTTCTCATATAAATATTTCTTAGGTGATGCAGGTTTTGATGCCGATGATAATTATGCTTACCTTCATCAAAACAACATCATGCCTATAATCGCATTAAATCCACGTAATTCACCTAATTTACCTCAATCTGGATTTAATGAGGTAGGAGTTCCCCTTTGCCCATACGATTCTTCTTTATCTATGGTTTATGACGGAATCACTCGTGAAAAAGGTAGAGCTGATAGAATAAAATATATATGTCCAATGGCTAAGAAAATTAATGTTAAAGGTAAGCTCAGCTATATATTAAATTGTAAAAATCCATGTACCAGTTCAAAATGCGGACGAATCAAGCAAATTACTATACATCATAATTATCGATTTAATTCTTCTATCCCTCGTGATAGTTTGAAATGGCAAAAGTTATATAGACTTAAAACTATTTGCGAAAGATCCATTTGCCAAATTAAAAATTTCATTCAAATTAAATCATCAAGAATTAGAAATACAGTATCTTTAAAATCAGATATTTTACTTGCTTGTATTTCTCAATTAATTGCTTTTATACTTATATTTAAGACTAAAAATTATGACAATCCGCTTGCTATTAAATCTTTGATTGCTTAATCTCAATCATCTAAATATTAATTTTAAAAGGTTAGGCTAAACCTTTATTTTCCTATGCTCTTTTTTTGTTAATATCTCAATGTTTTTGATAATTTAAAGCTAATTTCTGTGGATAGTTTTGAATTTATATTCTGCAACTAACTAAATAATTTTAACAAGAATTTACCTTGTTAAGTTAATTACTACAATGTACCTCTAAAAAAATGGTCAGTACATTACAAATTAATATTCTGAATATTTCAGTATATCTAAAATATCTACTTTCAATAAAAGACCTATACAATTAGAAGATATATTTTTCTATGAGCTCTACAAAGATAGATTGGAGGAAAACTGAATGATTATATGTTTTATGCTAAAAAGTCTTCTTCGAAATAAATGGAACTTGATCCCAAAATTTCACTGTCATATTTTTGAAAAGATTAGTTTTTCATTTGTACAAAATCTAGGTAACTAGCACAACGAGTTAATTTAAAAAATATTTATATTGTATTTGTCATTATCATACTTGTCCAAAATCTTGTATCATGAATATAATTTTTAACTATACGTTAATTATATAATAGATAAATACAGATGTCAATAAATGACATGTAAATATTTTACATCATTTTCTACATTTTTTGCACTTGCTCTTATGTTTGAGTAAAAAAAGAGACAGAAAAAAACTCTGTCCCTATCATTTATAATGATGTATTAAAATTTTAAGTAATATTTCTTATCTAAGAATTCCTAATTAATTTTAAAATATATCTATAAATTCTTTATGATGAAGAAAATGGATGGGTTTATAACTTTTTTGGATGACAGCAGCCTTGCGCTTAAAAACGGTTTGTCTCTAAAAGCGATCAGAAATGCTAATGGCAGTATTGAACAGCTGGCAGAAATGACGGAAGCAGAGATTAATGCACTACTCAACTGACATAGCCATAGGTTTACCATTAGCTGAACAGTTAATATCGCTAAAACATAGCTGATTGAAAAACGGCGGCTTTGAAATTCAAAGCTGCCGTTTTTCAACGAGTTTCGGTACTCCGGTGTTATATGAAAAAACTTTTTTATTTTGATTTCCCTTTATTCCTCCATTTGTCTAACGTCCAAATATTTACTTCTACAAAGATTATAACACAAGATTATTGCAATTTTATAAAATTTATATTCTCATATCAAGGGTTACATTTACTACTCATTTACACACACCTTCCCTATATTGCAACCATAATAAATATATATACTTTTTAATTAGTTAGATATATTGCTAGAAGTGAATATATTCTACCCTCCATTACCTTTGAAATAATTGGGATTTATCTATACTTAGTTTACAAGCTATCATTTGGAAGGGTTAAAAAATAGTTGAAATTTTATGCATAATTATAGGGAACAACCCAAAGGCTATTCCCTAACTTATTTTATCTTTTATTTCATAATTATTAAACTAATAAACATCTACATCATCTATATAATTTATCCTTTTTATTATAGTATGGGCTGCAAAAAACAATACAATCAAAGTAACAACTACTAATTTAATAAGCGTTTCTTTAAATTGAGGATCACGTCCTATTACAGGTTGCATTAAAGCTGATATTACAACTGCTGTTACAACTGCTGAAGGTATTGATTTTTTATTCATGGAAACAGCAAAAGGCATTAGAGATAAGATTCCTCCCATAACAGTAAACCCTAAAAATGTCAAAATCGAGTCAAAAATATAACTAAAACTAAAACTTCCTGCAACAACGTCAACAATAGAATCCAATGTCACCACATATAGCATACACAATACATCGCTAATCATTATACATGACATTGTAAATGCGACGACTATAGCAAGTTTTGCCAAAATGAGTTTTTTTCTACTTATAGGATAAGAGAACATTACCAAAATTGTTTTATTTCTATATTCTTCTATAATAATTTTTGCCATTAAGGCTGAAGAAAATATTAAGAATACATCTGTTGACAAAACATTTATCATCCACATAACACTTTCGTATGTATCTAAATCATGTGGTGAACGTATTTTATTATCAATAAATGACATAGCTAAAAAAGCCATTATACAAATGATTGCTATGATTACTCCTTTAATATATCTTTTAAGTTTATATTTTTTTATTTCTAATTTAATTAAATGTAACATAATCGTCTCCCTCTATTAACTTTAAGAAATAATCTTCCAAGGTGCTTTTCTTTTTACCTATACTTTCTAACTCAACACCATTTTCAATCAGCATTCTTGAAATCATCTTCTGGGACTGATTTATATCATATATACGAATTTTATTTTCAGAAATTATCTTATAGTTTGAAATCTCCATTTTTTCTTCAATTAAATAACCTGTTCTACTCGGATTATTTACTTCTAGTTCTATATATTCACTATTATACTCATGAACTTTATCCATAGATACTTCCTTTAATAGCTTGCCGTTTTTTATGATGCCAATTGTATCTGCAATTAACTCTACTTCAGCAAGGATATGACTTGAAATAAGTATTGTTGTTCCATATTTTTTATTTATTTTTTTTATAAATGTTCTAATTTCCTTAATTCCTTCTGGATCTAAACCATTAATCGGTTCATCAAGTATAAGAAACTCTGGTTTTACAAGTACTGCCCTTGCAATTCCTAGCCTTTGCTTCATACCTAATGAATAATTACAAACTGCTTTTCCTTCAGTATTAGATAAGCCTAATAAATTTAAAACTTCATCTATCCTCTCTTTATTGTGGTATCCCATGTAATCACAATGCAATTCTAAATTTTCTCTTCCTGTTAATTTATCATAGAAAGAGGAATTTTCTATGGTAACACCTATTCTTTTTAAAATTTCAAAGTTGTTATTATTAACTTCTTTTCCAAAAAGTACGATTTTACCCTTATCAGGTTTCACTAAATTAAGAATCATTTTAAATACTGTGCTTTTACCAGCTCCATTTGGACCTAAGAAACCATAAATTTCACCTTTTTTTATATTCATTTCTACATTATCTACTACTTTTTTGCTTTTGTATATCTTTGTAAGACTATTTGTTTGTAATATATAATCCATATTGTTTCCTCCCTTCTATAGATTAATATAACAAACCAAGCTATCTTTTTTATGTCATAAATCTTACTTTTTTCTTAAGTTGTTATTTTATTTTGGTAATATTATATTAAACAATGTTTTCTTATTAGGTATACCGCTTAACTCAATTTTTCCATTCATCTGTTCAATAAGTTCCTTGGATATTGTAAGCCCCAATCCGCTACCTTGATAATCTTTGCTCCTTGAATCTTCTAATGTATACAGTCTTTCGAAAATATTTTCTTTATATTTTTCCAAAATTCCTTTACCATGATCTTCAATTCCAATGCAAACTGTGTATTCGTATTCATCAATACTTATTCCTACATATTTTCCATCACATCCATATTTAATAGCATTATCTAATATATTTTTTAACACACGATTTAATGCTTCTTTATCTGCATTGACATAAATAGGCTTTTCAGGTATATTTATATCAACATGAAACTCTTTTTCAGAGAGTATATTGTAAAATTCAAGCATATTTTTTCTACATATTTCACATATATTTACTTTAGTAATATTAAGTTTTTTATCGCCAGATTCCAATTTAACAAGATCAAAAAATTTATTTATTAAATCCACAATTTCATCAATTCTCAAATCAACTTTTACAATCATCTCATCGTCATTAAATCTAATTCTCAGCATTTCTATATATCCTTTTAAAGTAGTCAATGGAGTTTTTAAATCATGGGAAATATTTGATAGCATTCTCATTATAGACAGCTCAGAATTTTTATATGCTACCTTGTTTTTCTGACTATAATTCAATAAATGGTTAACACTTGATGCAATAGACTTTATTGTTCCATCTTCTGTAGGAATTAAAATAGATTCAGATGTTTCATTTTCAATAATAGATTCTATTTTGTTTGCTATATATTGAATTTGTTCTGATTGAATGGTATATTTTCTGTGTTCTAATATATAACCTGTTAGCAAGATAAAAATTAATGCACATAACACTACTGTCATCTTATTTTTCCTCCATCTTATATCCAATTCCCCATAAAGTCTTAATATATTGAAATTTAGATTTACCATCAGATAATTTGTTTCGTAATCTTTTCATGTGGACATTAATGACATTTTCTTCTCCGTAATAAGGTTCGTTCCAAACCTGAGTATAAATTTGTTCTTTTGTAAAAACTCTTCCTAAGTTAGAAGCAAGTAGCTTTAAAATTTCAAATTCCTTATTTGTCAAATTTAGCTGTTTACCTTTTTTGACAACAGAGTGTTTATTTATATCGATTTCCAAATCCTTTATATAAATTATTTCATTTTCACTGTTTTTCTTATCTTCAGCATACTTTGTTACACGTCTTATATTTGCTTTAATTCTTGCTGAAAGTTCAATTAGAGAAAATGGTTTAGTTATATAATCATCTGCTCCAAGTCCTAATCCCACTGCCTTATCTTCATCATTATCCTTTGCCGTCATAATAATAATAGGTATGAAATCATGCTCTCTTATTTTCTTCATAACATTCATGCCATTAATTTTAGGAATCATTAAATCCAATAAAACTAAATCATAGATATTCTCTTGAAACTCATTAATGGCTGCTTCTCCATCATAGACTTGTGTAACTTCATAGTTATCACTTATTAAATATTCAGTAACCATTTCGCTTATATTTTTATCATCTTCTATTAACAATATCTTAGACAAAGTACTCTTCATCCTCTCATTTTATTTTCTAAATACTAAAAAACTTATCTATAACCAAAATTTTTCTTATATATTTAGTCAATAATCAAAGTTTTACTGTCCATTTTTATATTATTATCTCTAACTACATTATAAGTATTTCTCTTTAAATCCATTTTTCAAATCAAATGACCTCAATAAATTTAATTTGAGTAAGCAAAATATAAAACTTTCTCAACATTATCTTCAATGTTTTCCAGTTATCTATTTACATATACAAAGATTATAACACAAGATTATTATAACTTTATGTTCATATATTTTGTATTACATTTGTCACCATTAAACAAAATTTAAGTTTCCTTTATCATATATAAAATAAGCTGCCTTAAATCACCTTTAAGACAGCTTCTCATAAATTCCCTTATTCCACTTCATCTACTACTATTTCATCAGAATTAAGTATATTGATGGTATGGGTTCCATTTCCCAATGTTAATTCTCCTTTAACTTTATCTACTTCTTCCCCTTCATCTTTTATTTTTACTATATCCCATTTAACATTTCCCTTTAACGATTCTTCTCCATATATAAAGGCACTTACCTTTACATCTGAATCCTTTTCCAATCTAAGTTTTACTCGATTCACATTATCTATTATCCAGTCATTTTTAATGCTTTCACCTATTAATTCAAAGTTGCTGCCCTCATTGATTTCCACCTTTTTATTTACTGGTATCGTGAGAGATAGATTTTGAGGATAAGAACTATATGTTCCTCCACCATAGTTAGCTCTATCTGTAAATGATATATATAAAATGTTGTCTGACTTATTAGTGGTGATGTATTCATTTTCTAATAATCCTTTAGCTTTCTCTTCACTGTCTGCCGTTATATCAACTGAACCTGAAAAAACTATTTTATCCTTTCCTTCAGAACGAACAGTTAAATTGGAATAAGTAGGTCCATTTATTACTATTTTTTCGATTTTATCATCAATTTGAACTTCTTTATAGGGAATCCTATAGTTAAATGTCTCGGATGAAAGTTTACTGCTAATCTTAGACATCAAGCCTGTTTCTATAAATCCATATATGCCCAAGTTTACGCAAACTATTAACAATACTATAAAAACACTAAATACATCGTATTTTATCTTCACATCTTCGCCTTTGTATTTATAGCTAAAATAGAGTATCTCCCCGCCTAATAAAAATAATATCGTAGGCCAAAACTTCATTGACAGTTTAACAGCTGATAGACTATTTACTTGTGCAATAAATATGATAACTCCAAATGCAATTAAAACAATTGCCATGGAAATTGTTCCTACTCGTCTTTTTCCCATTTTTCTTCATCCTCCTCTTTCTTTTCTGCTTTTTTGCCTTTAGATAACAATCTAATCCCTCCAGCAATAAATATTATGGATACTATTGAAGTTTGAATATAGTTTCTTATTTCATAAGGTATAAGAGGATACAATATTCGTTCCGTTACCACCAATACTCCTATAACTATAAGTCCTATACCTACCCATTCTGGTTTTATTTCTGGTAATACAAATTTAATTTCTTCATCTTCAAAATCAGCTCCGTCAACAGAATGTAATGCATCAAAGAAGCTATAAAACCAAATTAAAGGTAATATAAATAAAAACAAACTTACTCCTAGCCAGCCCATAAAGAATATGGTGAAGAAAAATCCACCCATTATGATTAATCCTTTTTTCTGATAACCTAAATACATATGACCTGCACCTGGTATTATGGATAAAGCCATAGTAATAGTTCGTTTATTTGATTGTTTGATTTCCTCCATATTTTCATCTGTTATCACTCCTGAGGGTTCACCACTTTCATTTAAAATAAATCTTTTTCTCAAGGAAAAAGCATCAATTAATGCAATAAGCCATATTACAGGTAGTGCAAAAACTAATAACATAATAAAATCACTACCAATCATAGTAGATAACCCTACCGTGCCTAAAATAGCTCCAAAGAATATCATAAGAAATACCACTGCTCTATCTTTAAATCCTAAATAAAAATGGGATAGCCCAGGAATAAAAGATAATAGAAATATTACAAATTTGCTCTTTTCTCTCATTTTAAATCCTCCTTACTATTAGATATTTCAAAATTATTGATAAAATCCGATGTTCTACCTACAATACTTTCAGATATACTTGAAATTATATTTGGTACATTCATCCTATCCCTTTCAGTAGTTGATTTAGCAATCTGAGGTAATATATCAACTAATCCACTATAAAATCCTCCTAAAGTTAAAACAATAGCTACTGCTGCCACTGCTGCATAATAACCAAATAGGTCTTTAATACTTTTACTTGGTTTTTTTATTATAGTTTTAGGAATATACTTCACATTTTGGATACTATCCATTACAGAGTTAGTAAAATCTAAGGATATATTTTCTTTTGCTATATCCTCTTCCCTTTTATCTATGAGAGAAAGAAAAACGTTTATACAATCATCACATTTATAAAGATGCTCCTCCATTTCATTTTGTTTCTCTTTGGAAAGAACATTTTCCTTATAAAGAATCCATTCCATAGAATCATAATGTTTCATCTTCTTCCCTCCATTTCTCCCTAAACATATTTCGTCCCCGATAGAGCCTAGATGCTATTGTCTTTACGGTAGTGTCCTCTTCCTGAGCTATTTCCTCGTAGCTTTTTTCTTGAAAATAAAATTTAATGATTACATCCTCATATATGGTAGGCATGTTTTTACATATTCTATTGATCTTTTCTCTATTTTCTTTTTTTATTAAAACCTCCTCAGGTGTTTCACAACTCCTAGTCTCTGACAAATCCATTACTTCTTCAGTATCTTCCACTATCATTTCATTAAATTTGGCTTTCTTTTTTCTTTTCCAATCTATAGCCTTATTGGTTGCAATCCTACCAATCCATCCTTTAAAATTATCCATTTTGTAATTGGGAAGGGAAATATAGATTTGTAAAAATATTTCTTGAGCTAAATTTTCTACTTCACCATGATCCTTTATAAAGTTTAATATAATTGCAAATATAAATCCTTTATATCTCTCTATTAGCTTTTCAAATGCATTATTGTTTCCCTGCAAGGTTTCCTTAATTAAATCTTCGTCGCAAATCATACCTCCCCTCCTTTCCCGTCTACTAACTATAACGAAACAAATAATAAAAGTACTGCAAAATATTTAATATACTTTACTATAAGATTTAAGTTTATAGCTATATCTTTTTAATCTTCCCTCATATATTAAATTTAATTTTTTAGACTTTCTAAAATCTCTTGGAGATACAAGAGCTGGAGGCTTATTAAAAAGATATATCTTGCTACTGTTTAACAAGGTTGCAACGAATTGAGAACAAAAATAATTATATCTTCTTTCTATTGGAATATTTAGTATTACACCAAATAAGCCTATAAAATTGTAACCATATTTATATCCATTTGCTTTAAACCTATATAACTCCTTTTTTAGCCTATTATATTGAAAATCATTTATCTTTAAAGAATATATAGCACACTTAGTGTTTGGGAACCTAGCATAGGTCCCATTCATAATATCTTCCTTAACAAATCCAGCGATTATTGGGTTTGAGGGATAAATTCTTCCAAAACTATATAGTTCATTAAGATTCATATCCAATGCAATGGAAACATGGGTATAGGGTTCTTTTGTATATACATTGATACATTTAGACAACAGAGAACCACTATGGGTAAGCAAAATATATATTGTGTGATTTTTTTCCATATAGAATCCCCCTTATATTCACTTTTTATCAACTATTAATTATAACGCAATTATAAGGGAAAGTACTGCAATAAATATTAATTTTTTTATACTTTTTTGTCCAAATAAAAAAGAATTCTCTTAGAGAATTCTTTTTTTATAATATTTATTAAAAGTCCTCAGCATAATATGAACTTCTAACAAGAGGAGCAGAAGCTACTTTCTTAAAGCCCATGGATAGCGCAATTTCCTTGTACTCATCAAATTGTTCTGGTGTAATATATTCTACTACTGGAATATGGGCTTTACTAGGTCTTAAATATTGACCTAATGTTAACATATCGCAGTCTACTTCTCTTAATCTTTCAAATACATTCAGTACTTGTTCCTTAGTTTCCCCTAATCCAAGCATCATGCCCGATTTAGTTCTCATATGAGGCTTCCTCTTTTTCACATAATTAAGTAATTCCACCGATCTATCAAATACTGCCATAGGTCTAACGGTATCATATAATTCTGGTACTGTTTCCACATTATGATTTAATACATCTGGTTTTGAATCTATAATAATATCTATTAAATTTTCATTTCCTTGCATATCAGGTATAAGTAGTTCAATTGTTACTCCTGGAGCAGCTTTCCTTATTTCTTCTACCACCTTTGCAAAATGATTAGCACCTTGATCTTCTAAATCATCTCTAGTTACTGACGTAATGACAGTATGTTTTAACCCTAATTTAGCCACAGCTTTAGCCACATTTTCCGGCTCCATTGGATCCACTTTTTCTGGCATCTCTTTGGTTACATTACAAAACTTACAGTTTCTAGTGCAGTTTTTACCTAATATTATAAAGGTAGCAGTACCACGATTATAACATTCCATTCGATTAGGACAATTTGCCTCATTACATACTGTATTTAGGGAAAGGTCCGATATTAAAGATTTTACCTCTGTAGATAAACTTCCTCCTTGCATTTTTACCCTAATCCATTCTGGTTTTTTTACATACATTAGAATCCCTCCATATCTGATTTGATGTCCATTAAACCTTCAACAAATTCTTTAGCTGATAAACCAAGTATATAGTCATCTATATTTATATTATCTAAAGCTTTTTCTAAATCCTTTATGCTGTGTTTTACACCTATTAATTTAGATTCCAAATACCTTATATTTTTCTTTCCAAAAAAATCACCATAAATAGATATCCCCGATATATTACCATTTTGTACATTTAGATTATATTCAACTACTCCACTAGGATACTTGACTAAATTCTTATATTTATAACCTGGACTCTTGCCATAATTCCATTCCCAGGTTTCAAATCTATTTTTAGCTATTCTATTAATTTCATCTAAATCCCTTTCGTTAAATTTATATATAGTCTTTATATTGTGAGTTTTTATTATATAGTCTTTTAAATATTCCTTGAATTCCAGTAGGCTCATCTTTTTTTTCATATGGGGTAAAATATTTGTAACTCTAGAACCTACTGATTTAACCGATTTATCTATAAATTTTATATCCTTCACTTTAAGAGCTAAAGACAGCTTTGACATATCACAATCATATAAAATAGTTCCATGATGAAGCAGCTTGTCCTTTTGAAAGTATTGAGCATTTCCAGAAAATTTCTTACCATTTATTATTATATCATTTCTCCCTGTAAATATGGCATTAATACCTAAAGATTGCAAACAATTTATAACTGGCAACGCAAACTTTTCAAACCCATCTTTAATTTTAGGATCAAGGGCATTTCTATAGGTTATAAAGGAAAAATTCATATTTCCCAAATCATTATATACTGTTCCTCCTCCTGAAAGCCTCCTAACCACTAATATGTCATTTTGTTTAACGTAGTCCAGATTTATTTCTGATAATGTATTTTGGTTTCTCCCAATTAATATGGAAGGTTTATTTATCCATAGCATAGCTATTTCTTCTTGGAAATTATTCATTAAATATTCTTCAGCAGCATGATTAAAAAAAGGATTATCGCTATTATTTATTACATATATCATGATTCATCCTCCTCACTATGTTTTTACATATATAGTCATATTCAATGTTTCGAGTATCCAAATCAGTAGATAATATTTAATATTATTTCTTCTTATTTAAACCCATACCTACAGCTACACCAATAGCTAATCCAATACTTATTCCTAAAGCAATATTATCCATTAAAATACCAAAGGTTGTTCCCAAAGCTAAACCTATGCCTATTCCTACAGCTAGCTTTTCCTCTTCATTTGTATCTTTTTTATTTTTCATGATAAATTTCCTCCAATTATTTTACATATAAAATCCCCTAATATCCATTATTAATTATAACGTAATTATGAAAAAAATACTGAAATAAATATGAAAATTTTTATATCCTTTTATTAAATAAACAAAGGACTCTTTTAAAAAATCCTTTATTTATCTTTTAAATTACTATCCTATAATCTTCTATTCCTTATTTATTATATTTTTTATTTCCGATAGGTATATAAATTCTATACCTTTCTTTTTTAATTCTTTAGACTTTTTATCTATTATCTTCATAGTAATTTCCCCACCTTGACCTCCTACATGACCTATTCCTATAGCATAACCTTTTTTTAAAGCAATATTTCCTAACATATCCATTGCTTCTTCTATATTCTTTTCCTTTTTTATATGGTCTAAAAATACATCTCTAGTAAGATACTCTATATTTAATTCTTGGCATAATTCTTCTGCTACAGAAAATTCCCCTGTTCTACTATCTAGAAAAAAAAGATTTTTTTCTTTAACTATATTTAATACTTCCGTCATTATTCTATTATCTTGCATCACTTTTGAACCCATGTGGTTGTTTATACCTTTAGCATATTTTACCTCTTTCAAAGCATCTTCAACAATTTCTCTAACTTCTTCATTGGATTCACCAGTTATTATAGGTCGAGGACCTAGCCATTTTACTGATCCTTTAGTAGCTTCCATTGGTAAATGCAATATAATCTCTAACCCTGCTTTATAGCAAGTTTCTGCATCCGATGCTGTATTCTCTAAAAAAGGCATTATAGCACCTGTTAGTGGAATATCCAAGTTTATTAATTCTTCTAATCCATCTCTATCATAATCTCCTATATCATCTATCACTAATGCTATATAGGCTTTAGAAGGCGAATCTGTGGTAATAGCCTTTGGTTTTAAATCTAGCTTAATTAAAATTGAACTAATAATGATTATAAAGGAAAAAGCAATCACCCATAGGGTTCTTTTTCTTATATAAATATACATGCAGAAAACCCCCATCTAAATTTTTAATTTAAAATCTCTTCATATAATAGATTGTATTCAGTAGAAAATAAAATATTTTAAAACTTCAGCTTATTTTAATTTTAGAGATTCGAATATATCTTTTTAGCATCAGAAGTTAGTCAATAAACATATAAATTATGAGAAAGGGTTTATCATATGAAAAACCTCCGAATTGATAATTCAGAGGTTTTATAAATATTTATGAAACCATATAATACTCTCTTCCATCATGTTTGTAGTAACAAAATGGTTTAAGTTAGGGTATTCAATAAATCCTATCTTATTTTTATCCTTGTACAAAGGTTTTATTTTATTATAAAAGATTCTTTGACTCTCAATGGAAACTACGCTATCTTTATCACCATGCAACATGAGTATGGCTCTATCCTTTAACCTATGTAATCCATTCATAGGATCCATATTGATAATATCTTCTTCTGTCTCCATTAAATCCCTAGACATATAGATTTTAAAGGACTCTTTTAATATTCTGTTGGAATTTTCCCATCCACAGGAGCCATTTAACACTACTAAAGCCTTTATCTTTGGATTATGAACAAATACACCTGCTGATGTAAAGCCTCCCATAGAATTTCCAATAACTCCAATTCTTGTTGGATCTGCATTATGGTTTGATATCATCTCATCTATTATAGTATCCGATTCTTTTATATTATTAAATATTGTATCCCAAAAATATTTTGTAGCATTTTCTATATTATAATCATCAATGGGATTTCTCTCTCCATGATGTATAGCATCGGGAATTACTACTTGATATCCTACAGTCGACAGTATAAATCCTCTCATCCTCTGAAACTCTTTTTTTGAGCTCCATCCATGATAAAAAATAATTGTAGGAAGTAAGCCTTTCTTGTCCTTAGGCTTAAAAAGAATAATCGGTATTTCCCCTATGTATATTTTTTCTTCAATTATATTATTGGCTTTTAAATAACTCAACTTTTTATCACTCCTTCTAATATACTCACCTGCTAATACTATACTACATTTAAAGAATACCGTCATGAAAAATCTAGTTTAAGATTATCAATTACTTTTGTTTCCTCATGGATAAATAATAAAGCAGCTGTCATTAACGAATAGATATATAAAAACATAGGATAAATAGCAATATGCTTAGCTATCTATCCTATGATAATCATATCTTTATGTCTATATAACTTTTTTTGTAATATTTTAATTTCTATTTCATGTCGCCCTACTATTTCTTTAAGCCTTCTATTATCTTCCTTAATTATTTTTATATCTTTAGCTGTTTCTTCTTTAAATTCCGTTAAATCTGCTGTTTGTTCATATATTTCATCTATCTTTTTATCCACTATGTCTAATTTTTCATCTAACCCGTCTAACCTTTCTTTTAATCCATCTACATCTTTTCTTAATCCCTTTAGCTCTTCTAGCACTATGGTCTGAAATTCTTCATTGGTCATATTTCATATCTCCAATCTCCCTTTCATTATAAATGATTATATCATATCGATTACTATTAATACATTTCATTTCATTTTTTACATTACTATATTTGAAACAAACTCTATAACACCAATTTCAGCTTTTATTCACCATAATACCCTATTATCAAATAAAAAGAACCCTTTCTAATATTAGCTATCACCTAATTCCATTTCAAGAATAACATATAGTAAATACAATGGAACTATATTATAACATTCAAAGAATTTACTTGAAAGGAGAGATTCTATTTGAGTAGAAAATCAGATACGATTAATATTAGCTTTGTACAATGTTTTATCGGCGGTGAATATAATGATGCGGATTATTTAAAATCCTCGGAAAATATAGAAACTGATTGCAATAATATTTTAAAACGTCTATATAATATTCAAACTAATAATAACTATGATTCTAAAACTTTGGATTGCAATCAAATTAATGATAGTAATGACTTTGAAACTCTAGATGATAATCCAACCGATGATAATAACGACTTAAAAAATTTAAATAGTACTCAAGCTGATGATATATATTATCTTGAAATCTTAAATGATACCCCAATTCATGATAGCTACGATCTAAAAACTCTAAGGGGTATTCAAACCGATGATAATAATGATTTTGAAACTTTGGACAATGCTCAAATTGAGGATAGTAATACCTGTAAAATCTTAGAAGATGTTTACATTGATAATGATAATGACTTGAAAACTTTAGAGGATACTCAAGCTAATGACACCTGTGTTTTAGAAACTTTAGAGGATATTAAAAATGATAATAGTAATGATTTTCAGACCTTAAATGATACTCATAGTCAATTTGAAACTCCGTATGATATTCAAATTGACGATAATGATGATTTTGAAATCTTAGATGATAACCCAACCGATGATTTAGAAATTCTACATCATATTCAAGTTGATGATAGTAGTGTTTTTGAAGCTTTAGATGACAATTTAACTCATAATAGTAACGATTTTGACGCCTTAGATAATATTCAAAATAATGACAGCTATACTTTAAAATCCCTAGATGATACACAAATCAATGATAGTGATGATTTAAAAAACTTAGATGCTATTGAAAATGATAATGATAATAATGATTTTAAAACTCTAGATAATACTGAAAATGATGATGGCAATATTCTTGATACTTTAGATGATATTCAAGATGATAATAATGATGAATTGGAAATTTTGAATAATAGTCAAGCTGATGATAATAATGCTTCTGAAACTTTAAATTCTATTCAAACTCATGAAAGCTGCATTTTAGAAGCCTTGGATGATAATCAAACTGATAATGATAATGCTTTAGAAATTTTAGACCATAGTTCCATTGATAATAGTAATGTTTTTAAATCTTCGGATGACAATCTAATCCACGATAATGATTCTCTTGAATTTTGGGATGATATTCAAATTTATGATAATCATGATTTAGAAATTTTGAATAATAGTAAAATCCATGATAATGGCGATTCTGAGAACTTAGATGATACTCAAGCTAATGGTAATAAGATTTTCGAAATCTTGAATAATAGTCAAGCCAATGATATTAATGCTTCTGAAACTTTAAATGATATTCATACTAGCGATACTGATAACTTAGAAACCTTAAATAGTGATCAAGTCAATAATAGTGATAACTTAAAAACTTTAGATAGTGAGCAAACTCATGATATTGATGTATTAGAACCTTCAGTTGATATTCAAACCGATGATAGTAATAATTTAGAGTCCTTAACCGATACACAAGACTCCACAAAAGTTGATTTATTATGTTTAGATAATAGAGATAATGATGAATTAATAGATTCTTTACCTTGTGTGGATATTAAAAGTAAAACCTTAGATATCTGTACTAATCGTTCAGAAATACCAACGGGAATTAAGGATAAGGTCGTAGCAAAAATACCTATAGTTTTAGCTCAATCAACTGTTTCACTCCATATTAGTTCCATAATAGATTTACCTGAACCAATACTTGAAATTGAGGATATTAAAAAAAACTTAAAGGTAACCCAGTGTACACTTTTACAACCCACAGATGTTTTATTTATAAAGGGATTTGTACGAAATAGTTTTAGATATTATACAAAATCCTGTTCTACCGACCAAGGAATATATGGAGATATTCGCAATTGTAGCCTCGATGTTCCTTTTGAATGTACTACAGTCATCGACTTTTTTAGACAACCTCAAACGCCATTTTTAAATACTAAAAAGGATTTTAAATATGGCAGTGAGAAAGATATATCCAGAAATAATTTTATAGATTTAGATTTTAATCAAATAACTGAAGAGTTCTTCAATGAACTCCCATTTTGCAAATTGATCTCAAGTAAAATTGTAGAATTAAATAAGTTTATAAAACATAAAACCTCACATGACATGAATTTTCCATTTGGAGAAAAACTATTTATTCAATTAGAAGAAAAGATGGTTATAGAACTTAAATTTGAAATTCTACAAAACCAAAATATTTTAATCAACTCCATTAACAACGATATTGTAAAATAAAAAATTAAATAAAAAATAATCATTCCATGTTTGCTGTAACATAAATATCTAAACAGAATATCATGTATTAGGAAAAAACAACAGGGGAATGACATCTAAAATAATAGCTTAAAAGGAGGAAACAAAATGAGTATAAATAATAATTCTGAGGTTACCGATGTTCAAGTTTATGACGATAACTGTGGAGGATGTCCTCAACCAGCTGCTTGCGTTGGTATCGATAGTGATACTTTAGGCAAATGTAATAATACTCCAATACTTCCAACTGGTCGTAGAGATGGTGTAGTAGCAAAAGTACCTGTAGTTTTAGCTCAATTAAGAGTTAGAGTTCATCTAATTTCAACAATCACTCTACCAGAACCAGCTCTTGAAGTTAAAGATATTAAGAAAAAACTAAAAATAACTCAATGTTTGCTTATACCATCACCTGAAATTGGCGGTCAAGATGTTCTATTTATTGAAGGATTTGTACGAAAAAATATTCAATTTGCTACAAGAGGCTGCTCTAATGCTAACGGAGTATGTGGAGACATTCGTCACTGTACTGTAGATGTACCTTTTAGGTGCAGTACACCTGTTAGAAACTTCTGTAGACTTCCACAAGGACCTACTCCAAACTTCAGAGAAGAATTCCAATACCTTAAAGAAGAAAACCTACCAAGAAACACCTTCGCTGAAAAAGATCGCTTAATGTCAGGAGACTTTTCAGAATTCAATCAATTTAGCGATGAATACTTCAATGAACTTCCATTCTGTGAGTTAATTAGAAGCCAAATCACTGAATTTGATGAATTTATAAATCGTACTACTGTACCTGGTGTTGAGCTACCATTTGAAGAAAGAGAATTCTCAGAAATCGAAGAAAAAATGGTTATAGCTATTACACTTAAAATCTTACAAAAACAACAAGTTGTAGTTCCTTCTACTTTAACTCAACCTTGTTTACTTGATGCTGATCCTTGTGAACCTTGTGATAATACAGTTAAAACTTCATCGGAAGAAGCTAAAGAGAAATAATAGTATTTAATTTCTAGGGTATGTGTACACATACCCTAGATTTTATTATTTAAAAAAGTATATTCATTTTACACTATGCTTATAAATAAAACATGTGCTAATTTTAAAGAAATATTTTAATATTCCTTAAAGAATAATTCCTTTAAAATAGAACTCTTATTCTAAACTAAAAATTACTCATCACTATATTTTTTAAATAAAATACTAGCATTGTGTCCACCAAAACCTAAGGAATTAGATAAGGCATAATTTACATCCTGTACTATAGCTTTATTTGGAACATAGTCTAAATCACATTCTGGATCCTTATTTTCTAAATTAATCGTAGGTGGTATAATTCCTTTCTCCATTGAAAGTATTGTAGCTATAGCTTCTACTCCAGCTGCAGCACCTAGCAGGTGACCTACCATGGATTTAGTAGAACTAACTTTAAGCTTATAGGCATGATCCCCAAAAACTTTTTTAATTGCTAAAGTTTCTAACCTATCATTATAATAAGTACCCGTTCCGTGGGCATTTATATAGTCTACTGATTCATAGTCGATATTCCCTTCATCTATTGCTAATCCCATAGCATTAGCTGCACCTTCTGCCTCTGGATCTGGTGTAGTTACATGATATGCATCGGATGTAGCTCCATACCCAATTACCTCCCCATAGATATGTGCATCTCTTTTTAATGCATGTTGTAATTCTTCCAATACTAAAATACCAGCTCCTTCACCTATGACAAAGCCATCCCTTTCCTTATCAAAATGCCTGCTAGCACGCTCTGGTTCTTCGTTCCTTTTAGAAAGTGCTTTCATGGTGCAGAATCCTGCTACTGCAATAGGGCTTACTGCTGCTTCACTACCACCTGTAATTATTATATCTGATACTCCAGATTTTATCATCCTAAAAGACTCGCCTATAGCATGATTCCCCGAAGCACAAGCAGTTGTAATAGTAAAGCTAGGTCCTTTAAAACCATAGGTCATAGTCACCTGTCCGGGTCCCATATTGGATATCATCATGGGAATAAAGAATGGACTTACCCTATGAGGTCCTCTTTCCATCAGTTTTGTATGTTCTGATTCTAAAGTCTCAATGCCTCCTACTCCAGAACCTAGTATTACTCCTACTCTATTTTTATCTATATCATCTAAATCCAACTTACTATCTTCAAGTGCTAAAGCCGTTCCAGCTACTGCGAACTGAGCAAATCTATCCATTCGCTTAGCTTCTTTTTTATTCATATATTTTTCTGGTTTAAAATTTTTAACCTCTGAGCCTATTATAGTTACATAATCCTCTGTATCAAAATTTGTTATATTAGATATTCCTGATTTTCCATGAACAAGGGAAGTCCAGTAGTCTTCCTTGCCTATTCCAACAGATGTTATAGGCCCTAATCCAGTTATAACTACTCTTCTCAATTTTTTTACCTCCAAGTATATTAAGAAATTTTCTCTTTTACATAATCCACTATATCCTTTATGTTTTTAAAGTCTTCTGCATCTTCATCAGGAATCTTTATATCAAATTCGTCCTCAATGTCCATCATTACTTCCACTGCATCTAATGAATCTGCTTCTAAATCTTTCATAAGTGATGTTTCTAGTGTAATACTCTCTATATCCTCAATTTCTAAATGTTCTCCAATAATTTCTCTTATTTTCTCAAATATTTTCATTATAAATTCCTCCTTGTTTTTTAAATTAACATTCCACCATCTACGTGGATTACTTGACCTGTAATATAATCTGCTTCATTACTACAAAGATAAGCTACTAAATTCGCTACATCTTCTGGTTTTCCTACTCTATTTAGTGGAATAGAACTTAACATTTCATCCTTTATTTCTTCATCTAATACATTAGTCATAGCTGTATCTATAAATCCTGGTGCTACTGCATTTACATTTATTCCTCTGTTACCAAGTTCTTTCGCCATAGATTTAGTAAATCCAATAATCCCTGCTTTTGATGCACTGTAATTACTTTGTCCAGCATTTCCTGAAATCCCTACTACAGAAGTAACATTTACTATCTTCCCATATTTTTTCTTCATCATACTTCTAATTACAGCCTTAGTACATAGATATACTCCTTTTAGATTAGTATTCATTACGGTATCCCAATCTTCTGTTTTCATCCTAAGAAGTAATCTATCCCTAGTAATTCCTGCATTGTTTACCAATACATCTATATTACCGATTTCTTTGTTTACTGTTTCAATTATTCTTTTTACATCTTCTTCTTTAGATACATCTGCTTTTATAGACAAACCCTTTACATTGTTTTTCTCTACCTCCGCTATCACCTCCCTTGCAGCTTCTTCATTATTTAAATAGCTTATAGCTATATTAAATCCCATTTCTGAAAGTTTAATAGCTATGGCTCTTCCAATACCTCCAGATCCACCTGTAATTAATGCTGCTTTATCTCTCAATTTTATTTTTCTCCTTCCCATTAAAAAATTCTAAAGCCTTTTTAAAATCTTCAATATTACTTATATTTAAAGTATTTATTTCTTCACCCCTAGCTTTAGCAGTTCTTTTTACAAAGTTTGTAAGACTTTTCCCAGGACCGATTTCTACAAAAGTATCTACTCCATTGTCTAACATAGTATTTACTGAATCATACCATAATACTGAATTACTAACCTGCCTTACAAGACTTGAAAATACTTCTTTCTTATCTTCTATTGGTTTTGCGTCTACATTTGTTATCACTATTTTTTCTAAATTATTTATTTTGACCTTTTTTAACTCTTCCTTTAACTTTTCTCCTGCAGATTTTAATAAGCTAGAATGGAATGGTGCACTTACAGGTAAAAATACTACTTTTTTAGCTCCTAGTTTCTTTGCTTCTTCTACAGCTAATTTTAAAACTTCCACTTCTCCAGAAATTACAATTTGACCAGGACTATTATAGTTGGCAATTTCCACTATTCCAGCATAGCTTACCTTTTCTATAGCCTCCTGTACTTTTTCCTTTTCCAATCCTAATATAGCTGCCATGCCACCTTTACCTAATGGTACAGCTTCCTGCATCAACTTCCCCCTTTTTTGAACCAAAGAAAGAGTCTCTTCAAATTCCAAAGCATTGGCACTAACTAACGCAGTATACTCTCCTAGACTCAGACCAGCTGTATAATCAAAATCTATACCTTCAACCTCTAAAGCCTTATATATGGCTATGCTAGTTGCAAGTATTGCAGGTTGTGTATTTTCCGTCTTTACCAATTCTTCAACTGGTCCTCCAAAGCACAAATCGCTTAAATTAAATCCTAAGCTTTCATTAGCCTTATCAAATATTTCCTTAGACACAGGAAAACTTTCATAAAAGTCTTTTCCCATACCTACAAATTGAGCCCCTTGTCCAGGAAAAATAAAAGCTACTTTTCCCATTTTATACACCTCTTTTTATAGCATTCAATTCCTTTAAACACATTTCTCCCTCATTTATAATATCATTGATAATTTCTTCACAAGTCTTTATATCCTTTATCATTCCAGAGATTTGTCCTGCCATTATTGAACCATTCTCCATATCTCCTTCTATTACAGCTAATCTTAGTCTACCAGCACCTAATTCTTCTAATTTTTTAAAGGATATTCCCTGTTTTTCAAGTTCTAAATATTCTCTAGCAAATTTATTTTTTAAAACTCTTACAGGATAACCAGTACTTCTCCCTGTAACTATAGCATCTCTATCCTTGGAGTTTATTATTTTCTCTTTATAATTTTCATGGGCTATACATTCAGTAGAACAAACAAATCTAGTTCCCATTTGTATTCCCTCTGCACCTAAAGATAAAGCTGCTAAAAAACCTCTACCATTAGCAATTCCCCCTGCTGCAATTACTGGAATTTTTACAGCTTCAACAATTTGAGGCACTATAGCCATAGTAGTAAGTTCTCCAATATGACCCCCTGCCTCAGTTCCTTCTACTATTATTGAATCTGCACCTTGCCTTTCCATTCTTTTAGCCAAGGCTACAGTAGGAACTACTGGTATAACTTTGATTCCCTTACCTTTTAATTTTTCCATATATTTACCTGGATTTCCTGCACCAGTAGTGACTACTGGTACTTCTTCTTCACAAACTAAATCTATAATATCTTCTGCAAATGGAGACATAAGCATAATATTGACTCCAAATGGTTTGTCAGTTTTTTTCCTTATCTTTATTATTTCTTCCCTTATTATTTCTTTTGGTGCATTACCAGCTGCAATAATCCCTAATCCTCCAGCATTTGATACTCCCTGTGCCAATTCAGAATTAGCAGCCCATGCCATTCCTCCTTGAATAATCGGGTACTTTATATTTAATATTTCACATACTTTAGTATAGAACATATTTATCCTCCATTATTTTTCCCATTTTAGAATAACTGATGCCCAAGTAAAACCAGCGCCAAAGGCAACTAATAATAATATATCTCCTTTTTTTATAAGACCATTTCGATATGCTTCGTCTAAGGCAATAGGTATGGAAGCAGAAGACATATTCCCATATTTATCTAAATTCATATAAACCCTATCATCAGATATTTTTAACCTTTTTGCTGCGGATTTAATGATTCTCTCATTTGCCTGATGGGGAATTAAAAAATCTATATCTTCTAATTCCATATTTGCTTTTTTCAATGCCTGTAAAGATGTAGATTCCATTACCCTTACAGCTGATTTAAAAACTTCTTTTCCTTCCATATGCACATAATGGAGTCTTTCATCTATTGTCTTATGAGATGCAGGCATTCTTGATCCTCCTGCTGGTTGTGTTAGAAGATGTCCACTTTTTCCATCTGCTCCTAGATCATAAGAAAGAATTCCATAACCATCATTACATTCTTCTAATATACAAGCTCCTGCACCATCTCCAAATAGGACGCAAGTACTTCTATCCTCCCAATCCAAAATCTTGGAAAGTACTTCTGCACCAATTACTAAAACTTTCTTATACACTCCTGCCTTTATGAAATTTGCACCTGTTGCTACTCCATATAGAAACCCAGAACACCCTACCGACATATCAAATGCAGCAGCATTCGTAGCTTCTATATTTTTTTGTACTATACAAGCTGTAGAAGGAAAAGCCATGTCTGCTGTAACTGTGGCAACTATAATTAGATCTATATCCTTTGCATTCACATTAGCATCTATTAATGCCTTTTTAGCAGCCTCTGTACATAAATCTGATGTAGCCGTATTTTCATCTACAATTCTTCTTTCTCTAATGCCACTTCTAGTTCTTATCCATTCATCTGAAGTATCTACTATTTTACTTAAATCATCATTTGTTACTACTTTATCTGGTATAGAACTACCCATACCAGTTATCCCTACAGATATTGTAGATTTCAAATTTCCCACCTCCTATTAATTTTTCATTGTTGGAAAATATGCCATATAATAATATGGCCGACACAGATGTCAGCAACACTATTATACCACATTTATCCATAAAACAAAGTAAAATTATTAACTTTTAAATATTTTAAAATATTGTATAATATAAAATACAACATTGTCAAAGGAAAGAGGTGCTGTATTATGTCAAATTTTTTAGATATTAAACAAATTCAAGAGATAATTCCCCATAGGTATCCTTTTTTACTAGTAGACAAAGCCCATATAATAATTCCAGGAGAAAAAGGTATAGGATATAAGAATGTAAGTATAGGGGAACCATTTTTTCAGGGACATTTTCCTAAAGAACCTATTATGCCCGGAGTCTTAATAATTGAGGCCATGGCCCAGGTCGGAGCTATAGTCCTATTAATGGAACAAAAATTTCAAGGAAAAACCCCTTATTTTGCTGGAATAAATAAAGTAAGATTTAAAAGAAAAGTAGTCCCTGGAGATATGCTCAAAATGGAAGTAGAAATTATAAAGATTAGAGGTAATATAGGAATAGGTAAGGGTACGGCATATGTAGAGGATGAATTGGCCTGTGAAGGTGAATTTTTATTTGCTATAAACTAAAATAACTTACAATTATTAGATACTTCTAATTGTAAGTTATTATTAAAAAAATAGCTAACGGAAATTTCCGTTAGCTATTTTTCACTACATCATTGGCATTCCGCCGCCCATGCCTCCCATACCGCCCATTCCAGCAGTTGGGTCATCTTTTTCTATATCTACTACTGCACCTTCTGTTGTTAATACCATAGATGCAACAGAGGAAGCATTTTGTAATGCTGAACGAGTTACCTTAGTTGGATCAACTATTCCTGCTCCAATCATATCTACATATTTTTCGTTTAATGCGTCGAAGCCAACTCCAGCTTCTGATTCTTTAACTTTTTCTACTATTATTGAACCTTCTAGTCCTGCATTTGTAGCTATTTGTCTTACTGGTTCTTCTAATGCTCTAACTATTATGTTAACTCCTGTTCTTTCGTCTCCATTAGTTTCATCTAATAATTTTGCTACAGCTGCGATAGAATCTACAAGTACAGTTCCACCACCAGGTACTATTCCTTCTTCAACTGCTGCTCTTGTTGCTGCTAGAGCATCTTCAATTCTTGATTTTGTTTCTTTAAGTTCAGTTTCTGTAGCAGCTCCAACTTGGATTACTGCAACTCCACCTGATAGTTTTGCAAGTCTTTCTTGTAATTTTTCTGCATCAAATTCTGAATCAGTTTCTTCAAGTTGTGCTTTAATTTGTCTTACTCTCTCTTCTATATTCTTTTGGTCGCCTTCTCCATCAACGATTACAGTGTCTTCTTTGTCTACTTTAACTCTTCTTGCTTTACCTAACATATCTATTGTAGCATCTTTTAGGTCATATCCTAATTCTTCTGATATTACTTGACCGCCAGTTAAAATGGCTATATCTTGTAACATTTCTTTTCTTCTATCCCCAAATCCTGGAGCCTTAACTGCAACACAGTTAAATGTTCCTCTTAATTTATTAACTACTAATGTTGCTAAAGCTTCTCCTTCTATGTCTTCTGCAATAATTAATAATGGTCTTCCTTGTTGAACTATTTGTTCTAATATTGGTAATATTTCTTGGATATTGGAAATTTTCTTGTCAGTAATAAGTATATATGGTTCATCTAATTCAGCTATCATCTTTTCAGTGTCTGTAACCATATAAGCGGATACATATCCTCTATCAAATTGCATACCTTCTACTACTTCTAAAGTAGTTCCCATGGATTTAGATTCCTCTACAGTTATAACCCCTTCGTTACCTACCTTATCCATAGCTTCTGCAATTAATCTACCTATTTCTTCGTCTCCTGCAGAAATGGAAGCAACTTGAGTAATAGCTTCTTTTGATTCTACCTTCTTTGAGAATCTCCTAATTTCATCTATTGTCTTATCAACTGCTTTACGAACACCTTTTTGTAATATAATTGGGTTTGCTCCTGCAGCTACGTTCTTAAGTCCTTCTCTAATAATAGCTTGTGCAAGTAATGTTGCAGTAGTAGTACCATCTCCTGCTACATCTTGAGTCTTAGTAGCAACTTCTTTAACTAGTTGAGCTCCCATGTTTTCGTATCTATCTTCTAATTCTATTTCACGAGCTATAGTTACACCGTCATTAGTAATAAGTGGTGCACCAAATTGTTTATCCAATACTACATTTCTTCCCTTTGGTCCAAGAGTTACTTTAACTGTATCAGCTAATTGATTTATTCCTTTTTCCATTGAACGACGTGCGTCCTCACCAAACTTAATTTCTTTAGCCATTATATTCACTCCTTTTTTATTCAATGCACAGTTCACAATTCACAATTATCGAGGTCTATCTCTGAGTTCTTTTTCTGAAACCCTTACGATTGTGCATTGCGAATTGTTTTTATTTATGCATTGTTCATTATAAATTATTTTTGTTTTTAATTGTGCATCGCGCATTATAAATTGTTTTCAATTGTCAATTGACTACTCAACTACCGCTAAAATATCGTTTAATTTAAGTATTGTATATTCTTCTCCGTCAACTTTCACTTCTGTTCCAGCATATTGAGAGAATATAACTTTATCATTCACTTTAATTTGATCTTTTTTCTTTTCATCATTGATAATATCAGCACCAACAGCTATTACTTCAGCCATTTGTGGTTGTTCTTTAGCAGTGCTTGGAAGAACAATGCCAGATTTTGTCTTTTCTTCAGCTTCAACTTTCTTAATAACAACTCTGTCCCCTAATGGTTTAAGGTTCATAATACTACCTCCTTATATTTTAATAAATTTTTTCCCAATTTATTAGCACTCATCATCACTGAGTGCTAATATGTACAATTTATATGTTACTTAATAAAAAACATAGAAGCAAGTCCTATATTTCCTCATATATAGTAATTTTACGTCATATTCTTAGTTTAAGTGTGTTTTACTCTTTTTTTCACTTAATATCTTCCTGTAATTCCATATATTTATTTATAATTATTTTTCATATAATTATAATCAAAATTAAATGGAAAAATAAGATAATGGAACCCTTATCCATAAGAGTCCCATTATCTTTTAATTATATTTCAATCTATTTATATACATAGACCTTATTATTATAAAGTATACCAACTGAAATACTAAATATCCCATCATGACTACGAGACCATTAGTAAACAAATTGTTCATCAGAAGATTTGAAAGAGATTTTAGTGCAAATAATGAATGTAATGTACTTACCACAAATGGCAGGAAGAATATAATCCCTATTTGCTTAGTTATAATCTTATTTATTTCCTTTTCTGTAGTTCCTATTTTTCTAAGAATGCCATACTCTACACCATCTTGCTTTATTTCATTGAACAATTTAAAGTAAATAATACTTCCCGATGCTATAAAGAATAAAAATGCTATAAAAAATCCTATAAACAAGATTAAACCATAACTTTTGCTGATATCTTTGTATGGAACTATGTTGGAATAATAACTTCCATCATATCTATCCCCTAGATTTTTCTGTATTTCTATTGAAACATCATAGGAATCCTTCCAATTATCTATTTTCATTCCATTATATATGATTAAGTCCTTTTCCTTTGTATTGTTTATTATCTCTTCAAAGTCTTTATCATTTAATACCAACACCTTTGAATAGCCTACAGGAGGTAGTGATATAACTTGCCCGTGTACTTCCGTAGCCAATTTAAATTCTTTAGTTTCATCACCTATATTTAAATTGATCTCATTCCAATGAGCCCTTTTATTTTCTTCAGTGACCTCTCCTGTTTCCTCACCATTAACCCAATCATTATAAGGATAATTGAAGATAACCTGATTTTCTTTAACCTCTACTAATTTCTTTCCTAATGGTTTTGCCAATCTATTGTAATCGCGGTTGGATAGTATGAAATATTTGTCTGGTTCCTGCCCTTCTTTTACTGCTATTTCCATACTTGTGCCTTCTACCCTATAGATGTCTTTAATTTTTATATGATTATCCTCAAGCTTTTTCTTTACATTTCCTACTACTTCCTTATCGTCTAAGGTCTCCCCTCTTTGAACTATTACCATTTCATGAGCATTATCTAAGCCTGATACTCTAGATATCTCTGTATAGAAGGAAAATATAGTCTCAGTAGCAGTAAATGTAATTGCTCCTAATATGGAAGCTAAAAATAATACTTTAGCCGTATCCTGTAGCTTAAATATCATTTGAGAATAAGCTACTATATTGGTCTTTTTATATAGTATGTTTTTATTATTCAATATTCTGTTGGCTACTGCCACACTAAACTGAGTAAATAAGAAGTAAGTACCAGCTATTACTATCAACGTTACTGGTATCATAGCTAAAGGTACCAGTACCCCTTCTACAAGCCAAGCTGTAGCATAACCTACTATAAGTAATACTACACCTAGTATAGCTTTAGTTTTAGAAAAATTAGGTATGGTCTTAGGTATCTTGCTAGATTTTACTTGTTCAATTATCTCCTTATTCCTTATCTGAAAAAGCATAAAGTTACTAATTATCTCAAATAGAGCAAAAAAGATTATACTGGTTAATGCCAATGCTTTAAAAGATATATTAAAGGGTAATTTAATATCTAAAAATACTTCCATTATCATAAAAAACAATTTTGAAAAAACTACTCCTGTAAATATTCCTATTCCTATTGATAAAATAGCTAAAATAGTATTCTCTATAAGCACATATTTTTTCATTTGTTTTCTAGTCATTCCATATAGAGAAAGAAGCCCAAATTCTTTTCCTCTAGACTTTAAGAATATGGAAGTAGAATATCCAACAAACAATATGGAAAATATAACTATTATCACTTGACTAACTATCATTCCATTAGCTGCCCCCATCTTTGCTACTTCATGGCCTCCAGCCGATTTCATATCTACCGATGGATGAAATATAAAATTTGCAAATATATAAAACGCTGTAACTGCAAAAGCATTGCTTAAACAATACATTATATATCTATACAAATTTCCTTTAACATTTTTTACAGCCATATTAGATATTTTCATTATACCCACCTCCAAGAAGGGATAATGAATCTAAAATCTCCTTGAAAAATACCTGTCTACTAGATTTCTTTACAATTTCTAAGAAGAACTTTCCATCTTTAATCATAATTATTCTATTACAAAAACTTGCAGCGAAAGCATCGTGAGTTACCATGACTATGGTTGCTTTCTTCTCCTGATTTATCTTTTCCAAAGATGACATTAAATCAAAAGATGCTTTAGAATCCAAATTACCTGTAGGCTCATCGGCTAATATTATTGCAGGATTGTTTATAAGGGCTCTAGCACAGGCAGTCCTCTGCTGCTGTCCTCCAGATATTTCATAGGTTCTCTTATTTAAGATGTTTTTTATACTCAATACAGTTGCTATATCATCTACTCTTTTTTCTATTTCTTTATTTTTAACATCCTCCAATACTAGAGGAAGTATTATATTTTCCTTTACTGATAAAGTATCTAATAGATTAAAATCTTGAAATATAAATCCTAAGTTATTTCTTCTAAATATAGCCAATTCATCTTCTTTTAATTTGTGAGGATTCTTCCCATTTACTAAAATTTCTCCTGAAGATGGTGAATCTATAGTTGCTAGCATATTTAATAGAGTAGTCTTACCTGAACCAGATGGTCCCATAACTCCTACAAATTCTCCTTCTTTTATTGTCATATTAAAATCCTCAAGGGCTTTAACAGATATTCCTTTACCTTTTTTACCGTATATTTTAGATAGACCTTTTGTCTCTAATACTGCCACTTTTATTACCTCCTGTATTGAAATGATTTTTTTTACTATATACAGTATAAAAAAATAAGAGAAATCTTTCTATTGATTTCCCTTTCAAATTTAAATTATATCTTACAATATCGTCAGATTTCATACTTAAAAATTATAAATGCTCTTACCATGATAAAAAACTACGTTCATTGTAGTCCCTAGCCCTTCGGTGGACTCTACATATATTCCATGACCTAATCTATTACACACATCTTTGCAAAGGTAAAGCCCCATTCCAGTGGATTCTAAATACTTCCTGCCATTTTCCCCAGTAAAAAATGGATTAAACACCCTATCTATATCCTGCTTAGGTATTCCTACTCCCTTGTCTTCTATAGAAAGTATTATTTTACTATCATGTTCAAAAATGTCTATCATTATAGATTTATCTTTAGTTTCCTTTACTTTGGAATATTTTATACTATTGGATATAATCTGCCCTATGACAAACTTTATCCACTTTTTATCGCTTTTTACCTTTATATCCTTCTCTGAAACTATCTTTGGATAAATGGAATTTACTATAAATGTATTTTTGTTTTCATTGATAACGCTTCTGACAACCTCCAATAGGTTTACTTCTTCTACTTTAAAATCCTCTTGAAAATCATTTACTCTTAGAGTATATAAAGCCATTTCTAAACCATTAGATAATTTCTCCATTTCTTCCTCTATACTTTCATAGCTTTTCTTAGTATTTTCATCTATATCTTTAGTTTTTTCATTTTCCAATATTAGCTTAATAACAGAAATAGGAGTTTTCATCTGATGAATCCATCTATTATTAAAATCTAATTGAATTTTATAGCCTCTTTTATATTTATCCAATGTATTCTCATATGTCATATAATTCTTAGTAAATAACTCTTTAATAAAATCATGTTCCTCGCTTATATTGTCAGGTATATTAAATATATATTGTAAATTATCGCTATTTTCCATTCCATCATTAATAGCTTGATAGAACTTCCTCTTTTTAAAATAATCTATACTTATTAAAAGAATTAAAAATATGAATGATATCATAAAAGAATATACTATATTAGGAATACTCAGTCTTTCCTTTCTAATTATTAAATCTAACATCATAATGATTATAACTATAGACATAGTAATGAAATAAAATAATATATATAGCAATCTATCCTTTAAATAATTTTTAAAGTTCATATTGTCACCTACCAAGTCTTCACCATAGAGTAACCCTGTCCTCTTTTGGTCTGAATAGAATCATATATCCCTATATCATCCAATCTCTTTCTAAGCCTAGCAATATTTACTGACAAGGTATTATCATCTACGAAATCCATATCATCCCAAAGTTCTTCTAAAAGAACCTCCCTTGGGACTATATCGTTTAAATTGGAAATGAGAATATATAATAACGAAAATTCCTTCTTACTGAGTTCAATTTTCTTATCCTTCAATTCAACTATATTTTGAGTCTTGTATAGATACACCCCATCTACCTCGTAAACATCTTTAGAATGATTTTCAGCATATTCTCCATAGGTTCTTCTTAGTACTCCCTTAATCTTAGCTAATAGAAGATCGAAGGAAAAAGGTTTAGTTACATAGTCGTCCCCTCCATTTTCTATAGCCATAACTTGATCCATATCAGAAAACCTAGCAGAAAGAAATATAATAGGTACATTGGATATGGTCCTTATTTCTCTGCACCAAAAAAAACCATCATAATTAGGAAGATTGATATCCAAAAGGACTAGATGGGGATTCGCCTCTATAAATTCAGATTTAATATTTGAATAGTTATTTACGGTAATCACATTATAATCATATCTTTTTAACCTATCCTTTATAAGATTTACAATTTTCTTATCATCTTCAATGACAAATATCTTATACATAAATTTCACCCTTACTTCTTCTTTTTACTTCCTATTCCTAATTCTCTTGCATAATAAAATAGATATTGTTGTGCAATACCTGCTAATTCTCCGAATTTTTCATGGGCATATGTGGATATATCCTTTAGTTTAGTATCCTCTTTTAAGTAAAAATGTTCCATTACCCTTTTAACCCATACATCTATAGGAAAAGCATCCTTCTTATTTAAAGAAAATAATAATATACAATCGGAAACCTTAGGTCCAACTCCGGGAAGCTTCATGAGTACTTCTTTAGCTTCTTCTGTTGGTAAATCCAATAATTTATCTATATCTACTTCTCCCTCATTAATCATCTTAGATGATTTTACTATATACTTAGCTCTAAATCCTACCTTATGGTTTTCCTGCAAGTCCTCTTCATCTACATTGGCTAATATATCTACCTTAGGAAAAGAAAAATACTCCTTTCCACTATAAATACCTACAGGCTTTCCATAGCTTTGACTAATCAATTCAATGGATTTTTTAATCCTAGGTATCTGATTATTAGCTGAAATTATGAAGGATATAGTGGTTTCAAATGGATTTTGATTTAGAATCCTAATACCTTCACCAAATTTTATAGCTTCTTCTAGTATAGGGTCTTTGGATAGCTCTTCTTTTATCTTTCCATAATCCGTCCCTAGATCAAAATAATTATACCAAATATTTTCAAAATCTGATTTACTTGTATTATTGAGAATAACATCTTTTCCTTCCTTTTTAACATTTAATATCTTACCATGATGAATAGTAGTATAAGAATCATCGTCTTCTACATGCCATCTAAAACATTGACCACATTCAAATATATGCTTTGGCTCAAAATCATTTATATCCTTTATTATTATTTTATCATTTTGTTCTATAATATTATATTCCATTTTATTTCTCCTTTCAAAATGCTAACAAAACCTCTGTACCCTTATCATGAAAATGAACATACCCGCTGTCCCTATTATACCCAATTTTATCAAAAAGAAAAACTGGTCTGAAAGACCAGTTTCTATATATTAATACCATCCTCTAAATTTCATTACCTCCGCAACCTTTTTAACTGAAAGCATATAAGCTGCTTTTCTTATTGTAACATCATATTCGTTTTTAAGTTTCCATATTGCATTGAATGCTTTAACCATTTCTACTTCTTGTTTTTGTTCAACTTCTTTTTCACTCCAATAGTATCCTTGTAGGTTTTGTACCCATTCAAAATAGGATACTGTAACTCCACCTGCATTTGTTAAAATATCTGGAGTAACTGGAATTCCTCTTCTTTGTAATACTTCGTCAGCATCTGGAGTAATTGGTCCATTAGCAGCTTCACATATTAATTTAGCATTAACTTTTTCTGCTACTTCTTCAGTTATAGCATTTTCTAAAGCTGCTGGAATAAGAATGTCTACTTCTAATCCCCAGAATTCATCAAGAGTGATTTGTTTAGCTTTTGGATATCCTACTAAGTTTTTGTGCTCATCCATATAAGCTTTCATGTCTGCAAAATCTAATCCATCTTCATTGTAAAGGGCATAAGTTCCAACTGATGGTGCCCATTCACCAATGGCTACTATTTTAGCTCCTTGTTTTTGAACATTTTTAACTGTATAGCTTCCTACGTTTCCAAAGCCTTGGATAGCTACCTTTGCACCTTTCATTTCGATGCCAAGTTCTCTAGCTGCTTCTCTAGCTATTACTGAAACACCAAATCCTGTAGCTTCGTTTCTACCTTCGGAACCACCCCATGCAACTGGTTTACCTGTAATAACTCCTAGAGCAGATTCTCCAACTAATTTATTATATTCATCTACCATCCAAGCCATAACTTGTCCATTACTTCCTACGTCTGGAGCTGGTACATCTATCTTTTCACCTAAGTACTTATAAAGTCCTTGAATATATCCTCTTGAAAGTCTTTCTAACTCTCCTTTTGATAGACTTAATGGGTCACAAATAATTCCACCTTTACCTCCACCATAAGGTACACCCATAACACCACATTTAAATGTCATCCACACTGATAAAGCTTTAACTTCATCTACATTTACTCCTGGATGGAATCTAACTCCACCTTTACCAGGTCCAATAGCATCATTATGAACTGCTCTATAACCTTTAAATACTTTCATTGAACCATCATCCATCTTTACTGGTATGGATATTTCAATTACTCTTTTAGGTTCTTTTAATAATTCATAAACAGCTGGTTCTAACCCTAAGGCATCACATGCAGATTTTACTTGTTTTTGAGCACTTTCTAGTGGATTTAAATTTTCTTTTGACATCTAACACTACCTCCCTTGATTTGGTTTTTATGAAAACCTTTTCATTAAGACTGTTTTATAATCCAACTCTATTTTATCATTGATTTATACCAAGTGCAAGTATATAGAATAAAGGATATACCTAATTTATAGATTCCATTATTTCATCTATATTATCTAACCCTTCTATTAACTCAGGTATAACTTCGTATACATCTCCTACTATTCCATAGTCTGCAACTTTAAATATTGGTGCATCCTTATCCTTGTTTATGGCTATTATTACCTTTGAATCCTGCATTCCTGCTAAATGCTGAATTGCTCCTGATATTCCACAAGCAATATATAATGTAGGTCTTACGGTTTTTCCTGTCTGCCCTACTTGATGAGACTGTTCTATCCACCCAGCATCTACTGTAGCTCTACTTGCCCCTACTACCCCTCCTAATTTATTAGCCAAATCCTCTATTAGCTTAAATCCTTCAGGGTTTCCTAATCCTCTACCGCCAGATACTATTATATTGGCTTCTTCTAATTTTACTTGAGCCTTTCCGCCTTTTACAAATTCTACAACCTTAGCTTTAATATCTTCTTCCTCTAGGTTTGGAGTAAACTTTTCAATATTTCCTTGTCTATTTTCATCATATTTAGCCTTTTCCATTACTCCCGGTCTAACTGTAGACATCTGCGGTCTATAATTAGGACATATAATAGTTGCCATCAAGTTTCCACCAAAGGCTGGACGAGTTTGCAATAGTCTCCTATTTTCCAAATCCACTTCAAGCCTAGTGCAGTCAGCAGTAAGCCCTGTATGAATCCTAGCAGAAATCCTTGGACCTAAATCCCTACCAATATTCGTAGCACCAATTAGCATTATCTCTGGCTTTCTTTCCTCTATTAATTCACATATCACCTTGGCATATCCATCAGTGGTATATACCTCTAACAATTTAGAATCTCCATATAATACATTATCCGCACCATATTTTACTAACTTTTCAGCTAAATCGTCTACATTATTTCCAAGTAAAACGGCTGTTAACTGGGTATTCAATTTATCAGCTATCTTTCTACCTTCTCCCAATAATTCAATAGCAACATTTAATAGCTTTCCTTCTCTTTGTTCAGCAAATACCCAAACGCCTCTATAATCATCTATATCTACTCCTCTTTTTTCTCCTTCTTCTTTCTCTATAGCTTCCACAGGGCATTTTTGAACACAAACTCCACATATAGTACATTTATCTCCTATTACAGCCTTTTTATCTACCATATCAATAGCATCAAATGGACAATTTTTAACACATATACCACAGCTAATACATTTTTCAGCTATTACCTTTACTGCCATGCCTATTTCCCCCTCTCAAAAAAATTTATATGAATTTTTCTTCTTTTAATCTCACTATAAGCTGTCTAGCCTGTTCCTTTGGGCTACCTTCAATAATCTCAGATTCCCCACCTCTTCCCGGAGGTGTAAAGGATTTATTAACTTGTGTTGGTGAGCCATCTAATCCAATATTCTTTTCATCTGCTTTTACATCTTTAGCTGACCATACTTTTATCTTATCTCCCTTATACGCTTCATATATCCCTTTTATAGAAGGATATCTAGGTTCATTTAATTCCTTAATAGCCGTAATCAATACAGGCAGCTCCGATTCCACTACAAAATATCCATCCTCAAGGGCTCTCTTTGCCCTTACCTTTTTATCCTTTATTTCAAGTTCTTCCACATAGGTGATCTGTGGTATCCCTAAATGCTCAGCAATTTGAGGACCCACCTGTGCCGTATCTCCATCTATAGCTTGCCTACCGCAGAATATAATGTCATAATCTCCTATATGCTCTATTCCTGCTGTAATTGCTGTAGAGGTGGCCCATGTATCTGAGCCTGCAAAAGCCCTATCGCTTAAAAGTATTCCCTCATCTGCTCCCATAGCTATAGCCTCTATTAGTGCTACATCTGCTTGAGGTGGTCCCATACTGAGAACTGTAACCTTAGTATCTTTATTCTTATCTTTTATCTTTAAAGCTTCTTCTAAAGCATTTCTATCGTCTGGATTTATAATACTTGGTACTCCTTCCCTGATTAAAGTTCCTTTAACAGGGTCAATTTTAACTTCGTTAGTATCAGGAACTTGTTTTATACATACGATAATATTCATCAATATTCCTCCTCTACCCTATTATTTCAATAGATTAGCTGCAATAACCATCTGTTGTACTTGAGAAGTACCTTCATATATTTCAGTTATCTTGGCATCTCTCATCATTCTCTCTACAGGATAATCTTTCGTATATCCGTATCCGCCATGAAGTTGTACACATTTAGTAGTTACACTCATAGCTGTATTTGCCGCAAATAGTTTAGCCATAGCTGCTTCTTTATTATAGGGAAGTCCGTTTGCTTTGTTATATGCTGCTTTATATACTAATAATTTAGCTGCTTCAATTTCCGTTCCCATATCTGCTACCATCCATTGGAGTCCTTGAAATTTAGATAGCGGTCTGCCGAATTGTTCTCTTTCCTTTATATATTTTATGGTTTCATCTAAGGCACCTTCTGCTATACCTAGTGCTTGAGCTGCTATGCCTATTCTTCCACCATCTAAAGTTGACATGGCGATTTTAAAACCCTGTCCAATATCCCCTAAAAGATTTTCTTTTGGAACTATACAATCTCTAAATATTAACTCTGTAGTAGATGAGCCTCTAATACCCATTTTATCTTCAAGCTTTCCTATACTAAATCCAGGAAAGTCTTTTTCTAGTATAAAAGCTGATATACCCCTTGTACCTTTAGTCCTATCGGTCATAGCAAATATAATGTATGTATCTGCTTGTCCTCCATTGGTTATAAATATTTTAGTTCCATTTAATATATAGTTGTCTCCATCTAAAACTGCTGTAGTTTGCTGTCCTGCTGCATCGGTACCTGCATTTGGTTCTGTCAATCCAAATGCTCCTAATTTTTCCCCTTTTGCTAAAGGTACTAAATATTTTTGCTTTTGTTCTTCTGTGCCATATTTATAAATAGGCCAGCATCCAAGAGAAGTGTGTGCAGAACAAATAACCCCTGTAGTTCCGCAGACTTTTGACAATTCTTCTACAGCTATAGCATAAGCTATTTCATCTCCCCCTGCTCCGCCATATTCTACGGGAAAAGGTATTCCCAATATGTTGTATTTTGCCATTTTTTCTACTGTTTCTTTTGGGAACCTACCTGTTTCATCAATTTCTGCAGCAATAGGTTTTACTTCATTTTCCGCAAATTCTCTCATTACGTTCCTTACCATTTCCTGCTCCTTTGATAAATTGAAATTCATATATTTCCCTCCCTAATTTTTGAGCTAAATCCTTATCTTATATTATAAGGCATTTAGATGTTTATTTCCATAAAATTTGTTAATTTTTTGTCTTTCCTCTTAAAAGCTTTTAGCATTTCTCTTTCTACAATACAAAAGCCCATAGCTTGAAAATCCTTTCAAACTATAGGCTCTTATCCTTAAAATTTATATACATCTTTATATTTTCTCCTTAATAGACACCAATAGGTGTTATTTTTTTAACCATTTTTATTACTTAAAATAGATAAAAAATATTATAGCTCTTTAACACACTAATCTCTACTATAATCGGATTTGTTGTTTAAAAAATAGGACAAAGTAAATAAGGATTCATTTAAATGAACATTTTCTATTACTATCTCATCACTTACTTTAAGGTCTGCTGGAGCAAAGTTCCAAATAGCTTTTATTCCACTTTTCATATATATCTCAGCAATGTCTTGGGCATTCTCCTTTGGTGTAGTTATAATACCTATTTCTACATTGTTTCTCCTTATATAGTCTCCCATTTCATCTACATCTCTTATCTCTATATCCCTTATCTTCAATCCTATTAACTTGGGATTTTTATCAAATAATGAAAGCACTTTAAACCCAGCATCTTCAAAGCCTTTATAATTAGCTACTGCTTGACCTAAATTTCCTGCTCCTGCAATTACTGCATTATAGGACTTATCTAATCCCAATATCTTACCCAATTGAGTATACAATTCGTCAACATTATATCCATAACCCTGCTGTCCAAAACCTCCAAAATTGTTTAAATCTTGTCTAATTTGAGATGCTGTAAATCCCGTCATCTTACTCAATTGTTGAGATGAGATTCTATTTATACCCTTTCGGAGTAAATCTCCTAAATATCTATAATATTTAGGTAATCTTCTAATAACAGTTATCGACACTTTATTATCTCTATCCATATTTTCCACCCCCATCTATATCTATATCATTTCCATTGTTTCTCTTTATTATAGCAAATACTTATTAATCAGTCAATTTTAACCATAATTATAGAGGGGGTAAAAAATAATCAATAAAACTTCCCTTTGTCAAGATAATCACATTAATTGCAGTACCATTTGCTTTGAGCTTCATAAATTTTTTGACAATCATCTTATATTAAAAATATACAAATTCAATTTATTAACGAATATAAAACTTTAAATTACTTATAATATAACTAATATAATTTTAGGAGGTTATAAAATGGCGAGTAAAGAACAGTTAAGAAAAATAGCTCTATACTGTGATTCATATTCTCCTAGAGAAAATTCAGGGTTAACTTCAGAATCTGGCAGCTATGAGGACAAATTTGAAAATTGTACTAAATGTAATCACTATACCGATGAAGGAAGATGTGAATTAGATTTAATCGATAAAATTTTATCTGCCATGGCAATGGAACAGGATTTAAAAAGCTAAAGATAGTCCTTACTTTAAAAGGGCTATTTTTTTTGGTAAAATATAAATATAGTATATAGAAAGTAGGAGATTAGAAAATGATAGTCCTCTCATGTAATAATATATCAAAAACTTATATAGTAGATGAAATATTAAAGGATATAACTTTTACAGTGGAAGATGGAGATAAAATTGGTCTTATAGGTCTTAATGGCTCAGGTAAAACTACCCTTTTCAATATATTAGCTGGTGAAGTCTTTAAAGACAGTGGTGATATCTATGTACAAAAGGATTTAAAAATAGGCTATCTAAAACAACATTCAAATATGGAAAGCAATAATACGGTATTTGATGAGTGTTTAGAAGTTTTTGAACCCATAATTCTAATGGAAAAAGAGCTAAGAAATTTAGAACAGGAAATAAGCATAGAAGGTGCAAAGGTCGATTCAGAAAAATTGGATTCGTTGATGGATGAGTATTCCAAGCTATTAGAAAAATTCAACAATCTAAATGGATACGGGTTTGAGTCTGAAATTAAAGGTATATTAAAAGGTCTAGGTTTTAGCGATGATGATATGGAAAAAGAGGTACATGTATTAAGTGGTGGACAAAAAGCTAGGCTCTCTTTAGCCAAACTCCTCCTTGAAAAACCTGATCTTCTGTTGTTAGACGAGCCTACTAACCATTTAGATATTGAAGCCATAAATTGGCTAGAATATTATCTTAAAGAGTATAAGGGTGCTGCACTTATCATATCTCATGATAGATATTTTCTGGATAATGTAGTATCTAAGATATTCCATTTAGAAAATTTGAACATTAAAATATATAATACTAACTACTCTAAATATATGGAGCAAAGAAAAAAGGATCTGGAATTATTAAAGAAAAAATATGAAGACCAGCAAAAGGAAATCAAAAGGCAAGAGGAAATCATAAAGCGTTTTTCCAACTATGGCGGTCAGCGATATATTAAGCAGGCCCAATCAAGACAAAAGATGTTGGATAAGATGAAAGTATTAGATCGTCCTTTGGATCCTAAAAAAGCTAAGATAACATTTGAACCTAAAATCAAAAGCGGTAGAGAGGTCTTAAAAGTTGAGGAAGTTGGAAAATCTTTTGGAGATTATAAGCTACTTGAAGACATTATGTTTACCATATATAGAGGAGAAAGGGTAGGATTGATTGGTCCTAATGGAATCGGAAAAACTACCTTGTTCAAGATGATTTTAGGACAACTTCCCTATGACGCTGGAAATATAAATATAGGACACCACGTCCATATTGGCTACTTTGATCAAGAGCAGACTAGTTTAAGCTTAAATAAGACGGTAATGGATGAGATATGGGATGACAACCCTTCCTTAGACCATTATCAAATACGTTCTATCCTAAGTCGCTTTCTATTTATTGGGGACGATATATTTAAAGAAGTTAGAGAATTAAGTGGAGGTGAAAGAGGAAGGCTCGCCCTTTTAAAGATGATGCTCTCCGATGCCAATTTTCTTCTCATGGATGAGCCTACTAACCACTTGGATATTGATTCTAAAGAGGTATTAGAAGACGCCATAATAGATTATCAAGGAACTCTATTGGTAATATCCCATGATAGATATTTCTTAAATAGAGTTTCCAATAAGATATTGGAGTTAACCAAAGAAGGTATAAAAGAATACTTAGGAAATTATGATTATTATTTAGAAAAAAAGAACGAAATAATAGTAGAAGAAGATGAAGATTTCAAAACTAAAACTCAAATTAAATTGGAAAGAAAAAAGGAAAAAGAAAAACAGGAATTAGAGAGAAAAAAGAAAAAGGAAATATTAAATTTAGAAAAAATGATCGAAGAAAAGGAAATGGATATTGAAGCATTAGATCAGATTTTATGCGATCCCAAAATCTACGATGAACCTGATAAGATCATTGAATTGTCCAAGGAGAGAGAGCTTTTACAGCTGAAGTTGGATTCCCTTTATGACCAATGGATAACTTTAACAGAGAAATAGTTTTCCCACATTATCCACATCTTATACACAGAATCCACAGAGTTATCCCCAAGGGGATTGTCCCATTGTTATGGTTTTCATTTAGATTTTTCCACATTATCCACATTTAATTATGGTAAACTCATATTCTATTGTGGAAATAATGTGGAAAAATTGTTGTCAATTATCATCTTAACTCTAAATTCGGCACCACATTTAAATAGTAATCTGAAACTCGTCCTTTCATATAATTAAAATAAGCAGCAGCACCTATCATAGCAGCATTGTCCGTACAGAGAATCCTCGATGGATAAAGTATATCTATATTTTCTTCCCTACCTCTACTTTCCATCATATTTCTCAATCCTTCATTAGCTGCTACCCCACCAGCCATAACTATTTTATTGGATTTTCTTTCTTTTGCTAATCTAAAAGTTTTATCCACAAGTACTTCAATTACTGCCTGTTGAAAAGAAGCTGCTACATCCTTTACTATTATCTCCTCACCCTTTTGCTTTGCTCCATTGAGATAGTTTAAAACTGCAGTTTTTAATCCACTAAAACTAAAATCATAGCTATCGTGTTCTAAATATACCCTAGGAAAATCTATGGCATCTTTGTTTCCTTCCTTGGATAATTTATCTATCAATGGTCCTCCGGGATAAGATAATCCTAAAGCTCTAGCTACCTTATCAAAAGCTTCTCCAGCTGCATCATCTCTAGTCCTGCCTACTAGTTCATATTCAGTATAATCCTCAGCTTGAGCCAAATAGGTATGACCTCCTGATACTACTAAACAAGTGAAAGGTGGTTCTAAATCCTTATGTTCTATATAATTTGCACATATATGCCCTTCAATATGATTAACCCCTATTAATGGCTTATTAATGCCATAAGCTATAGCCTTAGCACTAGATATGCCTACTAGCAAGGCTCCTACTAAACCAGGACCTCGAGTAACCCCAACTAAATCTACATCATCAAAAGTAATATTAGCTTCATCAAGAGCTTCTTGAATAATTAAATTTATATTTTCAATATGCTTCCTCGAAGCAACCTCAGGGACTACTCCTCCAAATTTTCTATGAATTTCTATTTGGGAGGAAATTATATTGGATAAAACTTCTCTACCGTCTTTTATAACAGCACAGGAGGTTTCATCACATGATGTTTCTATAGCCAATGTTATTGTCATATTATCACCTCATCTAAAATTGGATAGTTTTCCACATAATAATTGCATCTTCATTGTTATCCGAATAGTACCCTTCTCTAATTCCATATTCTTTAAATCCATATTTCTTATAAAGGGACTTGGCTATTTCGTTGGATTTTCTCACTTCCAATGTAGCGGCTTTTATATCTCTATCTATACATAATTGTATCAGCCCTTCTACTATCCTATTTCCAACACCTAATCCCCGATATTTTTCTTCCACTGCAATATTGGTAATATGTCCCTCATCTATTATTAACCAAATACCTCCATATCCTGCAACTTCTCCGTCTACTTCTGCTACTATATATTTTGCCAATAAATTTTTAGTAAGTTCTAATAAAAAGGCCTCCCGTGACCAAGGAGGTGAAAAAGTTTTGACCTCTATTTCCATTATCCTATCTAAATCCGATTCTCTCATTTCTCGAATTTTTACATCCATAATCAACTTTCCTTCTTTCTTAATTCTCTCTGGGCTTGAGACTCCCTTAAATAATTAGGTACCAAACTATAATAATCTTGGGTTTCTCCCTTTTTCCATCTTTGAAGGCTAAGTTCTGCGATACTTGCTCCTTTACATCCATTTAGTCCCATTGGTGCTAATTCTACCTGTCCTTCTAATCTATCCAATATCTTATCCTTATGTAGAAGAGCCCCATTTCCATTTATCATTATATTATGATAATCCTTCTTCAATATTCCTAATAATTCATCTATTTCCATTATACAAGGCTCTAATATATTAGATAGACTTCCCATATCTCTCTTATATATACCTGTATATACCCTATCCCTTCGTGCATCTATCATGGGAACGATGATACCATTATAGGATAGATTAAAGGCTAAACCTTCTAATGTAGAGATTCCTACTATAGGTTTATCAAATACATGGGCAAAGGATTTAACCGTAGCAATCCCAATCCTAAGACCAGTAAAAGATCCTGGTCCTACTGCCACTCCATATAAATCTATATCCGATATATTTAGATTTAAATTATCTAATACTTCTTTAATCATGGGAACCAAATTTTCAGAATGAGTCATATCCTGATTTAAAGAAAATTCTCCCAATAGTTTTTCTTCATCTAGTACAGCACAGGTAGCTACCATAGTAGATGTATCTACAGCCAATACTTTCAATTTATATTCAACTCCTTAACCAATTCTTCTAATCTATTTCCTTCTCCAAATATGGTTACAATCCTATCATCTAGTTCTTTTCCTTTTTCTATCTGTATATTAATTTTTTCTTTAGGCAGAAATTTCTCTATTCTATCTCCCCACTCTATAATAGAAACCCCATTGGAATAAAAATATTCGTCAAATCCTAAATCATCTAATTCCTCTATGTTGTCTAATCTATAAACATCGAAATGATAAACCCAGTATTTTCCCTTATATTCGTTTACAAGTGTAAATGTAGGGCTAGTTATATAGTCCTCTATCCCTAATCCTTTACCGATGGATTTAGTCAATGTAGTCTTTCCAGCACCTAAATCTCCAATTAATGATACAATATCTCCTGGTTTTAAGAGACTTCCCAATTTTTCTCCAAACTCTTCAGTCTCTTCTAATCCCTTTAATATTATTTTACCCATTAAATCAACCTTCCTATTCCTTAAACTACCTTTTATTATAGCATTTCATTCAAATTTAATCTATATAAAAAACTTGACAGGAAAATCCCCTGTCAAGTTATCTATGAAGTATTGGTGATACCCTTTTATATAGTAAAATGGTAACTATACTAACTACAACTCCCTTAAAGAAGTTAAATGGAACTACTGCATAGAGTATCAATGATTTAAAATCTACTACATGCTTATTTACTGCAGTCCCCATAGATACAATCTTATCTAATGACATTCCAAACAACTTAGCATAAAAAGGAATCATGATATAATAGTTAATTATGGATATGGATACGGTCATAATCAACATTCCTACTATTAATCCAATGATTGCATTTTTAAATGTTTTTTTCTTGTAATAAATCAATCCTGCACTATAAGCAAATATACTCCCTACAACGAAATTAGAAAATTCTCCTACTCCTCCTGTAGCCGATCCTTCTACGAGAACATTTAATAAATTTTTCACTAGATTCACTAGAACTCCAGCCATTGGTCCCATAGCAAAAGAGCCTATAAGAGCAGGTACATCGGAGATATCAAACTTTAAAAATGGTGGTGCAAACCATAATGGAAAATCGAACATCATGAGTATAAAAGCTATTACAGATAAAACGGAAACCTTTACCATGGTTTTTGTATTAAAATCTTCCCTTCTTAATGTATACATGAAAATCCCTCCAAATGATTATTTCTCTAGGGCGAAAGTTGGAAGGTTCTGTCACATAAAAAACCCCGAAAGAAAGCTTCGGGGCATGTGTGTAGACTCACTTATAATCTTCTTCCATCCAGACTTTAACTGTCGGCCTCGGAATTTCACCAAGTCAACCGAAATGAATCGGGTCGCGGGCTATAACCGCCGGTGAGGAATTGCACCTCGCCCTGAAGACATTTATTTAATTATCTTTATTATAAAACAAATACTAAAAATTGTCAATCATATATTATCTTTTGTCTTTAATTGACAATTGTCACCTGTCAATTGTTAAAGCCCTTTCACCATATGGACTACTTCCTCATAATAAGAAGTTCTCACCCTCATATATCCATTAAACATACTGTTTACTTCATCATTTCCAGTATCCACTAAAAGAGGGCGTCCTCCCAGTGACATGAGTTTCTTCTTCGTCGCAATGATGATTATATTTTCTTTTCCTACCTTTTTTATTATATCTGCACTTAACTGTTGGTTTCCCCTTCCAAATATATAGCCTTGACCTCCAATTACCGTGACTATTATCTTTGCCTTTTCACCTTCTATATGCTGTAAAATTTCCTTTTCGTTAACATCAGAATCTATGAGTTGTTTATCCTTTACTAAATCTATTCCCAATAGGGTATTTGGAAGTCCCAGCTTTTCCATAATAGGTCTAGTAGAAGTTCCAGAGCCTACTATATATATAGTATTCTCTTCCATCTGTTCAATAATCTTGTCGGAGATTCCATCTAAAGCTGCCTCTTCTCCTTCAATTCCACCAGATTTCTGGTTTTGTACCAATTGAGGTTCAAAGGGAACTTTCATGTAGCCATATAGCTTTGCCGTTACTTGACCTTTTCTAAAAGCTTCTTCATCTATATCCATGACCTCAACTTCTTTTACTTCCATATAATTATCCATAAGATATTTTAATGCTACTTCTCCTGCCGCTTTAGGATGGTTTGCATAGACTCCTGAATGAATCTTAACTCCTGCTGGTATACCAATAACTGGCACCTTGTCTCCAATGGCATTGTAGATATTTCGAGCAGTGCCATCCCCTCCAGCAAAGAGCAGTATGTCTATCCCTTCATCTAGCATCATATTTGCTGCCTTCTCCGTATCCTCTGGACCAGTAATATCCTTTTGTTCCCCTAAAACTATTGATTTAAATCCTAGCTGTTTTGCTATTTCTTCTCCCATACTACCAGGACATGTAAATACTGCTATTTTTTCTTTTAGAGGAAGTAAAACTTCTAGAGCCTTTTTGGCTTTTATAGGAGCTTCAGGATATGCTCCTAGTTCACGTGCTTTTTCTAAAACTTCTTCTCCGTCGGTGCCTTTTAGCCCTACTTTTCCTCCCATGCCTGCAATAGGATTTACAATAAACCCTAGTTTCAAGAATTTCGCTCCTCTCTAGTTAATAGTTTTTATAAACTATTTCCCCATTTATTATAGTCGCATATGTTTTGCAGTCTATATCTTTAATTGGATTACCATCAAATATAGCTATATCTGCATCTTTCCCTATTTCTATACTACCCACTCTATCATCAATACCAACAATTTCAGCAGCATTTATAGTAATAGCTTTTAATGCTTCCATTTCCTCTAATCCTGATTTAGCTGCTAACCCTGCACAAATTGGAAGATAGTGTAGAGGTATAACTGGCGAATCTGTCATTATAGCTATTTTAACCCCTGCTTCATGAAGTATTCGTGGTGTATCAAAGGTTAAATTTCTTAACTCTACTTTAGACCTATTAGATAGTGTAGGACCAACAATAGCCCCTTTACCCTCTTTAGCCAGATAATCTGCAATTAGATGACCTTCTGTACAGTGTTCTAATGTAATATCTACGTCAAATTCCTTTGCAATCCTAAGAGCTGTAAATATGTCATCTGCTCTATGAGCATGAGCTTTCAAAGGAATTTCTTTTCTTAATACCTTTAACATGGCTTCCATTTTCATGTCATATTCAGGCATCTTTGATAAATCTTCTTTCCCTTGTTCTTTCTTTTCCATATATGCCTTGGCTTTAAACAGGGTTTCCCTTAATATGGCTGCTGTTGCCATTCTAGTCATAGGTGATTTCTTTTGAGATTCATATACCCTCTTTGGATTTTCTCCAAAAGCTACTTTCATAGCAACAGGTTCTTTAAGTATCATATCATCTACCCTTTTTCCATAGGTCTTTAGGGCTACAGTCATTCCTCCAATGACATTAGCTGAGCCTGGTCCTGTAACAGCTGTAGTTACTCCACCTCTATATGCTTCTTCAAAAGCTATATCCATTGGATTAATAGCATCAATAGCTCTAAGTTGTGGAGTTACAGGGTCTACCATTTCATTTCCGTCACTACCTTCAAATCCCATACCTTCTTCCCACATTCCAATATGGCAATGAGCATCGATAAATCCTGGCAGCACCATTTTACCTTCTGCATTTATTATCTCTGCATCTAATGGAGCCACTAAGTCCTTTCCTACTTCTATAATTTTACCATTATCGATAAGAATAGAGCCTTTTTCAATCACTTCCCCTGCCATGGTAAATATGCGACCATTTTTGATAAAAATCATTCAAATCCCCCCTTTAATTATTTCGTTACTCTAACTAATATTATAACTGTTAGTTTCCATCTCGGCAACATTATATCTCTTTTCTCCTGCAGGAAAATAAATTGTAAATTTAGTTCCCTTACCTATTTGACTATCCACAAATACTTTTGCCATATGGTTATCAAATATCTTCTTTGCTATATTTAAACCTAATCCTGTCCCTTTAGAACCCTTAGTCGTAAAATAAGGATCAAACATCTTATTCTTAGTAGCTTTATCCATTCCCTTTCCTGTATCCATAATTTCCAAGACTAATTGAGGTCCAATCTGATAAGTTTTTATGCTCAATGTTCCATGACCCTCCATAGCATCTACTCCGTTTAATATTATGTTTATTATTGCCTGCCTCACTTCATATTCATTAGCATATATATAGCCCTTAGAGCCTAGATCGACTACCATCTCCATCTTTTCTCCATTCTCATTAGAACATGATTTAAACTTATGTCTGGTCATTTCAATACAGCTATTTATTATATTATCAAATTCATATATATTCTTTAAAGAATCATATCTGCCCCTTATATGATTCTGAATCCTATCCGTAATATTTTTGCCATCTAAGGCAGTCTTATATATTATTTTAAGATAATCTTTTACCTCCATATTGTCCTCTACAGCTAAGGAAAGCTGTGCATATCCAAGTATGGTTACCAGTAAATTATTGATATCATGAACCGTTCCTTCCATAAGCTCTCCTAAGGTTTTTAAGTATTCAACCCTTATCATTTCCTTTTCATATCTATTGCTTATTGCATTATGCATGGACAATATGTTTAGAGATTGAGATATCAACTGTTTTGAAGAATAAACTTCATAATCATCTGAGCCATCTACCAATAAAGCATCATGGTTATTAAGTAAACTATGGACATAAGTTTCACTAAGCTCTTCTATAATATATCTTAATATAATCTTAGAATTTTTTTCTTTACTAAAATCATTTAACTTATCATAAAAATATTGAGCATTATCTTTTATAATAGAATTCCAAAAATAATCTACTGTAATATATATCCTATTTTCTTTAGATTTATTTTTATTTAATTCCCTCAATCCTTCTTCAATAGCCATTAAAAATCCTACACCATCAAACTGGTCATCTACTAAATAATCTTCCCTGCATATGAATATAATCTTCTTTTTACTATAAAGGTAATTTAAGTCTACTTCCCAAAGGTTCCCTAAATAGTTTAAGCTTTGCATCTCGTCATCTTTTGCATAGATGTATATTACCCCTCCTCCTTTATTAAAATATTTAGTTACGTAACTTTTAAAAGGTCTAAGTTCATCCCCCCGGTATTTAGAGCTCACGATTCCAATAAAAGGACAATCTTGTCTTGTCATTTTATCAATATTTAACAACCCACACGCCCCCTTTATAACTAAACGTCTTTCATACTAAGTGAAATCCTCCCCCTATCTTTATCCACGTCTAGTATTTTTACTTTAACAATATCCCCCACTTTTACTATTTCTTTCGGATGTCTTACATATCTTTCAGATAGATGAGATATGTGAACTAGCCCATCTTGTTTAACTCCAATATCTACAAAAGTTCCAAAATCCACTACATTTCTTACAGTACCAGTTAAAATCATATCCTTTTTTAAATCCTCTATCTCCAATACATCCGTTCTGAAAATTGGCTGTGGCATTTCATCCCGTGGATCTCTTCCTGGTTTCTTTAATTCCATAACTATATCTCTTAAAGTAAGTTCACCTACATCTAATTCCTTAGAAAGTTTATGTATTTCCTCTTCATTTAATTCCTTGTCCAATATCTTTTCTGCAATTGTATAGGACTCTGGGTGAACTCCAGTGTTGTCTAAAGGATTACTTCCACCAGGTATTCTTAAAAACCCGGCACATTGAGTAAAGGTTTTAGCTCCTAGCCCCTTTACTTTTAATAATTCTTGCCTATTTTTAAACTTCCCGTTTTCTTCCCTATATTTAATTAAACTTTGTGCAACCTTCTTAGATATTCCCGCTACATACTTTAATAAAGAAGGACTAGCAGTATTTAAATCCACCCCTACTGTATTGACACAATCTTCCACTACTCCAGTTAAAGCTTCATCTAATTTGGTCTGATTTAAATCATGCTGATACTGACCTACTCCTATATGTCTTGGCTCTATCTTTACCAATTCCGCTAAAGGATCTTGAAGTCTCCTTCCAATGGATACAGCACCCCTTATGGAAACATCTAAATCTGGAAACTCCTCTTGTCCTACCTCTGAAGCGGAATATACAGAAGCTCCTGCTTCACTTACTATAATATAGAATGCATTTCTCTTTATTTCCCTAAGCATACTAGCTACTACCATCTCCGTTTCCCTAGATGCTGTTCCATTTCCTATAGCTATAATATCTACATCATACTCTTCTATTAATAACTTTAACTCCTTCTTAGTCTCTTCTATCTTATTTTGCGGTTCTGTTGGATATACCGTCGTATAGGATAATAGTTTGCCAGTATCATCCATAACAGCTACTTTACACCCCGTTCTAAATCCAGGATCTATTCCCATTACAACCTTACCTTTAATTGGAGGCTGCATAAGTAATGGTTTTAAGTTGAGAGCAAAAACATTTATAGCTTCTTTCTCTGCTCTTTCTGTAAGGTTAGCTCTTATCTCCCTTTCTACTGAAGGAAATATAAGTCTTTTATAGCTATCCTCTATGCTGGATTCTATATAAGTTTTAGTTTCTGCTGATTCATTTGTTATTATAAGAGATTTGAGTTTAGACAATATTTCCTCATCAGAAAAGTTTAAATTCACCTTCAAGAATTTTTCCTTTTCACCCCTATTTATAGCAAGGATTCTATGATTAGGAATGGATTTTATAGACTGTGTATAATCATAATACATCTCGTATACGGACTTCTCTTCTTTTTTAATTCCTTCTGTTTGAATAGTGCCTTTCGTATATGCTATTTTCCTTATTATATCCCTATATTTAGCATTATCTGATATTACCTCTGCAATTATGTCCATAGCCCCATTTAGGGCTTCTTCTTTCGTGTTTACTCCCTTTTCTTCATCAATATATAAATTTACTTCCTTTTCTAGCTGACCTTTTTCAACTTTTTGAGATAAGATTATATTGGCTAATCCCTCTAATCCCTTTTCCTTAGCTATTGTAGCCCTTGTCCTTCTCTTTGGTCTAAAAGGTCTGTATAAATCTTCTACTCTTTGGAGGGTTTCAGAATTTAGTATTTCCTTCTTTAAATCCTCCGTTAATTTCCCTTGTTCCTCTATTAATCTAATTACTTCTTCTTGTCTATCCTTCAGATTATTTAAGTAATTCAATCTTTCAGATAGTTCTCTTAAAACCGTATCCTTTAAATCTCCAGTCTGTTCCTTACGATATCTAGCAATAAAAGGAATTGTATTTCCTTCGTCAATTAATTTAATGGTGTTGCTAACTTGAAATGGTTTTAGTTGAAATTCGTCTACTAATATCTTTACTATATCCATACTTTTCTCCTTTCATTTTTATTATAAAACTTACTTTTTAATATATAAACCTTCAGGGACTGAAAAATCAAATTTTTCTTCTGTCTATTTGAAACATTAGTAAATATATTTACTATTCACATACATACTATTCGACAAAGAATAAATAAATCCTTCTATCTAAAGAATAAAATTAGAAAAGTATTCCTTAGAATGTTATTAGACTTTAATAAAGGGAGGAAAATTATTGCCCCCCTATAATGGAATAATTATACAGACATTTTTAGAAAAAAAACAGCCCTAGATAATAAACATAAAGGGCTTGTTATTTTTAAATATTTATCTATTTACCATTTATTCTACCAGAATTCATGGATATACTTTTTAAATACTCATTTATAAAAATATCAATGTCCCCATCCATAACCCTATTAACATCTCCTACTTCCACATCAGTTCTATGGTCTTTTACTAAACTATAGGGGTGGAATATATAGGACCTAATTTGAGATCCCCAGCCAATCTGAGTATATTTTCCCTGTAAATCTTCAACCTTTTCCTTGTTTTCCTCTTCCTTAAGCTGGACTAATTTTGCCTTTAGCATCCTCATAGCTGTTAATCTATTGCTATGTTGGGACCTCTCATTTTGACATTGAACCATTATTCCCGTTGGTATATGAGTAATCCTCACTGCTGAGTCCGTAGTATTAACATGCTGTCCACCAGCTCCGCTAGCTCTATAGGTATCAATCTTTAAATCGGATTCATTTATCTCTATATCTATTTCATCATCCAACTCAGGATAAACATCAATACTAGCAAAAGAGGTATGTCTTCTATTAGAAGAATCAAAGGGAGATATTCGGACTAATCTATGAACTCCTTTTTCAGATTTCAAATATCCATAAGCATTAAACCCTTTAATTATCATAGTTACAGATTTAATTCCACCTTCTGTGTCGGATAATAAATCCAATATTTCTATTCCAAATCCCTTTTCCTCAGCCCATCTTCTATACATTCGAAGAAGCATTTCCGCCCAATCTTGAGCTTCTAAACCTCCTGCCCCCGAATGGATGGATAGTATAGCACTATTTTTATCATATTCTCCATTTAGTAGTGTAGATAATTTAAAATCCTCTGCTTTTTTAGAAATACTGCTAAAATATTCCTTTATATCCTTATATACTTGATAATCTTCCATCTCAATAGCTAATTCTATTAATACTTCTAAATCTTCAACATCCTTTAATAGATCTTCATACTCATTTATTTGATTATTTAATGCCTTTACCTCTTGCATTATTTTTTGAGCCTTATCTATATCCTGCCAAAAATCTTCCCCATAGGATTCTTTTTCCAATGCATCTCTTTTTTCTTTAAGTTTACCTACGTCAAAGAGAGCTCCCTAATTCACCTATCATATGTCTAATCTCTTCTACTTTTTCCTTATATAAATAAATTCCTTCCATATTTGCTCCTTTCACTTTACATATATGTCTTAATATTTGATTATTTATTAGCCCCACAACATTTTTTGTATTTCTTTCCACTACCACATGGGCAAGGATCGTTTCTACCAATCTTTTTCCCCTTAATAATTGGCTGTTGTGAATGTTTATCTATATCTACTGGCTGTGCTACCCTTTTTCTTTCCATTTTTTGAGCTGGTTCTACATGGTATAGATACTTAACAGTATCCTCCTGTATACTATGATTCATCTCTTCAAACATATCGAATCCTTCTACTTGATATGCCCTAACTGGATCCTCTTGACCATAAGCTCTCAATCCTATTCCCTGTCTCAATTGGTCCATAGCATCTATATGGTCCATCCATTTGCTATCTACAATCTGTAGAAGTATCACCCTTTCAATTTCTCTAAACATTTCTTCCCCAATTTCTTCTTCCTTTTCCTTATATCTCTCTTGTCCAATATTATATAGTCTTTCTATTAGGGTTTCCTTATCTAAAGATTCTATATCATCAATTTTCAATGCTCCTTTAGGTAAAAATAGATTGCCTAAATAGTTTTCTAAACCTGCTATATCCCATTCTTCAGGGAGTTTACTCTGGATGGTATACATTTCTACTGACTTTTCAATTATATTTCTTACCATACCTAAAATATACTCTCTTAAATCTTCTCCCTCTAGAACTTTTCTTCTTTCTCCATAGATTACTTCCCTTTGTTTGTTCATTACATCATCATACTGAAGTACATGTTTCCTTATGGCAAAGTTGTTTCCTTCTACCTTTCTTTGAGCATTCTCTATGGATTTAGTGAGTAATCTGTGTTCTAAAGGTTCATCATCGGGCATATTTAAATTGTCGATTATATCCTTAATCCTTTCCCCGCCAAATAATCTCATTAAATCATCTTCTAAGGATATATAGAACCTAGATGAACCCGGATCTCCTTGTCGTCCGGAACGTCCTCTAAGCTGATTGTCAATCCTCCTAGATTCGTGCCTTTCAGTACCTATTATATGAAGACCTCCAGCATTTAACACTTGTTTAGCATTGGCATCGGTCTCCTCCTTATGTTTCTCATATAAACTTCTATATTCTCTTCTCGCTTCAAGTACTTCTTCATCATTTGTTTCCACAGAACTATCTACAAAAGATATGAGTTCATCATCGTACCCCTTTTTCTTCAAATCCAGCTTTGCTAAATATTCAGGATTTCCTCCTAAGACTATATCCGTACCTCTTCCTGCCATATTAGTTGCTATGGTTACAGCTCCAAATCTACCAGCTTGAGCTATTATTTCCGCTTCTCTATCATGATACTTAGCATTCAATACCTCATGAGAAATTCCTTCCCTTTTAAGGAGCTTACTTAATATCTCGGACTTTTCAATGGAAATGGTACCTACTAAAACTGGTTGACCAATGCTGTGTTTTTCTTTAATCTCCTTTATTATAGCAGCAAACTTAGCTTCTTCATTTTTATATACGGAATCAGGAAAATCATTTCTTATAACTGGCTTATTTGTAGGTATCTCCACAACATCCATTCCATATATCTGCATAAATTCAGCTTCTTCAGTTTTAGCCGTTCCAGTCATACCGGCTAGCTTCTCATACATTCTAAAATAGTTTTGGAATGTAATAGTAGCTAAAGTCTTAGACTCAGATCTTACATTTAACTTTTCCTTAGCTTCTATAGCTTGATGAAGTCCTTCACTATATCTTCTACCATACATAAGCCTTCCAGTAAACTCATCAACTATTATTACTTCACCATCTTTTACTACATAATCTATGTCCCTTTTCATCACATTTACTGCTTTTAATGCTTGATTTATATGATGGACTATTTCCATATTGTTTGGATCTGCTAAGTTTTCCAATCCAAAATAGGATTCCGCTTTATTCGTTCCCTTTTCAGTCAAATTACAACTTCTTGCTTTTTCATCGATGATAAAATCTACTACTTCCTCTTTTATCTCTCTATCAAAGATATCATTTTTATCCTCTTTAGGATCTAAAATCCTTCCCGTTAAAGTTCTTACAAATGAGTCTGCAGCTTCATATAGTTTAGTGGACTGCTCCCCTTGACCCGATATTATAAGAGGTGTTCTCGCTTCATCTATTAATATAGAGTCCACTTCGTCTACTATAGAATAGTATAATTTTCTTTGAACCATTTCTTCCTTATATATGACCATGTTGTCCCTTAAATAATCGAATCCAAATTCGTTGTTGGTTCCATAGGTAATGTCACAATTGTAAGCTCTTTTCCTTTGTTCATTATTCATGCCATGAACAATACAGCCTACTGTTAATCCAAGGAATTCATAAACCTTTCCCATCCACTGTCTATCCCTTTTAGCTAAATAGTCGTTTACCGTTACTATATGAACTCCTTTTCCTGTTAATCCATTTAAATAAGCTGGCAAAGTTGCAGCTAATGTTTTACCTTCTCCTGTTTTCATCTCCGATATTCTACCTTGATGAAGGATTATTCCTCCCATTAACTGTACTCTAAAATGTTTGGTGCCTAATACTCTAAAAGCTGCCTCCCTAACTACTGCATAGGCTTCAGGTAAAATATCGTCTAATGTTTCTCCTTTATTTAATCTTTCTTTAAATTCTACGGTCTTATGTTTAAGCTCTTCATCGGATAATCTTTTCATATCCTCGTCTAGAGCTTCAATTTTATCGACTAAAGGCTCAATACGCTTTAACTCTCTATCACTATAAGAGCCAAATACCTTCTCAAAAAAGCTTTTCATCCTTGAACCACCTTTCAATATTAACTAATGTCCATCTTAATATTTTATCATTTATTAACTTTTCTTACAATAATAACGCTTTACTAGACTAAAATCTAAGTCCTCCCATAAATGAATCTTCACCTAACATTATTTCTTGAATTAAAGCAAATATACCAAAACTAATGATTAAATCCCCTAAGCTTATTATCCTAGAAATTGGATAAGGCTTTGAAAATATAATTATATCTCCTAATATCGGAAACTTTGTACTCTCAACAATAGGGGTGTATAGGGCGTTTTTCCCCATCTCTATCATTTCCTTTAATCCTTCAATATTGGTTAATTTTATGCCTTCTAAGAGTATTGGTCTTTTCCATCCATTTGCAGCTATTACTAAAAGGTTCATTATAAAACCTGCTAATACTGTCCATAAAGATTTAAAATTAAGATTTGTAAGTATTCCTATTAATATCAACCCATAGGAGATTATTAGCATTTCCTTAGAATATGATAATATCTTGCTCATGCTGCCAATTTCCTCTATCCTATTCAAAAAGATTAACATATATTGAATTACCATTCCCAATAATAATGTCCACATGGTCTTACGGTTTATAACCTTAAACCTCCTAAGCTTACCACCTCTAACAAACCCAATAATAATAGAAATAAGTATAGCTTCTATAAACATACTATCATCTCCCTTTTATCCTCATGAAATAAAAATTGCAGGATATCATATCCTGCAATTTTAATCTATTCTAATTATACTATTAAAACTCTGGTTCTATCAACCCATAGTTTCCATCTTTTCTTTTATATAATACATTTAAATCATCAGAATCCGCATTCATAAATATGAAGAAATTATGACGTAATAGCTCCATCTGTAAAATAGCTTCTTCTATATTCATTGGCTTCATATCAAATCTCTTTGTTCTCACTACTTTAGGTTTATCATTTTCCAATTCATCATTTAGAGGTACTATATTCTCAAACCTTATAGTTTCCCCATTATTGTACCTTCTTTGTAGTTTAGTTTTATATTTTCTAATTTGACGTTCTAACACATCAACAGCTTTGTCAATTGAAGCATACATATCATCAGAGGATTCTTCAGTTCTAAGTATAGTTCCAGGAAGGTTTATGGTTACTTCAATAATTTTTCTATTCCTTTCCACGCTATAAGTAACGGATCCTTCTGCATCGTTTTGGAAATACTTGTCTAGCTTTCCTAACTTCTTTTCAGTAACATCCTTTAAGGCTTCTGTTACCTCCATATTCTTTCCAGTAAAATTTAGTTTCATAAACCCCAACTCCTTTCATATAAGGAATAAAGCTTATATCCTTTATTAATATAATATACCCATAAAGTAGAAGTATGTAAACAAAAATAATAAAATAAATCCATTTTTAAGTTTATTCATCAAATTTGAATATTTATTTATGAAATAATTAACATTTTTTTGTTAATAGATTGTGGATAAAATGATGGTGTTTTTGTGGATAATGTGGATTGTTCTGTGGGTAACTGTTTATATCCATATAAATATGTGGACAAATATCTTAATAAGTTCTTTATAAGTTTAACTTTCTCCCTTTTTCACGCTTTTACTATATATTTAGAAAATATTCTCCTTTATACTTATTCTTATTCTTGTAGTATATAGTCTTTTAGCCACAATATATAGATACTAAATAAATATCTTAAAAATAATCAAAATATAAAAAAGAAATAGGCTTAAAACCCCTATTTCTTTTCATCTATCAACATACTCCCTACAATTGTATTGTTGTATCCTTTGTATGCTCTTTTTCCATCTTTAATTTTTCTTAACTCCATCTTGGTTTTATCTAGCTTTTTTTTCATAGCTTTGTTATTTTCATCATCTAATAGAGATATAGCCATTAAAGAAGATGATATCTCCTTTACAATCCCTTTTAATTCCTTTAGATTAGGGTATATATCTTTATCCAATTCATCAATATTTTCAATACCTTCTTCTTTCTTAATCTGAGAAAATATAGTCAAAAAGGATATATCTAATTTGTCTATCTCTTTAATAACCTGATCCTTTTTATCTAAAATGGTATTCAGACTGTCCATATCTTCCTTATGGATTTCTTCTTTTTGAGCTTTTGTGAATTCATGTATTTCATCTATTAATCTGTTCTTTTCTCTGCTTATGGATATTAGTTCATCTATTAATTCTTTAGTCATTGACTCTACACCTGCCTATTTTGATAAACCTTTTTCCTTACGTCCTTCATAGCTTCCTTCCAAGTGTCTCTCAATTCAGTAAGTATATCCAATGCTTCATCTATTGGTTCTCCTTGCTTATTGATATTTGCATCTATTAGTTTATCTATAACAAAATCATAAAGTGTTTCTAAATTTTTAGATACTTCATAATCCATATTCAATGTTGAGTTTAACTCTACAACTATATCTTGAGCTCTTATTAAGGACTTATGGGCTCTTTCCTTATCATTATTTTTTATACTATATTTTGCAATGTTCATAAACTTAATAGCCCCATCATACAGCATAAGAGTCAGTTCTTCAGGCGTAGCTGTGAGCACTGTGTTTTGTTTGTATTGATTAAGAGCACTATATGTCATCTTCCCCATCCTTTCCTACTAATTCATAGCCTGTTGCATCAACCAAGAATTTTGTTGGTTCATTCTGGAAATAGCTTTTTCCATAGCAGCAAATTTAGCATAATAATTGTTCTCTTTTTTAAATAGCATTACATTTAAATCGTCTATTTTTTGATTATATTTCAATACATCTTTTTCAATTAAACTAATGCTACTATACTTAGAAACGAAATCTAATAGAATATTACCTTTAACTCCTCTATATAGAGTTGCCTCGTCTCCTGTTCCAGATTTTTTGATTATATCTTCCATGCCAAGCATTAAATTATCATGAATCCTAGTTACAAGTCCACCAGATTTACCTTCTTTTATAACCTTACCATTCTCATCTTTTTCTGCTGGTACGCTCTCTTTAAATAATAGTTCCATTACTGCCTCTGGATTGTTTGCTATGGCATTCTTTAATTTTTCCTCGTCTATTACCAGCTTACCACCAGCATCTCCTCTTGAATACTTTTCAGTGGAAATACCTATTTCTGTTATGAGTTTAAAAGCTCCACTAAATCCATCCTCGACTTTAAACTCTTCATATATAGATTGTCTAGTCTTTAGCATGGTAGCCGAAATTAAACTATCACTTCTAAGTAATCCTGATTTAGCTTTTTCTTCCCAAAGCTCGATATCGGCTTTTTCCATAGCCTTCTTTTGATCCGATGTTAGCGGCTTGTAATCCCTATATCGCTTTTCCCCTAATAGCTTGTTGGTCTTGTCCACTAATTCGTTGTATTCCTTTACGAATTGTTCTACTTTTTCATAAATGCCATCTACATCTGTAGCTACGGTTACATTAAAATCACCTTCTGATTTCAACTCCATAGTGATACCGTTGACGGTGATTCGATTGGAAGAGGATTCAATACCATTAGCACCATTGAAGTCAACTAGAGCATTTTGTCCTGATTCCTTATCTCCTATTTTATAACTACTGCCATCTTCTTTTGTAAGCTTAAGTGCATTTATAAATTTTTCTCCAACACTACCAGAGGCAGCAGTAATTTCCACATGAATATCTTCTCCCGTTTCTGTAGTCTGTAAAAAAAGTCTGTCAATACCTGCATCATAAGAAGTTCTAATCCCTACGGAACCAATATCCTTTCCTTCACCATCTTTAAACTTGGCTGAGTTTATAAGTTTTACTACATCATTTAATTTTATACTATCTAAATCTCCATCTATAAAAGCTTCTTCGTAGCCTATAATTTCTCCATCTTTTGTTATTGGATTTATGGAAGGATCACTGATTTCTCCATTTCCATCTTTTTGAATTTTCCCAACTACAAACTTCTTACCATTTATTTCAAACTCTAGCTTATCTGCATCCTTATATTCATCACCTAAAATATCTTTAATACTACCTGTTCCACCAATCTTATCTCCACTAGCCATGTTAACCCCTTTAGCTAGTCTTTCAACCTTAACACTGTAATTTCCATCCATAGCCTTTCCTGTAGATGATACAGTAGCCACCGATTCATTAGAAGATGTAGCCTTCTTAACCCAATTCAAATTTTGATAGGAATTAGGCATAAGTGTTCCATCGTATCTAATGGAAGTTAAACCAAACATCTTTCTGCTATTCAATATTAAATTGGCAAAATCCTTATTTATGCTGTTATACATTTCTTGACGCCATAGAAGTACCTGTCTATCCTGTTCTACCCTATCTACTTTTACCTTTTCTGCTTGCATAAGTTTTTGAATCATTTCCTCTGTATCTATTCCTGATGCAAGACCTGTTATCCTTAAACTATTTGACATATTATCACCACCTATACCCTTTCATCTACTATTATGCCTGCCACTTCCCATATGGAAGCCACTAAATCCAGTATCTTTTCAGGAGGTATTTCTCTGATTATTTCATCATTTGTTACATCTATAACCTTTACCATAATCTGTTTTGTCTTTTCATGAATTGAAAATTCAAACCTTCTATCGAATGCAACAAATTGTTGATTAGCTGACTCTATAGTATCTATCAATTCATCTTCTGTATACCTTTTTTCTTCTCCTTTTAAAACTGGTCTAACACTGATGTCTTTATTACCAACCCTTAAAATATTGGAGGCATTCCTACTTGCTTCATTATACCTATTGCTGTCAATTACATTGGTAACACCATCAATTTGCATAACTCCAATCCCCCCTACTGTATTCTATATCTTATATCGACTAAACAAAGCTTATTCTTTAGTCCTGTATTTACTTTTTCTTTGCCATAAAATAACCAATAAAACATAAGCTCCTTTAATAGCTCCAGCTATAAGTGCTCCCATTGGGTTCTGTTTTATATCTACTGCTTTAACAAAGAAATAGGTAGTAATGAATTGACCTGGTGCTAAACCAAGTGCTGTACCTAAGACATATTTACTTAAAGAAATGGAACTAAGTCCTGATATGTAATTTGCTATACTAAATGGAATAAAAGGCATACTTCTCATAAAAAACACATAGCCTACCCCATGATTTTCAATTTCTTTAGATATTTGTTCTAAGCTTAAATCCCTTTCTTTTTTATAGTAAATCTTGTTTATAATTTTAATAACATCTTTTCTAAATATTTTAGCTATATAAAAGGACAGAATCGAGGCCATGATTCCACCAGTAATTACATACAGATATCCTTTTAGACCAAAGAAAAAAGCTCCCAAGGCTGAAAACCAAGATATAGGAACGAAAAAAATCATCAAGACCATTATAAGCAGGGTAAACACTATACCAAAGCTTGTATTTTCTTCACTAGCAGCAAAAAATTCAAATAAGCTATCCTTATCAAATATGTTTAAACGAACTATTAAATAAATAAATATGAGTACAAAAACAACAATGAATCCTAGTTTTAAAAACTTCTTTTTCTTTTTCATGATATCCACCTCTTATTTTTGATAATAATCTCATTATATTATATTTTGATTATTATTGCCATTTATATCCCTTAATGTTTAGCTTTTCCCTTGTCCAATTCATATTTGGCTGGTATAATAATGGCTGGTATAACAATCTAGACAATATTTGAAAGGTGAGTTTTATGAAAATCGAAAAAATAGGCATGCGTACCGTTAAAACAGCTGTGGCGGCATCCTTGACTATACTAATTTCTCAATTACTCAATCTTACAAGCCCTTTTTTTGCAGGTATTGCTGCAATAATTGCCATGCAGTCTTCCGTGTCCGAATCCTTTAACTCCGCAAGGAGTAGGATGTACGGCACTATAGTAGGTGCTATTATAGCATTATTGTTCTCTTTAATTGCTCCTGAAAATCCATTCTTTATAGGAATAGGGATAATAATCATAATCTATACATGTAATTTATTTGGTTGGAGAAAGTCAGTACAGATTTCTACCATCGTCTTCCTATCCATTATCTTAAATTATGAAGAAGGAAGCAGAGTTAATTACGCTTTTTATAGAACATTAGATACTTTAATTGGATTAATAATAGGTACTTTAATAAACTACTTCGTACTTCCTCCAAATATGGAAGGCAAAATAAAGGAATCCATTAGCAAAATGTATTCCCAAGTTAAGGATATGTTAGAATGTATAATATGGAAAGAAGAGAATGTGGAATTAGAAGGCTTAAGAAAGGACTTAGTCAACATAGAAGAAAATTATAATATTTTAAAAATGGAGATTAAATTCAATCTATGTAAAACCGATAAATGCTCTAATTTTCAACAAGTATTTGAAATGTTTGAAAACATCTACAACCACTTGAGCATTATCACCACCATAGAAAAATCTCCATATATATATGATATAAATGAAAAACATCTAAAAAATTTATATAATCGAGAAATACCTTCTAAATCAGAGCAAAATAAAGAGGATTTAGATTTAGTATACAATTATCATCTGGAAAAAATATTAGATCAGTTATTCCTCATAGATAATGTAGTAAATTCAAAAAATTAGAGGTGGTCAATGACCACCTCTAATTCATTAATATGTCTAAATTAAAATTTGCTATCATCTACTGCATCGAGCCATTCTTTTATTGGTCCAACAACTTCTTTAATAGTTCCATCTAAAAATGGATTCTTAAGCCCTGCTAATTCCACTAATTCTAAGAAAGGTTTACTTCCTCCAGCCTTGCAAAGTCTTATATAATCGTCCCAAGCTCTATCCTTGTCCTCTCTAGTCTTTATCCAGAATTGAAAAGCGCATACTTGAGCTAAGGTATAATCTATATAGTAAAATGGAGAACCAAATATATGCCCTTGTCTAAACCAATATCCACCTCTATTTAATAGATCATTATCCTCATAATCCCTAAATGGCAGATATTTCTTTTCTATTTCTCTCCATTTTGTCTTTCTTTCCTCAGGAGTTGCCTCTGGATTTCCATATACAAAATGTTGGAATTCATCTACAGCAACACCATAAGGAATAAATGTCACTGCTCCTGATAGATGACTAAATTTATATTTATCCACTTCATCTTCAAAGAACAATTCCATCCAAGGCCAAGTTAAAAACTCCATACTCATAGAATGAATTTCACAGGCCTCTAATGTTGGAAAATGGTATTCTGGTACTTCGTAATTTCTGCTCAAATAACCTTGAAAAGCATGACCTGCTTCATGGGTTAATACATCTACATCTCCACTAGTACCGTTAAAGTTAGAAAATATAAAAGGTGATTTATAATCAGGAATAGAAGTACAATATCCTCCACTCATTTTCCCTTTTTTGCTTTCTAAATCCAACAACTCCCTTTCCACCATGAATGTAAAGAATTCATCTGTTTCCTTTGAAAGCTCTTTGTACATTTTCTTCCCATTTTCTAAAATCCATTCAGGACCTCCTTTAGGAGTTGCATTTCCAGTTAAATATCCTAAAGGTTCATCATAATATTTAAGCTCATCTAATCCCAATCTTTTTCTCTGTCTATCCTTTAACTCTACTACTATAGGAACTAAATCCTCATATACTTGTTTTCTGTAATTGGCTACCATCTCAGCATCATAATCAGATCTAGCCATACGATAATATCCCATTTCAACATAGTTTTTATAGCCTAACTTCTTTGCCATATTGGTTCTTACCTTTACTAATTTATCATAGATCTCATCAAATTTAGATTCATTTTCTTTAAAAAATCCAGCATGGGCGTCGTAGGCTTCCTTTCGCATAGCCCTATCCTTTGATTCCATAAATGGTCCCATTTGTACTAGATTTCTAATCTCCCCTTCAAATTCTATCTTAGCAGAGGCAATAAGCTTATCATATTCTGTAACCAATTTGTTTTCCTCTATCAAATCTTTGATTATCTCTTCTGAAAAGGTTTTTAATTCTAATTCAGCTAAGGTGAATATCTGTCTGCCCCATACTCTTTCCAATTCACCTCTAAATCTTGAATTTACCAATGCCCTATAATATCTAGCTACTATATCTTGATATAAAGGCATATTCTCATCTAAAAAGTCCTGCTCTTTTGCATAAAACTCATCTTCCGTATTGATGGAATGTCTAATATAAACTAAATTTCCCATAGTTTCTACATTGGACCTTATCTTGTTTATTTCAGCCATTATCTTGTTTTGTTCTTCAAATGAATCAGCAGCATTAAATTTCTGAAGAAGTCCTTCCATTTCTTCACTAATTTTGTTTAAATCAGGTCTAATGTACTCATAATCTTTAAACTTTAACATACAATCCCCCCTTTATACAATTAATTTCATAATACCAAATTATAAATAAAAAGTATAGATATATTATAATTAGTATTCCTTGACAAGACTTAATATTTCACAGCAAATATTCTGATAATTGATTTGCGTTGTTTTTAGAAAATTATTACTTTTCTTATTTTATATGCCTTACTCAATGATTTAATCAAATAAAGTATTGGAACTATATGCTACTTAGACTGTAATAATTAAAACACGTGATACATATAATTAGTTTATAATGGTATGAAATATTGTTATATACACAATTTCATTTTCAATATTTTTTTAGACCAAACAGCCTATCATGTTTGGTTTTTTCGAACAAGCTAATACCGATAATATTTTCAGAATTGTTCGCCATATGATTTCGTTTTTCCTATAACAATTATCTTTGACTTTAAATTTATATTTGGTTTTTCTTCTCTTAGCCTAATATTATGGGCGGAGAAAAATATATAACTCTAAAGGAGGGAAAACTTTGAAAAAGAAACTTTTATCATTATTGTTAATTACTCTACTAATCATTGGTGTCACTGGCTGTGGCAATAAACAGGCACCAGCTACTGGTGATAAAGAAAACTTAGGATTTAAAATCGGTTTAGTTACTGGTACGGTATCTCAAGGCGAAGAGGAGTTCCGTGCAGCAGAAAATGCAGTAAAGAAATATGGTAAAGATGTAATTAAACACGTAACCTATCCTGATAAATTTACTCAAGAACAGGAAACTACTATAGCTCAAATCACAGGTTTGGCTGCTGATCCCGAAGTCAAGGCTATAATAATTCTTCAAGCTGTACCTGGCAGTGCTGCTGCTATTGACAAAATCAAAGAGGAGAGAGATGACATTTTATTTATAGCTGGAGTACCTCATGAAGACCCCGAAACTATAGCAAGTCGTGCTGATTTCATACTAGAAACTGACAACTTAAAACGTGGCGAAACTATAGTAGAATTAGCAGAGGAGATGGGAGCAAAGACTTTTATCCACTACTCCTTTCCAAGACATATGTCTTATGAACTATTAGCCCAAAGAAGAGATGTCATGAAGGACAAATGTAAAGAACTAGGTCTTGAATTTGTTGAAGTAGATGCTCCAGACCCAACAGGGGATGCTGGCATCTCAGGTGCACAACAATTTATGATTGAAGATGTACCAAGGCAAGTAGAAAAGTATGGTAAAGATACAGCATTCTTTAATACCAACTGCTCCATGCAAGAACCATTAATTAAATCTGTACTATCAACAGGTGCCATCTATCCTGAACAGTGCTGTCCTAGCCCATACCATGCTTATCCAGGTGCTCTCGGAATTGAAATACCTGAAGATAAAGCTGGAGATGTAGACTATATGTTAGAACAAATAAGTGCCAAAATTAAAGAAGAAGGTGCTTCTGGAAGATTTGCAACTTGGAAAGTACCTGCTAATATGGCTATGGTAGATGCAGCTGTGGAATATGCTGTAGCCTATGGGAAAGGCGAAGTAGAAAAATTTAATAAAGATAAAGTAATTGAAATACTAAAAGTTGTCTGCAAAGATGACAATGTTCCCGTAAGTGAACTTGAAGATGCCCCAAACTTTTTAATGTTTGTAACAGGTTCAAAAATATTTTAAGTAGTGAGGTCGTTTGTACGACCTCCTTCTTCTTAAATTAAGGAGGTAGTAAAATGGATTTACTCCAAATGAAGAATATTACTAAAGTATTTGCTGAAAATCGAGTTTTAAACCAAGTCTCCCTGTCTATAAAAGAAGGAGAAATTCATGGTCTTGTGGGAGAAAATGGTGCTGGAAAATCCACCTTGATGAATATATTGTTCGGAATGCCTGTTATTCACTCAACTGGAGGATTTGAAGGAAAGATGTTGTTTAATGATGAGCCTTTCCTTCCAAAATCCCCTGAAGAAGCTATGAACTTAGGAATTGGCATGGTTCATCAAGAGTTCATGCTTATACCTGGTTTTTCCATTACAGAAAATATAAAATTGAACAGAGAAAGAACCAAGCCTAACTTTATGAGTAAAATATTTGGTAGAAGATTAGAAAAATTAGATAATGATGCTATGGCAAAAGATGCAAGAAAATCTTTAGATAAATTGAACATGTCCATCGATGAATACCTCCCTGTAGCAGGACTACCTGTAGGTTATATGCAATTTATCGAAATTGCTAGGGAAATAGACAAGAACAAGTTGAAATTATTGATTTTAGACGAGCCTACAGCAGTCCTTACAGAAACAGAGGCAGCTCAATTTTTAGATGTAATAAAGAAACTATCTCAAATGGGAATATCCATACTATTCATATCCCACAGATTGGATGAAATAAAAAAAATAACAGATTCCATTACTATTTTAAGGGATGGCGAAGTAGTAAAGACTATAAGTACTGACAAAATAGATATTGTCGATATGGCAGGTTTAATGGTAGGCAGAAATATTGAAATAGTTAAAAAAGAGGAAAAACGAACCATTGAAGATGAATACATTTTAGAAATAAAGGATTTTAAGGTTAATATGCCTGGGGAGAGGGTTAAAGGGCTGGATTTAAAGGTTAGAAGAGGTGAAATATTAGGACTAGGAGGGTTAGCTGGACAAGGAAAGGTTGGTATATCCAATGGAATCATGGGATTATATGAATCCTCTGGCACCATAGCAAAGGATGGAAAAAGTCTTACATTAAACAGTCCAAGGGAAGTCTTACATTCTTCCATTGCCTTTTTATCAGAGGATAGACGAGGAATTGGACTTCTACTAGATGATTCCATCGAATTTAACATTGCTTTTTCAAGTTTAGAAATACAGAATAATTTTTTAATGAAAATTGGACCTTTTAATTTAATCGACGAAAATAAAGTTAGAGAACATGCTCTTAAAATGATAAAGGAGTTGGATATAAGATGTACCGGTCCTAAACAGAACACTAGATATTTAAGTGGCGGTAATCAACAAAAGGTATGTATAGCTCGTGCTTTAACACTGAATCCAGACTTACTACTGATTTCAGAACCTACCAGAGGAATAGATATTGGAGCCAAAAAATTAGTACTTGATACTCTAGTCAAATTGAATCGAGAATTTAACATGACAATAATCATCACCTCCAGTGAGTTAGGAGAACTTCGCCAAGTATCTGATAGAATAGCCATCATCTATAATGGAAAAGTAGGTGGAATACTTCCCCCAGATGCTTCTGATGAACAGTTCGGTCTATTGATGGCTGGAGAAAGTTTAGATAAGGTGGTGAATTAGATGAAGGATTTTATAAATAAGATTGGTTTTCCTAGATTTATAATCGCTATATTTTTAATTTGTTTAATCCTATTAGCTGTGTTTTTAAAAATACCCCTATCTGGATTGATTACAGATATTCTAGTTCGCTTTGGTATGAATGCTATACTGGTATTGGCAATGGTACCTGCTGTTCAATCGGGAATCGGACTTAACTTTAATCTACCTTTAGGAATTGTGTTTGGGTTGATAGGGGCTTTAATAAGTATAGAATTTAGACTTACAGGTTTTAAGGGTTTGTTGGTTTCTATGGTAATCGCCATTCCATTAGCAGCAGTAGCTGGTTATTTTTATGGTAAGATGCTCAATAAGATTAAAGGACAGGAGATGACCGTTGGAACCTATATAGGCTTTTCTATAGTATCTTTGATGTGTATATTTTGGTTATTAGCTCCTTTTAAAAGTCCAGAGCTTATTTGGGCATATGGTGGAAACGGGCTTAGGGTTACCGTATCCTTAGAATCTTCCATTGGTCATGTATTAAATGACTTCTGGCATTTCAATATTAAGAAAGTTGTCATACCTACAGGACTGTTGCTGTTCTTCGCTCTTTGTGCCATTATAATATGGATATATAATAAGAGCAAAAAAGGTTTATCTATGAGAGTTGCAGGGAGTAATGAAAAATTCGCCCTATCAAATGGTATAGATGTGGATAGAGAAAGAATAGTGGGAACCATGATATCCACAGTATTAGCTGCTATAGGCATAATCGTATATAGCCAAGCCTTTGGATTTTTACAGCTATACAATGCTCCTCTATATGCAGCAATGCCAGCAGTAGCTTCCATACTTATTGGCGGTGCTTCCCTTCATAGAGCAAAGATAATCCATGTAATAATAGGGACATTGTTGTTCCAATCCCTACTGGTAGTTGCATTGCCTGTAATCAACATTATATCTGAAGGCAGTATGTCAGAAGTAATAAGGACCATTATATCCAATGGCATAATCCTCTACGCATTGACAAGAACAGGGGGTGAAGAGGCATGATGGTACCAATTATATTCCTCATATTAGGCATCGTTGGTTTTTTCTTTACAGGACTTCCTTTAAAATTTTTAATGGATGAAATGATAATTCGCCTTGCTAGAAACCTAGTTCTTGTGTTATCTTTAATAATCCCAGTTATCACTGGAATGGGATTAAACTTTGGTATTGTTCTAGGGGCCATGGCTGGACAAATTGGTTTAATAGTAATTACCAACCATTCCATCGGTGGAGGTTTAGGCTTTTTATTGAGTGTAATAATATCTACACCTATAGCCATTCTATTTGGTTTTCTAGTAGGTAGAGTGTTAAATAAAGCAAAGGGTAAAGAGATGATTACCAGTATGATTTTAGGTTTTTTTGCCAATGGAGTCTATCAACTTATATTTTTAATCCTTGCTGGTTCTTTAATTCCTGTGAAGAATAAGACTTTACTTCTTTCCTCTGGAGTAGGACTTAAAAATACAGTAGACTTAGCTGGAGTTAGATATTCATTAGATAGATTAATCCCCATTGGTAAATACCCTATAGCCACTCTACTAGTTACCTTAATACTTTATCTATTAGTAAGCTATTTTCTAAAGACAAAATTAGGTCAGGATATGAGAGCCGTAGGACAAGATATGCACATTGCAGAAGTATCGGGTATCAATGTAGATAGAACAAGGATAATTGCTATAATCATATCTACGGTTCTAGCTGCTTGGGGACAGATAATATTCCTACAAAATATAGGCACTATGAATACCTACGGCAGCTACGAACAAGTTGGACTATTTGCTGTAGCTTCTCTCCTTGTAGGCGGTGCTACTGTAGATAAGGCATCCTGGAAGGAAGCATTGATTGGAACTTTCTTGTTCCACTTCTTGTTTATCATATCCCCATTAGCTGGTCAAAATTTAATGAACAATGCTCAAATTGGTGAATACTTTAGAGTATTTGTTGCCTATGGTGTTATAGGTTTAGCTCTTCTTCTCCACTCTTGGGAAAAAGATAAATACAAGACCAGTTTAAAGGATATTTAAGTATAATAAAAATAGGTGAAGAATCTTCAAAGAGATTCTTCACCTGTTAAACTATCTTAGTCCCATGAACTTCCTTTGCCCCAATATCCTTTACCAATTTTATGTAATTATCCTTAGTAACCCCTCCACCGGGCATAATTATGATTCTATCATTAGCATATTCAACTAACTCTTTTAAAACTTCCTTATTATCTAAAGCCGTACCCTGTCCTCCTTTAGTAAGGACTCTATCTATACCTAATTCAACCAATTTATCCAATGCCTTCTTCTTATCCTCTATTTCGTCAAAAGCCATATGGAATGAAATACTTAAATCTCCTGCCTTCTTTACAAGCCTTTTTACAGTTATTTCATCTATTTGGTTGTCCTCTGTTAAAGCTCCAATAACTACTCCATCTGCCTTTAAATTTTTACATACTTCTATATCCTTCTCCATTATCCTTACTTCTTCTTCCGTAAATACAAAATTGCCTCCCCTTGGTCGTATGATTACATTTACTATTAAATCCAAAGTTTCCTTTGCCAGCAAAATAGTTCCAGCACTAGGGGTAGTACCTCCTTCTTTAAGGTTATCACATAGCTCTATTCTATCTGCCCCAAGTTCATAGGCTCTTTTAGCTTCCAAATAATTCCCTACACATGCTTCCTTTAAAATATGCATAAAATCCCTCCTTTTCTTATCATTATACCTTGTAAATATCCATTTTTCAAAGAAACTATTCCAATTTTAACTTTTTATCAATGCAGAATAACTAATATTAGTATATAATATATAATATCTATTAATTATAAATAATTATTATATACTTTATTTGGAGGGTTTTATGCATAAATTAAGTTATAAAGAGATACAAACTATTCAAGAGAATACTACAAGAAAATTGATTAAATATATAAACGAATTTATAAAAAAGGATGACTCATTGGATTCCATAGAGTTTTATTATCCTGATTTTGACGAGCAAAAAACTATGATTGCCTTTAATGTTTGGGTAAGCATAGACTATAGGACTAATTATGGTAAAAGCTTTATCGAACATATGCTAGAGGATAAGTCTGCCATGCTTTCCAATTTAGAAAAGGAAATATTAGTGGAAAGAAATAAATCTCATATATCCCTATTTGAAATATTGGATATTAAGGGAGAATATGTTCATGTCGTCGATTTATTGACTAGAAGACATCACACTATATTAGAACCTAGTATGTCTAATATACTCAAGTCTTCAGATTTAATATTTGGAAGAATTGGAAAGATTATAGCTCATGAAGGGTTCATTGGAAACATAAGTTTTCTGCCTGCTTCCGCTAAAAATGACTTTATTGAACAGGTACTACTAGACTACAATCGGGTAAGATTAAAGCACCTTGAATTATCTATGCATATGTATTTAAAACAATATAGTGTAAACATATATAGGATATATACAGAATGTATATACGATATAATAGATATGGATGATGATATCACTTCTATGCTATATGACGAATTGGAGGAGTTTGAAAACTATTTAGCCCTTCAAACATCAAGACCTAAAATTAAAAAACATATTACCAATTTAATTAATCTATTTGAATACTGTCTAATGGATTCAGAAATGACCTTATATGATTTAGATGAGATTGATTTTGAATGTCTATTAGATAAGGCTATAAACGATGGTTTTATTTCAACTCAATCGGAGTTAAGCTCTTACATCTCTACATTGAAAAAATACTTAGGCTATTTAAAAAATAAGACTCCCATATATAAAGAATCATATGAGAAAATACTTGAAATAAGTAAAAATAGGTTTTTATATATAAGTAATATTAAACAGACTAAATTACCTTTTGATGTCAATAGAGCCTTATCCAATGGGATTATGCATATATTAAATGAACAATCCTTTGATTTCATTATGGACTATGAAAAATTTATACTATATTTGATGAACAATCCACTGCGTGCAACTGATAAGAAGAAATACATAAAGAGGAAGGATTTGCTGAAGATAAATGAGATAATGGAAAATCAGGAAACCATTACAAAAAAATCGCCAAATCAAGAGGATTTTCCTATGATCCATCTATTTTATAAATTTTCTCTTGAAAATGATTTAATTAAAATAAAGGATGGCTTTTTAACCGTAACTAAAAAAAGTTCTAAATTTCTAAGACTTAATGATGAAGAAAAATATAGCCTATTTATACAGTATATATGGAGTGATGAATTTTTATCCTATATAAGCTGTACTCTAGACCAAGATTGTCTAGAGTCCACTAGAGATAGTATATTAGACTTATTGAGCAATCTAGAAGAAGATACCTTTTACAAATACAGCAGTCTACTTCCCGCTTGTGTAAAATTTCCAGAATTTCTTCTTACTTATTACAAATACTTAAATCTAATGGGACTGTTAAAATACAGTTATAATCCTTGCTTGAGTATAAGCCTCACTCCTTTTGGAAAGGTGGTATTTAGACTCCTTGCTCATAAGGATTATATAATCGATAATAATGGGAAAATCATAAATTTAAATATATATCGGGAAAGCAGATAGTCTTTACTATCTGCTTTTTATATTTAGAAATCTTGACAAAAACTTAAATTGATACTATAATGAATTTGTAATTATTACAAAACTGAATCTATTACAATATACATAAAAGGAGGGATTTATATGGATAATAAAGAATTGGTGTTAAAAATATTGAAGGAATCAGGTGAACCATTAAAATCAGGAGAAATCGCTGAAAAAGCTAATATAGATAAAAAAGAAGTAGACAAAGCTATAAAACAACTGAAAACAGAAGAATTAATTGAATCACCAAAGAGATGCTTCTATGCACCAAAATAGATTTTGCCTCATATGAGAGGAGTTAAAAATGAACTACACCACTGAATGGATTAAAAATTATTTAAAAGGACATGACATTAAACCGTCCAATATTAGGATTAAAATACTTGATTATCTATTAAACAATAGGATACATCCCACAGTAGATGATATATATGTGAATCTATTAGATGACATACCTACCCTTTCAAAGACTAGTGTTTATAACACCTTGGATTTGTTTTTAGAAAAGGGTGTGGTAAATGCAGTAGCTTTACGTGAAAAAGAACTAAGATATGATATAGGTACAGACTATCACGGACATTTTAAATGTGAAAAATGTGAGAAAGTATATGACTTTCCTATAACGGAAAAACCAATCATTGAAGATGAATTAGAAGACTTCACCATTAAAAATAAAGACATTTATATTTATGGAATATGTAAAGAATGTAATGAAAAGCACAAGAAAGACCAATTAAATAAATAGCCAAAACCTGCTAGTATGATTTTAGTCATATTAGCAGGTTTTTTATAATATTTTATAACCATCTATTGTTCGAACCTATTTCCTTTAAAATTATCTTTATAGATAAATTTTTAGTATCCTTATATATTTTATTGAAATCCTCCTTTCGTGATTTACTTATTATGGATTTATTTAAAAATTCCTTAAAGTCCATCCACTCTTTTGAATTTTTACCTATATCCTTAAGCCCTTCTATTCCTATAGATAAGTTCCTCTTGCTCATAAACCAAAATTTAAAATCCTCATCCTTTAGCCTATCTAAAGCCTTATCAAACTCTCCATAGTATAGATCAATATATATTATATTTTCATTTAAATAATACTTTCCTGTTCTTTCATAGTACTGTCTTGCCTTTATAAAATCTCCTTTTCTCAAATAATAGTTGCCCTTATCCTGTAACAATTCCTCATCTAAATCTTCCTCAGGTATTAATTCAAATACCCTTTCTCCTATTTTTAAATACTCATCCTTATCATCATCCATAAAAGCACTAGTAAGGAGATTCTTAATTACATATTTATTCTTAGTTAAATCATACAATTTAAAAGAATAATCCTCTCCTTTTTGAAAATCTTGAGTCCCCTTTTTCCATCCACTTGTATACAATTTGGAAAGATATCTAAGTGCTTCTATATTCTCATCATTTTTCTTTATTACATCTTCATAATATGCTACGGCTTCATCATATTTCTTGTGTAAGATTAGATTTTCTCCTTCTGTCAACTGCCTATCATCTACCTTTATGGTGGCAATATCATCATAAAATGAAATTATAGGCTGTGTACTATTTATAAGGTTGTCATATTTATCATAAGCATTTATAATTATAGGTACATTAGATTGTGGATAAAAAGTACCTAATATGGATTGAGGACTTACAATCATATCCTCGTCAAAATAAAATGCTCCTCTAATAGCTGTGTTAAGTATATCCAAATTAAATCTGGTATTGTTTCCCTTTATTTCAGTTTCCCCATATTTATTGGGAATTTCAAAAATCGTGCTGCACCCATCCATCTTAATTGGATCTGAAAAACTTACAGCTTGAACTCTATAGTACTCTGCTCCCTTTACTTCTTCCCATTTAATATCAAATTCATCATCTTTTAATATATACTTACCCTTTGGACTTACTATCTCCATTGGGGAAGTAAATTGAAAATCATATACCATATCCCCATATAGATCTAATTTTCTTATATCCTTCTCCATATAGACCATATCATAGACTAAAGGTTGGGTAACCCCTATGCCTATTTCATACTGTCCTTCTTTAAAACCTACGGTTTCAAATTCTCCATTGGAATCCGTAATCGCCACAAATTCTACATCAGGTGATCTCCTATAGATTCCAGATATATCTCTAACATAGATTTGAGCAAAAGGCATCCCCTTTCCATTCAAGATAACTTTACCTCGTATTTTATAATCCCCTTTATACTTTAAAAAATCATCTAACCATAACCTGCGAGAATGTTTTTTTATATTGCCGAATAAGTCTACATTGTCACCATATGCAAGAGGCTTATCCTCTTCTAATTTATAGAACTCATATGCCTTATCATATTCTTCCTTCGCAAAATATATATGTCCCTTTAGAGTATAGAGTTCCCTGTTCTCTTTCCCTTCATCTATATAGCCATCTATAATCTCCAATCCTTTATCATAATCTTTGTCAGCAAAATAATAAAAGGCCCTATATAAATTGCTAATATATTTAATCTCTTCATTGGAAGATTTACTTCCCCAGTCCATCAATTCATAAGATTTTTGGATATCCCCTAATCCAGTATATATATCCAATAACCCCTTATAGGACTTATCATAATATTTACCTTTATCATATCTATCCAATATCTTCTTATAACATTCTACAGCCTTCTCTGCTCTATCCTTTGTTACGTTACTCCCATCTCCCCCTCTCATGCTCATGTAAATATCATAAGTATCTATAGATGGCACCATAAGGGTGGCTAAATTATAGAGTGCTTCATCTCTTGGATTTAAAAAAGCGGTATAGTAGTATATATTGTAAAATTTAATAGCCTTTTCCCTATCATTGGAATCAACCTTTTTAGCTATTTCAAGCATCGCTATAGGTATAATATAGTTAAAAATTAGAAACAAAGATACCAATAATATGATTAAAGTTTTAACCTTTACCTTAATCTTTTTCATTATAACTCACATCCCTTACTATTATTTCAGAAAAACCCACATTGATGACTTTTACATTACTATAATTTATGATAAATACTATATTGATTATGATTATCGCTGTTAATACTCCTGAAATGGTATCTATATACATCTATTTAAAATGGCGTGTATATTCTCCTCTAAACAAAAATGTTACATCAAATAATCCATTATAACTATAGGATATATTTTGGTAATACAGTATAATAGTAGTATACTATATTATGAGGTGGAGATAAACTATGAGAGATATAAGATTGAACCATATAGTACAAAAAGTTAACGATATGCCAGTACTGCCAAGTAGAGTGAATAGAATCATAGAGCTTATTGAAGATCCAAATTCCACAATAGACGATTTAGAAAAGGAAATATTGATGGATCAGAGTTTAACATCTAAAATATTAAAATTAGCCAATTCTGCTTACTATGGGTATCCACGAAAAATCAACACCGTTTCTCAAGCCACTATTTTGCTTGGATTTCAAACCATTAAGAGTATAGTATTAGCTTCAACTGTAAGTAAAATGATGGCACATGAATTAAAAGGCTATGCCTTAGGAGAAAATGATCTATGGACCCAATCTCAAACCTGCGCTATTATCTCCAGAAATATTGCCAAAGAAATTAAAATTTCCAATCCTGAAACAGCATACATTGGAGGATTATTAAGAGATATAGGTAAAACCATATTGAGCTACTATGTAGAAAGAGAATATAATGCCATAGTCAATAAAGTAGAATTTGGTAATATATCATTTTTAGAAGCTGAAGAAGAAATTCTCGGATTCAACCACGCACAGGTAGGAGAAAAAATAGCTGAAAAGTGGAATTTCCCTGAAGACTTGGTAGAAGCCATAGGACTCCACCATACTCCAGAAAAATCTATTATAAATCCTACTTTGGTTTCCATTGTCCATATTGCCGATGCAATAACTATGATGTTAGGAGTAGGTATTGGTGTTGATGGATTAGCTTACAACTTTTCTCCTTTTGCTTTGGAAACTTTAAATTTAAGTTCCATAGATGTAGAGGATTTAATATCCAAATCCCATGATTTGATAATCGATAGGGATAGTTTTGATTTAATATAGATCCAAATCAGAGAAATATTTCTCTGATTTTTTGCTTATAATATGTCTTTTTTTATTATTTAATGTATAATAAATATGTAGATACTCGAAATAACTTAAGACCAGCTATTAAAAGTCAAGAAATAATTTAATTTATTTTGCCTTTGTGATTATAGAATTTCTGTCAGAACCCGTCAAGGGGAAAAGCATCCCTTGACAGAACCTTCCATAAATTCTTATGTAAAATTAGGCAAAACAAATAGTCCTAAATATAGAGAAAAAATTTAGGTTCGAAAAGCAGGTTAGTTTTTGGTAATTCTACTTAATATTAGGCATATAAGGTTTGTTATCACGGAGAACAGCAAAAATAATATTACACATTTTTCTAGCAACAGCCCCAATAGCAGTTAAATGATGTTTTCCTCTTGCCCTAAGTGATTGATAATATACCGATAGAGCGGGATCTTTAAATGCTGCAACAGTAGCAGCTAACCAAATTGCCCTGCGAAGATAAGGTGAGCCACGTTTAGAAATCTTGGTCTGTGTACCTACAAAATTACCAGACTGTTTTACGGCTACATCAAGACCTGCATAGGCAACAAGTTGGGGGGCAGATTCAAAACGGGAAATATCACCAATTTCCCCGATAATAATAGCACCAAGAACGTCACCAATACCTGTAATAGTAGTAATAACTGAATTGTTTTGATGAAGGAGTGTCGAAATTTCAGTTTCAAGTTCTTTTAGCTGTTCTTCGATAAAATTTATTTGGGAAATAATTTGCTTAATTTGAAATGCAAATGCATCTTTTGCAAAGTTAACACCAAAAGTATTAGTAGCGGATTCTTGTACTTCAGAAGCTTTTGAAATACCAAAACGTCCTCTACTAGCTTTAGATAGAAGCTTGGAAAGAGTTTCTGTATCTATAGACAACATATCCTCTGGAGTAGGATATTTAGAGAGTAATTCCCTAGAAGTTACTCCAAAGGTATCAGAAAAAAGCTTAGAGTATTCAGGGAAAACTTGATCCAAAAGAGCAATACACTTACGTTTCCAATCAGAACACTCATCTACTAAAGCAAGACGATATCTGGATAATTGGCGTAAGGCCATAATGTCCTCGTCAGCTAAAGAAGTAGTGGAAAATTCACCGAAACGCATAATTTGAGCAATGATAAAGGAATCTTTAGAGTCATTTTTAGTTTGCCTAATATACATTTTTCGAAATGCATCCGATTGAATGGGGTTAATGACATTTACAGTAAACCCAAGGTCCAATAGATAAGAATAAAGGCTAACCCAATAATGACCAGTAGCTTCCATACCAATAGTGGTATTGGAAGTATCAGCTTCAAATTTTTCAAGTAAGGCAATTAACTTATCGCAACCTACTTGAGAGTTTGAAAAAGATATACTTTTATCAAGAAGTTTACCATTAGAATCAATGATAGAAGCTTCGTGGTTTTGTTTAGCAATATCAATACCAACATAAAACATAAAATCACCAGCTTTTAATATATTTACAGATAAAGTCTAGGGCCTCTCTACTTTACAACAATACAACCTCGTTAGATATTCAGTAACTAGGTACTATCCAGCTCATTCGCATATAGATGTAAAGAAGAGGCGTAACTCTTAGTTAGGAAGACAACGCTTCAAGGAGGGATACTACGACCTCTATCTGTACAATTATTATCTCATAAGAACAGTGAGATAGAAAAGAGAAATAAAGTTAAGTAAAGTTATTTTAACTTTAACTATATTATACGAGGAGGTATACATATGGAGAGTTTACTGTTAGACGATTTTACCAAGTATAAGTTTTTATCAGGAATAAAATATTCTCCTGATGGCAACAAAATAGGTTTTGTACTCCATCGTATGGATATAGAGGAAAACAAATACCTATCAAACATTTACATCTATGACACCCAGACGGAAAAATCCATTAAACTAACCTCTCAAGACTCAGAAAAATCTTTCTTATTTAAAGATGCAAACACCATACTATTTCCCGCTACAAGAGATTCTAAGGAAAAATCTAAAAAGGAAAAAGAAGAAGAGTCTACTACCTATTATGAAATATCCTTAGATGGTGGAGAAGCCAATAAATCCTTTGGAATACCGCTAAACGTAACCGATATTGAACTGTTAGATGAAAATAATTGTTTAGTTACTGCCCTCTATGATTATTATAGACAAAATTCAAACATCAACTCAGAAGAAGAAAAAGACTATGAAGTATTAGATGAAATCCCCTTTTGGTCCAATGGCGAAGGATTTACCAACAAAAAAAGAAATAGACTATATATCTATAATATAAAGGAAAATATACTCACTCCAATTACCGATGAATTCACTAATGTAGATAGCTTCAAATTAAATGAGGATAAGTCTAAGATAATTCTTATTACTAGCTCTTTTATAGATAAAATGCCTTTAAAATCTCAGCTATACCTCTACAATATAGAAGAAAAACACTTGGAAAAGATAACCCATGAAGATGTATTCTCTTATGCCTATGCAGATTTCCTAGAAGATGAAATAATATTTGCAGGTAATGATATGACTAGCTACGGTATCAATGAAAACAACCACTTCTATCTAATGGATAGTGAAGGAAATGTAAAAATATTATCTCCTAGAGATTTCGACTACAGCATATGGAATTCCGTAGGTTCCGATTGCAGATATGGAGGTAGTCGTTCCATAAAGGTAGATGGTAAGTATCTATATTTTGTAACTACTGAATATGATAGTTCTTACATAAATAGAATAGATAAAATTGGTAATATAGAAAAGTTAACCATTGAAAAAGGCTCCATTGATGGGTTCGATGTACTAAATGGAGAGATTACATTTATAGGCTTAAGAGAGCTTAAGCTTCAAGAACTATACAAGCTAGATGACTACAAAGAAGAACAATTGACTAACTTTAATAAGTGGGTTATAGATGAAAAGAAGCTGTCCACTCCTGAAAAGATAAACTTTGAAACGGAAAAAGGAATCAATATTGAAGGTTGGATAATGAAACCCGTTGAATTCGATGAAAATAAAAAATATCCCGGAATACTCAATATCCACGGAGGACCAAAGACCGTCTATGGAGAAGTGTTCTTCCACGAAATGCAGTACTGGGCCAATGAAGGCTATGTGGTATTTTACTGCAACCCAAGGGGCAGCGACGGCAGAGGTAATGAATTCTCCGATATAAGAGGAAAATATGGTACCATCGATTATGATGATTTAATGAGATTTACCGATCATGTGTTAGAAAATTATCCATTTATAGATAGAGATAGACTAGGCGTAACAGGAGGATCCTATGGTGGTTTTATGACCAACTGGATTATAGGACATACCCATAGATTCAAAGCAGCTGCTTCTCAAAGGAGTATTTCTAACTGGGTATCTAAATTCGGCACTACGGATATTGGCTACTATTTCGTAGATGACCAACAAGGTGCAACACCATGGAACGATGTAGACAAATTGTGGTTCCATTCACCACTAAAATATGCTAACAATGCAGTAACCCCTACTCTGTTTATCCATTCAGAACAGGACTACCGCTGTTGGCTGGCTGAAGGATTACAGATGTTCACTGCATTAAAATACCACGGAGTAGAAGCAAGACTTTGTATGTTCAGAGGAGAAAACCATGAATTGAGCAGATCGGGCAAACCAAAACATAGAATAAGAAGGCTTAAAGAAATAACCGATTGGTTCAATAGATATCTAAAATAACAAATGCGGGGGATCCTCCCCCGCTAAAATTTTGTCTATCAGGTATCACATGCTGCATAATAATTTATCAAATCTATCCCCACCCTCTTTTCTTTATTAGTCAAGTCCTCAGAATTAGTTATTAATTCCAAGTCATCAAAGATGCTCTGCCCTTCTCTATCATATATATTTAAATCATGTAGAGCATATGCTACTTCTCCAGTCTTTTCTGGAATCTTTGATAGAGCTTTAATAAATCTGATTTTATCCTTCATGTAGGTATTCCCTATGCTTTCAATAAATAAAAAATATTCTTCACCAACAAAATCATCCATTAATTTGATTAGATTGACTATATCCTCTTCTTCAATATCCTGCTTAGATAGCCATTCCAATAAACTTAAAACACTGCCTTCGCCATATAACTTCTCCAATCTGTTGAAATCAAGATTTGGAAGCAAACCAATAGCTTTTCGCAAACTATTCTTATTATCTTTTGAGAAAATAATATTCATAACCAGTTCCTCATTGGAAGGCTCATATTTTAAGATTAGACTTTCTTCTTTTCCATCATAATACTTTAAATATCCAATATTATTGTCCTCGTCCCAATATTCAGGAAAATAATCCGTATATTCATCGGCTTTTAAAAGTGGTTCCAAAGTTTTACCCTTTATATAGTAAATAGCTAAATCTATATTGCCATTTAATTCAGTTTCCACAGCCCTTTTGTTATTGTTTTCAACTCCAATCAATAATTTACTTGAATCAGGGGAAAATATTACATCTCCTGCGTTTACAATACTATCTTTCTCCTCTAAATTATCAATAGGTATGATATAGGTTTTCTTTATAGAACTAGTACCTTCATCTACTAAAAAGAATTTTCCATCCTTAGACCATTTGATGCCATAAAGGTTTCCAACAATATCTTCTACTTTCTTTTCAACTTCGGTACTAGCATCATATATCTTTAATATTTTATCCTCATCATCTGTATATTCAATAAATATAGTGTAATTCCCAAAAGTTGCAGCTTCCTCTACATTATCCCTGTCTTCTATATTCTTTTTAGATACAGTGCTTTCATTATAATAGAATAAGGATATTATAACTAATGTTATTACAACTATAATCCCTGTTGAAACCCAAATCCATTTTTTCATCTTCTCCCTCCTCAATTATTTATACCCTATTATGGCTCATCAATCTTAAATATAACGTATCTTACACTAAAAATACCATTAATAATAAAAATAATCCATACTTAATATATTGTTTTCTAGCATAAAGGTCATAATATTAATAAGAGCATTTGTTTTAGATTTGTAAAAATAGGTGTTTGTGGTAGAATAAGCTTAAGCACAATCAAAATATAAAGGTGGAATGAAAATTGGATTTAAGGGATAATCTTAATAATAGATTACATAAAAATAAAAATAAGACATGGTTTAGATTTTTAGATGAAGTCATATGTAGAGTAAAAGAAGATGAGATAACTGCTGTAGGGGCTCAGCTCACCTACTTCCTAATACTATCCATATTTCCTTTTTTAATATTTTTCTTAAATATATTGAGTTATACTTCCATAGCACAAGATGAAATATTAGATAATCTATTGATAGTACTTCCATTGGAAACTCAAATTCTTTTCAAAAGTATAGCTAAAGAAATAGTAGGCTCAAGCTCTGAAACCCTTTTGTCCTTGGGAATAATTTTAACCATTTGGACTGGTTCCTTAGGAATAACAGCTATAATTAGGGCAATAAATAAAGCCTATAATGTAAAGAAAAAAAGACCCTATTGGAGACTAAAGGGAATAGCCATTATATTCACTATAGCATTAGCATTCTTACTCATTATAGTATTAGGTCTATTAGTATTTGGAGAAGTTATTGGGAAGAAGATATTTGCTTGGCTTGGTGCAGCCCATATATTCTACTATATATGGGAGCTGCTGAGAGTAATTATTCCCCTTATATCTATGATAGTCATATTTGCTCTATTATATAAATTAAGCCCTCCACCAGAAGAGGGATTAAATATAAAATTCCGCCAAACCCTACCGGGGGCAGTTTTCACAGCTATAGGTTGGAATATAGCTTCTATGATATTTTCCTTTTATGTGAACAATTTTGGAAGATATTCTAAAACCTATGGCAGTTTAGGAGGAATCATAATACTATTAGTATGGCTATATATAAGTAGTATAATGATAGTATTAGGGGGGGAAATCAATGGAGCCTATGCAAGCCTTAAGCCTCACACTGGGGTAGAGGATTGTCATGAAGATAAGGAAGGAGATTGATGATGGATATTTATCATATATTTAATATAAAGGGGATTATGATATGGAAGAAATAAAAGACTTTATAAAAACCAGTATAGAGAAATATATGTTTAAAGGAGCTGTAATTGGAATAAGTGGTGGAATCGATTCAGCTGTAGTGGGAAAGCTTCTTGTGGATTCTTTAGGAAGAGATAAAGTTCATGGTTTAATACTTCCTGAAAGGGATACTTCATCTGACACTCTTTACGATGCAAAATTGGTATGCGACTATCTAGGGATTAACTATGAAATAATAGACATCACTGGAATATTGAGAAAAATAGGGGTTTATTCTTTGAAACCACCTGCATTCCCTTTCCCAAAAGGAGTTCAGGAAAGATACTCTAAAAACATATGGAAAAATGAAGATAATGCATTTATACAGGATTTAACCACCCAAGGGGATAAAAAGTTCTCTGAAGCTCTAGCCTACTATAGAACAAAACCAAGAATAAGGTCTCTTATGCTATACTTTGAAGCGGAAAAGAGGAATTATGCTGTAGCAGGCTGTACCAATAAAACAGAATACCTTACAGGATTTTACACCAAATGGGGGGATGAAGTCTGCGATATCGAACCAATAATACATCTATATAAAACTCAAGTATTTGAATTGGCAAAGACTTTAAATATCCCTCAAAAAATAATCGATAAAAAACCTAGCCCAGATATAGCCCCAGGGATTACTGACGAATTTGCTCTAGGAATTGACTATACCGAGCTAGATAGAATACTAATGAAGATTGAAAGAAGCGAAGACTTAGCTGATGAAGATGAAAATAAAGTAAAAAAGGTTGAAGGGATGCTAGAATATAGAAAATATAGAGAGGTAAGGCAACTGCACCTAAGGTAGGTAGTCTCCATAGCCTTCCTTTTCCATATCCTCTTTTTTTATAAACCTAATAGAAGCGGAGTTAATACAATATCTAAGTCCACCTTTATCCTTAGGACCATCATTAAATACATGGCCTAGGTGAGAATCTCCATCTTTACTTCTCACCTCTGTTCTTATCATTCCATGACTGGTGTCCAATTTTTCCTTTATATTTTCTTCCTCTATAAGTTTTGTAAAACTTGGCCAACCACAGCCTGCATCGTATTTATCCTTAGATGAAAACAAAGGCTCTCCTGTAACCACGTCTACATATATCCCTTCCTCTTCATGATTCCAATATTCATTTTGGAAAGGACGTTCTGTGGCATTTTCTTGAGTTACTTTATATTGAATGGGAGTAAGCTTTTTGTTTATTTCATCTTTAGATGGTTTTGTATATTTGCTCATATAATCACCTCGCTGGTTTTCTTAGATATAGTATACCCATTTACTTCAATTTAAATTTCATAGTAACTGGATTGTGATCTGTATATGAAAAATCAAGAGAATGTCCTTTTATATCTAAAACTTCTATATTGTCAGATATTAAATAACCATCTATAACTGCAGTAAAATTTTCATCCTTTACGTAGGAGGTTGCAACGCTTCTAACTGTAGGTACATTTTCGTCTGCTATCCATATGAACCCTTTAGGTACAAAATCTTCTGGAATGGTTTGCAGCCAATCTGGCCATTCCTCCGTAGTTTTAAATATGCTGGGATCTGTAGTTGGAATCAAATGGTTCCAGTCTCCACCTACTATTATATAGTTTCCCCTCTCATATTCCTTCGTTATATACTCTTTTAAAAATTTAAGCTGCTGTACTCTTATATTGCCTCCCTTATCATAAGCCGATAGATGATTATTTATAAGAATTAATTCCTTGCCATTTTCTAATGGCAGCCTGCTCTCTAAAATACATCTATCTAGTTCAGCTAACTGTCTCGGCCAGCTTTCCTTTCCTGGCAATTGGTGTCTATTTGTACTTTGAATATTGTATTTAGATAAGGTAACCAATCCTGCGGAGTTCACTTTTCCATGAGGTTTAAGTAATGGCACCGGAACCCAAAGGGTTTTATAATTGATAGCAAAGCTAGATGAATGGTCCTTAAAATTTTCTTTTAAGTATTCATATTGATCTATATTGAAACTCCTGGTAGCATTGGTATCTACTTCTTGAATGAAGACAAATGTAGAATCCTTGTCTACTAAAAATTTAGTTATATTCTCTAGATTTTCTAAAGTCTTTTCTCTACTTGAAGAACGAGAACCCGTTCCTCCATCCATAAAGAAATCTTGTTCCTTATCCATTCCACAGTATCCTATATTATAGGTGGTAACAGTAGCAATTTCATCTATGGGCAACTTCTCTTCTTGCTGGTTTTCTATTTCCAGCGAAATTATATCCTCTGGTCTATAATCAGTAATGGTCATCAACAGCAAATATCCTAAGAGTATACAAATAAATGCCAGTACAATTTTAAATAAAGTTTTAAAACCCTTTTTCATACCTATCACCCTCTTAAAATCTAATTTTATAATTCCATGATTATCATTCACACATTTTTCTATATACTATTCACCCGTTGTTAAATTATGGCTTTTATATATTATATCATATCCCTATCCTATTTTCTCAAAATTAAAGCTGAAGGTTTTCCTTCAGCTTATGGCTTTAAATACATATTTATATACACTAACTAAAATTTCACCTGTGATACTATCTCCTCTAATTTGTCCGATACCTCCTTATTCTTTTCCATTATATCATTGATATTGTTTATAGCTTCTACAATATTCATGTTCATATTTGCAATATTAGTTGTAGCTGTTGTAGATTCCTCTACTGTATTAGATGTTTCCTCTATAGATATGGATATCTGGTTTATTGAAGCTACCAATTCTTCCGATGTAGCTGATAGGTCGGAGATAATGCTGTTAAGAGAAGAACCATCATCTCTATATTGTTCCACAGCTCCTACCATCATCTCGTAATCCCTCATTATATCACTTTCTAAGAATCCTATTAGTTTAGCGGTATTGTTTACCAATTGTCCTACGGCTTTGGTTATGCCTTCGGTTACAGCTTGGATTTCTCCTACAGTAGTATTAGAGTTTTCTGCTAATTTTCTTATTTCTTCTGCTACAACTGCAAATCCTCTTCCAGTTTCCCCTGCTCTTGCCGCCTCTATAGCTGCATTTAAAGCCAGTAGACTAGTTTGTTCAGTTATACCTAATATAGCATTAGACAACACATTTATTTTCTCTACTTCTTTTGAAGATTCTATAGCCTCTTCTATTTCCTTTCTAGTACTAACATATAAATCCATAGTACTATTTTTTGCCTGCATGAATTGACTATTCAATGTATCTGCTTTAGCACTTATTTCATTTGAAGTAGTTGCTCCCTGTTCTACCTCTTCTGCAAAATCTGAAATAGCTCTATCTATTTCTTCCGCAGATTCATTTATAGATATAGCAGTTGCTGATGTTTCTTCCATTCCTGCTGATAATTCCTCTGTGGTAGCTGAAGTATCTTCCGCTTGTTTTAATAGAAAGTTCAATCTTTCCATAGTTTCTTCATATACTTGTTGATTAGTAAGTATGGAATCTTCCATATCCTTCATAAATACCTTCAACTTATCGATTATATTTTGGAAGGAATTATACATTTGACCTACTTCATCTTTTCTATTTAAGTCTTTTTCATCTATTTTATCCGATAGATTTAAATTCCCTATATTCTCTGCAATTGCTGCCGTTTTAATTATTGGCTTTGTAATGGAGTTAGAAATCTTTAAAGATAAAATTGTGGATACCACTAAAATTATTATGGCTGCAACTATCGTATAATAATTGATATCATCAATTATTCCTATGGAGTGCTTAACAGGAACTGCTACCCCTACCTTCCAATTAGACTCCGTTATATCTCCAAAGAAAAAGAGCCTATCCACATTGTCGTAATCCCTAACCTTTCTATCCCTTATATCTACATCGTCTTTATCCATTATATTTTTAAGTTTTCCATCTAGTATATCCTCTACCTTTTTAGATTCATCTTCAGTGGGTTTAAATTCATCATTTTTATGGGTGAGTATATATCCTTCACTATCCATTAAAAAAGCATAGGAATCTTCACATACTTCTATAGCAGATATAAACTCTATTAAGTGATCCATCTGGATATCACTTGCTATTACACCCTTTCTCCCATCGATAGTTTTAAATCCTTTAGATATAGTAACTATCATATTTTTTGACCTTTCATCTAGGTAGGGTTTAGATATGTAAACATCATCCTTGCCAATAGCTTCAGTATACCAGCCTCTAGTTGTAGGATCATAGCTGCTATCAGGTACCCAGCCTACTCCAGATACAAAATTTTTATCAGAAAATGCTAAATAATATACATTTCCCTGATTCCTTTCAGTTGCTTTGGCTAAATAGTTATATGCAAAATCATATTCAAAATTGTTGTTAACCACCATGCTTTCTATTACTTCATATAAAGAATCCTTCTGCAATGCAATCCATTTATCTATATCCTTAGCGACACCAATTGCCTCTAAATCTACTGCCATATTTACTTCTTTTTTTAATTCTTTAATCGACACCATATAATTGATTATGGATATAGATAAAATACTGAAAACACAGACCAATACAGTAAATAGTACTATCTTCTTTTTTAATTTCATTTATAACCCCCCTATTTTTTTATATGACCTTCAGTCTGACTTTAGGAAAATTAAGTCCTTCTATAAATATATTCGACAAAATTCGCTATTTCTTTAGTATACTTCTCCTTAAGCATAAAAAAATCCCTTATCTAGCTTAATCTTATTTTGATTAAGACTAGATAATGGATTTTTGTTTGAAATAATTTAAAGTTAATTATCGTGAATATAAAAAAGCACCTCTAATTATTCTTGAGATGCTTATTATTATTCACGAAAGTTCATTAATAGTATTACAAGTGGAGGTAGATTTGCATCAATACTAGTTGTAGTTATCATAGGTCTTAAATAACTATATAGAATAGCTGGGGCATTTTCTTTCAATAAATTCTCTAGATGACTATGATTTTTTTCCAATTCTTCATCCCAGCCGAATTAACATATTTATAATAAACTTTATTAAATCAATTTTTTTGGTATATTGCAATCCCAATTCTATTAATATGATCAATTAAATCTACATTTTCTATTCTTTCAAATATCACTAAATCAAAAGTATATGGTAAATATAATTCATCTAATTCTAAAAGTATTTTATTCAAATCTTGTATATTTATGTTTTTCCCTACTAAAGCTAAATCTATATCAGAACCATTTCTATATTTTCCTTTTGCTCTAGAACCATAAAGTAATACTCTTTCAATCTTTGAATGTTTAGTAAAAACACCAACTATTCTTTCTAATGTATCTTCTTTTAAACCATATTTCATATATTCTTACTCTCTTCCTTTTCTAATTGTTCCATTTTAATTCTTAACTTTTCAAATTGTTCAAAATATAAATCTTTTACAAGGATAATGATATCATCAGCTGTATTTTCATCATATGTATGGCTAGTCAAATTACGGCTCTTTATCATTTGCATCCATGCTTCCCCATCTTCTATTAAATCCAATAAAAAAGCTTTTTTTGTAGCATCTTTTGACCCATATATATCAGTATTACCTCTACTTTCAAGAAAATCCTTTAAAGTTTTCCATGCTAATTCATGAGTATATTCAAAAGCTTGGATAACTCCTTGTTTCTCTAGTATTGAAAGTTCTCTTTTTTTCATTAATTCTATTGCATCTTGAAGTTGTTTCAATGCCCTTTTATAATTATTAAATCTTTGAATCCAGCGAATATCTTGAACCATAAAAATACCTCCCTTGATTTAAACTAATATCATTTAATATTTCTATCTATTTTTTCTTTCCATATTTTATATTTTCATATTAATTATATTAAAATAAAAGAACATAAGCAATTCCAATTTCCACATTTTTGATTATAAGAAAATTTCTATGTGAATTTTTCACAGAAACAATATTTAATAATTAGTGCTTTATTTTATAATATTATGAACTTGAAATATTCTTGTTAAATTATAAAATACCCTAAAAAAACAAGCCCTACTTTACGTAGAGCCTTAAAATTAAATAGAGATATCAATGTTTCCTCCAATATGAGGATTAACTGATTGTTCCAACATTTTTGTATTTACTTCTAACATCCTAACTAAATCTGCACCTTGTCCTTCTGCACTATCCATAGCCTTTTTTAATACAGAGACACCAACTTCTTGAGCTACTTTCATTTGACTTAATCCCATTGATAAACCTGCTATATCCATAATTTGTCCTCCTTATAGTAAATTTAAAACCTATTCTAAATCCATATATACTTATATTACACTAACTAAAATTTCACCTGTGATACTATTTCCTGTAATTTATCTGATACTTCCTTATTCTTTTCCATTATATCATTTATATTGTTTATAGCTTCTACAATATTCATATTTGCTATATTATTTGTAGCCGTTGTAGACTCCTCTACTGTATTAGCAGTTTCCTCTATAGATATGGAGATTTGATTTATTGTAGCTGCTAGTTCTTCCGATGTAGCTGATAGATCGGAGATAATACCGTTAAGAGAAGAACCGTCATCTCTATATTGTTCTACAGCTTTGGTTATGCCTTCAGTTACAACTTGAATTTCCCCTACAGTAGTATTAGAGTTTTCTGCTAATTTTCTTATTTCTTCTGCTACGACTGCAAATCCTCTTCCAGTTTCACCTGCTCTTGCTGCTTCTATAGCTGCATTTAAAGCCAATAGACTAGTCTATTCAGTTATCCCTAATATTGCATTGGATAATACATTTATCTTCTCTACTTCCTTTGAAGATTCTATAGCTTCTTCTATTTCTTTTTTTAGTATTAACATATAAATTCATAGTGTTATCTTTTGCCTGTATGAATTGACTATTCAATGTATCTGCTTTAGTGTTTATTTCATTTGAAGTAGTTGCTCCTTCTTCTACCTTTTCTGCAAAATCTGAGACAGCTTTATCTATTTCATCAGTGGATTCATTTATAGAGATAGTAGTTGCCGATGTTTCTTCCATTCCTGCTGACAATTCCTCTGTAGTAGCTGAAGTATCTTCTGCTTGTTTTAATAAAAAGTCTAATCTCTCTATGGTTTCTTCATATACTTGCTGATTAGTAAGTATAGAGTCCTGCATATCTTTCATAAATATCTTTAATTTGTCGATTATATTTTGGAAAGAGTTATACATTTCACCTACTTCATCTTTTCTCTTAAGGTCTTTATCATCTATTTTATCCATCAGATTTAAATTTCCTATATTCTCCGCAATTGCTGCCGTTTTAATTATGGGTTTTGTAATGGAGTTAGCAATCTTTAAGGATAAGATTATAGATACTATTAAAATTATTATGGCTGTAACTATTGTATAATAATTGATATTATCAATAATACCTATGGAGTGCTGGACAGGAACTGCTACCCCTACCTTCCAATTGGACTCCGCTATATCTCCAAAGAAAAATAATCTATCTCCATTGTCATAATCTTTAATCTTTCTACATCGTCTTTATCCATTATATTTTTAAGTTTTCCATCTAGTATATCCTCTACCTTTTTAGATTCATCTTCAGTGGGTTTAAATTCATCATTTTTATGAGTTATAATGTTTCCTTCACTATCCATTAAAAAAGCATAGGAATCCTCACATACCTCTATGGAAGATATAAACTCTATTAAATGATCAATCTGAATATCAGTTGCTACTACCCCGCCTCTTCCATCGAGAGTTTTAAATCCTCTAGATATGGTAACTATCATACCCTTTGATACTTCATCTACATAAGGCTTTGATATATAAATACCATCTCCATCAATGGCTCCAATATACCACTCTCTTGATGCAGGATCATAGCTGCTATCTGGTACTCTCCTCCTGATAAAAAGGTTTTATCAGAAAATACTATGTGATATTCATTTCCCTTATTCCTTTCATTTGCCTTTGCTAAATAATTACGTGCAAAATCATATTCGAAATTATCGTTAACAACCATGCTTTCTATTACTTCATCTAAAGAATCTTTTCGAAGTGCAATCCATTTGTCTATATCCTTAGCAACACCAAGTGCTTCTAGATCTACTGCTCTATTTACTTCTTTTTTCAGTTCTTTGATTGATATCATATAATTAATTACGGATATAGATAAAATACTAAAAATACATACTAGTACAGTAAATAGCACTATTTTGTTTTTTAATTTCATCTATAATCTCCCCTTTTGTTCTGATATGATATTTACTTCTCCTTTTATTAAAATTAAAATTGAACTATTCTATGTAATATCATTCGACATAGTTAGCTATTTCTTTAGCATTTTCTGACTTTTGTTTCTCAAAACATGTGATTTTATTGTATGATATTGCTAATAATCTCCAATTGGAAAGCCAAGGTTCCTGTCCCCTTGGCTTTTATGCTAAATAAACTGATTTAATAAAATTGCCTTTTTAAAATCACCAGTAAGTACTACTAATTCTTCCTTTATAACAACACGTTTTAATCTTTCCATTTTTAAATACCCCATATTTTCATTTTTTATGTATACAAAAAGGCACTCAATATTGAGTGCCTTTTCAAATATTCATATTCACTTATGATACTTAATTTATATTTCTAATTCATCCTCATCTTCGTTTTCTTTAACTTGTTCTTGCTGTAACACAAGACCATGTATACAATTATCATATATAAAACTATCTATTTTACTATAATCATTGGTATTATAAAATTCACTAAGTCGTACATTAAATTCCCTCATGTATTTTTCTTGAATACTTAAAATTCCTTTTCCTTCAGTAATTAAAATTTTGTTAGCACATAATGTAGATGTCCTTTTATTTCCATCCCAAAATAGTTGACTTCTCATTCCCCATAAGAAATATTTTATAGCTCTTTCAGTAACATTTTCTATATCTAAAATCTTGTTTATACTATCTATAACATTTTCTTTATTTGGAATAGTAGGAACATAATCTACGCCCGATATAGATACATTTCCATTTCTTAAAACTCCCCATTCAAGACTTTCATTTCTTGCTACAAAATAATTAATTTTACATATAAAATCAAGATTAAAAGGTTTTTCTATATTATCGATTAAGTATCTCCAAGCATCTCTTAAATTTAATATTACCTCCACATCGCTCATTTTTAAATTTGCTACACTTATACCATCAAGAATTGTTTTAGTATCTAGAAAAGTTACATTACAACCTTCTAACCTAGCACTATTATATATGTTTTCAACAATTAACTTCTTAGCTAGAAAAATGTTCTGTTTTAAAGTTAAATTATACTTATCCTTAAACATCTCAATCACACCTTTTTAATAATATCCCATTACCATTCTTTTATATTTCTATTTTAGCATTAAATGCCTATTATCACAATAACTATAGCTATCACATCTTATCTTTCTATACATTTTCATTGTAATTAAATGGGCTCATAGATTTATGTTTTACAATATAATCACTTAGAATTAAGCTCCATATATTACTATTAATATTGTCATTAAATAAATCCGAAAATTTAGTAGTATACAATTGTTCTTGATTAATAGCTACGCTTTTCCCTATATCAAATATTTCACCTTCTGGTAGAAGGATATATAGAACCAAGGGGACAGGAACCTTGGCTTTCTTGATCTTAATTTTCCAAATAGCCATCTGGTAAAACATATACTAAAGGATTACGTTTAATTCTTTTAACTAAACCTTTATTTTCTAATAATTTTAGTTTTCTTCTTACAGTTACATCAGAATATCCTAATAGATCTACTATATCCTTAACTATTATTCCATTTGCATCTAAACTAAAATAATGATCTTGAATTAAAATAAACATAATGTTTAATTCATCTTCTCTTTCTATACTAGTACTATTTTTTATTTTTTTATATCCCATATCCATAAGTTCTATCTTCTCGTTTAATCCTGTTAATAAATCTCTCTGTCCAATTATAAGGGTATACAAAAATTCATCTACAAAGTAATTTAATTCACCTCGTGATATAATCTTATTTGTTATATCAAATATCTTTAAATAATTAGTTCTATTTATATTGCATCCACGAGATAAAGATAAAGCAGTTATTTCTGAAAAATCTTTTCTCAAATATAAACTACTTATAAACCTACCTGTTCTTCCATTTCCATCATAAAATGGATGTATGTATTTAAAGTAATAATTTCCTATTGCGACTTTTAGTAAACTATTTAGTTCATTATCTTTATCATTCATAAATTCTATTAAATCTTCAATTTTACCTATTATATTACTTTCTGGATACATGCCTCTGTGAACTTTTTTCCATTCTTATATACATAATTTATATCCTTCCTGAAAATTTCTCCATCGGGAAGCTCTTCACTTTGTATCTCTCCCCCTATGTGTTAGGATAGTTGTCATAAGTAGATAGTATTCCCTTGGTGGTAGGATATATTTCTTAATTCCCATCTATTTATTGTCTACTAATGCATAATGACATCTTTGTATTAAAATTATAAACAATAAAGCCCTCAAATTTATTAATTCAAAGGCTTTGTTGTTTACAATTTACATTACTTAATTATTTATATTTTTCTTAAATTTTTTATAAGGATGTGATAAGTCTAGGTTTACATAAACCACTAATTTATTATCTATTTTCCCAGTGTTCTTTTGCATTATCAAACATTTCATCTAAAGACATATCATCAAATATTTCATCCTCTAGCTTCAAATAATCTTCTTTACTTATTCCTTCGGAATGGCGTATGAATCGTAAAAATCCAGAGTATCTAGCTCTTTTATTAATGCTCTAGAACCCTTTTCTATTATTTCTTTATCTGTGAATTTACTTTTTTCATTCAATAACATCAATATCCATCTCCTTTCTAAGAAAATCTATAGGATTGTATAGTTTAATATTTTGATTATTTCTTTCAAATTATCTCTATTTTTTTCTACTGTCTTTATAAATTTATCATTACATGTTATAAAATATTTGCAGCCCCCATATACAGCTGAGGAGAGGTATAATGCGTCTTTGCCTTTTGTATTTGATTTCATAACTATATCTTTGGCTATTAGTTTAATATTATCATTAGGCTGTATTACATCATTACACAAGGTAGAAATAGATATAATATTAAGTTTCCTCTCTATAAAAGAATTTCTACTATTTTCATATTCCAAAATAAACGACCATACTAATTCATATTTTCCATTTTCGATTAATTCAAATAAAATATCTATTGCCATAGACTCAAATCTTATTCTCATCTGTGTTTAATCATCAAATACTCTATTGTATATATTCATATCAAAATATACTTTCATCTATATTCCCCACCTATCTATGTGCCACTCTTATATTTATTTTATCATATCTAAAGAAAATCTGTCCTATCTAATATAACCTATCCATAATAAAAAAATCTTCATATACTATAGTTTACTTAGTTCATCCATCATTGCAGGTCTGTTCCTATATTTGGATTTCCACTCACTTACAATTTCCGATACCTTTTCCTTACCTTCTGGGTATTTCTTCATTCTCCTTAACATAGATACCATCTCTCTATAGTGTCCCCTGCCAGAGGTATTCGTTGCCATAGACTTTACTGTATTTTCATATTTATCAAGAAGTTCCTTGGGATAAATATCTTTTAAAATTTCTTCATACTCTATTAACATATACAAGCCATTAGAATTTATAACTATCTTAATTAATCTATCATATAATTCCTCTAGCTCATATAGTTTATCAACTCCACTATAAGGGGATAATTTAGTAAAAACTATTTCCCTCTTTTCCATCCATTCTTTATCTGTATAAATTGATTTTAACTCTTTATATAATTCTAAATCCCCTGCTTTATAATTTAAAACCAACAACCATAGTTCTTCTTCATACAACTTATCTTGCCCAGTTTTCTTATATAAGTTCTTTAAATTCAAACTATAATCAAGTACAATTCCTGACCAATCTTTTTCCTTGTCTTTACCTTCTCTAAGTAATTTAATTGCCATATCATAGTCTTTTCTATCTATGCAAATATCAATATAATATTCTCTCACTTCATTAATTTTCAAATTTTCCTTACAGTAATCTTCAATTATGTTTTGGCTTACCTCCATTTCCTCCATAATATTTATATGTCGTAGTAGCATTTCACCAAGACCATAACTATTAGACCATGAATTTTCCTCTTTTTTATATTCTCTTATCTTATTATCTAGGAAAATAATTTTCTCTTCCATAAATTCATCTTCTTTAAAATCATAAAATATGATTTCTTCTATATAATCCTCCATGTAATCTATAACTGAACCATTCAAATGCCCAGTGAACCAATTGTATATCTTTCTTTTGAGTTCAATGCTACTATTATCTAATATTTCCTTCCATATTTCTAAACACCTGTTGGCTACCTGTCCAGTTCCTCCATCTGAATCATCCATATCTTGGTTCCCTACTTTAATAAATATATAATTAGTAAGTTCAAAAGCTTCCTTTAATTGATTATTATCTATCATTGCTTGTATATCATTATCTAGAAGTTCTTCAATTTCTGATATAAAATCCCAAGCATTTTTATAGTCAACAAAGTCATGATATCCTGCATATCTTCTAAAAATACTATTTATTTGGTTTTTATAACGCTTCATATCTGCCAGAGAGATGTCGCAATGTAAGTTACTTTTGAATCTATTTAATAATTTTTCATCATTTTTTAAAATATCAACTAGAAAATCTTCAACTAGAACAGGAGCTGCTTCTTTTACTAATTTAGCAATGCTTATTTCTATATCTTCTATTTTTAAGACTCTTTCTTTATCCTCCAGATAAAATAATACTGCAGCCATATGCTTGCAATTATTTCCATCATCTGCATATGGACAGGTACAACTTAAATCTATTATTTCATCATCCTCTTTTACAATCTCAACTTTATATTCTTCAGTTCCATATACCGTAGCCTTTATTATATTTCCCTTAGAATATACATTTTCAACAAGGTTACTAATGAAATAATCTAATCCTCTTCCCAATATATGATCTTGAAATAAATATTTCCACATTATTTTAGCTCCTTTATACCAAGGTATATTTACTTTTTAAATAATACTAGTGCATTCTATGATAGTATAACTACATTATAAATGCTATTATTATTAAAAACTTTTTTTAAAAAGTCAACTTTAATTAATCTTAAAATAACCCTGCACCATATCTATTGATTAAGGCAAAGTTAATTATCTCTTTAAATATATAATCATCTATTAATTCTCCATCTGCTAGTTCATTGATCATTATAAATTCCTTTCCAGTTGATAGGGTCTTGGCAGTTTGGTATAGGGCATAGCCACCAGTATCTATATCTCGAAGACAAATTTCTTTTAAATCTAATCCATCCAACTTTATTAAATGTTTTGAAAGCTTCCATAAGCTTTCATCAGCAGTAAGTAAAAATAGGATAGCAATAAATCTTGATGGTATATCATCTGTCTCCCATTCTTGACCTTGCAGGAACTTATAGAATCTTTCTTTGTGTTTATGATTTAAAAATACCTCACCTTTAAAATTTTTACTTAGTTCCTTTAATCTTTCTCTTAAATGGTTACTTTTTATCCTACCAAATCAATCCATTACCAAATCCTTGTATCTTTTCTTATCCACATTACCTTTGAAATTTGAACCATTGTATCCACAGTTGCAACATCTATCATCAATATTAATCATACTCAGTTTACAATCTTCATCACCCCCTCTGCAATTAAAATAATTATTGATTACTATACCACTTCGTCTTGGTTGGAAATTTGGGACCATGACCATTAGTTGTTCCATTCCTTCCAAGGATGTTCCATACATAAATAATTTTGACATTGTTCTCAATCCTTTCTTTTCTGTTTTTAAGCATAAAAAAATGGCGAAGTTTACTTGATCTTTTTTCGACCTAAACTTCGCCATTTTTATTTTATTATTTAGTTGTAGTTTATATAAATATTATTTACATTATTTCTTAATTGTTAGATGAATATACTAACAGTGCTTGACATCAATAATAAATATAATTTATGTAAAATGTAGACCTTTTCTATCATTTCTTTTGAACCTTACTAATAGAATATAGGGACACAGAAATGAAAGGAGTGTTATATTTATGATCAAGAGATTTCATGCAGTAAATAAACTTGCTTATTTAGGATTATTGGGATTTTTGAGTGTACCTCTAGCATTATATACAAAAGATCCCAAGTGGTTTGGATTAACAGGTTTCTTTGGACTTTTAGGCTATTTCAGACAAACAGCAACCAAAGAATAAATACATCTTTGGTTGTTACATATTATAAAAAAATGTGCATACTAACTTGTTTTTCTAAATATATAAGTGACAAAAAATCCTCTTTCATCTTTATCTTCAATATACTTTATAAGTTCGAATGATTTTTTTATATCGTTAAAATCAGCTGGTTGTATTAAATCCTCTTCCCTGATTTTAGAATCAATACTGTGCATATGTCCAAATCCACAAATAAAGAGAACCCCATTATCTGATATATGATTTTCAATACGTGTGAATTGCTCCTTATTTAATCTATAATGATTAATTAAAATATTATCGAATACTCCAATATCATTTAAGGCGTTTGGATTATTTAAATCAATTTGTATTGTATTTACATCATAGTTATATTTTTTAGAAAACATCTTTAAACGCTCAAGCCCTCTGCTACTAAAATCTATCCCTGTCACTTTAAAACCCTTTTCAAGTAAAAATAATGTATTCCTACCGTCTCCACATGCTATATCAAGAATAGTACCTCTTTTAAAGTATCCAATGCCACCAACTAATGACTTTTCTGGATTTAATAGATTATCATCTCTTTTAGCAAACTTTTCATCCCAATATTCCTTATTCCCCATATATTCCATATTCAACTCTCCTATCATAATATCAACTAAATTTAACCACTTCCTCCTCAAACATCTCCAATTATCCAATGTCATCTGTCAAAGGTCATATTTTTAAGGGTCAAAAAACGGTGTTTTACTACCGATTTTCGACCCAAGCCTTACCCTTAAACCACTACATGTTGTGGTCAAACCCTATCACTTCCCCTCCGAACCACAATACGTCATCAGAATTATACTCTCCACGTGTCCTATTCTCGGGAACATGTCGATTCTGAGCCAAGGGGACAGTGAGACAAGAGGACAGAAACCTTCACTCTTATGCTTTTGTAATCATTGTTCTAGATAAACCAGTTATCCTTGATAATCGTCTAATAGATATCCCTTTAATACTTTTTAACTCTTTTAATATCAGGTTTCTTTTTCAATTCTTGAAACAAATACCCAACTCTTTCATATTTTTTATTATACCAATATACGTAGCTAGAACTAATTCTTTTTACTATTGTAGATACATCGTCTACTCTTTCTTGAATTAATAAATGTGCATGATTATCCATCAAACAATACCCAAAACCCTAAACTTTTCTGATTCTCTATACTTGATTACTATAGAAATAAATTTACTTTTATCATTCCCACTTTTAAATATCGACTGCCCTTTTATTCCCCTTAACATAAGGGTCACCCCTATCTAATAATTTGATGTATCCTATTATTAGTAAATGGCATTTTTAAAAGCCAAGGTTCCTGTCCCCTTGGCTTTTTACATCTTAAATTTCATCTTATATTAAAAGGCCCCTAAATTTTAGAGGCCTTATTTAATCATTATAGAGGCACTTCACAGCCTCGGCCCATATAGGGCATTGTATTTGTTGATGCAGTTATGCATCAAGACTCTTATTTCTAGAGCATTGTTTTTTTATTTACTTAGATTATATACTATATACTATTCAATTACAAGAATTTTATTCACTCTTTCTAAAATAAAGTTTTTTAAACTTTTTTTCGATATCATTAAGTTTATCATCATCTAATATAAATGTACTATATCTATCTCGAGTATGTTTAGGGTTATATATCCTAATTTTGCTCATAGCACAGGTTTGAGCAATCTAGGCAACACTTCCCTTATTCAGAGATATTAATTCATTTTTAAACTTTTTTAACTGCCTTACCTTTTTTGAACAGTCTTTCTTATCCTCTTTTAACTTAGATATCTTATTTTCTAAATCTGATATTCTTTTTTCGATATAAGCAATTTCATCTTTAAAAATTCCATATCCAAGAAAAACCTCATAATCTTCATTTATGTCATTATGACTTTTCCCATCTGGTAAAGACTCTATTGGAACTACCATCAATACCTTATTACTTTTATGATTTTTGTTATCAAGTACTAAAGCATAGTGTAGTCCCCCCTGTTCGCTTCCAACCTTAAACCCAAAATTAGCTCTCACAATACTTCCTCTTTTGTATCTCATTAAAGACATATAATCAAAATCATTTTCATTTTTTAAATAGTCTGCCCCCCATTGATTTAGCCAAAACAGAAGCTTTGTAGCCTTGTCCATATTCATATTGTTTAAAAGAGTATCTTTTAACTGAGCTAAAACTTTATCAATATTGCCCTCTAGATCTTTTTTATCTTCAATTTTATCTAAATATACACCTACTATTTTCCCCACATATTACACCCCTTTCATACAAAATTCACTCATATTTTACATTTTAACATAACCTTGAAAAAATAGAAGACTTGCTTTAAGAAACCTCCTAATTACCTCTAGACATCATCGATAGATACTTTTTCTTCTCCAAGCTTTTCATTTAGTAGTTTCTAGTAATATAAAATATCTATAGAATCAATTTCATTTAAATTTCATCCATTTTAAAAGTCAAAGGGAAAAAGCCAAATTTCCTGTCCCCTTGGCTTTTATCAACGTTTTGATTCCCCATTTTGGAACTTTTACCAACTCATTTAATCCTACTCCTCTTTTTTCTATCATACTGCTACTTATTGCTGTCATTATTTTATTATGTAGTGTTTCTTCTTTAATGGTAGGTAAATTCTTACAATTTTCTTTTGTTACTTGCTTAAGCCAAACTTACCAACTCACCACTATTGATTAGAAAACCAAGTTGATATGTTACCACAAACACAAAAGCCATCGAATGTCATCTACGCATACAATGGCTTAAACTATTGATATTACCATATTCTATTGTCTTTTTAACTTCACGCCTTGAGGTGACAATAAAGATGTCATAGCCCTCTGGTATCCCCTTAGCGTCAGGATGTTTATTTAAACTGATGCTTATTGAACTGTTACAGCTGATATAAGCTATCCCGATAATTCTTCACATAATATCTGATGTTGCTTCTTCCGCGCTGAACAACGATGTGACCTTCTGCCTCCAAATTCTCTTTTTGCACCTCAATACCACACGGATATTTTTGATTCAGCTCACCATCAGCTTTAAGTGTTCTCCAGTACGGTGTTTTATCGTCGTCCCTTTGTTCACTCGCCCATGCTGCAATGGAAACAAAAATTCCTGCGGTAATAGGATCTGTAAAATCTGCATTATTTGCCTTAGCAAAATAATCCCTAATCTGTCCTACCATGATAACTTTGCCCAAAGGTACTGTCTTCATCACTCTGTCGTAATCAATAGGTGGGGCAAAATACATCCGCTCGCCACCATACTTTTCAATACTTTTTTCATCATTAATAATTTGTATTTTAGGCATATCCTTATTATTGTGCAACATTACATTGAAATCTTTGTTTTGTTCATTTGCCATACCAATTCACCTCCTATGAGTAAAGAATAAATCATCCCATCTTTTTATGCAATGAGGCAGTTTGTAATTTTATCAAATTCTAATTATTTATACGTTAATAATTTTATAGAAATTTGGAATTATAAGTAGACGATTTGCTTAAAATCTAAGTAGTTAGGAAATTATTCAAGCCTGACCTCAAATCTTTCTTTATATCATAGCGTATCCCTTGTGCAAATAATCCTTATTTCCGTAAATCTAGCTAAGCGACAAATTCTAATTTATCTTTAGGACGTTCTAATTGAAGCATCATAATTCATTATCTCGCTACTACAAATATATATGTAGACACAAATACGAGGCAAGAATGATATGGATAAACAAAAGAAAATTTCAGCTATACTACCAAAACCTCAAAAAATATTTCGGATAATTCCACCTCTACTTATTGGAATTTGTCAGTTTCATATTATACTAATTATATTCAAATGTTTCAGGGAAAGCACCAATATGCCTCTTTTCAAAAAATAGCTCTTTATTTGTCATCACCAATATTGTAGCTACGGCAATCAAAACAAAGGTTTGAACGCATTTTGTCTGTGGTGACATTGCAATCTTTTCCTGAAAAAAATTTACAAACAAGTGAAATATAATACATGCTAGCATACTACGGTTATTTTTCACATATACCCATGTGCTGATAAATCCAAGTGGAATGACGCTAATTAAAAAATTTAAAACGAAGCCCGCACCAAGTTCTGCTAAACCTGCATGATATGTTCCCTCTATAAAAAACAAAGGGACATGCCAAGCAGACCATATAAAACCAAATATAATGGATTCTTTAAACCATGTGCAGTATTGTGCAATTGCATCCTCACCATAACCTCTCCAACCAACTTCCTCAATAATAGAAGCAAATAAAATAGTAAGCAATGCTGAACTGCCTTTTATAGAGAAAGAAAAGTCATTCACAAAAGAAAACTGGCTTAAAGACTGTCCAAACAGCGTGGACAGCAAAATAGAAATCGCGATAACTGTGCCAAAAACAATAATTGCAAAACCAAGTGTAAACGGCTTAATCTGATAAAACCGAAATGTTTTTCGCTTAAAATCGTTAATTAGAGCCTTGTTCTTTGATGAAAACACCGTAATAACTGCGGTGATAGAGGGAACGCAGAGCCCCAAAAATATTAATATCATCGCAACATTGGTGTTTGAAACAAAAATTCCAGAAATCCAAAATGCCCATGTAAAAATAAAAACTATAATATAAAATAGCCACGGATGATATACATTTTCTCTTTTATTCATTTTTATGCCCTCATATCGGAAACACTATTGATAATAAGCTCGCTTTTTATTCCGTTTAATTCAATCATATTACCAATAGTTTTATCTGAATCAATACAGGCAGAAAAATCAGCAGTTTCTTTATTATCCCGCTGATAAAATATGTGGTTTGCAATTCCTCGTATTTTAGATACAAAGACAGTATCAGCAGGTATAGTCAATCTTGATGTAGCTGATAATTGATTAATATCCAAGCGTCCATTTAACTTTTTACAAATTATCTCTAAATCCTCATCTGAGTTAAGTTCTATATGTTCAGGCATACCATCAATATTTACAAATGATATTTTGCCTGAAAACTCGAGATTCTCAGCAATCATATTCTCAATTATAAGGTATTCAGTATTGCCGGAAACTTCAATTTTTTTAATGTATCCCAGTGGTAGAAGAATAGAGATATCCAGACTCTCTTTTGCCTTCGCTTGAGTCATATCCTCATTGTGATTGATATCTACATCAATTCTGTTCTTAACATCATCTATTTTTGTTTTGAATATTTTTTGAATATTTACTATATTGTTAGATTGTAAAACCAAGCGGATTTTTTCTCCATCATAGCCTTTTAACATAAACTGTTTTGCCCCAGAAAATGCAATGTCAAAATTTTTAGGACAGTCAATATCATATTCTGTAACGCTAGTAAACAGATATTCTTTTTTGTTTTTCTGATTGCTCTCATTACCCAACAGCTCATCAAGTGAAATATCAAACAGTTTTGAAATTGCTAATAAATTATATATATCAGGTATGCCTATATTGGTTTCCCATTTTGTTACGGCTTGCCTTGATACATTCAACTTTTCTGCCAATTGCTCTTGCGACATTTTTGTTTGCCTTCTAAGTTCTTTTAATTTTTCAGAAATCATTTTAATTCCTCCTTTATGTTTGTGTCACAAGTATAGCAACCAACAATTTGCAAAACCAGCAATTGAAGATAGCAATTAAATATTATATGCTACTTTTCATAGCAAAATCAAAAATTCGTAATAATACGACGTTTATTCATTGCACAGTTTTACACAGTTCTGAATTTCAATCGATTCAATTAGCGTTGGCATTCCAAAGTAAGTCATTTCAACAAGCCACACAAATTTTCTTTTTTCTAATTCCTTCTACAAGTCTATTCCAGAATAGATATATAGACCTGCCCCTTTCACCTTATCACTACAATACGTCATCAGAATTACACTCTCTGCCGTAGCTTGCAGCCAATCAGCCTTCGTTACACTTGGCTTCTTGGGCAAGCCCCTGACATGAGACGTACATCAACTTCTTCAGTCGTTTCACTTCCTCACAAGTCGTGTTGCTGCTTCCACGTGCCTTGAGAGGATAGAATGAATGTCATTTGAGTATGCCCGTTCTCGGAAACATATCAACGACACTTTGGGCACTATCGGTAGGTGGGAACATGTCTACCGTATTAGCAATATAAGATTAAAGCAACCATTTATACATCTTTAATTATGTTTAAATTTAGGCCATTGATTGTACCCTATACTCGGATTGTTTGAATTATAATACTTTATGTATTCTACTTCTTTACAACTTACTTCTTTGTCTGTAGCAGTTTCTGATTCCCATAATATTTCTTTCCTAATTGTATAATCTCTTCTTTGTTCCCTTGTAAAATCTTTCTCTATTAGTTTACTATTTGCACTACCAAAATAGTTAATACTACCAGTTAAATCTTTACCAATATAAATCTTTCCGTTCGGATAAGTAATTTTATAAATAACTTTCATAATTGATTTACCCCCTATTTCGATACCTTTAAATTTCGGTTATATTTCGATTATTTCGGGAAGTCCATACAATTTATGTGAGCAAACATTTGTTACTTCAATTGGTATTTCATAATTATATCGTCCTATTAGAGCCATTCCACCATCAATTAAATCATGACATGGTTCTTTTGAACTATATGCATTTATCAATATAGCTGCTTCAATTCTTTCTCTTGTTCTTCTGTCAACAATTTTACTGATGAATAATCTATAAGAAACCAGTTCTTTTTCAACAAATTCTAATATGACATCTTTATTCTCTAAAAATGTATCTTGATGCTCCTTTGCATATTGCCAGCCATGCCACAATTCTCTTCTTAATCCGTTTTTTGCAGATTCCACATCTAGCAAAGTATAGTTTCCTTTCTTATATTCACGTGTATGTTGAGCAAGTCTCCTTTTCATGGAGTTTGTAATACCAACTGAGCGCAAAATATAACCATCTAAATACTCGAATGTAAAAAGGTAAACTCCTGCAATATCTGGGATAGGTTTTGATCCATTAATTTGCTCATACCCAATCCAAGAAAATGGTCCTTGCCATATTAAATCTTCTGTTTTAATCATAGAAACATCTCTTACTCTATTAAAACTCCAAAATTTTTGTAGTGTATTTTTCATATTCTTTCACATCCCCTTATGTAATGATAGATAATAAATATTTACATTTATTCTATCTCTACAACCCTACGAATGTTATCTATCCTATCTACTCAATCTTACTTCTTTTTTTGAACTTTATTCTATTCCTCGATATGTTTCCACATACAGAAAAACACATCGAGGGTCGAGTTGCCAATATAGATATAATCCAACAAACCCAGTTATATCAAAGGTTAGGCCATAGACATCAAGACAACACACTCAACGTGGGTCGTATCAAGAAACATATCCACCAGGCATTTCGACTTTGTAAGCCAAGGGGACAGGAAGCTTAGCTCCTATGCTTTCGCAATCATTGTTCTAGATAAACCAGTTATCCTTGATAATCGTCTAATAGATATCTCTTTAATACTTTTTAACTCTTTTAATATCAGGTTTCTTTTTCAATTAAGCTAAATACATTTTTAAACCTTAATAATATACTAACACATTTCTGTAATGACTTCTTATAGATAAATTCATATTCTTTTATCCCTTGCATTACCCAAAATGTAAAAAAGCCAAAGTTCCTGTCCCCATGACCTTATCCCATAAGAAATAGCACCCCTTATTGGCAATCCTATAAAAAATATGTATATACAAGTAACTTAGCAGCAACTATAATAGCATTATAAAAGTTTCTTTCTCCGTCGTTCACTGCGTAATATATCATTGTATCAAATGCAAATTTATATTCTCCCAACTTATTTTTACTATCGGATTCTAAGCGTTTGCCCACTATATTCCCGGACCCATCAAATATATTTTCATTACTTCTAACTCTATCAGAATTATAATCTGTTAACTTTTCTAAACCTATCATAAAATCTTTTGTTTTTCCCATCTGCTCCTTCGTTATGTCTATCTTAAAAGCCAAGGTTCCTGTCCCCTTGGCACCCTTTACCTAAGCCATATCCTGATGTAATATGCATCCCATCATATACAAGTTCTTGAGCCAACTTTGATGCAAATAATTTGGCATCATCCCCAATTATTTTTCTTTCTTCTTAGCAGCCAACTCAACCCATGTACCTAAATTCAAATAGCCATTATTACCAATATAATCATAAATCTCATCGCTCTAATATCATCAAAATATGCAGATGAATTATCACTATAGTATCCAATCACTGAATGAGTATCGCATTTTTTAGAAGTTGCGCCAGTTTTCATGTCCTTAATTTTATATATATGAATACCAATTACTGCATTTCCTCGTTTTTTAGTATGATAAAATAACATAAATCAAAATACCTATTGAAATCATACATGGTAAACCATATAACGGAATAAGTGTTTTAGATAAAACAAATTTCATCAAAGAATAATTCTTTTTTTCTGGTTCTAACCACATTTCCTTTCGCATAGGATTCAAATCATATATAAAATCATCATTATCTTCTTTACGTACTTTAATTATCCATTCATACTTCCAACGATATAAGGTCTCTGTTTTTAGAAAAAAACCATCAAGTCCCCAAAAAACTGTAGTCACTGCAAACAAAAATAATCTCATTATAGACAACTTACAGCCTTGTCCAATTAATAATGTCAACGCTAACGTTATGAGGGAGATATACCAACCTTTTAAAGAAAACGAACATGTTGCCATCCTTTTAATACATGATTGAATCAAATCAATTTCTTTATGTAAAACCTCTATAGGAATATTTTTTTCATTATCCATTGCATACCTTCTTCAAATTCATATTTTATTTAAAAACCAATTTAGGCAACCTCTCCAACTCGATATTGCTACTATCGTTACTAATAACGTACATATTTGACTTATTACACTCTTTAGAATAATATTCAATTTCAAATTGAACCCACTCTGAATCATCAGAATTCTTACTTTTCACCAGAAGAAAATTCGATGACTGAATCATTCTTCTTTTAAGCACTTCTTTTGTATATTCCGATACCATTTCTCTTTTCAAAAAATCATTATCACTTGTCCAATCACAATAACATACATATCCCTGTTTATTTAAAGCATGAATAATGTTTCTTACATTTGATGCATCTATACTACTATGAGATATAAAAACATCAAACGTTTTCCCAGATTGAATAGACTGACTTTTTTTAAGCTTCTCCGCTAAATCTTTAGGCGTCATGAAAAAATCACTTTTCTCTATCATATAAGTCTTCTTTTTCCCACTAAAGTTCTTGCGAAGCTTTACATAGTGTCCAGTCTTTTGTAAATGATAGAAAGCTAAGCTTCGAATTTGACTATTTCTTTCACTGTAGCATTTTGAATTTTATTAGTACGTTTTTCTAATTGAGCACTTCTTCGTTTATCAAATTCTTTAAGTTTATCGTCTCTCAATTTGGAATCAAATTGCTCATTAAATTTCTTTCTTGCTGTGGTACTCAACATATATTTAACTTTTGGTAATGAAAAGAAATACTTTTCGGGAGCTAACGGCTTATATCTTCTCTTTTTCCCACAACTGACCAAAATTCATCTTCATCACTATATGTTTGATATCCTTCATAAATTATTTCCCACTCATAAGGATAGTACTCTTTAAATAAGTTTAATATGTCTTCTGCTTTGTAATTTTGTGGTAGTATTTTGAATATTTTATCAAGTGGTCTTTTTAGTGATTTCCCAAATCTCATTAGTTCTCCGTCATACTTTCTTTTCGCTTTTCCTGGCATATCTTCTCCTCCCTAAGACTTAATCTTTACTAAAAAATATCACTGATTAGATATGCTTTCACCGCTTTATCGAATTCTAAATTAATCTTTGTAAATTCTTCCATATCAGTAACGTTGATACAATCAATAAATATTTCTATATTCCCTATAATTTTTTTATCCCTACATACCTCTTCATACTCATATTTCAAAAAAGAGTCAGAGAAAAAATTCTCTGACCCTCCATGATGCCTATCTTAATAATTGTAATACAGTTTGAGGTACTTGGTTAGCTTGAGCCAACATTGAAGTAGCTGCTTGTTGTAGTATAGTTTGTTTTGTGAATTCCATCATTTCTTTTGCCATATCTACGTCTCTAATTCTTGATTCTGCAGCTTGTAAGTTTTCTGCAGATATATCTAAGTTTCTAATTGTATGTTCTAATCTATTTTGAGCAGCACCTAAAGCTGATCTTTGATCTGATAATTTTTCTATAGCTTCGTCTATAGTTGTTATTGCTGTATTTGCTCCATCTCTATCAGATATATCAACATCTTTTACTCCTAATGCTTCAGCCTGCATATCGCCAATAGTTAATTCTATAGTTTGGTCTGCATTCGCACCTACATGGAAAACTAGTGCATCAGTTGCATAATCTCCTTTTAATAAATCCTTTTTGTTGAATTGAGTTGTGGTAGCTATTCTATCTAATTCTGAAACTAATTGAGTTACTTCATCTTGTAAGTATCCTCTATCTTCTGCTTCATTAGTATCGTTAGCTGATTGTACTGCTAATTCTCTCATTCTTTGAAGGATTGCATGTGATTCATCTAATGCACCTTCTGCAGTTTGGATAAGTGAAATACCATCTTGAGCATTCTTTGAAGCCATATTAAGTCCTCTAACTTGTGCTCTCATCTTTTCTGATATTGCTAATCCTGCTGCGTCATCTCCTGCACGGTTGATTCTGAATCCTGATGATAGTTTCTCTAAAGATTTTGATGTTCCTGTATTGTTGATTCCTAATTGTCTGTGGGCATTCATAGCCATCATATTATTGTTAATTCTCATTATATTTACCTCCTTGAATTTGTACAGTGAGCTTCCTTTCTCACCAAATATTGTATTATTTATATATAATAGACTTCACATACCCGGGTTTGTTGTGTCGTCTATTGATATCACTATAAAAAAACGAGTTAACCTATAAGTCGTCCTCCAGCCTCCTGCTGGATACAACTTATAAATTAACTCATCCCTGAATAGTTTAATATTAAATTATTATGCTTGTTTCAATGTTTCCTCTTCATATATTTCACCACGGACAATCTTTATACTCCTTGGTGCGTCGATTGCTAATCTGAGGTCTCCCTCATCGGATTTTATAACCTTAACTATGATATTATCATCAATCACTACATACTGCCCAGGCCTCCTGCCTATAACCAACATAGTTCACTCCTCCTTGTATATAGCATATTGTCGAATAAAATCTATTAATGTCTAATGCTCCTATTTTGATAATATCACAAATTCAATAATTTATCTATAATTTTACATAAATTCTATTTTTTAGTATGATAATCCTATGTTTTTAACATTATATCTAGGTACCAAAGTAGCATATACTCTACATCTACAAAGAAGGGACGAGTTAATACGCCCATTTACATCCTGTAAATTTGGGTTGTATCAACTCGTCCCTGAGTCGAAAATATTAAACTTTACACTTATAATTCATCCATGAATTATTTTTTATCATCCCTGATAAATTTATTTAATGTAACTCGACTTCTTTTAGGTCGCTAAATAAGCGATTTATACAATTTTAAAAAATATTAAAATTTGTTATATAACTATCTTAATAATTGTAATACAGTTTGAGGTGCTTGGTTAGCTTGAGCCAACATAGCAGTAGCTGCTTGTTGTAGTATATTTTGTTTTGTGAATTCCATCATTTCTTTTGCCATATCTACGTCTCTAATTCTTGATTCTGCAGCTTGTAAGTTTTCTGAAGTATTATCTAGGTTCTTGATTGTATGTTCTAATCTATTTTGCATAGCACCAAGCTTAGATCTTTCTGTTGATACTGTTTCAACAGCATTATTTATAACAGTAATAGCCTTATCTGCAGCTTTTTGTGTAGATACATCTATTCCACCTTCACGACTATTCGCAGCATCTTCAGCTTTTGCAGCTGCATCTACTGCTGTAGTTGATGCAGTTGCTGTAGTTTTAGCAGTGCCATCAAAAGTATCATCTGTGGAAACTACTACTCCAGCTTCTTTTGCTGCTGTTTCTAATGCAGCTTTAACTTCATCATTTGTTGCAACTACACCTGTACCATCTTTTCCTAAAGTAATTGTAATTTCACCAGATTCAAATTTAGCTGTTGTTTTTCCTGTAGTTCCAGTTTCTTCTGCAAATTTAATTTTTACTGCAACATCACTCATATTAGTAACATTAATACCATCTATTACTTTAGTTTCTGTATATGCTGTTCCATCCACTCCTAAAGTTTTAGCATCCATTGCACCAATACTTAGGCTTATATTTTGTCCTTCATTTGCCCCAATATGGAATTTAGTGTCTTTAATATCACCATTTAATAATGTTTGAGTATTAAATTCTGTATCATTGGCTATCCTTGTTAATTCTGAAGATAGTTGATCCATTTCTTTTTGGATTTCGCCTCTATCAACTTCTACATTTGTATCATTTGCTGATTGAACTGCTAATTCTCTCATTCTTTGAAGGATTGAATGTGATTCTGTTAATGCACCTTCAGCTGTTTGGATAAGTGAAATACCATCTTGAGCATTCTTTGAAGCCATGTTTAGACCTCTAACTTGTGCTCTCATCTTTTCTGATATTGCTAATCCTGCTGCGTCGTCTCCAGCACGGTTGATTCTAAATCCTGATGATAATTTTTCTAAGGATTTTGATGTTGCTGTATTGTTGATTCCTAATTGTCTATGAGTGTTCATAGCCATCATGTTGTTGTTAATTCTCATTATAAATTCCTCCTTGAATTTTATTTGTTTTGGCATCCATGCCTGCCGCCCGTTGGGCGGAATTTTGAATTGTGAATGTTGAATTGTGAATTATAACTATGCGTTTTTAATTTACAATTCTTAATTTACAATTGGAGAACAAAATATTATTTTGTTTTCCTAATACTATTATCGACTGCTTGTCCTATTACTTTAATACTTTTTTAAAAAATTTAAAATTTATTTACAATCCTTAATTTGAGGTTTTATTTCATCTGAAAATTTTTCTTTTATTTGAATGAATTCATCTAAATTGTCGAATAGTATGTCTACTAATTTAGGATCGAAGTGCTTGCCTCTTTCTTGCCTGAAATATTCTAAGGTATCTTCCATTATCCAAGCTTTTTTATATACTCTAGGTGAGCCCAATGCATCAAATACATCAGCTACACAGGCTATTCGTCCAAATATGTGAATTTCTTCTCCTTTTAGCCCTTGAGGATAGCCTTTTCCATCATATCTTTCGTGATGCTCATGGGCTATGATGGCTGCTGATTTTATTACATCTCTGTTGGAAGCTTTTAGTATATTATATCCTATGGTGGTATGGGTTTTTACTATTTCAAATTCTTTTGGGGTAAGTTTTGCTGGTTTCATCAATATATCGTCTGGTATGGCTACCTTTCCTATATCATGAATAGGAGATGCCATTGTGATAAGCATTATATCCCTATTGGATAGTCCATATTTTTCAGCTAGTATCTTACTATATTTAGAAACCCTCTTCACATGGTTTCCAGTTTCTTCAGAGCGAGCTTCCGTTACTTCTCCTAGGATATATAGTATTTCCCTTTGGGTTTCTTCTATTTCCTTATTTAAGCACAGACTCTCAAAGGCAGCGGTTATATTCTTATGGAAAACATTTAATAATTCTACATCCACATGCTCTACTGCTCCGTTGGTTTCAATGAATATAATCCCTTCTATTCCACTAGAGCTGCCATAATAGGAAATATACCTATTTGAGGTTATAATATGGTCTTTCATTCTAAAGGCTTTTTTGACTAATAGAAAATCTTTCTTGGATAAGGAATCCATAATCCTCTTGTTCATATCTTCTGTATATTTGCCATAAGCTGATACTATACTAAAATATTTTTCATCAAAGGATCTAATGGCCGCAATAGAATTTGAATTGCAACTTTCTTTTTCTTCACATAAGTTGATAATTGAGTTAAGATAACACAAACTGGACGAGATAAATTTTTTTAAAGAATCCTTTTCAAATAGTTCGCTAGATGAAGCTACTACTTCTTCCATAGCTCTTTTATTGTTGTTTATATGGATAATATCTCTATAGGAGCGAAGGGATGAAACTACTATCGTATGTAATTTTTTCGATAGTAGTTCTGTCTTTTCTTCATATCCGTTTATATCATAGTTTAATATGGCTTCTTCTTGTAATCTATTATTATCATTGCTAGTCATCAAAACTATTCTAGTTGCCCTATTCCCAATTACCTCTCGTATATATTTAGTTAATTTAAGTCCTATATTTTCATCTTGAATGAATACATCGAGAAATATAAGAGCTATATCTTTATTTTCTACTAAAATATTCAAAGCTTCTACATTAGAATAAGCATCTAAAATCTCAAAAGGCTTGTCCTCAAACTTATAATTCTTCATAATCTCTCTTATCATCACATGCACAAAGTTATCATCATCTACTATTAATATCTTCCAACGTTCATTGTTGTAGAACCCTTTAATACTACACCCGCTATCTCCCACCACTGGTACCCCCTTTTCTACTTTTTCTTCTTCAAAAACCTGTTCATTTCACCAATATCTACAGTATTTTTTGCCGCTTCTAAATTCTCCTCTTGTATACTTTTATATAATTCTTTCCGAAAAATGTCAACATCTTTAGGGGCCTCTATGCCAATACGGACTTTTCCATCTTCAATTTCCAATATTTTTATTTCAATATCTCCATTTATGATGATAGACTCATCCTTTTTTCTTGAAAGTATTAGCATAATTATACACTCCTATCGTCTAAATTCTGCTGAAAAATGTAATGTTTTGTTGAATATCTATCATCATCTAATATTACCTGTTTTCCTATCAGCTTTTTAGCATTGATTATAATTGGTCCAAGTAGATTTGCTGTCATCTTCTCAATGTCTTTAGGAACTACTACTATTGAATATATACTTAAATCTTCCTTATCTTGAATCTCTAGTTTCTTTTGTGCCGCTTCTGGTACAACTATATCATAGTTAGGATATACAAAAAAAGGATTTATTATTACAAATGCCAATTCTGGATTTCCTATTGATTGAAGCCATCCAAATGGGCTTTCCTCATCTTCATTGTTTATGATTACAAATTCCTTTTCTCCTTCAAATCCCAGTATTCCCTCTGGAAAATGAATTATCTTTTTTTCATCTATTTCTATCTCACCAAAATTTTTGGTAATTAGTTTCACATTCGCCACCTCTTTCATTAAATAGGGTTTTAAGATGTCTAAATTTACAATTGGCGTAAGCAATTGCTTACGCCTATACTATCCTAAAAATTGTACTAAAGTTGGTTGGATAACCTTAGCTCCTATCATTAAACTTGATACATATACATTTTCCGCTGTGGAAATATGCATGGTTATTTCTGCTATATCAACATCTTCGTTATAGGATAAGAGTTCTTTTACACTATTGATTTGAACTCCTAGTTTTTTCTCCGTTAATTCCAATCTATTCATCTTAGCCCCTACTTCAGCCCTTACACCTAAAACCTGTTCGTGGCTATTTTGAATGTTAGTTAGAGCATTTTGAATTTTATCTACCTCACCTTTATCTAATGCCTCTGATAGATCATCAAATACTTTTATTAAGTAAGGCTTATCACCAGATTTAACATCTCCTTTATACCCACCATCCGCATTACCAAATACCTTTACACCTGCTGTGTTCACTTTAACTCTTTCTGAAACCCCCACATTATATTCAAATACTTCGCTATCTTTAAAGTCTATTGATTCTTCAGTCCCATTTTCATCTTTATCGGTATAATACGTCCCATCTTCATTTAACAAAGGTTTGTCCGTCTTATATCCGCTAAATATATGTCTTCCTGCGTAGGTTGTATTTGCTATTTGAACAAGATGTTCCTTTAACTGGTCTATTTCTTCTTTTATCTTTTGTAAATCCTCAGGGGATTTTTTAGTACCGTTAGCTGCATCTACTGTTAGTTCATTGGCTCTATGTAATACTGTACCTATTTCCCCTAGAGCTGCCTCTGTATCCGTCATCCATGACATAGCATCTTTAGCATTTCTTTGATATTGTTCCAACTTTGATATATCCGTACTAAACTTTAAAGACTTACTCACTCCTATGGGGTCATCTGATGGTACTCTAAACTTTTTACCTGTAGCTTTTTGGTATTGAAGATTTTCTAAGGTTTTTAAATTTTGATTTAAATTATATACCATATTATTTATAAGCATATTATTAGTAACACGCATTTATTTACTCAGTCCCTTCGTAAAAATTGTAAATTGTGAATTGTTTTTTGCCTAACTTCTTTCTATGTTCAATTTACGTATGCACTTCAAATATTATCATGATAATATTAAATTATTTTATATTAGATTTTGTAGTTTTTAAGATACTCGTTAATATACTAATTATTTCATCACAATCTTTTAATATATCATCTGCGTATTCTTTTTTTATTTCACCACTATCTCTTAACAATCTCAGCCAATAACTTGTTTCAAACGCTTCTTTCTGTGCAATAGATAGTTTTGAAATAAAATCCTTCCTACTTTGAGCTGAACAAGCTTCTTCTACATTAGCACCAATACTTGTTCCACTTCTTAGTAACTGCTTTGCTAATACATACTCTACATTGTTTTTAACTATATATTTATACATTTTAACAATTCTCAAAGCAAATTCATAACTCTTATCTTTTATAATATTATCAGTCATACCCTTTGTTTACTCAGTCCCTTCGTAAAAATTGTGAATTTTGAATTGTAAATTGTGAATTGTTTTTTGCCTAGCTTCTTTCTATATTCAATTTACGTATCCATTTCATGTTTTATCATTATAATATTAAATTTCAAATTATAAATTGTTTTTTGTCTTTTGTTTCTGTTTTTTAATTCAAAATTCAACATTCACAATTCACAATTGGAAGATAAATGTAAAACATTTATCTTCCTACTAGTCCTAATCTATTTATAGTTACATCCATGATGGTATCCATGGTGGTTATCATTCTGGCTGAAGCCATATAGGCATGCTGAAATCTTATCATGTCTGACATTTCTTCATCATAGGATACTCCTGATACGGAGTCCCTTCTCGACTGTATGTTTTTTAATATTACCTCTTGAGCTTCGTCCATTCTTTTTGCCTGCGTACTATCTACTGCTAGATTTGATATGATTGATTTTAGAAAATCGTCAGGAGTACCTTTTGGTAGAGGATTGCCATCTTTATCGGTAATTCCATCAAAGTAATTCACATTATCCCTTAATCTTATTAATTCTAATAAATTTTTATTATCCTCTGCATCTCCAGATGTTTCTCCTGCTGCTGCTATATATTTCAAGTTTTCAAATATTTTATCATCTAGGGTAATAGTCGCAGCAGGATTGTTTTCATCATTAACCTTAAAGAAATCTCCTCCTTGACCGCCTCCAAGACAATATCCTTTACTATGCTGTTCATTAAAAGCCTTTACAAAACCTAAAGTAAAGTCATTTAACTTTTTTTGATAATAGGGAATGCCCCTATAACTGTTGTCCTTTCCATCTCCATTATATAAATCCAATAGTCCTTTTAATTCCCCTGATTTTAAATCTACATCTGAATCATTGCTCCATTTTAATCCAGTTTTGTCCTTATTTAATTTTACTTCATTTACATGGGTATGGTCTACTAAAGCTATACCGCTTACATTGACTCTATATTTTCCATCCTTAGACTCATCCACTTTTACATTGACTATCTTAGATAAATCATCCACTAATAAATCTCGTCTATCCCTTAAATCATTAGCCTTTCTTCCATCTATTTCATTAGAATATATCTGTCTATTTAAGGATGCTATTTGAGTTGCTATACTGTTTATATTCTTTACTCTTGTATCTATAGAGAATTCCGTTTCCTTTTTTAGCTCTTCAAGTCTAATAGCGGATTCCTTTATATGTTTAGTAAGAGCTAAGGCATTTTCTCTAACTGGTTCTCTAAATGAAGAATCTAATGGGTTCTTCTCCATATTATCTAATGCAGTAAAGAAATCATCCATATATTGTCTAAAACTACTTTTTGAAGGTTCTCCAAATAGCTTTTCCACTTCATATAAGGTTTCTCTTTTTATATTCCATTCCCCTTTAGGTGCATTTTCATTCCAATATTTAAAATCTATGTAAGAATCCCTAACTCGTGCTATATCATAAATTTCCGTACCTGTACCGAGATAACCTACTCCTGCTATTGAAAATGGGGTAGTAGCTCGTTGAGCTCCTTGTTGTCTAGAATAACCTTTAGTATTCATATTACTAATATTATGATTCATTATATATAATGATCTCTGGCTGGCAAGCAGCCCCTTCACCGCCGTATTAAATCCAAACATTTTATTTACTCAGTCCCTTCGTAAAAATTTTGAATTATGAATTGTGAATTGTTTTTTGCCTAACTTCTTTCTATATTCAATTTACGTGTCCATTTCATGTTTTATCATTATAATATTAAATTTCAAATTATAAATTGTTTTTTGTCTTTTGTTTCTGTTTTTTAATTCAAAATTCAACATTCACAATTCACAATTGGAAGATAAATGTAAAACATTTATCTTCCTGCTATTCCCATTCTATTTACTACTTGGTCTATCATTTCGTCTATGGCATTTATTACTCTGGAATTGGCTATGTAGGAGTGCTGATATCTTAACATATCCGCCATTTCCTCATCTAAAGATACGGAGGATATTTCACTTCTTCTTTCATCTATTTGTCTTATCAGCATGACCTGATTTTCCGCTATATCCCTTGATTCTTGCCTTTCCAAACCGAGAGTTAAAATCAAATCCCTATAGAATCCATCAATTTTCATAGTACCATTCTCAAACAAAAATTCTTCCCGTAAGTCCAATATTTCCTTTGCATTATCTCCATCATTTTTAGCATTAGTTTTTCCTGCTGCTATCTTATTAAAATCTGCTAAATCCTTATTTACCTTTATAGTTGCTGAAGGATTATTTTCCTCAAATTCAAAGAAGTTTAAGCCTGTAGTTCCATCTAATCCCACACCATCTTTATGAATTTCATTGATTTTATCTGCCAAAGTTCCCACCATAGTATCCAACTTATCCCTATATTTTACTACTGACTTATCCCTAGCATCGATATATCCACCTAGTTCTCCTAATCCCTTCAAGTCTATAGGCTCTCCTGTATCTGACCAATATATTTCTCCATGTCCTTTATCGTTTAACCTAACTTCAATAGGATTAAAATAGTTTCCATTTATAAGGTCTCTGCCTTGGAGGGATACTACTTCTTCCCCATATTTGTTTTCATAATGGGTTATAGGGATTAATTGGGCTAATTTATCCATTGCTGCATTACGATCGTCCCTATAATCATTAGCCGAAATATTTTGCCCGTAGCTTTCTGCTAATTTAATCTTATTATTTAAATTAGCTATATCCCCCAATATGTTATTTACTTCTTCAGCTTTATTTATCATTTCCTTGTTTAAGATGTACTGAAGATTATCTATTTGAATACTCATATGGTTTACAGTAGTCGTAAAGGCTACAGCATTTTCATGGAGAAGTTCTCTGCTAGTTAAGGTTGGCTCTTTAAATAACTCGTCCCAACCTTTCCAAAACTCATTCATCATTTCTTGGAATCCATCATCAAATATACCTTCTACTTCACCTAATATTTCTGCTTTAGCATAGTGGTATCCAAAGGTTGCCATTTCCCTTCTCAGCTTTATATCCAAAAACTCATCTCTTATCTGTCTAATCTCCTGGACATTGACTCCAGCACCTGTCTGATATTTTAAATTTCCTGTAGTGGAATATCTCCTCTCCGCATGGGTAACTCCCTGCCTTACATAGTTTGGATTGTTGACATTTGCTATATTATGAGATACTGTGTCTAAAGATTTTTTATTTGCGTATATTCCCGATACAGAAATATATAGTCCTCCAAAACTCATATCTACACCTTCCTATCAAATATACTATTATTAGCTTTAGCTCCATTGTTCTTTTTTCCATAAGTAGTAGGGGTTTGTGTATTTAAAATTAAGTTCATATTAAAATCTAACCATTCTAAATTATCGTTGATTAATTTACCATTCACTTGATTTCTTCCTTGAACATCAGCTAAAGATTTAACCAATTCCTCTCCTATTTCCATTAACTCTTCTTTTCCTTCTGGAATCTTTTTTATGATTTCGGACAAAGAAGTATTGATATTTATACCCCAACTATCCATAAGCTGTAATCTCTTATCTTCTACTAGGGCCATCTTGTTTACTAGTTCTTCTTCCTTCCTATTCATCACTTCTAACTTTTCTATTTCACTGTTTATGATAATATCCGTTTTTTCGTAGCTAAGCTCCTTTAAAACATTTAGAAGTTCTAGCTCTTTCTTTAATATTTCCATTAACTCTTTTTCAAAGGTCATTTTTCCACCGTTACTGAAAAGTTATAAAAATCAACTTTTATGTTTCATTCCTTGTTCAACGTATCCACTTTTGGATTAATCCTACTTGTGTGGTCTTGATACTCCAAAGGCTTAAATTCCCCACTAACATATGGGTACATTTTACGACTTAAGTGATTTAAGCTACTTCTTGACCATAGTTTTTAAGATTTAAACTGGCATTATAGTCTCTATCTAATACAGAACCACAACATTCACAAATGTATTTTCTATTCCCTAACTTTAAGTCTTTATTATAGCTTCCACACTGACTACAAGTTTTGGAACTTTGAAAATATCTATCTGCTACTATGAATTTTATATTATTCCATTCAGACTTATATTCTAACTGTCTTTTGAATTCATGAAATTTCTGTTGTTGTATTGCCTTAGACAAATGCTTGTTTTTCATCATACCACTTACATTCAAATCTTCTACCACAATAAAACTTGGTTTTCGCTTTATTATTTCAGTAGTTATTTGATGTGAGTAGTTGTGGCGAATATTTGTAAGCCTTTGATTTAACTTTTTAAGTTGATTTTCTAATTTTATAATACTCTTTGTTTTCTTGTAACGGACTTCACCACCTTCCGTTTTTATTTTATTCATTTCATATTTATTAGAAACTTTTCTTTGCAATCTTTTCTTTTTCTTTTCTAATCTTTTTACTTCTTTTGTTTTATTTATATTTTTATAAATACTACCATCACTAACTACTGCTAATTTTTCTATCCCTAAGTCTATACCTACGCCTTCACTTGTTGGTGTTTCTGTATTATCTAAACATTCTATACCAACTGAAATCCACCAATTAATGCCGTCAAAAGAACATATAGGATTAATATATTTAATCCCTTCACCATAAGGAATTCTTTCACATTCGCATAGTCTTATCCAGTGAATTTTTTGTTTATTCTTTTTCCTACTGGTTGTTAGTTTTTCTAATTTTACATGAGTTCCATTAAATTGTATCTTATCTGTATCTACATAAAATGAAGGTTTAGACCCTTTTCTACTTTTAAATCTAGGGTATTTACTTTCTCCCTTGAAAAATTTAATAAAAAATATGCAAGCATCTTTTATAGCTTGTTTAGTGATATTGTTGCTATAATTATTTAGCCAACTATATTCTTCTGTTTGTTTTAGTTTGGTAAATTCTTTTCTAAGTTCTACATTAGGTATGAATTTCCACCATTTTTATAGTTTTCTATTTGTCTATTCAGTGTCCAATTGTATGTAAACCTGGCTACTCCAGCTGATTCAAACAATTTAGTTTTTTGTTTGTTATTTGGTTTAAGTTTAATCTTAATACCTTTAATCATCTTCGGTTAGCTCCTTAATCATCTTTTTAGCATTATTTGCTCTCTTACCTTGCAGAAACATGATGTGGTTTTAATTTTCCTTCTTTATCCCAATTTCTTAATGTTTGTGTGGTTATATTTAATTTATTAGCAAATTCTCCTATTGAGTAATATTTCATTTTATCACCTCAATAATATTAAGGCAATAACCATAAAACGCTTTAGCTTTTTGTAATTATTTATAAATATATCCCAACTGTTCTAACCCTCATTATATCTTTTTATCAAAGTTCACATTTTCATAAATCTTTTCAACTATCTTCTTACCTTCTACTTTATAATTTCCTGACCTTATTTCTTCTTTTAACCTATCTACCTTTTCAATCCTCATATCTGGCATCTCTTTCAATTTGTTTATTGCAAATTGATATTCCCTAGCATTTTCTGAAAATTGTATTTGGTCTTTTCCAAGTCTATTCTTATTTTCACCTATGCGTTTCTGTGACATACTATTGTAGACTTGAATTACCCTATCAGTTTTATTTATTTTCATAAAAAAACACCCCATTTTCCCATATTCAATATTATTATCGGTAAAACAGGGTGATACTTTAATTATTTTTATTCCATTATTGGTTCCTATATTTATCTGTAATCCTAATTTTTTCCTTGGCCCTGCCATTTTTCATATCTTTAGGATTCATGCCTCCACCAATAGATTGTTTAAATTCTCTTTGCATCTCAGATACACATTTTTCACAAAAACGTCCTGTCTTAATGGATTTTCCACATTTCTCACAGGTAAGGAGTACATTGTTTTCATCTTTTATTTCAAGTCTTCCTTGTCTTAAAAATTCAATAATCTTTTTAGAGTCGATTTCTGTTTCCTCTGAAACCTCAGATATGGTTGCACCAGGATTTTCATCAATATATTCCTTAATTATTTTAAAATCATCTTCATCTTTTCTTCTACACTGCATACAGATATTGAATCCATCATAAGCATATATTTTTCCGCAGCGACTGCAATTTTTAATATCCATTCCATTCACCTCATCTAATTTTTAATACTAGAAGTAAGAGCTAATCCATATACATTTTTGGCTCCATTTTCAACAAGAACCTTTCCACACTCCTCCATAGTAGTCCCTGTAGTAATTATATCGTCAATTAAGAGTATTTCTTTACCTTTAAAATCTTCTATATTTACCGCTTCAAAGGAACCCTTCAAGTTGTTTTCCCTGTCCAATTTTCCTAATCTATTTTGATCTAAAGTCCATTTGCTCTTTATGAGATGCTCCTTTAAAAAAGATATATTTAAGGTCTTAGCTACATAAAAAGCCAACAACTCCGACTGATTGTACCCCCTTAACGCTTTTTTTCTCCTATGAATTGGCACAAAGGTTACAGCGTCAATTTTATTTTTTATGTCTTTTACCTCTATGGTATTTATAAGTATTTCTCCAAAAGGCCTATACAGATAGTTTTTCCCTTGAAATTTAAAATCGTGGATTTTTTCTCTAATAAATCTATTATATAAAACAGAATAATAAATGCTTTCTACATGATGTAGATTTAATTTTACCTCTCTATTTGCAAACTCAATTAATTCCATACAATTGGTGCAGATATGGCTAGAATCATCCATCATGTTTTCTTTACAAAATAAACATATATGCTCTCCTGGAAATAAAATATTTTTCATAATCCTAACAATCCCCATTGATATCTTCCTTAGAAAATAGTAAGTAAATTTCTTATTTTATAATCCAAACTGGAATATCTCTTGGTGATCCTATTGTTAGCAATCATCATCCTTAGGTACTTTTCCTCTCCTACCAACACTACCAATTTTTTAGCTCTTGTAATGGCTGTATATAATAGGTTTCTAGTGAGTAGCATAGGAGGTCCCCAATATATAGGCATTACCACTACTGGAAATTCAGAGCCTTGACTTTTATGGACTGTAGTAGCGTAGGATAGTTTCAACTCGTCTAACTGATTAAAGTTGTATTCTACTTCCTTTTCATCATCAAATAGAACCTTCATAATTCTATCATCATCGTCTATATCCGTAATGAATCCAAAATCTCCATTAAATACTCCTTCACCTTTTTCAGAAACCGTACCATCTTTTATTATTTCCCATTCCATGGTGTAGTTGTTCTTTATCTGCATTATCTTATCTCCTACTCGGTATAGTTCATCTCCTATAGTTTTTTCCTTTTTACCATAGAATTTTGGATTTAATATGCTTTGCAAATGCTTATTTAACTCATTGATACCTACATCGCCCTTTTTCATAGGAGTCAATACCTGAATATCCTTAAGAGGATCTACTCCGTAATAGTTAGGCAATCTCTCCTTACATAAATCCAATATTATATTTACTATACCGTTAGGATTGCTTTCCCTTATAAAGTAGAAGTCCTTTTCCTTCTCGTTTAAAAAAGGAATTTCTCCTTTGTTAATTCTATGAGCATTGACTACTATCATACTTTCCTCTGCTTGGCGAAATATTTTATCCAATTTTACTACCTTTACTACTTCAGATTCAATTATGTCATTTAATACATTCCCTGCCCCTACTGATGGCAGCTGATCCACGTCCCCTACGAGGATTAATCTAGTTCCCGGTACTATAGCTTTGAGTAGACTATTCATTAAGAGTATATCTATCATAGAAGCTTCATCTATTATGAGCAAATCCGTTTCCAGAGGATTGTCTTCATCTAAACCAAAAGCCATTTCTTCTTCCATATAGGAGTATTCCAACAGTCTATGAATGGTCTTAGCTTCTCTTCCCGTAGTTTCAGTCATCCTTTTTGCAGCCCTTCCTGTGGGTGCCGCTAAATTAACAGTCAAGCCTTGATCTTCAAATATTTGTATTATGGCATTGATGGTAGTAGTCTTTCCCGTTCCAGGTCCACCTGTTATTACTACCACTCCATTTTCTATAGATTCTTTAATGGCCTCTCTTTGTTTATCATCAAAATCAATTCCATCTTTTCCTTCAATAGTCTCTATGGATTTGTCTATATCTATTTTAAGATCCTTTAACTCTACTCGGGACAAGTCTACTATTTTCCTACTAACATTATTTTCTGCTATATGGAAAGGAGTATAATAAATTAGGGTATCTTCTCCTATATTCAAGATATGTATAATCCCTTTTACGGCTAAATCCCTTATAGATTCTTCGATTAAATCATTCTCTACTCCTAATAGCTCTAGGGTACTTTGAATTAGCTCTTCCTTTGGTACATAGCTATGACCATTACCTGCATATTTATTTATAATAAATCTAATTCCTGCTTCTACTCTATAGGGAGACAAAGGGCTAATACCCATATTTCGTGCAATCTTGTCTGCGGTTTTAAACCCTATTCCAAAGATATCCTCTGAAAGTTTATAGGGGTTTTCTTGAATTATACTTATGGTATCTTTTCCATATTGTTTATATATCCTTATTCCATAGTTAGCAGTTATGCCATACTGCTGCAAAAACACCATAATATCCCTTAGTTCTCCCTGCTCTGCAAAGGCTTCCACTATTTTTTCTAGCTTTTTATCCCCTATTCCCTCTATTTCTTTTAGCCTTTCTGGATTGTATTGAATAATGTCCATCGCATCTAGTCCAAATTTTTCTACTATCTTCTTTGCTGTCTTTGGACCAATATGGGGAATTAACCCTGAGGATAGGTATTTTTCAATCCCATTCAAAGTGGATGGAACTACTAAAGATACATTTGAAATCTCCAACTGTTCACCATAATTGGGATGATAAATCCATTCTCCCTCTGCTCTTATGGTTTCTCCTATATTTATGAAGGGTATGTATCCTACAATAGTAGCGTTTCCATCCTGAGTATCCAGTATAGCCACCGTATACAAATTGGTTTCGTTCCTAAATATAATATCTTCTACCACGCCTTCCAAAGTCAACAAAGCAATTCTCCTCTACCATTATTGTTAATAATATTATATCATAATTGTCCTACTTTATTGTGTCTTTTATTTTGAGTATCTCATTTATAACTATGGCTATATCTCCCTTAGTTGCTGGTTTATCATATTCTTCATAGATATCGTAGTCATTTACAGTATAAGTAGTATGTCTTTCTTCATATAGTTTTTTAACTATATGTCCATTCTTAATATGTCTATTGACCGTTTCAATGGAGCTTAAGGATTCTATTATCCTGTCATTAGTTAAGTATATTAAAGTTTTTCCATTGGACTTGGTGATTTTTTTAATATATTGAATACTTACATATCCCATGGAGCCATCGTTTTTACATATAGGCTTCCTTATCTTTATGGGAACAAATACATTATCCTTATTAAAGGGAATTGGTACTAAATTTTTTAGCCCTAATATATCCCCATAATATTTTTTTATAGCCTGCAAATCCATTAAATAATATCTGCTCAGCTGATCCAAAACGGTCCTTGTTGTCCTTTCAATTTCATGGATTCCTCCAGAGTTTGTGTATAGTACTGTACAGTTGCCTTTTAAAGCTAAATATGCTGGAAGGAATGCCATTAGTTCTTCATACAATATCGTCTCTAATTCCATAAAAAATCCCCTCCTTGATTCATTGTATCAGAACATACGTTCCGTGTCAAGGAGAGGATTTTTTCTATTTGAGACTGACTATAGCCTTGGATAGCTCATTTATGCTTTCTGTCAATTGGTTTAATTTTCCTTCTATCCTAACTAGCAGGTAGATGGATATAACTATGGGAAAGCCTAAATTGGCTATATGAGTATATATCTCTTCCATTATATCCTCCTTTCTAAAATGGGAGGTTTCAAAAACTTGACACTACCTCCGTCCCTATGTCAAGTTTTATATTTTAAGTTCTTCTACTGTTGTAGTAATAACCCTTGCTCCTACAGGGGCTACCACATCTCCAGCGGTAGTATAGAATATATTCTTTTCGACTATATCATCCATTGTAGTTTTTACTTCTTCTTCAGTTAAATCTGTTCTTGGTTCATCTATGGTTAAACTAAATTTTTTTCCTTCTGCATCTTTAAACTCCATTTCCAATTTTGATTTATTCACCTAATCACCTCCTTTAAGTCTAGTTTAGGTTTCCAACTACTCCTCTATTAGTTGGATTTCTTCTAGCCTTTTTACCTTAGAAAGTGGTAGAGTTTGAAGGGCTGCTAATGACTTTGCTACTCCGTATAGAGCTTCAGATTCAGCTGTAGGTTTAACTTTTGAAAATACTTTAGATTTTATTATTTGCTTGTCTCCATCCATTCCCCCGTCTAATTCCAGCTTTAATTTTACGCTTTCCTTAATATCTACGACTGCCATTATATCACCTCCTTCTACTTCCTATATAGAAGAAGGTAGATTATTTTACCATTATATTTTTTAATTTGTTTATCCCGTTGGTCTTTGTATTGACTACGGTTCTATAGGATATTCCCAATTTATCTGCTATCTCTCCTATGGAAAGTTTGTTTATATAATATTCCACTAGGACTTCTTTTTGTCTTAATGAAAGAGCATTAAAGGATTCTATTAGTAGTCTGGAATCTTCCCTTTCAATGACTATATCTATGGGGTATTTATCTTTTCCTTCAATTAAATCTATAATCTCCGTATCATCATCTTTTACAGTCTGATTTAATGAAATACATTGTTTTTCTTTATGTTTATCAAGATAATGATATTTAAGTTTGAGTTTTACATAGCCTAAAAAATGAACCCCTCTATTTTCATCATAATTATCGATACATAAAAGTACTATCTCGTACCCTTCTTGGATTAAATCATCGTATTGATCTATTCTGTTATAGTATCTTTTTATGGAGCTTATAATCAATGGATTTAGCCTAAATAGCAGAGTTTCCTTAGACTTTTCATCTCCATTTCTGCTCAACATGAGTAACCTTTCTATATCTTTATACATCTCATTTCCTCCTATAGAGGAAGACGTCTCCTTTATTCCCTAGGTGATTTTATATTAGCGTAATTATAAGGAATAGAAAAACGGAGAGATTTGTCAATTGACAATGGACAATTGACAAGTGACAAGTGACAATTTTATTCAATAGACAATTGACAGAGGACAATTGTCCATTGTTGGGGTAAAGCTTTGGGGAGTTGGACAATTGATAATCGCTGGGGTAGAGCTTTGGGGATTGTTCAATTGGCAGTTGATAAGTGACAATCTTTTTCAATTCAAAATTCATAATTCACAATTGCTGTGGTCTAGCTTTGGGGTCTTTTTTGGGGGAGTTTTGATTAGTTGTTTGAATACTTTTTAAAAGTCCTTGAAATTAAAAAAATCAAAGAAGAAGATTCTTCTTTGATTTTTTATTTTAAAAACAAATTATAGCATTTCTAAACTAACCACATACTTAAAAACAACTTCCAATTCTTTAAATTGTGAATTGTCTTTAATTGTCCATTGTCCATTGTCAATTGTAATTGTCTAATTTATTTCTTTTTTGAGTATTTCTGCTTTGTCTGTTCTTTCCCAAGGTAGATCTAAGTCCTTCCTGCCGAAGTGTCCATAGGCAGCTGTATCTCTGTAGATTGGTCGTTTTAAATCTAAATTCTTTATTATTGCTGCTGGTCTTAGGTCAAAATGTTTGTTTACTAATCTTTGGATTTCTTCATCAGGGATCTTTCCAGTATCAAAGGTGTCTACATATATAGATAATGGTTTAGCTACTCCAATAGCATAGGCAAGTCCTACTTCACATTTATCTGCTAATCCTGCTGCTACAATATTTTTAGCTACATATCTAGCTGCATAACTAGCTGATCTATCAACTTTTGTTGGATCTTTTCCTGAAAAAGCTCCTCCTCCATGTCTTCCATATCCACCATAAGTATCTACTATTATCTTTCTTCCAGTAAGTCCTGCATCTCCCATAGGTCCACCGATTACAAATCTACCAGTTGGGTTTACATAATACTTAGTGTTTTCATCTATCATATCGTGAGGAACTATCTTCATGATAACGTGCTCTTTGATATCCTTTTTAATTGTAGCTAAATCTACATCTGGACTATGTTGAGTTGATACTACTACATTTTCTATTCTAACAGGTTTACCATCATGATATTCAATGGTAACTTGAGTTTTACCATCTGGTCTTAAGTAGTCTAAAGTTCCATTTTTCCTTACATCTGATAATCTCTTTGCTAGTTCGTGGGCTAAGGAGATAGGTAGAGGCATCAATTCTTCTGTTTCATTACAAGCATATCCAAACATCATGCCTTGATCTCCTGCTCCAATTTTATCGTACTCATCCTCCCCATTACCCTTGTTTTCTAATGATTTGTTTACACCCATAGCTATATCAGGGGATTGTTCATTTATGGATGTAAGAACCGCACAGGTATCTGAATCAAAACCATATTTAGCCCTTGTATATCCAATTTCCTCTACTGTCCTTCTCGCTATTTTAGGTATGTCAACATAACAGTTAGTTGTGATCTCCCCTGCTACTAATATTAAACCCGTTGTAACAGCTGTTTCACAGGCAACTCTAGCTTCTGGATCTTTGGATAGTATTTCATCCAGAATGGCATCGGATATCTGATCACATACTTTGTCTGGATGACCTTCTGTAACTGATTCAGAAGTGAATAACCATTTTTTCATTAAAAAGACCTCCTTAGATTTATATAAATTCTTTATCTACAAATAAAAAACCTCTTCCAAAAGGAAAAGGTAATTAGCATTTACCTCATCTTTCAGAATCAATATTCTGTGGGATTTAGCACCTTTGTATTATTACAGGTTGCCGGGTTTCAACGGGCCCATTCCCTCCACCACTCTTGATAAGGTCTCAAGATTTTCTATGAATTTACAAATATATTAACACAATGAAATATATAAGTCAAGCTTCTGATTGCATATCGTTTAGAATGAAAAAGCATGATAGCTAATAGTAGATACTATTAATCCAGCAACTAATACACCAGATACAATTGCAACAAGGGCATTTTTATAATCAAGTTTTAATAGAGTTGCTGCAATACACCCTGTCCAAGCTCCAGTAGTTGGCACAGGAATAGCTACCAATATAAATAAACCTAATAAGCTATATTTTTTTATAGTGGCTTTAGTCCTTTTTAAAGTCCTTCTCTTTACCCAGCCAATGGTCTTAGAAAACAGGACTGTCTTTTCAAAATAATTCATTATTGGATTCAATATCTTAAGCAAAATAGGTACGATTGCCATATTTCCTATAATACTAATAATCGTGCTATGAACAGGACTAAGACCTAAAGACATTCCCAAGGGTATGGCCCCTCTAAGTTCAGAAATAGGCATAGCAGCTACAATCATTACTAGCATCTCTCGTTTAATTTCTTCGAATAATTCCCACATGAGCCAGCCTCCTTTATCATATATTTATATTCTATATGAATATCTAAAATCCTTTATTAATTTAATTTTTTTTTACAAGAATAATGTTTATAGTGCCTAATTACTATATTTGTCGACTTCTTACATTATGTAGTGTCGGATTTCTACAAATATGTTAAAATATAGACAAGATTATAAATTTATTATTTTAAAGGGGGTGTATTTAATGAAAGCTTATAATATGGAATTGACTGAAGAGGAAATAGAAATCTTAGAGGGGAAAAAAGGTGAGACTTTACGAAAGGCTATGGAATCAGTAGTATTCTATGGAGATACCTTTAGAGCTAAAAGGCTTGTTCCCATTGATGGTCCTGTCCATTTAGTAACATCTTTTGGGATACCTCTATTGACTCCAGTTTTTGACATGATGGATGAACTAATAGATGAAAACCTTATGACGGATAAGCTTTTTACGGTAGATCCTAGACCATTGGATTATAAAAATGTAAAATGCAGCTTAATGGAAAAGTTTGTATTCAAGATAATGTATGGTAAGCAAAAGGAATATGAAAGCCAACTTAAGAAAGTAGGCCTTAAAGACGATGATTCCTTTACCTGTACCTGTTATTTAGAAGAGGTAGGCAATACCCCTAAAAAGGGAGATATACTCTCTTGGGCTGAATCCTCAGCTGTAGTATTTGCTAACTCCGTATTAGGTGCTAGAACCAATAGAAATTCAGGTATTATTGAGCTATTATCAGGAATTATAGGTAAAACTCCAGAATTTGGATTCATCACCGATGAGGGCAGAAAAGCCAATTGGCTAATAGAGCTAAAGGTAAAAACTGTTCCCAATGCCCAAGTTCTCGGTAGTGCTATTGGTATGAGAGTCATAGAGGATGTTCCCTATATAACAGGTCTTGATAAGTTCCTCGGAGAAGAAATTGATGATAAAACCATAGACTATCTAAAGGATATGGGTGCTGCTAGTGCTTCCAACGGGGCCGTTGGGCTTTATCATGTGGAGAACATAACTCCTGAAGCCCTAGAACAAGGTAGAAATTTATTAGTAAAAGATTATAAAAATTATACAATTGATGATGAAGAATTAAATAGAATAATTAAATCCTATCCTATTATGTGGAAGAACAAAGGTTCTATACCTAAATATTGCTTTATAGGATGCCCGCATTTATCCTTAAATCAAATCTACGAATGGACAGACAAACTATACAAAGGTCTAAAACAAAATGGAAAAACTCAAGTCAATATACCTACTATTCTAACTGCTGCTCCCAATGTAATAAGCAAATTTAAGGAAGATGAAATTCATTATAATAAATTTATAAATACTGGAGCAAAGCTATCCTATATATGTCCTTTAATGTATATGAATAATCCTATATGTGCAAAAAAACCTATCATTACAAATTCCAATAAATTAAGAACATATACTACAGCTAGATTTTATTTAGATGAAGAAATATTAGAACAGCTCACCAAATAAATTAGGAGGTGATACTTTTGGTCATGAAATTTAAGGGTAGACCAATATTAAGTGGAAATATTGAAGGTGAAACCGTAGTATCAAAAGAAGGGTTAAATATATTAGCTAATTTTCAAAAAAGTGCATTAAAAAAGTCTAAAACCGTTATCTGTGCAGATCAAAACAATAAGGACCTTTATAACAAGAACATTACCGACAAAGTGATTTGTCTTCCTAAGACCATTGGTTCTACTACAGGTGGTATGGTATTGCAGGCAATAGCAAAGATGGATACAGGACCTAAAGCTATGCTTTTCTCAGAGCATATAGACTCTTTAGCTGCTGCTGGAATCATACTGTCCCATGTATGGCTCAACAAACAAATTATAACTATAGACCAATTAGGAGATGAATTCTTACAATCCGTTAAAGACGGACAAAAGATTGAGATTAAAGAAGATGGTACAGTAATTGTGAAATAAGGGGGGATTAATGTGGATTATTCTAAGCTATTTGAGCCTAAAAACATAGGCAAGGTTAAGATTAAAAACCGAATTATAATGGCACCTATGGGTAATATCAACATGGCTGACCCAACTGGAAGACCATTACCTAAGATGATTGACTATTTCACTGAAAGAGCTAAAGGAGGAACAGGTCTACTCATCACTGGACTCATACCCGTATCCCAAGGAATTGACCCTACAGTTTCAGAAGATAGTGATACTACATATTTTCCAAGAATAGATAGTTCCTCAAGGACAAGAATGGCTGGTTGGAGAGATTTAGCTGCCTCTGTTCAATCATATGATTCCAAGATATTTATTCAGCTTACAGCAGGATTGGGAAGGGTTGGCTCTCCTGAACCAGCACTAAAAGGGAAAGTTTTAAAATCAGCTTCGTGGAATAAAAATTTCTACGTTCCTCAACTTCCTCACCTACCTTATTCAGATAGAGCAGTAAAAAAAATAGTTAAAAGTTTTGGTCAATCTGCCATAAACGCTAAAGTTGCAGGATTTGATGGGGTACAACTACATGGTCATGAAGGATATTTAATGGATCAGTTAACCTCAGCCCCTTGGAATAGAAGAAACTTTGGAAGATATAAGAATAAATTTCAATTTGCTATTGATGTAGTGGAAGAAATAAAGTCAAGATGCGGTAAAGATTTTCCAATAATCTATAGAATTGACCTAACTCAAGCTTTAGAAGAATCCTATGGCAAAGAAGTATTTAGGAAAAATTTCAAAGGTATGGAAAGAACTATGGAAGAAGGACTAGAGTTTTGCAGAACACTAGCTCAAGCAGGAGTAGATGCCTTTGATGTTGATAAAGGCTGTTATGACAACTGGTTCTGGCCTCACCCACCAGGATATTTTAAAGATGCACCCTATGTTGAAGAAATATCGGGAGCATTAAAGGAATATTTTAAAAAAGAAAACATAGATATCCCAGTAATTGCAGTAGGTAAAATGGGCAATCCTGATGTAGCATTGGAAGTTATTGAAGAAGGATTAGCTGACTTTGTCATGTTAGGTAGACCTCTTCTTGCTGACCCCTATTGGCCAACAAAGGTTAAGGAAGATAGAGTTAAAGAAATCACCCATTGTATAGGAGATCAAGAAGGCTGTATTCAATCCTTTATACTAGGAGGACATCCTTGTTGTGCAGTAAACCCCTATACGGGATTTGAAGACACCAAGAAGATTATAAAAACTGAAAACTCTAAGAATGTTGCTATAATAGGGGCTGGTCCTGGTGGCTGTGAAGCTGCTAAAACCTTGTTTGAACGTGGACATAATGTAACATTGTTTGAAAAAACCAATAGAATTGGAGGACAGTTAATTGCAGCTAGTGAGATGAAGATCAAACACGATGTACTTAAACATATAGAAAACCTCCAATATCAAATGGACTTACTTGAGAAAATGGGATTAAATATTGAATACAATAAAGAAATAAATAAAGATGATATAGATGGTAGATATGATGTTGTTATATGCAGCAACGGTATAAAACCCTTTATCCCCAATATTGAAGGCAAGGACAGCATAAGGCATGTGGAATCAAGGGATTTCCTATATAATCATATGAAGCTGCCTCGCGATGTTAAAAAAGTAATAGTTATTGGTGGCGGAGTGGTAGGGTGTGAATTAGCCTATTCTCTAGCCTATGAAAAAAATTTAGATGTTACTGTAATTGAAATGCTTCCCCATTTAATGACTGGAGTTGTCCATGCAAATAGAGCCATGCTTCTTTGGATGATGATGGGAAACGGAAGTCCAACGGGAAAAAGTGAAGATATTCTTAAAAATCCTATTAAGACATACACCAGTTCCATAGTTACAAAATTTGAAGATAGTAAAGCTTATATAAAAGCAAATAGAGAAAGATTAAATCCTTATATACCTTGGATTACATTGGTACCAGAAAACATTCATAATCCTTTTGATAAAAAACTAGATCCAAATAATACTGAAGAGATAATAATCGATACAGACTATGTAATATTTGCCACTGGTGGAAAAGCTGATGATTCCTTATATTATGAGCTGCTAAAGGATTTTCCATCTAAGGAAATCTACTGTATAGGAGATGCTAAGCAGCCTGCAAGAGCATGGGAATCCATAACTGCTGCCAATGAAATAGGGAGATTTATTTAATTTACATTATCAATTGGAGGGGTAACAATGCTAGAACAAAATTTCATCTATTATAGAAATAAAATTGTAGTCAAGCTAATGGCTTTTTCATTAATTTTAGCAATCTTGGTGGATATTTTAAATAAAGTTCCTATGCCAACTATTATCACTTTAGTGATAGTAGGGGGAATAGCTCTTACAATATCTACAATATTGACATATAAAAGAAAATGTGAAAACTTGGTCAAATATATAGTAGTTTTAGGTATGTCTGCATTGAGTTTTTTGTTGATTAGATCTCATCCTCATACGGCAAACTATTTTCTTTTATACTATAGTATAGCCGTTATATCCGTATTTCAAGATTTTAAACCCATATTAATAATGGGAATTATCAACCTTATATTCACCTATTACTTTTATAGTCAATATAGCGAAATTATGTTTCCAGGATTAGACGGTCAAAAATTCATCTCTTTAAATCTCTATTTGGTTTTAGTAACTTTGGTATTAGCTTTTCAAACTAGAATTGGCAACAAGATGACCGTTGAATTGAAGAAAAAAAATGCAGAGATGAGCAAGGATAAAGAACAGATTAGTAATATGCTCCATCAATTAGAAGAAACAATAAAGATTATCAATGAATTTAGCTTAAATCTAATGGATAATTTGACAACCATTAAGGGAATATCTGGAGATGTTTCTTATACCTTTTTAGAAATAGCTAAAAGTATTGAATCTCAATCCAATAGTTTTAACGATATAAACAATTCAGTAATTGAAAGCAATGATGAAATCAAGCTAGTAACTGATGCAGCCGCAAGGATGTCCAAACTATCAAATGATACTTCTGTCATTTCAAAAGAAGGTAACAAACAAATCAACGCCCTTAAAGCAGAAATAGATAACGTAAGCATAAATATGGATGAAACCGTATCTATATTAAAGGAATTAAATGAACAATCAAAACTAATAGAGAATATATTAAACTCTATAAATGAAATAGCTGAACAGACTAACTTATTAGCATTAAATGCTGCTATAGAAGCTGCAAGGGCTGGTGAGTACGGTAGGGGTTTTGCTGTAGTAGCAGAGGAAATTAGAAAACTTGCAGAAACATCAGGTCAATTTACAGAAGAAATATCTTCTATACTTGGAATGCTCCAATCTAAAGCAAGTGAAGTGACTAGCAAAGTCGTATTAGTTCAGGAATCCTTTGGCTCTAGTAAATCAGCCACAGATAACGTTCATAAAGTATTCTTAGATATAAACCAAAATACAAATAATGTATTGAAGCAATCTAAAGATGTAGAAAACAAGATTTTAATAATACAGAAAAACTCAGAATCCATATTAAATGAAATTATATCTTTATCCAGTGTAACAGAAGAAAATTCAGCTGCTGTAGAGGAAGTAGCTGCAAGCATTACTGAAGAAGACAGAAAAGTAGAGGAAATTATGGATAATTTTAAGGAATTAGAAAACCTTACAAGTAGGTTAAAAGACCAGATTAAAAATAATTGATCTTAGAAAGAGGATATTTTATATACTAGAAAATGGTTAAGATGTTTCTATATTTCCATTTAAAAATTAAAATATAGGTTGATAGCAGTCAAAAACAATCAATTGCTTAGATATTCGTTTATATAATGAGAACCAGTTAGATATTTTAACTTAATCGTCATATATTATCTTTTATTAGGGTTTTTGACTGCTATAGATGTGTTGCATTTATAGCTTATATCCCTTATACTATAATAGTCGGCGGCGGGGTGTAGCGCAGTTTGGTAGCGCACGTGGTTTGGGACCATGGGGCCGGGGGTTCGAATCCCTCCACCCCGACCATCTGCATCCAAAGACATTGAAACAATTAATCTTTGGAAACGACAAGATTAAGCTATAGGTAAATGCCTATAGCTTTTTTATTTTGTAAAATAAAAAAGACTAGAATTAAGTCTCTAGTCATCATAAATTATTTTATAACTTTTTTATGTATTCTTATATAACCACACTAGGATATTTTAATTTAATTACTTTGTCTATTTCCTCATCAGATAAGGTAATACTTTCTACTGATTTTCTTCCAAATGCTTCGTACATAACAAATATATTTTTTACTAATCTTTTTTCTATATTTAAATATTTGGATATCTCCTCTATTTCTAATGGCGATTTAGTTTTAATTTTGATTTCAATTAATTGCTACTTTTTAGTAATTATAGTATAATATAAAAGAAGTAAGTTTTTTATTATTCTAACCACGGAAATAGACTAGGATTAATTCTAGTCTATTTTTTTGTATTAATTTAGTTTTATACCATTTTCTATAGTAAAATAAAAACATTTGCTCCTTCTGTACCACAATGTTATCTGTTATTTTTATGTACTCTCATATACCCACACTGGGATATTTTAATTTAATTACCTATCTATTACTTTCCTTTATGTCAAGTATATCAGAACATTAGTTCTAAGTGAAGGGAGGATGTTATGGTTTATTTGTTAGATGTGATGATTACTCTTTATAAGCTCTATTGCCGTTTTATGTATGTAGCATAGTAATTTATTAACACGATTATAAAAACTTGTCTTAGGCAAGAATATGAAGGTAGTTTTATGTAAGATTGAAGATTTTAAGTAATGTTTATTAAAATAAAAAATACAGAACTGAAAAAATAATAATTGCTAATAGACTAATTGGAATTAATAAATGTATTTTCTTTTTTGTATCTTTGTATCTATGCCATTCATCTATCGCCTGACTTGTAAGTATTATCCAAGCTGAAATAATAAAAATATTCCGTGGAATGTCAATCCTCATAAGCCAAAGCATTAAATATATAGCTGAAATTGTACCTACAATAATTCGTCTTATCTTTTTCATATAACCATCTCCTGATAGTATTTTTAGAATTTCCTTTAGATATTTATAATTTAATATGACCCCTTTTCTATAAACACGTAATAACTTATCAACTAGCACAACAGATTAACTTATAATTACATTATACCAATATTTACTGTGTATTTATATACCTTCACAAATACCTCCTTTAGATTTCATCTACTACAGAAATTATAAACCCTTCTATGTTAATTTTCATATTATATTGTAGAGATAAATCATCTCATGAATTGTTATAAAGTAAATATGGAAAGGAGTTTTATTATGTCATATATGAATTGTGATTATAGAGATAGATGTAGATGTTCACCTTGTCCAAAAGAAGATGACAATTGTATGTTTAAAATTATCATAAGATGTCCACCTGGAGCAACTGGTCCTACGGGTCCTACTGGGCCAACAGGTCCTACTGGACCTACTGGACCAACCGGGCCTACGGGTCCTACACCTGTAACAGAATCAACTATTTATGTAGCTAATATGAATAGCAATACAGTGTCAGTAATAGACGGTAATACTAATATGGTAATAGCAACAATACCTGTTGGCAATTCTCCTGGTCATGTTGCAGTAAATCCAAATACTAAATTAATCTATATATCAAATCAAGGTGCTGGTACAGTATCAGTAATAGATAGTAGTACAAATATGGTAATAGCAACAATACCCGTTGGCAGTTCCCCTAGAGATGCTGGAGTAAACCCAAATACTAACTTAATTTATGTCCCTAACACACTTAGTAACACAATATCGGTAATAGACGGTAATACAAATACAGTAGTTGATACAATACCTGCTGGGGGAGGTCCTGTAGTAGTAAGTGTAAATCCAAATACCAATTTAGCTTATGTGCCTAATGTTGCTAGTAACACAGTATCAGTAATAGATTTACAAACAAATACAATAGTTGATACAATACCTGTAGGCAATCAACCTTTTGGTATCAGAGTAAATCCAAACACCAACTTAATTTATGTAGCTAATCGAAATGACAATACAGTGTCAGTCATTAATGGCAATACAAATGCTGTAGTAGCAACTATACCTGTTGGTGATACTCCTCAAAACGTTGCTGTAAATCCAAATACTAACTTTATTTATGTTGTTAATATTAATAGTGATACAGTATCAGTAATTAATGGTAATACAAATACTGTAGTAGCAACTATACCTGTTGGTGATCTTCCTTCTGATATTGATGTGGATCCCAATAATAATTTAATCTATGTTACTAATGCTGGGGATAACACTACTTCAGTAATAGATGGTGCCACAAATACTGTTATTGCTACTATCCCCGTTGGAGCTCTTCCTAATGGAGTCGGAGTATTAACTTCTTAAACAAAACAATTATTTAAAGATGTTTAAATAAAACCGCAAAAAATAAGAGGTGCTATCAGAAAATAGCTTCATAAAAGATGAGAGGATTCCAAAAAGAATCCTCTCACCCTTTAGTTTATCTACCTTTTTCTGCCTTTGAACTTACTACCATTTTATATATTCTATGTTTATTCTTGCAGCCACATTAAATATCTACCTTTAGCCCTATTTAATATCATTATGAAAACTTTTTTGTATACAAATTTTAAGTATATTTTTTCGTTATACTATTTTTACCTTTTTAATATTACTTATAAGCGTATATCAATATTGTTCCAATTATAGCAAGTACAACACCTATCTTGAAAAATAAAACGGTATTAGTGCCCCATGCTTTTTTATTTGAAGGTTTAATGGATAACCCACCTGCTGCAATTAAAATCACTCCTACAATAAGAATGGATAAACTCATTACGAATGGATTAAATTGCATCTAATCACCTCCAATTATTTATATATTGATACTATTAGAATATGTTAAACCTTTTTCCATGATAACTTTAATTACATGATTTTTCCTATATAAATTATGTAGGACTTTCTTTACCTTTGAATCCCCCATACTTGCTATCAAAATCATAACCCTTCTATACCATTTTTCATATTATATTGTAGAGATAAATAATTTCATGAACTATTATAAATTCAATATGGAAAGGAGTTTTATTATGTCATATATGAATTGTAATTATAAAAATAAATGTAGATGTTCACCTTGTCCTAAAGAAGATAATTGCTGTGGATTTAAAATCATCGTAAGATGTCCTCCCGGTCCGACTGGACCAACGGGTCCTACAGGTCCGACTGGACCGACGGGTCCCACAGGACCGACGGGGCCGACTGGACCAACGCCAGTATCATGCGATATTTATGTAGCTAATAATCAAGACAATACAGTATCCGTTATAGATGGGGATACTAATACTGTTATTGCTACTATTCCTGTGGGAAGTGGACCAGTTTTTATGGGCACCAATCCCAATACAAAACTAGTTTATATTGCAAATCGAGATAGTGATACAGTATCTGTTATAGATGGAAATACTAATTCTGTTATCGCTACTATACCTGTTGGAGATGGACCTTTCAGTGCTGCCGCAAACCCTAGTAACAATTTAATTTATGTAACAAATCAAAATAATGCCACAGTATCAGTCATAGATGGGGATACTAATTCCGTTATTGCTACTATTCCTGTAGGAAGTGGTCCGACTGGAGTTGATACGAACCCAAATACAAATCTCGTCTATGTTGCAAATACAAGTAGTGATACAGTATCAGTTATAGATGGAAATACTAATTCCGTTATTGCTACCATTCCTGTAGGAAATTCACCAAGGGGAGTCAGTGTAAATCCCAATACCAATCTCATATATATCACAAATCTAGATAATACAATATCTGTTATAGATGGAAATACCAATTCGGTTATTGCTACACTACCTGTGGGAAATACAGCGGAAACAGTAGCAGTAAATCCAAATACAAATCTCATATATGTTCCCAATGAAGCAACTGATACCGTATCAGTCATAGACGGAGATACTAATACTGTTATTGCTACTATACCCGTAGGAAATGTACCTGTAGCCGCTGCAGTAGATCAAGCTAACAACCTAATTTATGTTACTAATGCTCGTGACGACACCGTTTCAGTAATCGATGGTGCTACTAATACGGTTATTGCCACCGTTCCTGTAGGAATTCGACCTTTTGGAGTGGGAGTATTGTGTTTCTAAAAAGCTAATTACAAATTAAGCTATAGGTATTTGCCTATAGCTTTTTTGTTTTGCAAAATTAAATACTATTAACTAACGCTTCCCATAGAAATAATAAACCTTTCTGTACTATCTTTCATATTATATTGTAAAGATAATTTATTCCATAAATTGTTATAAATTAAATATAGAGAGGAGTTTTAAAATGTCATACATGAATTGTTACTATGGGGACAAATCAAATTGCTTCCCCTGTCCTAAAAAGTGTGGTCGCTGGGAATTTAAGATCATTGTAAAATGTCCGCCAACTCCTACACCACCGCCTACAGTAACATGCAATATTTATATAGCTAATAATGGCGATAATACCATATCCGTAATAGATGGAACTACTAATACTGTAACTTCTACTATACCCGTTGGAGATGGACCTACCCTTATTGCAACAAATCCAAATACTGGATTAATTTACGTTACCAATAGAAATGATAACACAGTATCTGTAATAGATGGAGCTACAGGTACTGTAGTAGCAACTATACCTGTAGGAGATTTCCCTGAAGCTATAGGAGCGAATCCAAATACCAACTTAATTTATGTTGCTAATGCTGAAAGTAATACAATATCTGTAATAGATGGAGCCACCAACACAGTTATTGCTACTATACCTGTGGGAAATTTCCCTCTAGGAGCTAGCGTCAATCCAAATACCAATTTAATATATACTTCTAATAACGATGACAATACAGTATCCGTAATAGACGGAGCCACTAATTCAGTCATTGCTACTATACCTGTAGGAAATAGTCCTGAAGTACCAGATGTGAATCCAAATACCAATTTAATCTATGTTCCCAATACTGGAGATAATACAGTATCTGTAATAGATGGAGCTACTAACTCAGTTATTGCTACTATACCTGTGGGAAACAATCCTGAAACGGCAACTGTAAATCCAAACACCAATTTAATTTATGTTCCTAACCCGGGTGATAACACAGTATCCGTAATAGATGGAGCTACCAATTCAGTTATTGCTACTATACCTGTGGGGAATAATCCTATTAATGCTGCTGTAGATACAAATAATAATTTAATCTATGTTACAAATGCTGGAGATAATACCGTATCTGTAATAGATGGAGCTACCAATACGGTGATTGCTACTGTTCCTGTGGGAAATCTCCCTCTTGGAGCTGGAATATTGTGTTCATAAATAGAATCACGAAATAAAGAAGGGTTGAATTTTCAACCCTTCTTTATTTGATTAAAATGATAGAATACTTTCCTATTCTCAATTGTCAAGGTATTGTAATACAATTGTAACCATATTGATATATTAGGATTATATAATAATAGCTAGAACGTCCAAGAAAAGGGGGGCTTCTTATATAAAAGTGGGACAAGTACACCTAAAAATGCTCCACTTCGTTATAACGGATTAGAAAGGTGGCTTTTATGAAAAAAGTATTAGGTCTTACTAGGAGATGTATTCAAGATTTTGATATGATCCAAGATGGTGATAGGATAGGGGTTGGGCTTTCTGGAGGCAAAGACAGTATGGTGCTTTTATATGCTTTAAAACTATACCAAAATTTTAGTCCAGAAAAGTTCGAGCTAGAAGCCTTTACTATAGATTTAGGTTTTGATGGATTTAACATATCACAAATTGAAGGATACTGTAAAAATATAGATATACCCTTTAATGTGAAAAAAACAAATATAAAAAATATCGTCTTTGATGTACGTAAAGAAAAAAACCCTTGCTCTCTCTGTGCAAATATGAGAAGGGGTGCTCTCCACAATGCTCTAAAAGAAAAAGATTTCAACAAACTTGCATTAGGTCATCACACTGATGATGCCATTGACACCCTCTTCCTATCTATGTTTTATGAGGGGAGAATCAACACCTTATCTCCCAAATCCTTTTTAACAAGAAAAGAGTTATACGTAATAAGACCTTTCTTATATCTTTCCGAAAAAGATATAAAAAGTGCGATAAGTAAGTTTAAAATACCCGTAGTTACAAATCCCTGCTATGTGGACAAGAAAACTAAAAGAGAAGAAATACATAATCTCCTAGAGAGTATTTACGCGGAGATACCAGGGGCTAGAGATAAAATCTTTACGGCAATGAAGAATGGTAAAGAAGTTAACTTATGGTTTTAATTAAGGAGAGGTGAAAATTATGAATAAGTCATTTAAAAAGATTATAGTTTATTTGCTGATTTTTAGTACGTTCTTAACATGGACCGCACCATCCCTTGCTGCAAAATCAGCTGTTAATATGCCTTATGTTATACACGAGAAAAAATCGTCAGAGCAGCTTGCTTCTGGGGTTGTGTATGAAAACATAAAGAAGTTTACATCCAAGGGCTGGTGGAATATAAATGTTGTAAGAGTAGATTTAACAAATGAATATGCAGAGATAAAGGGTTTAATGAATGGTAAGGGTATTTCTAGTAGAGATACGGTACGTAATATGGTAACAAGTAATAATGCCGTAGCAGGAATCAATGGAGACTTCTTTGACTACACTCCTGTAGCATCTCCTGTAGGAGGATTTATTCAAGATGGGGTCATCATTTCATCCCCTGTGGAAAAAGCTTATGCTTGGCCTTCATTATTAATTGATATGTCAAATAAGGCTGAAGTAACCCTTTTAGATAGGAAAATGTCTGCAACTTCTATTAACACCGCTGGTACAGTTATTATCAATATGGTAAATAAGCTAAAACCAAATTTTGAAGCAGTTTCTCTATTCAATAAATATTGGGGAGCTAAATCTCCTGGTAACACCAATTATAGTGACTTAGTAGAAGTGGTTGTAGATGATAATATAGTTACAGATATACGTATAGGTCAAGAACCTGTAGAAATAACTGAAAACAGATATATAATAGCTGCTAGAGGAATTTATAAAGATAATCTATTAAAATTTTTCAATATAGGTGATGCAGTAAAATTAGATATAGCTACTACTCCAAATTTAGAAAATATTAAATTTGCAATTGGTGGAGGCAGTATAATACTTAAAGACGGTGTTCCTATGGCTACCCATAATAATATAAAGGGTGACCAACCAAGAACGGGTATAGGTATAAGTCAAGACGAAAAGGAACTTATTTTAGCTACTATAGATGGAAGAAATACTTCCTATAAAGGAGTAAGCCAAGAGATGTTTGGAGCAATACTTAAGGATTTAGGTGCTTATAACGCTATAAACCTTGATGGCGGCGGTTCCACTACTATGGCTGTTAAACCTGTTGATGAACAAGTAGCTAAAGTTGTTAATAAACCTTCTGATGGAGGAGAACGTAGAGTAGTCAACGGAGTTGGAGTATTTTCCAATGCACCTAAAGGTGAACTTTCTTATATAAAGGTTAACACCGATGATACGAAGATGTTCCTAAATACATCAAGAAGGTTTACTATAAAAGGATACGATCAATATCATAACCCTGTAGAAGTAGATCAAACTAAAGCAGAATATAGTTTTACAGGAATTGAAGGGGAAATCAATGGAAATACTCTAAAAGCAAAATCATCAGGTAATGTTTCTGTAACTGCTAATTATGAAGGATTGACTGCTAACATAGACCTAAAGGTTTTAAATACGGTTAAAGATATTACCCTTCCAGTAGATAAGTTTAATGTAAATGTCAATGGTCAAAAGAATATTGGTACTATCTATGGTAAAGATAAAGATGGATTTAAGACAATAGTATATCCTGAAGATATTAACTGGACTGTAACTAATAATATGGGTAATGTAAAAGATGGAATATTCTACAGTACAGAAAAGGTAGGTTCTGGTGCAATAACTGCTAAAATAGGTGAAGGTTTAGGTAATATTCTAGTATCCGTAGGCAGTAACGCAGTTTTAGTAGAGGACTTTGAAAAACTTGAAAACTTTAAATTTACTACTTATCCTGAGTATGTAAGTGGCAACATTGAATTAAGTTCTTTTGCTAAGCAAGGTAGTAATAGTATTAAACTTAAATATGATTTTTCCCAAGGCGATGTTACACGTGCAGCTTATTTAATCTTTTCTCCAAAGGGTAAAGATGGACTAGCTTTAGAAGGCAAACCAAGTAAGCTGGGGCTTTGGGTTAAAGGAGACGGCAATGGTAGTTGGTTAAGAGGAACTGTTAGAGATAAGGATGGAAACAACCACACTCTAGATTTTACAAAATCCCTAGACTCTACTGATTGGCAATACGTTGAAGCAAACATTCCATCTAATGCAGTTTATCCTGTTACTTTAGATAGGCTTTATGTAGTTGAAACCGATGGTGCTAAAAAACATTCTGGTGAAATAATGTTAGATGGTCTAACTGCCGCATACGCTATTTCCTACGACAATGTAAAGGTTCCAGCTCCAAGTAAATTAAAGGATGATAAAAATGTTAAAAGTGAAAAAACCAAAGATGGTTTCTCATTTATTATAACAAAAGCAGCAAAGGATTTAGATAAAATAGCAGGATTTAATGCAGCTAGTAAGATACAAGATAGAGCAAATAAGCACAACGTTAGTATATTCATGGCTGGAGGAGTAGATGCTGAATTTAGAAAGAATCTTAAATCTGAATTGATATTAAACTCTGGAACGGATTTCTATACTAAGAAGAAATTTAAAAATGTACTATTTATTGATGTTAATAGCTCAAAAGGTGGAATTAGACCTCAAAATCCTGAACAATGGCAATGGTTGAAAAATGATTTAAATAACTCAGAAGAACAACATATTGTACTAATGCTCCCTACACCAATATTCGGCTCTGGAGGATTTAAAGATCCATTAGAAGCAGAACTACTTCATGAAATATTGGTAGAAACCTCTGAAAAGGGTAAGAGTATATGGGTAGTTCACGGTGGCAGCAGTACTAAAACCGATTTAAAAGATGGGATTAGATATATTCAATATAATAACAATAAAGTATCAAGCCCTGAAAATGTTAAAGGGATAGAGGCAATAGAATTTGTTGTTAACGGCAGCAGTATAACCTATCAAATAAATCCAATATTTAAGTAGTTAAATTATAAAACCTGAACAGGGAATCCGTTCAGGTTTTATATTCTTCATCAATTCAATAAAATAAATCCAACTGTAAATACAGTAAGTATAATAGCAAAAAAAGTATACATAGCTCTTCTTTTCATCTAACCCCTCCTCCTTTAAACTTTATTATTTACATCTGAGGGAACTTTTAATCTCAATTAGATGAAAATTTAAGGGATAATGGAGACTGTCCCCACTATCCCTTTATTCTACTTTAGATATCCAATTTCCATAAACCCAACCAACTTTAGAACCTTTATCTGCTTTCACCTTATAAAAGTAAAAACCACTTTTTAAAACTGGTCCTTCTATTATGGTCATAGTCTCATTTCCTTTAACCTCGCCTATTTTCTTACCACCAGCTTTGTCATAGAGAACCAATATACTCTTCCCGTCTATCTTTACCTTATCTTCGGGGCTATATTTCAATATATCTCCTTCATGATATCCTTTTGGTGTAGGAATATCTATATCCCTTTTAGGCCAACCTCTACTTGGCATTGAGCCTCTGCTAATGGTATTTATCTTTTGACCATAATCCTTCTTGGCTATTTCATATATCTTATCCTGATAAGTTTTTCCACTTACATTTGGATTATTTCGATCTAATAGACCATTGTATGCCCATAGTGCAAAATACCAATGTTCCAATATGTTAGGATCCATATTTCCTATTTGAGCCATCTTGTCATTGGCCCACTTCCATTTTGCTAACAGATGATCTGCTCCTGCTTCAATATTGTAAGTTGGATCATTTTTAAGCTTTTCTAAATCATAGTTACCATCTCTTCCACTTACCTGCATTATACCAATATGCCCACTTCTACTGACTTTAGGCTTTCCATCTTTGTTATATTGAACAAATCTGCTTTCAATTTTAGCTACGGATTTTAATATTACGCTTGGTATACCTCTTTTAATGGCAACTTTCTCTATTATATCTTCTACCTCTTTTTGAGATAGGTTTTTATCCTTGCAAAATCCAATGTCTGTGGTTCCAAGAATTATAAAGAAGATAAATATAATAGAGACTATCTTTACTTTCATAAAACTACCCCCTACCAACTGACATAGCCATTCTTAAACTGCTCATATATCATCTTTCCTATTCCTAAGCCTTCGTTTCCCTTAGCTATTTCCTTTGATAGTTCTTCAGTATACATCTCTTCAAATATCCTTGTACCAGTTCCCTTTTCAATTAATCCACCTTCTGGTACGGTATTTTTCATTTCTTTAAACATCATTTGTAGAAATATGGATTCAAATTCTCGGCATACCTCTTTTAGGGCTTCATCATCTTCGTTATTTTTAATGCTGACATTTTCTATTTTCTTATGTAGAATTGATGGGTCGTTATTTATCTCCATCTAAACCACCTCATTATCTTTTCAAATTGTTTGCTAATTGAAGCATTTCATCTGATGTCTGTATAGTCTTTGAATTGATTTCATAAGCCCTCTGAGCTGTAATCATCTTTACCATTTCATCTACTACTTGGACATTAGAAGATTCTAAATATCCTTGAACCACTCTACTTTTCATCTCTTCAGCTTCCATAGGGATTTCTTCTCCAGAGGCAGTTGTAGCACTATATAGATTTAAACCTTCACTTAATAATCCTTCTTCATTAGTAAATCTAACTAATTTTAGTCTGCCTATATCTACTAAATCCCCTTCTTCATCCCTTCCAGTTATATATCCTGCATCATCTATGGTTATATCGGTTAAACCAGATTCAATGATTATTTCGTCATCATCTTCAGAAAGTACAGTATATCCTTCAGAAGTAACTAAAGTACTTTCCTCATCATCTACGCTTAGCTTAAAACTTCCATCCCTAGTATATCTTATTTCTTCATTGGGTAGGAGAACTGCAAAAAAACCATCTCCATCAATAGCTACATCAAAGGTATTAGTGGTTTCAATAAAACTACCAGGTTTAAAATCCTTTTTAGTAGCTGTAGGCATAACTCCATGACCTACCTCTAGATTAACTGGTCTTCCTTCTTCGTCTACTATATTGCTTCTCTTCAATGTAGTATAAAATAAATCCTTAAACTCTGCTCTACCCGTCTTATAAGATGTAGTATTTACATTAGATAAGTTATTTGAAATAGTATCAATATTAAACTGTTGTGCCTTCATACCTGTTGCAGCTGTCCATAATGCTCTCATGTTTTTTCCTCCTATACTCTTCCAATTTCATTAGAAGACTTCTCAAGCATCTCATCTTGTACCCTTATGGCCTTTTGTCCTGCTTCAAATTCCCTAAGTAGGGTTATCATATCGACCATTTCCCTAATAGCATTTACATTAGAGCCTTCCAAATATCCTTGTAACACTTCTCCGTTAAAAGGAATCTGTTCTGGCTCTACATCTTCTGCCATTTGGTACAGATTATCCCCAATCTTTCGTAAAAATTCCCTATTTTCTAAATCCACTATATCTAAATTCCCCACTATATTGCCATCTACTTTCACTACACCATTCGTGCTTATTGAAACATCCTTACCATTAATGGTTATAGGACCGTTAGTTCCTTGAACCACTTCTCCCTTTAAAGTGGTAAGAACCCCATCTTGATTGACTACAAAAGAACCATCTCTTGTATAATAGGTGTCCTCATCTCCTACTACCTTGAAGAACCCCGATCCATTTAGAGCTAAATCAAAAGTACCTCCGGTTTCTACCATATCTCCCATAGTAAAATCCGTAACAATCTTTTTAAAATTTACTCCTGCATTCATAGTCCCTATTACATGGGAAGGAGGATAGTATACCATTCCTTGAAGCAGTCCTTCTAAATTTCCATCTTGACCTTGTATAGGGTTACTACTTCCATCAGTAATATAGTTTTCATAGTCGGTTTTGTACTCACCGTTATCATCTTTATAATAGGTTCTCAAATATCCTTCATCATCAATAACAAAACGGATATCCTTTACATAGCTGTCTCCCATAGGTGTGCTGACTACAAAATATCCATTGGTCGTACTAGCTGTGTGAACCCCGCCATTATTTTCATATTCGATTTGATTTTCTCCTCTTAATTTAACCTCAGGTTTACCACTATTTATTTTAGACAATAATTTTTCTGGAAAAGTTTCAGTTAGTGACACATCCTTCTTAAACCCTGTAGTGTTTACATTGGCTAGATTATTAGATAGAACATCTAATCTTTTCTGATTGGCCGCTAATGAAGTAGCACTAATATATAGCCCTCGATTCATTTAGATTCCCCTTCCTTAATCCTATAAATTAAATATCAATAATTATTATCGGCATATTAAATCCATACTTTAATTATTATTTATCCTAATGGAATCAGAATCTACTAGATCGGTTTCTAATAAATCTACCCAATCTAAAGCCTTTCCTGTCCCTATAGCCACTGAACCAATAGGGTTATCGGCAATATGGACACTTATACCCGTCTTTTTAGTAATCAATTTATCAATACCATATAATAAAGCTCCACCACCAGTCATGAGTATACCCTTATTACCTATATCCGCTGCTAATTCTGGAGGTGTCCGTTCCAATACAGCATAGACCGTTTCTACTATTTGGGATACTGGCTCTTCCAACGCTTCCAGCATCTCCGTAGAAGATATTTTGATGGTCTTAGGCAAACCTGTCAATAAATTTCTTCCCCTTACTTCCATAAACACTTCCTTTTCCCTTGGAAATGCAGTGCCTATATTCATCTTCAAATCCTCTGCTGATCTTTCTCCTATCATCATATTATGTTTCTTCCTTATGTATCTAGCTATTGCCTCGTCACATTCATCTCCTGCAATCTTTAAGGACCTAGATATAACTATGCCTCCTAAAGAAATTACCGCTACATCTGTAGTACCTCCACCTATGTCAATTATCATATTTCCATTAGGTTCTGTTATATCTATTCCTGCACCAATAGCCGCAGCAATAGGCTCTTCTATAAGAAATGTCTTTCTAGCTCCAGCATGGTTACTAGCTTCAAGTACCGCCCTTTTTTCTACTTCCGTTATTCCACTAGGTACGCATATTATAACCCGCGGTTTGAAAATGGATTTACCAATTGCCTTAGAAAAAAAGTATTTTAACATCCTCTCAGTAATTTGATAATTAGAAATCACTCCATCCCTCATAGGTCTCAATGCTATTATATTTCCAGGGGTTCTCCCTAACATCTTCCTTGCTTCTTCTCCTACAGCTAAAAACTTATTCGTATTTTGATCTATAGCAACTACGGAAGGTTCGTTTAAGATTATTCCCTTTCCCTTCGCATATACTAAAATGCTCGCTGTCCCTAAGTCTATACCCAAATCAGTTCTAAAAACAGCCATGTGTACTTCCCCCCTTACTATCTACTATAATACATCATATCATATTAATAATTCTACATAAATCCATAAATTCCTTTTTTATTTGCAAAATAATCCAAAAAGACCAAAAGGTCCTCAAGGGTAATACCCTTAAGAACCTATTTAATCGTTTACAGCTTTGTACTTTAATTTAGTTGCCTTACCGCCTCTAATGTGTCTTTCCGCTTTATTTTTCTCTAATACTTGTTTGACCATCGTTGCAATAAGAGGGTTTATCTTAGGGAGACGTTCTGTTACATCTTTATGCACTGTGCTTTTGGATACCCCAAAAACGCTGGCCGCTTGTCGGACGGTAGCTTTCTCACTTATTATGTATTTTGCAATTTCCAATGCCCTTTCCTCTATATAATCTTTCACTTGAGTCTAACCCCCTTTGGACTTAATTTTGGGTTTTTAATCTTTGTAAATACTTATGCATTTTAATTTCCTATTAGAACAACTATCTGTTAGTTTGAACCGTTAAAGACAGGTAAATAATTTTTAGGATCTACATTTTTTCCGTCCTTAATCACTTCAAAATGAACATGTGGTTCTATCATCATCTCTATAGAAGCTGATTTACCAACTTTACTTATTACGTCTCCCTTATTTACTTTTGTTCCTTCTTTTATCATTTCATCTGTAGATAGATTTGCATATTTAGTCATGAGCCCGTCCCCATGATCTATTACAATTACTATTCCCCATAAATCATCTTTGTATACTTCAGAAATCTTGCCCCCTTGAGCAGCTCTAACTTCCATTCCTTCTTCTGCAAATATATCTACTCCTCCGTGACTAGTCCATTCTTCTAAGGTTTCTGAATAGATAAGATTATCCGTAGTGAAAGCTACTCCAAGATTGCCTTCTACTGGAGTTAACATCTTTCCAGATTCCTCAAGATTAATTTGTCCTTCTTCTTGTTCTGTTACTAATTCTAAATCCTTCTCCTCTTGTTCTTCCTCTTCATCGGGAGTTTTTTCAGTTTCTCCTACTTCTTCCGATTCCTTTTCTTCTATTTCTTTCTCTTCTTCTATTTCCTCGTCGTCTTTAATTGGTACCTCATTTTCCATCCTAGCTATTTCTAAAGAAGGCTCTAGTCTTTCTTCATCTACTATGTCAAAATCCTCATTGCTTGATAGGTTGTCTTTGTTTGATTTATTTAAATTTTTCTTTGATGCCAACACTGCTGTAACGGCAACGACACATACGCAGATAAATAGAATAATATAAAATCCATCTTTCTCGATTAATTTTGAAAATTTAGCTCTCACTTTCCCACCTCCACTACGTATTATTTCCACATTTATCTATTTAATACATAGAAGAATAAAAAATTATGGTTCGGGCAAATATTTGCCCGAACCATAATTTTTTAATTGTGAATTGATAAAAAGACCCCAAAGCTCGACCCCAGTAATTGTCAATTATCTAAAATTGTGAATTATTTTTAATTGTCTATTTTCAACTGTCCATTGTCAATTGTCTTTATCTCAACTCCTGTATAATAATGTTTTAGTATCTCCTCATAGTCCTTATCCTTTTTAGCCATTCCATTTGCTCCCCACTGACTCATACCTACTCCATGACCGTATCCAATGGTTTGGATTTCTACTATATTGGTCTTTGGATTATAAGTTATTGTAAAGTTGGTGGAATTTAATTCATATAAGTCCCTCAATTCCCTTCCGTTTATTACAGTTCCGTCAATGGCTATTTTTTTTATCCTTCCACTTTTAGTTTTTTCTACTAGTTTAATCTTTTCAGATAGATTATCCTTAGTAATATTTGAACCAGGATACTTGGTGATCAACTTTTTTATAAACTCATCTCCCGTTAATGTGACTATGGATTTAAACTTGGGAGCTTCTTCCTCATAAGGACTTGAAACCGACTTTAGATAAGGTTTATCCATAGAAAACACATCCATAGAGTCTTCTGTCATTCCTCCGCTAGTAGAATGATATAATGGCTCTATAATTTCACCATTATAATATAAAACCTCACCTTTAGTGGAATCCACAGCTTCTTCAATTTTAGGCCAATATTTTCCAGCCCAATCGCTAGGGTGAATATTGATTAACTCATCTAAGTCAAAATATGCTTGACAGTGAATGCCTGTACAAATAGGAGCCGCTATATGATCTGGATGACCTTCTGGATATTCTATAGTTCTGCTAATAGCATAAGTTCTGCTGGCAACAGCCTGAGCCTTTAGAGCCTCTATATGAAACTCTGCTGGCATTTCTGCAGCTACTACACATTTTACATACTCTTCTAAATCCATTTCATGTACCTGTTGATTCCTAGTATCATATACAGTTATGTTCCCGTTGAATTCCCCTTTTTCAGTCTTTCTCTTTTTTCCCTTGTCTTCTTCAATTTTTTCAGAGCTGGCTATATTCTTTTGCAATCTATCTCCCGTAGGAACAAAATTAAAAGTTTTAACTATAACTGTGGGTAATATTATAGTGACAACAAGAATTACCATTATGTATATCCCAATTTTTTTCATCTCTTCCCCCTCTTTGCCTTTAGTATAAGATATAATATGCGAAGAAAGATGGAAGTATTACTACAATTCACAATTGACAATTATTAGGGTCTAACTATAGGGTATAACTGGCGACCAAAGGTCGCTCCTACGTTTGGTGTCAACTATTGATTAAGTTTTTTATACTTCTAAATACTTTTTAAAAGCTCTTAAAATAAAAAAGTCAAAAGAGAAAATTCTTCTTTGACTTTTTATTAAAAATATATTATTGTCTTTTTAACTAATCTTAGACTTAAAATTCCAAAAATCGTAAATCACACATTATACATTATCTTTAATTGTTTTTATCTTTTTAATTGTCCATTGTCACTTGTCTAATCTCTATATATTTTTGCTCCTAATTTTGTGAACTTTTCCTCTATGCCATCATATCCTCTATCGATATGATAGATGTCTCCAATTTCTGTTACTCCATCGGCAACTAATCCTGCTAATACTAAAGCTGCACCTGCTCTTAAGTCGGTAGCTTTTACAGGGGCTGACATCAAACTATTTACCCCTTGAATAATGGCAGATCTACCATCAATTTTAATATCCGCACCCATTCTCTTCAATTCATCTACATGCATGAATCTATTTTCAAATACGGTTTCAATGACAACACTTGTCCCCTTGCAGATGCTCATAAGTGCCATAAATTGAGCTTGCATATCTGTAGGGAATCCAGGATATGGTAAGGTCTTGATATCCGTTGCTTTTAAGTTTTCAGTTCCAATTACTCTAACCTTATCTCCGTTTTCATAAACCTGACAGCCAACTTCTCTAAGCTTTGCTATTACAGGTTTAATATGGCTGGTGATAACATTTTCAACTAATATATCACCTTTAGTAATAGCTGCTGCTACCATAAATGTACTTGCTTCAATTCTATCTGGAATTACAGAATGAGTTGCACCGCCTAATTTTTTTACACCTTTTATCCTAATGCTACTAGTTCCAGCACCTTTAATATCGGCACCTAACTTATTTAAAAAATTAGCAAGATCTACAATTTCAGGTTCCATAGCTGCATTATCTATTATGGTTTCTCCTTCAGCCATTGTTGCTGCCATCATAATATTTTCAGTAGCTCCTACGCTAGGAAAATCTAAATAAATTCTATCTCCAACCAATTTTTCTGCATATGCTCCAATATTTCCATGGTCTACATCTATTTCTGCACCCATGGCTCTAAATCCTTTTAAATGAAGATCAATAGGTCTTGTTCCAATAGCACATCCACCAGGCAGAGATGTCTTAGTTCTGCCCAATCGAGTCAATAATGGTCCCATTACCAAAAAAGAAGCCCTCATCTTACTCATCAATTCATAAGGGGTTTCGAATTTATTTATGTTTGCGGAATTAATCTTGATTACGCCCTTATCTAAAAATTCTACCTTAGAACCTAATAATGATAATACCTCACAAATTACCTCTACATCTTTAAGTTTAGGTACATCTTCTAAAATAATATCCTCTGTTCCTAATAAAGATGCAGCTAAAATTGGCAATGCAGAATTTTTAGCTCCGCTTACCCTCACATTTCCCCTTAATGGAGGACTCTTTTCCACCATTATCTTATCCAAATAAATCCCCTCCTACTTCTAATAGCCAATCGTTATAATAGGTGTCCCTATCCAAATATAAGTTTTGTTTTCATATTCATTGTACCTTACTGCAATGTTCAAATTCATCTTCCTATTACCTGTGTATATATGTTTCTCTATATAAGGGGTATAGATAGAAAAACTTAGAATATCATCTTCACTATATTTTTCTATTATCTTTCCCTTTGCAGATTTAGCTGCCTTAACTATTATTTTTTCCTTTTCATCTAAACTTACATATCCATCAAAAGTTCCAACAATGCAGGTTGTAATATTCACAGGTTTGTTGTATTCATCAAAAAAACTTTCTACCTTCTCTATTATATCATTAATTTCAGCAAATTGTGCTTTTTTTATTAAATTAATGAAAAGGGAAGTTTCTTCTGTGCCCATGTCTATGTCTTTGTAGGAGGACAATGTAAGGGTAATAATATTGTCATCATAATCAAAACCATACACCGTTAATTGAATAAAACTATCTTCTATAATAAGCTCCTCTGAATAATAACCGGGTTGTAAACCTATTTCTCCAATATCTTCAATTGCTATCTTCTCTCCCTTTATTCCCAATCCTGTCCTAATTGAATCTCCAATTTCCTCTAATCTCTCTTTATTTATAAATTCATCTATAATAGTTCCACCTATACTTACATCTCCTTCTAAAAAATCAGCTCCTGTTTCATCTAACAATCCTATTAATAGATCTTTTTCTTCACGTTTTTCTTCACACAATCCAAATACTGGTATTAATAAAGAAATAATAATTCCCAACAATAAAAATCTATTATATTTTTTCATACCCTTCCCTCCAAATCTTTCTGACAGTTGGATAGTCCTTCCGTCAAAATTTTCAAGGAAAAGGGTATATAATAAAAATGTAAAGGGGGACAAAACACTTTTATCATAAAAAAATACCCTTTCCTTATAATCAAAGTATTGCCAAGAAAGGGTACTTTTTATACCTTATCGGTTAAATTTTTCATCGTCAATTTTTTTAAGGTTTGCCACTTCTAACCTATTTATGGCACGTTTCAATGCATATTCTGCTCTGTCTATGTCTAAACCTTCAGGTTTTTCTCTTAAACGCTTTTCAGCTCTTTCCTTAGCTTCTTCGGCTCTTTCTACGTTTATTTCTTCGGGCCATTCAGCAGAATCTGTAATGACTGTAGTCTTATTCTTACTTACGGTTACATAACCATCAACTACAGCTGCAACTTTCTCTTTTCCATCTTTAACTATTCTAATCTTTCCTATATCCAGTGGAGTAATAAGCGGTGCTCTATTTTTTAGTATAGCTAAATCTCCTTCAATTCCTCTTAATATTACCATTTCCACTTCATCAGAATAAAAAGATCTATCGGGAGTAACTATTTCAAGTTGGAACCCCATGATTATCCCTCCATATTTTTAGCTTTTTCTAAAACTTCATCAATTGTTCCCACCATAAAGAATGCTTGTTCAGGGATGTCATCATGTTTACCTTCTAATATTTCCTTAAATCCTCTTACAGTTTCTTTTATTGGTACATATTTACCTTCCATTCCTGTAAACTGTTCAGCTACAGAGAACGGTTGAGATAGGAATCTTTGTATCTTTCTTGCACGAGAAACGGTTAATTTGTCCTCGTCAGAAAGCTCATCTATTCCAAGGATAGCTATTATATCCTGTAAATCCTTATATCTCTGTAATACCTCTTGAACACCCCTTGCTACTTCATAATGTTCATTACCAACTACTTCTGGATCGAGAATTCTAGATGTAGAATCCAATGGATCCACTGCTGGGTAGATACCCAGCTCTGCAATTTGTCGAGATAATACCGTAGTAGCATCTAAGTGAGCAAAGGTTGTTGCTGGTGCAGGGTCAGTTAAGTCATCAGCAGGAACATATACTGCTTGCACCGATGTAATGGAACCCTTCTTAGTTGAGGTAATCCTCTCTTGTAATGCTCCCATCTCTGTTGCCAATGTAGGCTGGTATCCTACAGCTGATGGCATTCTACCTAAAAGGGCAGATACTTCTGAACCCGCTTGGGTAAATCTAAATATATTGTCAATGAATAGAAGTACGTCTTGATTCTCTTCATCTCTAAAATACTCAGCCATTGTAAGCCCTGTAAGTCCTACTCTCATCCTTGATCCAGGTGGCTCATTCATCTGACCAAACACTAAGGCTGTTTTATCTATTACTCCAGATTCAATCATTTCATAGTAAAGGTCATTTCCTTCTCTAGTTCTTTCTCCTACACCTGCAAATACGGATAGACCTCCATGTTGCTTTGCTATATTGTTAATCAATTCCATTATAAGAACCGTCTTACCTACTCCAGCTCCACCGAATAATCCTATTTTTCCTCCCTTTGAATAAGGTGCAATTAAGTCAACAACCTTAATTCCAGTTTCAAATATCTCCTTACTGGTTTCTAATTCTTCAAAGGAAGGTGCTGGTCTATGAATTGGAGCTCTCTTTTTGGTTTTTACTTCTCCTTTTTCATCTATTGGTTCTCCTAACACGTTAAAAAGTCTTCCTAGGGTTTCCTTACCTACAGGCACAGCTATGGGTTTACCAGTGTTTACAGCTTCCATTCCTCTTATAAGACCATCAGTTGTACCCATGGAAACACATCTAACCGTATCATCTCCAATATGCTGAGCTACTTCTACTACTAATCGTTCTCCATGATTATCTATTTCTACTGCATTTAATAACTCAGGTAAATTATCTTCACTAAATCGGATATCAACAACGGGGCCAATTATCTGAACAATTTTTCCTATGTTCTTTTCCATATCCCCACTCCTTTCTCTGTTACTTAAGAGCTTCAGCACCTGTAACAATTTCTGATATTTCTCCAGTAATAGCTGCTTGACGAGCCCTGTTATAGCTTAGTTGAAGCTCATCTATCATTTCCTCTGCATTATCTGTAGCAGATTCCATGGCAGTTCTTCTTGCTCCTTGCTGACTACAAGATGACTCTATTAATGCTCCATATATTACGGAATCAATATATTTTGGAATCAAATAATCCAACACTTCTTCTGGTGAAGGTTCAAAATCGATAATTGCACCTTTCCCAGAAATATCTTCTTTTAAACTATCGTTAGGAAGTAGTTTTAATGTTTTAATCTGCTGAGAAATTGTAGATATAAATTCAGTATAAACGATTCTTACTTCATCTACCTTTTCCTTTTCATATAAATCCATAACCATCTTCCCTATCTTTTGAGCATGAGAGAAAGATGGTTCTTCCGTCATATTGATTAACTCTCCTAAAACATTATACCCTCTTCTTTTAAAATATTCTCTTCCCTTTAAACCAACTAATATTAAATCTGTTTCATCTTTTTTATCACTTATTTCATGTTCAACTTGTCTAAATATATTGGAATTAAACCCTCCAGCTAAACCTCTATCAGCGGTAATGACTACATAAAGAGTTCGTTTTACTTCCCTTACATCTAAATAAGGGTGTTTCATATTCCCTGCATTTCCTAGAACCTCTCTTATATTATCATAAACCGTATTATAATAAGGTCTTGATTTTTCCATTCTTTCCCTTGCTTTTCTTAGCTTTGCTGAGGATACTAACTCCATTGCTTTAGTAATCTGTTTTGTGTTGCTAATCCCTCTTATTCTTCTCTTAATATCACGTGTTGATTCAGCCAATTAATTCACCCCCAGATCTTAAGGGAATACTAAAAACTCTTTTTAAATTCAGTAATAGCTTCAACGATTCTTTCTGCATTATCATCAGTTAAATCTTTAGTTTCTCTTATGGAATCAACTATATCAGGGAAGTTGTTATCCACAAAATTTAAAAATTCCTTTTCAAATTGTCCAACCTTTTCCACAGATATATCGGTTAAATGTTTATTAAGCACTGCATAAAGGATTATAACTTGATGTTCTACACTTACTGGATTATATTGAGGCTGCTTTAATATCTCCATTATTCTTTCCCCTTGATCAAGTCTTTCTCTCGTATCCTTATCTAGTTCAGAACCAAATTGAGCAAAAGCTGCTAAATCCCTATATTGTGCTAATTCAAGCTTTAAGCTACCTGCAACTTTTTTCATAGCTTTAATTTGAGCTGCACCTCCTACCCTAGATACGGAAAGCCCAGTATTAATTGCTGGTCTTTGTCCTGCAAAGAAAAGGTCGGTCTCAAGGAATATTTGTCCGTCGGTTATAGAAATAACATTGGTAGGAATGTATGCCGAAATATCTCCTGCTAATGTTTCAATAATTGGTAGTGCAGTAATACTGCCTCCACCATATTTTTCATCAAGTTTTGCAGATCTTTCTAACAATCTTGAATGAAGATAGAATACATCACCTGGGAATGCTTCTCTTCCTGGTGGTCTTCTCAATAATAACGACATAGCTCTATAGGCAATAGCATGTTTGGACAAATCATCATAAACAATAAGAACATCCTTGCCATTATCCATAAATTCTTCACCCATAGTAACGCCTGCATAAGGTGCAATATATTGTAATGGTGCTAACTCACTAGCTGTAGAGGAAACTACAATAGTGTAATCCATAGCACCTTGTTTTTCTAATACATCTACTATTTGAGCAACTGTTGATCTCTTTTGACCAATAGCTACATATATACATATAACATCTTGACCTTTTTGATTGATAATGGCATCTACTGCCAATGCAGTTTTACCAGTTTGCCTATCTCCAATAATAAGCTCCCTTTGTCCTCTACCAATTGGGAACATGGAGTCGATAGATTTTATTCCTGTTTGTAGTGGTTGATTTACTGACTTTCTAGTAATAACGCCTGGTGCTATTCTCTCTATTGGTCTAAATTTAGCAGCATTTATAGCTCCTTTACCATCTATAGGCTGCCCAAGAGCGTTGACTACTCTTCCTATCATCACATCTCCAACAGGGACCTCAACTATTCTATTGGTTTTCTTAACTATGTCCCCTTCTTTAATATTATCATCTGTTCCTAAAAGTACACAACCAACGTTGTCTTCTTCTAAGTTAAGAGCCATACCATAGACTTCTCCTGGAAACTCGATTAATTCTCCAGCCATACAGCCTTCCAATCCATGAATTCTAGCAATACCGTCTCCTACTTGAATAACGGTACCTATATCAACCATATCAAGTCTTTTTTCGTATTTTTTAATTTGTTCTTTTATTACTGAACTAATTTCTTCTGGTCTTAACTCCATTTTTTCACCCCAGCTTTCCTATAATGATACGTTCTTTATGGTTTTTTCCATTACTTCTAGCTGTCCTTTTATAGTTCCATCTACAACTTTATTTTCAATTTTTAAAAGTACTCCGCCCATTACTTCTTTGTCTACTACGTTTCTTAACTTAATAGTCTTGTTTGTTTTATTTGTAAGGACTGCCTGTAGTCTATCTTTCACTTTATTTTCCATAGGTACTGCTGTTATGGCAGTAACCTGAATGATATTTTCGTGTTCATTGAACAGCTTTTCAAATTCCCTAGCTATTTGGGTTATATATCCTTCTCGTCTTTTATCTACAAGGATATATAAAAAGTTTAATACTTCCTGGGATACTCTTCCCTCAAATAAAGAGGACAAAAGATTCTTTTTCTCATCTTTTGAAATCTTTGGATGGACAAGTATCTGTCCTAATCGTGGTTCCTTCTCTATAATACTAGTTATGTCCATTAAATTATCTTTAAACTCATTTAATTTATTTAATTCTAAACCAGCTTCAAACAAGGCATGGGCATATCTATTGCTTACTAACTTTGCCATTTACTTGTACCTACCTCATCAACAAATTTGTCTATTAAGTTTTGTTGACTTGCTAAATCCATTTCTTGCTCGATTATCTTAGAAGCAATTAAGACTGCCATTTCTCCGGCTTGCATCTTCACATCTAGAAGAGCTTTTTCTTTTTCTACTTCGATTTCTCTTCTTGCTTTCTCTACTATATTTTGTGCTTCCTTCTTTGCTTCAAGTATTATATTCTCTCTTACCTCTTCGCCTCGTTTTCTGCCACTTTCAATTATAGTCTGTGATTCCTTCTTTGCATCTAAAATTCTATTTTCATATTCTGCTTTTAGAGCATTAGCTTCTTCTCTTGATGTTTTGGCTCCTTCTAAATCTGACTCAATTTTCTCTTTTCTATCATTAAGGGCTTTTGAAACTGGTTTATATAGTAACTTTCTAAGTCCAAAATATAGTACCAATAATGCTAATAGCGTTAATATCATCGATGAAGGATCTGGTATTACCCTTATATCCATAACAAAGCCTCCTTTTCATAAGGGGTATTCTAAAATGGGCTACCCCAAAACAATTGGGGCCCCATCCTTTTATAATCCTAAGTTAATATATGCTGTTAATAATGGTCTAACGAATAGAAGAATTATAGCAATAACTAAACCGTAAATACCAGTTGTCTCTGCTACTGCTTGACCTAAAAGCATAGTTCTAGTAATATCTGCTTGTGCCTCTGGTTGTCTTCCTACTGCTTCAGCTGCCCTACCTGCAGCATGACCTTGACCAATTCCAGGACCTATACCTGCTATCATAGCAAGACCTGCTCCTATTGCTGAACATCCTAAGATAAAAGCTTCACTAGTTATTCCTTGTAACATATTAATTTCCTCCTCCCAAAATTTGAAAAAGTTTTAGTCTAAGTTACCACCAATAAATATCATGGTTAACATAGCAAATATAAAAGTTTGTAACACACCTGAGAACATGTCAAAATATGCGTGTAGAGGCGGAGCTATTATTGGTGCGAATACACCTACAGCTTGATACACCAACCCCATTATAATAACCCCACTTAAAATATTACCAAATAAACGAAATGATAAAGATATAGGATTTGCTAACTCTCCAATAACATTAAGTGGAGTTAAAAAAGCCATTGGCTCTGTAAACCCTTTTAGATAACCAAATAAACCATTGTTCTTTAACCCGTAGAACTGAGTTAAGGTAAAAGTGATTAAAGCCAAAGTAAAGGTTACACTATAATCAGATGTAGGGGGTGTAAACCCTAACATACCAAACAAGTTAGCAAATAGTAGGAATGCCATAAGGCTAAAAATATAAGGTGCAAACCTTATATGTTTTGGTCCCATAGTTTGCTTAACTAAATTTTCAACTGCTTCTACGGATAGCTCAATAACATTAAGGAAATTTGAAGGTTTTTCATCAATATTTGACTTCTTAACCTTTTTGTTAACTATTACTCCTAAAATTAGTAATAAAATTACTACAATCCATACATTTACAATAGTATCTGGTACAAAAATTGATTTACCAAATAAGTTTAGTGTCAATTCTATTTTCAATTATCTCCCTCCTTTCCAAAGACCGTATGATGTTAGTATAACAAATTTCCTTGTATGTTTTGCAATTATTTTTTCTTTACCTTAATACTATCGTACACCGTCGAAGCAATGATTACTATTTTAACCATAAAAAGTCCTAATACTGTAGCGGAAAAACTTAAATAGTCTGCAAGAGCCGCTATAACAAGGACTATGAAATATATTAAATATCTTAAAAAATAATGAGCAGTTGCATATCCATTAGCTTTTGCCGGTTGCATAGTTATCGCTCTTTGAATAGTATTATCCAATAACTTAAATCCTAGTACCGATATACACATACCAAATATAAAACCCAATACAAAGGTTTTTGGATTTTTAATTCCTAGAAACATTATGCCAATAACAATTAGACTACATATAATAGTTCTCTTAATTATTGTAAAAGTTAAATTTTCATCATTTAACATTATTTTACCTCCTATTATTTGTCTTTTTTATTGACAAGCTTAAATAAATTTAAGAACCCAGATACTGCACCTAATATGATAAAAATCAATGTAAATACCATTTCGGTCCCTAGTTTTTTATCTATAAATCCACCTAAATATACCCCTAATAAAATAGGAGTTATGATAGACAAACCTATTTGAGTTACTAGACTTAAGTTTTGTAATATCCTTTTATCATTCCTATTGTTCAAATTAAACACCTCAATCAATTGACAAGGTACAATTAAGATTTTATATCACTTTAATGTATAATATAAATATACATAATATAAATATACATAAAATATCTTAATAATGCAAATGTTTATTTCAATATTACAAAATTGATAAAAGATTGTTATTTTTTCAATAATAATTAAGAATCCTTGTTTCCAAGGATTCTCTTTTATTTTTATACTTCCATCTTAATTAAATTTTTGTCAATAATAAGTTCAGCTTCTGTAGCTTCTTTAACTTCTTCTACTGTAAATTCTGGATTTATCTCTTTTAATACCAATCCCTTGTCCGTCACTTCCATTACTCCCATTTCAGTGATTATCATATCTACTTCTTTAGCAGCAGTTAATGGTAGATTGCATTTTTTTAAAATCTTGTGCTTTCCTTTCACCGTATGCTCCATAGCTATGATTACTTTTTTAGCTCCTACAACTAAATCCATAGCACCACCCATTCCTGGCACCATTTTCCCTGGTATCATCCAATTAGCTAAATTTCCTTCTTCATCTACCTGCAAAGCACCAAGAACCGTTATATCTACATGACCTCCACGTATAATACCAAAGGACGTAGCAGAGTCGAAGAACACTCCACCGGGTAGAATAGTTACGAATTGTCCTCCTGCATTTACTATATCCTTATCCTCTTTTCCTTCCTCAGGAGCTGGTCCCAAACCTATGAAACCGTTTTCCGATTGGAAGAAAACATTCATATCTTCTGGTACAAAGTTAGCCACCATAGTAGGCAATCCTATGCCTAAATTTACTATGTCTCCATCCTTTAATTCCTTAGCTACCCTTTTAGCTATAAACTCCTTTAATTGACCTCTATCCATTAATTGCCACCTCCAACAATATAATCTACAAATAATCCTGGAGTAACAACATTATTAGGATCTATTTCTCCCACTTCTACTAAATTTTCTGCTTCAACTATTACCATATCGGCAGCAGTTGCCATTAAGGTATTGAAGTTTCTAGTGGCTCCGTTATATACAATATTTCCATTCTTATCTACTATATGTCCAAGTATTAAGGCTATGTCTGCTTTTAGTGGTAGTTCTAATAGATATTCTTTCCCATCGATTTCAAATTTCCTTTTCCCTTCTTCAATAACCGTTCCTACTCCTGTTGGAGTTAGTACGCCTCCAAGACCTGCACCAGCAGCTCTTATCCTTTCTGCCAAAGTTCCTTGAGGTATTAAATCTACCTCCATTTCCTTATCATTCATCTGTCTTCCTGTTTCTGGGTTAGTACCTACATGAGAGGCAATTAACTTTTTAACCTGCTTATTTACAACCAATTTCCCAGTTCCTGAATCAGGAAATCCTGAGTCATTACAGATTACCGTTAAATCCTTAACCCCTTTTTCTACTAATGCATCTACTAACTTAAGAGGAGTACCACAACTTAAGAATCCACCAATCATTATAGTCATACCATCTTTTATATGATCAATGGCTTCTTCAACTGTCACAACTTTATTCATTAGACCACCTCCACCATTTTTAGTGCACAATTTATAATTTAAAGCCTAGAGGCAATAATTTGTGCATCATATGCCCTCGTTATTATTTTATCAATTTTTTGCCAATTTATCAATAGTTTATAAAATTGATAATTATCTAAATTATCTTCTTACTATCATGGATATCCCTTGACCCCCGCCTATACAAAGGGTTGCAAGACCATTTCGGGCATCCCTTTTAACCATTTCATGGAGTAGAGTTACCAAAATTCTAGCCCCTGAAGCCCCTATTGGATGACCTAAAGCTATAGCCCCACCATTTACATTGGTTTTATTTAAGTCTAAACCCAATTCCTTCACTACTGATAAAGCTTGAGCAGCAAAAGCTTCATTGGCTTCTATTAAACCTAAATCTTCTACTGTGATTTTAGCTTTTTCCAATGCTTTTCTAGTTGCAGTAATTGGTCCTGTACCCATTATCTTTGGATCTACTCCCGTTGAAGCATAGGATACAATGGTGGCTAATGGTTTAATACCTAATTCTTCTGCTTTTTCCTTAGACATAACTACAAGAGCAGCAGCTCCATCGTTAATTCCAGATGCATTACCTGCTGTTACAGTACCATCTTTTTTGAAAGCAGGTCTTAATTTTTGCATACCTTCAATGGTAGCACCAAACCTTGGATATTCATCGGTATCTACTACTATCGGATCTCCCTTTCTCTGTGGAATCTCTACGGTAACTATTTCATCTTTAAATCTCCCAGCCTTTATAGCCTTTTCTGCTTTTAGCTGACTATTAAGTGCAAGCTCATCTTGTTCTTCCCTTGTTAGGTTGAATTGTTCTGATATATTTTCAGCAGTAATCCCCATATGATAATCGTTGAATATATCCCAAAGTCCATCTTGAACCATATAATCTTCTACTACACCATTGCCCATCCTTTGACCCCACCTTGCTCCCTTTAATAGATAAGGTGCCTGAGACATATTTTCCGTACCTCCAGCTAAGACGACATCTGCATCTCCTGCCATAATAGCTTGAGCTGCTAAAGCTACAGATTTAAGACCTGATCCGCAAACCTTGTTTATCGTATAAGAAGATACTTCTACTGGAATACCCGAATAAATGGAAATTTGTCTTGCTACGTTTTGTCCAAGACCAGCTTGAAGCACGTTTCCAAATATAACTTCTTCTATCATACTTGGCTCTATATTTGCCCTTTTCATGGCTTCTTTAGATACAATAGTCCCCAATGTTACAGCTGATACATCTTTAAAGCTTCCCCCAAAGCTGCCTATAGGAGTCCTAACTGCACTCACAATAACAACATCTCTCATCTTTTTAACCTCCAATTTTTTTATATACACATTTATTATCTAGTAGATATTATTGTTGCAAAATCAATGCCATAATTTCACAAAAACAAATTTTATTATGAAGTCCGCTTTTTACCTCAATTTAAAGATATATTAAAAATTTTTAAATCCTTTTTTAAATTTAAAAATAAAAAAGTGTAGATAATTATCTACACTTAAAATATTATAATCCTTTCAAAATATTTGTTTCATAACAGTCATCTTATTTATAGAGAATTAAATAGATATTAAATCTGTAGCTAATAATCTACAATTTGATAAAATATGTAGATTATTAGCTACAATCATATATTCAGCCCATACTTTTCTATTTTCTTGTACAAAGCAGTTCTATGAATTCCCAATCTTTCTGCGGCTAAAGTTTTATTTCCTTTAGCTTCATCTATCGCATTAATTATGGCTTCTTTTTCTACTTTAGCTATTACATCTTTCAGCGGGTATACTTTTTTCTTTTTATCTATTGGATAATTGGTACAATTTAAAATCCTATCTGGCAAATGATTAGGTAGTATAACCTCTTCTGATGAAAGACTTATTGCCCTTTCCAATACATTTCTCAATTCTCTTACATTTCCCGGCCAATGATATCTCATAAGGATTTCTATGGTTTCCTTAGAAAGTTTCTTCTTCTTAGAGTTTAGTTCTTTTATAAGATAATCTAAAAGGTTCTGGGATAATATAGGAATATCCTCTATTCTATCCCTTAAAGGAGGTATATCTAATGTTATAACATTTAATCTATAATAAAGGTCTTCTCTAAACTTCCCCTTCTTTACCGCTTCCTCAATATTTTCATTTGTTGCAGCAATTATCCTCGTGTCTAGGATAATCTTTTTATTGCCTCCTACCCTTTCAAATTCCCTTTCTTCTAATACCCTTAAAAGTTTAACCTGCATATCTAAAGGCATACTGCCTATTTCATCTAAAAAGATAGTACCCCCATTAGCCAATTCAAATTTTCCCGGTTTTCCACCTCTTTTCGCTCCAGTAAAAGCTCCTCCCTCATATCCAAACAATTCGGATTCCAACAGTTCCCTAGGTATAGCCGCACAATTTATGGGAACAAAAGCTTCTAACTTCCTATAGCTTGCCTTATGAATGGCATGGGCGAACATTTCCTTTCCAGTACCAGATTCTCCAAGTATTAATACAGTGGAATTGGATTCAGCTGCCTTTCTTCCTAATTTCTTTAAATATTCCATCTTAGAATCCTGAGTCTTAATGCTATCAAAGGAATACCTACTGCTCTGTAATCTCTCTATTTCTCCCCTGTATTCATTGATCTTGTTCTCCAACTGGATTAACTCCCCAGCCAATTCCTTTACTTCGCTGGCATCCCTAAATAATACAGTACCTACAGCGCCTATTACCTTATTATCTCTAATGATGGGGATTCGATTGGTTATCATATCATGGTCTTGAATCCTCTGAACTTCCCTAAGCTCTTTTTTCCCTGTTTTAACTACTATGTGCATTCTAGTATTTTCTATAACCTGTTCCACAGGTTTTCCCAAAGCATCTTCCTCTTTAATGCCCATTAACTTTTCATAATTCATCTTTGCAACTTTGCCTTCTTTATCCACTAATACAAAACCTTCATAGGCGTATTCAAGTATGTCTTCAATCATATCTAAACTGTTCTTTAACTCCCTTAGCTGAGTTTCAGAGTCCTTAATATCCGTTATATCCTTTAGTATAAAAATATGTCCTAAAAGCCTATCCTCATCTATATAGGGCAAAGATTTTATTAAAAGATGAATACCTTTATAATAACATTCACTTTCCTCTTCCTCTTTTTTCCTAACAAAAAACTCCCTCAATCTTTCATCTTTTATGAAATCTAGGAAGTCATTTGAATTTAATCTTTTTTCATCTATATTTAGCATATCCATAAGGGCAAGATTTCCATAACGAACCTTGCCCTTATCATCTACTATTAAAATACCATCCGTAAGAGAATTCAATAGAAAATTGAAAAAATGTTGGTTTTCAATTTCATATTTCATTGGAATCACTCCTAATTATTGGGGCTTACATGCTTAAGGATAATATCTATAATCCTTTCAGAAGCCTTGCCGTCTCCATAAGGGTTTACAGCGTTAGCCATTTTTTTGTATTCATCCTCGCTGGATATAAGGCTTTCCATCTCTTTAAATATACTCTCATACTCCACACCTGCTAGTTTACAAGTACCTGCTTCTATACCTTCTGGTCTCTCCGTCTCTTTCCTTACTACCAATACTGGTTTTCCTAAACTAGGTGCTTCTTCTTGTAAACCACCTGAATCCGTAACCACAAAATAGGATTTAGCCATTAAATTTGCAAAAGGTTCGTAGTCCAATGGTTCTATTAGATGAACCCTTTCATTACCTTTAAATACCCTGTTTGCTATCTCTCTAACCTTTGGATTTAAGTGAATAGGAAACACGACTTCTACATCGTCATATTTTAAAACTATATCATTAATGGCTGAGAATATATTTTCCATAGGCTTACCTATGTTTTCCCTTCTATGGGATGTTACAAGGATTACTTTTCTGTTTTCATAGTCAATATCATTCAGAAGAGACATAGTAAAATTATAATCCTCTTTTACTGCATAGTGCAGTGCATCTATTACGGTATTTCCAGTAATAAATATCTTATCGTCAGGGTATCCTTCCTTCAATAGATTATCTCTATTGGAGGCTGTAGGGGCAAAATGAAAATCCGTAATTATTCCAGTTAATTTTCTGTTGGCCTCTTCTGGATATGGAGAATATAGATTTCCAGACCTTAAGCCTGCTTCTACATGACCTATTTTTACCTTTTGATAGAAGGCAGCTAAAGCTCCAGAAAATACAGTAGTAGTATCTCCTTGTACCAACAATACATCTGGCTTTACTTCCATTATTATCTTTTCTAAGCCCTCTAAGGCTCTCATGGTTATTTCCGTAAGGGTTTGACCCGGTTTAAATATATTCAAATCGTAATCTGGCTTAATATTAAAAAGGTTAAGTACTTGATCTAGCATTTCTCTATGTTGAGCTGTTATACATATGGTATTTTCTATTTCTGGAACTTTCTCCATAGCTTTGATTATAGGAGCCATCTTAATTCCTTCAGGTCTTGTCCCAAATACAGTCATAATTTTAATCTTACTCATTTTTGTCCTCCTTCTTCGAACTAATCAGTCCCATCTTTCCAGCTAACAAGATAGTGACTAAAAATACTATCATGGACAATATAACAGCCCTCTTGCTGTTGAATTTAGCAATCAATATAGCACATAGTCCAAATATAGCACTAATAGAATATAGTATTAAAACGGTCTTTCTTTGAGAGAATCCCATTTCAAGTAATCTATGGTGGAGATGTCCCTTATCTGCTTCTGCAATGGATTTCCCATTTAAAAGCCTTCTAAATATGGCAAAGGTAGTATCGAATATAGGCACTCCTAAGATGATTATTGGCACTACTATAGCAATAGTTGCTACAGACTTCATAACCCCTTCTATGGATATGGAAGCTAACATAAAACCTAGGAATAAAGCTCCCGTATCTCCCATAAATATCTTTGCAGGATTAAAGTTATAGGGTAGAAACCCAAGACAAGATCCAGCCACTATAGATGACATTATAATTACTGGTATGTAGTTAAATTTATTGGCAACAAACAAGAAAGATAGGCTAGCAATCATAGCCACCCCTGATGATAAGCCATCTAATCCATCAATTAAATTCAAAGTATTGGTGATCCCCACCACCCAAAAAATAGTTATGGGAATTGAGAACCCATTCAATGGAATTAATTTGTTAGACTTAGTAAAGGGATTGGTAATAAAATCAATCTTTACATCTCCAAATATTAAAACGATTGCTGCAATTATTTGGAATAAAAGTTTTACTTTAGGGCTTAAATCTTTTATATCATCTATTATTCCTGAAATTACAATTATAGTCCCTCCGATAATAATGGAAATAAGAGTTTTATCTATTGGTAGAAAGATTAGAGATGAAATTATTACAGAAATGTATATAGCTAATCCCCCCATCAATGGCATCGGCTTGTTGTGAACCCTTCTTTCATCCTTAGGAATATCCATTGCTCCAACGCTAACTGCTATTCTTTTCACTATGGGTGTCATAAATAATGATATGACTACAGATATAACAAATGGCATAAGAATATTTTCCATGTTGTTTCGCTCCTTAATTTATGTTCTCTTCAAATTTTATATTAGAATGATAAATAAGTCAATAATTATACAATCTGCGATATGAAATTGACAATCCTTTAAACTAATATATTTAAAAAAATGAGCTATAGAATAAAATCTATAGCCCTTAATCATAATATAATTATTTTGTACCAAATAATCTGTCTCCTGCATCCCCTAAACCAGGAATTATATAGGCATCTTCATTTAATTTTTCATCAATACTTGCTACATATATATCTATATCAGGGTGAGCTTTTTGTACTGCTTCTATTCCTTCAGGAGCAGCAATCAAGCAAACCAATTTAATTGAATTGGAACCTCTATTCTTTAAGAATTGAACAGCTGCTATTGCTGAGCCTCCTGTTGCCAACATTGGATCAAGAACTATTAATTCCCTCTCTTCAATGTCTTGTGGCAATTTACAGTAGTATTCTACAGGTTTAAAGGTTTCAGGATCTCTATAAAGTCCAATGTGGCCTACTTTAGCTGCAGGAAGTAAATTCAACATTCCATCTACCATACCTAGTCCTGCTCTTAATATAGGCACTAATCCTAATTTTTTACCTGAAATCACTTGGGCTTTAGTCTTTGTAATTGGAGTTTCAATTTCTATTTCCTCCAAAGGTAAATCCCTAGTAACTTCATAAGCCATAAGCATGGATACTTCTTTTACCAATTCTCTAAACTCTTTGGAACCAGTATTTTTGTCCCTAATAAATGTGAGTTTGTGTTTAATCAGTGGATGATCTAAAACTACAACTTTCCCCATATAAAAAACTCCTTTCATAATTTAAGATTTAAACTCCCTGAGTGATTATATCACAATTTAGCCTTCTATATTAGAAATTTTATTTATTCTTCTCTCATGCCTTCCTCCTTGAAACTGTGCCTTCAACCATGTAGACACTATTTCAACCGCTAAATCCATTCCAATAACTCTTCCACCTAATGCGAGTATATTGGCATTATTATGTTCTACACTCATTCTTGCAGAATAGGTATCGCTGCAAAGAGCACATCTAATACCTTTAACTTTATTACAAGTGATGGATATACCAATTCCTGTACCACATATAGCTATGCCCTTGTCGACTTCTCCTGATACAACTCCTTTAGAAAGCTTCAAACCATAATCTGGATAATCTACAGAATCTAAGGAATTAGTTCCATAATCCACATATTCTATACCTTCCTCTTTAAGGTACTCCTTGATATATTCCTTTAATTCAAAACCACCATGATCACTTCCTATACCTATCTTCATCATTACTCCTCCCTCTTTTAATCCACACAGAGGGACGGTTCTCTTGTGTTGTTTTAGCACAGAAGAACCGTCCCTCTGTGTTTTTTAATTGTCCATTGACAATTGTCTGATTACTTCCTTTAGAGCCTTCTCTATTTCTTCTTTAGTGTTTTTATAGACATACAGATTCCCACCGAAAGGATCCATTACATCTTCCTCTATTCCGTAGGAATATTCTTTTAAAGTATAAACTTTTCCTTTGATAAAATCATATTTAGAAAGCAAAGCTTCCTTATGAGATACACTCATAGTTAAAATCAAATCTGCTTCTTCTAATAAATCCTTATAAATTGGACTTGCTCTATGGGAAGAGATATCTATACCATCTGCTTTTAAAGCTTCAATAGCTCCCCTAGAGGCACTCTGACCATCTAAAGCAAATATTCCTGCAGATTTCACTTTTATATCCAACCCCAAATTCTTAGCCTTATCCTCTAGTAGAGCTTGAGCCATAGGGCTTCTACAGGTGTTGCCAGTACAAACAAAAAGTATATTCACATTTCTCTCTCCTTATACTCCTTTTATATTTCCTCCTGAAGCCTTTTTAAGCCTGTTCATAATAGCAGTACCTATCTCAAATGTTTCTACTCCTTCAGAAAGAATTATATCTACCTTCTTTTCATCAAATAATCTAATAGTATTAAATAGATTATGGGCAATAGTCTTTTTGTCTTTTCTACTGCCTACTGATATTATTATACCTTTCTTGTACTCATCTTTGGTCTCTTCTGTAGCCATGATTCCAACCTTTTTTCCCTGGGAAATATATTTATCTGTGTATTCATTTATAGCTTTAACTATATTTTGAACTTCTCCAGTGAATACTACCATATCTGCCTTCGGTGCATAATGTCTATACTTTTGTCCCGGAGATTTGGGTATTATATTCTTATCATCTTTAATTATACTCAAATCCTCTTCTACTTTTGGAATTACTTTTATCAAATCCTCTAAAGTTATTCCTCCAGGTCTAAGTATGGTAGGCACATCTCCTGATACATCCAATACTGTAGATTCTACGCCAATTCCTGTACTTCCTCCATCAATTATCATATCTATTTTTCCATTTAGATCCTCTATTACATGAGAAGCTAGAGTAGGGCTAGGTCTTCCCGAAGTATTAGCACTAGGGGCTGCTATTGGCACACCACTGGTTTTAATAAGCTCTAGTGCTATATGATTATTGGGCATCCTTATAGCTACTGTATCAAGACCAGCAGTTATCATATCAGGTATAAGATTACTCCTTTTAAATATCATAGTCAAGGGACCAGGCCAAAATCTTTCCATCAATATCTTCGCTTCTGTAGGTATAGACTCTACTAGGGATTCAACCTGTTTAACAGATGCTACATGAAGAATTAATGGGTTGTCCTGAGGTCTTCCCTTAGCAATAAATATTTTTTCTATGGCTTCTTCATTAAGTCCATTAGCCCCTAATCCATAAACGGTCTCCGTAGGAAAAGCAACTAATCCCCCTTCCTTAATAACATTAGCACCTAATTTTATTAAATCCTCTTTTAAATTCTTTTCATCTACTTTGATTATCTTTGTTTGAATTTCTTCCATAATGTCCCTTCTTTTCTTTTGCTTTTCTTTACCCTATATTATACATTATTCCGCCAAGATTTAAAAAAATATTTTCTTTCAATTATAATTATCCTATTGATTAATTTTATACCATCAATATCTTATATAGATATATCCTATTGGTATTTGAGATTATTTAATGCTACACTAATTAAAAACTATCCATTTTATATCTAGGATGTTAAAGGAAGTGATTTTTTTGATAAGTATTGGTATTGATGTAGGCTCAGTGGCAGCAAAAGCAGCAGCATATGATGGAGAAAAAATTATTGCAACAGCAATATTGCCTACAGGTTGGAGTCCTAAGGCTGTAGGAGAACAGCTATTGGCTGAGATTTTACATAAAACTAGGACTCCTAAAGAAAAGGTCAAAAGCATAGTAGGAACTGGTTATGGTAGGGTATCCCTATCCTTTATAGATAAAAACATTACAGAGATTACCTGTCATGGAAAAGGTGCTTATTACCTTGATCCTAAAATTAGGACCGTAATAGACATAGGTGGACAGGATAGCAAGGTAATCAAACTAGATGAAGGCGGTCAAGTTGTAGATTTTCTGATGAATGACAAATGTGCAGCAGGAACTGGACGATTCCTACAGGTAATGGCAAATGCTTTGGCTGTAGATGTGGGAGATCTATCAAGATTAGCTACAGGAGCTGAACCAGCTAATATTAGCTCCATGTGTACCGTATTTGCAGAATCTGAAGTGGTAAGCTTAGTAGCAGAAGGAAGCTCAAAAGAAACCATAGCCTCAGGACTACTTCACTCAGTATGTAATAAGACCTATTCATTGGCTAGCAAAATTGGAGTAGAAGACAAGGTATTCTTCTCTGGTGGGGTATCCAGAAACCAAAAGCTTGGGGAATTATTAAGTCATAAACTTGGGACAGAAGTTATCTCATCTAAAGAGTCTCAATACCTAGGTGCCATTGGAGCAGCAATAATTGGATATAGATAATCCTTTTACCATTAGACGGGAGATTTTCTCTCGTCTTTTTTATTGAAATTATCCTCAAAAAAACTGTTCTTATTCATATACTCAAAGAATAATAATAAATTGAAAGGGTGAGGATATGAAAGAAGTATGGATAATAACATTTTATGGATTTATGGTAGGTATGGTTGGAACAGGCCTTGGAGGACTGATATCCTTAGTTATAAAAAATACCGATAGGATTTTAAGCTTTTTATTGGGATTGACTGGAGGATTTATGTTATTTATAGTAACATTTCATCTGCTTCCCCAATCTTTTATGTTGGGAGGCTTAATCGTAACGATTATGGGAATCATGTTGGGGATACTATTGGTAATATTTGTGGAAAATCATGTGAATACTATGGTAAAAAATCCTCTTATGAAATCTAGTTTCCTATTGGGATTAAGCATAGCTATTCATAATCTTCCAGAAGGATTAGCCTTAGGCTCTAGTTTCCTTACTATGACGGATTTAGGACCAACTCTTTCATTTGCTATGCTTCTACACAATATACCAGAAGGGTTATCCATGTCCATCCCCCTTAAGGTCAATAAAATCTCTCCTTGGAAAATTGTAGCCTTATCCATATTAGCAGGAGTTCCTACAGGGATAGGTGCCTTCATAGGTGCTTATATGGGTATGATTTCAAATGTATTTATCGCCCTTTGTTTATCTTTTGCTGGAGGCACTATGCTATATATAATATGTGACGAAATAATCCCAGATGCCAAAACTCTCTACAAAGGAAGGACTTCAACTATAGGAATAATAATGGGATTTACTATTGGAATAATATTATACTTCTAATACTTTATATTAACTACGTCCCTTTGTCATCTCGTAGGATGCTATTCCTACTGCTATAGATAGATTTAAAGAATCAATTTCATCACTATGGGGTATTATGACGCTGGTACCTATGTCTAAAAATTCATCTCCTAGACCGCTTCCTTCGTTGCCAAATACTAAAGAAAATGGTTTATCTCCTTTAGGACTTACGGTATGTATGGTTTCCTTAGCATTTAACATAAATGGATATATATCATGATTAAAGCTTCCCATGTAGCTTTCAAAATCGTCAAAGTATTGAAAATGGAGTCTAAATAATGCTCCCATAGAGGCTCTAACTACTTTAGGATCATATATATCTACAGCTGGTCTTATAATAGCCAATTCCTTTATATTGAATCCTAGAATAGTTCTTATTATGGTTCCTAAATTGCCCATGTCGCTGGGATTTACTAAAACTACATGATCTTTCAATGGGTTTAACATAGTCTCATACTTTTCAAATACACCTATAGCATAGCAATTTTCTTTTTTACTTATTCTATTTATGGCTTTGTTATTTATTTCAACTTCTATACCCTTCTTTTTACATATATCTAATATCTTCATAACACCCTGATTCTCTCTGCTATTTTCACTAATAACCACTTTAATCACTTTATCATGTTTAAAATTTAACAGCTCTAGTGTTGGAAAAACCCCTAGAGAATAAGAATATTCAAAGCTCTTCTTATATGATTTTAGTTGTACATCCATTTTAATTCCTCCATTATATCCTTAAAATAAATTAAAGGGACGAAGCCCTTAGCCCATAGTCCCTTTTACTATTATTTCTAATCCATTAAATTATACTACTTGTTTTAGTTTTTCTGCTTGATCGGATGTTATCAATCCGTCTATCATCTCATCAATATCTCCGTCTAAGAAATCTTCCAATTTATAAACTGTCATATTGATTCTGTGATCTGTAATTCTACCTTGAGGGAAATTGTATGTTCTAATTCTCTCAGACCTATCTCCTGTACCTACTTGGCTCCTTCTTTCTTCAGCTATTTCATCGTGTTGTTCAGTCATAAGCTTGTCATATAGTCTAGTCTTTAATATCTTCATTGCTTTTTCTTTGTTCTTAAGTTGAGATTTCTCATCTTGGCAGGCTACTACCATACCCGTTGGAATGTGAGTTATTCTAACTGCGGAGTCGGTAGTGTTAACACTTTGACCGCCATTTCCAGAAGAACGATATACATCTACCCTTATTTCAGATGGATTAACTTCTATATCTATATCCTCTGCTTCTGGTAATACGGCAACTGTAGCTGTAGATGTATGGATTCTACCACTAGATTCTGTAGTAGGAACCCTCTGAACCCTATGGACACCAGATTCATATTTTAATCTACTATAAGCACCTTTACCTTTTATCATGAATATAACTTCTTTGAATCCACCTACACCCTGTTCATTGGTACTCATGATTTCAGTTTTCCACCCTTGTCTTTCTGCATACATACTATACATTCTAAACAAGTCTCCAGCAAATAAGCCAGCTTCATCTCCACCAGCTCCAGCCCTTATCTCCACAATAACATTCTTGTGGTCATTTGGATCCTTTGGTATTAGAAGTACCTTTAACTCTTCTTCTAATTTAACAACGATCTCCTCTAATTCGGATATTTCACTTTTCAATAATTCCTTCATTTCATCGTCTAATTTCTCTTTTAACATTTCCTTATCTTCTTCAAGGGTATCTTGAGCCTTTGTATATTCCCTATGCTTAAAGACAATTGGTTCAACTTCAGCATGTTCTTTAACTAATTTTTGCCATTCTTCAATATTGCTCATGACCTCAGGGTCTATTATCTTTTGACTTAATTCCTTATATTTGTTTTCTAAAAATGATAATTTTTCTATCATGTTTTACCTCCTTCCTGTATCTTATCTCATTTATGGATAAAAAATTGTAATTCTAATTGATATTTCTTATATTATATCATGATCGTCATATAAAAATCCAATTCACAAAGAGAAGAATAGCACAATTAGAATAAATTGTAAAGAATTTATTCTTCATTTTTTAATTTCTTTTTATTGTATATTATAGCACTAATTCCACCAATTAATATCAAATATATTGGACTAATATCTAAAAATACTATAGCCAAAACCGTTAATAAGGATACAATTAATTTGCCAGAAGTAAATTTAGATGATTTCATCAGTTTATATACCGCCGATGCAATAAGTGCTACAACAGCAGGTCTTATACCTAAAAATACCTTTTCAATAATTGGATTATTTCTATACTGGAAGAATACCGTTGCAACTAATAATATAATCAAAAAAGAAGGCAAAACGGTACCAAGTAAAGAAGCTAATGCTCCCTTAATTCCATTCAACCTGTATCCTATGTATATACTGGTATTAACAGCCATTGCCCCAGGTGAGCCTTGAGCTATAGCGATGACATCTAGAAATTCATCTTCTTCTAACCATTTATTTTTATCTACCACTTCTTCTTGGATAATTGGTATCATGGCATATCCTCCACCAAATGTGAAGGCTCCTATTTTAAAAAAGGTAATAAATAGCTTAAACAACATAGTCCTCACCCATCCTTAATATAATATTACACCTGTTATTCCTGCTAAGATAATGGCAAATATAGGGTTTAACTTTTTAAAAGTCACAAGATAAAATAATGCCATACTTATAAATACGGATTTAATATCTATAAAAGCATCCATAGCTACAGATACAGCTGCTGAAGCAATAAGTCCTAAAACTATAGGTCTTATACCTTTAAAAAACCAATCCGAATAGGGAGAATTTTTAAATTTGTTAAGAAAATGGATAATAATGCTCATAACTATAAAGGAAGGTAATACTACTGCAACAGTTGCTACTACAGACCCTAGTACTCCTGACACTTTATAGCCTAAAAAGGTGGCACTATTTATAGCAATAGGTCCTGGTGTCATCTCCGATACCGCTAATATATCTATAAATTCTGAATTGGTAAGCCAACCATGAACTTCAATAATTTCTTCTTTAATTAGAGGAAGCATAGCATATCCTCCTCCAAAACTAAAAGCTCCTATTTTAAAAAAGGAGATAAACAATTTAACTAAAGTATTCACTTATCCATCCTCCTTAGCCCACAACTCCCATTACCACTCTATCTAAGCCATGTAAATCCTTTAATATACGGGTATCCTTATAACCTTCTTTTAGTAGGATATCCTCTACTTTTTTCCCCTGATCATAGCCTATCTCAAAGATTAATAGTCCTCCGTCTTTTAAATACTTCTTACTTTCAGGTATTATCTTTTTATAAAATCGAAGCCCATCTTCTCCTCCATCTAAGGCAGACATAGGTTCATAATCCTTTACCTCCGTCTGTAAGGTTTTAATTTCTTCATTAGGTATATAAGGAGGATTAGAAGCTATTATATGGAATTTACCTTCTAACCCTAATCCTTCTATACCTTGAAACAAATCTCCCTTATATAAAGAAACATTGCTTAATTTAAACCTTTCTTTATTTATATTAGCTATCTTTAAAGGTGGATCATAAAAGTCCACTCCATAGGCATTTACATTTTTTTTATAATAGGCTATAGATAAGATTATAGCACCACTGCCTATGCCTAAATCTAAGAAGTTTATAGGTTCATCTTTATATTTTTCATCGATATATTTTAAGATGTATTCCACCATGGTTTCCGTATCAGAGCGAGGAATCAAAACCCCTTCATCTACATAGAATTCAAGTCCCATAAACTCCTTTTCCTTCAATATATACTGAAAGGGGTAGCCTAATCTTCTCTTCTCCATTAATTCTAAAAACTTATCCACAATAGGCTGTGATACTTCCGTATCCCCATGGGTATAAATATAGGTTCTATCCACATTTAATAATTTTCCAAGTAAAAGAGCAGCTTCTAATACGGGATTTCCATATTCTCTATCCTTTATCATTTCTACTCCTTTTTTTAACAAGTGGTTTATTTCCACAAGTCTTCCTCCTTATTGTCAGTTAAAACAGCTTTTAAAGCTTCAATAGCTACTTCTATTTGTTCTCCGTCAGGCTCCTTTACCGTTGCAATCTTTTGCATCATAAGACCGGGATAAGATAGATAATAGGCTAGACGTGAATTGCTCTTACCAATTAGTCTATTTATCTCATAGGATATTCCTGCAATTACAGGGAGCATCAATATTCTAATTATAAGCCTTTGTAATGGATTAGGCCATCCAAAAAATGATAGGACTAATATACTTATAATCATCACCATAAATAAGAAACTGGTACCACATCTTGGATGGAGTATAGGGTATTTCTTTACATTTTCTACAGTTAAGTCATCTCCATTTTCATAACAGTGAATGGTTTTATGCTCTGCACCATGATATTCAAATACCCTGCCCATATCTTCCATTTTAGAAACTGTAACTATATATATGAGAAAGATAACTATACGGATTAAACCTTCTACTAAATTTAACAAAAGGGGTGTTTCTATTCTCTTCTTAAATAAGTTAGTGAAAAAACTTGGAAGTAGTATAAACAAACCTATAGTTAACGCCAATGAAAATAATAGCGTTAAAACTATCTCCACATCCTCTGCTTTATCTTTAAAAACCCTCTCCAAAAAACTTTCACCTTGTTCTTCATCTGACTCTTCATCAAAAAATTCAGCAGAGTACATTAACGCCTTTATGCCAAAGACCATGGATTCCACTAGCCCTACCATTCCCCTTATAAAGGGTAATCTAAAGAATTTATGTCTCATGCCTAGAGTATTCAATTTATCCTTTTTTAGGACTATCTCCTTGTCTGGTTTTCTCACTGCTATAGCCACATCTTTTGGACCTCTCATGAGAATACCTTCTATTAAAGCTTGACCTCCTATGGAGGTTATATGTTTAGGAATCCTATTCACATCTTTTATTTTCAAATCATCAACTCCCCAAAACATTTTGTAGATTTATTATACCATATAAAAACAATGATAAACACTTATCTTTTAGTTAGTCCATAAAAAATAAGCAAGCAATAGCCTGCTTATTGAGATTATGAGTATCTCCACGAATTCTTATCAATACTATAAAATTCAGTTCAAAAGTTTATTACATTCTTTTAAATTGTCATATAATAAAGTGTATATTTGATAATACTTTTCATATAATTTAGCATTATCTTTATTTGGTTTTACTGTTTTTGTTACTTTTACCGATTTATCAAGAATTGATTTAAAATCCTCAAAAATTCCAGAACCTACTCCAGCAATTATTGCTGCTCCAAAAGCAGGACCTTCCTGTATATTTATCAGACTTATTTCCTTATTTAATACATCAGCCATTATACTGACCCATAATTGACTATTGGCTCCTCCACCTGTTATTCTAATTTCTTCTATATCTACACTATTTTCTATACTAGCCAGACAATCTCTAAATCCCAAAGATACACCTTCTAAAACACTTCTTATAATATCCTTATTATTTGTGTTAGATGAAAGTCCATAAAACATTGATTTGGCATTTGGATCTGGATGCGGGCTTCTTTCTCCAAAAAGATAGGGTACAAATATAACTCCGTTACTTCCAGGGCATGACTCTGATGCCATATCAGTTAATTCATCATATGATTTAGCAGTTTTTAATATGTTTTTCTTTAACCATTTAAAACACATTCCAGCAGACAACATTACAGTCATAATGTACCAGGAATCATTGCAAGCGTGATTGAAAAAATGTAAATTTCCTTTTGTCTCTATAGAATTCTTGTCGGTATAAGCAACTATAGTACCTGATGTTCCTATACTTAAGACAGCTTTAGAATTCTCTACTATTCCACTTCCTATAGCTGCACATGCATTATCTGCTCCTCCTGCAACTATTAAAGTTTTCTCACTTAGACCTAATTCTTTAGCCACTTCTTTATCTATATTCCCTACAATATCTGTAGACTTGACTACCTTTGGAAAAATATTATCTTTTAAATTTAACTTTTTAATTAACTCACTATTCCATCTTTTATTTTTTACATCATATAACAATGTACCAGCTGCATCAGACATTTCAGTGCTTATATCTTTAGTAAACTTATATCTAATATAATCTTTTGGTAATAATACACACTCAAGTTTCTCATAATTTCCTTTCTCATTTTCCCTTAACCAAAGTATTTTAGGGGCAGTAAACCCTTCTAAAGCTGGGTTAGATACGTAATCTAATAATGAATCCAATCCTCCAACAGTATCATATATTTCTTCACACTGTTTAGAAGTTCTAGTATCATTCCACAATATAGCTGGTCTTAATACATTGTTATCTTTATCTAGGAAAACTGAACTATGCATTTGTCCTGTAAAACTTATTGCCTTAATTTCATCCTTATTTATATAAGTTTCTTTTACAAGTTCTGAAACTACTTTTTTGGTACTATTCCACCATGATTCTGGTTCTTGTTCCATCCAACCTTTTTTTATAACTTTTATATCATATGATTCTATCTTTGAAGCTATCACTTTACCTGTACTATCAATTATTATTGCTTTTACACCGCTAGTTCCTACGTCTATTCCCATAAGATACTCCACGAAAACACCTCCTTAAATATTCCTAATCCATCTATCTATATTTTCTCTTCCATCTATAATTCCAAACTCTATTTCATAATTTACTTCTTCAAATGGTTTCAATATTCTTAATCTATTTTCCTTACGTTCTATATCTCTACCATTTACCCTACAATTTCCCGGTTCCAATCCTGTAACATAGTTTCCCTCTCCTGTAAACTTCCATTGTGTAAAATAGGGTAATGTTTTAGAATTGTATTTTATATAAATTCCTAAATCAATATTATGATTTATAAATGCTACCTTGCATATACCATCTTTTGAAGATTCTAATGAATGATAATAGACAACATCAGGATAATCTTTTGTTGGAGCTAGATATTCATTATACTTATCCCATCTATTGGAAGCTACTTCATCCCTAGGAACAACTTCTTTTGTCCTCAAATATAATTTAGAATCTAAATCTAAAACTGGATGCCCTATATTGAAATGATACAATATCATATTACTAGTATCCCTAAATCCTTCATTCACTACTTTATCCTTTATGAAAAATCTGTTTTCTCCTGCCTTAACTCTTATCTGTCTATTTAATACTAAATTATAATTTAATGCCTTTCCCTCTCTTACACTACCATTCACTTCTAATATAAGCTCATCATTATCCCAATACTTTCTAGTGTAAAATTCCTCTGCTGGTGTATTACTAACTCTCCCATGTAATCCTAACTTCTCTCCATCATCTACACATGGAGCACCTAAATATGTCAACCCACATGTAGTTAGCAATCCACCTCCATAATTCCTAAGCCAGCCATCTTCCAAAGGCTCAAAGTATTCAGAAGAAGATTCTTTCACGACAGACCTAAATGATATTGGTATACCTTTGTAACTACAAACTCCTATGTCCATTCCTCTACCTTCTAAAACCTCAAAACTTAAACCTCCACCAGTTTTTACTTCTACAGCAGATAAGCCTTTAGCCCTTGATGAATTATATTCATATTTTTTAAATCCAATTAAATGGTCAAAAGAACCGAAATATCTCTGAAAATCTATTTTTGTATAGTCCCTTCCTAATATCTTCACCATAATAATAGCTCCTTCTTATAAACTTATTTAATACATATTTTTATAAACAAAGTGTCCCAAATATTTGAGACACTTTGTTTGTTTAAAAATTAATATTCTGGTAATCTTTTTATATTCTCATCAGTAAATATATCAGATGAATCATCACTATTAGAAGAAAACTCTGAAACTACAGCTCCTTCTTCTCCTGCTTGGAACCAATGACGGGTATTTGGTTTAATTGTAAATTGCTCACCTGGTTCAAGTACTATTTCGTGAAATGCCGTATAAGAACTTTCATAACCTTTTGGTGGTTTAACTTTTGGATTAATTGTTTCTTCTCCTTCTATATACAAATATACTTTTCCCCACCTACATCTAAATGTTTCCATTTTACCTTCAGAACCATCTTCTCTTTTTGGATGTCTATGTTCTGGACATGTTTGATTTGGAAATAAGACCATTTCTTTTCCACAATATCTATTATTATTTACATATGTTACTAATTGCAATCCAATTTCTTCTATATTATCTAATCCAAAATCTGCAACTTCAATATTTGCTATTTCATCTTCTGTTAAAACTATATGAGCTTTCTCAAAATATTCATAAGCTTTCCTTCTAACAATATCAACTACTTCCTTTTTCATTTCAACTAAGCCTCCTGTCAAAAATCAAGAATTTTATAGTCTATTAGCTGAACCAAACCTTTCAATTACATTTCTTGCTTCCTCTTTTAATGCTTCTGTTGCTGCTCCCATTATATCCATAGTCATTAGATTGTCTGGATTTTCTTTCATATATTTCTTCATTTCATCAATAAATGCTTTTCTTAAAGCTGTACTTACATTTATTTTACTTACTCCCAATGATATTGCTTTTTTAACGTCTTTTTCTGGGACTCCTGTACCACCATGCATTACTATAGGAATATTCACTGTTTTAGATATAGTATCTAATAATTCAAAATCAAGCTTTGGCTCACCTTCATATAGTCCATGAGCTGTACCAAAAGCTGGAGCAAGACAATCAATCCCAGTCCTTTCAACAAATTCCTTAGCTAATTTAGGATCTGTTAATTGAGCATTATCTATTTTTTCACCAAATTCAGTTGTCTGACCTATTGTACCTAATTCACCTTCAACAGTAACTCCAATAGCATGTGCCACATCTACAACTTTTTTTGTATTAGCCACATTTTCTTCAAATGGAAGTGTAGAGCCATCATACATTACTGATGTAAATCCACCTTTTATACATTCTACTGCTGCCTTAAAGGATGGACCATGATCTAAGTGAATTGCTACATCTATATCTTTATCTTGTCCAAAGTTCTTAATCATTTCTACTATATTTTTAGCATTAGCATATAGGACTTCCTCATAAGCAGCTTGTATAATCAATGGTGATTTTAATTCAGCTGCTACTTCAATAAATGCTTTGTAAAATTCTAGATGTGAGCCATTTAATGCCGGTACTGCATATCCTTCTTTATAAGCTTTTTCTAATAAATCCTTCATAGGTACTATATTCATTTTATTTTCCTCCTTGAATTTTAATCAAATCGCTTTGTTTTGTCTAAATGTAAAATTTATTGATATTTTATAAAACAAATTAATAATTATATACAAATTTCTAAAATATTCTGGTATAATTGTACTTAACCGTGAGAGTAACCTTCTTTATTTTACGTATTAATATATAATACTTAAGAAGGTTACTATTTTTTTAATACTTATTATCTGAAAGAACCTCCTCTCTAATGCTCATATCTTTATATGCATTGTTTACTATGCTCTTATATACCAGCAAGAATAACATATCTATAACTGCTAAAGCTGGTACTCTAGTATAGCTAAATTCTTTGAAAAATAGTTCTTCATTAGTTACTGTAAACAATTTATAATCAGCTATGTTAGCTAAAGGAGATTTTTTGCCACTAGTCAAACATATTGTAGCAGCTCCTCTATCTTTGGCTATTTCAAATGCCTTTAGTACAGTTTTTGATGTACCAGAGTTTGATATTCCAAAGGCTACATCATTTTCTGTCAAAGAATAAGCAGATGAAATTTGCATTTCAGATACAATATCTACATTACTTCTTATTCCAATTAAATTGAATTTATATGCTGCATCCATAGCTATAGGTATAGAATTTCCAGCTGCATAGAAATAAATAAAATCACTATTTAAAATTTTATCTATACATTTAGATACCATATCAACATCCAAACTTTCAGATGTTAATTTCAATTCTTCCATCTTATAACTCATAATACTTTCTATAGAACCTTTTATATTACTTAGATCTACAGTTGGTGTAATAACATTTTCAGGGCTTACAAATTTTTTAGCTAATGTCATTTTAAAATGTTGATATCCATTGAAGCCTATTTTCTTACAAAATCTCACTGTAGTTGCATCACTAACATTACTTTTTTCAGATAACTCCGTAATGCCCATATTTATAACTTCTTCTGGATATTTTAAGACAAAATCTGCAACTTTTTTTTCAGCATCAAATAATGAATCATAAGCTATCTGTATAGCGCTTAAAACATTATTAATTCCCTTATCCATTTAGTCCTCCTTCACGACTTCTCAACTAATTTCTATGTTGAGTAAATTTTTTTCTCCAAATATTTTTTATAGCAAAAATATTTTTTACAGCTTTATTATATCATCCTGTATTCATATGTCAACAATTTCAAAATATTTAATATATTATTTTTAAAATAAATATTAAGGACTAATTGATTTTAATACTATCCATATCAATATCAGCTTCTTCTACTTCATATTCATCTAAATCTGCATCTATATCAACTGGTTTCTTCAAGATTATTAAGGAAATTGCTGTAGCCAAGGAACCTATGATTAAGCTCAATATAAAGTATCCAGCTTTAGCTGCAGACATAGTGGGTAATATAAATAATCCTCCTGCTGGAATACCTGCATTACATCCAAATAACATACTGAAGCCTCCACCTATTGCACCACCAATACCTGTTGAAATAACGCATCTAATTATGTCATTCATAACAATTGGTAAACATCCTTCAGTTATTTGACAAAGTCCCATTGGAAAAGCCGACTTTAAAGTTTCAACTTCTGTTTTTAAATATATATTTTTCTTAACAGCTTTAGAGATAAAATATGCCATTGTCATACCTATTGGAGTAACCATAGAAGCCAAAATTAAAACTGTAATAGGTTCTTTAATTCCTTCATAGAATAAAGCTAATGCAAAGGCAAATACCACTTTGTTAATAGCTCCACCGTAATCAATTGATGCAAAAATTCCAATAATCATACCATAGATAAATTTTGATTGACTATCTAAACTTTTTAAATAAGCAGTTAACAGCTGTGTAAGACCTTTTACCGGCAGTCCAATGATATAAAACATTATTAATCCAGATGCTGCAGATGCAAGCAATGGAATAATTAGAGTTGGCAATAATCCTTCTGCCCAAGAAGGTACTCTTATGTGTTTAACTAATAATTTTGTAATATACCCTGCTATATATCCGCCAATAAAACCTCCAATAAAACCAGCTCCAACACCATTTGCTACTAATCCAACAATTATTCCTGGAGCAATTCCCGGCTTATCTGCAATGGAATACGCTATCCCTGTAGATACAATCATTGGTAATAATGTTAATCCCATTATTCCCATAGTAGAGAATGCATCAAAGATACTAAAGCTTTTTCCGAAATCTGTAATGTTTTCTCCGGATCCAAAATTACCAATTACTAATAAAAATCCTGAAGCGACAACGATTGGAATTAAAAAGGAAATCGCTGTCATTGCATGTTTTTTCAAGTCCTTTACTTTCATTAATAAAACCTCCTCTTTTTTTATTTTTATCCTTTAACAATACTTTCTATTTTTTCTATAAACTTATTTGGTGATTTAATAACAGTATCAGTTGGAACTTCTACTTTCTTTTTATCTTTAAATCTTTCCAAACCATTTATTTTAATATCAGCTGCAATAATTACAATATCTGCCTCTTTGATATCCTTTTCCTGTAACTCATCTTTAACTCCAATAATACCTTGAGTCTCAATAACTATTTCATGACCTGCTTTTTCTGCAGCTTTTATTAACTTTTCTTTTGCAATATAAGTATGAGCAATTCCAGCTGCACAAGCAGCTACTCCTACAATTTTCATAATTACCACTCCTATCTACATAAATATATTTTTTATATCATCAACAGATTTAGCTTCTAGCATTTTTTCTACTGCATCGTCATCTCCAAGTTTAGATGCCACTTCAGCTAATAACATTAAATGCTTTTGAGCACTTTCATTGTTGCTGCCTACAGCAAATAGAAAAACGATTTTTACACCTTTGTCATCTAGCGTTTCCCATTCAATCTCATTTTCTAACTTTCCAATTGCAATACCTACTTTCTTGACTGAATCACTTTTCCCATGAGGAATTGCAATATAATTTCCTATACCAGTGTTTCCAAGGGATTCCCTATGGTAAATATCTTCTTTAAAAGATTCTACATCCTCAATATAAGCCGCATCTTTTAATTTTTCTGACAACATAGTGATAGCCTCATCCTTGTTTTTTGCTGGCATATCAATACAAATAATCCTCTCATCTAGTATGTTGCATAAATCCATAAAAACACCTCCATCTTTTTTTATTCAAAGTATCTATCTTAATTATGATTTCATTTTTATGATAATCACAATTAATATCTTTAATTAGTAGAATTTTTTTACTTTTAATAAATATCAGTATTCAGAGAAATCGATTGCAAACAAGACATACTATCTTTCAATTTACGATGAAAATTAATATATATTTAGTATTTTAAAATCCTATTAAACAATAATCTTTTATGGCGAATAATATTTTTCTATCTACGTTGTTATGACGAAAATATTTTTTCTACACTTATTATACCATCTTCCTACTATCTGTCAATACTTTTTAAATTAAAATAATTTTCTCTAAAATTAGATAATTTCATATTAAAAAATATAAAAAACAAAAACACAAAACAAAGATTAATTTTAAAATTAACCTTTGTTTTGTGTTTTATAGCTTATTTCACTACCAAATTTAAATTTACCAATATAAAAAATAAAGGTTAGATGCTACGGGCAACTAACCTAATTTAGCGAAGAAATTAATCCATACCATATTTCTTCTTGAATTTTTCAACACGACCACCACGTTCAACAAATTTTTGACGTCCTGTAAAGAATGGATGACATTCTGAACAAATTTCAACTCTTAATTCTTCTTTTGTTGAACCAGTTTTAAATGTATTTCCACATGCACATTTTACTGTAGCTTCATGATATTCTGGATGAATTCCCTTTTTCATTGCTTTCACCTCTCTTTGTTACAAATATATGACAACACACTATTTTACACAATTTGACCAATTAATTATAGCATAATATTAAAACTATTTCAACTAAATCCAAATTTTATTTCTCATCTCTTCTACAAATTCGTTATTGGTCTTAGTCTTCATTAAATTTTCAATTAGGGTTTCTGTTACATCTTGAGTTGGTGAATTGCTTAAAGCCTTTCTAATAGCCCATATAGTCTCTAATTCCTTTTGGGTTAAGAGAAGCTCTTCTCTTCTAGTACCTGATTTGTTAATATCTAAAGCTGGGAAGATTCTCTTTTCCGATAATTTTCTATCTAAATGGATTTCCATATTACCTGTACCCTTAAATTCCTCAAATATAACATCATCCATTCTACTTCCTGTTTCTACTAGGGCAGTGGCTAAAATAGTCAGACTTCCCCCTTCTTCTAAGTTCCTTGCTGCACCAAAAAATCTCTTTGGTCTGTGGAGGGCACCTGGATCCAATCCTCCAGATAAAGTCCTTCCTGTAGCAGGAATGGTTAGGTTATAAGCTCTAGCAAGACGAGTAATACTATCTAATAAAACTACTACATCTTTACCATGCTCTACTAGCCTTTTAGCCCTTTCAAGAACTATTTCTGCTACTTTAGTATGGTGGTTTGGAAGCTCATCAAAAGTTGAATATACCACATCACCTTTAACGGATCTTTTCATATCCGTTACTTCTTCCGGTCTTTCATCTATTAAAAGAACTATTATTTCTATATCAGGATAATTCTCCGAAATGGCATTAGCAACATTTTTAAGAAGAGTTGTTTTGCCGGCTTTTGGAGGGGATACAATCATTCCCCTTTGCCCTTTCCCAATAGGTGCGATTAAATCAATAATCCTTGTGGAAAGTTCATTAGGAGCTGTTTCTAACGATATCCTTTTTCTAGGATAAATAGGAGTTAAACTATCAAAATCCGGTCTGCCTATACAAGTTTCTGGATTTAATCCATTTACACTTTTCACATAAAGAAGAGCTTTATATTTCTCTCCGGATTTTGGAGGTCTGGTTATACCAAATATCTTATCTCCAGTTCTCAGCCTAAATCTCCTTATCTGAGATGGAGATATGTATATGTCATTATCCCCAGATAAATAGTTGTCACATCTTAAAAAACCGTATCCATCTTGATGGATCTCCAATATTCCTTCAGCACTATTAATATTATCCATCTGTTCTAATTCTTCACTTACCTTATCAGGTAATTCTTCCATATTTATATCTTCAATATCTATTTCCTCTACTTCACTTTTCTCAGGTTTTTGTTCTTCTTTTTCCTCTACAGCATTTTGTAAAATCAAATTGATTAATTCCTCTTTTCTATATTTGGTAGTACTTTTTATTCCCATGGTTTTAGCTATAGTCCGGAGATCATCTAACTTTTTACTACGTAAAATACTTGAATCCAAAACTTCACCTCCACAATATTTAAAAACAGGTTTATGCTGAGAAACCTATGTTCCATCAGCAATTATGTATACTCTTAAATTTTTTATCTTCTGTAAACTTATCCTCTTAGAATAGTTTTCAAGATATGCTCAGATAGATAAGCATTATTAAAATAATAATATCATTATAATATTCATTAGTCAAACCTAATTATTTGGCATACTCAGGTTTTTTGTCTAGTCTGTGTATAGCTTCAATAAACCTTATAGTACCCGTTTCACTTCTCATTACAACGGAATAGGTTTTAGCCATATTATTTTCATAGTAAACAACACCCTTTAGCAGTTCTCCATTGGATATACCTGTGGCTGCAAATATGATTTCATTCCCTTTAGCTAAATCGTCCATGCTAAGTATCTTTTCTATATTACAAATACCCATTTTAGTACATCTGACTTTTTCATCATCATTCATAGGGTATAGTCTTCCCTGAAATTCTCCTCCCATACATTTCAATGCAGCTGCTGCAATAACACCTTCAGGAGCTCCACCAATTCCAACCATCACATCTACTCCAGAATCTTCAAAACAAGTTGCTATAGCCGCTGCCACATCTCCGTCTTGAAATAGTTTTATCCTTGCCCCTGCTTTTCTTACCTTATTGATTAGCTCTTCATGTCTTGGTCTATCTAACATGGTTACAGTTATATCCGATATATCCTTATTAAGTGCCTGAGAAAGGTTTTTTAGATTTTCTTCTATAGGTGAATTTAAACTAATCTTTCCTGCCGCCCTTGGTCCTACGGCTATTTTATCCATATACATATCAGGCGCATGAAGTAAACAACCTCTTGGTGCTACGGCTACGACAGAAATAGCATTGGAAAGTCCCTTAGCTACAGCAGTAGTTCCATCTAGAGGATCTACTGCTATATCCAATTTTATAGAATCCTTGGTTGCTTTTCCTATTTGCTCACCAATATATAACATAGGTGCTTCGTCCATTTCTCCTTCTCCTATAACTACAACACCATCAATGGATAAGGTATCAAACATCCTCCTCATACCATCTACCGCAGCTTGATCTGCCATGTTTTTCTGTCCTCTTCCTAGATGACGAGCAGAATGTAATGCCGCTGCTTCCGTTACCCTAACTAAATTTAAAGCTAAATTTCTATCCATGAAAAAGCCCCCTCATAGGTTAATTCTATTTTTATATATAGTATATTATATTTATGCTTTTTCTGTCAAATAGTATAGCACATTTATTTATGCTTTTTTAAAAGTTCTTTTAATATATCATTTTTATCTAGCCTATGTTGAGCCTCTACAAACCTGATAGTTCCTGTCTTTGATCTCATAACCACTGAGTGGGTTTTAGCCAACTTATCCCCATAATAGATTACCCCTTTTAACAAATCTCCATCAGAAATTCCAGTAGCCGCAAAGAATATATCATTTCCTTTAGCTAAGTCGTCCATTGTAAGGACTTTATCAAGCTTATCTTCAGTCCAGCCCATCTTCTCACATCTTATCTCTTCGCTTTTGCTCATTGGATATAGTTTCCCTTGGAAATCTCCACCCATACATTTTAATGCAGAAGCTGCAATAACTCCTTCTGGGGCTCCACCTATACCTATTAATATATCTACACCAGTATCTGGGAAAGCAGTTGCAATAGCAGCAGCTACGTCACCTTCTCCAAACAATTTTATTCTAGCCCCTACCCTTCTAACCTCTTCTATAATATCTTCATGTCTTTCTCTATCCTGAATAATAACGGTTAAGTCGGAGATATCCTTATTTAAAGCTTTAGCCGCAGCCTTTAAATTTTCTTCAATAGATGCATCGATATTGATTTTACCTGCAGCTTTTGGTCCTACTGCTATTTTCTTCATATAGGTATCAGGAGCATTTAATAGACAACCTTTAGGTGCCATAGCTATAACAGCAATTGCATTAGGCAGTCCTTTAGCTACTAATATAGTCCCGTCTAATGGGTCTACAGCTATATCCGCTTCTATATCCATACCTAATCCTATTTCCTCTCCAATATATAACATAGGTGCTTCGTCTAGTTCTCCTTCTCCTATAACTACCTTACCTCTTGTATTAACTAGGTTAAAAGCAGCCCTCATGCCATCTACCGCTGCTTGATCTGCTCCAATTTTATCTCCTCTTCCCATGTATCTTCCTGAAGCTAATGCAGCAATTTCCGTTACCCTTACTAAGGATAATGCTAAATCTCTGTCCACATCCATCTCTCCTTTATATTTAATTGTGCTATACTTATTATAAACAAATGTATACAATTTCACAATTAAATTTTGAGATAACAGAGATAGTCTTTTTTATCCTCTGGATTTTGAAAATAAAAAACTCGCGATTCTTTATTTTTCTTAAAACCAGTAAAGAATCACGAGTATTATAATTAATTATTTAAGTCCTTCCCAATCCTTTAAAAATCTTTCAATTCCTGAATCCGTCAAAGGATGTGATAACATCTGAACGAATACTTTATAAGGTATTGTTGCAATATCTGCTCCTTCCTTAGCTGCTTCAATCACATGGATTGGATTTCTTACGCTTGCTACTATTATTTCTGTATCTATATTATGCATATCGAATATTTGAACTATATCCTCTACCATAGATATTCCTTCATTGCCAATATCATCTAGTCTTCCAACAAAAGGACTAACATAACTTGCTCCTGCTTTTGCAGCTAATAATGCTTGAGTAGGAGAAAAAACAAGAGTTACATTGGTTTTTATTCCTTCTTTTGAAAGTACATTTACAGCTTTTAATCCTTCTTTTGTCATAGGTATTTTAATTACAATATTTGGACTTAATTTAGCTAGTTCTCTAGCTTCTTCTATCATACCATCCTTTTCTAAAGAAATAACCTCTGCACTGATTGGACCATCAACAATACTAGCTATTTCTTCAATTACTTGTTTAAAATTCCTACCTTCTTTTGCTATCAATGATGGATTAGTGGTTACACCACATATAACCCCCCATTCGTTTATTTCCCTTATCTCATCAATATTTGCTGTATCTATAAATAACTTCATATCTTCACATCCTTTCATAATTTACAGAAGGACGGTATAAAAAACCGTCCCATCTATCACAGTCATCATCTTTAATTATAGATTCTAAGCCCTTCCTACTGAGCCAAATAAAACCATCTTTTCTTTAACTGCTTCTTTCATTCCATCCTTAGCAGGAGTTAATATCTTTCTTGGATCTATATTGTCTGGATTTTCTTTTAAGAATTGTTTAATTCCATCAGCAAAAGCAATTCTTAAATCCGTATCAATATTTATCTTGTTTATTCCATTAGCTACTGCCTTCTTTATAGCTTCATCAGGAACACCGCTGGAACCATGTAATACTAAAGGCATATTCAACATACCTTTAATGGTCTTAATTCTATCAAAATCAAGTTTTGGTTCTCCTTTATATACTCCATGAGCTGTTCCTACAGCTATAGCTAAGTAATCTACATTTGTTTCATCTACAAATCTTTTAGCTTCATCAGGGTCTGTAAAAGTAGCATCTTTTGCATCTACGGTAATATGATCTTCTGTTCCTCCAATTTTGCCTAGTTCTGCCTCTACAGATACTCCTACTGCATGGGCAACTTCTATTACTTTCTTAGTTATTTCAATATTGCCTTCAAGGTCAAATCTAGAACCATCTATCATTACAGAAGAAAATCCATTTCTTATACATAGCATAACTTGATCAAAATCTGTACCATGGTCTAAATGTAATACAACAGGTACCTTTGCTTTTTCTGCTGCCAGCTTTCCTAATGCAGCTATATATTCAACACCTGCATATTTTAATCCTCCTTGACTAGCTTGAAGGATAACAGGTGAATTCATCTCCTCTGCTGCTTCTATTATAGCTTGCACAATTTCCATATTGTTTACATTGAATGCTCCTACTGCATAGTTATTCTTATGAGCATCTTGTAAAAGTTCTCTACCAGTAACTAACATATTAAATGCCTCCTCTTATTTAATTATTACTGCATCTTCTTATTATATATTACCCAATGCTATTTTTTTATATCTCTGTTCTTTTCATTAATAGAATCGATACAAGAAATATTTCGTTCCCTAAGTATTATTCTATCCTTTTTTAGGAGAACACTCAAGTCCTCTTCAGTTTCTGTGAATATAAGTTTTACACTGTTGCAATTTGAACATTTAAGCTCGATCCTATCACAAAAAAGCTCTACATTGATCTTGGAATTTCCACAATCACAGTCTATTTTATTTTCTTTATTTAGATCATATAATTTTTTTAATGCCCCTTTTAAAACCTTAAAATTATTAAAATAATCTTCCCCATGTATCTCTTTAGTATTATTCCCAATGTTTACTTGCTTTTCTAATAATATTTGATTAGCAATTTTTTTACTCCCTACAAAGCATAGTCTGTTCCCATGAAAACAGTAAATTATATTATTATTCTTAATTACCTCTTTTAACTCTAATTCATGGTAATGCCTATCTCCACAATTAAAACATCCGACTACGACACCTATACCTTTATTGCTTTTTCTGTTGATAAGAACATTTATTTCTCCACATTTACATCTATATTCAACTTTGCCCTTTGACATTACCTCAAATATATTAAAATCATATTCCATTAATCTACCACAGGAACGACATCTAACAATAATGGTTTTGCAACCATCAATAAACATAAGGACACCTCCTTAGTAGATTAATTCTATACATATTTTAAAAATCCTTCTTATTGTCGAAAAATAATTAAAAATAAAAAAAAAGTCAAAGGATGGGATATTTAGTAAACAATCCTTTGACTTTTTTTTATTTTTATAATTTCTTTAAACCTAGTATTTCTCTTGCTTCATTTGGAGTAGCTATTTCTCTACCTAATTCATTTGCCATGCGTACAACCTTTTCTACTAATTCTCCGTTAGATTTAGCTAGGACTCCTTTGGATAGGTAAACGTTATCCTCAAATCCTACCCTTACATGTCCGCCCATAGCAATTCCCATAGCTGCCATTGGCATCTCATGTCTTCCTACCCCTGCTACAGTCCAAGTAGAACCTTTAGGTATACTATCTACCATAAAGGATAAATCCCTTGCCGTTGCAGCCATTTGAACTCCTAATACAAAGTCAAAATGCATAGGTTCTAAAATATATCCTTTTTTAGCATATTTAATAGCATAATCTACCATGCCTTTATCAAATACTTCTACCTCTGGTTTTACGCCTTTTTCTATCATTATTTTACCAAAATTTTTAATGGTATTTTCCGTATTGACAAATATTTCATCTCCACCAAAGTTTAAAGTTCCACAATCCAATGTAGCCATTTCAGGCAATAATTCTACTGGTTGAAGTCTTTCTTCATCAGACATACCTACTGCTCCCCCTGTTGAAGGCTGAATAATTACATCAGGGCATCTCTTCTTTATTTCCTCTATACATTCTCTAAATCTTTCCTTATCTTGAGTAGGAGTACCATCATCATATCTTACATGTAAATGTATAATACTTGCTCCCGCCTTATATGCAGCTTCTGCCTCTCTTCCTATTTCCTCCACTGTATAAGGCACATTTGGATTATTATCTTTTGTTACCTCAGCCCCACATATGGCTGCAGTTATGATTAGTTTTTCCATTAAATCGCCCCCCATTTCAAATAAAAAGAATCATCCCTTTTGTTTTATTTTCTTTTTTTATCCTTTGGAACCACACATGTTCCTTCAGCTCTACAAACGACTATAGGTTCATCTAATACATCACAAGCAGAATTATTTATATCTGGTCTTGGAACTATAACCTTTGTTGCTTCAAATTTCATCTTTCTAGAGGTATTGCCTATTTTGGTAATTTCCCCTACTGCTTCTATGTAATCTCCAGCATAAACAGGGGCTAGAAATTCCACATTTTCATAGGCTACAAATAATCCCTCATCTCCATCGTTTCTTATAAGCAGTTCTGTAGCTACATCTCCGAACAATTGCAACATCTTAGCACCATCCACTAAATCTCCCCCATAATGAGCATCTCCAGAACTCATTCTAACTCTAATCATAGCTTTCTCCATGCCTCTACCTCCATTACTATTTTAGTCATATTTATTATAACATAAGTTGTGGCCTTAAACTATATAAAAGCAATAACTATCTCCTCCGACTTTATAGACCTATAATCAATATAAAAACTAATAGTTTTAGTACCATTATCCTATTTTTCCTCTTCATGTCAATATCTCCAATGATTTGACTGACCAGTCATTAAGATAAATTGTCGTAATTTATGAGCTTTATATTCGTCAATATATTTAGAAGATATATAATATATAGGTAGATTACCCATTTATGCCCTTCAAGTGTTAATTTTAACGATATTGTAACTATTAAGTATGTAGATACTATGATAAAATAAATGTAGCTAATTGTAGTTTGGGAGGTGAATTAATTAATTGGAAGAATTAATAGTACTGAATAACGTAAGGAAAGTATATAAAATGGGGGATGAAAAAATAGTCGCATTAAACGACATAAGCCTCTCCATTGACAAGGAAGAGTTTGTTTGTTTACTAGGAACTTCTGGCTCTGGTAAGAGTACCTTACTTAACATGATGGCAGGTTTAGAAAAACCCACTAAAGGCGAGATTATCATTGCCAAACAGCATATAGAAAAGATGAACGAAAAACAGCTAGCCAAATTTCGTCAAATGAATATTGGCTTTGTATTTCAATCTTATAATCTAATACCTACTCTATCCGCTATGGAAAATGTAAGTTTAGGTCTTACCTTCAGAGGTATTCCTCGAAAATTAAGGGACAAGATGGCTAAAGAAATGTTGGAAGCAGTAGGTTTAAAAAATAGATTAAACCATAAACCTTCTGAAATGAGTGGAGGACAACAACAGAGGGTTAGTATAGCAAGAGCCTTTGTAGGCAAACCAAAGATAGTTTTTGCGGACGAGCCTACAGGAAACTTAGATACCAAAACTACCATAGAAGTTATGGATTTAATAACGGGTATGGCAAAAGAAAATCACCAAACTCTAATTATAGTAACCCACGATGTTGAAATATCACCATATGCTCATCGAGTAATCTATGTTAGAGATGGAAATGTAGAAAAAATAGTTGAAAACAAAACAAAGGGGGATGTAGAATAAATGAAAAGATTTCTTAGTATATCTTTAATACTACTATTAATACTAGCACAATTGCCTATTGTAGGAATTGCGAGTGAAAACGGAGATGAAAAAATACCTAATAATCAAACAGATGTAATCGTAACAAAAGTAAAAACAGATCCATCTGGTAAAATTAAAGAGGGGGATACTTTTTCTCTTATACTAACTATCGAACGCAATCCTAATGTTGACGAATCAAATATTTACATAGGTCTAAATAATGCCAATTCATTTACTTTATTGGATTCTGGTTCCAAAGAAAAAGTAAGCAGTAATCAAGCCACTTTTAAACTTAAATATAATGGTGGCGACTCACCAAAAGTTCCCATTGTAATCTATTATACAAAGAGTGGTGAGCAATATAGCATTTCAGATTATGTTGATGTGCCAAATATAGTTCCTTCCAGCACCATTGAAAAAACGGACCCAGTAGATAAGACGAAGGTAATCCCAACTATCACCATAGTGAGCTCAAAGACAGTAACTGGTGAAGCTGGTAAATCCGTATCCCTTCCTATTACCATTAAAAATGCTAGTGATAATTGGGCTGAAAGTATAGCCGTTACTGCTGAAATAGAGGGAGAATCTCCATTGACTCTTGATGATTCTGGACATGAAAGCATATCCAGATTAGGCAGGGGAAGAGAAAGAGATATGTCCTTTAGAATAGATATAGATAAATATGCTGAAAGCAAAACTTATCCAGTTAAAATCAACTTTCAATTCTATAACGAATATAATATGTCCTTTACGAGTTCTGAAACCATGTACGTAAAGGTTGAAAATAAAAATACTAAACCTTTAATATCTATAAGTCAAGTAGATGTAAGCCCTCAGGTATCAGTGCCAGGGAAGCCTACTAGTATAGGATTTGTATTAAAAAACAATGGTACCTTAGATGCAAAGGACATTAAAATATCTTTAGGTGGGATAAGCAACGAGACTTTCACTCTTTCTTCAGGATTCAACAGCAAATATGTTGAAAAAATTCCCGGCGGAAAATCAGATTATGTCTCCTTTGATATAACTCCTTCTAATAAAATTGCAGGAGGCTCCCATGGACTAGATATAATTCTTAACTACAAAGATGGAACCAATCAAAGCTATGAAGATTCCAATAAGTTCTTTGTTAATGTGGAATCTAACAAGGGTAAGAATTCCAATCTAATAATTGAGAATCTTATATATCCTGAAGGGGCTGTAGGACAGAATAAAGATGTTACCATTGGATTCAGTCTAAAAAATGTGGGAATGATCGATGCAAAAAATATTAAAGTTACTGTAGAAAGCTCAGACCAAAATGGAGTTGTACCTAAGACGGTAAGTATTAAAAAAATCAATTCCATAGCACCAAATAAATCAGAAAGATTGAACTTTGTATTCCTAACTACAAAAGATGCTGAGACTAGAAATTATCCAATAAATATTACCGTAGAATATGAGGATGAGTTAACTGGAGAAGAAAAGAATACACTAACTCAATACGTAGGCGTCTATGTGGTAAAACCAGGTGATGATATTAAAACCGTTCCTAAACTAATAATAGATAAGTACAGCTTTGAGCCTTCCCTTGTAAAAGCGGGGGAAACCTTTGATATGAATCTATCCTTTTTTAATACCAACAGTCAAAAAGCTGTAAGGAATATAAAGATATTTTTAACTGCAGAGGAAAAAACAGATGAAAAAAGCAACAGTGGAGGAGGTAATGTATTTACTCCTGTAGGCAGCAGTAATACCTTCTATATAGATAGCATCCCTCCAAATGGCAGAATTGAAAAAAATATAACCATGGCTACTGTACCAGATGCCAAAGCAAAAACTTATAATGTAATAGCTAATTTTGAATATGAAGACTCTAAAGGAGAACAGTATACTGCCACTGAGTTCATAGGTATTCCAGTAATACAGCAATCTAAACTGGAAATAGGAGAATTAAATATTCCTCCAGAGGCTTTTCAAGGAGAACCTACTCCAATATCTGTAGAATTCTATAATACTGGAAAAGTTACCTTATATAATATGATGGTAAAATTAGAAGGAGATTTTCAAACGGAAAACGGCAATTATTATGTAGGAAATTTTGAAACTGGAAGCAGTGAATATTTTGAAGGTATGATAATTCCATCTGAACCCGGCGAGCTTACAGGAGCTTTAGTATTTACCTATGAAGACTCTTCTGGTGAAAATGTGGAAATTAAAAAAGAATTTACTTTAAATATAAGTGAACCAATGCCAATGGATGAGTTCCCAGAAGATGGACCTCCTGTAGATGAAGCTAAAGGAATTAAGAAATTATTGAAGAGCAAAGGTTTTTGGATAACTATCGTATTGATAGGAGCAGGTATAGGAGGGTTTGTATTCTACAAAAAAAAGAAAAAGAAAGGTATGGCTTTAGATGAGTAGTATAGATTTAATCCGAATGGGACTCAAAAATCTGTGGCGAAGAAAACTTAGAACATTTTTAACGGTTTTAGGCGTTATAATAGGTACCAGTTCCATTGTAGTAATGCTTTCACTAGGCTATGGTATGCAAGAAGCCTTTCAGAACCAAATATCCTCTATGGGAAGTCTAACCACCATCAATGTTCGTAAATCCTATGGAGATTTTGATAGAGGTTCTCCTGGAGGAAATAGAAAAAAGGTCAACCTAGATGATAAAGCTATAATGGACTTTAAGCATATTCCCCATGTAGTGGCAGTAACTCCCATAGTAGAATCCTATGGTACCGTAGTAAATGGAAGATATATATCTGATATTCCTATTAAAGGTGTGGACCCTGCATCCATGGAAGCTTTTGAATATAAATTAAAAGAAGGCCGACTGCTACAAGCAGGAGATGATCTTGCAATAGTGTTTGGAGGTAGAGCAGAACAAAGCTTTTATGACCCGAAGGCTTCAAGGGGAAGATGGGTAGAACCTAAAATAGATCTTTTAAAAGATAGGATGACATTTACCTTCGATATGAGCCGTAGTTCTAGAGGTATGCCAGACATGGATAGTATGGGAGAAGGTAATAAAAAGTCTAAATACAAGGAATATAAAATCAAATCCGTCGGTATACTTGAAGAAGGAAATTGGGATACGGATTGGGCTATATTTGCTCCTTTAGATGTAGTTCAAAACATGATAAAAGAAAAGGAAAAAGTAGAAAAAAGTCGTTCTGAACAAGGTAAAAGTAAAGAAAAAGGGTACGACCTTGTTATGGTTAAAGCTGAAGATATAGACTATGTTCAAGATATTCAACAAAAAATAAAGGATATGGGACTCGAAGCTGATAGCTTAAACGATTGGTTAGAGGAAACCAAGAAAACCTCTGGCATACTTCAAGCTATATTAGGCGGAATAGGTGCAGTATCACTATTAGTAGCAGCTATAGGAATAACCAATACCATGGTAATGTCCATATATGAAAGGACTAAGGAAATTGGTATAATGAAGGTTATAGGTGCCTCTTTAAAGGATATCCGAAAATTATTCCTATTTGAATCAGCTATGATAGGATTATTAGGAGGAGTAATTGGAGTTGCATTTAGCGAGGTTCTATCCGTTGTAATAAACAAGTTTGGAGCTAACTTTGGCAACTATATAGGAAGTGGAGAAGAAACCAAGATAAGCATTATACCTATATGGCTAATATTTGCAGCCATGGGCTTCTCAGCTTTAATAGGTATATTATCAGGATATTATCCTGCAAAGCGTGCTATGAATCTATCCGCTTTGGAAGCTATAAGAACAGAATAATAAAAAATACAGGGAAATTCCCTGTATTTTTTATTTTACTACTATTATCTTTTCCGCTACAAACTGTCCTCTATCACTGCTTCTTGTTATAAGTATTTTAGTCCCTTTAACTAAATCTTTTAATTCTAAATCTCCTCCATCTGTATTCTTTATAACAGCTTTAGAAGAAACGCTTATATGACTAACCTCACCTGTTGATTCATTCCTTAATATTATAAAACTACTCTCTCCATTTACGTACTCTACTACTCCAACAAATTCATTAATATCAGTCTTTTTTTCTGCTTCTAAACTAATTATTTCATCACTTTCTAATTTCAATTTAACAAGATAACCTAACCTTAAATCATATATCCCTTTTATTTCTTTATCTATCCTTACGGCTACGTCCTTAGATATATAATAATCCAGCATTTCACCTTTATTGTTTATAATGTTGAGCATTGGCTCTTCAGAAATAAGTATTGCTTTTATATATCCTTCGTCTTCACCTTTTATAGACTCTGCATCAATAGATTTAACTTCCCCATAATCTAGAGATAATTTTATCTTGTCCCCTCTTCTTAAATCGTTAATATGGCTTTTGTTTAAATTCCTATTAATGGTTACATTATCCTTTATTGTATATTCATAAGTAGTCTTATCTTCTCTTTCTACTGTAAGTAGTATTTCCTTATCAAAATTTTTATCCTTTAATATGCCTTCTACTTCTCCATTTTTGCTTTCAGCAGTAACGTTTATAGCTAAGTTGTTTACAGCTTCAATGTTTACCAAATCCCCTTCATTTAAGGTAAATAAGTAGGACTCTTTTCCATCGACGGAAATTTTGGTTTCATTGGATAAATAAAATGTTTTAGCATCATTCTCATCCTTTAGCTCTACTACCATAGATGGAGAAGCTCCCAAAGAGATGGTTTTTATAGTTCCTGATACTATGGCACTGGTATTATCTACTGTTATGGATTCTAACACATTTTCCTTATCGACTTTAGCCTTAATATTCATACCTTCTTTAAGTTCTCCTATTGTAGCCGATACCCCATTTATGCTTACTTGAACATCCTTGGAGATTTTATATGAATCCTTTTTTTGACCATTATCTATAAGTAAAAAACTATCTATTTTTGCAACGATTATTCCTGCCAATTCATTTAAGTTTTCGTTCTCTACTACTGGTGGCCCTACAGGTTCTTTAGAAGGCGGATTTATGGTATTTGTTGTACTATTACTATTCGTACTACTATTAGTGTTTATGCTGCTATTATTCATCTGTTCATGGGACATATACAACATCTTAGCTAATGTAGCCCTTGTAATAGCTTGATTAGGATTAAAACGACCTTCCCCATCACCTTTTTCATCAAGAATCTTCTTATCTATTAAAAATTTTACATATGGTCTAGCTTCTATGGGTATACTTTCCGTATCGTTATAGAAGAATATAGGTACTTTTTTCTTGGCTTCTTCCTCCATGCCCATGGCTCTTACAAGATAAACGCTAATCTCTATTTTAGTAGCATTTCGCAATTTCCCATTTTGAAATAGATTGTTTTGTACAAATTTTTCTGTAACCAATCCCTTAGATAAAGCTATAGCTACACCGTCTTTTCGCTTATCTGTTAAATTGAATTTCTTTAAAAAATCATCATGTTTTTCCCTCATTTTCAATACTTCATCTTGAGGTATGTTCATAATCCTTGTTATATATACTAGGGCATCGGCAGTATTTACCTTTTCATTAGGCTTAAAACTACCATCACTATAACCATCCATTAATCCCATATTGACCATGTTTTCAATATAGTCATAAGCCCAGTGTTTTTTGTCTACATCAGTAAACATACTTTCACCATAAACCTTTGAAGTTCCCATGACAGAGGAAAAAGTAAGAATTAAAGCCAACAAGATAATGGTTGTGCCTTTATAACCTTTTCTATTCAACAAAATACAACCCCCTTTTATTCAATTGACAATGGACAATTTTTTTCAATGCGCAATTCACAGGTCACAATTGACAATTAAGAATTGAAAACAATGTACAATTCATTCAACTAACAATTATTAGGGTCTAACTCTGGGGTCTTTTTTTGCGACCAAAGATAGCCCCTACAACTATACAATTGATAGCCAAAAATTGCTGATTTCTATATATAGTATTCTACATAGGTTTTTAAATTCCTTTATTATTTACATTTATATTCTTTACAAGCTTTAATAAAATCTCTAAATAAAGGATGAGCCTTAGTTGGTCTTGATTTGAATTCTGGATGGAATTGAGCTCCAATGAACCATGGATGATCTTTTAACTCAATTACTTCAACCAACCTTTCATCTGGAGATTTACCGCTTATGGTTATCCCTCTTTCTTCTAACTTTTCCCTATATTGATTGTTGAACTCATATCTATGTCTATGTCTTTCATAGATTATCTCTTCTCCGTATATATCCATAGCTTTAGTGCCTTTCTTAAGCTTACAAGGATAAAGACCTAATCTCATAGTCCCACCAAGATCATCAATATCCTTTTGTTCCGGCATCAAATCTATTACTGGATAAGGAGTGTCTGGATCTATCTCAGAACTATGAGCACCTTTTAATCCTGCTACATTTCTTGCAAATTCAACTACTGCTAATTGCATTCCAAGGCATATTCCAAGGTATGGTATATTGTTTTCCCTAGCATATGTTATAGCAGAAATTTTACCATCAATTCCCCTGTCCCCAAAGCCTCCAGGTACTAAAATTCCATCTACTCCTTTTAGAATATCCTCACAATTGGAATCATTTATATCCTCTGCATGAACCCATTTTATTTCTACATCTACATCATTGTAAATGCCTCCATGTCTTAAGGATTCTGCCACCGATAGATAAGCATCCTTTAACTCTATATACTTACCAACAAGAGCCACAGTCACTGTTTCCTTTGGTGCTTTAATTCTTTTTACCATATCCGTCCATTCAGTTAAATCCAATTCATTACACTCTAAATGAAGATGGTTGATTACTAGCTGTGGTAATCCTTCCTTTTCTAACATTAGAGGAATTTCATATATAGTTTCTGCATCTAAATTTTCGATTACCTCTGATGGATCTAAATCGCAAAATAGGGCTATTTTATCCTTTAAATCTTGAGATAAAGGCATTTCTGTCCTACAAATCAAGACATCTGGCTGAATACCAATACTCCTTAATTCCTTTACGCTATGTTGAGTAGGTTTTGTTTTAAGCTCTCCAGCTTTGGAAAGGAAAGGAACTAAAGTCACATGGATATACATTACATTTTCTTTTCCTACATCAGTTTTTATCTGCCTAATAGCTTCTAAAAATGGTAAGGATTCAATATCCCCTACAGTTCCTCCTATTTCGGTTATTACTACATCTACTTCCCTATCCCTAGAAGCTCTTTTAATTCTGTCCTTTATTTCGTTAGTAATATGGGGAATAACTTGAACTGTTCTTCCATCATATTCCCCTTTTCTTTCCTTATTCAAAACAGACCAATAGATTTTTCCTGTAGTCACATTACTGTTTTTATTTAAGTTATTGTCAATAAACCTTTCGTAATGACCTAAGTCTAAATCTGTCTCCGCTCCATCATCAGTTACAAATACTTCACCATGCTGATAAGGACTCATAGTTCCTGGATCCACATTTATATACGGATCAAATTTTTGAATAGTCACTTTAAGACCTCTGCTTTTTAATAATTGACCTAAACTAGCAGCCGTAATTCCTTTTCCTAAAGATGATACAACTCCTCCTGTAACAAATATATACTTTGTAGGCATTTTTCTCCGAACCCTCCTTGTAATTTACACTATAACTTTTATATTTTATCTTATTAGCACATTCATGTCAACGAAACATATCTTTATTATACCCCATTAAACCTTAAACTTATTGTAATTATAATGTAATATTTTACAGTGTTTATATAGTGTATAATTAATAGTAGAATACTTATGAAAGGAGAAAATTTAAAATGAAAAAGATTTTGTCATTGATTTTGTCACTGGTTATAGTAATTTCTGCTTTTACTCCTGCTTTTGGAGCATCTTCAGAAAAAGATTTATATAATCAATCTGGAGAAATACTTAAAAATGCAGATGTATTGAAAGGTTCAGAAACAGGAGATTTAATGCTAAATCAAAAGCTTAAAAGACAGGATATGGTAGTTTTAATAAGCAGATTATATAAAGAAGAAAGTACTGCTAAAAAACACCCAGCAAAAAGCAGTTTTAAAGATGTTAAAAATGCCTATTATAAACCATATGTATCATGGGCTGTAGACAAAGAGCTTATCGTAGGAATGACCAAAGATACCTTTGGATTCAACGGTCCAGTAACAGTTCAGCAGTTCCAAACTTTGCTTTTAAGAGCTTTAGGCTATGGTGAAGAAGCAAAGGATTGGAATAATGTACCTAAATTTTCAGAAGTATTGGGTTTAATGGAAGGTTTATCTGCAACTTCAAAACAAGATGTGGATAGAGGATTAATGGCTGCCATGACAGTAAATGCTCTTAGAACAAATATAAAAGGAAGCAGCGTTATAACCTTGGCACAAAAATTAAGCGTTAATGTACCAGATGTTTTTAATGTAGAAGCCATTGCAACTGTGGATAGAAACACTCTTAAATTAGAAGGTATGGCTAAAGGCACCCATGCATTAAAGGTCAATTTAAAACCAGTCTCCAGTGATATATCCACTGGAGAAATAGACAAAGACATACCCTTAAAAGAAGACGGTAGATTCTCCATTGAAATAACTAATCTTAAAAGTGGTAAATATGAATACAAATTTGTCAGCGGAAGTTTAAGCACAGCAGCTAAGACCGTTACAATTGCAGAGATTCCCTTTGATTTAACCGATGTAAGAGCAGACAATTTAAAGGAAATATCCTTAAATTTTACCGCACCCGTTGATAAAATTTCTAGCTTATTTCTAAGTAATTATACTACAAATGCGGGAACCATCAAATCGGTACGTTTAGAAGACAATGATACTACAGTAATCCTCACCTTAAATGAAACCATGAAAAATCAAAAGGATTATAGATTATCCATAAATAGAATAACATCTGATAAGGGTAAGGAGATAAACGCAAGGGATAGAAAATTTACAGCCTTTGATAACGATATACCAAGGGTAAAAGAAGTTAAACCTCTAGGGAACAAGGGTTTAAGGGTATACTTGACTGAACCAGTAAAAACTCCCCTAGCTGCAAATTTTAAAATAGATGGAAAAAGTTTCTCAGGACAAATTGATTCAGTAGAAAATGTAATCACATTAAAATATTTTTCTTCCTATTATGCACCTCAGGAAGGTACACATATACTTACTATATCTAGTTTAGAAGACTATGCAGGACATAAGGCAGTAGATCAAAGCTTTCCCTTCGATGTAGTTAACGATAAAGAAGCACCTAGAATAATAGACGCTAAAGCTACTGTAGAGGAAGCTATAATACAATTTGATGAAGAAATTGACGATGACTCGATAAATAGAAATAATTTTTATTGGAAATCTGGTTCTATAAAGAGATATCCAACTAGTGTAAAAGTATTAAACGATAAAGTAATATTGAATTTTTCAAGGAATACATTACCTGCTTATGAAACATCTATCTACATAGATAGTCTATCGGATTACTCAGGAAATAGGCTTAGAAATGAAGAAGTAAAAGTAACACCTACAGTAGATAAAAATCCTCCAGAAGTAGTAGGAATAAAGGTTTCTGAAGACGGTAAATCCATTATTGTTTACTACAGCAAAAATGTAGAAGCTAGAAACAGAGCATTCTACAGCATAAAAGATAAAAATAATAGAACAGTAAATATTAAAAGCATCGAAGGTTCAGAAAGAGAATATGTAGTAAACCTAAGTACTCCATTACCAGTAGGTGTAAACACCATAACCATTCAAGATGTTTATGATACAACATCATCGAAAAATAGGATGATACCATATACTCAACAAATAGACATGGACGATATAGAAAAACCAACTATAGTTAGCCATTCTGGTTCAGATAGGGATATAATGCTTCTATTCAGCAAAGAAATGGATATGGGAACTATTACAAACTACGAAAACTATTTAATCAATGTAAGGGGTAATTGGACTTACTTGCCAAAGGACACGGAATTTGATTTGATTTATGATGGAAAAACATTGTTAGTAAAGCTACCTGAAAAAATAGATGGCAAAACAGTTAATGTTGGTCGTTTAGATAATATTAGGGAAATGCAGATAACTGGACTTAAAAGTATCAACGGAGCTTTAATAAACCCTGTAACTATAAAGTTTGACGGTAGTAACCAAGGAGAAGCAAAGGCTGAAAAAGCTGAGCTAATCGAACCAGATACTATTAAAGTTACATTTAATCAACCAATCCATTCAGCTTCAGAAGACGATTTTAGTCTTTCAGGTAAAAGAGCTATATATGATGTAATGGTTGATGGCAGTAGAGAGGTTATATTGATATTAAATAATAGGGATGAAACAACTATAGATGGTAGATTAGAAATAAATAGAAGGAACTCCATAGGAACCATTTTAAACACAGGAGTAAAATCGGGTTATGTTTCTATAACAGATAAAGTTTCTCCCCGTATAAAAGATAATACGGATAAACTATATATCAGTGACAATACCATAGAGCTTCCTTTTACAGAGAAATTAGAAGACAAAGTATCAGCTTTATTTAAAAAGGATTTAATAGTAGAAGCTATTGGTGAAGGTATCTTACATGAATCCGATTATGAAACTAGCTTAGATAGATATAATTCAACCATAAAGATTACGGTAAAAAATTCCGTTAAAGCTCCTTATGGATATTCAGTAAGATTGGTAAATGAACCTAAATATATAATGGATACAAGTGGAAATATAGTTGAACCATCAAACTACGATTATTATACTAGATAATAAACCTCTACTATAAGCACAGCTATACAAATTCATTAGTCATTCCTGGATAGGGGCTATGCCCTATCCAGGAATTTTTAAATTGTCCTCTCTATTATGTTTAAGTAGATATTCAAATTCTCTACAAATTTTCCATATGTAACATCTTGACCAAACAATAGATAATTATAGATAAGATTTCTTCCTATTTGATCTAATATATCAGTTAATTCACTATCTGAAAGACTTTCAATGTCTACATCTTGACTTATTTTATTTCTATAAATCTCCATATATCTTTCCCCTTTTCAGAAATTCCTGTTAAGCCGCAGGTCCCCGCATCATTCTTATAATATTACATGTTTACATATTTTTCAACTTTATTTGACAATAAACGCAGATATAAATATTTCTACTATTTACCCGCATTAAAAGAAGCTAGCTTAAATGCTAACTTCTTTAATATTTCAATTTGTTATGGTAGTTTCTATTGCAATGGTAAGTCCCTTTACAATGTAATCTAAGGACATACTAGGTGCTTTATATTTATTTAAAACCTGTTCTGGAATATAGGGAATATGTATAAATCCCCCCTTCATATTTGGATACTTCTTATCTATATTATATAGCAGCCCATACATTATATGATTACAAACATAGGTACCTGCTGTATTGGATATCTCTGCAGGAACATTGTTTTCTTTCATAGCTTTTACTATCGCCTTTATAGGTAGAGTTGAAAAATAAGCCGTATTTCCATTAGAAAATATAGGCTCATCTATTGGCTGATTACCTTCGTTATCTGGTATACCTGCGTCCTCTATATTTATAGCTACTCTCTCAATGCTTATCTTATCCCTTCCACCTGCCTGACCTACACATATAGTGATATCTGGTTTTTCCCTTTCTAATGCTTCCCCTAGCTTATCTATGGATTTTTTGAATACAGTTGGTAATTCTAATTTAACTATTTTGACTCCTAGAATTTCATCGTCTAATTTCTTAATCGATTCAAGGGCTGGATTTATACTTTCTCCACCAAATGGTTCAAAACCTGTAACTAATACTTTCATCATATATTCCTCCTAAACTTTTTTCTAATTAAATATAAACCTACTTAATTTAGCATCAAATCCATGCTCTTACTATATAAAACCTACGTCAATATCTAATTCGACAACAATTTAATATTTCCTTTATTTCTATGGAAATTTACATAATAAGCGATAAAAAATAAAGGAACAAATAATAAATCCATTTGTCCCCTTATCTTAAAGTTTCAATCTATATTTTTATCCTATCAAGTCTTTGCAAATTGTACTGCTTTATAATCCGCATCAATTTTAGTGCATACTCTGGATCTGTAGCATAGCCTGTTCTCTTTAAAGCCCATGCCCCTTGAGTACTATCATGCATCACTTCTTTAAAAGGCTCATATCTACTAGAATTAAGTAGAAAGCTTTTATGGTCTGCCCAGCTTTCTCCAGCGTTATTATAAGCTCGAAAATCCGCATCTACACGATAAGTCTTCCCATTATATACTTCCCATGTATTGATTATAACAGAACCCTTAGGTCCTTTACCTTTTATACCAAATAAATTGTAGGAAAGCTTTCCAGTATATTTATCCACTGGTACACTCTGTCCCCAACCAGTTTCAAGAATGGATTGAGCTGTCTGTAAAGCTGCTGACATCCCCGTCTTTTTCCAAGAATCTTTCGCCAATCCTGAAGCTAAATCCAAATATTTGTCCTTTTCAATTATAGGCAAAGGATTATGTGTATTGCCTAAATAAACCCTTATTGGAATTAGTTCGCTTTTTATTTCATTCCCTTTAACTTTACCAATAGCTTGGATATTCCAATAGCCTGAATCTCCTTTAGTAGGAGTATAGACCTCTTCAGATGAAGGTTTTTTATCTTTTGCTATTATTTTTTCTTTTCCTGTATCTTTATTAATGAGAATATAACTGACGCTGTCTATTTTGATATTACTCCTAATCCTTAACTTAGTAGATTCTCTCAAAACTTGATTGGGACCTACTCCTTCTAAAAGTAATATAGGGTTTCCTGTCAAACTTATACTTATAGGTTGGCTTTCATGAGATACTCCCTTTGTATCCACCACTCTAACCAATACTTCCTTTTCCCCAGAGATTTCTGGTCCCGGAAACCACTTGTAGTCTCCATAGGGCATCTGAGCAATAATCTCTTCCTCTCCAGAATTAGGATCCCTTAATATATATTGAGTCTCCTTTACTTCAAAATTCCTAGAAGCTAATAAGCTTACAGGCCTATCGATTGTCTGTCCTTCTGAAACTCCCATTAGCTCTAATTTAGGACTAACTTGAACCTTTGCCTTTACCTCTTCACTTTTGTAGGGTTTATTATTAGCATCATAGGCAGTCACTTTAAAAGAATAGTTACCATTTTCACTTATTTTTGGTTCCCACTTATACTGACCATAAGGGTCTAAAGGTATCTCTTCACCTATAATATTGGTTTTTCCTGTGTCTAAATTGGTAATTTCATACTTTATATAAGATGCTAAGAAGCTAGTATCTGCCCCTATGTATATTGTATCTTCTAAAGTTTCCCCTTCCCCTACTCCTGTTAAAGAAACTTTAGGTTTAATATCTAAAAGGACTGAGATAGCATCTCCTGTTAGAAAATTTCCCTTTTCATCATAAAGGGCAGCTACAAGAACTTTTTCTCCTTTTTCCTCTAGGCTCGGTATCCAAGTATATTTATCCGTTAAAGCTTTTCCTCTAGCTATTACAAAACCTTCTGATGTATTTGGATTTAATAATAAATATTTTATCTCTTTTGCATTGGTTAAGCTATCATCAGATAATTCTACTTGTAATTCCGTTTTTCCTTTTACAGCTTGTCCAGAATTTAATGTAGAAATTTTTATATTAGAAGATGATTCTCTAGTCAATTCCTTACTAGAATCAACGCTGATGGTTTTATTGTTTTCATCCCATTTAACTTCTACACCTAGAACACTACTAATAAAACTAATAGGTACAAAAATACGGTCATTTACAATCTTAGGTGTCTCATCAATCAAACTATATTTTTTCTCTTTCTCTTGGTAGGATACTAAGCGGCTATCCACTTTTAAATTTATTAATAGATTATCCTTTGTGATAGTTACTTTATTATCCTTACGGTTCCAGCTAAATTTTCCTCCTAATTTTTCTACTATAGGTTGGATTGGCAGCAAAACCTTACCACTTTCATATATGGGAGTAGCCAATGAGGTAATATCCTTTCCATCGACTATCAATCTAACGGGTTTATCAGCTAAAGAATATCCGCTAAAGCATTGAGAAAAGGTTAGAATCACCAATAATAAAGAAAACAATATCTGCCTAAACGTTCTTTGTTTCATATTTTCACTCCTTTTTTATAATGTAAACATATCCTTTATCTACATTATATCTTACTTGTCTAGTTTTGTAACAATATAAATATTAAGTTTGCATTACAAAGCCAACAAGACATGTTCTAAGCTAACAGTATAACAAACTTTATTTAACTAGAATAACTCGACTCTATATATAATAATGGCAGTACCCCTTAAAATAGATGGCATGCTACCATATGTCCTGAAGATATTTCCTTTAGTTGTGGCTCTATTTCATAGCATCTTTTCGTCGCATACTTACATCTAGTTACAAATTTGCATCCTAGCGGTGGATTAAGGGGACTTGGTACGTCTCCTTCTAATACCTGTATGGATTTTCCATTGGTTCTTTTAGGAGCTGGTTCAAGGACTGAAGCTAGAAGAGCTTGGGTATAAGGATGGGCTGGGTGATTATATATCTCATCACTAATCCCTATCTCAATCAATTTTCCTAAATACATAACTCCTATACGATGAGATATATGTCTTACCATGGAAAGATCGTGGGCAATAAATAAGTAGGTTAAGCCCATTTCCTCCTGTAGATCCTCCAGCATATTTACCACTTGGGCTTGTATAGATACATCTAAAGCCGATATAGGTTCATCACAGAGGATAAACTCTGGGTTAATAGACAAAGCTCTTGCAATTCCAATCCTCTGTCTTTGCCCGCCACTAAACTCATGAGGGTACCTGTCCATATGGTGTTTATTTAAGCCAACCTTTTCTAACAGTTCAAATACTCTTTCCTTTTTTTCTTCTTTACTTCCTATACTGTAGACATTTAAAGGTTCTGATATTAAATCCTCTACAGTTAAAGTAGGGTTTAAGGATGCATAAGGGTCTTGAAATATTACCTGCATTTTTCTTCTATAAGGCTTTAGTTCTGATTCCTTTAACTTAGCTATATCTTCTCCTCTATAGAGTATTTCCCCTTCTGTTACATCAAATAATCTTATTATACATCTACCAGTAGTAGATTTTCCACAGCCAGATTCTCCAACTAAGCCAAAGGTTTCGCCTTCATCTATATAAAAACTAATGTCATCTACCGCTTTTAAATATTGACTTTTTCCTAGAATAGATGATTTTTTTACTGGAAAATATTTTTTTAAATTTTTTACCTCTATTAGTTTATTACTCATTATGCTCACCTTTTTCACTTATAGATTTATCTAAAAGCCAACACATAGCTCTATGGTCTTTACCTTCATAATAATATTTAGGCTCTTCTCCACATATATCCATTACATAAGGACAGCGTTCTGCAAATGGACATCCTTTTATTTCAGCTGCTAAGTTAGGAGGATTTCCCTTAATAGGTATAAGCCTTTCCTTTTCTCCTCCGTCCCTTTTTGGTAAGGATTGAAGCAATCCCTTTGTATAGGGATGCAGTGGAGCATAAAATATATCTTCTACCTTTCCTTCTTCCATTATAAGTCCCCCATACATGACGATTACCCTAGTACATGTATTGGCTACTACCCCTAAATCATGAGTTATTAGGATAATCGAAGTGCTTAACTTTTCTTTTAAATCCATTAAAAGTTCGAGTATTTGAGCTTGAATGGTCACATCTAAAGCCGTAGTTGGTTCATCAGCTATAAGTAAATCTGGCTCACAGCTTAAAGCCATAGCTATAATAGCCCTCTGCCTCATACCTCCACTAAATTCATGGGGATAGTTATTATATCTTTCTTCTGGCGAAGGAATACCTACCATTCTAAGCATTTCTATGGTTTTTTCTTTTGCTTCACTTTTACTTAATCCTTGATGCCTCCTTATTACATCGGATATTTGATTTCCTACTGTAAATACTGGATTTAAAGAAGTCATAGGGTCTTGAAATATCATTGCTATATCATTTCCACGTATTTTCATCATTTCTTTTTCACTTTTGTTTAATAGGTTTTCTCCTCTGTAAATTATCTTTCCCTTCGTAATCCTCCCTGTTCCTTTAATTAGCTTCATTATAGATAGGGAAGTTACAGACTTTCCACTACCTGATTCTCCTACTAATCCTAGTATTTCTCCTTGCTTTACATCGAAACTAACACCACGAATTGCTTTGGTTTCACCACTATTATTAAAAAAAGATACTTCTAAATCTTTTATTTCAAGTAAGGACTCTTCCATACTATCCATCCTTTCATATATTCCTAATCGTTATTTGCCTTAGGCTCAAAGGCAACTCTAAATATATCCCCTAAAACATTAAAACTTAAAACGGTTAAAAGTATTAAGACCCCTGGAAAAATTGCTAAATATGGTGCTTCTTCTATATACCCCTGAGCATATTTTAGCATACTACCCCAAGATGAATTGGGTTGACGTACTCCTAACCCTAAGAAGCTAAGGGATGACTCCGTTAAAATAGCACTTGCAACATTTAAAGTAGAAGCAACTATAACTGTAGGAAAGATATTGGGAATTATATGTCTTCTTATAATAACGCTAGACTTTTCTCCTATTACTTTTGAATATAATACATACTCCCTTTCCTTAACTGAGATGGTTTCTCCTCTAACTATTCTTGCTATGCTCATCCAACTAAATAGCCCTATAATAATAATGATATTTTGTATTCCAGGCTTTAAATATGCATTCAATATGAGTATTAGAAAAAAAGTAGGTATACTCATTAAAACATCTATTGTCCTCATAATTATACTATCTACCTTTCCACCAAAATATCCGCTAATAGTTCCTACTATAGTCCCTATAGTTGTGGAAATTATCATAGATAAGAATCCTACAGTAAGAGACACCCTACCTCCGTATAAAGCTCGTGTAAAATAATCTCTTCCCATATCATCTGTGCCAAATATATGAGATTTTGTAGGGGAAGCTAATCGATTGGTTACATGAATCTTATTAGGATCATGAGGAGATAGAAAAGCTAATATAGATGCAATTGATAAAATAACAATTATGGAGATAGATATTATTCCTAGTTTGTTTTCCCTTAGTTGATATTTTAAATTGGTTTTCAATCTATCGTTCATTTATCAGTTCAACTCCTTAATTCTTGGATCTACAATTCCATACAATATATCTGATAATAAATTTCCTAATATAAGTATTAAGGAAGAAAACATAGTAATAGCCATAATTAAAGGATAATCATAGCTAAATATAGCATTCATTCCTAGTTGTCCCATACCAGGCCATCCAAAAATACTTTCTGTAATAAATGCTCCTGATACTAGTCCCGGTAAAGACATTCCTAATATCGTAATTACAGGTAAAATTGCATTTTTTAATACGTATTTGTATAGCACCTCTTTTCTACTAGCCCCTGATGCTAATTCCACTGTCACATAATCTTCCTTTAATTGACTAATAGTGCTGGACCTAATGTATCTAACAACAACTGCTATATTTTGTATACTCAATACCAAAGTTGGCATTATTCCATGTTTTATAAGGTCCCAAGTATTATAAACTCCTATTGTTCTCATACCAATGCTTGGAAGTAATTTTAACTTTAAAGACAAAAAATATATTAGCATCATTGCAAACCAAAAACTCGGTATAGAAATACCAAGATAAGAAATAACCGTAACTATTTTATCAAAAAGTTTATTATTATTAGCTGCCGAAAGAATACCTATTACAATACCTAGAATCATAGAAAGTATAAGGGATGTTAGCATAAGACCAATTGTTGCAGGTAACCTCTCAGCTATTTGCAAGGCTACTGGTCTATGATTAACTAAAGAATAACCTAAGTCTTTCTTTAAAACATTCTTTAACCATCTAATATATTGGATATGAATTGGAGCATTAAGTCCCATATTTTCTCTAATTCTCTCAACATCAGCAGGTCCCATCTCAGGGGTAATATATGCTTGGACTGGATCTCCAGGTGCTAGTTTTATAAGAAGAAATGAAACTATAGATACAACAATAAGCATTGGTATTGTCTGTATCACTCTCTTTGTAATTAATCTTCTCAATGAAATTCCTCCTATATAATACAAAAGTAAACTGAAAATCAGTTTACTTTTGTAATTGTCTATTCTATTATTCTGTCAAATATAATTTTGATAAATCTTCAAACATACTAACTGGTATTAGTCTAGCTTCCTCAATTCCTCCAAATTTACTGTCTATTGCAACTATTGATTTTGGATAAACTATTGGATAAACTACCATATCACCAATTATTTGACTTTGAATATCTTCATATATTTCAGCCCTTTTAGCTTCATCAGTTTCTATAACACCCTTATCCCACAGTGGATCCAACTCTTCATTAACATAGCCCATGAAGTTGTTCGGATTGCCTGATGTAAACAATGGACTATAACTACTAGGTTCAAGCCCCATTACGTATCCATTAAAGGCTAAATCAAAATCTGTAGTAGTAGCATCTATGAATTTTTCTAAAAAAGCTCCTCTTTCCATTGGAATAAGTTCTAACTCTACTCCAATTTCTTTTAACTGCTGCTGCATTATAAGTCCATAAGCTTCCTGCTCCTTACTTGAATTTGTATAGGCTAATCTCAATTTTAGATTGTCATATCCTGCTTTTTTCATAAGTTCTTTAGCCTTCTCTATATTGTACTCATACTTTTCTACATCATGAGTATGGTATTTAGTTGTTGGAACAAATACTGAATAAGCCTTTTCTGCATATTCTTCAGATTGATAAACACCTGTTATTATCTCATCTTTATTTATAGCATATGCAATAGCTTTTCTAACATCTTTGTTTTGTAAAGCCTCATTGTTTAATCTAAATACCATATTGTTTAACATACCTTCGTCAAAGGTTTGTAGATTGAAATCTTTATTTTCACTAAATTTATCTATATCATCAGTAGTTACATACTTAGCACTTAATTCTCCATTTAATAATGCCGTATTTGCAGAGTTTGGATCGGATATTACTCTAAACACTATTCCTTCCAGATTTGGCTTTCCATCAAAATAGTCTCCAAATCTTTCTAGTTCTACCTTTTCTCCACTCTTAAATTCTTTAAATTTAAAAGGACCTGAGCCTATAGGTTTTAGATTCTTATCACTTTTTGCCAAATCTCCTTCACCTTCAAATATATGTTTAGGTATTGGACGAATGCTTCCTAGTTTATTCATAAACGGTACAGATATTTGAGGCAGTGTAAATTCTACGGTTAAATCATCTACCTTATTTACTTGTATTGGTTTTCCATCTACTAAAAATGTACTTATTAAATGAGAATTTTGATTTTCATCAAGAATTGAATTAATTGTAAATACTATATCATCTGCGGTTAAAGGCTCACCATCATGCCATTTAAGCCCTTCCTTTAACTTCAAAGTATAGGTTAAATAATCTTCTGAAGCAGTAATGCTTTCTGCTAAATAATAACGAGTTTCTTCTGTATCTATGACATATAACGGTGCAAATAGTGCATTGTTAATAGTCATTGTAACCCTATCCCCTGCATATAATGGATTCATTACATTTGGATCACTATTAATTCCAAATATAAATATTCCACCATCTACTTTAGTTGGTTCTGTAGATCCACTTGTAGCGTCTCCTGTTGTATCGACTGGCTCTTGATTTTTCGCTGTTTTATTGCCACAAGCTGTAGATACTAACATTACTAAAGCAATCACTAAAACTAACCATTTTTTATTTTTCATTATATTCCTCCTAATCAACTAGTTTATCATCCTTTATTCCCAAAGAATATTGTATTATCATTATAGTATTGAATCAAATTGATTTTTTATATGAACATATGATTAGGTATAGATAGGATTAATAAGACATGTTTTCATTTTAATTACACATTCCCCAAAGTCTTATCTTCCCACTTAAAATTTAAAAAGCTTTAATCCAATTCCCTCACTGAATTGTCTATCTACTACCCCTTCTCTAATCTAATTATATATTTATAACCAAAATTCTTAAATTCCATATTTAGTTTCCTTTTATATAATAATCAATTATTTATATAATACCTTATGACTCCAAATTCTTTAATGGTATAAGCATTACATTTGTATTATAAATTGCCTTTTAAATTATGTGTTTTTACCTGTATGGTGTCATTATTTATTCGTCTACAGATATTTTATAATATTATCATATTTAAGCATAGCCAAAGGTGATAAATTCACATTGTGTACTTCATGTTTAGTACATACTGCATTCTGTGGATGAAGTAAAGGTATGCAAGGAGAGTCTTCAGATATTATCCTTTGAACCTCCATATATAACTCTTCTCTTTTCTTAGGATTTGTCATTTGAGTTGCTTTTTCAACTATCTCAACTACCTCATCATTTTCATAGGCACTCAAGTTAGCCTGACTACCTGGCATGAATAGAGGTTTTATAAAAGATGAAGGGTCAAGAGTATCAGCATACCATCCCGAAAAATATATATCATAACCTTCTTGCAGTTCATTGGCTCTTAATAGCTCCTTCTTTGAAACCTTTTTATATTTACAACTAATCCCTATGGCATTTAAATCCTCTTCTACTAATTTTAAAATGGGATGAGGATTTTCCCCAGAAAGGATTACTAATGGTCGATTTAAATTCACTCTCTCCTTAAGAATTATCTCCTTAGCCTTTGCAGGATTATACTCATAACCTTCTATATGATTGCATGGAATGATTCCAGGAGGTATTATACATTTAGCTTCTACTGCAAGACCACCAAATATCTCATCTATTATTTTCTTCTTATCTATAGCATAATTTACAGCTTGTCTTATTTTCCTTTGAGTATATGGAGAACTAGTATTTTTAAGCTTAAAACCTATATAGAAGGTTGCTACCAAATCTATGAATTTCATACTATTACCTAATCCCCGAGATTTAATAGTTTCATATTCATCTTTGTTCTGTATTATATAAAAATCATATTCTCCATTAACAAAGTTATCTAAAGCATCCTTATCCTCAACCTTTACCTCTATTACATCACAATAGGGCTTCCCACCTAGGTAATTTTCGTAAGCCACTAACTTGTACATATTATCCTTGTGACTATCCAACATATAGGGACCACATCCTACAAAATTTCCCTTTTTAAGCTCCTCTGAATCCATTACAGCACAGCAACCATGAGATAATAGCAGAAGAAATCCACTAAAAGGTGACTCAAGCTTAATGGACAGTCTATAGTCGTCCAATACCTTAATTCCCCTAACTTCTCTCTCTAACCCTTCCATAAATTCCTTTGCCCCTTCTATATAATCAATAAACCATGTATTTGGTGAGTTTAGTTCAGGAAATAGCAATCTTTCTAAGGAATATTTTACATCATAAGCGGTAACTTTTTTGCCATTATGAAAGGTTGCATCCTTTCTTAAGTTGAATATCCAAGTAAGGTTATCATCTTCTACATACCAATTTTTAGCTATGGATGGTAATACATTCCCAGTATCACTAATAGTTAATAGACCTGTATGAATATTATTTAAAAATCTCAAGTTTTCCATAACATTTGTCGTAGCTGGATCCATAGTTTGAGGAGTTGATGAAAGAGCTAATTTTATGGTAATGGAATCCTTTTCCCCATGGATCTCCTGTTGGTCTAGTAATTTTCTAGTAATATCATTTATAAGATTAGTAACTTGATTTAATTCATTTAATGTGGTCTTAGTAAATTGAGTATTCATCATGGCACTTTCTACCATGGACATAGCTTTCTCAGAAGAACGTTCCATTTCATCAGTAGAAAGGACTATGGACTCAAGACTATTAGTTTGAATAGAGATACCTTCTGTTATCTCTCCGATTATTTGAATCATATCTTTAATAGCTAATTCAATTTTTTGAAAAGCCATATTAGACTCTTCTGCAATAGATGAACCTTCATTTATTTTATTGTTACTGTTTTCTATGGCATCAATGGTAGTATTTACATTTGTTTGTATATCCTTGATTATATCCGATATATGATTAGCAGATTCAGCACTTCTATCGGCTAATTTTTTCACCTCATTGGCTACAACGGCAAAACCTTTACCTGCGTCTCCTGCTCTAGCTGCTTCTATATTTGCATTTAAGGCCAGCATATTGGTCTGTTTGGAAATATCCCTAATAATATTTAATATATCCTCTATCTGAATAGCACTTTCCTTTAAACTATTAATCACCCTTATTACATTGGACATGGAGTTGTTTATTTCATTCATGGATTCAATGGTATTGTAAACAGCCTTACTACCTTCTTCCACTACATTTAAAGTTTCATTAGCCTTTCTATAAGAGTCGCTAGAACTAGCATGTAGTTCCTGTGCCATAGCTGAGTAATGTCCTATTTCATCTACTACTAAATATATGTTTTTCAGTTGTTCCTCTACCCTATTGGCTATAAAATCTATGGCGTTAATCAAGTTTTCTGTCTGATTAGTAGAATCCTCTATTTTTACCTCTAAATTATATAATAAATTTTCTTCATTTTGTTTGATTAAATGGAGCTGAGACTGTATGATAGAATCTTTCTCAGATGTTTCAGTATTATGTATAGGTTCTTCAAACTTATCTTCTTGGTCATTTGATTTTCTCCTAAATACATTTAACATTTTATCCCCCCTAATCCCAATAATAGATTATAAATTTTAGTGTTTCAATACCTTTGACAAACTGTTTCCAACCTTCTGAAAATGCAAAGGTCAATACAATATTATTCTAATCCTTATTGCCTTTGATTTTAGACAGCACAAACCGTTCGTGCTGTCTATCTAAAATTTAAAAAGGTTTAATCCAATTTCTTCACTAAATTGTCTATCTACTGCACCTTCTACTACATCTATAAATATTTCTCCTGTAGCACTGATTACTGCTGATGTTAAATGTCCGCCAAATACATTATTCTTTTCATCTGCTAAATTGATATGAATGTGTAAATAGACTTCTCCGCCCATTTGAGATATATTCCCTACAAGGCTTGTAATCTCCATATCCCCTGTTAGTTCCTTTGAGTGATATTCCTTAGTACTCGTTTCAAATAAACCTATTACCGCCTTATTTGCAGCTCCAATACCAGAAATAATACCTAGTTTAATACCTTCTTCTTGACATAGTGTTTTAATAGACTCTACTACTTCCTCACCTTTTTCTAGCCTAACTACATATTTATGGCCAAACCTTTTAAATTCCATATCTAGTTCCTCCTTTACAGATTGACTTTACCATCTTCTCTATCCTTTATTATACCATAGTGCATCAGTAGAGACTCATATTATAGGATAAAAATTTATGTGATTAACTATTGCTAAATCTAATACCTTTCTTCCTCCAATAAACTAGTCTATTAATACTAAATTTTAACACTTATTCTTTTGAAATAATGCCTAATATTGTATAATTAACTTAACGAAATTTACCCTAATCAAAATTCAAAATGAAAACAAGGAGGAAATCATATGAATTATAAAATTGAAGAGTGGCCAGCATTTAAAGTAGTAGGAATAAGAAACCGCATCAATACATCAAAAGCATTTGAATTTATACCACAGATATGGGATAAAGCTTGGAAAGATGATACGATGAATAAATTTATTGAACTTTTTCAAATAGCTAATTATAGACCTACAGGTTTTTTAGGCATAAGTGCAGGAGGACAATGGGGAAATTCTGAAGAAATGGATTATATACTTGCTGTAACAAACTTTGTTGACACTCCGTTATGTGATTATGTTCCCCCTTTAGATGGAATGGAAGAATTTTCATATCCATCTGCAACTTGGGCTATCTTTGAGGCTAATGGCGAACCCCCTGAGGCTGTTCAGAAAATATATAAACAATTTCATACTGAATGGTTTCCAAACTCAGGGTATAAATTAGCAGACCTTCCTGTTATCGAATCCTATATTGAGGACAACCATCAAGAAGTCTGGATTGCTGTCGAAAAAATATAGAATAATAAATAACCTTTGGAAGTATCTCCAGAGGTTATTTATTATTCTATAATCTTCTTTAAATTGCCTAACATCATCGATGTAATCAAAACCTTCACTAATACCCTAAGAATATTAAAAAACTTATAATACATATTGCTTTCTCCTCTATTATAGATATTCGACTACTATATCCTTTGATATCTCCCTAATTACATCTATTTTTGGTATTTTAGTTCCATCTGTTATAACCTTAGCTGTGCCACAAGCTACAGCTAATTTAAGTACTTCACCATCGGTAAAATCATTTTCAACAGCATAAATCAATCCTGCCACCATAGCATCCCCCGCCCCTACTGTACTTTTAATAGACACTTCAATTCCTCTTGAAATACATGCATTTTCTTTAGTACTGTATACCGCTCCTCTTGATCCCAAAGAAATTAAGACCTTTTCTATTCCTTTATGGTTTAAATACCTGCCAGCTTTTAATATGGAATCTATATTCTCTCCATCTACATCAATTATTTTATTCAACTCATATATATTAGGCTTAATAGCATAGGGTATGGCCTCTATTCCTTTTGCCAATGGTTTCCCATCTGCATCTAAAATTACCTTAACGGATTTCTGCTTCAGCAGTTTAGTCATATGTTCATATATATGATTATCAATTCCTTCAGGCAAACTTCCAGATAATACTACTAAATCCCCTTTTTTCACTAGCTTTAAAAAACATTTCAAGAATTCCTCTACATCTCTATTATTCACTTTAAATCCCTTATCATTTATATCTGTAATAGTTTCATACCTGTTTTCAACTATCTTTATATTGGTTCTATTTTCTCCAGGAATAATATAAAAATTAGTTTTAACCTTTAGTTCTTCTAAATAATCTAAAAAAAACTTTGAATTCTCATCTCCCAATATTCCTGTACATATGCTGTCTACTCCAAATGTATTTAACACCTTAGATACATTGATCCCCTTCCCGCCTACATCCTTTCTCGAGTGGAAACTTCTATTTACCTTGCCCCGTTTATATTCATCTATTGCTATAGTGTAATCTATAGCAGGATTCAATGTTATCGTATAAATCATATAATAAAGCCTCCCTTAATATTAAGTCAGTACATCAACGCCAATATTCTCATAGTATTTCATTTCTTCTATTGGTCTTTGTTTGTTGGTTATTAGATAATCAATATCTTTAAAATCACATATCCAAGAAAAATATACCTGGTTAAATTTAGATTCGTCTACTAGCAAATATATTTTGTCGGCTACATCTATCATAGTCTGTTTTACTGTAGCCTCTTGTAATGTTGGAGTCGTAATTCCTGATTTCAACGATACCCCATTTGCTCCTAAGAACACTTTATCTACTCTAAACTGTTTTATAATTTTTTCCGTAATAGAACCTACTTGAGCTTTAGTATTGCCTCTTATAATTCCACCTGTATTTATTATTTGAATATCCTCCCTATTGAATAGTTCATTAGCAAGTGCTAGAGAATTGGTTATAATTGTTATATCCTTCGCCTTAATAAATTTAGATACGTACCCTGTAGTAGTTCCAGAATCTAAAATTATTGTATCTCCATCTTTTATCTGATTAGCTGCAAGTTTTCCTATCCTTTCCTTTTCATCTGCATATTTATCCTGTTTTTCTACAAAGGCAGCCTCTAATTTATTTATTTCTGTAGATACAGCTCCTCCATGAGTTCTTAATATAAGTCCAAACCTTTTAAGCTCATTTAAGTCCCTTCTAATAGTTGATTCAGAAACATTAAATTCCTTGGATAAGTGGGATACTTTCACACTGTCTCCCCTATTTATCATTTCTGCTATTTTCAATCTCCGCTCTTCCGCAAACATATTTTTCTCCTTTTGATTGTTTATGGTTGATTAGTTTTTAAATTATGCTCAATAGTATTTTTTTATGCTTATTTATGATTACTTTTTATTCTATTTGAACTTTTTAGACTTGTCAAGACATATCTTTATTGATAATCTTCTTAATAAAAAAGACACCCATATTCTATAGATGCCTTTTGGATAACTTCTATTTATAAATAGCTTACTTCGTCTAATATCTCTCTTTCTAACTTTTTAATATCTGGTACATAGGTCTTAAGTAATGTCAATTTCCCTTCAATTTTATATTCTCCTAATACTGCTGGAATAAATATGGTCTCTCCTATATTTATATCTTCTTCTCCACCTTCATAGATAATCTTTCCCTTTCCATCTATACATATGTATACATAAAATCTTTCACTGTCACTAACCTCACTTAAGACTTTATCTATTTCATATTGCTCAAGGGAAAACTTATCATTATAACAATAATATGTCTTTGTATATCCATATTTTTTAGAAACCAATCCAGAAGCCTTTCTTCCTTTTAATGAAAAATCCATAACATCTAATGCTTTATCAATGTGCAAATCTCTTCCCCTATTAAAATCGTATACCCTATAAGTTAAATCACTATTTTGCTGAATTTCTGCAACCAAAGCACCTTTCATAGTATGAATAAGACCACTTTTAATAAAGTATACATCTCCTTTATTTATAGGTATTCTATTTAAGCAGGGTTCCAAGTCGTTTTCATGAATACCTTTACAAAATAATTCCTTTGTGCAATCCTTGGTTCCTAGAACCATATTGGCATCTTCGTCTGCCTCTAATACCACCCATACTTCTGTTTTGCCTAAGTCTCCATCTTTTTTGGCATATTCATCATCTGGATGAACTTGTATTGATAATTCCTCCTTAGCATCTAAAAACTTTATCAACAGAGGAAAAGTTTCAATGGATATTTTACTTCCAGCTAATAGAGAACCCTTTTCCAATAATAATGAACCAAAGGTTTTTCCTTTATATTCTCCATTGATTATAGAACTATCTACATCCTTTCTACAGGACAGTTCCCAGCTTTCTCCTATATTTCCTTCAGGTAAATCATTCTTAAATTTAGAGATATTTCTTCCACCCCATATTTTTTCAACATAATAAGGTTTAAATTTTAGAGGATACATATTATCTTCCTTTCTTTTTTTGTCCTATAAAACATATTGTACTAATAAAAAACAAAAAATCAAATATAATAATCTTATAGGCAAATTAGATTTATTATCAACAAAAGGAGAATCAAAGAGCTAATAGGCCTTTGATTCTCCTTTTAACTTTATCATTGATACAACCATTTTAACCTCTTGTCAAAGAATCCTATCAGTGGTCCTAATATCCCTGTGATTACTAAAGTTCCTAAACCTATAGGACCATTGAGGAATAATCCTATTATTAAACCCAAAATGTCGACTATCAACTTTGATATACAGATTGATATATTAAACTTTTCACTTAATGCTACCATAAAATCATCTAGTGAATTAGGTGCTAATTCTAATCTAATGTATAATGCAATCCCAAAGGATAACAGTATGATTCCTAAGATGAAACAACTCAACCTTATGGATAAACTGTTTCCCATAATAATCCTTTCTATAACATATAACCAGAAATCCGTAAACAATCCTAGTAGCACTGCTGTTATTAGGGTATAGAAGTTAAACTTCCCTCTCCTTAATATTCCACTTATGATGGTTATAATCACCGCTATAATTATGCCAAAAGTTCCAACGGATAAACCATAAATCCTATTTAATGCTACATTTATCGCATCCCATGAACCAACTCCTAAGTTTGCTTTTATCGTCAAAGCAACTCCCAAGGTTAGTATAAATACGCCCATTAAAAATAGTGAATATCTTTTCCCATGTGATATCTTTTCCATATTAAAAATATCTAGGTTTGAAGTCTGGGAAATATTCTTTATTGTTCTCAATAAGCTCATCTAATACCTTTTTTGCCAATCCTGCTGAAGGAATAGTAAGATTTAATGTCAAAGCCTTAAGTGCTTTATCATAATCTTCTTCCAAACAAGCTTCCACAGCTAAAACTTCATAGGATTTTTCCATTTCCATTAATCCCTTTTGAAATGTTGGAATTTTACCAACTGCTATTGGCTCTACCCCTTGGCTTCCTACATAACAAGGTACTTCTACCACTACATCTTCTCTAAAGTTAGAGATTGCACCTTCATTTAATACATTTACTACAAATCTTTCCTTCTTATCAAATGCAATGGATTTAGCTATATCAATAATATAGTTTCCATGAACTCCAGTTAATAGAGAAGAATCGCTTACAGAACTATTTTTTATAACTTCTTCACATTCTTCAAATACTTCCTTTTCCCTATGATCCATAACGAAGTTTGCCCTAGTATATTCAGGATTTTCTTTAGCTACCATTTCATCTGGGAAGAAATAATATTGTAAATAAGTTAAAGGTATAAAGCCTGGGAAATATTTGGTCATTTTAATAATACCTTTAAAGGTTTCTTGCCAATAAGGATCCGTCTTAATATCTACATGGTCTATTGTATTTTTATTTCCTTCTAAAATATCCTTCACCAACTGGGGCAATAAATCTTTTCCATCTTTATCATATATAGCGGAAAACCAACCAAAGTGGTTTAATCCAAAATATTTAAAGGTTAAATCTTTATGTCCTTTACCTAAGACCTTTGCTAGGGATACTTCTTGGGATATTGGCATATCGCAAAGACATAAAGCTTTAGCTTCAGGAACTGCCCTGTTTAAAGCTTCTGATATCATAGATTCTGGATTAGAATAGTTCAATATCCAAGCTTCTGGTGAATATTTAACTGCATCTTTTACAATCTCCACCATAGCTGGTATACTTCTCATAGCAAAAGCAAACCCTCCAGCGCCACAGGTTTCTTGTCCAACTAATCCATATTTTAAAGGAATTTTTTCATCTTGCTCTCTTTGTTTCAATCCTCCAGGTCTTATCTGAACAAAGAAAAAATCCGTTCCTGGAAATGCTTCTTCTCTATTAGTAGTCCACGAAACCTTAACATCTGGTAGGTATTTTGCCATTAAAATCCTTACAAATCCTCCCATTATATCAAGTCGCTCACCATTTATATCTACTAATACCAACTCTTTTAAAGGAAGCTCATCATTATTTGTAATAAGTCCTTTTACTATTCCTGGTGTATATGTGCTAGCTCCGCCTACAATTACAATTTTAAATTTCTTCATTTTACTCCCTCCGTTCTAGAAATCCAAATCTAAATCTTCAAGTTCTTTGTCAATTTCCTTTTTATTATCTTCAAGTAAAAGTTCTTCTCTCTCCATTATCTTAAAGAATGGATAATACATAATTATAGATGCTATTAATATTAAAGTTTGAAGTAGTGCTGATCTTAAGGATAAATTCATTAAATAGCCTTGCAATAACCATGGTGTATATCCTGGAGATTGTATAAATGCCATTGGTACAAACCCTATCTTAAAAGCCATATATATGAAAAACGATAATATCGTAGGTCCAATAACATAAGGAACAAACATTACTGGGTTATACACTATAGGAGTTCCAAAGGTTACAGGCTCATTTATTCCAAATATAGCTGGTAATATTGAAATTTTCCCAAGGGATTTATATCTTTTGGATTTACTTAATAGCATCAATATTACTAATCCAATAGTTATACCTGAACCCGACATTAAGAAAAAATTGCTTAAAACAGTTTCAGTAAATACATGCGTTAATGGTTCTCCTGCTCCATAAGCTGCTGCATTTTCTGTAACATTTTGAAGAGCTATTGGTAAAAATATAGGACTTAATGCAGCATCCCCATGTATACCAAACCACCATAAAAGTTGAATCATAAATACTAAGAACATTACTCCCCATACGGTATCTAAAGATGCTACAAAAGGTGACATAGCCTTTAGGATTATTTCGGGTACAAGTAAACCAGTTAACTTAAATACTCCTATTCTCAAGAAAACAAATAATAAAGAATTTAAAATCAATGGTATTATTATTTCAAAACTCTTAGTGACCATATCCGGTACACCTTCAGGCATTCTTATGATAAATTTCTTTTTATTTAAGTATCTTGTTAATTCAACAGAGATTATGGCAACAAATATGCCAGTAAACATGCCTTTTGCATCTAAAAATGTAGTATCTATACTTCCATCTACAAGTCCCGAGTTTAAAACCAAAAACATTACAATTGAGGTTAAACAGCTTCCTACGGTGTACATCTTATAGCTTTCAGCTAAAAAATATGCTACGAATAATGCTGTATATAAACCCATCAATCCCATTGAAAAATCAAATAAAAGCATTATCACATCTTCATTAGCTGTCATAAAATCAGCATAAGCTGAATTTGGTATCATCTGTACTATGTTCATAGCCACCAATGTAAAAGAACCTATAATCGTTATTGGCAGCAAGGTCAACATGGACCTTTTAACTGCTTGAAGATGCTTTTGTTCCTCCATAAACTTAATCACAGGTTTAAAAAACTTATCCAATTTCTTTATCTTATTATTAAATTCTGACACTTATATCACCTCTTAACTTTATTTTTTATTAAACTTCTTTTGTGTTAATATTGCTCTTTTCAATATAGTTGGTGCATCCATTTCTCCATACTCTTTACTGTCAATGAGCATAGTTGCAATTCCCTTCTCTTCAAAAGCTTTTTTAAGTTCATCGTATTTGAAATTGACTTGAGGTCCAACCATTAGTACATCTACATCATCATCTAAATGGTCCATGTATTCATCAATAGAAGTCACATTTACTTCAAAATAGTCATGATCTATCTTTTCGCTCCCTTTGGCTACTTCTTCTATCTTTTTAGCCAATATCCCAGTTGACAACCCCATTGCACACATAAGCATTATTCTTATCCTAATCATTTTTTAATCCTCCTTCTTATCTTTTTTATATAATTCAATAAATTCCCTTACAAACTCCTTAGCCAATATACAATTCATTAAATGATCTTGAGCATGTACCAATAGTATATTGACATCTAATTGTTCACCTCTTGCTTCACTAAACAAAGCATTGCTTTGAATCTTATGTGCTTCTTTAATTTTTTCAGAAGCTTCATCATATAAAATATCGCTTTCTTTAAAATTACCTTTTTTGGCTTCTTCTAAAGCTTTAAAATATAATCCCATTCCATCTCCTGCTATTGAAATTAGTTGAAATGCTAGTTCTTCTGAATTCATATTATTTCCTCTCCTTTTTAGGTAATTTTACTAGTTTTCCTACAAACTCATCAAAATCTTTTATCTTGCTTAATTGCTTTACCGATACTTTATCACCGAGTATCAGCTCTTGAATCATCTTATAAATATTTTTCAATTCGTTTTGTTCTCCTTTTTTCAAAGAAAACATAAAGACTATTTGAACATTCTTTTCTGACCATCTAATGGGTTCTTTTAATATCAATACGGATATCCCAGTTTTATATCCATTGGATTCAATAGAGTGAGGCATAGCTATTAAATTATCAAAAGATGTAGGGGATATCTTTTCTCTTTTGAAAACTAACTTCTTAAAATCTTCTGGTGCAAACCCTTCTTGTATCATCTTGTCACTCATAAACTCAATTACATCTTGAGGCTTTTTAAAATCTAAACCATTGTAAAACAAATCCTTGTTTATATATTTTTTAGCTTGTTTTGTTAGCTTTTGTCTTTCCTGTTCATCTTCAAAATCATCTATAAATTTTTTTATTTGTAAAATATCCCTATCGGTTAAAAAGGTTGAAATAACTACGCTGGGTATATTTACATCCTCTGGCAGCCTAACAGTGGATATTATCACATCTAAATTTTGTTCTTTTATCTTATCTATTTCATAAATTGCAAATGGCCCAACAATCTCCATCTTATGCGAAAATAAGTTGTGGAGTTTATTATAAAGCAATTGCTTGCAAGCCATATTAGCATGGGATATGATGGCTACCTTTTTAATAGGCTCCTTTGTTTTTTGTCTTTCAACAGCAGCTCCAAGATGTATTGCTATATAACCTATTTCATCTTCTCCCATGGTCATATTAGTTAATTCATAGAACCTTTTCCTAATAAATACTGCAACTTCAAATAGATAAGGATAACCATTTTTTATTTCATCTAAATATGGATTATTATAAACCCTATTATGGGAAATCCTTTTTATTAAGGAATCAATATGAGAAGATAAATATACTTTTAAATGTTTATCTTCTGTCAGATCTAAATTAAACTCATTTCTTACTTCCTTTAAGAGTAGGTCTACTAAATCCATAGAAGTTTTGTTTATATAATCTTTACCTAATTTAAGGCGTTGATGGTGCAAAGATGCCCTTTTTAGAGAAATATTTTTAGCCATATTTGCTATCTCCAATTCATTAAAAGCTATTCCATATTCTTTATTGAAATCTTCTGCAATATTTTTAGCTATCTCCACTTCCTTAGAATCTTTTTTAACATCTAAATTTTCTCCACTATCTAGGTAGAAATTTTGCTTCATCCTCTGAACCGATACTGCACAGTGTATTATTAAACTAACTAAGTCTAAATCTGAAAAAACAAAGTTGCTATCCTCTATGTTTTTTAATAAAATATCCTTTATTTTAATCAAATCAACTTCTTTTAGATAAGGGGAATAATTATATAGATCGAGTAAACTTTCAAAGGTTCCATCCATGACCACATTACATAATAGATATCTTCTATATATTTCCTTTCCTTCGATAAAAAATATGTTTTTTTTCTTAGAAATAGTTAGCCCTAAGCGTTTATCTTTAAGCATATCTTTTATCCTCTTTATGTCTGCTTCTATTGTCTGTTCACTTACAAACATTTCATCAGCTAAATAAAATACATCTACTCCTTCTTTTTGTACTAAAAGTCTTTCTATGATAAACTTCATTCTTTCTTCAGGTAGAATAGGTACGTTTTCCTGCTCTATAGATATTAGCTTGCTGAAAAGTTCTGCATCCTTTTCTCCGATTCTATAACCTTTTCCTCTAGAGGATTCTATCTTTAAGTTATGTTCTAATATAATTTCATTGATAAGTTTAATATCATCCCTTATGGTCCTATCACTAACATTTAATTCTTTGGAAACTTCTGAAGCCTTAGTCCAACCTTTTCTATTGAGTAAATACTCTATAATTAATTTGTGTCTTTGGAGTAGCGGTATCATCATGTTATATCCTCCTCAATTAACAATATATATTTTTATAAATACTAAGTAAAATAATAAATTTCCTATGGCTAACGGAAATTATTTATAATTCCTATTAAGTTTAATAAAAAGATAAGATAAATGTCATATGTACTAAGCCATCCCTCTTATCATTTACTTAATATATAATTTAATTATTTTTTCTCTCCCCATTATATAACAAGAAAAGGAATAGTCTTAAACTATCCCTTTTCCTCTTTATTCCAATATATAAAAACTTTTAGATTATAACTCTTCCATCTAATGCAGCTATACCTTTTTCATATACTCTTATAGGGTTAATATCTATTTCTTTGATATCTTCATTTTCGGTTATAAGTCTACTTACCTTAACAATAGTATCTACTACAGCATCAACATCTAATTTAGCTTGTCCTCTAATTCCCTTTAACATAGGATATAGTTGTAATTTTTCTACCATATCTTTAGCCTCAGAGTAAGACACTGGAGCTATTTTGAAACTAACATCTTTTAATACCTCTACAAATATTCCCCCAAACCCTACCATCACACAAGGTCCGAATTGCTGGTCTCTTAATGCACCTATTATCATTTCCATACCATCAAGTAACATTGGTGTTAAAAGAACACCGTTTATCCTTGCATCCTCAGAATATTTTTTAGCATTTTCCATTATCTTTATATACGCATCTTTTAATTCATTTTCATTTTTAATATTAACAACTACCCCACCTGCATCACTTTTATGAATTATATCTGGAGACATTATCTTCATAACTATAGGATAGCCTAGCTTTTCAGCCTTACAAATGGCATCTTCTACATTGTCTGCAAATTCAAATTCTCCAAAATCTATGCCGTATTGTGATAATATCTTTCTAGATTCTATTTCAGTTAAACTTATATTCTTTTCTTTTGCATCTTGAATTATACTATTTATATTTTGTGTATCTACTGCCGATGTTTCTTCAATCTTATTATCTTTTATAGCATCTAACATAAGTCTTCTCTTTACCATATTTATCATCGCTTTAGCAGCCCTATCAGGCATATCAAAGGTTGGAATCCCTTCCTTTTCCAAAGCTTCTCTACCTTCTTGTACCCATTCACCAGCTAAGTAGCATACTGTAACGGGTTTATTATATTTCTTAATAGCTTGGGCAGACATCTCTCCCATCTCCTTAGGTATTAAGAAAGTTGGAGGTACACTTAAGTGGACAACTCCATCAACTCCATCATCTTCCAATACTATTTTTAATGCTTCAGCGTGCTGTTTTTCATCAGCTGCTGCAGACATATCTATATACCCATCAGTATGATCAATTATAGCCATAGGAGGAAGAACTTCTCTCAACCTTTCTATAGTTTTATCAGAGAATTTAGCCAACACTGCCATATCACCAAGACCTATTTCATCTACAGATATAATTCCAGGACCACCAGCTTCAGTTAAAACCGCTATTCTATTACCCTTTGGTAATGGCTGCATAGAAATTGCCTTAGCAGTATCTAAAAGTTCCTCTATGGTATTTACCCTTAGTATTCCCGCTTGTTCAAAAGCGGCATCATATAATGCATCTGTTCCCGCTAATGAACCAGTATGGGATGCTGCTGCTCCTGAACCTAATTTGCTTCTGCCCACCTTTAAAATTACTATTGGCTTTTCTTCTGTAATTTCTCTAGCAACTTCCATAAATTCTCTTGCATTATCGATTCCTTCCATATACATTGCTATACTTTTAGTTTGCTCATCATCTTTATAATATTTTAATATATCCAATACCTTAATATCGCATTGATTTCCCACATGAGCCCATTTAGCAAAGCCTATTGGAACAGCTTGATTTACAGAAAAAGCTGCTATTGCTGCACCTAAAGAACCACTTTGGGAAATCAAACTCATAGAACCAGGTACCTTTTTTATTCCAGCTGCAAAAGTTGTATCTAATCTGTTTTCAGTATTCATAACCCCTACACAGTTAGGTCCTATTATTCTAATGTCAGCTTCTTTGGCTATTCTAATCACTTCTTCTTCTAACTTAATTCTTTCTGGTATTTTTGTTTCACTAAACCCGGATGCTAATATTACCGCTGTTTTTACATCTCCTCTTTCTTTAGCTTCCATAAATATACTAGGCACTACAGGAGCAGGCACTGAAACCAAAATTAAATCAACATTTGTATCTATATCTTTTAAAGATTTATAGCACTTCTTACCAAATATTTCATCTTCTTTAGGGTTTACAGGATACACACTCCCATCAAAATCTAATTCTATCAAGTTTTTTAATATTTGATATCCAGCTTTACCCTGATCCGTACTAGCACCTATAACCGCCACACTCTCTGGATAAAAGAACTTGTCTAAACTCCTCATCTTATTTAGCCTCCATTTCAATCAATTTATTATAGTAGTTTTCTGCATTCGTTTCTAAATATTCTACTTGTTCCTTGGTAATGTTTTTAAAACGTCCTTGCATCTTCAAATATTCTTCTATAGATTTAACTTTAGAAATCTTCTTTGTAACCCTTATTTCGCCATCAATAGCTTCAAATAGAGGATATAAGTTTGTTTCCACTGCAAGCTGAGCAATTTTAATAGTTTCCCTTGAATGAAATCTCCATCCCGTAGCACAAGGTGTAAGGGTGTGAATATATGCTGGACCATCTATATCCTTTGCTTTCGCAAGTTTTTTCTTAAAATCATCAATATATCCTACAGATGCCGTAGCAATATAAGGAATTCCCTGTGCCATAAGCATCTCTACTATATTTTTCTTTATCTCCTTTTTACCTCCTGGAGTAGTAGTAGTCCAAGCTCCTACAGGAGTAGAGCCTGATCTTTGAATCCCTGTATTCATATATGCTTCATTGTCGTAACATATATAGATAAACCTATGTCCTCTCTCTATAGCACCTGATAATGCCTGTAACCCTATGTCTACAGTTCCACCATCTCCAGCAAGTGCAACAACATTTATATCTTCTCTATTATGGAATTCCAAAGCAGTTGATATTCCTGAACAATAAGCAGCTATATTTTCTAAATTAGATTGAAATGATGGTATTTTCCAGCAAGTTTGATCTCCAAATCCAGTTAATATGGCTGAGCAACTTGGCGGAGTTAAAATTATAGTATTTTTACCTAAAACCTCAACTATAGATCGAGCTATTAACTCCATACCACATCCTTCACATGTAGTTGTTCCTTTACTTATAAGGTTAGTCATCATATTATTTAACCTCCTTCTTCGTATCTATCCAAATAGGATAAAGTACTTTCTCATCTTTGCTATTCAATTCTATAGTTTTATCTACTACATTTCTTATGGTTTTCTCACTTAAGTCCCTTCCACCTAAACCTGCTACAAAATCATATACGGGTATATTCATATTAGCACTATAAAGAGCTGATTTTATTTCTTGAGAAAGAGGTCCGTCCGTTCCCAAAGCCCAAGATCTATCTATTACAGCTACGGATTTTGCACCTTTTAATTTTTCTATTACTTCTTTTTTAGGAAATGGTCTAAAACAGGATACTTGCAAGGAGCCGATTTTCTTACCACTAGAACTCATTTCCTGAGCAACCTTACGGGCTGTTCCAGAAGATGAACCCAAGGTTATTATTACTACATCAGCATCTTCACAATCGACATCTTTGCATAGACTATATTTTCTATTAAATATATCTTCAAATTCCTTTGCAGCAGCTGGAAAAATATTAATAACCTCATTTAATGCTTCATTATGGCTATATTTAATTTCTGTAAAGGTATCAGCTGAATTTAATTGATTAATTGTCATAGGGTTATCTGGATCTAAATATATATCTCCTCTTTTATAATCTGGTAAGAATCTGTCCACATCTTCCTGCTCTGGTAATTCCACAACTTCAGTTGTATGGGTTAGGAAGAAACCATCTATACATACCATTACAGGCAGTCTAACTTCTTCTCCGATTCTATAAGCTAATAAGGTATAATCTAACGCTTCTTGACAATTAGAAGCATACAATTGTATCCAACCCATATCCTTTTCAGCCATACTGTCAGAATGGTCTGTTTGTAAAGACCATGGACTAGGTAAAGCTCTATTGGCTACTCCCATAACAATAGGTAGTCTATTACCAGATGCAACTCCTATAATCTCATGCATTAAAGCCAACCCTGCACCAGCAGTTGCTGTAAAGACTCTAGTACCTACAAGAGCAGCACCAACTACCGCCGTTAATGCGGAATGTTCTGATTCCACTGCAATATATTTAGCATCTAATCTGCCTTCATTTATAAAATCTGCAACTTTTTCAACCATTGGTGTCTGAGGGGTAATAGGATAAGCTGCAACAACTTGGGCCCCAGCTAGCCTTACTCCCTCAGCGATAGAACGATTGCCGTCAATTGCTACCCTTTTACTCATATTATTCTGCCTCCTCTATCATAGATATTGCGTGAACTGGACATAGAACTTCACAAATTCCACATCCCTTACAATAATCATAATCTATAGTTGCAATGTCTTTTATTTCTATATATTGTCCTGGGCAATATTTTGAACAAATACCGCAGGCTATACATTTTTCACTAATTATAGGTCTAGTTAATCTCCAAGTACCTGTCTTTGTATCCGAAATTTTAATTGCATATACCCCTGCTTTATCTCTCATAAATAACAGTCCTTTCATAAGCTTCTTTTGCACATTTAGCATTTATTTTCCCAATTTTTTCTCCCATAGTATCCACTATGGCTTCCATTATGTGTTCTATTTCTAATAGACCAGTAGTCTTAGCGATAGCTCCTAACATAGCAGCATTTGGGGGAACATTGCCAATCATCTCATGGGTAATTCCCCAAGCATCTAACAATCCAACTTTCTTAAATTTATCTCCAAGCTTGTCAGGCAATTCTTTATCATTTATAATTAATATTGAGTTATATTTTATTCCTTCTAATGGATTAATTCCCAATTCCATAAGGAAAGGGTCAAACATTACGACAATGTCTGGCTCATAAACATAGGTATGACTCTGAATAGGCTCATTGGACAGTCTGGCAAAGGTATAAACAGGAGCACCTTTTCTCTCTTGGCCGAAGTTAGGTACCGCCTGTGCATACTTGTTGCCAATTACAGCAGCTTCAACTAATATTTGAGCTGCTGTTACTGCTCCTTGACCACCCCTACTTAAAATCCTAAACTCTTTTTCTTCCATTTAATTTTCCCCCTTACTTCTTTTTAAAGAACTTGTCCACTTTTTTAAAAATAGGTTGAATAGACAATCGTTAATTAATCATAATTAGAATACTTAAACATGATTATTATTTTATAGATAAATTGGTTTTATAATTTTTTAAAAGCATATATACTGAAGTTCTAGTAATACCTTCTAAAGGATATATTTTGTCATTGAGAAATTTAGAAAGCTTCTCACTATTTTCTATAAATATGTGAACATGTAAAATTGTCGGGCCTGTCATTTGATATACAATGGTAACTTCTTTCATCTTTGAAATTTCAGTGGCAACACTTTCTATTCTACTGGGTAGTACTTCTATCTCTAAAAATACAGCCAACTCCAATCCCAATGCATTCCTATCAATAATTGCAGAATACTGGGTAATAACTCCACTGTCTTCCATCTGTTTTATTCGATCCCTTACAGCTACCCTTGACAAATGAACCCGTCTTCCTATTTCTGCATAACTTATTCTTGCATTTTCCATTAATAATCCTAATATCTTTCTATCTGTAGTATCTACTTTCTTATTCATCCCACTATCCTCCAGTAATAAAACTCAGTATATAAACTTAATAATCATATATCATACTATATTTTTTTAATTGAGATTTTTTCACTATAGCTGTAGTCTACCCTTTAAATTAATTTTAAATTAATAGCAACATACATTAATGCTACTAATATAGGAATCCAAAATACAGCTATAATGAAGCCCGGTTTAGGCATATCTTTTAATTTCCAATATCCATATCCATAGGTAGTCATAGCTGTAGGATCTAAAGGAATTAGAAATACACAAGATGCAGTATAAGCCAATGGAAGTACTAAATATATTGGATTTACACCCATAGTTTCAGCTAAAATAGCTATTACAGGTATAGTCAACGCCATAACAGCACCAGAAATCGGAACCAATAAGTGAATAAAAATACCAAATGTAGTAACTGCAAATATAACCATTAATAATGATGAATTAGTAAATCCACCTAAGAAAGTATCACTTAACCACTTGGCACTGCCGTGGTCACTTAATATCATAGCTAAGGCATTACATGAACCCACCAATAATAATATTTCCCATCCGATTTTTTGTTTTGCCTCTTCCCATTCGAGTATTTCTATTCCCGGTAGGAAAAATAGTGTAGTTGCAAGCATAGATACAAATGCAGTTTCTAAGTTAGTCATTGACTGGGTTAACCAAAGGATTATTGTAGCTCCAAAAATTATTAGAAATATAGTTTCATCTTTACTCATCTTTCCTAGAGCTTTTCGTTCTTCTTCTATATCTTCAAATCCTTTAATCGTTTCAAATTCTGATTTATAAAGCTTACTAATTACTAACCATGAAATCAAGGTAAGTAAAACAGCTAAGGGAACCCCTACTATAGACCATTGTAAAAAACCTATTTCTATTCCTGCTACACTTTTTAATAGATTGATTGAAAGAATGTTTACTCCACTTCCTGCTGGAGTTGCTACACCTCCAACAGCTGCTGCAATTGGTATCCCTAGCATGACGCTTTTCCCAAATATAGATTTTCCAGGTTCACAATCATTCTTATTTAATATTTCATTTGCAATAGCACCTACTATGATTCCAGCAGGAATATCAGCTAAGAAAAAAGATATAAAAGAAGTACATAACATCAAACTTAACAATACATATTTACTCTTGTTGCCAAATAGAGTAGTTACATACAATGATACCCTATAGCCAAAGCCAACTTTTACAAATGCTTGTGCAATTAATAATGCAGATAAAATAAAAAATAAGGTTGGAGTGGCGAAATTTTTCATTATATTGCCAGTACTATCAATCTTCAATAGATTAGGCAGAAATAATAGTAAACATGAAGATATTGCTATAGGCACATATTCTGTTACCCATGTTATAGTTGCACTAATTATTAAGGCTATTCCTTTCCATCCTTCAATGCTCAGTCCTTCTGGGGGTTCAATACTGGTTAATCCCAAATAGACAACAATAGATAATACTAAAAATGCTATTTTCTTAATCTCAGTTTTTTTCACTTTTGCTGCATTGGCTTCCATAGTATACACTCCTTATTTTTTAATTATTGGTTGCCAAAATACTACAACCCTTGTACATTAAAATATATTTTTCTTCACCTCCTCAAATTTCACTTATTAGATACTAAAGTGTTTCCTTTAATTTAAAAACATTAATCAACTATATGTTTATTATAAATCTTGCAAACCCTATATTTCAACAGGTTGCCAACGTTTTCTCCAATACAATGGTAGTTTATATTCTGTTTTTTGTTAACATTATGTCTTTGATTTGGATATATATTTCTATATGGTTTAATATGTTGTATAATAGCTAAAAAATATTTCCTTTGTTAAGACTTTTGATTGTTTGAAATTAACAGATATGACAAGCTTTTTATAAAATATTTTAAAAGAATTCTGATTTTTCTCTAATAAATAAGATAAAAATCCTACGAATTCAGTATTTAAGATTATATTTTAGCATTTTTTACAAAAAGCTTAAATATTAATATACAATGGATAAATGGTAGAGTAAAAATCTCATATTCATATATTTCATAAGTTTAGATGATATCTTTTATTAAATTAAAACATATAAACATATATTCATATCTTTTTGTGTTTTATTATGGTACAATATAGAAAAACATAGATAAATTTATAACAATTTGTCAATATGTTTTTTATAACCATTACTTATAAATATGTAAAAAATGTAAAGGGGGAATGACAATGTCAAAGATTGTTGTACTAGGTGGTGCTGGTGCTCAAGGATTGTTTTCCATCGAAGCACTCCTACAGAGGGATGTGTTTGATGAAATAGTAGTTGCCAGTCGAAACCTAGAACGAACCCAAGAGGTTTTAAATGAAAAGTTTAATTCTTCAAAACTAAAAGCAGCACAAGTAGATGTATTAAATAAGGATTCTCTTATGAATCTCATTAAAGATGCAGATGTAGTTGCTAATTGTACTGGACCATATTATACATTAGCTGAGCCAATTATTGATACTGTTATTGAAGCAGGTAAAGATTATGTAGACTTCTGTGACGATATTGCAGCTCATGAAAAAATCTTTACACCTGAAAGAGAAAAACTTGCAAAAGAAAAAGGCATTCGTCTTATCGTAGGTCTAGGCTCTAGTCCAGGAACTCTACCATTAACTGTATTATATGCTTCTACTTTAATGGATGAGGTAGATGATGTTACATTCTATTTAGCTATTAGTGATAGAGAACCAGAAGGCCCTGCGGTTCTACACCATACTATGGAAAACTTTATTGGTGGGGTTCCTGTAATTAAAGATGGCAAAAGAGCCGTAGAAAGGGATTTTGAAGGCGAAGTTTATTATGACTTTGGCGAACCTTTTGGTGTACTTCCAATTTCTAGTATTGGACATCCCGAAACATTTTCATTGCCTAGAGTACTTCCAAATATTAAAAATCTATCTATTAAACTGGGATTATATCCAATAGAAATCCAAAGAACCTTAAAAATATTAACTAAAACTGGTCTAACCAGTACAGAACCTATTGAAGTTAATGGTCAAACTATAATTCCAAGAGATGTTACTTTGACATCATTAGAAAAGATTACCCCTAGAACTGAATTATTTGAAAACGAGCATCCAGAACCATTATCCTCTTCTGCTATTGAAATTCGAGGAAAAAAGGATGGAAATGAAATATTATTTAAAACTTTAGGATATGGAAATATGGGGCCAGCTACTGGCTATCCACTAGCAGTTGGTGCTGAAATGCTTGCTCAAGGTAAAATAGAAAAAATAGGGCTCATGGTTCCTGAAGAATGTATTGACCCACTTCCATTTATAGCTGAGGTTGGGAAAAGAGTTCATGAAGCAGAATATGAGACTACATCAAATACAGAGATAATAACATATGTAAAATAAAACAGAGAATAATTAAATAGTATTCTCCTAATTAGGCAGCCTTAGTTAGATATCCTATCTAATTAAGGCTGCCTAATCTTTTTATAATCCCTTATGAATATAAAAAACATAAATCCTTTTATATTTTAAACTTATTAACTATTAAATATGATATAATTGTTAAAATAGCATTAAGAGGTGATATATAATGAAGAAAAATCGTGGTAAGTATATATTTTTATCCGTCATAGGAGTGTTATGCCTTTTATTAATACTCAATCTTAATAAGATCAAATTTATGTTTAGTATGCTAAAAAGCTTTAATGAAGTGAATAGTGGTGGGTATGAGGACTTAAATGATAGGGACAGTTTAGAATCCACAGAAAATCCCTTATTAAATATAATTAATGAAGAAACTGCGGATAATACTGATGATGAATCTTTTATAAATATGGCATCTGATTATAATGATAAAATTGAGTTATTACAAAAAGATTATGAAGCTAAATTGGATAGTCTTATTAAATTAGGCTATGAAGAATATAAGTCTGGAGATATATCCAATGCTAAACTTGCAAACAAATATATGAATGAGGGAAGTAGATTAGAAAAAAGATGTGATGAAGATTTTAATCTCATGGTTAAAGAATTGGAAAAGGAATTAAAGGATAATGGCTATGATACTTCTGTCATTAAGGACTTAAAGGAATATTATGCTTCTTATAAGGAAGCTAAACTAAATGAATTGGTGGAAAAAGCTAAAGAACATATGAATTAAGAAAAACACAAAATAACAATGTTTAGGAGTTAATACCATATGAATATACTAAAAAAGATAACTGGAAAGTGTTTATATGCTATTACCAAATTAATATCTGGGATATTTACTGTTTTGATAACCATCATAGAAACTATAGTCACATTTGTAAGAAATATTGCAGTAGGGTTTGCTGCATTAATAGGCATGGGGGGTTGCTTGTTAATCTTTATGATAGCAGGACCTATAGGACTTGCTCTATTACTGAACCCTGCTGTCCTTTTGATTGTATTATTCTTTGTGGTATTTCCAATACTTGGAACTCAGTTTGTCTCCTATTTAAAATATTTAAAGTATACTCTAACCGAATATCTCTATGATAGAGCTAATTATCTTATCCATGGCACCATATATCAATTTGAGACTTTTGATGAATACAAAGCTAGATATAAAAATATGGAATACGATAGAAAAAGGAAAGAACAGCAACGTAAACAAGCTGAGCAGCAAAGAGAATGGGAAGAAATGTTTAGACAGTGGAATGAATACCAAGGCTCACAAAGAGGAAACAATCAGTGGTATGGTCAAGGCAACTCTTATGGTAATAGAGAGCCCTATGTAAATCCAGCTACTGAATTTAAAAGTAAATATGAAAAAAGCTGTAATATATTAGGTGTTGGATATAATGCAGATAAATATGAAATAAAATTAGCCTATAGGAAAAAAGCAAAGGAATATCATCCAGATTTAAATAAATCACCTGATGCAACAAGGATGTTTCAAGAAGTAAATAATGCCTATGAGTTTTTAAATGATGATAATATAAATAGGTATAAGAATATAAATTAGAGAGAGGGTCTTATTTATGAATTGGCTAAAAAAATTTATGCTAGGTAGATATGGTCCAGATCAATTGTCATTCGTACTATTGATAGTTGCTGTTTTCATTTCTATTTTATCAAGATTTTTAAATAGCCAGATACTAGCTATACTCTATATAGTCACCATAGGGGTAGTTATATACAGAATGTTTTCTAAGGATTTATCGAAAAGATATCAGGAGAATGTTAAGTTTTTAAACAAGTGGAATTATATAAAAGGAAAGGTAAATGGCAAATTTAATAGGATAAAGGGATTGAAAGATTATAAATATTTTAAATGCGTTAATTGTAAACAAACCCTTCGTGTACCAAGAGGAAAAGGAAAAATCTCTATTACCTGCCCTAAATGTAAAACTGTAATGGCTAAGAAGAGTTAAAAAGAAGATTATATAAATTACAAAAGGTTGCTGCTATTACCCATAGCAGCAACCTTTTATTTTAATTAAATTTCAAATGATTTGTATTGTTTAACGATATTTTCTGGATTAAATCCTAATTCCTTAATCAATTGTTCTCCATTCCCTGATTTACCAAAATCATCAATGGATATTGTCTTACCTTCTGTACCTATATATCTTTCCCAACCAAAGGAGCTTCCCGCCTCAACTGCTAATCTTTTCTTTATATTAGGATTTAATACTGAGTCCTTATATTCCTTAGTCTGACTTTCAAATAGTTCCCAACTTGGCATACTTACTACATCTACATGGATACCTTCTTCTTCTAACTTCTTCTGTGCCTCTATTGCTATATGAACTTCAGAACCTGTTGCTATTAAAATTCCTTCAGCTGGTCTATTCGATTTAGATATAATATATGCTCCTCTTTTTACACCACTATAGTTAACACCTTCTAATATTGGCACATCCTGTCTTCCCAATATTAGTGCAGTAGGTCTATCTAATTTTTCAACTGCTAACTTCCACGCATATATGGTTTCATTTCCGTCAGCTGGTCTTATAACGTCTATACCAGGCATTACCCTTAAGGATGCTAAATGTTCTATTGGTTGATGGGTAGGACCGTCTTGTCCTACTGCTACGCTGTCATGGGTAAATATATATATTACTGGTGTTCCCATTAAAGCAGATAATCTAATGGCCGATCTCATATAGTCAGAGAATACTAAGAAAGTACCACAGTATCCACGCACTCCCCCATGTAGTGTTACACCATTACATATACATGCCATAGCAAATTCTCTAACACCAAAGTGCATATTTGATCCTTCAAAATCATCTTTGTCCACAAAAGTGCTATCTTCAATAGTAGTCTTGTTTGATGAAGCTAAATCAGCAGAACCACCAAACAACTTAGGATATATTTTAAATATGCTATTTAAAGCTTTTCCTGAAGCAGTTCTAGTTGCCACTTTTCCTTCTTGATATACTGGCATATCTTCTACGGGAATTTCTACCTTATTAGCAATAATGTCGGTTAATTCCTTTGATAACTCTGGGTACTCAGCCTTATATCCTTCAAATAAATCATTCCATTCCTCTTCTGCTTTAACCCCTTCTGTCATTACAGAGCTTACATATTCTTTAACCTCTGATGGCACAAAGAACTTTTCACCATATTTCCAACTATATTCGGACTTAATCAATTTAACTTCTTCTTCACCTACTGGATTGCTGTGAATCTTTGAAGTCCCTTGAAAACTTGGTGAACCATATCCAATAATGTTTTTAACCTCTATTAAAGTTGGTTTCTCATCCTGTTTTTTTGCTAAAGTAATTGCTTCATAAACTTTATCTATATCATTTCCATCATCAACTAATATAGTATTCCAGCCTAATGATTCAAATTTTCTTAATGTATTTTCCGAAAAAGAGTAATCTATGCTTCCATCGGAGCTTACATTATTTGAATCATAAAGTACAATTAATTTTCCAAGTCCTAAATGTCCTGCTAAAGATGCTGCTTCATTGGCAACCCCTTCCATTAAGTCTCCATCTCCACATATTGTATAGGTATAATGATCTACAATCGGGAAGCCTTTTCTATTATACTTTTCTGCTAGATGTCTTTCTGCTATTGCAAATCCCACTGTCATTGCAAGTCCTTGTCCTAATGGTCCTGTCGTAGCTTCTACTCCAGGTGTTACACCTACCTCTGGATGTCCCGGTGTTCTACTATCCATCGTCCTAAATTTCTTTAAATCCTCTATAGTCAAATCATAGCCAAAAACATGTAATAAACTATATAATAATGGAGAACCATGACCTGATGTTAATATAAACCTATCTCTATTAAACCAATTCGGATTTTTAGGGTTGTGTTTCATAAAATATTTCCAAAGGGTATATGCCATTGGTGCTGATCCTAATGGCATCCCCAAATGTCCATGATTTGCATTTTCCACACTATCAATACATAATAATCTAAGGGTATCTATAGATAACTGATCAATTCTTTCCATATCTTTTCCTCCTATGTCTATTGTTTTTTATTTTGTAAATAGTCTACCTATATAATAGATAATCAATCCTACTGCATTAAAATCTGTTTCTGGGAAAGCTGTTCCTCTTAAGCCTATATCAGCCATTATTGGGTATATCATAGCTGGGCCTACTGCAATTAATATTCCAACAATAAAGCTTCCAAGTATACAACCTTTCCATCCACCAGTTGCATTCCCAAATACTCCTGCTGTAGCACCTATGAAAAAATATGGAACGGCAACGGGTATTATAACGGGTAATCCTAATAATCCAAATATTACCATACAAAGCAATCCACCTAAGTAACTGGATAGGAATCCAAGTATAGTTGCCTTTGGTGCAAATGCAAATACTACTGGGCAATCTAATGCTGGTTTTGCATTAGGTATCAGTTTTTCCGATATCCCTACAAAAGCATCTACAATTTCACCTAGTAGCATCCTAACACCTGTAATTATTACATAGAGTGCTCCTGAAAATGTTAATCCTTGGAATAATGGATATACTAGCCAATTTACTCCTCCAGATAATTCCTCTACATATGTTTTACCTGATGCAATTGCTGATATGTAAAAGAATATTATCATAGTTAAACTTACACCTACTACATAGTCTTCAAATATTGATAACCAAGAAGGTAGATTGATATTTTCTGTGCTTTCTTCAGGAGTTCCCACTTTTGATCCAATCCAACCAGATAGAGAATATCCCAATGTTACATAATGCCCCATAGCTATATCATCGCTGCCTGTCACTTTTCTCATATATGGCTGAGCTATTGCTGGGAAAATTGCTGCACAAATACCTAATATAATTCCTCCCAATACGGCTATTACTCCATTTGATACCCCTAGAGCTTTCATCATTACCGTTATTAGAGCTGCTAAATACAGATTATGTTGTCCAGTAAGGAATATATATTTAAATCTACTTATTCTAGCAAATAGAAGATTAAATAGAAATCCTAATGCCATTACCAATGACACTACCGTACCAAACTTATCTTGAGCCAATGCTGTAACTGCTTCTGCTAAAGGTAATACGCCTTCCAATCCAAAGCCTTTACTAAATAAGGCTTGAAAGCTATCTAATGCTGTAACTGCTGCACCAGAACCAATAGTAAATATTAAAAATCCAACAATAGTTTTTAGCGTTCCTTTAATAACTTCATTTGCAGCTTTCTTTTGAAGGGTTAGACCAATTAATGCCATTAAACCTACTAAAATAGCTGCTGAACCCAACAAGTCATAAACTATTACTTTCAAAACTCCCATATCAATTCCTCCTTATTATAATATTTAAAATTACTCTACCTCTTCAAAAAATTTCTCTAGCTTTTCTTTTATTTCCTCCTTATCCATTAGATTGTTAATGCCAATTATATATTTACCTTGGTCCTCCAACTCTGCTGCCAAATCTGCCATTGTTATTAACAGATCTCCCTTAAATGTACGCACTGCAGATAATTCATCATGCAGCACCTTTAAATCAAAACCATTTTCTTTTACCACCTGCTCTACCTTAATCTTTAACATCATACTGCTTCCCATGCCTGTCCTACATGTTACCAATGCGGTTTTCATTATCATTCATTCCTTTCTTTAATATAATTTAAAATTTCATGTTTATCTTTTGCAGTTTCTAATAATCGATTAAAATGTTCATCGTCTAGTATTTCTGCCAACTCCGACATCACTTCAATATGCTGATCACTATTAACTGCACTTAAGCAAAAAATATATTTTACAGGATCGTTTTGCTCATTACCAAAGAAAATAGGTGTGGATAAAATTACTATACTTAATCCTGATCTTATAGCTCCTTCTTCTGGCCTTGCATGGGGCAAAGCGATATTCTTCGTTACAACTATGTATGGACCAAATTCATTTAAAGAGTCTATCATAGCATCTATATATCTATTTTCAACTATTCCAGCATCATAAAGTAATTTTCCAGAAAACCGTATTGCTTCTTCTCTATTCTTTACAGCCACGTCAGTGGCAATTAAATCTTCTGAAATAATTTTATCTAGCATGGCACAACCCTCAACTTTCATAATTATTCTTTAATACTTCTATTTAAAAGTTTTAATAAATCCTCTTCTGTATTCTGCATTAGCATAGTTTCTACAATACCATATATAGATAGTACATTTGTTAATTCTCTAAGGGCTGGAACATGCTCCTTTCCATTAGCTGAAGAAAAAACAAATACTATGTCTACAGGATCGTTCTTTTTATTGCCGAAGTTTACTCCTTCATTAAGGGTTATTAAAGCAAAATCAGTCTTTAATGCCCCGCTACAAATATCCGTATGGAGTAAAGCTACACCAGGCATTATTACCATATAAGGACCTAACTTTTTTAATCTTTCCTTTATGGACTCTCTATAGAATTCTAAAATGGAACCTTTATTTATTAAAAGGTCACATGCTATATCTATTGCTTCCAAGCAATCCTTCGCTTTGACTTTTGATCTTATATTGGAAACCTCTAGATAATCCATCAATCCTTTTTCATCGTACAGTCTATTGCCGTATATTATATTAGGTAGTGATGTATATAGCTCATCTTTCAAATCACTTACATTATCAATGTCCACATGTTTCTCCACTATATTTATAATCTTTTCAACCATACTTTCTTCTGTATTATACATGCTTACACTACTTTTTATTTTTAAATACCTATTCAATTTCCTATAATCGTTATTGGTTAGTATTGGGTTAACCTTTATATAATCCTTAGAATTTAACCCCGGAATATTTATGGTTGAAACTATGAAATCATATTCATCATGATTGATTTGACTTATTCCCCTAACACTTGTTATCTTAGTAATTTCTGCATCATATTTATTCGTTATTTGGGATACCAGCATCTTTGAAGTCCCCAATCCAGTTGCACAAACTAAAACTATTCTATGGGATGGACTTTCTTTTTGTACGCTTCTCAATGCTGCTCCAAAATGCAATACTATATATGATATCTCTTGAGAACTAATGGGTTTACCTATATATTGTTCTAATGGCATACAAGATAACTTTGTCATTTCATATAAGTCGCTATAGCTATTGACTATTTCATCATATATTGGATTTTTAATATTCAAATTGAATTTAATCCTATTAATTGCTGGTCTCAAATGCAAAATCAAACCTTCCATTAAGCTTTGACGACTACTACCAAAACTTATATTATAAATATCCTCAATAGTATTAACCATTTCATTTACAACAGTTGTAAGCTCATCCATTTCCAATTTTCCATTTTCAAAATTATCCTCTGTCACCTTGGAACCTATTAGATGAAGAGCTATATAATTTATTTCCGATTCAGGAACATCGATATTAAAATGAAATTCTATTTTTTCAATCATATGCTTTGAAGCTTCTAACTCCATAGCATAATATTCTCTGCTAAGAGGTGCTTCAATAGGCAATATGGTCCTGTTTATCTGAATTCTTTTTATCATTATTGCAATGTGAATAATTAAACTGCTATATGCAGTATCACTAAATTTTCTACAAAGCCTTTTTTCCACTTCACGGATCAATCCATCTATATAGTCAATATCAATATCTAGGAATATGTTTTCAAACTGTAGAGAATTTATCTTATTACTACTTTTACCTGTACTAATATAATTAAATAAATCATCAATACTAATTATTTCTGAATTTATCTTTGATAATGTCATCCTCTTATTTTTTTCATCCCCTGTAATATACAAACCTACTCCTCTAATCCTTTCTAGTGTCAGGTTAAGATCTTTCAATAATATTTCTATTTCATCAAGATCTTTAATAATTGTACTTTTAGATACAGATAATATGGATTCAAAATAATCTATGTTCAGTGGATAATTGCTCTGTAATATCTCAGAAATAATAAATACCTTTCTTTCTTCATTTGAAAACTCATATTGTGATGGAGTGTAGGTAATAAAAAAATTGTTTATGTAACTTAATTGTTCCTCATCTTCTGGCATCTTTACTCCATCACCATATTTTCTATCCAATTTCTTATAACCTTTTATCAAGAAAAAATCATCAATTTTATCTAAATTGTATCTTACCGTTCTTTCTGGTATACAAAATATAGCTCCCAAATCAGAAATCTTATGATAGCATTTGTTTTCAGATAGAAATTTTAATATTGAAAGACATATATTATTTAACTTCATTTAAACCAGCTCCCATATTTATTATACAATCTTTTTTTTGATATTTTAGGGCTTAAAAGTCTTCTAATTGTAATTTACATTCCCATATTTAGACTTTTTCATTCAAGACAGTGGCTGGTATATAGTAAAAAAGCTCATCTCTAACTTTTTAGTTAGAGATGAGCTTTTTTAATAAATATAAATATTATCCCATATTCTTTTATCCCTTACTAGACTGTCTTTTATAGATAATATATGGTATGGATATTTGCTTTCCTCGAACTTCATTTTCAATGGCTTCTACCAATAAATTCATAGCTTGTCTTCCTAGCTCAATAGCATTAATATCTACAGATGTCAACGGTATATTTGAATATTTTGCAAGAACGCTATTGTTAAAACTTGCTACTGCTATATCTTCTGGTATATTTATTCCTAGATTTTCAAAGGCTTTAACAGCTCCAAAGGCTACTAGATCATCTGCTACTATTAATCCATCTGGCAATAGTTCCATTTTTGAAATTTGTCTCGCATAATCATGTCCAGTCTTTTCATCAAAACTACCGCTGAACAATAGACTTTCATCAAATTGGATATTTGATTCCATTAAAGCCTTTTTATAGCCTTCCACCCTCTTTTGACTCACTATCAAATCTATATCTCCGACTATCATAGCAATCCGCTTTCTTCCAATATCAATAATATGTTTTGTCAATTCATAAGCAGCAAGAAAATTATCATTGTCTACTTGATTGATTTTTTCATCTCCATTATTACTAGAGCCTATAAGTGAAAAAGGAAAATCAATTCTATTTAGATATTCTATACATTCATCATCAACCTTACTAGTCATAAGTATTACTCCATCAACTTTAGAACCTTTGATAAATTTTTCTATTATTTTAAGTTCTTCACCTTTTTCCGTATTTGTAGATACCAACAGATCATAACTCGAATTAGAGGCTCCTTTTATAATACCTCTAAGAGCTTCGGAAAAAAATGGGTTAGAAAAATAATCTTCCGATGTTGTAGGTATTATTATACCTATGGTTCCTGTTTTTTTAATGGCTAAAGACCTAGCATTAGCATTAGGATAATACCCAAGCTCATCCATACATTTTAATACCTTCATCTTGGTAGCCTTACTTATTTTAGGATTGTCTGATATCACCCTTGATACCGTAGATGAAGAGACACCTGCTAGTTTAGCTACATCATTAGCAGTAACCTGTTTACCTTTTTTCACTGTCTCACCTCTTTTCCAATTTATATTCTAAATTTAATTTATACGCTTTCCTGTTTCACCATCAAAGAAATGTAATGCACTAATATCATATCCAAAACAATGTCTTTCGCCTTCATTATATATATAATGTCCAGGTACGGATATCACTAACTCATATCCATTTTCCAATCTAGTGTAGAGTATCTTTTCTTTTCCTAGCATTTCCACCACATCTATAATGCATTCAAAAGTATCTCCTATCTTTCCACCACTTTCAAACCTCTCTGCTCTTATGCCAAGGGATACTTTTTTCCCTTCATAAGACTTCAAGGATTGTCCATCTTCTCTTGAAGGTCTTACATTTATAATACCATCATTTGAAACAAATTTCCCATTTTTTATATTTCCCTCGATGATATTCATAGTAGGAGAACCAATAAACTTAGCTACAAATATATTGGTAGGTTTATTGTAGAACTCATCAGGCTTTCCTACTTGTTGAACCTTACCATCATCCATCAATACTATCTTTGTAGCCATGGTCATAGCTTCTGTTTGATCATGGGTAACATAAACAGTAGTACTTCCTAAAGTCTTATGCAACCTTACTAACTCCACTCTCATATGTTCTCTAAGTTTAGCATCTAAATTAGATAGCGGTTCATCCATAAGGAATACTTTTGGTTTTCTTACTATTGCTCGTCCAAGGGCAACTCTCTGCCTCTGTCCTCCCGAGATATCAGAGGGCTTAGAGTATAAGTAATCAGTAAGTTCTAATAGTTTAGCTGCTTTCATAACCCTTTCATGAATAACCCTCTTACCTTCTTTTCTCATCATCAAGGAAAAAGCCATATTATCGTATACAGTCATATGGGGATATAGTGCATAGGACTGAAAAACCATAGCTATATCCCTATCCTTAGGGGGAGTTTTATTTACCCGTTTATCATTAAAATATAAATCTCCTTCTGTAATAGAGTTGAGTCCTGCTATCATCCTAAGCAAAGTGGTCTTACCACAGCCTGATGGACCTAGTATAACACAAAAATCTTGACTTTCTATCTTTAAATCTATACCTCTTAAAGTAAATTCTTCACGTCCTTCATATTTCTTACCTATATTTTTTAAAGTAACTTCCATAAGATAACCTCCAACCCTTTATAGTTCCATAAAATAAATATTCCATTAACCTTTTACCGAACCTTGAGATAAACCTGAAACCAATTGCTTCTGTAATATTATAAATAATATGACTATAGGAATAGCTGTAAGCAGTCCTCCAGCGGCAAAAGCAGGCTGGTTCAATGTTCTAACATCATTTATCAGCGTAAACAATCCTGCTGCTAATGTATAGGACTCAGGGCTTGTAAGCAATACCTTTGGTAGTAAATAATCCATAAACGGTCCAATAAATGACCATAAGGCTATTAAAGCAAGCATAGGTCTTGCTATAGGCATTATAATAAGCTTATAAACCTGTAAATTAGAACATCCATCGATTTTAGCTGCATCGTCTAATTCTGTAGAAATAGAATCAATATATCCTTTTAATATAAAGGTGTTATTGGCTATTCCCCCTCCTGCATATATCAATACCAGCATCATCTGTCTTGTAAAAGCTGGATTTATAGAAGATATTACAGAATACATTGTAAAATAAGCGGTAATTCCTGCAAAGGTAGGTATGGCTTGTATAAGCATCATAGCCATCAAAGATGCTTTTTTACCTTTAAACCTATATCTAGAATAAGCATATCCAGTAAATGATACTATGATCAATGTTAAAATTGCTGTAGCCAAAGCAATAAATATGGTATTTTTAGTCCATTTCAAAAACAAGGTCTTATTAAATAGATATTGAAAATGTTTTAATGAAAATGTAAATTCATCATTTAGCATAAGATACTGCTCTTGTTTTCCATTAAAAGCAGATAGGATCATTTGAAAAAGAGGCCATAAAATGACTACCGCCCAAGAGATTAATATAATATATGTTATAATCAATAATATTCTCCCTGAAAAACTCAATGGCTGTTTATCCGATAGATATAAATCGTCTTTTTTTCTAAATAATTTCATCATAATCCCTCCCCTTTAAAGGCTTTAGAATTTCTATATCCTAAAAATGAAACAAACATTACAGCAATAGATACGAATACGGTAATAGCTGCACCTATTCCTTGATATTGGTTTTCTATTGTCAGCTTATAGATATATGAAATGAGCAAATCCGAAGAACCTGCTAGGTTTCCATAGACACTTGGTTCAAAAGGTCCTCCTCCATTGAATAAGTATATTATGGAAAAGTTGTTAAAGTTAAATACATATTGACCTACCAACAAAGGTGTCGTTTGGAATAGTACTATAGGGATTGTAATACGCCTTAACTTTTGCCATTTAGTAGCACCATCCATTTCTGCTGCTTCATATAGATCCTCTGGTATAGCTTGCAATACCCCAGTGGATAGTAAAAATACATATGAACTCCCCAGCCATCCTTGTAATAAAATCAATGCGATTCTAGTCTGTACGGCATTGGTCTTTACACCTAAACTAATTCCCAAAAGATTATTTACTAATTGGGATATGGCCCCATTAGGGGATAACATAATGCTAAAAAACATTATTGTAATAAACGCTGGAACAGCCCAAGGCAATAAATAGATAGTCCTAAATATTGCTTTTCCCTTTACTCTATCGTTGTTGACTAACAGTGCTAATACAAATCCTATAAATATAGCTAAACTAGTAGCAACCAATGTCCAAATGATGGTCCAACTCAATGTTAGCCAAAAAACAGAGCCTGCTAAACCCTTTCCTAAAAATATCATCTTATAGTTTTTAACCCCAATCCAACGGAACTTAGATTGGTGCTGAGGATCCATTCCAGTAAAAGACAATAATATAGTCGTCGCAACAGGCACTAACACCATAAATACTATAACTATGAGGGCAGGAACATTTGCAATATAAGGGAAACCTTCTTCTCCTAAGGTTAACTTTGTTTCAAACCAATTTTTAGGTCTAATCCCTTTTATTGAATCCTTTTCTACATTTAATACGTCTTTAAAAGAAAAATATAGAAGAAACAAGGAGATAATTACAAGGAATATAGCTAATATTCCTTCTATCATAAATATTAAGGATTTATCTATTCTTCTGCCGCCTTCAGCTAGAGTGATGATTCCTCTTATCCCTTGTCCTTGATAATTTCCAAATCCTAATGCATAGGGAATTGCAATAAGATAAATAAATAAAGAGGCTAAAAGAAAAATACATGATTTTTTATATTGTCTATTAAATACTTGTCCAATCCCTGGAAATAGAAAAGTAAAATATGCTATTTTAGCTTTATCTTTCTCTACCTCAATAGGATTCTTCCTACGTATATCGGCAATATTAGAATTTAATACCTTTAAACTTAACTTTGTATTTTCTTTAATTCCATGTTTTCTACTCTTTACAAATTCTTTATTCAGCTTTAAAATTGAGTCGTAAGATTTAAGGGCTATTGATTCTTTATATTTCTTTTTAAGAACCTTTTTTTCATTTATTTGAGCCTTCTTTGAAATTATTCCTTCCCTTCTCTTTTCCTTTAATCTTCTCTTTTCTTCTTTCAAATTCTTTTTTTGCCCTATTTTAAATTCCTTTATCTGTAGATTAACTTTCCTTTCATCATCTAAATCTATATTCTTCCTATTTTCTAAAGCCTTTTTTATAGCTAATGTTTCATCGACTATATAATCTATCATTTTAGGCAATTCTTCTTTTAAAAGTTTGCTTTCTTCATATTCTAGTTTGGCATCATATGTTAAGTCTACATAATCTTTATAGAATTCATATTTTTCCTCGGCAATAAACAATTTGATTTTAAGTTTTCTTACCTTATAGGTCAAAGATTTATCTAAAGTATTTAAAAAATCTTTTTCCTTAGTTTTCAGCGATTTTAAAAATGCTTTTTCTTTATCCTTAAATTTATTTAGTTCTATATTATAGGGATGGGTTTTTCTCATCTTTATTAATTTATTTAATTCTTCTTTAGAGTCTAAATCCCCTTCTTCAATTTTTTCATTTAATTCGGCAATCTGTTGTAAGTATAAATTTTTTCTCATATATTTATTTCCAATCTCATCATATAAAAATCTATTATAACTAATCAACTCACTCCCACCTCTTATAAATTTTCCCTATGGTTAATAATCTTATTTAAACTCAATAGGGTGTATGTTAAAACCATATAACAGATTATGTTGATATAATAAAATATGTAACCAAATTTTAGCTCAAATACGGTAAAAGCTAAACTTCCTAGCAATAGCAGGATCCACGTATATACATATATTTTATTTATTTTAGTAAATTTAGAAGCAAAATATGAATATATACCTAGAGCCATAGGAACTATAATTTTAATAAAAAAATATTTTAGTTTCCATGTTAAATATAATCCGTAATAATCCATGTCCTTATCTTTGGAATCTTTAATTTGAGACAGCCACTCCTCATAAACATCTATATCCTTTACTTCTATCATCACTTCCATAGAATTTAGAAAAATAATTATTGAACAAAATATCAATATAATATAAAGCTCTCTTTGAGGCAATTTTATATTAGAATTCATTTTTCCTCCTGTTTAAGATAAATGTATAGGGAAGAAAGCCTTAGCCTTACTTCCCTATTAATTGTTTTTAGAAGTTTTGCATCATAGCATCAAAGGATGCTTTTATTTCTTTATATGCATCTTCTGCAGTAGCTGGTTTAGTATTCGGCCATGAAAGAATTGCATTTTCCCATGTATCCCAAACCGAACCCCATTCTATAAATAGTGGACGAGCTGGAGCATCTTCGTAGGATTCGATAACAGCTCCAATTACAATTTTATCGGTTTCTGATAGATCGGAGTTTTCATATTCGGTTAATGGAACATTTTCTAAAATTTTTCCAGTAGCTTTGAAAAACTCTACTGCATATTTAGGATTTACCACTTCCTCAATAAACTTTTGTCCTAACTGCATTTTTTCTTTATTGTCTTCAACTCTAGAGTTGATTGATAACCCCCAGCCACCTTTCCAATGAGCTAATGGTCTTCCATTGATGGTAACATTGTTTATAGGTAATATTTCTAAATCTTTTCCATCGTTTGCTAAATTAGATAAGCTACCTGTGGACCATGGTCCTTCAAGTCTTAATGCTGCGCTGCCTCCTGAACTAAATGCAGTGTCCATATATCCCCAAGCTGCATCTTTATCCCAAAGGGATGTTTTGGCTTCATCATGAGCCTTCCAATAATTAAATAAAGCTTCAAATACTTCTTGCTTTTCTTTTGGAAGTTCGCTAAAATCTGAAGTTAAATCTGAGAAAAGATTTCCAGCATCGTCTTTTCCAAGTAGTTCTATTTCTGCTGAGTTGGTTACTGCAACTCCGAACCAAGCATCAAATACTGGTATTAGCATGTCCTCTGTTCCTAAATCAATAAATTCTATAGTTTTTGTAATGTCTAACCCTTTTGACTCTGCATTGGCTTTATTTCCAAATATAATCAAGGTTTCAATATTCATAGGAAATGCCAAATAATCATCCTCTATTTTAAAGTTTCCACCAAGTCCTTCTTCATAATTGGAAAAACCTCCTACATCTTCTGCCATTGTTTCAGCATCAATAGCTGCTAAAGCTTCATTTTGTGCCAATCCATATATTCTATCTGCTGGAATCGCAAATACATCAGCCACATCTTTATTTGTAACATCTGTTGAATCCAATACATCTAAATGGTCAAATGCACCAGTTACAATAAATTCAATTGTTGCCTCTGGATATACTTCTTTAACTCTCTCCGCTGCTTTTTCATAATGAGGCAGCCAATCTTCTTCTACTTGTACAGTGATAGTTTCTTTAATCTTAGTAACTTCATCTTGAGTTTTATCCTCTGTACTAGCAGGCTCTTTTTGCCCACATCCAACTATCGATAAAGCTAATATTAATGTTAATAATAAAATACCAACTCTTTTCATTTTTTTCCCTCCTATTTTTTCTTTTATATAATAATTAATTTTTAATGCCCCATATTTTATTAGCATACTGTTCTATGGTTCTGTCAGAACTAAACCTTCCTGCATTAGCAAGATTTAGCCAACACATCTTTCCCCAAGCCATCCTATCCATATATGCCTCATTGACTCTTTGTTGGGCTTGTCTATAACTATCAAAATCCTTCATTAAATAATATTGATCAGGTCTATGCCAGCTAGCACCTTTCAAAATAGAATCATAAAGCTCTTTAAATATATGAGTATCTCTGTCGCTAAAAGTTCCATCTATCAATGAGTCTACTACCCTTTTAAGTCCTTCTACTTCTTCGTAATATTCTTTTGGATCATAAGTAGATTGTATTTTTTCTATATCTTCTACTTCTAGCCCAAATATGAAATTGTTATCCCTTCCTGCTTCTTCTACTATTTCAATATTAGCCCCATCTAAAGTACCAATAGTAGGAGTACCATTTAACATGAATTTCATATTACCAGTACCTGAGGCTTCTTTACCTGCTGTCGAAATCTGTTCTGAAATATCGGCTGCTGAAAAAAGTTTTTCCCCGTAGGAAACCCCATAGTTAGTCACAAATACTACTTTAATTTTTCCATCAATATCCCTATCGTTGTTAATTAATTCTTTGATTTCATTTATATATTTTATAATCCCCTTAGCCCTTTCATATCCTGGTGCCGCCTTTCCTCCAAATATAAACGTCCTATTTGGAACATTCAATTTTGGATTTTCTTTAATTCTGTAATAAAAATCTAGTATATGAAAAGCATTTAAAAGCTGCCTTTTATATTCATGGAATCTTTTAATCTGAATATCATATATAGAATATGGGTCTATTTCTATGTCCTCATGTATTTTAATATATTCATAAAGCTGATTCTTTTTCATCTGTTTAATGTCCATAAACCTCTTAAGTACTTCTTCATCATCTTTATATCTTTCCAATTTTTTTAGCTCATCAAGTTTAGTTATCCAAAGTTTAGAACCTAACAACTCCGTAATAAGGTCTGAAAGCTCTGGATTAGCCTTTAATATCCATCTTCTTTGGGTAATTCCATTGGTTTTATTGTTAAATCTTTCAGGATATAACTTGTACCAATTATTTAACTCCCTCTTAGTTAAAATATCCGTATGAACTTTAGCTACCCCATTAGTTGAATGGGTTCCATAGATTGAAAGATATGCCATCTTAATATTACCATTTTCTATTATCTTGTATTGTTTTATATCATCAGAAGGGATACCTCTTTTTTCAAGATCATCTACTAAACTTTCATTTATCTTTTCAACTATCCTATATACCTCTGGTAATACGGATTCATATAACCTTACAGACCATTGTTCTAATGCTTCCTTTAATATGGTATGGTTTGTATATGCAAAGGTATTAACTACAATATTCCAAGCTTTATCCCAATCCATTTTATATTCTTTAGTTAAAATTCGCATCATTTCTGGTATAGCTACTGCTGGGTGAGTGTCATTTAACTGTATTGCATGTAGCGTATGGAAATTATCTAAAGTATTATATTCATATAGATGTTTTTTGATTAAATCCTGTAGTGAAGCTGAAGCAAAGAAGTATTGCTGCTTTAATCTTAGTATTTTCCCTTCATCCTTTGAATCATTTGGATAAAGTACTTTAGTGATGATCTCAGCATCATTTTTATCTTTTACGGATAAATCATAGTTCTGCTTATTGAACTCATTTAAGTCAAATGGATTAATAGCTTCTGCCTGCCATAGTCTAAGAGTATTTATGGTATCTCCCCCATATCCTATAATAGGAGTATCATAGGGAACGGCCAATACATCTCCATCAGCAAAGCTCACTGTAACCTTATCCATATCCTTTCTTATAGACCAAGGGTCTCCGAGTTCTAACCAATTATCCCCTTCCTCTATTTGAAATCCATCTTCAAACCTTTGACGAAAAATTCCATATTCATACCTTATTCCATATCCCATCAGATGATAATTTAAAGTAGCAGCTGAATCTAAAAAGCATGCAGCCAATCTTCCTAGTCCGCCATTTCCTAATCCTGCATCTTCTTCTGCCTCTTCAATATTGTTATAATTTATATTGAGTTCCTCTAATAATTCCTTTACTTGGGAATCTAGATTCATATTGATTAAATTGTTGCTTAATGCTCTACCCATTAAAAACTCGGCAGAAAGATAATAGGCTTTCTTTTTTCCATGAAATTTTTTCAAAGAGCTATTCCATTTAGGAACTATTTCTTCCATCAGTGCTTTTACTAAAACAGTATATTTTTCTTTATGAGTACAGTTGATAAAATCCTTTCCAAATCTAGTTAAAGCATAGGATTTCATCCTTTCAGTAATTACATTTTTATCTATCAACGTGTCACCTCCTATAAATACTTGTCATATCTCCTATCTTCTCTGCAATTTCATCTATGAGATCTGTTTTTTCCATCCTCCAAGTCCAATTACCTCCAACAGTAGATGGAATATTCATCCTACCCCTATCATCTAATCCTAGAATATCCTGCATAGTTGTTATTGCTAAAAATGAAATAGAACTCCAAGCACCCCTTATAAAACCCCAGTTTTCTCCCTCATCACGATTTATCTTAAGATATTCAACTGCATAGTCTACATCTTCCTCATCTGCACTAGAAAACCAACCGATAACCGTTGAATTATCATGGGTTCCAGTGTATACCACAGAATTTTTGTCGTAATTATGGGGAAGATAATCGCTTTCTTCCCTAGAATCAAAGGCAAATTGTAATACCTTCATTCCCGGAAAACCTGAGTCCCTAAGGAGTTTCTTTACATCTTCTGTTAAAAATCCTAAATCTTCAGCTATAATATTTAAATCACCTAATTCATTCTTAAGTTTTTTAAACAGCTTCATCCCTGGTCCCTTAGTCCATTGTCCATCTACAGCATCTTTGGCTTTATATTTTACTTCCCAATAGGATTCGAATCCCCTAAAATGGTCAACTCTTAATATGTCAAATAGTTTGAAACTATGTTGAAACCTTTTAATCCACCAGTTATACTCATCTTTTTCCATAGCAGTCCAATCATAAATTGGATTTCCCCACAGCTGCCCTTTTTCAGAAAAAGCATCTGGAGGACATCCTGATACGGTTATGGGAAATAAATTTTCATCTAAATTGAATAGCTCAGGATTTGCCCATACATCAGAACTATCTTCAGCTATATATATGGGTAGATCTCCTATAATTTTAATTTCATTTTTATTTGCGTATTGCTTTAACTCATCCCATTGTTTTATAAAAAAGTATTGAGTGAAAATCCAAAAGTAAATTCCGTACCTATTTTCTTTTTCAAAAACTTGTACCTCTTTAGAATCCACTTTTCTATATCTTTCATCCCAAAACAACCAGGATATATTGTTATGTTCTTCTTTTAAAGCCATAAATAAGGCAAATTCTCTAAGCCAATCCATATTTTCTAAATAGAATTTATATAGTTCCTCTTCTATATATCCTATAGCTCTTCCGTAAGCTATTTTTAGAAGCTCCATTTTATTTTTATATAATAAACCATAGTCTACTTTTGTAGGATCCCTTCCTAAATCAAAACCTTTTATTTCATCTTTAGTCAAATATCCTCTTTTAATAAATTCATCTAAATCTATAAAATACGGATTTCCTGCAAAAGCAGAAAAGGACTGATAGGGAGAATCTCCATAGCCAGTAATTCCTAAAGGCAGTACTTGCCAATTTTTTTGTTTTGCTTTTACTAAAAAATCTATAAAATTATAAGCTTCTTTTCCAAAATCTCCAATTCCATATTCACCAGGTAATGAAGATATATGCATTAATATACCACTTGAACGTTCTCTACCCATAGTATTCTCCTCTATTTCAAATTCATTATAATATTATTCCTATGATTAACAGGTTGAAATTTCTTTGTGTGTTGTGTTGTTTTTAGAATCAATAATCTTAAAACTAATGTTTTTTATAGAGGGATTATCATTTTCCACTATTATTTCATAATCATCTGTTTTCTTGATTATCTTTATCTCAGTTGAATAGTTTTTGCCTTCAATAAAATCATAGCTTTGTCCATCATCATCGTATAGATTGTATACGGCTTCATCATCTACATAAGCCAATACCTTTAAATTTTGCTGATCTAATTCCTTTACATTTTTAGAAGGTTTAACATAAGGAATCATTGAGTTTTTCCTTATAAAGAATTTAAAATCTTCTAATCCATATTCTATATATTGAATTCCTTTTTCTTTTATAGAAGTAGGCATGTCTTCATCTAAAAAAGATATCTCTAACATTTTCTCTGGAAAATATACATATCTTCCTCTGCGGTTAGGCTTACATACTGGTGCAATCATTAACTGATCCCCTAAAAGCACCTGATCATCTATTTCTTTTGCCAAACTTTCCCCAAATTCAAAAGATAAAGGTTTAAACATCAAAGTATAATCCATTACAGATTTCATATATTCTGAATATATATATGGAATTAGACTATATCTTGCCTTAATCAAATTTCTGGAGTTAACAAGTACTTCTTCTGTAAAAACATAAGGCTCTTGATTATTACACCCAACAGCAGAATGATTCCTAAGTAGTGGTGTAAATACACTTAGCTGTAGCCATCTAGTCAAAAGCTCTCCATTACAATTACCTCCAAATCCCCCAGTATCTGCACCTATATAGAAGAATCCACACATATTCAAGGAAGGTAGCATATTTATATTTTGTTCTAAATGAGACCACCAAGATGAATTATCTCCTGTCCAAATGCCACCATATCTATGCATTCCAATAGATGAAGCTCTTGATATAAGTAAAAACCTTTTATCCCTTAACAGTTTAGTCAAACCTAAATTAGCTGATTTTGTCATATAATAACCATAAAGATTATGAACTTCATCATTAGAAAACTTTTTCCCATCTATTTCATGATAAAAGCTTTCATAGTATGAATCCTTATTAGCTAAGTTTGTAAAATTATCCTTTAGCTTAAAATAGGAAAATACGTTTAAATTCTTACCTTTTGATTCCTCTGCATATTGAATGGCTTCATCTAAGGCTTCCTGTTCATAAAATATTGCAGGTTCGTTCATATCATTCCAAACCCCTTCAATTCCACAATCGGTTAATACCTTATATTTAGAACCAAACCAATCTTGAGTTTCTTCTTTCATAAAGTCTGGGAAATGAACTTTTCCCGGCCATACTACCCCTTCATAAGGTTTTCCATATTTATCTTTACAAAAATGATCTCCTTCGATCCCTTCTTCATAGATATCATATCCTTCTTCTACTTTTACACCAGCATCTATTATAGGTACTAAATAAAGACCATCTTTTTTTAAGTCGGATGCAAATCCTTTTAAATCACTAAATCTTTCTTCTGATATAGAAAAATCCTTGAAATCATCCATATAATCTAAATCAAGATAAATTCCTTCTAATGGGATATCCTTTTCCCTAAAGATGTGGTAAACTTTTTTTACCTCCTCCTTATTCCTGTATCCCCATCTACTTTGAAAATATCCAAAAGCCCATTTAGGTGGAATATAGGATCTGCCAATTATATGTAAGAATTTATTTGAGATGTCCTTTGCATCTTTTCCTTCAATTATGTAAAGATAAAAATCTTTTCCACAGATTTCAATATTAAAACAATTTTCATTATAATATCCTACATCGTATTTAATCCTAGTAGGGAAATCGATAAAATATCCAGTTGACTTTTCTCCAGATATTATAAAAAAGTTGTGAGCTGCATAGAGTTTAGTTCTATCTTCAATATGTAAAGGTTCATCGATACAATAGGATTCATATAATCTACCTCTCTTGTTGATTCCCCCTAAATTTCCACCAAGACCATATACCATATCTTTTGATGAAAGCTTTATGGAGATTTTACAATGTCCCTTTTCAAACTTAATATCTAAATTATTTTCTAATTCTGCTTTTATTTTCTCTTCAACTACAGCTCCTGTTTCAATTGGATTTCCGTATTTAAAAACCTTTATGTCATTTTTTAGTTTATATGTCCCCATGCCTTCCTCCTTTTTAAATAGTTTTATGTAATTTGTGCAAGCGGTTGCATAACCTTTATATAGATAATATACTATTTTTTATTATTTGTAAAGGTATTTTAGGAAACAAAAGGAATATAGGCTTTTTTTATTAAATATTCTACTACCATCAAATGCCCCAATATGCAAACCTAACACTAATATACTAAGCTTTAAAATACTAACTTAAGAATTGGTGTCGGGTATATTTATGCCTATTTTCCCCTTTGAATATATGATTCACATATTATGCAATTTCTGGTATTTCCCTATAATGGGTTTACATAATATATATATTGCTGTATAATATTGTTTATTGTAAATCAATGCAGTGGCTGAGTCTTAAATTTTTAAGTACGAGGGAAACAACCTAAGGGGTAACCCCCCAACCGGAAAGATAACTTCGGAGGTAAAATTTAGGAAGGAGTGGATAGGAATGAAAAAAACAGCACATATCCTATTAGCTATATTAATGTTAGTGGCATTAGCCATGCCAGTATCTGCTTGTGAATATTCTAGAACATTAAAGTATGCAGATAAAGGAGAAGATGTTCTAATGCTCCAAAAAACATTAAATCAAAAAGGCTACTATAATTATGACATAGATGGAATATATGGACTAATAACAGAAAGAGCTGTTATAGACTTCCAAATAGACCATCAAATAAGAATTGACGGTATTACAGGTCCAGAAACCCAAAAAACCTTATATGGTGATTCTGCCGCATCAAAAGCTGAATCAAAATATGTCAATTCCAATGAATCAAATTCCATTGACTCAAAGGAAGGGACAACCAGTACCAATTATAGTTCTAATGATTTTTACTGGTTATCAAGAATAATCCAAGCGGAAGCTGGAGGAGAATCCTATACAGGTAAAGTGGCAGTTGGAAATGTAATTATAAACCGAGTTAATTCTCAAGAATTTCCAAATACTATCTATGATGTAATATTCGAGTATTATGGAAGTATTCCTCAATTCAGTCCTGTTGCCGACGGCTCGATTTACAATACCCCATCTCAAGAGAGTATAAATGCTGCAAAAGATGCATTAAATGGTGTAAGACCAGTTGGAAATGCAACATATTTCTTTAATCCTTCTAAAGCAGCTGGCTCTTGGATTGTAAATAGCAAAAGCTATGTATCAAGTATTGGTGGACATACCTTCTATCAATAGATAAATAAGTCAGGGCTTAGCCCTGACTTATTATTTTAATTTCCACTAAACAAATAATTGTATATCATATTTGCTGCGTCTTCTCTTTTTAATTCTTCCTTAGGATTTAAATATCCTTTATCTCCTTCAACTATTTTAAGTCCATATGCTATGGATACATATCCCTTTAGTGTAGGATCTATATCCTTTGTATCATTAAATAAATCCTTATATATTTCACTTATATCTGCAACCTTATCATATTTTAAAGCTCTTATTATATACTTAATCCCTTCTTCTTTTGTAACTATTTTCTCTGGTGATTTTTCATTTTCTTTTATAATTCCTATATTAATTAGATAATTATATAGATTCCCCTCTATATCGTCTACCCTATAATAAGGATCATTAGCTTTTGCCAATAGGCATAAGAAATCCTTTTGATTTATTTTTTCCTTTGGCTTAAACTCTTCTCCCGATAAAGTTATACCATATTGAACTAATATATTTATCTTTTCTTTTGCATAGCTTTTGTCTATATCCTTATAGCTAACTACTGTTGGAGATTTAAAAGGTTCCCCCCTTTGATTTAATATAGTTCCTGTATTAGCATCGATATTAGCTGGTTTATCGCTATTTAAACCATATACCAATATAGCTTTTTTCTGTGCTTTTGAAGTTTCATCATATATATAAGGATTAATATATTTTAATTCCATACCTATATCATCAAATAATTTATTATAAGCTTTATCTTTTGATATTAGATTGTCCTTTGGAGGGAATTCTTCCTTGCTCCAATCAATTCTATATTCCATTATCTCACCATTAGTGACGTCTACTGAAATAAGAATCTCATCCCCTTCTACATAGGCATTATCAATTTTTCTAATAAAATTGAAGTAATAAATTCTCTGTTCTGCTGGAAATTGTTGCTTTTCAAAGTTTTTCAATAGTTCTATAGATTCAAATTTATCTGGATTAACCTTTTTAATATATTCTTTTGCAATATTTAAAGCTTGTTTTTCATCATATTTAACCTTACTATTAACGTCCTCTGGACCATATTTATAGAAAGATATAATATCTTTTGTTTTAGCATCTATCCTCAAGTTTACATATTGTTCTTTAGGGGATGTACCCTTTTTAAATTCCATCTGCCAATTATAATCGCTATCGTTTCTCCAGTTATTATAAAGATTTATATATTCTAACTTATACTCAGAATCCAATGATAATATTTCTCTTCCAACCTTTTCTGCATCTTTTTGAGATATAAGATCTGAAATATCTTCAACTGCCTTTTCTTCAGCTAGATTTAACTCAGATTCTACAGCTTTATCAGCACTACCCATGTCCTCACTGTTATAAACAGCATAATCATATAAAGCAATCACATTTCCATCTTTAGCATCTATTCCTAAGTTCACATTTAATGGTGCATAGGATAAATACCTTGTGGATTTTTCTTCTGCATATTTTGATTTATACAACAGATCCAATCCAATCTTTTCCCTGTATAACTTTTGAGCTTTCTCTGGAGAAATTACATCCTTTGAATCTTGAAATATTAAATCCTCATCCCAATTAACATAATAATTCCTTATTTCTCCTGTAGAATTGCTGATATAGATATCGATATTATCACCATAGTATGGGATTCCTTTTTCAGTCCTTACGAAATAATAATTATAGTTATCAGAATTTACATTTAAAGGTTGTTGTCTATCTATATATTTTATATTAGCTGCAACTTGGGGAGATACCTTCTTTATAAACTCTTCAGCTATTTTTAATCCTTCTTCTTTACTTACCTTTGGTAGCTTAGGTTTTTCATCAACATTTTGTTTCCACTTTCCATATCCTAATACAGTTCCATCTACTGTCATTGTAACATCAATACTGCCTAATTTCCCCTTGCTATCCGACCAATTTAAATAAAATATTCTTCTTCCTTCTTGAGAGTTTATTCTGTGATTGAACTTATCATATTCTTTCCCAATACTAAACAATTCCCTACTCTTTACAATGGCTTCTTTCAGCTGCTTATCATAGTTTTCCTCTGCAAAGGCACTAAATGGAATAGCAGTCAATATCATAGTCAAAGCTAATAATAAACATACCTTCTTTTTCACTTAAATCCCTCCTATAAACTTTACAGTACCGTATGTTTCCAAATTCTATCTATATATATATTATATCTGTAGGAGTTAAAATATAAGTTACAAATAAATTACGATTGAAAATTTTACTAAAAATAAACCACACATGATTAGAATCATGTATGGTCGTATGTTCGTACTCTTATAATCGGATGGATTTTAATTTTACTATGTCGAAGGCATTTTTAACAGTCATTATTTCCATCGCACTAAGATCATTACGAAGCTCTTTTACCTCGTCATGCACCGCTTGAATTTCAGCATGAAGTTTACTTGCTAGAAGGTTAAGATCATCTTTGCTTGCCATATTTTTCTTCATATCTTGTACTTCTAAATACAGCTTTTCCAATAAATCATAAGCCTTATCGTCCATCCCAAAATTTATCTCTTTCCATATAATCATTATTTTTATTATATCATTTATAACTTACCTTATACAATGATAATGGACAAAGTATTAAGTTGTCCTATTCAACAGTTGGTGAATCTGAACATATTATCTCAGCTTCTGGAAAAGCAATAGTTATACGGGTACCTATATCCACTCTACTCAATACTTCAAAATAAGCTCCATGGCGTTCAACTATCCATTTGGCAATAGATAGCCCTAGACCAGAACCACCTGTTACCCTAGCCCTAGATTCATCGGAACGATAAAACCGATCAAATATATGGGGTAAATCTTTAGAATCTATTCCAATACCGCTATCTTGGACTATAATCTGTATACTACCCTCTTTCCTATCAATTCGTAAGATAATCTTGTTTCCCCTAGGCGTAAATTTTATACTATTGTCTATAAGTATTCGGATAGCTTGTTTAATAAGCTGTTTATCTCCGCTAATATATGCTGGTCTATCTAAAGCAACTTCAAAATCATGACTTTTATCGATCATCTGTGTTTCTCGTATTATCTCATCTACCACTTCACAAGAATCAAATATTTCTTCATGAAGTTGAATGGTTTCATTGTCTCCACGAGCAAGGAAAAGAAGTTCTTCTACTAAATCCTTCATATTTTCTGCCTCAGACTTGATTGCATCAATCGACTCCTGCATGGTCTTCTCATCCTTCTTTCCCCAACGATCAAGGAGGTTCACATATCCTTGTATAACGGATATAGGCGTTCGCAACTCGTGGGAAGCATCGGAAACGAAACGTACTTGAGACTGATAGGAATCATTGATTCTATTCAACATATCATTTATTGCAGCAGCTAAATCCTTAAGTTCATTTTGAGAACTATCAATAGATATACGACTGTCAAGTCTATTAGCATCAATATTGCTAATAGCTCCTGTCAAATCCTTGATATATGTTCCATTAGCCTTTGAACCCATGGCAGATACCTCTGCATTAAGACTTTTTGCTGTTTCTGTTAAATCCGATAACGGCTTAAGTGTTTTTCTTATCATCCTTGAGCCCTTACCTATATCTCCTATTAGGATTAATAACTCAAATATTAATATAATGAGGAATAAAGACAAGAACAATTTTAAGTTTGGACCTAAAGAATATATTATTTGATAATATGAATCATCAACAGCAAATCCAATAATATATTTAAGTGAATATACCTTTTCTAGTAATCCTATATTCTTTCCTTTTTGAGATATTATAATATTCCGTTTTGCATCATGGATTTTAACAGGTAAGTTTTCTTGCATGATGCTGGGAAGTTCGATACCTTTCATAGGATTTTCCGTCATCAATACTTGATAATTTCTTCCTCCATAATCTATGGACTCTAGTTTATCAGAATTTTGTTTTATTGCTTGAATTATATCCTGAGTTCCTTCTTCCGTTTTCCATAGAATAACAAAAAAACTCATTAAAAAAATAAGGATATTGACTGTTAAAAATCCTGCAATCAGTCTTCCTATCATCTTTACATTGAGTTTTATTACAAGTGATGAACGTATTTTATTGGTTATATTAGTTGAGGTTCCATTTTTTCTACTCATCTTTTATTACATACCCCACTCCCCGTACAGTATATATTATTTTCAGCCCGAAAGGTTCTTCAACCTTTGAACGAAGAAATCTAATATATACATCTACTGCATTAGTTTCTCCCGAAAAATCATAACCCCAGATCTGTTCAAGTATGGTTTCACGGCTTATAACTATATTTTTATTTTCTAAAAGATAATGCAATAAATCAAATTCACGCTTTGTCAAATGTATTAAATTCTGATTTACATGAACTTCTCTTTTTTTAGTGTTCAGATGTAAAGACCCTATAGATAGCACTTGTGATGCTTCCAATGGATTACCACCATCCTTTTTTCTAAGAGCAGCCCTAATTCTAGCAAGTAACTCCTCTATTGCAAAGGGTTTGGTAATATAGTCGTCGGCACCTCCATCAAGTCCTGTAACTTTATCTACAACAGCATCTCTAGCAGTAAGAAGTATGACGGGTACATCAGAAAATTGCCGAATTCTTCTAAGCACTTCAATCCCATTTAATCCCGGCAGCATAATATCAAGCAACACGAGGTCAAAGGGGTGGGCTTTAACAAGCTCTAACCCATCCCTTCCATTAAAAGCCTTTTCCACTTCATAACCTTCATATTTAAGTTCTAACTCAATAAAACGTGCTATCTTTTCTTCATCTTCAATTATCAGAATTGTTCCCATTAGATTTCTCACCTTTAACTTCCTTTTTTATGTTCCCGGCCGCATCAGCAACTGAATTCATAGCACGATTAATATCCTCTTTTCCTAATTCAGGACCGCTAAACATATATCTATAGCCGAAAAATAGCCCTATAATCATAATAGGAAGAGTAATCCAAAACATAAATAATAGAAGAATTGCTAATACAGTTACTGGAATCGTCATTATTTTATCTTCATCTTTTACGACTTCAAAATGATTCCTATTTCCTTTATTTATCATTTTACCGCACCATCTAAAAAACCTAATCATTAACTCTTTAAAAGATGTGCCATCATCTGATACTCTCTCATCTCTCATGGTTTTATTATATTCTTCACTACTCCCTTGCTGTGAGTTCTTTGAGTTATAATACCCTCCACCTTCGGGTGCTTTGATACGATTCCTCTTCTCAAGGTTAACCATAGCTTGAAGCATATCTCCATTAGTTTCTTCAAGAGCTTCTTTCGCCTCGTCATAGGAAATGTTTGCTCTTTGACGTAGTTGCTCTACCTGTTCTAAAGTAATCATAAACATAACCTCCTGTTATTTAATGTGACTTTATTATAACAACAGAAGCTTTAAAAACGATTCAAGAAACATTAAAATTTGATTAAAATTTAAAATGAACTTTCACTATTTATCTAATTATATCACATGAAAGATTATTTTATCAGTTAATATTAGGTAAAGAACTTACATAATAACAATTTTCACCTCATATCCATTAAATATTGAATTAAAAGCATAATCTATTATAATTATTTGTATAGCACATTTATCAAAATTATATTAAATATTTTGCACTTTTAACTATTCATGTTAGATTATTATGATATAATATTGAATATAAATTTTATAGTGGAGGTATTTCTATGGCAACTATTTCAAGATTTAGTAGGAATCAAATTAATAGGGACAACCCTATCTTTTCCCAAATTCGAAGTACTATTGAAACAAATTTTTACAGGAACAATGTAGTAAAGGTTAATTCTATTAAAGAAGCTTATAAATTGGCTAAAAATTCACCTGGAACGATAGTTACAGATATGCCTGTATATAAGCCAGAAGAAATAGGTTTAGATGAAGATGCTAAAATCCTTTTATCCAATGATGGAGGAGTAACAGGAAGAACTGCAGCCGCTAGAAGGATTATTGGAGAAAATAATATTGATTCAGCCAAATATGCTGAAATAATTAGAGATGCATCTTATAATACTAGATATCGCAAGATGCTCCATGCACAATCCTTTATAGGATTAGATAAGGATTTCATGGTTAAAGCTCATCTATTAATTCCAGAGGGGTTTGAAAACATACTGTATAATTGGATGCTTAATTTTCAATATATAACTGAAGAATATATCCGTATGTACAAAGAATCCATGAAATTAGAAAATGAAGGTGATATCTACATTCTATCAGTCCCCGATTGGGAAGACCAAGATAATCCATTGGGACTATCTATATTTGATCCAGAACATAATTGTGCCTGTATATTGGGAATGAAATATTTTGGAGAACATAAAAAAGGGACTCTTACCTTAGCATGGGGGATTGCCAATAGGAATGGCTATGCTTCTTGTCATGGGGGTTTAAAAAGATATAATCTTAATGATAACAATAAATACACTATAGGAGTTTTTGGTCTTTCTGGCTCTGGTAAATCTACTATAACTCATGAAAAGCATGGCGGAAAATATGACATAGCTATATTACATGATGATGCCTATGTAATATCCACTGAGGATGGCTCATCTATAGCTTTAGAACCTTCCTATTTTGACAAAACTCAGGACTATCCATTAGATTCTGAGGCAAATAAGTATTTAATCACCGTTCAAAATTGTGGTGCAACTATAGATGAAGATGGTAAATGCGTTATAGTGACAGAAGATATTAGAAATGGAAATGGTCGAGCCATTAAATCTAAGCTATGGGCAGACAATAGGGTTGATAAAGTTGAAGAACCGGTAGATGCTATTGCATGGCTAATGAAGGATCCTACCTTACCTCCTGTACTTAAAATCACCGATCCAATACTTGCAGCGGTAATGGGAGCAACTTTAGCCACTAAAAGAAGTTCTGCTGAAAAATTAGCTGACAATGTAGATAAAGATGCTTTAGTAATAGAATGTTATGCAAATCCTTTCCGTACCTATCCATTAAAGGATGATTACAGTAAGTTTAAGGAATTGTTTGAAAGAAGAAAAATAGACTGCTATATTTTCAACACAGGATTCTTTTTAGATAAAAAGGTGCCAAAAGAGGTGACTTTAAATTCTCTAGAGCTTATTGTAGAGAAAAAAGCTAAATTTAAACCTTGGGGGAATTTTTCCAATATAGAATTTCTTGAAATAGATGGATTCCCTGTAAACATGGAGGATCAAAACTATATCCATAGACTAAATAGCAGCATTGACTATCGTATAGAATTCTTAAAATCCAATGAATATGGAAGAGATAATTTACCTGAAGAAACTTTAAAGGTTTTATATAATATGAAAGAAGAATTGAATAAGAAGTAAACCAAAGGACAAGGGGCTATCCCCTTGTCCTTTAGCTATAGGTTAAAGTCTTAATATATCCATCACAACCAATTATAGTATTAGGAAATATCTTTGCAGCATTCTCTATATATCCTTGGGGCTCTTCCATAGCAGGACTAAAATGCGTAAGCAATAGCTCTCTAACCTTACCTTCATATGCTAATTGAGCTGCCTCCGAAAATGTCATATGTTTATTTTCTATAGCCTTCCCTATATCTTCACTATCTCCATAAGTCCCCTCACATATAAATAGATCACTTTCCTTAATAAAGTCTGGTATAGCCCTAATAGGTCTTGTATCCGTTATATAGCTTAATTTAATCCCCTTTCTACTGCCCTCAAGAACCATATGGGGTTCAATGATGTTTCCTTCATATGTTACAGTCTCCCCTCTTTGGAGATTCTTCCACAAGTTCTTTGGTATATTATAATAAGTAGCTTTTTCCGGATTAAACTTAGGACTTCTTGGTATATACAAGCTATACCCTATGCAAGGTGCTGAATGGTCTAGTTCCAATGTAGATATTATTAAATCCCCATTAGATGAATAGTTATTATAGACTTCTTCTATCTCAACACCTTCTTGAAAAAAATTCACTCTAGTTGAACTATTAGAAACCTCCATTAATTTAATATCATAAGGAAGATAAGATAGTGATAATATCAATCCTTCTATAATTTTAGCTATTCCATTAGGTCCAATTATCAATATGGGTTCAGTTCTTCCACTATTCCCAATAGTTGCCAATAATCCTGGAAGTCCTAGTATATGGTCTCCATGTTTATGGGTTATGCAGATTATATCTATAGATTTAAATCCCCATTTTAAAATTCTCATAGCTACTTGAGTCCCTTCCCCACAGTCTATGAGAATTTTTCTACCGTTATATCTTATTAAAAGTGAAGACAAAAATCTATCAGGCATAGGCATACTGCCGCCACTTCCTAGTAAAGCTAAGTCTAGCAATATACTCCCCTCTTTCCAAGCATTCTTTAATAAAGGTCTATATTTTGATATCAATCTATATTATATCATTCAACTCCTATACTTAATCTTAAATATAAAAATAAAAGGCACATTTTTCATTGACTCCTTTTTAAAGAACACTTTTTGAATGTATTATTTGTGTTATTCTATTAATAAAGGTAAAATGTTATAATGAAATAAGAAATAACTTTTTATAGAATAGAAATTAAAAAACGTATTCCTAGTATTTTACAGGGATAGAGGATATAAAAAGTTAAAAAGGAGATATTATTATTTGGGGATAGCCACTTTTCAATAACACAGTTGAAGGGTGCTGAATATGAAAAGAATTGACAAAGTATATGAAGGTCTAAAAAAGCTTTATAACGGAAAAGGTATTACTACAATGGAATTGGCAGAATATTTGGATTTAAATCGTGCAAATGTTAGCAATGATTTAAATACCCTTTGGAAAGAAGGAAAAATTAGTAAGTTTGACGGAAGACCAGTATTATTTTTCCCAATAAAGAAAACCACTAGCTTAGATAAGTTTTTAAGAAACAACAGAAGTCTAACTAGAGCAGTAGAACAAGCTAAAGCAGCTATCCTATATCCACCTAAAGGAATGAATACCCTTATTCTTGGGGAAACGGGTGTGGGAAAAACCATGTTTGCAAATTTATTATATAAGTATCTATTGGAAATAAATAAAATAGAAGAAGATTCCTTGTTCATTACTTTTAATTGTGCAGATTATGCAAACAATCCTCAATTATTGATTTCACAACTATTTGGAGTAAAAAAAGGAGCCTATACAGGAGCCCATGAAGATAGAATAGGACTTTTAGAGAAAGCTCATAGAGGCATACTATTTTTAGATGAAGTTCATAGATTGCCTCCTGAAGGACAAGAGATGTTCTTTACCTTTATGGATACTGGAACTTTTAGAAGATTAGGGGAAACGGATATAGATAGAAAAGCAGATGTATTGATAATTTCTGCCACTACTGAAAACCCCGATTCAACTCTTCTTAGAACCTTTACCAGAAGAATTCCAATGATTATTAAACTTCCCAATTTAGAAGAAAGAGGACTTGATGAAAGATTATATTTAATTAAAACCTTTTTTAATGAGGAATCTTATAGATTGGGGCGTGCCATAAGTTTATCCAACGAAGTCCTATGTAGATTTTTAACCTATCCTTGTCCTAATAATATAGGTCAGTTAAAAACTGATATAAAACTTTCTTGTGCTAAAACCTATTCTGACTTCTTAACGGGTAAAAAAACACTGTTTATAGTTGAAGTAAACGATTTACCCATCCATGTACAAGAAGGTACTTATACCTGGGAAGAAAAGAAAAATCTACTAGATAGATTTATAGATATGGATAGAGATTATTATACCTTTGACGAAAAAGAAGAGGACTTTTCTATACAGGAACAAGAAGATGTAAAAAATATATATGAAATGATCGACATGAGAATCAATGAACTAAAAGATAAAGGATTTGACAATGAAGAACTTGGGGCTGTTATGGAGAAGGACATTACAAACTATTTTACTGAATATTTTAAGGGATTAGATAAAAACTTAAAAAAAGTAAATCTGTTTAATATAATATCAAACCCTAAAATACTAGAAGTAACAGATGAAATAATTAAACTAGCGGAAAAAAGACTTAAAATAAAATTTAGCCAAAAAATTTACTTAGCAATAGCCTTTCACATACAAGCTTCAGTAGATAGGGTGAACTGTGGAAGAGAAATCATAAATCCACAATTAAATGTAATTAGAACTAAATATAGGGCTGAATTTTCCTTAGCATTAGATTGTTTAAACCTAGTACAGAAAAAATTAAATGTAGAATTTCCAATAGATGAAGCTGGCTTTTTAACTATGTTCTTCGCAATGGATAATGAACCTAAAATAAATAGAAATAACGTAGGTATTTTAGTTATAGCTCATGGAAATAAAGTAGCTTCTTCAATGCTGGAAGTATCAAATCAGCTTCTAGGCTCTAATTATGGAAAAGCTATAGATATACCTTTAGACATCAGTCCACAAGAAGCATTAGAAAATGTGAAAGAATATTTAATAAAGGAAAACAGGTATAAGGAATATTTATTCCTAGTAGATATGGGTTCTTTAGCTACATTTGGAGAAAAAATAGAAAAAAATTTAGGTATTCAAGTTAAAACCATTCCTTTTGTATCTACTCTTCATATTATAGAAGGCATAAGGAAAGCTATGTTAGGATATAAGTTAGAAGATTTATATAATGATCTAAAAAATATTGCTTTTATGGAGAAAAACGATGGAGTAGAAGATAAAAGACCAAGAAATAAAAAAAGTGCTTTAATTACAATATGTTTAACTGGAGAAGGAACGGCTATAGCTATTAAAAACTATTTGAATAGACATTTGAATTATGATGAGAATAATCTATCTATCATCCCTATTAACTTAGTTGACAATGAAAGTATATCTCAAAGAATTGCAAAATTAGAGAAAAAATATAAGGTTCTATTAGCAGTTAGCTCCATTGACATCGACTATGAAAATATACCCATATTCTCTATAGAAGATGTATTGAACTCTAGAGGTATAGATGAAATTCAAAAGATCATCGATTTAAAAGATATATATGAAAAAATGATAGAAAATTTTAATATCCATTTAAAAAACTTCAATGGTGAAAAACTATTTATCGATATATTAGAGGCTATTTCTAGAATAGAAAAAGACTCGGGACACAATCTAGAAAATGGAGAGTTAATAGGGGCAATACTTCATATAGGATGTATGATAGATAGATTTAAATCAGGTGAAAAAGGGGCAAAGTATTTAAATAAAGAAAAAAATATCACTGAAAATTATTTGGTATATAAAAAAGTTAAAAAAAGCTTATATCCTCTTATAAAGAAATATGAAATAAATGTTTCCGATGATGAAGTTTGTTATATAATGGATTTCTTTATAAAATATTAAAAGTTAGGAAGATTCCTAACTTTTTTCTTTTGAAACACTATACCTAATATTAAAACACTAGCATTCTAGTGTTTTAATATTAAAAGTATATACGTAAAAATCAAAACACTATAGTGAAATAATAAAACACTGATTAATTGCCTTAGGCATACGCTTTCTTAGAGCCTTTGGCATAATATTTGCAATTAATAATGGCACAAGGAAATCTTTTAATAAATAATGAAAGGAGAGTTAATATGAATATCTTATTATGTTGCTCAGCTGGTATGTCTACTAGCCTGCTTGTAGAAAAAATGAAAACTGCAGCAGAAGACATGAATGTTAAGGCCAAAATATGGGCTGTAGGAGTAGGCGAGGTAAAAAATCATTTAGAGGAAGCAGATGTATTATTAATAGGACCTCAAATCAGATATAAATTACCTCAATTGAAAAAAGAAACAGATATATACAATATTCCTGCAGAAGTAATAAATCCAGTTGATTATGGAACGATTAACGGTAAAAATGTTTTAGAAAGAGCAATGGAATTAATAAATCAATAGAACAAGGAGGATGTAAAATTGAGTAAGAAATCGACAATATTAGAAGAAAAAATTGTACCTATAGCTGGTAGAATTGCAGAACAAAGACATCTTCAAGCTATCAGAGATGGTTTGGCTCTTGGTATGCCAGTTCTTATTACAGGTTCCATCTTTTTAGTTTTAGGATTTTTACCCATTAAAGGGTATAATGAATTTATGGCAGGTATTTTTGGTCAAGCATGGCTTACAAAATTATTGTATCCAGTTGGTGCTACTTTTGATATCATGGCCATATATGCAAGTATTGGAATCGCATATAGATTAGCTCAATCCTATAATGTAGATCCCCTACAAGCAGGAGCTTTATCATTAGCATCTTTCTTATTAGCAACGCCATTTAATGTCTTATTTCAACCTGAAGGAATAGAAGAAGCTTTTGTAGTCGGCGGAGTTATACCTAAGGTTTATATGGGAAGTAAGGGACTTTTTGTCGCCATTATAATAGCTATTTTATCAACAGAAATATATCGATTTATAATACAAAAAGATATTGTAATAAAGATGCCAGAAGGAGTACCACCAGCAGTATCTAAATCCTTTACCGCTTTAATTCCTTCTATTATTGCAATCACAGCTGTTTGGTTATTACGTATCGGAATTGAAGCTACATCTTTTGAAAATATACATGAAATAATAGGTACTTTACTTCAAAAACCTTTAAGTGCTATAGGCGCAAGTTTAACAGGTGCTGTAATCTGTGTATTCCTTATTGGATTTTTCTGGTCCTTTGGATTACATGGTTACGACATGGTAGGAGCAGTTATGAGTCCTATATGGCTTGCACTATTAGATGAAAATAGAATGGCATTCCAAGCCAATCCAAATGCAGTACTACCTAATATAATAAGTTCACAATTTTTCCTTATATTTATATTCTTAGGTGGCGCTGGAGCAACTTTAGCTTTAGCCTTATTATCAGCAACTAGATCTAAGAGTAAACAATTAAGAAATTTAGGTAATTTATCTTTCTGGTCATCATTGTTTAATATCAATGAACCAGTAATATTTGGTACTCCAATAGTAATGAACCCAATCTTAGCAATTCCATTTATATTAGTACCAATAATACTTACCATTGTAACATACGTAAGTATGAAAGTAGGTTTTGTAGCGAAACCAATTGGAATATCAGTACCTTGGACAACTCCTATAGGTATAAGTGGTTACTTAGCCACTGGAGGTAAAATATCCGGAGCAGTTATCCAAATTATAAATCTTATATTAGCTGTTCTAATATATTATCCATTCTTTAAATCATGGGATAATAAATTATTAGAACAAGAAAGCAAAAACGACTAATAACTAACTAGGTGGGATTTAAAATGAAACTAATCGTAAATGCAGATGATTTTGGATATTCTAAAGCTGTTAATCTTGGAATCTTAGAAGTGTACAAGCATGGAGTTTTGACTTCTGCTACTATGATGACTAATATGCCTGGTGTAGAACATGCTTTTCAACTATATAAAGAAAACCCAGGTCTTGGAGTAGGAATTCATTTAGTTTTATCAGCAGGAAAACCTGTTAACTCCAATGTGCCTTCCCTTGTAGATGATAGAGGGTATTTTAAGAAACTAAATGTTTTAGAAAAAGAAGCAGATATAGAGGATATAAAAAAAGAATTTAACAGCCAAATGGAGAAATTCACCTCCTTTGGCTTTATGCCAACTCATATAGATAGTCATCATCATATTCACTTTGATCCGAGAATTCTTTCTATAGTTGTAGATATGGCAAGAAAATACAATCTACCAATTAGACAGTCTAAAAAGGATTTAGAAGACAAAGGTTATTCCGATATAAAATCAGTAGAAAATTTCATTGGCAAATTTTATGGAAAAGACTTATCTATTGACAAGTTTATTGAGCTTATAGAGCTGTCGAAGGATAGCAACACAGCTGAAATGATGTGCCATCCTGGATATGTAGATAAAATATTATTAGACAATAGCTCTTATAATGTTCACAGGACAAACGAAGTAGATATTTTGACTAGTTCCAAGGCCATTGAAATTATAAAAAAATATAACATACAACTTATAAACTATAAAAATTTGAATTAGAAACTATAGGAAAGGATGTTTGCTATGGATTATCAAGAAAAAGTCCTTGGCATAATACTCCATGGTGGAAATGCTAGAAGCTTAGCCATGGAAGCCATTTTAAAAGCAAAAGAAGGAAATATATCAGCAGCAAGAAAAAGCCTAGAAGAGGCAGAAAAAGAATTAAATCTGTCCCATAATATACAAACTCAATTGATTCAAGATGAAGCAGCAGGGTCAGAGTCAGAAATCACATTATTATTAATTCATGCTCAAGACCATTTTATGAATGCTATGACTGTTAAAGACCTTGCCTATGAATTTATTGACTTGTATGAAAACTTATATAGGAGATGATTTTATGGATAAATTGAAAGTTGTAGTAATTGGTGGTGGATCAAGTTATACACCAGAGCTTATTGAAGGTTTCATAAAGAGACATGATGAACTTCCTGTTAGTGAAATATGGCTAGTGGACATAAAAGAAGGTGAAAAGAAGCTAAATACAGTTGGGGAATTAGCAAAGCGAATGGTTCAAAAATCTGGTCTACCAATCGATATTCATCTAACTTTGGACAGAAAAAAAGCTTTAGAAAATGCAGATTTTGTAATAACACAAATTAGAGTAGGACTTTTAGATGCAAGGATTAAAGATGAGAGAATACCTTTAAAATATGGCGTTATCGGTCAAGAAACCAATGGACCTGGTGGACTATTCAAAGCATTTAGAACTATACCAGTTATTTTAGATATAACAAAGGATATGAAAGAACTATGTCCAGATGCTTGGCTTATAAACTTTACTAACCCTGCTGGAATCATAACAGAAGCTGTAAATACCTATGGAGCAACTAAAAAGATAGTAGGTCTTTGCAACGTACCTATTGGAATGAGAATGGGTATTGCTAAATTGTTAGATGTAGATAGCAGTAGAGTAGAAGTTGATTTTGCAGGACTAAATCATATGGTATTTGGACTTAATGTGTATCTTGATGGTAAAAACGTTACAGATAAAGTAATAGATATGATTGTCTACGATAAGGATGCTATTTCAGTAAAAAATGTTCCGGGTATTGATTGGGAACCAGAATTCCTTAAAGGAATGGGAGTAATTCCATGCCCATACCATAGATACTATTATCAAACACAGACTATTTTAGAAAAGGATTTAGAAAGCTACAAGGAAAATGGCGTAAGAGGTGAAGTTGTAAAGAGAATAGAAAAGGATCTATTTGAACTATACGAAGACAAAAATTTAGATATAAAACCACCTCAATTAGAAAAAAGAGGAGGAGCTCATTACAGCGACGCTGCATGTAGTTTAATCAACTCAATATATAACAACAAGAAGGACATTCAACCAGTAAACACTGTAAATAGAGGTGCTATTAAGAGCCTACCTGATGATGCTATAGTAGAAGTTAGTTCTGTAATCACAAAGGAAGGTCCTAGACCTATAGTTATGGGAGATTTACCAATGCATGTAAGAGGGCTTGTAAGCCAAATCAAATCTTTTGAAAGGGCAGCTGTTGAAGCAGCCGTTACAGGAGATTATGATAAAGCATTATTGGCTATGACCATAAATCCTTTGGTTCCATCAGATAAAATAGCTAAGGTTATTTTAGATGAAATGTTAGAAGCACATAAAGAGTATCTTCCTCAATTCTTTAAATAATAAAACCTCCTAAAAGTTAGCTCTGTCCAACTTTTAGGAGGTTTTTACACTTACATATAAAATATTCTATCCTTATATTTATCTAACATTTTCTTATTAAATTCGTCTCCCCCATCTACATTAGCACTATGGAATATTGGTGGTTCTATTCCCTTTGAATGTAGTATAGCAGAAGCTTCAACTACTATAGCATTTCCTATGGCTGCCCCTGCTATGGTAGATGTAGGACCAATTTTTTGTTTAACCCCTTCTATTTCAATTGCCGAATCTTCAAAATCTCCACAGTTATCTATTACTAAATCTGCTACCTCAAAAAGCCTTTTTCCACTGGAATGTCTAGAAGTAACCTTGCTAGAATAATCCATATTTGTAATAGCTATTACATAAGCATCTTTATTCTTAGCTTCTATAGCTGCATCAACTGATACTGGATTTCTGCCTGACACAGAATGGATTATTATTAAATCATTAGCCTTCAATGGACTTTGTTGTATAATATCCTTTCCAAAACCTTCTAGCCTTTCAGCTCTTGAAGTTATAGTTACTGGTCTAGTATTTAGCATTAAAGTTGGATTGAATATAGGATTCATAAGTGCAAATCCACCAGTTCTATAGAATAGTTCTTCCGTTACTATACCTGCATGGGAACAGCCAAATACAAATATACTATTTCCCTTTTCTACAACCTCTGCAACCTTTTCTGAAGCCTTTTTTATATTTTCATATTGAGTATCTTTAATTTTTTCTAGTATCTCTTGTGCATATTCTAAATATTTAAAACCATAATCAACCATCATTTACACTCCTAATCCAAATAATTTAGCAATACCGCCAGATATTATTGTCCATAATGAGAAGTCATTACCTCCAAATATTACTATCCAGTCGGATACAGTCTTTGTCAAGAATGGTATTGAGAATCCTACTAAGAATATCATCAATACTCCTGCAACTGCTGAACCTATAACAGCTCCTCTAAGTCCGCCAGTTCCATTACCTATTACTGCAGCAGTACCTATTTCAAAGAAACAAGTAATCGTTAAAGGTAATATTGCATATGGAAATAGTCCAGTTTTTCCTAAAATGATTATTGTGATTATAGAAGTAATCATCGAAACTATAAACCCAATCAATACAGCATTTGGCGCATATGGGAATATAATTGGACAGTCAAGAGCTGGTATCGCATCTGGTATTAACTTATCTGATATTCCCTTAAAAGCAGGTATGATTTCAGCAAGCATCATCCTTACACCCGCTAGAAGAACTGTAAGTCCTGCTCCAAATAGTACACCTTCCATTAAAGCATATATTGCTATATTTTTATCTGTAGCAAATATTTCACTAGCTTTTCCACCTAATAGTGCTCCAACTACAAGATAAACTATAAACATTACCAAAGAAGATGTAATAGTTATTTCTCTTAAGAAATCCCATTTATCGCTTATCTCCAAGTCTTCTGTTGAATGCTCTTTATTTCCAAAAACTTTACCTAAAAGTCCTGATACTAAAGAAAGTATTACAGTAGGATGTCCTAAGGTAAATGAATCATCTCCAGTTACATTTTTTACATAAGGCCTAATTATTGCTGGTGCAATTACAATATAGATAGCTAAAAATATACTGCTGAAAGCTATAAGACTAGCACCACTAAGACCTGCTTCTACACCTACTGCAACAAATACAAATGCAAACCAAAATAGATGATGACCTGTTAAAAATACATGTTTAAATCTCTTACTTTTTGAAAATTTAGCAACACAAACATTAATTAAAAAAGCAATGAGCATAGTAATTCCAATTTGTGAACCATATTGTGAAATTAAATTGTCAGAACCTATAGGGTGTAATGCAGTTTCATTGCTTAAACCATATAGTGCGGTAAACCCATCTCCAAGGGGTCCCATGGAACTAACCAATATATTTGTACCTTGTGTAAGTATAACAACCCCTATGATCGTCTTAAAAGTACCTTCAAATACTTCTGAAGCAGATTTCCTTTGTAATAATAAACCTACTAGCGCAATAATACTTAGAAACAAAGGAGCTTCTCTAAATATTTGATTGATAATAAACATTATAACTTTCATAAATACATCCTCCTTTTATGAACTATTTCATTAGTTCTTTTATAGCTTCAAGCCCCTTTTCCTCAACTTCTTTTTTGTTGATAAAGTTTTTGATTGCTATAACTGGTATATCAACCTTTTCTTTAATCCCGCTTTCTAACTCTTTTGATGTAAAGATTATATCTGCTGGGGTTGAAGTAGCACTGCCCACATCAGCAGTAAATACATTTGCTGAAATTCCATTTTCCTTTAATATCTCATCTATTTTCATCTTTAAAATCATAGAAGAGCCTACTCCAAATCCACACACTGCAAGTATTTTTAATTTTTTCATTTGTATCTCCTCCTAATTATTTAATATATTATATACTTCATCTATGCTCTCAGAATTTCTGAGCCCATGAACCTTTTCTTCGTCCTCTAATACCTTAGCCAAATCCTCTAAAACCTTTAAATGGTTTTGATTAGATTTAGCACATAATGAGAAAACTAAGTCTACAGGATCATTGTCTTCATTTCCAAATTCAACTGGGGTCTTTAATATTGCTAAACTCAACCCATCTTTTAAAACATCCTCGCTAGGTCTTGCATGGGCAATAGCTATATGTGGTACTATGACTATATAAGGTCCTAATTTTTCTACAGCCTTTATCATATCTTGGACATACTCTTCCTTAACATATCCATTCTCCTTAAGTATATTTCCAGATATCTCAATGGCTTCCTTCCAATCCTTAGCTTCAATCTTTAACCTTATATTTTCTTTCTTCATTACTCTTTCCTCTATCAAAACAATCCCTCCATTAGTTGCTTAAATCGATTATATCTTCAAATTGGTCTGCTTCTATTATCTTCTCAATGGTAGACTTTTTCTCCAATATCTCCACTACTTTTACAAGCTTATCAATATAAGTTTCTGGATTTAAACTTGCTAAAACTATTATTATTCTAACCTGCTCTTTACCTTTATCTCCAAATTTTATACTTTCCTTTAAAGTAAGCAAACTCATTCCATCTTTTAAAACCCCACTTTGGCTTGATGCATGGGTAAGGGCTACTTCAGGAATAAATACCATATATGGTCCTAGTTCTTCCACAGCTCTTATCATGGCATTCACATAGTTATCATCAATACTATGGTTCTTTAAAAGAGGTCCGCTTGCAAGATGGATAGCCTTCCTCCAATCACTGCAGTCAGCTTTAAAGATTACTTCTTCTACTTTAAACAATTCACTAAAACGATATAATTCCTTCCCCTTATCCTCTTCATCCATATTGGAAATATGGGATACCTGTTTTCTAATGGTATTTTTAAATATCAAAGTCTTTAATTTACTTAAATCCTCATTGTCAAGTAGGGGATTTATCTGTATGGTTTCAACACCTTGTATATCGAAAGGACTGGTACTTATAATAAAATCCACATTATTGTTTTTTACATACTTATTTGCTTCAATCCTAGAGACTGGTCCAATATATCTTAACTCTGGCAGCATAATGTTTAGCCTAGTCTTTAATAAGCTTGATGTTGCAAGACCACTTCCACATACTAATAGTACATTTGGCATAAAACTTGAGTTTTTATTTCTCTCAAAAGCTGCCCCAATGTGCATTGCTACATAGGCTATTTCATCATCAATAAGTTTTCCTCCTAGAGTTTTATTGTGTTTATTCAATATTTTTCTTGATATTTCAAATATAAACGGATATCTGTATTTAATTTGATCTGTAAGAGGATTTTCTATTCCTAAATTATTATTAAGCCTATATATAGCTATTTGCAAATGAGTCTTCAATCCATTGATAAACTCTATATCTTCTTTTAAATCAATCCCTAAATACTTCTTTACATCTTCAATAATTTCTTCAACGATGATATTGACATTTTCATTTTCATATATTTTTTCAAATCTTATGGACTCTCTACTCTTGGCGCCTTTAAATATCTTGTCCAAATAATACACTTCATCGTGATTAAACTCTATACCATAAGCCTTCTCAATTACCCTTAAACATCTTTGAGTAGTTTTAAAATATTTGTCTTCTCTGTAATCATTCGTTATATAGGCATATTCTATATTTCTGCCATCAACTATACGTTTAATAGCAACTGCTAAACTTAATATCAATTCCTTGGTGGATTCCTCTGTATAGGAAAGTTCTAAAGCTTCTTCTTTACAGCTTACTGTCTTCAACAATAGATCATGCTCTATACCATTAAATAAGTATTTAATCTGATCCATATTCAATAATCCTTTATTTAGTCCTTGCTGTATAAGCTCTATGATCTGTCTTCGTAAACAACTTTCCTTTCCTATAATCCTAATTCCATAATATGTTTTTCTTTCAATGGAAAAATTACTTCCCTTTAGTTCTTCTTCCAATATATCTAAATCGGAAACTACGGTATTTTTACTTACCTTCACAATTTTAGACAATTCATCCAATGTAATATAATTAGACGACAAAAAAAGATGAAGTTTTAAATGGTACTGCCTTTCATCCATAGAATACTCAATATTTTCTATATTAGTCAGCTCACCTAATATTTGGTTTGCATTGGAATCTTCTAATTCAATAGCAATTCCCAGTCTAGGCTTCCTAATTAAATTTATATTTCTTTCCTTTAGCCATGCCTCTACCATATCTAAATCGTAACGAATAGTCCTTTCACTCACTTCAAAAATGGAGGCCATATCTTTAATAGTAGAATAATCTTTGGTTTTTAATAAATGGTTTATAATATCTTTTTGTCTTTTTGTTAAGGTAATCATAGCTATCACTAATCTCCTCAAGTGTTATTATATAGCAAGGATTACAATATTATAATCCCAATCTATTTCTATGGAATGTGGCAATAATTATAATAACATATGATAAATGTACGTTAGATACCAGTAAAGGCATAAATGCCTTTACTAGCTTGTATGGTCATTGTCCAAGTAATGTAAATTTGCAAAAATCTTTACCATGTCGTTGTGATTTTCATATTTAATCTTCACATCTGATGGTCTACCATCATCACCTCTACTTTCAAGATGATGGTTTAATATTTCTAGTGCTATTTCATCGCTGTATTCCTCATAAACATTGTTGTATTCTTCACCTGAAATCTCTAAAACCACACTATGCATACCATCATTAACGGTTCTTTTTTCTATAATGTTATTGTACATATTAACTAATTCCCCTTCCCTTTATTGTTTTATTAAACCAAAAACTCCTTTATAGTATTTTCTCTATAAAGGAGTTTTTTATGTTATATCTTTAAATTCATTAAAATTTGTACTTAGCTATTAATTCACCTATTCTTTCCTTAATATTATATGGTACTAAAGCTTTCTGTGAATCTGAAAGATTATCGTACTCGGCAATCAATTCTAACCTTTGAGATGTATCCTCTTCCAATAATTCATCTACTCTTTTACTAAATTCCAAAGCCTTATGGATATCCTCATCTGATGGAGTAGATGTTTTATATAGATTGTTTAAATAATCCCTTGTAATGGAAATGCCGTAATCTGAATTAGGAGCCCAGCGTCCCCCTAAATCTTCAACATATAGTACCTTTCCAGCCCATGATGATGTCATGGTCTTATACCATCTAGGGTGGGGTTGTCCTATTGGATCTATGCCACAGTAAATACCCATATGGTTGAAATGAGCCCTTACTCCATCTTCTGGCGTCAAAAACATTTCATGATCATAGGTACTATCCCCTACAGGCTCTAGTATTTTAATTCCAGCCCAATTGTTCATCTCTGGCTTCACTGCACCAGTATATCTTCCAAAATTGGTCTCTTTAGCTGCTTGAGCATATAATATTTCTGGATTCATACCGCTCAATTCTCCATACTGCCAATAATATAGTGCTGCATCTACAAACCTTTTATGAGCACCTTTACTTATTGCCCAAGCTTGTGCTTGAGACACACTTGCCTTAGTTGATGATTTTATAGGAGTCTTTAAAGATTCTATTTTAGACTCCACCTCTTTAAATTTATTTATTTTATCATCAGTTATTTTACCCATCTCATCAGAAGTTAGACTATCGTACAACTGCCTTAACTTTTCAACTTTTTCCTTGTCCCCTGCTACTATTTCCTTAATATCCTTTGAATTTGGCAACTCATCTACAAGGCTTATAAATTCCTCATATTTAAGCTTTTCCTTTGTAGGCTCTTCTGGTTTTATTATACCTTTTTCATCAAAATCCTTTGTGATAACTATGGTCTCAAATCCCTTTGCCCCAACTATAGTTTTAAATACTTGAGCTTCATCTTCTGATGAAAATTTCCCTACTATTACATAATAGTAGTTGTCCTTTATTATAAAGGTGTCCTTAAATCCAGCAAGTATTAATTTTTCAGCTTGTTTATTAGCAGATTCTAAACTACTATAGCTTCCTACCTGAACTAAATAGTTTTTATCTTTTGATTCATCTATTAGATCTCCAATTGAATCTTCAATATCTCTACTAATACTAGCAAGTATTTTAGCTGTTTCACCTCTCGTAATATGCCTTTTAGGTCTAAAGGTTCCATCTTCATATCCATTCATAAATCCTTTATATTTCATAACACTTACATAATCCTTAGCCCAATCCCCTATTTCGCTATTATCCTTAAAATCAATACTTATATCTTCTATATCATAATCTAATTTAGAAATGACAGCTATTATCTTTGAGGCTTCTTCACGAGTTATAAGCCTATTGGCTCTTATAGTTCCATCTTCATAACCGCTTATGTATCCTGCCGCTACAGCTTTTCTTACCTCGTTATAATACCAGTCATCTTCTTTTATATCGGTAAAAGAAATATCCCTCGTTTCCGTTAAGTTAAATACATTGTTCACCATCTTCAAAAATTCTGCTCTTGTAACATTTTTACTGGGCTTAAAAGTTCCGTCATCATACCCATTTACCATACCCTTTTCTATTAAATAATCAATCTCTTTCTTAGCCCAATGGTTTTCAACATCAGAAACCCCAGCAAAAGAAAAAGTGCTATTTCCTAGAACCATAGATGATATAATTAATGTATACAATATTTTACCTTTCTTCATATATGTCCCCCATTCAAATATGTATTTTACTCAACATATTATATCATTTAAATATCTCAATAAGGTAAAATAATTGTTACAATTATATTACATAATCTAAAAACAGCAGAAGCTAAACTTAAATTTAACCCCTGCTGTTCATCTTTTCTTTTTCCCTATTATAATTTATGTCCGCAGTTAGAGCAAAAATTTCCTTCTCCAGTTTTTTGACCGCAATTTGGACAAAAATTTGGTTTTGAACCATTTGATGTATCCTTATTTTCTTTCATGTTTTTTACCATCTCGTTGGCTATATTCATTCCCATCATCATCCCTGCCATATCGGAAGCAGTACCGCCGCCTTTTACCTTTCCTGACGACATTCCATCTACCATGGATACCTGTTGATATTTTCCTAAATCTCCTACCATATTATGAGAAGCTACCTTGTTGATCATCTCTTGAATTTCTTCTGGATAATTGAAACTCATAATATTAAATCCTGTAATAGTCATTCCATTATCTACAATCTCCATATCTAAGTCTTCCCTTATGCCTTTTGCAATATCAAAAGCATTTGCCTGAAGGTTAAACATATCCTTTCCTTCCTTAGTAATCCACTTCATTAGAAGCTGATCTAAAATGGAGGTAATCCTTAGTTTAACATCTTCTACTAGATAGGTAGTCTTTACTCCCGCAATCTTATCTATTAATGCTATATAATCATTTACTTTAAAATTGAAGGTTCCATTAGCACGTATTGGCATACCGCCGGGCAGTTGAGATGTTGGAATATTTATAGCATTTTTAGTTCCCCATTTCACCGTAAATTCTTTGGTATTTACAAAGAGTACCTCTGCTCTCATTCCTGTATTAAAACCAAATTTAAATCCTTTTAATGTAGATAAAAAAGGTATTATATCGGATTCTATATCATAATCTCCCTCATCTTTAAATATACCTTCAATCTTTCCATTATATAAAAATATGGCATCTTGACCAGGTCGAATTATCAGTTTACTTCCTTTTTTTATCTCCCTATTAGTCCATTTCCAAAATATCATATCGTCTCTAAACTCTTCCCATTCTACTACATTTGCAAATTGTCCCTTAAATATCATCTATTATCATCCCTTTCTTTAAATTTTAGAAGCTACCTCTACTTCCGCTGTGGAAATGTCCTCCAGAGGTAGTTCCTCCGCCACCTCCACCACCTCCAAAACTTCCTCCTCCTGTTTTATTATTATTAGAAGGCTTTTTATGTTTTGTGACGGAAGTTCTTAAATAGTTATCCCTTCTTTGAAGTACTTTAGAGCTGTTAAAATCCCTATAGGTTCCCTCATTGACGGTAACCCTGCCTCCAGAGTTACTAGCCATAATTCCTACTATTATTCCAGCTATGGATAAGGATACTATTATTTGAAACCAGAGATTAAATAATATGCTTTCTGGATTTACCCCTGGTTTTATACCCATATATTTATATGAAAGCTTTATAAATCTTTCAAAAGCATTATAATATTCGCCATCAGATAAATCTGAGCCTATCTTATAACGGATTGTATCCAACCTAGAGTCATCTAAATATTCTTCTCCCTTATAAAATGCTGCTAAATACACTTCCCTATGCTCCATATCCAATGTGAGTATAGCAGTATTCCCGTGGGGCTTATCATATCCTAGGGCTTCCTCATCGTAAAAGTCCTGCATAAACTCCACTACATCTTTTCCCTTTGTATCAGCAGTAGTAAGTATTACAAAATCTGTCTCTCTTTTATCGCTATATTTTTCGGATATCTCTTCTAACTCTTTTATTTCTTCTGAACTTAAAAGATTAGCAAAATCATATACTCTCTGCTTTGAAGAAGGATTAGCTAATATACTTTCACTAAAGGATAGAATTAATATTAGTACAATGAAAAATGGGAGCATTTTTATTTTAAACACATTTTTCACCATAATCCACCTCCCATAATCAATGCCAATATTTTAAGTGAAATAAAGGTACCTCCAGCTATTCCTCCAAACCAAGCTGCTACCTTCTTGTAGCTAATAGGCGGTTTTCCTATTACTTTTCCCGTCTGTCCGTTCATGGCAAAGATGTGTACTGCATTATTATAATCATAGTATACCATCCATACAGGAAGAAGAGTATAGTAAGCATGTTTTTGTTTAGTATCTATATTTTTACTGGTATATCTAACAGAAGAATATCCAGAAATAGTTGAGCTAATATACGAATTTATATAATTCTCTATTTTAGATTTAGCTCGAGGTAATAACTCCGATTCATCATAGTTATATTTTTCTGCAATATACCCTGCTAAATAGGGGGTTTTAAAATCCTTTAAATCTCTATAATTATATGGCTCTAATCTATCCATTAAATCATCGTTCATCTTCTCTGAAGCATCTACTGGTATCTTTACATAATCCAAATTTATATCCCTATATACATCATAATACTTGGTCTCCGTATATACATAATCACCACTGGTATAAGTCCTTACTTTACTACCTACGGCATTTACCTGTACCCTGCTGTTTAAATCGTATAACCAAAAAGGTACATACATCCCCGTTATATTCTTTACCCTGTCAGCTGTCATAAATCCCTTAGGAGTCAATTTTCCATTTTTACACCAAGCCTTAAATGCTTTCATAGCTTCTTCCTTACTTATGGTAAAAGGAATTACTTTAGCAGGTGCCATTTGTCCAGATAATCTATCAGCTAAAACCACCCCTGCACCACAGAAACTACACGTAGTTGCAGTGGTATCTGCTTCTGTAATTATTATGGCTCCACAGTTCTTACAATGATATTCCTTCGCTTCATCATTTGAAAAACTATTTCTTATAAATTCATCTGGAAAATTTTCTATATTCTCTTGCCGTCCGCAACTATGACAGGTCAATTTACCCGTATCCGCATCAAAGACCATATCCGCACCACAATTAGGACATTTATAATGTATTAGCAATAATAATCACCTCTCATTCCTTATAAAAATTTAAGATTAAAGCTGTAGCCTTAGCTACAGCTTCTCCTTAGTTCTATTCCTTATTTTTCATTTTTTCTTTAAGTTTAGCTAATTCGTCCTCTATGCTGTCACTTTTATCATCATCATATTTAGCTTTCAAATCCTCTATATCATCTTTAGGTTTTCTATTTAACTCTGCCATAGCATTAGCTTCATCTAAAGCTTTATTAACTTTTTCTTCCATCCTTTCAAAGGCGGATATAGAAGCTTTTGCATCGGTTGCCGATGAGCCAATTCTATTGATTCTTTCTTGAGTTTTAGCCACAGCCATTTTACCTTTTAGCATAGTCCTTCTGGACTCTAATTCATTAATATCTGATACCAGTTTATCATGCATCTGCCTCATATGTTCAGAGTTGGATACTGCCAAATCATAGGCTTGCTGCAACTCATTTTGTTTGTTAGATAAACTAGCCTTTCTTTCTAAGAATTTTCTAGCATCATCCTCATTTCCTGCTTCTAAAGCTTTTACTGCATATCTTTCCATCTTATCTATTTCTTCTTTACATTCATCTAATACCCTTTTAGATCTTTGTTCTTCTGCCATAATAGAAGCAGTTTCAGCTTTTACCTTACCTAAGTCACTGTTTAGGTTTCTTAAGTATTGGTCTATCATCTTTTCAGGATTTTCAGCTTTATCTAATAAAGCATTTATGTTACTGGACATGATATCTTTAAACCTTGTTAAAATACTCATGCTATCACTCCCTTTTTATACTATTAGCTTACTGAGGTGAATTCTATCTTATAACAAATTATATCATATTATATGCCCATTTTATTAACTTATTAAATATAATACATCGATAAATTTCATCTATAGTTATGTCAATGACTATAAGTTTTATCTATTTGACTAAAACCCTTGCTAATGCTACTCTATCACTAGTTAAATAAAATAAAGGGGCGAATATCATGAAAAAAATAATTACATTTATATTGATTTTTGTTCTATCTTTTAGTTTAGTAGCTTGCCAAAATTCAAAACCTATGACAGATAGAGATGCAGAAAGTTCAGCTAATGATACTAATGAAAAACCCTATGAGGGTGCAACTTTAAGCGTTTTAGTTGCTTATGGTGGTGCAGAAAACTCCTTTGATACTTTCACAGAGGAAACTGGTATAAAAGTTGAATTCTTAAGCATGTCAACAGGATCTGCTCTTGCTAAATTACAAGCTGAAGATGGAAAGACTGAAGCAGATATTTGGTTTGGTGGTGGAGTAGATAGTTATTTAAACGCTAGGGACTTAGGTTATCTAGAAGCGTATAAATCCCCTGAATCTGAAGCTATCAACCCTCAATACAGCGATAAAGATGGATATTATTCAGGACTTGCTTTAGTACCAGCTGGCTTTATAGTAAATGATGATTTACTAAAGGAAAAAGGATTAGAACCACCAAAAACTTGGGAAGATTTAGCCGATCCCAAATATAAAGGTGAAGTTATAATGGCTGATCCAGCTATATCTGGGACAAACTATGCCATCGTTAGTGGATTGATTCAGGCTTGGGGTGAAGAAAAGGCTTGGGATTATTTCAAAAGACTTAACGAAAATATTGAATTCTACGCTAAGGGCGGTGGAGAACCTCTTGAAAAAGTAGCTGCTGGAGAATTTGCTATAGGTGTAGTTGCAATAACTGGTGGAACTTATGCTGCTGGCGACACCAATCCAACATCAGTAGTATATCCTGAGGATTTGATTCCTTGGACACCAGCTCCAATTGCCATATTCAAGAATACTAAGAATTTAGAAGCCGCTAAGGTATTTGTGGACTGGTATCTATCAAAACATGGACAAGAAATTTTAAGGGAAGCTGATGCTAGAATCATGGCTAGAGGCGATGTGGATGCACCAGAGTTGATGAAGGATTTAGATAAGAGCAAACTAATAGACTTTGATTTAGAATTAATGGGAAGCCAAAGGGATTCAATATTAGAAAAATGGCAGGAATTAGTCGGTGATAAATAACACAAAGGATAAGGGAAGGGTGGACTTCACTCTTTCCTTTGATTCTATAATAGACCAATTAATTCTCTTAATAGTCGTTATTAGTTTAATTCTTTTTATCTTATATCCTATTATCATGGTTATTTCCACCAGTTTTTTCTCTAAAGGAAATTTAACATTAGATAACTATAGGAATTTATTAAACTATAGAAATTTAAAATTAATAAAGAATAGCTTGTTTGTAGTTAGTATTTCCTCAATACTATCAACCTTTTTTTCCTGCTGTATAGCTCTATTTGCTTTTACTCAAAGGGAAAAAATAAGTAGAACCATATATAGAGGGCTTATGCTGTCCATGATATCACCACCTTTTGTTTCCTCACTGGCTTTAATCACTTTATTTGGTCGTAGAGGAATCATCACCCATAACCTGCTGGGACTAAGCGTCAACCCTTATGGGTGGCAAGGAATTGTTCTATTGCAGACCTTGGGGCATATTCCCCTATCATCTATCATGCTAATTTCAGCTTTAAATTCAATCGATAGAAGGCAAATATTAGCTTCAAAGGATCTTGGAGCAGATACTCTAGAAACCCTTAAAAATGTCATTATACCTGCAATATTTCCAGCTATACTTTCAACTCTATTTTTAAGCTTTACCATGAATTTAGCTGATTTTGGAACCCCTATAATCATAGGTGGAAAATTTAAGATGTTGGCAACGGAGACATATATGACTATATTCTCTAGCGGTGACTTAGGGAAAGCGGCATCAATGTCAGTACTGTTAATACCACCTGCCCTATTGGCATTTTGGTTTTATCGAAAGAACTTAATTGAAATAGACAATAAATCCACTGGCACTAAACCCATAGGTAATGAAGATTATAATTTTGAACTTCCTGTATGGCTAAAGGCAATTTTAAGTGTCATTACTATATCCTTTTTCATCATAGTTATGTTAAAATACGGCAGTATCCTATTATCAGCTTTATCCATCAACTCATCAGGCAAATTACGATTTACATTGAAGCATATTGATGAAGTCAAGTTTTCATATATACCAGCATTTATTCGTTCTATTGTATTTGCCATAATTGCAGGAGTAGTATCATCTATATTAGGAATTTTATTGTCCTATTATACCCATAGAAGAAAGATTAAGGGTATGAAATATATTGAATTCATTTCTGCTCTACCATATATTATACCTGGTATATTCTTTGGTCTTGGATATATAGTTGGATTCAATAAAGAGCCCTTAATTCTTACAGGAACTACGGCAATAGTAGTTTTAAACTCAACCTTTAGACATATTTCCGTAGCAAATAAAGCTACTAACGCTGCTTTTACCACCATAGATACTAGAATAGAAGATGCCGCTAGGGATTTAGGTGCTTCTAAAATAAGAACTATTATAGATATAGTATTTCCACTTTTGAAACCAGTTTTTCTTACAAGCTTTATAAATACATTCACAGCTTGTATGACTACCGTTGGGGCAATAATCTTTTTAGTATCACCTAAAAATGTGGTTGCATCCATAGTGATGTTTAAAAATATCCAAAATGGTGGATATGGTCCCGCAGCTGTAATGGCTAGTATATTGATCATAATTACTGTAAGTGTAAACTTAATCGCCATAAGACTATTAAATAAGAGGGAGGTGTAGTGATGTTTCTTAAACTTATTAATTTAACTAAATTATTCGATGAAAAAAATGGAGTAGTTGATGTAAATATAGATGTAATGGAAGGAGAATTTGTAACCATTTTAGGTCCTTCTGGTTGTGGTAAAACGACTACCTTAAACCTTATTGGAGGATTTTTGAAAGCTGACAAGGGTAAAATACTACTAGAAGGAATAGATATTATAAATTTACCTCCAGAAAAACGCCCTGTATCTACTGTCTTTCAAAGCTATGCCCTATTTCCTCATATGAATGTAATAGAAAATATAGCCTATGGTGTTAGATTTCATAGGAAGGAAAAAAAGAAAAAAGCCTTGAATATTGCCATGGAATATCTCCATATAGTTGGATTAGATGGATATGAAAAATCTAAGGTTGGAAATCTAAGTGGCGGACAACAGCAAAGGGTTGCACTAGCAAGGTCCATGGCTACAAACCCAAAGATACTTTTGTTAGATGAACCTTTGAGTAATCTAGATGCTAGCCTAAGAGTAAAAATGAGAGAAGAATTGAAAGAATTACAAAAACGACTCAATATCACCATGATATTTGTCACCCATGATCAAAGTGAAGCTCTTAGCCTATCGGATAAAATAGTAGTTATGGATAAAGGAAAAGTTGTACAGATAGGTACCCCTACGGAAGTATATTTTTCTCCTGCCAACGAATATATAGCCTCCTTCATTGGAAAATCCAATTCCATTGAAATTGATGGAGAAACTTTTTTGGTAAGACCAGAGGATATAGATATTATGATAAACCCTAAGGGAAATTGTATAATTAAGGACAAAATCTTTATGGGACAACATACTGAATATATGGTTTCCAATGGAAATGGCAATATAGAAGTTCACCTAAGCGGCAAGGAGAATACTGAATTTCAAATAGGCTGTAGGGTAGATTTGAAGATAAATAATAAGATTAAATTATCCAAGGTGAAAGGTCAAGCATAATTTAGGCTTGACCTTTCCTAATTTTCCTTTTCAGTGTATAATATTAAGTTATAAACTAAAATAGTTAAGGAGGAAAAACATGGATACTGATTCAGAAAAACTCGAGTTTTATGGGGGGGAATGGGTTTCATTCCTGCCCTTTATAGTATTTTTGGCGATGATTATTTTAACTACATTCCATTTTGGCTCCATTTCAGATGGTGCTCTTTGGGTTCCTGCCTATACGGCTTTAATAGTTGCATTTTTCTTTGCGAAAGATAAAAAACTATATGCCAATACCATCATTAATGGTATGGCTAATAGAGATGCCATTGTACCTATAGTCTGTTGGATTTTTGCAGGTGTATTTTCTAGAATCCTTCGTACTTCGGGATTGGCAGATGGAATTGCTGGTGTTGCCGCTTCTATTGGAATAAAAGGTACTTTCTTCATCATAATATCTTTTATTGCGTCAGCAATATTCGCAACTGCTTCTGGAACAGGCTTTGGTACTATTGCTGCTGGTATGGGTGTATTATATCCTGCTGGAATTGCATTAGGTGCTCATCCTGCTCTTTTAGCTGGAGCAATAATATCTGGAGGAGCTTTTGGTGATAATCTAGCACCTATATCGGATACCACCATTTGTTCTGCTACTTCATTAGGCGTTGATGTTCCTGGTGTTGTTAAATCTCGTTTAAAGTATGCTTTAGCCGCAGGTTTAATAACCATTGTAGGCATCATAATTATTGGTTCAGGCTATGAAGGCACCGTTTCCACCGTTGATGTAGCTCAATATGATCCAAAAACCTTATTCATGTTGATACCAGTTGCATTAACCATATGGATAGCAATTAAAACTGGGGACATCATAATTGCAACAACTATCGGTACTTTCCTCGCTGGAGGGACTGCTATACTAGCAGGTCTTATGGATTTTATTCAAGTAGATCCTAGCTCTGGTGTTGTTAAAGAAGCTTTAATAAGGGTTTCAGGTACTGGACTAGATAGAACCGTTGATGGAGTCATATATGCAGGTATCAATGGTATGCTGCAAGTTGTCGTTCTTGCACTATTGTTGTTTGGCTCTATTGAAATCATGCGTGCTGGCCGTGGAGATATTAAATTGTTAAATGCACTAGGAAGTGTAGCTAAAGGACCTAGAGGAGCAGAATTTATCATAAGTATTATGGTAATTTTTCTTTCTAGTTTGATGGGACTTAATGCCCCTGCAATACTAGCAGTTGGTCCTTCTTTTGCAAAACCACTTTCAGAACGTTATGGCATAAGCCCTTATCGTGCTGCTAACTTACTAGATGCCCAGTCCAACACCTTAGTATACTCTCTACCATGGACACCGGCAGTAATATATACAATTGGTTTTGCTAAAGATAGTGTTTGTCCGTTAACAGCTATCGAAGTAACACCTTATGTATTGTATTCATATGGTATGTTGGCAGTTATGTTTATTACTATTATCTTTGGTATTGGCAGATATGATAATATGGAAAAAGGATCTGTTAGAGAATAATAAATTAGATATAAAAGCTCAGCTTTAACCTTAATTTAAGTTTAAAGCTGAGCTTATTTTCTATTGGTTTTTAATTTTTCAATCTAAACCTTCTATTCAACCCTTGTCTTTACAAGTTTAGTAAAAGAATCATTGGCTTGTCTATTTGGATCAAGTCCCAAAATTTCAGGAATATAGATTGCAATCACTTGAATACATATAGAAATATTTATAGATGATTGTGTATATGGATAATAATTTATTTGTATTTTATTATCATCAAAATCATTTTCATTATTTGCTTCAATCACTAGAATATGATTAACTTTATCTTTAAAATATTTTTCTATATTTTCATATTCGTTAAACTTATCATCCGATGTCTTTAACAAAATCAAATTAGAATGATGGTCTATCATTCTATGGAACCCATGAGAGAACTCACCTATATCACAAAAGGTAGCTGGAATACAGAGGGTTTCCGTTATTTTTAGCATCCCTTCCATAGCAGTTCCAAGATTAGACCCATGACCTATAATCAAAAAATGATCTATTTTAGCCCATTCCCTATTATGTTCTAACCAATGGATTGTAGTATTTATATTACATTTAATATCTTCAATAGATAATTTAATCTCATCAATTATTTCATTATATAGATTATCTTCTATAACTTTCTTTTTCAATCCCAACTCGAGAGCCAATAAGTAGAGCTTTAGCAGTGATGAGCTATATCCTTTGGTTTTAGCATTGGAGTATTCTTGTCCACAATCAAACCTAATAAAATAATCAGACTCCTTACAAACAGGAGAGGTGATATTTTCAGATAAAGCCAGAACTTTAAAATGATGTTTTTTAGCTTTCAAAATGCTATTGACAGTTCCCGTACTAGTTCCCGTTTGAGAAATAGCAACAATCATTGTTGAATCACTATTAAATAAACTCAAATTTATCTCTTCAAACTCTTGAGGTGTATACTGCCTAGTCGTTATATTTGAATATTTTTCATAAAAGTGTTTAGATATATAGCATACATTCAATGAACTTCCAGATGCAACAAAAATAATATCTTTTATCTTCTCAGCTTCAATTTCATATACGATTTCCTTTATATCATTGTTTTTTATAATATTTTCTAATATAGAAGGAGTTTCTTCAATATATTTCCACATAATACTCTTTGATTCCATATTAGTCCTCCTTTGCATCTATAGTTTTTAAAATAACCTTACAAATTTCTTCCTTATTTTTTTCCGTCTTTAAGAACTTTACAAAATCATCATCCATCAATTTAGCAGACAATTTAGATAGCAAAGTTAAATGTATATTATCCTTATTTTCTTTTGGTATCAATAAGCTAATAATCAAATCAACCTTTTCTTCTCCCCAAGGAATTATATCTTTTGTTGTAATCATTAAAATAGACGGTCTCTTAATAGATTCAGACTTAGCATGTGGAACAGCTAATATTGAATCAATAGAAGTCGCAAAGGAATTTTCTCTTTTCCATAAATCCTTTTCAGTTTCTCTAAAATCATTTGAAATATCTAATTGTTTAGCATTTTTTGCAATAAACTTAATAACACTATCTCTTGTCCTTAAATCCTGTCCCAAAAAGATATGCTCCTTGGAAATTATGCCCATGATATCACCTTTCCTTAAATAATATTTCATATAAATAATCATAAGATTTATTTTTAACGATATTCATTATAGTTGCTTCATCTCTTACCAAATCATATAAATAGTTAAATACCTTTATGCTGGAAGTATCTTTTTCGCTAAAACAAATAAAGATTATCATCTGGACCTTTTCGTCATCCCATACAACTGTTTCTTCTGTCAATCCTATAGCAATAATAGAATTTGATTGACTAGATGAAACACAGTGGGGTATAGCCACTAAATTACCTATTTTAGTAGATGAAACATTCTCTCTTTTAACTACTTCATTCAAGGTATTCTCATCAATTACATTTTGAGCTATTAATTTTTCCCCAATTTCATTAATTAAATTATATTTATCTTGTTTTTTAAGATTTGTAAAAAACCGTTCTTCACTAAATAAATTCTTAAATAAGTCATACGGTTGATTATTTTCAATAATCACTTTGTCAATGCTCTTATATAGTTCATTGCTAAAAATATCATCCACCAACACTATGGGTATATCAATATCCAAATCTATTGGAGTTGTAGTAATCAAAAGATCTGCATTGCTATTGCTTATGGAATCAAAATATTTCCCAGGGTATATTTCAATAATTTTGAAGTTTTCATATCTGCTCTGAATTTTTTCTTTCAACAAATGGCAATATCCCAATCCCAAATGACATAATATAATTACTTTATAATTATCGGTACTAGCAGACTTCTCAGTATAAAATGCTAAATGTAAAGCAATAAATCCTATCTCATTTTCATTCAAATTGATATCGTAATAATAGTTTAATTTGTTAATTAGCATAACGGCAATATTGAATTCAACAGGTATATTTTCCTTTATTTCTTTAATGATAGGATTTTCAACAAATACATTTTTTTCATTTCTTTTAATTAACAATCCAATATGCATTGAAATTCTCTCTAAAAAATCTTTGTTTATAGGAGCTTTATCATCAAAAAAGTTTAACGATTTTAAACATTTATAAATTATCCTTTCTAAATCTCTATCTTTGATAAACTGACTATTTTTTAATACATCATCAATATAATTGCTAATATAAAATATATCATAGTCAGTAAATTTTATATCGTGTTCCCATTCAATATCTCCCAATATATCATTGATAATAGGATTTGCTAGATTGGACATATGAGATTTTTCACTATACTTTTTATTTCTCAAGATACATATAAGTATCAGCTTATTTAAAATCTTAATATCAAAATCATTTAAAAGCACACCATTTGAATACAAATTATTAGTTAATATCTTATCAATTCCAGCAATCAAATCATCATCAACTTTTCCAATTTGATAGTATATGGAAGGAACTTTCATTAATATATCTAGCATAATTTTTCTAATATCCGATTCAGTTCCTTTAATATACCATTCTAAATTATCTCCTATAACCAATTCTAAATTGTAATTAGACAACAGCTCAATTAGTTCATTTTTTAGCTGATATATAGATGATGAACTAAAATGCAATAGTTCAGATAAACCATAAATTGTTTCACCTTCCACATTTAGAAGATGCATAATGATTAGAAATAGTCTATGCTCTTTATTATTTATATCAAAACTCATTTTATATTGATTTAACATAGCATCAAACTCATTTTTTGCATAGTTTGGAACGAACAATTTATATCCAAGACCCTTAAATGATGTAATATTACATCCCAATGTATTTATGACAGGGTTTATATCATTTATATATCTAATAACCGTTCTTTTAGATAAACTAAATTGATTTGCCAATTTATCAGCTGTCACATATCCATTAGAATTATTACTTATAGATATTAGTAAATCTAATTTTTGAGAATCCAGCATTTCTCATCCCACTTCCCGATCTTATTAAATAATTATTTAATACTCTCCAAAGCTTTTTTCATGGATTTATCTGCATTCTTAATGAAATCATTTGTTTCACATCTATACACTTTAACTCCTTCAAACCTTTCAGCTTCCCTTAATGGTACGTCTGTAGCCATAATAATTAAATCTGCTTCTTCAATATCTTTTTTACTAAGTCTATTTTCAATACCCAATGCACCTTGAGTTTCCACCTTTGCCTTATAGCCTAGTTTCTTTGCCGCTTGTTTTATTCCCTCTGATGCCATATAAGTATGAGCAATTCCCGTAGAGCATGATGTCACTCCAATAATCTTCATCTTTCATTCCTCCATTTATTATTAATCTTCTACATAGTCTTTCTTTAATGCATTAACCATAATTGCTGTAACCAATGATCCAATGAGTATTGCCAAAGCATACCAAGTTTTATGAGTTGTAACAAATATGACAATCGGTCCCCCATGAGGGGCATAAGTTTCAACTCCCGCCAACATTGCAACAACAGCACCAACGGCACCACCTACACATATACTAGGTAATACTCTAAGTGGATCCTTTGCTGCAAAAGGTATTGCACCTTCTGAAATTCCTATCATTCCCATAGCCAAAGCTGCTTTCCCTGCTTCTATATCTTCTTCAGAATACTTTTTCTTATTTAACAATGTTGCCAGTCCCATTCCCAATGGCGGCGTACAAATAGCAACAGCAACTGGACCTGCTAAAGTATATACTCCCTCACTAAATAATGACCAAGCAAATAAACACGCTACTACATTTATTGGTCCTCCCATATCAAATGCAGTCATAACACCTAATATAATGGCTAAAACAATTGCATTTCCACCTTGCATACTCTTTAAAAAGTTTGTCAATATTATATTTAATGAATTCAATGGAGCTGTGATAACATAATCCATAATAAGTGCAACAGATATTCCACCTAATAATGGTATTATGAAAATTGGCATCAGAGCTTTTAATGAATAATGTATTGGAATTTTTTTAAGTCCATTGACAATATAACCTGCAAGTATACCAGCTATAATACCACCTAAAAATCCTGCATCTTTTGATACTGCAATTGCTCCACCTAACATACCAGGCATAATTCCACTTCTATCAGCCAATCCAAAAGCAATAAATCCTGCAAGTATCGGTATCATATAACCCATAGATAATCCACCTAATTCTTCTAATCTTTTTAATATTGGACTAGTTATAACTGCTCCTTCTCCAGCTTCGATTCCGCTAAAAGCAATAGATATAGCAATAAATATACCACCAAATACAACAAATGGAATCATGTAACCTACACCTGTCATAAGTGCCTCTTGAATTTTTTTTAGTTGGTCCTTCAAAATATTTCCTCCTCTGCTCTTTTATTTTTACATTCATCAATTTACTTGAATATATTATAACAATTTAGAATCCCTGTGATATTAAGGTTTGCCAAAGAAAGTGACATATAAAAAATGTGACAGGAAAAATAGTCTTCACTGTCACAAAATAACAAAACCACCTTTATAATCACATTAATTTATTATTTTAAAAAATCTAATCATCACTTCCAACAAACTTCATCATGAACATTTGAGTATATTAGTTGGCATATAATGACACCTTTATTACAATAATAAAAACCCTATAATAATAGATTTTTTATTGTCTATATTATAGGGTTTATTTTAAACTGTGTTAAAAAAGTTCAATCTTAAATCCATAGTTATGCTGTCTATTGATTTCTAACTCTATATATTCTTTTAACCAATTAGTTAAAGTTCAGTATGCTCAAAGTCTATCTTCCTATTCAAAAGTGCCTTTTACCACTGGTTTTCCCTTTGATACCATAATTTTTCCCATCGCTATGACGGTTTCAATTTCCAATGTATCCTTATCAATAATTACTATATCTGCATCTCTTCCTTTTTTGATATATCCTTTATTTGATAATTTCAGTATATCGGCAGGATTTGCAGTTATAACTCTTAAAGCTATGTCCACTGAAATATTTTCTTCTAAAATAGCATCCTTAACTTCCTCATAAAGTGAAGTTACCTTTCCCATTCCTAAAGCAATAAACTTCCCATATTCATCAAATTCTGGTAGACTTCCCTGTCCATCTGATGAAAATGTAATATTATTTGGGGATACCCCTTCATCTAATAATATCTTTAATCCCCTACTACATTTCAACTCTCCTTCCTCTAGGAACTTCTTGTTAGTACTTGTAGTGAAGTCAACAATTCCACCTTTTTTAGCATAATCAATAGCTCTAGCAAACAACTTTGGATTTCTAGCCATATGGGTTGGAGTAAATTGGGTTATGGGTATTTCGGTTTTTTCTATTATTTCCTCTATGAAATCCACCTGTCTTTTTCCGTCTCCCATATGAATATTGACTACTCCTGCTTTACCAGATAGTATTCCCCCAACTCTAGCCTCTGCCACAATCTTTACAAAATCCTCCATAGTTGGTTGACTTGAACGATGATCGGACATTGCCACTTCTCCTACACCAATGATTTTATCAATTAATATGATATCATCCTGTATGCTTCCAGTTAATGTTCTTATAGGTACTTGATACGAGCCAGTGTATATATATGTTGTAATGCCTTCTTCCTCTAATCCTCTTGCCTTAGCCAATAAATTTGCCATATTTCTTGTAGTACCATCTGTACCTAAAACTCCTATTACAGTTGTAACCCCGCCAAGGGTAATATCTGTAAGCTGTATTTCTGGTGTTCGTGTTTTGAAACCACCTTCACCTCCACCTCCACATATATGAACATGGGAATCTATAAAACCAGGAATTACATATTTGTCATTAGCATCTATAATTTCTATATCTGCAAAATCTTCTGGTGCTTTTAATTCATCCCCTATATAACCAATTTTATCACCTGTTAATAATATATCCTTTTTACCTAAGTAATCTGGACTATAGACTTCTCCATTTTTTATTAGTTTTAACATGAGTGCACACCTCCATATTTATTATATAACTTACAAAGTCTATATCAAGAACAAGCCACGATTTTGCAGCGTTTTAATATTAATATAAGTTAATTATTGTGTAAAGAGTCATGTTCTTATAAATTTTTACTATATGTTATATTACTAAAACTATTTTAAAAAAATATCCATTTTAGTTCTCATAGGAAGTTATTTACTTAAAAACTTAGTAAATATCAAAGCCCAGCACTAACATACTAAGTTATTGCTGAGCTTCTTTTCATTTTATATAGAATAGCCTCTATGGAAGGCTTTTATATTCACATCTACAGCCTTCGATGGTACATTTTCTTTTAATACTTCTTCCCAAATATAGGTAGGAATTGATAAAAGCTTAGCTAGTATCCCTATTAATACCGTATTAGCTGCTTTTATATTACCTGCTTCTTTTGCCTCTTTCATAGCATCCACTTTAATTATATTAAAACTTTTCTCTAAATCCTCAATTTCCTTTTTAGGGTATTCTTCCTTTTCCAATAATGCAGGAGTAGGATATACTTCTTTTTCGTTTAATATTATTGTACCTTTTTCCTTCATTAAATAGCTCCATCTATATGCTTCTAAGGGTTCCATTCCTAATAATATATCTCCTTCACCAGGCAATATATTTGGAGAATATACCTTATCTCCCATTTTAATGGAGCCCCAAACCATGCCTCCCCTCTGTGATAATCCAACTACATCGTTGGTCTTTACGTCTAATCCAGCCTTAAAAGCTGCTTCGGAAATTATTTTGGTAGCAAGGACTAATCCTTGACCTCCTACACCAGCTATAATAATATTTGTATTATCCATTTTAATCCCCCCTTTATCTATCCCACTGCTTAATTGCATTCACCGGACATACTTGAGCACATACACTACATCCTACACAAGCATCTGGGTCTATAGATGATTTAAGTTTGTCTATTCCATCATATTTTTTCATTCTAATTGGAGGACAGTTGGTCTTAACACAAGATCTACATCCTATACAAATATTTGGATCTACATAATAATAAGGTTCTTTAATCTTATATCTCAATGCACAAGGTCTAGTAGTTATGATTACAGAAATACCTTTTTTCTTAGTTTCCTTTTGTATGGTCTCCTTTAATTTTTTATAATCAAATTGGTCTACCTCTACTACATTTTCAATTCCCATAGTGTTTAATAAATCCTTTACGGATATATGCATATCATCTAAATCATTATATCTTCCAGAACTGCCATTTGGCTGTCCACCAGTCATAGCAGTAGTCCTGTTGTCGAGGACGATAAATGTCATATTGTCATTTTCATCAGCTTGATGGACTAAATTAGCAAACCCAGGCATCCCCGAATGAAAAAATGTTCCATCTCCTATAACTGAAACTATAGGCTCATCACTACCGCTATTTCTCATGGCTTTATTCATCCCCTTGGTAACACCTAATGTGGCTCCCATAGATATCATCACATGAGAAGCTTCAAAAGCTGGAAGTACCGACATGGAATAGCAGCCAATATCTCCTATTACCTTGACTCTCATCTTTTTAAGTACATCAAATACTGGTCTATGAGGACAACCTGCACAAAACATAGGTGGTCTACTTACTGTATAGGGCTTTTCTACTTTATCATATTTTCTATTATCTATAATCCTCGCCTTAAATAAGCCTTCTTCAATTTTTTCTGTATGTAGTTCTCCAGTAAAGGAAAAGTACTGCTTTCCTTTACAGTTTATTCCTTTCAATTTTAACTCATTTTCTATAAAGGGCATCATCTCTTCCAACACGATAATATTTTTATATCTTTCATTTAATTCTTCCATTCTCTTTGCAGATATTGGATATACCATCCCTAATTTATAGATACTAATGGGCAAATCTAGCTCTTTTAAATTGTAATACATGAGACCCGAAGCTATTATTAATATATCCGTTCCTTCTTTTTCCTCTAAGATGTTTATTGGTGTATCGTAGGCGTATTCTTCTAAAGCTTCAATTCTATCCTTCATAAAATATTGAGCTTTAAAGGTATTAGGTGGAAGCATAGTGTATTTTTCTTGGTCTATAGTAAATCCAGAAGGTTCTATTTCTATCCTATCTTCTAATTCTACTATTCCCCTACTATGGCAAACCCTTGATGTAATATCTACCATCATTGGTGTTTTATATTCTTCACTTAATTCTAAAGCTAATTTCATGAAATCCTTTGCCTCTTGGCTGCTACCGGGGTAGAATATCCCCATGTTGGCAAACTTACCTATTATCCTGTTGTCTTGTTCATTTTGTGAACTAGCCATGCCCGGATCATCTCCCGTAACTAGGACAAAGCCACCATTGATAGGCATTTGAGTAAAGGTCATAAGCGGATCAGCAGCAATATTTATACCCACATGTTTCATAGATGCCATAGATCTAGCTCCATATAAAGAACCTCCTATAGCCACCTCTAAGGCAACCTTTTCATTTGTAGAGAACTCCGTATATATTTCATCATACTTTTTCATAGTCTCCATTATTTCTACTGTAGGCGAACCTGGATAAGATGCAGCAACTCTGCCTCCTGCCTCATAAAAGCCTCTAGCTATGGCTTGATTGCCCGTCAACACAGCTTTCATTAAAGACCCCCCTTTCATATTTTAATAATAATTTACCCTAGAAAAATAAACTAAAACAAAATATAAGAGTATAAAAATTGGAATCCTCCAATTTTTATGCTCTTATATTCAAATAATCTTTTCTTTAGAATGGATTACTTTACAATATTCATAGTAATTTCTCCTACAAGATATCTAACCGCTGATTCCGTCAAACTGGTCTTCTCATTAATCATATCCACTATCTCTCTACGCTGTGTTTCATTTTGTTCCATATGATCAGCTTAAACATCAGCTATAATTTTAATGTCTGCACTCATCTTTTCCCGTACAACTTCTATTTTATCTTATTTTAGCTCAACTCTTTCCAAACTATTAATAACATCATTTTTAAACCCTACCATATCTTCTTTAAATTCCACCATCTCTTTTTTGAATCTTAAAAACTCAGAATATATCTTTTCTAGTAATTCAAAAATTCTATCTTCCATACCATTCTCCATCATCAATTCTCTTTCCGCCCATCAACTTTGTCTTTATATTTATTATATCATATTATTATAATGGAACTTTTTTGCTCCTTATTGCTTAAAAAAACTGAGTTAGGTTTAAACCATAACTCAGTTTCCTGCTACTGTTAGAGTATTAACTTTTATTGAAGGAGAGCCAAAATAGTTCATATAAGGAAATGAAAATTTAGTATCATTTCCTACAGCAGATATTTCATTTAATAAGGTATATAAATTTCCTGCAATAGTTATTTGGCTTAAAGGTCTAGATATTTGTCCTTTTTCTATTAAAAATCCACTGGAAGATAGGGAAAAATCTCCTGATGTTGCATTTATCCCTGCATGTAATCCTTGTATATCAGTTATAAGTATTCCCTTATCCATTAAATCTATCATATTCTCTAATGAGAGGCTACCTTCCTCTATATACATATTGGTAGGTATCACTCCAATGGAGGACTTATGGGAAGTTCTAAAACCATTCCCCGTTGAGTTTACTCCTTCTTTTTCCGCAGTTTTTCTATTATGAAGGAATGTCTTTAATACTCCTTTTTCTATTATACTTTTAGAGTAAGTAGGTGTACCTTCATCATCGAAATTTCTATAGATTCTTCCTCCATCTAATAATGGATTTTCTATTATATTTAATGAATCAACGGCTACCTTTTCTCCAATTTTCCCTTTCATCATGGATAGGTTCTTTTGAACTGTATCACCTAAAAACACTGTCGAAAAACTACTAAATAGATTGGCTGCCACATTGTTTCTAAGTATTATTTGATAATTCCCAGAGTCTATAGAAGTAGCTCCAAGCATATTTACGCCATCACAAACTGCATCTTTAACTAAAGTATCCTTATATTCCTCTAGCAAATCATCAACTACTATATAGGAATAACCTGTCTGTACATCCTTTTCATCCTTTGCTACTATGGAAAGCTCAATTATTCCTATACTGTAGCTATCCTCCAAATCCAATCCTTTGGTGTTTTTTATGGATATACAACTAGTATGTTCTTCATAGCTACAAGAGTCTACCATAGAAACTCTTGTATCAAAAGATAAAGCCTTATTCTCAATGGATTTTAGGAATTCTATCTTTTTTTCATGGGAATATTCCTTCAATAGATTTTCTTTTTCAACCATATTTCCGTATTTCTCATTAGGGGGAGTCAATACTTCAATATATTCACTTTCGTTGACTTTAGCATATTGAATTAAATTATTAATCAATTCATCTATAGAATCCTCTGTTAATTTTTCAGTATAGGAATAACCCATTCTTCCTTTATAAATTCCTCTTAAGGATAAGGCGTCTTCCTCAGCTATATTATAGCCTTCCAGCTCACCTTCATATATCTTAAATCTAGTAGTAGAGTTTTTAACCATATAAACTTCCATTTCATCTATTCCAGCTTCTCTACCTTTATTAAACAATAATTGAATATCCATTATGCACCCTCCCTTCCACCTACGGTCATGGATTTAACTCTAATGGTAGGTTGACCCGCACCTATAAATATTGCTCCGCTACTTGCAAAACAATAGCCTTGTCCTATTTTCAAATTATTGCCTACCATGTCTACATCTTGAAGAATCTTGCTGCCATTTCCAATTAAGGTGGCTCCTTTAACGGGTTTAGTTATCTTGCCACCTTCAATTAAATAGGCTTCTGAAAGGGAAAAGTTAAAATCTCCCGTAGCAGGGTTTACTGAACCTGCATTTATATATTTTGCAAATAATCCGTATTCCGTATTTTCTATGATTTCTTCTTTAGTGCTGTTCCCATTGTCTATATAGGTATTAGTCATCCTAGAAGTTGGTGAGAACCTATAGGATTGTCTCCTTCCAGATCCAGTTGATTCCATACCCATTCTTCTTCCATTTAGCTTATCAATCATATAGGATTTTAAGACTCCATTTTCAATAAGAACATTTTTTTGAGTTCTTTTACCTTCATCATCTACTCCTAAAGAACCCCAAGCATTGGTAATAGAGCCATCATCTATTAGAGTAACTACATCTGATGCAATTTTTTCTCCAACTTTATTAGAAAATACAGATATGCCCTTTGCCACAGAAGATGCCTCTAAACTATGACCACAAGCTTCGTGAAACATTAGACCACCAAATCCATTATCCACTACAACAGGCATAACCCCTGCTGGGCTATAATCTGCATGCACCATGGTCTTAGCTGTTCTAGCTGCTTCTCTTCCATAGTCCTCAATATTTATGGTGTCATAGAATTCTAATCCCATTAAAGCACCTGGTCCTACATAGCCTATCTCCATTTGGCCTCCAAATTCTGCTGCTACTAAGATCAACATTCTAGTCCTTACCCTCTTGTCTTCTACAAATACTCCTTCTGTATTAGCTATGAGCACATTTTGTTCTTGATCCAAATAGTTAACAGTGACTTGGGATATTTCATCATCATAGTTTTTTGCAGCAGTAGTTACCCGCTTCATAAGTTCTAGCTTTCTTCCCAATTCTATTTCTCTTGGAGATAGCTTATAACCGTGAAAATTAGGTTCTACATTTTTACCAAAGTTTACAACTATATTCTTTTTAGTTTGCCCAATAGCCTTGGAGGCCTTTTTAGTAATCTTTATCAGATTATCCTTTGACAGATCATTGGTATAGGCATATACGCTGTTCAATCCATTAAATATTCTAATACCTACACCATAATCTCTACCGCTCATTCCTTTTTCGATGGAACCTCCTATGGTGGCTACTTCCGTAGTAAAATTATCTTCAACGAATACTTCTGCAAAGTCTCCGCCATTTGAAACTGCTATATTGAATATATCCTCTATTATAGATTTATCTAACATATATTTCCCCCTCAGTCTGTTTACTCTTGAAATAGATGGCAGGCTACAAAATGATCCTTGTCTATTTCTTTTAGCTCTGGAGTTATCTCACTGCATATTTCCTTAGCATAAATACATCTTTGTCTAAACCTACATCCCTTTGGAGGATTGATAGGGCTTGGAACTTCTCCTTCTAGTTTTAACCTGTTTCTTCCATCTTCTATTGATGGATCAGGTATAGGTATAGCCGATATCAAAGCTTGAGTATAGGGATGTAGTGGTTTTTCATATAGAGTATGGTTGCTAGCTAATTCTACCATAGAACCAAGATACATTACCCCTACTCTATCGGAAATATGTTTTACCATGGATAGATCATGGGATATAAACAAATAGGTCAATCCTAGTTCTTTTTGCAGTTTAATCAATAAGTTGACTATTTGAGCCTGAATAGATACATCTAATGCAGAAATAGGTTCATCACATACTATAAACTCTGGTTCTACTGCCAAGGCTCTAGCTATACCAATTCTCTGTCTTTGACCACCAGAAAGCTCATGGGGAAATCTCGAACCATGTTCTCTAGTTAAACCAACCTTTTCCAGTAGATCATCGATTTTTTCTTGTCTTTCCTTGTGACTTATTTTTAGGTGAACATCCATGCCCTCTCCTATAATTTCACCTATGGTCATTCTAGGATCTAAAGAAGCATAAGGATCTTGAAAGATGATTTGAGCGTCTTTTTTAAACTTAAGTTTTTCATCTCTGTTCATAGCATGGACATCTTTTCCATTGAAATATACATGTCCATCTGTGGCATCATAAATTCCCAATATAGTTCTTCCACAGGTGGTCTTGCCACATCCAGATTCTCCTACTAGACCAAGGGTTTCACCTTTTTTAATATTTAAAGTAACGTTATCTACAGCTTTTAAGGTCTTATCTTTCCCTACAGAGAAGTACTTTTTCAAATTGACTACCTCTATTAAATTTTCCTTATTCATTTCTTTCACCTCTCAATGCTTCTGGCTTTTCAACTTTAGGTGCATAGGGATGTTGAAGCCAGCAAGATAAGCTATGGGTATTGGATAATTCTGTTTTTTGTGGTGCTTCTTCTAGACATATTTCCATACAATGTTTACATCTAGAGCTAAATGGACATCCCTTTAAAGGAAGTATTAAATCCGGTGGTGTTCCTCCTAAAGCATAAAGTTCCTCTTTGCTCTTAGTATCCAAACGTGGAACAGAACTTAGTAATGCCCAAGTATATGGATGCATACAATTATAAAATATTTCATCTCTAGATCCTCTTTCCACTACTTGACCTGCATACATAACCTGAATCTTATCAGCAAAATTGGCTACTACGCCTAAATCATGAGTTACAAGTATTATGGATGTTTCAAATTTATTCTGTAGCTCTTTTAATAAATCTAAAATTTGTGCTTGTATGGTAACGTCCAAAGCAGTTGTAGGCTCATCGGCTATTAATATCCTTGGATTACAGGATAGGGCAATAGATATCATTATCCTTTGCCTCATTCCACCTGAAAGTTCATGAGGAAAACTTTTAATTCTTTCCTTTGCATTTGGTATATTTACTAGTTCTAATAGTCTTACAGCTTCTTTTTGTGCCTCCTTTTTATTTAGCTTCTTATGGATTATTAAGCTTTCCATAATTTGATCCCCTATGGTCATAGTGGGATTTAAGGAGGTCATAGGATCTTGAAATATCATACTTATATCTTCTCCTCTAAAGGAGCTTAATCTTTTTTTAGACATTTTTATAACATCTTCACCATTAAATATTATCTTTGATCCCTTTTTAATTTCCGTTGGAGGTTCTTTTAATAATCTCATTATGGCTTTTGCCGTTACAGTTTTTCCACAGCCCGATTCTCCAACTAAAGCCAAAGTTTCACCTTTTTTTAAATCAAAATCAATTCCTCTTACAGCTTTAACTTCTCCTGCATAGGTATGAAAAGAAACTTGCAAATTTTCTACTTCTAAAATTTTTTCCATCGTTGCCCCTCCTTATTGACGTAGCCTTGGATCTAGTGCATCCCTAAGTCCATCACCTAAAAGCGTAAATGATAACATGGTTAAAGCAATCATTATGGATGGGAAAAATAATTGATGGGGATAGAAAATAAAATTTTGTTGCGCTGCTGATGCCAATGCACCCCAAGATGTATTTGGAGGCTGCACACCTAATCCAATATAAGATAAAAATGTTTCAGCAAATATATATCCTGGAATATCAAAGGTAATGGCTACTATTACTATTCCAAGAACATTAGGTATTAAATGTTTGGTAATTATCTTCCAAGGTCTTACTCCTAATGCTTCTGCCGCCATTATATATTCTTGTTGCTTTATTTGTAACATTTGACCTCTAACTAATCTTGCCATGCCACACCAACCAGTTAAAGTTAGAGATACGATTAGAGTTCCCAAACTTCTCGTTTCAGTTACTATAGAAATAAGGATAACTACCATTAGATAAGGAATACTAATGAGTATTTCTACAATTCTCATCATTATATTATCTACTTTGCCGCCAAAATAAGCCGCAATTCCCCCATATATACAGCCAATTACAGTATCTATAATTGCACCTATAATACCAATAACAATAGAAACTCTACCTGCTTGCCAAACCCTTGAGAAAACATCTCTTCCCAATTCATCGGTACCAAACCAGTGCTCACTGTTAGGCTTCATATTTACCTTTGAAGGATCGACTTCCTTATAGGAATATCCATTTAAATTAGGTCCTATTATTGTCATTATGACTAAAGCCAATAAGATAACAATGGAAAGCATGGCGATTTTGTTGGTCTTTAATCGTCTCCAAGCATCTTGCCAATAACCCATCCTCGGTCTTGCCATTTGTTCTGACTCTGAGGCATCTAGCTGAACTTTTTTGAACTTGTCTCTAGAAATTCCTTCCATAATATATAACCTCCTACCTATCTTTGGAAACCCTTATTCTTGGATCTACTATTCCATATAATAAATCTACAACTAATTGAGAAAATACAAATAGTGCTGCAAAAAAGATTGTAGTACCTATTATCATGGTATAATCCCTATCATTAATAGCACTTACATAATAAAATCCTAAACCCGGAATACCGAATATTTTTTCTATTACAAAAGAACCTGTAAAAATTCCAGCTATTTGTGGTCCTAAAATAGTTATAGCGGGCAATATAGCATTTCTAAGGACATGCCTCCTTACTACATTAAAAGGACTAACTCCCTTTGCTTGGGCTGTAAGAATATAATCCTGATTAATTACCTCTAGTACATTTGAACGCATATACCTAGCATAAGTGGCTATAGAACCAAAACACATAGCAATTGTAGGAAGAATTGTATTCTCAAATTTCCCCCAACCCGTAGTAGGTAGAAGCTGAAATTTAACAGTAAAGGTATATTGTAATAAAGCAGCAATAATAAATACTGGAACTGTTACCCCTAAAATTGCAATAAAAATAACTAAATAGTCAAGCCATCTGTTTCTATTTAACGCAGCTACTATGCCAAGAATAATTCCTATGGAAACTCCTAAAGCTAGAGCTTGAAACCCAAGTTTACCAGATACCTTAGCATGTTTTAATATGGTATCTGTAACAGATCTTCCTGGATATCTTAAAGACTCTCCAAAGTCACCTTTTGTAACTACATTTTTTAGAAATTTTCCATACTGTACTATAACTGGTTTATCTAGCCCATATTTTTCATAGTAGTTCATTCTAATTTGGTCTGGTAACTTCTTAGCCATATGAGCCAATGGATCTCCAGGTATGCTATGCATTAGAAAAAAAGTTATTGTAGTAATGATAAACAAGGTCAAAAACATATATCCTATTCTTTTTAAAATATATCTACCCATTGTAAAAATCTCCTCTCTAGGTCTTATAAAATGGCAGTTTGTAAATCACGTTCACAAACCGCCATTATTTTACAGCCTATTATCTTCCTTGAGTAAATCCGTATTTGTACCCTGCAGTACCAAATGGAGTAACTCCTAAGTCATGAACATATTTATATCTAAACACATTAGATCTTGGATATACTATTGGTGCTAATACTGCTTCATCATATAATAATATCTTTTCTGCTTCAGCATAGTATTCTAAACGTTTTTTAGAATCCATCTCTTTAGCCGCTAAATTAATAAGTTCGTCATACTTTTCATTTTCCCAACTAGTTTGAATTGCTCCAGAATCAGATTTCAACAGGCTTAGTAATGATATAGGATCATTAAATTCTGCTCCCCATGACATATAACCAATTTGGAAATCTCCTTTTTCTACCATAGATGAAAAAACTGGCCATTCAACGAATTCAACTTCAAAATTCACTCCAAGGTTTTTACTATACATTTGTTGTATATATTCACCATAAGTTCTAAACCATTGATCTGTTGAACCTAGAGTCATCTTTACTGTAAGCTTAGATGGATCATTATCCCTTCCTAGTTCTTCTAGTCCTTTGATTAAAAGAGCTTTTGGATCTTCATTTTCCTCTGCTAATTTCTTTAATGGTTCTTCAACTACTGATCTATATTCTTCATCTTCCACGAATACACTAGGAGCTACCCAACCATAAGCTGGAATATTTATTCCATGAAATATAACATTTGATAATTCTTCTCTATCAATAGCTAAGGCAAAAGCTTTTCTAACATTAGCATTGCTAAATAGCTTGTCCTTTGTATTAAAAAATTCAAAGAAAGTTTGTGGATTAACAACCTCATCATGTTCTAAATCTTTATTTTGATCGAATCTATCTATCCACTCTGGCTTTCCAACTCCTGTTACATCTATGGAACCGTTTGATAAGGAATTGTAAATAGCATTTTCATCATTTAGTATTTTAACATTTATGCTATTTAATTTTACTGTGTCTTTATCCCAATAGTTATCATTCTTTGCTAAGACTATTTCACTATTGTGTTCCCAAGTTGATACAATAAACGGTCCATTATACACCATAGTGTCTAGTTCTGCACCGTATCTATCTCCATTTTTTTCTACTATATCTTTCCTTTGTGGTAACATAACCCTTTGATAAGTTAATTGCAAGAAATAAGGTGTTGGAGATTCAAGGGTTATTTCAAGAGTTCTGTCGTCAAGGGACTTAACTCCTAATTCATCTACTGAAAGTTCTCCACTATTTACTTTTTCTGCATTTTTAATAGGAGCTAATAAGTAAGCATATGGTGCAGCTGTATCTTGTGCTAAAGATCTTTTAATTCCATATTCATAGTCTTGAGCTTTTACTGGCTCACCATCAGACCATTTTGCTTCTCTTATCTTAAAAGTCCATACAGTTCCATCATCATTATGTTCCCAGCTTTCAGCACCAGCTGGAGCTAAAACATTTTTTAAATCTTTATCTTCTTCTAATCTAGTAAGTGGTTCAAGTACATTGTTTAAAACTCCATTTGAATAGGAATCTGATCCCTTAGATGGATCTAATGTACTAGGTTCAGCTACCATTACAAGGTTTAAATATTGTTCGCTATCAATTTCCTGTTGAGCTGTTTCTCCTTCTTTACCATCAACATTGGAAGTACTTTTCCCACAACCTACAAGGGATGTTAGAAATAATGCTAACACAACAACCAAAGATAAATACTTTTTTACTTTCACTTTTAAACCCTCCTATTAGTTTTTTTATTAAGTATAAGACATCTACCCACTTAACCCCAGTTTTTAACCGCTTCTTCTAGTTTGTCTAATTTTTAACTATAGAGATTATCTATACTCTCTGATTAGAGTATAGATTGTTTTCTAACTTATGTCAATATACTTCTAACGTTATGTTTGAGTTTTTTCTAATATACAATCTCGGTTTATTTCCATTTATGCAATATTGATTTATTCCGATTTTAATTGTACTATAGTAATAAAGAATAAATTTGAGGGGTGATGATTTGGACTATAAAATAGAATATAACAAGGCTATAGAATTTATAGGGGCAATACATAAATATGCATCCAATAATAGTCAACAATCTAATTGGAATAACAAAGAATTACAAGAAGATGTCGCAAAAGGAATGTTAGATTTTACTCCAAATAAAGATGTAAAAGAATGGCTTAGATATGTGGATAATAACATTTCACCATTTTTAAGAAATGATATTATCTTTATATGGTATAAAGTCTTTGGATTATTTGATATAGCCTTTAGACTGGTCCTTGAGGAGAATTTAAAAGAGCCTACCCAATTAATTGAAAGCTTTAAAGCCTTAGATAGTTCAAGATTAATTGAATTAACATACTTTTATTATGAATTAAACATACCCTTGGATAGTGAAGATATAGTAATTAGAAATGGTCTAAGAGATTTATATGATGAAGAAATCGCTTCTTTTTTCATACAGATAAAAAATCACCCTACGGAATATAAAGATAAAATAGTAGAAGTTTTTGAATCCTTTTACACATTATATTATAAACCCTTTGAGGAAAAAGTGTATACCCCTATGGGAAAACGATATGAATTTCATGAGAAGCTCTTTCAAAAAGATCCTTTAAAATTCTTGAATACAATTGGTATAGGAGATTATTCAAAGCTTATAGCCAACGAAAGCGACTTAAGGATATTTGTAAGCTTTTATATAGATATGGGATTGTTTTATTTTAGTATAGATAATACCTTTATTATGTTCTACGGCAATACCATTGAACATAGATTTGACAACAAAGTTACCCGACAAAATTCTGCTGCTTTATTCAAAGCTTTATCCGATGAAAAAAGATTAGAAATCATTAAAATCACTAGTAAAACCCCTTGGTATAATAAAGAATTAGCAGATTATTTCAATCTATCTACGGCAACTTTATCATATCATCTAAATCTATTACTTGATTTAGGTATATTAAACTTCGAACCTAGTATAAATAATAGATATTATTACACTACCAATAAGGAAAATCTTAAAAAGTTATTTGATTTAGCTTTGCAGGATTTGTTGGAATAATATAAAAGCCCTGCATAAATGTTGATGCTAGGGCTTATTTTATACTTCTATTATTTTATTGAAACATACCCTTTACCAACAAATTGGTAAGGGTTGTCCAAATCTATTATAGATAAATATCATTATAAATTTTTTACCTATTATATTCATATCCTCTACTCTCCAAAGATGCTGCATGTATATGCACATAAGCATTTGTTTCAAGTCTTTCAAGCATTTCATTGGCTGAAAAAAGATTATCTGAGCCTATTATTATCCCATGTCTGCGTAATAAAGCTCCATAAGCATATATATCTTCCATTACAAATTCCTTTTTGGCAAACTCTTTACTAAACTTAGAAGTCCATGTCCCCACTAATTCCGCTAATTCTTTTGTTGTAGCTAATTTATATGGCAGACATGGAATACTTTCTCCCAAAAATTCCAATGCTTCAGATACAATAGGCATATCAATACCCATACAAGAATAAACCATTAAATCTCTAGGATGAGCATGAATGATTGCTTTTATCTTTTCATCATTTTGATACATTTCCATATGCATATTAATTTCTCTTGTTACTTTTCCAACACCTTCAATTACGTTTAACTTATCATCTACAACGAGAATATTATCAGGTGTAATATCCCATAAATGTTTTGATGATAATCCTGAAGCAGTCATAATATAGTGATTTTCGCTGACCTTACATGAAAGATTCCCGCCAGCTGCATTAGTTAACCATCTAGTATACATTGACTTAACAACTGTACACATATCTTTACGTTCTGATTCATATAACATTTTCTTCACTCCTTATATAGTTTACTTATCTCTTTTACTAAAGGTTAAATACATAAAGTATCTACTCTCTGACCTTAGAATTTCAAAAGTCCTTACTAGATTATTATATATATAACCCCCTAATCTTTAGCAATTTATTATCCAATTATGGAATGAATTAGACTAATAATAACATTGGCTAAATTGAATCCAAAAAATCCATCAGTGACAATTCCATTTACCTCAACACCAGTAGCATGCATCATGGCAGTAGCCTCTGGAGCAAATATACTTGCAAATATTTCAACGATTAATAAAAATAATGCACTGCTTATTAATGTTCTTAACAGATTTCCATTACTTGCCATAGCTAATAAGGGCACCATATAAACAATAACAGTCAATAATCCAACTGGGAAATATGACATATTAGGTATGATAAAGGCAAATAATATTGCTACAGGAATTAAAATAACAGTAGTTGTTATAGCCGTAGGATCTCCTAACCCTAAAGCAATATCCATTCCAATATAAAGCTCTGAGTCCTCTCCTATTTTCTTTTTCATGAAACTTTGTGCCCCTGTCCCAACAGCTGTTAATCCTTCCATCATTACGGAAACCATTTTAGGCAATAGTACTAAAACTGCCGATATACTTATTCCCATAATCAACATAGTCTCCCATGTCTGTTTTGTAAGAAACCCTAATATAAATCCAACAATTAATCCAATTATAGCCGTATCACCAAAAAATCCAAATTTTTCACTAACGGTTTCTAGGGATATATCTACATCTTTTAGACCAGGAATTTTATCAATTATTTTATTAACTAATACCCCAAAAGGATAAGCAAATGAAATAAAAGAAAAAGTTGTACAGGTCGTACCCTCTAACCCATAGTACTCTAACCACTTTGGTGCAATTTTCTCTGCAATAAATAAAGTTATAACCGATAAACCTACGGTAACACCTAAACCAATTGCAACACTATTCGTTAAAGCATATGCCAATGTCCCTGGAATTAAAAAATGAATATAGTTCCATATATCTACATTTAAAACCCTTGTTCTTTTTGTTACTATCAAAACAACATTTATTAAAACTATTAATAGAATTGCAGGTGCTGCAAATGGAACTGACCAAGAAGAAGCTCCCATGGCTGCCCAACCTACATCTACAGTAGTAAAGCCTGAAGTATCCATACTTCGATAATATGTGATTGCAGGTTCAACTGTTTCCATTAATAATCCTATAACCAACTGTAATCCTTGGAATCCAATACCAACCATTAAACCAGCTTTTATTGCTTTTCCTAGTTTCATACGAAATATTAAGCCTAATATAGCCATTACTATAGGAAGCATGGCTACAGCTCCAAGATTCATTATCTTCTGAATTACTTCCAACATTTCTTTTCCCTCCTTTTATTTTTTCTCTCCGACTTGTTTACAAACTTGAATTATATCCTTTTTTACTTGTTCTTCGTTGATTCCAGATATTAATCCAAATACTGAAACAACTGGCTTCTTTAAAGGCTTATTATACTTTGTTGTTACCATTATAATATCCACGTCATCTTGAAGATATTGAATTTGTCCTACTGTTCCTTTGCTAATTTGTGCAGGTATTTTTTCCTCTTTTAAAATTTCCTTAATCTTCTCTTGAGCTACTGTAGATGTTGCTATCCCACTTCCACAGGCAATTAATATTTTTACTTCTTTCATGTCTCCATCTCCTTGTCTAATATATTTGTTTTATTAATTTAGATATCCATCTTAATATTAAAATGGATTATAGAATGATTAGTTGAAATATTCTGTCATAGTTTTGTAATATACTTCCTTTTGTAGTACAGCATAGCTATTTTTATCATCTTACGAAAGACTTCTGTATTCTTAACCTTTTTAATAATCCAATCTTAAATCTATTGGTAATTACAAAAAGTCTTTCGTATATATAGATAAAGCAGCCCCTTAAATTCCTATATTTTTACTAATTCCCTAGTATGATAGAACTTTTATCTGGTAAATTAGTACGACTAATTTCTAGTTTACTAACTAAAAGTTAAACGGTTTCCTTTGCTTGAAAGTTTTCTCTTAATAGGTTTACATTACTTTTCATTAGGAAGCAAAGCTACCTTTAACGCTTCCCCTGTTTTTGTTAATTCGAGTGCCTTGTTGATATCCTTTAAAGGCAATACATGTGTAATTATCTTCTTTGCTGGAAAATCCTTAGAAATTGCTAACTCAAAAGCTTTTTGTACTTGGATACTATTAGCACCATAATGTCCATAAATCCATAATCCATTATAATGAATAATATTTGTATCTATTTCAGTTAGCTCTCCTTTTGGTACTCCTCCAAAGAATACAACTATTCCACTTTTTTTCGCCATTAAAATTGCCTGTTTTTGTGCCGCAGTCGAGGGATTTGCTGAAATAACTTTATGAGCACCTATATTATTTGTTAATCTTAGTACCTCTTTTACAGGATCTTTTTCACTTGAATTAATTATATAATCAACATTAAATTCAGAAGCTTTATCTAATCTAGATTGGTTTATATCAATTAAAATTACCTTTTTAGCTCCTCGCATTTTACTTAATATTGACAAGAAAATTCCGATTGGACCAGCTCCAATGATTGCAACTGTATCTCCTAAGGTTACATTTATATTATCAACGCATGCGTATGTTGAAGACATAGGCTCAGCCAATGTTGCTAAAATTGGATCAACCCCATCTGGTAGTACATAGGTAGCTCCCCTATCGACACGTTTTTTTGTATAGGCGATATATTGAGCAAAACCTCCAGGTCTATCGGTATAGCGCTCTATTTCAGTACATTGTTCATTATGACCACTTCTACAATTCTCACATTTTAAACAATGTGCATCTGGATATACATATATGGTTTGTCCAATTTTATATTTATCTATTCCCGGATAGACCTCACAAACTTCCCCTACTACTTCATGACCATAAATGTAAGGATAGTTTCCATTTTTAGAATCTGTTGTTAAATTTCGAATATCTGATCCACATAATCCTACCGCTTTTACTTTTAAAACAAATCCTCCTTCTGGACAAACAGGTCGGTCTACATCCTCATATCTTATATCATTTGGTCCATACATTACTGCAGCTTTCATTTTTTCTACCATAATATATTCCCCCTTAATTTATGCATATAAACTTTTAAAACATCAGCTGAAAACCTCACTTATTTTACTTTCATCATCTTCAGAAATTATTTCTTTAAGAATTGTTTGATCTTGTATTAAACTAAATAATCTTTGTAAAACTTTAATATGGGCATTAGGATCGCTTATTGCTAATAAAATGATAATAGAAACTTCTACCACTTCTTCAGGCTTGTCCATTCGCTGAAATAAAATTGGATTTTCTAATGTACATAATAATATTTCAGATTCCTTTACATAAATGTGGTCTGCATGTGGAATAGCTAAATTTATGTCACCAACTAATAAACCTGTTGGATAGTTTTCTTCTCTTTCCAATAAAGCTTCCTTAAACCCATCTAATATTTTACCTCTATCCATTAAATTATCCGAAAAAAACTCTAAAGCCTCTTTTTTATCTTTAAATGATTTTTTAATGAAGATATTATCCTCTTTTAAAAATTTTTGCTCCATTTTCTTCACCTGCTTTTCAAAATAGTTTTTCTATCGTATAAGAATTTGTCAAGTTTAACTTTAATATTTTAAATTAAAGTTCTTTCAAAATTCTTAATTACCATTGAAACTTCATTGGAATCAATTGCTTCATCCATAGCCTTACGAAATTCTTTTATTTTCAATAAATTTATTAGATTAAATGTTGCCTTTAGATGCTTATTATTATCAATAGCACTGATAACGCATAAATACTTTACAGGATCTAATTCACCTGCATTAAAGCTAACAGGCTTTTTTAACCGAATAAGACTCATTCCTAGCTTTTTACTTCCAGCTTCTATTGAAGCATGAGGTATAGCAAAACTTGGTGCAATTACAAAATATGGTCCATTTTTCTCACAATTATCAATCATCGCTTCCACATAGTTTTTAGTTATGAAATCGTTCTCCAATAAAGGTATGGACGCTTTTCTTATAGAATCTTTCCAATCATGTGATTCTACATCTACATCTATAAATTCTTCTCTTAATAGTGAACTTAAGTAGATGCAATCGTTTTCATTATCAAAATAATCATCAACAACTGGCTTAATTGCTTCATATAAATTATTATATGGTTGACAAAATGTTTTAATTTTATTTAATAATACTTTTTGATGATATGGAGTTACACTATTAGTATTTATTGTCTCTAATTTCAATAACATTGAATTTATATTGATAACATCTTTCTCTGTTAACAATGGACTTGTTTTTACATAAGGAAAATCTATATCTAAGTATACTGTTGAAATGATAAAATCTATATCCTTTAATAAAGTTTTACTTTCCTTTTCTAAATTATGAGCTGGTATAATTTTCTTAATATTAAATTGAAAACGTTCTTCTAATTTATACTTTAACAATTGACTAGTACCAAAACCACTATTACAAACTATTACAATATTTGCAGCAAATAATTGTTGTTTTAATTTTTCTACACTGGCACAAATATATATAACAATATAAGCTATCTCGGCCTCTGTCATTGTTATGTTAAGATATTCTTCTAAGATTGATATATTCTCACTTACAACTTTTTTAATATATAAATTTTCATCAATAACTTTATTAACCTCTGGATAAAGAATTAATTCTGTTCTTTTTCTTCCAAATATTCTATCTAAATGTAATGAAAGATTTTCAAAAAGCTCATAATCTTTATAAATTGATAAATTTAAGTCAATTGATACATTTTCAATAAATTTTCTAACGATGGTTTGAGTCTCTAAAATATTTTCAACAAATACTTCCATTGTATCGGAAGTATATCTAAAATATTGAGCTAAATATTTTAATAAACATTTTTCTGATAAACATTCTTTAAGTTGAAAAAAATCAAGTATTAATGGATATAAATTATCAATCAATATAGAACTATAAGAATTAATACTATTAAAAAACAAAGAATTATCAACATATAATCCTTTTTGCATACGATAAACATAAAACTTAATATATTGTTTTAAAACCCAATTACTATTTTCCGTTAAAGTTATGTTAGAGAGAATTTCCGATTCGATAATCATACTTTGTAATGCTTTATCATATTTTTCTATTATTTGAAATTGAGTATCTACAATATTTAGTGGAAAATCTTGACTTAAAAACATCTTAACGAGAATTCTTTCTTGAAAAAGCAATTTTATATACAGTTTTCTAATATTAGATTCTAATCCTTTTATTTGAATACCATAATTTGATTTGCTATATAACACTAATCCATTCTTTACTATAAATTCTTGAAGTGCATCTCGATCTCCAATAACTGTAGAGCGAGATACTTGCATTATATCTGCCATATCCGATAATGTAACTTTATCTTGAGCAAAAAGTAGTAATAAAACTTCTATAATCACTCTTTCTTCTTTGGATAAAGTATATTCGTAGAAATCTAAATTTTCTAAATATTCTTTTACATCTATGCTATTTCCATAATATCTTATATATTCATTTTCAATTTTAATTACTCCCAAATTATTTCCAGATAGAACTTCACTTAACTTATTAATATCGTTAATTAGCATCCTTTCTGAAATATTAAGCTTATTTGCTAAAAACATTGTTGTCATACTATATGGACTTTCATAGATTTGAAATAGAATATCGTATAATTTTTTATTCATAGACCTCCCTCTAATTCTATATTTATTCTATAATTTAATTATAACAACTTATATTTCCTTGAACAGTACAAATGTCTATACTTTTTTTTTAGTAATTTGTACTAATTATTATATACAATTTTGTATAATAATTACTTTTTTATTTTTATTGGTAAAGCATTAACATCATAACAGATATAGATAATCCTTTCTATTATTTTGAACTCATTAATTCCTATTATGCAAAATAGAAACCTAATTGATTACACTATCAATTAGGTTTCTATTTTTATATATTAGAAAACACCTTTTCCAATTGACTTTTCCTTTAATATGATAATTCTTTAAATTAGTATCTATATAAAAATAAGTCCTTCTTTAAACAAATTCTATATGAGGATTAATTCCTAGCTACAAATAGAGTTCCTTTTTCATCTCCCTGAGCTAACTTATCTAGTATATTTTCCTTTTTACCATTTGCTACTATCATCTTGATACCATACTTATTTACCAATCTTGCTGCCTTTAATTTTGTAGATATGCCTCCTGTACCGAATGAGCTGGATTTACCTATGGATATGTTCTTTTCTAATTCATCTACATCATCTACTACTTCAATTAAACTTGCATCATCATTTTCTACTGGACTCTTATCATATATTCCATCGATATCACTAAGAATAATTAATAAGTCTGCATTCCACAATACCGTAGTTTGGGCAGCCAACATATCATTGTCCCCTATTTTTATCTCCTTAACACATACGGTGTCGTTTTCATTTATAACTGGTATTACCCTTTCATCAATTAGAGTAAATAGTGTATTTCTAATGTTTAATGTCCTTGAACTATCGTTAAAATCCTCTCTAGTCAATAGTATTTGAGCCACATGGGTATCATATTTATTAAAAATCTTTCTATAGGAATCCATCAGCTCTACTTGCCCAATAGCACAAAGTGCCTGCTTATAGTTTAAATCTTCTTTCCTAGACCACTTTCCTATGGTAGATACTCCTGCAATTCTAGCACCTGATGTAACAATAATTATCTGTTTTCCTTCATCTATTAATCCTTTTACTTGAACAGCTAAATTGTCCAAAAAGTCCCTATTTATAGTTCCATCGCTGCTGGTTATTGTACTGCTTCCAATTTTGATGACTATTTTATTGCTATTTCTTATTATATTTTCTTCCATATATATCCCCTACTTTCTAATTTGTCCTTCTCCTATTACTACATATTTGTTTGTCACCAATTGCTCTAGACCTATAGGTCCCCTTGCATGCATCTTTTGAGTACTGATTCCCATTTCTGCTCCAAATCCAAATTCTCCTCCATCGGTAAAACGTGTAGAAGCATTGACGTAGACCGTTGATGCATCTATTCTTCTTAAAAACATATTTGCATTACTTAAATTTTCTGTTATTATAGCTTCTGAATGTTTAGTTCCATAGATTTGTATATGTTCTATAGCTTCCTTTACATCTTTCACAACCTTTACTGCTATAATATAGTCTAAAAATTCTTCTTCCCAATCCAATTCTGTAGCTTCTTTGGCTTCTATTATTTCTCTAGTCTTATCGCATCCTCTTATTTCAACTCTATTTTTAAATTTTTCATAGAGCATAGGTAAAAATTTATCGGCTATATCTTCATGAACTAATAAAGTCTCACAGGCATTACATACTCCTACCCTTTGAGTTTTTGCGTTATTTACAATATTCAAAGCTTTTTCAAGGTCTGCACTTTCATCTACAAATATATGGCAATTCCCTACACCAGTCTGCAAAGTTGAAACCGATGAGTTTTTCACTACAAAATCAATTAAACCGCTTCCACCTCTTGGTATGATTAAATCTAGGTATTCAGTGGCTTTTAACATTTCCAATACGTGCTCCCTATTGGTTTCTTCTATGAACTGAATTACGTCTTCTGATATATTGCTAGATTTCAATCCTTCCTTTATAGCATTTACAAGAGCTATATTAGAGTTAATAGCACTAGAACTTCCTCTTAACATGATACAGTTGCCACTTTTTAACGCCAAACTAAAAGCATCTGCTGTTACATTAGGTCTAGATTCATATATTATTCCAATTATCCCTAAAGGTACTGTCATCTTGGATATAGTCAAACCATTTTCTAAAGTCCATACTTTGTCACTTTTCCAAATAGGATCTTCCAATTTAATAACAGTTTGAATTCCTTTGATTATACCATCTATTCTCTTATCATCGAGTCTTAACCTATCGATTAGCCCTGATTTCATGCCATTTTTTTCTGCTATATTTATGTCTAAAGCATTGCTTTCTAAAATTTTATTTCTATTATTTTCTAAGCTTTCACATACTCTCCGAAGAGCTAAATTCTTATCTTCTGTGGAAGCAATAGAGAGCTGTACTTCTGATTTTCTTAACAATCTTCCTTTATGGGATATATATGACATATTTCTAACTTCCTCCTTATGGATTAGCCTTCTATTTTTATTTATTTTTTCTATTATACCAAAAATAATTCTAATATCAAAAAACTTTTCAAAAAAGCATAAACTTATGGCTTTATACCATAAGTTTATGCTCTTTTGAAATTTAATTACTTTTTAAATATTCCTTTCAACCAAGCTATGAATCCTTTTTCTTCTTTTGCTTCTGTTTTTATATCCAATTTTTCTTGTTTTTCTTCTCCTTTTACCCCTTCAGTTTTCATGATGAATTTAAGGCTTCCATCCATACCTTCAGATTTACCAGAGAAACTTCCATTTTCTTTGGATACTTTAACCAATTCATCTTTAGTCTCAAGTATCTTTGTTATATCAAAATTGCTATTATCCACTTCATCGGTAATTCTCTTTATTCCTTCTTGATGGAACTTATTCATACCTTTATTTAATTCTTTCGTTCCATCTTTCAATTGATGGCTACCTTCTTTAAGTCCTTCTCCACCTTTTGATAATTCATTTGCACCTTTTGACAGCTCATCTATACCACCATATAGTTTATCTGCTCCAGTACTTAACTCTCCTAATCCGTTAGTTAAATTATTTGTACCTTCTAATAACCCTTTTGAACCTTCTAAGAACTTAGTTGAGCCTTCTTTAGCTTTTATGGCGTTTTCATTTAAACTATTTGCACCTTTTTGAAGTCCAGTGCTGCCTTCTACCAATTGGTTAGAAGCTTCTTTTAGTCCTTCAGTTCCTTTTGCCAATTCGCTTAAACCTGTTCCCACTTTCTTTTGTCCATTGTTTACATTCTCTATTCCTTTAGCCAATTCCTTTGAAGCACCTTTTGCTTCCTTTATTCCTTCTTCTACTTGAGCTAATGCTGATATCAATTCATCACTAGAAGATTTAATTCCTTCTAAAGCTCCTCTTTGACTTTCTAATGCTTCCCTCATCGCCCCAGCTAATGTCTTACCACCAGGTAGGTTTTCAATCCCCGTAGCAATTTTATCTAGGCCTTCTACTCCTTTTAATAATAGGTCTATTACTTTTCTTTCTTTTTCTTTTCCTGCTTTAATCTGTTCTAGAGCTTCTACACTTTTTTCTAATCCTTGGGTTAAATTATCTTGCCCCTTTTTTATAGTTTCCGTTCCTTGGATTAATTCATCCATTCCCCCGCTTAATGCTTTAGCATTTTTAGGAATACTATCTACTCCTTCAGCCACCTTCTTAGCTCCTTGGGAGAAATCTACTGCTTTGTTGCCAAACTCTACTGTTCCATTACTTAAGCCTACAAATCCTTCCCCTAATTGACTAGCACTTTGGGATAAGGTACTTGCTCCTTCATTTATCTTTAAACTACCTTCGTATGCACCCTTTATATTTTCTTTTAATTTTAGTGATCCATCAAGCAATGAATCGGAGCCAACTTTCAGTATTGAGACTCCATTTACGAACTCATCTATTCCATTACTCAATTCAATTTGTCCATCATATAACTTTTGTGTTGCTTCAGATAGCTTTTCACTAGCTTCTTTAATGGTATCTATTCCATCTATTAATTCATCTAAATCCTTCGCATCATCTAATCCACTTATTTCAGGTATTTCAGATGTAACTGTAAAAACTATTGGTTTCATTTCAAAATCTTTAACATCTGCTTTTATCTCTAAGTAGTCAGTTAAATCTGCTATATTTTCTTTTAATTCTAAGCTATCTTTTAATCCTGGCAAAGACACAAATGTGATTACTTGATTGCTGCCATCTGCTAAAATTTTCCCTGTATTTACTTTTACATTATCAAATTTATCCGTTGGTAAATCTACTACTGTAGCAACCATATATGGTGCATAAACCTCTTTTCCACCACCATTTTTATAGTGGATATTACGTTTATCCTTATTATTAATATCTATGATAATCTTTATTTCTCCACTTTTTCCAACTATGTCTTCTGGATTTACCTCTTTGCCATCTAAATAGTATTTAATTTCTGGTTGTATTGGCAGTTGTTTTTCTATTTTTCCTTGGTAATATATGTCCTTTTTATCTGTATCCCAGATTAATTTTCCATCTTCAATAGTAGGCTCTTCTTCGCCTTTAACATTTGTTACTTCTTTTAATGTGCTTTTATCTTCTATATTTTTTAATGCAGTATCTGAATGTAGCCATATGCTTGAAGTTTTATTTAACTCTTCTCCTTTATTATTCAAATTTACGTATACAGTTTCTTCTTTAGTAACTTTTCCCTCAGCCATTACAATGCTTGAGAACAACAGGGTTAGAACCATTACTATAGTCAATATTCTAGTTACTATTTTATTTGTTTTCATATATAATCCTTCCCTTCTTAACTTTTTGTTTATTTCCTCTACTCCAATTTCGAGATGTCATCTTTATAAATCCTTCACTCGCAATTAACACTCCAGGTAGAATAAATAGTATTACTCCTGTGGATATTAATGCTCCTCTTGCTATCATAGCAGATATACTCTTTACTAATTCCATTTCAGATATAACTGCTACTCCAATAGTAGAAGCAAAGAAAGCAAGCCCACTGGTAATTATGGATTTTGAAGATTCCCTAATGGAAATATCCATCGCCTCAAATTTCTCATGACCATTTGCTATTTCTTCTCTAAATCTAGTAGTTAGTAATATTGCATAGTCTACTGTTGCCCCTAATTGGATAGAACCTATTACTATTCCAGCTATAAATGGTATGGAGTGACCTAAATAATATGGAACACTCATATTGATAAATATAGCTAACATTATAGCTAGGATTAAGAATATAGGTATGGAGATTGAAGTAAATACTATAAGGATTATTACAAATACAGCTAATGTAGATAGGGTATTTACCCTTTTAAAGTCGCTATCAGTAATACCTATTAAGTCCTTAGTGAGGACTCCTTCTCCAGTTAGTATCCCTTCGCTATCATATTTTTTAACTATTTTTTCTATCTTATCTATCTGTGCATTTTCCTCATCTGTAGCTGCTTTATACTTTGAATTAATAAGTATCTGTTTATAATCACCTTTTTCAAATCTATCCTTTATTCCATCAGGTATAAAGTTTTCAGGCACTCTTGGTCCTATTAATTTTTGATATGATAAAACATTTTCTATTCCATCTACTTTTTCAATTTCTCCTATCATTTCTTTTATCTTGTGATTAGGTACATCCTTTGATACCAATACCATATGGGTTGTCATCATGTTATACTCGTCTTTTAACTTTCTAAACGCTACTATAGATTCCATATCCTCTGGTAAAGATTCATCTAAGTTATAATAGACTTGGTTGTTTCTCTCCCCATAAAAAGCTGGCAAGAATATGAGTATTCCAATTAATATAAATACCTTATAATGCTTTGTAACTAACTTTGCCAATCCCCTAAACTCTGGTAGTACCGTTCCATGGCTGAAACGATTTATAGCTTTGTCAAAAATCAGTATCAATGAAGGCAATACGGTTAATACTGAAATTACTCCAAACACTACCCCTTTAGCCATTACAAATCCTATATCCCTACCTATTGTAAGTTCCATAACTGCAATAGCTAAGAATCCAGCAATAGTTGTCAAAGAACTACCTACTATTGAAGAAGCAGTTTTAGCTATTGCCTTACCCATGGCTTCTTCTTTGCTATCAAAGTTTTTACATTCTTCTTCATATCTATGAAGCAAGAATATGGAATAATCTAGAGTAACTCCTAGCTGTAAAACTGCTGCTAAAGATTGAGTTATATAGGATATTCCTCCAAAGACTATATTGGTTCCAAAGTTATATAATATGGCATATCCTATACTTATTAGTATTATAAAAGGTACAATTGTAGATTCTAAAGTTAGCATGAGTACTAAAGTCGCTAAAGCTACTGCTAAAGTTACATATATAGGTGTTTGTTTATCTGCTAAATCCTTTGTATCTTTTAATACTGCTGCCATTCCACTTAAGAAAGATTGTTTATCTAATACACTCCTTATATCCACTATAGCTTCTTGGGTTATAGGGGATGAGGATTCATTTTTAAACTTAATCATCAGTAGAGTAGAATTTTCCCTGTAGAACATCTCTTGCAATTCATTAGGCAGCATCTCTTTAGGTATACTAATATCTAAAAAATCATCTACCCATGTAACCTCCTCTACGCCTTCTACTTCTGCCACTTTTTCTTTAACCTTTAGTATATCTTTTGCCTCCATGTTTTCAATTATTAACATTCCAGTAGCAGAGCTATTGAATACATCATTTAGTATCTCTTGACCTTTTACCGATTCTAAGTTCTTCGGCAAATAAGTTAGAATATCGTAGTTGATCTTAGTTTTAGCCATCCCATACAGAGATGGTAGCAATAGCAGTGTAGCAATTATTAATACTAATTTTCTATGCTTTGCTACAAAAAGTCCAAATTTGTTCATATAATCATCTCCTAAATTATTTTCTTTATAGTATTAAAGAGGATTGGTTTCATTTCATCTATGTTGTCAGGTTCATTTAATATTATGGAACTATAACATATGGAACCTGTTAACTCCATTATCATAAATAGTACCTTTTCGATATACTCATTTGGCAGAGAAGTGTTTTTATAACCTCTTTCAAACATAAGGTATATTTCCTGAATCTCTTCATAATCTCTGTATGCCTTTTTAAATACCCCCCAAGATAGATTCTTATATATTAATTTCAACATCAATCTATCTTTTTTAAAATATTCGATAATATAATTTATAAAATATAGAAGCTCCCTTTCAAATTCTGTAAAGCCTTGATTTTTAGTTTCCGTTATAGCCTCGCTTAGTACTTGGCTGCTTTTATCTAGGATTATTTTATCTAATATATCGTATTTATCCTTAAAATATAGATAAAAGGTCCCTTTTGCCACTCCAGCTTTTTTCACTATGTCGCTTATCGCTGTGTCGTGTATACCTTTGGTTGTAAACAAATCATATGCAGCAGCGTAAAGGGATTTTTCCTTCTGTTTCTTATTTTTTTCAACCTTAGATACCAAAATCATACCTCCCCTAAGATAAAAATTTAAAAATGACCATCAGTCACTTTCAACATTTTTTATTATACTACTAAAATGACCATCGGTCAACTTTTTTATGCAAGTTTTTAAAGTTTTTTAAAAAAATACTTGACACAGCCTGTATACTCACCTATATCATATAGTTTTTTATTAATCAAAATTGGATATTATCTTTTCATTTTGGGAATAATACTTATATAAATAAATGAGAGGAAGATATACGTGGAGCAAAAATTTGTCGTTATAACTGATGATAAGTTTTCTCATCCTATGTCTAGAGAAGAGGCTATAAAAACGGTAAAGAGCTATGACCATAAAGGCACAACTGCCTATATGGTATCTGAAGAAGAAGCTAAAAGAATAAAGACTCCAGATAATTTTAATAAGCCTAAGTGGAGTTAAAAAACAAGCTTGAATAATTAATACATTAATTATTCAAGCTTGTTTTTTAATTTAAAATCCAGCCGACATATCTTTCTTAGGTGATATAAAGTAGCCTATTAGTCCTCCTATTACAGCAGGTATTACCCAAGAAAAGCCTGATGATGCCAATGGCAGCATGGCTATTAGTTTAGTTAGATAGCCTTTTATTCCCAGCATACCTAAGGATTCAATAGCGCTTACTATTAAAGTAGCATAAACAGCATATTTATATATATTATCATTTTTTATATAATCTCCTAAAAATACAGTTAATAATACCAGTACTATTACCATAGGGTACATGAATACCAATATAGGTTCTGCAAAAGATATTATAGCTTCTACACCTTTATAGGACATGACTGCACTAAATATAGTTGTTCCTATTACTATAGTTTCATATTTAATCTTTCCTTTGGTTATTTGACTGAAATACTGACCTACAGTAGCAGTAAGACCTACAGCTGTAGTTATACAAGCTAAGGATACTGCCAATCCTAAACCTAATTCTCCAAAACTTCGCAATGAATTATTGGCTATATTCATTATTAAGTCTGTTTTTGCTATATCCTTTGGGAACAATGAGCCTCCTGTAGCTCCTAAATATCCTAGACCTCCATATACAAAGGTTAAACCTGCTACAGCAATTATACCAGCTTTTCTTGTCATGGACATCTGCTCTTTTTCATCACTATATCCCCTTTGAATTAGAGAAGCGGATATAATGCCTCCAAACAAAATTGCTGCCAATGCATCCATAGTTTGATAGCCTTGGGTGAATCCATCAGAAAATGGCTTTGCTAGATTTTCTTCAATTGGTACTCCCATAGGATATACGATTCCTCTTATGATAAGTAAAGACAATAATATAAGCAGTGCTGGGGTTAATATTCTACCTATTTTATCTATTACATTTGTAGGTTTTATGACAAAGGCTAAGGTGATTCCAAAATAGATAGCAGAAAATACTATTGGGCTTAAATTAGGAAATATGGGCATGATACCCATCTCAAATGCAGTAGCCCCAGTTCTTGGTATAGCCAACAATGGACCTATTGCCAATACTACTATAATTCCTAAAAACTTACTGAAAAATGGTGATACTTTTCTACCTAGCTTATCTACATCTCCTCCTGCTTTAGCAGAAGCTATAATTCCTAAAAGGGGTAATCCTATACCCGTTAAAAAAAATCCTACCATGGACCAGTTCCACTTATCTCCCGATATCAGCCCTAAAAAAGGTGGGAAAATCAAGTTACCTGCTCCAAAAAACATAGAAAACAACGCCGCTCCAAGTATCAATGCATCATTTCTTTTCTTCGCCATATAAATTCCCCTTTCATATAAACTCATTCTTGAGGCTAGTTGTTAACTATTCTATCACTATTCAGAAAATTTATCAAATACTAAATATTGTTAATTATTAAACGATTATTCAAATAATAATAGGCTAATAATAATGGATTTATCCACTATTCCCAGCCTATTATTCCATAAAATTATATAAAACGCCCTATATATCATACCTAGAAATTTTTTATACTATTCGTTTTTTCTCGAATGAACTATCTTTAATATATAACATATTTCATCATCAGAAACCTCTATATTATATACCTCCTCCACAGTTTTAAATGAATTTCTTATCACTATGAATTCTTCATAACATCTTCTTTTATATTCCTCTACCTTTTCAAATATAACTTTATTTCCCATAACAATCCTTTCAATCATAATTCCCATATGAGTAATTAAATTAAGGGTTGAAGCTTCGTTATCAAAATAATAATCAAACTTCCCTGTATCTAATAATGATCCAATAACCTGTTTAATATACTCAACGACTTTCTTAGGATTAATAAACAAACAAAAATCTTCTAAAATTTTTTTTGCTACATCATAAATATCTTTTTCATTTTCTTTACCTTCCAGCCCTTTGCTCTCAATATATTTAAAAAACCTTTGTTTTGATTTTTCATCAAACAGCTCTTCCAATGAGAAAAATGGCACATCTATATCAGGCTGAATATTTCCTATACAGGCTACGATATCATATTCATTTTTTATTTTTTCATAGTTTTCAGTGCTATTTTGAACTTCAGAATAGTTAAAAGGGAATATACTAATATTTTCTCCCAACTTTTCTAATGAGTTTCCAATCATCTTTTCAAGCATTAAGCTAGTTCCCTTTCCCGTTGCACAAACAGTTATTATAGCTTTCATCTTATTTTGATTTTGTTCTGAGATATTCACAAAACTTTTATATATATCATCAATATTTTCATCTTTATAAGTTACCCTTCTTAAGACCTCTAAAACCAATGGTGTAGATACATTTTCAATAGTTCTTGTCACTATACCAGTTTCTTCTGTTATCTTTCCGCCAAAATTTTTCAAAGAACCCATATCTACTAATATAATAACACCTTTCCCCTTATCAATAGCTTTAACCGTAGTTAAAGCTTTTATATAGGTTGTCTCTACACTTTCTTCCAAAGGCATATCTATAGCCTTAACATAATCTGAGTTCAAAAGTCTATTACACACATTTACCATACTACTAGCAGTGCTGTCACCATGAGTTATTACTAATACGCCTATTCTAGCTACATCCTCTTTTTCTACCACATTATTAGCTAACAATATTGTAATAAACCCTTTTTCATCATTTGGTATTTCCAATCCAAATTTATCACTTATCCTATCTACTATAGTAGAAGCGACTTTATATTCTTTTATGTATGTCTTCTTTATTGTAGACAACTCATGATTGATTATAGGGCTATTCTTCTTAACTCTATCAATTAAAGAATTTATATGAAAAGCCAATATGAACATAATTTTACTATCAAATTCTACATTTAAATTTTCCGAGGCATAGGTTACCAACTGATAAGTAAAATCCACAATCTCTGCATCTAGCAATTTGTATAGCTCTCTAATATTAAACTTATTTGGGTTAATACTATTAATAAAGCTTTTGAAATATTCATCTATTTCTTTACTTATATGCTCTTCGATTTTTTCATCTGACAATCCTTCTTTTCTTAGCATGTTTAAACTATCGTATATCTTCTCATATATACTCTTATTAGCGTATTGAATATTTTTTCCCATTTCCTTGTCTGGATATATTATTATATTATCATTAAATATATTTAAATAATTTTGTATGTTTCTATCTAAACTACTCATATTGAATATAGCATCTTTTGCATCTTGCGGAAGCATACTAAATTCTACCTTTAATTCTTCATTATTTTGTAAATATCTTAAAAATGATTTTGCACATAACATTTTAACATCTGATTTAAGCTGTCCTATATTTCCTTTACAATCGTATAATACCAATGCCTTTAGAACTTCAGGGCATATTATGATTTTTTTATTTATTCTGAAAGCTTCTTGTATAAATAAATCTTGAACCAATTCCACCTTTTCTTCTATAGATTTTTCCTTAAGAGAAGGTAATGTAATAATTACAGGTATTCTTCTTAGAAAAGTTTTTAAAAGACATTCCTGTGGATCCTCAGTTGTTGCAGCTATTATTAAAAGATTACTTTTTCTAGTTACAGAGGTTTCTCCTAATCTACAATATTCTCCCCTATCCATAAGAAAGAATAGCATCTCCTGACCATCTGGAGGCAATCTGTGGACTTCATCTAAAAATAGTATTCCTCCATTAGCCTTCTCCACAAGCCCAATTCCATCAGTTTCTGCTCCAGTAAAAGCACCTTTTACATGTCCAAAAAGTTGAGAAAGTAACAATTGAGGATTATTATAATAATCGGAACAGTTAAAAGATACAAAGGGGAATTGTTCATTATTTTCATGTTTTCTTAAAAGAGCATATTCATACATTACATTTGCAAACAAGGTTTTTCCTACACCACTTGGTCCAATTATCAATGTATGAAGTCCATTTTGAGGATACATTATTGCTGCTTTTGCTTGTTCAATTTGATTCCTTAAACTCTTATCATGACCTATTAATGCTTTAAATGGATCTTCTGTTTTAGCTAAAGAATCTACTTTTAATATAAGCTCTTTTAATTCTTCATAGTTATACTCCTGCTTAATTTCTTTACCATAAAACTTTTCCTCTATAATCCTTCTAGGAATAAACCTAACTGGTCTACCTTTAATTTTAATCAGCTTATTTTCATTGCATAGAGTGTTTAGAAGGGTGCTGGCGTTGTTTCTAACTATACCAATATTTTCTTCAATTTCGTAAGCATCTACACCTACATTTTGGTTGTTTAAAAAACCTTCGATTACCATAGTGATTGAAATATTTTTATTAACATATTCATATACTTTATCTATTTTTCTCACCAGATTCACCTTCCTATATATTGTTTTATCATTCTATATTTAATTGCCGTCTTTTCTATCCAATTTAGTTACCTTGAAATTATTGTGATTTTTTTTCAAATACATTGCCACTATAAATGTTCCTAATACAACATATCCGTTTTTAGTAATGAAAGTAATAACCAAAACTACGGAGGAAAGTATAACCAAAAAACACCATTCCCAACTTTTCATTTTCTTACACCTTCCCATCTCATTAAATTATTGTAATTGAAAATTAATCCTCAGCAAAAGGCGAGGATTAATTTTTATTATTCTTTAAATAAATGTTTATACAAATTTACGTAAGCGTTTGTTTCTATCCTTTCTAAATCGTTGTAAGCCTTCTTTAAATTCTTATTCACTATAACTACACCATGTTTTCTTAGAAGGGCAATAAGTCCATGTTTATTCAGTTCATCTTCTCTACCTTTAAAATATTCTACTGCTATATTTGCCAGCTCTTCACTGCAAGCTTTGGCATAAGGTAATACCTTAACTTCTCCATACTTATCAGTAGATTCCGTAAGGGAAGGCAATTCTTCAGCTAAGGATATATAAATCATAGTCTCCTTTGGATGAGCATGTAACACACAGCCTGCCTCTGGTAGATTCTTATATATTCCTAAATGCATATTGGATTCCCTTGTAACCTTTCCTTCGCCCTCTATTATATTTCCATCTAAATCTGTGACCAATATTTGCTCAGGACTTAATCTACAGAAATACTCCTCTGCCATTAAAGATGGAGTCATAACCACATGTTCTTCACTTACCTTAATAGATATATTACCTCCAGCAGCATTGGTAAGCCTTCTATCAAACATAAGTTTAGAAACTTGACATAATTCCTCTCTTTCTTCTTTATACATCATATACAACGACCTCCTTCATAAACTCCCTAGTTTCTTCTAAAGAAAATTCTGAAGTTCCACCTTTTTCTGCTTTTGAGGTAGATATTGCTGTTGCAAATCTAAAAGCTTCTTTCAATTCACTTCCTTTATAAAGCATACTTACTGCTCCGCCTAAAAAAACATCTCCACAGCCTGTATCATTGACTTGGACTATATTGGGAGGAATTATCCTTAAAGTAGACTTTTCAGTACTAATAATAGAACCCTTATCCCCTAAAGATAGTGCCACAATTTCAATCCCCTGCTCGTTTAATTGCTTTAATTCCTTAACGTATTCCCCTTCATCTGTACATTCAAGTTTTAATAGCTCCTTTAATTCCGCTTCATTTGGCTTTATTAGATAAGGTTTATGCTTTATCGCTTCAGCAAGACATTCTCTACTGGTATCTATAATCAACTTTGCGCCGATTTCTTCTACTAAACTCAATATTTGACTATATATATCAATGCTTATGCCATCAGGCACTCCTCCAGAAATCACAACCATATCATCTTTATTGACAATAGATCTTATTTTTCTTTTTAACTCTTCAATGATCTCTTCATCAACTACGAAACCACGTTCTGTTAACATATAAGTACCTTCTTCTTCCTGTTGGACTATTATATAGCTTATTCTTGTTTCAGAATTTTCCTGAAATACAAAATCACACTTTACCCCTCTGTTTTCCATCATCTGAATTAAAACTTCTCCATTGTTTCCTCCCATTATTCCAGTTGCAATATTTTCAATGCCTAAAGCTGATAAAACCAGGGAAACATGGGTTGCTTTACCTCCAATATCATATTTCATATTCTTTGTCCTGTTGTTTTGATTTTTTCTCAACTTATCTACATAGATATTCAAATCTAAAGACGGGTTTAGTGTTATGGTTACGACCAAATTCAATTCACCTGCTTTCTTTAAAGATCTAACTCTAAATAATCTTTTAGTTTTTCCATTGAAGTATTTAATATATTTTGTTCATCTAATTTACAGTAATCGATGAAGTCTAAAGCTTCATCAAAAACCCCTACTTGATCTAAATTATGTGCATCCGATGATACAACAAACTTAACTCCATGCCTGTCCATATAGCAGATTTTATCTTTAAAGCTCTTCCAGCCTTTTTTGCTACCTTTCAATGCCTTATTGTTTAATTCAATAGCAATCTTTTTCTCTGCTATTAGAGGTGTAATCTTTTCTATATCAATCTCATAGTAGGGATTATTTAAATGTGCAATAGTTTTAACATTATCATAATTGTTAATACAATTGATTAACCCTCCAGTATTTGATTCTATATCGTTTCCAATCCATGAAAATCCATGAAAACTAATTATAACGAAGGATAATCTTGCAATAGTATCTTTAGGTAAGTCCAATGTTCCATCTTCGTCAATAATATTTGCTTCTACTCCTGAAAGAATTTTTATCCCATTAGACTTTTTAACATTATCTACTAAGCTATTAAAATAATATCTATGAGATGATGCTGGCATAGCAGGTCCATGATCGGTAATAGCTAAAACCTTTAATCCTAAATGTCTAGCCCGTTTGGATATCTCATCTATAGTACAAAAAGCATCTCCACTTGCTACAGTATGAACATGAAAGTCACCTATAAAATTCATATTAACTCCTTTTCCTATCTATTAAGAACTTTATCGAATTCCCTTTGTGGAATTATTTCTGGTTCTTTCTGTCCAAGTAATAATGAATATAAATAGATTTTAGCTATATCTTCTACATACTGCATCTTGATATAAGCTTCTTCTATAGAATTACCAACTGTTAAAACGCCATGTTTTTCTAATAAACAAGCATCTGATACTTTTAAAGGCTCTATTATGCTATTAGCCAATTCAGTCGTACCTGGAGTTCCATATTTAGCTACTGGTACCCTTCCACCGAGCATCAAATTTTCAAATACAACAGGGGCTATTTCTTTGTTTTGAACAGCAAATATTGTAGCATAGACTGCATGGGTATGACACACGGATTTTATATCTTCTCTATTTCTATATGCACTTAGATGCATTAAAGTTTCGCTAGTAGGCTTTAGCCCTTTCTTGTTTTCAATTATATTTCCGTCTATATCTATTACCAAAATAGAATCTATGTCTGAATTGTTTCTATCTTGTCCTGTAGGTGTAATACAGATATAGCCTGTTTTTTCATCTTTCATGCTGAAGTTACCCGAACCATGCCTAATTAGCCCATCTCTTTCTGCCCTATCTGCTATTTTAAGAATTCTTTCCTTTAAATTTTCTAACATTATTCATTCCTCCCATTATTAGCTTTCCATAATAGTCTATTAGCCCTATGCTAATAGACTATTATTTGGTTATTTATGATAATCCTAATTCCTTTGCTGTTTCTTCTTCCTTAGCTTTCATATGTTTAAAGTACCAAATATATAATGCTACGTAGCCAACTAATAATACCAATCCAAAGTAATCACCATTTATTACATTAGCTGCCCTAGAAAATACGTATCTAAATTCTGGTGCTTCCATACCATTCCAAGTTATCATTTGATTAGCAGGTATATCAATAGTTCCAACTTTTCTTGCTAAATCCGTAATATGAGGTGCAAAAGCAGTACCTACATATAGATATAATGGTGTTGAAATTATGCCAAGAATCAACATTCTAATTAAGTTTTTATTACATACAACCAATGCAGTTCCAGCAAAACATATATTTAATATTCCACCAAAAGGTAAAACACCATTTCCAGGCAATATTACAGCCATCAATAATATTACAGGTACTAACATAATACATGTTACCCATACTTCTGGTTGACCTGCTAAAAATGGCCAGTCAAGTCCAATGTATACCTCTTTTCCTGGAAACCTTTTCTTCATAAAATCACCAGCAGCTTCTGAAATAGGTGCTAAAGCTTTCATAAATAATGTTGCTACCATAGGGAATAATGTTAAAGCCGTTGCCGCTTGGACTCCCAAAGTAACCGTTGACTTGAAATCATATTTAGCGAACAAAGCTATAAATATTCCAATTATAAAGCCCATGACATGGTTTTCACCAAATATGCCCAACTTTTCTTTTAGACTATCCGCATCTATTTCTGCATCTTTTAATCCGGGGATAAAATCCAAAAGCCTATTTATTGGTGCTAAAACTACAGCAGTTAATGCCATAGAGTGAGGCAATGCAATCCCAGGTATTCCTGTAATCTTTTGTATTTGTTTTTGAGTTAAATCCGCATTTTTTAATTCCAATACTACTTCTATTGCAGCAACTATGAATCCCATTGCCAAACTATTAGTGATGCCAGTAACTATTACTGCAGTAAATATCTTATTCCACACATTCCATAAATCTAAGTTTAAACAGTTTGTCCAATTTAAGCCTAACATCACTAAATTTATAACTATTTGTAATGGAAACATTAAAAAGGCATAAGGCCAAGCCCATGCTATGGCTGCATTTGGAGGCCATCCTAAGTCTAATGTATTTAGCTGCAATCCCGTATTGTTAACAAATGCTTCTGAAGCAGGTCCTATGGCTGCGAACATAAAATCTATAACTACACTCATCCCTAAAAATGCTGCTCCAAGGGTTAAAGCAGATGAAAAGGCTGTTGAAAATTTCATCTTTACAATTAAACCAATAATTATCATTATTAAAGGTAGAAATACCGCTGGTCCTAAGTCCAGTATATAATTCATAACTTCTTTCACAGCATAACACTCCTTCCCTACTCATTATTTTGTTAGGATATTTTCTAACTTATCCATGGTTTCCTTCATTCCAACTCCAGTTAAGAATGGAATACCATTTATAGTTGGTATACCATAATCCTTGTTTGAAGGTGCTATTGAAATATAGACATCTGCAATCCTTACATTTTGTTCTAATGATTTAATATCTACAGCTACTACTTTTGCAGGTATCTTTCTTTCTTTGCACAACTTTTCAACTTTAGAAGCTACAGTTTGTGAAGTAGCTACACCAGAGCCACAAGCTACGATTATTGTTTTCATCTTTTTCTCTCCTTTCTCTAATATTTTTAATATATTTCTTTCTCAAGAATGTTATATATGCTAACTGCATCTTTACATTCTTTTAAAGAAGTTAATACATCTTCTTTTGAGAAAATATTAATCAATTTTTGTAAAAGTTTTACTTGATATTCTGGCTTTTTTACTGCTAGCATAAATACCATCTCTACTTCTACATCATTAATCCCACTTCCCATTTCTTTAAACTTAATAGGCTTTCTCAAAGTTGATACCAATATAGCAGGTTTTATTACATGCTTTGGATCCGTATGAGGCAATGCAACTTTAACGCCTAAGGTTGGAAGGCCTGTAGGAAACTCCTTTTCTCTATTAAGTATAGCCTGCTTAAAGCTTTCCTCTACATATCCTTTTTCATATAATACGTCTGAAAGCTTAGATAACAATTCCTCGCTATCCTTTCCATCTACATCTAAATATATTAATTCCTTATTAAGCATTTTCATCTCTTCCAATTAATTCTACCTCCCTATACTCGTTTGTTTTGTAAAAATAGACGCAAATGTTTACAATATCATCTGATTCAATACATAGGTCTTTTAAGTATGGGAGTTTTCCCATTTGTCCAAACCTATGCTGTACTCCTGTTGCCTTTACCATTACCAGATAAACTTCTAAAAAATTTCAGCATCAATACCCTTTAAACCATCTATAAGGTATCATTACATTTGTTTTGAAATAGATTAAGAATAAATTTCCTCTCTATTCCCTTAGCTTTAAAGATATGGGTTATACTTTTTCTGTGGCTATACTTATATACTTGCAAACCTCATGCCAATTTGTGCATATAATGAAACCACCGCTAATAGCAGTGGTTTCATTACTTTTTATGCACTTAGAATTTAATCTTTATATTTACAATAAAGTGCATATTGATTTTATGAAAATATTAGTAAAACCTTAATAAGCCTAAATGGGATTAAAAAATAGTGAGCTAAAGGTCTGTCCTTTAAACTCACTATCTCCTTGTCCTCTTAACTAAACCCCTCATCAATATTCTCATTTCCTTAACCTTTAAAACGCAGCATAATATAAAATAGACTAACACACCAACGACTACTGATAGGATTAAAAGCAGCAATTCAACTATCCACTTATTAGGCAATTTAGGGGTTAGCCCAAAGAATATGGCATAAACTATGACTCCCATTATTATAGATGCAAATAAGGTTTTAAAAAAGCATATCAAATATTTTTTAAGCCCCATAGGTCCTATTTTCTTCCTCAAATCCAAAAATAACAGTAAAGTCGTAAAGGTAGCTGATATACTTGTAGCTAAAGCTAACCCTGAATGGGCCATATACTTTATGAGAATAAGATTTAATCCTACGTTTAGTCCAACGGCTATAGCTCCATTTATCATAGGTGTCTTTGTATCTTGGAACGAATAGTAAACCTTGTTTAGCATTAACCTTAAAGATGCTCCAACTAATCCTAAAGAATAAAATATCAATGCACTTGAAGTCATCTGGGTTGCCATTTCACTAAAAGCCCCTCTTTCAAAGAATAACCTTACCATAGGCTTAGCTAATATCAGTATTCCTATAGTTGCAGGCACGGTTATTATCAATATTATATTGATTCCTTGACCCATTATCTTTCTTACTTGCAATTCATCTTCCTGAGAAAATGCCTTAGATAGCATAGGAAATATTACGGTAGTAATAGCCATAACGAATACGGATATTATAAGGTCATTTATCCTCGATGCATAGGTTAGAGCAGATATACTCCCTTCTACTAGGCTTGAGGCTAAGGTTTTATCTATTACTGTATTTATCTGTTGCACTGCAGAGCCTACCACTACAGGAAGAACCAATATCAATGATTTCTTCAAATGTTTATCATTTAAATCTACATCTAAACTATAAACATATCCTTGATGTTTAATAGCTGGTACTTGAATTAAAAACTGAGTAGATGCTGCAACAACACTAGCTAACATTAAACCCTCTATATGTCCTTTTTCTGCAAAGATAAATAAAAATACTATAAATACAAGATTATAGGGAAGTCCCATAATAGCTGGTGGTCCAAATATTTCACTACTGTGAAGATATCCAGAAAAAACATAGGTGAAACCTAAAAATATTATTATAGGCAGTCCTATTCTATTTAGTCTCACCGCTAAATCAAACTGTTCTCCAGTAAATCCCTTAGCCAATATTTTAATTACAATAGGAGAAAAGAAAAATCCTAAAAGAGCCAATAATATAGTTATTAAGAATACTACATTCAATATATTGTTTAAGAATTTTAACTTTCCTTGCCTACCTTTTTTCCCTTCTATTTCTGTAAATATGGGAATTAAGGTGGTATTTAAAGATGCCCCTATGGTAGTCATGATGATTACAGTAGCAGTCATAGCAACAAAATAAGTATCAGTTTCATAACCTGAACCGTATTTAGAAGCTATTAAAACCTCCCTTAAAAATCCAAGAAATTTACTAATCAAAGTAAATATTGCAATCATTGCTGCTGACTGAGCCATCTTTCGGGTATTTGTCATACATATTCTTCCTTTCTCAATTTCCCAAATTTATATTTAGGAACTTTTCCTATTAATATCCATCTATTCTCCGATGTCCCAATCAATAGTACAAATATAAAAGTCAATACAAGGCCCAATCCACATATTATTGCTATAGAAGATAGTCTACTAAACCCTATATGGTTTGGTAAATAGCCCATCAAATTTCTTTTTAATATTTCTAATACCAATGGGTGAGAAAAATATACTCCAAAGGAATAGGTTCCAAAGTTTCTTAATCTATTATACTTTCCTACCATCTTTCTAGTCAACCAGATAAGAACTAACATAGAAAATATGGCATAAATCATAGTTTGAGGTCTAATGGATCCAAACCTATCATAGAAATGCCTTCCATCATTAACCCAAATATTTATATATACTTGTCCTATATAAAGACCAGTTACAATTATGTACCCTAAAAATATTTTGCTTATGTTCTCTTCAATGTAATTAACGGTTTCATTATAGTGGATTCCTATTAACCCTCCAGCTATAAAATAAAAACACCAACTAAATAAAGTTTTCCAATAATATAGATTAAATATTCCTATTATACCAGTTGCATTAGGATTTTTAAGATAATATCCATATATCAATACTATACATTGAAATAGGAAGGATAAACTAAACACCATAAATGGTCTTTCCTTCATAGGTTTTGCTAGATACTTTATTAGTAAAGGTAATACGATATAAAACTGGAATATTAAAAATATAAAATATAGATGTGAAAAAGATTCACCTAGTAATATCCCTCTGCCTAACCCTATTAACCTTCTCCCAGTTATGGGTATTTCATTTATGTACGATGTATGTAGAAAATATATAACAGACCATATTATGTAGGGTACTAGAATAAATTTGACCTTTTTCTTATAGAATCTTTTAGTATCAAATTCATCCTTCGACCTATAATTATAAAACAGTACCAATCCCGAAACCATCATAAAAATAGGACTGCCAAATCTAAAAAATTGATTTAAAAATATGCCTAAATACATAGCCTTTGAACCGTATTGGGAATAAACTGCAAAACCACCAGATGCATGGATGATTAAAATTCCTATCGCAGCTATAGCCCTTATGTAATATAACTCTTTTATTTCTTCACGTCTTGCCATTTGAATTTCCTCTCTTTTTAATTATTTATTATGTTTATATATTATATCATACAAAGTCCATCTATATTAGACAAAAAATCCCCCAATACAAAGTTGTATGGAGGATCTCCTAATTGGTCCCTGTCTATTTCTATAGTTATTGTTTTATATGTTATTACTTGTAACTCTATACTAGTTTTCTTTGGAGGAGTTATTTTTAAATTAACTTCGTAATCACCTCTATGTCTCGAAACTTCTTCTATCTTCATAGAATATCCTGGAGTTGGAAACTCCTTTGTTATGGTTACAAATACCTTATTGCCTTCTGTATTTAAAGTTATACCCTCTTTACCTGAATAAGCTTGGACAGATCCAGATAAATTAAATGGAATACTAGTTACCTTATCTAATAATTTATTCACCCTCTGTAAGACTATTATGGCCTCAGCCTGTGTAACTTTTGTTGTGGGATTATAAATAGTCTTGGACTGACCTAGTGTTATGTTTGAATGGTATAGTGCTGATATAGCTTTCTGCTCTTCACCAGACATATACTCAATGTCTGTAAATGGCAATTTTTCTTTACCCGGTTTAATTAACTTTATTTCCATCAACTTACTTCCTATGGATTTTGCCATTTCAGCTCTAGTAAGTTCAGTCTTAATCCCTAATGTAGTACTTGAATATCCATTATCCCTTAATAAAGATGAAAAGGATAATAAAAACTCATCTCCATAAATTACCCCTTCAGGATCAAAACGCTTAAAATTTTCCTTAGCTAAATAGGGAAAATAATAGAGTAAAAAATCCTTTTCTATTACTTTATTGGACCAATGACTTGCTAATATATCTTCCATATCTGCTAAGGCAGGAGTTCCTGAAGACATTACTATGCCGAGCATTAAAAAAAATAACACTACTTTTTTCAACCCATCACCCCTTTATAAGTTCCTTACGCCTGTCCATTTTAATTATATATCTTTTATTACATTATGTAGTTACAGTATGGTTACAATTGGAAGGGTTAACCCTCCAATATAAAATTATACGGAGGGTTACCAATATGATTCTTATCAATTTCTAAATATATTGTCTTATATGTTATTACTGGAAGGTAGTCTTCCATTGGGGGAGCAATTATAGTATAGATTCCATAGGAGTTGTTCCTAGAAACCACTTTTTCTACAGCCATAGAATAGTCTGAGGAAGAAAATCTTCTTGTAACCCATATCAATACTTTATCTTTTTCTTCCTTTACAACTATTCCTTCTTTACCATTATAGGTTTCAAAATTTCCCATCACCTTAAACGGTATATTCTCTTCCTTTAAATCCTCAATGCTCTCCTTTAGATAGATATTGTATGGTTCCATACCCAGTTTATCTTTATCAACTTCTATAGTCTTTCTTACATAGGTAATTAATTCAGGTAACATCATATTTCTTTCCGGTGGAACAATTGTAATATCTACTTCATATTTACTTCCTATTCTTCTAAACTTATTTATTCTTATTGAATATCCTGGAGTGGAAAATTTTTTTGTAATGGAAATTAGTACTTTATTGCCTTCCATCTTTACAACTGTGCCCTCATTCCCATTATAAAATGTCTCAACTCTTTTTTCCTTAAAAGGTATATCCTTTACTACTAAATCCCTTATATTATCTTTCAAATAAAAGTCATAAGGCTCTCTACCTAGATATGCTTTATCTATTTGTAGATATACGGTTATATATGTTGTTGCTCGTACTACGTATTCATCCTTTCTAGGAGGATAAATGGATAGCTCTACTTCAAATTCATTCTTTACCTTTCTAATCTTCTTTACTTCCATGGAATATCCTGTTGTATTAAATTTCTTCGTAACAGAAAGAATTACCTTGTTACTCGTGGAATTTACCGCTACTCCTTCTTTACCCTGGGAAGATTCTACGGTACCCATTAACTTAAATGGGATAAAATTTTCATCCTTACAGCAGTTCTTAGTTTTTTCTAATAGCTTTTCAATTCTTTCTAAAACCTTTCTTGCTTCTTCTACAGTTACTTTACCATTTGGATTATATATGGTTTTATTTTTAACTTCTACTATTCCATTCTCATATAATGCCATGATTATTTTCCTATGGTCTTTAGACATATTCTTAAGGTCTTTAAAAAGTATAGTATCTTTGGCTTCAGAGATAATTCCCTCATCAATTAAAATTCCTCCAATTACCAATGACATTTCTAATCTTGTTAACTTTTCTTTTCCTCTAATGGTATCCCAAGAGTATCCATAATCCTCTAAAAGAAATGAAAGCTCTAAGAAGAATTCTTCTCTTGTAACTAACTTATTATCACTCACCTTTTGACTTTGGTTCTTATCTGCTAATACAGGAGCTGCCATAGTTGCAATGATGACCACTACTAATAGTAAAGCCGGTAATTGCTTTCTCATAAAACCACTCCCACTTTCCATTTAATACTTGCTTTATTATTAGTATATTGTTAATTTTCTGCTAAATTATTACATTTTGATTACGTTTTAGTTACATTTCTATAAATAGGTATATACTCCTATACCCCTTTTAATATATCATTATCTCCCCCCTAAAAACTGACTATAACCCATAGTTTTATAAATAATAAACTTATACTAATATTTTAACCATTTTTAATATCTAACATATACTTCTTAGACATATAGGTGTAAGTATATTCATTTTCCTACAGTTAACCCACTTATATTAATAATCATCTATGTTTTCGGAAAATTTTTTAATAAAATAGAGGATTTTCGCATTTTTTGTCTAATATTTAAGATATGGAAATAATTGTTCTTAATACTATCATAAAGGAGCTGGAGTTTAATGGGATTTAAGTTAAAAAAGTTAAAACTTCCTCAATTTAAAAAAAAGAATAAAGAAAAATCATCTTTTGTAAAAGATAAGAGCATAAGCAAGAGAATGATCTTATCTACCACCAGTATACTAATTGGTTTAACCCTTGTATTGGGACTAACTTCGTATTTTATTGCTAAAAATGAAATAATAAAATCCAATAATGAATTACTACTTAATAAGGCAATCAATTCATCAAACTTGGTAGATGAGCAAATTAAAAGCTATACCGTTGCTATTGAAACCTTAGGAAATTTGGATGCTATATCTAATCCAGAAAACTCTACAGAGGAAAAATTGGATTCATTATTACAGGAAAAAGGTAGATTAAAGCTTTCCAGCATAGGTTTAGCTGATATTCAAGGTAATCTATTACTTGATAATGGTAAATCTATGAATATATATGAAAAAGAATATTTCCAAAAGGCCAAATCCGGACGTACATATTTTTCGGAACCAATGAAGAATGATGTAACAGGAAATAATGAAGTAATTATAGCGGCTCCATTGAAATATAAAGGTTTGCATGTTGGTGTAATAGTTGCATCTAAAACTGCTGATGAATTCTATAATATTGTAGAAGATATAAAAATCGGAAAGGAAGGTTTTGCCTTCATATTAAATGATGATGCAGATGTAATATCTCATCCAACGGTAACAAGTCATGCATCTAATGAAAATGCACCTAGCGGAGCAATTAACTTCACCGGTTTAAGAGAACGGGTAACAAGTAAATTTGTAGATGAGATAGATACTATGAGTACGAAGATTCACGATGGTGAATCAGGCACTGGTAAATATATGGAAAATGGTAAAGTAACTCACTTAGGCTTTTCACCAATAAAATCAAAGGATTGGACTCTCATAGTAAGCGTAGATGAATCTGAAGTATTAGCTGGATTAAACTCTTTGAGAAATACATTGTTAATTACAGTAATAGCTGCTATGGCAGTAGGTATAATATTTTCATTGTTGTTTAGTAAAAGCATTACAAAGCCTATAGGTCAAATTACTGACTATACCTATAAATTATCTCAACTTGACCTCACTCACAACATAGAAGAAAAACTACTTCTCAGAAAAGATGAGCTAGGAACTATGGCATATTCTCTCCAAGTTGTAATAGACAATATGAGAAACTTTGCAAAGGAAATTCAAGGTTCCTCTCATCAGGTAGCAGCTTCCTCTGAGGAATTAGCAGCTATATCTGAAGAATCTACTGCCGCTGCTGCAAATATAGCAGAAAACTCTAATGAAATTGCTGAAAACTCCAACTTACAGCTTGAAGAAATATTAAACGTAACCTCTTCAATAAAGGAAATATCAACTCAGGTTGAATATGCATCTACACAAACCAATAATGCTGAAAATTCTAGTAGAGATGTATTTAATAAGACAGAGTTGGGTAAAGAAAAAATAGAGGAAGTTATTGTTCAAATGAAAAATATAGAAAACAGTACCCATAGTGTTAAATCATCTTTAAATGATATTAGTAATAGTTCCAATGAGATGAATCATATGCTGGAAATCATTGAAAATGTAGCTGAAGAAACTAACTTGTTAGCTCTAAATGCAGCTATAGAAGCAGCTCGGGCTGGAGAATATGGGAGAGGTTTTGCAGTAGTAGCTGATGAAATAAGAAAATTAGCCGAAGAAACCCAAAAATCTACTGAAGAAATATATGCTCTCATAAAGAACAATAATATGTTAATTAAAGAAGCCAATAAAAAAATGGATTCAAGCCATGGTGAGGTAAAACTTGGAGTCATTAGAGTCAATGAAACTAAAGAAACCTTTGACGATATTGCTAATTCAATAGTTCAAATAACAGTAGGCATAAATGAAGTTGTTGCAGCCATTGAAAATGTAGAAAGTTATGCTGATTCCTTGATAAATTCTTCAAATTCCATAGAGAATATGAGCAAAGAAATTGCTGCACAAATCCAAAATTCTTCTGCCGCCTCAGAAGAACAAATGGCTTCAATGGAAGAGATCACATCTTCTACTGAAAGCCTAGCTAAATTAGCAGAAGAATTACAGTTATTAATTGGGAATATCAGATTCTAATATACTAAAAACAAAGACTTCCAAAAACAAAAAAAGTAAGGAAAATCTTTTAAGATTTTCCTTATCTTTTTTATATGGGGATAGAAAGTTAACAAATATACCATTTATATCTTTGTTAGCTTTCTGCGTGTGGCAAATTAATTGTTCACTTTCATTGATAACACCTTATCTTTTATAAAATTATATACTAGAGAATTTGAAAATAATGTGTCCCATGACACATTATACTATTTTTTATTAATTCCTTAAACTTTTAAAGGATTTTAATACTTAATGTCGAATAGCTATAATTATTGTTAAAGGAGGAAACTTATTGGATGAAAATATTTTTAGAGATTACAAACCAAATTATAATTATAGAAATAAACTCCTAAAACATTTTAAAGATAAAGGTGAAATCTTACAATATAGTGCTAGAGCATTTATTGAATGGGAAAATGAAAATCTAGACTATGTATATCTAATATTAGAAGGAAAAGTAAAACAGTATTTCATCAGCTACTCTGGTAATGAAAAAACCATATTTCTCCTTATAAAAGGAGATATGTTCGGAGAGATATCCATGATACAGGAAGACTGCAAATTTCTAATATCAGAAACTTTAACTCCTACAACTCTATGTAGAATTAGCAAATATACCTTTCTAGATTCCTTAGATAATTCCCCATCCATTTCCTATAACGTACATCTAATGACTACCACTAAACTCAGAATTCTCATGACCCAATTATATGATATATCCTTTTTTGAATCTAAATACAGACTATATTTTTTATTAAAACGGATAGCCTCAAATCAAAGTATAGAACATGAATACGGAAGACTTATAAACCTTAAAAACTTAACTCATCAAGATTTAGCTACTATGATTGGATCTACTAGAAGTACAGTTACTAAATTATTAAAGGAATTAGAAGATGAGAAAAAAATCATAAGAAATGGAAAAAATATAATAATTATAAACGATAACTAACCTCTCATTCCAATTAAACATCTAAATGAGAGGTTAATTATTTAATATCATATTATTTTAATAAGGACTTTATAGTATTGTAGGTGATATTTGGCACATTTTCAAAGGTATATTTCATATGAACTCTCTCCGTTAACTTATGCCCATCCTTACCATAAGTACCTATATTCACCACAGGTACATTTATAGCCATTACGTCCTCTACATTATGAACATATCTAGTCCCCCAAGCTGGCATATTCTTTTCTAAGTACAATAAATCCTCTGGACTATCACTCATAGACATAAAACTAGAGTCGGAAATATAGGGATAGAACATCTTAGTTACTATTGGTTTATCCATATAGTCCCTGGCAAAATCTATAGATTTATTTACACTATCCATTAAACTTCTTTCTAAATCCGTTTTACCTGTCATTTCAATTCTTCCATTATAAGTTGAGGAAAAATAAATTATAATAGCCGGACTCTTATCCAAAGACCATTTCCATGCTTCCTCCACCATCTTAACACTAAATTCCCTTAAATCCAGAGCTGGATTTTGTTCATTTAATTCTTTGCTAAAGCTATCCATATATACCTTAAACTTATCTCCATGTAAAGTATAGAGTTCAGTATAAAACTCATTCCATGTATATACTCTTTTTTGCCAAATAAGTTCCTTATAAATATGATTTCCTTTTTTACAAAAGCTTTCATAGGATTGATTTAGATAATGGATTACATTATCAAATGCCTCTTCTGCTTTTTTATAAACCACATCCATTACATCTTTTGGCGTCATACTGTGAGTAAAAAAATTGTAATAGGCATAGGCACTTAAAGGTGTTTGAACCGTATACTTATCTTTAAAATCCGATTGTTTTAGGGATACTGGAGGAATGGTTACTTCTCCTTGGGATTCATCACATAATTCTGTATTATAATCTATGAGCCTAGTGATTTCCGCTACTAAAAGGTTGGGATCAAGACTAGAAAAAGCTTGACCTACATGAGCTTCTTCTCCTACTACATAAAAGGAAGGCAATAGTTTTCCAATAGTTCCAAAATAAACATATCGGTTTTCATCTTGGCTATGATAGGGAGTTGAGTAATCTGCATTAATACAGCCGATAAACTCTAAACCATCTTCTTCCTTCATCTGTCTAAACACCTTTAAAGCCGTCAATACACCATGAGAATTGTCTTCTTCATCACAAGCAGCTAATGTTATTAGATGCCCATCAAATTCATCGGTGTGTTCGGAAAAATATTTGGTTAAATACATCTGTCCCGCAACTCCTGATTTCATATCCAAAGCTCCCCTGCCAAACATATACTCTCCTGATTCTATATCCTTTAATACCTCTTTATCTAAATGTCTCTGTTTCAATAATTCAGGAAGTTTATCTGGATCAAAAGCATATTCTTTTATTTCTCCAAAATCATCTACCCACACAGTATCTAAATGCCCCATCAATATTAGAGCCTTGTTGGAATTCCCTTTAGTACCCTTTACGTGAGCAATGACTATATGTCTTTCTATTTCATCATCTATAGTTTGTACAATTTTTAGACTATCTGGATTTTGTTTAAAATATGAAGTTTCCTTGTAAAATTCAAATATTTTCTCTGCACAATCTTTTTCACCTTTGGTCTTTACAATACTAGGTACTTTTACTAATTCTTTAGTGATCTCCTTTACATCTTCAAAACAATGTAAATACATTCTCCTAACCTCCCTTCATTATATTCATTATACTCTACTAGATATTTCTATATGCAATAATTTTTTTAATCCCTAACGAATCCGTTGGATCTTAGTTCCAGTTTTACCTTGTATCCCTTCCTTTGCTCTATTTAGTGAAGTTATAATTGCCATTCTTCCCTCTTTACTGTCTACAAACTTAATACAAGATTTTACCTTAGGAAGCATTGAGCCTGGTGCAAAATGTCCCTCTTCTATATATTTCTCTGCTTCTTTTACAGTCAATGTGTCCAACCCTATTTCATTAGGCTGGTTAAAATTTATATATACCTTATCCACTGCAGTAAGTATAATCAAAGTATCAGCATCTACGATTTCTGCTACTAATTCTGCTGCCAAATCCTTATCTATTACCGCTGGTATTCCTTCTAAAATCCCATTGCCTTTATCAATAACTGGTATGCCCCCTCCACCAGCTGTTATTACAACAAACCTTGATTCCACTAGGGCTTTTATTATATTGGACTCCATAATACTCTTTGGCTCAGGAGAAGGTACTACTCGTCTCCATCCTCTACCTGCATCCTCTTTCATTACATAACCATTGTTCTTTTCTAACTCTCTTGCTTCTTCTTCCGTAAAAAAGGAGCCTACAGGTTTAGTTGGATTATTGAAAGCTGTATCATCTTTGTCTACTAATACTTGAGTTATTATAGTTGCCACTTCTTTATCTATAGCTCTTTTTCTTATTTCCTCCCCAATAGATTGCTCTAAATGGTATCCAATGTACCCTTGACTCATAGCTCCACATTCAGGAAAAGGCATGTTTGGAATATCTTCTGCTTTTTCATATAAGGATACTATTTGTCCCACCTGAGGACCATTTCCATGGACTATTATTATTTCATGCCCTTCTTCAATTAAATCTACAATAGGTTTAGCCGTCTCCTTAACGGTTTTTAGTTGAGTAGTTGCTGATATATCTTTAGGATTAGCTTGCAGTGCATTTCCTCCTAATGCTATTACTATTCTTTGTCCCATATCTATTCACCTTCTCATATAAATTTATTAATATTATTATAACCAAATCTAGGGCAAAAAAATATAGCAAAGTAGTACCACTTCGCTATATTTTTGGGTGTTGTGAATATAATATTTTAAGATTATTAGCATTATAAATTAAAAATAGCATTTTCCTTATCCCCTTTATAAGGAATAATTCTTTGTTAACATAATATCACACTAGATTTGTACTCTATCTATTTTAATTGTCTATAAATATTTTTATCAAATTTATATCTAAAAATCTATACTATTAGTAGTATATCATATAAAATTAATAATGGAAGAAAAATAATAACTTTCTTTTGTAATCTTTTACTAAACCTATATTCTTTTATTTTTTTGTTAAAAATAATTATATGATAATCGAGTTACTTTACTAGAAATCAAGTGTCAATATGATATGAAAATATTCCTATCATATTAAACTCCTATTTAACTCCTTATATGACTTAAACCCATATGCTGAGTCAGCAGATTTTATTGCGTTTATAACTGCTCTTTCCATTGTTCTTGCAGCTAAAAAACCTACTACATTTATATCTGCCTCTATTTTTCCTGTGGACATGGTAAATATCGTATCTCCATCAAATATTGAATGAGCTGGTCTCATAGTTCTTCCATAGCCATTATGAGCCATAGAAGCTAATTTATTAGCTTCTGATTTTGTAAATATGCTATTAGTAGCTACAACTCCAATGGTAGTATTGTCACTAAATATATTCTTCTTTTCTCCGTATTTCTCAGCCATTATATTTTCAGTTCCAATAAGTTTTTCTTTATTTTCATCTAACAATCCAGCTAATATATCTCCAGTATCTGGATCAATTATATCTCCTAAGGCATTAACTGCTACAATAGCCCCTACTTTTAAATCTCCAACTTGAAGAGCAAAAGACCCTAGACCGCCTTTCATAGCTTGATTAACTCCTAAAAATTTTCCTACTGTTGCTCCCGTTCCTGCTCCTACATTCCCATTAGGACATTCCTTATTTGTAGCATTTTCACAAGCCTTATATCCCATTTCTAAATTTGGTCTTACTCTATAATCTCCCACTACCAAATCAAATAATACTGCACTACAAACTATAGGAACTTTTGTTACCTGTACATCGAATCCAATATTCCTTTCCTCTAAGTACTTCATAGCTCCAGAAGCTGCATCTAATCCAAAAGCCGAACCTCCAGCTAACATTACTGCATGTATTTTATCTACTAAATTTTGTGGATCTAATAAGTCTGTCTCCCTAGTTCCTGGAGAACCTCCCCTTACATCTACTCCAGCTACTGCACCTTCTTCACACATGATGACAGTACATCCAGTACCAGCCTGTAGGTTACTTGCATGACCTACCTTAATTCCATCAATATCGGTGAACTTTATCTCTCTCATACATATCCCTCCTTATGACATTGTCAAAACCTGAATTATATGTATTATCAATCCTTTTACACTTTCTCCACCTAAAGAATCTGGACTTATTAAATAAAGTATACCATATTTTTATTTCCTGCTGACATTAATAAGAACTTTCCCTTAACTTCAATCGTTAAAAGAAAGTTCCTATTGAAATATAAATATTAAACATAATTTATTCTATAGAATTTTCTATCCTTTTTTCGTATGCATCTAACCATTCTTTAGTTGCTGGTTGATAGATAGTCTTGCCATCAACATTTTTGGCTAAGTAGACTGCAGGTTTTTGGTCTTTGCCCGCTACTACAAAGTTGAAACTATCTATATTAGTAGCTGCTCCCCATTCTCCTTTATTATTCATACATACTACGGAAATATCTCCTGCTTTACCTCTTCTCTTTATCAGTTTTTGGTTTAACTTTTCTACAGCTCTATCTGCTGCTTCCTGAGGATGACATCCTTCTGCCATAAGTCTCACTATTTCATAAGAAATACATCCTTTCATCAAGTCTTCTCCAAGACCTGTAGCAGTAGCTCCGCCAATCTCACTGTCTACATAAAAACCAGATCCTGCTACTGGGGAATCCCCTATTCTTCCTCTTTTTTTCATAAAAAGCCCAGAAGTTGAGGTTCCAACACACATTTTTCCTTTTATATCTAAGGATATCATGCCTACAGTATCGTGTCCTTCATATGGGCTAAGACCTTTTTCTAGAGTTTCTTTAACTCTATCATTATAATATTTTATAGCTTTATCCGTTAGCATATTTTTTCTCTCAAATCCATTTTTATGAGCATATTCTTCAGCACCTATGCCTACTAAAAATGAGTTAAATCTTTCTTCACTAAGCTTTTTTGCTACAGATATAGGATTTTTAAAATCTCTAATTCCTCCAATGGCACCAAAGGACAATGTATCTCCATCCATAAAAGCTGAATCCAATTCAACTTCACAGTTTTCATTAGGAAGTCCTCCATAACCTACGGATTTATAAAAAGGATAATCCTCCACTGCCATTATTGCTTTTTCTATTGCATCAGCAGCTGACAATCCTTTTTCTAAATCCCTTGAAACTTCAGTAATTCCTTCTAAAGCCATTCTCCATGTTGCTATAATTCCCCACTTCATATGTATCACCTCTATGCGATAATATTGAATCTATATATAATACTACCAGTCTTTCTTCATTTTCACAATATAAAGAAAAACCTGTCATCTTAGAAAGATTACTAAAATGACAGGTTTCTCATTTATATTATTTTTATTATTTGGCAGGAATTAATATTTTTTGTCCTGGAAAGATTAAATGTGGATTTTTAAGTTTGTTATATTCTGCTAATGTTTGCCATGTAGTTTTAAATTTTTTAGCTATCTTCCACAAAACATCTCCAGATTTTACAACATAATTTTCTTCTTTTGCCGCTGGAACTACTACTTCTGGTTTTTCTACTGGTTTATCTTCTTGGACTGCTACTTCTGGCTCTTTTACTGGTTCTTCTACTTTTATATCTTTAACTTCAATTAAATAATCAGCTTCTTTCGGAGTTATAACTTTAGCTTCTTTTATAGCATCTACAAGAGCATCCCTTATTGGTATAAAAGTATTTACTACATTTTCAGCCCTTGAAAAATCATACTTATCTCCATTAGGATACATAAAGTCATTTATAACAACTTTATAATTTTTATTCATATCAAGAGGTGTTCCATCTTCAAGAGTTATCTTTGTAATCCTATTTTCAAATTCTTTACTTTCATCATATTCCACTATTAAGCCTACAAATTGTCCATCTCCAACTTCTGGATTTAAAATACCATGATCTATGGCTTTTTTAACATCTTCACCTTTTAAGTCTAAAGTTATAAATGTATTATCAAAAGGCATTATTTCGTACATATCACCCATAGTAATAGGTCCTTTTTCAAGAGTTCTTCTAAGACCTCCACCATTGGTAATGGCAATATCTGCACCAGTTTTTTCTCTCATTATTTCGCAAGTCCATCTTCCTAATGTAGTTACATTAGGTACGGTTTTGTCATGAATAAATGCATCAGATGCTTCTCCTATTACTTCTCCTAAGATTGGTTCCAATTCAACTTTATATTTATTTAAGATTTCCTCGGCTTCTTTATCTATAGGAAGCTCCTCTACCCTTGTATATATTTCATCTACCTCAGGTTCTATAGCCATTACTTTATTGTTCTCATCTAATTTAATTGATAATTTTCCCACTGCACGACCGTTAGAATAACCTTGTACAATAGGTACATCGTTTACTATTCCACATACTGTTCTATGGCTATGAGCTGAAATAACTGCATCCATGCCTTCTACTTTCGTTAAATCTATTGCCTTTCCCTCAATTTCCTTTGTATCACTATCTTGCACAGTATCGATATGTGTTAAAGCTATAATAACATCTGGTACTCCTTCTTCTGCCTTACCATCTTTTAAGTATTTAATCCACTCTTCCGCTGATTTAACTGGATCTTTAAAATCAAAATCCTTAATATATTGTTCCTTAGTAAGAGTTAAAGTATCAGGATGTGCCAATCCAATAAATCCAATTTTTATTCCGGCTTTTTCAACAATTTTATAAGGCTTTGCCCAAGTTACAGGTTCTCCTGTTTTTTTGTCATATATATTTGTAGCTAAGAAATCAAATCCTCCATCTTTTCCCCATTTTTCTATTTTCTCTGCTCCCCAATCGAACTCGTGATTACCAACAGCTGATGCAACTACGTTCATAGCTTTCATCATTTCTGTAACAGGTTCACCATAAGTTAAATTTGATATAGCAGTTCCTTGGTATAGGTCTCCACCAGATACTACTATAGTATTTGGATTGTCCTTTTGTTTCTCTCTTATGTATGCTACTAACTTTGCCATACCAGGATTTTTACCGCTTTCTTCTACATTTCCATGAAAGTCATTAAAAGTTAAAATATCTACAGTTTTAGCTGGTTCCTTAGTCTTATCTGCTAAAGTAATTTGAGTACTAAAACCTAATACTAGGACTAAAGATAATAGTAAACTCAATATAAATTTGTTTTTACTAGATTTAATAAATTTTTGCATCAAAATATTCCTCCTTTTATATTAATAATCCAATGTTTCTATAAAATATACTTCTATAGAAACATGGAAATTCCTTCTTTTTTCTTCTACAAATAATAATATTTCACCTTTGTAGAAACTCTACAAACTCATTTAGATTATACCACAATATTATTATTTTTATAGTATTAAATAAGTATCCCTTTTAGTTTCTTATAAAAATACCAAATCTTGACTATTATTCCATAAGTGGTATAATTATCGTATTAGAATATTCTTAACCTTCATGGACTTTCTTAATATTTCTACTTTATTCTTTATAATAAACTGTAAAGGAGTAATTTAAAATGGACTATTTTCAATATATAGACAAGCTAAAAAATAGCATGAAAGCATATTTTGATATCTTTGAAGATTTTTCTATTTTAGATAGAACCTTTCCCCTATATGGGAAATCTTTAGTTAGAAATGAAAGATATATTGGCAGTAAAAAACTAGTTACTGATGCCTATGAAAACTATGAATATGTTTTTATACAAGGTCAAAATGAAAATGTAGAAAAAAACTCCTTAGAAGAATTTATAAATTTTTTAAAATCCACTGTTGATCATTTAATTGCTCCCAATGAAGAGCATATGTCCACTGTAATCACTGGTATATACATAACTAATAGCTTATTTACTTCTGAAGCTAAAGAATTAGGGGAAAAATTTAACTTTAATAAAAATTTCTTTTTTGGTCTTAAAGGCTGGTGTCATATTCAAATAGTCCTTGTAGAGCTAAATACTAATCAAATTTACACCAATAAAAAGGGTGAAAATCTAAAGCCTATGTATCAGGCAATTTTAAAATAAATTGGATAGTATTTTCATATTAATATAATAAAAAGGAGGGTAGGGATTTAAAAATCAGCATTAGGCTAGACAAGAAATGGCTAAATCAAAAGGGAGGAAATTATAATGAATTCTATTTGGTTAATTATTGTTGGTATAGTCATATTTTTCATCGCCTATAGAACTTATGGAACTTATTTATCCAACAGCTGGGGAGTAGATAATAAAAAGGAAACTCCAGCTCATACAGACGAAGATGGAATAGACTATGTACCAACTAAAGCCCCTGTACTATTAGGGCATCATTTTTCATCTATAGCTGGTGCAGGTCCAATAGTAGGTCCTATTCAAGCCTCCATATTTGGATGGGTACCTGTAATGCTATGGATTATGATTGGAGGTATTTTCTTTGGAGGAGTCCATGATTATGGTTCTTTATTTGCATCCATAAGACATGACGGAAAATCCATAGGAGAAATAATCGGAACAAATATGGGGAAAAGAGGTAAAAGATTGTTCTCTATATTTGCTTGGCTAACCCTATTACTAATAATTGCTGCTTTTACCAACATAACTGCTAACACCTTTGTATCTGTGCCTTCTGCCGCAACTTCTTCTCTACTATTCATTCTTTTAGCTATAATCTTTGGAATTCTAGTATATCGAAAAAATGTTCCATTAGGAATTAGTACTATAATTGGCGTTGTTTTGTTATTCATATGTATTTGGCTTGGAATGGTTTTTCCATTATCACTATCTAAAACCACTTGGATTTTTATACTATTAGCTTATATATTTGTTGCTTCTGTAGTACCTGTATGGATATTACTACAGCCGAGAGATTATCTATCTTCTTTCCTATTATATGCTTTAGTTATCGGTGCAATTATTGGAATATTCATTACCCGTCCTAGCTTACAACTTGAACCTTTTGTTGGATTCAATGTAGATAAAACGCCTTTGTTCCCAATGTTATTCGTTACTGTTGCTTGTGGTGCAATCTCTGGTTTCCATTCCTTAGTAGGATCTGGCACTACTTCAAAACAATTAGATAAAGAAAAAGATGCTAAGATTATTGGATATGGTGGAATGTTAATAGAATGTGTTGTAGCAATAGTTGCAATTATAACTGCAGGATATATAAGTAAAGGTGAATTATCCAATCTTCTTGGAGATGGCGGTCCTGTAAACGTATTTTCCAATGGTGTGGGAAGCTTTATGGCTAGTTTTGGAATTCCTATTGGTGTAGGAACCAGTTTTGCTGCATTAGCCGTATCTGCTTTCGCAATGACTTCCTTAGATACTTCTACTAGATTAGGGCGATTTGTATTCCAAGAATTCTTCGAAGACTTTAAAAAGAAAGATACAAATTCTCTACTTACAAATCGCTACATTGCTACAGGCATAACAGTTATACTAGCTGGAGCATTAGCTTTTAAAGGCTGGGATGCAGTATGGCCTCTATTTGGTTCTGCAAACCAACTATTAGCAGCTCTATCCCTTATGGCTATAGCAGTATGGCTTGCTAATATAGGTAAAAACAACAAGATGATTACCATACCAATGGTATTTATGTTTGCTGTTACTTTAACTGCATTAGTACTATTAGTTATAAATAATATTGCCAGTGGTCAGCCAATTCTAGTGATATTTGCAGTACTTCTATTTATACTGGCTATAATATTACTTATTGAGGCGATCAATAAATTATCTAAAAATAAAAAAATAGAAGCATAATAGAAGAATAACCTGCCAAAGTGGCAGGTTATTCTTCTATTATATTTACTACAGATGTTTTAGAAATTCCTATGTTTTTTCCTATTTCATTGTAAGTGTAACCTTCTCTTCTACTTAGCTCTACATACTTTTTCTTGTATTCTGTTAAATATCTTTTTCTTGAACCAGTTTTTATTAGATGAAACTCTAGTTGAGAAGGACATACCATACTTAATATTTCATTTAAACTTAATTTATCCTTGTCAGATCCTCTTTCTACAGATTTTTTAAACTCTTTTGTTCCTATTATGTAGGTTTCTTCACATATGTTTTTTATGGTTTCATAATCTAAGGGTTCCTTCTCCATTAATTCTATATATTTTTTAATAGCATCTATCCTATTTAAAGAAAATATATCCAGTAATTCGTCTATATCCACCATGCCTTCCATATTGACTCTATAAAATGGATCACTACTCCATTTGTATCCTTCTATAGACTCACATATTTTATCAAAAACAGGCTTATTATGTATGTACTTAATTAAAGTCAAAAGATAAGTCTCATCTTGGACTAAGGTGCTAGTATATCTTCCTTTAAATACTGCTCCCTTTCTATCCGCCTTCTGGTTATAATACTTGGCATATTTGCTATTTATTATATGCATTATCTTGCTAATAGGAATGTTAAGGGTTTGTACTAAAAAATGATAGTAACCATCCATTATTACATAGGCAAATATTTTAAAATCATATATTTCCTTTGTTTCACTAAAAAGCTGTAATAGGTACTGTTTATCATCTTCACCTTTAAAAATAGGGTTTCTGTTATTTCCCCTTTGAATTATGTGATATATGGCACCGTAATATTCTATCCTAGGCTTCCTTCCCATATCCTTACCTCCGATATATGTCTCTAGTATATACTATTCTCCATTAGGGCTAATTTTCCTTTTTTCTTTTTAAAAACTTGTTTCCTGGGAAATATTAAAAATTATTTGTCGAAAGAAATTCTTTTAACAATTTATGTCGAAATTAAAAATATAGATAAATAACTAAAGACCTTATAGATTCCTCTATAGGTCTTTTTATCTGCATTAGTTCTGTATAACAATATCCATAATATTGTCTTTTCCTCTATTAACATTTCCTGTATTTGTCGAAATGCTCTTTACTATATCCATATTGGTAATAATAACTGGACTAATAGTTGATTTACCACTTTCTCTAATGAAGTCTAAATCCACTTCCAAAAGCATATCACCAACCTTTACTCTATCTCCAGATTTTACATAACTATTAAACCCCTTACCTTTTAATTCTACTGTATCCAAACCTATATGAAGTAAAATTTCTAATCCTTCTCGCGTTCTTATCCCCAAAGCATGATTAGTAGGAAAAACCTGAATTATCTCACCTTCTACAGGTGACACAACTATTCCTTCCCTTGGTTCTATAGCTATACCATCCCCCACCATTTTCCCTGAAAATACTTCATCCTTAACCTGGGTAATTTCTACTATATTTCCTGTCATAGGTACTGTAACTAAAATAAATTTATTTCTACTAAATAAGTTAAACATTTTATTCCTCCTTGTATAGTCCCCAATATTTAAAGAAAAATTTATCCTCCTTTCCCTATAATAGTAAAATTAAAATAAAAAAGCCAAAAAAGAAGTAAAATTCTTTTTTGGCTTATGCCCAAGTTTGGTAACACGCCTAATACCTTATAGATATTCTATATTAACTTTAATCTATATAAGTATTATAATTTTGTCAAGTTTTTAAAAATATGAAAATCGTTATAATAGAATAGATGGAAAGAAGCCATTCAGTTTTGCTGAATGGCTTCTTTCCTATTTCTGATCTATTTCCATATAAGGCAACAGATTTCTCATACTATGGAAATTATCCCATACGAATATCTTAATTTTATATTGTCCGCTATCTGGTACCTTAATGGTACTAGTTAAAAAAGCTGTTTTATTAGGTTTTATGCTTTTCTCCACTGCTGCTGAATTAACAAGCATATTATCTTTATCATATAAACTCACTATAAGAGCTATATCTTTAGCATCATTATAATAATTTGCAGCCTTAATCTTCGCAGATACATCATCTCCATTAACAAAAGATGTAATATCCGTCATATTTTCAACTACCAATTTTTCTTCTTCGTTTAGACTTTCCTCTACTTCTATTTCAACAAAATTAATATCGATAGTTTCTCCATTACTATCCATAGCTTTTATAATTATTTTATGGATTCCGTCTTTCAGTAATTCTCCAATAGTATAATTTGTATTTTTACCATTATCTATAGGATTGTCCAATGAATCAATACATATTTCATAATGATGGATATTTGTATAATCTGTCCCTTCTTTCAGATTATACTTAACTACTATATTTTCTCCTCGACTATACTTTGTCTTATCTGTAGATATTTGAATATTTGATTTTGGAGAATATATAATATTAGCCTTTCCTGCTGCCATATTATCCGCATGATCTGTAACACCCATATCCACAGAATATATCAACTTCTTATCTCCTTCTGGAAGCTTAATATTCATCCTGTATTTTCCATCCTCATCTTCTTTCAGCTTAAATATAAATTCTCCATTTTCATCTCCATATTTTTTCCCATCTAATAGGAATAAGAAGTTCTCTATTCCAGAATTTACTACACCTTTATCTCCTGCTTCGATTTCAATAGTACATTCATCAGTATCAGTAATAAATATTCCTGAATTTACTGTTGGCGGAGTTTTATCAATCTTAATTGGTAAAGTTAATATTTGTTCTTTAGCATTTTCAAAATCTGCTTTAGCTCTAATGTTTATATAATATTGACCTTCATCTACTGGTGTCTTGTATCCTAAATTCTTATCATAGATGATGCCTTTCCAAACCCAATCAAAATTAACCTTAGCAGGTATCTGTTGTTCTATAACTACTTCTTTTCTCATGTTTTCCCTATCTTCTATAACCTGTATAATCTCACCATTATCATCTGTAACATCTATTGACATCTCTTTAGCATTTCTTAAAAGTGAAAATTGAGGTAAAACATTATTGTTAGATTTTGCGTCTTCAGGATTTATTGCAAAATATTCTGGATTCATATCTTCTCCACCTAATTTATATGTCTTGGCCAAAAAATCTGAATAGTCTACAGTGAATAAAGATGTTTCTTTAAATATTGAACCTTCCTTATATGCAGGTTCATCAATTATTCTAAGACTAGCCCAGTCACCATAAAAACCTAGGAAGGGCATTCCTATGGAAGATATATGGTCTGATGTAGACACAAATCTTATGAATCCTTCAACAAAGGAATCTTTCTTAACATTATCTCCCAATACTAACTGTCCATCAATATTTAATGCTTGTCCTGCTGGAATAGTTATCTGATTGCTATCGAATCTTAATTCTACATCTTTATCGCATAACAATTCTATATTATAGGCTGCATCCTTATGGCTACCATTATATAATCTAAGAGATATATCCGTAATATTTTCTATTTCACCTAAAGCTATTGAGGGATTCCCCTTATATGTTAATATGGTTTGGTTCTCTAGAGCTCTTTTAGCATTTATAAGACCTGCCCCCTGTACTCTCGGTGAATAAGGTAATCCTGATTCTTTATCAAACTTTACTTCTGCAGTGTTCATAATCATAGTCTTTGCAAGTTTTACCTTTTCAGCTGGAGATTCAAATTGAATATCCATATTATCTAAATGTTGTAAAATCAAAGCCATAATCCCCGCAGTATGAGGTGCAGCCATAGATGTACCAGACATAGTCTTGTATTCATTATCATTTACAGTAGACCATATATTACCGCCTACAGATGTAATATCTGGCTTTAAATCCAAGTTTGGAGTTGGTCCCCAAGAGGTAAAATAGGACATATTCCCATCATCAATATTTGGTACGTCTATTTTTTGTCCATCAAAAGATACCTTAAATTCATCCTGTATCATATTTTTTAGCTTAACTCCATCAGAGTTTTTCATAAAAATGGTAGGTATCTTCACTCTATCATCTGTTGAAATATAATCTAAATATCCTTCTTCTCCATCACTATTATATATGATAACCCCTACTGCTCCTTTCTTTTGAGCATTAAGTTTTTTGTCTTTAAATTCTATTTCTCCTCTTTTAATTAATGCAATTTTTCCTTCTGCATCTACCTTATTAAAATCCTCAACTTTCCCAAGGTCACAGTCTACAACTTCATATTCACCTTTTAATGATACTGGATCATAATCTGAAAGTATATAAGGTATCTTTTCCATATCTCCATTTATATTTGCATTTAAAACATATACAGTTCTTTTACTATTTTCAAAAGATGCCACTTGTATACTACCCCTGGCAAGCCCTGGTGCTCCCACCGTACCTGTATCAATAACAGAATCATACTTTTTAGGATAAGTAGAATATGCAACATTACCAGCAGCAGCCACAACTATTATTCCTTCATCTATAGCTGTTTGAATAGCTTTTTGCTGTCCATCATCTGGGTTTTGAAACCCTGCCGTTGAACAAAAACTCATATTGATAACATCTGCACCATAAGCTATGGAATCCTCAATTGCAGCTATAATATCCGCTTCTGAAGCTCCTTCATTTTGGGGATTGTTTGCAAATATTTTCATAGCAAGAATTTGACATTCTGGTGCTATTCCCTTAACACCTTTATTTTGCTTAATTTCATCTTCATTTTGGCAATTTGCCCCAATAATACCTGCTACATGCATGCCATGACCATAATCAATATTTCCTACAACTCTGTCTATAATATCTTCATCTTTATCTGCATAGTTGTATCCAAAAGGTACTTTTAGTGTGAAATACTTCCCTCTTTTATCCTTTTGTCCACTTCTAATTTCATTTACCCTTGATTCTGTCAATTTTACATCTACACCATTAGATATAACCATATCTTTATGATTGTAGTCTACACCTGAATCCAATACGGATACCACCTTTCCTCTACCGTCATATCCATAGTTTTCTAATATATAAGGTATATCCGTAATTTGTACAGCATTTTTTATATCCCTATAATAGGTTTTAGCTAATGAGACCCTTTTAACTCCAGGTATTTCTTCAATTTTCTTTTTATCACCATATTTAGTTTCAACGCTAAAGCCATTGAATACAAGGGTGTATTGATTACTGAACACTGCCTCTTTATTTATTTTCTTTATTTCTTCCATATAGTATTCTTGTGAAAACAAAACATCTTCTATAACATCTTCATCCTTGGCAACTATATTTAGGGCTTTTCCTCGAGATAAATCTTTCCCAGAGCTTTCATCAAGTTCCACAATGAAAGTAACTATCTCTTCAGCATCAGGAAGATTATTTTCTATTTCAACGCCTTTATCCTTTCTCGATTCCTGCAAAGTCTGTCTAAATAAATCTTTTACATCGTTTTCTGCTCCATAAGCTATATTAGTTATTGGAATAGAAAAAATTATCGTAAGTGCAATAAAAATAGATAAGGCTGCACTAAAAAACCTTTTATTTTTAAACTTCATAAATAATATCCCTCCAAATCCTGTATTATTAATTTAACTAAAAATCCTTTAGCTTAATTTTGTCGTAGAATTCTGCCACTGGATTGAAATCAACGATATTATTTCCAGATAGATAGAGTTGAGTTAAATTCTCTAATTTTCTCAGAGCATCAATACTAGTTATTTTATTATTTTTTAAATCTAGTATACCTAAACCTATCAACTCACTTACACAATCTATATCTTCTATCTGGTTATTTTCAGCTTCAAGCCATTCTAGATTTGGCATATTAGAAACTACATCTATATCTCTGATGTCATTATCACTAACTTTTAATCTAGTAATTTTAGTTAAGTTGCCTAGTGGAGAAATATCTGATATATTATTTTTTTCTAGTTTAATCCAATTGAGTTCTGTTAAATTAGCTAAAACAGAAATGTCTGATATCCTATTATCATCTGCCCAAAAATCTGTTAGATTTGTTAGATTTTCAACTGGACTTATATCAGAGATATTGTTGTCTCTTATAAATAAACTTTTTAAGCTTCTTAAGTTTCTTACGGCATCAATATTGGATATTCTGTTTTCTTCTATTAGTAAATCCCTTAGATTATCTAATCCATTAAAGGCATCCTTATCTATTTCTGTTATTTGATTCTCATCTAAAACTAATTCTTCCAACTGGCTCATATTTTTAAATGCATTAGCTGGTATATAAGTAAGTCTATTCATAGCTAAATCTAAACTCTTTAAATTATTCAAGCCTTTTAGATGTTTTAGTTGGGAACTTTCTATATAATTAGACCATAGACTTAAATGCTCTAATCCCTTTAAATTTTCAATTCCAGTTAAATCCCATACTCCTACTGCTAAAACATCTAATCTTTTTAAATTTTTTATATCGCTATAGTATATATTTCCCTTATATTTATTGATAGCATTTCTTACAGACTGTTCTAAACCCTTATCTGGAAATTCTACTACCCAATCTTCTTCCACATCTCCTATAGTACATTGAAAGTATATTTCAGTTTGGGAATCCACTATCCGACCTCTTGTTTTCTCAACACCGTTATTAGACCCTACTATCTCTTCTTTATCCCATTCAATGAATGCTATATCGCCGTTAAATAGCTTAACTCCATAAGGTAGAACTACTTTACCATTAAGGTCTAAACTATACCTTATTATATTTTCTTCATCTGCTTGTAAAATAGATAATTCGAAATCCTTATCTGTTAAATTATCATAGTATCTACCAGTAGGTGAATAATCCATTATTTGATTGCCACTTAACTTTAAATCCGTTAAATTAGTCAATTTACATAACGGCTTAATATCGGTTATTTCATTTTCATTTAATTGTAGTTTATTCAAATTCGTCAAGTTCCTAAGGGGTTCTACATCAGTAATCTTATTCAATGCCAAATTTAATTCTGATAAATTGGTAAGTCCCTGTAATGGAGTTATATCATCTATGGCATTATTATATAAATTTAATGATTTTAACTTAGTTAATTTGGATATTGGTGCTAGGTCAAAATTATCTTCATAAAAACCTAAGTCTAAAGTCTCTAAATTTTTTAAATGTCTTAAATCGTCTATATTTAAATCTCCAAATAATGCCCATTGTAAATTTAAATCCGTTATTTCGAGTAAATCCCTTTTTAATATATCTCCATCTTCTTTTTCAATCTCTTCTCGTAGTATCTCTTCTAATTCAGTATTTTTAAATTCAATTACCTCATTTAGATTTACCTCTTCGATACTTAAAATGAGTTTGACCTTTTCATTATATCCTTGAACTTCTCCTTTAATAATATATTCGCCTGGAATATTTGTATCTACACTGTCTACATTCCATTTTATCGAAACACTAACTTTAGATCCCGAACTCATGGTGGCTAACACTGTAGATGGTAAAGTAAAATAATCTCCCTCATCTATAACTATTTGTAAATCCTCTATGGAAACTATTTTTTCAGCAATATTTATCTTTAATTTGAGTACAACTTTCTCTTCTTTATATCCAATAACATTTCCTTCAATTACAAAATCTCCTGTTTTAGTAGTATCAACTTTGTCCACATTCCATTTTATTGGAACATTTTTAAGCTTTCCTGTACTCATCTTAGCTGGTATTTCTTTAGGTAATTGATATTCAGAGTATTGAGGTATTTCTATGTTTAGCTCATCAATACCAATTATCTCTTCTTCAAAATATCCATTCTTTATGGAAATCTCTTCTATATTGGATATTATATTTCTATCCTTTAGATTGTCCCATGCAAAAACCTTTACTTTATATCCTTCAGGCAATACCTTTGTATATCCTTTAATTCGACTACTCTCTTCTCCTTTAAGAAATTCTTCTGAAGTTACATAGTTAAGGACTTTTCCATTATAATCAACTAATTCCAAAACTATATTAAACGTCTTCTCTTCATTTGATTGATTTATACTTTCTATATCTATTCCTTCAATGTGCCTAGTAGTTATTTCTTGCTTATCTTCCGGCAATCTAATCATTATTTGATTATCTGCAGCATAAATAGGAGCTATAAAAGAAAAAATCAGCAATATAACTATAAACGTGGATATGTTTTTTTTCAATAAAATCACTCCTCCTTTTATCAGAACAAGAAGAGACAAGCATTGTCCCTTCTATTAATTTAAAATTCGCTTTCATCAAGTATAGGAATCACTTTAACTTCTCCTATTTTTCTTTCTCCTCTATCATCATGGAAGAATTGTACTGTTACTTCTCCTGCCTCTTGTACTTCTTCCATGGTAATACCATTAAACGTAGTTTCATTACTTATCATTGATATCCAAGATTCTTTTTCTCCAATTACAACTTTATAATAATGTACATCTTCTGGTAAACTATTAATTTTTAATATGAACATTGGAGGCATCCACTCATCACCAAAATAGCATAATATTACATCTATCTCTTTTTCTTCTCCTTTTACAATAACTAAACATTCAGCTATATATTCAGTATCATTTTTGTCAATTATTTTTACTGTAATTGTAGCTTTACCTGTTTTTATTCCTTTTCCGTATGCTTGATATCTATTATTCTTTCTTCCTTCGATAGTTGCAATAGATGAATCGGATGAAATCCAAACTATATCCTTTATATCTTCATCTGCTAATCCTTTAACTTCTACCTCTAAATTTACTTTTGACTCCATAGGATAAGATTTCCCTACTATTGCATCTATTTCATTAAAGTTTAAAGTAACCTTTATTTCTGATTTCTTTTCTAAACCTTTTATCGCTTCATTTATAGCTTTTACTTTATCATTTATTTCTGACTGTGTAGTTTCTGGAAGTTCTAATGCTTCTGTAAGTAATTTATAACTCTCCAAAGTATAATCACTTTCAATTTTAGCTTCTGCTATAGCTTTTGCATCTTCTAATGCTTCCGTATCTAACTCTTCTATTGGCTCTACAACCTTAACCTTACATGTAGCAGTTTTGTTTCCATCTTCAGTAGTTACGGTAATAGTTACTTCACCTGTTCCTACTGCTGTAACTTTACCATTGTTATCTACTATTGCAACTCCTGTATCACTAGATTCCCAAATAATATTTTTATTTGCTGCATTTAATGGATTTATTGTTGCTACTAATGTTTCAGTCTCATCCACCTCTAATGATATTTCGCTTTTATCTAATGATACGCTTTTTACATCCACCACAGCTTCAGTTACTGTAACTTCACATTTAGCAGTATATTTATTCCCATCAACATCAGTTACAGTTGCTATGATGCTACAATTACCTGTCGCCTTTGCTTTACCAAATGCTTTTCTTCTCTTTGGATTTTCAGTTTCATGAGCTGGACGTTGTGTTACAGAAACAATCTTCTCATCACTTGATACAATAATGATAGATTTTATGTCATCATCTTCAAGTCCTTCTGTTATTACTAATAAATCTCCATCTTTGGGAATATATTCCCCTACTTTTACAGTATATTCTGTATAATTGAAATTAACTTCTACTTCTGTTTTTTCTCCTTCAAGCTTTTTTAAACCTTCCATTGCTTTTGTTAGATTATCTAATGCTTCATTTATTTCTTCTTGAGTTGCTTCTTTGTTTTCTATTACACCATTTGCCTCTTTAAGTGCCGTTTGTAGTGCATTCCAAGTTTTTTCTGTATAGTTAGCTTTTTCTAAACTTGCTACTTCATTTATTACTTCTGTTATTTTCTCTTCTAATGCTGTTTTATCTGCTGGTTTTTCTAATTCTTCTATTGCTGATTCTAATGCTAATAGTGCTTCTCCCACTTCTATGTTTGTCGCATCTGTATCTTTCACTACTTTTTCTACTTTTGTAAGTGCTGTTTGTAATTTTGCCCAAGTCTCTTCTGTATAGTTAATCTTTTCTAAATTTGATACTTCTGCTATCTTTTCTTCTAATGCCGTTTTATCTACTATTTCTTCATCTACTAAAACTACTTTTACTTCGCATACCTTGTTCTTTGCCATATTGTCTTCAAAGAATTGTACTGTTACAAACTTATATCTTTCTACTTGTACTTTAAGTTCTTCTAAAGTCATTGACATTATATACGGATTGTAGAGTCCATTAACTTTACCCGTTGAAGAAACTTCATTCCCAATAACAACCTTATAGAATTCCGCCTCTTTTGGTAGATTTTTAGATTCTTTTATTCTAAAAGCTGTAGAAGGAGTAGTCCCTGTTGTATAATCATCTTTACCATTATACAACTCTAAAGTTACATCAATCTTTTTTTCTACTTCTTCAACCTTAACCTTACATGTAGCAGTTTTGTTTCCATCTTCAGTAGTTACGGTAATAGTTACTTCACCTGTTCCTACTGCTGTAACTTTACCATTGTTATCTACTATTGCAACTCCTGTATCACTAGATTCCCAAATAATATTTTTATTTGCTGCATTTAATGGATTTATTGTTGCTACTAATGTTTCAGTCTCATCCACCTCTAATGATATTTCGCTTTTATCTAATGATACGCTTTTTACATCCACCACAGCTTCAGTTACTGTAACTTCACATTTAGCAGTATATTTATTCCCATCAACATCAGTTACAGTTGCTATGATGCTACAATTACCTGTCGCCTTTGCTTTACCAAATGCTTTTCTTCTCTTTGGATTTTCAGTTTCATGAGCTGGACGTTGTGTTACAGAAACAATCTTCTCATCACTTGATACAATAATGATAGATTTTATGTCATCATCTTCAAGTCCTTCTGTTATTACTAATAAATCTCCATCTTTAGGAATATTACCTCCTACTTCTATGGTATATTCTGTATAGTTGAAGGAAACCTTTACTTCTGATTTTTCTTCTTCTACCATTATTAGGCTTAATTCAACTGTTTCATTTACTGGTTCATTAGCTCGTACTTTTAATTTATATGTTCCAGCTTCAGTTCCATCTGGAACTTTAAAGGTATGAGAAAATTCACCATTTTTATTGGTTGTAACTTCGTTCATTGCTACTAATGAATTTCCATCCTCTGTAACCATACTCATAGTAATGGAAATATCAGCTAAACCAATCTCATCATTTAATACTATACCTGATAACGTTATATCTTCGGTAATATCATATTCATCTTTAACTAATTTAGCTTTGAATTCTAACTTATTTATCTCTTCGCCATTCCGTGTCTATCTCAACTAAGATTTCGACCGGTCCTCACCGTACGTGCGACTTTTATCGCATACGGCGATTCCTCGATAATATACGTGTGAATATATATGTATAAATACACTGATTTCTTGCTTATCCAATGTCCCCCAACATTTAGACAAATATCTACAATTTTCTAGATCGTTTAAATTGTAACATACTCCTAACCATAGATTAAATCAAATTATCTTATACATAATAATAGGATGATAAAAAGATTCTATATGTCTAAACTTTCAAACTAAAATATAAGCATATAAAAAAGGAAATAATCTCTAAAGACTGATTCCCTATTCATAAACCAATAAAAAAACCTGCCTTTCGGCAGGTTATCTTTACTCCATTAAGTGGGTTTCCAATATTTGCTCTTTTCTAAAGCCTTGTAGTCCTAAATAATGATCTAGGTTATTTAGGAGATAATCCAATTTTACTGGACCTACTAACTCTGAACCTGTTACTGCTATCCCATATCTACTTGCTTCTTGTTTCACCAATTCAAAAGCTCTATATAGAGGTGTAGCTGCACAGTCAAACATATTCATAGATACTACTGTTCCTTCTCTTTCAGGGAACTTAATTCCTACTGCTCTTATTGTGGAGAATCCACCACTTGGTCCTCTTACTGCTTTAGCTATAGCCTTTGCTATGGCTACATCTTCTGTTGCTAAGAATACATTGTATGCTGTTAGTCCTTCCATATCTGCACTTACTATTGTTGCTCCATATCTATCGTTTAGCTTTCCATCTACTGATAGGTCTGGCTTTCTGCTTTCATAGTCTGGGTTATTCTTATCTTCTAATAAGGTTTTTAATCCTTCATATTGTCCTTTCCTTATGAAGGATATGCTCTTTTTATCTTCTGTCTTTGCATTTAAGCCTGAGAAATAGATTGGTACTTGATATCTTTCAAACAATTCCTTTCCTATTTCTTCTGCTAATTCAACACATTCTTCTAAACTAATATTTCTAAGGGGAAATAGGGGTATGGTGTCTTGCCCTCCTATTCTTGGATGAGTGCCTTTTTGTTCCCTCATATCTATTAGCTCATAGGATTTACCTGCCATAGCGATTAAAGCTTCTTTTAGGGGTTCTGGTTCTCCTATAATCGTAAGTACTGTTCTATTAAAATCATGTTCTGGTTCCACACTTATTAGCTTTACACCTTCTCTATTTCTTATTTCATTAGCTATAGCATTGATCACTTCTTCTCTTCTACCTTCGCTAAAATTAGGGACTGCTAAAATATGCTTTTTACTCATATATATCCTCCTCTGCTCCATAATCCCTAATATGATAGCATAAAATTTTTATCAATTCATTGTAGATATTCTATAATTCCACCATAGCTATTATCTTAATGTCTTACGGTATTTTGTAGAAGTTCGTCTATTTCTTCCTCCGTCAATTGATAGTGATAGAACTTATCATAGAATTCTTTTACTTCTTCCCTCATATCGTAAACAAATACATCTGGATATAATAGATTTCCTAGCCATTTTGCTCCTAATATTCTATTTACAGATGGTGGTCTATCAAACCAATTAAAAGGTTTGTTAGGTATCTCGTATACTTCTCCATCTTTAACTGCATTTATATCCTTCCAAGTAGGGTCTTTAGATATTCCTGAGTAGTATCCTCCTCTTTCATCATCCCAAGAAATAATAATATCTGGATTCCAAGATAATAGTTGTTCTATAGATATTTCAGCTTTACCTTTGCTACCTTTTACTTCCACTTGGACTACATTTTTTCCTCCTACTATCTCTATAACTTCAGCATGCCAAGAACCAACAGGCTCTGTTTGTAATCCATTAGGTCCTTCTGCATAGTATATACCTACCTTATCTTCCTCAGCAATTTTTGATACATTTTTATCTATATCCTCTAAGGTATTCTTACAGTATTCACCAAGTTCTTTTGCCTTTTCTTCTTCTCCCATAACCTTTCCTAGAACCTCATAAGCTTGGTCTAGTTTGTTTATATCTTCATCTAGGATTACTATGGGTTTACCCGTTTGTTTCTCCATTTCATCTATTTGGGATACTAAAGTATCATCTATTGTCCCCATAGCTATTAGTACATCTGGATCTATCTTTAACATCTCCTCTACATTCATAGATTCCTTACCTGAACCACCCAAATTAGGTAAATCATGATACCTTTCATCAATAAATCTCTTTTCCCCTTCTCGTAGATCGTAATTCCACCCTACCATCTTATCAGGGTTTAAAGAATATACAAGGATTGTTCCTACAGCTCCTGTAGAAAATACTTTTTCCACTTTACTAGGAAGTATAATATTCCTCCCCGCCATATCTGTTATCTCTGTGCCTGCACTGCTATTAACCTCTCCCTTGATTGCCGGCTCACCACACCCAACTAATAATGAGGCTATCATCATAATGACGATAAATAAGGAAATAAATCTTTTTTTCATTCAGTATCTCTCCTTTTTATAATTTTTTAAAATAGAGGCAAACACACTTTCATGGTTTTATCCCCTAAATTTAACTTTATAATTTTTATTTCTACATCATATAAAGATTGAAAATCTTCTTCTGTTAGATTTTCATCTGGCTTATCCACTTCAATTACAGTTTTATCCTTCACCAATAGAGCTTTAGTTCCATATAATAAAGCCTGTTCTGGAAAATGAGTAGCCATTATAATGGTTATCCCCAAATCTGTACACTTCCTTAGATGATTTAACATAGTTACTTGATTACCAAAATCTAGATTATTTGTAGGTTCGTCCATTATTATTATCTTTGACTGTTGAGTTAAAGCTTGGGCGATTTTAACGAGCTGTCTTTCTCCACCGCTTAACTGAGAATATATCTTGTCTTTAAGCTCTATGATTTTAAGCATCTTCATGGATTCCTCTGCTATTTCCTCATCTTCTTTAGAGGGAGAAGATGAAAATCCTAAATATGATGTTCTTCCCATTAAGACTATATCTATTGCCTTATATTGGAACGTAGAGCTAAAACTTTGAGGTATATAGCTTATAGCCTTAGCCCTTTTATTCCATGACCAATCCTTTATATCCTCACCATCTATTAATATTTCACCTTCATAAGAATCCTGTAATCCTATTATGGTCTTAATCAAGGTAGACTTCCCTGAACCATTAGGTCCTAATATGCAAACCATATCCCCATTTTTTGCAGTAAAGGATACATCTTGTAAAACAGTTTTATCCCTATAGCCACATACTAAATTTCTCACCTCTAACATGAATTTCAACTCCTTCTATTGGTAAGTAAAAGAAATATAAAAAATGGTGCTCCCAATAGGGAAGTTAGTATACCCAATGGGATCTCTACTGTAGTAAGAGCTCTAGCAATATTGTCGATTAACAGTAGATAGGAACTACCTAACAATATAGTAGTAGGTAATAACACCCTATAGTCTGGTCCAACTATCATTCTGCTAAGATGGGGTATAACAAGTCCTATCCATCCAATCATTCCACTTACAGAAACAGAAGCAGCCGTCATCAATGTAGAACAAGCTATTACAATCATTCTAATCTTCTTCGTTTCAAGACCTAGAGTCTTTGCTTCATCCTCATCTAGGGATAGGACGTTTAACCGCCATCTTAAAATATATAAGGGGATCATGCCTAAAAGAATTGGAATGATAATTGCTTTTATATCCTTTCCAGAAAAGCCAGCTAAGCTTCCCATAAGCCAAAAAGTTATCGTAGGCAGCTTGTCATTAGTATCTGCAAGGTATTTAATTAATGAAGTAAGAGAGGTAAATATAGAACCTATCAATACACCTGCAATCACAAGGGTTATTAAAGGATCATCTTTAATCCTACTGCTAATTAAGCACACTAAACCCACTCCAATAAGTCCAAATAAAAAAGATGAAATCTGTATCCCTACAGTATTAAATGACAAAAATATAGCCAAAGCTGCTCCAAATGCAGAGCCTGATGTAACTCCCAAAATATCAGGAGAAACCAATGGATTTTTAAACATACCCTGATATACTGCTCCTGAAACCGATAAGGAAGCCCCTACCAATATTGCCCCAATAATACGAGGCAGCCTTACCTTAAAAACTATGATATCGATAGTTTCAGACCAAGTTTTAGCTATGGGGAAAATTTTAGAAAAAAGAACCTTTAGCAGCAACTTAATGGAAATAGGATATCTTCCAATGACAAAGGATAGGAGAAAGATTATCAATAATAGTATTATAAAAAAATATATATAATGTTGTTTTTCTTTTCCTCTATCTGTAGTATTCATCTGTAACCTCCTCTCATCGTTATCCTTTCATTAATATAACGGTGTCAAAAATATTAAATGCCTCTAAAATACTTTTTATAAAGCTCATCTAGCACTTCATCTGCTTCTTTACAGAAACCTTTATATGCTTTTATTAGCTCTTTTGCCTTAGGAGTTAAATAGGACCCTCCTCCATCTGTACCGCCTGTATGGGTTTCTAAAAGTGTCTCCCCAAACATCTTTTCAGCTTTATTAATAATGGACCAAGCTTTACTATATGACATATTTAACTCACCTGCTGCCTTATTTAAGCTTCCTAACTTATCTACCTTCTCTAACAATAGACATGGCCCTTTTCCAAATGCCTTTTCTCCATTATGAATTATGCGATATTTAGTTTCAAGTTCCATACAACTCACTCCCAAATAACTTTTTCCAACGGTAAAATGAAACTACCCATTTAAACTATCCTTCATATGCGAAATTTCTCCATCGTTCTTCACCATTAAAATTTCTGCCATTATGCTTATAGCTATTTCTTCAGGACTTCCATTATCTATCTTTAATCCTATAGGAGAGTATACCTTACTAATATCCTTTTCAGATACTCCCTTATTTCTCAGATTATCCATCATAATAGTTACCTTCCTCTTAGACCCCATTACACCAATATATTTTGCATCCTTATTTATTATTCCTTCTAAACTCTCTTCATCATATTTATGACCTCTAGTGACTATCACTATATAGGTATTATTATCTATAGGGTAATTTGTCAGCTTTTCACCTATGTTGCCAAATACCAACTCATGTGCTTTCGGAAATCTTTCTTTATTTAAAAACTCCTCCCTATCTTCAAATACTACTATATTGAAATCCAATAAAGATGCTATATTGTATATGGCATGACCTACATGTCCTCCACCAGCAATAAGTAATTTTGGCTTATTCTTATATACATCGATGAAAATATCTACTTCTCCACCACAGATCATCTCTATACCTTCCTTGTTTAAAGGAAGGTTTACACTACGACTGCTTCCTTCTTCAATAGTTTCAAGACATAGCTCTATAACTCGTTTTTCAAGACTTCCGCCACCTATGGTTCCATAAGTAGAACCGTCCTTAAAAACTGCCATTATGGCACCTACATCTCTAGGTGTAGAGCCTCCTGCTCTCGTAATAGTTGCAATAGCTGCTTCCTTTCCATTTTCAATTTCCTCTAATACCTTTTTCATAACCAATACATCACCCATACTAAATCCTCCTCTCTTTTCTTAAATAGAGTATTCCTTCTAAAACGCCGCCGCCAACTGCTCTAGCTTTATCCGAAATGGTAAAAGCATATCTCTCTACATTTCTTGGATCAATATCTCCTATTTTTAGTCCTCTATGTATATATAAACCCTCTTTAATAATACCTCTAAGAACACCGTCAATTTCTGCTGTAACTTCACTTTCCCCAACTTTGCAGATTATATCTCCAATCTTCACTTTATCCCCAATCTGATAAAAGGACTTGACTATGCCATCACCAGTTGCCCTAAGGACTCTTTCCTCCCTATATCCCATTACTTCTCCTGGTATTCCAGTATTTTCAGCTGGCTTGCCTCTATGAATAACCCTTCCTAGATTATGTCCCCTTTTAGTTTCCACCACTAAATCCACATCTACTCCTGCTTCAAACCCTGGTCCTACCCCTATGGTTATTGGTGCCATCTCCTTAGTAGTGCCTAAATTCCTCTTTGCTAAAATAGCATCTACTACTGCTAATGGTTTTAATTCTTTTATTATATCTCCTCTAGAATCTATATAAACTGGTATAAAGCCTTTCTCAAAAATATATTTGATATCATCTAAATCTTTAGCTAAGACAGCTCTAACCCCTTCTACTTCTACCTCTCCAGCATATACGGCTTCGCTGAATGAAACTTTTCTTCTAATGGTTAAAGGCTTTTCTATTTCTAAAACCAATACCTTAAACCCTGCCCTACATAATCTATGGATTATCCCAGAAGCTATATCTCCACCACCCCGTACTATTACTATTTCCATGACTATCCACTCCTTATTTAAAACCTAGGCAGAGAATCATCTCTGCCTAAAAGATCAACTGTGAATCCTTCTATACTGATATTTTCCTAAGGGTTTTGAAGAGATTATTTCCCCATCTCTTACTATCATCTGTCCTCTTAAAAAAACATATTCAAATTTTCCAAATTGAGTGAACCCCTCATATAGATTATAATCTACATTTTGAGTTTGTTCTTCTGCTTTTATCGTCGTTTTATGGTTGGGATTGAATATTACAATATCTGCATCGCTTCCTATTTGGATTACTCCCTTTTTAGGATATAATCCAAATATCTTAGCTGGATTCTCCGAGATAATTTTCACTAACCTTTCCATACTTATTCTATTTTCCTTTACTCCGTAAGTATACATAAGGTTAAACCTATTTTCTACTCCGGGAGCACCATTGGGAATCATAGTAAAATTATCTTTTCCAATATCCTTCTGCCCTCTATAATTAAAAGCACAATGGTCTGTAGCTACTACCTCTATCTCTCCATTCCTAATGCCCTTCCACAAAACCTTATTGCTTTCCATATCTCTAAGGGGTGGAGACATTACATACTTTGCCCCTTCAAAGGAGTCTTCCCCTTTAGGAAGGTAATATTCCTTATTTAATAGGAGATATTGAGGACAAGTTTCTACTAAAATCTTTGCTCCTCCTCTTTTAGCATTTTTGATTTCATCATAACCTTCTTTGGAGCTTAAATGCACTATATACACAGGTGTATCTACTAACTCCGCTATGGTTATAAGTCTAGCTATGGACTCTTTCTCAAGGGAAGGCGGTCTAGTTTCCATATGATAAATAGGTTCTCTATTTCCTTTTAATATAGCTTCTTCTCTGAGCTTGTCTATTAAAGTACCATTTTCACAGTGAAACCCTATTAAAGCTCCTAACTCTTTTGCCCTTTTTAAAGCTTCATATATAGAACCATCATCTAGCTGTAATTCCTCATAGGCAAAGAAAATCTTAAATGAGGGGATACCTTCCTTTATCATCTCCTCCATCTCTTGAGATGTCTTTTCATTCCAATCTGATATGGTCATATGATATCCATAATCGGTATAAGTTTTACCTACTGCCTTTTCATTCCACTCATCAAGGGCTTCTCTTAAAGTTCCACCCCTTACCTGTTCGGCAAAGTCTATAATAGTTGTAGTGCCACCCATAATTGCAGCTTTAGTGCCTGTTTTGAAATCATCTGCTACTATTCCACCTATTTCACAATCAAAGTGAGTATGGGCGTCTATTCCTCCAGGCATTATATAAGAACCTTCAGCATCTATTATTTCATCATTAGGTCTTATTAAGTTTAAGCCTATTTTATCTATCTTTTCTCCTACTATACGGATATCCTTTTGGGATATTCCCTTTGAACTTACTATTTTACCATTAGTAATTACAACAGCCATTTACTCACCTCTTAACACCTTGCCTGCTAAGACCTTATTATATTTTTCCTTCTCTAAAACCATATTTCCATTAATCATAACATACTCTATGCCTTTTGGGCATTGTTTAGGTTCTACAAATGTTCCCTTGTCCATAATTTCCCCTAAGTCAAATATTACAATATCCGCAAAATTTCCTTCTTTAATCTCTCCTCTATCTTTAAGCTTAAAAGTTTCTCCAGGCTTTTTTGTCATCTTATATATAGCTTCTTCCAAGGAAATAACCTTCTCTTCCCTTACATACTTCCCTAAAACCCTTGGAAAGGAACTATATAATCTCGGGTGAGGATTTTCCGATATCATTCCATCGGTACAAACATTTTGCTCTGGTCTTTTCAAGAACTTTATAATATGCTCTTCTAATCCATAGAAATCCACCATGCCCACAGAATTTTCTTCTTCATATATAATATCGAAGGTAGCATTGTATGGATCCTTACCTCTCATCTCTCCTAATTCAATAAGGTTTTTGCCTATTACATTCTTATTCCTCTGGTTTTTTACTGAGGTTATAAATATTTGATCTAACCCTGCAAAATCTATAAAGTTGTCCCAGCCATGAATCCCTGTTTTTATATCCTCTATAATCCTTTCCCTATTGGATTTACTTTCAAGCCTTTTTAACAACTTTTCAGTCCCCCCTTCATGAACCCAAGGAGGTAATACAACACCTAAACTAGTACTTCCTGCTGCATAGGGATACTGGTCAAAGGAAACTTTAATACCTTCTTCTTTAGCCTTATCCAATAATTCTATAGCTTCATCAATATACTTCCAATTTTTCTTTCCACATACCTTAAAGTGAGAAAAGTGAATCTTAACTCCCGATTCTCTACCTATGGTTATTATCTCCTTCATAGAATCTATAATTGTATCTGCCTCAGACCTTTGATGAACTGCAAATATACCATCAAACTCAGCCACTACTTTACAGATTTCAATTAACTCCTCTATGTTTCCATATACACAAGGAGGATATATAAGTCCTGTTGAAAGTCCAATAGCTCCTCCTTCCATTTCTCTTCTAGTTATTTCACACATCTTTTCTATATCTTCTAAACTTGCTTTCTTGTTTTCAAGCCCAATAGCTTCTAATCTAATATTTCCATGGGGAACTAAATAGCTTTGATTTAGTCCCACTCCTTTCTTCTCCATCATGTTTAAATAATCTCCTGTAGTTTCATATTCCCAGTCTATATCATCACTATCTCCATTAAATAGGGAATTTATCTTCCTCCAAGGGGATATATGCTCTTTTGGAAGGGGTGCCATAGATATCCCGTCTTGACCTAAGATTTCAGTAGTTACACCTTGTCTAATCTTTATTTCGTTGTAAGGATTTACTAATACATACAGGTCTGAATGGCTGTGGGTATCTATAAATCCAGGACATACTACTCTATCTTTAGCATCTATTATCCTTTCAGCATCCTCTTCTATTTTTCCAATCTTTTTAATCCTATCTCCTTCAATTAATACATCTCCTGTGAAGGGTTTATTTAATCCACCATCTACTATTAATCCGTTCTTTATTAAAATCTTCATATACTCACCAGCTTTATAAATATTTAGCTTCTAATGCCTTAGTTGGGCATACGGATATACAAAGTCCACAGTATCTACATTCTTCCTCATCTAGTTCCATCATATCCTTTAGATTTCTTGCCTCATAGGCACAAACCCTTTCACATAATTTACATCTTGTACATCTGTCTTCCTGCCAACTAAATTCAAATTTTGTTCTTTCGTTGGATTCACCCATATATCGGTGGACAATCCCACAGGCTTCATCAATGGAATCATATCCCAATCTTTCAAGATTGGTACAAAAATCCTTATATATCTTATCTATTATGTTTTCCCCTTTAATGATTGGGGCAGTACATATACCTATAAAATTAGCTCCTGCCATTACCATCTCAACTCCATCTGCTCCAGTCATACAGCCTCCCAATCCTATAATTGGAACATTTACTTTCTTACTAATTTCATATATCTTATGAAGGGTTATAGGTTTTATTACCTCTCCTGTTAACCAGCCAAATCCATTACCGCCAAGCAGAGGTCTTCCCGTTTCTATATCGATACGGAAAGCTGGTCCTACTGAATCACAGGCAGTAATTGCATCTACCCCTGCCTTTTCTAATTCCATACAAAAATCTCCTATGTTTGGAACTGTAGGTGGCAGTTTTGCTATTATTGGAATACTTACTCTATTCTTGGTGTCCTTAACCATTGGAATCAAATCGGTATAATCATAGGAAACCAACTCAATTATATCTGCCCCTGCCTTTTCTAATCTTTCCACCAATTGACTGCTTTCCTCTAAGGTGTGACCTACAGATGCTATATTTACTACTCCCATTTCCTTTAATTTAGGAATCTCTTCATCTATCCATCTTTCTGGATCAAAATCCGTCCATTTTTCATTGTTAATAAGGGAATTATTAGTACTCTTTACCATATGGGGTGCTGGATTTATAGCTCTTTGTTTCCTTATAGTCTTTGTTACTACTGCCCCAGCCCCTGCATCGTATAATTTTTTCATCGATTCTGCACTATAAGATAGAGGCCCTGAACCAATGATGATTGGTGTCTTTATTTCAATACCTAACAAATTATACATCTATTTTCCTCCTAATACCTAAATTGTTTTAAAATTTCCAAAATTCCTCTGCTACAGCTTTCATATCTCTTAAAACTTCCTTTTTATCTATAGATTTTAATTTCTTATTTTCCAAAACCGGTTTTCCATTTATATATACACTATCTATGAACTCTTTCTCACCTTGAACTACTATTTGATCAAATATATTATCCAAAGTAACTGGAGTTTTAAAATCAGCTTCCATGATTATAAAATCAGCTTTGTTCTTAGGCACTAATTTTCCTGTATCATTCCATCCTAATACTTTAGCTCCATATTCTGTAGCCATTTTAAATACCATACTTGCAGGCATAACCGAAGCATCTTCCATACTGGCTTTGTGTAGTAAAAAGGCTGATTTCATCACCGTAAAAAAATCATTTATATATCCATCTGTACCTAAAGCCACTACTACTCCTTCTTCTAAAAGTTGTGGCACTGGTGAAAAGCCTCCTCCAACTTCACAGTTACTCAAAGGCATATGAACTACCTTTACATTTCTTTCCTTTAAAATTTTAATCTCTTCTTCATTTATTTTAACGCATTGAGATGCAAGAACATTTTCATCTAATAATCCTAAATCATCGTAGTACTTTACAGGCAATTTCTTATAGGATTTCAAACAATGGTCTACTTCATAGATGCTCTCCGATAGATGAAACTGCCATGCAGAATTTAATTTTCTAGCCTTGTCATAAGCTAGTTTTAAGAATTTATCTGAACAGGTAAAGGTCGTATGAGTACACATTATTCCACTAATTAATTTGCTGTTTTCCCTGCTCCATTCTATAAGTCTACTATTTTCATCTAAACATTTAACTCCATTTTCATAGCTTATCCTTTCACAACTTTCTAAAGAGAGAATGGCTTTCATGCCAATTTCCTCTAATATCTTCCCTTGTTCAATTAAAGTACCCTCTTCTGTATTTGGAGCTTCTAAAGTATCACAAAATCCTATAACTCCTGATTCTATTAATTCTAATGATGAAGCCTTAGTAGTAGCCTTTACCTCTTTTAAACCAATCCTATTTTCAATAAAAGGCCACCAATAGTCCCATAAAAATCCTTCAAAATCCTTAAATTCTACATTAGCAGGTATTCCCCTTGAAAGGATTCCGTATTGATGCATATGGGCGTTGATAAATCCAGGCATAAGGATTGAATTTCTCTTATCCACCAATTCAGCATTAGGATACTTTTTTTGAGCCTTATCATTAGGCAGTATATCTACTATTTCCTCTCCTTGGACTACTAAGGAGTAATCTATATAGACATCTTCTGATGAAGATATTAAATACTTACTCTTAACGATGAACATTAAATACCTCCTCCTATCGGACAAAGGGCAAATGCCGACTATTTTTTATTTAATTCTTTCATACCCTTATAAACCTTTTCTGAAGTTATGGGCAAATCCCTTATATAAACTCCAACTGCGTTATAAACTGCACTTGCTATAGCTGGTGGAGGGGTATGAACTACTGCTTCTCCAATGGATTTTGCACCAAATGGTCCTGTTGGCTCATAATCCGGTTGAAATTCTACTATTATATTGCCTATATCCTTTTTAACTGGCACATTGTATTGAAGAAAATTATCGGTTATCAATTTACCAGTATCCGTGTATTTAACATCCTCAAACAACGCTAATCCAATCCCTTGAGTAAGTCCACCTTCTGCCTGAATCCTTGCTAAATTAGGATTTATCACCGTACCACAATCGGCTACTAATACATAATTCAATAATTTTACCTCGCCAGTAATCTTATCTACTTCTACTTCGGCAAACCCTGCCATAAAAGGTCTGGGACTTTCCCTTGATCCAAAGGTTGCATCTGCCATCAACACTTCTGCATCATAACCAAGGACTGCTTCTTCTCCTAAGGTACTTAATAAAATATACATGCTTTCATCTTCTCTATGCCTTATCTTATCCTCTTCCAAAACTAGGTTTGCACTCGCAGTACCTAACTTTTTTGCAGCAGTATTTATCATCTTTTCCTTTAACTTCTCCGCTGCTCTAACTACTGCATTTCCTGTTACATAGGTTGTACAAGATGCATATGCGCCAGTGTCATAAGGACAAGCATCCGTATCTCCTACATGGATTATTATATTATCTATATCCGTATTTAAAGCATCAGCAGCGATTTGGCAAAGTATGGTGTCTGAGCCAGTTCCCAAATCTGCTGAACCACTAAATAATAGATAAGTCCCGTCCTCTACTAATCTCAGTATTACAGAAGCCATATCTATTCCCGATATACCAGAGCTGTGAATAGCCACAGCCATTCCCACTGCTCTAACCTTATTATCGGACACTTCTATTCTTGGATATTTCTCATCCCAGCCAATTAATTTCTTTCCTCTTTCTATACATTTCTCTAAGTTTAGACTCTTAATAGAATTTTGAATAATTCCACCTACTGCTCCTTTTCTTATGGTGTTTTTAAGTTTAAGCTCAATAGGATCCATATTTAATTCATTAGCTAGTTCGTTTATAGCAGAATCCATAGCAAAACTACCTTGAGTAGCTCCATAACCTCTCAATGCTCCAGAAGATACCATATTGGTATATACGGTTTTTCCTTCATATTTTATAGCAGGTACTTTAGCATATAAGGGCAGTACATTTTGTCCAACTTCCATGGTTACTGCTGGTCCATTGGAACCATATGCTCCAGTATTGTTTAACCCTTTCATATGGATAGCCTTAATATTGCCTTCTCTATCCGAACCTATCTTTATGGTTATCCTAATAGGATGGCGAACGCTAGTGGCTCCAAAGGTCTCTCTTCTATTGTAAATTAACTTACAAGGTCTTCCTGTCTTTAAAGTACAAAAGGCTACATAAGGCTCTAGAATAGCTACGTTCTTTCCTCCAAATCCTCCACCTATTCTAGGCTTTATAACTCTAACCTTGGACAGAGGAAGTTCTACAGCCTTTGCTATTTGCCTTCTCATATGGTATACGGATTGATTAGCCGACATGACTACCAATCTGCCCCTTTCATCAATATAAGAGTAGGCTTTATGGGTTTCCATCATACAATGGGCTTGCGCTTGGGTATGATAAGTTCTTTCTATTATGACATCACAATTTTTAAATTCCTCTTCTACATCTCCATGACCGTAGTCAAATTTAGATACAATATTTTTCTTATTGTCGTATCCAAAGTCAAAAGGACAATAGATATCGTTGGATTCATGTATAATAATATGGCTACTTTCTGCCTTTTCAAGGTCTAATATTGGTTCGAATACTTCATATTCTACCTTTATTAACTTCTTAGCCTTTTCTGCCGTCCTCTCATCTTCTGCCACTATTATTGCGACTTCATCTCCTACATATCTTACTACAGGTTCTAATAACAATCGGTCATAAGGAGATGCCTCTGGAAAGGACTCCCCACATTCCGTATATCTAGTTTGAGGTACATCTTTATAAGTATATATATCTACTATTCCATCCAACTTCTTCGCTTTTTCTACATCTATGCTCTTTATCCTTGCAAAAGCATGGAGACTTCTCAATAATTTTATAGTTAGGACATCTTTATGGAAAATCAAATCCTCCGTATATACTGGTTTACCACTTAAAAGGGCTTCACTATCGTTTTTTCTTATACCCTTACCTATCATGATAATCACCTACCTTATCATGCATTCTTTTTAACAATGCTATACACATATCCTGTCGATATTCTCTGTTGGCTCTAATATTAGACCCAAAGTTTAACTCTTCTACTATGGTACCTTGAGCTTTTGTAATATCTCCACATTCCAAATCTTTTGCTGCCCTTTCTGCTAATTTTGCTCTTTGAGGCCTAGCGCCTATGCTCACTCTATACTCCCCATCTTTACCTTTAAACATCGCTCCATTTATAATAGGAAAATCTCCAGAAGATTTTCTTAAACAATCGAATACAGCTATACCTTCTTTCTTTGGTAGTATTACTTCCATTAAAATATCCTTTTTATATTCCTTTTCTAAAAACTCCTTTAAATCCATAACTCCACCATCAAAGAGTCTTACTTTAGCATCCAAAACCAATAGAGATGGTAGTAAATCAGAAAATCCATATCTGGAGAACACGCTAGCTCCAACTCTTGCCATATTCCTAAACTGTACTCCTACTATATTGGAAACCCCTTGACTAATTACTCCGCCACAATAGTTTTTAATGATGTTATTCATTTCTAATTTCCTTAAAGAGGTGTCTGCTCCTATTAATATTGCATCTTCCTTTTCATCTATGTAATCCAAAGATAGATTGCATAAGTCTACAGCCGTATTTATATTCTTTGAACCCATCTTTATAAAACCGCATCCACCTAAAACTAAATTGTTCCTTCTAGCCATTAAAATTTCATAAGCTTCTTCTATGCTATTGGGTGCAACATACTCCTTAATAGTAATCATTATTTTTCACCCCTAACTCTCTTTGCATCTAAATATTTTTTTATGGCTCTAATTTGCCCTTTATATCCTGTACATCTACAAAGATTTCCGTTTAAATAATGGTATATTTCCTCTTCGCTAGGGTTGTTCAATTCCTTTCCCATGGCAAGAACTGTCATTATAAATCCAGGAGCACAGTATCCACATTGGTCTGCCCCTTCATCAGCAAGGAAATCTGCAAACTCCTTTGCTTCTGCTTGTACACCTTCTAAAGTGGTTATATTCTTTCCTGCCGCACGTACTGTGAGGTAAGTACATGATAGTACTACCTCATCATCAACCCATACAGCACATAGTCCACATGAACTAGTATCACAGCCCCCTTGTACACTTAGATATCCAGCCTTTCTTAAGGTATCAAGTAAAAATTCATCTGGGCTTACATCTAGTGCCTTCTTTTTATTATTTATAGTTAACATTACATTCATGTACTCACCTCTATATTAAACTATCTTTATTGCTCTTCTGCTATTAACTCCTTATCCTTAGGAAAAACAAGGTTTAAAATCACTGCTACTGTTGTTGCTAAAACTACACTGGATTGACCAAATAGTAGTTTAAAGGTTTCTGAAAATTGAGCTATAGATTGAGGGGCATTAACTATTCCAAGTCCAAAAGCTAATGATACCCCCACTATTAACTTTGATCTAGCAGTAAACTCCTGCATATTTACAAGGCTAACTCCAGACATAGCTATCATGGAAAATACTACAAGGGTCCCTCCTCCAACTACTGGATTAGGAATAGTAGAAAATGCTGCTCCCACCTTAGGACAAAGCCCTGCTACAAATAGTATCATGGCTCCTACGCCTAAAACATGCCTGCTTACAACCTTATTTAATGCAACCAATCCTGAGTTTTGACTATAAGTTGCCGTTGGAAAATTATTTAATAAAGCCGTTAAAGCACTGGTAAGGCTATTGCCTATTATTCCTCCAGTAAGCTCTTCATCAGTTGCTTCTCTACCAAGTCCACCCATTGCAGATACTGAAAAATCTCCAACAATTTGAACCGACACTATAAAGTATAATAGAATGAACATAACGATTACATCTAACCTAAACTCAAGTCCAAAAGCTAATGGTTTAGGTATAGCAAACCAAGCAGCTTCACGTATTGGCGAAAAGTCTATCATATTAAACCCAAAAGCAATTATATATCCTACTACCATTCCTAATAATATAGCAGAATCCTTTGCTAATCCTTTCCCAAACTGTTGTAAAAACAATACAACTAATACAACACTCATTCCTACAATCCAGTTTCGGTATGAGCCATAAGCAGCTGAACCAACTCCTCCAGCTATGTTGTTAATGGCTATACTAAATACGGAAAGTCCTAAAGATAACACTACAGTTCCTGTTACTACTGGCGGAAAATATTTTCTTACCTTTTTAAAGGCTACACCGAAAAGTATCGCCACCAATCCCCCTACAAGTTGAGCTCCAAATATTGTAGCCAATCCATATTGACCTGCTACTGCAATACAAGTTGGCATAAATACATAGGTTAGTCCCAACATAACTGGCAGTCTTGAACCTATCCTATATCCTCCGCCTAGTGTTATTGGATACTCTTGTATCAATGTAGCAATCCCTGCTCCAATCATAGCACATTGAATCAATAGAGTTGTATGGTATTGGTCCAAGTTGGCCGCTTGGGATACTAGCATCATTGGAACTAGATTTGGAACAAACATAGCCAAAACGTGCTGCAACCCTAAAGGAAATGCTTCCTTCAGCGGTGGAATTCCATCTATATCAAACTTTGATGTGTTACTTCTGTCTCTCATAAAATTTTCCTCCTCACTTTTTTAATTAAACTTTAATAAATTTTATGAAACGATTTAAGTAAACTTTTAAATTGTTCATCCTCTATACTATTGTCTAATATTCTTCTATCAGTGGCAGTACTGGTTTAATATATGCTGTTCCAAATATGTCCTGGTCCTTTATTGGTTATATTACCTCTTTGACAGAGTTCATCAGCTGCTCTTTGAACCTTTCTTAGTACTTCTTTTTCATCTTCTATGGTTAAAATTTTACTATCTTCCATAATGATATTTCCATCTACTATTACTTCTTCAACATTTTGCATAGATGATGAATATACTAAAGTCGATACTGGATTGTGAAGAGGTATGGCTTTTGGATTCAATAATGGATTGAATATTATTAAATCTGCCTTTTTACCTACTTCTAATGAACCTATTTCATCTTCCATACCTATGGCCTTTGCTCCATCTATAGTTGCTAACTCAAGTACCTTCTCAGCTGACATAGCCAATGGATCAAGTTTATTTACCTTATGCTGAAGAGCCGTAAGCTTCATAAGTTCTATCATATCCTGAGAGTTGTTACTTGCTGCACCGTCAACACCTAAGCTTACAGTTATACCTTTCCTTAACATCTCTGGTATAGGTGCTACCCCTGATGATAGGTACATATTACTAGCTGTATTGTGGGATACCTTCATATCATACTTCTTAGTAAGTTCCATATCTTCTTCTGTTAAATATACGCAGTGTACCATCAGCACATTTGGTCCTACAATTCCTAGTTCCTCTAACAATTCTATATCAACTTTTCCATGTAATTCTTTAGTTGCCTCTCTATCAAAAGGCGTTTCTGAAATATGCACTGTAAAATGGGAATCATATTCATTGGTTACATTCCATAGCATTTTAAGCATTTCCTTTGTATTAGACCACATAGCAGCTGGAGCTACCCAAATCTTTATCCTTCCATTTTCCGAATTGTGGTATTCCTCAAACAATCTTCTAAGGTCCTTCTCTACAGTTTCTACATCCTGCATTATCTCTTTTTGAACACCAAATTGAATACCGGTATTCATGGTTCCTCTTCCTAATATTCCCCTTATGCCCAATTCCCTATATGCATCTATGATTCCATCAGAAAGATATTCCCTATTGTGAGGATACATATAATCTACCATGGTAGTTATTCCACTATGTAATCCTTCAATACAACCTTGCATTGCTGCAAGATATGTATCTTCCCTTGTAATATGCTTTGCAGCAGGGAAAGTCATCGTAGCTAGCCAGTCCTTTAATACCATATCATCTCCTAAACCTTTTAACAAAGTTTGAAACAGATGATTATGAGTATTTATAAATCCTGGGAATATTACTTTTCCCTTAGCATCTATAATCTTTTTTGCTTCTCTATATTCTTTTAGAACATCTTCAGTAGATCCAATAGCTATTATCCTATCTTTCTTTATAGCTAAAGCTCCATCAAATAACACCCTTCTATCTTCATCAACTGTTACTATAGTTGCATTTTTAATTAATATATCTATCATCATAATCCTCCTACAAATCATTGATCATTCTTCCTATAAATCCTAAACTGCTGGAGATTCTGCTTCCCTCATGTTTTGAGAACCCTCCTCAGAATCCTTAGGGAAAATAAGATTCAATACAAATGCAATTATGGCTGTAGGAACTACACTTGATTCACCAAAGAACATTCTGAACATAGGTGAAAACTCTACTATAGTTTCTGGTACAGTTACTAGAGCAATCCCAACACCAACTGATACACCTGCAATCAACATGCTTCTTTGAGTTAATGGTTTTGAAGCTAGTAGACTAACTCCTGACATAGCAATCATTGCAAATACAACCAATGTAGCCCCTCCAATGACTGGACTTGGAATTGTAGATATTAATGCACCTAGTTTAGGCATAAAACTTGCTAATAGTAATATAGATGCACCTACGCCTATTACAAATCTACTAGTTACCTTTGTAAGAGCAACAATTCCTGAGTTCTGACTATAAGTTCCTGTAGGGAAACAATTAAATAATGCTGCTATTATAGAAGTAACTCCGTTTCCAATTATCCCACCTGATAATTCCTCATCTGTAGCTTCTCTGCCAAGACCGCCTACAGCAGAAGTGGAGTAATCTCCCATCATTTCTATTGAATTGATTAAGAACATAACAATAAATAATATGATTATGTCCATTTGAAATTCAATCCCAAAAGCAAGAGGTCTTGGGATTGCAAACCATGGAACTTGACTAATCCCTGAAAAATCAATCATTTTAAACATCAATGAAACAATGTAACCTGAAATAATTCCTATTAATATGGCTGCATCTTTTAATATTCCTTTCCCAAACATTGTAAACAATAAGATTACAGCAACTACCACCATACCAACTATCCAATTCATCTTTGCTCCAAAGGTAGCACTTCCTGATCCTCCTGCTATATTGCTTAATGCTGTAGGAAATAAGGACATTCCTATAGACAATATTATGCTTCCAGTAACAACGCTAGGGAAGAATCGTCTAATCTTTCTCAATCCTAATCCAAAGAACATAGATGCAATAGCACCTACAATTTGTGCCCCAAATATTACACCTAAACTATTGGTCTTTGCTACAGCTATACATGTAGGTAGAAATGTATAGGTTAATCCCATAAATACAGGAAGCCCAGCTCCTAATTTATGACCTCTACCTAAAGTTATAGGATAGGCCTGTAATAGTGTGGCAATCGCTGCTCCAAACATAGCCGCTTGAAGCAGAAGTGTGGTTTGCTCCTGATCTAGACCTCTCGCCTGCGAAACAACTATCATAGGTACAATATTTCCTACAAACATGGCTAAAAGATGCTGTAATCCTAGAGGAAACGCCTCTCTTAGTGGTGGAACTCCGTCTAAATCAAACTTTGATGTATTACTTCTGTCTCTCATAAAATTTTCCTCCTCATTTCTATAAGTTCTCGCTTATCTATAAAAGCGAAATCATCTATAAATTTTATGAAACGATTTAAGTAAACTTTTAAGTTTTCCATTTCTGTTTTTATAACCACTAAATCCTTTACATTCAGAATAGAATTCAATTAAAATAAACATTTGTTTACCATTGTTTCATTTTTTATAATTGTATTTTACTTATTAAAAACTGATTTCAATATGCCATAGTACCCTTTAGCACCTTTCTCTAATTGATCGATTTCTATATATTCATTTATCGTATGGGCTAAATTTTCCTGAGATGGTCCAAACCCTATGGTCTTTATTCCCTTCTCTCCTGCATAATGGCTGCCATTAGTACAGAATGAATAATGTGTTATCTTAGGATTAAGTCCTGCTTTTTTAAGTCCTCTATATGCAGCTTGCACAAATTCATCTTCCTCATCAAACAACCAACCTGGGAAAAACCTTTCTCCTGTTATGGTTTCCCCTGTATAGCAGATCTCAGTTCCTACTGCATAGGAAACCTTAGCATTTAATTGCTCATCTTCTTTCATCATCTCATCTAAAAGTTCTTGTATTGGTTTCAGTACCGATTCCTTTTTTTCACCTACCAATAATCTCCTATCAAAAGTTGCTCTACAATACTCTGGTACCACAGAAGCTCCTGGATATGGAGATGATTTAATATCCGTAAGGACTAAAATTCCTTGTCCTAATTCTTCATGAACTGTTGGCTTAAGCTCTTGAATTTTATCTATTATCTTTGCCATCTTATAGACTGCATTGACTCCTTTTTCTGGATTGGCAGAATGGGCAGGTTTACCAAATGTTTCTATTACAATTTCTCCCCTACCCCGCTGTCCAATCTTTAAATTTAATTCTGAGGATTCACCTATTACCACATAATCAGGGTTAATGGCATCACTTATCTTTCTTGCAGCTACTCCTTCAAATATCTCCTCATGTACTACACCAGCTACATAGATATCTCCATCAAATTCCTTATCCGTATCTTCTGCAAAATATGAAGCTGCTGCAATCATTGCACTAAGCTGACCTTTCATGTCGGAAGCCCCTCTGCCATATATCCTTCCTTCAGATATTTCACCACTAAATGGACCAAACTTCCACTTCAATTCATCTGTTACAGGTACAGTGTCTATATGTCCATCAAAAAGGATAGTTTTCCCACTTCCTTTACCTTTGATATGACCTATTACATTTCCATAGGCATCTATATAACAATCGTCATAGCCAAGTAGTTCAAAATTTTTCTTAATAGCCTCTGCAACTTTATCTTCCCCACCTGAAATACTTGGATTTCTTATTAATTCTTGACACAGTCCTATTAATTTTTCTTTCCTTACCTCTGTTAACATTTTAATCCTCCTTATCTTTTAATTTTCGTTATCTGTGATGCTCTCCATCCCATACAATATTTCTATATTTATCAGGATCTGTATCCCCTTCAGTACTGAATAGTAAAATTCTAGAATCCTTATCAAGCTTTAAGCTTTCTCTTAATTCCTTGTATTCATCATTTCTCATTATCTCTACTAATAATCCTGTAGTTACAGCTCCTGATTCTCCAGATATTATATGAGGATCATCTTTCAATGGATTACCTAGTATCCTCATTCCATTGGCCGCCACCCAGTCAGGGCAAGATACAAACATGGAACTATGATTTTTAAGTATTTCCCATCCAATGGTATTTGCTTCTCCACAAGCTAAACCTGCCATTAAAGTCTGTAAATCTCCACCTACAGCTACAGCCTTTCCATCTCCAGCTACTGCTGACCTATAAAGACAATCTGCAATATTTGCTTCTACTATAGTGGTAGTAGGACATTTCTCTTTGTAGATTGATGCAAATACTCCTTGAACTGCTGCTGCCAATGAGCCTACTCCAGCTTGTACAAATATATGGGTAGGTCTATCTACTCCCAAACTCTTTAGCTGCTCTATTGCCTCCAATGCCATGGTACCATATCCCTGCATAATCCATACTGGAATATCTTCATATCCTTCCCAAGCTGTATCTTGGATTACTACTCCTCCATTTTCTTCTGCATATTTAGCTGCTAATCTAACAGCATCATCATAGTTCATATCTTGGATAGTAACATCGGCGCCTTCTTTTCTAATATTTTCAAGCCTAGTCAATGATGATCCCTTTGGCATATATACTACTGACTTTTGTTTCAATTGGTTAGCTGTCCACGCTATACCTCTGCCGTGATTCCCATCAGTAGCAGTTACAAATATCATATCCCCTAATTCTTTTCTTACTTCGTCAGATATTAACTTTTGATATCCTAACTCTGAGATATCTCTTCCAAGTTTTTCTGCCATATATTTAGCTATAGCAAAAGAACCACCTAGAACTTTAAATGCATTTAATCCGAAACGGTAAGATTCATCCTTTAAGTAAATTCCTCCAACACCAATGTGAGCTGCTAATTCATCAAGCTCTTGCAAAGGTGTCTTTGAATACTCTCCAAAACTTTCATGGAAAGTCCTTGCTTTATTTACCTCTTCTTCTTTCAAGATTTCTATACAACCCTCTACATCGGTTCTAGGAAGCTCATTTTTCTTCCAATTAATCACTTCTTTCATCTACATTGCCTCCTTCAAATTCCATCATTTATCACAATAGAAATACAGTTGCAATTTATATGCCATATTTAATTTGAAAGTTGGTAATCGTGATCTATTGTTTGTCATGAAGGCTTATTTCTAATGGTTATAGGGATTTTAAATTAGTAAATTTTTAAATTTAATTGGATATATTGTAGAAATTATACTGTTATTGAACCTAAATTCATATTTAGCTAATCATTATTCCAAAACCCTTAAGACTAGAGTTTTCAATGGTTACAATCTTTATCCTTATATTTTTTTAGTATAAGGAATAATTAAAATAACAAAAAATTATCAAAACGATAATCACTTTTATCATTTTGATAATTGTCCTAAACCTTTCTACTACTTCTTTAATAATATTCCTAAGAATTTTTATCATTTTGATAATTGCCTTTATTTTATATTCCTTTAATCATAGATTCTAATGACAAGCCAACTTCGTATAATCTTTCATTTTCATCTATGACAGCTAGGAATTTAAAAGGTTTCCCATCTTCTTCCCTTAGCATAATTGGAGTATCAACAAATTCCTTTTTTCCTTCCTTTAACATCAAAAAACTCCTATTGGTCTTATATATATTAAGACCTATTGCAGATTTTTCATTACTATATTCTACAACTCCTGACGAATTGGCTACATATATATCATCCATTCCAGTTTCTTTTATTAATTCATCTAATGTCATATCATCTATCTTTTCTTTATCTTTCAAACTTTCCCTTATATGGCGAACCCCTTTCAGCATCTTTTCCTCCATAAATTTCCCTACTACAAATTGCTGCATATCATATACAGCGTCTTTTATTTTTTCTACTATTTCTTGTAAATCCTTAGCTCTACTATACTGTTCTACTACTTGAGCAGTAGTTTCTTCCATATGGGCAGCTATTTCCTGAGAAAAACTAGTAACCTTATCAATATTGGTGTTAATTTGTCCTACTTTTACATTATTTTCTTTTGTAATCCCAGTAATCTCCTCTAAACTTTCTCTTCCAATATTCAAGCTTTTTATAGTTGATTTAAACTCCTCATTGATTTCTCCCATAACGGAACAGCTTTCTTCAATATATTTCATATCTTCTTCCATAGATGCGGAAACAGAAGATATATCATCCTTTAAAGTATAGATAACTTCCTCTATCCTAGATGAAACCCTTTCAGTTTCATTGGCTAACTTTCCGACTTCCATAGCTACAACTGCAAACCCTTTTCCATGTTCTCCTGCCCTGGCAGCTTCAATAGATGCATTTAAAGACAGCATATTTGTTTCCTTAGATATGGAGCTTATTAAATCTATTAGTCCTACTATTTCATCAGAATAATCCCTAAGCTTTAATATCTGTTTCAGCGAATTTCCTAACATATCTTTTGATAAATTTGTTCTTTTATCTATCATTTGAATATTCTCCATGCCTTTTTGCGCAGTCTCAATGGAATCAGATATAAAGCCAATCTTATTCATTATATCCCCTTCCATATCGTTAAGAGATGTAAATACCTCATGGGCGAGAGAATTTGTACTTTCTAACATACTAGATTGTTCCATAGTATTAGCATCAGCAACTTCTACAAAAGAAGTTATGGATTCAGTAGAATCTAAACTCTCCTGAGATACAGTGCTTAGCTGTCTACATACATTATATATTTCTGTGGATATCTCCACTTGAGTCTTTAAATTTTTCTTAATGTTTTTAGTAAACTTACTTAATTCGTCCTTGATCTCTTCTGGCATATTCTTATCATCTAAATTAATGGAATCCATATTGTCTAGGTTAGATAGATAATATTTCATTCCTTCTAAACTATTTCTATTAATCCTTTTAAACACAATAGCTGCTAATCCTAAAGATAATGTCAGAGTCAATCCAACACCTAAATACAAATTTTTCAAACAGAATATTATGCCAAAATCAACACCCATAAAGATAAGGATTGTTAAAAATAAATAAATAAAATCTTTCCTACTTCTCATAACAATCTCCTTTCTGTAATTTTATAGTACTATAAAGCTACAACTGTAACCCCATTTAAACTCCTTTATAATTAGTAGCAATTTGTGTGCCACATTTTTGTAAAAATATGAATATATATAATGTATTTTCATGTGTAAAGGGCTATAACTAAAGGATTCACGGCATTTAATGTTTTAAATAACTTAATAAATAAAATAGTTGTTAGGTATACCTAACAACTATTTTATTTATATCTATATCAAAATTATCATTATATATATTTCTACAAATTCACTAACCCAAGTAGTCACAAGGGACATAGAAGTTTTAAATATTTTTTTATTTCCTCTTTTATAAACATCTATATAACCATAAAAAAGATCATTATCAAAGTGATAAAAAACTTTATCACTTTGATAACTCGAATTTCCTCTAAATTTGAACATTTATGTCAAAAATCCAAAACCAATTATCAATGTGATAATAAATTTTGGATTTTCTATTCTACTAATTATTATTTTAAAATACTCTTTTTATTTCTCCATATATTTTATTTACTATATCAACATCTGTCAAGCCCGTATTTTTATCAATAGCCGAGCTGTATACATGGGGAATTACCTTTTCACAGCCTGCTTCTATACAGATTTTAACGATATCATGTATATTGGCTGCATCAATTCCTCCAGTCGGCTCTATAACTGGAATACCATTTTTCACACAAGATTTTGCAACCTCTCTCAACTCATCTAAATTCTTCATGTTCTTAAGGTTGAAAAATTTCACCGATTCTACTCCTGCATCCTTTAATATTTTTAAAGCTTCATCTATATCTATTATAGTTCTTTCTTGGGAACTAAAAGGTCCTGTTGAGATCATAACCTTTCCCCCTTCGCCAGCAGGACTGATAAGTGCATTTACCAAAGTTTTTTCACAGCCCTTTCCTTTAAGTAGTCCTAGAGTATACCCTGCAGTAGAAAAAACTTGATTTATATGACCTGGATCAGTTTCTGCTCCTATTTCAGCTGCCATTTTCCATTGTTTAGGATCACCATTGCCTAAACCTACAGATACTACTGGGATTCTTTTTTTCATTTCTTTTATATACTTTACTGCATCTTCTACACTATTGAAATCTTTAGACAAAACGCCAATTACTCCAGCACCATCTAAAACATTTACCACATCTGCTGCATTATCTATATCTTTAGCTAACAAATTAACAGCTACTCTATCCTTATAAAAAGTAAAATTTTCAAAATTCATTTACAAAACCTCCTATGCTAATTCAGATATTATTTCCTTTAATCTTTCTAGTATTATTTCATCATCTCCAACTTTTAAGGGTCTTGGGTCTATATATATTATTCCTATATTAGAATAATGATTTCTAGTATAAATAGATGGATTCCCACTTTCAAGTTTATCTATAATATAGTTGGCATCTACTCCAAGGACTCCCTCATCAACTGATATCTTTAATCGATATATTTCTCTTCCTGCTTCATCTTGAGCAATTGCTGCCTTTAATCCTTTTAATTTATTTACTTCCTTTTCTAGTCCTTTCATAGTTTTCTTTTGCTCTTCTATTATCAACTTGCTGTCTTTTTTACTGTATAAATCTATTGCCTTTAACAAACCCATTATATTCTCTTTTCCTACCTTCATAGCTCGTCCTATGCCCTTATATTGCAACTTACAGTTATTGATTAACTCCTTCTTCCCTGCAACAAAGCCTGATGTAGGTCCGCAGATAGCCTTTCCACCACTATATGCTACTAAGTCCGCACCTAGATGTATATATTTTTTCAAATCCTCTTCCGCTGCTGCATCTACTATTATAGGAATACCATGTTTTTTAGCAATCCCTATCATATCTTTTAAAGGAACCATGCCTTTTTGTACACAGTGGTGAGATTTTATATAAATAAGAGCCGCTGTCTTTTCACTTATGGCTTCTTCAATATGATGAGCTTTTACAGAATTTGCTTGTCCTACCTCTATAGGTTCTCCTCCACCTAGACCAATCATCTGAACTATAGGGGCTCCAAAGTTAACGCTGTGTCCTTTTTGAATGATAATTTCCTTTTTATCTTCATCTATAAAAGGTATTTTTTCTATTTTAGATATATCACCATTAGTTATTATTCCAGCCACTGACATAGCAATACTTGCTGCAGCTCCAGTAGTTACACATGCATCTTCAGCCTCCACATATTCGGCAATTATCTTTCCCGCCCTATCTATTAGACTATCCATATCCGCATATCCTTTAGAAGCTTTTCCCATATATTCTGCTACTTCGTCATCAAGTACAGATGCCCCTAGGGCTGTCATCTTACCACTTCCATTGATTATCCTTTTCAACCCTATTTCTTCATATACTTCCATGTATATTACCTCCACAAAATAGATTTTTAAATGTTCAAGAAAAGGATGTAAGACCATATCCTTTTCTTAAAATTTTTATACCAGTACTGGGAAAAAGCTGGACAATATCATAGCTCCTAAAATTGCCCCTCCAGCTATTGGCTTATCAAATTTATAGAATATGGCACCTCCAACGAAAGCACCAACGCCTGCTGGAATACTATATTGAATGGCAGATACCATAATCAAAGGCCCTAAATACCTTCCTGTAGCGTTTCCTGCACCAATCATAACATCTGTTCCAAAGGATGCCATACCTTCTGGCATAATCTTTCTAACTCCAATAACTATAAAACCTATAGCTAGTCCTATAACTGCTCCTGTTAATAAGGATAATCCAAAGTTTTGTACTGGAGCTTTAAATCCTGATGCTAACATTACAGCTGGAATTCCAATTCCTACACCAGTCATCAAAGAGCCACCTATATCTAAAACCCCTACGAGAGGACCTTCTAATATTCTAGCAATCAAAAATCCTGTTGCAAATCCTGCCGCCGCAGCATAATCTCCACCTTCTAGCCCCTCACCAAGCATCTGCACAATATATATTTCGTTAAAAGCCCCTACACCATAAGTAAAAAACATATGAGTTCCTGCAAATATAGCTGCAGATGCTAAAGCAACTAATAAAGGAAAAGTAGAGTCTTTTAATAAAACCTTTCTAAACTTATCCATCTATACTCCCCTCCTTTAAAATAACTCAACTATTTTAAGGAAAAATCCCCTAAAGTATGCGATTACTATAAACAATACTGTAACTATTGAAATCATGATTTTCACTGATTTATTGTAACCATTTTCCTCTACAGACTGACCTATAAGTATACCAAGCACTATGCCAGGCACTGCATTTCCCATAATCATATGAGCTAGTCCACCTAATATAGTCCCCCATATACCTGTGGTCTTCCCCGCATCTAATGCAGCCAGCCAAAATATTATAGGCATAACAGGATTAATCATTAAATTAGATGCTGGTCCAAGTACATTTTGTGCCGTAACTGCTGCAACTTCTGGAATAATAGAAGATATGGTGTTTAAAAAAACTAATACTAAAGCCCCAACTAAAGCACCTGCTACAGCCATTTTAGCAGGATCCTCTAATGTTTCCTTCACATCCTTATTTTTAAGCAGCAATACTCCCGCAGCCCAATTGGGAATTACTCTATGAAGAACATCTTGAGTCAAAGCTCCTGCAGCAACGACTGAAGCTGCTGCATTGAAAAAGAATCCTAGTCCAAAGGAAAAATGAGTTAATGGATCTCCTTTACAAGCATTCAACTCTCCAATTGTTCTAAAAGCACCCATAGACTGAACTTCTGGTGCATAAAACATTCTGGAAGCACCAACAGCTATAGCTCCTCCACCAATAGCACCAATAATCAGTGATTTAATAACAATTTCTATCATATTCCACCCTCCCTCAACACTCAATATATCTAATAACAACTTCTATATTTGCTTCTATTTTAAAATTAGTTTTTTCTCTAGGCATGAAAAGTCCTAAAAATTTCTCTGTAAAAGTTTCACTTTCTACACTTACCTCATATACATTTATCGGTTCCATATAGACTATCAAACCCGGTATATCATCATATACTTTCTTTCTAAGAATATTAAATATATTCCCATAAGCTTCTTCTTTAGATTTTCCTTCACCCTTAATTGTGATTTTTTTTACAATCTCTTTCATACATTGTCTATCCGACATACTCCCTTACTCCTCATTATGAAGTTTTTTGTATTCTTCAACTATCCTTTTTCCTAATTCTTCAACATCCATAAATCCAAAACCTAGTACTTCAGCACCTTCCTTCAACGCAGTAACACCAGCTTCAATAGATCTAAGATGATGTTTAGATTTATATCCATATTTATTAGCTGCCATAAGTGCTCCAGCACCACCACTTCCACAAAAACTTATTCCAATATCAGCATTATTTTCTTTCATAACATCTCCAAGTTTCATATCTGCTCCTACTCCCGGAATGTGAATTACCTTTGCTCCTGCTTCTTCAGCACCTTTAGCAACCTTTTTACCTTTTCCTAGTCTATCTCCTATTACTAAAACCATTTGTTTACTCATCTCCTTCACCTCCTTTAGCTTCAAACATAGCAGTTTGTATATATACAGCTATAAGTATAACTTCAGAATAATTGTATGATGAATTGTACTCTTTAAATATAGGCTTTACTAAAACCTCAGCTATATCTACAGCCTTTTTATCAATTTGTTCTAATATGGAATTATCACTAACGTCCATTACCTTTTCATTCTCTTTAAGTCTTCTTATAAAACTTACAACATGAGAATAAAACCCTAATTCTAATTGTTCATCAAATGATATCCCATAGGAAGTTAATGTTTCTTCTATATGAGAAATAACCTCCTCTATTTCAACAAATTCATTTTCATCAATATTTAGTTTATCTTTTAATTTAGTCAAAGTATCCATGTCATATCCTCCTGCCTATTTAAAAACTTCTCTAATTTCTCCGTTTTTTACAATATATTTAGTCTTTATAATTAACTCAGTTCTTCCTACATTGCCTTCAGAATCAGTATATTCTCTTTCTTCTTCAGCCATTTTGAACACGGTTAAATCTCCTATGTATCCTTCTTTTAACATTCCCATATTTAATAGTTTGAAATTATGTGAAGGAGCATAGGTTACACAATTTATACATTCTTCAACATTCATGCCTGATATAAGCATCTTATTTACAGTCGTCTCCAAACTATAAACAGGTCCCTTATAGTTGTCCACATATATATCCGTACTTATGATATCTGGCTTCATTCCATTTTCAATTGTACATTTAGCGGTATTGAAATTGAAACTAGATGTTCCATGACCTACATCAAACAATACCCCTCTATCTCTTGCCTTTAAAAAAGATTCTTTTATATTTCCTGACTTATCTAATATTCCATTTGGTTTTCCATGAAAGGTATGAGTTATTACATCACCTTTTCCCAATAGGCTAAGTACATCGTCTATTTTAGGTGGCTCATTTCCTATATGCACAACTAATGGGATATTTAACTCACTAGCAACCTTTTTAGCCATTTCAATAGGCTTTATGCCTAACTCTCCTACTGTACTGGCACTAGCCCTCGCCTTTATACCCTTTATATATTCCTTGTTTTTAAAATAGACTTCCTTTACCTCATTTAAGTCTATATTATCTAAATCAGCTAATTCGTATCTAGGCTTCTCCAATCCAGTTCTAGCTATATTCAGCAGAGAATACACACTGGTATCACTTTTTGATATAACCTTTTCATAAAAATCATCAAAGTTTTCAGGCCCGGCACTTCCTGCATCAAATACCGTCGTAACCCCATTATTCAATCCTATAATATCTGGGTCTATACCTAAAACAGTCTTTCCATAATAGACATGAGTGTGAATATCAATAAAACCTGATGAAATTATGTAGCCAGTTAAATCCACTTCTTGAGATACTGCTTCGTCCTTTAAGTCATCATCTATTCTCTTTATAAATCCATCCTCAATCAAAATATCTTTTTTGTCATATTTATATCCAGCCTTTGAATCCAAAAGCTCTCCACCAGTTAATAACAACCTATTCATATAAATCGTCTCCCTTAAATAAAATATCTACTTATAGCAATTATTTCACTCTCTGGAATTTGAATATTATATTTCCTTGATATAATATTCAAATGTTTATTAACAACTTCAAATACATCCTTGTATTCTTCCTTATATTTATCCGCATGAGATTCAGTGGCGAAATTACCCATCCTCCACCTAGGAATTGCCATTATAACATGAATAGCAACTCCCCAAATATTTGTCATAAACTTATTTAAGTCTATACTATCCTTTAATTCCTCTATCATTTGTCCAATATCGATGAGTATTAAAGCTATATCCTCTGCAAATTGTTCAAATGAACCAAATTCATCATAAGGACTCCTATTATCAAAAGAACTCATGATGAAACTTACTATACATTCGAGTTCATTCCTTAAATCATTTTGTTTTTCAAATTCAACATATTTATTGGCTATATTCATTATGGAATCTAAAATGTATTCTCCCCAGTTTCTATTCATATTTAATAGGGCAATCTCGTTACCATATATAAACTTCTTTATCTGCTCTATTTCCTTTTCTGTGACAAAAGGACTAATCCTAAATACTGGCTTTATGGATTCTGAAATGTGGACGGTACTTATTATTAAATCTACATCTTCCAAATCTATATTTCCATCTTCAAGATCAAACACCGAAACCGTCTGTAAAATATTTAACTCAGGAATACTTCTATTTAAACTTACTTCAAGTACTTTAGCTATACCCTTTCCAGTAGTGCAAACCAATATAGCATTTTTTTTAGTGTCCTTTTTATACATTTCTATATGAGCTGCAACATGAAGGGTAATATAACCTATTTCATCATCTATTAGATGTATATTGGTAATATCTTTAAAAACTTGTCCCATTTCTTTTGACAGCTGATAATACTCAAAGTAATTAGTTTTAATTTGTGATAGTAGAGGATTATTGTTTGGAATTTTCAACTCATATTTCTTCAAAGTCAACTTCAGATGTGACAATAAATCTAATTTTAATCTTTCATAGCTTTCATCTGGCAGCCAAATCTTTTCTTTTAAATATAAGACCATTCCATCTACAGCTTTTAATAGATCAGTTCTAATATCATATATATTTTCATTGTGAAGATAATTAAGTTTTAAATTAGCAGATATGAGATGAAAAGTGATATTAGCAACTTCTGCTTCTGGAATTTCAATGTCATATATTTTTTCTAGCTGATGGCTTATTTCTTTTGCAATAATATATTCTTTATAACTTTCAATAAGTTTCATCTTTTCTTCCGATAAGCTTATTATCTTCTGATTATTTAAAAGTCTATCTACTGCTATAGCAATATGTACAACTAATGAAACATAAGAACTATCGGGTATCCAAAAATCATATATATTTTTACTTGCTTTAATTGCAAGTTGAATGTCTTTTAAGTGTATATCTCCATTTACACTAAAAACCTCTGATAAATTTTCAGATTTTCCTTTTAGATCCACGGTATTTAACATATCTAACAGTTCATCTTTGCCCATGTCCGATAATAGAATATAGGCTAAAAACTTTCTGATACTTTCTTCATTTCCCTTAACCGTATATCCAATTCCAGGCTTTCCTTCAACTGCAATACCTTGGGAATTTAGCTCTTTTTGAACTTCCTTTATATCTTCCAATATAGTGGTCTTACTAACATCTGTTTTTTCAGCTAAATATTCCGAGGTAACAGGAGTAGATTGCTTGAGTAATTCTAATACAATAACTTTCTTCCGTTCCTCTTTAGATAACACCTTTACACATGGATTGATAGGTTTTATTTGAGTTAATAGTTTTTCTTTTAAGGAATGACTACACTCAATCCAGATACCTACCCTAGGTTTTCTAATTAAATCTATTCCCCTATTCTTTAACCACTCCTCCAAAGTTTGTAAGTCATATCTAACAGTTCTAATACTCACATTATATTTAATAGATAACTCCTTAGCAGTTAAAGGTTCTTTGGTATTTACTAGATCTAGCACAATATTTACTTGCCTATCTTTTAAAAGATACATAAACATTTTCCTTTCTAATGTTGCAAGTTCTTGTGTATCACATTAAATATTTACAATTTATATTTATCTTTAAAATAATTATATAAGACATATACTTAGGTGTAAATTGCTTTTGTTTTCACATGAATTGGTGCAAAACTTTACTAACTAGATTAATATCATAAAAACACCTCACAGATATTTCTACCTATGAGGTGTTTTTCAGCAACTAATATTCTAAATCCAACCCTTTTTAATAATACTTTCCATATATTTTACTTTTTATGGCTTTTAATAATATCAAATGCAGTATATTCGTCAGTTACTAAAATATCTATCCAACCACCTTTTATGCAAGCTAAAATAGCCTGTACCTTGTGGGTTCCCGAAGCCACTGCCATTACTTTCTTAGCCTTTCTCAGTTGATATAAGCTTATAGCAACTACCGGATCATCAAAGTCCACTGGTCTTCCTAATGTGTCTATTAAGTTGACACATAAATCAGCAATTACCTTTTGACCAGTTTCTGCTTCTGCTTTTATTACTCGATCTCTATAATAGTTATTGTTTGATTGAAAAATAGCCCCTATACCCACCAATGACCAATCCAATCTATTCCATAAATCGAAGGAAGGCTTTAACTCAGGATCGGACAATATGGCATCTTTTGTAGCCCTATGTCCTAAATACACGGGAGAATAGACAAAATGGCAAATTCCACCTAAACTATATGCTGCTTTCATAGCCGTTTCATTTACTTGATAGATGGAGTCAATTCCCCCTAATCCACCAGTTAGTGGGACTGTTTCTATTCCTGTTCGTTTATTTCCCGATAGATTATTTACCAGTCCATAGATAGAAGAGCCTCTCCCAATACCTATTATTTCATTATCACAAAGATTGGCTTCTAAATAACCTGCCGCTGCCTTATACACTCTATTTAAAGTTAATTCATGCTGAAATGAAGAGGGAACTACAATTACTTTAAGAGGTTTATCTTCCGAAGAAAATATCTCTTCCATTTCCAATGACAATTCTTGGGCTTGGGTATTTGGATTGTTTACATTGATGGAAACAATACCTAAATCATGTGCATTGGATAATAGTTTTGAAATCATAGGTCTAGAATAATTTAACTTGTCAGCTATTTCCTGTTGAGTTTGTCCCATTTCATAGTAAAGTTCAGCTACTTGAACTATTATTTCTATCTCATCATCTATATTTGACATTATTTCCATCCCCCTCTAATTAAATCATGTTAATTATTTAGCTTTTCCCGCCAAAACATCTTCTAAAGAAACTCCCTTATTTGTAACAATTACTCTAAACTCTATATTAACTCCTAAACTAGATAATTTCTTAAAAGTTTCTATTTCCTCTGGAGAAGCTTGTATATTCCTAAACAATGGTTTCCTGCCAGGTTTTGAACCCATACCTCCTACGTTTAAATGGGTTATATCTACGCCTGCTTCTACCAAAGCTAGTATTACCTCTGGAGTTTTGGCAAGAACAAGTACCTTTTCATTAGCTGATTTTGGTTCTTCCTTTAAAAGTACTATACCATCTTCTATGGTATAAGCATTAACTTGAACCTTAGGTGGTGCTGCCATTTTAAGCAATTGTAACATAAATGGATCCTTTGCAACTAAATCATCTACTATTACAATACGATTTGCCAATGTTTGACGCATCCATCCCGTAACCACTTGACCATGGATTAAACGATCATCAATTCTAGTGAAAACAATATCACGCATTTTTACGCCTCCTATCTATTCACTTAATATATTACCATTATTTATCTCAAAAATGCCAGTATTCCCCATACTTATTGCTCCTGAAATCGATTCTTCAATGGTCATACCGTTCATACGACTACATATCATTTCCAAAAGCATAGGCAAATTAGCACCTGTTATACATTTACAGTTCCTGTCCTTCACTATAAAGGAAGCTATATTAGCTGGGGTACCTCCTTTAAGATCTGCCAATATAACAAATTCATCATAAGGATTTACAGCTTTATTAAGTTTTTCAAGATAAGTTTGGGGACTATCTATGGGCAGCAGCGGAACTGCTGCCATATTTTCCTGTTCTCCTAAAATCATCTCTGCTGCATTTGTAAGTCCAAGGGAAAATTCTCCATGCCCTACAACGATTATAGCAAACATAGCATCATCAACCTCCCCTTTACATAGTTACAACAATTCTATAACTCCCCGGCTCTATAGCCATATCGAAAGCCTTAGAAATGTTTTCAAAAGGCACTGTAGTCCTTATAAAGTTACTTAAATCTATACGATTAGCATTTATTATGGAAACAGCCCTTGCAAAATCATATCTAGTAGGACTTATAGTTCCTACTAGGCGATACTCCTTATAATGCAAGTCATTTAAATCTATTGGAGTTTCTGCACCTTCTGGTTGATAATAAGAGGTGTATATTACCATATCCGCCCCACCAGATACATATTTAAATAAATTTGGAACAAGTTGAGGTGGACCAGCTGTAACGAATACACTATCGACTCCATATCCATCTGTAATATTTCTTATGTCGGACTCCATATCCTTAGTTGGATCTATTACAAAATCAGCAAACTTTTCAGCTATTTTACGTCTTTCTTCATCTACTTCAGATATTATTATCCTTGCACCACGCAGACGTAGAATTTCCGCATGGAGTAGTCCCATTATGCCAGCTCCAATAACTAGAACCGTATCTCCAAGCTGTACATCTGCTTTATCAACGCTTCCAATGCAGCAAGCAACTGGCTCAATAAGGGCAGAAGTGACCATATCCGCATCTTTACTCATTTTAAACACTTGATAATCTGGAACTATAAGATATTCAGAAAATCCTCCCGGTCCTGCTGGACGTCCCGGTCTATGCAAGGAACGACTTTTTATACAACGGTTGTCCTCTCCTTTTCTACATGAAGGACATTGTCCACATCTATTCATACGGCAAACTACAACTTTGTCTCCTACTTTTGCTTCTGTAGCTGCAAGCTCTCCTATTTCCTCTACAATTCCTACTACCTCATGTCCTGGATAGAAAGGATATGGATTGCCACGAGCCCCTTTATATATCCCTTGATCTGAAGTACAAATAGCACAAGCAGAAATTTTAACCTTAACTTCATCAGGATACAGCTCTGGCATCTCCCAATCATTAATCTCTATATTGTTTGGTCCTTGTATTTTAGCAATTTTATATTTTTTCATTATATTCCCTCCTTAAGCTCTACCCGATGCCCCTAACATCTTTATATAATTTCTTATTACAGGAATTGCTGCTTCATTAGCAGGTTTCCATATAGTTGCCGCCTTTAACTTTTCTAAAGGATTATGGTCTAATATCTCCTTAGTTTTTTCTATTATAGGTATTTGTATATCTGTAAAAACATTTACTTTTGCTATTCCTAATGCAGGAGTTTTTTCTACATTAGGTGTTCCAGAGGAACCATGTAATACTAATGGAATAGATACTTTACTGCTGATTTCTCTAAGCCTTTCTAAATCCAGCTTAGGTTCATAAGTATATCTGCCGTGAGCCGTACCTATTGCAACAGCTAAAGCATCTATATCTGTAAGTTCTACAAATCTAGCTGCTTCTTCTGGATCAGTATAAAACTTTCTATTATCCGTTTCATCATTAGCTCCTACTCCTACATGGCCTAATTCTGCCTCTACAGAAACTCCACAAGCATGAGCCATCTTTACGATTTCTCTAGTTTCTGCTACGTTTTCATCAAATGTTTTTTTAGAGGCATCTATCATAACAGAAGAAAATCCTGCTCGGATAGCCTGCATAAATGATTCAAATTCATAGCCATGGTCTAAATGAAGTGCAACGGGAACTGCTGCATTTTTTGCAGCTACCTTAGCAATAGCGGCTATGTAATCTGCTCCATATAATTTAATGGTCTTTTCCCCAGCCTCTATTAGGCAAGGGGCATTTTCCTCTTCACATACTCCAACTACTGTTTGAATACTCTGCATATCGGTTATATTAAAAGCTGGTAGAGCATAGCCTTCTTTTCTTGCCTTTACTAATAATGTCTTTGTACATGCTAAAGTCATTTTATTCCTCCTTCTCAATTTGAATATTAATATAATAATTTCTGAAGCAGTAAAACACTGCCTCAGAAAAAATATTTTAGATTATACCAAAGGAACCTAAAAGTATACCAACTATAAATATTATTAAAATCAACTTGCCAATGCCTACTTGTTTACGTAATGCCTTCCAACAGCCTATAACCAAAAGTAAAGGTAAAAGGTTTGGTGCAATTTTGTCCAGTATATCAGCTTGTATACTTAGTGGTTGTCCAACTGAAAGGGGAACCTCATATTGAACTGTAAAGTTAATATAACTAGCAGTTAAAGTTCCTGCTGCTAATAAACCAACCATACTTGCCCCTTCTGTTACTTTGGTTAACAAGCCAGTTTCCATAAGCTTAGATAATAGAGGACGACCTTCTTTATAGGACTTTTTAAACCACCAATAGTCCAACGGATATGAAATTCCTAGTGCTAGTATTGTAAACAATATTGGTCCCATAACACTGCCTTGAAGTCCTAACCCAATTCCTATTGACAATAATATTGGAAAAATAGTAGCTTGAAAAATAGAATCTCCTAAACCTGCAAGAGGTCCCATAAGGGAAATTTTAACTGCATTTATGGTTTCGCTCTCTATTTCAGCTCCATTTGCTTTTTGTTCTTCCATAGCAGCTGTAATACCTAATATTATTGAACCTGTAGTAGCATTTGTATTAAAGAAAGTTAAATGTCTCTTATACGCTTCAACTCTATCCTCTTTTTTAGAATAAAGTTTCTTTATGGCAGGTGAAATAGCATGACAAAATCCAACCCCTTGCATCCTTTCAAAATTTACCATACCATTTAAAAAGCATACCCATCTTGCCCACATTCCGAGGAGATCGCGATCATTTAAAGTTACTTGTGTACTGTTATTTTCCTTACTCAAGACTACCCACCTCCGATTCTTTAGGTCTATAAATCATAAATGCTGCACATATGCCCATACCTACTACTGCCAATATATCTAATCCTAAAAATGCCGCTAATATAAAACCAACAAAGAACATTGGCAACATTGCCAAGCTAGTCGCCGTCATATAATGTAGTAACATGGCATATCCTACAGCTGGCAAAAGTTTGCCCGTTGCTTGTAAACCTGCGATTAATTGAGCTGGTAAAAATCCAAGAACTGCATCTACTGCCTCTGGTCCATAATAAACGGCTAAAAATGTTGCAAGTCCTGGATATATAAGAGCAAATAAAGTAGGTGGAAGAACATTTACTCTGGCAATTCCTTTTGGATTATCTTCTTCAGCATATTTATCTGCCCTATGAGCTAAAATAGCAAAAAATGATTGCTTCAACGTTCTAAAAGAAGCTCCTATTAAAGCAATAGGTATAATAACAGCAAGAGCCATTTCAGGTGTCATATCAGCTAATATTCCTAAAGCACTGCCGAGAACCCCGGCAATTCTAGTATCTGCAGGTGTTTGATCCCCAACTACTATTACTCCTATATACACAGCATTAATAGTTGCACCAATTATTGTTCCCTTTACAGGATCACCTAATATAAGACCAACGATAAATCCAGATACTAGCGGTCGTCCAAAAGCAAAAAAACGAGTATTGAAAGTTAAAGGACTTTCAATCCAAAATGCATAAAGAGCCACTAATAAAGCTTTAATAAACATTTTCATCCCTCCATCTTTTATAGTTTATTTTATAAGTTCCTCTAACTGCCCTCCCTCATAGTTGAATTAATTTTATATATCCCTACCCTCCTTTGTATTTTTGTAGAAAATTTTATTTTAATAATATTTGTCATGACATTTGTTCGTGTAGGGTATCTCTTTATAATCTATTTAGTTTTAAAAAGTAAATCGTTTGCCTATTTTTTATATTTGCAACTTATATGCCAAGATATATTTAAAATAGTATATAAAAGCTATTTCTTAAAATCCCATCAATTCAACGATTATAATGATTTAGTCTTAGAAAATAATATTTTATAACCACATATAAAAAGACCAACTTATCAAAATGATAATAATCTTTATCATTTTGATAAGTTGGTCTTTGCTACTATTGCTGTTTTTCAAGGAAGATTAAGAGTTTTTTATCAATATGATAATTAATCTTTAATCTTCCTATATAGAGTAGCTATACCAATTCCTAATTTTTCTGCTGCCATCCTTTTACCTTCAGTGCTTGTCCCAAATATATCTAAAGCTTTTTGTATGTATTCCTGCTCTATTTCTTCTAAAGTCTTGATTTGTACGTTCTTTCCATAAAAGGCTACATCATTATTGTTCAAAATATTTTCTGGTAACATTTCCTTTGTCAGTATCCCAGAATCATCTGCAATATTTATCATATATTCAATGGTGTTTTGAAGTTCTCTTACATTTCCGGGCCAAGGATGATTTAATAATATCTCCTTACATTCATCTTCCATGTTATAAATATACTTATCAAATAAAACACTATATTTATTGATTAAAGTATTCATTATTAACTCCGTATCCCCTTCTCTTTCCCTTAAAGGTGGGACTTCTATGGGGATTACATTTAATCTATAGTATAAATCCTCCCTAAATTTGTTTTCTCTTATCCTTTGTTCTAAGTCCAAATTGGTAGCTGCAATAACCCTTATATCCAAATCAATAGGTTGATTAGAGCCTAGTCTAGTCACATTTCTTTCTTGGAGAACCCTTAAAAGCTTTACCTGCATATACAACGGCATATCCCCTATCTCATCTAAAAGTATAACTCCACCATTGGCTAACTCAAATTTTCCTATTTTTCCATTAGGGTTGGCTCCAGTAAAGGCTCCTTTTACATATCCAAACAGCTCAGATTCCATAAGGGTTTCAGGCATAGCACTACAGTTTACTGCAACGAAGGGCTTATGGCGTCTATCGCTTAAATAATGAATTGCCCTTGCTACTAGTTCCTTACCAGTTCCACTTTCTCCACTTATGAGTACCGTCGACTGGGTAGGTGCTATCTTTATTATCTTCTCCTTTAATATCTTCATGGATTTAGATTCCCCAATTATTGCATCTAAATCTATCCTCTTTTCACTGGTAGTTATTTTATAGATATCGGAGTTTATTTTATTCATATTGTTGAAGATAAATACCTTTGCATAATCTTTAGATATGGAATGGATAGGAATAATATTCCCTACAAGAAAAAAGCTCTTTTTATCTATTATCAGTTCATATATCTCTCCACCCATTATATATTCATCTTTATCTATCATCTGTACCTGTTCATCTAAATCATCAGGGGAAAGTTTAAGTTCCCTCATAGCACTATTGTTTATCATGGTTATCCTATCCTCAACGCCTAGTACTATAACCCCTTTATCCACATTATTAAGTATCTTATTTAAAACTTCAGTCCTCTCCTCTTGCATCTTGGATTCATTATGTTGATATACCTTAGAACATATAAAATCGCCTATTTGATGCAGAAATTGCATTTGAGTATCTAAGTTTTCTAATATTAGCTGTTTTTGCTCGTAGGTAGAGCATACTAATCCTATAACCCCTATTATATCCTCTTCATAAATAAGAGGTGTGGATATTTCCAGTTCCTCTATGCAGCTATTCTTTTGAATACAATCCTTACATATTTCATGTTCTCTTGGATTTTCTATTATCTGAGATTCTCCAGTCTCTATTACCCTTTTATACACTGAGCCCATATTTACAGAATCGATTTGGTCTTTAAATATTCCAGTTCCAGCTACTCTTCTCATGTTTTGGTCCACCACTTCTACATCTACCTTTATGACACTGGATATTACCTCAGCATATTTCCTCACATCTTCCTCTATTTCCTTCAATAACGATGCCATTTTATACCTCCTTAGATGAATGACAATTGAGACCTTTAGTCAATTGTTGAAAATCCTCTGGTGTATCTATATCCATACCCAACTTTTTATCATATATATGTACTTTTCTAATCAAGTCAATGTTTTTTTCTATAATGCCCCTTCCACCCTTATCTCCCTGAACCTTTAACAGTTCATCTTTTAGCATAGAAGAAAAAATTGTAGGCATTCCTCTACTGCCATTATAATATGGCACCACAATTGAAGCCTTACTTAATCTATATTCTAAAATGAGCTTGTCAATCAATTGAGTAGTAATGAAGGGTTGATCCCCGACTAAAAACATATAGGCTTCTGAATCTTTAGAGGCCTTTACTCCTAATTTTAATCCTTCACTTTGACCTAGATGGGCTTTAGGGTTATACAAGGTTTGGATATTATATTTTTCTCCAATTTTCTTTATATCACTAGTCCTATATACCAAAATAATATTGTCTAAGGAAGATTTCTTACATTTTTCAATAACCAATTCTATCATCCTTGTCCCATCTATCTCCATCAATAATTTATCTTCTCTCATACGTTTTGAATAACCCGATGCAAGTATAATGCCAGTAATCATCTATATTCTCCTAATAAAATTTTTTTCTTTGTATGTCTGAAACTAACACCTTACCTTTAAATCCTTTTTCTAAAAGCATCTTTTTTATGTTTATGCCTTTTGATATACTCTTTTCATTACAAGCTTTATTTAATAAGAGTATCTTTTCTCCACAAGCCCCTTTAAATAAGCCTTCTGGGCTTAATATGAGTTTAACCATATTTTCCTCATCTATTATATCAAAATAATCTGTACGTGTAACTTTTATAAATATTTCAGGTCTATGTACTATTTCTCCTATCCTTTTTCCTAGACAATCTAGACCTATAATTCCTATAGTTTTAGTAGTAGCCACTGTTACCACTGGCTCATAACTAGCAGGAGCTTTTATAGGTTTTTTCTTAGCGCCATCTGCTTCTATAAGTACAAAATCAAATAGTCCCTTTTCCATAATCTCTTCAAGTTTAGGTAAATATGGTCCTATTAGCTTTCCATCTTTTATCCTTTCACCAAATACTGTAATGCTGTGATTCTTTGGATTAAATCCATCTTCAATATCTCCTAAAATATAATAATCATATTGACCTTCTTCAGGATTATATATAGCCGTAGTAGTGGTAACCAACACCTTTTTATCTAATTCTTTTAGTTCCTCAGCTAATAAAAAAAGGGTAGTAGTCTTTCCACCTGCCCCTACAATTGAAACCACTTCTCCCTTTCCTATATCTAAATCCAAGTTTTCATATATCTCCATTTTATATCACCTTCATCTTACATATCTTAGAATAAGGATTCTAAAGATAGACCCACTTCATATAGGCTCTTATTCTCATCTACCACCGTCAAAAACTTAAATAGCTTGCCATCTTCTACCCTAATCTTAATAGGAGTAACTATGTATTCTTGCTTTCCTTCTTTTAATGCCAAAAAACTCCTATCAGCTTCATATAGATTAAGTCCCACTGCCGACTTTTCACTGGTATGTATTACAACTCCTGATGGATCCGTAATATATAGGGCATCCATTCCCGTCTTTTTAAGTAGTTCTTCTATTATATTATGGTCTATGTTTTTATTAGCTTTCAAATATTCTTTTATATAATATGCTTCCTTTAGCATCCTTTCTTCCATCACTTTTCCTGCTACAAATTGCTGCATATCATATACATTATCTCGGATTGTCTCTACTACTTCCTGTAGATATTTTGCCCTATTATGTTGTTCCATTACCTGTGCAGTAGTTTCCTCCATATGGGTAGCTATCTCTTCTGAAAAGGAAGTTATCTTTCCTATATTTTCTGTTACTTCCCCTATTATGCTGTTGTTTTTTCCTACAACTTCTTTTATCTCTTCTAAACTCTTCTTTCCTATATTTAAAATTTCCATAACATTTTTAAATTCCCTATTGATATTCTCCATAACTGAACAGTTTTCTTCCATATAGTTCTTCTCTTCCTCCATAGATTTTGTAATGGAATCTATTTCTTTCTTTAAAGTATAGATAACCTCTTCTATCTTAGAAGATACCTGCTCTGTTTCCTTAGCTAGCTTTCCCACTTCCATAGCTACAATGGCAAATCCTTTTCCATGCTCCCCAGCTCTAGCTGCTTCAATGGAAGCATTTAAAGAGAGCATATTGGTATCCCTAGATATGGAATTTATCAGATAGATTAAGCTTACTATTTCATCAGAATACTCCTTTAATTTTAATATCTGCTCTGATGACTTTTCTGTCATATCCTTAGAACGATTCACCCTTTCCTCTATACATTGTATATCCTCTATTCCTTTTTGTGCAGTAGTAATAGAATCCGATATAAAGCCAATTTTACTTATTACATCTTTTTCTACATTCTCTAAAGATAAGCATATCTCATGGGTAAGGTCGTTGGTCTTATTTAGCATATTAAATTGTTCTATGGTGTTAGAATCCGCTACTTCCACAGAAGAAGCTATGGATTCAGCGGAAGATAAACTTTCCTGAGACACAATATTAAGCTTTTCACTTACATTAAATACTTCTGTGGATATTTCCACTTGAGTCTTTAAATTATTCTTAATAGCATTAGAAAATCTATTTAGCTCCTCTTGAATTTCATCAGGAATATGGGCATCTTTTGGCATCGTAAAAGCCATATTATTGATACCCGATAGATATCTTCTTATTTCCTGTAAACTATTCCCATTAAAAACCTTATATAGTATGATTGCTAAGCTAACAGATAGTACTATAGTCAAACCAATTTCCAAATAGATATTATCTAGGAAGGATATTAAAGCGAAATTCCCCCCCATAAAAATAAGAACTATTAAAAATAAATATAATACACTTTTCTTATTCTTCACACTCAATCTCCTTTCTGTTTTTCAAAATACTATATGGATAGATTTATAAATTTAAATTCTCCTACATCAAAAAGTCCCATATCTGTAATTTTAATATCTGGTATAACTGGAAGTGCAATAAAAGATAATGTCATGAAAGGTTCAATATCTCTATTTACACCAAGTTTTTCATAAGCAAATTCAAGCATACTCCTTAATTTTTTATCTACTTCATCTAAAGGTTTTTCTGACATAAGTCCACCAATAGTTAGAGGCAAAGTATCTACTACATTTCCCATTGATATCACTGTAATGCCTCCCCCAACCCTTTCCAATTCCTTAATAGCTAATATCATATCCTTGTCATTATCTCCAATTACTATTATATTGTGGGAATCATGAGCAACGGTAGAAGCTATAGCTCCATTTTTTAGTCCAAATCCTTCTACTAATGCTAAACCTATATTTCCAGTTTTATTATGTCTTTCAACTACAGCTACCTTTAATATATCGTCATTAGATTTAAATTTTCCATCTTCCACAGCAATTTTTCTTTCCACCTTTTTTGTAATAAGACTATGAGGAAGAAGTTTTATTATATTGGCTTTTTCTTCTTCGAGATAAATTATTAAATCCTCTTCTGTAATTTTTTTAATATTTACCGTATTCTTCATATGGTCATTGTCTATATTCTCTACTGTAAATAGGGGTTTAAGATTCTCTCCTACCAATTTACCTTCTTTATATACCTGCAATACATTAAAATCCTCTAAATTATCAATGACGACTAAATCTGCAAAATATCCTGGTGCAATAGCTCCTTTTCCTTTTAAGCCATAACATTCAGCTGCATTTAATGATCCCATCTTTATACAATCTATAGGGTCTAGTCCTTCTCTTATAGCTAATCTTATATTGTAATCTATACTTCCATCTTGTAGTAAATCTTCAGGATGCTTGTCATCGGTACAGAATATACATCTTCTTAAATTATCCTTATTTACTCCCTTGATTAGCTCCCTTAAATTTTTAGCTGCAGAGCCTTCCCTTATATGGATATACATACCTAATCTTAGCCTATTCATCATCTCATCTATAGAGCTGCATTCATGTTCTGTTGATACTCCTGCTGCTACATAGGCATTTAATTCCTTATTGGCTATTGAAGGTCCATGCCCATCTACTATCTTATCCCTAGCCATAAGGATTTTATTTAAAACATCTTTATCCCTATTTATTACTCCGGGATAATTCATCATCTCTCCTAAACCTAGAACCCTTTTTTCATCGATAAGCTTCTTTAAATCTTCTGCATAAAGGGTTGCCCCTGCATTTTCAAAAGGGGTAGATGGTACACAGCTAGGAAGCATTACATATACATCTAAAGGAATATTTTCACTTTCATCTAGGATATATTTTATTCCTTCTATTCCCTTTACATTGGCTATCTCATGGGGATCTGCAATTATAGTGGTAGTCCCTCTAGGAAGAATAGCCTTCGCAAACTGAGAAGGTGTTACCATAGAGGATTCAATATGAACATGACCGTCTATGAAAGATGGGGACAAATATTTCCCTTGTAAATCAATCTCCTTTTCTCCGCTATATTCCCCAATACCTACTATTTTGCCTTCATATACTGCTACATCTCCTCTAATTATCTCATTGGTAAACACATTTATAATGTTGGCATCTTTAAATACTAAATCCGCCTTTGTTTCCCCATTAGCAATTTCAATCGTCTTCTTCAAAGTATTAAAATCCATATTCAACTTCCTTTCTACTGTTTTTCCTATTCCTATCTATAGCTTCTCTCAACTTCTCTGGTGTAACTGGTAATTCTGTTATTCTTACTCCTATTGCATCGTATATAGCATTTAGTATGGCTGGAGCTATAGGTATCATAACTGGCTCTCCAATTCCCTTAGCACCATAAGGTGCTGTAGGCTCCGGATCCTCTATCAATATTTTTTCTACATCTATCATATCCATAGCTGTAGGTATTAAATATCTGGAAAATTTATTGTTTTTAATTTGACCATTGATTAAGTTTAAATCCTCAAACAGAGCATATCCTATAGCCATAGCAAATCCACCATCCATTTGTCCTTCTGCTAAGTTAGGATTTATGGCTCTGCCTACATCTTGGGCAAATCTTGCATTTAAGATTTCTACTCTCCCAGTTAGAGTATCTATCTCTACTTCAACTCCGCAGGCATTAAAGGTATAAGGCCAGTATGGAGCTCCTTGCCCAGTTTCTGGATCCATCTCTACGGTTTGAGCTACAAATTCTCCCTCTGCTTCAATTGTACCATCTCCATATTTATTAGCCAATTCTTTAAAGGAAATTTTTTTCTGTGGAAAAAATTTTAAATAGATTTCCCCTTCTTCTAACATTAGTCCACGGGTACTATTTAACCCTAACTCCTCTTTTGAAATCTTTATTAATCTATGTTTAAAATTTTCACAGGCTATTTTAATAGCATTTCCAGTGTTATAGGTTTGACGACTAGCTGCGGCAGTCCCTGAGTCAGGCATAAGACTAGTATCCTCAGAGATAAACAATATATTCTCTGTTGAAATATTTAAAGTTTCTGCTCCTATTTGGAGAAGGGCTGTTTTAGCACCTTGTCCTACTTCCGTAGCTCCTGCATATATACCTATTTTCCCCTCTTCATGTAAAATTACCTTTGCTTTTGATACATCGGGAAATCCATTACCATATCCTGTTCCATAAAAGGATAGTCCTATTCCCCTTCCTTTCCTTTTCATTTTGACTTCTCCTTTCTATGATAGAAATCCATCCCTTCAACTACCTTTTCCAAACATTCCTCTAAAGGTATGGATTCGGTTAATACTTGTCCTGTAGCGGTAACGGAACCTTTTCTAAATATATTGATCATCCTTATGGATACTGGGTCCATCCCTAGTTCTTCTGCTATAGTATCCATCTGCTGTTCATGGGCTATAGGCACTTGAGTTGCCCCAAATCCCCTCATAGCTCCTGCAAAAGGATTGTTGGTATATACTGCATAGCTGTCCACCACTACATTTGGTATATAATAAGGTCCAGTTATATGGACTCCTGCTTTCCTCAAAACATTTGTCGCCCAAGAAGCATAGGCTCCTGTATCTCCAATGATTTCAGCTTTCATAGCTGATAATCTTCCATCTTTATAAGCTCCAGTTTTACATTTCATAATCATAGGGTGTCTCTTAGAATGGGCAATAAAGGATTCTTCTCTTGAATAGATTGCCTTTACAGGTCTATTGAGGGTATACGCCGCTAATGCTAAATGTATTTGAAGGCTTATATCCTCCCTACCGCCAAAAGCACCTCCTATGTTGGTATTTATTATCCTAATCTGCTCCAGCGGTAAGTTGAGGTTTGCAGCTATTTCCTCTCTATCATAATGAGGATATTGAGTAGCAACCATAAGGACTATTCTGCCTTCATCATCTATAAAGGCTACTCCCGCCTCTGGTTGTAAAAAAGCATGGTCTACCATATGGGTTTTATATGTGTTTTCAACTATTACATGGCTATTTTTAAAACCTTCTTCTATATTTCCTCTCCTAATCTTATAATGGTACATAATATTACTGCCTTCATGAACTTTTGGTGAACTCTCCTCCATAGCCAATATTGGATCAAATACTCCTTCCAATTCATCATAATGAACTAATATCTTCTTTAAAGCCAATTCACAAGCCTTTTCCGATTCACCAACAATAAAAACAATTGGGTCTCCAATTCTTCTTACCTTCTTTTCACAGAACACTTCATGATCCTTAAAAACTACTCCATGATTATTCCTTGGCACATCCTTATAGGTGAATATCTTGATTATCCCTTCTACCTTTTCTGCTTCTCTAGTGTCAATTCTTATATAAGCATGAGGCTTTTCAGATCTAAGGGTTTTGCCATAGACCATTCCATCCATATATATATCTTGGGGATATAAAGCTTTTCCCCTAACCTTGCTAGGAGCATCCACCCTTATGAGGTTTTTACCAACTATATCTAGTTTCATCTCTTTTCCTCCTCCAAATATTTTATGGATAGCTCTGCTGCATCTACGATTTTGTTATATCCTGTACATCTGCATAGATTCCCAGAAATACCTTTCCTTATTTCTTCTCTTGTAGGGTTAGGATTCTTATCCAACAGTGATTTTATGGACATTATCATACCGGGAGTACAATATCCACATTGAACAGCCCCTACATCTACAAATGCCTTCTGAATTGGATGGAGTTCTCCATTTTGTTCTAATCCCTCTATGGTCAAAATACTGCTCCCATGTGCTTGAAAAGCCATGACCAAACAGGAATTAACCGTCTCTCCATCCATTATTATGGTACAAGCTCCACATTCTCCTTCTCCACAGCCTTCTTTAGTTCCAATTAACCCTAATTCATCTCGAAGTAAATCCAAAAGTCTCATGTTTTCATCTATATTTAAGATATAATCTTTTCCATTGATGACAAGTTGTATCCTTTTCATACACTCACCCCATTTAAGAATCTAGTGCCATCTTCTAAGGCTTCTCTTAACATCCTTTCTACAGCTATTCTCTTATATGGTAAAGTTGTCCTTCCTGCCAATCTTCTGTCCATACATTGTTGAAGTACTTTTACTCCTTCATCTACTACATCATCATGGAAAGGTTTACCCACTAGATATTTTTCCAATTCCAATTCTCTCATAGGATATTTACCTAAAGAGCCACTAGCTACCCTTATATTTTTTATATGTGCCACTTGGTCTAATTCCAAAAAAGTTGCCATAGATATCCTAGAAATAGCTAAAGCTTTCCTGAGACCTAGTTTAGCAAAATTTAAAACTTGTCTTTCCATAGGCCTTCTAAATTCAATATCTACTAACAATTCGTCCTCTTTTATTCCACAATTGGCTTTATCTTTATAATAATCCTCTAATAGTACCTTCCTCTTTCCATGTTTGCTAACTAAAGCAATGGTGCTGTCTAAACAGATTAAAGGAGGGATAGAATCTGCAGCAGGAGAACCATTAGCAATATTTCCTCCTATAGTTCCCTTATTCCTTATTTGAGGGGAGCCTACTAAGCTACAAGCTTTATATAATCCCTGTAGATTTTCATGAAACAACGGATTTTCAACTATTTGAGTAAATGTTACTCCAGCTCCTATTTTTATAAATTCCCCTTCATATTTTATGGTTTTAAGCTCATCTATACTAGAAATATCGATTAATGCCTTAGGAGTGACTTTTTCATTTCTCAATGCAATAACTATATCCGTTCCACCAGATATTATCTTTGCATCTTGTGTGTATTTTCCCAATAGTTCCACAACTTCGTCTATAGTTCTGCCTTTATAAACTTCCATTTTGCTGCCCCCTTTAACTAATTTTGTTTAGAAATGCCGTCTTCCATGGGAAGACGGCATCCTATTAAAGTACGTTCTTTAATATAAATAATAGAGCTAAAATATACATTACAATGGATACGTCTTTATGCTTTCCAGTTAATAATTTCAAGAATACATAAGATACCATACCAAATACTATACCTTCTGCAATACTATATGCTAAAGGCATCATTATTATTGTTAAGAATGCTGGTATTGCTTCTGTAAAATCATCTAGTTCTATATCCTTTATTGGACTCATCATGAAAAGTCCAACGAGTATTAATGCTGGTGCAGTTGCAGCTCCTGGAACTATAGTAAAGATTGGGGCAAATAATAAAGATAATGCAAACATACAAGCTGTTGACAAAGCAGTAAGTCCTGTCCTACCGCCATCTGCTACTCCAGAAGCAGATTCTACGAAGGTAGTTACTGTACTAGTTCCTAAACAAGCTCCAGATACAGTACCAACAGCGTCAGCAAATAATGCATGACTAACTCTTGGAAGTTTTCCTTCTTCATCTAACATATCTGCCTTTGAAGCTACTCCTACTAATGTACCTACAGTATCAAATACGTCTACAAATAGGAAAGTAAACATGACCATTAACATATCCCATGTGAATATGTGTTCCCATTCAAATTTAAAAGCTACTTCTTTTAATGATGGTGGAAGAGATATTACGCCAGTTGGAGTAGGAGTTACGCCCATAGGTATTCCTATTATAGTAGTAAGTATAATACCTATTAACAATGCTCCTTTAACTTGTTTTGCTAATAATATTCCCATTATTAGTAGCCCTATAAGTGCAAGTAATGGTGCTGGCTGAGTTAAATCTCCTAATTGAAGAGCTGCTCCACCTTGTTCAACTAATCCTGCTGATATAAGACCAATAAATGCTATAAATAATCCAATTCCTACAGATACTGCTTTTTTCAAATTCATTGGAATTGCATCAAATATAGCTTCTCTTACCTTAAATAAAGATAATATTATGAAAACAATCCCTTCTAAAAATACTGCTGTTATAGCAAACTGCCATGATTTATTCATAGGTCCTAAAACTACTGAAAATGTAAAAAACGCATTTAATCCCATTCCTGGTGCTAAAGCAAAAGGATAATTAGCATAAAAAGCCATTATTAAAGTTGCAATAACTGCTGATAAAGCTGTGGCAGTAAATACTCCACCTTTGTCCATACCTGCTTGTGATAAAAGATCTGGATTTACAACTAAGATATAAGCCATAGTCATAAATGTAGTGATACCTGCAAGAATTTCAGTTTTTGCATTGGTATTGTGTTCCTTAAGTTTAAACTGTCTTTCTAAAAAACCATCATTTGCCATCGTTTGATTAGACATAAAATTCCTCCTCAATTTAATTTTAAAAAATCTACCCTCCTTTCTTAAGTGATATCATTTATTATAACAAAAATTTTCATAGAAATTCTATTCTACGCAATTATTGGGGAAAGAATTTTAAAATTGTTCACATCTATGAGTCCTTTATCCGTAATCTTCCAAGCTGGAGATGTGGATAAAGCTAAAAATGATAGGTGCATAAACGGTGCATGTATTTTGCAGCCTAAATCATTCTTAACTATCTGTTCTAATTCCGCTATTTTTTTGCTAACTTCATGTCCATCTAATTCGTCAGTTATCAAACCACCTACTGGCAATCTCATATGAGAAAGTATTCTTCCTCTATTGGCTATAGCTATGCCTCCACCTAGTTCTATAACCTTATTAACTGCTAAAGTCATATCCTTTATATTGGTTCCTACTACTATTATATTGTGAGTATCATGGGCTACTGACTCTGCAAAAGCTCCATCTTTCATGCCAAAACCTTTAACAAAGGCCTTGCCAATATTTCCTGTCCTACCATACCTTTCTATGCAAGCTATTTCTAAGGTATCCGTATTCACATTAGGTTCAGCTACTCCACCATATACCTTTATAGTCTCTTCCAATTTTCCCGTTAAATTCTGATCTGGAATAACCTCTATACATCTGACCCGAGCCGTGGAGTCTTCTGATTCAATCTGTAAATCCTTTTCAGTAATAGGCTCAATCTTTACGGAATTTTTAACTTCTGATGGATAGGTATACTTAGGTAAATCTATTAACAATTCGCCTTTTGAAGCTACTAATTTACCATCTATAAAAACTCCCTCTACAGTCATTTCTTCTAAATCATCTATAACTACTATATCTGCCATCTTTCCTGGAGCTAAAACTCCTACATGGTCTAATCCAAAATAAGTAGCTGGATTTATGGTAACCATCTGTATGGCTTCTACAGGGTTTACCCCTTCCTTAATAGTCCTCTTTACTATTTCATTCATATGACCTAGAGTTTCTAAATCTGCTGCCACCATATCGTCAGTAGCTAATATACATCTTCTTGAATCCATACCTTCTTCTGTAACAGCTCTAATACATTCAGCCATATTCCTTTGAGTAGAGCCTTCTCTCATAAATAGATAAACTCCTTGTCTTAACTTTTCCACAGCCTCTTCTTTAGTAGTAGTTTCATGGCAAGAACATTTTCCTCCAGTGGAGATTATATGGGCTGCTAATTCACTCCCAAATAGCTCTGGGGCATTTCCATCTACCACCATATTTTTAGACCTAGCGTATATAGTCGAAGCTAGTAAATCCGTAATAATTTCAGGCGTATTTCTATAAACATGTTTAGCATTGCTAAATCCTTGAAGCTCTCCTATTCCAATTATATTTTTATAGTTTAATAAATCTTCCATGTCCTTAGATGTTACATCAACTCCAGCTGTTTCTAAATCTGGACAATCAGGAGTCAAGGCTGGTACTACTAAATACACATTGTTTGGAACTGAATCTATTTCATCAGCCATAGCTTTCATACCAACAGGTCCTAAAGCATTCCCTATTTCATGAGGATCTGCTACTAAAGTAGTAGTACCTGATGGAATAGATAATCTGGAAAACTCAGTAATAGTTAACATACTGGATTCAAAATGCATATGGGAATCTATAAATCCCGGTGATAGATACTTCCCTCTAATATCTATGACTAAAGTATTCGGTCCTATTAAATCCTTACAATCTCCTACTAATAATATATATTTACCTTTAATGGCAATATCAGCAGTGTAAACCTCCCTTGTAATGACATTTACAACCTTACCGTTGTATAGGACTATATCAGCAAAATCTTTATCACCCATAAGCACATCTATTAAATTCCTATACTCCATTGCCATCTTTATATATTTGGTGTCCAATTTTAATCACCCCTCCTTATTCAATTGACAATTGACAGAGGACAATTGTCAATTGTCTAAGTTGTTTAAGTTTATTTCGTCGATTATGCCTACTATGGATATATCTATGGGGGAGTCCATTTTTTTGGCTGCTATTCTGGCAGCTGTCCCCTTTGTAAATATAACTAATTCACCTATACCTGCCCCTACAGTATCTACAGCAACTAAAGGTTCTCCTATAGGTTTCAATTTTTTATTGAGAGGCTGGGTAATCATGAGCTTAGTGCCTACTAAATTTTCATCTTTTCTCGTTGCCACCACCGTTCCAATTACTTTGCCTATATACATTTTACCTGCCTCCCTATGTTTCAATTTCTATTTTTATTCCCAATTCCTTAATCCTATCCTTTGCCAAAGGGGTTATAATAGTTCCTTTGGGTAGTACCATAGATTTACTACTTGGAGAATAGTTGATTATATCCCTCTCCGTTATTACCTTATTAAAAACAGAACCTTCACTAGTAGCTTTATTAGAAGTAGAAGTTTTCGGTGTGCCAATTATCTTATCTATATAATTTCCCTCTTCTATTTCTACAGCCCCCATTTTCTTTAGAGTATTAATATGATCTTCTATGATATTTCCTATCTCCATATTTTTACATGGCTTGCCAAGATAATTTTTAACGGAAGTAAAATCCAAATATACCTTTTTACCCATATATAGATAAGTCCATATGATATTAGGTACAAAGCTATCTATTAGACCTTGAGATACCTTTGATAAGGTATTCATAGTAATATTCGGCCCTATTACATAGGAGTAGCTATTCAAGATATCTTCAAGATTAAATATCTCCTCTTCTCCAAGGACTTCATACGGCTTTAGAGCATCAACAAAACTATGTGTATCTAAAACTCTTTCTGCCATAAAGGAAAAGCCTAAAGAAACCTGAATGTCATAATCCTTTAATTTTCTTAGCTCTTTAATCCTTTCATTGAGGTCTATATTAGAACCAGTAAAGATTATTAATGCCTTCTCCTGAGAATTAGATAAGTTTCCTCCGTTTATTTTTTTAGTTATGTCTGCTAAAACATTTAAAGTTATTTTGTTTTTAGCCATTTAAAACACTCCAATTGGATTATTCATACTGCTTTAGTATAACTCTTTCTACTTCTGAATGTGGTCTTGGTATTACATGAACGGAATGAAGTTCCCCAACTGATCTTGCAGCTTCTGCTCCAGCATCTACTGCTGCTTTTACTGCTCCTACATCTCCTCTAACCATTACAGTTACAAGACCAAAACCTATCTTTTCATATCCTACTAATGTTACATTAGCTGCTTTTACCATAGCATCTGCAGCCTCAATAGAACCTACTAATCCTTTTGTTTCAACTAATCCTAGTGCTTGACTCATATTTATTCCTCCTTACCAGATTTTTTCTTATTTTTCTTCGCTTCTTCTTTAACTTCCTTATTCTCCTGACTTTCTTTATTTTCCTTCAAATTCTTGGAGAATTTTTCTATTAATTTATCCACCTCATCGTGAGGTCTTGGGATTACACGACTTGCAGCCACTATTCCTACTCTATTACCTGCCTCTACCCCTGCATCTACTGCTGCTTTTACTGCTGCCACTTCTCCCGCTAGTTGAATGTTCACTCCAACTGCTTGTTCTACCCCTATTATCTTTTCCACTCCTATTAAGGTTACATCTGCTGCTTTACTAGCTGCATCTAAAGCTGCAACAGCAGTAGTAAGCCCTATAGCTTCAATAAGTCCCAATGCCTTATTCATCATACGACCTCCCTTTACCTACTACCTTTAATCCTTTCTACTGCTTCATCTAAAGTTAGCATAGTGACTGTATCCTTTTCTTCCTTGATTTTCTTTCCTTCATTTATTACACCAACGATTAAATCTTCTTCCCTATGGGTTAGATTATTGACCTTGTTCTCCCTGTCCTTTAAACCAATATTCTTATTAGGGCTAGTCTTCTTAACTACATTGTTCATAACTACTCTGGCTAATGGATTAACCATAAATTCTCACCACCATAAGACTAAAATATTTTATCTACTTCATCATGAGGTCTTGGAATAACATTGGCTGAAACTACCTCTGCCACTTGAGCAGCTCTAAGTTTGCCACTTTCAACTGCTGCATTTACTGCTCCTACATCTCCTGAGACGGTAACTGATACAAGCCCAGAACCTACAATTTGAAAATCCATTATCTTTACACTTGCAGATTTAACCATAGCATCTGCTGCTTCAATAGCTCCTATAAGGCTTCTAGTTTCAACCATACCTATAGCTTCTCTCATCTATACCTCACCTTCTCTATTTAATATTTGGGAAATACCTATTTATATCTATATTTTCAAAACCAGGAATTATAGCTCTTTCAAATTTAATTCCTCTTTCGCCTAAAGGTTTTGTGGCATCTATACCTACCTTATCCGTTACTCCCTTTAAGTCATGGGATGGTTCCAGAGATGAGCCTAATGCTCCAGGTATAATAACCAAATCTTGACTTGCCTGTGCCCTAGTGGTAATAGCCCATTCTATATCCTGTAAATCAAAAATATCCACATCTCCATCTACTATGACCGCTTGTTTTAAATCCTTATTAGAACCTAAAGCTGCTATAATGGCAGACTTTCCATCTCCTGCTCTTTGTTTATTTATAGATGCAAAGGCGTTAAACCTATACCCTCCACCTTCTGTAACATTTACATCTAATACATCCACTTGATTTCTTAAATAACTATATAATTCCACTTCTCTGATAAGTCCGTTGGATATATGTTCCTCCCTACAAGGAAATGCAGCTTGAAATATAGGGTTATTTCTATACATAACTGTATCTATTTCTATTACTGGATGAGGTGCTTGTGCTCCGTAATAGCCCATTAGCTCTCCAAAAGGTCCTTCTAACCTTCTTTTATCAGGTATCATTCTACCTTCAAGAACTATTTCCGAATAAGCAGGTACCAAAAGGTCTACGGATTCACAAGGTACTAGTTCTAAAGGTTCCCCTCTTAAAGCACTGTCTACTTCATATTTATCTACTCCATAAGTTGCAGAGCTTATTTGACTAGCCATTAAAAATGGTGCATCATACCCGAGAATTATTGCTATATCTAAAGGTTTCTTCATGGCTTCTAATTCTAAAAAATCATTAGTAAGCTTTGGCGATGCTATAAGGGCTGATAATTCATTTCTTCCATTTACTTGGAATCTTCTAACGGATGTGAAATATTTCCCTGTTTCTGGATCCTTAACTACTAATATCCCCGCAGTTATAAAATTAGAAGAATCCTTTTCCTGAAATTTAGGTACAGGGAAAATTTTAGGCAAATCTATATTTCTCCTTATTATATTTTCTTTTATAGGACCATTAGCTATAACCCTATAGGGCTTTGGATTTGCTATGGCTTCCATAAATTTAAATAATCTATTTTCATGATTCATATGGAGTAATCTATACAAAGTTTCCCTGTCTCCATAAAGACCTCCAGCTACTCTTACTTGACTTTCCTTTACCCTATTGAATAAAATTGGTCTTTTGTTTCTAAAATACTTAAGCACTGCTCCCAGTTCATATTCTGGATTTACTTCTCTTTCACATAGGAGAAGTTCTCCCATTCTATCCATTTCCTCTAAGGTATATCTTAGCATTTGCCTTTCCAAGAACTCCCCTCCTTTCTCTAATTCCCTTTCCACCTATTAACTAGATTGTTGTCTACCCCCATCATATCAAGTATTCTTCCAGTCATATTCAACACTATATCTTCAAGGGTTTCTGGATAATTATAAAATCCAGGACTAGGTGGAAAAATAGTCACTCCTATTTTAGATAGTTTCAACATGTTTTCCAAATGTATAGAACTTAAAGGGGTTTCCCTAGGTACTAGTATTAGCTTCCTCCCCTCTTTAATCGTTACATCGCAAGCTCTAGTCAAAAGACTATCGGAAAATCCATTAGCAACAGATGCTAAAGTCTTCATAGAACAAGGAAGAACTACCATACTGTCTACCTTAAAGGAACCACTAGCTATAGGAGCTGCAAAGTTTTTATTATCATGAAAATAAGTAGCTAGACCTTTTAATTCCTCTAATGTCACGCCACATTCATGGTTGGTTACATATTCCCCCATTGTAGTAACTACTAAATGGGTTTCAATATTTAGTTCCTTTAATGCCTTTAGGAGAGAAATAGCATATATAGAGCCACTCCCTCCTGACACTCCAACTACAACTTTCATATAAACACACCCCATTATTCAATGGACAATTGACAATTTTTAAGGTCGAGCTTTGGGGACCTATTGGGCAAGCACAGCTCGCCCCTACAATCGTTTTTTGTTTTTGTCTTTAATTGTCAATTGTCAATTGTCAATTGCTGTCGTCCATTGTCAATTGTCTTTATTCGACTTTGTTTTCTCTGTCTCCTCCGCCTTCCCATGGGTCTAGACCTTTTTCCCATGCGTCTACATATTCACCAATAGTCATTACCTTGGCAAATATACTTAAATCCTTAAGACCGTATTCGTGCATTTCCTCAGTTTTGGAATCGCATCCATCACTTAGTGCTATTACCCTATAAGCCCTAGCTAATGCGTCAGTAGCAGTACTCCTAACGCATACATTAGTCCATACTCCTGTTACCACTACTGTATCTATATTTTCTTCTCTTAAATATAAATCTAAATCCGTATAGGCAAAACCACTGTGTCTTCTCTTTGGAACTATATATTCACCTTTTTCTGGGTACAATTCTTCAATGAAATCTGAGCCCCAAGTTCCTCTAACAGCATGAACTGGTCTAACTCTAAAGTCTGCATCATTTTCTCTGTGGGCTTCTTGAATATGGACTAATTGAATGTCATCGCCTTCTCTTTCTCGAACCCATTTCATTAGGTCTTGAAGATTCTTAGTTATCCTTCCAGCCCCAGGACAATAAAGTGAACCTTTCTCATTAGCGAAATCATTTAACATATCTATTATTAATATTGCATGTCTTGACATATATTTCCACTCCTTTTTGAATTTAAAATTTTATTTTATATGGATATAAATAATCTTATGTTTAAATTAATATCTTAATGTTCTAGGCAATACCTGTATACTCTGCCTCTTTACAAATCGTCCAAAACCTGGTTTTACCTTAATCCCTTTAATTCCTCTTATATGTTCATCTATTACTTCTGGATGCTCTATCCTATAGCTCTTTTCATATTCTTTACTGTGTAGATGTGGAAATTCCTTGAATATTTCTGCATATTTTTCTTCAATTCCCTCTGGATAGTTGTGAACAATCTTTTGTAAATCTTCGTCAGTCATTATTCCTAAAGTACTTTCTTCTACATCTTCAAACACTAAATGTCCACGGACTACAGTCTTAACTACCTTACCTTTTAACTCCATACCTTCTAATGGATTGTATCCGCACATTGAAGCTTGTTTCTTAGGATCTATAGTCCATCTCTTATCAAGGTCTATTATAGTAAAGTCTGCATCTGAACCTATATGCATAGCACCTTTCTTAGGATATAGACCATAGTGTTTTGCAGCATTAGTTGATAATATATCTACTAATTTACTTAAAGATATTCTGCCTTTGTTGTATCCTTCACTAACTAGTACAGGCACCATAGTTTCAACTCCAGGGATACCTGGGAACGATGTCCAAATGTTCATTCCTTTTTTAAGCTTTTCAGCTTCTATTTCATAAGGAGCATGATCTGTTGCTATAAAATCTACGCTGCCATTTACTATGCCTTCCCAAAGCATCTTATTATCTTTTTCTTCTCTCAAAGGAGGAGCAATCTTAGCTAATGGACCATATTTACCCATAGCTTCTTTATAATTTAAAGTTAGATAATGAGGACAAGTTTCACTGGTTACATCTAAACCTTTTTGTTTTGCTTCTCCTACTAATTTAGCTCCAATTCCAGTACTCATATGAACAATGTGGAGTCTTGCTCCTGTATCTTCTGCAAAACTAATACCTAATTGAATAGCTACCTTTTCTGCTAATTCTAATCTTGCTTCTGCCCAAGCTGGCCCATCTAATCGTCCTTCTTTTTGGAACTTCTTAACATAAAAATCACACATAGCAAAATTTTCAGCATGGATTCCTATAGGCAAACCTGTTTCAGCTACGGCTTTAAAAGCTTCATACATTTCTGGATCTGTAACCCTTGGATAAGTTGGAACTGATGGTGTCATATAAGCTTTAAAAGCAACAGCACCAAAATCTGCTTGTTCTCCTACATTGTGTAACCATCCTTCTCTTACATCTTCCCCTGTAACTCCACCCCACATAGCATAATCAACTAAAGATTGAGGTCCTACTAAGTCTAGTTTTAATTTTAACTGCTCCACACTTCTTGCTGATGGAACAGAGCAGCAAGGCATATCTATAACTGTAGTTACTCCTCCTCTTGCAGCAGCTGCAGAACCTGTTAAGAAATTTTCCCTATGAGGAAATCCTTGATACATGAAATGGGTATGAGAATCTATACATCCAGGTAATGTTAAATGTCCTCCAGCATCGATGATTTCCTTTCCATCTACTCCGTCTACATTATCTAAAAAGCCAGAAATCTTTTCATCTTTTATTAAGATGTTGGTTAAAACCGTATTATCTCCTTGTGGAATTCTAGCATTTTTGATTATAACATCATACATTTTATAACCCCCTTGTTTTTAAGACAAATCCATTTTTTCTATATTAACATAATCTTATTTAACAAACCTTGTTAGATTCTTATAAAAATATTTCATTAAACCTTTAAAACCATTAAAGTTTTTGTAAGAATTTAATAGCTATAAAGGGAATAAAATTTAAGCTCTATATTTTCCACATATACAATATAAAAAAGATTTGTATATTTTACCCATATGCTTCTTCTAACCTTCTATGTATAATTGAAATCAATATAATTTAAATGGGAGCAAAAATTTATTAGGAGGTTTAATTATGGCTTTAAAGCTTATTGATTTATCTCAAGAGATTTTTCAAGGTATGTCCGTATTTCCTATGCATCAAAAAACTTTTATTATGACCAATATGAGTCATGAAGAGAACATGAAAATGACAGGTAGCTCTACTGTAGGATTTTCTGCAAGAAACCTATTATTATCTGAACATTGTGGAACTCATAGTGATGGAGTGTCGGAATTTAAACCAGGAGGCCCTACTATTGACATAATGCCTTTAGAACATTTCTGGGGCAGTGCTATATGTATTGATGTAAGCCATGTAAGATATCCAAATTATATTGAGCCAAAGGATTTAGATGAAGGAGTAAAAAAATCAGGACAAGAAATTAAAAAAGGAGATATAGTCCTATTATATACAGGTCATCATGATAGGGCTTATGGTACAGATAAATTTCAAACAGATTATACTGGTTTAAGCTATGAGGGAGCTAAGTGGCTCGCAGAGCAAGGAGTAATGAATATTGGAGTAGATGCTCCAGCTATAGATTTAACTCCAGATGATATTAATTTTTCTGGTCATTTAGTTTGCGGAGAATATAATATAACCAATACGGAAAATTTGTGTAATTTAGACAAAGTACTTAATAAAAGATTCTTATATATTGGATTACCCTTAAAGATAAGAGATGGCTCTGGCTCCCCCATAAGAGCCGTTGCACTAGTAGAAGACAATTGACAAGGGAAGGGCAATGGACAATTATCTGGGTCTATCTTTAGGGTATTAAAATCGATAATTAGAAACCAAAAACAATTATAGGGCGAGGACAGCTCGCCCTTAAAGACCCGAAAGTTCGACCCTAGAAAATTGTCAATTGTCAACTGTCTAAAAGTTCTCTTATTTTTAATGCAATTTCCAAGTTTAATCTGTCGTTGGAATCGTCTAAGTCCATACCTGTTATGTCATTTATTCGATTAATTCTATACAAAATAGTATTATAGTGGGTATATAAGTATTCAGACATACGGGTTAAGTTGCCATTAAATTTAAAATAGGCTTCTAAGGTTTTAACTAGTTCTGTAGACTTTTTATTATCGTAATCTACTAAGGGTTTTAAAGTTGTATTGTAAAAATCCTCTAATTCTTCTGTTAAAAACTCTTGACATAATATTTTAAATATACCTAATTCATTAAAAGTAATAATTTCTTTATCCGTAAGGACTCTCCCTGTCCTTATGGTTTTAACTGCATCGGAAAAACTTCTATTTGCATTGTCTAAGCCTTTATAAGACCTACCTACCCCTATTTTTATATCCATATTTTTAAACTTTTCCTCTAAAGCTTTAATTACTCTATCATTAAATTCCATAAGCCTATTATCAATGGAATTTACTTCTTCAAATCCCAATATTATTTGAATCCCATTTAATTTCGTAGCCACTATACCATCTAAGTCTAGGTAGTTCATAATGTCCTCTACCATGGTAACCGTCGTGTTAATATGATCCTGTAAATATTCAAAGAAGTACTCATCATCTTTTTCATCTTGAAACTTTAATTTGAAACTCATTACCTCAATAACATAATAATCATTGGGCTTTAAATTAAAAAAATGGGCTCTTTCTAAAGCTTTTCTTTTTCTCTTTGCATCGGTAGATATTAAATCCTCGAAGAAATCAGATCTATATCTTATTTCCACTTCCTTAATGGAAAGCTCCTGTAATACAGCTAAGGCTATAGTAGTTGAAGCTGATTCAATTATGGATAAATCAAAGCCTCCTAAAGGCGTACTAGTAGACCAAGTAAATATATGTCCATATACATTGTCCTTTAATACAATGGGCATAATCATCCTCTTAATAAATTTTCCATCCATTAAAACCTTGTCTTCATCTAGCTTTTTCAATCTACTCCTACTGTTGTTTGGATCATAAAAATCCTTTACATCTTGAAGTATTTCTTTTTTTAAGTTTTTGTTTACATCCCCTAATTGTTCAAAAACTTGATGAGAAAAATTCAAATTTATTACTACTGGATTTTTTATATTTTCTTGAATTACTTGGGTTACTTCTTCAATACCCTTTCCCTCCAACATTACAGCCATAAACCGTTCATGGACCTTCTCTATTCTTTCCAACAAGGATGCCTGCTTATTGAATATTTCCTTAAACGTAGACATCATAATATCTGATAAAGGTATTGAGTAGTGAATATCGATTAAAGGAAAGTTTAATTCATTTGCTAATTTTAAAACTTCCTCTGGCATTGAATCCAAATAAGGTACTACCTTTATTCCAATGCCAGCAAGTTTTTTATCTGAACATACTTTTATTAAATTTTTTTGAGCCTCCATATTGTCCTTTTCAAAAAAATAGGCAGTGGTCAACAGGAATTCCCCTTCATGTACCCAATCCAATATATCTGGATCTGCCATAATATTAACTCTTGATATGGTATTTCTAACGCCTTTAAAACCTGCAATTAACTTACAGTTTTCCATTACCTCTAAACTCAGCATATCTTCTACACTAATCCCATTTTGCCTAGGCATATTCATCTACCCCTATCTTCTTATTCCTTTTGCTGAAATTATAACTTAGTCAAAATCTTCTGTCTACTTAGGTTCTTCCACCTTTTTCCCATGGACATATCTTTCAATAATATTTCTATCATCTCCAATATAAATAAATTTTTGTATCCTTTCTTCTAAGGATAATTCATCTATATCTCCTAAGTTACCATCGTCTACTATTAAAGCATCAAAATCATATCCTTCTTCAAAACTTCCGACTTTGCCAAAGAAACTCCCTCCTCCTTTTGTACCTAGGAAAAAGGCTTCTGAGCTAGATAAAGGCTGTAATGCCTTATCTGTTTCTAGCCATTTTATCTTTGAAGCTTGGACAGTTGCTGCCATAATATTAGATATACTTAGGCTATTACCTCCAGATATATCCGAACCTAAACCTACAGGAACCCCTTTATCTAAAAATTTTCTTACGGCCATTATCCCACTAGATAGGTTAAAATTAGAATAAGGGCAGTGGGCTGCAAATACTCCATTGTTTGCCATAAGTTTAATTTCTTCATCTGTATTATATATACAGTGAGCCATTATAGTATTGGTTTGACCAAATAATTTATATTCATTATAGACAGAAGCATAGTTGGAAAACTCTGGGTGTAATTCTCCTACCCATTTTACTTCCGATGTATTTTCACTTAAATGGGATTGGACTGGGATACCATAAGTAGTAGCTAACTCTCCAAGACCTTCCATAAGCTTTACTGTACAAGTAGGAACAAACCTAGGAGTAATTATAGGCTTAACTAATGGTGATTTATCTCTATATTCCAATATTATTTCCTCAGTTTCTACAATGGATTTTTCCGTATTCTCCATTAAATTGAGAGTTGTATTTCTATCCATGTTTACCTTTCCTATATAGGCTCCTAATCCTGATTCAATAAACATATCCATTAAAAGTTTTGTACTTTCCTTATGAATACTACTAAAAACTACAGCACGGGTAGTACCAACTTTCCACAATTCTTTAATAAGTCTAGAATATACCTTTTTTGCGTAATCCTTATCTTTGTACTTACTTTCCTCAGGAAAAGTATAGGTTTCAAGCCAAGGAATTAGCTCCTTATCAAGGCCTAAACCTCTATTAGGATATTGGGGAGCATGAAGATGTAAGTCTACAAATCCAGGAATTATCATCTTATGGGTAAAATCCCTAAGGGGATAATCCTTATACTCCTTCTTTAATTCTCCATATATGCCAGTTACTTTCCCTTCTTCTACTACTAGATAGGAGTTTTTATGAACTTGAAACTTATCTTTAGTAGGTGTGAAAACTATATCCCCTTTAAAAATGATTTTACTCATACTTATCACTCCTCTTTTTTGTTCCTCATAATTGAAACTTTCTTTGTAGAAAACCTACAATACAATTAAAATAATTATGTTGAACTTATATGGATTAATGGATTCTATATGATCAAAATCTATATAAAAATTCTATTCACCTTATTCCCATAAGTCCCTTCTCTATATTCCTTCATAGTAGAAGTATCAATTTCATTTATAAGTCAGTTATCCTAGTATATTATATATGTTAAAGGAATTCTAAGCATATGTAAAACCTACACAAATTGAAATTTAATATTTTATACCTAAAAGCAACAAAACCAACTCCAAGGAGTTGGTTTTGTTATTTTTAAATGTTTCAGGGGAATTTATTTTAAAAAGTTTTTCTTCGTTTAAACTTAGATAGAAATATTAAAACTATCAACAAAATGGCAATACTTATAGCTAATACTATTAAACTTTCCTTGTTTATGCCACCCTGTTTGAATCCATTATTAGGAGGTCTTCCTCCCTCCATGTTTTCTCCTGGCTTAAATTGTTTTTGCTCATTATTTTTATTATTTCCACCAAAAGACATCCTATTTTTCATATTTGCCATTTCTTCAATCTGACTACTAGTAAGTCCTAGTTCTTTAAGCTTTACTTTTTGGTCTTCTGTTAATTCATTTCCCTCTGCGTCTTTTATTATCTCCATTGCCTGATCCATCGTCTCACGACTTAACATATTTCCATTGCCATCTTCCCTATTACCTTGCATTTCGCCTCCATGACCACCCATAGAGCCAAGTAAGGATAAATCTACAGTTGTATTAACTGTTCCATAACTAGTAGATGGCTCCTCTCCTTTAAGTTGCTTAATTATACTCCCTGCCCTATCCTTGCCAAGCTGTAATAGAACTGGTATTGAGTTTCTATATTCTTCATAAGTATAAAAAGCAGTTGGATCATTTTTTACATAATCACCTATTAAATTATCAATATTATTTATTGTAGCTTCATACTCTCCAGACTCGATATACTCAGTTACTATCTCCTTAAGGTATTTGTGATAAATCTCCTTGTACTCATCTACTTCTAATAATTTTGATATTAATGGACTATTTTCCATGGTATCACTCACAGGTTTGTCAATAGGAAAGTTAACAGCAGACTGTCCATCTCTTACTTCATAACCTGCAAAAGATAAATTAAGATCCCAAGGTAGTATTTGAGATATCCCATCTTTTTCATATAAATAATAGTTGTGTTTTAGGCTACCAGCATAACTATCAAGATTTACAAGGAAGGTGTTTACGGCAAAATATCTTAATACTTCATCTACGTCAAGATATTTTTCAAGATTGGTCCCTTCGTTAAGGTTTTTAATCATCTCTACAATCTGCTTATTATCTTTTTTGTTTGTAGTATTAAATACTGCATTATCGAAAATACCACTATAGTTAGATAGATCATCGCCATTATAGACTAAATTTGTTCCACCTTTTCCACTGCTAGACATACCCATATTGTTTGAAGGGTTTCTATTTTCCTTACCATCTTTCCTTTCTCCGTCTTTTTTAAGCATAGGGCCCATATTTTCTCCTGCCTCTGTACTTTCTGGTTTATACAGGTTTCCATCAGTACTGCCAAAATATCTCTCTATAAAACTTTCTTCCATTACTTCAACTGCTAAATACAGTCCCCATTCTTTCCCATTTATCTTTATATGAGAATAAGAACAAGCTGGTGTTGCTATACCCATCTTTGAAAACATTTCATAGGATATATATTCCTTCATGTATGTAGCATCAGATATACAGTTGTTAAGAGCTATTTTTTCGAGTCCATGGTAGGTTTGTCCCTTAACGTACTCATGAAAATCAATCTTAAGGCTGTACCGATCAGTAGTATCATCACTAGCCACCATTTTCAAACTAGAATTGCCCTTTGCCCTAATTCCAACGCTGGAAAACTTCTCACCATTTATGGTTATATCTCCCATAATATATTCTTTTTCTATAGCATTTTCTAAAAGGTCTTTCCAATCTTTTTCATTAACGGTAATATCAATTTCGTTGACTTTCTCCTTATTAAATACTTTGTCTATATATTCTGGTTGTTGTATCTCTTGTGTATCTGTGTTAGGATTAGCAATTATATAACCTATTACTAAAAATAAACATAGCGTCATGGAGATTATAGCTATAGGTGTTTTATATTTTTCTTTTATCATCGCTCAACACCACTCTTCCTAAGAACTTCTCTATCCCATATAGTCACCATTGTAGCTTACCATAACTACGTTAGAAACTCCATTTACTTTATATAACTCATTTATAAAATTAGTTTTCATTTCTTTGAGCCTTATTTCAACAGTAAGTTCAACTCCACTTTGTTTTGAAACGGTCTTTGACTTAATTGCATATTTGTCCACTTTATCCTTAATTATAGAAAGAACTCCATCTTCACACTGATCACCACTACAATTTATAACAACAATATAAGGAGTTTCGTTTGATTTTCTGTTTACAAAAAGTACTATGATTATACCAATAAATATTGAACCTAAAATAGCAATTGGAATAAGACCACCACCTAAAATCACTCCTATAGAAATGGCCCAAAACATAAATGCTGTATCAAGAGGTTCTTTTATAGCAGTTCTAAAACGAATAACCGATAGTGCACCTACCATCTTTAAAGATAATATAATCTTTGATGTGGTAGCCAATATAATTAATGTTGAAATAAGAGTCAACACCATGAGAGCTACTCCAAAACTTTCCGAATACATTACACCTTTGAAGGTCTTCTTATACACTGTCCTTATAAAAAGACCTAAGACAAAAGCAAGGCTTAAGGCTACTATCATATCTAAAATTGAAACTTGATCTATATTATCCAATAGATTTAATTGGAAAATATCACTTAAACTGTTCATGACTTCATCTCCTAACTATTCCTATCTATCCAAAGGTTCTACAGAGAGCATATTTTGATACTGAACTAGCTTTCCTTTCCCCAATTTGGAGGATATCAACTATTATATCTGGTAAAAACTCGTCAAATTTTACTTCCAAAACCAATTTATTGGGATGTAAAACTTCTACAGTAGGTAAACTTTCATCAAATATATTTGTAGAAAAAAGTCCACTTCGTATAGATTTATCAAAGGTAATTCTCACATTACCTGGAGTATAAATATATGCTTCACGTACATAGTCCACTATGGTTTTAGGTTTATATAATCCACTTTTCATCTTAATATAGAGTTCACTTAATAGATTGTCATCTTTTTGATTTAACCAATCTATATCACCCTCTATAATCTTTAAACATTCATATTTAGTTATTCTAGTATTAATTTTAGATGTTATCTCGTTGTCCTTTCTCTTCTTTTCTAGGCGTATAAAGGAAGTATCTCCATTATAAAATCTAATTCTAAACTTTTCTCTGTGATTTGTTCCCGCTATTTTCTCAAACAATGCCCTATCATTGAAATCATCGAAATATATACTTCTTATGGTATACTGTCCATTTTCCCCTGCATGTTTGTCTAATCTCATTATTTGTTTTACTCTACTCTGAATAATATAATAATCTCCTAAATTAATATGAATCTTATATTCATGTCTATACTTAATTTTAATCACCTCCCATCTTTTACTTACTTTTAAATATTACTGTTTTTTTGTGATAATTAGATGATATCTATTGGAAAGTCTGATGAAAATTAAAAGGACTAAGCTCTATTCAATATGGAACTTAGTCCTTTATTAATCTTATCTTTCTTACTATAATTATTTAGTTTTAAGCTGAAACCAGAATTTAGAGCCCTTGCCCAAAGTGCTATCTACACCAAAATTAATGTTATATGTCATTAGTATAGTTTTTACGATGGAAAGTCCAAGTCCCGCCCCAATTACTGACCGTTTATGAGTCTTTCCAGACCTATAATATTTATCCCATATATGGTTTATTTCTTCTTTGGGTATCCCCTTACCAGTATCTATGACTTCAAATTGAACATATTCCCCTAGGTTTTTCACATTGATAGTAACAAGCTTATCCTTACCAGTATAATTTACTGCATTACTGATTAAATTATAGATCACTTGTTCAATTTTCTTTTCATCACCAATTACCATTGTGTCCTCATCACAATTAAATTGAAAAGTATATCCCTCTTGTTCTGTAAGGACAATAAATCGCTTTAATATATCATTAGTAGTTGCTCCTATATCGAAGGTATTGTATTCTATTTCATTGATTCCGGATTGAAGTTTAGATAAATTTAATATATCATTTACTAATTCAGTCAGTCTATTGGATTCATCAATGATAACCTGAAGGTGAGAATTTCTCTTTTCTGCTTTATCACCAGAAATATCCCGTATCATTTCTGCATAAGATTTTATCAAAGTCAGTGGGGTTTTTAAATCATGAGAAACATTAGCAATAAAATCTCTTCTCAATTCCTCAGTTTTTGAAAGCTCTTCCGTTGCATAATTTAAGGTATCTGCTAACTGATTTATTTCAGTATAATCACCTTTTTCAAATATAACATCATAATTTCCTTTGGCTAAAACAGAAGCAGCATCTGTTACTTTTAATATAGGCTTTGACACCTTTGAAGCGATGAGAAATGATAAACCAATAGCTAATAGAAAAGATATTATAGTAACTATAATCAACTGATTTTTTAAAACTGAAGTTGTGGAATCTATAGGATCAAGCAATCCATTTATATATATATACAAATTTTCACCTTTTTCACTTTGTAATACTGCTCCATAAACTACAGTTGGTGCTCTTAGACTCATATTTTCAGCAGTATATAAAACCTTACCGTCTTTACTTTCTAAAAGTTTTTTTATAAACATCGAAGTACCTATAGGGTCCGTCCTTGGAGGCCTAGGTTCTCCAAAATTACTTGATGGTAAAACCAACTCACCTTTTTCATTTAATATTTGAATTATAATTCCTCTCTTAAAGGAAGTACTATATACTATATCTTCAAAATCATCTTTTCCATATTCTGAAACCAAAGCATTTCCAACTTTTTTAATTTCATTAGTTTTCATAGACTTATAATAGGTTTTTAAAAATACAATTTGTAAAAACCATAATATAGTCATTATAGTTACTGCAAACAATATAAAATATATCCAAAGCTTGAATTTTAAACTCTTAGTGTCCAACCACAGTTTCAATTTATTCACCGCTTTCAGCTTATTCAATATACTCAAATTTATATCCTAATCCACGCAGAGTTATAATATAATCCCTGTATTCACCAATGCTATTTCTTATCATTTTTATATGAGTATCAACGGTTCTATCATCACCAAAGAAATCAAATCCCCAAACATCATTTAAAATCTTTTCTCTAGAAAGAGCAACGTTTTTATTCTTAACTAGATAAAATAAAAGCTCATATTCTTTAGGTGTCATTTCAATCTTCGTACCATCTACATATACATTTCTACCTATCATATCGATTTCTAAACCTTCAAATTTTAATTTTTGATGGTATAAATCTCTTTTTTTAAACTTAGCATTTCGACTAACTATAACATTTAACCTAGCCATTACCTCCTTAGGAGAAAAAGGTTTGACTACATAATCATCAATTCCTATTTCAAATCCAAAGAGCTTATCGTATTCTTCACCTCGTGCAGAAAGCATAAGTACTGGAATATCTTTTGTCTTTCGTATTTCCTTATAAGAAGAAAAGCCATCAAGTTTCGGCATCATAATATCCATTATAATAACATCAAAATCCTCTTTTTTGCATAAACTTATGGCTTCCATACCATCCTTGGCTTCAACAACTGTATGTCCTTCAAATTCAGCATATTCTCTAATAACTTCCCGGATTTTTTCTTCATCATCTACAACTAAAACTTTAAACATAAAAAATCCTCTCCTTGCTAATGTTTATATGATTATATCATAATTATATTATGTGTTAGTTATGTGATAAACTTGAAAATTTTTGAGTAAATAAAAAACATCTAGATATTTCTATCTAGATGTTTTTTATTTACTCATCATATTTTTGGCAGCCCCAAGGAGAATCGAACTCCTGATTCTGCCGTGAGAGGGCAGCGTCTTAACCGCTTGACCATGGGACCATAAAAGTTATATTGGCTCCGGGACTAGGATTCGAACCTAGGCTGTATGATCCAGAGTCACAGGTGCTACCAGCTACACCATCCCGGAACTTCAAAGACAACTTTTATTATACTCCTATTTTGAATAAATTTCAACTATTTTTTATTTATAAATTCAATTGCTCTATTTATTCTTTCAATACAAAGGTCTTTTCCTAATATAGATATTATATCAAAAAGACCTGGTCCTACCGTTCTCCCCGATATAGCTAATCTAGTAGGATGTATTATATCTCCACCTTTTATCCCTAATTCATCAATTAAATCTCTATATACTTTCTCTACAGTTTCCACATCAAATGAAGGAGCTTTAGCTAAAGCTTCTTTACCTTTTTCTAGTAATTCTACTACACCTTCCTTCTCAAATCTCTTTGCTACTCCTTTTGGATCGTATTCTTCTATTTCTTTGAAAAAGTATTCACTAGCATCAGCTATTTCTGGAAGTAGCTTAACCTTTTCTCTTACTGCTCCTACAACCCTTTTAATATATTCATAATTATCTTCTACTTTTTCCTTTTCAATTAATCCTTTACCTATAAGAAATGGAATGGCTTCTCTAGTCACATAATCCAAATCTAATTTCCTTACATAGATTCCATTCATCCATGTAAGCTTATCTATATCATATATTGCAGCAGTTTTTGATACCTTCTCCAATGAAAATTTTTCTATAGTGTCGGCCATTTCAAATACTTCTTTTTCTTCTCCTGATGACCAGCCTAAGAGGGTTAAATAATTGACTAGAGTTTCCTTCAAATATCCTCCATCTCTAAATTCCTCTACAGAAGTTGCTCCATGTCTTTTACTTAATTTGCTTCTATCAGGGGCAAGTATCATAGACAAATGAGCAAATTTAGGAATCTCATATCCTAATGCCTTATATATTAAAACCTGTTTAGGAGTATTTGAAAGATGTTCCTCAGCCCTTATTACATGGCTTATCTTCATAGCATAATCGTCTACTACACAAGCAAAGTTGTATGTAGGCATATCATTAGACTTAAGGATTATATAATCATCAAGTTGGCTATTATCAAAGGATACTTTACCTCTAATTAAATCCTCTACTTCCGTAGTTCCTTCTCTTGGAATCTTGATTCTAACAACATAAGGTTTACCTTCTCTTAAGTTCTTTTCAATTTCTTCTTTTGATAAATTTGAACATTTTCCCGAATATCTAAAAGGTACCTTTAGTCTCTTCTGTTCTTCTCTTTCCTTTTCAATATCTTCTTCAGTACAAAAACAATAGTATGCTTTTCCTTCTTCTAATAGTCTATTTATTTCTTTCCTATAAAGATCTATTCTTTCTGATTGATAATACGGACCATATTCTCCACCTTTTTCTGGTCCTTCGTCCCAATCCATTCCTAACCATTTCATACTTGAAAGTATTTGGGATACGGAATCCTCTTTAAGCCTTTCCCTATCCGTATCCTCTATTCTAAGAATAAACTTACCATTATATCTTCTAGCAAAATAATAATTAAATAATGCTGTCCTTGCTCCCCCTATATGCAAATACCCTGTTGGACTTGGAGCAAATCTAACTCTAATATCTTCCATAAAAAAGACTCCCTTCAAATGACACTTTAATTTACAAAATCAATTATACCACTAATTATAAAAAAACCTCTAGCAACAATGAGAGGTTTAATAATCGTTTATTTTCATAGTCAGCTCATCGGTGAAATAGTTGATATTTTCCTTCCACATTTCATAAGATGTTACCTTGTTTAAGGTTATATTTATCTTGTCATTGATACAATCTATATTATCATCATTTATAAATTCTATTTCCTTGTGTTCTATAAATATCTTTGCCACTAAATCCATAATATATTGAATAACTTCTTTTCTTTCATCTTCACTAAATTTAGTATTTAAACTTTGATTTTTATTCAAATTATATAAAAATCTATTCCTCAAGAAAATGATAAATCCTTCAAAATCCTCAGAATTATTCCCCGTCTCCAATTCAAATATTATCTTAAAAAATAGATTCCATTTAAAATCCTTGTTTATAATTTCAAGAATAGCTTCACCAATTTTTCTGCAAAATTCATCTTGATAGTTTATCTCCCTTTCAAATTCAATATATCTATCAAAATATATCTCATTATTTCCTATTTGATATAGCCTTTCTAATACTTTAATAAATACATTTTCGTAATTCTCTACCATTGGAGAACCGTTTTTCCTGAGTACATAAGAAACTATTACATCGCAGGTCTTTCTATAATCTACAACAAAACCAAACTCCTCCTTGGTCTTTTCAGAGTATATCTCATATATTATTTTGGAAAGAAGTGCTTCTAACTGCTCTCTTCTCTTGTCCTTATTAGACTCATCCATATCCCTTAAATGATTGTAAAGTATCATAAGCTGTCTATCTACCATAGTCAAGTTTTCCTTTAAGGAAGACATTACGTCTTTAAACAAATCCTCTGTAAGTAAATATCTATAGTTTTTATATAGGACCTTATGCTCTACTTCACCCCAAAACACGTTTACAAGGGATTTAATTTGAAGTTCAAAGTTCACAGTAATATTATCAGCTATATATTTTCCATCAATCTTATATATTCCAAAACCATTTTTTTGTAGTTGGGGTTGATGTCCATTAAGCTTAAGGAGTATATTGGGTTTAGCTTCATTGTAGTAGTACCCTTTTTCATAAGAAAGGTTAAATGCTTTCAATAGTTTAGTGTATACATCCTTTTCATCTTCAATAAATCTACATTCTATTCTTATCCCTATTAAATCAGATAGATTTTCCATAAGGTTTTCTGGTGATTTATATTTTAAATAAAAATTATTCCTCAATATTTTTTCTTTCAAGCTCATAGAGGTTTTAATCCTAGAGCTAATATTTAAAACATTGTCATAATCTAAAAATATACTTTCAAAATAATCTTCTAATTCCTTAGTCCCATCTTCCAAAATACCTCTATAACTGTCCACTAACGCTATTGTGTCATCAATAAAATCAAATATCTCTAAACGCATTATTAGCCCCCCTTGAGCATTTGATCCCTAAATAACCATCCATTTAATATTATATCATATAACCTATATAATATTTATAGGTAATTAAATAAAGGAGACGGATTAATAGGGGCAGACCCCCCATATTTTACTATAATAAATTAAACTACAACTTGGTTTACAAGCTCTAATAAAAAATATATAATAATAGGGATTAATACAATTGACAGTGAAAGGAGCATAATATGAAGAAATTTAGAATCACCCTGATAATAATGATCATTCTATTGGGACAAGTATCTAATATGGCATATGCTATAGAAGGACCGTTGGATAATTTACCAGAAAAATATGATTTACTTAGAGAAGAAAATATAAGGCTTAGAGAAGAAATATTAAAACTTAGAAATCAATTAAGTGAAAAACCTGGAGAGAAGATACCAGTACTCATGTATCATCATCTATTAATGCAAGAGGATATAGATAATTATAATTGGTCAAAAAACAGTAGTGTTTTGTCCGTAGAATCCTTTGAAGAGCAAATGGATTACCTACATGAAAATGGATTCTATACTGCTACTTTAGATGAATTAAATGCTTTTATGGACGGAAAAATTTCTTTACCAGAAAAGACTGTAGTCATAACCTTTGATGATGGTTATTTAAGCAATGCCCTATATGCTTATCCTATAATGAAAAAATATAATTTTAGAGGAACTATATTCATGATAGGCTATAGAGTAGACGCTCCACAGGAGCCATTTGACCCTAGTGCAACTCAAGCATTAAGTGTAAATGAAACTTATAAATATAGAGATGTCTTTGATTATGAAAGTCATACATACGCTCTTCATAATATGGATAAAGACAAAAAAGCTTTAATACTAGCTAAAGATAAAAAGGAAATTATAGATGACTTAACTAAAAATAGAGAACTATTAAACGCTAAATACCTTGCTTATCCTTATGGAAAATACGATGAAAATACTATTGAGTATTTAAAAGACACTGGGCACGAAATGGCATTTACCATAGAAGCAGGATACACTACCAAGGATTTAAATAAATTTATGCTACCTAGATTTGAAATCTCATCTCAAAGAATGCCCTTTAGCCGCTTTATGAGGGTAGTTAATGGAATGTATGAATAATTTAATGGATATTAACCCAAGGATTGAGTTCTATATGAATAGACTCAATCCTTTTAGTTTTTCTAATTACTCCCATTAAACTTCCATTCAATTAATTTATATATTTTCCAATGGATGTTTATTTTAAATACAATATAATATATAATAAAGGTATAAAAGTACTTTCAAGGGCGACGGATATTATAAATATAAAAGAAGGAGGTTAAACTAGTGAACAATGAGGATAAAGTATATGATTTATTAGAAAAAATCTATACTGAGTTACAAGAAACTAAAACAGAATTGCAAGATACCAAGACAGAATTGCAAGGGACTAGAACGGAATTAAAGGCTGAAATTCAAAATGTAAGAGATGACTTAAAAGACTTCAAAGGGGAAACTAACTCTAGATTTGATAATCTGGATTCTAAAGTCAGTAATTTAGATTCTACAGTTGGTAGTCTAGATTCTAAAGTCAGTAATTTAGATTCTACAGTTGGTAGTCTGGATTCTAAAGTTAGTAGTCTAGATTCTAAAGTTGTTAGTTTGGATTCTAAAGTTAGTAGTTTAGATTCTACAGTTGTTAGTCTGGATTCTAAAGTTGGTAATTTAGATTCTACAGTTGCTAGTTTGGATTCTAAAGTTGGTAGTTTAGATTCTACAGTTGCTAGTCTGGATTCTAAAGTTAGTAATATTAGTAACAAACTCGATGATATGGAAGCTAATAATGCTGATAGACATCTTTCCTTAAATGGAGAAATTAATGACATTAAATCGGATATCGCTAGAATAGAGATGAATACCGCCGATAATTGGAAAGATATCGCTAAACTTAAATCAATGCGTTGAGACAATACAAGATAAATATATATAAGGAACTCATTAGGTAATGTCCACATAGAAAAATCTCCTTTCTGATTTTAATCTTATTTTGATTCCATCAGAAAAGAGATTTTTATTTCTTAAAAACACAGATTATTTTTCACTACCAATAATATCATCATACTAATGTAGGACAATAATATTTAAAAATCGTCTTTACCTTCTCCACCATTTCCTCCTTAGGGACTGGTATATTTTCTAATTCATAATTATATCCTAATTCCTTCCACTTATATTCTCCTAATTTATGAAATGGAAGTACTTCAATCTTTTCTATGTTATCCATTCCTGAAATAAACTTAGCTAGGCTTTCTATGTCTTCCATATTATCCGTAATTTCAGGGACCAATACATACCTTATCCATGTAGGTTTCTTTATTTCAGTTAGATATTTAGCTAAATTTAAAGTCTTTTCATTGGATATTCCCGTTAAATCTCTAAACACATTATCATTATAAGACTTTATATCCAACAGGACTAAATCTGTATATTTTAAAACCTCTTTTACCTTATCTACTTCTATACACCCAGAAGTATCAATGGCAGTGTGTATTCCTTCATCTTTGCATCTTTTAAAGAGTTCCTTTACAAATTCTGGCTGCATAAAAGGCTCTCCCCCACTTACCGTAATACCACCTTTGCTAAACTTCATATAGGATTTGTATTTTTTAGCTTCCCTTACAATTTCATCTACTTCTATATCTTTCCCATCAGATAGTTTCCAAGTATCTGGATTATGACAGTATTTACATCTTAAAGGGCAGCCCTGCATAAATACTACAAATCTAATACCTGGTCCATCTACCGTACCACAGCTTTCATATGAATGGATTTTTCCCTTAATATCCATAGCTCCCCCTCCATTTATTTTAACTAAAACTATGGTGCAGCAATATTATCTATGCTGCACCATATATAAAAGAGTACTACTATATGGCCTTATGGAATGTTCTGTTTATTACCTCTATTTGTTGCTCCCTAGTTAATTTTACAAAATTAACTGCATAGCCTGATACTCTAATAGTCAATTGTGGATATTTTTCTGGATGATCCATGGCATCTATTAATGTTTCTCTATCAAATACATTTACATTAATATGATGTCCACCATCGTGGAAATATCCATCTAGCATTCCAACTAAGTTATCTACCTTTTCATTTTGGTCTTTACCTAATGCATTAGGAACTATGGAGAAAGTATTGGAAATTCCATCTTCTGAATGTGCATAAGGTAATTTTGCCACAGATGCTAAAGAAGCAATAGCACCATTTTTGTCCCTACCATGCATTGGGTTTGCTCCAGGAGCAAAAGGCTCTCCTGCTTTTCTACCATCAGGTGTACTTCCTGTTTTCTTTCCATATACTACATTGGATGTTATAGTCAATACGGATTGAGTTGGTATTGAATCTCTATATGTTTTATGTTTGCGAAGTTTATTCATAAAATTCTTTACTATTTCTACTGCGATTTCATCAGCTCTATCATCATTATTACCATAGCATGGGAAATCCCCTTCTACTTCATAGTCCACAACTAATCCTTCTTCATTTCTTATAGCCTTAACTTTAGCATATTTTATAGCGGAAAGTGAATCTGTAGCAACTGATAATCCTGCTACACCACAAGCCATAGTTCTTACTATTTCTTTATCATGTAAAGCCATCTCTATTCTTTCATAGCAATATTTATCGTGCATATAGTGAATAATATTTAATGCATTAATATAAGTTTTAGCTAACCAATCCATCATTAAATCGAATTTCCTACAAACTTCATCATAATCTAGGTATTCAGAAGTTATTGGAGCTAATTCTGGAGCTACTTGTTCTCCTGACATTTCATCCTTACCGCCATTTATAGCATATAATAATGTCTTAGCCATATTAGCACGAGCTCCAAAGAACTGCATTTGTTTTCCTATTCTCATAACAGATACACAACAAGCTATACCATAATCGTCCCCAAATTTAGTCCTCATTAAATCATCATTTTCATATTGAATAGAGCTAGTATCTATAGAAACTTTAGCACAATATTTTTTGAAGTTTTCTGGTAATCTCTCTGACCAAAGTATAGTAATATTTGGTTCTGGAGCTGGTCCTAGATTATATAAGGTGTGTATGAAACGATAGCTGGTTTTAGTAACTAATGGTCTACCATCTATGCCCATTCCTCCTATAACCTCTGTAACCCAAGTTGGATCCCCTGAGAATAATTCATTGTATTCTGAAGTCCTTAAGAATCTTACCATTCTAAGCTTCATTATAAAATGGTCCATTATTTCTTGTATTTCTTTTTCAGTTATCTTTCCTTCTTTTAAATCCCTTTCAAAATATATATCAAAGAAGTTGGATACTCTCCCTAATGACATAGCGGCACCATTTTGCTCTTTAACAGCTGCAAGGTACGCAAAATATGTCCATTGTACAGCTTCCTTGGAATTAGCAGCAGGTCTACTTAAATCAAAACCATAGAACCTACCCATTTCCTTTAACTCTTCTAATGCATAGATTTGCTCTTGTATTTCTTCTCTATCCCTTATTACATCTTCTACCATGCAGTCTACATCTAAAGAATCAAATTGTTCTTTTTTATCATCAATTAATCTATCTACACCGTAAAGTGCAACTCTTCTATAATCGCCAATAATTCTTCCACGACCATAAGCATCTGGTAATCCTGTAATTATTCCTGAATGTCTAGCAGCTCTCATTTCACTTGTATAAGCATCAAATACTCCGTCATTGTGAGTTTTTCTATAATTAAATATGTTTCTAGTTTCAGGATCTAATTCATAACCATAGGATTCTAGTGAATTTTCCACTACTCTCAGTCCTCCAAAAGGCATAATAGCTCTTTTAAGTGGCTTTTCTGTTTGTAGTCCCACTATTTGTTCTAAATCTTTATTAATATACCCTGCTTTGTGAGATACTATAGTTGAAATTACTTTAGTATCAGTGTCTAATATTCCCTTTTTAATTTCTTCATCCATCAACTCAAGTACTTCATTCCAAAGCTTATTTGTATTTTCCGTAGGCTTTTCTAAAAAGCTTTCATCTCCCTCATAAGGAGTATAATTCTTTTGGATAAAATCTCTTACATTAATTTCTTTACACCACTTTCCCTCTTGAAAGTTCTTCCATTCTTTAAGCATAGTATAACCCCCTTAATGTTTTTAAAAGTATATTTTATTACTAAAAGCTATAATTAAAAGCTATAATCATCTATTCAATCGGATAACGCTAAATTGCCTAACCCTTTTTAAAACTCATTTAGCAATTGTTATACCTTTAACAATTAAAAATCAGATAATTATCTATACTCATATGTTTAAAAATCAATACAGCCCTTTGGTTTTCAATATTTTTATTATTTTAAATTGGCAGAAAAATGAATCTTATGAATAATTTCATATCATTTTATGACTTTATTCATTTATTTCGTTATATTTTTAACTTATGCCATAAAAATAAAAAACCAGTGTCTATATGCAAATTATCATATTTCTTCATATTAGTCAATCCTATAATCCTAAATAATAACATCAATTTTCGGTGAAAACATTTGCAAATATTTTTCCAATAAAATTAGAATAATTATTGATAAATTATACAATATAATAATTTTAATTTTAAAGAACCTTAGATAAAAGCAATCACCTTCTTGCCGTATAACTTACAGTACAGTAAAAAACAGTCAATCCTTGATGATTGACTGTTTTATCTTCATTGTATTTTTATTTATACCTCTTTTTCTCTTCCCGGAAGGATAAGATTTAATATAAGTGCAGTTATAGTCCCTGTAGTCATTCCAGATTGAAATATAGTTTGAACGTCAGGATGAAAATTACTTAATATTTCAGGTCTATATACTACAGCTAGTCCTAATCCTAAAGATACTGCTACAAGTAAACTATTTCTTCTATTTAAGTCTACATCTTTTAGTATCTTGATTCCACCAACAGCTATCATTCCAAACATCATAATTCCAGCTCCACCTAGAACAGGATTTGGCATTATGGCTATTAATGCTCCTAGCTTAGGAAATATTCCTGATAACATAAGGATTATTGCAGCCAAGGTTACCACAAACCTACTAGCTACTCCAGTGAGGGGTATTATTCCAACATTTTGACTAAATGAAGTATTTGGTCCAGCGTTAAATACTCCAGCTATAAGGCTTCCAACTCCATCTGCCAATATACCGCCAGATAATTCTTCTCCAGTTATTTCATGTTCACTAGCAGATCCTACAGAAATTAAATCTCCAACAGTTTCTATAGTCGTAACAATATAAGGAGGTATAAATGCTAAAATTGCAGACCATTCAAATGTAATCCCGTATTTAAACGGTCTAGGAAATGCAATCCATGCTGCTTCCTTAACGGGAGTAATATCTAATAATTCCATAGGAATGGAAATTAGATAACCACATATAATACCTATAAGAATAGCTCCAGAACATAGAAAGCCACTACATTTCTGATTTAAAATTATAATAATTGCCATAACAATTAAAGCTAATAATATAAACTTTAAACTCCCATATTGGGTACTTTCAGCTCCTCCTGCAACCCAATCAACGGATACTGGCAGCATAGTTAGTCCAATTAGTGTAACTACAATACCAGTGACTACAGGTGGAAAATATTTTCTAAGAGGCTTTATAAAACGGCTTAAAATTATTTCCAAAAATGAACCTGCTAAAGTTGCTCCAAAATATCCTGGTAGACCAAAGGCAGTGGCAACTGCAATACCCGGTTCAACAAAAGTAAAATCTGTTCCCATAACACAAGGCAGTCTAGAACCTATAGGTCCAATTCCATAAACCTGAATAAAGGTTGCTAATCCAGCTACAAATAATGTAGCACTTACCATAAATGCCAAATCTTCTACAGAAAGTCCAATAGCATAACCTACTACTAAAGGTACTGCTACAATACCGCTAAAGGCTGCCATAATATGCTGAATAGCTAAAGGTATTGCTAACCTTAATGGGGGTCTATCATTAATTCCATAGGTTAATTCAGACTTCTGTGTTTCTTCAAAATTCTCATTAATATCTTTGCTCGACATAAGACACCTCCTAATTTTATTCATGATATGTTTCTGCAAAGTAATACAAATACCTTTGTGTCTTTCATACAAAATTCTAATGGAAATCCTATGTTAAATCCCTTGTTAATATTTCATTATTTGACCCAGATTGTATAAAATAGTAATTCCATTAACCTTAATAAGCTTAATATGATTGTAAAAATTGCACAAAATATGGTGAACATTTTCATAATTATAAACCAATGACAAATGTTCACCTATAGCTCTAAGCTATTAAACTATTGCCAACATAGCTGCTAATCCATAGTACATATTTGTCAACATTCTTTAATATCACCTTTTCCACTTATTAGGTTTAAATTCATATGGTCTTTTACCTTAAAAGAATAGAACCTTAAATCCATTAAGTCTTTTTTAGCTATTTCTAATATTATAGTCTTATAAGTTATAATCTGCAAGAGTATGGAGTCTGATTCTGGAGGAATTATATGTAGATAAATACTGTAATTATCATGGTCTTCTTCTACTATCTTATCAACATTCATAAAATAGCCCGGAGTGTCAAACTGCTTTCGAATACTGATTTCTATGGTTTCATCTTTTTCCTCAACAGTTACTCCTTCTCCGCCGCTATTATAGGATTGAATAGTTTTTAATATCTTAAATGGAATGGTTCTCATTAGCTTTATCACTCCTTTACCTTTTTCCCAGTTGAATCCCAACTATCTACTACTCAAAAGGGCCCCAAATATACTTGGGACCCCTTTTACTAGCTTTTATTTTCATATAGCTTGATAACTACATATTCATCGAAATAAATTATAAAATTTAATAAATCTACAATTATCGCATCTCTAATCCTAAATCTACATCTTTTGAAGGTTCAATATCTATTATATCAATTACTGGAGAATCTAGTTCATCATCTATTATATCCGTTTCTGGAGAGTCTGGTTCTTTGTCTATTACTACTTTAACCTTTCCCAATGCTGTTTCCGTTACCTGAGTCCCATATTCACTAATATATATCACTTCAACTAATAACTCTTCTACTTCCATTCCCTCAGGTACAACCCATGTTCCTGTATATACTCCATTATTTTCAGTCATTGGAATACCTATTTCATTACCTTGTGATCCAAATGGAATTACAAGTTTAAAGTATCCTTCTCCACCGGTTGGAGCTTCAAAACTAACCGTCAATATATCCCCTGCTTTAAGTTCTATGTCTTCAGAAGGTTCTATATTGGTTATAACTGGTTCTTCTAATTCAACATATATTCTTCTTTCAACTATTGTTTCATTTCCTGCTTTATCTATTGCTTTTACCGTTATTATATTTTCTCCTGAATTAACTATTAATCTTTCATTGAATTTCCCTGTTTCATCTACTTCTACCTTTGCGTCATTTATTGATACTTGTGCTAACTCAATATTATCAGTGGCACTACCTACTATATGAACTACTTCTGCATTTATCTTAGCATTATCTAGTGGTTGTTCTACTATTAACTCTGGTTTTTCCTTATCCTTAATAACTTTTATTGAGGTTGATGGTTCTGTTTCTATTCCATTCACTTGTGCAGTTACCATAATTATATTTTCGTCTAATGGTAATTCTACATCTGCCGTAAATTTTCCATTTTCACTATCAACAGAAGTCGTCTTATTTCCATTTACATAGAAATTAACCTTTCCATCTGCTGTTACCGTTCCTTCTACAGTTACGGCATCTTGACTTATATAGGTTAATTGTCCTAGATTAGTTATAGCTGGAACATCTATGGAATATTCCATAACTGCTCTAGTCATAAGTCCGCCTTCTATTCCTTCACTTGATATTGGCGTAAAGGTTCCATCAATATTTAAAAATGACCTATCTGCATGTGGAGAAGATTCGTCTATTCCCAAACCTGGTGATTCGGTACCTACTTTTGTCTGTATAGTTGATATATAGAAATCCCTACCTGTTGAGAATCCATATTCTGATAGGTCTATATAGTTCCATTCTCCTCTAGTTACATTTACCGTCTTTGGATTTCCAACCAAGGTTGCATTGTCTGCTTCATCTATATCATAAATAGCTACCTTTATTTCCGTTCCTCCTGGAGTTGGCCATGATGTGTCCCAGAAGTACATATTGGTTCCTTTTACTTTTCCAAATTGATTTGGAGTAAATCTAACTGCCAATCCATAACCTGCTCCATTTAGTACTAATGCATTTTCTCCAGTACCATCATCATATATTATCTCATCTTCATAACCTACAAACCTATTTAACTGTATATCAATATCTGTTGTTTTGCCTCCGTCTACATCTACTTTAACTTCCTTTGGTTCAAATCCATTTGCAGCTATCTTCAACTTATATGTTCCAGTATATACTCCCTCTATTATAAAGTATCCGTCTTCATCTGTAGTAACTGGCGCTACATTTGGATCTTCTACTACTCTAATAGTAGCATTAGGTACAAATGTTTCATTATACCTATCGATTATTCTACCCGTAATTGCTCCTTGAGGTTTTTGCTCTAATACAAATGTATGATTAGTACTCATACCTTCTTCTACATTTACCGTCACCTGTTCTGAATAATATCCATATGCCTCTGCTTTTATAGTATATTCACCGATTGGACTCCTCATATTGAATTTACCAGTAACAGGATCTACCTTAACACTTCTTCCAGTTTCTAGCACTGTCACTACCGCATTATCTAATGGAATTCCATTCATCCTTGCCATAGGAATTTTTTCTACAATAGCATCTTCTATTGTTTCATATTCATATGTCTTTGCTGTATTTATCTTGAAACTTGGTTCACTTGGCTCTACATAACCAGCCTTTTTATTCTTTGAATCTATTAATTGTAGTTTTATTAAATCTTTTTCTTTTTGTTTTTCCATTTCACCAGTAGAACCCATAACATATACATCATCTATATACCAACCTGGATAAAATACTGAAGCATCAGAATGGAAGAAAAATCTTATCTTAACTGTTTCCCCATCAAATCTAGAAAGAGATATCTCCTCTGTCTTCCACTGTTGAACCCTTCTTCCATATTTCTCTTCTGGAGTGATATTGGTCCAAGTTGCTCCATCATCATTAGAAACTAAAACTTGACCATAATCCCATAGAGTTGTTGTCCCCTCCATATCTACCCAATGAGTAAAGGTCAAAATAGCATTACTATTTTCTGGAATTTCTATGGCTGGAGATTCTATATAGGCATCGTTGTTTGCTGTATAGTTTCCAGAAAGATTTGTAGCCCATAATTTACTTCCTGAAGCTGCAACATTAGGTCCAGATGTTGGAACACCCCACTCCCAAGGATTATTAGTGCCTGCTGTAACTCCTGTTGTGAATCCGGCATTATTTTCTTCAAAATCGGTGCCAAAGATAGTTATAAATTCTAAAGATGTTATACTAACCTCATTTGAATAATCACTAGGATTTCCTGAAAAATCTACTGCCTCTACCACATAGTAGTAAGTCGTATTTGCCTCTGTAGTACTATCTACAAAGGTATTAAGTGAAACTTCCGCTATTTTTTCATAGGATTCTCCAGATACCTCTGAACGATATACATTATAGTGAGATAAATCTCCATCAGGTACAGGTTCCCAATTTAATTTAATACCCCTAATATTGGTTTCAGCAGTTAAACCTGTAGGTGTAGCTGGAGGCTCATTGTCCACTCCTACTAATCTAACGTTATCAATATACCATCCTGCCCTATTGCCAGAACCATCAGATGTTAATCTAAAAGCTACAAATACTGGATTTGTAGAACCTATATATCCTCCAAGGTTTACAACTGTTTCTCTCCAGTTCTTATTATCTCCTGTAATTACTGGTCTTACTTCTGTCCAAGTTTCTCCATAATCATTCGTTACTAAAAGATAACCCTTGTCATAGTTGTTTTCCATCTCATACCACTCATAAAATCTTAATGTAGCTGAACCTAAATCTGTATCTCTTAAATCCATTGGTGGAGTTACTAGCCAGTCATCAGCACCATCTGGATAATTTCCACTTAAATTGGTTCCAGCTACATTCTTTCCTTCATAAGGCTTAGGTCCCACAGTTGGTGCTCCCCATTCCCATGAACCGTCAAATAGCCAACCCGTAGCATTTTCTTCAAAGCCTTGTTCATATTCCCCTGGAATAACACCAAATTTTATATTTATCTTGTAATCCTCTGTGGCTACTTCTCTCCCTGAATAATCCTTTGCTTTTACCTTGTATACTATACTATTCCCAACTAACATATCATAGGTTATAGTACCTTTATAAATACCACTTTTTTGGTTTCCTGATATTCTATTCATAGGAACCAATAACCAATAGGATTTTCCTTCTTGTTTAATTAACAATTCTACTTCCGTTACAGCAACATCATCGCTTACCTCTGCGACTATGTCTATATCTGAACCTGCATAGGCTTCAAATATTTCTTGTTCATGAATTATAGTTGCATCTTCCAAATCTTCCCCTTCTTGTAGTACTTTACCGGCTATATATCCTGTTCCTGAAGATACTGAAGATACAGCTTCAAAAGCATCTACTATACCATATCCATACCCAAAGTTTGGTGAATCTGGATATGTTCCATCGGTTAATGGTCTAGCCGTAGATGTTATTGCCTCTTCTATTTCCTCTACTGTTAATGAGCTATTTGCTGATGCCAATAGTGCAACAGTTCCTGAAATAGCTGGTGCAGACATGGACGTGCCAGACCAACCCCCTTCATATCCACCTCCTGGTACTGATGATCTAATGCTTACCCCTGGAGCAGATATTTCTGGCTTTATTAGACTTTCATCATAAGGTGAGGGACCTAATTTTGAAAATGATGCTCTTAAATCTCTATTATCCGTTGCAGCAACTGCAAAAGACTCTGGATAGTTTGCTGGATTTGAAATAGATCCTGGCCATGGTGCTGGTTCTCCGAATCTTTGATTTCCTGCTGAAAATACTGGAACTATACCTGCGGCTCTCCATGCATTAACTGCATCCCTATACCAATCGTCTATTTCAGCTCCTCCACCCCAAGAGTTATTTACTACATCTGGAGCATTATCTGGATTTCCCCCTGGTGCCGACATCCACTGTGCTCCCTCCAATAGGATTCTATCTGTAGTGGAACCTGCATTATTAAATACCCTTGCAGATATCCATTTTGCTCCTGGTGCAACACCTATTTTATTGCTTCCATCAACTTCTTGTCCTACCATTGTACCCATTACGTGAGTTCCATGCTGGTCTGAATCTGCTGGTAATGAAGCATTATATACTGGATCAAACCAGTTGCCATTTGAATTAGTTTGACCTGTAGTTGGATCATAACCTCTCCATTTATGTTTCAAAGCAGGGTGAGTCCAATCTACTCCTGAATCTAAGGAGCCTACTACTACCCCTGTACCATCAAAACCTAGTTGCCAAACTTCATTAGCCCTAATCCTTTTTACATTCCATTCAACCCCATCATCAGATGGCTCAATCTCTCCACTATTTTCCGGAATGTCTAATTGATGAACTCTATTCTTATAGATTTTTCTTACTTCCGACATAAAAGAAATATTTTCAACTACTTCTTTTGTAGCCTTTACATATACCATATTCACTAGATAATAGGATTCAAATTCCTCTACATTTCCTTTTTCTTTTTCCTGCTCTAAATATTTTAATATATTCATTTGAGTTGTTTCAGATTTATCTCTTAGAGCTTCTACTACCCCTCTTCTAACTGCAAGTTTAGTATTATACGGAGTCATAGATTTTGATAAAGCTTTTTCAGTTGCTTGAGCTACCATATCTGTATCTACTTGATCCTCCATATATACTAGTACTTCCACCATATCTTCTTTCTCTAAATCTTTTATTGCCTCAGGTGCAATCTTATTCAATGCTTCTTTCTCTAATTCTTCCTTTGCTGAACTAAGCTGGCTGCCTTCTGCATATACAAATGGTGTAAAACATCCCAGTACCATGAGCATGGTAATTAATAGGGACAGTACTTTTGAAACCCTTTTGTTTTTTAACATCTACCCAATACCCCCTTGATTTTTAATAAAAACAGTTACTAATTGCACCTCCTTTTCTTATGATTTTTCAAGAAAATTACTTAGGCTGTCAAATAGCTAGTACATACATTTTGTATGATAAGAGTCAATAGAATATAACTCTTATTTTTTAATTTGGGGTTACGCTAATATAATGGATATTTTTCTATAAAAGGGAATAAACCGCCTTGTTAGTAGATAATATGAATATATATTTCAATAAAGCTTTATATTTAGACATTTTATAATCACTTTTGGAATACGATGACCTTATGAGATTAGAGTATATGTAAAGTTATGCAGGGTTATGTATGTTTGAATCATGGATTGTAGCATTTTGTTGTTTATTACATTTATGGTTAATTATGTTATTTATTTAAATTATACCAACCTTTTGATGAATTTTCAAGGACAATGACTAGGGCTAATTACCTAATTTTCAACCAATATTAAAATCCTGAAATGATAACATTTCAGGATTTTAATATTTTATTTATTCAGCATACTTGATAATACAGCCATTGTACTAATTTTTACTTAGCCTCTTTATCGCTGTTTAGGTACATAGTACCAAATATTTAATTTTCTATTATTATAGTATTAGATGTGAATTCTTCCATAGATTCTAATTCTAAGCAAAAGGAAAGCGAAAGAAGTTCATTATGGAATTATAGATTATATTAACTCCATTCTTTATGGTTATTTCTTCATCGAATTTAAACTTACTATGATGAAGGGGATAAATACAATCCTTTTCTTCATTATAAGTACCTAACAAAAACATAGCTCCTGGAATTTTTTCTGTAAAAAATGAAAAATCTTCGGATATCATAAGGGGTTCTTCTAATCTAACTACCTTATCACTTCCCAATATCTTTTGAGCCTCCATAGATATTACATCGTTGACCTTAGAATGGTTAAAGGTTACAGGATATTGGTATATATAATTCACTTCCACATCGGCTCCATATATCATGCCTATACCTTTACAGATTTCAGGTATTCTTCTGCCTAAAAATTCTCTCACCCCTTTATCAAGACTTCGAACAGTACCTTGTATACTTACAGTTTCAGGTATTATATTATAGGAGTTTCCGCCATTAAAACTACCTATACTGATTACAGCAGGCTTAACAGGATTTGCTTCCCTTGAAACAAGAGTTTTAAGTTCCTCTACTATTTTAGCTCCTACATATATGGAATCGATACCTTCATTAGGTCTAGCCCCATGGGTTGATTTGCCCTTTATATCTATTTGAAAATAATCATTAGAAGCCATAAAAGCCCCATCTTTAATCCCTATACTTCCTTGGGGTAGACTAGGCCATAAGTGTAAAGCTAAAATAGCAGAAATATCGTTTACATATCCCCCTTCTACAAAATGTTTAGCTCCTCCTATTCTTTCCTCCGCAGGTTGAAAGATGAATTTAACCCTTCCATCAATTTCATCCCTGCTTTCCAATATTGCAAGTAATACCCCCATAGCAATAGCAATATGTCCATCATGACCACAAGCGTGCATATAGCCATCTCTATTGGATTCAAAGGATAACCCCGTATTTTCCTCTACCATTAAAGCATCTATATCTGCTCTTACACCAATTTGAATATTAGAAGGCTTACCTATAGTTGCAATTACCCCTGTCTTAGCAACCTTTTCATAACTTGATATGTCATTTTCTTCTAATACTTTAATAATCCTATCTTGGGTTTTATATTCCTCAAAAGCAGTTTCAGGCCATTTATGGATATCTCTCCTTAGAGATATGATCTCTTCTCTTATTTTTAGCCATATTTCATCAAACCGATTCAAAATATCACCTACTTTAATTTAGTTAGATTCATCTTTTTATGCAAATTATATTCAAAAACTTAAATAACTCTATCTTTCCTAATATCAAGGATATTCTTTAAATAAATTAAAGTCATACTCACCCTAAATTAGTATCTTTTCTAACGATACTATCCTTTTAGTTTTTCTATATATAATATTACATTATCTATATCCTATAAAAAAGGATTTTTTCAAATTAAATAGAATAATATCTATAATATTCTTTAAAGAGGTGGTACATATGAAAAGACTTTTTGAAAAAATATTAATAATAGGAGTAATTATATTGTCTTTTATTCTCATCTTCAATTCCGACCTACTAAATCAAAATATTTCACCATACCAATTTGAAAAAGCCATAGTAGAAGAGATTAATGAAGAAAAATTAGAAGATGATACCCTAATTGATAATCTATATCTAGGATATCAGCAGATTACAGATTAAAATGGCTACTGGAAAATATAGAGGAGAAGTATTCCACATAAAAAATCCGATGAGTAGACTTTACAATGTCCATACAAAGATAGGAGATAAAATAATAGTAAGCATACATGAGGAAGGTGGAAATATTCAAAGTATATCCGTTTACAATTATCATAAAGAACAAGTGGTGTATGTGCTTATAGCCTCATTCTTCATCCTCCTAATCATCCTTTCAGGTTGGAAAGGAGCCAAAGCAGTTATATCTTTGATATTTACTGGGATAATGGTAGTGTTTTTTATGATTCCCATGCTATTTAAGGGTTTTGAACCAATTCCCATAGCCATAATAACCGTAGCTATCACTGCTATAGTAACTTTATTATTAATTGATGAGCCCAATAAAAAAACCTGCTCTGCCATATTAGGCACAATAATAGGAGTAGTAATAGCAGGTATAATCTCATATATCGCAAACAATATGGCCCATATTTCAGGTCTAACTTCTAATGAAGCAGAAGGGCTTATCTACATAGCTGAGCATAGGCATGTAAAGATAAAGGGTCTTACATTTTCAGCCATTTTAATAGCCTCCCTAGGAGCTATAATGGATGTAGCCATGTCCATTTCATCTTCAATATTCGAAATAGACAAAACCAATTCTAAAATTCCTCTAAAAGAATTATTTCAATCAGGTATGAATATAGGCAAAGATGTTATGGGGACTATGTCTAATACTTTAATTCTAGCCTTTACAGGAAGTTCCTTAAATATAATATTGTTTATTGCTGCCTATGGCATGCCCTATAGACAGATAATCAACTTAGACTTTTTAATTTCTGAAATAATACAAGGTATATCTGGAAGTATTGGAATCATATTAACGGTGCCTATTACCGCACTTATATCCTCAAAGCTAGCAAAGAGTGGTGTAAGTGTCCTCTATGAAGATAAGAGTTAATATATAAATAGAATCGGAGAAAAACTTCTCCGATTCTATTATAAACTAATATTTTACATTATCTATCTTTACAATTTCCGCAGTATTTCTAACCCTTAATCTAGGTTCTTCTGGGTCTGTAGAAGCTAATCCTACAGCTGATACAGTATCTCCAACTTCAATACTTGAATCCCACTTGCCTAGTTTGGATTCATCTCCAGAACCATCTCCTATATATCCATTTACATATACTCTAGCTTCTTTCCCTGAATCATCTACAATGTATAAGCTATTCTTAATATCATCTATTCTAGTAACTTTACCCTGAACCTTTACGAGGAAACCTTCCTTTTCCTTTTTCATGCTATCAGCTGTAGACATAAGTTTAGTCTCTATAACTTCTATGGAATCATCAAGTACTATTAAATCTTTAGTTTCATCCTTAATCTGTAGTTGATAATCTCCTTCATACTGATCTGAAACACCTGTGATTCTAACCTTAGTGCCTAAAGGTAATTTAGTTTGAGATACTCCAAATACGGTCAAACCGCCAGTTTCATCTTGGACATATATTACTTCAAAGAAAGCATTATTCAAGTTATGTGTCTTTGAATAGGCTTCTGACATAGCTGTTATTCTGCCTTCTATTACAAAAATTTCTCCAAAGTTTTCTGGCATCCCATCTCTTATTTCCTTTATGGTTTTAACTTTTACTTGTCTTTCAGGCTTCAACCAATCTAAAATGTTAGCTGTTATTTGAACATTAGAATACATATCATCTCCAGTCATTTCAAAATCAGAGAAGAATGTAGTTCCCGAAGCTATAACTTTTCCGCCACTTGGAAGAATTTCTGCTGCCAATCCATAAACATTACCTTTTTCTATTGGAATAAATCCTGTAGGCGTATTCCTACATAAAACTCTACTTTTGCTTCACCAAGAATAGATTGTCCATTGTTATAAATGGTGGCACTTAAGTCGATAGTATTCCCTAGCTCAAAATAGTCACTGGATACATCTAGCCCTGATAATCCTACTGGCAGTACATCGCCTACCCATATTGGTGCTGTAACGGAAATATCCCTATTCTTTTGAGTTACCTTTACATAATAGTAATCATACATTGAATTTAATTGAAAATTCCAATCCACTTTATAATCATCAAAGTTTTCCCTTGCAGAAACTAACCCGCCATTGGATATAAGTTCTACCTTTGTAATCTTCTGCTGTGGATCATCTGTATCTGGTTCGTTGATGTTTATAGATATATTTAATTTTTCTGGGTTATTAAGCTGAGAATCCATCACTTGACCATTTATCTTGTACATTATCTCTAAATTCTTATTTTCAGTAGCATATACTCTCATATCCCTAATACCGTCATATATACTATCCCTAGTCAATTGTTCTGAAAGAATAACGGTTCTAGCATCATTAGATGTAATCCAATTCCCTTTATGGTTATCTTGGTTATTAGATGGTGGCAAATGCCATCCTTTATCTAATGCTCTTGTATAATATTCGTAGCTTGGAAAATACCCACTGCCTCTAACAGGTCCTTCTCCATTTCCTACTTCTATAAGTTGTATTACCCTGTCAGTCTCTGGAGTATAAAAACCGAAATCTGCAAAGTCCCCAAATGTCTTCCCAGGGTGATTTAATTGGTTTATAGAATCAGGATGTTCAGATATCTTGTTATAATATGCTTTCAAGTCCATATTCCTATTAGTTCTAGATGCAAACCATGGAGTATTGAAGGTGTTCATATGTCCCCAACCTCCTGTAGAACCCGACCATGTCATCTCATAGCCAGCTAATGCTACATATTCACCATCTTTATTGTGTTTATCAGCTGTTGAATTGAGCAACTTCCATTTTTCACTTGTGGACTAAGATACATCGGTAGTATTTTCATTATCAAGTTCATTATCAAACCAGTTTGAATGGTCTGTTACTCCAAAGAAATCTGCTTTTCCCCTTTCCCTTGCCCAAGTATATGCATCATCTGGCGTTCCCGTTCCATCAGAAAGGCTAGTATGAGAGTGGAGTTGTCCAAAGTGGAATTTATATTCGGCTTCTCCTATGGAAAAAGTCCAAGTTTTAGCTGCTTCATTACCTTTAGCATCCTTTACTTTAACTATAGTCGTGTGACTGCCTAAGCTTAAATCCTCTTGTGGTTTATAAGTTACCATTGTTTCTGTAATAGTTGCATCTGCTGTTACATCTTCTCCATCTAATATGATTTGAATGGAGCTAGTATCTATTCCTGATGGATCAGAGTATTCAGCCTTTATTTCTGGCTTCGTATCCGTCTTATGAAGAATGGCACCATCTGCTGGTTTTACATTCGTAATAGTTGGTGGCAATATGTCTTTATCGATTATATTTACAGAATATGGAGTATTAATATTATTTTTGGGTCTGTTATCTCATTGGTTCCATCTGTTGCCCATATATAATATTCTAATCCCAAAATATTTAGCTCTACCTTTGGTATTACCGCTCCATATTCTTCATCAATTAAGGTCATCTCTTTTGATTTATAATCCTTTTCACCTTTAGTTCTATAATATAGTTTAACTTTTTCAATCTTTCTATCATCAGTAACTTTAGCTTTTACTTCTAAATCCAAGTTTATATTCCCTTCCATTATTGGAGTGTGATCTATTACCGGAGGCACTTCATCTTCTCCTAACTCCGTTTTGATTATATCTTCAGCTACTCTAACTCTAAGCTGAGGGGTATCAAATATGGAAGCTACTGCTGTAACATTTACCAGATCACCTTCTTTTACTTCTTTTAACATTGGTATTCTATATATATTTATTTTATTTCCCTGTAGATTAGTTATTTCCGTATTTCCATCTGTATTTATAGTACCTAAAGTTACATTTTCTATTTTAACTCTTTGACTTTGATAATTATTAACATCCTTTATAGTAACCAATTTTGGTTCTGGTAATGGATTGTTACTGCTAACCTTAACTACACCGTCTGGCACTATCTCTCTTAATCCTCTATAGGTTGCCAACTTACCAGTAACAGCTGCCATATCCCCAACTGAAAGTCCTAAATCCTGTCTATTTTTAAATAAATCTATTCCTCCAGTATCATCTTGGATATAGTAGTTATTATTTGAATCTATAAAGGTTACAGTTCCCTGAACCGAAACAGTATTTCCATCAGGAAGAGCTTTAGCCTCTTCTATAGTTTTTAAGCTTGAGGATTTTACAGTTATTTCATGACTTGCTATTATAGTATTATTATGGGTTGATACAGCTGTAATCGTAGCTTTACCTTGAGCCACTCCCCTTACGATTCCATTTTCATCAACTGTAGCTATATTTTCATTTAAGCTTTCCCAGATAACTCCTCTTTCTGTGGTTTTTCTGGGGTATATAATATATTAAACTTAGTAGTATTATCTATTAATACTTCCTTTGAGCCTTCTATGGATATGCTTTGTATTGAAACTGGATCTGTTGGAATTTCTTTCACAAAGATCTCAAAATCATCAATGTTTATTCTTTTACCTACAGCACCTGTTTTTAATATTTTAAATCTAATATTTCCTGTATGGGTAATGGTAAAAGTCTGTTCTTGCATCTCACTAGTACATATAATCTCACCATCAACATCCTGCCAAGTTATTCCTCCATCAATAGAGCTTTGAAGTTTCCACTTGCTCCCCGTATCATTACCATAATTAGCATGTTTAACTTTTATATTTGCTGTTCCACTAACGTTGATATCAAATTTCATTTCAATGAAGCCATTTCTAATTCTAGCAGCTTTTCCTCCAATTTTTCTATCTCCATCCTGATTGCCAATTAATGCATCATCGAAGTTCCACGTTCCTGACGATAATGTAACTTCACCTGCTGCATAACCTTATTTAGTACCTCTTTCAAAATTCTCAAATAATATCTGATTTTCATCTGCTTTTACTATATTTTCAAAGGCAGTAAATATTGGAGTAGGCATATAAGCTCCTACAGAGGTATCAACAAATTGTAGTCTATATCCTAGGTATTGTTCTTTCTGGTCTTTTATACCTAAATTTACTGGATTGAAAACTTTCCAATCATAATATCCATCTTCCCTCTTTTTATAAGTTACTGTAATTGTAGGGATATATTCTTCCTCTATCTCTAAATCTTCCTTTGCTAAAGTAAAAATTCCTGACTTATCCTCATATCCCAAGATAGTTATTATATATTCATATGTTCCTGATTCTAAATCTATAGATGTACCTTTGAAAGTTTGAACTTTTTGAGTTTTAACATTCGTAACTTTTATAGTAGGATCTAATAATATTTGATCATCGCTCCTTCCAGCTTCGGTGAGCTTAGCCAATAGATGAAAACTCACATTATATCTTCCCACTTCTTCTACTATTACTTTGAATATTACTGTCCCATTAAATCCTTCAACTGTTCCTATAGCAGTCTTTTCTCCAGATTATCTTGTCCTTATCCTTAAACTTTTCTATTCCTTTTTCATCTGGACTTAAATTCATTATTCTTGTAATAATAGCCGCAACTTCCTCTCTAGTCACTGGATTATCTGGCTTCATTGTCCCATCTTCATATCCATTTATATAGCCTGCTGCCTTTGCCATTTTAATCGTATTTACATACCACTTGCCCTGTGAAACGTCTTTATAATCTATTTCAGCTTCTTTCGTATATCCTAAAGCATTATTTAGTAATTTCATGAATTCAGCTCTTGAAATATTATTTTTCGGTTTAAATGTACCATCTGAGTATCCATTTACTAGTCCCTTTTCTATCCATTAAGCAATTACTTCTTCTGCCCAATAGCCTGAAATATCACTAATACTAACACAAGCTTCTAATGGAACTATAGACATCAATATAATTGATATGACTGCAATACAAATTAATCTAGCTAACTTTTTAAATATCATCCCTCGTTCACCTCTTCGTGATTATTTCTATGGTTACTCTTTCACTATCAAATAAATTAAAAATTAAGCCTAATTTATTATAAATAAAGCAGCTAATTTAAAAACATTAGCTGCTTTATTCGTATTGGCAAGAGAACTAATCCCTAAGGACTGGTTCTATCAATTCCTTATTATTCAATATTGGATATTTTTATTCGTATGGATCTGGACGGAACTCACCACGAAATTCTGGATTTTTTATTTCTCCTTCCCAGAGTAGTTGACGAGGTCTTCCATCCCAAGGCCTAGGTGAATAAACATGTAATGTAACAGCATCTATTGGATGTGGAGTTCCTATAGGTGCTGGTAAAACCTTACCTATCTCATTAATATTCCCAAGTTTTTTACCATTAACAGTTATTTGATACGATTCTGCACCTTCAATATCTATACTTTCAAGCATTATATATTGAGTCTTTCCCCATTTAAAATACCAAACTGTCATGTCTGGTCTTTCTGGATCTGGATCTGGATCAGGATCTGGATTTACCTCACCATCAACTTGAGTTGCTACTACATTCATTTTTACTTTACCAGGTTTTCCTTGATATTCTATATCATAATCTGAATGTTCCCATTTCATATGGATTTTAAATTCCTCTACCATATTCTTTGGAACTATTTCCACATTTTCTAGTCCACCTATATCTACCCAATTATCATCAACTTTTCTAAGCACTGTAATATTAACAGGGCTATCTCCTTGTGCTACAGGTTTAAATAGCTCATCATAAGGAGTTACGGTTATATTATATTTTACAGGTACCTCTGTGTTTTTTTTATCTATTTCAAATTCATATATATCCTGTTCTACCCCTGGATAAATGGGCCTATCTGTTAAATCAAACATCTCGTTTCCATTTAATGTACCATTAGAATCTACCTCAAACTTAGCTGCTCTTATCTTGTTTTCATCACTAGCAAAAGTCTTGCTATAATAAGCAAAAGTTCCTATTGCCAATGATAATGCTAACACCAGAATTAGAAATATACCTAACTTCTTTTTGTTATTCATATACCTTTTCCCCCTTTTTTTATACGTATAACCTCAAAGTTCCCCTTTAAAATATATTCACCTCCTCATAAAACAATTTTAGGATATTTAGGCTTTACTAAAGTTAATGATCTCTTTTCCCAGTAATATAAATATAGGCAATACAAATAAAAGTATAAAACCTTTAGAGCCAGATACAAAATCAGAGAAATATCCAAATGCGGGCAGACGAAACACGTATTTCCCTACTATATCCTGCTTATTTACCAACTCTCTATCCTCTATATTATTGGCATCTCCTTTAGTTCTAAATGCAATATCCCCATTCTGGTTAAAGACCTCTACCACCCTATGGGTAACAAAGGTATCAGGATTTGTTTTAAATGTGATGATATCTCCCTCTTCAATACTGGACTCAGAAGTATTCTTTACAACTATTAAATCGCCTATTTTTATAGCTGGCTCCATAGAACCAGACAATACCTTTAAAGGTGTAAAGCCTAATATAGTATTTGACTTTGTAAGTTTCCCCACAAAAGTCAAAATAACCAGTATCAACAATAATCCTAATAATATATTGCCTATCCAATTAAATATCTTCTTCATGATAGTCCCTCCTTAAAACCTACCCGTTACCGTTTATTCTAATAAAGTATCTACTTCTTCTATTGTTTGAGGATCTTGTGGTTTAAGTTCCTCATCTTCTCCTTCTGGAGTTTTCAAATCCTCTGACTCTTCTGGATTTTCTTCTGGTACAGGTGGTTGTGGAACTTCTGGGTTCGGTACAGGTAATTCTGGATTCTCTGGACTTATTGCAGGTCCTGTAGTCAATTTATGGATTTTCTCCTCTAAATCCAAAATATAAGTATTTAGCTGCATATTTTCCTCTTCTAATGCTGCTATTCTCGATAACAGCTCTTCATTTTCTTTAGATAAAATATTGTTTTTCTCCATTTCATCTTCTAAATCCTTTGTAATAATGTTTAACAATTGGTATAGCCTTTCATTATAATCCAATAGATTAGGGGCTATTATATCTATTAACTGAGCTTGTTTCTCAGAAATATATGCTTTTTCTATCCGATTTCCACTTTCTTCCCAACTTAAAGGTTCCCATGTTAAATATCTTTCAGTATAAAGGAGGGTATCCTTAACCAAATCAATTAACTCGTCCTTTTCTTCATTAGAAAGATTATTACTCCCATAGCTTCTTACACCCTTGTTTAGAAAATATCGATTCAATAGATAATCTTGAGACAATTTAAACTCCATAGGCTCATCTATGAATTCATTTAGATGTTTAACCCTTATATTTCCTACAACTTCTTTTTCCCCACCTATTATCAAATTTAAAACTTGAGGCAAATTTACATTTGGCACAATAGGTATTTCTACTTCATCACGAAGCTTTACCGAATCCATATGAAGTATATAATCCTTGACATCTCCTTCTATGGAAAAAAATATTACTGGTGAATAATCTATGTCAGGAGCTTTTTTAAGCTTTAATATGGGAACATCTCCTTTATAATCTATTTTTACATCAGTCAAAATATCTTTCCTAGAAGCAGCGATTACCTCTCCATAACCATCTTCATTGTTATTAAACCAAGAATAAGTATCAGCCACCGTAAATGTTAAAGCCACTACGATTCCCGCTAGAACAAATCCAATGGCTTTATACAATAGATTTCTTTTATTCAAAGACCTAACCCCCTTTCTACTTCTCTGTATAGTTAACGATTTAAACCCCCCCTCCTTAATTCTTACTTTTCTTCATATAAAACTTCGATAATAAGCTAAGCTTGTCACATTTTAGGGCTTGACTATGTTTTAAACACAATTATAAGCTCTTATGCCAATAACCCCTATTCATTGGAGTATGCTGTAATCTATATGCTGTCAAAACAATTATCCAAATATTAGCCTTATGATAATACATATGTTGGTTTATAAAAAAAAAGAACCAACCTTTTTTTAAAGCGGTTCTTTTTTTCTATAATTAATATGTTTATATTGGCTTAAACATCTTCTATATTTCTTCTTTAAACCTAGCTACTGCATCATTAAAAGCTAACTTTATGGTGGAATCATTAATATTTTCAACCTCATTTAACCTAGTACCTTCTAAATATTCTGCTTGTTTTATTTTAGAGAATACGCTATATCCCTTTAATACATATGCTTCCTTGATGTAATCGTGATCCATTAACATCATTATTATGGCACCAGGTTTAAAGATGTGTTTTTTCCTTCCAACCAGTACATTTCCCCTAGCTCTTAGTTCATAGAAAAAGGTGTTTACAGTTTTCAATTGTTTTGAAAATAAAAAATTTTGAATAACGCTTGCTAGCATGAAAATAATCAATAATTTTATCATAAAAACACTTCCCCTATTCTACTCTTATGAACTCCCCAGCCCTAGGTATTCTTTTTAGCTTTTCACTTAAATGCACTGTTCCCGGTAATTGGGGGATTGACTGATTATCAAACTTTAAAGTAACATGCCCTAACTCCTGCCATTGTTGTAATGCTGTACTTCCTATGGCTGAAATCGTATATCGTTCATCACCAAGATAAATTCTTTGATTAACTTTTAAATCCTCTAATAGCTGATTATTACTATGAATAACACAATAATCTCTTAGCTCACTAGGGGCATCGTTAGAAAATAATATTAACATATCTAACTGGCTCATTTCCTCTACAGAAGTGCCTAATTCCAATATTTCTGATTTATATTTTTCCACCTTTATCCCTCCAATACCTTGATTACTATATTAATACATTCCAATGCTCATAAAATATGCAATGATTACTGCAATTGGTCCAGTAATTTGCCTTGAAATTAAGAATGCTGGAGTTCCATATTTAATAGTATCAGGCTCTGCCTCTTGCATAGATAGTCCAACTGGAACAAAATCTGCCCCTACCTGTACATTAATAGCAAATAATGCTGGTAGTGCATATTGAGGTGGTATAGCACCAGTGGCTATTTGGCTGCCAAGAAGAACACCTATTACCTGTGCAATAGCTGCACCAGGTCCTAACAATGGAGATAGAAATGGAAATCCGCATATTATTGATATTACTATAAGTCCTACTAATGAACCAGCCATAGGCTTTAAGGCATTTGCAATAGCATTTCCTATTCCACTAGAAAGTATTATAGTTACTAATACACTAACAAAAACCATAAAAGGTAATACAGATTTTATAACGGTATTTACAGATTCTTTTCCTGCTTCATATGCTAAAGAAATAACCTTTCCTAATGAAGTTCCCATTTTTTCAACTGCTGATATAAACCAGCTTTCTTTCTCAACTTCATTATTGGATTTAACTTCTTGATTTTCTTTCTTTTTGCTATTTGTATTTTTACTTGATTTTTGTGTTGTTCCCTTTGCAGTAGAGCCACCTGAGGACATATGAATACTTTCAGGAGTTACTCCAGAGACATAAATATCTTCATTAATAAATTCAGCAAGGGGACCAGATGGACCAATGGCATTTAGATTAACGGTGAAAATCCCTTTCTTTGGATAGACACCACATCTTAGAGTTCCCCCACAATTAATAACTGCTACAAGAATTTCGTCATCACTTAATCCTTCCTTAAATCCATCTACAGCCTGAGTTCCAGTAAGGTCAGCTATATATTTAGCAATAGGATGTATGCCCCCACCAGTCATGGAAAGAACCTTTTTATTTGTATCTACTGGTATACAAAGTGGTCCTCCCCAACCGCCATTATCTTTTTCAATAATAAGTTCTTTGCCGTTCATCTTTCAATCCTCCTTTATGCTACTTGTTTATTATTTTTTTTCATAAAGTATACAAAAATCTTCTCTGTTATGACTCCTCTAATCAATCCAAGAATCAAACCAGTTATAATATAGCGTATAGCAAGGGGAGCAGTAGATAAACCAAGTTTTGTGATACCGTTTGCCACTCCTAGCCAAATAAATAGTTCTGCAGGAACTATATGAGGAAATAATGATGTCAATGGATGAACCGTTGTACCAAGAGCATCTTCAAATCCTGGTTTTCTTTTCTCTGGAAGAAATTTACCTACTGTAAGTGCTCCAGGACTACTAAAGAAGAACCAAGCAAAAGACGGTAAAATTAAATATGAAAGTATAGCACTCTTCCCCAAAAATTCAGCAATTTTTGTAATCTTTTTATCCCCTATTACTTTAATTATAAAGTTGATTAGGAATAACAAGCCAAGTAACATAGGCACTGTACCTGCTACATTTGCAATAATTTGATCCCCAGTTTTCTGGAAAAAGCTTATAAAACCTTCTGCTAACTTAACTGCACCATTCATCGTTTTGCCTCCTTTATTTTATTATTATAAAACATCTTAATTAAAACCTATTTTAAGCTAATCGATGATTATATAATGTTTAATACTTAAACTATCTTTTTATCTCTACAGCTTCACCCTTTTCTAAACTTAAATGGACAGCCTCAGCTATTCTTAATGCTTCTAATCCATCGTTTTCATTTGCTATAAATGGTTTATTGTTAATTATACAATCCACAAAATCATTTATAGGTTCGATTCCAAAACCATAAGGTCTTCCATTATTATCTATTATGAAATATGAATTTGGAGTTTGTCCTTTGGAAGTATTATAAAATTCCAAACCTCTATTTTGTGAATCCAATCTGAATAAATTATTTTCTGTTAATATTTGAGTTCTTCCATCGTTGTTCTTAGGAAATCCTGATGGATAAATCCATGAATTTTCAACAGTCCAATAGCAACCGTTTTCAAATTTAATAAAAGCTTGTATAGTATCATAGGTATCTATACCTTTTGCCTTCAATACCTTCTTAGTTCCAACAGCATATACACTAACTGCTTCACATCCCATATACCAACGTATTTGGTCATAGCAATGAGTTCCTAAGAAATGTACTGGAGAGGATTTATCAGCCCAATTAAACCATTTAGTAGGCACATCTATAATATCGTCCATGCTCATATAACCACGAATTGGTGCTCCAGTTGTTTCTTTTAACAATTCATTTCTTAAATTGATTGCTGCTGGATCCCATCTTTTATGATAATCTACTGCAACTCTCACATTGTATTTTTTAGCTTCTTCAATTATAGCCATAGCATCTTCACTAGTAGTAGCTAATGGTTTTTCAACAAGAATATCCTTTCCTTTTCTTATAGCTGTTAAAGCTGGTGCCATATGAAAAGCATCTGGAGTTGCTATAGAAACAGCATCTATTTCTTCTTTCTCTAACATTTCTTCAATATTTGTATAAGTTTTTGCATTGAATTCGCCTTTTAATCCATCTAAAATCTTTTGATTTAAATCACAAATTGCAACTAATTCTGCATCTTTGTTCCAGTCAAATGCCCTAATATGATTCATACCATATATACCAGCACCTACAACTGCTACTCTTAATTTTTTCATTTAAATCCCTCCAAAATAACTTGAATATTTTCATATGTCTAATTTTTTAGATTATATTATTAGGTTTAGTACATTATATCATCTTTGTTGTAAAACTTCAATGATTTTTATTTTAATAGAAGTTTTACTACATTAAGGCAAAATATTCTATTTACTCTATTAAATTTTATGATAATATGGTAATTAGTATATAATATACATATCAATTAAAAGGAGTATAGATAATGAACAGTAATATATTAGTTAAATTAATATCCAATTTTGATTCCTTTACACCTACTGAACAGAGTTTAGCACGATATATTATGGATAATAAAGAATCTATTGTTGATATGTCCCTTAGCACCTTATCGGCTAATAGCAATGTTAGCGAAGCTACCGTAATGAGATTGACTAAAAAACTTGATTTGTCGGGGTATTCTGAGTTTAAATTAAAGCTATCTGCAAGTTTAGTATCTCCCCACGATTTTAAATCTATAAAAGATATTTATTCAAACGATTCACCTTATGAAATTTTAAATAAGATAACATCTTCAACTTGTAAAGCTTTAGAGTTTACAAATCAGATTATCGATCCATCAGAACTAGAAAAAGCAGTTAATTTGATTAATAAAATCCATAAATCCAATAAAAATATCTTTATAGTTGCATTAGGAGCTTCAAGTATCATTGCCAAGGATTTACAAACCAAATTTATGAGATTGAATATAAACACAATCTATTATGAAGATACGCATTTGAGTTTGGAAAGCATTATAGGCATCCAAGAAGATGATTTGCTAATCGTACTTTCAACATTGGGTAAATCAATGCACGCTCACCATTGTATGGAAATAGCCAAAGATAATAATGCTTCCATTATACTCATAACTCAATATGGAAATCAAAGCATATCCAATAAAGCTGATATAATTTTAAATACTGCAAATATTGAAAACAACCTTAGATTAACTTCTCAAACTTCAAGAATCTCTCAGTTGATCATAATAGATACCATATTTACTTCTCTAGCACTTGAAAATGATAAGATACAAGATGAAGTGGAAAACACCAAGAACTTATTTAGAAAATATGGCTATTATTGCGATTAAATCTGGTAGGAGGTAAATAATTATTTTATTTACCGACCTCTCCAAGTAAGAACAACAATCTTCCTCCCATGTAACCGCCACAGTTATTATGTAGGGTTCGGGTAGCATTGGGCTTTGTTTTTATCTGCAAACTCGGTCCACTCTACTTCAGCCTGATGTGATTTCTGTTCGTCAGCAATTGCATAACAAATGGTCGTTGACAAAGACGCAGAGCCGATAACCACGAATTTTATTATCCGTGTGTTATCGGCTCTGCGTCTTTGCATCTAGCTCTTTAATAATTAACATATTTAGTTGTTTTACATTGATTAGAGTTTCCTATTTACATTTCGGACAAAATAGCAGGAAACATTTTAATTCAGTATCTTCTCTTAATTTTGTCTGGATTTTATTTCTGCAGATAGGACATAAAATCCATTTGGTACTTACCATTGCAGCACCTTATTTCATAAATATATTTTTGAATG
>LN874948.1:1116377-1121311 GCA_001282665.1 Clostridiales bacterium mt11
CACCTTATTTCATAAATATATTTTTGAATGAAACCATAATGATCGGCGCATACATACAAAGCAAACTCAATCTTTGCCATATTCCCTCATTAGAAATTATAGTATTTTCAAACCTTGCCTTATCAGCCATTACAAACAAAACAAAAAACAGTATAGCCAAAACAAAAAATATAAACGACATGACGCTACAAACTACCTCGTTTGAACGCATAGACACAATCCCAATAATCAAAGGAACAAAGGTTAAAATAGAAAATCCTAAAACAGAGCCATACCCATGTATTTTTTCGGGTAGAGTTGTAAGTGCCTTTGTTTCTCCAACTGAAAATATACCGGATAATACGCAAGCTCCAATAGCATAAAATACTACACAAAATAGCAATACTTTTGAAAGTATATTTGAAGCAGGTAAATATATTGCATACAATTTTAAACTGCCAAGAATAAGCATAATCCCTGCAGCAATAAGCCACAAGTTATATATTAAATGGACTGGAGAATTGCGATTACCTAACAAACTCATTACCATTGTCACATGATTATACTTTTTGCAAAATGGGGCAAGAAAAAAAGGTATAACCAAATCCCCAATCGTTGCAATGAGTAAAAGAATAAAACCTACATTTGACACGCCAAAGAATTTTGTCATATTATTTATCATCTAGCTTAAACTCTCCTAACCCTTTAAGGATTTTTACAGCAACTTCTTGCATAACATCTGCTTTTGTAATAGCAATCCCTTGTTCCTCATCTCCTAAAACCAATAAAGTTTCTCCTGGTTTTATATCAAACAAATCTCTTGCTTCTTTAGGAATTACAATTTGTCCCCTTTCTCCTACCTTAACTGTTCCAAAAATATGTTTACCTTTTGGTAATGACATTTTTAATCCCTCCATATTCATACTTTTCATACTTATATGAAAAGTATATCATCAATCAAACGGTAAGTCAAGAAAACACCTGTCTCATGAAATCCAGATTTTCATGGGACTATGGTATCTGCTGACTTCTCATGACAAATCTTGTTTCAACCAAGGCTCTTACTCTGTTTTCCTTTGCCCATACTGAGCACACAAAGAAAAACAGCCAATCTCAATGGATTGACTGCTCTTTTAATAAAATGTCAAGCTTATATATTCACTTGTCCCTATATCCTTATCCTATCTATCTCTATCTTATCCATAATCTTCCTCATATTATTCATATCAACTTTTCCCGTTTCACTTTCCATGGCATTGGCAGTCCCACTGGCAGCTGCCACTTTTAACATACGTTGAAAATCATAATCCCTAACTATGGAAACAGCAAATCCTGCTATCATTGAATCTCCTGAACCCACTGGATTTACGGCTTTTATATTGGGTACTTTTATTTTATAAGCGTAGCCATCATAAAAGACCATAGCTCCTTCCTTCCCAAGAGAAACTACCACTATCTCTACACCTTTTTCTAATAGACAATTGGCTACTCTTATTATTTCGTCTTCAGTAGTTATAGTATGTCCTATAAGATTCTCCATTTCTTCCTTATTTGGCTTAATTAGAAAAGGAGAAGCTTCAATACCAAGTTTTAACGCCTCCCCACTTGTATCAAGAATAAACTTTTTACCCTGCTCGTTAGCAATATTTATTAAACTTTTATAGGTATCAGCTGCAAGCCCCTTAGGTAGACTTCCAGAAGCACATATTACTTCATAATCTTTAATAATATTATTATATAGATCCAAAAACTCTAATGCCTCTTTTTCCGAAATAGAAGGTCCTTTTTCCAATATCTCCGTCTGACTTTTATCATTAGATAAAATAGCAATACAGCTCCTTGTCTCTCCATCAATAGGAATGAATTTATGGCATACTTCCATATTATCTAATTTTTCTTTAATATAACTTCCACTTCTGCCTCCTAAAAAGCCAGTTGCTGTTACAGGTTCTCCAAAAGATTTTATCACCTTTGTAACATTTAACCCTTTCCCTCCAGGAGTATATTGAACTTCTTTAGGTCTAAATATCTTTCCCCTTTCAAATCCATCGACTACATATTTTCTATCAATGGAAGGATTTAAAGTTATGGTAAGAATCAAAGCTAATCCCCCTTCTTTGTGTTAATTCATACTTATGCTCTATTTTCACTTCCACATATTTTTATCTTTTCTATGACTACTTCTTTGGCAGCCTCTTTAGCTGGAGTTATATATTTTCTCGGATCATTTGCTTGTGGATTTTCTTTAAAATAATTCTTTATCTTCTCTGCGAAAGGCAGCTTTAGTTCAGTAGCTATGTTTACCTTACAGATACCATACTCTACAGCCTTCTTTATAGCATCAGAAGGAACTCCTGAAGCACCATGCAGCACTAATGGAACTTCTATCATTTCATTCATCTTAATTAACCTTTCAAAATCCAATTTAGGCTCCAGTTTATAAACTCCATGAGCAGTTCCAATAGCAACTGCTAGGGAATCTATGTTAGTTTTCTTAACGAAATCCAAAGCTACTTGTGGATCAGTTAGCATAGTATCCTTTTCATCAACTTTTCTCTCATCTTCTGCTCCACCTACTACTCCTAATTCTGCCTCCACAGTTACATCATATCTATGAGCAAATTCAACTACATCTTTTGTTATTCTAATATTGTCTTCATAATCTTTTAATGAAGCATCTATCATAACGGATTTATACCCTGCATATATACATTCCTTTAAAAAATCTACATCTGGACAATGGTCTAAGTGTAGTGCTATAGGAATATTGTACCTTTTAGCTCCTACTTTTGCCATAGCAGCTAAGTAGTCCATTCCCGCATATTTAACAGTGCCTGGAGTAGTTGCAATTATTACAGGAGATTTCATCTCCCAAGCACCTTCTAGTACAGCCTGCATAGTTTCTAAATTGTGTATATTAAAAGCTGGAACAGCATATTGATTCTTCTTTGCATTTAATAGCATTTCCCTTGTTGAAATAATGTCCATATTTTTTCCCCCTTATATTTGGATATTGAAATAAAGAGAGAATCCCATATAGATTCCCCTTATTTCTACCATTTAATTATTATATTCCGTCTTCATATAGATCACATTCGATAGATTCCTCAGCTGCAATCTTCTCAAATCTAAGCGTTGAATTTTTACTGGTATTTACTAGTTGCTCTGCAACTTCCCTAATAGATAAGTCTCCCATAGTTAATATTCCTTCTATGATTGAGCCTACGTTGCAGCCGACTACTACTTCCATATTATCTTTATCATTTGCTATTTCTGCCATAACCTTAAAAGGAGTTCCTCCCAATAGATCACATATCAATAATGTCTGTTTACATTTACTTTCCTCGATTATATTGACTATCTTCTCTTTTAAAGTTGTATCGTTATCATCTACTGTAAAATCTACATAGTATACGTTATCCTGTTTCCCTGCAATCAACTCAATAGTACTCTTCATACCTGTGGCAAAAAATCCATGTCCCGATATAATAAATAGCGTTCCCATCTATAACACCCCTAATAAAGACAAGATAATAGATAAGGAGAAAGTTATGACTATTAATAATGTAGGACTAGCTTTTTTACTCTTTAATAGATAAAACATAAATAATGTATATGCCATAGGTAGTAAATTAGGAAATATCATATCGAAGAAATCCTTTTGTATAGAAACCGCATTCCCTGCTTTAGTTGTAATTTCAGATAATACATTAATGTTAACATAAGTTGCTATTAAAGCTCCTATTACTGTAATTCCCATAATAGATGCTGCTTTTGAAATTTCCTGAGACTTTTCCTCTACAAAATCTATGGCTTTTACACCTAAATTATATCCTGCATGAGCTAAAGGTACCTTAAGCAAAAACATTCCCAAATATATAGCGAAGAATAATATAGGTCCTAAAACGTTTCCTTGCTGTGCAAAAGATGCAGTAATTCCTGCTACTATAGGCAATAATGTAAACCAAAATATAGCATCACCAATTCCAGCTAACGGTCCAAAAAGTCCAACCTTTAATCCCTTTATTAACCCTCTATCCTCATGATTTTCTTCCAAAGACAACAACAATCCCATTAAAAAGCTTACTAGAAGAGGGTGAGTATTGATAAATTCCATATTGTCTGTCATTGCATCAGACAAACCTTCTTTATCATCCTTATATATCTTTTTAAGACATGGGAGCATAGATAATGTCCATCCTCCTGCCTGCATCCTTTCGTAGTTAAAACTGGATTGAAGCAGTGTAGATCTAATTCCCATCCTAGAAATGTCTTTCTTTGATAATACTCTTTTGTTTTCTATGTTTTTAGATTCCGTCACTATAGTCATCTCCTTCCTCTGTATCATCTACAGCTACCTTGGAACTCTTTGGATTGAAGAACTCATAAAGTGCTAAAGCAGTTCCTAATAAGGCAACAGGCAGCAAGTTAGAAAATTCAACAAAAGATGCAAATAAAAATCCTATGATTAAATATGGTATAAATTCTTTTTTAAACATTACTTTTAGTAGCATACCAAAACCAACGGCAGGTAAAATGCCTCCTGCAACTTCAAGTCCATGAGTTAGCCAACTTGGCATAGAATATACTAACGTTCTCATGGCATCTTGAGCCACATATGCACTTAAAAACACAACTAAACCATAGGTTAAAGCAACTATTACTGTAGGCATAATATTCACCCTAGTAAATGCCTTTGTATCTGCTTCTTTTGCATATTTATCAGCTTTAACCATTGATAAAGAAAATATGGAATAATAAAATAATAATATATACTGCATTAAAAAACTAAAAGGTAATGCTAAGCCAATAGCAGTTTCAGGGTGTGATCCCGTAGTATATGCTATAACAGTTGTCATAACTCCTGCTAAAACTGGATTTGGTGGTTGAGTTCCACCTGCTGGGACTAAACCTGCAAATGCTAATTCTGTTAGTCCTCCTGCTAAAAGTCCTAA